>NZ_WVVV01000056.1 GCF_012911015.1 Chelativorans sp. ZYF759 | reverse complement strand
CATAGATAGATAGAGAATGTCTTTCATCATCGTAAGGTATGTACATCGATAGACGATAGAGAGAGCTGGGTCTGACTCGGGCGCGGCGACGAGCGCGAGCCAACGATTTGATTGATCTCCGCAGTCGTCAACGGATGGATGGATCAGTAGACYTCGACGTTCCATTGCTCGCYCTTCTTGAGCTGCTTCTTGTASTSCAWCCAGTYGATCCCRTCCTTGGCTGCAAGGTCGAGCATGATGTCGTCGATGCCCTTCTCCATGCCCTTGAGCCCGCACATGTAGACGTAGGTGTTGTCCTTCTTSARYAGCTCCCACAGCTCCTCCYTGTACTCCGCCATGCGCGTCTGGATGTACATCTTCTCCCCSGCCKCGTTCGTCTGCTCYCGGCTCACCGCGAAGTCCAGCCGGAAGTTGTCCGGCGCCATCTCCTTCATCTTCTCCAGCTCCTCCTTGTACAGCAGGSTGTCGCTSGTCGGGACKCCCARGAACAGCCACGCRAGSCCGGTGWACTTGTAGTCCTCGTGCTCCTCSARGAACATCTTCCACAAGAAGGAGCGGAACGGAGCRATRCCGGTMCCCGTTGCGAGCATGATGAYTGTTGCRTTGGGGTCTTTGGGCATGAGCATCTCCTTGCCCACTGGCCCTGTGATCTTCACCTCAGCGCCTGGCTTCAAGTCACAGAGGAAGTTCGAGCAGACTCCTTT
>NZ_WVVV01000055.1 GCF_012911015.1 Chelativorans sp. ZYF759 | reverse complement strand
CCCAAAATATCAGTATACCATCCCAGCTGTGTATCATATCATACGGGGTGCTGCKGCGGCGGCGGCGGCAGGTAGAGAAGCRTTGAGGTATAGCTTCATACAAGTTCATTCCACGTATGACGCGCCGATCGAGAGTATCATTCCACGCCCTATATAGCTACGACTATAGCTAGTTGTCGTAGATGCGGCACTCCTCGGAGTCCGGGTTCTCCTTGCAGTACTTCTCGAGCGGGTCGTTGGCGTTGGTCTCCTTGAGRCTGTCGCGGGCGTKGCTGGCCGTGGCGCTGAGCTCCTCCACCTCGTCCCACGCCGCCGCGCACTCGGCGTCGCCCTTCTGGTCGTCCGCGCACGTCTCCTCCGCCTGCTTGATGCTCTYCGACACCTTGTCGGAGATCTCCGGCGGCGTGGCCGGTCCGCTGGACCGCACGGCGACCAACCGCCCGCTGCCGCCGCCGCGGCGCGCCGCCGCGGGGAACCAGACGACGCGCCCGGCGCCCGCCCTCCTCGGGACGACGATCAGCACGTCGGCGCCGCCCGCCGCCGCCGCCGCCGCGAAGGTCGTCGTCGTCACCGGGACAGAGAGGCTCGCCACCGTCGACGCCGCCATTATTATTCCTGTCTTGGCTAGCTTATAGCTTCCTGCGTCACGGTCACGATCGAACGAACTCGATCTTCTRCGTGTGTGATCGTCGTCGGGTGGGTGTGGTGTAGTGTAGTG
>NZ_WVVV01000054.1 GCF_012911015.1 Chelativorans sp. ZYF759 | reverse complement strand
ATCGACATGATAATTTYAGMACGCGTTCTTACATYACAGAGGGGTGGTAAGTAATACAACCTGCTGCTCCGAACCACACCTAGTACACGTCCGCTAACTTTGGCATGSAGGGAGTACCCAAAAAAAAGAGAGGAGCTTTACAGTGGAGTGGACACACCCAAACTGACGACCGGCCGTGGCCCGACGCGACACGARCAGTCGATCGTTCGAGCAAAAAAAGCGGGAGTGGCTGGTGCAAGCAAGAAGGCAAGGGAGCAGCAGCGCACTAGTATTAGTATGGTACAGCAGCACGTCGTAGTACAGGTGCACGTCGTAGTATATAGGTGTATAGGTACAGTACAGTCCGTGCGGGGCGGATTGCAGGCAGAGCAAAACGAGCAACGCCGGCGGGAGAGCCCGGCGGTACGGTGGCCTCTCGCCGCCGCTTCACTTGGGKCCCCAGAGCAGCAGGTGCATCACCTTGGCCGTCTTGCCGTGGCCGTGGAGGTGGTCCTCGCGCCCGCGCCACGGCGACGACGACGACGACGCCGACGCCGACGTGCCGGCCCGCGGCAGCCGAAGCTGCTCCGCGGCGTCGCGCGCCAGCGCGCGCAGCGYGGCCAGCTCGAGCCACCTGCTGGCGGTAGTGCTCTCGCTCCCGCTGCTCATGGCCGCCGCCGCCGCCGCGCCCGACCGCCCGTAGCCTCTAACTAAACCCGCTCTCGGGGCTCGCCACTTCTCG
>NZ_WVVV01000053.1 GCF_012911015.1 Chelativorans sp. ZYF759 | reverse complement strand
AAAAAAACTATACGTATCCTGCTATTGCACTGCAGTAGCGCAGTTGATCAATCGTTTTGGGTTTTGGCCATATACAGACTTGAGCAGGGCAGTAAATTAAGAAGTCTGAACTTATTTGCTAACGAAGCTCAGATAGAGAGAGCTGATCCATCCCATTCGCCCGCGTGATCACTTTGTGAGCTGCTCCTCCTTGCTCGCTTCCTCCAGCTCCCTGAGGCCCCCAACCCTCTGCTCAATCTCCTCGAGCAGCTCCTCCCGCAGCAGCTCCTCCCTCGCAGACGCCTCCAGGTCCTCTTGCCTGTCGTAGTACCAGTGCACGGTCCCGTCGCCACCCTGGCTCCTGTACGTCTCGCTGTCGTAGAAGGGATCCTTCATGGACGCGAAGAAGCAGACTCCCCAGACGGTGAACATGGCGTAGAAGGTATAGACGCTCTTGAGGGCTGCGTCGCTGAGATGCCAGATGGACTTGGTCACGACGTAGTCCCGCGACATGTCCACGTGCTCCACCATCGTCACCATCAGCGGCACCACGTCCAGCGACGGGAAGGCGCCCACCTTCGCTAAACCGGATCTCTTAGAACGGCCGGACCTGAGCCCGTGGTCATGGAACTTGCCCAGGTGTATTGTCGCCGGGCAGCGGTCGGCTCTCCTCACGGAGTGCAGGGCGGTGGCGGCGGCTAGCTGAGAGTGTGACTTGAGCAGCGGCGAGGCCATGGTCGTCCAGCTGCTCCTCCGATGGCTTTGGTTTGGAGGGAGACTGG
>NZ_WVVV01000052.1 GCF_012911015.1 Chelativorans sp. ZYF759 | reverse complement strand
CGTTTTTACTGTGGTATTCTGGCTAAATACAGGTATGCTTCATGTATCACATGATGACAAACTTGACAGACATTTGTGTGGATCACGATTGCTGYTGCTGCCTCCCTCCCTCGGATTGAGATGGAGCTCCWTCATCATTCCTCGGAATCAGACTCGAGGGGGCAGGCGCCGTCGTTGACGGTGGCYAGCGGGTCGAACATGTCGGAGCTGGGGTCCGTGCAYCCGCTCACRATRTCCAGCTTGCACCGATCCCCCCCCTCSTCGAGGTAGCCGTCCATGGCGCAGCTGGTGATGGCGATGTTCTCGTCCGGGTAGATGGCCAGGTCGCASGCGCCCTCCCTGTTGAGYTCGTCCGCCAGGCCCTCGTTGAAGAAGCTCAGCGGCTTSTTCTGCCATGGCTTSGGGACCCTGAACTTGAGSGTGTACGGCCCGTCCCACTCGGCCCCGTTGGTGAAGGAGAAGATCAAGCTTRYGGCGTGCTGCGGCACGCGTATCCTGATGGTGTAGATGGGCGGGTCGGCTTTSCCSCGSWCCTGCAGCGTCATCTGCCTCGGCTCTCCGCCGCACATGATGGGCTGGTTGAAGCCGCCGTTGAACGCCACGCCGAACACCTCGTTCGGGGCCATCTTTGAACGCCACGCCGAACACGTCGTTCGGGGCCATCTTGCCTACCACTAAAGTTTCGCTGTTTCGGTAACACCAAACCACCAGTACGGATACAACATAATTGGGCCCTACAAATTTCATGTTTATAGATCTGGG
>NZ_WVVV01000010.1 GCF_012911015.1 Chelativorans sp. ZYF759 | reverse complement strand
GAAACGCATACCGGGCGTTATCGCCCAAGCGATGAGCTGCTCGCTTTCCTCGAAACGCTCTGATTATGCCGAACTGCCGCATGGCCGACAGCAGACGCAACGGCCGCCGAACTCGGCCATGCGGCATAATCCAGCTTACGGCATAATGACCGAGTTCGTGCAATGCTGTCCTGTGCCAGTCGATTGGCTCGAAAAAGGCCTGGGGTGGCGGCACCCTGATGTGATCGGTGCGCACTTCATAATAGGCCCGGTCGCCGCCGATGCGGATGTCGGCGCCGGTCGCCTCGATCAGTTCCCTCGCCCTCGGCAAAATGAGATCCTGATTGACCGGAGGTGCCGTGACGGTCAATTCAACCGGCAGGTCTTCGCACTGATCGATGTTGAATACGGTGAAGCGTTTGAGGAAGGGGATGGCACGCGCCTCATTGCCGTCGCGTCGTGCACGCTCACGCTCGTCCTTTGGCACGAAACGGTCGGCATAGACGATTGTCGTGCCGCGCTCGCCCTTGCGGACATGACCGCCGATTGCGCGGGCCTGGCGAAAGGTCAGCCAGGCCTGGGTGGAGTGGCCGCCCTCGATTGCGGCGCCCCACAGCAGCAGGATGTTGATGCCGGAATATGGCCGGCTCGTCGTGGCGTTTCTGGGCATGGCCACACCGATGCCGCTGCCATCCGAGCGCCAGGGCCTGACCCAGGGCACGTGGCCCTGCTCCAGCTCGCCGATGATCTTTGCCGTGATCTCTTCATAGAGCGATCCCCGCTCCGCAGCGCCCCGACCAGCTGCCCGTTCCGCTTTAGTTGTCATGGTGATGTCTCCGTGGCGGGCCGCCAGGAGCCTCTCTCCCAGCACCAAAACCCGTCACGGCGACAGCCGCCTTCCTCTCACTCTGATCGACTGACTACGAAAACCCGCAGCGTTCCCAGTCCACCATCAACCGGGATGCAGGCCCTTGACGGACACAACAGCTCTACGCTGACGCCAGCCATGCGGAAGCCGACCGACGCTTTTCGCGCGGCCACCCGATTTGTTCCCGAACTCCTGGCCCAAAAATCCGGTGACGATGAAGCCCTCGCATCCAAGGAGGGTTTTTCATGTCGAAGAAGAGTTTTAACGCGGCGCCCATTTCTCCGCCCCTTCTCATCATTGTCGCTGGCGAAAAGGGTGGGGTCGGCAAATCGCTCACTTCGCTGGCGATCGCCGACACGTTCAGGCTCAACGAGGAGCCGCTGTCGATCATGCAGGTCGACAGCCAGGCACGACTGGCGGCGGCGCTCAGGCAAGAGATCGTCACGATCCGCGTCGACCACAAGCTCGCCAGGCGCGATCCGGCCGCAAGCGCGCGGGCCTATACTCCGATCTACGAGGCCATAGCAGCCATACCCGAAACCGGCCGCTCGGTGCTGGTCGATGTCGGCGCGAATGAGGCGGCAGGTCTCGCCCATTGGATGGGGCTGGTCGATCTGGCCAGCGATCTCGCCGACTGGTATATCCCGACACTGCTCGCCGTCCCGTATCTGGCCGAGGGCGAAGCAATCCGTCAGGCCGGGCGGACAGTCGAGTTGCTGGCGGCGCAGCTCGGTTCGCCTCGGCTTGTGCTCGTGGAAAACGAGCGCGACGGGCAGATTGCCGATCTCCATCCGGCCTCCGATGCACTTGCTACCCACCGCAGGATTGTCGCGCCGCTCCTTAAGCAGGCGGATCTGATCCACATGCCACTCGTCGAGGCGGGAAGCTGGCGACCATTTGAGGCGGCCGGCTGCCGTCCCATCGACGTCGCTGCATTGGAGGTGGCCGACGTGATGCGGGTCACTGGCCTGCCCAGGCCCGAAGCCAAGATCGTGCGCGGCGATGTGGCGGCGTGGCTGTCCGAGATGCTCGACGGGATTTCGAAGGTGATCGCGTTTGGGCGGGAGGACCGGGCATGAGCGTCTCGTCAATTTCCGAAACGGTAAGCGAAGGCGCCGCCGCACGGCTGGAGCTTGCCGAGGAACTCGCAAGCGCTTTTCGAAGCGACCCCGGTAGCTTCGAGCCGCGCCGCCTCGAGCGGTTGGGAAGATCGGGCCTCGCCTGTTTCCTGCGCCATGTCGGGTCGGCAGCACCGGAAGCGGGCCTCGACGCCGCCCCACCTTCCGCCGGTACCCGAAACCAGCAGCGCACGGCCGGCCGCTACGGCGCCGCCGGCTGGACCGGACAGCGCACAAGCGAGCGCCATTACGGGATTGCCGGAACGTTGTTGGGCCTTCGTGCTGGGGCAGGTACTGCGGCCGCCGGCCTCCTGTTCCTGCTTCTCACCGAGCGTGTTCTGCCCCTCATCGAAAGGTCGTTGTCATGAGCCCGTTTTTCGAGCGCCACTCGGCGTGGCCGGCCTGGCTCGGTGCCATTACGGCCGCTGCCGGTGCCATAGTCCTTGCTGCGCTTGTCTGTTTCGAACTGATGCCCCCCGTTATTTTGGATCGCGAGGGCAATCCATTGCCTATCACGCTGATCTCTTTCGCGACCGAGATGGTCGAATTCGGCCGACGCCGGTGCGGCTCCGGATGGGTGCCGGACCCGGCCTGCTGGGGTTCGGCCATCATCGAATCCATATCCCACCCGGCTGCATTCGGCGTCCTCCTGCCGAGGCTTGTGATCGTCGTCGCAGCCGCGATCGTGGCCGGCTGGGTCGCACTCGACCGGATTTCCTTCTCCACCCCGGACCGCGACCGGCTGACCCATCTGCGGGGCCGGAAACTCCGACACGACTGGGACGGGCGGCAGTCCCTGCGCCGGCACCTCGCCCGCTCTGGCCGTCCCGAACGCGACAGCCTCTGGCTCGTTCCGCATGTCCAGCTGAACCGCGCCAGTGAGAGCCAGAACATCCTGGCTATCGGCACGCAGGGGTCTGGCAAGACGGCGCTGCTGCGCGGCTGGCTTGAACAGATGATCAAGCGCGGGGACCGGGTAGTGATCCATGATGTGAAGGGCGACTTCCTGGAAGGGCTGCCCGCCGACCGCTTCATTCTCTGGGCGCCGCATGATGCACGCTCGGCGGGTTGGGATATCGCCGCTGATATATCTGATCGGGCGGCAGCGCTCGAATTCGCGACACTTGCGGTAAAGGGCGCCGAACACGACGCCATGTGGGCCGACGGCGCGCGCGCTCTCTGGGCCGATGCCATCATGTCGCTGATGGCCGATCATGGCGAGAGCTGGACGATTGCCCAGCTCTACGAGCTCCTGACCTCATCGCCGGAGATTTTCCGGGAGACGCTGGAACGGTCCGGGGCCGCGAGCGCCGAACTGATCGCCTTTGACGACGATGGCGGCGTCCAGCGGACCAGCATGAGTCTCCTCATCACGCTCTGGGTAGCTGCCCTCACATCGCTGAAGCCACTCGCCGATGCGTGGGCGGACGTACCGGCAAAACGCCGCTTCAGTGTGCGCGACTGGCTCGACGCTGGCACCAAGCTCCCACCCGTGCTCATCATCCAGAAATCAGCGGAGTATCCTGCGCTCTCCTCGCTTGCCGGTGCGCTGCTGGTCGAGCGGTTGGCCGGGACGGTGCTTGCACCGGGTCGCTCCCTCGATCCAACCCGAAGGTTGGCGTTGGTCCTAGACGAGTTCGCTGAGTTGGGCCGGCTCCAGAAACTTCCAAATCTTCTTTCAGTCGGACGGGAGTTTGGCGTGGTGGCCGTCGCCGCCGTCCAGGATCTGGGACAGCTGGTCGCGACCTATGGCGAAACCACCGCAAGAGCACTCGAGGCACGCTTCGGCATCAAGGTGGTGCTGAAGCTCGCCGCCGGCGACACGGCCGAGCGCGTCTCAAAGGTGCTGATCGGCGAAAGGCTCGTCGAATATGTCGAGGAGCGGCCGGCTGGCGCGCCGCCCGGCTGGATCCCGCAGATCAAGCGAGAAACGCATCCTGTGGTGCCCCCGGAGCGGCTCGATGCCGATCTCGGCGTGCGGCCGTTCAGGAAGGCGGCACTGATCCGCTGCCTGGTCGCGGGTCTCGGCGATCCGGCCATGATCGACGTGCCGGTCACGGGCTGGCCGCGACGTCGCGATGCCAGTCGCCGCGCATCATGGCTGGGCGGGCCGGGCGGAAAGGCGCACGCGGAAGCGGCAGCCGGCCCGCATCCCGACCCGGATCGATCCTGATGGTGATGGGGGCTGCTTGTCATGGTCGCGACCATCGCCGCCGGCACCACGGCCGGATACTATCTTGCGCAGTCGGAGTATTATCTTGGCGGCTCCGAGCCGCCGGGACAGTGGATCGCTGGAAGTTCCGTTCTTGGGATCGGTTCGGGAAGCGCGGTCAAACGCGATCTCTTCGAGCGGCTTCATGCCGCGCTGGACGAGCATGGCAGGCCGTTGCTGACTAATGGCGGACGGATCGACCGGGTGCCGGGCTATGACATGACGTTTTCCGCGCCGAAATCGGTCTCCGTGCTGTGGGGGCTTGTCGATGGTCCGCTGAAACAGGACATCGAGAGTGCGCAGGCGGAAGCCGTGAAGGCCGCGATCGCGCTTCTGGAACGCAATGCCGCCTGGTCACGCCGGGGTCACGGCGGCACGCGTTCTGAAAAGGTGAAGCTGAGCGTCGCTGCCTTCCAGCATGGAGAGGCGCGGCCCGCTGTCCATGAAGACGGCTCGATCTTTGCCGATCCGCAGCTTCATACCCATGCCGTTATTCTGAACCTTGCCGCGCGCGAGGATGGAACTGTCGGCACGCTCGACGGACGACGACTGTTCGCCTGGAAAATGGCCGCGGGCGCGGCCTACCATCTTGAACTCGCCTCGCGGCTTCAGCGGCTGGGCCTGGCCATCTGCAACATCGGCAAGAACGGCACCTTCGAGATCGAGGGTGTCGATTCTGATATCTCTCGGTTCTTTTCCGCGCGGCGCGGGGAGGTCGAAGCCCTGCTGGACGAGGCGGGAGCAGCCAGCGCAACCGCCCCGGCCCTTGCCGCGACGATTGCGAAGACGTCGCGATCGGCGAAATCAACTTTGGCTCGCGCCGATCGCCATTCGCACTGGCACGAGCGCGCCGCCGCGCGGGGCGTGGCGGCCGACAGGCTCGCCGAAACGGTTCTGAACGCCGGCCAGCATCAGAGTGAAGCCATTGCTGATCTCGCCGCCCAGCCCTGGCGCGAACGGCTCAAGACGCTGGCCGACGAACTTACCCAAAACCAGTCCTTCTTCGACCGCCGCCAGCTTGTCGCCGCGACGGCAACAGCCCTCGTTGGCTCGGGTCGCATGGCGGCGGAAGCAGAGGAAAATGCCGACCGGCTGATCGCCGACGGCGTCATCGTCGAATTACGCCCCGATGCCGTGGGCGAACGGCGCTATTCGACGCCCGACATGATCCGCATCGAGCGAGAGATCCTCGCCATGGCAACGCGGCTTGCAGCGAGCGATGGCCGCCGGCCCGATCTCGACCTCTTGTCGAAGTTCGCCGCCGAACACGGGCTTAGCGGTGAACAGGCTGAGGCGATCCTGTCGGTCTCTCGACAGGGCCGCGCAGCCGCCATGGAAGGTGCTGCCGGTTCCGGCAAGACCACGACACTCCTGCCGCTCGTTCGAGCCTGGCAGGCGGCCGGCTGCACCGTCATCGGATCGGCGACCGCCTGGCGTATCGCCAACCAGCTCGGCGGCGATCTCGGCATCGATGCGCGGGCAACCGATTCCTGGATTGCGCGTGGAAAAGCCGGCAAGAGCTTCGCCGATGCCAACACAGTGATGATCGTCGATGAGGCGGGGCAGCTGTCGAGCCGGCAGATGCACGCGCTGCTCTCGGATACTGATGCGTCTGGTGCCAGCCTCGTGCTCGTGGGCGACCGCAGGCAGCTGCAGCCGGTCGGCGCCGGTGGCGCGCTGTCGATCGTCGCCCGCGCCGTCGAAGTGGCAGAGGTCCGCCGCGTCGTGCGGCAGCGAGACCCATGGGCGCGATCTGCTGTCATGACACTTGCCGAGGGTCGCACTGCCAGCGCCCTGAAAGCCTATGAGCGCAACGGACAGCTCCACTATGGGGAGACGCAGCGCGCGACGATCGAAGCGCTGGTGGATGCGGCGGAAGCCGTTAGGCTTGATCAGCCAGCAAGCCCGCCGCTGATCATGGCTCGCACCAATGCCGAGGCCCGCAGGATCAATGCTGAGATCCGCAAGCGCCGACTGGAAAGGGGCCTCCTGTGGGGCGATGAGGTGATCCTGCCGGCTGTCACGCCATCCGGCCATACCCATGATCTTCACCTTGCTGCCGGCGACGAGGTCCGTTTCCTAATCCGCGACGACCGCCTCGGCGTCGTCAACGGGACCGTTGCCACGCTCGTTTCGGTCGAGCGGCATGAGGGCGATATGATGCTCGCGGCGCGCATTGGCGAGCGGGAGGTGGAATTCGCCGCTTCTGAACTCGCCGACGAACAGGGCCGGGTCCGCCTCGGCCATGCCTATGCCTCGACCATCTATGGCGCCCAGGGGCTGACCACCGAGAACGCGTTCGTCCTCCTCGATCCGCTCGCCGACCGTCACGACACCTATGTCGCGCTGTCGCGCGCTCGCGGCGCTACGCGGGTGTTCGTGGACAGGAAGGGAGTTGACGCTGCCATGCGCGACAGTCGGCAGCTGTCGCGGCGTGACGCCGTGAATGAGGTGAAAGACGAGGATCGAACCAAATGGCTTGGCCGACAACTGTCGCGCGCCTCGATAAAGGGCACCACGCTCGACCTGGTCGAGACAGGTGACGCTGCGCCAAAGAAGCGGTCTCGCCAAACCTCACATGAACGCCGCCTTCCGGCATTGGAAGTCGAACGATAGTCGCGCTTGCGCATGACGGCATGGCATGCCGCTGAATGCTCCGCTTTTTTTGAGCCGGTCGATTTGTTCCCGAACTTTTTGTCCCCGATCCGCGCCAGCCTTGAGGTGCGGTCGATCCTGGCCGCGCCGGCACACGCCGGATCAATACGAAAGGAAACAACATGTCTGAAGCAGCCAGCAAATGCGGGATCGTGGCACTGGTGATCGAACTTCTCGACGGCAAGACAACCCCGACGAGGGCTGCGTGCGGGTTGCCCGCGCCGTTTCTCAATTTGTTCGGCTTGGCCGAGAAGCTTGGACGGCTCGACCGGGGCGAAACCATCGAACTCAGCCCGGTCGAATGCGCGTTGCTCGATGATATTCTCGACTGGGCCTGCGAACAGGAGAGGCTGGGCAAGGCGCCCTCCCGCGTCGAAGAGGTGATCGCTGCCATTATCAAGCGGGTCGCCGCTGACAATGTGCCGCTCGAGAAATGGGCATGGAATCTGAACGTGGGGATGTACACTGGGAAGGGTTGGATGGTGAAGCGCCAACTCTGACGTCAGAATGCGCAACCGCCCTGGCGCGAGGCTTGGCCGACATGCGACCGAGCCTCATTTCGCCGCGCTCGCTGGCAAAATCCTGTCGCCGCCACCAGCGAGGTGGCGGGGCCGGCGATAGCACGCTGCTTGCTATGGGTCTGCGACATCGCCCATCGAAGCTATTTCGGTGAATGGGCTACTTCTTGCTCGCGTCAGGTTTTGCCTTTTGTCGGGAGGATAACCGATCAAAATAACCGGGAGATACCGTGGATTCCTCGAAGGGACCGTGCTCAAGAAAATGCCTTTCATCCTCGATGGCCTGGCGCACTTCCTCCTGATCCTCAAGTTTCTGCTTGTATTCGGGCGTCTGCGTTTCTTCCCAGTCGGCGAAAAGCCTGAGCGCGCGGCGCTTCTGCGATCTTCGGACTCGCTCGCTTTGGTCTTTCGCCGTGCCCTGGAACTTGAACAATTTCTCAAGTGCGATCTGCTCGGCCCGGGCGTCCTTCAATTCGTAGTGTGCGACATCCGCCTTGGCCGCCCTTAGGTCAGTCAATAGCTGCGAAACTGCTCGATCCTTGAGCTTCAGATCATTCTCAAGGTAGGTTTTGTAGTCATAATAGCTTTTTTTCTTGGGCCTCGCTTTAGAGGGCGGTGAGGAAGGCGGTAGTGTTGCGGACGCCCCGGTGATCACCCATGACTTGGAATGAGCGGCGCCCAGCTTCAACTTCGCCCTGTGATCCAGGATCGCACGGCCGATTGCCTCTGCAAGTGGCGGGGGGGTTGAACTGGCAAGTTGCAGCCGTTGCTGAAACGCCGTGAGGTCTCTGGTGCCAGTGCTCCGCTTGGCGCTCTCCCATTTCGTACTGCCGCCGTCCGGAAAACCAGCAAGCTTGAGGAAGTCCCCCAGGGTAGGCTGCGGAAGAAGCCGCAGGTCTAGCTGGTCACCAGCCTTTGGCCGATAGGATGGGGGAAGGCCCTGGAGCGAAGATCGCATTGGCGATGGAGCAGGACGGTCCGAGCGGTGGAGTAAACCCATATCCTTCCCCCCCGGACGGCAAAAGTAGAGGCGGGCTTCGGGCGGAAGATCGCGAATGGTGCGTTTGTCGGTATCACGCAGGACCGTGCCCGAAGGTCGCTTGTCTGCTGCATCTTCTGCCTGGCGACGCCGGCCATCAGTTTCGGCCGGCTGCACGCGTTCATTGCCCGTTTCGGCGCCGGGGGTACATTCCGAAATCTTCCTCCCATAGTCCTGACCAAGAATGTCGGCGACAGTCAGTTGCTTACGGGCACGATACTGGTGGAGATATGCGTTCAACCAGTTGTCGGACTCCTCAAGGCACCCGGCGCAAATGAGCCGCCAGCGCCGGTCGGCAGCGCCGAAATGGGCAACCCTCACCATCATCTGACTAAGTCCGTAGCCGCTCTGCCGCAGCATACGGTGGAACAATTGGCCGTAATCCCAACTTCGCGCGACGCCGATATTGTTCTCCATCACGAAATAGCGCGGCCGCGCGGTGGCGACGACGATCGCGAAGGTCTCCAGAAGAAAGGCTTCAGGCGGCCGTCCCAGTCGCTGTATCAGATGGGGCGGTGAACCGACGATGATATCGGGGCTTGCGAGCGCGATTGCGGGCGCCGCCTCGGCAAGGTTGGAAAGCTCCCTAAGCCGCAGGAAGGGATTTTCCATAACCTTCTTCACGCGCTCTTGGTGTTCTGCCTCCTGCGCTGCGAACTTGTCCCCGCGGAACGCAGAACCTTCATCCTGCCTGTCGCGCGCCCGGCCCGCGTAGACGGAACTGAACTGGCCTCCAAGTGCAATCCCAGCCCTCTCCAAGCCGATCTCGAATCCCCCTAGGCCGTCGAACAGGGTGATTGCCTTCGGTATCTTGTTTTCGGACTCGGCCATTTCACTTAACTCCTGTTAAGAAGATTGAGACGCATCGATCATGCACAAAACGTGATTCAAAATCAACCTCACTTACAAATAAGGTACTGTTTTAACGGAAAAATCTAGGAAATCGGCGTTTTTTCGCTACAAACACGAAAGAGAAAATCGGCGCTTGACTCTGAAAAACCCCGCGATCAGCCTTGAGTGACGGGCCGGGTGACTGGCCCCCCACCACACCAGGAAAGTGACCGCGCCAGTGAACCATCTCAACGATCCTATCCGTCTCACCCTTCGCGACGTGGAGAACGACACGAATCTGAAAGCCTACTGCGGGCCGACCGCCATCGCGGCCGTCACCGGACTGCCGCTCTCTTTCGTTCTCGATGCCTGCCGCACGGCTCGTGATGGTGAAGATTGGCCCGAAAAGCATTTGCATCCGCCCCGCATCAAAGGCATCGGAATTGCGGTGATCGCGCGGGCAATGCGCATCCTTGGATATGCAGGCCGCTGGGTCGAAGTGTGTGACAGGCCAACCCTTGCGGCATGGCTGGAAACTCGCACCCCCGAAGAGCGTCGGCGCCCCTGCATCGTCAACGTGACACGGCACGTTGTCGCTGTCGCGGGCTACATGTTTGCCGATACCTTCACGAAGGGCCAGGTGGTCGAGGTCGATGAAGCACCACGCCGCCGCAAGCGTGTGGAACGCGTGTTCTTCATCACCGGACGAGTTGCTCCCGGAACGGTAGTCAGCAAGCATCCCGCCCAGATCGCAGACGAAAAGCGAGCGCAGCAGCGCGACAGGAGCCGAGGATATCGCGAGTTCGCGAAATTTGCCCGAAGCCTTGGCGCCACCTGGGAAAAAGAGCGGGGAGACGATTCTCTCACGATCCACTTTTCAGACGGCCGGTGTTTGACTGTCACCCACTGGCTGCTGCCCGATGACTGGTTTGGTGCGACGCATCAGGTCGAAGCGTTCCTTTCCAGTCCCACGCCGGATCCCCTTCTTTTCAGTGGTGACGGCGTTGGCTGGTCCGCCATGACGGTTTGAGATCCTTCCGCCATTTGCCTTCCCAACCAGCAGCCGACCAAACGCAGCCGCCGGCAGATCCCGGCGGTCGGCAACACCCACTGCTTCACTCCACCAGCAAAGGAAAGTCCCATGACCGAACTTACCCCCGATCTCATTTCGCTCGCCGTTTCCACCGGTAAGGCCCTCCTGGCCCTCGGATCACCCGAAGAACAGACTGCGGCCCTCAAGCGCGCCATCGACGTTAGCGAGGTCTTTTTCGGCGTCGTGCCCGACGACGATGGCGGCCACGTCGTCCTCATCAAGGGTCTCGAATTGCTCAAGGAAATCTCCGCCAGCGACAAAGCACGGGCGGTCATTCAGGGAGCCATCGTGGTGACGTGCGATGAGGAAGCAATCGCAATGCGGATGGTCTTCGGCGACGGCGAAGTGTCCGCTCCGACACTCCACTAATGGTCGCCGCGAGCGACATTCATCACCCCGCATTCCACTTCAAAGAGAGGCTACCATCATGATCGACAACACCATTCCCACCCCCTCAGGCCGCAAGGCCCTTCGCTTCACGAGGATGGAAGACATCCGCCGTGACCTCTTGAGCGGTGTCATCTCCGTAAGGACGTCGCTCGAGGAGATTGAGGGACGCTACCGGAGTGACGGCTGGCTCCAGTACAAGCGGGTCCTCCGCGAGGTAGGTTACGACCATGGCTGCCTTGTACTCGTGGATGACGAGAACGACAGCCGCTTTGTGGCGATGATGGACCATTTTGGGCGCGACATTCCGCCTGAAGAGGTCGCGGGATTCTTCTCCTCCCATCTTGCCGATTATGTCTCGCGCGAGGGGATGAACGCTGAGGAGGCGGCGCCTGGCGACAACGTCGTGCAGCTCCGCCCCCGGAAGAGGCGCTTCTCGGTCTACCGCCTTCCTTATGGCGACTACTTGCAGGCAACGACCGATTTCTACGAGGAGCGCGCCGAGTTCCTCTGGGAAACGTGGGTGTGACCAGCGCTCCCCTGGGCGGCGGGGCAGCTACCGCCGCCCTAAGACAATTCCCGCCGCCAAGGCGCCGACACAAGGACAATCACATGAAACGCTTTTCACGTTCCGCCTGCCTGCAGCACCTGACGCTCAACACCGGCCATGACCGCTCCAGCCCCAGGAGCGAAGTCGCCGATGACGTTATCGACAGCCTGACGCCTTTCGTTGCCATCGGCGGCGGCGTCCTCGCACACACCGGCTGGAAGCTCCAGATGGTGCATGCGCCGGCCGATGGCTCGTGCTGCTTCAACCTCATCCACGGTGAGGATTGGATCGCGACCTGCCATCTGGCGTGGACCGCCGAGGGAGCCGCGGCTCTCTGGCCGATCGCCGAAGAACGGGCACGGCAGATCGCAGGTCTTGTCGTCGACGGCCCCCCCTGCCGGCTTCCGTGGCTGTCCGTGGTCATGATGCCGCAGGCAATGCTTGCCAGCCCCATCACTCTCTTCGAGGCGGGAGATCTCGCACGCTGTGTTGCCTGGACCGCGCTCGAGCTTCTGGCTGACCGTCGGAAGACAGGCATCAAGCGGGTCAGACCTCGCCGCACGGCGAGGACGGCACGCAGAAACAAGCTTTTCCCCGGCCGTCGCGGCCACACCATCCACTGAGAACAGGAGTATTCAGATGTTTTCGATCAACGCTTACGGCGAACCCACGAAGGGACCCAGTTTCCTCCATGGCTGGAATTTCCTGATATTCGTGCGGGGCAATGCGGACGCTCCCATGCTTCGTGAGCTTGCACTCGACGCTGGGCCGGCCATCGTCTTCAACAGCCACCTAATCGCTGCCAAACAGCTCGACGATCCTGACGCGGCAGTCCTGTGGCTTGCGCCGGTGCTGCACAATCTGTGCCGCCATTTGCTCGAAGACGGCCTTCACCCCTTTTCCTTCTGGCGTTTCAATTCGTGGCGCTGGTGCCGCTTCAGGAACATGCTCTGCCGTCATGCGAGCATGAACTGGGAACAGGTCATTGCAGCTGCAGAAAGGGAAGGTGTCGAATGGATGGCCGATACACTTGTGCAGGGCGCACTGTTTGAAAGTGGGTTTCTGGACCGCCTGGAGGGTCGCAGCTTTGAACTTTTCGGGGGACACGGCCCGCGCGCAGGTGGATCGGCGTATGATCCGCTGCACTGAGGCTTGCCGCCGAGAAGGATCGGCGTGAGCACGATCAAGCTTTATCGCCCCGGCCACCAGGGCGCCGGACGACAGATCGGGGAATGCCCGCTTCACCAACGGCGGCGGCGTGAGAGCGCCGCCCGCCTATCGCGAAGCCGGTTGGAGCAGGGAGCCAATAATGCCGAACTGGGTCGTACATGAGGTACGGGTCAACGGACCGGAAAAGGACATCGTCCAGTTTCTGTCGCGCTGCTTTGAGCCGGACGACGAATGCGCGTCGCGGCTCAATTTTTCGTTTGGCGCAGTCATACCGCTGGCCGACGCTGGTGGGGACTTCAGCACTGACGATGCGCTGGAAGCTTGGGGCACGCGACGCGAGGCGTTCGAACCGATATCGCTGATCGCGACAAGGGCATGGTCCGCTTCAAATTCCTCTCCGCCACCTTTTCGCCGATGCCGGTATTCAGGCGACTGGGTACCGACTACCCGGACCTCACCTTCGACATTGCGGTGCTGGAGGATCATGGAGTGGCATGTCTCGGAACGATCGCCAGGCAAGTCGTCAACTTCATCGAGACGCCGGACTGGATGGCCGTTTACGAGAGGATCTATGACGAGCCGCCCCCCTTCTCGGGTGGAGACAGCTAGGCCTGGCTCAGGGGACTTCGCAAACGAGGATATGCATCGGCGTCAGTGGGCAGAAGCCGGCTGGGCTGTCCTCTACTGCGGTAGTTAAGACAGCAGGTTGTTTCTCTTCCAAGAAGCCCCCTTGCCGCCGACATAGATCGGCGTCAGCATGATGATGTTCTCCCGCTCTGGCCTTCTTGCCGGATGAGGGAGAACCGCCCGGGGAAGGTGAGGAAACTGTCCGCACCGGTCGGCGGCCACCCCCGCGCGTAGGCCGTCGGCTGGTGCGGACGGAACCCGTTATGAAAAATCAGATGCCAGCCGGCGGCGCAAAGCGCAGCCGGATCAGGAACAATCGCGCGGTAGCCGGCGCAGGGAATGGAAGAAGTCCGACAGGGGCAGACACCGATCCCGATCGGGAAGGCCCCCTGTCTGATAGCCGGTGGGGACGGTCCCGTCGGGCCGGTCAGAGGAGGCGCAGAAAGGTCGAAGTCGAGGAATGGCTGGTCGAAGCCGATCTCCCGGAAGTCATTCCTGTGCTGTCGGCGGAACTGCTCGCACTGGAGGCCCAGGTCGGTTCATCGATCGAGGCGATACTGTCGGGCAAGGTGCCCGACAGCTCAAACTGAAAGCTTGCCGCCGATCGGAATCGGCGCCAGGCTTTCTGCCACATCCATCGTTTCCCGAGGACCAATTATCATGAAGACCCACCGCCTTGAATCGCCTCTCAGGCTGCCGCAGCCGCTGAGGGCGGCGCTCTATCTTCGCGTCTCCACCGGCCGGCAGGCCGAGGGCGATGTCTCGCTACCTTCTCAGCTCGACCAGGCGCAACGCCATTGCGAACGGCAGGGCTGGTTGGTCGCCGACGAATATGTCGAGGCCGGGCTTACGGGTACCGATGATCGAAGGCCGGCGTTTCAGCAGATGATCGACAGGGCGTGCGATCCGGACCATCCCTATGACGTGATCGTGGTCCACGCCTTTTCCCGTTTCTACCGCGACGGGGCGAGCATGGAGCTCCTCATTCGCAAGTTGCGCAAGCACGGTGTCGAGGTCATCTCCGTCACTCAGCCGACCGGTGAGGATCCGAGCCAGCAGATGATGCGGCAGATCATCGGCATTTTCGACGAGTACAACTCTAAAGAGAATGGGCGGCAAGTCGTTCGAGCAATGAGGGAAAATGCTAAACAAGGATTCTGGAACGGTGCCTCTCCACCCCTGGGCTATCGCATCGTCGAAGCCGAGCGGCGCGGCCAGAAGGTGAAAAAGAAACTCGAGATTGATCCCGTCGAGGAAGAGACCGTCCAGCTGATCTACCGGCTGTATGCAGACGGCGATGCCGAGACCGGCACACCGCCGCTCGGCATCAAAGGCATCTGCCAATGGCTCAACGGTCGCGGTTACCGCACCAAGCGGGGCGGGAGTTTCGGCATCGGTCCGCTGCATCTCATCCTGACCAATACGGCTTATGTCGGTCGCTGGCGATATGGCGTCCGCGCGAAATCGGGGAAGAAGGCACCGGAGGCCGACATCGTCGAGATCGAGGTCCCCCGTATCATCGACCAGACCCTGTTCGATCGCGTTCAGGCGAAGCTGGCAGCCCACAACCCAAAGGTCACGCCGCCGCGCGTCGTCAACGGCCCGATCCTGCTGACCGGCCTCGCCACCTGCAGGCATTGCGGCGGGGGTATGACCCAGCGCACTGGCACGTCCCGATCGGGCAAGATGTATTCGTATTACACATGCGCTGCCCGGGCCCAGAAGGGCAAGACGGCTTGCAAGGGCAATTCCATCCGGATGGATCTGCTCGACACCAACGTAATCGCGGCGCTGAAGGACCGCCTCTTCAGCCGCGAGCGATTGACCCTGCTGCTGTCGTCACTGGCCGAACGGCGGGCGACGAGGGTGGCGGCCGTCAACAATCGTGCAGTCGCGCTGCAGACCGAGCTCGCCAACGCCGAGCAGAAGCTCAAGCGGCTCTACGATTCGATCGCAAAGGGTATCCTCGAACTGGATGACCTTCTGGCCGAGCAGGTCACGCTTCTGAAGGCGGAGCGGGAGAGGGCAAAAGCCGCGTTGGATCGTACGCTGTCGCAGGGTGCCGGTGCCATCGCCATCGATCCGGCAAAGGTCGACGCCTTCTCCCGGCTGATGACCGACCTGTTAGCCCAGGGCAACACGCCTGCTCTAAAAGCCTATCTCCGATCAATCCTCGGAGCTGTGGAAGTGGGCGACAAGACCATCCGCATCATGGGCAGCAAAGAGGTCCTGGCCGGCGCGGTGACTGGCAAGAACTCTGCGCGTCAAAATGTTCGTGGTTTAGGACCGAAATGGCGCACCCGACAGGATTCGAACCTGTGACCTCTGCCTTCGGAGGGCAGCGCTCTATCCAGCTGAGCTACGGGTGCCGGCCATGCGGCGCGAAGTGCGCGCCGTGATGGGTTCCATAGCCGATGCGCTCGCGCGCATCAACACTTGCCTGTCGGCCTGGTTGGCCTGGCGAGCGAATTGTTGAGCCGGCGGCAGGCCGTTCCGCATGGCTGACCCGATCAGCCGCCGACACGCGCCATGGGCTGGCGAGCGCCGCCGCCCGGCGAGCCGGCATTGGCGAACGGCAGGAACTCTTCGATCAGCCGTTCCATGTGCGCGTTGCGGCTCGCCGCGGTCTCCCCGCCCATCACGACAGCCACGACGCTGCGGCCACCGCGCATGGCCGAGGTCGCGAGATTGAAGCCGGAAGCACGGATGAACCCGGTCTTCAAACCGTCCACACCCGCCACGCGGCCAAGCAACTCATTGTGGCCTCTGATCTCGCGGCCGGCATAGGTGAAGTTGCGATTGCCGAAATAATGGTAATGGTGCGGATAATTCCGCCGCAGGACCAGCGCCAGCACCGCCATGTCGCGCGCCGTCGTCACCTGGCCCGAATCAGGCAGGCCCGACGCGTTTCGAAAGACGGTGTCGCGCAAGCCGAGTTCGCGCCCGCGCGCCGTCATCATCTCGCCAAAACGCTCCTCCGAACCGCCCAGGAACTCGGCCACCGCGCTGGCCACGTCATTGGCAGATCGGATCAGCAGGGCGCGAATGGCGGTGTCGACGTCGATCGTGCCGCCGCGGGCGAAACCGATCTTGGTCGGCGGGCGGGCACGGGCATATTCGGAAACCGGAATGGCGGTCGTCTTGGTGATACGCCCCTGGTCGAGCGCCTCGAACAGCATCAGCACCGTCATCATCTTGGTGAGAGAGGCAGGAAAGCGACGCTGGTCGGCGTGAACCTGGTAGAGCACGCGACCATCGGAGGCGTCGACCACGATGGCTGCGTAGCGCTCGTTCTGTATGGGAGGCGGCGGCTGCGGCAGCGCGATGGTCGTGCAGCCTGCCAGCGCAATGCAGAAGGCCAGGAGCGCGAACAGGAGCGGCGCCCGCTCACCGGCGCGCGAAATGGCTACATGCCTCACAGATTGCTCCCGCCCAAATCACTTGTGCCGGTCCCGACACGTCGATGATGCCCGAGCAGCGATGGCCGCGCAATCCCGCGGCCATCTCCGGACCAGCCCGAATGCCGGTCGATGGCGGTCAGCGGTCGACGCCGCCCCAGATCGCCTCGGCCGTCTTCACGACCAGCTCCAGCTTGCGCTTCTGGTCGTCCATCGTGACCTTGTTGCCCTCCTCGGTGGAGGCGAAGCCGCATTGCGGGGCGATGCCCAGCTGGTCGAGATCGGCATATTTGGAGGCTTCCTCGAACTTGCGCTTGAGGTCGTCCAGGTTCTCCATCTCGGGCGTCTTGGTGGTGATGAAGCCCGGCAGCACACGCTTCTTGCCCTTGGGCAGGAGCTTCAGCGGCTCGAGGCCACCGGAACGGTCGGAATCATACTCCATGAAGTAGATATCGACGTCCGTCTTGTTGAAGATCGCGTCGGCGGCCGGGTCGTAGGCGCCTTCGGCCGCATAGGTCGACTGGAAATTGCCGCGGCACATATGCATGCCGATCACCATGTCGGACGGGCGGTCCTTGATCGCCTCGTTCATCATCCAGGCATAGCGGTCGATCAGCCAGTCGGGATCCTGGCCTTCCGCCTTCTTGGCCTCGCGGTGCTTGGGATCGCACAGATAGGCGAAGAAGATGTCGTCCATCTGGAGATAGCGGCAGCCGGCATCGTAGAAGGACTGCACGGCCTTGGCGTAGGTCCTGGCCAGATCGGCGAAGAGCACGTCGAGATCGGCATATTCGGCAGGATGGATGTCGGCGCGCGCGGTGCGGAAATGGCAGCAGCTGGGGCCGGGGATCGAGATTTTCGGCGTCACCTTCGTGTTCTCGGCCACGAAGCGGTAGTGGGCCAGCATCGGGTGATCGTCGGGGAAGTCGAGCTTGCCGGTAATCGTCGGATGGATCGGCCTCAGCTTGACGCCATGGAACTGCACGCCTTCGTCGCGCTGGTCCAGCGTGAAGCCGTCCAGCTCGCCCATGAAGTCGTAATGCCAGAAGGAGCGGCGAATCTCGCCGTCGGTGACCGCGAGGAGACCGACCTCCTCCTGCATGCGAATGGCATCCCGGATCGCCTCGTCCTCGACGACCGCCAGTTCCGCCTTGTCGATCGACTTGTCGTCATAGAATTTCCGGCGCGCTTCCTTCACGGAATCGGGACGCAGCAGGCTGCCGACATGGTCCGCGCGGTAAGGCGGCTTGGCAAGCCCGGTTCCGGTCGTTGGGGAAGTCATGCGATGTCTCTCCTGTGGTCGATACTGCTTAATAGCGCAACAGAGGGGTCGCATGGGCGACCCGCTCTTGACGGGGTTGTATACAGTTTGTACCGGTTTGATGTCGACCCCCGCCTCCGGAAAGCCTGGGACCAGCCGATGGGACAGCCACCGAAACAGGAACGCACGGCCTCGCAATCGCTGAAGGCCGTTCTGGGCGTGCGCGACCTCGTCTTTTCCGGCGAAATCGCGCCGGGCGAGCGGCTGTCCGAGGTCAATATCAGCGAGCGCCTGGGCATCTCCCGCACCCCCGTGCGCGCAGCGCTGGCGCGCCTGGAACAGGAGGGCATCCTGGACGCGATTCCCTCCGGCGGCTACTCGGTCCGCGCCTTCACGGTGGCCGACGTGGCCGATGCGATCGAACTGCGCGGCGTGCTGGAGGGCACGGCGGCCCGGCTTGCGGCCGAACGCGGGGTGGCCCCTGCCCGGCTGGCGCAGTTGCGGGCGATCGTGGCCGAACTCGACCCGATCGTCGCGGTTCCCGTCGACCAGCTCGATTTCATCAAATACGAGGACCTGAACGCCCAGTTCCACCAGTTGCTGGCGGAACTGTCCGGCAGCCGGATCATCCAGCGCCAGATCGAGCACGCCACGCAGCTTCCCTTTGCCGGGCCAAGTGCGTTCCTGAACGCCCAGACCGACATCCCGGCCTTCCGCGCCTCGCTGGTGATCGGCCAGGCGCATCATCGGGCGCTGGTGCACGCCATCGAGATGCGCGAGGGTTCACGCGCTGAAGCGCTCGGCCGCGAGCATGCGCGGCTGGCCCGCCAGAACCTCGACTTCGTCATGAAGGACAGTTCGCTCATCGAGCGCGTTCCAGGGCTGAAACTCGTCTCCACCTGAAGGCCAAGATCCGGCCGCATAAGCATTTTTAGCTCGCGCCCCAGGCGGCGGGCGCTGCAATCTGTGGGCGAAATTTTTGGATGAAACGCCTCTTTTACCGAAGAAAGTTCTACGATATAACAATCTAGCTGCAAGGGAGGACTGGCAGATATGATGAAACTCAAGACTTTGCTCATTTCGGCAGTGGCCGTCGGAGCCATGGCAACCTCGGCTGTCGCCCAGGAAGTCACGCTCCGCCTGCACCAGATGCTGCCACAACAGGCGACCATCCCGGCCAATGCGCTCACTCCGTGGGCCCAGAAGGTCGAAGAGGAATCGGATGGCCGCATCTCGATCGAGCTCTACCACGCGATGTCGCTGGGCGGCGCGCCGCCCCAGCTGTTCGACCAGGCGCAGGATGGCGTCGTCGATCTGGTTTGGACCATCGTGGGCTACACGCCCGGACGCTTCCCCTCGACGGAGCCGTTCGAGCTGCCCTTCATGATGGTGGATGGCGAGATCACCTCGAAGGCGTTCCACGAATATTGCGAAACCCACTGCACTGACGAATTCGACAGCGTCAAGGTCATCGCCTGGCACACGCACGGACCCGGTCTCATCCACTCGAACCGTCCGATCGAGAGCCTCGACGACATGAGCGGCCTCAAGATCCGCGGCGGCTCGCGCGTGGTGAACGAGATGCTGGTCGCGCTCGGCGCAGAGCCGGTCGGCATGCCCGTGCCGCAGGTGCCGGAATCGCTGTCGCGCGGCGTCATCGACGCCACGACGGTTCCGTGGGAAGTGACGCCTTCGCTGCGCATCAGCGAGCTTGTGACCAACCACACCGGTTTCTCCGGCGCCAACGGCCTCTATACCCAGCTGTTCGTCTTCGCGATGAACAAGGATGCGTATGAGGCACTGCCCGACGACCTCAAGGCCGTGATCGACGCCAATTCCGGTATCGAGACCGCTGCCATGTTCGGCCGCGTCATGGACGAGGGCGACGTCTACGGCCTCGGCATCGCCGAAGAGCTGGGCAACAACATCATCACGCTCGACGAGGAAGAGACCCAGCGCTGGATCGACACCGCATCCCCGCTGATCGACTCCTGGATCGAGGAGATGACGGCTCAGGGTCTCGACGCAGCCGCGCTGGTCGAAGAAGCCCGTGCGATGATCGATAAGCACACCAACGGCAATTAAAGGGTAGCGGGGGACACCGCGCCTGGAGGGTCGGCCGCACTCGCGGCCGACCCTTTTTCGTTTCCTGGGATATTGCGCGGGGTGAATGCTCGGCGCATCTGGCGTAGTGTCGCGCTTCCGACTGTCCCGGGAGCCACAGCGTGAAGCGATCCCAGATCAACGCCCTCCTGCGCGAGGGCCAGGCGTTCATCGCCGCTCACGGCTATGTCCTGCCACCCTTCGCCGACCTTTCGCCTGGCATGATGCAGGAACATCGCGCCGACTTGTCCGGCCTCATCGACGCAAGGCTGGGGTGGGATGTCACCGATTACGGCCGCGGAGACTTCAACTCGACCGGCCTGCTGCTCTTCACCGTTCGCAATGGACATCCAGCCGATCTCGCCCTCGGGCGCGGCATGCTCTACGCCGAAAAGATCATGATCTCGCGCAAGGGCCAACTCGCGCCGATGCACCGGCATCGGGTGAAAGCCGAAGACATCGTCAATCGCGGGGGCGGAACGCTTGCGATCGAGCTTCACATGTCGGCGCCCGACGGGAGTATCGATCCCGATGCGGTTGTGAAAGTTGCGGTCGACGCCAGGATGCACGAACTGCCCGCCGGCGGCGTGCTCAGGCTTTTGCCCGGCGAGAGCGTGACCCTTCTACCCGGCATCTGGCACGCCTTCTGGGCCGAAGAAGGCGACCTGCTCATTGGCGAGATCTCAACGGTCAATGACGACCAGACCGACAATGTGTTCGCCGAACCGGTGAGCCGCTTCGCCGACATCGAGGAAGACGAAGCGCCCTGGCGCCTTCTCGTCTCGGATTACGCCACCTGGCTGCCCTGATCATTCCCAGCCGGTTCAGATGCCTGTCTGCACCGCGTGGGGCACATAGAGGGAGCCGAGGTTTTCGGGCCGCTCGCCACCGATCAACGCCAGCACGCTGCGCGCCAGTTCATCTCCCGCCTTGCGGAAGTCCTCGTTGACCACCTGGATCTCCCGCCGGAACAGGGGGAGGATGTTGGCCGACTGTTTGGAGACCACGTCGAAATCCTTGCCTATGACAAGGCCGGCTTCCTCCACACCGGCGACAAGGGCGAGTGCCGAAGCGGCACTGGCGCAGATGAAGCCGTCCGGCCTCTCGTCGCGCTTGGCCAGGCTGCGCGCGGCGTCGCGTATCGCCTCAATGGGCTGATCGATGCTCGCCTCGGTGAACGGGATTTCCCTGGCGGGGCTTTCGGCCAGGCCCTGCCTGAAGCCGCGAAGCATGTGCTGATGGTAAGTCAGCCTCGTCGGGGGCGCCAGGAGCGCGATACGTCTCCTGCCGAGCGCGGTCAGCCTGTCGACGGCCAGGCGAGCGAAAGCCTCGTTGTCGAAGTCATGATAGGCGTGGGCGATGCTGCCGGAAGTCCGGCCATGCGTCGCAAACGGAAAATTGCGCTCGGCCAGATAGCGGACGCGGGCATCTTCGGGCTCGGTGCGCGAAAGGATGATGCCGTCGGCCGAATGGGTCTCGACGACATAGCGGATCGGGTCCATCGGGTCGGACTTGCGCGAATAAGGGGTGACGATCAGGTGGTATGGCGTTGCGGCCAGATGCCCGGAGATACCCGAGATGATGTCCGACACGAATCCCATGAGCTGTTCGTCGGTATCCAGCACGAGGCTGATCACGTTGGTCTTGCCCGTCCGAAGGCGGACCCCGGCGCGATTCGGGCGATAGCCAATCTGACGGGCCACCAGTTGCACGCGGCGGCGCGTGTCGAGAGAAATGTCGGACGCATCCTTCAATGCGCGCGAGACTGTCGTCACGCCGAGCCCGGTCATGAAGGCGATGGTCTTGAGCGTCGGCTGGCCGCCGTCGGTGCGGGGCGCCTCGCCACCCCGCCCGTCATATTCACCTCGACTGCTCATCATGTCCCGCCTGCTTCTCCGCCCACCCGTTTACACCACGGTCGCCAAAGCGCCAAGCGGCTCCTGTAACGTTACAGACTTTTCCTGACTTCCAACGCTTGGCCGAGCAGGAATTCGGATAGCGCGCGTCCCAGGAGAGCGTAAAGCGCCCCCTCAGGTTGCAGCGCACAACCTTAAGTTAGAAGGACTTAGAGCTGCAGAGACCCGGTTTTGCTGCGGTGCGCAAGCATACAACCGCCGCCAAACGGGCCCGACCATTTAATTCGTCATTCGAAAAAAATATGAGCCTGATGCGCTCAGGCCGTTGCCAGCGTATTTTTCTTTCGCTACGCTCCTATCTGTAACGTTACAGTTTCAGGGAGGAAATCTGATGCGCTACGGGCTTTTGACCGCTGCCTTCGCCGCAAGTGTTGCTTTCACTACCGCCAGCCATGCCACCGAACTCGAAGTCACCCACTGGTGGACCTCGGGCGGCGAAGCCGCAGGCGTCGCCGAATTCGCCAGGGCCTTCGAGGAGGCCGGCCATACCTGGATCGATGGCGCCATCGCCGGTGGCGGCCCCACCGCGCGATCCGTCTTCGTCAGCCGCCTCCTCGGGGGTGATCCGATGGGTGCCACTCAGTTCAACCACGGCCGCCAGGCCGAGGAACTGGTTGAGGCAGGCTTGTTCCGCGACCTGACCGAAATCGCCGAGGAAGATGGCTGGCGCGACATCGTCAACCCGCCGTCGCTTCTTGACGGCTGCACGCTCGACGGCAGGATCTACTGCGCGCCGATCAACATCCACTCATGGCAGTGGCTCTGGCTGTCCAACCAGGCCTTCGAAGACGCTGGCGTCGACGTTCCCACCAACTGGGACGAGTTCGTCGAGGCTGCGCCGGCCCTGCGTGAGGCGGGCAAGGTCCCCCTGGCGCTCGGCAGCCAGTCCTGGCAGGCCGCCGGGCTGTTCCAGGTCCTGATGGTGGGGCTTGGTGGACCGGACGTCTTCAACCAGGTCTATGGCGACAAGGACGCCGAATTTTCCGCCGGAGAAGAGGTGGCCAGGGTTTTTGCGGCGGCCGACGATGCCCGCGAGATGTCAAGGGGGTCGAATGCGGTCGAATGGCAGCAGGCGACCAACCTCGTGATCTCCGGCGACGCGGGCGGCCAGATCATGGGCGACTGGGCGCAGGGCGACTTCCAGGCTGCCGGCCTGGTCGCGGGCGACGATTACAGCTGCCTGCCCGGTCTCGGTGTCCATGACGTCATCGCCACCGGCGGCGACGCGTTCTACTTCCCCGTCCTCGATGACGCCGAGAAGTCGGACGCCCAGCTCGAACTCGCCCGCATCATGCTTTCGCCGGAAACGCAGGTGGCCTTCAACCTCAAGAAGGGCTCGCTTCCGGTGCGCGGCGATGTCGACCTCGAGGCCGCCAATGACTGCATGAAGAAGGGCCTCGAAATCCTTGCAGCAGGCAATACGGTGCCGGCCGTCGAGCAGGTGCTGAGCCAGGACACGGTCACGCAGATCAACGATCTGATGACCGAGTTCTTCAATTCGGAGATGACGGCGGAAGACGCCCAGGCGCAGTTCGCCACCATCATCTCGCAGGCCGACTAAAGCCTCCCAGACGGCGCCGGCTCCCGACCCTGGGAGCCGGCGTCACCTTTTCGCCCAGCGGCAGAGGCGCATCATGCAGGCGCAGACCCGACGGCCCACCCGGCTGTTTCGAAACCTCAGTGCAAAGATCGCTTCGATCCCGATGATCCTGACCGCGCTCGTCATCTTCGCGGGCGGCACGATCTGGACGGTCGTCTATTCCTTCACCAATTCGCGCCTCCTGCCGCGGCTGAATTTCGTCGGCATCGAGCAGTATGAGCGGCTCTGGTCCTCGACGCGCTGGATGATCTCGATCCAGAACCTGTTCATCTACGGCATCTGCATGCTGATCTTCTCGCTGGTGATCGGCTTCATCCTGGCAGCGCTGCTCGACCAGAAGATCCGCTTCGAGAACACGTTCCGCTCGATCTTCCTCTATCCCTTCGCGCTCTCGTTCATCGTGACGGGGCTGGTGTGGCAGTGGCTGCTCAATCCCGATTTCGGCCTTCAGCAGGTCGTGCGCGACCTCGGCTGGACGAGCTTCAGTTTCGATCCGCTCTACAATACCAACATCGTGATCTTCGGGATTCTCATCGCCGCCCTCTGGCAGGGCACGGGACTGGTCATGTGCCTCATGCTGGCGGGACTGCGCGGCATCGACGAGGACATCTGGAAAGCGGCCCGGGTGGACGGGATTCCGATGTGGAAGACCTACATCTTCATCGTGATCCCCATGATGCGCGGTGTGCTCATCACCTCGCTGGTGCTGATCGCTTCCGGTATCGTCAAGGTCTATGACCTTGTCGTGGCCCAGACCGGCGGCGGTCCCGGAATCGCGTCGGAGGTGCCGGCCAAATATGTCTACGACATGATGTTCCAGGCGCAGAATCTCGGCCAGGGCTTTGCCGCCTCGACCATGATGCTTTTGTCGGTCCTCATCGTCCTGATCCCGTGGGCCTATCTTGAATTCGGGAGACGGCGTCATGGCTGATATCCGCACGGCGGCCACCGCCGCCGAAACCGACCCGACCACCGCAGGCTGGAACGGGGCGAGATCCGAACCCTACGGGCCGCGTCCCCGCCGCATCGTCTCGAGACGCAACATCGTCGTTTACGGCACGCTGTTCGTGGTGGCCGTCTACTACCTGCTGCCGCTCTACGTCATGGTCGTGACCTCGCTGAAGGGCATGCCGGAGATCCGCTTCGGCAACATCTTCGCGCCGCCGGTCGAGATCACTTTCGAGCCCTGGGTGAAAGCGTGGGCAGAGGCCTGCACGGGCCTGAACTGCGACGGACTTTCACGAGGCTTCTGGAATTCGGTGCGCATCACCG
Source organism: Chelativorans sp. ZYF759 (assembly GCF_012911015.1). Classification (GTDB taxonomy): domain Bacteria; phylum Pseudomonadota; class Alphaproteobacteria; order Rhizobiales; family Rhizobiaceae; genus ZYF759. The sequence continues at coordinate 103,005 of NZ_WVVV01000010.1, read as the reverse complement.
TCCCGTCGGTGATCGCGTCGATCGCCATCGCCTCGATCAACGGCTACGCGCTTGCCAACTGGCGCTTCAAGGGTGCGGACACCTTCTTCACGATCCTCATCATCGGCGCCTTCATTCCCTACCAGGTGATGCTCTATCCGATCGTCATCCTGCTGCGCGAAATGGGACTCTACGGCTCGATCTGGGGCCTGGTGATGGTCCATTCCATCTTCGGCATGCCCATCCTCACCTTGCTGTTCCGCAACTATTTCAGCTCGATCCCGGTGGAACTGTTCAAGGCGGCACGGGTCGACGGGGCGGGGTTCTGGGGCATCTATTTCAAGATAATGCTGCCGATGTCGCTGCCGATCTTCGTCGTGGCGCTGATCATCCAGGTCACCGGCATCTGGAACGACTTCCTGTTCGGCGTCGTCTATGGCCGGCCCGACACCTATCCGATGACGGTCCAGCTCAACAACATCGTCAATTCGGTGCAGGGCGTGCGGGAATACAACGTCAACATGGCGGCAACGCTGCTCACGGGTCTCGTGCCGCTCATCATCTACTTCATTTCGGGCAAGCTGTTCGTCCGCGGCATCGCCGCTGGCGCAGTCAAGGGTTAGACGGAGATAGCCGAATGTCGAGCGTCATCGTTCGGGACGTGTCGCTGAGCTTCGGCGCCGTGGAGGTGCTGAAATCGCTCAATCTGGAGATTGGAAAAGGCGAGTTCCTCGTCCTGCTGGGCCCGTCGGGCTGCGGCAAGTCCACGCTGCTCAACTGCATCGCCGGTCTGCTCGACGTCACGGCCGGGCAGATCCACATCAATGGCAAGAACGTGACCTGGGAGGAGCCGAAGGACCGCGGCATCGGGATGGTTTTCCAGTCCTATGCGCTCTATCCGCAGATGAGCGTCGCCGGCAACCTGTCCTTCGGGCTCAAGAACGCCCGGCTACCGAAGGCCGAGATCGCGGAGCGCGTGGCACGCGCAGCCTCGATCCTTCAGATCGAGCCGCTGCTGGCGCGAAGGCCGGCTGAACTTTCCGGCGGCCAGCGCCAGCGCGTGGCGATCGGGCGCGCCCTGGTCCGCGATGTCGAGGTCTTCCTGTTCGACGAGCCGCTCTCCAATCTCGATGCCAAGCTGCGCGGCGAGCTGCGCGTCGAGATCAAGAGGCTGCACCAGAAGCTCGGCAACACCATGGTGTATGTCACCCACGACCAGATCGAAGCCATGACCCTGGCCGATCGCATCGCGGTCATGAAGGGCGGGGTCATCCAGCAGCTGGACACGCCCCAGGAAATCTACAGTCGGCCGGTCAACCGTTTCGTGGCAGGTTTTATCGGTTCGCCGGGCATGAACTTCTTCGAGGGCAGCATCGAGACCAACAGCGCACCCGTTTTCAAGTCCGGTGACATCAGCGTCGATCTCTCGCGGTACGATTTCGCCGGGCCCGGCCCAGAGGGGCGCCAGGTCGAACTGGGCCTTCGTCCCGAACATGTTGTCCTCGGTCATGGCGCCGACGAGATGCCGGTGACGGCGGAAGTCGAGGTCGAGATCATCGAACCGATGGGGTCTGACACGCTGGTCTGGACCCGCTATGGAGGTGAAAGCCTGACAGTGCGCGCCGAGACCGACAAGGTGCCGCGCCCAGGCGAGCGCGTGCTCGTCGGCTTTGATCCCGGCCGCGCCTCGATTTTCGACGCGACGCATGGCGAGCGTCTCTGAGCCGTCCCTTTCTCCTTCCCGATGGAGCCAACGATGACCTGGTCCTTCCAACTTTACAGTGCCCGCAACTTCACGCCCTGGGATGATGCCCTGGCGATGGTGGCGGCGGCCGGCTACCACAATGTCGAAGGCTTCGGAGGCCTTTATGAAGACCCGACCGCGCTGCGCGCCCTGCTCGACAAGCACGGTCTTTCCATGCCGACCGCGCATTTCAGCCTCGATCTGCTGGAGAATGATTTCGACAAGGCCCGATCCATCGCCGAAATGCTTGGCGTCGCCACGGTGATCTGCCCCCACGTCGCGGCGGACCTGCGGCCGGTGGACGAAGCGGGATGGCGCGGTTTCGCAGCCCGGCTCGCCGCGGTCAACGAGGCCTGCGCGAAGGCCGGCCTCGCCTTCGCCTGGCACAATCACGATTTCGAGTTCGAGGGCACGGACGGCATCGTGCCGATGCGCGTGATCCTCGACGCCGCGCCGGAGATAGGGTGGGAGATCGACGTGGCCTGGGTCGTCCGTGGCGGCGCCGATCCGATGGCCTGGATTCGCGAATACGGCACGCGGATCGTTGCTGCCCATGTCAAGGATATCGCGCCGGAAGGCGAGGCGAAGGAAGAGGATGGATGGGCCGATGTCGGCCACGGTGTCCTCGACTGGCCCGGGATCATGAAGGCGCTGCGCGAGCGGACCGCGGCCAAGATCCTCGTCATGGAACACGACAACCCAAGCGACGTGAAGCGCTTCGCCAGCCGCTCGCTGACGAGCGCCCAACAATTCCAGGAGTAGAAACATGCAACGCAGACTGGGCATCGGCGTCATCGGATGTGGCAACATCGCGACGACCTATCTGCGCCTGGCGCCGCTCTTTCGTGGCATCGAGATGCGCGGTTGTGCCGATCTCGACGAGACGGTCGCCGCTGCCAAGGCGAAAGAGTATTCGATCCGCGCGGACACGGTTTCCGGGTTGCTTGCCGCCGAAGACATAGACATCGTCGTCAACCTCACCATTCCCGCCGCCCATTACGAGGTCTCGCGCGCCATCCTTGAAGCGGGCAAGCACGTCTATTCGGAAAAGCCCTACGTGCTGACGGTCGAGGAGGGGCTGGAGCTGGCCAGCCTGGCGCGCAAGAAGGGCCTCAGGATCGGCTCCGCTCCCGACACGTTCCTGGGCGGCGCGCACCAGCATGGCCGTCACATCGTCGACAGCGGGCTGATCGGGAAGATCACCAGCGGCACGGCCCATGTCATGGGCCACGGCATGGAGCACTGGCACCCCAACCCCGACTTCTTCTTCCAGCCCGGCGGCGGCCCGATCCTCGATCTCGGACCCTATTACCTCGCCAATCTCGTCCAGCTTGCCGGCCCCGTGCGGCAGGTCGCTGCCCTGACGTCGATCCCCGCGCGCCAGCGCACCATCACCTCCGAACCGCGCCGCGGCCAGACGATCGAGGTCAACACGCCGACCACCATCCACGCATTGCTGGAATTCGAGAACGGCGCGGTCGTCACGCTGAACGCCAGCTGGGACGTGTGGAATCACGGCCATGCGCCGCTGGAAATCTATGGCGAGGAGGGCTCGCTCTTCCTTCCCGACCCTAACTTCTTCGGCGGCGAAGTGCGCTTTACCCGTGAGGCCGAGCCGGCGACCCCGTCGGAACCCTGGGACCATGCCTTCGGCGTCGTGAACCAGGATCCCGGTGGCCGGGATTTGGCGAATTATCGCGCCGTGGGGCTGGCCGACATGGCGCTCGCGATCATGGAGGATCGCGCGCACCGCTGTTCGGGCGAATTCGCGCTGCATGTGGTCGACATCATGACCGGCATCCTGCGGTCGGGCGAAAGCGGCCGCTTCGAGACCATGCGGACGACATGCGAACGGCCGGCAGCCCTCTCGCCGAAGGAAGCGCTTGATCTCTCACTCCCCGTCGCCGACGAAAAGGTCGCGTGAGGAAGAAGGAGAATCACATGCGCTGGCAACCGGCCGAGGACCGCTACGAGCGGATGGTCTATAATCGCTGCGGGACTTCCGGCCTCAAGCTGCCGGCGCTGTCGCTCGGGCTTTGGCACAATTTCGGCCATGACACCGCGCACGCGACCAAACAGGCGATCTGCCGCAAGGCCTTCGACCTCGGGATCACCCATTTCGACCTTGCCAACAATTATGGACCGCCGCCCGGATCGGCGGAGGAAGCCTTCGGCGAGATACTGCGCACCGATTTCGCGGGCTATCGCGACGAGATGATCATTTCGACCAAAGCCGGCTACCTCATGTGGCCCGGGCCCTATGGGGAGTGGGGTTCGCGCAAATATCTCCTGTCGAGCCTAGACCAGAGCCTGAAGCGCATGGGTCTCGACTATGTCGACATCTTCTATTCGCACCGTTTCGATCCCGACACGCCGCTCGAGGAAACCATGGGCGCGCTGGATCAGGCCGTGCGGTCAGGCAAGGCGCTCTATGCGGGGATCTCGTCCTACAATTCGCAGCGCACCCGCGAGGCGGTGGCGATCCTGAAGGAACTCGGCACGCCCTGTCTCATTCACCAGCCCAGCTACTCGATGATCAATCGCTGGGTGGAGGATGACGGACTGCTCGACACGCTGGACGATCTCGGCATCGGATCGATCGTCTTTTCCCCACTCGCCCAGGGCATGCTGACCGACAAGTACCTCAAGGGCGTTCCCGAGGGCAGCCGCGCGGCGCAAGGCAAATCGCTGCGCACGGAGTTCCTCAGCGACGACAATCTCGAACGCATCCGCGCGCTCAACGCGATCGCGGAAAGGCGCGGGCAGACGTTGGCCCAGATGGCGATCGCCTGGGTCTTGCGCGGCGGCCGCGTCACCACCGCCCTGATCGGCGCAAGCCGGCCCGAGCAGGTGGAGGATTGCGTCGGCGCGCTCGCCGCACCCGACTTTACCGCAGACGAGCTGGCCGAGATCGACCAGCATGCGCGCGAAGCCGACATCAATCTGTGGGCGGCCTCCGCGGAACGGAAGGGACCAGAAAGAAAGCACTGATGGCAACCATCATCAATCCCATCCTGCCCGGCTTCAATCCCGATCCTTCGATCTGCAGGGTCGGGGCGGACTACTACATCGCGACCTCCACCTTCGAATGGTATCCGGGCGTGCAGATCCATCATTCGACCGATCTGGTGAACTGGACGCTGGTGGCGCGGCCGCTGACCCGCGCCAGCCAGCTCGACATGAGGGGCAACCCCGATTCCTGCGGCATCTGGGCGCCCTGCCTGTCTCACGCCGACGGCCTGTTCTGGCTGGTCTATACCGACGTCAAACGGCTCGATGGCAACTTCAAGGACGCGCACAACTACATCGTCACCGCGCCTTCGATCGAGGGGCCCTGGTCCGACCCGTCCTACGTTAATTCGAGCGGCTTCGACCCGTCGCTGTTCCACGACGACGACGGCCGCAAATGGTTCGTCAACATGGTCTGGAACCATGTTTCGACGGGTATCGGCGGGCAGCCGAAACACCCGTCTTTTGACGGCATTCTCCTGCAGGAATGGGACCATGCGGCCGGCAAGCTGATCGGGCCGGTCAGGAACATCTTTCCCGGCAGCGCGCACGGCCTTGTCGAGGCGCCGCATCTCTACAAGCGCGACGGCTGGTACTATCTGACGACCGCCGAAGGCGGCACGGGATACGACCATGCCGTCACCATGGCGCGCGCGCGCCGCATCGAGGGGCCATATGAGCTTCACCCGCTCATCCACCCCATTACTTCGAAGGATGCGCCAGGCGCCGTGCTGCAGCGGTCGGGGCACGGCCAGATCGTGGAGACGCCGGACGGGCAGACCTATCACACCCATCTCTGCTCTCGGCCCCTGCCCGGCACGAAGCGCTCGCCGCTCGGGCGCGAAACCGCGATCCAGAAGTGTGTGTGGAGCGAAGATGGCTGGCTCTATCTCGCCCATGGCGGCCAGGTGCCCAATGTCGAGGTGCCGGCTCCCGGCGAGGCCGCGCGGCTCCCCGCCGCCGCGCCCATCCGCCGTGGATTCGAAGGCGAGACGCTGCCACCCGAATTCCAATGGCTGCGCACGCCCCAGCCCGAACGCATCTTCTCGCTCAGCGAACAGCCAGGGCGCCTGACGTTATTCGGCCGTGAATCGATCGGCAGCTGGTTCGAGCAGGCGCTGGTCGCCCGTCGGCAGGAGCATTTCGCCTTCCGCGCCGAGACCACGCTGGACTTTTCTCCAGGGACCTATCAGCAGGCGGCCGGGATCGTTCACTACTACAACCGCCACAAATTCCATTTTCTGGCCGTCACGCACGACGCGGAATTGGGGCGCGTGCTGACCGTGATGTCGTGCCCCGCCGACTGGCCTGACGGTCGGCTGGCATTTCCCCTGGCACTACCGATCCCCCTGCCACCGGCCGGTCCGGTCGGCCTCGCGATGGAGATCGACGGCGCCAGCGAGAAGCTCTTCTACCGCACGGGGCAGGAGTGGCAGGCGCTCGAGCTCGAACTCGATGCCAGCCTCATTTCCGACGAGGCGGGACGCGGCGAGCACGGCTCCTTTACCGGCGCCTTCGTGGGCATGGCGGCTTTCGACACCAGCGGGCAGGCGGCGCGTGCGCGCTTCCATCACTTCACCTACGCCCCCGCCAGGACCTAGCGTTTCCCGGCGAAACATGTTGGCGATGGGCCCTGCCCTGTCGCCCCGGGCGCGTCCTTACCGTAACATGGCGGTCCATCCGAAGGGAGGATCGGACGCGATGATTGCTTACCCGCAGCCCGAAACGCTTGTCCTTGAGCGTGCCGGGCCATGGCTCACGATCTGGTTCAATCGGCCGCAGGCACGAAACGCGCTGTCGGCCCGAATGGCGGAGGAACTGGCGGCAACGGCACGCGCGCTTCGTGCTGACCGCGCGATCCGGGGCGTCACCTTCCGCGGGCGGGGTGGGATCTTCTGTGCCGGCGGCGACCTCAAGGACTTTCAGAACATCCTGTCGGGGCACACTTCCCATGAGGATGTAGCCGCCTTCAGCCGCCAGGCGGGCGAACTCTTCCATCTCATCCGGGAGCTTCCGCAGGTAACGGTCATGCTTGTCGAGGGCGCGGCGGTGGCCGGCGGGCTGGGGCTTGCCTGCGCCGGCGATTTCGTCGTCGCTACCGTGGACTCGCAATTCGCACTGACCGAGACAATGCTGGGCATTCCCCCGGCACAGATCGCTCCGCTGGTCGTCGAGCGCGTCGGTCCTTCTGTCGCGCGGCGCATGATGCTCGCAGGTGCCCGGTTCGACGCCGCCGAAGCGCTGCGTATCGGCCTCGTCGACGAACTCGCCGCGGAGGCGGACGAACTGACGTTGCGCGAGGCCAGGATCCGTGGCGGGGTCCTGCGCTGCGCGCCAGGCGCCAACGCCGAGACCAAAAGTCTGGTCGCCGCCACCAGCCGACTGGACAGGCAAGCCATGATCGACATGGCGGCCGACAGCTTCGCGCGATGCCTTCTCGGGCCGGAGGGTCAGGAAGGCGTTGCCGCCTTTCTCGAGAAGCGAAAACCGTCCTATGTGGTCGATGGCGGAGAGAAGTCTTGAGCCGACGCACCGTTCGCATTGGCGGGGCCGCGGCGGCGTGGGGCGACACCATCCATGGCGCGCGGCAACTCGTCGAGAAGGGCAATGTCGACTACCTCGTCGGCGACTATCTGGCCGAAGTCACGATGGCGCTCCTGGCACGGGCTCGGGCGAAGTCGCCGGAGGCCGGTTTCATCCCTGACTGGCTGGTTTCCGTCAAACCGGTGCTGCAACCGATCCGCGAGCGCGGTATCCGTCTCGTGACCAATAGTGGCGGCATGAACCCGCACGCGGCACGTGACGCCTTTCTCGCGGCCGCCGGCGAACAGGACCTCGACTTCAAGGTCGCGGTCGTGCTTGGCGACGATCTGATGCCGGACATGGAAGCGCTCCGCCGCGCGGCGCCGCTCGAGATGTTCTCCGGGGCTGCCCTGCCCGCGCGCTTTGCCTCGCTCAACGCCTATCTCGGGGCCGGCGCCATCGCGCGCGCGCTCGACGAGGGGGCCGATGTGGTGATTACCGGCCGGGTCGTCGATTCCGCGATGGCGCTCGGACCGCTGATGCACGAGTTCGGCTGGCGAGCCGACGACTACGACCGGCTGGCCGCCGGATCGCTGGCGGGCCACGTCATTGAGTGCGGCGCCCAGGCAACGGGCGGCCTCTTCACTGACTGGGAGGCTGTTGCCGATGGCTGGCCCGACATGGGTTTTCCCATCGTCGAGTGCGTCGAGGACGGCAGCTTCACCGTCACCAAGCCAGCCGGCACCGGCGGCCTCGTCTCCATCGGCACGGTGGCCGAGCAGATCGTCTACGAGATCGGCGATCCGCAATCCTATCACCTGCCCGACGTCATCTGCGACTTTTCCGAGGTCCACCTGGAACAGGATGGTCCTGACCGGGTCCGCGTAAGCGGTGCGAAGGGACGCGCGCCCGGCCCCGACTTCAAGGTCTGCGGCACCCATCTCGACGGCTATCGGATCATGACCACCTACATGATTGCCGGCTGGCAAGCCGGCGCCAAGGGAAGGCGTAGCGCCGAGGCACTTGTCGAACGCACGGCTCGTATGCTGGCCGGCCAGGGAATGGCCCCTTACGACGAGATCTCGATCGAGGTGATCGGCGCGGAAGACACCTATGGCGCGGCTGCCCGGGTCAAGGAGGCGCGCGAGGTGGTGGTCAAGCTTGGCCTGCGCCACCGGCAGGCCGAGGCGCTGGATGTCTTCGCGCGTGAATTCGCCCATCCGGGGGTCGCGATGGCGCAGGGGCTTACAGGCGTGCTGCACGGACGCCCGAAGCCGGCTCCCGTGCTCAGGGTGCACTCCTTCCTATGGCCGAAATCGCAGGTCCAGGTTGTGGTGGAAATGGACGGTGTGCCGCGCGCGGTTGTTGCTGTGCCGATCGACGGTCGGAGTCAGCCCCCTCCACCCCCTGTTGCGCCTCCCGCAATAGATCTCGAAGGGCCGACGGTCTCCCTTCCACTGCGCACGCTGGCGTGGGGCCGCAGTGGCGACAAAGGAAACCATGCCAATATCGGGATCATTGCCCGGGAGCCGGAATACTATGCGCTCCTCGTCCAACAGGTCACTGCGGAGCGCATCGCCGACTTCTTCGCCCATTATCTGGAGGGTGAGGTGCGGCGCTTCCTGCTGCCCGGCTTCCACGCGCTCAACTTCCTCCTGCACGACGTTCTCGGTGGGGGCGGGACCGCCAGCCTGCGCTACGATCCGCAGGCCAAGACCTACGCGCAGATGGTTCTCGACCTGCCGGTCGACGTGCCCGTGAGCTGGGCCGGCAGCAACGAGGCTGGCCGTTCCGACGATCCTTGAGCGCTTGACCCGAAAGGTTTGGAATGGCCCGCCACACGGAACGCATGCCGCTTTGGCGCCAGTCGTTGCAGACTAACAAATGAAAGCGCGCGGTCCCTGAATCTCTTGTATCCGAAAGTCGAGATGGCTCGCCCGAGCCCTTAAGCGGCATTTTCGGAAATTAGCTTTGCCAGAATCATTGATTGCCAAGTGGAGCACGCGCTTCGGTGGGGCTGAGAGGACATTCGAGCCGATTATCGGCAGTATTGGCCGGCAACGTCTCGTTGATGCCGGCCACCAGATCGTCGACGCTGAGGTTCCCGCCAAATCCTGTTCATTGCTGCTTGAAGGTTTCGCGGCACGATACCGGATTCTGTCGAATGGGCGCCGCCAGATAAGTGCTCTTCACGTTCCTGGAGACTTTGTCGATCTTCACGATTTTCTGCTCGCGCGCACGACGCAGAACGTCGTCACCCTGTCGCCTTGCCGCCTTGCAATGATCGATCATGAAACGCTGCGCATAACCTCGTCACGCCACCCTCAGCTGACGCAGTTGTTGTGGGCGGATACGCTCGTCGATGCCGAAATGGCGCGCGAATGGCTTGTCGCCATGGGTCGCCGTAGCGCGCTCGGCAGACTGGCCCACCTGATCTGTGAACTTTGCGTGCGTCTCAAGGTGGCCGGCAGGGCCCGACAGATGACCTTCCCGCTCCCGCTCACCCAGACCGATCTTGCCGACACGCTGGGCCTGTCTGTGGTGCATGTGAACCGGGTGCTGAAAATCTTGCGGACGCAACGCCTGATTCTGCTCGAGGATCACTCCGTGACCGTGCTCGACTGGTGCGAATTGAAACAACTCGCCGAATTTGACGCGAGCTATCTGGGCTTTGGTGATCTCGAATTGGTACGGGCCGAAAACGCCATCCTCGCTTAACCTGTGTGATATCGGATCGCCTTCATCGCCTGTAGCATGATGCTTGCCGACGAGGCGCCACGAAAGCGAAGCACACGATGACCATCGATGAAGTCATTCGCAATTATGTCGAGACCCGGCCAGCGCCGGTCGTTTCGACCGCCAACGCAGTGCGCAGCATCAAATCCGTGCTGCCTAATTGCCCGCTCGACGATCGGGAACTGGCCGAGTTGATCGCCCAGCATGCCGTTCGGGAAGGGCTCGTCGTGAATTTCGACTGAGACCGGCGCCCTCAGCGAGCCCGGGTCTGCAGATTGAGGTAGCCCGCATCGAACTCGGCTGCCGATGCCAGCGCCTCCCAGTCCAGGATTTCGACGTCGGCGCCCGACCAGACGATCAGGCCGCGCTTGCGCATCTCCTGAAGTGTCCGGTTGATATGCACCGTCGAAAGCCCCATCGCATCACTCAGTTGCGCCTGGGTCATGGGCAGCCAGAAACGATTGCCATCCACCTGGTGTACCGTACGAAGCCTGACGAAAAGCTCGCAAAGAAGGTGGGCAACACGTCCCACCGGCGACAGGCGCCCGGAAGCAACAAGCCAGCGCCGGTGCATCGCGGCGTCAACCAGCGTACTCAACCACAACATCCGGGAAAGGTGCGGATGGGTTTCGGTCAGTCCGCGCAACCGCGTATGGGGGATCATCACTACGCTTGCAGCGGAAAGCGCGATCACGCCGTGGTCCATGGGCTGCAGCAACAGGGAGTGCAGATCCACGAAATCGCCAGGCACGTGAATCGCGCTGATGTTGCGCTTGCCGTCCGAGAGGACATGATAACGGGCCGAATATCCGCTCAGCATGAGGCAGCTGGCCGTGGGCGAATCGCCTTCCAGCACCAGATTGTCGCCAATGGCCATCTGCTTGGGCGTGACGGAAGCCAGATCGTTGAGGATGCCCATTTCCTCGTCATTCAAGCGATCTCGAGCCAATAGTTGGAGCGCCAGCGGATTGTATTGTTGTGTGGTCGACATTCTGTGAGCCTCTGCCGGCTTTCCCAATTCGTTGAAGCGGATCTCAGCCATATGCAAGGAGGGATTGATGTTGCAGGCGGCGCTGTCAAGCGGAACCGCCACAAAGTGGTACGACCGAACCCCCATATCCGCCGAAGGGTGGACATGGGGGTGCACGGGCCTATCTTCAAACCCGATCCGGATGCGAGGAGTTGAATGCGATGGCGAAAAGCAGCGGCAGCGACAATCCCGTCATTGAGGCGATTACGGAAAAGAGCATCGAATCCGCTGTTGCCGTCGCGGGACACCCTATCCATGCCATGGCCGTACACTTCCCGATCGCGCTCGTCATTGCGACGCTCGGCTGCGACATCTTCTATTGGTGGTCCGGTGACGAGTTCTTCCTGCGGGCCGGGCTTTGGGCGGCGGGCTTCGCCTTCGTCACCGGCGTGGCCGCCGGGCTCGTGGGGACCGCGGAACTCCTGCTCGTGGCAGGCATAAGGGGGCGCGTCGGCAGCTGGACCCACGCCATCGCGGCGATGACCCTCCTTGCCATCGCAGGGATGAACTGGGGTATCAGGCTGGTCGACGAGACCTCGGTCCTGCCCCATGGACTGATCCTGTCCATCCTCGCCAGCATCTTTACCGGCCTCGCCGGCTATCACGGCGGCAAGTTGGTTTTCCACCATGGCGTGGGCATCATGGTGTCGACCAAGGAGTGACCACCGCGCGAGGACGCGATGTCGAATCGCGTGCTCGGGCGGCCGATCTCATATCCGTGGCAAAGACGGCCTGGATGAGATCGCGTCGAGCACGATGCGGTCGACCTCCTCCTTCATGGCGCCGGCCAGCGGCAGGCGCGGCGCGCGCACGCGGTCGTTGGAGCCGATTGCGTGCACCTCGGCCCGCTTGATGTTCTGGACAAGGTAGGTGGAGACGTCGAGATCAAGCAGCGGCCTGAACCAGCGATAGATCTCGAGGGCCTCGGCATGGCGCCCGGCCTTCAGCAGACGATAGATCGCCACCGTTTCCTTCGGGAAGGCGCACACCAGCCCCGCCACCCATCCGACGGCTCCCATCACCAATGCCTCATAGGCAAGATTGTCGACGCCCGTCAGGATGGCATAGCGGTCGCCAAGTCGATTGACGATCTCAGTGGTGCGACGGATGTCGTCGGATGATTCCTTGATCGCAACGAAACGTTGGTCGCCGGCCAGTTCCTCCATGATCTCCGGCGTGATGTCGACCTTGTAGGCCACACGGTTGGAGTAGATCATGATCGGCAGGTCGGAAGCCTCGGCCACCGCCTTCAGCGTGGCGAGCGTCTCGTCGTAGTTGGTGTGATAGATCAGGCTCGGCACGACCATGAGGCCGTCAGCACCGGCTTTTGCCGCTGCTTTGGCGATGGTGGCGGACTGGGCGGTCGAGGCCGCGGCCACCGTCATGAGCACCGGCTTGCCGGATGCCGCGGACTTCGCGATCTTCAGGATTTCAAGCTTTTCGTCGAGCTCCAGCATGGGGCCTTCGCCGAGCGACCCGCACACGATGAGGCCGTCACATCCCGCATCCATCTGGAGGCCGAAGCAGCGCTCGTTCTCGGCGCCGTCCAGCTTTCCCTCGTTGTCGAACTTGGTTGTCACGGCGGGCAAAATGCCTGTCCACATCGGTCCTGCTCCTTGCATTCAAATTCCACGGCCGCCTCTCCTCCGACAGGCGCGGCCCTTCAACTGATCGATACGGCAAGACTGCCGCTGGCGTCCGACCAGCCTCAGACGGCGGCTTCCCCAGACATCTCCTCGGCCACGCCGAGACCGCCCTGCTCGATGATGAAGCGGGCGATTTCTTCGATCCCCTTGCCGCGCGACAGGTCGGTAAAGGCAAAGGCCTTGCCCGATCTCATGCGGCGCGCGTCGACATCCATCAACTCGAGATCCACATTCACATGCGGCGCGAGATCGGCCTTGTTGATGACCAGGAAATCGGAGCGGGTTATGCCGGGCCCGCCCTTCCGCGGAATATCGCCGCCCTGGCAGACGGAAATCACGTAGAGCGTCAGGTCTGCCAGGTCCGGTGAGAAAGTGGCAGCCAGATTGTCGCCGCCCGATTCGATGAAGACGATGTCGAGATCAGGGAAACGTTCATTCATCTGGGCGATCGCCTGCAGGTTGATCGAGGCGTCCTCGCGAATTGCCGTGTGCGGGCATCCACCCGTCTCGACGCCCATGATGCGCTCTTCGGGCAGCGCCTGAAGGCGCGCCAGCATCAGTGCGTCCTCCTTGGTGTAGATGTCGTTGGTCACCACGGCGAGGGAGAAATGCGGGCTCAGCGCCTTGCAGAGCTTCTCCGTGAGCGTCGTCTTGCCCGAGCCGACGGGTCCGCCGATTCCGACGCGGAGGGGTCCGTGCGATGATCTCATGTTACCTCGGCCAATCTTTCCACGAGTTTCAGTGTCATATGACCCTCCCCGATCTCGACGTCGCTTGTCCTGAATATTCCGATGGACTGGCCCACCGAACCCGTCGGGGCGTCCGGGGTGGGCGGGATCGCGTGGCGGACGAGAACGGGCGCGCCCGATAGCAATAATTCACGCCATCGCTCCTGACCTTGATCGTTCCACCAGGCGCGGCCGAACTGATCGGGGTTTGCTGCGAACAGGACGGGATTGCGCCACGTCCATTGTCCGTCGCCAAAATCACGCATCACCGGCAGCGTATCCGTCCCGAGATGCGTCATGCAGAAGGGATCAGCGCATTGCGCGATCCACGGCCCTCTCTGCTGGACAAAATGGAAACGCGGCAGCCGGCTCATGATCTGAACAGCCTCGAATACTGGGTCTCATGCCGCATGGCCATCGTATCGGCCATGATGGTCGCCGAGCCGAGATCGGCGAGCGTGGATCGCGCCGCCCTATTCGCCACGGCGGTGATTTCGGGCTCCAGCTCGGCGACGATGCCGACGCCGTCCTTCTGGCCGATGACGGAGAGCCGGATTGCGGCCTGCAGCTGATTGGATATGAAGGCCTGGAGATAGGCGCCAAGGGCTGCCTCCGGTTCGATGCCATGCGCGCCAGCCACGGCGCCGAAGGCAACGCAATAGGCGCATCTGTCAGGCAGGGCGGGAGCGCTCGCTATCGGCCATTGCCGCGCGGCTTCCACGAAGGCCGCGCCCTGCAGCATCGTTTCCATATGGCGTTCCCGCGAGCCGGCAAGCGCCTCTGCGAGCGCGGCGACATCGGCGATACTTTCCCCCGCACGGGCACACCTGTGGCTTTCAACGGCCAACAGCGCGTCGTTCCAGGCCGAACCGCGATCGATCAACATGCGAATCCAGGCCACCAGTGCCTTTCGATCGTCGACGAGTCCGTCATGCACGGCGCGCTCCAGCCCATGGCTGTAGGCGAAGGATCCGACCGGGAAGGTCGGCGAGAGCCAGGCCATCAGCCGCAGGAGTGCCGCGGCTTGGCCCGCGCCCTCAGGCATGGTTGTGGCCGTAGTGCGGATCCCCCGGCAGGCGGCCATGCGCGTCAGGCTTCCCGTCTTCGTGGTGATGGTGATGGCCGTGCCCATGACCGGAATAGGCGCCGCGCAGCGGCATGAAGGGCTCCACCACGTCGGTTACCCTGGCGCCCAGTCCTTCCAGCATCGCCTTGATGACATGGTCGCGCAGGATGAGAATTCGGTCTTCCTCGATCTGCGCCGCCAGATGCCGGTTGCCGATGTGCCAGCACAACTCCGCCTGATGCAACCGGTCGCTGGCGCGGATGTCGTAGAGCTCTTCTTCAGCCGCCACGATCTCGGCATGGCGCCCGTCATCCAGCACCAGCATGTCGCCATGATCGAGGGCGACCGGCTCGGGAAGATCGACGAGCACCTTGGTGCCCTCTCCGAGTTCGAGAACCTTGCGCCTCAAATGCCGCTCGTCATGGGCGAGCACCGCGCGGCCGATGGGCGTGACGTCCGGTCCTGCTTCGTTGGCTTTCAGTACCGAGCCGGCGCGCGGCAGCTTGGTGAAGTCCGTGTTGATCGACAGTTTCATGCGGCGGCTTCCTTTTCCTTGGCCCGTGCCAGCGCAGGACGCGCCAGGACACGGTCGAAATAGGCATTCCCGCGCTCGGATGCGATCTCGAATTTCGCGCCCCGTGCCCATTGCCCGCAATGACCCAGGATGATGTCGGCAGCCGTGAAGCGCTCGCCCATGGTAAAGGTCCGGTCGCCGAGGCGCTTGTCGAAATTTTCAATCTCGCGGGCGAATTCATATGCCGCCCAAGGCCCCACCTCGGCACGCAACTCCTCGCTCAGAAGCATCCGGTGCTTGAGCTTGTTCCACAAGGGCGCTTCGAGCTCGCATTGCGCGAAGAAGAGCCACGAGTTCAATTCCGCGCGTTCGGCGGGGTTCGTGGCGCCCATGCCCTTGTCGGCATGTTTTTCGGCGAGATAGGCGCAGATGGCAGCCGAGTCCGTCACCACCAGATCGCCGTCGACCAGTGCCGGCACCTTTCCGGTCGGGTTGTAGCGACGCATCGTGTCGGAATGTTGCTTGGCCTTGACGATCTCGTAGGGCTGGCCGAGTTCCTCCAGCATCCAGGTGACGCGCGTCAACCGCGAGCCCGGCGATCCGACTGCTTGATACATGGCAAAACTCACTCTTGTCCTGCGGCCTCGGGAAGCCAGTCCTGATCGAGCACCTGCTCGATGGTGAAAGGGCATTCCGGGGGGAAGATCTCTTCCGGCAGGCCGGTTTCGTCGGCGGCATTCGGCATTGCCAACTCATATTCCGCCGCCAGGATTTCCGCCGGATACTGCTTGAGACTAGGGCTGTCCCTTAGCAGCCGCGCTATTGGCTGCCGTTGTTCGCGGATCGATGCCTTCCAGCTTCCGGACCGCGCTTTTGGCTGGAAACGCCATTTGAGGAGATGCACGGGCAACACCTTCAGCCTGCTGTCAATCTCGTATCGTTCGCTCCGTTCCAAGCTTTCGATCTCCTCGGCGAGGTTTTCGCGGTCGAGGGCATCGAAACGGCCTTCGCGCAGAAGGGCACCCTGCTCAGCGCACCAGAGGGCATAATCCGCTTCGTAGTCTGTCACTTTCAGCCGGCGATCGAGCTTGTTCATGGCGGCAAGGCGCCCTTTGTCGGATGGGATACGGCCCAATCTAGAACAGAAAATACCTCTGCGCCATCGGCAGCACGGTGGCCGGCTCGCAGGTGAGGAGTTCGCCGTCAGCGCGCACCTCGTAGGTTTCGGGATCGACCTCGACGTGAGGCGTGGCATCGTTGAGCACCATGGTGCGCTTGCCGATGCCGCCACGCGTGTTTTCCACGGCCACCATCTGCTTCTCCACGCCCAGCTTGCCGCGCAGCCCGTCTTCCAGCGCCGCCTTCGAGACGAACGTGACGGAGGAATTGGTGATCGCCTTGCCGTAGGCGCCGAACATCGGACGATAGTGCACGGGCTGCGGCGTGGGAATCGAGGCATTGGGATCGCCCATCGGCGCGCAGGCGATGGACCCGCCGACCAGGACCATCATGGGTTTCACACCGAAAAATGCCGGATCCCACAGCACCAGGTCGGCGCGCTTGCCGACTTCCACCGAGCCGATCTCCTTCGAAATGCCATGCGCGATGGCCGGGTTGATCGTGTATTTGGCGATGTAGCGGCGGACGCGGAAATTGTCGTTGTCGCCGGTCTCTTGCTTCAGCCGCCCACGCTGGCGCTTCATCTTGTCGGCGGTCTGCCAGGTGCGGATCAAGACTTCGCCGACGCGGCCCATGGCCTGGCTGTCGGAGGAGATGATGGAAAAAGCGCCCATGTCATGGAGGATGTCCTCGGCCGCGATCGTCTCCTTGCGGATGCGGCTTTCGGCAAAAGCGATGTCCTCGGGAATCGACGCGTCCAGATGGTGGCATACCATCAGCATGTCGAGATGCTCGGCGATGGTGTTGACCGTGTAGGGCCGGGTCGGATTGGTCGAGGAGGGTATGACGTTCGGCAACCCGCAGACCTTGATGATGTCGGGCGCATGGCCGCCGCCCGCGCCTTCGGTGTGGAAGGCGTGGATGGTGCGATCCTTGAAGGCAGAAACGGTGTTTTCCACGAAGCCACTCTCGTTGAGTGTATCGGTGTGGATCATCACCTGGACGTCGTATTCGTCGGCGACCGACAGGCAGTTGTCGATGGCCGCCGGTGTCGTGCCCCAGTCCTCGTGCAGTTTCAGCGCGCAGGCCCCGCCCAGCACCATCTCCTCGAGTGCTGCCGGCAGCGAGGCGTTGCCCTTGCCCGCCAGGCCGATATTCATCGGGAAGGCGTCGAAGGACTGGATCATGCGGCCGATATGCCACGGCCCCGGCGTGCAGGTGGTCGCCAGTGTGCCGTGCGCCGGGCCGGTGCCGCCACCCAGCATGGTCGTGACGCCGGAGGTCAGCGCTTCCTCGATCTGCTGTGGGCAGATGAAGTGGATATGCGCGTCGAAGCCGCCCGCCGTCAGGATCTTGCCCTCGCCGGCAATCGCCTCCGTGCCGGGACCCACGATGATGGTGACGCCCGGCTGCGTATCGGGGTTGCCGGCCTTGCCGATCGCCGCGATGCGCCCGTCCTTGAGCCCGATATCGGCCTTGTAGATTCCGCTGTGGTCGACCACCAGCGCATTGGTGATGACCGTGTCCACGGCGCCGTCCGCGCGTGTCACCTGGCTCTGTCCCATGCCATCGCGGATCACCTTGCCGCCGCCGAACTTCACCTCCTCGCCATAGGTCGTGAAATCCTTCTCGACCTCGATGAAGAGCTCCGTGTCGGCAAGCCGCACCCGGTCGCCGGTTGTCGGGCCGAACATCTGTGCGTAGGATTGGCGGGAGATTGTCGCGGGCATTTCAGATCCTTCCTGTCATGCTCG
Source organism: Chelativorans sp. ZYF759 (assembly GCF_012911015.1). Lineage (GTDB taxonomy): Bacteria > Pseudomonadota > Alphaproteobacteria > Rhizobiales > Rhizobiaceae > ZYF759. The sequence continues at coordinate 85,157 of NZ_WVVV01000010.1, read as the reverse complement.
TTTGATGTCGCAGCATTAGTTTCGGTTCAGACATCGAACCGGATAAATTCGGAACAGCCCTCGTCCCGGCGCGTTCTCTCGCGATCAGGGATGCAATTGGCCCACAGTCTATTGGGAGACCGGAATGAGAATTTTGATGAACGGGTATGGCATCCTGGCATCGTCGGCGCTCGCCGCCGCGCTGATGCTGGCGGCCCCCGGTGCTCACGCCCAGGGCGTGGAAGCTGACGGCGCCCGCGATTCCATCATCGGGTCCGAAGTGAAGACAGGCGAGGTCAGCGCGGATGACGGTCGCGAACGCGTCCTTGAGGCCATCGAGAATACCGGTGAAGCGATCCAGGAAGTACGTCGCCGCTTCAATCTGGGCGAGGTCTCGATCGTTCTTCTCAGCGATATCAATACGTCCGAGGGCCCCGTGGCCGAAGCCGTGCAGGCCAATCGCGAGGCGATCGATGAGTTGCGGATCGCGATCGAGAGCAGCGCCATGTTCTTCCATGCCATCGACAGCCGCCGCGTCCTGCTGCAGAACGTGCTCGGCATGGAATTCGAGGATGACGACGTCATCATCTTCGCCATTGGTGGCGGCGAAGTCCAGTAGAGGCGGCCGGGCGGGCTGCCCGGAAAAGATCGCTCCTCGCGTCACAGCGATCCCATGACCTTCTGCTGGAAGCCGTAGACCGCGCGTTTGCCGGCAAGCGGCACCAGCGTCACCTCACGCTCCTGTCCTGGTTCGAAGCGGACCGCGGTGCCGGCGGCGATGTCGAGCCGCATGCCGCGTGTCTTCTCGCGGTCGAAACGCAGGCCCCCATTCGTCTCGAAAAAATGGTAGTGACTGCCGACCTGGACGGGGCGGTCGCCCGTATTCGCCACCATCACGGTGACGGTCTCGGCACCTGCATTCAGGGTGATGTCGCCATCCGCCGCGATGATTTCACCAGGGATCATGATTTTTCTCCTCAGGCTGGCATGGCCAGCAGGATGCCGCCCACCACGGTCAAAGCGCCCGCCGCGCGCGTGACGAGACGGCCTTGTCCCCGCTCCAGCACACGCCCGAGGCCAAGTCCCGCGGCCAGACCCGCCGCGTGCAGCGTCGCGGTGGAAATCGCGAACCCGGTGCCATAGGCAACCATGCCGGCCGCCCCCATTTCCTGGCCGTGGGCGTGACCGTGGAACAGCGCGAAGAAGCCGACAACCGCGGCGCCGACGACGACCGGAACAGGTACGGCAAGGGCGACGACCAGACCCAGGACAACCACCGAGGCAAGCACGAGCGGTTCGACAAACGGGAGATCGACCCCGCCGAGCGCCAGGAGAAAACCAACGGCCATCACGCCGACAAAGGCAGCCGGGACCACCGACAGCGCGCGCCCGCCGATGAGCGAAGCCCACAGACCCACCGCCACCATGGCAAGCACATGGTCGAGCCCGAAGATCGGGTGCAGCAGCCCGCTCATGAAGGAGCCGTAATCGTCCAGATGGGCGTGATGCGGGTGGGCCAGAGCGGCCGATGCGGCCAGAACGAAGGGAAGTGAAAAAGCGAGGCGTCGAAGCATCGATCTGTCCTTGAACATGTTGCCTAGCGGATGGGTTCGTGAACGGTGACGAGCTTGACGCCGTCGGGGAAAGTGGCTTCGACCTGCACGTCGTGGATCATTTCCGCGATGCCTTCCATGACCTGATCGCGGGTAATGACATGCGCGCCGGCTTCCATCAGGTCGGCGACCGAGCGGCCGTCTCGCGCGCCTTCGACCACGAAATCCGCGATCAGGGCGATGGCCTCCGGGTGGTTCAGCTTGACGCCGCGCTCCAGCCGCCGGCGCGCTACGGTGGCCGCCATGGCAATGAGCAGTTTGTCCTTCTCGCGTGGCGTCAGCTGCATTCCATATTCTCCCTCGACCGCCGGCGCCCTAGCTTGACCAAATTTTGGGCAACCCTGCCTCACCATTAAGCAGGCGCATCAGCGGAATTAGACCCTGCCGCAGAGCGTGCCCGTCCCTCGCAAGAAGCCTAGCAAGAAGTTTGCCAGACCCGCCCACCGACCAGGCGCTGGCGCCGTCCTGCGGGCCGAGAAGCGCCTGCGCGGCAGGCAGCATCTCGGTGGCACCCTCCCCTATCAGGAGGACAGTGGCCATGGCGATCGCGCCGTTACCGCCGGCCCTCTCCTGGAGGATGTCGTCGACCGCCCCGTCGAAGGCGAGATTTTCGGCGTGAACGAGCCTCCCCCCGACGCGCAATCGCCAGTGGTCGCGAAATCGCGCCCGGACAACCCTCTCGCCCATCGCGGTGCGCCCGAAGATCGCCGATTCGACGATCAGGGCGCGTGCGTCCGGCGCCAGATCGATCTCCAGCCTGCGGGTCAGGGCCGACTGGTCGAACAAAATCGTTTCCTGCGGGATCCAGGCGAGGAACCCGCCCTCGCCCACCTTGAGGTTGCAGGTGACCCGGGCTTCGCCGCCGGAGGACCGGTAGACCTTCTCGCATGCCTGGGTGGTGGCGATGACCGTCGCCCCGGGGCCGGCTTCGACATTCCATTCCAGCCGGTCGCCGCCGGTGAGGCCGCCCCCGGTGTTGATGAGCACCGCTTCGAGCGGCGTGCCGGGCAGCCGGGGCAGCCTGATCTTGGCGGCCCCTTCCTGATAGAGCCGTTCCAGCCTCGTCCGGCCGTCTCGAAATACGGCGGAGACGCGTCCTGTTGCCTGAATTCGCTGGAACCGGGGTGGCTCGGAGAGCGTCGAGGTCAATGGCTGGTCATCCTTTGCTCTCTTTTCCTCCTCGCGAGTCATCCGTGCTACAGACCTTTGAATATGTTGCATCGGTCCGTTTGGGAACCTAAGCTGAACCGAAGGGGATTGGCTGGCCGGACAGTTCGCCGAGGGGGCGGTTTGGCCCCGCAGCGATTTACGAATGCATAAGGACCGAGGCAAGCGGGGGACAGTCAAGCATGAGCCAGGAGCTCCAAGAGAAGATCATCGAAATGATCCGGTCGAAATCCGATGCCGACGCGGGCGAGGTCAGGCCCGAGACCCCGCTCGCCGATCTCGCCATCCATTCGCTCGAAATGGCCGAGATCATCTTCGACATCGAGGAAGAATATGACGTCGAGATCGACATGAACACCTCCGACGTCTGGAACAACCTCGAAACGGTCAATGACATCGTCATCGCGGTGCGCGAACTCATCGCCAAGAAGGGCTGAGGCATGGCTTCAGGTCGCGGGCCCGAACGGCCGCGCATCGTCATCACCGGCGTGGGCGGCATATGTGCGCTCGGCACTGATGCGCCGGCCATCTGGGATTCCATGCGCCAGGGCCGTAGCGGCATCGGCCCGATAACCAATGTGCCCCTGCACGAATTGAAGATCGGCATCGGGGCCGAGATCAAGCAGTTGCCCGAACACGGCATCGACCGCCGTCGGCTTTCAACCATGGACCGGTTCAGCCTGCTGGCCGTGATCGCGGCAGGCGAGGCGCTCGCCGATGCAGGCGTCGTGGTGGACGCATCCAATACGGCGCGAATCGGCGCGGTAATCGGGGCTGGCGTCTGCGGCTGGGAAACGGTGGAGGAGAACTATCGCTCGATTCTCCTGGAAGGTCGCAAGCGTGCAGACATCTTCTCGGTCCCCCGCGCGATGACGGGTGCACCGGCTGGCCAGGTCAGCATGCAATACGGGCTGCGGGGGCCGGTCTTCGGGGTCACCTCGGCCTGCTCGACCGGCAACCACGCCTTCGCCTCGGCCATGGATCAGCTGTTGCTCGGACGCGCCGACATGATGCTTGCTGGCGGCACCGAGGCGCCCATCATCTGGGGCGTGCTCAAGGGATGGGAGGCGCTGAGAGTGCAGGCGCGCGACACCTGCCGCCCCTTTTCCGCCGATCGCGACGGGCTGGTCATCGGTGAGGGCTCGGGCGTGGTGGTTCTCGAAACGCTGGAGCATGCACGCGCGCGCGGCGCGACGATCCTGGCCGAACTCGCCGGTGTCGGCATGACGGGAGACGCCTCCGACATCGTCGCGCCGACGGTGGAAGGGCCGGTTGCTGCCATGGCGGCGTGCCTTGCCGATGCGGGACTCTCGCCCGAGGACGTCGACTACATCAACGCCCACGGCACCGGTACCAAGGCCAATGACGAGATCGAGACGCAGGCCATCCGCCGCGTATTCGGCAAGCACGCCGACAGGCTTTCGGTGTCGTCCACCAAATCGATGCATGGCCACGCGCTCGGCGCCTCCAGCGCGCTGGAGATAATCGCCTGCCTTGGCGCGCTGCGCGAGGATCTGGTGCCGCCCACCATAGGCTATCGCGAGGCGGACCCGGCCTGCGATCTCGACGTGACGCCAAATGAGGCGCGCAAGCGGGAGGTCAGGGTGGCAATCAGCAATGCCTTTGCCTTCGGCGGCACCAATGTAACGGTGGCGTTGAGGAAACTGACCTGACACGAGCGGTCAGGAATCAGTGAAAATCCCTCGATTTCGGCAGGATGCGCACGTCGCGCGGGTGGTGGCCGCCGGGACGCTGGTAAACGGGCTTCAGCAATTCGTCGGCGCGCGCGAGTTCGAGCCTGGCCTCATGGCCCTGTGACAGGCGGCCGAGATCGGCCGTCCGGTCATGGATGCGGCTGGCCATCACATGCACCACGCCTTCGGCGCTGCGCTGCACCCTGCCTTCGATCAACGCCAGCCTGGCCGACATCACCTCGCGGCGGAAGCGCTTGAAATCCCGCGCCCAGAGCAGGATGTTGCAGATGCCGGTCTCGTCCTCGATGGTCATGAAGATGGCGTTGCCCTTGCCCGGCCGCTGGCGCACCAGCACCACGCCGGCCACCTTGACGAAGGCGGCATCGCGGCTTGCATCGGTCTCGGCGCAGGACAAGATGCGCTCGGCGCGGAAACGGTCGCGCAGGAAGCTCATCGGATGCGCCTTCAGCGACATTCTGGTGGTCTGGTAGTCTGCCACCACATGTTCGGCCAGCGGCATTTTCGGCAGTGCAGCGTCGGCATCCTCTCCCAGTTCGCGCGCCTCAGCCGCGGCTGCGAAGAGCGGCAGCGGCTCGTCGTCGGGCAGCCGGCGCACCGCCCACAGCGCCTCGCGCCGATCGAGTCCCACCGAGCGGAACGCATCGGCATCGGCGAGTTTCTTCAGGGCCGGCAGTCCGAGGCGGGCACGCCGCCACAGCCCTTCGAGGCTGTCATAACCATCGCCACGATGGGCAAGGATCGCCTCGGCCCAGTGCTTTTCCTTGAAGCCGTCTATGTTGCGGAAGCCAAGGCGCAGCGCCAGCGTATTGTCCTCGCGCTTCTCCAGCGTGTTGTCCCAGACGCTCGAATTGATGTCGACCGGCCGCACCTCGACATCGTGCTCGCGCGCATCGCGCACGATCTGGGCCGGCGCGTAGAACCCCATCGGCTGGGAATTGAGCAGGGCGCAGGCAAACACCGCAGGGTGGTGGCATTTCAGCCAGGAAGAGACATAGACCAGCTTGGCGAAGGAGGCGGCGTGGCTTTCGGGAAAGCCGTATTCGCCGAAACCCTTGATCTGTTCGAAACAGCGACGCGCGAAATCGGGATCGTAGCCGCGCTTCACCATGCCGGCGACCATCTTCTCCTCGAACTGATGGATCGTGCCGACATGGCGGAAAGTGGCCATGGCGCGGCGCAGGCCGTTCGCCTCCTCCGGCGAAAAGCGGGCAGCCACCATGGCGATCTTCATCGCCTGTTCCTGGAAAAGCGGCACGCCCAGCGTGCGGTGGAGCACCTGTTTCAACTCGTCGGCCGGGCCGTGCTCGGGCGCGGGCGATGGGTAGTGCACCTGTTCCAGCTTGTTGCGGCGCCGGAGATAGGGATGCACCATGTCGCCCTGGATCGGGCCCGGCCGCACGATCGCCACCTGGATGACGAGATCGTAGAAACACTCGGGCTTCAGCCTCGGCAGCATGTTGATCTGGGCGCGGCTTTCGACCTGGAAGACGCCAATGGAATCGCCCTTCTGCAGCATGGCGTAGACGGCCTTATCGTCTTCTTGGACGCTGGCCAGATCGTGCTTCACGCCGCCATGGCGCTCCAGGAGATCGAAGCCCTTGCGGATGCAGGTCAGCATGCCGAGCGCCAGCACGTCGACCTTCATCAGGCCGAGCGTGTCGATGTCGTCCTTGTCCCATTCGATGAAGGTGCGATCCTCCATCGCCGCATTGCCGATCGGCACCATCTCGTCGAGCCGCCCGCGCGCCAGCACGAAGCCGCCGACATGCTGGGAGAGGTGGCGGGGAAAGCCGAGCAACCGTCTCGCCAGGGCGATGGCGCGGCCGATCATCGGATTGTTCGGGTCGAGGCCTGCCTCGCGCACCTGTGAATCGGGGATTTCGTCGCCCCAGCTTCCCCACACGGTGCCGGCGATCCTGGCTGTCACGTCTTCGGTCAGCCCCATCGCCTTGCCGACTTCGCGGATGGCGCTTCGCGGGCGATAGGTGATGACGGTCGCGGCAATGCCGGCACGCTCGCGGCCATAGCGGCCATAGATGTACTGGATGACCTCCTCGCGCCGCTCATGCTCGAAATCGACGTCGATGTCGGGCGGCTCGCGGCGTTCGGACGAGATGAAGCGGGCAAACAGCAGGTCGTTGACGCTGGGGTCCACGGCGGTGATGCCGAGCGCGTAGCAGACGGCCGAATTGGCGGCCGAGCCGCGCCCCTGGCACAGGATGCCCCGATCCTCGGCGAAACGCACGATGTCGTGGACGGTAAGAAAATAGCGCGCATAGTCGAGGCTGGCGATCAGGGCCAGTTCGTCGGTGATGAGCTTTCTCACCTTGTCCGGCACGCCTTCGGGATAACGCCAGTCCGCGCGCCGCCAGGTCAGGTCCTCCAGCCAGCCCTGCGGAGTCCAGCCGGGCGGGATCGGTTCGTCGGGATATTCGTATTTCAGTTCATCGAGCGAAAAGTCGATGCGGTCCAGGAACTCGGTGGTGGCGGCGATCGCCTCGGGCGCGTCGCGGAAGAGCCGCGCCATCTCGGCCGGCGGCTTCAGGTGGCGTTCGGCATTGGCCTGAAGCAGCTTGCCGGCATTGGCAACGTTCACACCCTCGCGGATGCAGGTGACGACATCCTGCAGGTCGCGCTGTTCGGGGGCGTGGTAGAGCACGTCGTTGACGGCGATCAGATCCACGCCGGCGTGTGCCGCCTCCCCTTTCAGAAAGGCCAGCCGGCGCCTGTCGTCGCCCCGGCGCAGCATCGCCGCGCCCAGCCAGATACCGGCCGATGCCTGCCGCAGTCTGGTGAGCAGTTGCGCCAGGGACCGTTTTTCCTCCGGCACCAGGATCAGCAGAAGATCGTGGGCTTTGGCCAGAAGGTCTTCGAGGCACAGGATGCACGCGCCCTTCACGGCCTTCATCTTGCCCATTGTCAAAAGCCGGCAGAGATCGCCCCAGCCCGCACGGTTCTGCGGATAGGCGATCACGTCCGGCGTTCCATCGGCAAAGACCAGCCGCGTACCGACCGCGAGCCGGAAGGGCGGGACGGCCGCCGCACCATGTTCCTCGGCGATCTTCTCCCTGATCCTCTTGACCGCATCATGGGCACGAACGAGGCCCGCCACCGTATTGCGGTCGGCAATCCCGATACCCGCATGGCCGAGCTTCATCGCCTCGCCAACCAGATCGGCAGCCGAGGACGCCCCCCTCAGGAAGGAGAAATTGCTGGCAACGGCGAGCTCGGCATAGCGGGTCATGCGAACATCCCGTGCATGAACCAGCGCGGGGCGAACTGTTCGGAAAACAGGCCCTCGCGGAACACCCAGAAGCGGCGGCCCGAGACATCCTCCAGCCGGTAGTAGTCGCGGGTGAGCCCGTCGCAGCGGTCGTGGCGCCACCATTCTGGCGCGATGCGCTCTGGCCCTTCCGCGCGCGCGATCTCGTGCAGCACCCGGCGCCAGCGAAACCGCAGAGGCGGGCCGTCAGGCACCTCCGCCAGGGCCTCGATGGGCTGCGGCGGATCGAAGAGATGGATGGGTCTTAGCGGCGGGCCGACCGGATCGGGCGTCGGCCAGCCCGCAGTCTTGCCCGAAAGCTCCGCCGCCGGCACGGCATATGCGGCACGCTCCGGAATGTGGGTGTTGACGGGCACGAAACGGGTGACGGCCTCCGCTCCGAAGCGCACGCCCAGCCGGTCGACCAGTTCGGCCACCTCCTCCTCTTCCACATGGCGACCGTCGAGGCTGGCCTGTGCGGGTGCAAAGCCTTCCGTGCGCATGACGGACAGGCGGATCAGGTCGAAGCCGAAACCGGCATCGAGCGGATCGGACAGCGAATCCAGCCGCTCGCGAAAAAGCCGCATGAGGGATTTGGGATCGCGCGTCGGGCGGCCTGTCTCGAGCCCGAGGCGCAAAACCTTGCCGTCGGTGCGGAAGAAGGCCGCCTCGAAGGCGCGCCCACCCTCGCCGCGGGCCTCCAGAAGTCGTCCGACCTCGGCCGAAAGCGCCTCCAGCGCCTCCTCCACCCATGTGACCGGCTCGGCAAAACGTCGCTCCACGAGACAGTCGGGAAGCGGCCGGCGGGGCGAGATGCGAATGTCTTCTTCGCCCAGCACGCGGGCAAGGCCGGTCGTGAGTGCCGATCCGAAACGGGCAGCCAGCGCAGAACGCGGTCGCATCGCCAGGTCGCCCAGCGTCTTCAGGCCGGCGCGGTTAAGCGCCACCACGCTCTCGCGCCCGATGTCGAGGGCCGATACCGGGAGACCGTCCACCGCGTGTGCCTCGCCCCCGCACGGCACGAGGTCGACGTCACCGAAACGGGCAAGCGCGCGGGCGGCCTGGGGCGTGCCGGCGACCGTGGCCCGGGTCTCGATGCCGGCCTTTTCCAGCCGGTCCATGAGGCTTTCGCGCAGACGGGCCTCGCCTTCGAAGAGATGGGCGCAGCCGGTGATGTCGAGCACCAGGCCCTGAGGCAGGTCGAGTGCCACCAGGGGCGTATAGCGATCGCAGAAATCGGCGAGCCGTTCCAGCAGTCTCCGGTCGGCGGGGGGATCCATCTCCACCACCTGGAGTTCCGGAATGCGCGCGCGCGCGTCGGCCAGCGTCAGTCCGGGCGCAAGGCCGAGGGCGATCGCGTCGCGATCAGGCGCAACGAGCCTGAGCGCGTTGCCCGCTCTCTCGACCAGCGCCAGCGGCCTCTCATCCCGTTCGCGCGAGCGGGAAGCGCGCCGCAGCCGGTCGACGGCCAGGAACGGAAACCACAGGGCCAGATAGCGGCGCGGTCTGTCTGAAGTGATGGTGCTCATGATCCCATTCCAGGCGCCATTCCATGCCGGCGGGGCCGGCACGGTTGCGCAACAAGGTGACGTCGAAGACGGGTCTGCCGGGCGCATTGGCGGCCAGCGGGACCGATGGTCCCGAGGCGACCCGCCAGCGTGTCTGCGCCGCCGAGACCTCCTCCCGCGCGCCCGGCCGCATCAGGATGACGGTGACGCCCGATTTCTCGGCCGCCAGCGCCAGGCGCCGCGTGGCGGTGAGATCGAGTGTCCTGTGGCTGCCCCAGGGCTCCAGGATGACGGCGCCCAGCCCCGGGCAGCGCGCGGCCTCCACCCCGGCGCGCAGCACGCCCACGATGTCGTGCACGCCGACCATGATCAGGCGGTCCGGATCGAGCCCGAAAGCCGAAAGACCGGGCGTGTAAAGCCCGCCAGTCTCCCGCTCGGCATTCTTCTGGCGCACCCAGACGAGGTCGCGCGCCGTCGCCATGCTGCGCAAGGCAAGTCCCGCACCGAATCCGGCAGCGGCGGTGGCATCGGCTTCGGCGACAGGCAGAATCTCGTGCAGCCCGCCGCGCACCAGCCCGCCGGCAAGCGCGTCGTCAATCTGAGCCAGGCCGAGGCCAAAAGCCGTCTGTTCCCGCCGGGCACCGGCAGGTTCAAGGGCTGCTAGCCTGCGCCTGAGAAAGGATAGGGTCTCTTCCATGGCGCTTGTTCTCTATTTGTTCCATTATCAAGCGCAGGATGTGGCAGGAGTCAAGATGGCGGTCGCGCGGCAGGCAAATGATAACGAGAACTTGGAAGCCGCGAATGGAACGCTCCTTCTGGAAGCGGCGTCACCATCGCCTACACTGCTCGTGCCCATAACGGGGCGCTGTTGCCGCCGCTATGAAGGGGGATGGACGGGATCGACAGACCACGGGCAGATACCCCTCTCCTCCGTCTCGCGGAAAAACTCCCGGGTGCGACCTCAAGGTCACGGCACCGGCAGATTTCACGCGGTGGCGATGGCCTCGATCTCGATCAGCCAGGCGGGATCGTAGGGGCCGGCGATCACCGTCGACAGCGCGACCATCCGGTCGCCCATCACCTCCCAGCGCACCTTCGCATTGACGTCGCGATACTCGTAGCCGGCGAGGAAGACCGTCACCTTGACCAGATCGTCGAGGCTCATGCCGGCGGCTTTCAGCTGCCGCTCGACATTTGCCCAGGCCAGGCGCGCCTGGGCTTCGAAATCGTCCGGTGCATTGCCATCCGCGTCGACCGGGATCTGCCCGCTGATGTGGAGGGTTCGCGACTGGCCGCTCACCTCGACGGCATTGGAATAGCGGCGGTGCAGTGTCTGCGGTGCATCCGGCGCGTTGACGAGGCGGCGGGCAAAGGGCGCGGGCATATGGCTATCCTGGAATTGCGAGAGGTGCGGGCGCACGCACGTGGCAGGCGGCTTGCCAGCCATCGCCGACGCCAACCAGCGGTGGATGCGTCTCGTGGCACACGGCCTCTGCAAGAGGGCAGCGCGTGACGAATTTGCAGCCCTTGGGCGGATTGGCCGGGCTTGGCAAATCTCCCTTCAGCACAATGCGCCTGCGGCTGCGCTGAGCGACGGGATCGGGGAGCGGCACGGCCGACAGCAGCGCCTCGGTATAGGGGTGAACCGGGTTGGCAAAGACATCGCCGGTCGCGCCGCTTTCCACGATATGACCGAGATACATGACCGCGACCCGATCGGCGAAGTGGCGTACCACCGACAGATCGTGACTGATGAACAGATAGGACAGACCGAACCGTTTCTGGAGGTCCAGAAGCAGGTTCAAGATCTGCGAGCGGATCGACACGTCGAGCGCGGATACGGGCTCATCGAGGATCAGCAGCTTGGGATTGAGGGCGAGCGCGCGGGCAATCACGATGCGCTGGCGCTGGCCTCCGGAAAAGGCGGTGGGCTTGCGCGCCGCGTGCTGGGCATGCAGGCCGACCAGCCCGAGCAGTTCGGCAACGCGATCGCGCCGCTCGCCGGCAGTACCGACACCATGGATCGCCAGCGGCTCGGCGATGCTTTCGCCGATCGTCAGCTTGGGATTGAGGGCGGAAACGGGATCCTGAAACACGATCTGCAACTCGCGGGAAAGCGCACGCCTGGTGGCGGCCGTGTCGCGCGAGATTTCGCGGCCCTCGAACATGATCGTGCCGGAGGTGGGCTTCTGCATGCCGAGGATCGCGGCGCCGAGTGTTGACTTGCCGCAACCGGATTCGCCCACCAACGCGACGCTCTCGCCGCGCCCGATGTCGATATCGACCCCGTCGACCGCCTTGACCCAGCCGGACGGCTTGCCGAGCAGGCCGCCGCGGATCGGAAAATGGACCTTGAGGTCGCGAACGGAAAGCAACGGCTGGCTCACAGCATCGTCTCCACACGGTCGCTATGCCAGCAGGCCGCGAAGCCCGTGTCGCGACGCGGCGCCAGCGCCGGCTGGGCCTCGATGCAGGGCTGATCGGCCAGCGGACAGCGGGGATTGAAGCGGCAGCCGACCGGCCATTGCCCGATGTCGGGCACCATGCCCTCGATGCTGGGCAGGGTTACCTTGGGCCGGCCGTCGAGTCTCGGAATGGTGGAAAGGAGCAGACGCGTATAGGGATGTTCCTGACGCGCGAAGATGTCATCGACAGGAGCCTGTTCGATGACGCGGCCCGCATACATGACGGCCACGCGGTCGGCCATGTCGGCCACCACGCCCATGTCGTGGGTGATCAGGAGGATGGCAGCGCCGGTCTCATCGCGCAGCCGCTTCATCAGGTCGAGGATCTGGGCCTGGATCGTCACGTCAAGCGCCGTCGTGGGCTCGTCGGCTATCAGCAATCTGGGCCGGCAGATCAGTGACATGGCGATCATCGCGCGCTGGCACATGCCGCCGGAGAGCTCGAAGGGATACTGGCCGGCGCGAATCTCCGGCTCCGGAATGCCGACCTCCTCCAGCATGGCGATCGCGGCAAGGCGCGGATCGCGGCCTTGCGTCTTGCGGTGGACGATCAGGCTTTCGGCGATCTGGCGACCGATCGGCATCAGCGGATTGAGGGAGGCGACCGGCTCCTGGAAGATCATCGCCAGATGGTTGCCGCGCAGATTGCGCCGTTGCGCCTCCGACAGCGCGCGCAAATCGGTGTCGCCCAGCATGATACGGCCGCCGGCCAGCCGGGCGGCCTTGGGCAGCAGATCCATCACGGCAAAGGCGGTCATCGACTTGCCGCAGCCGGATTCGCCCACGATGGAGACGATCTCGCCTTCATTGACGTCGAAGCTCACGCCGTCGACGACGGGGTTGCCGCCAATCGTTACCTTGAGGTCGTCGACATGCAGCACCGGGCTCATGACGCGCTCTCGACGCCGACCGCCGCCCATGGGTGGTTCTGATGGGCCATGCCGACATTTTCCACGCCGTCGCGCAGGACGGCTGAAGGAATGGCGAAGTTTACCGGGTAAAGAGTGTCCTCGACGATCTCGATGGGGAACTCGTCGCCGAGCCGCGTGGCGACATCCGCCTGCGCCTTGCGGTTTACACGCAGGCGCACGCCGCTGGCATCGAGCCGCGGGGCGTGGAAGGCCTCTTCCAGCGACATGCCGTAGGCGGCGACATAGGCAAATATCTGCGTGATGGCGCCGACGATCTGTCGTCCGCCGGCCGCGCCCAGCGCGAGCCTCGGCCCTTCGCTGTCGGTTGCAATGATCGGCGACATGTTGGCGAGCGGACGCACGCCCGGCGCGATCGCGTTGGGCTGGCCCGGACGCGGATCGAACCACATCATGCCGTTGTTCATCAGCATGTCGGTTGACGGCAGCACAACCTTCGAGCCGAAGCGCGAGAGGAGCGTGTTGGTCAGCGACACCATGGTGCCGTTCTTGTCGACGACGCTCAGATGCGTGGTGCAACTGTCGCCATTGGCGTGCCCCAGCGTGCGCAGCCGGTGCTCGGAGGCGCGGCGGATTGCGCGGGCAAAGCTGAGCGCCGCCTGGCCCGACAGCGGCTCCCCTTCTGGCAGCGCGCGTGCCAGTTCCCGCAGCGCGGCGGCCAGAGTCGGTCCACCCGAGAGGCCGGACATCGAATGCACCGTGAGGCCGTGAAAATCCGTACGCAGTGACTCACGCCAGACGGGAGCATAGGCCGCCAGTTCACCCGCGTCGATCGCCGAGCCACCTGCCTGCAGATCGGCGATGATCGACGCCGCGACCTCGCCTTCGTAAAAATCACGCGCGCCGGCGCTGGCCAGCCGCTCCAGCATCGCCGCCTTTCGCGGCATCGGTATCGTGCGCACGGTGCCCGTCTCCGGCACTCGCGGCGCGCGGCCATTCTTCAGAAACAGGCCGGCAGAAGCGGGAAAGCGACCAAGCCCCTCCGCATCTATGGCGAGGCACAAAACGGTGAACCAGTCGACGACCAGCCCGCGCCTTGCATGCTCGATGGCTGGCTGCAGGGCCTCGGCGAAGCTGATCGTGCCGAACCGTTCCAGTGCCTCCGCCAGACCAGCGATCGCGCCCGGCACGCAGATCGAATGGTAGCCGATGAGATTGCGGTCATCCTTCACCGATGGCCAGTCGAACCAGTCTCCGTCGCGGCCTTCGACCAATGGATAGTCGGCGATGTCGATGTTGCGGGAAGAATCGACGTTGAAGTCGAGCGTGTCGACCGCGCCCGTGCTGCCGTCGGCATGGAGCAGGAAGCCGCCTCCGCCGATACCCGACAGCCACGGCTCCACCACGCTCAGCGTCAGCGCCGTGGTGACCGCGGCATCCATGGCATTGCCGCCGCGCGACAGGACGGCTGCGCCTGCCTCCGCCGCCAGCCCGTTCTGGCAAGCCACGAGGCCCTTGTCGCTGCGCACCTCGCCCTTGCGAACCATCCAATGCTCACCCATGCGTCTGTCCGAACCTGCGGTGGCCAATGGCATCGGGCACGTGAGCGGGGACGTTGAAACGGCCCTTGTTGGCCGAGCCGGCGTGAAAGGCGGCAATCTCGCGCGCGGTCGCGACCCACGCGGTGTTCTCCGCGCGGATCGCGTCGAACATCTCCTCCAGAAGCGCGATGCGCTGGGCGCGGCCGGAAATCCAGTCATGCACGGTCAGCGTGAACATGCCGCCATAGCGGTGCAGCATTCGCCACTCGCGAAGCCAGTCGTCCAGGACCGTGCGGCCAGACTGCAAGGGCCACTTGTCACGGCCGCCGCCCTCGAACTTGAAGAAGATCGCGTCGTCTACCGCCCACTGAACGGGGAGTTCCACGAGGCCGTCGACCTCGTAGGGGTGATCGAAGCCCGACAGGGACGAGTCATAGGCCAGGCCGAGCCGTTTGATTTCAGCCAGCATGTGCGGCGTCAGTTCCCAGGCCGGAGAGCGGAAGCCGACGGGCGTCTGACCGGTCTGCTTGACGAACAGTTCCATGCTCGCTTCGAGCGCTCCGGTGAACTCAGCGTCGGAGGCTTCGGCGACGATCTCGTGAAAATAGCCGTGCAGGCCGATCTCGTGGCCGCCTTCGAGAATGGCCGGAAGTATCTCGGGATTGGTTTCAGCCACGAAGCCCGGCACGTAGAAGCTGCCCTTGAAGCCATAGCGGGCGAAGAGGTCGAGCAGGCGATAGAGGCCGGTGCGGGGTCCGAAGCGGCGTATCTCGATGCCGGCCAGTCGGTCCGGCACACCGTCGCGCAGCGACCACAGAAACGGCGAATGGGCATCCACATCGACCGACAGGAGCGCGGCCGATTGCTTGCCTTCCGGCCATTCATAGGCAGGCCAGGGAGATTTGATGGTCAGATGGTCCGTCATGTGGTCCTCTTCTCGTGCGCCGCTCACAGCGCCTTCTTCTTGTCCTGGTAGACGGCCTTGGTGCCGATCGAATTGCCGCCATCGACCGTGAGCGTGCCGCCGGTCACATAGGCGCCGGCCTGCGAGCACAGATAGAGCACGGCGCTCGTCACATCCGAGGGCGAGGAGGGCCGGCCGAGCGGAATCGAGCCGATGGCAGCGTTCACGTGCTCGTCGGAGAGCGGACTGACATCGCTGCCGGCCATGAAGCCTGGCTCCACCGCGTTGACGCGGATGCCGTATTCGGCGAGTTCCAGCGCGAAGCCCTTGGTCAGCCGGTCGAGCGCGGTCTTCGAGGTGCAGTAGGGCACGACCGTGGTGCGCATCTTGCGCGAGGCGCCCGACGAGATGTTGACGATCGATCCCCCCTTCCTCGCCTCGATCATCTGCCGGGCGAAGAGCTTCGACAAGACGAAGGGCGCGCGCAGATTGACCTCGAAAACGGCGTCCCATTCGTCAACATCGATGTCGAGCAGGAAGCCCGAGGGATAGATGCCGGCATTGTTGATCAGGATGTCGGGGGCGCCCCATTCGGTTGCGACCCGATCCGCGAGTGCACTCATCGAAGCCGTATCGCGGAGGTCGGCGGCGATGGCGAGATGGCCGTCTCCCGCCCAGTCCGCGAGCATGAGGTCGAGCCGTCCCTGATCGCGATCGGTGAGACAGACGGTGGCGCCGGCGTCGCGGAAGCCGTCGGCGATCCAGCCGCCGATGATCCCGCAGGCTCCGGTGACGATGACCTTCCGACCGTTGAATTCGTCTGCAAACTGCATGCACTTGTCCTAGCGTGAGCGGGGGTCGAGGCGGTCACGTACATGATCGCCGATGAGATTGATGGAGAGCACGAGCAGGAACAGAGCGAGCCCGGGGAAGGTCGCGATCCACCAGGCGTTCCCGACATAGTTCCGGCCCGTCGACAGCATCGCGCCCCAGCTTGCCGTGGGCGGCTGCACGCCCAGGCCCAGGAAGGACAGACCTGCCTCGAACAGCACCATCAGGCCGAATTCGAGCGTGGCAACGACAATGAGCGCGCCAGCGATGTTGGGCAGGACATGGCGCCAAAGCAACCTGAACCAGCCCGCTCCCATGAACTTTGCGAGGCGCACATAGGGCATGTTGGCCACAGACAGCGTCTGTCCATAGGCGACGCGCGCATAGCGGGGCCACCGCGTAAGCGCGAGAACGATGACGACGTTGTAGAGGCTCGGTCCCAGCACCGCGACGGTGATGATGGCAAGCAGGATCGCCGGTACCGACAACACGATGTCGACGAGGCGCATGATGATGGTCTCGACCCAGCCGCGCTGGAAAGCGGCGACCATGCCAAGGATGCTGCCGAAAATGCCCGACAGGATGACCGACGCGAAGGCGACCAGAAGCGAGATTCGCGCGCCGTAGATCACGCGGCTGAGGACGTCGCGACCCAGCTCGTCGGAACCCAGATGGTAGACTACCCCGCGCGCCTCGGTTCCAGGTGCCTTGAGCCGGGCAAGGAGGTTCTGCGTGCTGGGATCGACCGGCGCGATCAGCGGGGCAAAGACCGCCATCAGCACGAGGGCGAGAAGGATCAGGCCAAACGGCACAACCGCCCAGGGGATCGACGAATGCCTGACGGGGTTTGGTCGGGGGGGTGATGCTGCCGCGCTCACGGGTTCGCCTCCATGCGGATGCGCGGGTCGATCAGACTGTAGAGAAGATCGGCGATGAGATTGAGGGAGATCGCGGTGACAGCGCCCAGGAGCACGACCGCCTGCACCACCATGAAGTCGCGCGCGTTGATGGCCTGCACGGTAAGCTGACCCAGGCCCGGCCACGCGAACACCGTCTCCACGATCACCGCGCCGGCCAGCAGATTGGCGATCTCGAGCGCGGCCACGGTGACGACGGGAATAGCGGCGTTGCGCAGCAAATGACGCGTGACGATGCGGTTCATCGGCAGGCCCTTGGCATGGCCGGTGCGCACGTAGTCTTTTTCCAGCTCATCAAGCACGGCGGTGCGGGCGACGCGGGCGAAGGTGGCCATGGACAGGAGCCCGAGCGCAATCGACGGCATGATCAGGCTCGAGGCCGAGCGCGCACCCGAGGGCGGCAGCCAACCCAGCCACACCGCGAACACCATTATCATCAGGATGGCGCTCCAGAAGGTCGGCATCGACTGGCCGGCCAGAACGAAGCCCATCATCACCTTGGATTCCGGCTTGCCGCGCCGCACCGCCATCAGCACGCCCAGCGGGATGCCGATGCCGAAGGCCACGACCAGCGCCCCGCCCGCCAGCATCAGCGTGTAGGGAAGGCGGCTGGCAATCAGCGTCCAGACCGGGATGTTCTGGATGTAGGAGCGGCCGAGATCGAATGTGAGAAGCCCGGCCATGTAGTCGAAATATTGAACCGCCAGCGGCCGATCGAAGCCGAGCGTGACTCGCATGGCCTCGATGTCCGCCCTTGTGGCGTTCTGCGGAACCAGCAGCAGAACCGGGTCGCCCGTCAGCCGCTGCAGGAAGAAGATGAGCGTCATCACGCCGATCACGGCGATCAGCGCCTGGAATATCCGCTTCAGAAAGAACGCCGACACGTGGGCACTGCCTCTCGAATCGCATTGCGGCCCGGCGTTTCACGGGACCGCCGCAGGGGTTGCAGGTTCAGTCGGACCAGCCCATCCGGTTCAGGAACATGCTTTCATTGGAGGTCGGCTGCCATTCAAGCCCATTGGCCGCACCGTAGATGATGGCAGCCTGGTAGAGCGGCACGAGAGGGACCTCCTCGGCCACAAAACTGCTGACCTCGCCGTAGGCGGCAAGGCGCTGGTCCTCGTCGAGCGTGTTGCGTGCTTCGTCGAGCAGTGCATCGATGCGTGGATCCGACAGCGCCGACCATGAACTCGACGAATGCAGCAACGAGTGGAGAACGCCGTCCACATCCTGACACGCGCAGGACCAGCGGCCGAAGGCCATATAGGGCTGGTCCTCAGGCTCGCTTTGCACGCGCTGGAGGTAGGTTGCCATATCCGTCAGCTCGATTTCGGCGACGAGGCCGGTATCGCTGATCATCTGGGCGAGGGCCTGGACGATACGCTGGTCGAAAGTGGGGGAGGTCGCGAACGAGACCACCTGCCCGGCCGCACCGGCTTCTTCAACCAGACTGCGCGCGGCCTCGGGATCGTAGGGATAGGCCTCGATGCCTTCGACATATCCAAAATGCGACGTCGTTGCCATCTGCGCCACGGGCGCGTCAAAGCCGCCCAGAATACCCTCCACGATACCTTCCTTGTCGATCGCATGGGCGATCGCCTGACGAACGCGCTGGTCGTCGAGCGGGGCGCGGGTCGGATTGAGCTTGAGGTAGCCGATGCGCTCGGTCAGCACGGAAACCGCCTTGGCGTTGGCCGACCCTTCAAGCTGCGCGGCAAGGTCGGAATCAAGCGTCACCGCGAGATCGGTTTCGCCAGCCTGGAGATTTGCAACGCGGGTCGACGCGTCCGGCACGGCGCGGAATTCGGCCGCCGGGAATACGCCCACCTCGCCCCAATAATCGTCATTGCGGTCAAGGCGCACCGAAATACCGCGCTGCCACTCCCCGAAACGGTAGGGACCGGAGCCGACGGGGCTTGCATTGAAAGCGTCAGCGCCGACTTCCTCGACGATGTGCTGGGGGACGATCGACAGCTTGACGAGCTGAGCCAGCAGCACCGGGTAGGCGCCATCGGTCCTCAGCGTCACCTCATATTCGCCGGTCGCTTCGGCAGAGACGATCTTGTTGAACTGACCGAGCTGCGGACTGCCGAAAGAAGGATCGATGATGCGGTTCACGCTGAAGGCCACGTCTTGGGCGGTGAGCTTCTCGCCATCATGGAAGGTGACGTCGTCACGGATCTTGAACACGATCTCCGTGTCGGACGTGTTTTCCCACTCGGTCGCAATCTGCGGCACGATCTGACCGTCATTGTCGCGCGTCAGCAAATTGTCGAAAATGTTGCGGTACACGTAGTAGCTGTCCGGATTCCATTGGCGGTGCGGATCCAGAGAGGAAGGCTCGCTGACGAGATCCACGACCAGCAGATCCTTGGCGCGCGCATCGTCCATGGGAAGGGCGGAGCCGGCAATGGCCACGCTTAGTGCGAGAGAAAACGAGTAAGCCAGCTTATGGGTCATCGTATTGTCCTCATTCCGGATGGTGATTTCGTTGCCCGCCGGTCGACTGGCTTTTCCTTTTCCGCCGCGCGACGCGGATTGCGCGTGCCGACCATCGCTTCCGATTCAAGGAAGCGGTCCAGCAGATAGGTTTCCAACGCGGCATTGGCGGCGGCGAGATGACTGAGCGCGTCGGCCTTGCGGCCCTCGATCAACGCCTCGACAAAGCGCGAGCGATCGGCTGGTGCCAGCTTTGACGGCCCGCGCGCCTCGAAGAAATTCACGAGCCGGATCGAACGATCCCACAGGTCCGTCAGCCAGCCGGCGACGATGGGCATGCCCAGCCGGGCCGAAAGGGCTTCAAGGATGTCACGCTCGCAGCGGCGGATGGTCGGCACCATATCGCCGCCGAGCTCCTGTCGATGGGTCAGCGCCGTATGCATTTCGGCCTGCCTCAGGAGATGCGCGCGCTCGGCCTCATCCAGCACGACGCCACACAGAAGCGGTTCCAGCTGTCGCCGGGCCGCACTGAGTTCGCGGATTTCGGCCGCCGACACGGGGGTAACCGACCAGCCGCTTCGCGCGCTGGACGAGACGAAGCCGCTGGCCTGCAGACGGGCCAGCGCGGCGCGCACGGCGCCCCGCCCCAACCCGAACTCGCGCGCCAATTCGACTTCCGACAGACGCTCTGCCGGCGCAAGCACGCAGTGCACGATGGCGCTGCGGAGTGCACGCTCGGCGGCTTCACCCTTGCCCTGCGGCGGCAAGGGAGAGGCGTAGGCGTCATGGTCAAGCATTCTATCTAACCTCTCAGATAGTCCAACTGTCATCGCAGCATGCGAATGAGAATGCCGCGTTTCTCTTACTTTCACGCTCGCGCAAAAATCGGTTCGTGCGGCAAGTCCGAAAGCAGAACTCCCGCATCCTTCTATCTGAAGCCCTATACGTCAAGCCTCCTACAACGTTCTTCAACATGCGCTGCTCCGGGCCGCGCTGGCTGGCCAGCAGAGCGAGAATTCCTGTTGCCCACGGTTTTGAAGCGTGCAAGGATCAAAATCTGATGTGCCAACACTGCACACTAAGATGTCAGTTGGAGCATCTAGCGTTGGCCGATTGTCGACGCAACCGCCCGTCGGCGGGTGGCCTGGGGAACAAGATACGGATTGGAAGGAAGAGACCAATGCGACTGAACAAGCTTATGATTGCGGCCTTGCTGGCTGCCTCGTCGTTGACGCTGCCGGCCACGCTGGCAGCCGCCAAGGACATGATCGTCATCGATTTCGTGGGCGAGCCGAATTCGCTCGATCCCCACATGCAGTGGAACCCTGACAGCTTCAACGTCTACCGAAACATCTTCGACAACCTCATGACGCGTGACGATGGCGGCGAGTTCGCGCCGCAGATCGCAACGGAGTGGACCTACCTGTCCGACACCGAGATCGAGTTCAAGATCCGCGACGACGTCACCTTCCATGACGGCGAGAAACTGACGGCCGATGACGTCGTGTTCAGCGTCAAGCGCATCACGGATCCGGAATTCGCGAGCCCGCAGCTGGGACAGTTCAACAGCATCATCGACGCCGTCGCGACCGATGAAACCACCGTCGTCCTGACGACGAATGGCGCCTACCCGGTCCTGTTCGCGCAGCTCACCAAACTCTCGATCGTGCCCCAGCATGTCGTCGAAGCCGTCTCAAAGGACGAATTCAACGCCAATCCTGTCGGCTCGGGGCCCTACAAGTTCGAATCATGGAACCGCGGCGTCGAAGTGATCCTCGCCCGCAATGACGACTACTGGGGCGAGAAGGGCGTGTTCCCGAAGGCGTCCTTCCGCGCGGTACCGGACGCGGCGACCCGCGTCGCCAATTTGCAGTCCGGCACGAGCGATATCGTCACCAACATCGACAGCGACCTTGCTGCCCAGGTCGAGAGCGGCGGCGTCGGCAAGGTATTGGCGGCCCGCACCGAGCGCGTCGCCTATTTCGCGATGAACGTGCAGAAGGCACCTCTCGACGACGAGCGCATGCGTCTGGCGATTGCCCATGCGATCGACAAGGAAGGCATCGTGGAAGGAATTCTGGGCGGCTATGAGGCTCCTGTCTCACAGCTCGTCTCGCCTGCCTCGTTCGGCTATGTCGAGGGCATCGAGGCTGCCGAGTACGATCCGGAGAAGGCGAAGGAGATACTCGCGGAACTGGGCGATACGGCTACCGCGGAATTTTCGATCCTGACCGCGCCGGTCTACGACCAGCGCGTGGTGCAGGCGATCCAGCAGATGCTGGTCGATGCCGGCCTCAACGCCGAGATCGAGATGACGGACATGGGCAACTGGATGCAGCGCATGCAGTCGGGTCCCGAGAGCATTCCGCAGACCTCGTTCAGCCGCTGGAGCTGCGGCTGTCAGGACGCCGACGGCATCATGTATCCGATCCTGCATTCGTCGAGCGGCTGGGCCAATGTCGCCGACGAGGAACTCGACGCGGCGCTGGATGCCGCGCGTGCAACGATCGACACGGACGAGCGTCTGGAACTCTACCAGCAGATCAGCGAGATCGTGGCCAGCAAGAATTATGTCATCCCGCTCTACCAGGCTTCCGTCATCTATGGCGCAGCCGAGGAGATCGAGTTCACCCCGCTGGCCAACGAGAACATCTTTCTGAACCGCATCGGCTGGGCGGGACAGTAAGTCTACGCATCGAGAAGGGACCGGGCGCCAGCACGCCCGGTCCCTATCCATTTTCCGGCATGAGACGTCAGAGGAGTCGGGCGGTGATCACCGTTCTCGAAAACAGCAACGTTGTCGACGTGGATACCGGCACCATCCTTGCCGACCGGCATCTGGTGCTTGAAGGCGGCCTGATACGCGAAGTCGCCGAAGAGCCTGTGAAAGGTCTGCCCGACGCACGGCGCGTGAAGATCGATGGCGGGTTCGTGATCCCCGGCCTGATCGACTGCCATGTCCATGTCACGGCCTATACCGCCAATCTGGGCGAGCTGCCGCGCCAGTCGCCGATGTATGTGGCAGCACGAACGGCGCATACGCTGAAAGCCATGTTGCGACGCGGTTTCACCACGGTGCGCGATGTGGGCGGGGCCGAGTTCGGCCTCGCGCGTGCGATCGAGGAAGGCTTTCTGGAAGGACCTCGCCTGCACTACGGTGGCAAGGCGCTGTCGCCCAGCGGCGGACATGGCGACCATCGCGGCATGGGCACCGACACCGAGGACATGGCCTACTCGCTGGTCAGCCTTGGCCGACGTTGCGATGGTGTCGACGAGGTTCGGCGGGCGGCGCGCGACGAGATCCGCCGTGGGGCGCATCACATCAAGATCATGGCGAATGGGGGCGTATCCTCCCCGACCGACCGGATTACCTCCGACCAGTTCTCCGAAGCCGAAATCGCCGCGATCGTCGACGAGGCGGAGATGGCCGGTCTCTATGTCGTCTCGCACACCTACACGGCGAGCTCCGTGGGGCGCGCCGTGCGCAATGGCGTGCGTTCGATCGAGCACGGCAATCTTCTGGATGAGGAGACCGCGGTCCTGATGAAGGAGCGGGGTGCCTATCTCACGCCGACACTGTCGATCCTGCGGGCCATCGCCGATGTCGGGGCAAAGAGCGGGTTTCCAACCGACCGGATCGACAAGGTCAATCACGTGCTGGATGCCGGCATCCGCGCGGTTGAACTGGCCCAGCGCATCGGGATTCCGATGGCCTACGGCACCGACCTCATCGGCCCGATGCAGGAGCGCCAGCTCGACGAATTCCGGCTGCGCGCGGATGTCGTCGCGCCGATCGACATGTTGCGCGCAGCCACCTCAACCGCTGCAGAGCTTTTGCGGCTCGACAGCGAGATCGGCCAAGTCCGGGGAGGCTTCCGCGCCGACCTGAACATTCTCGATGCCAATCCGCTCGACAAGGGCGTGCTGGAAGCCTTCGCCACCCATCATCGCCATACGATCAAGGGCGGCGAGGTCGTGGCGTAGCGCCATTTCGACACGCAGCGCATCGGCGACGGTCGATCGTCAGTCCTGGCCGAACGCGACCTCGCATTCGGCCTCGATCTGCCGATCCCATTCGGCCCGGTCGAGGTCGGCAAGCGGCAGGATGCGCGTGGCGCGCCTGGTGAAGGGAAAGCGGCGGGCGTCCGTCGAGGCCCAGCCGCCACTGTCGACCACAAACACGCCATTGGTCGCCAGTGGCGTGAAGGCGGAGCGGAAGTGGTTGCTCGACTTGACGTGGATGATCGCCTTCGATTCCAGATCGATGTCCTGGCTGCGGAAGGCCTGGGTGTCATAGGCCTGGATGCGCTCGGTGACGATGGCGATATGCCCGTGATCACCTACACGAACCACGGCACCCAGCCCGCCTTCGAGGAGTTCGCCGTGAAGATTCGGCCCCTCGTTGCGGTACTCGACGATCCCGACACGCTCGACCGTGACTTCCGGCGCGAAGGTCCTGCCGTCGCTCATCGTGCCCATGGGCACCACGCCGCTCTTTCCGACCCCGATCGATTGAGCTGACAGGACCGCCTTGCCGTCGACCATGAAGCCGGCGGCAAAGGGCAGGCGCTGCGCCGCAAGCGCGGCAAAGATGTCGGCGACATCCGCAACGCCGCCGGAGCCGGGATTGTCGCCGGCGTCGCCGACGACCACCCTGCCCTTTGCGGCATGTGCGTAAATTTCAGAGGCGGCGTCATCGAACGACGGTGCCATCTTCAGCATCGCAGCGCGTCGCTGCCAGATTGCATCGGCCATCTCGCGGAAGGCCTGGCGCATCGCGTTCTCATCTGTGCCGGTGACGAGCACGGAGCTGCCGACCTCGTCGGAGTCGACATAGGGAAATCCTCCCATGACGACGACATCGGCAAGGCCGGCGCGTGTCTGGATCTCGTTGCTGAGGGCCACCAGTTCGGAAAAGGGCGCCGTGTCACTGGTCTGGGCGCTCATCGGCGCCGCCATCGGCAGGCGGAAGCGGCGCGTCTTCCATGGCTCGGGCGCAAGTGCCAGTTCGATCAGCCTCTTACCGCGCGCATGGGTGTCGGCATGGGGATAGAGCTTGCCGCCGATCACCACGTCCACAACGAAGGGCAGTTCCGGCTCGACATTGGCGTGGAAATCGAGCGGCACGGCGATCGGGACGGACGGACCGACCAGCGCCCTCACCTTTCGGGCGAGATCGGTCTCGGGGGTGGCTACCCCTTCCACCACCAGCGCGCCGTGCAGCACCAGCGCAACGAGATCGACCGGACCGGCCTTCCGGATCTCTTCCAGCGAAGCCATGATCTCACGAACCAGCCGGTGATAACTCGCCCCATCGAGCGTGCCGCCGGGCAGGCATCCGGTACAGACACCATAGGCGATTTCGTAGCCGGCCTCGTCGAGTGCCTGTGTCACGCCGCCCAGCCAATTGCTGGTGGAGCCGAACTCGCGGCGCACGTCTTCGCCGGTGACATATTGCGCCGAGCGAAAACCTTCATAGTCGGCCTTGGACGGCGTGAAGGCATTGGCCTCGTGAAAGAGCTGGACGACGGCGGCGCGCGGCATGGACTTCTCCGGATGATGGTGGGTGCGTTCAGACTTCGCGGCTGTCCTGCCAGCGCAGCCACGGCAGGATCATGCGCGCGGTGCGGCTGACGAAGGGATGAAGCGGAACGGTGGCAAGCGGCGTGGGCCGCAGCGCGAGCTCGGCGTCCGGCACGTCGCAGACGGCATCGGCCAGGACCTGCGCCATCGCACAGGCGAGTGCCAGCCCGCGGCCGTTGCAGCCGATCCATGTGGCCAGCCCGTTTTCGGTGCGATGCAGATGAGGAAGACGGTCGACCGTCATCGCGATCCGGCCGCCCCAGACATGCTCGATCGGCAGCGCGGCGAGCTCCGGCCGAAATTGACCGAGCCTGCCGCTGATCAGGCGCGGCAATCGCGTCGATGCCGCGACCTGAAGGGCAAGCGCACCGCCCGAGACGATGCGCCCTTCCCGGTCCTTGCGCATGTAGCGCAAATCCTGCCGGGTGTCCGAAAATGCCTCGTCGCCCGGCAGGATAGCGGCTGCCATTGCACCCAGTGGAACGGTGGCGGCCTGGTAGGAGGTGACCGGAACGATGGTGCGGCGCAGCCCCGGCCAAAGGTCGCCGGTATGGGCCGCCGTGGCGAGCACAACGCGCGGCGCACTCACGGTCCCGCCCATGGCATCGGCCCGCCAGAGCCCGTCTTTGAAGGTCAGCGCGGTGACGGGGCAGTTCTCGTGGATCACCACACCTTCGCCCGCAGCAGCACGCGCAAGGCCGACGGTGAATGCGTAGGGATTGATATGCCCGCCGCCGCGATGCTCCCAACCCCCGCAATAGGCGTCCGAGCCGATGCGCGCCGCCATTTCCTCACGGTCGAGCGCGCGCGCTGGCGCGCCACACGCGACCCACTGCGCGGCCATCGCCTTCACACGCGCGGCGCGGCGCGGCGTGTGAGCCGGCTGCAGCCAGCCCGTGCGCTGCGCATCGCAGTTGATGCCGTATCTGTCGACGAGGCCGAACAGCCGGTCCGCGGCGGAAGAAAGCAGTTCGAGAAACGGCTTTCCCAGCGTTTGTCGTATCGCATCCGGCCCGTATCGGGTCAGCGCCGCGATCACCTGACCGTTGGCGCGGCCCGACGCGCCGGCACCGACGGACGCGGCTTCAAGCACCACCACCGAACGCCCGCGGGCATTCAGTTCCAGAGCCGTCGTCAAACCGGCTATGCCGCCACCGACGACCACGACGTCGGCGCGATGGTTGCCGCTCAGCGGAGCGGACGAGAAGCGCTCGCGTGACAGGCTTCGCCAGAGCGGGGACGGTCGGTCGGCGGGCCAGGAGTTCATGCAGTCACAATTCCTTCCAAGCGGACGCCCGTGACCCGGCGTATGGCTTCGCCATCACCGAACGGACGCTGCATCTCGATGGTGATCCGGGCTTCAGGACCGTCGCCGACCGGCGTGTTCGCCGCATCGCCGGTCGCGAGAGCAGAAAGGGCAGCGCTACCGGGAATAGCGGCGCGAACGATGCGGACTGCGCCATTGGCGTGGCGCATGGCATCGTCTGTCCATAGCAGTTCCGGCGTGTGGTGCCGGCAATAGATGCACTGCAGCCCGGGCGCGAGATCGCGCGTCAGTCGGATGACGGAGAAGCGGAGATCCCCTTGCGGCATGGGTCGCGCGAACTCACGCGCGGGTTCCGCGATCACGCCCTTCCGCTCGAGCATGGCCGCCGTCGCGTCGAGATCGCCGCTGCGCAGGGCCATTCCCTTCAAGCCGGGGCCGGACGACAGCAATTCCCGCCAGCCTTCGTTTGCGGCGGTATCCTCCACAATGGCCAGCAGTTCGATGTAGGTCCCCCGCAGCATGATGCAGGCGTTCGCCGTTCCCATCTTCGCGCTGTGCCGCGCGATCGGCGTGACGGTGAAACCTGCATCAGCAAAACCGATGCGCGCGGCGTCGAGATCCGGCACCAGGACGACAAGGTGATCGAGCGGCAGATCAAGCGTCACGTCATGCTCGCTGGGCGACAGCCAACAGCGCGGAGCATCAATCGCGTGCATGCGCGATACGCAGCGCAGTGCCGGTCTCCGAGGTAGACATCCGTGGGCATGTGTCGGCCGTCCGTATTTGCCATGCTCCACCTTCTATACGCTCCGGCGTTCCAGGCGAACGCATTCGGCGGGATTTCCACCCCTAACCCCGGCGGACGGCGTCATTGCACAGCTGCAGGTCCCCTCCTCCGTCCCGAGCTCAGCGCGTGAAAGCGGCGAAGGCCTCAGAAACGTCACCGTCGTCGCCTTTAAACTACATTCTTCCGCCCCCGGTTGCTGTATGAGGCCCTTAGTCAGCTGGCTGGGCAGTGGCAAGAAAACCTTATGAAGCTTGGAATCCAATGATGAATGACGAATCTGCCATGCCGGACCCTTTGGCCGAAGCCCGCCGCTGGAGTCCGATACTGGCTCGTTACCGACAGCCAAGTGGATGGCGAAGTGCGTTCGAAATCGCGGTTACGGTGGTCCCCTTCGTGATCCTGTGGGCCGCCACAGCGATTGCCGTCGTCCACGGCCACTGGTGGGGACTGATACTGACCGTGCCTGCGGCCGGCTTCCTCGTGCGGATGTTCATGCTTCAGCACGATTGCGGCCATGGCGCGCTGTTCGCGCGGCGCAAGCTCAATGACTGGATCGGCCGAGCAATTGGCGTCCTCACGCTAACTCCCTACGATTACTGGCGACGGAGCCACGCGGTCCATCATGCGACGGCAGGAAACCTCGACCACCGGGGCGTGGGCGACATCACGACGCTCACTCTCGGCGAATACCGAGCGCTGTCGCGCTGGGGCAGGGCCCGCTACTGGCTCTACCGCAATCCCGTGGTCATGTTCGGGTTCGGGCCGGCGTGGGTTTTCATATGCCAGCATCGCCTGCCGGTGGGTTATATGCGTTCCGGCGTGACGCCGTGGATCTCCACGCTGGCCACGAACCTGGGCATCGCACTGCCCGCGATCGGCCTGATCTGGCTGATGGGCCTCGTCCCGTTCCTGCTGGTTCAGCTGCCCATCACGCTCATGGCGGCCACCGCCGGCGTATGGCTCTTCTACGTGCAGCATCAGTTCGAGGAAACGCACTGGTCGAAGGACAATGACTGGAACTTTCACGGCGCGGCCCTGCATGGCAGTTCCCACTACGACCTTCCGGGGGTGCTGCACTGGTTCACCGGCAATATCGGCATTCACCATGTCCACCACCTCGCCAGCACGGTACCGTTTTATCGGCTGCCACAGGTACTGAGGGATCATCCCGAGTTGCGCGATATCGGACGGATCACCTTTATGGACAGCCTGCGCTGCGTCAAACTCGTGCTGTGGGACGAAACGGCCGGGCGCCTGATTTCCTTCCGCGAGGCGCGCCAGGCCATCGCGACCGGCTAGACAGGCCGGTCGGAGGGCTGGCCCGACAGGCGCACATTCGCCAAGACTGTGTCGGTGCGGCCTGCGCCGCCACATTCCGGCAACCCGTCAACCCCGGGAAGGTCGCAGGACATAGACGGCGAACCAGAGCGGCAGAATGATGAGCGAAGCAAACAGAATGCCGTGCACGGCCCAGTCCATGCCTCGCCGCACAAGCCCGAGAAGTGCCTCCGAGCCGAGGCCGAAGCCTGTCATGATTTCCGCGGCCGACACGTCCAGCGCCGACAGTGCAGCCCCCGTCAGAAGCGTGACCAGGGCGATCTTGACGATACCCGACAGCAGTTTGAACATTGCCCCATGCCCCAAGTGAAGATTTCAATCCCGTCGACAATTTTAACCAAAGAGACTGAACGAAACCTTTCCGTTGGGGAAACGGCAAGCTGCAGCGACTTCAATTGACGTCGCCGAAAAAGAGTACGGGCGAGACGAAGGGGGCGTCCCAGCCGCCGCCGATGAAGAATGCCGCCTCGGGCGAGACCGGCCCGATCTCGGGATCGGCACGCGGCGAGATCTCGCCGGAAAGCGCCAGCGCCCGACCCAGATAAGGCACGATGCCTTCGATGGAGATGATGCGGTCGGCCAACCGGGCCTCCGAATGGTCGATTCGCAGCACGCCGTTTTGCAACGTGCCCTTGAGTTCCGCGCCGCTGATCGACAACTGGCCGTTGGCCACTTCGGAAAAGGCGAAGAAGGCTCCTTCCGATGCACGGCCGAGAAAGGCCGGCATGTCGAAACCGACGATCGTACCCTCGCCCAGAGCGGCGGTGAGCGTCCCTTCGGCATTGGCGAGCACGGCGTTCCAGTCGGCGCCGCTGCCCTTTGCGTTCAGGGCCAGATTGGCGCGTGCCTGGGGAACCATGCGCCGCATGCCCGTACTCAACACGAAAGCCCCCGCATCGATGTGCTCGGCGTTCACGCGGAACTCGGCCATGCTGTTTTCCCCGGCACGGTCGATGCGCAGGCCTGCCTGAACGGTACCGCCAAAGACCGTGGCGTCGGAGAGGTCAAAGGCGGCAAGGCCCCGCTTGACCTGCACGGTCGCCGCCAGGTCGGTGAATGCCACGTCCCCGCCAGATGCATTTGCCGCCGAAAGCCTCAGGTCGAGATTGATCTGGCTTGCCAGTTCCGAATCGACGGCATCGTCCATCTGCCCGCGGCTGGCCGCCATCGGCAGGAAAGTGGCCATGAAAGAGCGCAGGTCGAGCGTGCGAAAGGCGAGCGTGCCGGCCACCGTCGGCAGGCCGTCATCCAGAGACAGGTCGAGAACGCCAGCACCCTGGTTTCCATTGAGGTCGAGGGTGACGTTCTCCATCTTGAGACGCGTCGCCTCGCCGGCCACGTCGCCTGCCAGAGAAAGCGAGCCGATGGTCGCGCCGGCGGCGATCTCTGTCTGCGTCCACTCGAGGAAGCGACGCAGCGAGGGCGAGGCAAAGCGTCCGCTGCCCTTGAGGAAAGGCTGGGATGAAACGATCACAGAGCCTTCGAAGGAAACCGCTGCGGGAGGTGAATCGAAGACCAGGCGCAGGGGCGCCTCGGCGCCGGCGAACAGCAGCAGGGGCTGAGCGCTCGAAGCCTCGAAGGTGAAGCTCTCGCCGCGCCAGATGCCACTGGCATTCACCTGTGCGTTGCGGGTCAGGGACGGCCAGTAGACGCGCCCCGCCAGCCCGGTGACGACTGCTTCGTCGCGCCCATTATCGCTTTCCACGATCCGGCCCTCCGAAAATTCGATCGTGCCGAAGGTCATGTCGGGCATCGTGGCGGCAGGCTGCGGCGTCCCGTCGGGACCGACCAGCGTCCGGGACATGTCGATGGCCCGCATCAGCCGTCCGCCGCTCGGCCCCGATTCGGCCCCCAGCAGGCGTCCGTCTTCCGTCATTCGAAGCAGTGGCCGCAGAAGGTGGATACGCGAGAACGCCACCTCGCCCCGCAACGCCGCCAGGGCGGAGAGATCGAGCTCGACCTGCTCGGCTTCCAGCACCGCGGGTCCCGAGGCCTCGCGCCATTCGGTCAGTTGAACGTCGCTCAGATGGGCGCGAAAGGTTGGCCAGACCGAGATCACGGGACCCTGGCCAAGCGTTACGCGATACCCGCTCCACGCGCTCAGTTCATAGGCGATGCGGTCGCGCACGATTTGCGTCGAGGCGATCAGCGGCAATGCGGCAAGCAGGACCAAGCCGGTAATCAGCAGCGCACCAACGGCGAGCAGCCCGCGCCTGGCCAGTGTCGATCTCATATGTCCTCGCCAACTGGGTCGGGGTGCCGGCCAAGACGCCCCAGTCTCAAAAGTCCCATATCAGGGATGCATTCACAAGCGCGACATTTCAAGGATTTGTGGCCGGCGCATGGCATCGCCGGCCAAGCCACCCGTGTGTTCTTGCCTGTGCGCGAGCCTCTATGCTTTATCTCGCTGCGCACGAGACCCGACATCCGGCGCAAGGAAGAAAAAGGCATGAACGATCAGTCATCTCTGTGGCGTCCCTCCCAGGCGGACATCGACAGCTCCGCCATGACGGCTTTCGCCCGGGAAGCCAGCCGGATCGCGGGGCGCGAGCTTGCCGATTACGACGCGCTGCATGACTGGTCGATCGAGGATCGGGAAGCGTTCTGGTCGCTGGTCTGGGATTTCTGCGGCGTCGTGGGAAAGCGCGGCGAGCGCACGCTGGTCAATGGCGACCGGATGCCCGGCGCCCGTTTCTTTCCCGATGCCAGCCTGAATTTCGCCGAAAATCTCCTCGCGATGTCCGGCAGCGGGGACGCAATCGTCTTCCGCGGCGAAGACAAGGTGGCACGACGGGTAAGTTGGGATGAATTGCGTGGACTTGTCTCGAAGCTGCAGCAATGGCTGCGCGATCAGGGCGTGAAGCCCGGCGATCGGGTTGCGGCCATGATGCCGAACATGCC
This sequence comes from Chelativorans sp. ZYF759, assembly GCF_012911015.1. Taxonomy (GTDB): domain Bacteria; phylum Pseudomonadota; class Alphaproteobacteria; order Rhizobiales; family Rhizobiaceae; genus ZYF759. The sequence continues at coordinate 54,071 of NZ_WVVV01000010.1, read as the reverse complement.
CGAGACGATCGCCGCCATGCTCGCCGTCAGTTCGCTTGGGGCCATCTGGTCGTCCTGCTCGCCAGATTTCGGCCCGCAAGGCGTGCTCGACCGGTTTGGCCAGATCGAGCCCGTCGTCTTCATCGCAAGCGACGGTTACTGGTATGCCGGCAAGCGCATCGACGTGGCGGGCAAGGTCGCGGAAGTGCTCGAGAAGCTGCCGACGGTGAAGAAGGCACTTGTCGTGGACTATCTGGGCGATGCGGAAAGAGTCGCGCAGGATATCCCCCGCGCCGAGGCCCTGGAGGCGGCGATCGCACCCTATCGGGCGCGCGAGCTTGCCTTCGAGCGCCTGCCGTTCGAGCATCCGCTTTACATCCTGTTTTCCTCCGGCACCACGGGCGTGCCCAAATGCATTGTGCATTCGGCGGGCGGCACCTTGATCCAGCATCTCAAGGAGCACCGCCTTCACGCCGGGATCCGGGAGGGCGACCGCTTCTTCTACTTCACGACCTGCGGCTGGATGATGTGGAACTGGCTGGTCACGGGGCTCGCCTCGGGCGCCACCTTGCTGCTTTACGACGGCTCGCCCTTTCACCCGAATGGCAACGTCATCTTCGATTTCGCGCGCGACGAGAAGATGACCTATTTCGGCACCTCGGCCAAATATATCGACGCCGTGCGCAAGGTCGGCCTCAGGCCGATCGAGACCCACGATCTTTCCCCCGTGCGCCTCATCTCCTCGACCGGTTCTCCCCTGGCGCCCGAGTGCTTTCGCTTCGTTTATGAAGGCATAAAGGCGGACGTCCATCTCGCCTCGATCTCCGGGGGAACCGATATCGTCTCCTGCTTCGTGCTCGGCGTGCCGACACGCCCCGTGCACATAGGCGAGATACAGGGAGCGGGTCTCGGCATGGCCGTCGATGTCTGGGACGAAGAGGGCCGGCCGCTTCCCAGCGGCAAGGGCGAACTCGTCTGCACGCGCGCCTTTCCCGCCATGCCGATCGGCTTCTGGAACGATCCCGATGGCGCCAAATATCGCAGCGCCTATTTCGACCGTTTCGACAATGTCTGGTGCCACGGCGACTTTGCTGAATGGACCGAGCATGGCGGGATGATCATCCATGGCCGGTCCGACGCCACGCTCAATCCGGGCGGCGTTCGCATTGGCACGGCGGAGATCTACAATCAGGTCGAGCAACTGCCGGAGATTCTGGAGTCGATCTGCATCGGACAGGACTGGGACGGCGACACGCGCGTCATCCTCTTCGTGCGACTGGCAGAGGGCGTGTCGCTCGATGCGGAACTCGAAAAACGGATCCGTACCAAGATCCGTACCGGCGCAAGCCCCCGCCACGTGCCCGCCCGGATTGTGGCGGTCGACGACATACCCCGCACCAAGTCCGGCAAGATCACGGAGCTTGCCGTGCGCGACATCGTCCACGGAAGGCAGGTGAAGAACAAGGAGGCGCTGGCCAATCCCGAAGCGCTCGACCTCTATGCCGACCTGCCGGAATTGCGTCATTGACGTAAAGGAAGGTTAACGTTTTGTGACGCCCGAATTTACCTCGTTGAGAGCTTGGTAGCCAATAGGTAAAGGATTCGTCGCGCCGGTAAGACCTTGTTAACGGAGGTCCCTGATAGTCGTGCGTAACTTGAGGCATCTCCCAAGCCGTTCGGGACCCTGGCCCAAGCCCGTGTGTGACAGCATTTCCATATTCCATTCCGGGCGCCCCTTGGGCGCCCTTTTTCTTTGCGCCCGGGGCCTGTCCGCACGTAGGAGCAGGCCACAAAACATGACTGCCCGCCTCCGTTTTAAACTTGATTGGACTTATCAGGTATTGTAACCGTTCCGGCACTTGCACCGTGCAAGCAGACGGGTTCGCGGCCAGAAGCGATGCAGACGCAGCGCACCGCAATCGAACGGAGAGGATCCATGAAGAAACTGTTGATGGCGTGCCTGGCCTTGGCCGTGGCGGCCCCGGCCGCGCTGGCCGACGAACTGACCATCTATTCGGGCCGTGGCGAAGCGTTGATCGGCCCCGTCATCGCCGAGTTCCAGCGCACCACGGGCATCACTGCCAACGTGCGTTATGGTGGTACCTCCGAACTCGCCGCGCTCCTGCAGGAAGAAGGCGAACAGTCGCCCGCCGATGTCTTCTGGGCGCAGGATGGCGGAGCGCTGGGCGCCATTGCCCCGCTGTTTGCCGATCTGCCGGCCGAAGTGAACGAGGGCGTCGCGCCCGCATTCCGGAATGTGAACAACAAGTGGGCGCCGACCAGCGGCCGCTCGCGCGTGCTGGCCTATTCCACGGAACGTGTCGAGGAAGCGGATCTCCCCGCCACGATCCAGGAACTGACCGAGGAGGAGTATCGCGGTCGTGTCGCATGGGCACCGACCAATGGCTCCTTCCAGGCCTTCGTGACGGCATTTCGCGTGGCTGAGGGCGACGAGGCAGCCAAGGCGTGGCTCGAGGGCATGATTGCCAACGACGCCCAGATCTACCGCAACAACAGCACCCAGCTCGAAGCAATCGCCAATGGCGAAGTCGATTTCGGTCTGGTGAACAATTATTATCTTGGCCGCTACGTCGCGACCGACGCCGACTTCCCGGTTGCCCAGACACATTTCGAGGCTGGCGACATCGGCAACCTGCTGAACGTGGCAGGCGCAGGTATTGTCGCTGCCAGCGACAATCAGGAGAACGCGCGCAAATTCATCGACTTCCTGTTGTCGGTGCCATCGCAGCAGTACATGGCGGTTCAGGGCTTTGAATACCCGGTGATTCCCGACGTCATCGGCCACCCGACCCTGGTGCCTTTCGAGACGGTGCTGGAAATCAGTCCTGAAATCGACATCGACCAGATTTCCGATCTGGAAGGCACGCTCGATCTGCTGCGTGAGGTCGGTCTCCTCTGACACGCGCGGTTTCCCTGCCAAGGCCGCTTTTCAGCAGGCGGCCACCGCTTCTGCTGCTCGTCCCGGCGGTCCTCGTCGGGGCGGGCATGCTGTTGCCCATGATCTATCTGGCGGTGCGTGCCTTCGAGGCCGACGCAGCCACGCTTTTCCAGGTCGTGTTCCGCGCGCGCAATCTCGTCCTTCTCTCCAACACGTTGCAGCTCGTCTTCTGCGTGCTGGCCATCGGCACGGCCATCGCGCTTCCCCTCGCCTGGATCGTGGTGCGCAGCGACATTCGGTATCCGCGCCTCGTCTCCATTCTCGGCGTGCTGCCGCTGGCGGTGCCCGGCTATGTCATGGCCTATGCGTTGATAGGGCTATCGGGATATTACGGCTTCGCAAATCAGTTCTTCGGTATCCGCCTGCCACGCCCCGAGGGTCTGTTCGGCGCCGCGCTGGCGCTCACGCTCTATACTTTCCCCTATCTCTTCCTCAACATACGCTCCGCGTTGCTCGACCTCGATCCCGGCCTTGAGGAATGCGCCCGCAGTCTGGGCCGCACACGCTGGAACGCATTCCGGACCATTGTCCTGCCCCACTTGCTGCCCTCCCTCCTGGCCGGCTGGCTCGTCGTGGGGCTTTATGTTCTGGGCGATTTCGGCGCCGTGGCGCTGATGCGCTACGAGGTCTTCAGCTACGCCATCTTCACCCAGTATTCGGGCGCCTTCGACCGCATCTATGCGGCCTGGCTGTCGCTGATGCTGATGGGCGTTACGGTCGTCTTCGTCCTGATGGAGGCCCAGCTGCGCGGCAAGCGCTACGCCAGGGTCGGCAAAGGCGCGGCCCGTGTCGCCGTGCCTGTCCCGCTCGGCCGCTATCGCCCGCTCGTATGGGCCTTCATCGCCATCGTCGTGGCCATATCGCTAGGCCTGCCGGCATTGGTGCTGACCTACTGGATGTCGGTCGGCGGCTTCGCCATCGATTTCTCGGAGGTCTGGCAGGCCTTCCTGCGCACCGCCCTGGCCGCCATACCCGCCGCACTGATCTCGACGCTGCTAGCATTGCCGATCGTCTATCTGACGGTCCGCTTCCCCTCGCCGTTCTCGTCGCTTGTCGAGCGGCTGACCTATATGGGCTACGCAGTTCCGCCGCTCGCCTTCGCGCTGTCCATGGTGTTCTTCGCGCTCAGCGTGGTGCCGTATCTGTATCAGAGCCTGACGCTGTTGATCTTTGCCTATTGCATGACCTTCCTGGCGCTGGCGCTGGGGCCCATCCGAAGCCGCATGCTGCAGATCGGGCCGCGGCTTGAAGAGGTGTCGCGCTCGCTCGGGCACGGGCCGCTCGATTCCTACATGGCCACGACCTTCCCGCTGCTGCGCAAGTCGATGGTCGCGGCCACGCTGCTGGTCTTCATCATGATCGTCAAGGAGCTGCCGATCACCTTCCTCCTGGCGCCGACCGGCTACACGACACTTTCCATGGCCGTCTTCAGCCGCACGTCCGAAGGCATGATGGCGGAGGCCGCGCCCTACGCGGCGATGATCGTGGTCTTCTCGAGCTTCTTCGTCGGGCTGATCCTGCGCTACGAAGGGCGCAGGTAGGCTTCAGTCCGCCAGCACGCGGGTCGATGGGAAGGTGATTTCCACCATCGTGCCCTGGCCGGGCGAGGACGTGATGTGGAACCGCGCGCGGTTGGCCTCCACCAGCGCCTTTGTCAGCGGCAGGCCGAGGCCGGTCCCCTCGCCCCTGGCACGCTTCAGCGCATTGATCTGCTTGAACGGCTTCAACGCCTGCTCGATTTCGGCGATCGTCATACCGATGCCCGTGTCGCGCACCCGCAGCACGATGTCGCCGCTCTGCTCATAGGCGGTGGAAACGATCACCTGGCCGCCGGGCGGAGTCGCGCGCACCGCATTCGACATGAGATTGAGTGCGATCTGGCGCACGCTGCGCTGGTCGGCCACGACATCGGGCAGCCGCGAGGCGAAAGAGGAACGGATGATGACGCGTTCGCGGTTGGCCTGCGGCTGCATCATCGCCACGGTCTCGGCCAGCGAGTCGTTGAGCGACACGGCCTCGTAGCTCATCTCCTGTTCGCCCGCCTCGATCTTGGAGATGTCCAGCAGGTCGTTCACCAGATCGAGCACGTGATTGCCCGACCTGTTGATGTCGCGCAGATAGTCGCGGTAGCGCTCATTGCCGATCGGGCCGAATTTCTCGTCCAGCATCAGTTCGGAGAACCCGATGATTGCGTTGAGCGGGGTCCGGACCTCATGGCTGACGCGCGCAAGGAATTCCGTCTTCTGGGACGAGGCGCGCTCGGCCTGGGCGCGGGCCTGGGTCAGATCCTCCTCGGCACGCTTCCAGTTGGTGATGTCGCGCAGCACCGCGCAGTAGCCGCTCTCGGCCGGCAGCCGCCCCATGGTCATGAAGAGCGGGATGAAGCGACCCTGGGCCTCACGCCCGATAACCTCGCGCCCATCATTAAGCACGCTGGCCACACCATTGTCGGCCAGACCGGCCAGATAGTCGGCGGCCGCGCGCTGGCTCTCGATGGCAAACAGGGTGGCGAAGGACTTGCCCTCGACCTCATGGCTGTCCATGCCAAACAAGGCTTCGGCCGGGCGGCTTATGGAGCGAATGAAGCCGTCGCGATCAAGAAGGACAACGCCATCCGTGGCGGTGTCGACAATGGCGCGGAGTTCCTCGAGCCGGGCATCCACTTCTTCCGGGTCCCGAGACGGGGCGGGCTCGGCCGCGGACGCGGACTCGTCAGCCGGCCGCAGGGCAAGCAGCAGTGCCCTGCCGCCCTCCCAGGAAACGGATTGAAGATGCCCGCCCACATCAAGCTCTCCACCATCGGCACGACGCAGGCGCATGGTTGGCGAGGCGGCGGACGGCTCGACCCCTTCCACGAAAAGACCGTCGAGACCGCCGGCCGCCGCGATGTCGTCGAGCGTGTCGTAGCCCGTCAGCTTGAAGAATTCTCGATTGGCGAAATGCAGCGTATCGCCGGCGTGAACGATCACGGGCAGCGGGAGCCCACCCAGCAGCGTGGTCAAGGACGGGACTTCGCTCGTGGCCGTCCCGGGATAGGCCGCGGGACGGAAGTCGCGATCGATGCTGGCCAGCACGGCCTTGAGGTCATCGAGCTTCGACACGGAGACTGGACCTGGCGTCGCCTCTTCGGCGTCGGTCTCACTCGCGTCCTGGGGTGCGGTCGGAAGCTGCGCATCCTCATCAAGCGGGGTGGGTACCGCGTTTGCCTCAGCGTCGGTGTCATCCTCGATCCCAGCGGGCGCGGCATCCTCCGGGGCAACCGGCGCCTCGTCCAGGGACGCTGCGGAGACGGTTTCCGTATCGGGACCGTTCGGCCCCGTCACGACACCATCGCCGCCCTCTTGTTGCAGGTCGTCGGCAGGACCAGCCCCGGAATCGCGCTTCAGGCGCTCTCCGATCTGGCGAAAGGCAGTGCGCTCGCTGGCACTGAGACCACCCGGCGCATCCGGCTCCTGTTCCGCCTCCGGATCGGCGGCCGGACGACCACCGTTTGCCGGCCGGTGCTCGGCCAGTTGGATGATCTTGTCGCTGTGGCGGCGTTGCGGCCCCGGTTCCACCGAGATGGCCGGCGTCTCGCCGAGAAAGGGATCGTCGTCGACCTCCGCTTCGGTTACCTGCTCGGGCGTGACCGCCTCATCCGCCGGTTCCGGCTGCTCTTCGCGCGGAGAGAAGGGCGAGGCGTCGCCCATGCGCGCCACGCCGAAGCCCCTGAACCCTTCAAAATTGCGCGCGCGGTCGTAGATCGGCAGCGCCGCGAGATCGACCGGGATGCCCAGTTCGAGGCCAATGATAGGCCATATCACGGTACGGCCCGACCAGGTGTCACGGCGTTCGAGCAGTTCGGCGACGTCGTCCCCACCGGCAAGCCCGAAACGGGTTGCGATTTCACGGAACGTGCGGCCGTTGAAGGTCTCGGCCTCGACGCCGATCGCGGCCGCAAACTCGTCCGATACGCTCGTGAAGCGTCCCTCGGCATCCGTGCGCCAGACGAAGCGGACGGCGCGGTGACGGAACTCCGGCACGGGGCTGGAAGACTGCGCGTCGGCGGCATCGGGCGATGGCTGGGCGGCATTCTCCGCCGACGGTGAGGGCATATCCGGCTCGGCGTCGATCTCAGGCTGCATTGCGACGGGCTCCGTCGCGCCATCGTCCTGTGTCTGCGAACCGATCTCCTGCGCGCCCGGATCGTCGTGCGGGGATGCGAGCGAGGTAAGAATCGGCTCGGCATCGGGAACCGGATCATCCTCCACATCGTCGCGCCGGACGATGCTTGCCTGCTCGTCAGCCGGTTGCGGTTGCGCGGCCATCTCATCCGCTTCCTCCGCGGCGAGCACTTCTTCGGCCTCGACGACCAGCAGCAGGTGGCGCGCGGGTTCGTCGGTGAGCCGCGCCATGCCGGCCGCCAGCGTGGCGGCATCTGCGGGGATCAGTCGCTTGACCAACCGGTCCTCCTCCCCGCGCACCTCTCGCACAAGACTATCCAGCGTCTCCTGGGCGATGCCAAGGGCGGCGAAGCCCTCGGAGGCGGCCTCGACATGTCCCGCCTCGTCGATGAGGGCCGCATAGGAATTGGCGTCGCTGAAGCCGGAAACCGCCTGGCCGGCGATCTCCGCCGGCGCGCGCGACGCCCCATGGCTGGCCGGCAGCGCCACGAGCACCGCCGGTTCTCCGTCGGGAAGCGTGATGCCGCAGACGAGAAGCCCGACCGGGCGCGCGCCGGCGAGCCTCGTGGTGACTGAGGTCTCGACGCGCATGCGCGGATATCCTGGCGCAGCCGCAATCTGGCGCCGGGCCACCGGCGAAAGGCCGCTCGGCGCCCCCATGACGGTCTCGACATCCTGGTAGCCGAAAAGTTGGCAACCCGGCCCGTTCGCCCAGATCAGCCTCTCGAGCCCTATGTCGAGCAGCGCAAGCGCGTCGCCTGCGGCAAGGCGAGCGCGAACCTGGTCGAGGACGGCGATGTCGATAAACGAATAGTTGCCGGAAACCATGCCACCTTCCCTGAAGGGTGTGTCGCGCCATACCCTAGAATTAACACATCATTAATAGTGAGCCAGACGGAAGCCGTCCATCGCCCGGCCCGCCTTCGCGGCACATTCCCGCGCCGTGGTTAACTCCCGAGACGCCAAAACTTGTGCGCTGCGGGAGGAAAAATGTTGCAATGCACAAAATGTTCGCTATATTGGTTTCATCATCATCGCGAATTAGCGGAGTAGACCCTCCCTCCGCACAAGCCTAGAGGATTTACACCATGTCGAAGACCACTTCCAAGACCGCTGAAACCATCGAATTCCCGACCTTTGATGCCAGCCAGGCGACCGACCAGATGCGCGCCATGGCCGAAAAGGGCGTGGAGCAGACCAAGGAAGCCTACGCCAAGATGAAGGACGGCGCCGAGACGACCCAGAAGGCTCTCGAAGAGACCTTCGAGGCCGCCCGCACCTCCAGCACCGAGATGTCGCTCAAGTCGATCGCCGCGATGCGCGCCGGCACCGACTCCAGCCTGTCGCACATGGAAGCCATGCTCGGCGTGAAGTCGATCGCCGACATGTTCGAGCTGCAGACCGCCTTCATGCGCAAGCAGATGGAGCTTTCGGTCGAGCACGCCAAGGAGCTGCAGGCCCTGTCGACCAAGTCTTTCGAGGAAGTCTCCAAGCCGATGCGCTCGCTGGCCGAGAAGTCCATGAAGGAACTCAAGGCCGCCTGAGGCGTTCGATACATCGAATACCGCTCGTAGAGACCTCCTCCCCTCTGCGAGCGGGATAAAGACCGGCACCTCCTCCCGCCGGTCGAGACAAGGAAAAGGCCGGGACCTCCTCCCCCCGGCCTTTTTCTTTGCCTGCAGTTCAGAGCAGCGTGCCCTGTCCGCCCTGGGGTGGCGATGGAGGCCTGGCAGCAGTCCCCGACGACGGTTTCGATTTGGCGGCCAGGGCGTCGACCGAGCGATCCGCGAACTGGATGGCCAACCGGTCGCCAGGTTTCACAGCGTCCCCGCGCGTGACCGGCAGTCCCGCCTCGTCTCTCACCAGCGCATAGCCGCGCGCCAGAACATTTGTATAGGAAAGCGAGCCCAGCATCCGGCTCGCAGCAAAAAGCCGCTCGCGCCAGTGTCTTCCGCGGACATCGACGGCGCGGTCCTTGCGCCCGGCAAGCCCCGCCAGCCGCTCGCGCGCATTTCGTGACCTCGTCTCGATCGGCTCCAGCCTGAGCCGCGCTCCTCGGCGATCCAGATCATTGCGGCGGTTGCGCAGAAAGGCGCGAGCGCATTTCGGCAGCTGGTCCGCCTCGCGTTCCAACCGGCGGCGAGCTTCCGCCACGCGCTGCTGCAGCGTCGCCGGCGAAAGGCGTGCTTTCTGCAGCCTCGCCTTGCGGCGTTCCACCAGCACCGAGAAACCCCTGTCGAGGCGACTTGCGGCCTCGTCGAAACGACGCCTTGGCATGGCCAGAAGCTGATCTGCGGACGGCAGCGCACGGGCGCAGGCCCTCAACCGCTCGCGCTTGCGCTCGCTGGAGCGAGAGATGCAACCTTTCAGCCTAGCGCCCAGGCTGGCCAGCGTTGACTCAAGCTCCGCGCGCACGGGAACCGCCATCTCGGCGGCGCCTGTGGGCGTCGGCGCGCGGATGTCGGCGGCATGATCGATCAAGGTCCAGTCGGTCTCATGGCCGACAGCCGAGATCACCGGGATGTCGGAATCCGCCACCGCGCGCACGACCGCTTCGTCGTTGAAGCCCCACAGATCCTCCAGGCTGCCGCCGCCGCGCGCCACGATCAGGACGTCCGGCCGCGGGATCGGCCCGCCCTCGGGCAGCGCATTGAAGCCGGCCACGGCCGCCGAAACCTCGGCGCCCGTCGTCTCGCCCTGCACGCGCACGGGCCACACGATCACATGCAGGGGGAAGCGGTCGGTGATGCGGTGGATGATGTCGCGGATGACCGCCCCGGTCGGCGAGGTGACGACGCCAACCACCTTCGGCATGTGGGGAATGAGCTGCTTGCGGCCGGCGTCGAACAGCCCTTCGGCGGCAAGCTTCTTGCGCCGTTCCTCGAGCAGCGCCATCAGCGCCCCGGCGCCCGCCGGTTCGATCGACTCGATGACGATCTGGTATTTGGAGGAGCCCGGATAGGTGGTCAGTTTGCCGGTGGCGATGACCTCCATGCCCTCCTCGGGCTTGAAGCGCAGCCGCGAGAACGTGCCTTTCCAGATCACCGCCTCGATGCGGGCGCGCTCGTCCTTGAGCGCAAAATAGGCGTGACCGGACGAGTGCGGGCCACGATAGCCCGAAATCTCGCCGCGCACCCGCACATGGCCGAAAGTGTCTTCGACCATGCGCTTGAGCGCGCCGGAAATCTCGGAGACGGAATATTCGCCGATATTGGTACCGGTCTGTGGCTGGGGACTGTTCATCGCGTCAATCGAGGGGTTTTCGCCGATTCGGTCAAGCATCTACCAGCCAGGCATGAGGTGCCCCGGCTTCAGCCGCTTGCCCTTGCCGTAGGCCAGCGCGGCGAAGTCGAAGCCGCCCGTCTCCTCGAGCGCGGCCGGCACCGAGATGTTGTCGAGGCTTTCGGAAATGTGGCGGGCCAGCGCATCGACGATCTCGGGCTGGGCCGTGTGGCCGCGCATGATGCCGATCCGGCAGTCCGGCAGTTGCCCGAAGCCATCGGCTTCGCCAAGGATGCGCATGCCGGGCCTGAGCGCGCATTCGGGCAGAATGGACACGGCCAGTCCCGACAGCACCGAAGCGATGATCACGGTCGCCGACCAGCTCGTGAAGAGTATCCGGTATTCCCTTCCCATATCATCGAGCCGCTCGCAGGCGGCGCGCCGCCACAGGCAGGTCGGCCGCCCCACCGCCAGCGGCACGACGGGTTCTTCGTGCACGGCGTGGTTGACCGAGCTGACCCACAGAAGGGGCTCCCGGCGAACCACGTCCGACAAGCCCTTGTCGTCGTCATGGGTGACAAGCGCGATGTCGAGATGGCCCCGCCTCACCTGCTCGACCAGATTGACCGTTGGCTCGCAGATCACCGACAGTTCGACCCGGGGATTGGACCGCGAAAAGCGGGCCATGATCTCCGGCAGGAAACGGTCGGCGTAATCGTCCGGCGTTCCGATGCGGACATGACCTTCGAGGCTTGCGTCGTCGAAGGCCGCGAGCGTCTCGCGGTTCAAGCGCAACAGCCGCCTGGCATGGATCAAAAGCCGTTCGCCATCCTCCGTCAGCCGGTTGGTTCGCCCGTCCTTCTCGAAGAGCTGTTTGCCGAGCCTTTCTTCGAGCCGCCGCATCTGCATGGAAACGGCCGACTGCGTGCGGAACACCTGCTCGGCCGCGCGGGTGAAGCTGCCGGTGTCGGCGATCGTGACGAAAGTCTGCAACTGGTCCAGGTCGAGGGGAGAGGCCATGGGTCCGTTCTCATCATTGCGATTGATGGAAGAGATTAAAAACATTCGTTCGACTAATCAATATCGGAGTGAGACAAGACGGACATTCCGCAACGGCGCAACCGTTATTCGCTCCGACCGCCCGCATCTTCCGCGGCGGCCGATCCTGCCGTGCGGCCAAAGACCTGAAAGGACAACCGATGACCGCCCTCGAGCCCACCCAGCATGCGACCGCCGCCCTCCCGCGCGTCACCGCAATCGCCATGCGTGTGGCCGGCTTCGTACGCGGCATCGCGCGCGCTCTTGAGAACCGCCGGGCGACGCTCGAACTGGCGGAGCTCTCCGACCACCAACTTGCCGATATCGGACTGACGCGTGCCGATCTTGCCGCGGTTCGGCGTCTGCCGGTCGGACAGGACCCGACCGCCAGCCTTGCCGACATCGCCCATCGGCGCAGCATGAACGGTGATTTCGTGCGGCTGCGCCCCTGATTTCCCCGCAGGCGCCCCGAAAGCCGGCTCCCTTCCGGCATGCCTGCACTCTTGCCCGGTCCCGCATACGGACCGGGCTTTTTTTTTCAGCCGGAACCAGACGAATCTGGACGGCGCTCGAAAATCCCTTTCATCGCCTTTTCGTATTCCTCGCGGGTCTGGCGCCCGGTCTCGAACATCTGGCTGAATAGATCGTCATAGGCGTTGCGCGGGCGCCCGCTCGGGTTTTTCGGTGGCTCCGGCTTCGGGCTCATGGCCTCGACCATCTCCTCCATCATGCGGGAGAACGGATTTTCGAAGGGATTGTGGAAACCCTGCCGCTCCTTCCGGGGCGGCTGGGCAGGCGGCATGCCGGCCTGCATCGCTTCCTGAATCACCTTGAGGAACGGGTTCTCCGGCGCGCTGCGCGCTCCCAGTTCGCCGCTCGCCTGCTTGCCCAGCCCACCCATGAGCATTGCGGCCATCGAGGGCAGCATGGCCTTGAGTGTTTCCTGGGCGATGCCCGTCGCCTGCGCCGCCTGGGCCGCCACGGCGCGCGAGACCTCTGGCGAACCGAAGAGCTGGCCCAGAATGTCATCGCCCTCCCGGCGCCCCTCCGGCGCGAATGCCCGCGCGGCATCCTCGAAGTAGCCGGCGTTGCGTCCACCGGCCATCTGGGCCATCAAGAGCCCGATTCCATGGGGATCGGCCGCGTTGCGCCGCAGGCCTTCCCGAAAAGCCGGCAACAGGGCCTCCGCGGCCAGCTGCGCCTGCTCTTGCGAGAGACGATATTGGCGGGCCATCAGTTCGATGGCGCGCCCATCGCCCGCGCGCGACAGCAGCTCGTAAAGGGGCAGCATCGACGTTCCTCCTCGCCGAAGACCCTAGCCCAAAGCGTGGCATTGGCAAATCCGTGGCAGCAACCCGCAGTGCGAAGGAACCACCTCCCTAGGTGAAATCACCCAAGGCCTCTTCATCGGAAAACCCTTGGCGTCCCCTCATCAAGTTTTGTTGCGACAGGCTCAAATGGCCTGCGGCATGTTATGTTGAGAGATTGCCGCCGATTTCACGGGAAGCGGGAACTGAGAGACGGCGATGTGCTCCCCCCTTTATGGAGAGCGCCGATGCAGCGCTATTTCTTTCACGTCCGAGACGGCAGGACCTCGCTGGACGAGGTCGGTTTTGAATGTGCCGACATGAACGAAGTCAGGGCACAGGCTACACGGACGACCGGCGAAACGCTCAGGGACCTGGGTCCCGACTTCTGGCAACATGGCCATTGGACGATGTGGGTGGAGGATGAGTCCGGCTCCACCGTCCTGTCTCTGGAAATAACCGCCGACTTACATGGGTTGCAGTCTTAGACCAACCTATATCAATCTCGACGCCTGAGGCAGGTCAACGACAAGGCATCGCCCATGTGAGAGGGTGCCAAATCGTCAGTTCTTACCCGGCTACTGATGCTGTGAGTGCCCGGTGCTCCCGCCATAACCATGGGAGCAGTCATGTCCACTATGGACCACGACATCACGGAGCCTCTCGTACGGAGAATCGCCTCCGTCATCAAGATTTCGGAGGAGGAAAAGTCCGCCATCCGGGAGCTGCCCATAAGGCGATCCGAGATCAAGGCCGATCAGGACGTGGTCCGCGAGGGAGAGAGCCCGACGCGGATGTTCTTCATCGCGGAAGGCATGACGGCAACCTACAAGATCGTCAGCGATAGCAGGCGGCAGATCGTTGGCTTTCATCTGCCGGGCGATGCGCCCGATCTTCAAAGCCTCCATCTCAGATCGCTTGACGTCAGCATTGCCACGATCACGCCGAGCACGATCGGGTTTGTCCCGCACACGGCCATATTGGAAGTCTGCGACCGCTTCCCCCGCCTCACCACCGCATTCTGGCGGCACACGCTCGTTGACGCGGCGATCTTCCGCGAGTGGATGGCCAATATCGGGCAACGCTCAGCTCCGACCCGGATCGCCCATCTCCTGTGCGAATTGTTCGTCCGCTTTCGTGCCGTGGGAGCAGCTACGGCGGATACAATCAACTTCCCGATTACTCAGGCGGAAATCGCCGACTCGATGGGCCTGTCGTCGGTGCACGTCAACCGCTCTCTCATGGGGCTTCGAGCCAAGGGATATTTCGTTCTTCAGGACGGCACCCTCCAGGTGCTCGATTGGGAAGGGCTGCAGGTGGCCGGCGACTTCTCGCCCCATTATCTGCATCTGCGCGAGTTTGGAGATCTCGCCCGGTCAAGCTGATGCATCATGTTCCTGAGCCACAAGCGGGGAGGAACGCAAACGACGTCCGATCGCGCGCCGGCTGGAACACGTTCACGCCGAGGACGGGCTGAGGGCGTTCAGCCTGTGCAGCGCAGGAATGGAGTCGAGATCGTGGGCCCAGGGCGGATCCGCACCTCTTCGGGAAGCGGTTATGGAGGCGGCCGTGACCGCCAGCGTCAGGCAGTCCTCCAGCACAACGGCTGAAAGCCCCGCGAGCCGCGATCGGCTCAAGGCATTGGCACGCGCCAGGCCGAAGAGGAATCCCGCGTTGAATGTATCGCCGGCGCCGACCGTATCCGCCACTGTGACGGATGGCGCCGCTCGATCGAGGTGTCTGCCGTCGCGCAGGTAACATGTCGCTCCCGCCGCGCCGCGCGTGACGAGGAGAAGCGAGGTCACGGCACCCGAAAACAGGCGTTCCGCGACCTCGGCCTCAGAGATGCCTGGAAAAAGCCACTCCATGTCCTCGTCCGAGAGCTTCACGATATCGGAGCGCGCCATCATCGAGGAGAGCCTGATCCGATAGGCCGGCTCATCGGCGATGAAGCCCGCACGGATGTTAGGGTCCATCATGATCATCCGACGGTCCGCCTCGCGCCGGTGCAGCGCTTCATGAGAGCCGCCGCAAGGCTCGACCGCCAGGCTGATTCCGCCGAAGAACATCGCGCTGACATCATTCGCCAGGCGCGGCAGCTGTTGGGACGTGACCATCCGCGCGGCGGTGTTTTCGTCATAGAATGCATAGCGGGCATGGCCGCCGGACAGCGTCACGAAAGCCAGCGTCGTCGGCCGGTCCGAGCGCGGGCAGAGGGCGGTTGAAACGCCCGCCGACTGCAATGTCTCATCCAGACGTCGACCAAAGAGATCGGTCGAGAGCCCGCACCAAAGACCCGCATCGGTGCCCAGCCGACCGAGCGCGATCGCCGTGTTAAGAACGGCACCACCCGGCACCGGCGCAAATGCGTCCTGACCTTCCGACGTTCTGGCGGGCAGCATGTCGATCAGCGCCTCCCCGCAGCACAGGATCATGATCCGTCCTCCCTCACGGCCGTGCCGGCGGAAGTTCGCCACCCATCACGGCAAGAAAACTGCGGTTGAACATGGCACCGGCCGCCCCGAGGACCCGTGCGACAAGCCCCGGCGACCGACACCCGATCTCGGGGAGGCCGATGGCGCGACATCGACCCGGTCGAATGCCAACTGATGCACCCTTCAGGCAGAGTGTGGATGCGCCGCAAGAAAATCAAGAGCGGCCCGAATGCGGTCGGTGCGCTGCACTGGGCATTCTCCGGCAGGCTTGCAGACCGGATCACGATGACGGACTTCGCACAGACCCAATGCGTCTCGACCGGCCCAGCCCGCCTGCGGTTGTCGGGGGTACCTGCTCCAGGCGTCGGACCAGAGATTCGACCGAGCGGCGGCCGACGACCCCGTGAAGCTTCAGGAACGACATCAACTGCTGATGCGCTTTCGCTTGACGAACGCCGCGGCCTGGAACCGCGCTTCGTCCTGCTGGAACACAAGCGCCATGCGGCGGCCGAGGCTCCGCATGGCGGTCAGCTGGGCCATGCGCGGGAGAATGGCGGCGTCGTCGAAGTCGTGCAGGTGATGCAGGATGACGATGCGGCCGCCGGGCGAGGTTACGCGCTCGAGCCGAAGCAGCAGCAGCCGCAGATCGTTCGGTCTCAGGTAGTAGAAGATCTCCGACGCCACGATCAGGTCGAAAGGGCCGCTCGGCATGTCGACCGGCAGCAAAGCTCTGGCGAGTGACACATTGGCTAGGGAGGCAGTCCGCCGCCTTGCTTCGCGCAATGCTGTATCAGACGAATCCAGCCCCAAGAGCCGGAGACATCGCGGCGCGAGAAAGCGGGTCGTTTCCCCGATCGCGCATGCAAGCTCCAGGCCCCGGGCGAACTGCCGATCGCCGACCGCGCGCATGAGAACGCGGCGCTTGTAGGCCTCGAACCGTGAATGCGAGTAGTTCCACGGATCGATGTCTTGTTGGAACTTCGCCTCGAAGCCGGCGGCGTCGATCACACGCTTGCGCATGGGCGCCAATAGATCTCTTCCGGCCCCGTGAGCCGGTCGATTGTGTGCTTGCTCAAGACAAAGGCTGCCGGGTCGTCGGTGATCAGTTCACCCAGCTGCGAACGATGGGCTTTCAGCGCATCTTTCTTGGCATGCTGGACCTCGGAAATATCGAGGCTGACGCGCTCCACCTCCAAGCCCTGCGGATGGTCTGCCCGGCTTCCCAGCTCATCGAGCCAGATCGCGTATTCCAGGATGTCTGCACTGGTGCCGGCCGCCAACAGGCAGTCCATGCCCAGCGACCACGCATCGCGATGGTCGCGATGCGGATCGCGCCGCCAGGGGAGGACGACAAGCCTCGGTTGGAGATCGCGGAGGATCGCCACCACTGCGGACTTGGCCCGGCCATAATGCGCGCTGCCGCGCGCCGGCATGTCGGCGTCGGGCAGTCGCAGAAAACTGCGCCCCGACTTGCCCGCGCCAAGCCGTCGCAGAGCCTCGGCTGCCTCTGCTTCGCGGCAGGCGGCCAGCTTGGTCCTGTCCCATAGGAAAGAATTGCGGTGGGAGGCTCCGCCGTCGGTGACGAAGACTGTGTGAAGTCTTTGCCCCCCGCGCATGGCCAGGCAGATCAACCCGCCACAGCCCAGCGTTTCATCGTCCGGATGCGGAGCGATCACCAGGATGGGCCCGGCAGGTGGATCGATCCCGGTCATCTAAATGGAGCCTTTGCACCGTGGGCAGCCGGGGTCCACTCCCCCTTTGCGATTGCCTCTGCAAACGCCGCCGCCGCGCCATCGGGATTGGGTTGGCGCAGATAGGTGCGCAAGTCGCGCATGATCCTTTCGAAGGGGTGCGGGGCAATCAAGCCGACGGCGCCGATCGCCTGCTCGGCCTCCTGCAGGATGGACATGGCCGAAGCTTCGATGACGATCCGCCCGGCATTGGCGGCGGCCATCAGATAGGATTGGGGTTCGGCCGCATGTGGATCGGCCGCCGCGCTGGACCAGGCCTCGCCAAGTCGGTCGAGCCACAGATACGCCGTTTCCACATGGGCGCCCATGCGCGCCAGCCGGTGCGCCTGATACGGGTTGGCCGCGCGATCGGAAGCCACGAGATGCTTGACGGCGGTGTCGAAGACAGCGTGCGCGCCGCCCACCTGCACGGCGAGAAAGCGGATGGCACCTGCGGAGAACCAGGGCTGTCTTATGTAGTCGTCCGGCTGCCCGAGCAGCCAGTCCGGACTGATGTCCAGGCCGGTCATGTCCGCGACGTGGCTGCCGGAGGCCTTCATGCCCACCGGCCGCCACCAACTGCGATCAACGGGCAACTCGCCGACAGGAACAATGATCATCTGCCGGCCATCCTGGCCGGTGACGGTGACGATGGCATGCGACAGCCCGTCGACGCCCGACGCGAAGTTCTTCTTGCCGAAGAGTCGTGCGCCTTCCAGCCTCAGAGGGTCGTCTGGAGCGTCGGTGTTCCATACGCCGAACAGCCCCCTGGCAGCGGCAATCTCGGCAAAACGCCTTTTCTGGCTGTCGGTGCCATAGCGGTCGATCAGATAGCACGCATTCACATGCCCTTCGAAGATGCGACCCACACTGAGATCGCCACGACCCGCTGCCGCCAGCAGGCGAAGCAATGCCGGCATCTCGGTGGGTCCGACAGGCGGCGCGGCGAGGAGGCCGGAGGCGCGAAGGGCCTCGAACGCACCGGCGGGAAAAGCGCCGTCGGCGTCGCGGGCGGCGGCTTCGGCTCCAATGGCGCGAGTCAGCGTCTCCAGCCGCCGCTGGCTGTCCATTTCATGCCGCATCGGCGAGTTCCTTGTGGGACGCAATCATCCGTTCCAGCTGGGAAATGGCCCAGGCGACGGGCACAGTGCCTTCGACATCGGGATCGTCGGCCGTAAAGCGCGCGCGCAACTGAGCGTTGGTCTGCGACGGACTTTCCGCGCCAGGGGTCAGCCCGAGCCGGCTCAGCTGCTGCTTGATCAGGGACGAGGGGAAACCGTCGAGACTGCGGATTTCCCGCCGAAGCAGAAGGCGGCGCTCGACCGAGTAAGGGCACTCTACCAGTGCCGGCGTTCCATCCTCCTCCGCCTGGATCCACGTTCTCAGGCAGTCCGCCATCCCCCCGCTCGCTCGACCGACGGTTCGGGCCGAGACCATCACGGCCACGTCCTGGGGGTGGCGGAGCAGGTATCCGGCGGCCTCCACTTTTGCGACGAAGGCCAGGTCTTCACGAAGCGGGAGGGGATCCAACCCACCGACCCGGCGATAGATGTCGTTGCGCACGGCCAGGCTGGCCCCGCTATGGTCGTGATGGCGCGGCCAGGGGTCGTGCTCAACGGGATCGATCAAGGAGGCGAGTTCATCGCGCAGATCGGCATATCGGGCATAGGATTGGGCGCGACGCTGGAAATGCGGCCCGAGCCGTTCTTCCTCCTCACGGTCCCCGACAATCCTCCCGCCCACCAGATCGGCGCCTGCCCGAATTGCGCGCAGATTGGCCTCGATCCAGTTGCCATCCGGGACGGCGTCGGCATCCGTGGTCAGGATGACCCCCGCGCCGACCCCGATCTTGTCGCTGGCAATGTCCATCGCGAGCTTTCGTGCAAAGCCGACATGGGCCTCGGCCGGTGAAAACCGGACCTCCTCGATCGTCAGGCAAATGCGTGGCATGCGTGCGGCAGCCATGATCGCGGCATGTCTCGATCCGTCATCGGTATTGTTGAGGACGATGACGACTTCCAATGGCTCGGCACTGTGGGTGAGGAACGTCTGTCGCGACAGGGCGTCCAGCAGTCGGGGGAGAAGTGCTTCCTCGTTTCGTGCGGGAACGACCACTATGGGGAGCCCAGGACGGGATAGTCGGTCGATGTCGCCTCGGGTTGTCATAACGGCGGCCTGTCGCTTCACCTTGATCTTTCGTCCCAAACCGGCGCCTGCGGCAGCTGTCGACGATATTCTCGTCCACTGACGGGCCCAGCGACATGGATAAACGATCACACTGCCGTCTCGTTCCGAGCCCGCTTCGATCCGCGCTCGCTGCACCATCCCGCGTCCGATTCCGCCCTGCAGGCTCAGGCACGGAAACTGAACGCATCATCGGCGCGTTAGTAGCGTTACCTCCATATCTCGACGGCGAAGGTGAGCAGCGGTGAATGCAAAGGAACAGGCGGTACTCAATTTCGGGGTCTGGTTGGCCGTGTATCCGTCGGTCCTGGGCACGAGCTACGGTATCGACGCATTGGCGCTGGAACTGCCTCTCTGGTTGGAGATCCTCGTTTCGACAGCGCTAACGGTGCCGCTGATCAGCTATGCTGCGGTTCCCCTCTTGAAGACCATTATTGCCAAGGCAGAAGGCAAGGACGCGGACGAGTTGGAGTGAGCCGCGATGAGTCTTATAGGGTCGGATCGCTGCCGGCCCGATTGAGGCCGATCTGCTCCAACAGCTTGCCGCCCAGGGGTTGCCAGGGGAGCCGCAAGCGGGCCGTCTTGAGATTTTCGGTGGTGTGAGGGGGTGGCACGGTCGTCGTGCCCACGGGGAGCGACATCGCCCCGACACCGACGCAGGCCGGCAGAATGTCTGACCAAAATCAGCAAACTTATCGGGGGATGGTGCCCAGGAGAGGACTCGAACCTCCACGCCTCGCGGCACACGGACCTGAACCGTGCGCGTCTACCAATTCCGCCACCTGGGCAGGTGTGCGCCGCCGATGTAAGCGGGCGGCGGCGCGGTGTCAACGTCAATCTCCGGGCAGGCGGCGCTTTTGCCGGTAACCGAAGCGCGGCTTGCTCAATCGCGCAGGACTTCCTTCGAGGCGACGGTCGAATCCGCGTTCAGGCGATAGACGATCGGCACGCCGGTGGCGATTTCCACCTCGACTATTTGCGCCGGCGACATGCCGTCCAGCGCCATCATCAGTGCGCGCAGCGAATTGCCATGCGCGGTCACGAGCACGTTCTCGCCGCGCAGCACATGCGGCTGTATGACATGCAGATAATAGGGCCAGACGCGCGCGCCGGTGTCCTTGAGGCTCTCGCCACCGGGCGGCTGCACATCATAGGAGCGGCGCCAGACATGGACCTGCTCCTCGCCCCACTTGGCGCGGGCATCGTCCTTGTTGAGACCGGAAAGTTCGCCGTAATCACGCTCGTTGAGCGCTTCATCGCGGATGGTCTCCAGCCCGTCCTGCCCCAGGGCCGCGAGGATATGGTCGTGGGTCGCTTGCGCGCGCGACAGGACGGAGGTGAAGGCGATGTCGAAAGAGAAGCCGCGTTCCTTCAGCCTGCGCCCAGCCTCCTTGGCTTCCTCATGCCCTTTTTCCGTCAGGCCCGGATCCTTCCAGCCCGTGAACAGGTTCTTGAGGTTCCATTCGCTCTGTCCATGGCGCACCAGCACCAGCGTTCCCGTCATCGCATGTCTCCCTCGACAGGTCTTCGATCAGTCGCGCGACAGCCCCAGCACATCGCGCATGGAATAGAGACCGGGCTTGCGCCCGCGCGCCCACAAGGCCGCCCGCAAGGCGCCATTGGCGAAAATCGCCCGGTCTTCCGCCTTGTGAGACAGAACCAGGGTCTCGGCAGGACCAGCGAAGATGGCGGAGTGCTCCCCCACCACCGAGCCGCCGCGCAGGGTGGCAAAGCCGATGGCGCCTTCCGGCCGCGCTCCGGTATGGCCGTCCCGGGTGCGTACCGCATTTTCCTCGAGCGCGATCGCGCGGCCGGCGGCGGCGGCCTCGCCCAGAAGAAGGGCTGTTCCCGAGGGCGCATCCACCTTGTGACGATGGTGCATTTCCAGGATTTCGATGTCGAATTCCCCCGACAGGGCCCGCGCTGCCTCCTCCACCAGCACGGCCAAAAGGTTGACGCCCAGGCTCATATTGCCGGATTTGACGATCGTGGCGTGGCGCGCGGCGGCCTTGATGGCGTCCTCATGCCCGCCCGTGCAGCCGGTCGTACCGATCACATGGACGATGCGCGCCTGCGCTGCGTAGCCCGCATTGGCAACGGTCGCATCGGGGGTCGAGAAATCGATGATGCCGTCGGCATGGGCGATCAGCGGCAAGGGGTCGGCGGAGATTTCCACGCCCAGGTGTCCGACGCCCGCCAGTTCGCCGGCATCCTTGCCCAGCTGTTCCGATCCATCGCGCTCCAGCGCGCCGTGAAGCCGGAGACCTTCGGTCTCTTGGATCGCGCGCACGATGGTGCGGCCCATTCGCCCGCCGGCCCCCGTGACCACCAGCTTCATGTCGCCCATCGCTTGCTATCCTTCCCGTTCGCCATCGCCCACCAGCTCGAGCGTCGAGGCCTGCCCCATCTGGTGAAGCCGCGCGTAGAGCCCTTCGGGCCGTGCCATCAGTTCCCGATGCGATCCCTCTTCGGCCACACGACCCCGGTCCATCACCACGATGCGGTCGGAATTGACCACCGTCGAGAGCCGGTGTGCGACCACGATCGTCGTGCGCCCCTTCATGACGACGGACAGGGCTTCCTGGACCTTCTTCTCCGATTCATTGTCGAGGGCGGAGGTCGCTTCGTCGAGCAGCAATATCGGCGCGTTGCGCACGATCGCACGGGCGATGGAGAGGCGCTGGCGCTGGCCGCCGGACAGCGTCACGCCGTTCTCGCCCACCATCGTGTCGTAGCCCTGCGGCATGCGCGAGATGAACTCTTCCGCATTGGCAAGACGCGCGGCCTCCTCGATCTCCGCATCGGTGGCATCGGGGCGGCCGTAGCGGATGTTGTCGCGCACATTGCCTTCGAAGAGATAAGGATGCTGCGACACGTAGGCGATCGCCCTTCGCAGCGATGATTTGGTGACCGTCGAGATGTCCTGCCCGTCGATCAGGATCGTGCCGCTTTCGAGATCGAAGAAGCGCTGGATCAGGGCGATGATTGTGGACTTGCCGGCGCCGGAGGCACCGACCAGCGCCGTCACGCGACCGGCAGCCGCATGGAAGCTGACGTCATCGAGCACCCGCTCGGAGCCCTGGTAGGAGAATGTCACCTTCTCGAAGGTCACGGCCCCCTCCGAGACGGCAAGCTCACCGGCGCCGGGCACGTCGCGCTGGTGGGGCTCTATGTCGATGATCTCGTAGATCATGCGCGCGTTGACGAGGGCGCGCTCGAGGTTGACCTGGACGCGCGCCAGCCTGCGCGCCGGATCGTAGGCCAGCAGCAGCGCGGTGATGAAGGCCATCACCGAGCCCGGCGGTTCGCCCGTGCCGGCCGAGCGATAGGCGGCATAGGCGATGACGAGCGCGATGACGATCCCTGCCAGCACCTCGGCGATCGGCGACACGCGCTCGGAAATGCGCGCAATGCGGTTGGCGCGACGCTCCGCATCGTCGATCAGCAGGCCGAGCTTGCGTGCCAGCTGCTCCTCCATGGTGAAGGCCTTGACCACGGCAATGCCCTGCACCGATTCCTGCATGGCACCGACGAGATGCGAATTGATCTCCACCGATTCGCGGGTCACGCGCCGGAGGCGGCGCATGAGATAGTTGACGGCGAAGACGAGCGGCGGACCGATCAGAAAAGCGATCAGCGACAGCGTCGGGTCCTGCGCGATCATGACACCGACGAGCGCCACCAGGAGAACCGCGTCGCCGGCGATGGATTTCAGCGTCATGCCGAGCATGTCGCGAATGCCCAGGACGTTCTGGTTGATGCGGGCGGCCAGGCGGCCCGAACGGGTGTCGTTGAAGAAGTCCAGGCCAAGCCGCAGCAGATGGTCGAAAAGCCGCTTCTGGTAGCGCGCGACGAGGTTGTTGCCGATCGCCGCCAGGATCACGGCCTGACCGTAGCTCGCGAAGCCGCGCACGATGAAGGCGGCGGCAACGGCACCGCTGATCCAGGGCACGAGGTCATAACGCTGGCGGTAGAATATGTCGTCGACCAGCGGCTGCATGATCCAAGCCATCCCGGCCGTCGCCGCGCCGGTGGCCAGCAGCAGCACCAGCGCGATGATGTACTGGGGAACGTACTCGCGCGCGTTCTCGGCCAGCACGCGCTTGATGACGGCGACGATCGCGCCGGGATCGGCCTTCTCTTTTGCCGCCTTCTTGTCTGGACCCTGTTGCGCCATCTTGCTCATTCTCATGGTGGCCGGCTTGCGCCCTGCCTATGCACGCCTCGGGACGATGGTGCAATGCGTCACGGGGCGGCGGCTCCGTCCCTGAGCCAGTGGCGATCCTCGATCGCCACGCCGAACCGGTCGGGTGTCATGGCATAGGCGGCGAGCCCGGCAAGGGCTGCCAGCGGATGGGTGATCGCGTAGACAGGGATCTGGCGCAGCACGGCGCTGTGCGGCGCCTTGTCCTCGAAGGCCGCGCGAAAACTGCCCTTCTTCAGCGCCGGCACGATCTTCTGCGCGATCCCCCCTGTCAGATACACGCCACCGCGGCTCATGAAGATGAGGGCGAGGTCGCCGGCAAGGCGCCCGAGGCAGGTGACAAAGATATCGAGCGCCTCGGCCGCCTGCGGATCCGTGCCGGCAAGACCCGCAGCCGAAATCTCGGCAGGCTGGCCAAGGACCGGCTCGACCGCGTCCGCGCGGGCAACCGCGCGATAGAGATTGACCAGGCCACGCCCGCACAGCATCTGCTCGCCGGAAATGCGGCCTTCGATGCGCTCGATATGCGGGAAGACCGCGAAATCGCGGCTTGTGCGTGGTCCCATGTCGACATGCCCGCCTTCGCCAGGGACCGGAATCCAGATGCCGCGCGCATGCACCAGCCCGGCGACGCCCAGTCCGGTGCCCGGACCAAGGACGACACGGCTGGCATCCGGATCGGGCGCGCCGCCGCCGATCTGTTCCAGATGCTCGGGCCCCAGCGCCACCACCGCCAACGCCTGCGCCTCGAAATCGTTGAGCACGATGACTTCTTCCAGGCCGAGCCTGTCCAGCATGCGGAGCGGCCGGACGACCCAGTCGCAATTGGTCAGGGGAATTTCGTCACCATCCACGGGCCCCGCCACGGCCAGGACGGTCGAGCGCGGTCGGACCGGCGCGTCCGCCAGCGTCGCCTCGATGGCGTCGTCGATGGTCGGAAAGGCGGCGGTCTTGACGGTTGGAAAATCGCGAGGTTCCGAACGAGCGTCGACCAGGAGCGCGAAGCGGGCATTCGTGCCGCCGATGTCGCCGATCAGAACCGGATAACGCAGCATCGTCGGAGTGTCGGTCGGACTGGACAGGGGCGGTCTCGCTTGTTTCATTCGCTGTTCGGCGGCAAAGGCCGGCGGCGGGCTGGCATGCGCGAAGAACGCGCAGAAGCGCCTTTAGCACAGAGGCGAGCGCTTGTGCACCTTGTGCGCGGGCGTGATCTGGTGCTCGG
Source organism: Chelativorans sp. ZYF759 (assembly GCF_012911015.1). GTDB lineage: Bacteria > Pseudomonadota > Alphaproteobacteria > Rhizobiales > Rhizobiaceae > ZYF759. The sequence continues at coordinate 29,628 of NZ_WVVV01000010.1, read as the reverse complement.
ATTCAGCGCTGCGGCCGCTCGCGCGGCACGAAGAGCGTCTCGGGCATCGGTGCATAGCCCAAAGCGCCCGATGTCTGTCCCGCAGCGGCGGCCGAGCGCGGCAGCGTCGGCCCTGTCACGGTGACGGCTGCCTCCGAAGCGGGGCTGGGCGCCTGGAGGACAGCCCGGCAGGCATTGGGCAGGTTCGCCATCGTCATCACGTCACGCGCCCGCGGCTGCTGCGGACCTTCCGCCGGCCGCCAGGGTTCTTCGGTAAACCACCAGTCGAGTGAAGCGTCGCAGCCCGTGCCGTTTGCGACCGGTTCCTGCCGCTGGCAATTGTTCGAGCCTGCGGGGCAGCCGATACGGATGTGGAAATGGTAGTCGTGCCCCCAGAAGGGCCTGATCTTGCCGAGCCAGGAGCGGTCGCCACCGACCGTATCGCACAGCTTCTTCTTGATACCCGGATGAACGAGAATGCGCTCCACCTCGGAATAGCTCGCCGCCCGGCGCAGAACCGCCTCGTGGGCGCGTGTCCAATGCCTTTCGTCCACATGGAGCGAGCCCTCGGCAATGAGCGAGCGAGGAGCCATGTTTTCGCGCTCCTGGGCGCTCAGGCGCCGGTTCGGCATCGGCGTGAACCAGATGTCCGCGTCGAGCCCGATCTGGTGCGAGGCATGGCCCGTCAGCATCGGCCCGCCCCGCGGCTGCGAAATGTCGCCGACCAGAAGCCCGGGCCAGCCATCCGCCGCCGCCTCGCGCGACAGGCGCTCGACGATGCGAACCATCTCGGGATGGCCCCAGCGCCGGTTGCGCGACACACGCATGGCCTGCCAGTTGGGTCCGTCGACCGCGATGGCGACGCCACCCTCCATGCAGCCGCGGGAATAGGAGCCGTGGGCGCGCGGCGGCGTGGCGGCCGGAAGCCTGTGCGCGCCGAAAAGCTCCTTGGCGAGCGGTTCGGAGGCAAAGGCCGGCGCCTGTGCGAGCGGCAACGCAAGGGCGAGGCCGAGCAAGAGAGCGGCAAGGGTCCTGGCAGAGAGGCGCATGCGGTGCTCCGCGATTCTGAGAACGAGGCGACCCGATTCGCGCCAGCCTCCGCGAAGATCATCCTACCATGGTGACGAGAAGATGATCAGCGCCAGCTTTCTTCTCGCCACATCCGCGCCAGCGCGCTGCGGTAGTCGGGATAGGAAAAACGGTAGCCCGCTTCCTTGATCCTCGCATTTGAGACCCGCTTGTTGTCCGAATAGAAGGAGCGGGCCATGGGCGACATCTCTGCCTCCTCGAAGGGAATTTCGGGCGGTGGCGTACGCCCCATCAGTTCGGCCGCATAGGCAATCACGTCCTGCGGCGGTGCCGGCTCGTCATCGGAAATATTGAAGATACCGCCCATCCGGCGCTCCGCCATGAGGGCCGTGCTCCCTGCGATGTCGTCGACATGGATGCGGCTGAAGACCTGTCCCGGCTTCACGATGCGCTTTGCCGAACCTTCTTCCAGCTTGAGGAAGGCGTTGCGACCCGGGCCGTAAATGCCGCCCAGGCGCATGATTGCGGTCGGGATGCCGATCTCGGCCCCGAGCGCTTGCCAGGCGGTTTCCGCCTCGACCCGCATCCGGGCGCGGCGCGATGCCGGACGGCAATCCGCTTCCTCGTCGACCCAGTCTCCTCCATGATCACCATAAACGCCGACCGTCGACCAGTAGCCGATCCATTCCAGTCCCGGCATGCCCGCACGAATTTCCCGACCGAAGGCCTCGAGGACGGGATCGAGAACGGCGTCGCCCGACTGCTTGCTGCCCAGGCCGTGGGCGGGCGCGATCGATGTGAGGAGATGCGTGGTCGATGCCAGCGCCTCAAGGACATCCTCCGTCGGTTTGCCGTCGAAGACGAGCGCCTTCACGCCCTCCTTCGCGAGCGCCGCCGCCTTTTCCTGCGACCGTGTGGTCCCGCTCACGGCCCAGCCGCGTTGCAGCATGACCTGTGCCAGGGCGCGGCCCGAATATCCGGCGCCGAAAACGAATAGACTGTTCTCCGTCATGCGGCCTCCTGCATTGCCTGCTCCCATTCGCCGCGAACCTCGGGATCGCTGTCGCGGGCGGCTCGTTCACGGGCCATCCCCGTGAAGGTTCGCGCATCAAGCAGCCGCGACAAAGCCCAGGCGGCCGCGCCGCGCACGAGCGGAGACGGATCGTCAGCAAGGCGCCGACAGACCTCGACAAGCCCGGGATCTCCGGAATTTCCAGCTGCGATCAACACGTTGCGGATAAAGCGGTCACGACCGATCCGCTTGATGGGGGAGCCTGAAAAAAGGCCACGGAAGCCCGGATCGTCCAGTTCGAGCAGCATCGAGATCCGCGGCTCGATGAGATCGTTCCGGGCCTTCAGCTTGGTCTCGTAAGCCTCGCTCGCGAACTTGTTCCATGGACAGACGGCCAGGCAGTCGTCGCATCCATAGATGCGGTTGCCCATTGCGACGCGGAATTCGCGCGGGATGGCGCCCTTGTGCTCGATGGTCAGGTAGGAGATGCAGCGTCTCGCATCAAGCTGATAGGGCGCCGGAAACGCGTCGGTCGGGCAGATGTCCAGGCAGGCCCGGCAGGACCCGCAATGGTCGCTCTCCGGCGCGTCGGGCTCGAGCACCGCACTCGTGAAGATCGAGCCCAGAAAGAGCCAGGATCCGAATTCGCGGCTGACGAGATTGGTATGCTTGCCCTGCCAGCCGAGCCCTGCCGCCGCTGCAAGCGGCTTCTCCATGACCGGCGCGGTATCCACGAAGACCTTCACGTCGGCGCCGCTCCGGGCGGCGAATTTGTGGGCAATGGTCTTCAGCCTGCCCTTGATGACGTCGTGATAGTCGCGGTGGCGCGCATAGACCGATATGGCAGCTAGGTTGCGCCTCTCGAGAATGTCCAACGGGTTGTCGTGCGGGCCGTAGTTCATGGCCAGCATGATCACGCTCTCGGCCTCCGGCCACAGCGATTTCGGGCTCTGGCGACGCTGGACGGTCTCGGCGATCCAGTCCATCGTCCCATGCCGTCCCCTAGCGACGAACTCGGCCAGGCGCGCGGCGACTTGAGGGTCACCGTTCGCACGGGTTATTGCCACAGCATCGAATCCGGCCAACCGGGCTTCGCGATCCAGAAAACCCCGAAGCTTTGCCGCCTTGCCGGGATCTTCCGTCAGAACCATCAGAAATCCAGATCGGCGTAATGCGAGACGGGAGCGAGACCGCGGACCCGGTCGGCCAGGATCGGCCTGAACGAGGGCCGCGACTTCACCCGCGTGTACCAGTCACGGCAGGCATCATACTCGCCCCATTCGATTTCGCCGAGATAGTCGAGCACCGAAATGGTCGAGGCGGCCGCGATATCGGCGTAGCTCAGGCGCGGGCCCGCCAGCCAGTTGCGTGTTCCCGCCAGCCAGTTGGCATATTTCAGGTGCTGGCGCACATTGCCGCGTGCCGCCCTCAGAGCAGCTGAATCGGGCGATCCTCCGCCATATTCGGCCGGCATATGCGGCTTCAAGACACGCTCGCGCACAAGGTGTCGGGTCACGTCGTTTTCCGTCTTCACCAGGAACCACTCAACGAGGCGACGGATCTCGGCGCGCGCGATGGGGTCTTCGGCGAAAAGTCGTCGCTCGCGCTTCAGGACGCCGCGTGTTTCGTCGAGATACTCCGCGATCGTTGCCGCGCCGACGATAGGCTCATCGCCTTCCGCCAGAAGCACGGGAAGCGTTGCGGCCGGATTGAGAGACAGGAACTCCCTGCGCCTGAGCCAGGGAGCCTCCTCGATGAGAGCGAGGTCTTCGTCATACTCGCCGAAACAGACACGCACGAACCGGCAGGCGGCAAACATCGGATGGTGGAAAAGCGTCAGCATGGTCTGTGCACTGGCATGATCCGGGTGGCGGTTGCAAGTCGCTCTTTGTTGCAGGGGACGGCATCGACACGGCTCCGCATCGCGGAGCTGCCATCAGCTGCGCATGCCGGAGGGCTCCTTCGACGCGACGCGCGGGAGAGGACTATTCGGCTGCCTTCACGGCAGCCTTCGGCTTGCCTTTTGCCGCACGCAGATGGCGATGGGTCGCGATGAAATCGAGAATTCGCGGCGCGATCTCGGACCGGAAGCGCGAACCGTTGAAGACGCCGTAGTGGCCAACCTTGGGCTGCATGTAGTGGACCCGCATGTCGTCGGGAATGTTCACGCACAGATCGTGTGCGGCCTCGGTTTGGCCGACGCCGGAAATGTCGTCGTTCTCGCCCTCTACGGTCATCAAGGCGACATTGCGGATCGCCAAAGGGTCGACCAGTTCGCCGCGGTGTATCATCTCGCCCTTGGGCAGCGCGTGATTGACGAATACGGTTTCCACGGTCTGCAGGTAGAATTCCGCGGTCAGATCCATCACGGCGAGATACTCGTCGTAGAACTCGCGGTGCTTCTCTGCGGAATCGCCGTCGTTCTTCACGAGGTGCATGAAGAAATCCTTGTGGGCCGTGATGTGCCGGTCAAGGTTCATGCCCATGAAGCCGGAAAGCTGCAGGAAGCCGGGGTAAACCCTGCGCATGAAGCCTGGCTCCGGAAACGGTACCCGCATGATGACGTTGTCGCGGAACCAGTCGATGCCCTTTTCCTCGGCCAGCTTGTTGACGGCGGTGGGGTTGCGCCGCGTGTCGATCGGGCCCCCCATCAGCGTCATTGTGGCAGGCGCCAGCTTGTCCTTGCGCGCTTCCATCAGCGATACGGCCATGAGCGCCGGCACCGAGGGCTGGCAGACGGCCATCACATGCGTATCGGGACCGATCGCATGGATCATTTCGATGAGGTAGTCGACGAAGTCGTCGAGATCGAAGCGACCATCGGACGTGGGCACCATGCGGGCGTCCGTCCAGTCGGTGATGTAGACCTCGGCATGCGGCAGAAGCGTCTCCACCGTCCCGCGCAGCAGCGTGGCATAGTGCCCGGACATCGGCGCGATCATCAGGATCTTCGGGTCCGGCTTGCGCTGCGGGTCGACCGCGCGGTCGAAATGGATGAGATCGCAGAAAGGCTTCGACCAGATGACCCGCTCGATCACGGGAACCGGCCGAAAATCGACCTTGGTCTCGTCGAGCCCGAAGACCGGCTTGCCATAGCGTCTGGTCGTCCGCTCGAAGAGCTCCGCGCCTGCGGCCATGGAGCGACCGAAAACCGTATGGGTCAGCGGATTGAGCGGGTTCGAATAGTATAGCCGCATCGTGTCCGCAAACGCCCGGAAGGGCTGCATGGCGGCGTGATTCAGTTCATAAAGATGATAATACATTCGGTTTGCCCTCGGAAGCCTCGGCCGGTCATGTGGCGCATGACCCGACCGGTCGGGGCGGAGATCGCTATGCAACGAAACTAACCAAGTTTTGTTGCATTGCAATACGTCACCCTAGGGGAGGCCGGTTAAGAAGCCGTGTCCTGGTTTATTGCGCTGGCTGCCGCCAAGTGCCAGACACGCCTCATGGAATCGCTCCACTCGCCCATCAGAGCCGCCCTGTGGATGGGCGCTTCGATTGCCTGTTTCATCGTGATGTCCGTTGCGGGTCGTGTCGCGACGGCCGAGCTGGACGTCTTCCAGGTGATGCTGATTCGCTCGGTGATCGGCTTCTTCATGCTGCTGCCGCTGGTGCATCTGGCCGGTGGCCTGCGCGCCATGGGCACGGCGCGTCCCTGGCAGCATATCGGCCGCAACGCGGCGCATTTCGCGGGCCAGTTCGCCTGGCTGCTGGCGCTCGGCATGATCCCCCTCGCCCAGCTCGTCGCGATCGAGTTCACGCAACCTTTCTGGACCGCGCTTCTGGCCCTGCTGGTGCTCGGCGAACGCATGACGTGGCGCAAGGTGTGCGCGCTGCTTTTCGGCATCGCCGGCGTGCTGGTGATCGTGCGACCCGGATCCGGCCCGATCGAACCCGGCCACCTGGTCATGCTGGCGGGCGCCGTCTTCTTCGGCGTGTCGGTCGTGATGGTGAAACTGCTCACCCGCAGCGACAGCGTGGTGAAGATCATCTTCTGGATGCTGGTGATCCAGACCGCCATCGGCATCGTGCCCGGGCTCTGGGTCTGGCAGCCGGTGCCGGTCGAGATCTGGCCGGCGCTGCTGGTGGTCGCCTTCACCGGCACGTTTTCGCACTATTGCATGGCCCGTGCGCTGGTCCACGCCGAGGCGACGGTGGTCGTGCCGATGGATTTCCTGCGGGTGCCGCTGATGGCGCTGGTCGGCTGGGCCATCTATGCCGAACAGCTGGACATCTATACCGGCACGGGGGCGCTGCTGATCCTGCTCGGCAATCTCTTCACGATCCGCTTCCGCCGGCGCAAGGCACTGCCGGCCGAAGCGCCCTAGGAAGGGCTAGCCCTCATAGCCTTCGACGATGATCATCTCGGCTTCGGCGACCGTCTGGCGGATCGCTTTCGCGGCCTGGTATTCGGGCGAGTTGTAGCAGTCCCTTGCGGCCTGCAAGGAAGGAAACTCGATCACCACGTTGCGGCCGCGGCCTTTGCCTTCCAGGGCTTCGTAGGCACCGCCGCGAGCGAGGAACTTCGCCCCGTAGCGTTCGAAAGCCGGCTTCGCGCCCGCGACATAGTCCTTGTAGCGGTCGGCGTCGCGCACATCGACATGTGCTATCCAGTAGCCCTTGGGCATCTCTACCTCCCTGCAGCCTCGTAGACGGAATCGATTTCGCGAATGATGGCCTCGGCGGCCGCGCGCGGGTCCGGCGCGGCGATAACGGGCCGGGCGACCACCAGATGGCTGGCGCCGTTCTTGACCGCATCGGCCGGCGTGACGACCCGTTTCTGGTCGCCATGATCGGCGCCCGCGGGACGTATGCCCGGTGTCACGACGGCCATTGACGATCCCACGATCATGCGCACGGCGCTGGCTTCCGGCGCCGCGCAGACGATGCCGCCAATGCCAGCCTCACGGGCCTGCTCGGCGCGCCGGACCACCAGCTTCTGGGGATCCGTCTCGGCATAGCCCGCTTCCTTCAGATCCGCGCCATCCATGGAGGTGAGGACGGTGACGCCGAGCACGCAAAGGCCGGAGCCGCCAGCCGCGCGCGCGGCCGCGCGCATCGCCTTCGGATAGGCATGCACGGTCAGCATCCGCGCGCCGAGACGGGCGACGCTCTCCACGCCTTCCGCCACGGTGTTGTCGATGTCGAGCAGCTTGAGGTCGAGAAAGACGTCAGTTCCCTGGGCCGCCAGATCCCGCGCGAGCTCCAGCCCGCCCGCATAGGCCAGCCGATAGCCGATCTTGTAGAAATCGACCACGCCCTCCAGTGCGCGGATCGTCTTTTCGGCTTCCGCGACGCTCGGCAGATCCAGCCCGACGATGAGACGCGCGCGGGTCAATATTCGGTCCTCGTCGACAGAAGCCGCGCGCGTTCGATGAGTGTCATGCAGACCTTGTCCATCATTTTCTGTGCCCGTTCGTCCTTGAGATTGCCCTGATCGTCGAAGGCGTCGCCCGCCCGCGCAACGGAGCATTGCGGCGTAATGACCTCCACCTGGCAATTCATCAAGACGGCCCGGAGGTGATACAGGCCTCTTATCCCCGCGAAATTGCCGTCGGAGGAGGAGCAAAGGCCTGCGACCTTGCCTGCAAACGGCGCCAGGGTGTTGCCATTGGCATCGCGTCGGATGCGGCTGACCCAGTCGATCGTGTTCTTCAGGAGCGGGGGAATCGACGCATTATATTCCGGGCTCGCGATCAGGAGACCGTCCTGGGCGGCGATCATGGCACCGAGCTTCTGGGCACTTTCCGGGACGCCCTGCTCCTTCTCCAGGTCCTGATCCATGATGGGCAGGGGATAGTCCGCCAGCGAGATGCGGGTCACCTCCGCACCTTGGAGCGCGAGCGTCTTTTGGGCGACATCCGCCGTCTGGCCGCTGAAGGCGCCCGAGCGTATCGAGCCCGCAAAGACCAGTATCCTCGGCGTCATGGCATGCCCTCGGCTGCGTCAGCTCACCTTCGCGCGCCGATAGACCCACAGATGCGCCGGCGGAACGTTGCGCAGCACGAAGCCGTGTCGTTCGACGGTGTAATTGCCCTTGCCGGGCGGCACGGGGGAGCGCGGTCCATAGGTGATCTGCATGATGGGACGGCCAACCGGAATACGGTTCAGCAAGTCTTCCACGTACGCGATGCGCTGGGGAACCGGGAAATTCAGGAGCGGTACGGCCGACACGATGGAATCGAAGATCGTGTCCTTCTTGTCGCCGAGCGTATCGTCGAGATTGAAGGCGTCACCCTGGATGACGTTGACCTGCGGATATTCCTTCCTCAGATGCTCGACGAAGTCTTCGGCATACTCGATTGCCCAAAGGGATTCGGGTTGAACGCCGCGATCGAGAATGGCCTTGGTGATGACGCCGGTGCCAGGACCGAGTTCGAGGACGGGAAGATCCGAGGCGGTGTCGACGAGCGACGCCATTTCGCGGGCGGTCGTGGCGCTCGTAGGCACGATCGAACCGACAGCCCGGGGCTTGTCCAGCCAGCCCTTGAAGAACCGTACGGTCTCCGACCAATTGCCAGACGGCTTGTTTCCAGCGTGGCTGTTCATTCGTTCTCCCCTTGGGTCAGCTCCATCCAACATAGGGGATGTCGCGGGCGATGTTTAGGGCGAGCCGTTTCGATATTCGTGGAAATCGGACTCGGGGAGAGGAGAGTGCGGGGCGAGGATGACAGCACCGTGACGGGAATGACGGCTCAGGTCTCCTCGGTTTCGCCACTCACCTGGCGATTGAACTCCGAGAAGAACTGACCCGACAGCTTCTTTGAGGTCGACGCGATCAAACGGCTGCCGAGTTGCGCGATCTTGCCCCCGACATCCGCCGTGGCTGTATAGGCAAGTATGGTTGTCTCCGGCCCGTCCTCCGACAGAGTGACGTCCGCGCCCCCCTTGGCAAAACCAGCGACGCCGCCCTTGCCCTCACCGATGATCGTGTAGGAGTGCGGGGGGTTGAGATTTTCCAGGCGTACCTCGCCATTGAACTTCGCCTTGATCGGGCCGATCTTCAGCGTCACAACCGCCTCGAGTTCCGTTTCGGAGGTCTTCTCGAGGCTTTCGCATCCAGGGATACACGCTTTCAGTATCTCCGGGTCGTTCAGCGCTTCCCATACCGTCTGCAGAGGCGCCTCGATCCTCTCCTCGCCCTCGATCACCATTGCCATGCGACGATTCCTCCTGGTCAACCTGCGCAGACCTAGCCCAGCCTTGGGTGGCTGTCCACGCGGCTGATCCGTCGGGCGTTTGTCTGTCCGCCAAATTGTGCCATATGATCGGCTGGTTTGCAGGAGGCGCTATTGGGCAAGGGCAGCACGAAGAAACTCAGATCGCAGGAGTGGTTCGACAATCCGGACGATCCGGGAATGACGGCGCTCTATCTCGAACGCTATCTGAATTTCGGGATCACGCGGGAAGAACTCCAGTCCGGCAAGCCGATCATCGGCATTGCGCAGACCGGTTCCGACCTGTCCCCTTGCAACCGCCACCACATCGAGCTGGCCAAGCGCGTGCGCGAAGGCATCGTGGCGGCCGGCGGCATTGCCTTCGAGTTCGGCTGTCATCCCATACAGGAGACGGGCAAGCGCCCGACGGCCTCGCTCGACCGCAACCTTGCCTATCTCAGCCTGGTCGAGGTGCTTTACGGCTATCCACTCGACGGCGTCGTCCTGACCATCGGCTGCGACAAGACCACCCCTGCGCTGCTGATGGCGGCCGCCACCGTGGACATTCCCGCCATCGCGCTCTCGGTGGGGCCGATGCTCAATGGCTGGCACCGCGGCGAACGCACCGGTTCCGGCACCATCGTCTGGAAGGCGCGCGAATTGCTGGCTGAGGGCGAGATCGACTATGATGGGTTCATGGAGCTGGTGGCCTCGTCTGCCCCGTCCGTCGGCTATTGCAACACGATGGGCACGGCCACGACCATGAACAGCCTTGCCGAGGCGCTCGGCATGCAGTTGCCGGGCTCGGCGGCCATACCGGCACCCTATCGGGAGCGCGGCCAGATGGCCTACGCCACGGGGCGCCGCGCCGTCGAGATGGTGCACGAGGATCTGAAGCCGACCGACATCATGACGCGGGCGGCTTTCGAAAACGCCATCGTGGTCAACTCCGCCATCGGCGGGTCGACCAATGCGCCCATCCACCTCAACGCGATCGCGCGTCATCTCGGCGTACCGCTGGACAATGACGACTGGCAGTCGGTCGGCCACCACGTGCCGCTGCTGGTCAACCTGCAGCCGGCCGGCGAATATCTGGGCGAGGATTATCACCGGGCAGGCGGCGTGCCCGCGGTGATCGGGGAACTGATGAAGGCGAACCTGCTGCCGCATCCCGACGTCGTCACGGCAAACGGGAAGACCATGCGCGAGAACTGCGCAGCGGCGGAGAACATCAATCCCGACGTGATCCGCCCGGTCGCCAGCCCGATGCGCGAACATGCCGGCTTCATCAACCTGCGTGGCAATCTGTTCGATTCCGCGATCATGAAGACAAGCGTCATCTCTCCGGAATTTCGCGACCGCTATCTGTCCAATCCCGACGATCCGGACGCGTTCGAAGGCCGCGCGATCGTGTTCGAGGGACCGGAGGATTACCACGCCCGGATCGAGGATCCCGCCCTCGGGATCGACGAGAACTGCATGCTCGTCATCCGGGGAACGGGGCCCGTCGGATATCCGGGCGCCGCCGAGGTCGTGAACATGCAACCACCGGCCTATCTCCTGAAGAAGGGCATCCATGCCCTGCCCTGTATCGGCGACGGACGCCAATCCGGGACGTCGGGTTCGCCTTCGATCCTGAATGCCTCGCCGGAGGCCGCCGTCGGAGGCGGTCTGGCACTGCTGGAGACAGGCGACAGGATCCGCATCGACCTGAAGAAGGGCAGCGCCGACATACTCATCTCCGACGATGAGCTGGCGGCACGGCAGCAGAAGCTGCAGGAAGCCGGCGGCTTTGCCTATCCCGAGCACCAGACGCCCTGGCAGGAAATCCAGCGTGGCATCGTCGATCAGCTCGACAAGGGCATGGTTCTGAAACCCGCTATCAAATACCGGCAGATCGCCCGCGAGAAGGGCGTTCCGCGCAACAATCACTGAGGCTTCAAGGCCGCCGAAAGCGCTCCCGCGCGGCCTCGACGCGGGGGCGGCAGAAGCAACCGTCAAGATGGTCGTTGACGAGCCCCATGGCCTGCATGAAGGCATAGACGGTCGTCGGCCCCACGAAGCTCCAGCCGCGCTTCTTGAGATCCTTGGATATTCGCGTGGAGACCTCGGTCGTCGGATTGGCGCGCAGATGGGCGATGTCGATACTGCAAGGCCTGTCCTGCGGCTTGGGCTCGAACGACCAGAAATAGCGGGCCAGCGTGCCATGCTCCTCCGCCAGTTCGACGGCGCGACGCGCGTTGTTGTAGACGGAGGCGATCTTGCCGCGATGACGGATGATGCCGGGATTGGTCAGATGCCGTTCGATGTCGGCCTCACCGCGATCCGCCAGATGCACGAAATCGAAGCCGGAAAAGGCGTCGCGGAAGTTCTCCCGTTTCCGCAGAATGGTGAGCCAGGAAAGTCCGGCCTGAAACCCTTCGAGACACAGCTTTTCGAAGAGCCGCCTGTCCTCGCCGACGGGGTGACCCCATTCCTCGTCGTGATAGGCTTGGTAGTCGGGCAGCCCCCCATGCCAGGCGCAGCGCAGAAGCCCGTCTTCGCCCTCGATAAGGCCGTCCTGCCTGGGTTCTTCTGCCAATGCTCGTTCTCCGCCGCCGATTAAGCTGCGCTTTACCAGATTCCTGAACCGGCCGGTAACCACACCAAAACCTTTCCTGACAAATTCGAATTTGAACGATTGCGATTCATCATTCGGTGGGGAAGCCCGCACGAGGATAGCGGCTTGCGAGGCGGGCAGTCCGTCTTTCGAGAAGGAGGGGTCTCATGAGACTTCGATTGTTATCGCTTTCCACGCTGCTGCTGGCGGCGCTGTCGCTGATCCCGGCTGCCGCGAACGAGCGCTATGCCGAGCGTCCGCCGCTGGTGGTCAGCCCGGACCTGTCCTCGCCCTGGGTGCTGCAGCTTCAGCGGAGTCCTGCAGGCGTTCGGCAGCCCGGGCCTGCGGTTCATCGCAATCTGCCCGGCGCCCGGGTCGTCGTTGCACCGCCGCCGCCCGTCCGCGTCAGGGCAGAGCCGGTCAATCGTGCGCCGGCGCAGCCGCAACCCGAACCGGTGCAGACCGCGGCCGCGACAGCTGGCGCCGCGCGCCAGGCCGCCCCGTCGCTCGACCCGCGCTTTCTGCCGCAGGTGGTCGAGTATGGCGGTCCACACAAGCCCGGCACGATCGTCGTCGATACGACGCAGCACTTCCTGTTCCTCGTGCTGGAAGGCGGGCAGGCCCGCCGTTATGGCGTCGGCACGGGCAAGCCCGGGTTCGAGTGGGCGGGGCGCCACCGCGTGACCATGAAACGCGAATGGCCCGATTGGAGACCCCCTCAGTCCATGATCGAGCGCGAGCGCCGCAACGGACGCATCTTGCCGGCACACATGGCGGGCGGGCCCGAAAACCCGCTGGGTGCGCGGGCTCTCTACCTCGGCTCGACGCTCTACCGCATCCACGGCACGAACCAGCCCTGGTCGATCGGTCGGGCCGTTTCCTCCGGTTGCATCCGCATGCGAAACGAGGACGTGATCGACCTTTACGAACGCGTGCCGGTGGGTGCGGAGGTCATCGTCATCTGATCCGAAACAGTCCCGGCGCGAATCATCCGCGCCGGGGCTCGCGCGATTTGTATCGGCGGCGCGAGGCAGGGTGATTGTCAAACGCCGATGCAGCTTGATATATTTCAGTAGGTAGGATCCGGCCTGCCGGCCTCCGGGGGTCCTATGGACATTTTATTCTCCGCCTTTTTCACCTTGGCGCTTGTCGTCATCATGTTCTCGCTCGGCCTGAGCCTGCGCGTCGGGGATTTCGCGCGAATCTTCCGCTTCCCGAAGGCATTCGCCGTCGGGCTGGCGGCGCAGCTGATCCTCATTCCAACCACGGCTTACATCGTGGGGCGTGTTTCGGGCCTGTCGCCGCCGCTGGCGCTGGGCCTCATGATCCTGTCATTCTGTCCGGGCGGCCCGACTTCCAACATGATGACAAAACTTGCCCATGGCGACGTGGCGTTGTCGATCTCGCTGACCGGGGTCACCAGCCTGGTCACGGTGTTCACGCTCCCGATCCTGCTCAAATTGTTCGCCGATCAGCTCCTCGGCGTATCGGCTGCCGCGATCGACGTGGCGGGGCTGGGTGTGAGGCTGTTCGTCTCGATGACGATTCCCGTCATGGCAGGCATCGCGCTGCGTCACTATGCCGAACCGCTGGCAAGCCGCATCGAGAAGCATGCATTTCGCGGTGCCCTCGGATTCTTCATCATCGTGGTCGTCGGCGCGCTCGCCGTGAACTGGGGAACGTTCATCGCCAATCTCGGCAGGCTGGGACCAAGCGTCGTCGGCCTCAACATACTCCTGCTGGTGCTCGGCTTCGGCATCGCCAAGCTCTTTGCCCTCAATGACGCGCAGGCCACGGCCATCGCCATCGAGACCGGAATCCAGAACGCGGCGCTGGGCATCACGGTGGGTTCGCTTATCGTCGAGCGCACCATGGAGCTGCCACCCTTCAGCCTGCCCTCCGGCGTCTACGGAATCACGATGTATTTCGTGAGCCTGCCCTTCGTCTATTGGCTCAGATCGCGGATGCTGCGGGGCTCACACATCTGACATTGCGTGGACGGTGGGGTGGTCTGCGGCAGGAACGCCAGCCGGCCTCACGCCCCCGAACGCCCAATCGAGCAGCTGTACGGTGTGGACGATGGGGAGCGCGGTCGCCGCACCGATCTGGGTCATGCAGCCGATATTGCCGGTGGCAATGAGATCGGGCCGGGTGGCCTCGATATTCTTGACTTTGCGGGACCGCAGGCGCGCGGAAATCTCGGGCTGCAGGATGTTGTATGTACCGGCCGAGCCGCAGCAGAGATGGCCTTCTCGCGGTTCGACCACGGCGAACCCCGCGCGCTTCAGAAGTTCCTTTGGCGCCGCCACGATCTTCTGGCCATGCTGCATCGAGCAGGCGGAGTGGTATGCGACGGTGAGGGAAGGCGCCAGGGTCGGCGCGGGCAGGTCGAGGCCAGCGAGATACTCGGTCACGTCCTTGGCCAGCGCCGATACGCGCGCGGCCTTTTCGGCATAGGCCGGATCGAGCCTCAGCATATGGCCGTAGTCCTTGATGGTCGTCCCGCAACCCGATGCCGTGATGATGATCGCGTCGAGCGGACCGGCTTCCGCGACGCGGATCCAGACATCGACATTGTTGCGGGCCGCCGCCAGCGACGCGTCTTCTTTGCCCATGTGGTGTACCAGCGCGCCACAGCACCCTTCCCCTTCGGGCACCACGATCTCGATGCCGAGGCGGGTGAGCAACGCGATGGTTGCCTCGTTGATGGTCGGATCGAGCACGGATTGCGCACAGCCCGTGAGCAGCGCCACCCTGCCGCGCTTCTGGCCATGCGGACTGTGCACGGCCGGGCTGGACGCGGGCGACGGGGGCGGCACGCGGGCGGGAGCCAGATCCAGCATGGCGGAGAACGGCCTCAGCGCGGGTACGGCCCGCAGCAAAGCGGCGAAGGGTCGGCCGAGCCGGGCCAGCTTCAGGGCTGCCCGGAACCGGCCCGGATAGGGAAGGACCGCCGCCAGCACCCCGCGGGTCATCCGGTCGAGCAGCGGCCGTCGATAGGTGTTCTCGATGTGCACCCGCGCATGATCCACGAGGTGCATGTAGTTCACGCCCGACGGGCAGGTCGTCATGCACGAGAGGCAGGAGAGGCAGCGGTCGATATGGGTGACGACGGTATCGTCCGCCGGCCGGTCGTTCTCCAGCATGTCCTTGATGAGGTAGATGCGCCCGCGCGGGGAATCCAGTTCGTTGCCGAGCGTCACATAGGTTGGACAGGTCGCTGTGCAGAAGCCGCAATGCACGCATTTGCGCAGGATCGCCTCCGAATGGGCGACATCTGGATCTTCGAGCTGGGCCGGCGTGAAACTGGTTTGCATGAACTATTCGATCATTGCTCCTAGAGCATCCAACTTTGCGGGTTCTTGATCGGCTCGCCGCGGCTGACGGCCTGCAATCCGATCACGACACGCACGATGACCCAGATGGCCAGCGCAAACATCAGGACCACGCCGATGGCCACGATCGTCAGGATGGCGGAGACGATGGCGCCCAGGAGACCGATCCAGAATGTGCGGATTGCCCAGGTGTAGTGGGTTTCGATCCAGCCCCCCGCTCTGCCTCGGTTCATGTAGGCCATCACGAGGCCGACGATCGCCGTGATGCCAACGACGAAACCGACTAGATACAGGATGTAGATGGCCTGCACATTGGCAGGACCCGGATCGAACCAGCCCGCCTTTTGGGGTGTCGGTGCGTTGTACTGCTCGCTCATCTGTCCCTCCTGAGTTCGCGATATCTTCTGTCAGCCCTGCATGCGGCCCGGATTGAGCACGCCTTTCGGATCGAACTGTTCCTTCAGGCGGGCGGACAACGCCGCCAGCGCCGGAGGCTGCGGTTGAAACACCGGCACCGCGGCCCGGACCGAAGGCGCGGCCCGCACCAGGGTGGCGTGGCCGCCGCCATTTGCGGCAACCAGCCCGCGCAGCAGTTCGGCGCCAGGCTCGACGTCCATCTGGATCCAGATAAGCCCGCCCTGCCAGTCGTAGAACACATCGGCGGCCGTGCGCATCCGCAGCGCCATGACCATGGCATGACCTTGCGACGGTGTCATCGACACCCGCCAGAGCGGCTTGCCATGAGCGGTGGAAAAAGGTCTGCAATCACGGATTTCGCGCCACAGAAGACGTGACGTCTCGGGTGGAAGCGTGTCGATCTCGCCCTGGCTCGCCAGTAGGTGCTTCAGGCTGTCAACGCGGTAATCCACCGATGGGCCGAACCCCTCGATTCTGAACAACGTCGAGGCCATGCCCTTCAACGCGCCGTCGATCACCTTCCCGGTGACGGTTTCGGGCAGGTGCGCCGCACCGGATACTTCCGCGCTCGAGCCCATCGCGGCGGCCATGGCGAAGGCTGCCTGTTCGTCGGTCAGGCCACGCACGGCGACCGAGGTCTCGGTCTCGGCCGCCGGCAGCACCTTGAAGGTCACGTCGGTGGCCACCGCCAAGGTCCCCCAGGAGCCGGCAAGCCCCTTGGAGAGATCATAGCCGGTGACGTTCTTCACCACGCGCCCGCCCGATTTGAAGGCCTCACCGCGACCCGAGACCGCATGAATGCCGAGCACATGGTCGCGCGCCGCACCCGTCTTGATGCGGCGGGGGCCGGACAGGTTACTCATCAGCGCACCGCCGATCGTACCGCGCCCGGCCTCGCCGCCAAGCAGCGGGCCATAATCCATGGGCTCAAAAGCCAGTTCCTGGCGATTGTCCGACAGCAGCGCCTCGATCTCGGCCAGCGGCGTGCCGGCACGGGCCGACAGCACCAGCTCTTCCGGCTCGTAAAGCGTGATCCCCGTCAACTGCGACAGGTCGATGACGTGCTCGGTCTGCGCCGGGCGACCGATCCCGCGCTTTGAGCCGTGGCCAAGGATTTCGAGCGGCGCTTCCTCCGAGACGGCCCAGGCGACGGTGTCGAGCACTTCGGTTGCTGAGGTGGGGGTGAAGGTGGTCATGCGGGCCGGGTCTTACGCGGTTTCGCCAAAGGGAGTGTCATCGAGCGGACTCCGACATTGTTAGGAACGTCCTTCCTCGTGGCGACAGCCGGTACCCGACCTTGAGGCTCTCCGTGAGGCCAATTTCCTTCAGCTTGCGGATGTCGCGCTTCAGTTTCAACTTTTCCACGTCAAGCAGCTTTGCCAGTTCGACCGCCGGCGTGGCGGGCTTTCCAGCGATCGATTGCAGGACGCGGCGGTGATAGCCGTCAGAGCCGTTGGCCTTGTCCCAGCGCGCAAGTTTCTTGGTCAGTGCAGATGTCTCTTCGGCACCCAGGACGGCATCCTCCCGCAAGGCCACTCGGGTGTCCTGCGCGAGGCCGTCGATGGCGATGCGGAACAGCCGACGGTCTTCGCCTTCGCGAAGGTCGCGCCAAAGGCCTGCCAGCGAATCGAAGCCGGCCTGCCGCGCGTCATCCTCGCTTACCGCCGTCTCTTCCACTTGACGAACCTCTCCGATGCGCACTTCGCCGAGGGCGGTACGCAACCGCGTGCCCGGCCGGATCTGTTGCCGCTTCCAACGCCGAAAAGCGAGGGTTACGTCTCCGTGCGCTATCCCTTCCAGAATGCGTTGATTGAACAGCATTCCTCTCAAAACCTTGGAATGTCGGGAAACGGCATCTTGCCGCGGTGGATATGCATACGGCCAAGTTCCGCGCAGCGATGGAGCTGCGGGAAGACCTTGCCGGGGTTGAGCAGGTGCTCCGGGTCGAAGGCGCATTTGACGCGGATCTGCTGGTTCAGGTCTGCCTCTGTAAACATCTCCGGCATCAGGTCGCGCTTTTCCACGCCGACACCATGTTCGCCGGTCAGGACGCCGCCCACGGCCACACACAGCTTCAGGATATCAGCGCCGAAATCCTCCGCGCGCTCGAGCTCGCCGGGCTGGTTGGCGTCGTAGAGGATGAGCGGGTGCAGGTTGCCGTCGCCGGCATGAAAGACATTGGCGACCCGGAGCCCGTATTTCTCCGACATCTCGCGCATGCCGGCCAGCACCTTGGGCAGTTCCTTGCGCGGGATGGTGCCGTCCATGCAGTAATAGTCGGGCGAAATGCGACCCACGGCCGGGAAGGCAGCCTTGCGCCCCGCCCAGAAGGCGGCACGCTCGGTGTCGGAATTCGAGACGCGGCTGGTGGTGGCTCCGTTCTTCGCTGCAATCTCTTCAACACGTGAGAGCAGATGGTCGACTTCGGCCTGTGGCCCGTCCAGTTCGACGATCAGCAGCGCCTCCACGTCCAGCGGATAGCCCGCATGGACAAAATCTTCCGCGGCGTGGATGGCCGGACGATCCATCATCTCCATGCCGCCAGGGATGATGCCTACGCCGATGATGTCGGCCACGCACTGGCCCGCCTCCTCGCTGGACGGAAAACCGACCAGCATGGCGCGCGCGGTCTCCGGCGCCTGCAGGATGCGCACCGTCACTTCGGTGACGACGCCGAGCAGGCCCTCCGATCCGGTCATCAGGCCAAGCAGGTCATATCCCTCCGCATCGAGATGCTTGCCGCCGAGCCGCACCACCTCGCCATCCATAAGCACCATCTCGATGCCGAGCACGTTGTTGGCCGTCAGCCCGTATTTGAGGCAGTGCACGCCACCGGAATTCTCTGCCACGTTGCCGCCGATCGAACAGGCGATCTGCGACGATGGGTCGGGGGCATAATAGAAGCCCTCCTCCTCGACCGCCTTGGTGATGCCGAGATTGGTAACGCCCGGCTGGGCGACGACCGCGCGGTTGGCGTAGTCGATGTCGAGAATGCGGTTGAAGCGACTCATCACGAGCAGAACCGCATCTTCGAGCGGCAGCGCGCCACCCGACAACGAGGTGCCCGAACCGCGCGGCACGACGCGGATATTGCGGTCCGAGCAATATTTGAGGATGCGCGAGACCTGCGCCGTCGTCTCCGGCAACACCACGACCAGCGGCAATTGCCGATAGGCGGTCAGGCCGTCGCTCTCGAAGGCGCGCATGGAATTGACGGCGTCGACGACACCTTCCCCAGGCACGATGACGCGCATGTCGGCGACGATCTCTTCACGCCGCGCCAGTGTCGCCTGGTCGGGTTTCGGCATTGCCGGGCCTGACATGATCGACCTCCTCCGTATTCACCCGGAATTGCTTTCGTGCTTCCGCTTGTGCCCTTATAAAAGAGCCTTCGACCGCTGTGAAACGCCAAAACGACCAATTATCCATGCCCAAGCGGGGCTGAACAGGACCGGAAGTGCACGATAACATCATTTCGAAACCCCGCGTCGGTCTGTTTGTCACCTGTCTGGTTGATCTGTTCCGCCCTACGGTCGGGTTCGCGGCCATCCGTCTCATCGAGCAGGCCGGCTGTACGGTGGATGTGCCCGTTGCCCAGACCTGCTGCGGCCAGCCAGCCTACAATTCCGGCGACCGGAAGGATGCCCGCGCCATCGCCGAAAACACCATCGCAGCCTTCGAGGATTACGATTATGTGGTGGCCCCATCGGGCTCCTGCGCCAGCATGCTGAAAAAGCACTATCCCGGTCTCTTCAGGGATGATGCGAAATGGACGGCCCGGGCCGAGGCCTTCGCCGCCAAGGTGCACGAACTCGTCTCCTTCCTCTCCGACGAGAGGGGCATGGTTGCGGTTCACGCCCGGCTCGATGCCCGCGCGACCTACCACGATTCCTGCTCGGGCCTGCGGGAGCTGGGCATTCGCGCCCAGCCGCGCGCGCTTCTGTCGAGCGTCGACGGGCTCGCCCTGAGCGAATTGCCGGATGCCGATGCCTGCTGCGGCTTCGGCGGGACCTTCTGCGTCAAATATTCGGAGATCTCGAACGCCATCGTGGAAAAGAAGGTCCGCAATGTCGAGGCGACGGGCGCCGAGCTTCTTCTCGCGGGTGATCTCGGCTGCCTCATGAACATGGCGGGCAAGCTGAAGCGGGACGGCTCGAAGGTCGAGACGAGGCATGTGGCGGAAGTGCTGGCCGGCATGACCGATACCCCGCCAATAGGAGGCAGCGGCTGACCATGCAAATCGGCTCGCCCGCCTTCAAACAGAATGCCCACGATGCGCTCGGCGATGTCCAGCTGCAGAAGGCGCTCGGCAACGTGCGCCGCGGCTTCATCGACAAACGCAAGAAGGCGACAGACCGTCTGCCGGAATTCGACGCCTTGCGCGACGAGGCCAAGCGGATCAAGGACCACACGCTCTCCCATCTCGATTTCTATCTGGAGGCTTACGAGCGCAAGGTCACGGCGTCCGGCGGCCGCGTGCACTGGGCGGAAACGGCGGAGGACGCACGCAACATCGTGCTGGACATCTGCCAGGCGGCAAGAGCCCGCAGCGTCACCAAGGGCAAGTCCATGATCACGGAGGAGATCGCGCTCAACGATTTCCTGGCCGAGAACGGAATCCGACCGGTCGAGACCGATCTCGGCGAGTACATCATCCAGCTGCGTGGCGAGCACCCGAGCCACATCATCGCGCCTGCCGTCCATCTCAATAAGGAGCAGGTGGAGATGGACTTCCGCCGGGTGCACGATCATCTTCCCGTTGCGCGGGACCTTTCCGAACCGGAGGCGCTTCTCAACGAAGCGCGCATGGTGCTGCGCAAGGAATATGTGACGGCGGATGTGGGCATAACCGGCGCAAATTTTCTGGTTGCCGAGACAGGTTCGTCGATCATCGTCACCAATGAAGGCAATGGCGACCTGACGCAGGCGCTGCCGAAGGTTCATGTGGTCGTGGCGTCCATCGAGAAAGTCGTGCCCACGCTGGAGGATGCCAGCCAGATCCTGCGCGTGCTGGCACGTTCCGCCACCGGCCAGGAGACGAGCGTCTATACCACGGTCTCGACGGGTCCCCGCCGCAAGGGAGATCCCGACGGGCCGGAGGAATATCACGTCATCCTGCTCGATAACGGCCGGTCCTCGATGCTGGGCACCGAGTTCCAGGACATGCTGCGCTGCATCCGGTGCGGTGCCTGCATGAACCACTGTCCGGTCTATCATGCGGTCGGCGGACACGCCTATGGATGGGTCTATCCCGGTCCCATGGGCGCGGTGTTGACCCCTTCGCTCATCGGCGTCGACAAGGCCGGACACCTGCCCAACGCCTCGACCTTCTGCGGGCGTTGCGAGGAAGTATGTCCGATGCGGATCCCGCTGCCGAGGATGATGCGAAACTGGCGAGAGCGCGAGTTCGAGCGCCGCCTCAACCCGGCGGCACAGCGTTTCGGGCTCCGCTTCTGGGCCTTTTTCGCCAGGCGCCCCCGCCTCTACAAGCTGGGTGCGGGGCTGGTCATCCCGTTCCTGGCCGCGCTGGGCGGCCGAAAGCGGCGCCTTGGCTGGCTGCCGCTGGCCGGCGGCTGGACGCGCCACCGCGAAATGCCGGCGCCCGAAAGCCGCACCTTCATGCAGCAATGGCGTGACCGCGAGACGCTCAAGCAGGATGCGGGACGATGAGCGGTCGCGACGCCATTCTGGGAAGGGTCCGCCGCGCGCTTGGCGCCGACAGCGACGACGCAATGCGTCTTCAAGCCGTCGAGAAGAGGCTTGCCCGCCCCCCGAAAGGGGTCATCCCGGCGCGCGGTCAGGGCAGCGCAGCAGAAAAACTGCATCTCTTCTGCACCGAAGCGGAGGCGGTGCATGCCACGCTCGTGAAGGTAAGGGGACCCGAGGGCGTACCGGCAGCGGTGGCTGCCTATCTGCGGGCCAAGAACCTGCCGGCCGAGCTGCGCATGGGCTCCGACCGCCGTCTGAAAGCCATGCCCTGGCAACGACAGAGGTCGCTGACGGTTCGATATGGCGCCTCCGACGGGGACGATCTGACCGGCGTCAGCCATGCCTTTGCTGGCATCGCGGAAACGGGAAGCGTGGTTCTGCATTCCGGGGCGGACAACCCGACCACCGTGAACTTCCTGCCGGAACACCATATCGTGGTGATCGAGGCCAAGGATATCGTGGGCGACCTGGAGACGGCGCTGGGTCGGGTCCGTCGCAAGTTCGGGCGCGGAGAAATGCCGCGAACGGTCAACATGATCACCGGGCCGTCACGATCGGCCGACATCGAGCAGAGGCTGCTCCTGGGAGCCCATGGCCCGCGATCGCTGCATCTGATCGTGGTGGAGGGCTGAATGTCGGTGCCAGGCATCCATTTCGCGGACGCTGCGGCGCCGGACGGCATGCGGCTTTATGCGATCGGCGACGTGCACGGGCGCGCGGATCTTCTCAAGCGTATCCACGAACGCATCGATGCGGAACTGCTGCGCGACCGCCCGTCTGATTGGCGGGTCGTCCATCTCGGCGACTATGTCGACCGCGGTTCCGACAGCAAAGGCGTCATCGACTTCCTGCTGGAGCGCATTGCCGACGACGCTCGGCATGTCGCGCTGATGGGAAACCACGACGAGCGGTTCGCCTTTTTCCTGAAAGACATTTCGGAGTGGGCGAACTTCATCAATTTCGGCGGCCGCGAAAACGCCCTGTCATATGGCGTCGATCTCGGTGCCTATGCCGACGCGGCTCAGGCCCATGCCGCCTTGCGATCGGCGATACCGGAAAGCCATTTGGAATTTCTGGATACGCTGCCCTATTCGTCGGCATATGGGGACTTCTTCCTGTGCCATGCCGGAATCCGCCCCGGCATAGCGCTCGAAGCGCAAAGCCCCGACGACCTCGTATGGATACGCAAGGAGTTCCATCGGCACGAGGCGCTGCATCCGAAGGTGATCGTCCATGGGCATACACCCGTCGGCGCGCCGGACATTCTGCCCAACCGCGTCAATCTGGACACGCTTGCCTATGAGAGCGGAATACTGACTTCGATGGTATTCGAAGGGAAAGAAAAGCGGCTCATCCAGACGGAGCCGCTATGAGCGCTCAGCGCGTGGTAGCGGATACGCCGTAGCCGTCGATGACCAGATGCTCGCCTGCCGCGTCGGCGGAATAGATGCCAGCTCCCCACAGCACGATGCCGGAAAGCATGAACAAGGAAAGGAAGGCTGCTCGAACGGGGGTCATTTCGATCTCGTTAAAATTTGGTCTACCATTGTCACCGACCGGTTACCATTTGGTTGCCGGTTGTCACTTGCTTGCCGGTTCAACGTGCCCGGCACAGGCTGGTTCCGATGGTTGGGCTTTGGAAAGCGCCCCGCAGCCGGACAAACCCGACCCGAAGCGTCGCGGTATCTATGTTGCCGGCGCCCGAAACACCAGCCGTTGCACGGGTCGCGAGCGCGATTGAGAAGTCGAGTGGCAGAATTGCAACGCCCTTGAGGAAGAGTTCCGCACCATGCCACTTTGCAACAGGGTCGACCCGTTCGGCATGCTGAGCACCACGCCGGCGCGAGGGTTGTTCACGGGCAATCGCGGGATCATCCACGATCCCGATACCCGCACCCTCTTGCAACGGCGCTGGACGACCAGGGCGTGGATCATCTGCAATCTGCACTGGAAGGGCAGACGGCGCGATGTCTGGGGCAGGAACGGCCCTGGTGGTGGCACGGGGTGGACCGAACTGTTCTTCCTGGACGAGGTGACCGCGCTCGCGGCGGGGCACCGGCCGTGCTTTGCCTGTCGACGTGAGGCCGCAAAGGCGTTCGTGGCGGACTGCCGGATCGGTGTTGACGAGCCGCAACTGCGACTGCCGGATCTGGACAGAAAGCTGCATGGCGAAAGGCTCGTTTCGGGCGGGCAGGGTCCGGTCGTGAAGCCTGGAGATGTCGTCTCGCTGCCCGACGGGGCAATGATTGCAGTTGGCAGCCACCCCTTCGCCGTGCGCGGCGGCAGGCTCCTGCGATGGTCCCATGAGGGCTATTTGCGCCGCGTGGACGTATCGGACGTGGAACCGTCGGACATCCGCCTTCTGACGCCGGTCTCGACGCTTGCGGCTCTTCGCAGCGGCTATCGGCCGGTCTGGCACGAGACGGCTCGGGCTTGACCGGGAGCCTCTCCTCGCGCATGTGCCCCGCATGCGCGCCAACTACAAGATGCAGCGGCTTTTCGTTGAGGGCGATCTCGCAAGTGGCGGGACGATCAGCCTTGGTCGCGAACAGGCTCATTATCTCGGCACCGTCCTGCGCATGCGCGAGGGTGCAGACGTGCTGCTCTTCAACGGCCGCCACGGCGAGTGGCTGGCCCGGATCGCTGTGCTGGAGAAGAAGACGGTTTCTCTCGACATCGTCGAGCAGACATGTCCCCAGCCCTCCCCGCCCGATCTCGTCTATGCCTTCGCGCCGATCAAGGCCGGTCGGCTCGACTATCTGGTGCAGAAGGCTGTCGAGATGGGCGCCGGCGTGCTGCAGCCCGTGCAGACTCACCATACCCAACTCTCGAAGATCGGGCGCGAAAGGCTGGAGGCGAACGCGCTGGAGGCCGCCGAGCAATGTGGCATCCTGGCCGTCCCGCCGGTCCGGGAGATGGTGAAGTTCGACCGCTTGCTGGCCGACTGGGATCCCGACCGCAGTCTGATCTTCTGCGACGAGGCGAGTGGCACGAACAATCCGCTGCCGATCCTCAAGACCATCGGGAAGCGCAAGCTCGGCCTGATCGTCGGGCCGGAAGGCGGTTTCTCCGACGAAGAGCGCCGCCAGTTGCACGCATTGCCCTACGTCACGGCCATCCCGCTCGGACCCCGCATCCTGCGCGCCGACACCGCGGCGGTCGCCGCGCTGGCACTTATCCAGGCTACCATCGGCGACTGGTAGGCTTCCTGGCCCTTCCCGTTCAGCAAGGCTTGATGATGTGTCACAATTTTTCGCTTGATCGCGCGCTGCGCTTTCGTCCATCAAGCGCGCTCCCAGGCTTTCGCCGGCCGCTTCGAGAGGTTTCCTGATGGCGCGCGATACCACCGACTCCCGGGCGATCGACAGCCAGGACGAACTGGTCGAATACATGGCCGAAGGCTGCAAGCCGCGCGATCAATGGCGGATCGGCACCGAGCACGAGAAATTCCCTTTCTATGTCGACGGCAACAGCCCTGTCCCCTATGGCGGCGACAGGGGCATCAAGGCGCTGCTCGAGGGCATGCAGAAAACGCTCGGCTGGGATCCGATCATCGATGCCGGCCATGTCATCGGCCTGGTCGAACCTACCGGGCAGGGTGCCATCAGCCTGGAGCCCGGCGGCCAGTTCGAACTGTCGGGCGCGCCGGTCGAGACGCTTCACCAGACCTGCCGCGAGGGCAACGCCCATCTGGCGCAGCTTCGCCAGATCGCCGAGCCGCTCGGCATCCGCTTCCTCGGGCTTGGCGGCAGCCCGAAATGGACGCTGGCCGAAACACCGCGAATGCCGAAATCGCGCTATGACATCATGACCGCCTACATGCCCAAGGTCGGCACGCAGGGCCTCGACATGATGTATCGCACCTGCACGATCCAGGTGAATCTCGACTTCGAGTCGGAAGCCGACATGCGCCGCAAGATGCAGGTGTCGATGAAGCTGCAGCCGCTGTCGACCGCGCTGTTTGCCAATTCGCCCTTTACGGAAGGCCGTCCGAACGGGCTGCAGTCCTGGCGCGGCGATATCTGGCGCGACACCGACAACCAGCGATCGGGCCTGTTGCCCTTCGTCTTTTCGCCCGGTTTCGGCTTTTCCGACTATGTCGAATGGGCGCTCGACGTGCCGATGTATTTCCTCATCCGCGATGGCCGCTATTTCGATTGCACCCACGTCACCTTCCGCCAGTTCATGGCCGGCGCGCTGAAGGACACGGTGCCCGACGGCACGCCCACTATGGGAGACTGGGCAAACCATCTGTCGACAATGTTCCCGGATGTCAGGCTGAAGCGGTTTCTCGAAATGCGCGGGGCGGATGGCGGTCCGTGGCGGCGTATCTGCGCGCTGCCGGCATTCTGGGTAGGGCTTCTCTATGACGACGAGGCGCTCGGCCAGGCCGAGGAACTGACCCGCGACTGGTCGGTCGAGGAGGTCGAGGCCATGCGCAACGCGGTACCGGTCGAAGGGCTCGACACGGCCTTTCGCAACCGCCGGCTCAATGAGATTGCGCGGGAGGTGCTGGAGATATCCCGTCTCGGACTTACCAATCGCAACCGCGTCAACAACGAGGGCGTCGACGAGACCGGCTTTCTTGCGCCGCTCGAAGAGGCGGTCGCGCGCGGGACGACCAGCGCCCAGGAGATGGTGCGCGCTTTCCACACGCGCTGGGGCGGCTCCATCGAGCCCGTCTTCCTCGAATACGCCTATTGATCATGGCGCGTCGGCGCGCAGCCGGCGGTTCAGCCGATCACCGCGGCGATCACGCGTTCCTGATCCTCGGCCTGAAGGTAGGCGTGCATCGGGAGGCTGACAACGCGCTCGGCCAGATCGTCGCTGACGGCAAGCCCGGCCGGGTCGATCGGACAGTCCTGATAGGCCTTCTGCCTGTGCAGGGAGAGTGGATAGTACACGACGGTCGGAATCCCGGCAGCCGTGGCGCGGGCCTGAAGTGCATCGCGTTCTTCGCGCGACCGTGTCTTGATGGTGTATTGCGCCCAGACGCTCGTCAGCCCATCGGGGATGTGTGGCGTCTCGAAGCGGTTCGACAACGCATTGGTGTAGCGTAACGCCACCTCCTGCCGCTTCTCGATCTCATCGGCGTAGACCGCCAGCTTTTCGATCAGGATCGCCGCCTGAAGCGTGTCGAGGCGGCTGTTGATGCCGACACGATCGTAGAGGTAGCGGTGCGTCCCCTTGCCGTGGTTGCGCAACGAATCGATGAGTTCGGCCAATTCGTCGCTTTCGGTGAAGACCGCGCCACCATCGCCGTAACAGCCGAGCGGCTTGGCCGGAAAGAAGGATGTGGTTGCGATGTCGCCGATCGAGCCAGTGATACGGCCGTTATAGCTGGCGCCGAACCCTTGCGCGCTGTCACTGATCACGCTCATGCGATTCTCGCGGGCAATGGCGGTGAGTTCGTCATAATCGGCCGGCAGGCCGAAAAGATCGACGGGGATCACGCAGGCCGGGTTGAGGCCCGTGTCGCGCGCGGCGCCGATGGCGCGTTTGAGGCTCTCGGAATCCATGTTGAAGGTGTCGGAGCGGACATCCACGAGAACCGGCGTCGCCCCGACAAGCGCTACCACTTCCGCGGTGGCAGCAAAGGTGAAAGTGGGGACAAAGACGGCATCTCCCTGCTTCACGCCGAGCGCCATCAGGGCCAGCTGCAACGAATCCGTCCCGTTGGCGCAGCCCAGCGCATGGCGCGCGCCACAGAAGGCGGCCAGTTGCTTTTCCAGCTTCCCCACTTCGGGGCCCATGACGTATTGCCCGCCATCGAGAACACGGGCAATGGCCTGGTCGAGAGCGGGCCGAAGGCGCGCCTGCTGGGCGCCGAGATCGATGAAAGGAAGGGTCATTAAAATCATCCGCTGCTGGGGATGCTCTCGCGGGCGTGCGCCTGCGAGGCCGGCCGGTGGAATACAACAAGCATCAGGTCAAGGCAACGCGGGCCGTCGGCCGCGTTCGATTGACAGGCGCGGCGGCAGCGACGAATAACTCTCAGCCATGAGCGGGTCGCACATCTTCCTCACCGGAGCCACCGGATTTGTTGGCCGCCATCTCGTGGCCCGGCTGCTGGAGGACGGCTTCTCTCTTACACTGGCCATACGTGACCGGCGAACCTGCCCCCAGCGTTTGTGGTCCGACCCGCGCCTGACGCTTCTCACGACCGGTCCGATCGAGAATGCGAGCGGGCTGGAGAAGCTTGTCTCGGGTCACCGCTCGGTGGTTCACGCGGCCGGGCTCGCCCATCTCGCACCAGGCAAGGGAACGGAAGCGGAAACCGCCTTCATGCGCGCGAATGCAGCCGCGACCGCGCATCTCGCTCGTGCGGCGCGCAATGCCGGCATTGCGAACTTCATCCACATCAGCAGCCTTGCCGCGGTCACGCCAAATGCGGCTGGGGTAGTCGTCGACGACGCGACGTCGGGATGGCGCCCCGACACGGCCTATGGGCGCTCGAAACTGGAAGCCGAGCAAGCACTGGCGGCCGAACGGGGCGGCATGGTGGCCATATCGCTGCGTCCGCCGCTGATCATCGGTGCCGATGCGCCCGGGAACTGGCGTGCGCTGCAGCGCCTGGCTGCCAGTGGCGCGCCTCTGCCGTTTCGCAGTGTCGACAACAGGCGGTCGCTGATCAGTGTCCAGGCATTGGCCGCCCGGGTCAGCGAGCTCTGCAACCGCGAATGGCCGATCGAGACTGCGGGCAATTACTGTGTTGCGGAAGATATGCCCGCCTCTCTGAGAGATATCGTGACCGAACTTCGCGCCGGCATGCAGATGGGCCCGAGACTGCTTCCGTGTCCCCCATCCCTGATACGCATGGTTTTTGGGGCGATCGGCGGCGGTCGCCGCGCGGATGGACTGCTGGGCAATCTCGTGGTGGACGACACACGGTATCTGCAGACATTCGGTTTCGATGGCAGCACGGAAGACCTGCGCGCGAGCATTCGTCTCTCCGGCGCCGGATTCATCCGTCAAAGGGCCGCCTCCCCAGATGGGTCGCATTCATGAAGCGGGGTCTGGACCTCTTCCTGGCGGTTGTGGGATTGCCCTTGGCCGCACCCGTCGTGCTGATCTGCATGCTGGCCATTCGCCTCACATCCCCGGGACCTATGATCCTGCGCCAGACCCGCATTGGCCGGGACGAAGAGCCCTTCACCTGTCTCAAGCTGAGGACGATGCATGTCGAGACACGCGTCGCTCCGAGTCACGAGACACCCGCCTCTGCAGTGACGCCAATCGGCAGATGGCTACGACGGCTGAAACTCGATGAGCTTCCCCAATTGTGGAACATCATAAGGGGCGAGATGAGCTTCGTGGGACCCAGGCCGTGCCTGCCCTCACAGGTGGAACTCATTCAGGCGCGGCGGGAACGGGGTCTCTATGCACTTCGGCCCGGCATAACCGGCGTCGCCCAAGTCGCCGGCATCGACATGTCCGATCCCAAACGTCTGGCGGAGGCTGATGCCGCCTATCTCGAGCGCGTTTCGATACTGGAGGATCTGCGGCTTATTCTGGCCACGCTGATCGGCGCTGGACGCGGTGACCGCGTGCGCCACTAGGGACGCCGCGCTTCAATGGTTGGCGTTACACCTGGGCCGGTGGTGGCGAAGTCGGCGTGACGCCCTCGCCCGCCGGTCGGCTGGTTTCACCAAGCCTTTTGTCGATGGTGATGATGCCATCGGTCGGTTTTGCCGAAACCTCGTCCCCCTGCCTTTCGCGAACCCACCGGCGGAATTCGGGGACAACATGTTCGAGAAGCCGCATGGCACGCTCGGTTTGTTCGGCGGCGGCGTGCTCCTCGATCTTGCGGAACGTCTCCGACAACAGCTTGCGGTCGGCGAAGCGCGGCGCGGCCAGCATATAGCCCTCTTCGGTCTGGCCATTGCGCGCCTCGCTCGGATCGAACAGTTCCTCGACCAGCTTTTCGCCCGGACGCAGCCCGGAATAGACGATGTCGATGTCGATGCCCGGACGGAATCCGGCGAGCTGGACCATCCGGGCGGCGAGGTCGGCGATGCGCACCGGCTTGCCCATGTCCAGGACCATGATCTTGCCGCGTTCCGACTCCTTGCTCTCCGCATGCGCACAGGCGTGAAGCACGAGACTGACGGCTTCGGGAATGGTCATGAAGAAACGCATGACGTTGGGATGCGTGACGGTGACCGGGCCGCCCGCCTCGATCTGTTTCTGGAAACGCGGGACGACCGAGCCGTTGGATCCCAGCACGTTCCCGAACCGGACGGTTTTGAACCGGGTCTTCGTCGAAAGGACGTCGAGCGCCTGGCAGTAGCTTTCGGCCGCGCGCTTGGAGGCACCCATCACATTGGTCGGATTCACCACCTTGTCGGTCGAGATCATGATGAAGCTGCTGACCTCATTGGCCAAGGA
>NZ_WVVV01000051.1 GCF_012911015.1 Chelativorans sp. ZYF759 | reverse complement strand
CTTTTGTTAAGGTGGGAAAGAAGGCTAGGAGAAAGAGAGGAAATGGCTTCCGCTATGATGGTCTCTTCTGCCGCTACYGCATCCCGGGCCACCCCAGCCCAATCCAACATGGTTGCACCCTTCACCGGCCTCAAGTCGGCTTCTGCCTTCCCGGCCACCCGGAGGGCAAGCAACGACTTCTCCAAGCTTCCAAGCAACGGAGGCAGGGTTCAGTGCATGAAGGTCTGGCCGATCGAGGGTGTGAAGAAGTGCGAGACTCTCTCTTACCTTCCGCCTCTCTCCGTCGAGGCTTTGCTCAAGCAAATTGAGTATCTTCTCCGCAGCGGATGGATTCCTTGCTTGGAATTCTGCAAAATTGGCTTTGTAKACCGTKAGCACCACCGATCCCCTGGATACTACGRTGGGSGCTACTGGACCATGTGGAAATTGCCCATGTTCGGCTKCAACGATGCCACCCAGGTCGCGAAGGAGCTCGAGGAGTGCAAGAAGGAATACCCGGACGCATTCATCCGGATCATTGGATTCGMCAATGTTCGCCAAGTTCAGYGCATCAGTTTCATAGCCTACAAGCCCGCAACCTACTAAGCATGAGCTAAATGTGTCAAGTGTCTAGAGTGTCTGTCCTGTTCGACTTGGCTTTGACACCCTTTAAATTGCTTTGCCTCATTGTTCATTTCCTTCTCTATCCCCTCTCTCCAACAGATGAGAAATGGACTAAGGTCATTGTTATTTTGGTTGGTGAGGAACATCACAGCTCCGGCTATGTAAATCGTTATTGTCTAGTAATT
>NZ_WVVV01000050.1 GCF_012911015.1 Chelativorans sp. ZYF759 | reverse complement strand
CGACCAACTGCCTCGCGCCATTCGTCAAGATCTTGGACGAGGAGTTCGGAATTGTCAAGGGGACCATGACGAGGACGCACTCGTACACCGGCGACCAGAGGC
Organism: Chelativorans sp. ZYF759; assembly: GCF_012911015.1. Lineage (GTDB taxonomy): Bacteria > Pseudomonadota > Alphaproteobacteria > Rhizobiales > Rhizobiaceae > ZYF759. The sequence goes on along the minus strand of NZ_WVVV01000050.1, from coordinate 702 downwards.
TGCTGGACGCGTCCCACCGCGACCTCCGGCGGGCCCGCGCGGGGGCGCTGAACATCGTGCCGACGAGCACGGGCGCCGCCAAGGCCGTGGCGCTGGTGCTGCCGCAGCTSAAGGGSAAGCTSAACGGSATCGCGCTSCGGGTGCCSACCCCGAACGTGTCCGTGGTGGACCTGGTGATCAACACCGTGAAGACCGGCAKCACGGCCGACGACGTGAACGCGGCGTTCCGCAAGGCCGCCGCCGGCCCGCTGCAGGGCATCCTSGAKGTCTGYGACGTGCCGCTCGTGTCCGTCGACTTCAGGTGCTCCGACGTSTCCTSCACCATCGACGCSTCSCTCTSCATGGTCATGGGCGACGACATGGTCAAGGTCRTCKCCTGGTACGACAACGAGTGGGGCTACTCGCAGAGGGTCGTCGACCTCGCTGRCATCTGCGCCAACCAGTGGAAGTGAAGCGTTGCATTGTAATAGCACTTTGTAACTCCTCACCCTCCACAGGGCTTTGGGATTCACCCCGAAATGACTCACTTTCGGTGAAATTCACCCGTTTCGGCGAGGTCGTCCGAATATACCGGCCAAATGTTTCCATTGGATTTCAATTATTAGTCAACTCTAGAGTTGAAACAAACATACAAGTTCTTCATTCAATAATCAATATAGAAGTGCATATCTGTTTCTCAATATAGAAGTGCATATCTGTTTC
>NZ_WVVV01000009.1 GCF_012911015.1 Chelativorans sp. ZYF759 | reverse complement strand
CCGCCCGCCGAGGAGCCCGCGCCGCAGCCTGCGCCCGAACCGGAATCCGCGCCTCCCCCCCCGCCGGAACCCGCCCAGGCGGAAGCCCCGGAGGCCAGCCCCGAGCCGAGCCCGGCCGAGCCCGTGGAGGCGGAAGTTGCGGCAACGCCGGAGCCTGCCCCCGCCGAAGCACCACGACCGGAATTCGCCGAACTGCCGGATCGCATGCAGGCGCCCCCGGCCCGGCCCGAACGCCCGCGCCCGCAGACCGCACAGACGCCCGAGCGCCGGCAGCCCGAGGAACCGCGCCGCGAACAGCAAACCGCCGCCAGCCGCGACGACCAGCAGTTCGACGCCGACCAGATCGCAGCCCTGCTCAACCGCGACACGCCATCGGGCGGCGGCGCGCAGCGCTCGAACCAGGAAGCAGCTCTCGGCGGTCGCCAGACGACCGGCGCAACGCTTTCGCAGAACGAGATCGATTCGCTGCGCAGCCAGGTCTCGCGCTGCTGGAACCCGCCTGTCGGGGCCGCCGAAGCCGAGAACCTCGTCGTTTCCATCCGCATCCGCCTGTCGCGCTCCGGCGAACTCGAGGGCAATCCTCAGGTCGTTGCCGGCGGCGGAGCGTCCATGGCGGAGCGTGCCGCAGCCGACGCGGCGCGCCGCGCCATCCTTCGCTGCCAGCCTTACAATGCGCCGGCTGACAAATATGAGGCCTGGGCGGACGTCCAGTTCAACTTCGACCCCCGCGACATGTTCTGACAACAGGACCGATGGGGCCAGTGAGGCAATCCAACATGATGACCCAACTCCGAAGCTTCGTGACGATCGCGCTGCTGGCAGCCGCATTCGCGCTGACAGCATCCCTTCCCGCACGCGCGCAGTTGCAGATCGACGTGACCCAGGGCGTGGTCGAGCCGGTCCCGGTCGCGATCACCGATTTCCTGTCGTCCGACGATGTTGGCGCCAACATTTCGCAGGTGATTTCAGACAATCTGCGCCGGTCCGGCCTGTTCGCGCCGATCGACCGCGGTGCCTTCATCGAGCGCATCTCCAATCCCGACGTCGCGCCGCGCTTCGAGGACTGGCGCGTCATCAACGCCCAGGCGATCGTCACCGGCCGCGTCAGCCAGGAGGCGGACGGGCGCCTGCGGGCGGAATTCCGCTTGTGGGACACCTTTGCCGGCCAGCAGCTGATCGGCGAGCAGTTCTTCACCAACCGCCAGAACTGGCGCCGGATCGCGCACATCATTTCCGACGCGATCTACGAGCGCCTGACCGGCGAACAGGGATATTTCGACACCCGCATCGTCTTCGTCGACGAATCGGGCCCCAAGGACCAGCGCGTGAAACGGCTGGCGATCATGGACCAGGACGGCGCCAACCACCGCTTCCTGTCCGACGGGCGCTCGATCGTGCTGACGCCGCGCTTCTCGCCCAACCGCCAGGAAATCACCTACATGTCCTATGAGGGCGGGCAGCCGCAGGTCTACCTGCTGCAGATCGAGACCGGCCAGCGCGAACTCGTCGGCAATTTCCCCGGCATGACCTTCGCCCCGCGCTTCTCGCCGGACGGCCAGCGCATCATCATGAGCCTGCTGCGCCAGGACGGCAATTCCAACATCTACGCGATGGATCTGAGAAGCCGCACGACCACGCGCCTGACCGATTCCAACGCGATCGACACCTCGCCCTCCTATTCGCCGGACGGGCAGCGGGTGGTGTTCACCTCCGACCGGGGCGGGCGCACGCAGATCTACGTCATGAACGGCGACGGCTCGAACCCACAGCGCATCTCGTTCGGCGACGGCACCTATTCGACGCCGGTCTGGTCGCCGCGCGGCGATCTCATCGCCTTCACCAAGCAGACCGGGGGGCAGTTTCAGATCGGCGTGATGCGCACGGACGGTTCGGGCGAACGCATCCTGTCGACGGGCCATCTGCAGGAAGGCCCGACATGGGCGCCTAACGGCCGCGTGCTGATGTTCTTCCGCGAGCCGTCCGGCGCCGCGGGACCGCGGCTGCACACGATCGACCTGACGGGCCGCAACGAACAGGCCATCACGACGCCGAACTTTGCCTCCGATCCGGCCTGGTCGCCGCTGCTCGACTGAGTATATTCACTCAACGCTTCGTGACCGGAGCGACGCCACAATGGGGCACAGGCGCGGCGACCGCCGCATTTGTGCCCCTTTTGCCTTGAAGACGGGACCAAGCCTGCTTTGTCGGGACGGATTCGCAGGACGCGCAAGACAATCTTAACCGTGTTTCTTGAATCGGCATTAACCCCGTCGTGGTTACTGTCCGGTCAACGAAACCTTTCAAATTCGAAGGAGACGCGGCTATGCGCCGTATCGCAGCCATGACCCGGTCCCCCATCATCATCGCGCTCGTCGCCATGCTCGCAGTCGCGGGTTGTGCGAACCGCCAGACCCCCAACACGGCCGCCGACCTCGGCCTGGGCGGAGCCGGCGGCGCCGGTGCTGCCACGCCCGGCTCGACCCAGGACTTCACGGTCAATGTCGGCGACCGCATCTTCTTCGACACCGACTCTTCGGTGATCCGCTCCGATGCCCAGCAGACGCTGCGCCGCCAGGCCCAGTGGCTGAACCAGCATCGCGGCTATTCCATCACCATGGAAGGCCATGCCGACGAGCGCGGCACGCGCGAATACAACCTTGCGCTGGGTGCAAGGCGTGCGGCGTCGGCCCGCGACTTCCTGATCGCCCAGGGCGTCGATGGCAACCGCATCCGCACCATCTCCTACGGCAAGGAGCGCCCGGTGGCGGTGTGCGACAACATCTCCTGCTGGTCGCAGAACCGGCGCGGCGTGACGGTGCTTTCGGGCGCCGGCAGCTGACGGAAACCGGCGAGCGCGGCGGCAGATAATTCGCCCCCGCGCTCGGTTTTCCGGCGCGAAAACAAAATTTGGCCGAACTCTGCGGCCCTGATATGAGAGACGGCGGATCGAGAACTCGGTCCGTCTTTTCACGTCATGCTTCAGGGCGAGACCAATTCCATGGGTTATCGATACCTACTTCTTGTTGCCCTGGCCTTCCCGCTGATGTTTTCGGCGCCGGCCATGGCCCAGACCGATCCCCGGGTCAGTGAACTCGAGGAACAAGTGCGCCGCCTCGGCGGCACAGTCGAGGAACTGAACTTCCAGATACTCCAGATGCAGGACCAGATCCGGCGCATGCAGGAGGATTTCGAGTTCCGGTTCCAGGAAATCGAACAGGGTGGCGGCGGCAGTTCAGGCGCGCCTTCGCTCGACCGGCAGGGCTCACTGCCGAGCCAGGAACCGGCGCGCGACCAGACGGCGGAGATCATCCAGCAGCAGGGCGGCAACGGGCAGCAGGGCGACAGCGCGCAGCTCGGCGCACCGCCCCGCGAATTCGGCACGATCGTCTTCGACGCCCAGGGCAATGTCGTGGGATCGAGCGTTCTCGACAACCCGCCGGCCGCGCAGACCCTGCCCTCCGCCGAGGCCTTGCCTTCCTCGCAGCCCGTGCCGGCCGACGAGACGGTGGTGGCGGCGCTGCCGCCTTCCGGGGACGGTCCCGACAGCCTCTACCGCAACGCCTACGAGTTCATCCTGTCGGGCGACTATGCGACGGCGGAGGCCGGCTTCCAGCGTTTCCTGCAGGAGCATGCCGGCAGCGAGAACGAGCCGGATGCCCGGTTCTGGCTGGGCGAGGCGCAGCTGGCGCAGAACAAGCACCGCGACGCGGCCGAGACCTTTCTCGCCGCCAGCCGCGACTTCCCCGATTCCCGCAAGGCCCCCGAGATGCTCTACAAGCTGGGCGTGTCGCTGAGCGGCCTCAACCAGCGCGATGTCGCCTGCGCCACCTTCGCCGAGGTCTCGCGACGCTACCCCCAGGCATCCGAAGCCCTGATGGAGCGCGTGCGCCAGGGACAATCGGCGGCTTCCTGCTGAATGCCGTGACGGCCGCCGCCCGCGAGCTGGGGCCTTTGACCCGCGCGCTTTTCGCCGGGATCGATTTCAACAAGCGAAAGACCATCATCGCAGCCGTTTCCGGCGGCAGCGACTCCCTTGCATTATTGGACCTCGCCGCGACGGCACTGGCAGGCCGGTCGACTGAACTCGTCGCGGTGACGATCGACCACAATCTGCGACCGGAAGCGGCCGACGAGGCAGGCCAGGTGGCGGCGATCTGTGCAAATCTCGGCCTGCGCCACATGACCCTGCGCTGGGAGAATGCCGACCCGGCCGCAGGCGGGCTGATCGCCCGCGCACGCGAGGCACGCTACCGGCTGCTGGCCGAGGCGGCAGACACCTTGGCGACCGACCTCGTGCTCGTCGGCCACACTGCCAACGACCAGGCGGAAACGGTGGCCATGCGCGCGCAACGCGGAAGGCCGGAGAAAACGGGCTGGGACCGGGGTGGCGCGGGCATGGCCCGGGCCACCCTCTACGACGGCCGCATCTGGCTGGTGAGGCCGCTGCTCGACCTCGACCGCCAGGAGCTGCGGGCGCATCTGTCGGCGCGCGGCCTGACCTGGATCGACGACCCGACAAATGTGGACTTGCGCTACGAGCGGCCGCGCATCCGCGCGGGGCTGGGCGATATCACGGTCTTGTCGAGTGCCGCGGGCAAGGCCGCCGATCTGCGCGCCGCGATGGGCGCGCGGGCCGCAAGGCTGATCGATGCCCATGTCGACATGCCCTCGCCCGGGCTGATCCGGCTCAATCCGGCGCTGTTGCGGGCAGACGACGACGAGGCCGTGCTCTACGCATTGCGCTGTCTGCTGGCCACCGCGGGCGGTCAGGATCACCTACCCGATATTGCGCGAGCGCGCAGTTTGCGGGCCCGTCTGGGCGAGGCGGGGCTTTGCGCCACATTGTCGCGTGCGCGGGTGGATGTGCGTCGTGGCGGAATTTTCCTGATGCGCGAAGGCCGCAATCTACCGCGCATCCCCGCCAGGCAGGGCATCGTGTGGGACGGGCGACACCGGCTCCGCACCGCGCCGAAGCGGCCGGGAGTGATGATCGCCGCGCCGGGCCAGGAAGCTCTTGCCCGAGGCACGGGCGGCCACACGGACCTGCCGGAACATCTTGTGGGCATTGCACTTTCCGCGGAACCGCGCCTGGTGGGCGAAGGGCCTGACGAGAGCCACGACACCGCGGCTTTCGAACGACGCGTTTCACCCTTCGCGCAGTATCTGGGGCACTACGATCTGGAGCTGGCGACGGCCCTTGCCCGGGTGCTGGGAACCGCTCCGCCGCCGCCCGCGCCTTTCGCCTGACACATTGCCGGTTAAGCTTGTAAGAAGTTGCTTGCGGTTTGGCTTGGCAACGCCGCTCGGGAACCCTATTTTAGCTTGGACCAAGCGCTTTCCGACGTGTCAGGCGCCAACGGGAAAACACATGAATCCTAACTATCGCAACCTAGCGCTGTGGGCGATCATCGCCGTTCTCCTGATTGCGCTGTTCAATCTGTTCCAGAGCCCCCAGCAGCGTGGCCAGGTGCGCGAGGTTCCCTATTCGGAATTTCTGCAGGAGGTCGAAAGCGGGCGTATCAACTCGGTGACGATCACCGGCGACCGCATTACCGGCACCTACACGGATTCCGCGACCGGCTTCCAGACCTATTCGCCCGGTGACGCGAACCTGGTGCAGCGGCTGCAGAACCGGAACGTCACGATCAATGCGCGGCCCGACACCGAAGGCCAGAATTCGATCTTCGGCTATCTGATCTCCTGGCTGCCGATGCTGCTCATCCTGGCGGTGTGGATCTTCTTCATGCGCCAGATGCAGTCGGGATCCGGCCGCGCGATGGGTTTCGGCAAGTCGAAGGCGAAGCTGCTGACCGAGGCCCATGGACGCGTGACCTTCGCGGACGTGGCGGGCGTCGATGAAGCCAAGCAGGATCTCGAGGAAATCGTCGAATTCCTGCGCGACCCGCAGAAGTTCCAGCGGCTCGGCGGCAAGATCCCGCGCGGCGTGCTGCTGGTCGGTCCGCCCGGAACCGGCAAGACGCTGACCGCCCGTGCCGTGGCGGGCGAGGCCAATGTGCCCTTCTTCACCATCTCCGGTTCGGACTTCGTCGAGATGTTCGTGGGCGTTGGCGCCAGCCGCGTGCGCGACATGTTCGAACAGGCCAAGAAAAACGCGCCCTGCATCATCTTCATCGACGAGATCGACGCGGTGGGTCGCCACCGTGGCGCCGGACTCGGCGGCGGCAATGACGAGCGCGAGCAGACCCTGAACCAGCTGCTCGTCGAGATGGACGGCTTCGAGGCCAATGAGGGCATCATTCTGATCGCCGCGACCAACCGTCCCGATGTTCTCGACCCCGCGCTCCTGCGTCCGGGCCGCTTCGACCGTCAGGTCGTGGTGCCGAACCCGGACATCGTCGGCCGCGAGAAGATCCTCAAGGTGCATGTGCGCAACGTGCCGCTTGCCCCCAATGTCGACCTGAAGACAATCGCACGCGGCACGCCGGGCTTTTCCGGTGCCGATCTCGCCAACCTCGTCAACGAATCCGCGCTGATGGCGGCCCGCCGCAACAAGCGCCTGGTCACGATGCAGGAATTCGAAGACGCCAAGGACAAGGTCATGATGGGTGCGGAGCGCCGCTCCACCGCCATGACCCAGGCGGAGAAGGAACTGACGGCCTATCACGAGGCGGGACATGCCATTGTCGCGCTCACGGTGCCGGCTTCCGATCCGCTGCACAAGGCCACCATCATTCCGCGTGGCCGCGCGCTCGGCATGGTCATGCAGTTGCCGGAGGGCGACCGCTATTCCATGAGCTACAAATACATGATCTCGCGTCTGGCGATCATGATGGGCGGTCGCGTCGCCGAGGAGTTCAAGTTCGGCAAGGAGAACATCACCTCGGGCGCCTCCTCCGATATCGAGCAGGCCACCAAGCTGGCGCGCGCCATGGTCACGCGCTGGGGCTTCTCCGACGAGCTCGGCCAGGTTGCCTATGGCGACAACCAGGAAGAGGTCTTCCTCGGCCATTCGGTTGCCCGCACGCAGAACATGTCGGAAGAGACGCAGCGCAAGATCGACATGGAAGTGCGCCGCCTGATCGACGAGGCCTATACCAAGGCCCGCGAGATCCTGACCGAGAGGAAAGCCGAGTGGGTGGCGATCGCCGAGGGCCTGCTGGAATACGAAACGCTGTCGGGCGACGAGATCCAGCAGCTCATGCGCGGCGAGAAGCCGGCCCGCGACATGGGCGACGACACGCCGACGCCGCGCGGTTCGGCCGTGCCCAAGGCCGGCAAGTCGAAGGAGAGCCGCAAGCGCAAGGGCGGCGAGGAACCTGACGCGGGAATGGAGCCGCAGCCCCAGGGCTGATCAAAACACGGGTGCCGGAAACGGAAAAACCCCCGCGCCACGCGCGGGGGTTTTTTGTTGTGGCGACATTGCCACCGCGTCCGAACGGCCTCGACCTTAGTCGGCGGGAGCCGTGTCGTCCGCCGGGGCGGTCTCGCCTGCCGGGGCTGTATCGGCGGGAGCGGTGTCCGCTGGCGCGGTCGTCGCCGCGGGCTCGTCTGCGGCCGGCGCCGTCTCCTGTTCGACCGCAGCCGGGTTGGCGGGAGCGGTCGTGGCCTGCGGACTACCCCAGTCCCAATTCATCGCCACGATCGCCGCGATGATGGCAATAACGGCGATGACGACCGCCACCATCGTGCCGCTGCCGCGGCCGCCGGTATCCACGACGGTGGTGGAACGCGTGGTGCGCGAGGTTGCGGGATCGCGTTCGATGGCGGGATCGTTTGCCGGGTGAACCGGGTCGAAGCCCGGGCGGGGTTCTTGCGGGGAACGGGGGGCGGCCGGATCAACCGGTCTCCTGTCGTCGGCCATGTAGGTATCCTCCATGCTTTGGGTTGCTTGTTCCCAACGCGAAGCATGGTTGCAAGGTTCCCCACGGGCAGGCGGAGCGCCGCCGGCGCCACCCGGGAATGCGAACGGCGCCGGTCTGGAGGGTCAATCGGCTATTCGGCCGCTTCATCCTCGGTCTGCGCGATGAGCGTCATCCGCGCGCTGTCGACTTCCTGGATTTCGCTCGCCAGACTTGCCACCACCACATCCCGCTCGACCGAGGCGGAATGGCCGCCGGACATGGGGCAAGCGAGGGCGGCTGTGGACGACATTCCGACAATGGCCATGATGGCCAGTATCTTGGGCATGTTCGATCTCCATCGTTGGTCAGGACGATGAAAAAGGTAGCCGATGCTGACCTAGCGGCAAGTCACGCCTTCGTGTGCGGATGCGCTAGAGCGGCTCGGGCGTCACGTCGTATCCGGCCTCGCGCAGCAGCGCGACGATGCCCTGCGGCCCCGGAAGATGCAACGCACCCACGGCGATGAACGCATTGCCGTTTTGCAGGAAGGGCTCGGCGCCCGACGCCATCGTGCGGTTGCGCGCGTTGACCATGATCTCCTCGAAGGAGGCGTAACCCGACCGCCCGTCGGCCCCCGACGGCAGCACGGCGCGGAAGAAGGGCCAGAACATGCCGATGCGCTCGGTGCGGTAGAGCACGATCATCGTCTCCAGCACGTCGTCGACGCGGTCGCCCAGACGCAGGGTCTCGACCAGACCCTCGACATGGAGCTCCAGGGGCAGCGACGCCATGGCGCCGAGCTGGTCGGAGACGGTCTCCAGCCCGGCCAGTTCCTTGCCGGCGGCCTGGGCATCTTCGGCCAGCATCAGATCGAGGATCGGCTCGCCGCGCGCCTTGCGCTCGAATTCGCAGGACGGCAGCGCGACGATGGCCGAGACCATCCACGGCTTCATCCGGTTGACGCTGGCCAAGGGCATGCCGCGTTCGCGAAGCCGGGTCTCCACCATCTCGACATCCTCCGCCGGAATGAGCGAGCGCAGGGTCGTGGTATCGGTGAACATGGTGAGTTCGGGATTGGCCGCGAGCGCGGCCATCATCGCCGCCTGGTCAATGACGTCGGTCGATTCGATCACCACCGTGTCGGCCGCCTCGAAGGCCGTGCGCACAGCGCCCGGCAGGTCGACGACGCGTGGGTCGGTGACGTGCATCGTGCCGAACAGGAAGGACGGCTGGCCACCCGCCTGCCTCGGCGCGATGCGCCACAGCAGGTTGTCGCCGTTCTCGGTCTCCGCCGCCTCGGCCGCGATCGCCGCGTAGAGGTCGGGATCGCCATCCCGGATCTCGGCCACCATGTCGCTGCCCGTGCAGACCGGCGCCGCCTGGGCCCTGGCCTCGCCGGCGAAGACGAGAATGGCTGCCAGCAACGCCGCCACGAGCAGCCAGTTGAAGATGCCGGCCGCCCAGACGGCGAGCCGGGTTCTGTCGGCCTTGCCGGCGCGGATGTCGAATTGCATGGTCATGGCGGGCAGAATGGCAGGAGAAGACGGCCAAACGGTTAAGCCGATCGCGACAATCCGTCAGGCACGCGGATGGGCGGCCTCGTAGATTTCCAGCAGGCGGGCCGTGTCGACGCCGGTATAGATCTGGGTCGTCGACAGGCTGGCATGGCCAAGCAGCTCCTGGATGGTGCGCAGATCCCCTCCCCGGCCGAGCAGATGGGTGGCGAAGGAATGGCGCAGCGCATGCGGCGTGGCCGTATCCGGCAGGCCGAGCGCGGAGCGCATCTTTTTCATCTCGCGCTGGACGATGGCCGCCGCGAGAGGACCTCCCTTGGTGCCGCGAAAGAGCGGCGAGCCCGCCCCCAGATGAAAGGGGCAGAGCTTGCGATAGGCGGCCACGGCGTTGGAGGCGGCCGGGATGACGGGGACAAGGCGCGTCTTGCCGCCCTTGCCGGTGACGCGCAGGCTCGTTTCGGGCCCGCGCGCGAAGCAGGCGCCGTCGAGGCCCAAGGCTTCCGAAATGCGCAGTCCGCAGCCATAAAGCAGCGTCAGCACGGCCGCGTTGCGGGCCGCCACCCAGGGTTCTTCGGCCAGCTGGCCCTGAGTCGAGACGACGTTGCGCGCATCCACCGCCGATAGCGGCTTGGGCAGGGATTTGGGCTGTTTGGGCGCCCGCAGCGCCTTGGCGCCCGCCGCGCTCGCCTGGCCGCGCCTTTCGAGGAAGCCGAGAAACGAACGGATGGCCGCCAGCGACCGCGCCAGCGTGCGCGGCCCCGCCCCGCCCTGGCGTCGGTGCGCCAGGAAGGCGCGCAGGTCGGCGGGCCTGAGATCGGCGATGTCGGCGATCGCCGGCGCGCCGCCAAGATGCCCGGTCAGGAAAGCGAAGAACTGGCGCGTGTCGCGCTCATAGGCCTCGAGCGTGAGCGCGGCCAGGCGCCTTTCGGTGCCGAGCGCGCCCAGCCAGTCCTGGCGGGCGGCAATCAGGTCGGGACGGGCATTGACGAGGAATTCTTCCATGCCGGCCATCCTAGCCGGTCGACCTTAGCGGAGGGTGAAGGCCGTGGCATTGTAAGGTGGGGCGGTGCGCTGTAGAGAGCCGGAAAAGGCGGAGAAGCGACGTGAACCAGACCGACATCCTGATGGCCATCATCGGCGCGGCCCATGGCATCAAGGGCGAAGTGCGCGTGAAGAGCTTTGCCGCCGACCCCACGGCGCTTGGCGACTATGGCCCCCTGCGCGCGCGCGACGGGCGCGTCTTCACCGTCAAGACCGTGCGGCCGGCCAAGGAGGTGGTGATCGTGCGTTTCGCCGAGGTGGCCGACCGCAACGTGGCCGAAACGCTTTCGGGCGTCGAGCTCTATGTCGACCGGGCGGCGCTGCCCGACGATCTGGAGGAGGAGGAGTTCTACCATGCCGATTTGGTGGGGCTCGAGGTGATCGACGAGAACGACGCGGCCGTCGGCACGGTGCTGGCCGTCCATGATTTCGGCGCCGGCGACATAATCGAGGTCCGGCCGGGTTCGGGCAAGTCGCTGATGATCCCCTTCACCCGTGCCGCGGTGCCCGACATCTCGCTTTCCAAGCGCCGCATGAGGATCGACAGCCAGGCGGCCGGCCTGGTGGACGACGAAGACGACGCGGATCGGCGGGACGGGGAGGAAGGCGCGCCATGAGCGGCTTTCGCGCCTCGGTCCTGACGCTCTACCCGGAGATGTTTCCCGGACCGCTGGGCGTTTCGCTGGCCGGGCGCGCGCTGGAGAGCGGGACCTGGTCGCTGGAGACGGTGCAGATCCGCGATTTTGCCACCGACCGGCACCGGAGCGTCGACGACACGCCGGCCGGCGGCGGCGCCGGCATGGTGATGCGCGCCGACATACTGGCGCGCGCCATCGATTCCGCCTCGCCGGAAGGCGATGACCGCCCGCGCCTGCTGATGAGCCCGCGCGGCAGACCGCTGACCCAGGCACGCGTGCGCGAGCTGGCCGACGGGCCGGGCGCGGTGATCCTGTGCGGGCGTTTTGAGGGTGTCGACCAGCGTGTGATCGAGGCGCGGCAGCTCGAGGAGGTCTCGATCGGCGACTACATTCTGTCCGGCGGCGAGATCGCCGCCCTCGTGCTGCTCGACGCCACCGTGCGCCTCCTGCCCGGCGTCATGGGCAACGCCCTCTCCGGCACGCACGAGAGTTTTGAAGACGGCCTGCTGGAACACCCGCATTACACCCGGCCCCCCGAATTCGAGGGGCGGACGATCCCGGAGGTGCTGATTTCCGGCAATCACGCGCTGATCGAGAAATGGCGGCGGGAGGAGGCGGAGAAGCTGACGCGGGAGCGACGGCCGGATTTGCTGGGGTGAGGCTTCGCCACGCCGCGGAACCAACGCCTGCCAGCCACGTTCAGTGGCGTGGAATTCCGTAAGGAGGCGAGGCCCATGCGGCTCGGCGGTCAAAGACCCAGCAGGAATGTCGAGGACCGCCGCGGCCAGGCCCGCTCGGGCGGTCTTGGCGGCGGGTTCGGTCGCGGTCCGATCCGCATGCCCGGCGGGCGCGGCGGCGGCGGCCTCGGGCTGGGCGGTATGCTGCTGCTCATCGGCGTGATGTGGTTCCTCGGTGTCAATCCGCTCGATCTGCTGGTCGGTGAAACCACGGCGCCACAGCAACGGGAGCGGGTGGACCAGGGATTTTCACGGCCGGACGCGGTCGCCGGGCGCGACGAGGAAGCCAGCGACTTCGTGGCGCGGGTGCTCGGCACGACGGAACGCGTGTGGGAAGGCATCTTCGACGAAAACGGACGGGAATATGCCCACCCGCGCCTGGTGCTGTTCGACGACCAGACCCGCTCGGGCTGCGGCCTGGGCGCGGCGGCCATGGGACCGTTCTACTGTCCCGCCGATTCCACGATCTATCTCGATCTCTCCTTCTTCCAGGAGCTCGAGACCCGCTTTGGCGCGCCCGGCGAGTTCGCGCAGGCCTATGTGATCGCCCACGAAGTGGCCCACCATGTCCAGAACCTGACGGGGACGCTGGAACGCACGACGGCGCAGCGCGCGCGCTCGCCGGCCGCCGCCAACGAGATATCGGTGCGCGTCGAACTGCAGGCCGACTGCTATGCCGGCATCTGGGCGCACGCGCTTGCCCAGGAGGGCACGATCCTGGAAGACGGCGACATCGAGGACGGCATGAACGCGGCGAGCGCCATCGGCGACGACCGCCTGCAACAGCAGACGCAGGGGCGGGTGGCGCCGGAAACCTTCACCCACGGCACCTCCGCGCAGCGCGTGGGCTGGTTCAAACGCGGCATGGAGGCGGGGACGGTCGAGGCGTGTGATACGTTTTCAGGGGAGATTTGAAGGGGGCGTGGAGGTTTTTTTGAGCGCCGCAAGGGACACAACGGTAGATTTGCGGTGGATCGCTGGCGACGAGTATCTGGGTCCACGAGAGCCGCGTGTAGCGCCCACTGATGCACCATCGTGGCAACGGCATTTGCAGCGGGTGAAAAGACCGGCCTCACCTCGGGAGCGGTGGGCCGGTTTCGTTTTTCTATCGATGCACCAGCACCAGCTTGTGCAGAGAGTCGATTACGGCCCGCCGTAGTACAGGCGGTCGTTTTCCACGTCCACCAGTGGCTTGACCGCGCCATAGGAGACGCCAAACCCGCTGGGCGGGGTATGATTGTTCATCGCTGAAGGCTGGATGCCTTCCCTGGGGGGAACGATGGGGCCAGCACAGCCAATATTTTGCGCGTCCCGCAGGAGGGTGGACGGGTAGTCATCACATTGAGCAGCTTCCTGGCTCAATGCGGCGTGCGAGAATGCAACCAGGGAGAAGGCAATTGCAAGTATTCTTCGCATCTTCTTTTCCTTTTCGGATCAATAAATACTTTTTTCTTCTAATAAAACGACGACATGAACATCCTCATCTGCATGAAATGACAAGCAATTGAGGAACCGTCGTGGAGGCAAACTAGGCGCCCCGCATTTCAGTTCTTCATGGCGAATATGAAGTTGGGTAAAGCGGTCTCGGGGCACCTCGTCCGTGCCCTTTGCCGGATAGGATACGGTCCTGGCGCTCCCGTCCTTCGGGGTTGCGGCGAGCCACGCGGTCGCAAGCACTGCGCGGCGGGTGGCGAGCGCTCAGGCGAGGTCAGCCGCGTCACCTTGCCTTCAGGCGCCGACACTCTCTCTTGCCGCAGCGAAGTCGGCGACCGCGCTGACCACTTCACTGTCGGCCAGAATGCGACGGTGCCCTGTTCCCGGCGCGCGCAGAACCTGGACATGCTTGCCCGCCGCCTCGAAGCGCAAGGCGTTGTCGAAGGCCACCTCGCGATCGTCCGGGGCGTGCACCACGAGCGTCGGGAGAGGATGATCGCGCAACTGGATCTCGCCGACGAAATCTTCAAGTGGCCGTCCAGCGACGCGCAGGACCTGGTCGGCCAGGGCCATCTGCGTCCGCGCGCCAAGACCAAAGAACCGGCTAAAATCGTCGAAGATCGCCGGCATGGAACTGGGTGCGGCGATGAGGACCAGCCGCTCGGCTGCAACCGGGGTAAATCCGGCCACCGACCCGACGGCCGCATTGACCGCGACCGCCCCGCCGAAGGAATGCCCCACCAGCACCTGCGGCGAGCCGAAATGGTCTGCCACGGCTGCCACCGCGGCCACCGCAAGCGCCATGTTCAGCCGGCGTCCTGCCGACCCACCATGGCCCGGCAGATCGACTGCCAGGACGCGGAAGCCCCGGCCAAGCAGACCCTCGATGATATGGCGCATATGGTCGCTGCGCGACCTCCAGCCATGGATGACCAGGGCCGTAGGTGCCTCCGCGCCGGCGGTCGCGTCGAATTCGTGAACCAGAACCTCGCTAGATCGCGTATCCAAGACATGCCGTCGCGCCACCGCCATAAAGGGCGCGGATTCGCCCAGCACACTTGCCTCTCGCGGCGAAACCCGCTTTGGATCGGCGGTACGACAAAACAGCTCGAAAGCGGCGCGTCCGGTCAGGCGCGGTGCGATTGGACCGGTAAGGGCAAAGGCGCCCCTGATGATCGAAAAGCCAATGGATGCCATTTTGAAGAACCTCACATAATGTTCAATCATGAACAATAATCGTTCAAAGCTGAACAATACGCAAGCCCTTCCCTGGGACAATCCGCGGTTTCGCAACTGGGTTGCCCTTGTGCGCGCAGAAAAAGCAGTGGTGCGCGAACTCACGCGCGCGCTTGCGCCGCTGAATCTGAAGCTTGGCCAGCTCGACGTTCTGATGAACCTCTACCGCCATCCCGGCCAGTCGCAGCATGATCTGGCTCGCCGGCTGCTTGTCGGCCGCTCCAACATCACGATGCTGCTGCCGCAACTGGAAAAGCAGGGCCTGCTGCGCCGCGAGAGCGACGCGCAAGACAAGCGGATCATGCGCATGCACCTGACCAAGGCCGGCGAGGAACGTCTTATGGAAGCGCTGGCGATCTATACAGCGCTGATCGACAGGGTGATGGATCAATCCAGCGTCGAAGAATGCGACCAGATGGGAGCCATCATGCGCAAGATCACCGAATCTCTGAAAGACGAGTGACTCCGCCAATTGTCGCGACAATGTGCGGGTCATCAGGTATTCCCCGCGCGGCATGGTGAGGTCGCCCAAGGGCGATGCGCCACGGGGCAGGAGCAAAACGCCCGTAGCGATCGCCCGCGCCATCCGCGCACTGACATCCCGCGCCCTCCCCCCTTCTCAAACCCGTCCAAACGGTGTATGAGCGCGCACGAAATCGGGAAAATTCCCATCCGTAAACAAAGTACGGACTATTCGCTCCTGTCCTTCGGGTTTCCGGGGAACATAGCCAAGCGGTCATGAGAACTGCGCGGTGAGTGTCGAGCGCTCTGGCTGTTCGAAAAAGCAAGAGAAGGATAAAAGCGATGGACATCATCCGTCAGCTCGAGGCCGAACAGGCCGCCAAGATCGAAGCACAGCGCCAGCTCCCCGAGTTCCAGCCCGGCGACACGGTTCGCGTCCAGGTGCGCGTGACCGAGGGCACCCGCACCCGCGTGCAGGCCTATGAGGGCGTGTGTATCGCGCGTTCGGGCTCCGGTCTGCAGGAGAATTTCACCGTCCGCAAGATTTCCTATGGCGAGGGCGTGGAGCGCGTGTTCCCGGTCTATTCGCCGCTGGTCGAGGGCGTCGAGATCGTGCGCCGTGGCAAGGTTCGCCGCGCCAAGCTCTATTACCTGCGTGATCGCCGCGGCAAGTCGGCCCGCATCACCGAGAACACCGGCGTGCGCGCCCGCAAGCTGAACGAATCCGAGCGCCAGGCCGCCGCCGCCGAGAAGGCGAAGGTCGAGGCCGAGAAGGTCGCCGCCGCCCAGGCGCTGGCCGCCGAGAAGGCCGCAGCCGAGGCAGCCGAGAAGAAGGCCGCCGCCGACGCAGCCGCTGCCGAGAACAACGAGGCCGAAAAGGCCGAGTAGGCTCTTTCGACTGGCATCTCACATACGGAAAGGCCGGCTTGACGCCGGCCTTTTTCGTTCTGGGGGAGATTGCGGGGGCGCCCTCGTCCTTCGAGGCTCCGCTTCGCTCCGCACCTCAGGATGAGGGCGCGGCGGGGGCCGGCGCCATGCCTGTTGGGCGAAGGCGCAGCCCGGAACCCTCATGGTGGGGCGCGGCGACGTTCAGCCCGGAACCCTCATGGTGAGGTGCGGAGCCGAAGGCGAAGCCTCGAACCACGAGGGTTCCCGCTATTCGTCCTTCACCGCCACCGTGTAGTTGAGCGGCAGGCGGCCGCCATCGGCATAGATGGTCTGGCCGGTGATGTAGCTGGCATCGTCGGAGGCCAGGAAGGCGGCGACCGAGGCGATCTCGGAGGGCTCGCCAATGCGACCGAGCGGCGTGCGCGACAGGATCTTGTTGCGCGCCGCGGGATCGGAATTCACGCTGGCCAGCATCTCGGTCATGATCGAGCCGGGGCCGATCGCGTTGACGCGGATGCCGTGGGGCGCGAGCGACAGCGCCATGACCTTGGTCAGCTGGCTGACCCCGCCCTTGGAGATCGAATAGGGCACCTGATTGGCGATGGCGAAGACGGCGTTGACCGACGACATGTTGACGATGACGCCCGCAGGCCCGCCTTTTTCCACCTTCTCGACCATGTAGCGGGCCACCGCCTGGCCGACCAGGAAGGAGCCCTTGAGGTTGACGCCGATGACGCGGTCGAAATCCTCTTCCTTCAGGTCGAGGAAACCGGCCCCATGCACGATGCCGGCATTGTTGACGAGGATGTCGATGTCGCCGAAGGAATCAAGGGCGGCGGCGACCAGATTATGCGCGTCGAGGCGCCGCGACACGTCCGCCTTGACGAAGCGTGCGTCACCCAGCTTCTTCAGATCGGCTTCCGCGCGCTCGCCCTTCTGCACGTCGATGTCGGCGAACATGACCTTGGCGCCCTCGCGCAGGAACCGCTCGGCGATCGCATAGCCGATGCCGCTGGCCGCCCCCGTCACGATCGCGCATTTGCCGTCCAGTGCCATGGAAATCTCCTGTCTGTCCAAGGTTGCGGGTTATAGCCCCGCGCCCGGTGCCTGACCAGTGCGGCACGGCCCGGTTCAGCCGAATCGCCGCGCCGCGTCGACCGCCAGCCCGAGCCCGACGGACCCGAACTGGTCGGAAGGGGGGATCATCGCATGCGGGAACCGCGCGGTGGCGGTCGCGCGCACCAGCGGCACCTGCGCGCCGCCGCCGGTGAGCACCACGGTCTCGATCTCGTCCGCCGACACGCCCGCCAGCGCCAGCGCCTCGTCGATCGATCGCCCGATCCTGGCCACGAGATCGGCGCTCGCCGCCTCGAACTCCTGCCGGGTGACGGGCACGTCGAGCCGCAGGCCCGGCTCGTCGAAGGCGATCACGGCCTGCGCGCTGTCGCTGAGATCGATCTTGGCGGCCTCCACCTGGGCGGCAAGCCGGTGGCCCGAACGGTAGATCAGGAGATGCTCGTAGCGGGAAAGCAGATCGGGCTCGGCCGCCTCGCGCATCAGCGAGCGGATGTCGCGCAGGTTCTTGGCCGTGTAGAGCTGGTTGATCCGGTGCCAGGTCGCCATGTCGTTGAAGTACCAGACGGGCAGGTTGCGCTTGCCATCCGCCGTGCCGGTGCCGAGCCCGAAATGCGGCATCATGCGCGCGATCGACAGCTGGCGGTCGAAATCGGTGCCGCCGACATGCACGCCCGCCGTCGACAGGATGTCGTCGCGCCGCTCGACGCGCGCCGCGCGGTCGGGACCGAGCCGGAGCACGCAGAAATCCGACGTGCCGCCACCGATGTCGACGACCAGCGCCAGCGTCTCGCGGTTCAGCATGCGCTCGACATGCATGGCGGCGGCGACCGGCTCGAACTGGAATTCCACATGGGCGAAACCTTCCGCGAGCGCGGCGGCCTGCAGCTGGTCCTGGGCGGTCGCGTCGGCGGTCTCGTTGTCGTCGACGAAATGGACCGGGCGTCCGAACACGACCTGCTCGGGCACCTGGCCGTGCTCATCCTCCAGCCTCTCCCTCAAGTGCCTGAGGAAGCGGCCGATCAGGCCCTGGAAGGTCATGCGCTCGCGGCCGACCTGGGTGGTCTCCTTCATCAGGCTGGTGCCGAGGATCGATTTCAGCGCGCGCATGAAGCGCCCTTCGGCGCCGTCGCGATATTCGGCGACCGCCGCGCGGCCGAAATGCACGCTGCCATCCTCGAGGCTGAAGAACAGCGCGGAGGGGATGGTCGGGTGGTCACCTTCGACCGCGATCAGTCGGGGACTGCCACCGGGCGCGCACAGCCCGATGGTGGAATTGGTGGTGCCGAAATCGACACCACAATGAAGGGAGGTCATGGCGGGCTGCTCGCAAGGCTTCGCCAGGGCGCGAAGCGCACCCGCGGGCGAATGGGTCGGAAAGGGTGGCCCGTCTAGCGCATCGACGCGGGGAAGGAAAGGCCGATGGCTGCGTCCTGCCGCAACCTATCCGCCGATGCCCTTGTCCTTCAGGGCCGTGCCGATCTCCTCAAGGATGGCGGGATCGTCGATGGTGGCGGGCATGGCCCATTCCGTGCCATCGGCGATCTTCTGCATGGTGGCACGCAGGATCTTGCCGGAACGCGTCTTGGGCAGGCGCTTGACGGCGACCGCCAGCTTGAAGGCGGCGACCGGGCCGATCTTCTCGCGGACCAACGCCACCACCTCCTTCTCGATCTCGGCGATGTCGCGGGTCACGCCCGCGTTCAGCACCACGAAGCCGCAGGGCACCTGTCCCTTGAGATCGTCGGCCATGCCGATGACGGCGCATTCGGCGACGTCGGGGTGTTCGGCGATCACCTCCTCCATCGCGCCGGTGGAGAGCCGGTGGCCGGCGACGTTGATGATGTCGTCGGTGCGCGCCATGATGAAGAGGTAGCCGTCTTCGTCGATATAGCCGGCATCGGCCGTCTTGTAGCAGCCGGGGAACTCCGAGAGATAGGCGGAGCGGAAGCGCTCGTCGGCGTTCCAAAGCGTCGGCAGGCAGCCCGGCGGCAGCGGCAGGCGGATGACGACATTGCCGAGCGTGCCGGGCGCCACCTCGTGGCCGGCATCGTCCAGAATCGCCATGTCGTAGCCGGGCATCGGCACGCCCGGCGAGCCGTGTTTGACCGGCAGCATGCCGAGCCCGACCGGGTTGTTGGAGATCGGCGAGCCGGTCTCGGTCTGCCACCAATGGTCGATGACCGGCACCTTCAGCCTGTCCTCCGCCCAGCGGATCGTCTCGGGATCGGCGCGTTCGCCGGCCAGGAACAGCGTGCGGAACCGCGACAGATCATAATTGCCGACGAATTCGCCCTTCGGATCCTGCCCCTTGATGGCGCGGAAGGCGGTCGGCGCGGTGAAGAGAGCGGCTACCTCGTGCTCGGCGATGACCCGCCAGAACGTGCCGGCATCGGGCGTGCCGACCGGCTTGCCCTCGAACAGGATCGTGGTGCAGCCATGCAGGAGGGGCGCGTAGACGATGTAGGAATGTCCGACCACCCAGCCGACATCGGAGGCCGCCCAGAACACTTCGCCCGGGTCGATGCCGAACTGGTTCTTCATCGACCATTTGAGCGCCACCATGTGGCCGCCCGTGTCGCGCACTACGCCCTTGGGCTGGCCGGTGGTGCCGGAGGTGTAGAGAATGTAGAGCGGGTCGGTGGCGGCGACCGGCTCGCAGGCAACCTTGCGGTGGGCCGATTTCGCCGCGGCGACGGCCTGCGCGTAATCGATGTCGCGGCCTTCCACGAGGTCGCAGCGCTGCTGCTCGCGCTGCACGACGATGCAGCTTGCGACCTTGTGCCGGGCCATCGCGATGGCACCGTCCAAGAGCGGCTTGTAGGACACCACGCGGCCCGGTTCGATGCCGCAGGAGGCGGAGATGATCAAATCGGGCGTGGCATCGTCGATGCGGGTCGCCAGTTCCTTGGCCGCGAAACCGCCGAACACGACCGAGTGGATGGCCCCGAGCCTCGCGCAGGCCAGCATGGCGAAGACGGCCTCGGGCACCATGGGCATGTAGATGATGACGCGGTCGCCCTTGCCTATGCCCTGGTCGGCAATCACGGCGGCAAGCGCCTCCACTTCGGCCAGCAGCTCGGCATAGGTGAAGGAACGCTTTGTGCCGGTGATCGGGCTGTCGTGGACGAGGGCCAGCTGGTCGGCACGGCCGCCCGCGACGTGCCGGTCGATCGCGTTGTGGCACATGTTGCAGGTGGCGCCGACAAACCAGCGGCCATAGACGCCCTGGTCGGGGTCGAAGACCCTGTCGAAGGGGGTGAACCAGTCGATCCCGGCCGCGGCCTCGGCCCAGAATGCGTCCCCGTCCTGCTGCCAGCCGGCATAGACCTCATGATAGCGCGAATTCATGGTGATCCTCCTCCCACTTCCCGACAATTCAATAGCCATCGCGGGCCGCCTGTCCACCGGACGAAAGTCGGAACACCCGGGCCCTGCCGGACGTTTGAGGGCCGAAAAAGGAGCCATCCCATGACCGACATTCCCGCCCAGCATCAGGACCGCCAGCCCGGACGCACCGACGAGATGCGCCCGCAGCCCGAAGACTCGATGAAGAACTACCGCGCCGGCGGCAAGCTGAAGGGCAAGCGTGTCCTCATCACCGGCGGCGACAGCGGCATCGGCCGGGCGGTGGCCATCGGCATGGCGAAGGAAGGCGCGGATGTCGCCATCCTCTATCTGGAGGAAGACCGCGATGCGGATGCGACCAAGGAGATGGTCGAGCGCGAGGATGTGAAGTTCCTGGCGCTCAAGGGCGACATCGGCGATGAGGCCTGGTGCCAGGAGGCGGTGGAAAAGGTGACGAAGGAATTCGGCGGGCTCGACATCCTGGTCAACAATGCCGCCGAGCAGCACCCGAAATCGAGCCTCGACGAGATCTCGGCCGAACAGCTCGAGAAGACCTTCCGCACCAACGTGTTTTCCATGTTCCACCTGACCAAGGCGGCGCTGAAGCACATGAAGAAAGGCGCGGCGATCGTGAACTCGACCTCCGTCACCGCCTATCGCGGCTCGGGCGGGCTGATCGACTATGCCTCGACCAAGGGTGCCATCGTCGCCTTCACACGCTCGCTGTCGGCAAATCTGGCCGAGCGTGGCATCAGGGTCAACGCGGTGGCGCCCGGGCCGATCTGGACGCCGCTCATCCCCTCCACCTTTCCCGAGGACAAGGTCGAGGATTTCGGTTCCGACCAGCCGCTCGGCCGCGCCGGCCAGCCGGACGAGGTGGCGCCCTCCTACATTTTCCTTGCAAGCGAGGACGCCTCCTATATGACCGGACAGGTCCTGCATCCCAATGGCGGCGAAATCGTCAACGGCTGAGGTCTCGTCCGAGCTGGGCGGGTGCGGGAAAAGCGAAACCCGAACCGGGACAAAATCCATTGGCGAAGGTGATCGCGCTCCTCCTCCTGGGCGCCATGATCGTTCATCTCATCCGGCCGCTCGGGCTGCCGGGGCTGAGAAAGCGCGGCGATTTCTGGAAGATCGCGCTCGTGGCGCTCTTCATCATGATGCTGACGGTGCTGATCCGCCCGTAACCGACGCCTCGTCCAGGACGAACGGCAGGAGATGCCTTGCCCAGGCATCGTAGCCGGCTTCCGAGGCGTGGAAGCCGTCGCGCGAAAATCCGGCCTGCGGGTCTTCGACCGGCAGGCGCGTGGCGGTGATGGCGCCGCGCTCCGCGCAGAGCCGTTCGCCGACGCGGTTGACGATGCCTGCCCTGATTTCCAGCACCCGGGCAAGCAAGGCGGGCAGCGCGGGCACCCGGGTCATCTCGATCACCGGGGACCAGAGCACCAGCGCCTCCGGCCACTTGGCGCGAACGGCATAGAGAAGGCCGCCGAATTCCGCCTTGAAGCGGCGGGCGGTGTGGAAGTTCTTCATGTCGTTGGTGCCGACGGCCAAGACGACATGGGTCCAGTCCTCGGGCGCCAGATTGGGCACCACGAAATCGCGCAGCTGTCCCGCTGTGGCCGAGTTGAAGCCGGCCGCACGCCATTGGACAGGCCTGCCGGTGCGTTCCGACACCAGCCCGGCCAGCCGCGCGGCAAGACCGTCCTCGGTGCGCCCCACGCCCACCGAGGCAGCCGACGAATCGCCGATGACCAGGAGGTTGAAGGGTTCGCCCTCGCCGGGAATATGGTGCAGGACGCGGCCCTCTGCCGGCAGCATGCGTTCGGTCTTGAGCCGCACGCCGACGCCCTGCCAGACATAGACGGGAAAGGCGAGCCAGGAGATCAGGGACTGGACGAGCATGCGGCCGGGTTTACAGCCGCAGCTCGAAAAAATGAAGGGCCGAACGCCGCATCGACGGAGCCGTCAGCGCGCGCGCGACGCCTCGAAGATGGAATCGATCGCCTCGGCAAGGGCTGCGTCGAACTCCGCGTCGCTCTGTTTTGCCGAAAGGCCTTCGGTCAACGCGCGCGAGAAGCTGGCGATCATGCCTTCATTCTGCATGAGCTTGGCGTTTGCTTCGTCACGAGAATAGCCGCCGGACAGTGCCACGACACGCATGACGCGCGGATCCTCGATCAGCGGCCTGTAGAGATTCGCCTTCTCCGGCAGCGTCAGCTTGAGCATGATCTGCTTGCCCGACGGCACCTTGTCGAGATGCTTGCGGATTTCGGCGAGCAGGATGTCCTCGGCCTCCGCCTTGTCGGAAATCGAGATCGTGACCTCGGGTTCGATGATCGGCACCAGGCCGTGACCCAGGATCTGGTTGCCCACTTCGAACTGCTGCGCGACGACGGCCGCGATGCCCTTCGCATTGGCGGCGTCGATCACCGAGCGCATCTTGGTGCCGAAGACGCCCTTGGCAACGGCGCGTTTCAGGAGCGCATCGAGATCGGGCATCGGCTTCATCAGCTTGACGCCGTCGGTCTCGTCGGCCAGGCCCTTGTCGACCTTGAGGAAGGGCACGACGCCGCGCTTCTCCCAGAGATATTCGGCGGTCGGCGTGCCGTCGATGTCGCGGTCCATGGTCTGCTCGAACAGGATCGCGCCCATCACCTTGTCGCCGGTGAAGGCGGGCGACTTGATGATGCGGGCCCGCATCTGGTGGATGAGGTCGAACATCTCCGCCTCGTTGGACCAGGCGCCTTCCTCGACGCCGTAAAGCTTCAGCGCCTTGGGCGTCGAGCCGCCCGACTGATCCAGCGCGGCGATGAAGCCGTCCTTGTTTGCAGCCTGCGCGGCCATGGCATCGCGGTGTTCGCTCATCATCTACCTCCGGAAAAACATTGACCCGCGCATAGCAGAAGGCGCGCGAAAACGGAACTTCGGCCGCGCCAGTCGAATCGATTAATGTCGCAAAATCCGAAGTTTAGCGCTCCAGCGCCTTAACGCCGGGCAGTTCCTTGCCTTCCATCCATTCCAGGAAGGCGCCGCCGGCCGTGGAGACATAGGTGAAATCCGCCGCCACGCCGGCATGGTTGAGAGCCGCCACCGTGTCGCCGCCGCCGGCGATCGACGTCAGCCGCCCGTCCCGCGTGCAGTGCGCGGCATGTTTGGCAGCCGCCACCGTTGCCTTGTCGAAGGGGGCGATCTCGAAGGCGCCGAGCGGTCCGTTCCAGACGAGCGTCTTGGCGCGGTCGATCCACTGGCCGACGGCCTCGATGGATTTCGGCCCGAGATCGAGGATCATCCTGTCGGCGGGCACCGCGTCGATGGCGACGACCTCGTTGGCGGCACCCGCCTTGAACTCGGCCGCGACCACCGCGTCCACCGGCAGCACGATGGCGCAGCCCGCCGTCGCCGCCTCGATCATGATCTGCTTGGCGGTATCGGCAAGATCGTGCTCGCACAGCGACTTGCCGACATCGGTCCCGCGCGCGGCGAGGAACGTGTTGGCCATGCCGCCGCCGATGACCAGCGCATCGACCCGCCTCACCAGATTCATCAGCAGGTCGATCTTGGTCGAGACCTTGGCCCCGCCGACGATCGCGACGACGGGGCGCGTGGGGTTGCCCAACCCCTTGTCGAGGGCGTCGAGTTCGGCCTGCATCGCGCGCCCGACATAAGCCGGCAGAACATGCGCGATGCCCTCGGTCGAGGCGTGGGCGCGGTGGGCGGCGGAAAAGGCGTCGTTGACATAGAAATCGCCATTGGCGGCCAGCGCCCTGGCGAAATCGGGATCGTTGGCCTCCTCCCCCGCATGGAAGCGGGTGTTTTCCAGAAGGAGAACGTCGCCCTCCTTCATCTTCGCGATCGCGCTTTCGGCCGCCTCGCCCACGCAATCTCCCGCAAAGCGGACGTGACGGTCGAGCGCGGTTTCCGCGGCCCATGCGATCGGACGCAGCGAGAATTCCTCTACCGGCTGTCCCTTGGGCCGGCCGAAATGCGACAGCAGGATGACTTTCGCGCCCTTGTCGCAAAGTTCGGCGATCGTCGTTCCGGCCCGCTCGATACGGGTCGCGTCGGTGACCTTGCCGTCCTTGACGGGCACGTTGAGGTCGACCCGCACGAGCACCTTCCTGCCCTTGGCGTCGATGTCGTCGAGTGTCCGGAACGTGGTCATTTGCGATCTCTCCCGCTTGCGATGAGCGGACAATAGTCAGCCGCGACCAAACCGCAAGACTGTGTGCTCTGGGAACAATCAGTTCCGGCTGTCCGGACCGCCATTGGCGTCCGGATCGGCGGTATCCGCCGCGGGCTCCGGCGTCCGCGGGTCGGCCGAACGCGACCGGCGCTCCCTTAGCAGGTCGCGCACCCACACGATGACGCTGCGCGGGCTGAGGAACATCGGAATCTGCGGCTGCGAGGCGTCGGGTTCGAGCGACACGCCCACGGAGACGATCTTTCCGTCATCGACGTCACGCACGATCAGTTCGACCGGTCCGACGGCCACCCGATCGGCATATTCCGCGCGACCGCCCAGCCGCGCCGTCATCAGGTCGGCGATGGTCATGACCTCGTCCTCGCCTTCCTTCAGCGCCGGCCCATAGGCGGCTTCGAGATCGCGCGCGGGCCGCGACGGGTCGATGGTGAAGGAACCGAAGAACTGGGTGTCGTCGCCATCGACCGTGGCAGGGCTGGCGAACAGCCGGTCCAGAAGGTGCGGATAGCGCGAGGAGATGAAGAGATAGACATAGTCGCCCGCGCGCAGGCGTCCGGCATACTGGTAGCGCATGGACTGGCCGTCACGCACCACCAGGGACGGCCGCGCCCATCGCGGCAGGCGCTCGCCCTTGGCGACGGGGCTGTTCGGCACGACACGGTAGACCAGGAGTTCGTGGTGGGCGGTGCCCGGCAATTCGAGCTCCACCTTCTCGACCGGCCCGATCCGTGCCGGCACGACCAGCCCCAACCGCTTGGCGAGCGGGTTGATGGTCCAGCCCTGCACGAGCAGCGAGACGAGCACGATGATGAAGGCCGCGTTGAAGAAGGTCGAGGCATCTTCCAGGCCACCGACCAGCGGCAGGATGGCCAGCAGGATCGACACCGCGCCGCGCAGGCCGACCCACGAGATGAAGGCGGTCTCGGCCCGCTGATAGCCGAAGGGCAGCAGGCAGAACCAGACCGCCATCGGGCGGGCAATGAAGGTGAGGAAGAGCGCCAGCACCACCGCCGGCACGACGATGGAGGGGAACTGGGATGGCGTCGCGAGCAGCCCGAGGATCAGGAACATTGTGATCTGCGCCAGCCACGTCATGCCTTCCTGGAAGGGACGAAAGGCGGGAGCCGCGCGCATCTGTCGGTTGCCGGCATAGAGTCCCGCGACATAGGCCGCCAGGAATCCGCTGCCGCCGATGGCGCCGGTGACCGCGAAGACGAGCAGGGCAAGCGCCATCACGAAGATCGGCGTCAGGCCGCGTTCCAGGCGGATACGGTTGACGAGACCGACGATCATCATGCCGCCCAGGACGCCGGCAACGATGCCGATGCCCATCTGCAGGACAAACATCACGGCCACCGTGCCGCCCACCTGATCCACACTCGCGCCCGTGGCGATGAGCTCGACCAGGACGATGGTCAGGAAGATCGCCATCGGGTCGTTCGAGCCCGACTCGATCTCCAGCGCGGCACGAACCTTTTCGCGGATGCGGATGCCGCCCGTGCGCAGCAGGAAGAACACCGCGGCCGCATCGGTCGAACCCACGATGGCACCGAGCAGGAAGGCCTCGAGCCAGGAAAAACCGAGCAGATAGCGTGCCGCGACACCGAAGATCGCAGCGGTGAGCACGACGCCGAGCGTTGCCAGGGTGACCGCCGGAAAGGCCGCCTGCCGGAACGCCTGGATCGAGGTGCCGAAACCGGAATCGAACAGGATGACCGCCAGCGCCAGGCTGCCGACGAAATAGGCGACATTGGCATTGTCGAAATTGATGCCGAGGCCGTCGACACCGGCAATGAGGCCGATGCCCAGGAAGACGAGCAGAAGGGGAGCACCCACGCGGAAGGCGAGCAGGCTCGAGAAGGCAGCGACCAGCACGAGCACCGTGCCGACCAGCGTCACCAGATAGACCCCCTCGATCATCCTTTCCGTACCCTTCTCCGCATGCCTCCCAGATTGAAATGGCCATCGGGCAGCGATCCCCTGCCCCTCGGGAAAGGGGCCCGGCGCCGCATTCATTCCTGCAATGAGAAAAGCGTACCCGACCAGACGGGCACGACGGCCTTGCCAGCCTAATCTAGGTAAAGAAAACGCCCGGTTAAAGCCGGGCGTTCGAGGGATTTTTCAATCGGTGCCGGCCAGATGCCGTTCAGATGGTCTTCGCCAGGGCCACGGCGGTGTCGGCCATGCGGTTGGAGAAGCCCCACTCATTGTCGTACCAGGTCAGGATGCGGCAGAAATTGCCCTCCATCACCTTCGTCTGGTCCATGTGGAAGACCGAGGAATGAGGATCGTGGTTGAAATCCGACGAGACGAGCTTCTCATCCGTGTAGCCGAGAATGCCCTTGAGCCTGCCGTCGGCGGCTGAACGGATCGCCTCGTTGATCTCCTCGATCGAGGTCGCGCGCTTCGCCTCGAAGGTCAGGTCGACGACGGAGACGTTCGGGGTCGGCACGCGGATGGCGACGCCATCGAGCTTGCCCTTGAGCTCGGGAAGCACGAGACCGACGGCCTTTGCCGCACCTGTCGAGGTCGGGATCATGGAAAGCGCTGCCGCGCGGGCGCGGTAGAGATCCTTGTGCATGGTGTCGAGCGTCGGCTGGTCGCCCGTATAGGCGTGGATGGTGGTCATGAAGCCCCTCTCGATGCCGATGGCATCGTTGAGGACCTTGGCGACCGGCGCCAGACAGTTGGTGGTGCAGGACGCGTTCGAGATCACGATGTGATCGGAGTTGAGCTGATCGTGATTGACGCCGTAGACGACGGTCATGTCGGCACCATCGGCGGGCGCGGACACGATGACGCGCTTGGCCCCGGCCTTCAGATGGGCGGAGGCCTTTTCCTTCGAGGTGAAGATGCCGGTGCATTCGAGCACGATGTCGATGCCTTCCGCCCCCCAGGGCAGGTTGGCGGGATCGCGCTCGGCATGGACCTTGATCGGGCCGCGGCCGACATCGATCGTGTCGCCGTCGACCTTGACCGTGCCGGGGAAGCGCCCATGGACCGAATCGTAACGGACCAGATGGGCGTTGGTCTCGACCGGCCCAAGATCGTTGATCGACACGACTTCGATGTCGGTGCGTCCGGACTCCACGATGGCGCGGAGGATGTTTCGTCCGATGCGGCCGAAACCGTTGATGGCGACTTTGACGGTCATGAATTTCCCCTGACTGCTTGCTCGGGCGCGGGACGGCGCGGTGATCGGTGACGGTGCCGAAGGCCCGCCAGGTCAGGCGGGCCAGACATCTTGCGAAGCCTAAATAACTGGGGCCGGTCCCAGAATCCAGCTTTGGCGGGCTGCTGGACCTCAGTTACGGAGCGGCTGGCCCCAGTGTCAGGCCAGCCGGGCGGTCGCTGCTTCTACCACGGCTTCGGCCGTGATGCCGAAATGCTTGTAGAGCTGGTCGGCCGGCGCACTGGCCCCGAATCCGCTCATCCCGATGAAGATGCCCTCGGAGCCGATGATGCGGTCCCAGCCCTGGCGGATGCCGGCTTCGACGGCGATTCGAACCGAAGCCTCGCCGATGATGGCCTTGCGGTATTCCTCTTCCTGCTCCGCGAAGAGCTCGAAACAGGGGACCGATACAACGCGCGCGGGCACGCCGCGCTTCTCCAGTTCCTGACAGGCCTCGACGGCGATTTCGACTTCCGAACCGCTGGCGAAGATCGAGACCTTTGCGTCGTCGCTGGCGCGAACAAGTTCATAGGCGCCATGCGCACAAAGATTGTCGGCCTCGTGCTCGGTGCGCAGCGTCGGCAGGTTCTGGCGGGTGAGAGCCAGGGTCGACGGCGTACGGGTGGATTCCAGCGCAACCTGCCAGCATTCGGCGGTCTCGACCGCATCGGCCGGCCGCATGACGTAGTGGTTGGGGATCGCCCGCAGCGCGGCCAGATGCTCGACCGGCTGGTGGGTCGGCCCGTCCTCGCCCAGCCCGATCGAATCGTGCGTCATGACGAAGATCGAGCGGATGCCCATCAGCGAGGCCAGACGCATGGCGGGGCGTGCATAGTCGGAGAAGACCAGGAAGGTGCCGCCATAGGGGATGATGCCGCCATGCAGCGCCATGCCGTTCATGGCGGCCGCCATGCCGTGCTCGCGAATGCCGTAATAGACGTAGCGGCCGGCATAGTCGCCGGGCGCGATCGGCTTGGTCTGGCTGGTCTTGGTGTTGTTGGAGCCCGTCAGGTCCGCCGAGCCGCCGATGGTCTCCGGCAGCACGTCGTTGATGATCTCCAGCGCCATCTCGGAGGATTTGCGCGTCGCGACCTTGGGCGCGTCGGCGGCGAGTTTCGCCTTGTACGCATCGATCGCCGTATCCAGCGTCTCGGGCAGTTCGCCGCGCATGCGCCGCTCGAATTCGCCCCGCTTGCCCGAATCGGCAGCCGAGAGCCGGGCCTCCCATTCCTTGCGTTCGCGCGCCGAGCGCAGTCCGGCCAGGCGCCAGTCGTCGAGGACATCGGAGGGGACTTCGAAGGGCTCCGAGGTCCAGCCGAGCGCCTTGCGGGTGCCGGCGATCTCGTCCTCGCCCAGCGGCGAGCCATGCGCCTTGGAGGTGCCGGCCTTGGTCGGCGCACCAAAACCGATCGTCGTCTTGAAGGCGATCAGCGTGGGGCGGTCGGAGGCGCGAGCCTTCTCGATCGCGGTGGCAATGGCATCCGGATCATGGCCGTCGGCGCGCAGCGTGTTCCAGCCCGAGGCCGCGAAGCGGGCGCACTGATCGGTGGAATCGGACAGCGACACCGGACCGTCGATGGAGATGTCGTTGTCGTCCCACATCACGATCAGCTTGTTCAGCTTCAGGTGGCCGGCGAGCGTGATCGCTTCCTGGCTGATGCCTTCCATGAGGCAGCCGTCGCCGGCCAGCACATAGGTGTAGTGATCCACCAGATCGTCGCCGAAGCGCGAATTGAGGATACGCTCGGCGAGCGCCATGCCCACCGCATTGGCCAGTCCCTGGCCGAGCGGGCCGGTGGTGGTCTCGATGCCGGCGGCATGGCCGTATTCGGGGTGGCCGGCGGTCTTCGAACCGAGCTGGCGGAAATTCTTGATCTCGTCGAGCGTCAGATCCTCGTAGCCCGACAGATACAGCAGCGAGTAGAGCAGCATGGAGCCGTGGCCCGCCGACAGGACGAAGCGATCGCGGTCGGCCCAGTCGGGCTTCTTCGGATCATGCGTCATGAAGCGGGTGAAGAGCACCGTGGCGATGTCGGCCGCGCCCATGGGCAGGCCGGGATGGCCGGAATTGGCCTTCTCGACCGCATCCATGGACAGAAAACGGATCGCATTCGCCATCCGGTCGTGTTTTTCGCGTGTGGTCATGGGATCTCGCTGGCTGGAGACTGCGCCGGGCGCGTGAAGGGTCTGCCGTGGCTGCCGGAAATGCGGGGGACACATACCAGTTGCGGCTACCAAGTCAACAAAGGCGGGGCCTGTCCAGGCCCACTATCCAGCGACGTTTTTTCGCGCCGCAGGAGTTTGCCGGGGGAAAGCGTCGCGGCTTTGTTGACGCAGGCTTAAGGCGGCGCCTAATGTTTCGTCAGTAAAGCCTTCCGAACCATGGCCGATTCGGCATTGCGCGGGCTGGAACCCGAAAACATGACCGGCGAAGTCACTCTCAGGGAAGCAATTACCCGTCTCGGAAAGGCCATGGATGCCTTGGAGGACGCGGTTGGCGCCCACATGGAACGCGATCAGGATTACGTCGAGGCGGAAGCCGAGGTGCAGCGCATGAATGCCGACCGCGCCCGGCTCGCCCAGGAGCTCGACAATTCCGAAGCCCGCACCGAAAGGCTGCAAGAGGTCAACCGCGAGGTCTCCCGGCGGCTGGTGACCGCCATGGAGACCATCCGCGCGGTGTTGGACAGGTAGGACAGGCATGCCCCAGGTTACGGTCACGATCGACGGCAAGGCCTATCGGATGGCCTGCGACGAAGGCCAGGAAGAGCACCTGATGGAGCTCGCCAGCCGTTTCGACGTCTATGTGACGCATCTGCGCGGCTCCTTCGGCGAGATCGGCGATCAACGGCTGACCGTCATGGCCGGGGTCATGGTGCTGGACGAGCTGGTCGAGCTTCAGAAGCGGATGAAGGGCATGGAGAGCGAGATCGCCACGCTTCGCAAGACGCGCGACGACGCCCTGATGAAGGCCGACAAGAACGACGCCGCCCTGACGGGGGCGCTGTCCTCGCTGGCCGAGCGCATGGAAAATCTGGCTGGCAAGATCAATGCCGGGCCGGCTGCGGAAAGAGACGCTCCCGCGAACTGAGCGGTCGATTCAGAAGCCCTGGAACAGCATGTCGAGCGCGGCGGTGATGCGGTCTCGTTCCCGGGCGAGCGTGCCTTGAGGCCTCGCCAGCAGCTCTTTTGGCACGGTCGCGATCAGATGTGTCGCCAGCACATACTCCTCTGACCCAATCGTGAAGACGGGATGAAGGCGCGGAATATCGGGCGGCGTTGCACCGTTTGGCAGGAGCGGGATCACTACCCGGGTCTGGAAGCCCTCCAGCAGTTCTGACTGGACGTCGAGCAGATAGCCTTCATCCGCAGGAGCCGGGAAGTACTGAAAGCGCGACATCAGAACTGGCGGTATTTGGCCAGCGGCAAGCCGTGCTCCTCGACATAGACGTTCCATGCCTCGATCGCCGGCTTGTTCTCTTCCTTCCAGCGGCGCTCACGCTCCGCCTTGATCGCCGCCTTGATGCCGATTTCGGCCGCATGGGAGACGTTCAGCGACAGGGATTCTGCCTCGGAAAAGAGGTCGGCATCGATCTCAAGTTCAGCAGGCTTGCGGCTGGATCCGGCGTCATCGTGCATGGCAAATCCTCAAGCAGACGATGACCAAATCTACTCCATCGCGCCGGCGCGCACAACGCGCCTAGCCCTCGATCTCCTCGCGCAGCATCTCGAGTTCGAGCCATTCCTCTTCCTTGGCCGAAAGGCTGGCGCGCTTCTCGTCGAGCTGACCCGCGATGCGCGCAAAGCCTTGCGGGTCCTTGGCGTAAAGATCCGGATCGGCGAGTCTGGCTTCCAGCTTGCCGATTTCGGCAGCGAGATTCTCCATCTCCTTCGGCAGGTTCTCCAACGCGTATTTCTGCTTGTAGGAAAGCTTGCCGGAAGCCTGGCGCGGGCGCGGCTCCGCGCTTTTGGCTTCCTTGCGCTCAGGTTTCTGGGCGCCGTTCGGCCTGCCCGTCGCGGCGGGCTTGCCGCCGCGCTGGGCCAGCATGTCGGTGTAGCCCCCCGCATAGACGATCCAGCGCCCCTGGCCTTCCGAGGCGATGGTCGCCGTCACCGTGCGGTCGAGGAAATCGCGGTCGTGGCTGATGAGGACAACCGTGCCGTCGAAGCCGGCGACGAGTTCCTGCAGGAGATCAAGCGTCTCCATGTCGAGATCGTTGGTCGGCTCGTCGAGCACCAGCAGGTTGGCCGGCCGCGACAGCAGCCGCGCCAGGATCAGCCGCGCCCGCTCGCCGCCCGACAGGTTGCGGATCGGGGTGCGCGCCTGCTCGGGCTGGAACAGGAAATCCTTCATCACCGAGACGACATGCTTCTGCTCGCCGCCAACGAGAAGGCTGTCGCCGCGCCCGTCGGTCAGGTAATGGGCGAGCGTCTCGTCCTCGTTCAGGACACGCTTCTGGTCGATGCTCGCCATTTCGAGGTTGGCGCCGAGCCGCACGGAGCCCGTGTCGGGCTGCAACTGGCCGATCAGCATGTTGATCAGGGTCGTCTTCCCCGCGCCGTTGGGCCCGACGATGCCGATGCGGTCGCCGCGATGCACGCGGATCGAGAAATCGCCGACCACGGTGCGGTCGCCGTAGCTCTTGGTGATGTTCTCGGCCTCGATGACCAGCTTGCCCGATTCGGCCGTCTCGGCCTGGGCCATGCGCGCCGAGCCCTGCGGCCCCTGGTGGCCCCGGAAACTGGCCCGTAGCGCGTGCAGTTCGCCCAGACGGCGGACATTGCGCTTGCGCCTGGCCGTCACGCCATAGCGCAGCCAGTCTTCCTCGCGCGCGATCTTGCGACCGAGCTTGTGGTGCTCGCGCTCCTCCTCCTCGAAGACGGTATCGCGCCATTCCTCGAAATGGGCGAAGCCCTTGTCGTGCCTGCGCGTCGTGCCGCGGTCGAGCCAGACGGTGGCGCGGCTCACCCGTTCGAGGAAGCGGCGGTCATGGCTGATCACGACGAGGGCGGAGGTCGACCGCGCGAGCTCGCCTTCCAGCCATTCGATGGTCGGCAGGTCGAGATGGTTGGTCGGCTCGTCGAGAAGCAGGATGTCGGGCGCAGGTGCCAGCACGCGGGCGAGCGCGGCACGCCTTGCCTCGCCCCCCGACAGGCTTTCGGGAAGCTCGTCACCGGAAAGGCCCAGATGCTCCATCACATAGGTCGCGCGGTAGGGATCGTCGGCGGGGCCGAGACCTGCCTCGACATAGGCACGCACCGTGGCCGCGCCCTGCCAGTCCGGCGCCTGGGGCAGGTAACGCACCGTCGCCGAAGGTTGACGGAAGACCTCGCCCTCCTGCGCCTCGACCATGCCGGCGGCGATCTTGAGCAGGGTCGACTTGCCCGACCCGTTGCGGCCCACCAGCGCGATCCGCTCGCCCGGCAGGACCATCAGCGAGGCGCCCGCCAGAAGCGGCGTGCCACCGAAGGTCAGGTGAATGCCGTCGAGATTGAGGAGTGGTGGGGCCATCAGCGCGCCTCCGGGCCGGTATGGGCGATCAGCATGGCACGTCCCGCGCCAAGCCTTGCCGACAGCCTGTCGGCAACGGCATTGGAAAGCGTGAGCGAGGAGCCGAAGGCGACCTCGTGCCGGTCGAGCGGCCACTTCGCCCCGATCAGCGTCAGGCTGGAGAGCGGCGTGAAGCCCACCACGCTGAACAGCGTACCGGGAGGGTAGTCGAAGGCGCTGTCGCCCGGCAGGAGCGGCACGCCCTCCTGGTCGCCGCTGGACAGGAGGATGTCGAGCCCGCGTTCGGCGAGATTGAGCGCCATGGCCATGTGAAGAAAGGCGTGGTCGGGCCGGGGACCGCCGAAGGCACCGGCCAGCAGCAGCGACGTCGCGCCGCGCTTAATGGCAGCCTCCACGGCGATCTCGCCATCGGTGACATCCTTTTCGGCGGGGAAGACCTCGCGGGCGATGTCGGGGAAGCCGGCTGCCATGTCCGGCCCCACGGAATCGAAATCGCCCGTCCACAATTCCGGCACGAGACCGAGCGGGCCGGCATGGCGCATGCCGGAATCGGCGGCGATGGAACGCCGCCCTTCGAGCTGGCGCGAAAGCCGTGGCGTAGGCACGACGTCTCCGCCGAGAAGGATTGCAAAACGTGTCATGGGAGGAGGCCTCTATCACGCTCCCTCGCCCCATAGGAAGCCGCCAGGGCAAGACGGCTGCCGGTTGCGCGCGCGCGCCATCCGCCTTATGTCGGTTGTTGCAACTAACGGGGTGCCGGGCGCTGATCGCGCGCCGGCTGAGAGACCGAATGGAGCATATGCTCCGGTCAACCCGCCGAACCTGATCCGGCTAACACCGGCGGAGGGATTAGATGCTACCGGCAACGGCGCCTCGATTCCCCTGACAACACGAGAAGAGGAGGCGCAAGCATGCGCGCAGTTTCATTGTTCACGTCCACCGCTTTGGCCCTGGCGATAGCCCTGCCGGCTGCTGCCCAGGACATACTGACCATCTACACCTATGACAGCTTCACCTCCGATTGGGGTCCAGGCCCCGTGATCGAGGCGGCCTTCGAGGCCGAATGCGGCTGCGAGGTCAATTTCGTGGCCGTGGCCGACGGCGTCGCGCTGCTCAACCGCCTGCGGCTGGAAGGCCAGAACACGCAAGCCGACATCGTGCTCGGGCTCGACACCAATCTGGTGGTCGAGGCCAAGGACACGGGGCTCTTTGTCCCGCACGACATCTCTCTCGATAATGTCGACGTGCCGGGCGGCTGGGAGGACGATATCTTCGTGCCCTACGATTATGGCTACTTCGCCTTCGTCTACGACACGGAAGCGGTGGAGACGCCGCCCGCGAGCCTGCGCGAACTGGTCGAGGGCGGTCCGGAGCCGGCAATCGTCATCCAGGATCCGCGCACCTCGACGCCGGGACTGGGCCTGATGTTGTGGGTCAAGCACGTCTATGGCGACGAGGCGGAAGCAGCCTGGGCACAACTGTCCGAGCGCGTGGTCACCGTGACCCCCGGCTGGAGCGAATCCTACGGTCTCTTCACCTCCGGCGAGGTGCCGATGGTGCTTTCCTACACGACCTCGCCGGCCTATCACATCATCGCGGAGGAGACGGAACGCTATCAGGCGGCCGCCTTCGAGGAGGGGCACTACATGCAGATAGAGTTGGCCGGCATCACGACGCGTGGGCAGGAAAATCCGCTTGCCCGCCAGTTCATGGAATTCATGACCGGGCCGGGCTTCCAGGACGCGATTCCCGAGACCAACTGGATGTATCCCGCAGGTGCCACTTCCGAACCGCTGAACCCGGCTTTCGACCGCATGGTCGCGCCGTCGCAGCCATTGCTCTTCACCCCCGAAGAGGTGGCGGAGAACCGTCGGGCATGGGTCGATGAATGGCTGTCCGTGATGAGCCGCTGAGGCGCGGCTTCCCGATCGAACCGAGGGTCGGGGCGGGTCTTGCCGCCCTGGCCGCCATCGCCGTTCTGATCGGCGGTGCCTTTGCCGGGATGATCGGCGAGGCGGCGCGCGACTGGTCGGGCGCCGTCTCCGCCTTCGATGGCTACATGATGCGCGTGGCCCGCTTCACGCTCTGGCAGGCGGCACTCTCGACACTTCTTTCGGTGGTGCCCGCCCTCTTCGTGGCGCGTGCCCTCGCACGACATCCACGGTTTTTCGGCCGGGCGGCCATCCTGCGGCTCTTCGGCGTGCCGCTGGCGCTGCCGGCTCTCGTCGCCGCGCTGGGCGTGCTCGCCCTCTATGGTCGGGCAGGCTATTTCGCCGAGCCGCTGGGCTGGCTCCATGGCGGCCGGTGGCCGGGCATCTACGGTCTGTCGGGCATTCTGGTGGCGCATGTCTTCTTCAACCTGCCGCTGGCGACACGGCTTTTCCTGCACGCGCTGGAAACGATTCCCGCCGACCAGTGGCGGTTGGCCGCCCAGCTCGGCATGAACGGCCGCGCAACCTTCCGCCTCCTCGAATGGCCCGTGCTGCGCGCCAGCCTGTCGGGTGTGGCGGCACTGGTCTTCATGCTGTGCATCACCTCCTTCACCATCGTCTTGCTGCTCGGCGGGGGCCCGCGCGCAACGACGCTCGAAGTGGCGATCTACCAGGCGCTGCGTTTTGATTTCGATCCGGCGCGCGCCATCGCGCTCATCGGCCTGCAACTGGCACTGGTGACGGCGGCGATCTTCCTCATTACCCGGCTGGGGGCCGACGCTGCCGCCGATCGCGGCCTGCCCGTCGCCCCTGCACGCCCGGCGCTGGCCGGACCGCTGGAGCGCGTGTTGAACGCGGTCCTGATCCTCGCCGCACTCGCCTTCGTGGCGGGCCCGATGGCGGCGATCGTGACCGCGGGTCTTGAGGCCGATCTGGCGCGGCTGGCCGCCGACCCCGCCGTCCATGCCGCCACGGCGACCAGTCTCGTCCTGGCAGTCCTTGCAGCCATATTGTCGGTATCGCTGGCCTACGCCATGGTGAGCGCGCGCGGCGTTCTGGCGCAGGCCGGCCGCCGGGGCCGCCCCTCCCTCCTCGAAAGGGCGATGGGCGAATGGGCGGCCTTCGTGCTCGTCATCCCGCCGATCGTGATCGGCGCCGGCTGGTTCGTGCTCCTGCGCCAGACGGGACAGCTCTTCGCGCTGGCCCCGGTGATGGTGGTCACCGTCAATGCGGTGATGGCCGTTCCCTTCGCCATCCGCGCGATCCGGCCTGCCCATGACGCGGCGGCCGCACGCCACGACCGGCTGGCGGCATCGCTTGGCATGTCGGGCATGTCCCGCTGGCGCCTGGTCGACTGGCCGGTCCTGCGCCGCCCTCTCCTGACGGCCCTCGCCTTCGCGATGGCCCTGTCTCTGGGAGATTTGGGGGTGATCGCGCTATTTGGCAGCGATGCGGTACAGACCCTGCCCTATCTTCTGCTGCAGCGCATGGGCGCCTACCGCACCGCGGATGCGGCGGGGCTTGCATTGTTCCTCGGCATATTGTGCCTGCTCCTGATGAGCCTTGCCGATACCCGCCCGACAGCGAGACGATGATGTCAGACGACAATTCCCCGCGCGGCGCGGCGATCGAGCTGGACGATGTCTCCTTTGGCTTCGACGGCGCGCGGATGCATTTCGACCTTGCCGTGGCAGCCGGCACGGTGGTCGCCATCATGGGGGCCAGCGGGTCGGGCAAGACAACGCTGCTCAACCTGATCGCAGGCTTCGAGAAACCCGAGGCCGGCCGGGTCCTGATCGGGGGGCGCGATGTGACGGACTGGCCCCCATCCGCGCGACCGGTCTCGATGGTGTTCCAGGAAAACAACCTGTTTGCCCATCTCGACGTCGCCGCCAATGTGGGGCTCGGGCGTTCCCCATCCCTGCGGCTGTCGGAAAAGGACAGGACGGATGTTTCAGCGGCGCTGGAGCATGTCGGTCTCGGCGGCAAGGAGCGGCGCTTGCCCGGCGAACTTTCAGGCGGCGAACGCCAGCGCGTCGCGCTTGCCCGCGTGCTTCTGCGGCGGCGTCCGGTGCTGCTCCTCGACGAGCCCTTCGCCTCGCTCGGGCCCGGCCTGCGCCGCGAGATGCTGTCCCTGTTGGCAGATCTGCAGGCGCGGTTGGGCATGACCGTGCTCATGGTCACGCACCATCCCGAGGATGCACGCGCCCTCGCCGGGCACGTTGCCTTCCTGAGCGGCGGCCGCATCGAAGCCTTCGGTGAAGCGGACCGGTTTTTCTCCGACACTGGTCCACAGGGATTTCGCAACTATATCGAAGGGTGAAACGGGTCGCGGCGCCGCGACAACGTCACAATTGCCCGGCAGGTGCCTTCCGTGTGCCAGCTTGCAAGCCGACGACCCATGCGGCTATGCGTGTGGTGACCAGGGGTTGATTGCGTCGGTGATCGCCCACGACGAAAGGATTCTGCAGCTGTACCAGCGCCCTGCCAAGCAACGGGAAGCCTCGACGCGGCTCCGCGCGGCCCTCCGGCCGGCGGCGGCCCTGATGCTTGTCGGCCTGGCGCTTTCCGGTTGCCAGGTGCTTCAATCGGCCACCGGCGACGCGACATTGCGGCCGTCCGGCTCGCCCGTGACCGTCGATACGCTGACCCGCAACGACCGGCTGGCCTCCATCGCGCGCGAACAGCACCCGCGTATCCTGGCGACCTATGGCGGCGAATATTCGAATCCCACCGTCGAACGCATGGTGGCCCGCGTCGTCGGCAATCTGACGCTCGATCCGGACAATCCCAACCAGACTTACCAGATCACGATCCTCAATTCGCCCAACATCAACGCCTTCGCTCTGCCGGGCGGCTATCTCTACGTGACGCGCGGACTCCTGGCCCTTGCCAACGATTCGGCCGAGCTTGCTGCCGTGCTGGCGCATGAGATGGCGCATGTGACCGCCAATCACGGCATCCAGCGCCAGCAGCGCGAGGCGGAAGAGCAACTGGCCTCGCAGGTGGTCAGCGATGTGCTCGGCGGCACCGCGCCCGGCAGGCTCGCCCTCATCCGGGGCCAGTTGCGGCTGGCGCAGTTCTCGCGCAACCAGGAACTGGAAGCCGACGCGGTCGGCATTCGCGCGATCGGACGTGCCGGCTACGACCCCCACGCGGCGGTTCGCTTTCTTCAATCGATGGCGGCCTATGGGGAACTGCGTTCGGTCAACGCGAATACCGACCAGCGCCTCGATTTCCTGGCCACCCATCCCAACCCGCCCCAGCGCATCGAGCTGGCGCGCGGCCATGCCCGGCAGTTCGGCCCGCCCGGAACCGGCACGCGCGACCGCGACAGTTTCCTCTCCGGCATCGACGGCATGCTGTATGGCGACACCCCCGACGAAGGTTTCGTGAGGGGCCGCGTCTTCCTGCATCCGGTGCTGGGCATCTCGCTGACGGTTCCAGAAGGCTTCGTCATCGACAACACGGCTGCCGCCGTCACGGCCTCCGGGGCCGGCGACATCGCCGTTCGCTTCGACGGGGTGACACTGAACGACGGCGTAACCCTGGCCGACTACGTGCGCAGCGGATGGGTGGCCGGTCTCGATCCGGCAAGCATCCGCTCGACCGTGATCAACGGCAACGAGGCCGTGCGGGCACGCGCCCGCGCGGAGGGCTGGCAATTCGACGTCACCGTGATCCGCGTGGGAGGCCAGGTCTACCGGCTGCTGACAGCGGCGCCGGTGGACAGCAATCGTCTCGAGCCGGTGGCAAACGCCGTCACCGCCAGCTTCCGCGCCCTCTCGGAACAGGAACGCCAGGGGCTACGGCCGCTCAGGGTCCGGGTGGTGACGGTGCAGGCAGGTGACAATGTGGCGACACTTGCCGCCCGCATGAGCGGCGTCGAACAGCCCCAGCAACTTTTCAGGATCATCAACGGGCTCGGTCCCGGCGAAACACCTTCGGCCGGGACACGCGTCAAGATCGTGACGGATCGCTGACGCGGCTCACAGGCCGGGTGCGGCGAGTTCGGGATTGCTGCGCACGAGCGCCGTGCGCAGTTTCTCGATGGCGCGGTTCTCGATCTGGCGCACGCGCTCCTTCGAAATGCCGAGCATGGCGCCCAGCACTTCCAGCGTCGCGCCTTCGTCGCGCAGGCGCCTTTCCCGGATGATCTTGAGCTCGCGCTCATTGAGCGCGCCCAGGGCCGCATTTAGCCAGGCGGACCGGCGCTCCGTATCGATCGCTTCGCCCACCACCTGGTCGGGCAGCGGCTCATCTGAGGGCAGGAAGTTGATCCGTTCGGCGGCCGCGCCGCCTTCTTCGGTAACAGGCTGGTTCAGCGAGGTATCGGGCCCCGACAGCCGCGCGTCCATGTTGGCCACGTCGGCGACCGAGACCCCGAGCGTCCCCGAAATCTGCCGGTAGATGTCGCTGGTGGAGAGTTGCTCACCCCCGCTCGAAAGCTTGGCACGCAGGCGGCGCAGATTGAAGAACAGCGCTTTCTGCGTCGAGCTCGTGCCGCCGCGCACGATCGACCAGTTGCGCAGCACATAGTCCTGCATGGAGGCTCGGATCCACCAGGTCGCGTAGGTGGAAAAACGCACTTCGCGCGTGGGGTCGAAGCGGGCCGCGGCCTCCAGCAGACCGATATGGCCTTCCTGGATGAGGTCGCCCATCGACAACCCGAAATGGCGAAATTTCGAGGCCATGGAGATCACGAGCCGCATGTGGGCCATGGTGATGCGATGCAGCGCCTGCTGGTCGCGCTCTTCCTTCCAGCGCACGGCGAGCTCGTGTTCCTCTTCACGTTCGAGGTAAGGAGCTTTCATCGCCGTCTGGATCATCGTCCTGCGTGACAGATCGTCCATCGTCGTACTCCCGCTCTCGGTTGCTCTGCGGAATACTACGCCTCGGACTTCGCTCCGGATCAGGCGCGCAAATGCGCGCGCCAGCAACGCAGTGTCTCCAAAAAAGGAACGATCGGAACGCTCATACGTTCCGCAGCCCGCCAAGCGATGCTGGAAAACGAAAAAGCCCGGCGCAGGGGCCGGGCTTTGTCGAGAGCGTTACCGCGTTCAGATCACGCAGCTTCTTCCTGCTCGGTGTCTTCGTTGTCGGCCTTCGCGCCGCGGCGCGGACCCTTGGCGAGGTTGACCTCGATCAGCCGCACGGCCTCCGTCTCGGAGACCTTGTTGACGGCCGCGATCTCGCGCGCCATCCGATCCAGCGCCGCTTCGTAGAGCTGACGCTCGGAATAGGACTGCTCGGGCTGGTTTTCTGCGCGATAGAGGTCGCGAACGACCTCGGAAATCGAGATCAGGTCGCCGGAATTGATCTTGGCGTCGTATTCCTGCGCGCGGCGCGACCACATGGTGCGCTTCACGCGGGCGCGGCCCTGAACAACCTTCAGCGCACGATCCACGTAATCGGTCTCGGCGAGCTTGCGCATGCCGGTGGAGGTCGCCTTGCCGATAGGGACCTTGAGACGCATCTTGTCTTTGAGAAAATCGACAACGAAAAGTTCCAGCTTGTGGCCGGCAACCTCCTGCTCCTCAATCGCGACGATCTGGCCGACGCCATGCGCCGGATAGACGATATATTCGCCGGTCTTGAAGCCCTGGCGGGTCGCCGATTTCTTCTGCTGGTTTGCCATACGCCCGATACTCCCTGTTATCGCGCCAGCCGGGGGGCCGGCGGTTGGGTCTGACCAATTGGTCAAGTCCTGGCCGTGACAAGCGGATTTGCCCGGAGCGGCAGAAGCCTGGGCGGCAAAAAGCCAAGGCTCAGTCCCGAGTCACCTCGGTCCGGGTTCGGTTGTCGCCTTTCGATGATTGGAGCGCACGCGCCAAATTCGACTTTATCTACGGCATGTATCAGATGTGTAACACAAAAAGCTGAAAGAATCAACAATTTGCGGCACGTTGCCGATTACAGGCCCGCGCGGCAATGCCAATATTTCGCACCTGCGGCATGATGTCGCCGCGCCGATCAGGGGCGTCAATCGCCCTCGCCGGGCTCCGCCGAGAAGAACTTCTCGTACTTGCCTTCCACACCGTCAAATTCCGCCGCATCGGCGGGCGCATCCTTCTTGGCGGTGATGTTGGGCCATTTCTGCGCGTATTCGGTATTGATCTCCAGCCACTTCTCGAGACCCGGCTCCGTGTCGGGCTTGATCGCCTCGGCCGGGCATTCCGGTTCGCACACACCGCAATCGATGCACTCGTCGGGATGGATGACGAGCATGTTTTCACCTTCATAGAAGCAGTCGACGGGGCAAACCTCGATGCAGTCCATGTACTTGCACTTGATGCAATTGTCGGTGACGATATAGGTCATACGGCTTCGCCTGGGGATGGATACGAGCGTGAGGTAGCGCCTTTGCCGGCCCCTTGCAAGGTCGCCTATTGCGCCGATCGTCTTCCTACCGGAATGGATGTCCAAAAGGACCGACGCCTCATTCGGCGTCCCTCAGCCGGTCCAGCGCCCGACGTTCCTTCTTGGTCGGTCGGCCGGCGCCGTGATCACGCGGGGCTGTCTCATCGACGGGCGAAGGACGGCTTTCGGCCGGCGGCGTCAAATCCTCATAGAGCAGCCGCGCTTCCTCGGCCGGCCCGCGCCGGCTGCCCGGGGCCAGAACCCGATAGACCAGCACGCGCCGTTCGAGCGTGATGGTCAGCACGTCGCCTGGCCCGACCTGACCGGAGGGGAGTTCGAGCTTGTCGCGGTTGCGCCTGATCTTGCCTGCGGCCACGAGCCTGGCCGCAAGCGATCGGGATTTCACGACGCGCGCGAAGAACAGCCAGCGATCGATGCGCTGTCTGCCGGCCTCGGCCATCTACTTCTTCAGCTGGTCCTTGAGGGCGGCGAGCTTGGCAAAGGGAGAATCGGGATCGATCTCCTTCGGCCTCGGTTCGCGGGCCGGCCTCGCTGGCTTGTTGCCTTGCGCGCCGGCTGCTTCCTGCGGACGCTGGGGCTTGCCCTTGAAGCGCCGCGGACCGCGATCGCCGCCACCGCCCTTGCGTTCGGCATCGCCCTTCGGCTCGCCACCGCGTTTCTCGCCCGGCCTGCCCTGGCGATTCGGCCGAGCGCCCTGCCCCTGGCGGCCGCGCCCGCCATCGAAGCGGCCGGGACGCCAGAGCATCACGGTCTTGGGACCTTCTTCCCCGGAGACCTCCGCGGCGGGCGTCGGATCGCCGGCACCCTCGTGGGTCTCGGGGACGGGCGCGGGGCTCTGCGCTGCGGAAGCCGGTTCGGCCGGCTGCTCAGGCGCGGACTCTGCCGCAGCCTGGGCCTCGGGTGAAGCGGGCTGGCTTTCGTCGGCGGCTGGCTCGGCCACGGCATCGGCTGCCGCGGCGGGCGCTTCGCTCCCGGCAGCGGCGGCGGCTTCCGGCTCGGACGCTGCGGCCTCCGGCTCAGGCGTCTGGGCGGTCTCGTCGCCAGCATCGTGCTGCCCGGTCGCCTGGGCGACGGCGGGTTCCAGCGGCGCGGTGCTCGCGGCCTTGGCCTCGGCAGCCGCCTGGTCGAACCCGGCGAGCTTCGCCTCGACTTCCGCCGCCTGCGCTTCCTGCCCGCGATAACCGAGCGCCCTGAGGATTTCTTCCATGTCCTGGGGCGTGGCCCCGAGGATGGACATCATGCCCGGCGTCACCATGAAGGCACTGCCGTCATAGGCGCCATCGGGCCTGGCGCCCTGCCCGGGCTTCCAGGCCAGTGCCGGCCGGATGAGGTCGGCGAGGCGCTCCAGAATGTCGACGCGCACGGCGCGCTTGCCGACGATGCGGAAGCCGGCCAGGCGGTAGAAGTTCTTCTCGAAGCTCTCGTCGACCGCGATGGAGGTGCGGCCGGCGGCAAGCGCACCGACCACGTCGCCGAAGCCCGGCTTGTCCTTGGCATCGTTCTGGAGTGCCCAAAGCAGCGACAGGAGCCCCGCCGGCGCCGGCTTGATGAGTGCCGGCACGAAAATGTGGAAGGCCCCGAACCGCACGCCAAGTCGACGCAGCGCGCCGCGCGCTTCCTGATCGAGCGCGCGAATGTCCTCCGCGACGTCGCGGCGATTGAGGATGCCGAAATTCTCGACGAGCCGGAACGCCACGCCGCGTGCCATGCCAGACAGCTGCTCGGCGGACTTGAGGTCGTTCAGCGGCTTCAGCGCCGTTTCGATCTGATAGGCGACGAAACGCTCGATCCGTGCGGCGACCTTGTCGCGCGCGGGGCCCGTCAGATGCTCGTCGGCGAGAAGGATCGCGCGCGGACGAAGCGGATCCTCCGCGCTCGACAGCGCGGCCACCGGCGCACCCAGCCACCTGACGAGACCTTCCGACGACAAGGCGAGGTCACCGTTCGCGCACAGCGAGAAACGCTGGGCCCGGTTCTCGAACTCGGTGGCAAGCGCCTTCTGGGCAGCGGCACGCACTGCCTTGGCATCCTCGCCCTCGGCCGTCTGGTCCGCCGTGAAGCGAAACCCTTGCAACTCTCCGACATGGTGGCCTTCGACCAGCACTTCTCCCGTCGGGTTTATTTCTGCTTCCAGCATTTCGTTCTCTCTGAGACGCCTCATGAGCACGGATGTCCTGCGGTCTACGAAGCGTTTCGTCAATCGCTCATGCAGGGCATCCGACAATCTGTCCTCGATATCGCGTGTTTTTTCCTGCCAGTGGGCCGGATCGACCAACCAGCCAGGGCGATGCGAGACATAGGTCCAGGTCCGGATCTCGGCGATCCGCTGGGAAAGCGTGT
The DNA here is from genome assembly GCF_012911015.1 of Chelativorans sp. ZYF759. Lineage (GTDB taxonomy): Bacteria > Pseudomonadota > Alphaproteobacteria > Rhizobiales > Rhizobiaceae > ZYF759. The sequence continues at coordinate 156,701 of NZ_WVVV01000009.1, read as the reverse complement.
CGATATCGCCTTCCATGGAATCGGCCCGGCGGACCTGTTCGGCGAGATAGGTCTCGTCGACATGGCCCTTGCCCGCGAGGTCGAGAAAGAGCGAGGAGATGAGATCCGAATGCTGGGCAGGCGCGATGCGGCGGTAATCCGGCAGCGCGCAGACTTCCCACAGCAGCTGGACATTGCGCCTTCCGCTGGCCGCGTCCCGAATGCGCCCGTCCTGGACCAGCCTTTCCAGCGCGCGGGCATCGGTGGCCGGCAGGGCACGCGTCAGCCCCTCCACCGGCGGGATGGCCTCGATCGAGGAGCGCAGCGACTCCAGGCTGGTGAAGTCGAATTCCGCGGTGCGCCACTGCAGCACCTTGATCGGCTCGAAATCGTGGCTCTCGATCCGCTCCACGATTTCCTCGGAGAAGGGATCGACCTGACCGGTCTCGCCGAAGGTGCCGTCGCGCACGTGGCGGCCGGCCCGGCCTGCGATCTGGCCGAGTTCCGCCGCGGTCAGCTGGCGGTACTGGTGGCCGTCGAACTTGCGGTCCTGCGCGAATGCCACATGGTCGACATCGAGATTGAGCCCCATGCCGATCGCGTCCGTGGCAACCAGGAAGTCGACGTCGCCGGACTGGTAGAGTTCCACCTGGGCGTTGCGGGTGCGCGGGCTGAGCGCCCCCAGAACGACCGCCGCCCCCCCGCGCTGGCGCCGGATCAGCTCCGCGATGGCATAGACCTCGTCCGCGGAGAAGGCGACGATGGCCGACCGCCGGGGCAGGCGCGTGATCTTCTTCTGGCCGGCATGGGCAAGATGCGACATGCGGGGCCGGGTGACGACGGAAAGCCCGCGCAGCAGCTTTTCCAGGATGCCGCGCATCGTCGCGGCGCCGAGAAGCAGCGTCTCGTGACGCCCGCGCAGATGGAGGATGCGGTCGGTGAAGATGTGCCCGCGCTCCATGTCGGCGGCCAGCTGCACCTCGTCGATCGCCACGAAGGCGGCATCGGTCTCGCGCGGCATGGCCTCCACGGTGCAGACCGAATAACGCGCGCCGGGGGGCGCGATCTTTTCCTCGCCGGTGATAAGCGCCACATTGGCGGCGCCGACCTTCTGCGCCACGCGCCCATAGACCTCGCGCGCGAGCAACCGCAGCGGAAGCCCTATGACACCCGACTGGTGCGCCACCATGCGCTCGATCGCCAGATGCGTCTTGCCGGTATTGGTCGGTCCGAGCACCGCGGTGACGTCGCGGCCGGAAAGCACAAGGGGAGATGGGGTCATTGGCGGGAGATTCGCGTCTCTTGGGCAGGCATTGCTTTCTTCTTAGCAGGCACCCGGGCGAATTGCATCTCCGCAACCCAATGCCCAGATTGTACACGACACGAAAGGTGCAGCCGATGACCACCTCCCCCGATGACCGCGCGGAACACTGGCAGAAGGTCTACGAAACCAAGGCCGAGCAGGAAGTCAGCTGGTTTCAGGAATGCCCGCAAATCTCGCTCGACATGATCGGCGCCACGGGGATGGGGAAGGAAGCGAGCATCATCGACGTGGGTGGTGGCGAATCGCGTCTCGTGGATGCCCTCCTGGACCGCGGGCACAGCAAGGTGACGGTACTCGACCTCTCGCAGAAAGCCCTCGAGGTCGCGCGCGACCGGATTGGAGACAGGGCCCGGTCCGTCGACTGGATCGTGGCGGACGCCACGACCTGGAAGCCGGAAGCGACATACGACATCTGGCACGACCGCGCGGCTTTCCACTTCCTCGTCCAGACCGCCGATCGCGAGGCCTATGTGAAACGCTTGCGCGCGGCGCTCAATCCGGGCGGCCACGTCATTATCGGCACTTTCGCGCCCGACGGCCCGGAAAAATGCAGCGGGCTGCCAGTGATGCGCCACGACGCGCGGTCGCTGGCAACCGAACTCGGCGCGGGCTTCATCCTGCGCGAGACACGCCAGCACGACCACATGACACCCGGCGGCAATGTCCAGCACTTCCAGTTCAGCCGCTTCGAACGTCTGTGACCCAGCCACATTTGGAACGGGCCTCGAACGAAACGGCGACGAATCGCTGACTCCGGCCGCTTCCCTATTTGTTCCCTACAAGATCTAGGGATAAGGGCCGGCCTCACGGCCGGAGACACCACCCCTTGCGGCACCAGGCAGGTGGCGTGAATCTTATCCACAGCTTGCCCACAGCTTGTGAGACCTTATCCACCGCTCGTCCACGGGAGAGCGGTGGATAGACGGCGCCATGCATCAGGAGAAGAACTGCCCGCCATTGGCCGAGATGGTCGAGCCCGTGATGAAACCGGCCTCGTCGGAGGCGAGGAAGACCACGCAGCGGGCGATCTCCTCCGGCTCGCCCAGGCGGCCGACGGGAATCTGGCCGATGATCGATTCGCGGACCTTTTCGGGCACGGCCATGACCATCTCCGTAGCGATGTAGCCGGGGCAGATCGCGTTGACGGTGATGCCGGCCCGGGCTCCTTCCTGCGCCAGCGCCCGGGTGAAACCGATGTCGCCAGCCTTGGCAGCCGAATAGTTGGCCTGCCCGGCCTGGCCCTTCTGGCCATTGATGGAAGAGATGTTGATGACGCGGCCGAACTTGCGGTCGCGCATGCCGGACCACAGCGGATGCGTCATGTTGAAGACGCCGGACAGATTGGTGTCGATCACCTCGCGCCACTGTTGCGGGGTCATGCGGTGGAACATGGCGTCGCGCGTGATGCCGGCATTGTTGACCAGCACCTCGACGGGACCGAGTTCCGCCTCGACCTGGGCGATGCCGGCCGCGCAGGCCTCATAGTCGGCGACCGACCATTTGAAGACCGGGATGCCGGTCTCGTCGCGGAATTTCGATGCCGCTTCGTCATTGCCGGCATAGTTGGCGGCGACCTTGTAGCCGGCTTCCTTCAGGGCGACCGAGATGGACGCGCCGATGCCGCGGGACCCGCCCGTGACCAGTGCAACTCGTGACATGCAGTTCTCCTCCCATTGGATCTCGTATGACTGGCGGGCAGTGACGGATCGCGCTCAGCGAAGGGATCGCTTCGCGCTTCCGTTCTTCTTGCCCGCCTTCATCCCGTCATTGGCTTCAGTTCATCGATTCCACGCACATGGCGACTCCCATGCCGCCGCCGATGCACAGGGTCGCAAGACCCTTTTTCGCGCCGCGCCGCTGCATCTCGAACAGAAGCGTGTTGAAGACGCGCGCGCCGGACGCGCCGATCGGGTGGCCGATGGCGATCGCGCCGCCATTGACGTTCACGATGTCGGGGTTCCAGCCCATGTCCTTGTTGACCGCGCAGGCCTGCGCGGCGAAGGCCTCGTTGGCCTCGACGAGATCAAGATCATCGACCTTCCAGCCGGCCTTCTCCAGCGCCTTGCGCGAGGCCGGGATCGGCCCGGTGCCCATGATCTGCGGGTCGACGCCAGCGGTCGCCCAGGACACGATGCGGGCGAGCGGGACGATGCCGCGTTTGCCGGCCTCGGCCTCGCTCATCAGCACCACGGCGGCGGCGCCGTCATTGATGCCGGACGCGTTGGCGGCCGTCACCGTGCCTTCCTTGTCGAAGGCGGGACGCAGCTTCTGCATCGCCTCGATGGTCGCGCCGTGGCGGATATACTCGTCGTCCTCGACGATCGTGTCGCCCTTGCGACCCTTCACCGTGAAGGGCACAATCTCGTCCTTGAAGCGCCCGGCCTTCTGGGCGGCCTCGGCCTTGTTCTGGGACGCGACGGCGAAGACGTCCTGCTCCTCGCGGGTCAGCTGCCACTTGCGGGCCACGTTCTCGGCCGTGTTGCCCATGTGGTAGCCGTAGAACGCATCCGTCAGGCCGTCCTTGATCATGGTGTCGATGAACTTGAGATCGCCCATCTTGTGGCCGGCGCGCAGATGCGCGCAATGCGGCGCCATGGACATGGATTCCTGCCCGCCCGCGACGATGATCCCGGCATCGCCGGTCTGGATCTGCTGCATGCCGATGGCGACCGCGCGCAGGCCGGAACCGCACAGCTGGTTGAGGCCCCAGGCCGTCGTCTCGTCGGGGCAGCCGGCCAGCCGCGCCGCCTGGCGGGCGGGGTTCTGGCCCTCGCCTGCCGACAGGATCTGGCCCATCACCACCTCGTCGACCTCGCCCGCATCCAAGCCCGCGCGCGCGAGGGCTTCCCGGATGGCGGCGGCACCAAGCTCGTGCGCGGCGACGGTGGCGAAGGCGCCGTTGAAGGATCCGACGGGCGTGCGCGCGGCGCCCGCGATGACGATCGAAGCTGACATATGGCTCTCCCGATGGCCTGTTGAGGCAAAATGTTGCCTATGTTTCTTGCCGTTTCAATGACACAAGTCAAATGGGTCAGCCCCTCCGGCAAACGCAAGACGATGGCGGCATAGCGAGGGGCCGGGTCGCCATTATGGCGTTGCACAAATCGCTTTCAATTGCCCGCCCTTTGCGCATATGCTGCCGCGCGGCTCGAAGGATTTCAGGCGCTTACTGCGGAACGCGAACCATTGGAGCGTGTACATGCCCGCCAGGAACGGCCCGGTCGTCATCAAGAAATACGCCAACCGTCGCCTCTATAATACGGGCACCAGCAGCTATGTGACGCTGGAAGACCTCGCGCAAATGATCCGCCGCGACGAGGAGTTCACCGTCCAGGACGCCAAGAGCGGCCAGGACATCACGCATCCCGTCCTGACCCAGATCATCTTCGAGCTGGAGAACAAGGACGGCCAGAACATGCTGCCCGTTTCCTTCCTGCGTCAGCTCATCTCCTTTTACGGCGACCAGATGCAGATGGTGGTCCCGAGCTTTCTCGAGCAGTCCATGATCGCCTTCGCCAAGGAGCAGGAGCGCTTCCGCGAGCAGATGCAGCAGGCAATGCCCAAGACGCCGCTCGACATGATGAACATGGCCACGCCCATCAAGGCGATGGAGGAACAGGCCCGGCGCAATGTCGAGATGTTCCAGAACGCGATGCGCCTGTTCACGCCGTTTCCGGTAGCCGGCGGCGAGACCGATGCGGGCGCAGAAGAAGCGTCGGCCGAGGCGCCGCCAGAGGCCGCGGAAAAACCCGACGACCTGCGCGACCTCAAGGACCAGATTGCCGCGATGCAGCGCAAGCTGGACCAGATGGATCGCGGCTAGGCCATCGGCACTCAACGATTTCCGGACTCTTTTTCGGAACATCTCTCCCCAGTGAGGATTGGTTAGGCAGGGTTGCGACGCCGATGGTGGCGAGCGCAGCCAGCGGCCCCGCACTTCGTGCATGCCGCAAATGCTTCTCAACCAGGGAGAACGAGACACATGATTCGCAAGCTACTTGCTACAACCGCCCTTACCGCATTCGCCGTTACCGGCGCCTATGCCCAGGGTCAGGCGGAACACGAAATTACCGTTCAGGCCGGCGACACCGTCATCATCGAGGCCGAGCGTGAGAACGCCCAGATCAACCTGATCCTTCATTCCGGCGCGGCCGGCGTGGAAAACCAGACGCCCGAGCAGGCGGCCGGTCAGGACGGCATCGAGCCGGGCGGCACCGAGCAGCAGCAGACGCAGGCTGCCGACCAGGACCAGCAGATGGCGCAGGACGGTCAGGCCCAGACGATGGACCGCGGCCAGTTCGAGGCGACCGATCTGCAGCAGATCAGCGCTGACGACCTCATCGGCTCGGACGTCTATTCCGCGCAGGACGAGAACATCGGCAGCGTCGGTGACGTGCTTCTGACCGAAGACGGCCAGGTCGACGCGATCGTCGTGGACGTGGGCGGTTTCCTCGGCATGGGCGCCAGTGAAGTCGCGCTCGGCATGGACGATCTGGAGCTGATGTCCGATGGACAGGGCAACCTCTACGTCTATTCGCCCTACACCCAGGAACAGCTCGAGGGTTCGCCCCAGTATGACCAGGCGACCTGGACCGAGCAGCGCGACGAACAGCGCATGACGGGTGACATGGCTGCCCAGCAGCAGCCTGCCCAGCAGGACGGTCAGCAGCAGGACATGGCTGCCCAGCAGGACGGCCAGCCCGCACAGGCCGGCATGGGTGGCGAGCACGTCGTCGCCGATGGTGGAACTGTCATGGTCCAGTCGGACCAGCAGAACTTCCAGCTGAACTTCGAGGTTCGTCTCGCCGGTCAGGATGAGGCCCAGGTTGGCGCTGCTGCCGACCAGCAGGCCGCAGTTGACGGCGAGCAGGCCGAGCCTGGCGTCGACCAGACCGAGACCGCAGCGGTCAACCGCGACGGCATGGAAGCAGTCGACATGGGCCAGCTCCGCGCTGACGACCTGATCGGCTCGGATGTCTATGGCGCCAACGATGACAACATCGGCAATGTTGGCGACATCCTGCTGACCGAAGAAGGCTCGTTCGATGCGATCATCGTCGATGTCGGTGGTTTCCTGGGCATGGGTACCCGCGAGGTTGCCCTTGGTCTGGACGAAGTCGAGTTCATGCGTGACCAGAACGAGAACTGGTATGTCTATACCGGCTACACGCAGGAGCAGCTCGAGGCGGCGCCGGAATATGACGAGGCGACCTATGCCGAGCAGCGCGACGAGCAGCGCATCGTTCCTCAGTAAGCTGAGGGCTCAGGACCAGCCTCTTTGAGGCAAATAGAAGCGCCCGGTGTCGATGACGCCGGGCGCTTTTTCGTTCACCAGCCCGCCGCGCAGCCGTCCTTCCGGGGATCGGAGGCGCCCACGAGGAAGCCGTTTGCGCGATCGATGAGAATCATCTGGCCGCCGCCATGCGGCATGTCGCAGGCGCCGATGCCGTGCCCCAGCTCTTCGAGACCCTGCAGGATGGCGGGCGGAAGCCCGCTTTCGGCGGCCAGCGTGCCGTCCTCGTTCCAGAACAGGCGCGGATGATCGATCGCCTCCTGGGGATTCATGCCGTGGTCCACCAGGTTGGAGAAGACATGCGCATGGCCCATCGGCTGATAGGCCCCGCCCATGACCCCGAACGATACCGATGCCAGGCCCTCCTGCATCGCCATGGCGGGAATGATCGTGTGCATGGGGCGTTTGCGCGGGCCCAGCTCGTTGGGGTGGCCTTCCTTCAGGGTGAAACAGCCACCGCGGTTCTGGAGCACCACCCCGGAATTCGGCGTCACCACCTTCGAGCCGAAGGCGCTATAGGTCGAGTTGATGAAGGAAACGGCGCGGCCGTCGCGATCGACGACCGTGAGATAGACGGTGTCGGAATCCGGCATGGCCGGCAGCTCGATCGTCTCGACGCGGCGCTTCCGGTCCACCCGGGCGGCCAGCGCCTCGATGTGGCGGTCCGATAGCAGCTCGTCGGTCGTGACCGTCATGGCCACAGGGTCGGCCACCAGATGATCCCGCACCGAATAGGCCAGGCGCCCGGCCTCGATTTCCAGATGCCACCGCTCAACGCTGTCCGGCGCAAGCGCGCCAGTGCCGAGTTTCTCGAAGAGCTTGAGGAGGATCAGCGCGGTGATGCCCTGCCCGTTGGGGGGGATCTCGAGGACGTCGTGGCCGCCATAGGGCGCGGCAATCAGGTCCACCCAGTCGGCCTCGACCTCGGCAAGGTCGACCTCGCTCATGAACCCGCCCTTGGCCCTGATCGTGGCAACGATCTCGGCCGCGATCTCTCCCTCGTAAAAACCTTTCGCGCCCTTTTTCGCGATGTGGCGCATGGTAGCCGCCAGGGCTGGCCAGCGATGGCGCTGGCCGATGCGGGGTGCATGCCCGTCAACGAGGCAGTGGCGCCGCGCGCCCTCGTCGGCGGCCAGTTCGCCGACATAGCGCGACCACATCGTGCCGACCCGCTCGTGGACGGCGTAGCCCTCCTCGCCATAGCGGATGGCGTCGGCGAAGAGACGGTCGAAACCAAGCGTACCGAAGCGGTCGGCCAGCACCTCCCAGGCCTTGATGGCGCCCGGCACCGTGACCGAATGCACCCCGGTCTGCGGCATCCGCGCATGACCGTTTTCGCGATACCAGGCAGCATCGGCGCCCGCCGGTGCCCGGCCCGATCCGTTGAGCCCGAAGACGGAGCCGTCCGGCTCGGCCAGAATCACGAAGCAGTCGCCGCCGATGCCGGTCATGTGCGGCTCGACCACGCAGAGCGTCGCCGACGCCGCGATCGCCGCATCGACCGCGTTGCCGCCCTCGCGCAGCACCTGCACGGCCGTCTGCGTTGCCAGCGGATGGGAAGTGGCCGCCATGCCGTTTTCGGCGATGACCGGCGAACGGCCGGGAAGATCGGGTTGGCGCATGTCGGGTTCCTGATCTCGTTGATGGGGACCCCAGACATACCGGCTCGATCATGCCACGGCCAGCCCGGCGCAAACGCCTTGCGAAACGAAAAAGGACCGGTCGAAACCGGTCCTTTGTCGAAAATTCGTCGAGGCGAACGGAGATCAGCTCTCCTTCGGCTCCAGAACCTGGCGGCCGCGATACATGCCGGTCTTCAGGTCGACGTGATGCGGACGGCGCATCTCGCCGGAATTCTTGTCCTCGACATAGGTCGGGGCCTTCAGCGCGTCGGCGGAACGGCGCATGCCGCGCTTGGACGGCGAGGTCTTTCTTTTTGGTACGGCCATCTTACAGCTCCAATCGTCAAATGACCGCCGCCGCCCTTGGTCGAAGGGCCACGCGGAACGGCCGGAATACGTGAAATTCGGCGTGGCTATACACGTCCTCGCTGCGTTTGGCCAGAGCCCGGCAGCCATATTTCAACGCAGACAGCCGACATATCCCCCCGCTCCACGCGCGCGCCGCTCGATCGTATTGGCGACCCGGTTGAGGTTGGCCGTCGGATTGGCGGGATTGCGCCCGGCCGGATGAGGAAGGGTGACGGCCATCAGGGCCGCCTGCCGCGGCGTCAACTGGCTCACGCCGACACCGAAATGGTGGCGGGCCCCGGCCTCCGCGCCATAGACACCCGGCGCCCATTCGGCGATGTTGAGATAGATCTCCATGATCCGCTTCTTCGACAAGACCGCATCGAAATAGACCGCGAGCGGCAACTCGATCGCTTTGCGCACATAGGAGCGGCCGTGCCAGAGGAAGAGGTTCTTGACCGTCTGCATGGTGATGGTGGAGCCGCCGCGCGTCGCCCCGCCGGCCAACGCCTCCTCCAGCAGGGCCCGGAATTCTCCCACATCGATGCCGCGGTGGCGGCAGAACTGGCCGTCCTCCGACATCATCACCGCGTTGACGATGTTGGGGCCCATATCGTCCAGCTCCACCCAGCGCCGGTCGTATCCGCGCAGCGTGGCAAGGTCGAGCATCATCAAGGTGGAGACGGGCCGCACCGGGGGCACCGCGTAGACGAGGGTGAGACCAAACGGCACGAGCGCCAGCACGACCAGCCCGACGAAGGCGCGCAGCAGCCACGTTCGAACGCGGCTGCGTGATCTCGGCTTGCTCCTACGCCGCGGTTCGACCACGATTTCCGGTTCCTCGCCCAAACCCAATCAACCTCCTGCCTCTGCCAACCGCATACAGGACTCGACTGCCGCCATGCAACGCACGATCGGTTGCCTCGGGCTTGACCGCCATCGCATTTGCGGCCATCGCTCCGCCATGGACCACACGGTTGACGACGAATTCGAAGCCGCCCTCGCGCACCGGGCCCGCCAGGTCGACGCGACCCTGGACGAGCTGCTCGACGCCCGTCCCCGCGACGGCGAAATCACCCGTCCCGCGCGCCTGCTCGAGGCGATGCGGCACGGAGTCCTCAACGGCGGCAAACGGCTCAGGCCGTTTCTGGTTCTGGAAAGCGCATCGCTCTTCGACGCCGATGGTCCCGGCGCCCTGCGGGTGGCGGCTGCGGTGGAATGCGTCCACTGCTATTCGCTGATCCATGACGACCTGCCCGCGATGGATGACGACGATCTGCGCCGTGGCATGCCGACCGTCCACCGCGCCTACGACGAGGCGACCGCCATCCTTGCCGGCGACAGCCTGCTGACGCTGGCCTTCGACATCCTGGCCGACGGGATGGATCATCTGGCGACGGACCAGCGCTCCGATCTCGTGCTTTCACTGGCGCGGGCGGCGGGGCTGGGCGGCATGGCGGGCGGCCAGGCGCTCGACCTGCAGGCCGAAAAGCAGGCGCCGGACGAGGCGGGCATCATCACGCTGCAGGCCATGAAGACCGGCGCGCTGATCCGCTTTTCCTGCGAAGCGGGCGCGGTGGTCGGGCGCGCCGATCCGGCCCGGCGCGAGGCGCTGCGAGAATATGGAAACGCTGTCGGTCTTGCCTTCCAGCTCGCCGACGACCTTCTCGACCTGACCGGCGACAGTGCCGCGCTCGGCAAGGCAACGGGCAAGGACCAGGCGGCGGGCAAGGCGACGCTTGCCGCCCTGCACGGCGAGGAATGGGCGCGCCGACAGCTTCGCGGACTGGTCGCGCAGGCGGAAGAAGCGGTCGCGATCTTTAAAGACAGAGCCGGGCGGCTGCGCGCCGCCGCGCGTTTCGTCGCGGATCGACGGCGATAGTCCGTTAGGCAATCATTCAGCATAATCGACATCGTTATCGCGGGCGGCGGAACCCGGCGACAGGATTAATCCCCGCTTAATGTCGATGTTAAAGACTTCAGCTGTTGATGACGGGCGGGGGAAGTCCACGATGACAGTTGCGGTGACGCGCGCCTATTTGCGCGGCAGATTGCTGGCGATGCTGGCGGGCATCCTCCTCGCCGTCGGCACAGGTGCCGTCGTCATCCACTATCTGGCCGAGGAATCGAAGACGAGCGTCAAGTTCAGCGCCGTCATCAGCCACATGGGGGATGCCACCAGCGACGTCATCCACCATGCGCTGAGGCTCGACAATACCCGCATCTTCTCTGCCCAGAACTCCATTCAATGGCAGCAGCTCGAACGCGGCGAGGACGGCATGCTGCGGCCAGCCCCCATGCAGCGCGCGCTCAACGACCAGACCTTGCGCGTGATCGACGAGGTCAGAGCCGATCTGGCCCGCGCCTTCGAGCGGCTGGACGAGGTGTTCACGCTCATCGAGGCAGCGGCTGGCGAGGATCTGCGCCGCCAGGGGCCAGTGGCCACCACCGATGAAGAAGCGACAACCGCCTCGCCGATCCTCATCGCGGTCGAGGGGCTGACCCTGCCCAAATCCCTTCGCACGATCTGGGAGAGCGGCGCGGACGGCGTGGCGCTCAAGAACGACATCGCGCAGGTTCTCCAGCTGGCCGACCAGCTGCACCAGTTCGACGACTATTCCGATCCCGCCGCGCAGTCCGTCTTTACCAGGCTGCAGAACCTGGCCAGCCACAGCGTGCGCCCTCACCTCGCCAGCACGACACATCGTCTCAGCGAGGAGATGATCAACGACTATGGCACGCTGCAGCTGATGCTGGCGCTGGTGGCCGCGGCCATGGTCATCGCAGGGGCAGGCGTGGCATTCTGGGTCTTCCCGCCAATGATGCGCAACATCGAGGCGGCACAGGACAGCCTGCAGCGGGCCAACGCCTCCATCCAGGCCGAGAAGCTGAAGGCGGAATCGGCCGACCGGGCGAAATCCGAATTCCTGGCCAATATGAGCCACGAGATCCGCACGCCGATGAACGGCGTTCTCGGCATGGCCGAGCTGCTGTCCAAGACCGAACTCGACAAGCGCCAGAAGACCTTTGCCGACGTGATCCTCAAATCGGGCAATGCGCTGCTCACCATCATCAACGACATCCTCGACTTTTCGAAGATCGACGCCGGGCAGCTCAGCCTCGACCCCGCGCCCTTCGCGCTCAACGAGGCGATCGAGGACGTGGCGACACTGGTGGCGACGCGCGTGGCGGAAAAGGACCTCGAACTGATCGTGCGCACGGATCCCGGCCTGCCCGGCTGGGTGGTCGGCGATGTCGGGCGCATCCGCCAGATCGTGACGAACCTCGTCGGCAACGCGGTGAAATTCACCGAAAAAGGCCATGTTCTGGTCGACGTTTCGGGCGCGGTCGAGGACGGCGTGGCGCACATCACGGTCCGGGTCGAGGATACCGGCATCGGCATTCCCGAGGAAAAGCGCAGCCACATCTTCGAGAAGTTCAGCCAGGTGGACGCAACCTCGACGCGGCGGCACGAGGGCACGGGTCTCGGCCTTGCCATCGCTTCGCGCCTGATCGAACTGATGGGCGGCGAGATCGGCGTCGACAGCACGGTCGGCCGCGGCTCCACCTTCTGGTTCACCGTTCCCCTGCCGGTCCATGCCGGCGAGATGCAGATGCCGGTGCCGGTCGACGTTTTCGGCTCGCGCGTCCTCGTCATCGACGATCACGAGGTCAACCGCGACATTCTTCTGGAGCAGCTGCGCAGCTGGAACTTCGACTGCGCGGCGGCCGAGAGTGGCGAGGTTGGGCTGGCATTCGTCGACAAGGCCGTCGAGATCGGCGCGCGCATCGACTGCATCATCCTCGACTTCCAGATGCCCGGCATGAACGGCACCGAGGTCGCACAGCGCATCTCGCACAACCCTGCGACCGCGCACATTCCCATCCTGCTGTTGACCTCGGTCGATCAGGCAGTGACCGGCAAGCTGACACTCAATTCCGGCATCTGGGCGCATCTCAGCAAGCCGGCGCGTTCCCAGCTCCTGCTGCAGACGCTGGTCGAGATCATGCAGACCGCGCGTGCGCGCCGCACCGGCCAGTGGCGGCCGGCTGGCGACGAGAAATCGGGTCAACCGAAGGCGGAAGTTCACAAGCTGCAGGTCGTCCAACGTCCCGCTCCCGTCGACCAGAACGGTTTCGATGTGCTGGTGGCCGAGGACAACGAGGTCAACCAGCTGGTCTTCAGGCAGATCCTCGAAGGGCTCGGATTCAGCTATCGTCTTGCCGACAATGGGCGCACGGCAGTCGAGATGTACCGGGCGCACAGGCCCCGGATCATCCTGATGGATGTATCGATGCCCGAAATGAGCGGGCTCGACGCCACGCGGGCGATCCGCGACCTCGAAGAGGCATGGGGCGGCCACACGCCCATCATCGGCATCACCGCCCACGCGCTGAAGGGAGACCGCGAGGACTGCCTGGCGGCCGGCATGGACGACTACATGTCCAAGCCGATCTCGCCCAACAAGCTGGCGGAGAAGATCGAGTCATGGCTGCGCGAGGGCCGTCCCGCACTGACGGCCTGAGGCCCCTGGTTGCCGCCTATTCGGCGGCGCGCTGGCCGGCGCCGAAGCGGGCCTCGATGTAATCGGCGACCATCTTCTGGAAATCGTCGGCAATCGCGGGACCACGAAGGGTCGCGGCCTTCCGGCCATCTATATAGACGGGCGCGGCGGGCGTCTCGCCGGTGCCGGGCAGCGATATGCCGATATCGGCATGCTTGGATTCGCCCGGTCCGTTGACGATGCAGCCCATCACCGCAACCTTCAGCGCCTCGACGCCCGGATATTTCTCGCGCCAGACCGGCATGTTGCAGCGCAGATCGCCTTCGATGGTCTGGGCCAGTTCCTGGAACACGGTGGAGGTGGTGCGCCCGCAGCCGGGACAGGCCGCCACCACGGGCACGAATTGCCGGAAGCCCATGGTCTGGAGCAGTTCCTGCGCGACCTGCACCTCGCGGGTGCGGTCGCCGTTCGGCTCCGGGGTCAGCGAGATGCGGATCGTGTCGCCGATGCCCTGCTGAAGAAGAATGCCCATGGCGGCCGAGGAGGCGACGATGCCCTTCGATCCCATGCCCGCCTCGGTGAGGCCCAGGTGCAGGGAATGGTCGGAACGCCGCGCAAGCTCGGTGTAGACGGCGATGAGATCCTGCACCTGGCTGACCTTGGCCGACAGGATGATCTTCTCGCGCGCGAGCCCGATCTCCTCGGCCAGCTGCGCCGAGAGAAGCGCGGACTGCACGATCGCCTCGCGCGTGACCTCCTGGGCTGTCATGGGGAAGCCGTTTGCCTGGTTCTCGTCCATCAGCCGCGTCAGGAGTTCCTGGTCGAGAGAGCCCCAGTTGACACCGATCCTGACCGGCTTGTCGTGGCGGATCGCCATCTCGACAATCTCGGTGAACTGCCGGTCGCGTTTCTCGCGAAAGCCGACATTGCCCGGATTGATGCGGTACTTCGCCAGCGCTTCGGCACAGGCGGGGTGATCGGACAGAAGCTTGTGGCCGATATAGTGGAAGTCGCCGACCAGCGGCACGAAATGGCCGATGCGCTCCAACCGCTCGCGGATGCGCGGCACCGCGGCAGCGGCCTCGTCGCGGTCCACGGTGATGCGCACGATCTCGGAGCCGGCGCGGTGAAGGGCAGCCACCTGGGCAACCGTCGCATCAACGTCGGCCGTGTCGGTGTTGGTCATGGACTGCACCACCACTGGGGCCACCCCGCCCACGACGACGCCGCCAACATCGACGCCGACGGAGGAGCGACGTGGAAAAGGTGAGGAATAGTAGCTGGCCATCAAGGCAGCTCCCTGAGCGAGACTGTTCGCCAATCAGGTGGAGAAGCCGCGCCACCGTGTCAAGCCATGCGAGGCCCATGCGGCGACGCCGCGAGGGTCCTCTATCGCAACAAGCAGTGCCGCCGCGGCGGGCGACGCCTGGATTTCCAGGCCTATCGCCATCCGGGGTTCACGGCAGGGCCTGGCTTGCCGAATTGGTTTGCTATTGGTATTAATGCCAATCATGGACCAGCTTGGTTTTCTCAGTTCCTTCCTTCCTGATGGCGACGGCCCGGTCTATCGCCGCCTTGCCCGCACCATCGCCGAGGCGATCAGGCAGGGGGAGCTTGGCGAGGGCGCGTCGCTGCCCACCGAACGCGCGCTGGCGGGCAGTCTCGGCCTGTCGCGGGTCACCGTGCGTGCGGCCTACCGCGTGCTGGCCGAAGACGGGCTTCTGGAGACCAGGGCCGGCAGCGGCAATTATGTGCGTGGCGGTGCGCGGGCGCTGGAGCAGCCTTTGTGGCTGCTCTCTTCCTTCTCGGATGACATGGCCCAGCATGGGCGCGACGCCACCAATCGCGTGCTGGACCTGGCCCGGGCACCCGCCAGCCAGCGCGAACGCGAGGCTTTGGCGCTCGGCGGCGACGAGCAGGTGGTTCGCCTGACCCGGCTGCGGCTGGGCAACGGGCGCCCCCTCGCCATCGAAGCTGCCTGCCTGCCGGAACGGCTCGTGGGCGAGGCGCCGCTGGGGGAAGGCTCTCTCTACGCCGAACTCGCACGGCTGGGCCTGAGTCCGTCGCGTGGAATGCAGCGCATGCGCGCGGTGTCGCTGGATCGGCGGCAGGCCGAACTGCTCGGCACCGCCGAAGGCACGGCCGGAATGCTGATCGAGCGCATCGCCTTCCTGCCCGATGGGCGGCCGATCGAATATACGAAATCCCACTACCGGGGCGACGCCTATGATTTCGTCGCCCGGCTCGATGCCGGAGACCTAAAATGAGCGCCAGCCAGATGTCGATCGAAGCGGACCAGGCGGCAGGAGCGGTGCGCCGTCTGCTGGCGACGGAGCGTGCGTCGCTCGAGGCCGCCGCCAAGATGCTCGCCGCCGCGACCGGTCCGGTCACCACGGCGGCGCGCGGCTCGTCGGACCACGCGATGACCGCGTTCAAATATGCGTGCGAGATCATGCTGGGGCGACCGGTCGCCTCGATCGGTCCGTCCGTGGCATCGGTCTATGGCACGGCGCTGAGGCTGACGGGCGGCTTGCACCTGACCGTCTCCCAGTCGGGCGCGAGCCCGGACATCGTTGCGCTGCAGGCGACGGCGGCAGGGGGCGGGGCGAAGACCATCGCCGTCGTCAACGTCGCCGACAGCCCGCTCGCGCGGGCGGCCGACCGCGTGGTGTCGATACAGGCGGGCGAGGAGAAAAGCGTCGCGGCCACAAAGAGCTTCATCGCGTCCTGTGCCGCTTTATTCGCGATCGTGGCCGGCGCATCCGGGGACCAAGCGCTGAAGGCCGGACTTGCAGCGCTGCCCGACGCGCTGGACGCGCTCGCCCCGGAGGCGACCGACGCTCTGGCCCAGACTCTGGCGAAGGCCCAGTCGCTTTATGTCACGGGACGCGGGCCGGCCTTCGGCATTGCGCTCGAAGCCGCACTCAAAGCCAAGGAGACGGCTGGCATCCATGCCGAGGCATTCTCATCGGCCGAACTGATGCACGGCCCGCTTCAACTCGTGCAGCCCGGTTTCCCGGTCGTCGTGTTCGCGGCGCAGGACGCTTCCTTCAAAGGCATGGTCGAAACGATCGACCGGTTGCGTGGGATGGGTGGCGTGGTGCTGCCGATCTCCACGGCCGAGCTTGCCGATGGCATCCGCACGCCCTCCACCGGCCATGCCGTGACCGATACGCTGGTCTTTGTTCTGGCCTGGTATCGCGCCATCGAGAAGGCGGCGCTGCTGCGCGGGCTCGACCCGGACAGGCCGGCCAATCTGCGCAAAGTGACGGAGACGGTCTGATGGGCCACCTCGCATTTGCAGGCGCGCGCCTGTTCGATGGGGAGCGCATTCTCGACGACCACCATCTGGTGACCGAGAACGGCCGCATCGTCGGCATCGCGAAGGGCAAACCGCCTTCGGGATCCGCCGTGCATTGGCTCGATGGGGGCATCCTGTCGCCGGGCTTCATCGACGTCCAGGTGAATGGCGGCGGCGGCATCCTGCTGAACGACGATCCTTCGGCGGAAGGGATGGCGCGCATCGCCGCGGCCCATCGACCGTTCGGCACGACGGCCTTGCTGCCTACGCTCATCACCGACACACGCGAGAAGGTGCTGGCGGTACTTGATGCCGCTCGGGGCGCACGGATTGCCGGCGTGGCGGGCATACATCTGGAAGGGCCGCATCTCGACCCTGCCCGCAAGGGCGCGCATCTGGCGGAATTCATGCGCCCGCTGGGCGATGACGACATCGCCCTCTACCTGGGCGCGGCAAAAACCCTCGGCGCGCTGGTCGTGACGCTTGCGGCCAACCAGGTCTCCGCCGAGGCGGTTCACCAGCTCGCCGATGGCGGCGTGATCGTCTCGATCGGCCACAGCGACTGCACGGCCGACCAGGCCGAGGCGCTCTTCGATGCGGGCGCGCGCGGCGTCACCCACCTCTACAATGCCATGAGCGGGCTTTCGCATCGCGATCCGGGTCTGGTGGGTGCGGCGCTGACGCGGCCGGACGTGTGGGGCGGGATCATCGCGGATGGCCACCATGTCGATCCGCGCGCGCTCGAGATCGCCTTCGCGGCCAAGCGCGGACCGGGCCGGCTGTTCATCGTGACCGACGCGATGGCGCTGGTGGCCAGCGACAAGGACAGTTTCACCCTCAACGGCCGAACCGTGCGCAGCGACCATAGCGGCCATTGTCCCAAGCTCACCCTCGAGGACGGCACCCTCGCCGGTTCCGACATCGACATGGCGGCCTCGCTGCGCTTCCTGGTCGAGCGCGTCGGGCTCTCGCTGGAGGACGCGCTGCGCCGGGCAACAGCCGATCCTGCCGATTTCCTCCGCATGGGCCATGTGCGCGGCAGGCTTGTCGCCGGCGCGCGTGCCGACCTCGTCCACATGAGCGACAGGATCGACATCCGCGCCGTCTGGCTGGCGGAGGAGCTATGAGCGGCGATCTCTATATCGGGCTCGATGCGGGAACGTCGCTGACCAAGGCGGCGATCTTCGACCTTCAGGGAAACCAGCTCGGCGAAGCCCAGCGGCGCACGACCGTGCATCGGCCGCATACCGGGTGGAGCGAACTCGACCCGCGCGAATGCTGGAACGCGACGCTCGACGTGATCGGCCGCGTCGTGCGCGAAAGCGGCGTGGACGCCACGCGCATCCGGGCCATCGGCTTGACCGCCGCGATGGTCGGCGCATGGGTGACGGATGAGGCAGGAAACGCGCTGCGGCCAGGCATCACCTGGGAGGACAGCCGCGCTCAGGCGCTGATCGTGGATCACATCGCCCGCGATCCCTCTTTCATGAAGAAGGTCTTCATGTCGTCCGGGTCGGTGATGCAGCAGGGCTGCACGCTGCCTGTGCTGGCCTGGCTGGTCGCCCATGAGCCGCACGTGATCGCCCGCGCGCACCATGTGTTGAGCTACAAGGATTTCCTGCGGTTTCGCCTGACCGGCAAGGTCGCGACGGACCGCACGGAAGCATCGGTCATCCCCGGGTCGGCGCGCCAGCGCACGCGCAGCAGCGAAATGACAAGCCTGTTCGGCCTGGAGGACCACGCGGCACTTCTGCCGCCCGTCGGGGAATCCGAGAGTCTCGCCGGCGGTCTGACGGCCGAGGTGGCCGGCATGCTCGGCCTGCCCGCAGGGCTGCCGGTGGCCATCGGTGCGGGCGACGTTGCCGCCACGGTGATCGGCGCGGGCGGGCTGACGGCGGGCACCGCCACCGCCGTTCTCGGCACCACCTGCATGGTCGGCATCGTGCACGACAGGCCGGTATTCGAGCCGGCCGACATGGGGCTCCTGTTCACCCTGCCGGGCGAGCGCTGGTATCGCGCCATGGTGAATGTCGCCGGAACGCTCAACCTCGACTGGGCGTTCTCCGCCCTCGCACCGGACATTGCCGACAAGCCCGAACGCTTCGCGCTCCTGGACGAGATGTTGCGCGCGACCCCGCCGGGTGCGCGCGGGCTGAGCTACCTGCCCTATCTGTCGGAAAGCGGCATCATCGCACCACGTGTCAATCCGGCTGCGCGGGCGCAGTTCGCCGGCCTCTCGCCGCGCCATGACAGGGCCTGCCTCTTCCGCGCGGTGCTCGAGGGCGTGGCATTCGCCATGCGTGACCTGTTCGACGCGCTGTCCTTCGACGGCGAACGCGTGCTGCTCACCGGTGGCGGCGCGCAGAACCCGCACTGGGTGCAGATGATCTGCGACCTGGTCGGCAAGCCGATCGAGGTTCCCGCCGGATCGCAGTTCGGCGCACGCGGGGCGGCCCTGCTGGCGGCCACGGCCGTGGGCGCATTCGCGACCATCAACACCGCGTCGGCATCGGTCGCCGGCAAAGGTCGGATCTACCGGCCGGATGAGGCCGGGGCGATCGCGCTGGCGCCCGCTCTCGGCAGTTACAGGCAGGCCCGCGACCGGCTGCTTTGTTGAGCGCAAAAACATTTGACTCCGATGCCCGGCCGAGTCAGAGTAAGTGGTATATACCACTATGAAGCTGGACTATACCAGTTGCGGGAACATTCGATGGACGATGCGCCGCTCTATTTGAGGATCGCCAGCGATCTCGAATCCGAGATCACGTCGGGTGCGCTCAAGGCCGGCGAGAAGATCGAATCCGAACGCGTTCTTTCCGAGCGGATGGGCGTCAGCCGCATGACCGCGCGCCAGGCGCTGCGCCACCTGAGCGCCAAGGGTCTTGTCGAAACGCGCACCGGACAAGGCACTTTCGTCGGCAGCCGCCAGATCGAACAGCGGCTTGAGACCCTTTCCGGCTTCACCGAGGAAATGGACCGGCAGGGCCGGCATGCGTCCAGCGTGATCGTCACATCCGGCACCCGCCAGCCGGACGAGGATTGCGCCCGCGCCCTGTCGCTGCCTGCCACGGGCAAGGTGCACAGCCTGACCCGCGTGCGCTTCGTGGATGGCGCGCCGGTGGCGCTGGAAACCACGGATGTTGTGGCGAGCCGCACGCAAGGCCTGCTGGAACTGGCGGATTTCCAGAGTGCCTCGCTCTATGCGACGCTGAGCGCCCATTTCGGCATCGTTCCGACCCGGGCCGAGCAGACCCTGATGGCCGGCCTGGCGGATGCGGCGATCGCCCGCACTCTTCACACCGAACAGGGCGCGCCGGTTCTCAACCTCACCCGACTGACCCGCGACCAGGACGGCAACGCATTCGAATATGTGCGCTCCACCTATCGCGGTGATTTCTTCGTCATGAAAGTCAATCTCTCGCTGGGAGCCGGAACACAGGCATGAGCACCATCGCGGACGCATATCTCTCCGATCTTATCGCCCGCCTGGCGGCGCTGAAGGACTCGCTTGCAGAGCCGATCAAGCAGGCCGAAGACGCGATCGTGGAGACCGCAAAGCGAGACGGGCTGGTCTATGTCTTCGGCACCGGTCACTCCCACATGCTGGCGGAGGAGGTGCATTTCCGCGCCGGCGGGCTGGCACTGACCGTGCCGATCCTGGCCGGGCCGACCATGCTGCATGACGGCGCCGTCGCCGGCACGGCCTATGAACGGATGGACGGCATCGTCGGCCCCATCATGGATCGCTATCCGATCGGCGCCAATGACGTGCTGTTCGTGTCGTCCAACTCGGGCGTCAACGCAGCCCCCCTGGAGGCGGCACGGATCGGCAAGGCGCGCGGCGCGACGGTGATCGCCATCACCTCGGTCGACTATTCCACCGCTGCCGCCAAGGGACGCGAGCGGCTGGCCGATCTGGCCGACATCGTTCTCGACAACGGTGCGCCTCCCGGCGATGCCGTGATCGCCGTTCCCGACAATGAACTCAAGGTCGGTCCGGTCTCCACCGCGCTGGGCGTGGCGGTCATCAACGCGATCCTGGCGGGCGCCGCCGCGCGGCTTTCGAAGGAGGGCGAAGCGCCGATCTATCTCAGCGCCAACATGCCGGGCGCCAAGGAAAACAACGAGCGACTGATTGCGCGGTACCGGCCCCGGAACCCGCACCTTTAGGCACTGAAAACGGGGCTCTTTGCGGAGTGAGGAAAGGGAACACGAGATGAAAACGATTTTGAAGCTTGCACTGGCGACGACGATGCTGATGCCTGCCGCGGCCTTCGCGCAGGACGCGGTCGAGATCACGTTGTGGCATATGGAACAGCCGCCGCACCGCGTTGCGCGCGTCCAGGAACTGATCGACGCCTTCAACGCCGCCAATCCCGGCATCGTCGTGACGCAGGAGCCGCAGAACTGGGGCGAGGTCTATGCCAAGACACCGGCAGCACTCGCGGCCGGCCAGGGCCCGGACATGCTGTTTGCCATCCCCGACTTCACGCCGATCCTGAAGGACATCGGCGCGCTGACCTCGGTCGAGGAGTTCGTGGAGGAACTCGACGCCAAGCACGATTTCGTCGATTCCACCGTCGAGGCCTATTCCTACGATGGCGGCGTGTGGGCGGTTCCGCTCTACAACATGACGATGAACCTGTGGTACCGCAAAAGCGTGCTCGAAGAAGCCGGTATCGAGGTCCCTTCGACATGGGAAGAGTGGCGGGACGCCGCCGAGACGCTGTCGGTTGACGGCGTGTCGGGCATGGGCCTTCCCGCCAACAGGCAGCTCTATACCGACCAGACGGTCTATTCCGTGATGACCAATGGCGGCGCGACCGAAATCTACAACGAGGACGGCACGCTGCGCTTCGACAATCCCGAGACGGTCGCATCGTTCGAGTTCTACAACGACATGCTTCAGTTCTCGCCCGCCGATTCAACCTCGTGGACCTGGGGCGAAGCCGAGGCATGCTTCTCGTCCCGCAGCTGCGCAATGGTCATGCAGTTCTCCGTCATCGCGACCTACGACACGCAGGCCGAAGGCGACGCCGCCGACCTCGGCGTCGCGCCGATCCCCTCCCGGGATGGCGAGGAACACAACACCATCGCCTATGCGAACGCGGTGATGCTGCTGTCGACCGACGACGAGAAGATGGAGGCCTCCAAGAAGTTCGTCTCCTTCCTGCTCGAGCCGGAGAATTACGGGCGCTTCCTCAACATGGAGCCGGGCCTGTTCATGCCGGTGACAGCCGATGGCGCAACAGCCGAGACCTTCTGGTCCGACCCGATGGTGGAGAAATACCGCGAGCAGATCGAAACCATCATCGACAACGGCCAGAACGGCAGGCTGTTCGGCTTCACCAGCGGCCGCACCTTCCCCTCGATCGCAGCGATTTCGGCACAGAACATCATCGCCGAGACGCTGCAGGCAGTGGCCGTGTCGGGCCAGTCACCGGCCGACGCCGTTGCCGCCGGACAGGCGCGCATGGAAGAAGCGGCGCGCTAAACGAAAAGGTATCGCCGGATGCAACAGTCGAAAGCGCTTGCCTTCGCTCTCGTCGCTCCGGCGATGCTCGTGCTGGCGGCTACCCTCGGGTGGCCGCTGGTCCAGGCGGTGCAGCTCTCGCTGCAGGACGTGCGGGTCATCGGATCGCCCGGCACGTTTGTCGGCTTCGACAATTACCGGCACATTCTCGGTGGCTCCGCCTTCTGGAACGCCGCGGGGCTGAGCATCGTGTGGGTGGTTGCCAATGCCGTATTGCAGACCGCCCTGGCCCTGGTCGCAGCGCTCATTCTCAACGAGAAATTTCCGGGCGTGCGGGTCGCGCGCACATGGATCATTCTCGCGTGGATCGTGCCGACCGTCGTCGTCGTGGTCATCTGGCGATGGCTGTTTTCCACGTCCGGCGGCATGATCAACCCGCTCCTGATCCAGAGCGGACTGGTGGATCGGCCGATCGGCTTCTTCGCCACGCCGTGGACCGCGATGGCAACGCTGGTGTTCGTCAATTCCTGGCGCTGGTTCCCCTTCATCGCGCTGATGATCCTCGCCGGCCTGACACGTATCCCTGACGATCTGCACGAGGCGGCGCGCATCGACGGCGCCAATGCCTGGCAGCGTTTCCGCCGGATCACCTGGCCGCTGCTCGCCCCCACACTCGTGGTGCTGGCTGTCATCGGCACGATGCTTTCCTTCAACGTGTTCGACATCATCTGGCTGCTCACCAGCGGGGGCCCGGCAGGCGGATCGCGCACCTTGCCGGTGCTGATCTACGAGACCGCGTTCAAGAGCTACCGCCTGTCGGAAGCAGCCACCATATCGGTGCTCGCCACGCTGCTGCTGATGGCCTTCGCGGTGATCGCGACACGCGCGCTGGACCGTGACGGAGCCGAACGATGAACCGCTCGCTGCCGCTCAACGTCGCGCTCGTGGCCTGCCTTGCCTTCTTCATCGTGCTGATCGGGCTGCCTTTCTGGTGGGTCGTGTCGGGCTCGATCAAGGTGCCGCAGGAGATCATTGCGCGCACGCCGACGATGTTCCCGCAGAGCTTCACGCTCCAGCATTATCAGAAGCTTTTTGAGGCCTCGGATTATCCGGTCTATCTGGTCAACAGCCTGCTGGTGGCGGGTAGCTCGACCCTGCTCACGCTGGTTCTCGCCATACCGGCCGCCTACGCCTTTTTCCGCCTGGAATTTCCGGCACGCGGCGTGCTCTACCGGACAATTCTCCTGGCCTACGCCTTTCCGTCGATCGTGGTGCTGATCCCGCTTTTCGGCCTGTTCGCCAAGGTTGGCCTGATCGACAGGCTTCCCGCGCTGGTCGCCGTCAACGTGGCCTTCGCGCTGCCCTTCTCGATCTGGATGCTCCGCTCCTTCCTGGCCGGCGTGCCGAAAGAGATCGAAGAAGCCGCCGTCATGGACGGCGCGCCGACCCTGACCATCCTGCGGCGCGTGATGATACCGCTGATCGCGCCCGGCATCGCCTCCGTCGGCATCTATGCCTTCGTCACGGCCTGGACCGAATATGTGTTCGCCTCGGTGCTCATCCTGTCCGACGCCAGGCGCACGCTTCCGGTCGGCTTTTCCGGCATCATCGGCCAGTACCAGATCGACTGGGGCCTGCTTCTGGCGGGTGCGACCGTGGCGATCGTGCCCGTCATCGCCATCTTCGCCCTGATCGGGCGCGGCTTCGTCAGCGGCCTCACCGAAGGCGCGGTCAAGTAAGGAACAACCCCATGGCAGAACTGGTCCTGACAGACCTGCACAAGAAGTTCGGCGCGACGGAGGTCATTCGCGGCGCATCGCTGACGGCGGAAAGTGGCGAGTTCGTTGTCTTCGTCGGCCCCTCCGGCTGCGGCAAGTCCACGCTGCTGCGCATGATCGCGGGGCTGGAGAAGACGAGTTCGGGCACGATCAGCATCGACGGCCGGGACGTGACAGATACCGATCCTGCGAAACGCGGCATTGCGATGGTGTTTCAGACCTACGCGCTCTACCCGCATATGAGCGTGGCCGAAAACATGGGCTTCGGCCTCGAAATGGCCGGCATGGCAAAGGCGGAGCGCGAGGAAAAGGTTCGGCAGACCGCCGCCACGCTCCACCTCACCGACTATCTCGACCGCAAGCCGCGCCAGCTCTCCGGCGGCCAGCGCCAGCGCGTCGCCATCGGCCGCGCCATCGTCCGCGACCCCAAGGTTTTCCTGTTCGACGAACCGCTGTCCAACCTCGATGCCGAACTGCGCGTCAAGATGCGGCTGGAGATCGCCAAGCTGCACAAGGATCTGCGCGCGACGATGATCTACGTCACCCACGACCAGGTCGAGGCGATGACGCTGGCCGACAAGATCGTGGTGCTGCGGGCCGGCCTGATCGAGCAGATCGGCAGTCCGCTGACGCTCTATTCGGACCCCGACAATCGCTTCGTCGCGGGCTTCATCGGCTCGCCGCGCATGAACTTCGTGGAGGCGGCAGTGAAGGGCCGCGATGGCGATGCGCTGGTGCTCGACGTGCCGCAGCTTGGTCTGCCGGCGCTGCCCGTGCGCCCTCGCGCCATGCCCGAAGCACTGCCGCGCACGGCGACGCTCGGCATCCGGCCGGAGAGCTTTTCCGAGAACGCCGACGGCCCGTACCGCGTGACCCTGCCCTGCACCGCCATCGAACATCTGGGCTCGGTGTCGTATCTCTACACCGCGCCCGGAGACGACGCGACACTGATCGCGGAACTCAAGCGCTCCGCAAATGTGGAGAGCGGTGAACAGGTCGACATGAGCATCGACCCATCCGACTGCTTCCTGTTCGACACCGACGGCCACCGCATCTGACATCGCCGCGGTCGCGGGATATCGGGGGGTCTGAACGCCTCAGCTGATGGCCGCCAGCTCCGCCTCCCGTTCGGCCGGCCGGCTGGCCACCTTGATGTGGCGGAACACGCCGAAGACGATCAGCGGCAGCAGAAGCAGCGCGGCGAATACCGCCAGCGTGTCGTCGGGATGGAAGATCACGACGAAGGCGAGCAGCGCCAGGCCCACACGCATCGCACTGTCGAGCGGCCTGCCCGACACGAAGCGGCCGAATGTGGCGAATGTCACCCCGCAGGTACCGATCGCCACCAGGGCCGTGTCGTGGATCTGCGCCCAGCCCGGATTCACCACCATGTCCTCACGCACGAAGATGGCGAACGACATGAAGGTGATCGGCAGGCAGATTTTCAGCGCTTCCCACATGGTCTTCATGAAGGAGGCGTTGGCGATGCGCGAGGCGACCGCCGCCGTGAGCGAGGTGGGCGGCGACAGCTCGCCCCAGATGGCCAGGAGGAAGGCGAAGAAATGCGCCACCCAGGGGTCGACACCCAGCTGGCGCAGCGGCGGCACGATGATGATGGCCACGATGATGTAGGTCGCCGTCGGCGGCAGACCCGCACCCGCCAGCCAGCCGAAGATCCAGGCGGCGATGATCGTGGCGATCAGGTGCCACTCGCCGAGTTGCAGGAGCATCGCGCCCATGCGCAGGATGAAGCCGGTGACCGTGAACAGCCCGATCATGATTCCGAGCGTGGCCATCAGCAGCACGATGTAGGAAGTCATTTCGGCGTGGGTCTCGACCACGCGGCGCAGATTGCCAAGCAGCGTCTCCCTCTCAAGTTCTTCCGCCTTCAGCACGTGTTTGAAGTAGAGAAAGGCCACCAGCAGCAGGACGAACATGAACATGGTCGTCCAGAGAGCGGCCCGGAGCGCACCGAACCCGAACTGGCCCATCAGCAGGACGAGGAAGAGGATCGCCGAGAAGAAGATGGTCGTTTTCACATAATGATAGAGCGGCACCGTCGGCGAGACGATCGGATCGTTGGGCAGAAGCCGCACGCTCAGCAGATAAACCGCCAGGATCAGCGAGCAGAAATAGACGAAGGCGACGGCAAATCCGCGCACCACCACGTCCCAATAGGGCACGCCCAGGAACTCCGCCATCAGGAAGCCGGCCACGCCCATCAGGGGCGGCATGATGAGCCCGCCCATCGAGGCCGAGGTTTCGACCGCGCCCGCAAAGACAGGCGGCACGCCATAACGTTTCATCAGCGGGATCGTGAACGAGCCGGTGACGGCGGTGTTGGCCGCGCCGGAGCCCGACACCATGCCGACCGACACGGAGGCGAGCACCGCCGTCTGCGGGATGGTGTGGCGCGACTTGCCGGCAAGCCGGCGCATGACGTTGACGAGCGCATTCTGCGCATCGAAGCCGGCGGCAGTCGCCGCCAGAAGCAGGAAGGCGGCAATCAGCGTCAGCGCCAGCTGCGCGTAGAGCCCGTAGACGCCGGTCGCCAGTTCCATGGTCGAGGAGGTGACCACCCGGTAGAAGGTGGTGCCGGGATGCCAGAAGAAATCGATCGGGCTGAGATAGCCCCAGATCGTGTAGATGATCAGCACCACGTTGACCCAGAACAGGATGCGGTGCGCGAGCCGTGAAAGCTCCATCACGAGAAGAAAGACCAGCAGCCCGACGATGAAATCGTGCCGGGTGTAGGAGCCCTGCCGCCAGATCGCGATCTGCTCGTAATTCTGGTAGAAATAGTAGAAGGCGTAGGCGCATATGCCGAGATAAACCGCCACCGCCAGATGGTTGACGATTGTCGGCAGACGCTCGTAGAGCGGGCCCTCCTGGTAACGGAACAGGATGTGGACGGCGAGCGCGATCGGGACGATGTGGGTGGCCAGATAGCGCGGCCCACCGGAACCCGTGTAGAAATAATAGACCAGCCAGCCGAACATGACGAGCGAGACCAGAAGGGTCAGATTGCGCAAGTTCGCGTAGGCTGAAAGCTGCCCGTTCATGGCGTTGTCCCGTTCCCCAGATTGTTCGGCGAAGCCACGTGTTCTTCTGACACGGTGTGCGATGTCGCAGGGGAGACGCGGCAAAGGCCGCGTCTCCCGGACGGCCTGTTATTCGGCGATCGTCCAGCTGTCGTCCCAGGCGTCGTGCTCTTCGAGGAAGCGCGCGAGGCCCTGATGGACCGGGATGTCGGGATTGGCGTTGATGCCGGCGACCTGCATGCCGACGAAGTCGTTCGCCATCGGCACGAAGCCCGGATCGGACTCGGCAAGTTCGTCACGTGCCTCGTAGAAGGCCACCAGCATGCGGTAGGCCAGATCCGCATCCATGTCGGGGCGCAGGTTGTAGGCGAACAGGATCGGTACGCCATAGACCGTCTCGACGCCGACATCCTTCGAGAAGGCGTTGGTCGGATCGACTTCCATCGGCGCCAGGCCGGCCGCGCGCAGAGCCTCGATCTCGTCCTCACAGGGATTGATCACCCGCACATCGGTGCGCAGTTCGGTCTCACGCCAGTAGGAGGCGAGCGAACGGCCGGCGGTCGTGTAGGCCACGGCACCGGTGATGCTGCCGCCATCGAGCGCGTCGGCCTGTGTCGAGGGATCGATCTCGACATGGTTGAACTCGTAGCCGAGCGCATCGTAGATGCGGCGGAAATTGAGCCAGTTCATGAAGCCGGCAGGCGTGAAGAAGACCGGCTCGCCCGAGAAGTCGCCCCAGCAGGAATAGTTGTCGGCGGTCGCCACGGGCGCCGCCATGAAGCTTTCCATGGGATAGGCGTACCAGGTGTGCACGAGCCGCCCGTTGGGAGCTTCGTAGCCCTCGAACGCGCCGTCCTGGTCGTAGATCTGACGCATGCCGACATCGGCGGTGTAGCCGACCTCCGCATCGCCTTCCATTGTCGCCTTCATCGCGGCGGTGGTCGAAGGATAGGGCTGGACGGTGACGACGACCTCGTCGCCGAGCGCCCGCTCGAGCACCTGTGCCATGGCGCTGCCCACCATGTAGCCATACGAGCCCGTGTTGGACGTCGCCCAGCGGATCGACTGACGCTGGGCGTCGGCCGGCAGGACCGTGGCAAGCGTGAAGGCGCCCACCACCGCGGTGGCGGCGAGCAGATGCAGTGCTTTGTGATGTGACCTCATGTAAAACTCCTCCCTTGGGTTTTTGTGGTCAGTTCCGCGGAGTTTCCTCCTCCGCGGTCTTGGCTGCCCGCTGGTCCGCAGGCAGCGGCATGGCGAGCAGGACGGTCACGGGCGTGTTGGTTCTGTTCTCAAGTGCCCGTTTTTCATGTGGCGCGAGACGGCACGAATCCCATTTTCCGAGCGTCTCCTCGCCTTCCTCCGTGCGGATCGTCAGTTCTCCCTCCAGCACGACGTAGAATTTCTCCTCCGGTGATCCACCCAGCGTCGTTCCTCCGCCCGGCAGGATATGTGACATGCCCAGCCAGAGCAAATCGGTTTGACCCGCCTCGTGCCCCTGGAGGCGCAGACAGCGCATGTCCTCGTGATTGGGCGGGAAATAGGCCGGCGCCTCGGCCAGCCGGGTCACCTTCATCGGCCCGCGCCCCGAGGTTCGAAGACGAGCCGGTCGCGCGTGGCGCCCAGCACATCCGCATAGGCCCTGGCCGCATCTGAAAGCGACAGCGTGGGGGCGATCTCGTAGGGCTTCAGCGCCCCGCTGTCGAAACCTTCGCGCATGCCGTCCAGCCGGTCGCAGGTCTCCGCCGTGGAAAGTGCCAGCGTATCGATGCCGAAATAGGTGTGGCGGCCGCGATAGAAGGCGAAGATGTCGAAGGGCACGGCGCGGTCGATCGTGGCGATCAGGATCATTCTCCCGCCCTTGCCGAGCGCCGCCGCACCGGCCGTGTAGTAGGGCGACCCGACCGTGTTGAAGACGATGTCGGCGCCGCGACCATCGGTCATTTCGCGCACCCGCTCGGCCAGGTCCGTGCTCGAGACGTCGACCACCTCGACCGGGCCGCTCGCATGGCCGGCATAAGGCTCGTCGCGACGGACGGCGCCGATCACTTTCGCCCTCAGCATGGTGGCAATCTGCGTGGCGGCCTGCCCGACCTTGCCGTTGATGCCGAGGATCAGCACGGTCTCGCCGGCTGCCGGCATGCCCGAACGCAGGAAGCCTTCCCAGGCCGTGACGAAGGGAACGCCGATGGAACCGGCCTCGACCATGGAAAGTGCGGCGGGCTTGGCCCGCACGGCATCGGCCTCCATCACCATATGCGTCGCGTGCGATCCGTCGCGGCGAATGCCGAGCACGCCGCTCGACCCCCAGACTTCGGTGCCGACCAGCGCGGACGGTCCCGCCACCACGACGCCGGCGAAATCGCGGCCCGGCGTGCGAGGCCAGACAGCCTGGGGCATCATGCCAAGCGCGGCCTTCACATCGGAGGGGTTGATGGCGGCGGCATGGATTTCGACCAGGACCTCGTCCGGGCCGGGCTCGGGGATGGGAAGCGATTGCGGCCCAAGCTGCAGTTCACCCACCTCCTTGACCGGAGCTGCGATGCGCAGGGCATCCGCCGTTCGCGACGGGGCGGTGTTCAAAGTCTGCGCGGCGCGCTCCATGTCCTGCTCCAACTCAGATCGTCCTTGATGCAATTTCATTGAGATCCCTCGCCCGTCCCGGCAGGCCGATGAGCCGGCGCGCGTCTTCGGTCGTGGCGACGGACGTGCCCAGATCCTCGATCATGCGCCGCGCCTTCTCGACGAGCGCGGCATTGGACGGTGCCAGGACGCCACGGTCGATATAGACGGCGTCTTCCAGCCCGACGCGCACATGCCCGCCCGCCAGCACGCTCTGCGCGGCCATCGGAAAGGAATGGCGTCCCACGCCGAAGCCGGTGAAGACCGAACCGGACGGCAACAGGTTGCGCGCGTAGATGACCGTTTCTGGAGATGGCTGGAAACCGTATTTCACGCCCATCACCAGCGAACACATGATCGGCGCGTCGAGGCTGCCTTCCTTGACGAGGTCGTGGCAGAACGCGATGTCGCCGGTGTCGAACAGCTCGATCTCCGGCTTGATGCCGGCCTCGTTGATGACCTTGATCATGCGCCGGACATTGGGCGGCGTGTTGATCACCACTTCCTTGCCCGAGTTCATGGTGTTGAGGTCGAGCGTGCAGATGTCGGGCCTGAGCGGCGTCAGATGCGCGACGCGCTCTTCGGGTGGCAGCAAGGTCGTCCCGGGTCCCGCGACCCGGGGGTTGTCCGGCGAAGGCACGAAGCGGCCGCCGGGGCCCGTCGTCAGGTTGAGGATCAGATCCTCGTTCTTCTCGCGGATGCGTTCCATCACCTCGCGGTAATGGTCCAGTTCCATCGACGGCTTGCCGGTCTCGGGATCACGTACATGGATATGGGCGATGGACGCGCCCGCTTGGGCCGCCTCAAGCGCGGAATCGGCGATCTCCTTCGGGCTGCAGGGCAGACCGGGATGCTGCTCGCGCGTGGTCAGGTTTCCGGTGACGGCGCAGGTGATGATGATCTTGGCTTGCATCGCCATCATCCTCAGAGCGCCCGCCCGCCATCGACGATCAGCGTCGAGCCGGTGGAATAGTCGAGATGCGTCGCGCAGGCGAGAATGGCGCGCGCCACGTCCCCGGCTTGGGCCACGCGCTTGAGCGGGATCGCGGCGGCGAGCTTTTCCATCGCAGCAACGTCACGGCCGGGCACGAAGTCGGTTTCGACCACGCCGGGCGCCACGCCCATCACGCGAATGTCGGGCGCCAGCGCGCGTGCCAGCGACTTGGTCATGCTGTCCATCGCCGCCTTGACCGCGCAGTAGGCAATGTTGGAGCCCGCACCGTTCATGCCGGCGATCGAGGACACATTGACGATCAAGCCCTTGCCGCTTGCCGCCAGCAGAGGGCGCAGGGCACGCACCATGGCGAAATGGCCACGCCAGTTGGCTTTGAACATGGCGTCGATGAAATCGTCATCGAGCGCGTCCAGGTCGCCATGGGGGATGGCGCGGGTGAAGCCGGCATTGTTGACGAGGATGTCGCAGCGGCCCCCGCCACGCGCGACATCCCCGGCGAGCGCGGCAATCGCGCCCGAATCCTCGATCTTCAACTGGCGTGCGGCATGCCCCTCGCCCGGCAGCGCCGCCAAGACGGCCTCGGCGGCCTCGCGGTCGCTGTGATAGGTGCCGATGATGCGTGCGCCTGCGTGCGCCAGGATCTGGGCCGTCGCCGCGCCGATGCCCCGAGAGGCGCCGCTGATGAGGGCTACCTTGCCGTCGAGAAGTTGCTGGGCGTCGGTCATCCGGTTCTCATTTAATCGGGGGGACGGGCAGCTTGGCCTCGCCCTTCATCATGACGAAGCGGTGCTCCAGCGAATACCAGGGCGTTCCCGCCTCGGGCTCGGGCGGCGCATCGTCATGTTTGCGGAAATCGCCCACGAGCGCCTCGGTCACGCCGAAGACGACGTCGGTTTCCAGATTCTCGTCATCGTCGACAAAGACCTGGGTGACGAGCGTCTTGAACCCTTCCTTGAAGAGGAGCGCATGGATATGGGCGGGGCGATAGGGGTGGCGCTTCTGCGCCTTCAGGAGATCGCCGGCCGGACCGTCGGTCGGCACCGGATAACCTGCCGGCTTGACCGACCTCAGCCAGAAGCGGCCCTCGGCATCGGTCGTGAACTTGCCGCGCAGATTCATGTCGGCCTGACCGGGATCCTGGTTCTCGTACATGCCCACCGGCGACGCCTGCCAGATGTCGACATCGACGCCGGGGATCGGATTGCCGTCGGTGTCCACGACCTGACCGCGCATAAAAAGCGCCGGACCCGGGGTCTGCGAACGCAGGATCGATCCGCCATTCTCCATCCGCGGCGAATGCATGCGCCAGAAGGGACCGAGCAGCGCGGCAGCCGTTTCCGTCGGGCCACCGGCACCGTTGTTCATCAGGCAGACGAGCGTCGACAGGCCGAGCACGTCGGACATGAGGATCATCTCGTTGTGGGTGTCGGTACACGCCTTGCCGGAACGGATCAGGGCATCGAGGCCCATCTCCCATTCGTCCTCCGTGAGACGCACCTCGGCGGCAAAGGCGTGAAGATGCCTCACCAGTGCTTCGGTGATTCCACGCAGCCGTGCATCCGGCGTGTCGGCCATCGCCGACACCACCGCTGCGGTGACGTCCTCCTCCCGTTTTATTATCATTCTGCCTTCCCGGCTTGTGCATTCGATTGCATAATTAGCTCTTTTCTTAGACAATCGATTGCACTAGGTCAAGCTTCAAGGTCAGTGGAACGGGAAATCCGATTGACCGCGCTCGGGGCTGTCGGCCATCTGGATGCGGGAGGAGCGAGAATGGCCGGACGGGAGCGCACCAAGCGCGACGTCACGCTGAAACAGGTCGCAAAGGCTGCCGGCGTTCACTCGTCGACCGCCTCCCGGGCCCTTGATCCAAGCAAGCGGCACATGCTGGGCACGGAGGTCGTGGAGCGGGTGACCGCTGCCGCGACAAGTCTCGGCTATCGCCGCAACAGCCTGGCGGCCAGCCTGCGCACGCAGCGTTCACGACTGGTCGGCGTCCTTTTGCCCGACCTGACAAACTCGGTCTTTTCGCCGATACTGGGCGGCGTGACCGAAGCGCTCGGCGAAGCCGATTATTCGGTCGTGATCGCCGATGTGGGAACCGCGGGCGAGCACCAGTTGCGCCTCTTCAACGAACTGCTCGCGCGCCGGGTCGACGGGCTCATTCTCGCCACCGCCAGCCGCAGCGACCCGCTGGTCGAGCGAACACTCGAATCCGGCGTCCCCACCGTGCTCGTCAACCGTGCGGAGAGCGGCAACCGCGTCGGCTCCGTCGTGTCGGACGACAGCGAAGGCATGCGCCTGGCGGTCGAACACCTGATCGATCTCGGTCACCGGGAGATCGCTCACATCGCCGGCCCGCCACACCTCTCGACCGGCTTCCTGCGCCGCCGCGGGTTGGAAAAGAGCCTTTCGGCCCACGGGCTCTTGCCCGCCGCCACCACCATTGCAGGCGCCTTCTCGCGCGAAGAAGGCCGGCTCGCCTGCCTCGCGCTTCTGGACAAGGCGCCGAAGGCGACCGCCATCGTGGCCGCCAACGACCTCCTGGCCATGGGCGCCTATGAGGCGTTGCGCGAACGCGGCCTGAACTGCCCCGGCGACATCTCGATCGTGGGCCATAACGACATGCCGCTGGTCGACATGATCGCCCCGCCGCTGACCACCGTCCGCATCCGCCACCGCACCATGGGGCGCGAGGCCGCCAGACTGCTGCTCTGCCAGATCGAGGATGCCGACACACCCGTCCAGAGCATCGTGCTGATGCCCGAACTGATCGTGCGGGAATCGACGCGCCGGCTCTGACCCCCGGCGCGCGCGGATCCCCGCCTCAGTGCTTGTCGGAAATCGCGATGCGCAGCTCGAGAAACGCCTGGCGCCGTTCGTTGCGGATCACGCCAACCGCTCTCTCCAGCGCGGCGGGCAGGTCCTCGCCATGTTCGACGCGCTCGACATGGGCACGGCTCGCCGCGGCGATCTGCGTGTAGTCGGGTGCGGGCTCGAGCGAGGTAAGGGGCATGCGGTTGGCTTTTGCCGCCGCCCCGCCCGGATAGGCGCTGACCACCGAGCGGCGAACCGCGTTCCACATGCCGTTATTCTTCACGATGGTGAGGATGGGCAGTTCCAGCGCCTCGGCGATCTGGTGGCAGGCGACCGGATTGGCGAACATATACGAGCCGTCGCCGATGCAGCATATCGTCAGCCGGTCGCGGTCGGCGAGTTGGGCCCCGAGCGCGGCCGGCATGCCCCAGCCGAGACCGCCCGAATGCGGGTTGCAGAATATCTGATTGGGCCGCGATACGGTCATCGCGCCCGGCACGATCCCCAGTTCGCCGAAGACCACCGCCCGTTCATCCATGACGTCCGATATGCAGCGGCTCATCCATTCCGCGCTCATCGGGCTGGACCTGCCTTCGAGCGCAAGTTCCGCCATCGTGCGTCGCCGCGCCTGCGCGCGCTCGGCCACGGCTTTGCGGCGCGGCTCGACGCCCGGGCCGGGCTTGCCCATTGCCTGGGAGATCGCCATCACGCCGCCGGCGGCATCGGCGGTGATCGCCAGGTCGCTGCGATAGCTGCGGATCGGCATGCGCTGGAAAAGCGGGTCGGGGCCGAGCTGGATCACCCGTGTCTCGTCGCCGGGCCGATGCAGGGCTTCTATCCACGGTACCGCGCTGTCGACCACCAGCACCACGTCGGCTTCCGCGAGCGCAGCCTTGGGGTCGTGTCCGAGGAACATCGGATGCGCCGAGGGCATGACGTTGCGGATCATGAAGGGCTCGACAACCGGAATGGCATGGGCGTCGGCCAGTTCCACCAGCGCGGCGCTGAGCTGGCCAGCCGTGTCGCCACGCTGGCAGAGCACCAGGGGCGAACGCGCCGAGGCGAGCCACTTTGCAGCCTGCTCGATGGAAGCGGGGTCGGCCGCGGCCGGGGTTGCCGGCGCCTGGCGCGGTGTCGGGCGCGCCTTCTCGGGCAGCGCCTCCATCAGCGGCTCGCGCGGCAGGCTGAGATAGACCGGCCCGCGCGGCTCGCTCATGGCCAGGGTGGCGGCGCGCATGGCCAGCATGTCGCCCTGCTCGGGATAGCGCATCTCGTAGTGGAACTTCACGGCGTTGGCGACGAGCGAGGACTGGTCGTACATCTCCTGGCCATACTGGATGGGGGTCACGCGCCCGCCAAGCCGGCTGCCCTCGGTAAGCGGCGTGCGACCCGACATCATCAAGACCGGCACGTTGTCGCTGGCGGCGTTGATGACGCCCATGATCGAATTGGCCAGCCCGACATTGACATGCACCATGGCCGCCTGCGCCTGGCCCGTGACCAGATAGTAGCCATGCGCCATCGCCACGCCGGCTGTTTCATGCGGCACGGTCACCGCCATCGGCACGCTGTCAGCATCCAGCGTCGCAAAGGCCTCGATGATGGGCGGGAAGTCTGTACCGGCATTGGCGAAGATGTAGTCTATGCCGCTCGCCTTGAGGCCGAGAAGCAGGTTCTCGGCGCCCGTTTGAGCCGCGCCAAGGGCGGTTCCCGCCGTTTTCGTGCTTTCCGACATTCCTGTTCTCCTGCCCTTCAATTCCTGCGACCTTGCCCGGGGGTGGCCATGGCAAAGCGACTGAACCAAGTTTGGCCTTGTAAAAAGGGTGAAGGCAAGTGCAATATGGTCCAAAATCTCATTTTAAGGGATTTTTGCGCCCGACCCTTCGGGCACGCACTGCCAACCGAGTGGAGGAAATCATGAAGCATCTTGTAGCCGCGGCGGCGCTTGCCGCCGGCCTCGCCGTCAGCGGCACGGCCGCCGCCCAGACCGTCGGCATCGCCACCTCGAACCCGGGTTCGATCTTTCACAACATCGGCACCGCGGTCGCCAATGTCGCCAATCAGGCGGGCATCAACGCCACGATCCAGCCGGCCACAAGCCCGAACCAGTACATCCCCTTCGTCGGCCAGGGTGGCATCGAATTCGGCGTCGCCAACCTCCAGGAGGTCAACTACGCCATCGAGGGCCAGGAATGGTTCGAAGGCCAGCCCTATGCGGATCTGCGCATCGTCGGCCGCATCATGCCGCTGGTCGGCGCCGTATTCGTGCGGGCCGATTCCGACATCCACACCCTGGAGGATCTGCGCGGCCAGCCCATGGTCGACGGTTACACCGCCCAGCAGACCATTCTCCCGCAGCTCGACGCGATCTACGCCACGGTCGGCATGAGCCGCGCCGACATGCAGGCCGTCAACGTGGCCAGCGTGGTGGCTGGCGCCGACGCCTTCATCGAGGGCCAGACCGCCGGCTTCTACTTCGCACACGGTGCCGGCAAGGTCCGCGAGGCCGATGCCGCAGTAGGCGGACTTCGCGCGCTCGGCGTCGAGCCGACCGATGAGAACCTGGAGCGGATGCGCGAATTCTGGCCGACGGCCTATTTCGGTGAAATCGCAGCCGGTGCCATGCCGGGCGTCGATGAAAATACGCACTTCTTTGCCTATCCGCAGATCGTCTTCACCCATGCCGGCGTCGACGACGAGACGGTCTATCAGCTGACCAAGGCCATGTATGAGGGCAAGGAAGCACTGGTCGCGGGCTTCCCGCCCTTCGGCGCCTTCCAGCCTGACCAGATGGCGGGCGACATCGGCATTGCCGAGTTCCACCCCGGCGCCTTGCGCTTCTACGAAGAAGCGGGTCTCCTGAGCGAATAAGGGTTAAACGATGGCCGATCCAAATCCCGTCGGGTCGGCCACGGCCGCCCGTCCCACCTGGGGCATTGCAGCCGACGTGCTCGCCGCCCTCATTACATTGGTGGCGATCGCGTGGGCCCTCGGCCTCCCGCGCCAGCTCGGCTATTCGTTCTATCCGCAGCAATTCCTGGCGGCAGTGCTGATGCTGGCACTGCCGCTGGCCTTCCTGTCACTGCCCGCGCGACGGGGCGGCGCGCGAACACACGTCCCCTGGTACGATCTGCTGGCCGCCGCGATAAGCTTCGCCGCGCTCGCCTGGATCACCTTCCGCTATCCCCAGATCGTCAATGTCATCTTCATGCGCGCGCCGGCGGCATGGATACCCGGTGTCGTGGTTATCCTGCTGCTCCTGGAAGCGCTGCGCCGCGCGACAGGCTGGGCACTGGTCATCATCATCCTCGTCTTCCTCGCCTATGCGCTGTTCGGCGACATGGTGCCGGGAAGGCTCCAGGGCCGGGCCCAGAACTGGCAGCTGCTGGCCGGCTACATGGCCGTCGATTCCAACGGCATCCTCGGCCTGCCGCTGAACGTCGCGGCCGTCGTCATCATCGCCTTCATCCTGTTCGGGGGACTGCTGGCGGCCACCGGCGGCTCCGCCTTCTTCACCGATGCCGCTCTCCTCGGCATGGGAAGGTTTCGCGGCGGCGCCATGAAGATCGCCGTCCTGGCCTCGGGCCTGTTCGGCTCGATCTCCGGCTCAGCCGTCGCCAATGTCGCGGGCACCGGCGTCATCACCATCCCGATGATCAAGCGCAACGGCTATCCCGCCCACAAGGCGGCCGCCATCGAGGCGGTGGCCTCGACGGGCGGACAGCTGATGCCGCCCGTCATGGGCGCGGCCGCCTTCCTGATGGCGGAGTTCCTGGCCATCCCCTATTCCTCGGTCGTGCTGGCCGCTCTGGTGCCTGCTGTCCTGTACTATGTCGCGCTCTTCATCCAGGCCGATCTCGAGGCGGCAAAGCTGGGCATTTCCGGCGTGCCGAAATCCGAGATGCCGCCGCGCAAACCCGTGCTTCAGGGCATGCACTTCCTGCTCGCCTTCGTGCTTCTGATCTGGGCGCTCTTCTGGCTGCGCTGGCAGCCGGAGCGCGCCGCCCTCCTGGCGGCGGTCTCCGTCGTGGTCACGTCGCTGATCTTCGGCTATCGCGGGGTTCGGCCGAACATCCGCACGCTCCTCGGTTCCGTCGCCGGGACGGGCCACGTCGTCGTCGAGATCATTCTCATCTCGGCGGGCGCCGGCCTTGTCATCGGCGTCCTCAACGTCACCGGGCTGAGCTTCAACCTCACCTATGCGCTGGTCCAGATCGGCGGCGGCAACATGATCCTGCTGCTGGCCCTGTCGGCGCTGGTCTGCATCGTGCTGGGCATGGGTCTACCGACGCTGGGCGTCTATGTGCTGCTGGCGGCCCTGGTCGCGCCGGCGCTGATCGAGGTCGGGA
Source organism: Chelativorans sp. ZYF759 (assembly GCF_012911015.1). Taxonomy (GTDB): domain Bacteria; phylum Pseudomonadota; class Alphaproteobacteria; order Rhizobiales; family Rhizobiaceae; genus ZYF759. The sequence continues at coordinate 119,294 of NZ_WVVV01000009.1, read as the reverse complement.
TCGAACCCATCGCGGCGCATCTCTACGTGCTCTATTTCGGCATGATGTCGATGATTACGCCGCCCATTGCGATGGCGGCCTTCGCGGCCGCCTCGATCGCCCGCGCCCCCGCCATGGCAACCGGCTTTGCCGCCATGCGCTTCGGCTGGTCAGCCTATGTCATCCCGGTCCTCTTCGTCTTCTCGCCGACGCTGCTCATGATCGGCGCGCCGATGGAGGTTGGCCTGGCGATCGTCACGGCGACCGTCGGTGTCTGGCTGATTTCGGCGGCGCTTGCCGGCTACTTCACTTCCAGGCTGACGCCCGCCATGCGCGGCCTCTTCATCCTTTTCGGACTGATGGCCCTTGTCCCGGCGGGGGCCTTCCCCGGCGCCGTCTACAGTGATATCGCAGGTGTAGTCGGCGGCGTAATTCTGATGATTCTGGATTTCCGGCGCTCGATGAAGATGAAAGAGAGCGAAAGCGCGGGCGATTGACAGACAAAAAAGGAAACAGTCTTGAGCGCGTTCTTGCCGTTCTTGAGGTGTTTACCGAGGACCGGCTGGAGTGGACGCCCGAGCAGTTGATGGAAGAATTGGGCTATAGCCGCCCTACCCTCTATCGCTACCTCAAGACACTCAAGGAGGCGGGGCTTCTCTCCTCCATGCCGAATGCAGGGTTCACACTCGGGCCGAAGGTGGTCGAGATGGACTATCTCCTGCGCCAGTCCGATCCGTTGATCCTGAAGGGCGAGCGGCACCTGGCCGAGCTGACCCGGCGGTTTTCGTGCACCACGCTTCTCGTGCGCTGGTACGGAAACCGCATCCTGTGCGTGGATTCGCGCACGTCGGCCAAGGATCCGCTATCGAGCTATCCACGAGGTCGGCCGATGCCCATGGGCCGTGGCGCGATCGCCCGCTCGATCATCGCCTTCCTGCCACGCCGCCATATCCTGCCGCGTATCGAAGCCTCACTCGAAGATCTGCGTTCCGTCGGTCTCGGCGCGACGGTGGAGGAGATTCACGACAACCTCAAGAGAGTGCGCAAGGCCGGCTATGCCGTCGCCAAGGGTGAGGTCACACCGGGCGTTGTCGGTGTCGCGGCCCCCGTCTTCGATGCCGGCCAAAGCCCGATCGCCAGCCTGTGCGTGACCATCGCCGCCGAACTGGTCGATACGAAGGTTGTCGAGGAGATCGGAACCTGCGTGCGCGAAGCCGCAGCCAGTCTCAGCGCGGAACTGTCGGCGGACCGGCGGGCTCCGGCGGAACGGCAGCGGGTCCGAGAGGACTGACGGCTATAGCAAGCAATCTCACTTTGTGAGAATATCGTTGACAACTTGCGTGTCGGTGATCATGCTTTGGGACACTAGTGAGGGAGTGCCCAATGAAAAAGATCGACATTTTCAATCACATCTGGCCGAAGCCGTTTTTCGACCGGCTGATCGACCATATCGGTACGATGACCGACATCACCATGCGGTCCGGCGCCGTGCCCATGATGACCGAGTTGGATCGACGGTTCGAAGTCATGGACATGTTCGGCGAGGACTACCAGCAGGTGCTGTCGCTGGCCTCTCCTCCGCTCGAGAAACTCGCCGGCCCGGAAAAGGCGCTGGAACTCTCGCAGGTGGGCTCCGATGCCATGGCCGAACTGTGCCAGAAATATCCCGAGCGCTTCCCCGCCTTTATCGGCACCGCACCGATGAACAATCCCGACGCCGTGGTCGAGGAATCGCGCCGCGCGATCGAAGATCTGGGCGCCGTGGGCATGCAGATCTTCACCAACATCGCCGGCAACCCCGTCGATCTGCCGGAATACGAGCCCTTTTTCGACTACATGGCGAAGTCCGGCAAGGCCGTTTGGCTGCACCCCGCCCGCGCGGAGAACTTCCCCGACTACCTCAACGAGAAGCGTTCGGAATACGAGATCTGGTGGACCTTCGGCTGGCCCTACGAGACCTCGGCAGCGATGGCCCGCATGGTCTTCTCGCGCTTCTTCGACAAGTTCCCCGGCCTCAAGGTGGTCACCCACCACGCCGGCGGCATGGTGCCCTTCTTCGAGGGCCGCGTCGGACCCGGCTGGGACCAGATGGGCAAGCGCACGACCGACCGCGACCTGGCAGCAGTACGCAAGTCGCTCAAGCGCCCGCACCTTGAATACTTCAAGGAATTCTACACCGACACGGCTTCCTTCGGTTCGCGCAAGGCGATCGAGCACGCCATCGAATTTTTCGGCGAAGACCGCGTCATGTTCGCTTCCGACGCGCCCTTCGATCCCGAAGGCGGCCCGATGTACATTCGCGAGACGCTCAAGATCCTCGACTCGCTCCACGTGTCGGACGAACTGCGTCGCAAGCTCTACCAGGACAATGCCATCAAGCTTCTCGGCCTGAAGCAGTAGGGAGGACGCCATGGAAGCCCAGCTTCCCCGCGCCGACAACTATGTCGGCGGCGAATGGATTTCGACGGACAACGTTGCCCAGAGCACCAACCCGGCCACCGGGGCGGTTCTGGGCAGCTACAGTCCCGGCAGCCGCGCGCTGGCCGACCAGGCCGCAAGGCTCGCCCGAACGACATTCGAAGAGGGCAGCTGGGCCGCCTCGCCCCGCCTGCGCGCCGCCGTTCTCTTCGAGATCGCCGATCGCATGGAGGAGGCGAAAGACGAGATCGTCGACCTCATCGTGGCGGAAAACGGCAAGCTGCGGGCCGAAGCCATGGGCGAGACCATGGGCGCGATCTCGGAGACCCGCTACTATGCGGGTCTCGCCCGCACCGTGCTCGGCCGGACGATCGAGACGGCGCCCGGCAACTTCTCCATGATGAACCGGGAACCGGCCGGCGTGGCGGCCATCATCGTGCCCTGGAACGCGCCGGTGACGCTGCTCTTGCGCTCGCTTGCACCGGCCCTTGCCGCAGGCTGCACGACGGTCATCAAGCCGGCACCGCAGACGCCGCTGATCCACCGGCGCGTGATGCAGTGCATCCACGAATGCCCGTCACTGCCCAAAGGCGTCGTTCACTCGGTCAACGAGAACGGCATCGAGGTCGGCCAGGCCATGGTCGCGTCGAATGATATCGACGTCATCTCCTTCACGGGGTCCAGCGCGACCGGCAAGCTGATCATGGCGGCGGCCGCCCCGACCTTGAAGCGGCTGTCGCTGGAACTCGGCGGCAAGGCGCCGGCCGTCATCTACGACGATGCCGATCTCGACGTCGCAGCACGCGAGCTCACCCGCGGCGCGCTGGTCATGGCGGGCCAGATCTGCGTGGCGGCCACGCGTTTCCTCGTCCACGAGAAGATCGCCGACGATTTCACCGCCCGCATGAAGGCTGCCTTCGAGGCGGTTCGCGTCGGCCCCGGCAGCGACCCTGCAAGCCAGATGGGCTCGCTGATCGACATGCCGAGCCGCAAGCGCCAGGCCGAGCTGATCGAGCAGGCGGGCGACGAGGGCGAACTCGTCCTCAGGGGCCAGGTTCCCGGCGGCGATCTCGCCAATGGCGCCTTCATCACCCCGACCCTCTTCAGGATCGACGACCTCGCCTCCCCGCTCGTCCAGGAGGAGCTGTTCGGGCCGATCGTCTCGATCGAGACCTTCGGCGACGAGGCCGAGGCCGTGCACAAGGCAAACGCCTCGCGCTACGGGCTGGCGGCCAGCGTCTTCACCCGCGATCTGGCACGCGCCACCCGGACAAGCCGGGCCATCCGCTCCGGCACAATATGGCTCAACTGCCACGGAAGGCTCTTCGCGGAAGGCGAGACGGGCGGCTTCGGCCAATCCGGTCTCGGCCGTCTGCACGGCCCCGAAGGTCTCGACGATTTCCTCGAGACCAAGCACGTCTATCTAGAAGCGGGCCGTATCTGAGGCCCGAACATGTCGGAGAACAATGTGAAGGAAACTGAGGTCGTCATCGTGGGTGGCGGGCCCGTAGGCATGGGACTCGCCATCGAGCTCGGCCAGCGCGGCATCTCGACCATCGTGATCGAACAATATCCGACGCCCCAGCCCGTGCCCAAGGGCCAGAACCTGACCCAGCGGACCATGGAACATTTCCATTTCTGGGGCGCCGAGAAGGAGCTGCGGGCCGCGCGGACCATTCCGCCGGAATACGGCATTGGCGGCATCACCGCCTATGGCACGTTGCTGTCGGGCCATCATTACGACTGGCTCCAGCGCGAACTCGTGCGGCCCTTCTATTTCACCGACAACGAACGCCTGCCCCAATACGCGACCGAAGAGGTGCTGCGCGCGCGTGTCGCCGACATCCCGGCCGTCGAGGTGCTTTACGGCTGGTCGGGCGAGGCGATCACCCAGGACCACGAGGGCGTCACCGTCAAGGCTGTTCGGCGCGAGGGCGGCGAGCCTATCGAGATCCGCGCCGCCTATGCGGTGGGCTGTGACGGCAGCCGCTCGGTCGTGCGCGACAAGGCCGGCATCACCGAGACGAAGTCCGAACACGACAAGAAGATGGTGCTTCTCGTCTTCCGCTCACCGGAGCTCCACGATCTCCTGAGCGTCTTTCCCGGCAAGCAGTTCTACAACGTGCTGCACCCCGACCTGGAGGGCTACTGGCAGTTCCTCGGCCGGGTCGATCTGGGCAACAGCTTCTTCTTCCACGCGCCCGTTCCGCACGACACCACGAAGGACAATTTCGATTTCGCCGGCTATCTGCACAAGGCGACCGGCGCGGAATTCGAGGTCGAGTTCCAGCATATCGGCTTCTGGGACCTTCGCGTCGCCATCGCCGACAGCTATTCGAACGGCCGCGTCTTCATTGCCGGCGACGCCGCCCACAGCCATCCGCCCTATGGCGGCTACGGGATCAACACCGGCTTCGAGGATGCCCGCAACCTGGGCTGGAAGCTGGCGGCCGCGCTGAGGGGCTGGGCGGGGCCGAAGCTGCTCGACAGCTACAGCGTCGAGCGCCGGCCGGTCTTCGCCTCAACGGCACGCGATTTCATCGAGAAGGCGATCGAGAGCGACCGCGATTTTCTCGCCCGTTTCGACCCGGAGACCGACCGGGAAGCATTCGAGGCCGAGTGGAAGAAGCGCGGGACCGGCGCGACTGGCGAAGTCAATGCGTTTGCACCCAATTATGCCGGCTCGCCGATCATCCTGGGCCCGCCCGGGCAGGAGAGCGGGGCAAAGGGCGGCCATGCGTTCGAGGCACGCCCCGGCCATCATCTGGCACCGCAGCCGCTGTCGGATGGCCGCAATGTCTTCGAGGCGCTGGGGACGGGGTTCACGCTACTGGCGTTCGGTGCCGAGCCTGCCGCGACCGCGCGCTTTCGCGACGCAGCCGAGACTGCCGGTCTGCCACTTGCGATTGTCGAGGATGACCGTGATGGCACGCGCGCACGCTACGGAGCGACATTCGTTCTGGTCCGCCCGGACCAGTTCGTCGCGTGGGCCGGCAACGAGACGCCGGACGATGTCGATGCACTCATGCGCACGATTGCCGGCGGCTGAGCTTCAGGTGCCGCAGAAGGTCTGCAGCACCCGCTCCTCCGGCTGCGGCGGCAGCGCATAGATCTCGCGACCGGGTTGTTCGTCATAGGGCCGCGAGGTGATTTCGCACAATTCGTGGAACGGGCCGAAATCGTCGCGTTCGACGGCGGCCTGGATGGTCGCCTCGACGAGGTGATTGCGCGGGATGTATTTCGGGTTGGCCGATAGCATGGAGGCGCGCCGGGCCTCGGGCTCGGCATGCTCGTGGCGGAGCCGCTCGCGCCACCGTCCCACCCATCCATCGAAGCCGGCCGCGTCGGCAAACAGCGCCCGTGCCGTCCCCATGTCCTCTGCCGCTGCATCTTCCGCAAGTCCGCGAAAGGTCAGGGTGAAATCGGCCTTGGCGTCAGCCATCAGCTGGAAGAGGTCGCGGAAAAGCTCGGCATCTTCCTCGCGCGCATCGGTAAATCCAAGCTTGCGGCGAAGGCCGGCCTGCAGAGCCTGGTTGAAGAGTTCGGGAAACGCTTCCAGCCTCTCCTGCGCCCGGGCGACCGCTGCATCCTCATCGGCCCCGAACAGCGGCAGCAACGTCTCGGCGAAACGGGTCAGGTTCCAGTGCGCGATATGCGGCTGGTTGCCATAGGCATAACGTCCGGCATGATCGATCGAGGAAAAGACGGTCGAGGGGTGGAATTCGTCCATGAAAGCGCAGGGGCCGTAATCTATGGTCTCGCCCGCGATCGAGAAATTGTCGGTGTTCATCACGCCGTGGATGAAACCCAGATGCATCCAGCTCGCCACCAGCCGGGCCTGCGCCTCCACCACTGCCGCCAGCAGCGCGACGTAGGGCGACTCGACGCCCTGCAGCTGCGGATAGTGACGGGCGATCACATGGTCGGCCAGAAGCCTTAGCGCTTCGGTGTCGCCACGCACCGCGAAATACTGGAAGGTGCCGACGCGCACATGGCTGGAGGCCACCCGCGTCAGCACGCCGCCCGGCAGAACCGTTTCGCGCAGCACCTGTTCGCCCGAAGTCACCGCGGCCAGAGCCCGCGTGGTGGCGACGCCCATGCGGGCCATCGCCTCGCTCACCACATATTCGCGCAGCACCGGCCCGAGCGCCGAGCGCCCGTCGCCGCCGCGCGAGAAGGCGGTGCGTCCGGAACCCTTGAGCTGGATGTCGCGACGGCGGCCGCTTCCGTCCACCACCTCGCCAATCAGCAGCGCGCGCCCGTCGCCAAGCTGCGGCACGAAATTGCCGAACTGGTGGCCGGCATAGGCCTGGGCGATGGGATCGGCATTGTCGGGCAGCCGGTTGCCGGCCAGCATGTCGAGGCCCTCCGGACTTGCCAGCCAGCCGGCGTCGATGCCGAGATCCTCGGCCAGCTCGCGGTTCAGCCGGATGAGCGACGGTCTTGCGACCGGAAGCGGATCCCGCCTCTCGTAGAAGCGCTCGGGCAGCGCCGCGTATGAATTGTCGAAACGGATCGGCGGTTGGTGCTGGTTCATGAGCGTTCTGTCCGCGGCGGTCGGGCCGCTCCTCTTTGATGAACCGAATATAGGTCGTCGCCGTCCGGACGCCACCGTCGCGACCGGCCACGCATCTCAGTCAATTTCGAGAAGATTGGAATTAATGGATTGACTCGACGGCAAGGCAGACTTAATCCGCTATTTCCGGATTTATCGAAATAATGCCGAAAGACGATACATGCCAGGATCAAACGGCGTCGACGACGCTCTCCCGAACATCCGCGAGGGTTCCCTACACCCGATCGACATGGCCGCGTTGCTGGCCCCGCCACGCGCCGATCACAAACCACGCATCCTGATGCTCTATGGCTCGCTGAGGGAGCGCTCCTATTCGCGGCTGGCCACGGAGGAGGCCGCCCGCATCCTGCGCCGTCTCGGCGCGGAGGTGCGCATCTTCGATCCTGCCGGCCTGCCGCTGCCCGATTCCGTGCCCGCCGATCATCCCAAGGTCGCCGAGCTGCGCGATCTCTCGCTCTGGTCGGAAGGTCAGGTCTGGTGCTCGCCCGAGCGCCATGGATCGATGACCGGCATCATGAAAGCGCAGATCGACTGGCTCCCCCTTTCCATGGGCGGCGTGCGGCCCACCCAGGGCCGGACGCTCGCCGTCATGCAGGTCTGCGGCGGGTCGCAGAGCTTCAACGCCGTCAACCAGCTGCGCGTGCTCGGCCGCTGGATGCGCATGGTGACCATTCCCAACCAGTCATCGGTAGCCAAGGCCTTCGCCGAATTCGATGGCGAGGGGCGCATGAAACCGTCACCCTACTACAACCGCATCGTCGACGTGATGGAAGAGCTGGTGAAGTTCACCCTGCTTCTGCGCGACCGCACGGCCTACCTCACCGACCGCTATTCCGAGCGGGTGGAGACGGCCGAAGAGGTCTCGCGGCGCGTCAACCTGCGGTCGATATGAGTATCGGCGACGTCGTTCTCCCTCGCCGATCGGCCCGCAGCAATGGAGGTCTCCATGGATTTACCCATGACGCTGGAACAGGCGGCAGCGCAGCTGGAAGCCCTCGGCAACCCGACGCGGCTGAAGATCTACCGGATCCTGGTGCGCGCGGGAGCCGAGGGGCTTCCGGTGGGCGCGGTCCAGGAGCGCATGGCAATTCCTGCCTCGACGCTCTCCCACCACTGCAAGCGGCTGCTCGACACGGGGCTGATGACCCAGGAGCGGCAGGCGACCACCCTGATCTGCCGCACCAACTATGCCGCCATGGCGGGGCTGTTGGGTTTCCTGGCCGCCGAGTGCTGTGTGGAGGGAAGCGCTCCCGACCTGCCGACAATGTCGCCGCCACGCTAGGGGGATGCGGGAGCCGAACATGCTGGCGGGAAGCGACCACGTGACCGAGACCCGGGCCCCTGCCTCCGCGATATGGGCGCTGGGCCTGACCCAGATCATCGGCTATGGCACGCTCTATTACAGCTTCGCCATTCTCGCGCCAGGCATGGCGACGGATTTCGACCTGCCCGAACACTGGATCTTCGGCGCGCTCTCGGTGGCCCTGTTCGTGGGGAGCCTGCTGGCGCCCACCGCCGGCCGCCTCGCCGACCGCTACGGGGCGGGACGCGTGATGTGCCTCGGGTCGGCTGCCGCGGCCCTCGCCCTCGTCGCTGCGGCACTTTCCCCCAACGCTGCTGCTTTCGTCGCAGCACTCGTGATGATGGAACTGGCGGCGTGCTTCGTGCTCTACGCCACTGCTTTCGTGGCAATCGTCCAGCTGGGCGACAGCGGTGCCTCGCGAAGCATCACCCACCTGACGCTGATTGCCGGTTTTGCCTCGACCGCCTTCTGGCCGCTGACGACGGCGCTCTACGCCGAGCTTTCCTGGCGCGAGGTCTATGTCGTCTTTGCAGCGCTCAACCTGTTCATCTGCCTTCCCGTCCATTTCTGGCTGATGCGTCTTCACCGCCGCGCTGTCGCCGTGGCGGCGCCCGCCGAGAAAGCCCCGGCTTCGGACGAGCGGCCCGTCGATCCGAGGCGCCGGACGTCCGCCTTCCTGTTGATGATGGGCGGGTTCGCCGCAGCCGGGTTTGTGCTGTCGGCGGTGCTTCTGCACATGGTGCCGTTGCTGACCGCACTCGGGCTGGGCACGGCCGGCGTGCTCGTGGCGACGCTGTTCGGCCCGTCGCAAGTGGCCAGCCGCCTCATCAACATGGTCTTCGGCGGGAGGTTGCCGCAGACCGTGCTCGCCGTCATCGCGACCGGCCTTCTGGCCGCCGGCATCACGCTGCTGCTGGTCGGCGCGCCGAACGTGGCCGTCATCGCCTTCTTCGTCGTCCTCTTCGGGCTCGGCTCCGGGCTGGTCTCGATCGTCGGGGGCACCTTGCCGCTGGAGGTCTTCGGGCGTGAGGGCTACGGCCGCCGCGTGGGCTGGATGAGTGCTGCCCGCCAGTTCACCTCGGCCTTCGCGCCTTTTGTCCTGGCGCTGATGATGGCCCGGTTCTCGGTGCCGCTGTCACTGGCAACCCTGCTTGCGGTCAGTTTTCTCGGGGTGCTGGGTTTCGCGGTGATCGTCCATCTCCAACGGCTGTCCGGGCGCCCCGCCCCGGCTCCCGGCGCCTCTGCCGTGTGAGGCGATAACTCAGCTGGCCCGCCGACCCAGGTCGCGCATCTGCGCCAGCCACTTTTGCCGCTTGTCCTCCTTGGCCGCTGTCACCAGCCCGAAGAGCGTCGTGCGCACCGGGCTGAAGCCCACGAAACGCAGGATGCTGCGCCTCAATCCGGCGACGCCGTGCGAGAGGAAATAGAGACGGTAGAGAAAGGCCGGCATGCCCATGGTGACGACCAGCCGGGCCGAGCCGCCGGCGAGAAGGGATTTCGGCCCCGACTTGGTGTATTCGAAGGCGATGCCCGGCCGCATCACCTGCTCGAGGAAGGCCTTCAGAAGCGCCGGCATGGTGCCGAGCCAGAGGGGAAAGACGATCACGACATGGTCGGCGTGGCGCACCGCTTCGCCGGCCGCGGAGAGGCTTGCGGGGATATCGCCTTTCTCGAATTCCACCTGCGACCGGAGAAAGGGGATGTCGAGACCGGCGATAGCGATCGTCTCGACCTCATGCCCACCTTCCCGCGCCCCCGCCGCATAGGCCTCGGCCAGGCCCGCGCAAAGCCTGCCGGGATCGCCGTCGGGATGGCCGTTGATCACGAGAACCCTGCGCGGCATGGTCGTGCTTCCTTCACTGAAGGTGGAACCTTATCGGCTTCTACCGAGGTTTCCCCGGTAATGCGTTGACCTCAATCAACGGGCGGTCTGAACTGGCGGCCCATAAGCAGACAGCAACCGACGGAGAGACGTCATGACGATCCGCAATCTCGAAGGCGCCGCGCGCCCGACCTCCGTCGCGATCATCGGCGCCTCTCCCCGCCCAGGCTCCGTGGGGGGCATCGTCCTGGCAAACGTCCTTGCGGCGGGATTCGAAGGAAATGTCTGGGCCGTCAATCCGAAGCACCGCGAGATCGCGGGGATGGCGTGTTATCGCCGCGTCGCCGACCTGCCGGCGGCGCCCGATCTGGCGGTCATCGCCACGCCCCCGCGCACCGTGCCTGGCCTCATCACGGAGCTGGCCGAGAAGGGAACCCGCGTCGCCGTCGTCATCACCGCCGGCCTGAACGCGGAAAACGGCCTGCGCCAGAAGATGCTGGATGCCGCCCGGCCGCACACGTTCCGCATCATCGGACCGAACACGGTGGGCCTGCTGGTGCCGACCATGAAGCTCAACGCGAGTTTCGCCCATATGGCACCCGCCTCCGGCGGGCTGGCGCTGCTGTCGCAATCCGGCGCCATCGCCACTTCGCTCATCGACTGGGCCGCGGACGAGGGCCTCGGCTTCTCCCACATCGTCTCGCTGGGCGACCAGGCCGACGTCGATGTCGGCGACTATCTGGACATGCTGGCCGGCGACGCCGCGACCAAGGCAATCCTGCTCTATCTCGAATCCATCCCCAACCCGCGCAAATTCATCTCCGCTGCCCGGGCGGCGGCGCGGCTGAAGCCCGTCATCGCCATCAAATCCGGCCGGCACGAAGCCGCCGCCAAGGCCGCGGCCACCCATACCGGCGCGCTGTCGGGCGCCGACCGGGTCGTGGAGGCGGCATTGAGGCGTGCCGGTATCCTGCGGGTGAAGGGTCTGGGCAGCCTGTTCGATGCCGCCGAGACCGTGGCCCGCTTCCGCCCGCTGGAACGATCGCGTGTCGGTATCGTCACCAATGGCGGAGGTGCCGGTGTGCTGGCCGTGGACACGCTGATGGACCAGGGCGGCGAGCTGGCCCAGCTTTCGGAGGCGACGCTGGCACGACTCGACAAAACGCTCCCGGCGACCTGGTCGAAGGCGAACCCCGTCGACATCATCGGCGACGCGCCGCCGGAACGCTACGAGGCGGCTGTCCGGGCCGTGGCGGCCGACCCCGACGTGGACTGCATCCTGATCCTCAACTGTCCCACCGCACTGGCCTCGCCGGTGGCGGCGGCCGAAGGCATCGCCCAGCTTGCCGACCGGGGAATGATCGACGGCAAGCCCGCCCTCACCTGCTGGCTCGGCGAGGAAACCGCACGCGCTGGCCGCTCGATCCTGCAGGATGCGGGCCTGGCGAGCTTCGCCACGCCGGGCGAGGCCGCCATCGCGGTCTCGTATCTGAGCGATTGGTCGCGCGCGCAGCGTGCCCTGATGCGCGTACCCTCGAGCCTCAGCGAGGACGTCTCCGGCGACCGGCAGGTCATCGACGACCTTCTTCGCCAGGCAGCACGTGAGGGGCGCCGCATCCTGACCGAGAAGGAAGCGAAGGGCGTGCTGGCGGCCTATGGGATCGAGGTGCCGGAAGACCTTTTCGCCCCCTCCCCCGACAAGGTCGAGGCGATGGCGGCCGATCTCCTGTCACGCACCGAGCGGATCGTGCTGAAGCTCGTGTCGCGCCAGATCAGCCACAAATCCGATATAGGCGGCGTGGTGCTGAACATCGAGACGCCCGAGGCGGCGCGCCGGGCGGCCGAGAAGATCGCCCAGCGGGTCAAGGACGAGCGCCCCGACGCAAGGATCGACGGCTACGCCCTGCAGCCGATGATCGTGCGCCCGCATGCGCAGGAACTCATCATCGGCATGAGCCATGATCCGATCTTCGGGCCGGCGATCCTGTTCGGCACCGGCGGCGTCGCGGTCGAAGTGATCGACGACACCGCGATCGCCCTGCCGCCGCTGGACGACGTGCTGGCCGGCGACCTGATCGATTCCACCCGCGTGGGCCGCCTGCTCGCCGGATTTCGCGACCGCAAGCCCGCCGACCGTCGGGCGATCGTTCACGCGCTGAGCGCGGTCTCGCAGCTGGTCGTCGACTATCCCGCAATCCTCTCTCTCGACATCAATCCCCTGATTGCCGATGCCGACGGCGCCGTCGCGCTCGACGCGCGCATCGAGATCGATCCCGAGAGGGTTGGCGAGGCCGGCCCGAACCGCGCGATGGCCATCCGCCCCTGGCCTTCGGGATGGTCCAGGGACGAGCAGCTGGGCGACCGCAACTGGCGCCTCCAGCCGATCAAGCCAACCGATGTCGAACTCTTTCCGGCCTTCCTGGCCAAGGTCTCGCAGGAAGATATAAGGCTGCGCTTTCTGGCCCCGCGCAGGCACTTTCCCCACCAGATGCTGGTTCGGCTGACCCAGCTCGATTACGACCGCGAAATGGCCTTCGTGGCCCTCGACATCGAGAATGGCGAATTGGGCGGGATCGCGCGCATCTCGTGCGATCCCAACCACGAGACCGCCGAGTTCGGCCTCCTGGTGCGCACCGATCTGCAAGGACACGGGATCGGCCGCGCCCTGATGGAGCAGCTGCTCGACTATGCCCGCGCCGACGGCATTGCGCGGATCGAGGGGCATGTGCTCGACGAGAACACCAAGATGCTGGAGATGTGTCGCCGCCTGGGCTTCACCATGAAACGCGAACCGCAGGAGCCGGGCGTGTTGCTCGTCTCCTGCGAACTCGGCCTGGAATGAACGGTGCGTGCTACTCGCACATGGCGCGCAGCGCGTCCGGCTTGCGGATCTCGACCGTGCGTGTGTTGACCAGGTGGATATGGCCGCTCTCCCGGAAACGGGAGAAGGCGCGCGACACGGTCTCGATGGTCAGGCCGAGATAGTCGCCGATATCGGTGCGGGACATCGGCAGGTCGACGTGGTCCAGACCGCCCTGGCGCTCCATCATCTCCAGAAGGAAGGCCGCGACCCGCTCGCTGGCCGACTGCCGGCCGATGACGAGCATGTGTTCCTGCGCCCGCACCAGCGCCTGAAGGGCGATGGGCAGAAGCTCGCGCGCCACCCGCTCTTCCGGCGGCATGCGATAGCTGCGGATTCCGCAGGCCGCAATCGCCTCGGCGAAGAAGCCGTGCTTCTCGCTCGCCTCGAAGCCGAACACTTCGCCGGCGACGTGGAAGGCGCTGATCTGGCGACGTCCGTCGGACAGGAGCCTGTAGATGCGCACAGCACCGAAATCGATCTGATAGAGCGCATTGGCGCGGTCGCCGGGGGCGTAAATCTCGGTATTCGCGTTGTAGTGGGTGACCTGCGCACCACGCCCCGCCTGCTGCGACAGCATGCCATCGAGGTCGATTCGCGTGGCAGGTGATCCGAAAGCGAAGTGGCTGGCCATGGGGGGTCTCCATCTGTTGTGGAGAGACCTTCGCCGATCCGCCGGGTCACCGATATTCGGTTACCTCCTAAGTAGTTCTACGTAGCCGCCCCCTGCGCCAGGGCCGGCATGGGGATACGGACCGCCAAGGCCCTTTCGACGATGTCGATGAGGGCCTTGCCCAGCAAGGGTTTCTGCACGAGCGCATGTCCCGGACCGGCGGAGGTCTCCTCGACCCTTTCCGCCAGGACGATGACGGGCGACGATTCGATCGACAGCCCGCAATCCCTCGCTTCGGACAGGGCCGCGTCGTCGATGATGATGCAGTCGGCCTGCCGCAATTCGCGCACGGCATCCCGCGCACGCGCGGCGAGCCTCACCTTGAACCCCTCGGCCTCGAGCACGAAGCAGAGCGAAAGGCGCACCGCGTCGTCTGGGGCAATCACGAGGATCTGGCCGGCATCGGACAATTCGGCTCTCCACAAGAAGCGGCGGCGACCAACGTCCACCATGACGTGAAAGATGCGCCGCGCGCGGGAACCACGCCTTGAGTTCGATCAAAGGGACAAAAAGGCCATTCAGTCCGTCTTCGCCGCCATGACCATACGCACGAGTTCGGGCAGATTGCGGGCCTGCATCTTGGCCATGACGTTGGCGCGATGGACCTCGACGGTGCGGGGGCTGATGTCGAGATCATAGGCGATCGTCTTGTTGGGCAGGCCCGCGACGATGCCGGTCATGACCTGCTGCTCGCGTTCGGACAGGCGGGTCATGCGCTCCCGTACGGCGCCTGAATCATGCCCGCCATTCTCCTGCTTGCCGAGTTCTCCGATCGCACGCGCGATAGCCTCAAGCAGCACTTCGTCCTCGAACGGCTTCTCGATGAAATCCAGCGCGCCTGCCTTCATCGCCTCGACCGCCATCGGGACGTCGGCATGACCGGTGATGACGATGGTCGGCAGCATGGCGTCCTGCTCGCGCAGCTTCTTGAGCAGTTCGACGCCGCTCATGTCGGGCATGCGCAGATCCGTCACGAGACAGGCACGATCGAGACCGGAAGCGATGGCGAGGAAAGCGGTCGCCGATTCATGAACGCGCACGGCATGGTCGGACATGGTCAGGAGAAAGGCCAGCGATTTGCGCACCGGCTCTTCGTCGTCGACGATGTGGACGATCACATCTGCGCTCATGTCGGATTCGCCTCTTCGTCGATGGCCGGCATGGTGAAACGGAACGTGGCTCCACCCTGTTCGTTGCGATCCATCACGATCGTGCCGCCATGGGCCTCCACGATGCGCTTGGATATAGAAAGTCCGACGCCCATGCCACCGGGTTTTGTCGTGACAAAGGGCTTGAAGAGCTGCTGGGCGACATCGTCGGTCAGCCCCGGGCCGGTGTCGGCGACTTCGATCTGCACCATCCCTTGCTCCGCCGCAGACGATGTGCGCACGCGCAGCTCGCGGCGCTCGGAATGGCGCATCGCCTCCATCGCGTTGCGCAACAGGTTGATGAGGACCTGCTGGATCTGGACGCGATCCACCAGCACGGTCCGTGCCTCGTCCCCGAACTCGAAAACTGTGCGGATCCCCGCTTCCCGGGAACCGACCAGGGCCAAAGCGGCCGCCTCCTCGACGAGCTGTTTCAGATCTTCCGGCTGCTTTTCGGTCTCTCCCCTTGTGACGAACTCGCGCAGATGCCGGATGATCTGGCCGGCACGCAGGGACTGCCGGGCGGTCTCTTCCAGCGCCTCGCGCATGCGGTTGGCCAAGTCGTCGTCGAAGCGCCTCAGAAGCCGCGTGCAGCCTTGCACGTAATTGGCGATCGCCGACAGCGGCTGGTTGAGCTCATGGGCCAGTGTCGAGGCCATCTCGCCCAGCTCGTTGATGCGCGCCAGCCTGGCGAGTTCGCCCTGCACCTCCTCCAGTCGTGCCTCCGATTCCGCGCGCTCCGTCAGGTCGCGGATGAAGCCGGTGAAGAATACCTGGTCGCCGCTCTTCATCTCGCCCACCGCAAGCTTCATGGGAAAGGTCGAGCCGTCCTTGCGCTGTCCGACGACGACGCGGTCAATCCCGATGATGCGGCGTTCTCCGGTCTGCATGTAGCGGTTCATGTAGGCGTCGTGCTCGCCCCGGTAGGGCTGCGGCATGAGGAGGCTGACATTGCGTCCCGACACCTCTTCCTCCGAATAGCCGAACTGGCGCACGGCGGCCTTGTTGAAGGTCTGGATCACACCCTTTCGATCGATGACGACCGTGGCGTCCGGTACCGTATCGAGAATCGAACGAAGATGCGCCTCTCGCGCCACGAGCTGGGCGGCCGTGCGCCGCGACCGGCGTTCCGCTTTCTGATACCGGGCCCCGCAAAGGGTCAGCAGAACCCCGGCCACCGCTATCGCCAGAAGCTCCGAGGCGGCAATCGGATAGCTGTCGGGCGCAATGAGGGTGCCCCCCACCAGCCCGGCGAGAACAAGCGCCGTCGCCGCCATGCCCGGCGCCCAGCCGCCTTGTGAGCCTGCACCGAGCGCAACGAGGGCGAGCATGAGAGCAACCCAGGTGCTGCCAGTATGATCCACGAGCAGGAACCAGACGACGAGCACCACCAGCGCGCCGGCCGCGGCCAGCGCATAGCCGGCCACCCCCTGCCCCGGACGTTCGTCGTTTGCGATCAGATGGGCCAAGCTTCGCTTCCGCTCTTGCGCTTCCTTCGTGGCGTCCTGCCGAAACAGGCAATGGGGTCCTTGGTCGCGCCTGTCAATCGGCGAAGAGCGTGTGAGGGAGGGCTCGGTTGACCAGCGTCAAGGCGCGCGGCTGCTTGAAATGCGATGGATGGGCAACGAACAGCGACAAAGGCAGGAGCCCGACATGAACAGACAGTTTGATGGCAAGACCGCGATCGTCACGGGCGCGGCATCGGGCATCGGCGCCGCCATCGCCAGGGAACTGGCTTCCGCAGGCGCCACCGTCATCGTATCGGACCTGGATCTGGACAAGGCGCAGGCCGTTTGCGACGAGATCGCCACGCAAGGCGGCAAGGCCCTGGCATTCGCAGCGGACGTTTCGGATGCCGATGCCAGCAGGGCGCTGGTGGATTTCGCGGTGAAGGAAACCGGCGCGTTGCATCTGGCCGTCAACAATGCCGGCATTGGCGGTCCGAGCGAGAAAGCCGGTGACTATCCGCTGGAGGGCTGGCGCAAGGTGATCGACGTCAATCTGAACGGCGTTTTCTACGGCATGCGCTACCAGATACCCGCCATGCTGGAAAAGGGCGGCGGCGCCATCGTCAACATGGCCTCGATCCTCGGGTCCGTTGGCTTCATGAACGCGAGCGCCTATGTGGCCGCCAAGCACGGCGTTGTTGGCCTGACCAAAGCCGCCGCGATGGAATATGCAGCCCAGGGCATCCGCATCAATTCCGTCGGACCCGCCTTCATCAATACGCCGCTTCTGTCGGCCAATCTGGACGAAGAGACGATCGGACAACTCGCCGGCATGCATCCCATCGGCCGTCTCGGTACGGCGGAGGAAGTGTCGGCACTGACTTGCTTCCTGCTTTCCGACCGCGCTAGCTTCATTACCGGCAGTTATCATCTCGTCGATGGTGCCTACACCGCGCAGTGACAGTCAGCAGGGACAGATGAATGACGTGAAGGAGAGCGCCGGTCGGCCGAGTTGGGCCGAACCGGCCGAAAGCGTGCTTGCGCTCACCGGGTCCGACCGCAAGGGGCTGAGCCAGGCCGAGGCACGCCGTCGCCTGGAGGCGGAAGGAGCCAACCGGCTCCCCGAGCCGCCGCGGCGAACCGCGCTGCAGAGGCTGGTGTCCCAGTTCAACAATCTTCTCATTCTCGTGCTGATCGGAGCGGCCGCGATCACGGCGCTGCTCGGCCATTTCATCGATACATTCGTCATTCTTGCCGTGGTGGCGGCCAATACGCTGATCGGCTTCTTCCAGGAGGGCAAGGCCGAGGAAGCGCTGGAAGCGCTGCGCGGCATGCTGGCACCGCGTGCTTCGGTGCTGCGCGACGGGCGCAGAGTCGAGATTGCCGCCGACGAGCTCGTGCGAGGCGACATCGTGCAGCTGGAGGCGGGCGACAAGGTGCCGGCCGACCTGCGGCTTGTCTCGGCTTCCAGCCTGTCAATCGAGGAAGCCATCCTGACCGGCGAATCGGTGCCGACGCGCAAGCAGGTCGATCCGGTAGAGAAGGAGGCGGTGCTCGGCGACCGGCGTTCCATGGCCTATTCCGGAACCATGGTAACGCGCGGCACGGCAGCCGGCGTAGTCGTGGGCACCGGCCCGCACAGCGAGATCGGTCGCATTTCCGGCCTGCTTGCCAATGTCGAGCAGCTGACCACGCCGCTCATCCAGCAGATGGGCGTTTTCGCCCGTTATCTGACGGGCGTCATCCTGGCGATCTCCGCGCTCATCCTGCTGTGGGGAACGCTGCTGCGCGACCAGGATTTTGCCGAGACCTTCATGGTCGTGGTCGGCCTGACGGTCGCAGCCATCCCGGAAGGGCTGCCGGCCGTGCTTACCGTCACTCTCGCCATCGGCGTCCAGACCATGGCCCGGCGCAATGCCATCGTGCGCCGCCTGCCCACCATCGAAACCTTGGGGGCGGTCTCGGTCATCTGTTCCGACAAGACCGGCACGCTCACCCGCAACGAGATGATGGTGACGACACTTCTGACGGCGGAAGGACGTTTCGACGTATCGGGCACGGGATACACGCCCGCGGGCGAGATCAGCCGCGAGGGCGAAACCGTCGATCCCGACGCCACGCCCGCGCTAGCCGACCTCGCTCGGATCGCGGCGCTGTGCAACACGGCGGCGCTGCACGAGGACAGCCACGGCTGGCGGGTCGAAGGCGACCCCATGGAGGGCGCCCTGCTGGCGCTGGCCGCAAAGCTCGGCGTCGGTCATGAGAACCGGGAAGAGCCGGCCGATTCAATTCCCTTCGATGCCGAATATCGCTACATGGCCACGCTGCATGGTGCGGCCGGCGACATGACCGTGGCGCTGGTCAAGGGCGCGCCCGAACGCATCCTGGACATGTGCGGCAGCGAATTGTCCGGGGAAGGGCCACGTCCCCTCGACCGCCGCTACTGGACCGAGAACGCCGAATCCATTGCCAATGACGGCCAGCGGGTCCTGGCGCTCGCGATGAAGGAGCATGCCGGCTCCGGGATCGATCATGACGACATCGCCGAGGGGCTGGTGCTGGTCGGTTTCGTCGGCCTGATCGACCCACCGCGGCCGGAGGCCATCACGGCCGTGGCCGACTGCCAGGCCGCCGGAATCGTGGTCAAGATGATCACCGGCGATCACGCCGGCACGGCCGCTGCAATCGGCCGACAGATCGGGCTGAAACGTACCGGGAAGGTCCTGACCGGGGCCGACATCGAGGCGATGGACGAGGCGTCGCTGGCCAAAATCGTTCTCGACACCGACATCTTCGCCCGTACCAGTCCCGAGCACAAATTGCGGCTCGTGACAGCGCTGCAGAGCCACGGCCATGTCGTCGCCATGACCGGCGACGGGGTCAACGACGCGCCCTCGCTCAAACGGGCCGACGCCGGCATCGCGATGGGACGCAAGGGCAGCGAGGCGACGCGCGAGGCCTCCGACCTGGTCCTGGCGGACGACAATTTCGCCTCCATTGCCGAGGCCGTGCGGCAGGGGCGCACCGTCTACGCAAATCTCAAGAAGGTCGTCACCTTCCTGCTGCCCGTCAATGGCGGCGAGTCGCTCAGCCTGATGATCGCAATCGTCTTCGGTCTCGTGCTGCCCATCACGCCCGCCCAGATCCTGTGGGTCAACATGGTTAGTTCCGTCGCGCTCGCCATGTCGCTCGCCTTCGAAGCGCCCGAGCGCGACATCATGCGCCAGCCGCCGCGCGATCGGACGGCACCGATCCTGTCGCGCTTTCTGGTTTGGCGTGTGGCGCTTGTCTCTGTGCTGTTTTCGATCGGCGTCTTCGGCCAGTTCGCGCTGGCGCGCAGCTTCGGCGACGATATCGAGACCGCCCGCACCATGGCGCTCAACACGCTGGTCGCGATGGAAGTTTTCTATCTCTTCTCCGTGCGTTACCTGCGCGCCGCCTCCATCACCTGGGAAGGGGTCAGGGGCACCCAGCCCGTGCTGATCGCGGTGGCGATCGTTGTCGTGTTGCAGGCTGTCTTCACCTATGTGCCCTTCATGCAGCTCCTGTTCGAGACGCGGCCCCTGTCGCTCGTCCAGCTTGCACAGTGTGCCCTGCCGGGCCTGGTGCTTCTGCTCATCCTCGAAATGGAGAAAATGATCGTCAGCCGGTTCAACCTTGCCGTCGACCACACAAAGATCGCGGAGCCGAACACATGAAGACCATCCTCGTCGCGACCGATTTTTCCGAGCGTTCGGACCGCGCCCTGCGGCGCGCCACGCTGCTGGCAAAGAATGACGAAGCGCGGCTGGTGCTCGTTCATGGCATCGACGACGAGCAGCCCGAACGCCTGGCCGACAGCGCCCGCCGCGAAGCCGAAACGCTGATTGGCGAACTGGCTCATTCGGTGACGACCTTCGACGGTGTCGCCTGCGAGGGGGTGGTGGTCTCCGGCCCGCTGGACGAAGTGGTGGCGACGGCAGCCGAGGATTTTGATGCGGATCTTCTCGTGGTGGGGGCTCACCGGCAGCGCCCGTTCCACGACATCTTTCTCGGCACGACAGTGGACCGCATCCTGCGCCGCAGCCTCAGACCGGTTCTGATGGCCAAGTCCACGCCCGCAGGCCCGCATCACCGAATCCTGTTTGCGACCGACATGAGTCAGGGCTGCACGAACGCGATTCGCACAGCCCGTGACCTGGGGCTACTCGCCGACGCGCGGCTGTCCGTCGTCCATGTCTTCGCCGCGCCCGGGCAGGAGCTCATGCTGCATGCCTCTGCGTCGACGAAGGAGGTGCTCGCCTATGTCGAGAGCGAGCGCTCCAAGGCGGCCAGCAGGCTCTCCGCCTATCTGGGTGATATCGGACTGGAGGCCGACGCGCGCCTTGCCGAACTGGCGGAGGTCTCGACCGCCGGCACCATCGACGACTGCGCCCGCGACATGAAGGCCGACCTGATCGTGATCGGAACCCAGGCACGCTCCACCATCGCCCGCTTCGTGCTCGGCAGCGTCGCCCAGGGCGTGCTGCGGTCGACCGCAAGCGACGTGCTCGTGGTGCCGCCACCCGACGCCGATTGACGGGGATCAAGGGCTTTGGCGGCCAATACGTGCAACTGGAAGATCGAACACGAGGAGATCTTCCCATGAAGCTGCCGCCAAGCATCCGCCACATCCACATGGAACTCGCCCGGGAGAAAGGGCATCCGGGCGGCGAGCGCGATGACGGCTACGACATTCTCGCCCCGCTCGACAGCGAAGGGCGTCTCGACGCCGCCGAGTGGAAATCCCATGCCGCCGCATGCCGCGTGCGCCGTTTCCGCGGCGGCGAGACGGATCGGATCGGGCTGCTGCGCCGAAAGCCGGGCGGAGCCTGGTACTTCGATTACGAAGAAGGCGATGCCGACGACGAACTCGGCTTCCGCTTCAACGACGAGCGTTTCGTCCCCGGCGAATATGTCTCGCTCACGAACGAGGGCGACACGCACACCTACCGAATCGTGTCGGTGGTGAAGCCCTAAGGCGCGATCCAACCCCAACTTTCCGGGGCACGAGCCAGCCAGCGCTGCCGGCGACAGCCACCGGGGCCCTGCCTCCTCGATTTGAGGCGGGGCCAGGCGCCCGCGTTTGCCCTCCGCATCCCTCGACGTTATCAAGCGGCGAACATACGGAGACTGACAATGGCGGCGCCCGGCGGCACGAGCGAAGCGCACGACCCTCAACCGATCCATCTCTACCAGCAGCGTTTCAAGCTGCACGCGTGGATTCGCAGCCGGCTATGGGCGCAGGTGATGGTCGGCATGGCGCTGGGATTTGCCGTCGGCACCATCCTGTCGCCCGATATCGGAATCCTGGATGCCGCGACGGCCGAACTGCTCGGGGCGTGGCTGGCCCTGCCGGGGCAGATTTTCCTCGGCCTGATCGCGATGGTTCTGGTGCCGCTGATCTTCGCCTCCATCGTGGGCGGGCTGAACGGCGCTCAATCCGGCGCGGAGCTCCGCTCCACCGGCTTGAGGCTGGCCGGCTTCATCCTTGCCACGACTTTCGCCGCCGCGTGGATCGGCGTCGCGCTCGCCCGCTGGCTGCAACCCGGCGCATCGGTCCATGGGCTGTCCATGTCGGGCAGTGCGGCGGTTCCTGAGGCTGGCGAGTCGCCTTTCGACGGCGCCCAGGCGCCCGACATCATCGCGGGCATCCTGCCCACCAACCCCACGGCGTCCATCGTGCAGGGCGACCTGCTCGCCGTCGTCGTGCTCGCGGTCCTGGTCGGCATCGCCGCCACCCAGGTCAATCGCGACAAGGTGGCGCCCTTCCTCGCCCTCCTCGACGCCCTGCTCGCCATTGCCATGACCATCGTCAAATGGGCCATGTTCCTGGCCCCGATCGCGGTCTTCGGTCTCATGGCGCAGCTTGTCATGCGGGTCGGGCTGGAGACGGTCGCCGCCATGTCGACCTATGTCGGCACCGTCTTTCTCGGGCTGGCCCTGCTGCTGGTCATCTATCTTGCGATCGCGGCACTGGTCGCCAAAGTGACGCCGATGCGCTTTCTGAAGACGGCGGGCGGCACGCTGCTGCTGGCCTTCTCCACCTCAAGCTCGTCGGCCGTCATGCCGATGACCATCCAGACCGCGCGGCGTCTCGGTGTCCCTGACGCCACCGCCAATCTCGTGGTGCCGCTCGGCGCGACCATGAACATGGCCGGCACCGCGCTTTACCAGTCGGTGGCGATCCTGTTCCTCGCCCAGATGGCCGGCATCGAATTGTCGCTCGGCGAGATCGCCATCATCACCGCGACTCTGGTGGCCTCATCGATCGGCGCGCCGGGCACGCCGGGTGTCAGCATCGCGATCCTGTTGAGCGTGGCGGCCGGTTTCGGCATTCCGACCGCCGGCATGGTCATCATCCTGGGGGTCGACCGCATCCTCGACATGAGCCGCACGGCGGTCAATGTCACCGGCGATCTGGTGGCGAGCATGGTGCTGAGCGGGCGCAAGGTCCGCGACGCGGATGGTTCCAGTCCTGCGGAGCCATAGGCGGACAAGGTCGATCGGCGATCAGACCTCGTCTTCCTCGTCGATGAGGATACGCTCGGCCGCCCCGTCGAGATCGTCATATTGGCCGCTCGACAGCGACCAGATGAAGGCAGCCAGCCCCAGCCCACCGAGAAACAGGGCGATCGGGATCAGGAAGATCAGATTGCTCATTCGGCCGGCTCCAGTCGCAGCCCGCGCGCGGCGGCCTGCGTGGCCTGCGGCTGCGATTCAACGGCATCGACCCGAGCCGGCTTGAGCCGCATGGCGTTGAGCACCACGATGACCGAGGACACCGACATCGCGATCGCCGCCACCAGAGGCGTCACATAGCCGAGCACGGCGATCGGCACCGCGACGACATTGTAGACCGTGGCGATGGCGAAGTTCTGGCGGATCAGCACGCCCGCGCGCCGCGACAGGTCGATCGCCGCAGGCACGGCTGAGAGGTTGTCGCGGAGGAAGACGAGGTCGGCCGCCTGCCGGCCGATATCGGCCGCGTTGGCGGGCGCCATCGAGACGTGGGCCGCTGCGAGCGCCGGCGCGTCGTTGAGCCCGTCGCCAACCATCAGCGGCTTGTGACCGGCAGCCGACAGGGCCTTCAGCCGTTCCGTCTTCGCGCCGGGCAGCATGCCGGCCTCGAATCGCACAATGCCCAACTGCCGCGCCATGGCCGCAACCTCCGCCTCGCGGTCGCCCGAAACGATCTCGGCCGGCAGGCCCGCCCTGGCCAGCGCCGCAACCGCCGCCGCGGCGCCCTCCCGCGGCCTGTCCTCGAAATGGAAGGCAGCGAGAAGCTTTCCGTTGCGCGACAGGACGGTGCCGGCTCCCGCCGGATCTCCGGCTGCACCGGGGAGCGCCCAGTTGGCGCGTCCGAGCCGCACGATTTCGGCGCCGTTCCTCGCCTCGACACCGAGCCCGGGCAGTTCGGCGATGTGCTCGAAGGTCTGCGTCGCGGCATTCCCGGCGGCTTCCGCCAGCGCCAGCGACAGCGGGTGGCGCGAATGGACGGCGAGCGCCGCCGCCAGCGCCAGATCAGCTGGCGCAACCTCGTCCGCATTGACGAGCCTCGGCCTGCCCAATGTCAGCGTGCCGGTCTTGTCGAAGACGACGGTGTCGGCCTCTGCCAGCCGCTCCATGGCCGAGCCGTCCTTGACCATGATGCCCTGCTCGAACAGCCGGCGGGCGGCGATCACCTGCACGATCGGCACGGCCAGGCCGAGCGCGCAGGGGCAGGTGATGATGAGGACGGCAATGGCGATCAGGATGGACCTATGCCAGTCGCCGGTGACCATGACCCAGCCGACCAGCGTGATGAGGGCCACCAGATGCACGACCGGCGCATAAAGCTGCGCCATGCGGTCGGCGATGCGGCGATAGCGGGCACGCCCCCCCTCGGCCGCCTCCATCAGGCGCATCATCTCGGCCAGGAAGGAGTCCCTGGCCGGGGCGGCGGCCTCCAGCGTCAGCGGTCCCGTGAGGTTGAGCGTACCGGCCTGGAGGCGGGCGCCCTCTTCCACCGGCTCGGGCCGGCTCTCGCCGGTCACCAGCGAACGATCGAGATCGGAACGGCCCCTGAGGACCTTCGCATCGACCGGCACCCGCTCGCCGGCTGCGAGCAGGATGGTCATGCCGGGTTCGATCTCTGCGACGGGCAGATAGGCACGGGAGCCATCGGGGGAGACGATCGTCGCGCCCCGCGCCGAAAGCCGGGCGAGGCCCTTGACGGCCACCCGCGCCCGCTCGCGCATCACATGGTCGAGCGTGCGGCCGATCAGGAGGAAGAAGAGAAGCGTGACGGCCGCATCGAAATAGGCGTGCGGGCCGCTGGTCATCGTCTCGTAGAGGCTCATCACATAGGCGGTGATGACACCGATCGAAATCGGCACGTCCATGTTGGAGCGGCCGTGGCGCAGCGCGCCGAGCGCGGAGCGAAAGAAGATGCGGCCCGAATAGACGAGCGCGGGCAGCGCGATCAGCGCCGACACGATGTGAAGGAAGTCCCGTGTCGCCGCATCCGCGCCGGACCAGACGGAAACGGACAGCAGCATGATGTTGGCGGCGGCAAAGCCCGCCACGCCCAGCGCGCGGATCAGTTCCGAAAGCTGCTCGTCCTTGTCGCCGGCACCCGGGTCGAAAAGATGCGCGCGGTAGCCGAGACGCGACAGAGTGGACATGATCGGCGGCGGCGGCGTGCCGTCACGCCAGCTGGCCGACACGCGCTTCGTTGATAGGTTGACGCGGGCGCTTTCCATGCCTTCCAAGTGCTTGAGCGCGCCCTCGATCGTGGCAATGCACGCGCCGCAATGGACGTCCGGGACGGACAGGTCGACCTGTCTCAGCCCGTTGCCCAGCGGCCGGCTGGCCAGGAGCAATTCCTCATCCGACGGCAGCGCCTCGCCCGCCAGTTCCAGCGCAGCTTCCGTGCCGGGCGCGCAGCAGCTCATTGCAGGCTTCCGTTGCGCACGAAGACGCGCTTCATGTCGCGCCACGGCTCGCTCAAACCATGTGTCACGGCACTTATGTCGACGATCCACTGGCCGTCCTCGAGCGGGAGGTCGGCAACGAAGCTCCCTCCGCCTTCCGCCTGGAGCGTAGCCTGGCGATCCTTGGATTCCTGGACCGGTCGACGAAACTCGACGACGATGTCCATGAGCCGCACGCCCTGCCCTTCGCCATTGGTCAGCCGATAGGCGAAGGAACCGTTCGCATAGCTCATCTCGCTGCGCCAGCCGAGCGCGGCCCGCGCGCGGGCGGCGTCGAAATGATCGTTGAACTTCTGGCTCTCGACATAGGAGTTCTGGACCACCAGCCCTGTCCAGCTCCTGTTGGCGAGCGTTGCCATCGTCACGTTCACGGAGATGATGACGCCGAAAAAGGCAACCAGGATCAGGAAGAGATGCTTGCCGGTGAATTCACGCGGGCGCTCGGACATGTCGTTCATCGGTTGGACTCCGGGGCGTGGAAGATGGCGGAATAGCTGGCGGCCTCGGCGCCTTGCCGCTCCGCGACACGGAAGGTGAAGGCGCTGGTTCCGGCGGTCACCAGTTCAGGTGGCATGCGCACGAAAACGCGCAGGTTTCTGAGCCGGTCGGGCTCGAGCATCACGAACACCTCGCGCGATTCCGGCATGTCGAAGCCGCCGAGCAGCATGGTCGCGCCTTCGAGCCCCTCCAGTGACAGCGTCACTGCGCGCGGTTCGGCCACCTTGTTCAGGATCTTGACCGTGTAGCCGTTGCGGATCGAGCCATCGGACAGGAGCACGAATTGCGGATTGCGGTCGTGCTGGACGCTGATTTCCAGGAGGTCGCGTGTGGCGAGCGCGAAGAGGAGCGCGACGCCGACCAGACCCCAGATCGCCAGATAGGCGAATGTGCGCGGACGAATGAGCCGGCGGAGATCGAGACCGCGCGCATCGGGGAGCAGGCGCCCGTCCGAACCGCGCACGCGGGCGGGATCGATGGCGGCCGCACCGCCGCCGGTCGCCAGCGCCATGTTGTGGTTGTAGTCGGCGAGCGTGGCATAGGCGATCAGCCCGCGCTCCTTGCCGGTCTTGTCCATGATGGCGTCGCAGGCATCGATGCACAGCGCGCATGTGATGCATTCCAGCTGCTGGCCGTCGCGGATGTCGATGCCCATCGGGCAAACGGCCACGCAGGCATTGCAATCCACGCAGTCGCCGATGGCGCGGCCCTCGGCAGCAGCCTTCTTCACGCCGCGCGTGCGGGGCTCGCCGCGCCAGTCATTATACGTGACCGTCAGCGAGTTCTCGTCGAGCATCGCCGCCTGGATGCGCGGCCACGGGCACATGTAGATGCAGACCTGCTCGCGCATCAGGCCGCCGAACGTGTAGGTCGTGGCGGTCAGGACGGCGACGGTGATATAGGCGACGGTGGCCGCCTGCCCGGTCAGGAAATCCATCGCGAGCGTCGGCGCGTCGGCGAAATAGAATATCCACGCGCCGCCGGTGGCCACCGCGATCAAGACCCAGATTCCATGCTTGGCAACGCGCTTGACGATCTTGCTGCCCGTCCACGGACCCGCATCGAGCTTCATGCGCGCGTTGCGGTCACCTTCGATCCAGCGTTCCACGACGAGGAAGAGATCCACCCAGACCGTCTGCGGGCAGGTGTAGCCGCACCAGGCGCGGCCAACGGTGGAGGTCACCAGGAACAGGCCGATGCCCGCCATGACCAGAAGGCCCGCGACGATGAAGAACTCCTGCGGCCATATCTCGGCGAAGAAGAAGTAGAAGCGGCGATTGGCGATGTCGACCAGCACTGCCTGGTCAGGCGCATGAGGCCCCCGGTCCCAGCGGATCCAGGGCGTGAGGTAGTAGATGCCGAGCGTGATCAGCATGACCAGCCACTTGAAATTGCGGAAGCTGCCCGAAGCGCGCTTGGGGAATATCTTCTTGCGCGGCGCATAGAGGGGCTGGCGCGTCGCGGCCCGGTTGACGGCTTCCGCGTCGAGGCGTTCGACGTCGCTGGTGTCCAGCATGGCATTCTCCGGGGCGCAGCAGGCGCCTCCCAAGGGGGCTGTTGTCCTTCGACTTGTCGCGCTCCGTGCGGCGGGGAACCTTGATCCGGGTCAAGTCGAGGGCGCTAAAAGCAGGTTCGGCCCGACGTTGCCGCCGGGCCGTTCGCTGAAGTGGGGTAGAGAGACCGCGCCCCCCGGTGCGGCCTATTCGCCCCCGCCAAGCGAATGCACGAAGACGGCGAGCTTTCGCACCGTCACATCTCCCAGCCGATCCGCCCAGCCCGGCATCACGCCGTGGCGTGGCTGGGCGATCTGCGCGGCGATTTCCGCCTCGCTGCCGCCATAGAGCCAGATGGGATTGTTGAGGCTTGGCGCGCCCAGGAGTCGTTCTCCTTCACCGTTGAAGCCATGGCACGCCGCGCAGTAGACCTCAAAGTGCTCCGCGCCGGCCTCGACGAGATCGGGATTTTCCGGCTCGCGCGACAGGCTCGCGACGAAGGCCGCCGTTTCGGCGATCTCCCGCCTGGTCATGACGCCCGCGAAGGCCGGCATCTCCGAGATGCGCGTGTCGAAGTCGGCATGATCGCGCACGCCGTGGGCAATGGTGTGGTGAAGATCCTCGATCGTACCGCCCCAGATCCAGTTGTCGTCATTGAGGTTGGGAAAGCCCTCCGCGCCCTGGGCACCGGTCCCGTGGCACTGGGAGCAGTTGACCCGGTAGGCGGCCGCGCCGCCGGCAATGGCGAAATTGCGCAAGGCGTCGTCGGCCAGAACCTCGTTGAGGTCCAACGAGGCGAGCTGGGCCGTCTGGTCGCTTCGGCTCAGTTGAACCTGTTCCACCTCGCGGTGCAGCTCGGCACGGCTGGAATAGCCCAGCACGCCCTGCGTGGCCGAATTGACGAGCGGCCAGGCCGGGTAGGCGATCGTGTAGCCGATCGACCACACGATGGTCGCGTAGAAGGTCCACAGCCACCAGCGCGGCAGCGGGTTGTTCAGTTCCTTGATGCCATCCCATTCATGGCCGGTCGTCTCGACGCCGGAGATCTCGTCGACCTCCCTCTTGTCCTGGTCGCTCATGATCAGTCTTCCTTGAACGGGATCTGCGAGGCCCTGTCGGCGTGCTTCTTGCTGCCAGGCCTGAAGGCGAAGATGACGACGCCGATGAAGAAGAGGAACAGGGCCAGCAGCGCCCAGCTATCGGCGAAATGGCGCATTGATTCGTAGTCCATCAGGGTGCTCCTCAGCGGAAACCGACATTTTCGTCGTAGGTGGAGAAATCGACCAGCGTGCCGAGCATCTGGAGATAGGCGACGAGCGCGTCCATTTCGGTGACCCGCGACGGATCGCCGTCGAAGGACTCGACGCGCACTTTGGGATAGCGCGACTCAAGGCCTGACGGATCGGCGTCCGGATTGGCCTGCGCCAAGAGATCGCGGCTCGCGTTCTCGATCATCTCATCGTCGTACGGCACGCCGACCGCGCGATTGGCCCGCAGATGGCCGGCCGCGTCCAACTGGAGCGGCGTCGATGCCAGGAAGCCGTAGCTCGGCATGTTGGATTCCGGCACCACGGAGCGCGGATCGATCAGATGCTGAACGTGCCATTCGTTGGAATAGCGTCCGCCGACGCGCGCCAGGTCGGGCCCGGTCCGCTTGGAGCCCCACTGGAAGGGGTGGTCGTACATCGACTCGGCTGCCAGGCTGTAATGGCCGTAACGTTCCACCTCGTCGCGGAAGGGGCGGATCATCTGTGAGTGGCAGGCATAGCAGCCTTCGCGGATGTAGATGTTGCGGCCCGCCAGCTCCAGCGGGGTGTAGGGCCGCATGCCCTCCACCTTCTCGATCGTGTTTTCGAGATAGAAGAGCGGGGCGATCTCGACGATGCCGCCGATGGTGACCACGAGGAAGGAGCCGGCCAGGAGCAGCGTGGCGTTCTTCTCGAGGATCTTGTGCTTTTCCATGAGAGCCATTGCGGCCTCCTATTCGGCTGGCTTCAGCGCGGGCAGGGAGCCGCCGACGGGCGCCTCCTCCCGCACATGGCCGCGTATTGTCATGTAGAGGTTGTAGGCCATGATCAGCGCGCCGATCAGGTAGAGGAAACCGCCAAAAGCGCGCATCACATAGTAGGGATACATGGCCGCCACCGTCTCCGCGAAGGAGTAGACCAAGAAGCCCTGATCGTCGTATTCGCGCCACATGAGGCCCTGCATGATGCCCGACACCCACATCGACGCCGCGTAGATGACGATCCCGAGCGTGGCGGTCCACACGTGGATGCTGACAAGCCGCGTCGAGTAGAGCTTGGCGCGTCCCCACAGCCGCGGGGCCATGTAGTAGAGCGCGGCGAAGGAGATCAGGCCAACCCAGCCAAGCGCGCCGGAATGCACGTGGCCGACGGTCCAGTCCGTGTAGTGCGACAGGGAGTTGACCGCCTTGATCGACATGACGGGACCCTCGAAGGTGGCCATGCCGTAGAAGGCGATGGCGATCACCATCATCTGGATGATCGGGTCGGTCCTGAGCTTGTCCCAGGCGCCGGACAGCGTCATCAGGCCGTTGATCATGCCGCCCCAGGAAGGCATCCACAGCATGATGGAGAACACCATGCCCAGCGTCTGCGCCCAGTCCGGCAGCGCCGTGTAGTGAAGGTGATGGGGTCCTGCCCAGATGTAGAGGAAGATCAGCGCCCAGAAGTGGATGATGGAGAGCCGGTAGGAATAGATCGGCCGGTTCGCCTGCTTGGGCACGAAATAATACATGATGCCGAGGAAGCCGGCGGTGAGGAAAAAGCCGACCGCGTTGTGGCCATACCACCACTGCGTCAGCGCATCCTGCACGCCGGAGAAGGCCGAATAGCTCTTGGTACCCAGGAAGGAGACCGGCATCGACATGTTGTTGACGACATGCAGCATGGCCACGGTGACGATGAAGGCGAGGTAGAACCAGTTCGCCACGTAGATATGGGGCTCCTTGCGCCTCAGGATCGTACCCAGGAAGACGGCGAGATAGGCGACCCAGACGACCGTCAGGAGAATGTCGACATACCATTCGGGCTCGGCATATTCGCGGCTCTGGGTGATGCCCAGGACATAGCCGGACGCGGCCAACAGGATGAAAAGCTGGTACCCCCAGAATACGAACCAGGCGAGATTGCCGCCCCAGAGCCGTGCGTGCGAGGTGCGCTGCACGACCCAGAAGGAGGTGGCCAGAAGCGCGTTGCCGCCAAAGGCGAAAACGACTGCCGAGGTGTGGACGGGACGCACCCGTCCGAAGGTGAACCAAGGCTCGAGATTGAGCTGCGGCCAGGCCAGCTGCGCGGCGATAAGGACGCCCACCACAAGCCCGACGACCGCCCAGAACATGGTCGCGATCACGCCGTAGCGGATCGGCCCGTCCATGTATTCGACCTCGGCATGCACGCTCGAGCGCGCCGGCGTCGCGGGCGCGGGCAGAAAGCTGTGCCGGCGCAAGAGCAGGACGGCGCCGCCGGCCAGCGCGAAGAAGAGCACCCACATGTGGGCCTGGAACAGCGAATCCTGCGACAGCGCCGCCCCTACCAGCGCGAGGAATGCCGCCAGGCTCACGCCGACGATTTCCACCGTGTATTTCATGACTAAATCCCCAGTTGCCTCGGACCCCGAACGAGGGGCGGCCATGGGGCATTTGACAGAGCGCACGTGCGCGCCCCTTGATTTACGTCAAACCGCGCGTCTGTTGGCCCTGGCGGTCGCGGAACTGTTACCGCGAAGCGCTCGACAATTACGTTTCGTTAACCATAAGAAGCGTAGGGATTTGACCGTAGGTCAGGGGATTATACTCGGGGGCGATATGTCGATTACACGCAGGGGATTCATCATAGGATTGCCGCTCTTTGCGGCTGGTTGCGCAACGAGCGGGGCAGACACTTTCGTGACCGCCTATGGTCCGCGCAGGGAAGAGCCTTTTCCGTTGAGCGCCCTGTCGCCCAACGAGGTCAAGCCGGAGCTGCGCCGCCAGCTCGTGGATTACGAGACGCGCCACCCCAAGGGCACGATCGTCGTCGATACACCGGATAAGCGCCTTTACTACGTGATGGGCGATGGCAAGGCGATGCGCTACGGAGTCGGCGTCGGCCGTGCCGGACTGGCCCTGCGCGGCAATGCCTATGTCGGCCGCAAGGCGGAATGGCCGCGCTGGACCCCGACCGACAACATGATGGCGCGCGACCCGATCAACCGGCAATATGCCGGCGGTGTCCCCGGCGGCCTCAACAACCCGCTGGGCGCGCGTGCGCTCTATCTCTACCGCGACGGCCGCGACACCATGTTCCGCATCCACGGCACCAACCAGCCGCAATCGATCGGCCATGCCATGTCGAGCGGCTGCATCCGGATGCTCAATCACGACGTGATCGACCTGCACGAACGCGTGCCCACCGGCGCCCGCGTCGTCGTCATGCAGGCCTGAGGCACGCCAGCGTCTTCGCGGCGGCAGGCCCACGGGCCGCCGCCGGTGCTTGCCGATCGGCTCAGACCAGCAGCATGAAGCCCATGCCGGCAAGAGCCGCTCCGCCCAGCACCAGGAAAAGGTTGAGCTTCAGCACCAAGAGTGCAATTGCCGCCGCCAGTGCGATTGCCGCGGCGGCCGGATCGAAGCTTGCCGGGTCCGGTACCAATACGCGGAGCGGTCCGGCCGCTTCCGCATCGAGCCGTGCAAAGAGCACGTGCAGGCCGAACCAGAACGCCAGATTGGCGATGACGCCGACCACCGCGGCCGTGACCGCCGTCAACGCCGCCGAAAGCCATTTCACGTCGCGCAGTTTCTCGACATAGGGCGCTCCGGCGAAGATCCAGAGAAAACACGGCACGAAGGTGAACCACAGCGCCACCAGCGCGCCGCCAATGCCGCCGGCAAAGGGCTCGAGGCCCGACAGGCGCGCGCCGCCGAGGAAGCCGACAAAAAGCAGGACCAGAATCAAGGGTCCGGGCGTGGTTTCCGCCAGGCCGAGCCCGGTCAGCATCTCGTCCGGGCGCAGCCAGCCATAGACCTCGACTGCCTGCTGGGCGACCCAGGCGAGCACCGCATAGGCACCACCGAAAGTCAGCGCCGCCATGACCGAAAAGAAGCCGGCCTGCAGCGTGAAGACATGCGTCGCCCCGAGCGCGACGAACAGGAGCAGAAGCGGTCCAAGCCAGATGGCGAGCCACAGCGCCGTCGTCGAGACGAAGCGACCAAGGCTCGCCTCGCCCCTGTGCGGCATGGGAGCGGCGGCAGCGGGCACATGTTTGCCGTCCGGGGGCATCATCCAATAGACGGCCGCGCCAATGATGGCCGCCGACAGGATGATGACGGGAAAGGGTATCTGCAGGAAGGCGATGCCGACAAAGGCCACGACGGCGATCGTCACCATGAGGCTGTTCTTCAACGCGCGTTTGGACACCTTGATCAGTGCCTCCAGCACGACGGCCAGCACGGCCGCCTTGAGGCCGAACAGCAGGCCTTCGACGATGGTGACCTGGCCCATTGCCAGATAGAGTGCCGACAGCGCGATGAGCACGGCCGCGCCCGGCAGCACGAAGAGCAGACCCGCGATGAGACCGCCGCGGACGCCATGCATGAGCCAGCCCGCATAGGTGGCCAACTGCATCGCCTCGGGCCCGGGCAGCATCATGCAATAGTTCAATGCGTGCAGGAACCTGGGCTCGTCGAGCCACTTCTTCTCGTCCACCAGGACCCGGTGCATCAGAGCGATCTGGCCCGCCGGCCCGCCAAAGGACAGCAACCCGATCTTGCCGAAGACGCGGAAGAGTTCTCCCAGGGTCGGCGTGTCAGCGGGCTCGGGGGAAACGGTCTGCATGGCGGCTCCGGGCTGTCCGTTCGCTCTATCGGGATGCGGTGGGGATGACAATGTCATCAAGCGCACCAAGTTGGAGAGGCGTGGTCTTCCTGTCACACGGACGGGCGAGGCTGGGCAGAGATTGCATATGAGGAACGACATGAAAAAGACACTGGTGGCCATCTGCGTGGCCGTTTTCACAGGCGGGACGGCCATGGCGGAAAATCGCATCGACATCGTGCGTCCGGATGCACCGGCGCTGGCCGCCTTCGGCCCGCACGCCGTGGGCGTGGTCACGCTGGACCTGGTGAACAGCGACCAGGTCGACATCGTCAATGTCGTCGAGGGTGGGGACCATCCCCGCTACGATCGGGAACTGACGGTGGAGGTCTGGTATCCCGCCGCGGATGGAACCGCGGCTGAAGGCAGCTACGACATCGAACTTCGCGACGGCGAGACCACGGCCACGATCCGCGGGCGCGGCGTGCGCGATGCGGACCCTGCCGCCGAAGGGGATTTTCCGCTCGTGATTCTCTCGCACGGCTATCCCGGCAACCGGTTCCTGATGGCGCATCTGGCCGAGAACCTCGCCAGCAAGGGCTACGTCGTCGCGGCGATCGACCATCGTGATTCGACCTATTCCGACCAGACGGCTTTCGGCTCCACCCTCGTCAATCGCCCCCTCGACCAACTGTTCGTGCTTGCCGAGATCGACCGGCTTTCGGGCGAGGATGACGGCATTCTCGCCGGTCTCGTCGATGTGGAGCGCACCGGCATCGTCGGTTATTCCATGGGCGGCTACGGTGCCATCGTTGCGGCCGGCGGCGGCGTCACGGAGGCCAGCACGGCCTATGAGTGGGGCGCCCGCGACGGCACGCTGCGCCGCCACATTGCCGGTTCCGACGAACACGCTGCAATGCTTGACGAGCGGGTTCGCGCGGTCATCGCCATCGGTCCGTGGGGCATGAACACCGGTTTCTGGGACGCCGACGGGCTGTCGGGCCTGCGGGCGCCGATAATGCTGATGGCCGGCAGCATCGACGACGTCTCGGGCTACGAGAACGGCATTCGCCGCATCTTCGAGGAGACGGCAGGCGTCGAGCGCTACCTGCTGACTTTCGAGAACGCCAACCACAATGCGGCCGCGCCCATCCCGGCACCGGCCGAATCCTATGCCCATTCCGAAACGCTCGGCTGGTCGCCCTTCGACCATTATGCCGACCCGGTCTGGGATACGGTGCGCATGAACAACATCGCCCAGCACTTCGCCACGGCCTTCCTCGATCTTCATCTCAAGCAGGATGAAGAGAAGGCAGGCTATCTCGACCTCATCGAGGATGGGTCCGCCGGCGTGGCGGCGCTCGACGACAATGGCGAGCCCGAAGACGGGCACACCTACTGGCGCGGTTTCGCGTCGGGCACGGCGGTCGGGCTGACTTTCATGCGGGGCGGCGAGGAGTAGCCGTCTCGGCCAGTTGGGCGCCGCGCAGATAGGCGCGCGGCGCCATGCCCAGCATGCGCTTGAACATGGTGATGAAGGCCGGCACGCTTTCATAACCGAGGTCGAGGGCGACCGTGGTGATCGGCTCCCCCTCGGCCAGCCTCGGCAAGGCGGCGAAGAGGCAGGCCTGCTGGCGCCATGCGGAAAGCCCCAGCCCGGTTTCGCGCGCGAAGGCACGGGTGAAGGTCCGCCGGCTCATTCCCGAACGCTCGGCCCAGTCATCGATGGTTGCCCGGGCGGACGGGGCGCCCAGGAACCCGCGGCAGAGAGCGACAAGCCGGGCGTCCGAAGGCATTGGCAGGCCAAGCGGGCGTTCCGGCAGATGCGCGATCTCGGCGACAAGCAGTTCGAGCAGCAGCGTGCGGCGGCGGTCTTCGGCCTCGACCGGCCCCATCGCCACGGCTTCGATCAGCAGGCTGCGCATCAGATCCGACATGCCCATGACCCGAAGCGCCGTGGGCAATCGCGCGCTGGCGTCCTCGCGCACATAGACCGACCGCATGCTCACGTCGCCCAGCATCTCGACGGAGTGCACGACGCCGGCGGGAATCCACATGGCGTGGTCGGGCGGCACCATCCAGCGGCCCGCCTGCGTGGAGACAGTGACGACCCCCGCAAGCGCGTGCAGCAACTGCGCCCGCCCGTGACGGTGCGCGGTCACCTTGTGGCCGTCGGGATATTCGCCGGCGAGCGTCACGGCGGGCTCACGCGAATCCTCGATCGCCGCCAGGCGCCCGGCAAGCGCTTCAGTTTCCAGAAATGGCGGGGCGACGTGTAACGATTCCGCCATGAATGTGGCCCAGTTGCGAAACTGTTAGACCAAATCACGAAAGTCATTCGCCGGCAATGCGCCTATAGCGCGTTCGATACCGGAGTTTTCACGTGACCGACACCACCGCCAAGCCCGTCCTCGCCGCCGAGAACACGGCATTCACCGTGCTTTTCGCCCTCAGCTTCTGCCACATGCTAAACGATGTGATGCAGTCGCTGATCGCGGCTATCTATCCGATGCTGAAGGACGACTATCACCTGTCCTTCTGGCAGATCGGGCTTCTGACCATGGCCTTCCAGGTCACCGCTTCGGTCCTGCAGCCGCTCGTGGGGCTCTACGCCGACAAGCGGCCCCTGCCCTATTCGCTGGCCTTCGGCATGGGCTCGACCATGCTGGGCCTGCTGATGCTGGGCTTTGCCACGCAATACGAGATGCTTCTGGCGGGGGCGGCATTGATCGGGGTGGGCTCGGCGATCTTCCATCCGGAAGCCTCGCGCGTGGCCCGCATGGCGTCGGGCGGGCGTTTCGGCCTCGCCCAATCCGTGTTCCAGGTCGGCGGCAATGCAGGCACGGCCATCGGGCCGTTGCTCGCGGCCTTCATCGTGGTGCCGCGAGGGCAGGAGAGCGTGGGCTGGTTTTCGCTGATGGCCCTTCTCGGCATGGTCGTGCTCTGGCAGATCGGCAACTGGTATATGCGCTATCTGCGGCGCAACGCCACCCGACCCAAGCCCTCACGAGAATTGCTTCTCTCGCGCAAGCGCATCGTCTGGGCGCTCGTGGTGCTGATCACGCTGGT
This sequence comes from Chelativorans sp. ZYF759, assembly GCF_012911015.1. Classification (GTDB taxonomy): domain Bacteria; phylum Pseudomonadota; class Alphaproteobacteria; order Rhizobiales; family Rhizobiaceae; genus ZYF759. The sequence goes on along the minus strand of NZ_WVVV01000009.1, from coordinate 83,198 downwards.
CTTCACCAAGCACATCTATATGGCCGCCTTCACGAGCTACTACACCTTCTTCGTCATCGAGCGTTTCGGGGTGACGATCCAGGAATCGCAGCTGCTGCTGTTCCTCTTCCTGGGGGGTGCTGCAGCGGGCGTCGTCATCGGAGGACCGTTAGGAGACCGTTTCGGCGCGAAGACAGTGATATGGATCTCGATCCTGGGCGTGCTGCCCTTCGCGCTGGCGCTGCCCTTCGCGAACCTCTTCTGGACCGCTTCGTTTTCGGTTCTGATCGCGGTGATGCTCTCCTCGGCCTTTCCCGCGATCATCGTTTTCGCGCAGGAACTGATCCCCGGACGCGTGGGCATGGTGGCCGGCATATTCTTCGGCCTGGCCTTCGGGCTCGGTGGAATTGGCGCGGTGGCGTTGGGCGTGCTGGCCGACGCACAGGGCATCGATTACGTCTACCGCCTGACCTCCTACCTGCCGTTCCTGGGGTTGCTGACCGTGTTCCTGCCCGACCTGCGCAATGGCCAGGCCGAAGCGCGCCCGATGCGTTCCTGACCGCCCATGCATGCCGGGATACCGGCTGAAGCATGGCACAAGGAAGGCGGCAATGAGGTCGACGGAGGAACCTTTCCCCGTGCCGAGCATTGAGAAGCCGCAATCACACCTGCGTGAAGGAGACACAAATGGGCGTTGGCACGATACTTCTCATCATTCTCATCCTGCTTCTGATCGGAGCCATCCCGGCATGGCCCCACTCGCGCGGCTGGGGATACGGTCCCTCCGGCATCGCCGGTGTGGTCCTGATCATCGTTCTGATCCTGCTTCTGACCGGTCGGATCTGACGGAATCGTCCTGCGCGCCGTCGTCTCGCGACTCCGGCGCGCCGATTCCTTGCGTCTTCACCGAGCGCGGGCCGGCGTAGCCCAGCTTGGGATGGCACTCGCAGTCGATATGCGCGGCAGCCTTCGGGTCGCGCAATGCCGACACGAAAGTGCCGACAGCCCATTTCAGATCGTCGAACTTCATGCGGCGTTCCGCTCCCAGTCCGGGAAGGGATCATCAAGACCGCGCCAGTTCTCGGGCAGGAATTCCTCGTCCTCCACCAGACAGGCGTCGAGTTCCGCACGGATGCGAACCTCGTTCATCTGCTGGTTGCCGATGAAGACCAGTTCCTGCCGACGATCACCCCAAACCGGATCGATATAGGCCTCCATCACGGCGTGAAAGTCGGGATGATCGGGCCAGCGATGCTTCGGCACCGACGACCACCAGCGGCCGCGCCGGCCCGTCCGCACCAGCGCGCCGGCCTGGCTGAGTTCGCCCACGTGGTGCGGTCGCGTGGCCAGCCAGAAAAAGCCCTTCGCGCGGATCACGCCCGGCCAGGACCGATCGATGAACGCCTGGAGTTTCGTCGGGTCGAAGGGGCGCCGTGCCCGGTAGACGAAGGAGCGGATCCCATATTCCTCGGTCTCGGGCACATGATCGGCGAAGCCGTTCAGCTCCTTGTACCAGAGCGGATGCTGGGCGGCCTTCTCGAAATCGAAAAGCCCCGTGTCGAGAACCTGATCCAGGGGCACGCGCCCGAAATCGGTCTCGATGATGCGCGCATCGGCATTCAGCGCCCGCACGATGCTTCGTGCCTGCTTGAGTTCGCCCGCCTTGGCATCGGTCACCTTGTTGAGCACGATGACATCGGCGAATTCGATCTGCTCGACGAGAAGATCGACAAGCGCCCGGTCATCGCCCTCCCCGGCTGTCTCGCCGCGGTCACGCAGGAAATCGTGCGAGGCGTAATCCTTGAGCAGGTTGGCCGCGTCGACCACCGTCACCATCGTGTCGAGCCGCGAAATGTCGGAGAGGCTCTGCCCCGCCTCGTCGCGGAAATCGAAGGTCGTGGCGACCGGCAGGGGTTCGGCGATGCCGGTACCCTCGATCAGCAGATAATCGAACCGGCCTTCCTGCGACAGCCGCCGGACCTCCGCCAGGAGATCGTCGCGCAGGGTGCAGCAGATGCAGCCATTGGTCATTTCGACCAGCTGCTCCTCGGTCCGCGAGAGATCGGCGCCGCCCTCGCGCACCAGGGCGGCATCGATGTTCACTTCGCTCATGTCGTTCACGATGACGGCGACGCGGCGGCCCTCGCGATTGTTGAGCACATGGTTGAGAAGCGTCGTCTTTCCGGCGCCGAGAAAGCCCGAAAGTACGGTGACGGGGAGGCGTTTCGAAGGTTGGGTCTGGTCGAGCATGAGCCTCGCTTTCGGAAAAAGGTCGTGCGGCATCCCGAAGGGCCACCGCCCGATCTCAGAGCGAGATACGTAATGTTATTACATTAGTCAATATGGCCGTGGCCCGGTCGCGCCGGAGAGCCTCGCCCAGGCCGGGCCTGCCGGTCAGCCAACAATCGCCGACATCACGGCTAGTCGATCTCCACCTCGAAGCCGAAGATCGGCTTGTCGAAATCCGTCACCAGCGCATCGATACGGATCTGCCACGTGCCGCCGATCGCCATGTCGGACGTCGTCAGCGCGTAGTCATCGTCGCCGGGCGCGAGCTGGCGCGTCGCAGCCTCGATGCCCAGTTCGGCCGCGGAAATCCGTGCCTCGACCTCAAGTGCCTCGATCGGATTGCCGTCCGCGCCCCGCAGCGCAACGGACATCGTGTTGCGACCCGCTCGCGCGGGCGACAGCCGCATCACCGCCGTCGTGCCGCGGACCGTCAGTTCCCGGACAATCACGGAGGGCTGGTCGTGGTCTTGAGAATGGCCGTGCTCATGGCTGTGCCCATGGTCATGGCCATGACCGGACATCTCATCATGAACGGTCGCCGACAGCCCGCGCGGCGGCGTATTGAAGCCGAGCAGGGCGGTGAGAACCATGACCATGCCGACCAGCCCGATCTCGAGGCGGATATTGCGGATCAGCCGGCGGGCCGCCGAAGCGTCGCCTGCCGCCAGCAGATGCGTCAGGCCAGCCTTGTTCTGGATGGCGATCGACATCAGGCCGGCGACGAGAGCCAGCTTGGCGGCCAACACGAGACCGTAACTCGTCTGCCAGAGCGCGGCCAGACCGCGCATCTGAAGGACGCCGAGGACCGTGCCCGCCGCGACCAGCAGGACGACGGCGACGACCGCGCGGCCGGAAAAGCGTTCCAGCAGGCGCGCTGCCGTGCCGGTTGGAAGCCGGCGAACCGCAAAGAGCAGGGGCGGCAGCGATCCGACCCAGAAGGCAGCCACGACGACGTGCAGCATGACGGCGGGCGCGGTCAGCAAGCGCGGTTCCGACGTCGCCGCATGGCCCGCCATGCCGAGCGGCAGCATCGCCAGCAGCGCCACGATCGCCGCCGCCTGACCTGGCGCGGCGCGGCGGCATGTCGCCGCCAGGAAGAAGAGCATGACCGCGCTGGCCAAGAGCGCCCCGCCGATCGGCGTCGCCAGGCTGGCGATCCAGAGCGAAGGGCTCAGCATCTCCGAGGGAGCCGCCGCCAGCAGCAAGCCGCCCTGAAGGTAGATGCCGATCAGGCCCGCAATTCCGCCCGTGATGGCGGCGACGCGGACGACCCGCGATGCATGGGCTGTCACTTCATGCTGGTCGCGGGCCACGAGGATAGCGAACCAGGCGCCACCGGCCGCCACCAGCAAAGCAGCGAGATAGATTGCCCTGAAGCCGGCAGCGGCCACGACCCAGCCGCGCGCTTCCTGCTGGGCGGCGGGCACAGCCTCGCCCGACCACGCTTCGGGAAACGCACCGACAGCGAAGCGGAAGGAGCCGCCGACCGGATGCGAGTCGGCGGAAATGACCCGCCAGGTCACGATGTACCCGCCTGCGGGCAGTTCACCGTCGAGGGGCAACGCGACCCGCTGGTCGATGGCACGGGCGGCATCCGTGTCGGCAAGCGTTCGGCCCGACGCGTCGAGCAGGCGAAAGATCACGGGCCGCACGGCCTCGTTGAAGCCGATGGTGATCCGGTCCGGCGCGACATCAAGGACGCTATCCGCGGAAGGCTCGGTTTCGAGCAGCACCGCATGCGCCAGGGCAAGGCGCGGCGCAAGCGCCAGCACCAGGAAAAGCAGCAGGCTTGCGACACGGAGAGGGCAGCGCATGTCGGTCCTCCAGCGTGAAACGGAGCGGCGCACGAAACGCCGCTCCGTCCGCCGTCAATTGGGTGCGGTGAGCGTCACCCGGGGCGCGGGATAGTCCAGGTCGCGGGCGCTCTGGCCTTCGGCCGGGATCTCGATCCAGCGATCGGCGCCTTCCTCACATTCCTGCACGGCGGGGAAATAGACCGTCTCGCCAGGTGTGTTCGGCAGCCGGACACGGACGACGAACTCGTCATAATGCGCGTCGAGCAGACGACCGCCCGTCCAGTGGATTTCCGACACACGGGTCGTGATGGTGTTGCCGTGGCTGTCGGTGATCGGCTCGGCCAGCTCTTCCGTCACCGCTTCGACTTCCCAGCCCCATTTGGGCTGCGGCTTGGCACCAGTGACGCCTTCGGGAATCTGCAGCCGGACCGCGATGGTGGGAGAGCCGCTGCAGCCATGGGGCGTGCGCAGGACGACCTTGTAGTAGGAATTGGCGGGCGCCTGCTGGACCTCCAGCGTGGCATGGGCGTGCAGGGCATTTGCGGACAGGCCGAGGAAGGCCGCGCACAGCGCAGCCGAAGTGATCGTTCTGATCATGACAGTCTCCGATAAATTGATGTGGTCTGGCGGCGCGCGAAGCGCCGTTGCTCAGGCCACGATCGGCGGAGCGCGGGGCTGGACTGGGCTGAAATGCTGCGAAGACGGTCGCTCGACGGCATCGGCGACCGGCAGGGGTGCCTGGTATCGGACACGGCCAGACAGGATGACGGGGTCCGGTGCCACCAGGGCCGTGGCCGCCTTGGCGAGGCTGCAGACCGGACAGCGCGGCATGTCGTGGCTGGAATGGTCCGCCTCGTGATCCGCGCCAGCGGACTGAGCATCATCGGCGGCGGCGTGATGATGGACATGCGCCCCGTGGTCGTGGCCGGCCGCATGACGAACATGATGATGCGCGTGCGGCTCATCGGTCGGGCTGGCGGGCTTTTCGGCCGCGCCCCCGACCTGCGCCAACTGCATCTGAAGCATGTGGCCGTGATGGACCGGGATCGCGAAGACAAGCGCGGCCATCGCCATGAAGGCGCCAGCGAGGGCGATGCGTCTCAGGCGATTTTCCAATCGGGCAACCAGCGCGTCATGCGTGAAGTTGTCGCGACCATAGTCGGGTGCCGGATGGCTGGCTACCGGCGACATGCCCCTGCGACAAGCAGGCGCAATGCGCGCCAACGCACGGCGAGGCGGTGGCTTGCGGGACGCGCCATGAAAGATCATCCTGCGCCGATGTCTCGGCACCACGCCCCATCGGGATTATGTCCGGCCCAGCCGCGGACCCGCCGCTGAATGGCGACGCGCACGCTCCTCCTCCTGCGCCACGCCAAATCCAGCTGGGACGATGCCGGACTTGCCGATTTCGACCGGCCGCTCGCGCCGCGCGGACTGAAGGCCGCGCCGCTGATGGGAGAAGAGATGGCGCGCCGGGGCTGGCTGCCTGACCTTGTCATCGTCTCGCCGGCGGCAAGGACCCGGGCCACCTGGACGCTGGCGGCGCCATGCCTGCCCGACCTTCCCGAGGCCGTCTTTCCGGACCGGCTCTACATGGCGGGCCCGGACGACCTGCTGTCCCTCGTGAGCGAGACGCCGGGGCAGATCGGGACACTGCTCGTGGTGGGCCACAATCCGGGGATGGAGGAGTTCGCAACGATGCTGGCGAGCGTGCAGTCCGATCCTTCCGCGCTGCGGCAGATGCGGGCAAAATTTCCCACGGCCGCGCTGGCACGGTTCGAATGGCAGGGGGAATGGGACGGTCTGGCTCCGGCCGCGGCGCGGCTGACGCATTTTCTCCGACCCAAAGACATCGCGCGCTCCTGACAACGCCCCGTCAGGAGGGTCGGCAAATCGATCGCCGCGCGCCGACCGGCCTTCCAATCGCCGCGAAGCCTCTCCATATTGCCCGCGATGACATCCCGATCGAGCAAGACCCCCGCGCGGCAGAACGGCCGCGACGCTTCCGACGCCGAAACCTCCGGCTTCGGGGAAGCGCCGCAAGCCGATTTCGAAGGCGCGCCGCTGACGGGCCCGGTTTCCGACTGGGCGCGCCAGATCGCCGCCGAGGCCGAGCACCCCTCCCCGGACCTTGGGTCCGACCCTCCCCATCGAGGGTCGGGTGAGCGCGGCGCGGCTCGCTCCACCTCCCCCTCCGATGGGGGAGGTCGTCGCGCAGCGACGGGAGGGGGTGAAAAGGCCAAGCCCGCCAAGAAGATCCCCGCCCGATCCGCCGCGCCGAGCAAGACCGCGCGCGGCACCTCGATGGGCGGCGCGGCCTCGCCGAAAGAACGCGCCGCGGCCGGCCTCAATCCGGTGGCCGGCATGGACATCGCGCTGGAGGATGCGGCCGGCCTCGACAATTCCGGCGTCACCGCCACGGTGGCGGCGCTCTCGCGGCTGATCGAAAGCGGCGACCCCAATCTGAAGGGCGATGGCTGGGTGCCGCACCGGCCCGAACGGCCGCAGAAATCGGAAGGGGGCATCCCCTTCAGGATGCAGACCGAATACCAGCCAGCCGGCGACCAGCCGCGCGCCATCGCCGATCTCGTCGCCGGCATCGACGAGAACGAGCGCACCCAGGTGCTGCTCGGCGTCACCGGCTCGGGCAAGACCTTCACCATGGCCAAGGTGATCGAGGAGACGCAGCGCCCGGCCCTCATCCTGGCGCCCAACAAGACGCTGGCCGCGCAGCTCTATTCGGAGTTCAAGAACTTCTTCCCCGACAATGCGGTGGAGTATTTCGTCTCCTATTACGACTACTACCAGCCCGAGGCCTACGTGCCGCGCTCGGACACCTATATCGAGAAGGAATCCTCGATCAACGAGCAGATCGACCGCATGCGCCACTCGGCCACGCGCTCGCTGCTGGAGCGCGACGACGTCATCATCGTCGCCTCGGTGTCCTGCATCTACGGTATCGGCTCGGTCGAGACCTACACCGCCATGACCTTCCAGATGGAGGTCGGCGACCGCATCGACCAGCGCCAGCTGCTGGCCGATCTCGTGGCGCAGCAATACAAGCGCGCCGATGCCGGCTTCGCGCGCGGCTCGTTCCGCGTGCGCGGCGACACGATCGAGATCTTCCCCGCCCACTTGGAAGACGCAGCCTGGCGCGTCTCGCTGTTCGGCGACGAGATCGAGCAGATCACCGAATTCGACCCGCTGACTGGCCAAAAGACGGGCGAGCTGAAGAGCGTCAAGATCTACGCCAACTCGCACTACGTGACGCCGCGGCCGACGCTGAACCAGGCCACCAAGTCGATCAAGGAAGAGCTGAAGCACCGGCTGGTCGAGCTGGAGAAGGCGGGCCGGCTGCTGGAAGCCCAGCGGCTGGAACAGCGCACGCGCTTCGACCTCGAGATGCTGGAGGCGACCGGCTCCTGCGCCGGCATCGAGAACTATTCGCGCTATCTGACCGGGCGCCGTCCGGGCGACCCGCCGCCGACGCTGTTCGAATACGTGCCCGACAACGCCATCGTCTTCGTCGACGAGAGCCACGTCACGATTCCGCAGATCGGCGGCATGTATCGCGGCGATTTCCGGCGCAAGGCGACACTGGCCGAATACGGCTTCCGCCTGCCGTCCTGCATGGACAACCGGCCGCTGCGCTTCGAGGAGTGGGATGCCATGCGCCCGCTCTCGGTCGCCGTCTCGGCCACCCCCGGCAACTGGGAGATGGAGCAGGCGGGGGGCGTGTTCGCCGAACAGGTGATCCGGCCGACCGGCCTGATCGACCCGCCGGTCGAGGTGCGCCCGGCCAAGGCGCAGGTCGACGACGTGCTGGGCGAGATCCGCGAGACCGCGGCCAAGGGCTACCGCACACTGTGCACCGTCCTGACCAAGCGCATGGCCGAGGACCTGACCGAATATCTGCATGAGCAGGGCGTGCGCGTGCGCTACATGCATTCCGACATCGACACGCTGGAGCGCATCGAGATCATCCGCGATCTCAGGCTCGGCGCCTTCGACGTGCTGGTCGGCATCAACCTCCTGCGCGAGGGGCTCGACATTCCCGAATGCGCGCTGGTGGCGATCCTGGACGCCGACAAGGAAGGGTTCCTGCGCTCGGAGACATCGCTGGTGCAAACCATCGGCCGCGCGGCGCGTAATGTCGACGGCAAGGTGATCCTTTATGCCGACAAGATCACCGGATCGATGCAGCGCGCCATGGACGAGACCGCGCGCCGCCGCGAGAAGCAGGTCGCCTGGAACACCGCCCACGGCATCACCCCGGAATCGGTCAAGGCGCGTATCTCCGACATTCTGGATTCGGTCTACGAGCGCGACCATGTGCGCGCCGACATCTCCGGCATCACCGGCAAGGGCGAGATGGTGGGCGCCAATCTCAAGACGCATCTCCAGCATCTGGAAAAGGAGATGCGCGACGCCGCCGCCGATCTCGACTTCGAGCGTGCGGCAAGGCTGCGCGACGAGATCAAGCGGCTGCAGGAGACGGAACTCGCCATCGCCGACGACCCACTGGCGCGCGACGTGGGCGTGGAGAACACCCAGAAGAGCCGGCGCGACGCGGCCAAGGGGCGCGGCGGGAAGCCGAAGGCCGCGCAGGGCGGCCCGCTCTTCGCCAAGCCGGAGCTCGACGACATGGGCCGCTCGGGCGATTACGCCACCCCGGCGGGCAACACGCTGTTCCGCAAGAACACGCTGGACGAGATGACGGTCGGGCGCACCGAAAAGCCGACCGGCAAGGCGGTGCCGCCGAAACCGCAGGCCGAGGACCCGGCCATCGTGAAGCGCCACCGCGCCGGCGCCGGCTCCTACGAGGACCCGGCAGACGAGCGCAAGAAGAAGCGCCGCCCCGGCAAGACGGGACGGCCCGGACGGTAAAAGAGCAGGCGCCGCCATGCCTCAGCATCGCGGCGCCCCGATCTCCCCGCCTATTCGGCGGGAACCATGCGTGCCGGCACTTTCGGCTCCTCGGCCACCAGCTTGGCGTTGAGCTTCCAGTAGACCTGGATGGTCTTGAGCTGCAGCACGACCAGCGGCAGGTAGAGCGCGAAATAGACCGGCGAATAGGCCTCCACCAGGCCGATGCCGACCAGCCCCGGATTGATGAAGAAATTGGCGAAGACGAACAGCGCCACGCCGGGGCAGATCAGGGCGAAGGACCCGGGCGAGCGGCCTTCGCCGGCGATGTAGTGCTCGAAATAGCCGAAGCGCTTCATCACCGCATAGCCGATCAGGCCGAAGACCAGCTGCAGGGCGAGCAGGAAGGTGAGGTAGGAAAAGACCGAGCCCGGCGCCCATGCGACGCCGAAATTATGCATCAGCGCCATGTTGAGCCGGTAGATCGCGATGCCGGCCACGGTGACGAAGGGAATGACGATCCACAGGGTCGGCGCGGTCTCCTTGTCGGCCTTGTTCTCCATCATGGCGCGGAAGCCGAGCACCAGCATGATGGCGCCCATGACCAGCGCCGCCGTGACGAAGAATGCGGCACCCATGAAGGCGATGGCCGAGGTGACGAGGTTCTGGCTCATGGCGGCCGAAGCCGAAAAGCCGACGCCGACCATGGCGAGCGCGAAGACCGACAGCATCTGGCCCAGCGAATTGTTCTTGGCGCAGGAAAAGCCGCCTTCCGTCAGCACGCGGCCGAGAAAGCCGGTGAAGATGCGCAGCGCATGGACGCCGATCGCCGCGAAGGCGAGAATGGCGAAGGGGAAGAGATATTCGGCGATGCCCCACAGGCCGGGCACGAAGACCGCGCCCGCGATGAAGGCGACATTGACGGACATGGCCAGCGTCAGCGGCACCACCATCAACTGGCTCTCGGCATTGCCCTGGCGAAAGGCCGCATAGGCCTCGCTCTGCTTCCACGCCGCGGCCTGGCGCAGATTCCAGACCAGGAGCCGCACATGGGTGACGGCGAAATAGAGGAAGGCCAGAAGGCTGACGACGATCATCGCCTGCATCGCCATGCCGCCCTCCTGGAAGGCGGCGAGCAGGCTGGCGAAAGTTGGGATGGGCTGGCCGGGGCGCGGCGTCATCCACATCAGATACATGAAGAAGGAGACGGCGAGACCGCCGGCGCCGAGGCTGGACAGGAAGTAGAGCGGCGAATAGCGTTCGCCCTTGGGCTGCGAAGCGAGTCTCATCGGATCCTCCATTAATATTCGTATCAACGTATATGCGCATCTATGCATGTACGCAATACGAGGTGGCGGAACGGATTGTCGCAGGCCGGATCATGGCGGCCTGCCCCGATGCCCGGCGCGCCGAAAGCGGCCTCGCCCGCGCCTCAGGACGTGTCGGGCCTGTCCAGCGCGTGGAGGGCGAGCGCATGGGCATGGGCGAGGATCTCGTCGATCTCGCGGATGTTGCCGACAGGGGCGGCGGCGGGATCATAGCGGGCGAGCCTTCCGCCGGGCGGCCGGGTCCGCCGGATCGGCAAGCGGCTTGGCGCCGGCCCCGCACGGCGCCGGGCGCTCAGCCGAACATACCGCCTGGCCTGCCCGGGCAGATCGTCGAGCGCGGCAATGAGCGCCGCCAGGCGCCGGGTCAGGCCTTCGGCGCCGACACGATCGCCGGGCGAGGGCCGCGGCGGCAGCGGCGCCGGCTCCGTGACGCCCGGGACGCAGATGCGCGGGGCGGAATGTGTGGGCACATGGCGGGCGCGCGACGGGCCGGGATGGCGCGGCGGATCGAAGAGGGGAAGGCTGAGGCGTCGCGGAGCGGAGGGCGCCCCCGGCGCCCCCYCCMCCATGCTTCGCATGGTCCCCCTCCCCCGTGAACGGGGGAGGATCGCGGAGAGGTCGGCGGGCGCCATTGTGACGGCGATGCCGAAGCGGCGCAGCAGCGGTTCGAGGGGCGCGGGCTTCGGCTCCGTGTTGCGCACCGGCGCCGGCACGACCAGGCCGTGGGCGGCCGCGATGATCAGCCGCCGGGCGGCGGATTCGGCCGGGCGGAGGATTTTCAGGATGGCACACCAGAGAATGCGGGGGATGGTCCTTCGAGGCCCGGCATCAGTGGGCACCTCAGGATGAGGACCGTCGGCGAACCCGGCCATGTCGACCAGCCCCGCGACGATGCGCTTCAGCGCCGCCCGGTTCGCCTCGATTGCCAGAGTTCCGTCCATCGCCGCCTCCCTTCGTGTCAGGCCGGGGGGAGTATGGGGGAGGTGCATGGGGGTGTGGATAAGTGGAAGTTCGAAACATTCCACTGCGTCATCCTCGGGCTTGACCCGAGGATCCAGGCCCGAACGGAGACGAAGCGCGGAGCGATGCAGAACGGGCACCCTTCGCCCGCCGCCTCGCGCGGCCGCATTTTTCAGGCATGGATCCCAGGGTCTGCGCCTCCGCTCACGCTTCGGCTCCGCCCTGGGATGACGAAGGTGGAGTGGCTGCGGGAATCGCGCTAGGGTGCCGCAGCACAGGAGACGATCATGCCACCATCCCTTCCCCTTTCCGGCTCATGCCGCTGCGGCCGGGTCGAAATCCGCGTGTCGAAGCCGCCGATCGCCACCAGCGCCTGCCACTGCCGCGGCTGCCAGAAGATGTCGGCCAGCGCCTATTCGCTGACCGCGATGATCCCGGCCGACGGCTTCGAGGTGACGAAGGGCGAGCCGGTGATCGGCGGGTTGCACGGGCCGGACATACTCCATTATTTCTGCCCGTACTGCATGAGCTGGATGTTCACGCGGCCGGAAGGCATGCCCTTCGTCAATGTGCGGCCGACCATGTTCGATGACACCGGCTGGTTCCGCCCCTTCATGGAGACCTATACCAGCACCAAGTTGGCATTCGCGGAAACAGGGGCGGTGCGGAGCTTTGCGGAGTTTCCGGCGATGGAGGAGTATGAGGGGCTGGTGGGGGAGTATCGGGCGTGGGCAGCTGCCGGCGCTGACGGGTAAGGCGAGGGTCTCTACCCCCCTTGTGGGGAGGTCGGCGGACGCCAGGCCGCCGGGTGGGGGTTTCTTCACCGTCGCGACCCCACCCGACGCTCCGCGTCGACCTCCCCACAAGGGGGAGGTAGGGGGGGCCGCCATGCCCGCCATCCACTGGACCTTCAGATCCGCCCGAAGGCGGACCGGGCTCTCACCGTTCGTCGCTTCAATCGACGATTAATCGGCCTTCGGCCTACCGCTCCATACCCCTCATCCGACCTCGCTTCGCGAGGCCACCTTCTCCCACAAGGGGAGAAGGGGTGGTCGGTGCCTACCCGAAATAGCTCTGCAGCGGGCGGACTTCCAGGCTGCCGGCCTTCAGCGCCTTGATGGCCTGGGCCACCGCCTTCATGCCCGACAGGGTGGTGTAATAGGGCACCTTCTGCATGAGGGCGGCGCGGCGGAGCGATTTGGAGTCGGAGACCGCCTTCTGGCCGTCGGTGGTGTTGAAGACCAGCTGGACCTGGCGGTTGCGGATGGCGTCCTCGATGTGGGGGCGGCCTTCCAGAACCTTGTTGACCTTTTCGGCCGCAATGCCGTTTTCGGCCAGGAAACGCTGGGTGCCACTCGTGGCCAGCACCCGGAAGCCGATATCGGCCAGCATCTGGACGGCCGGCAGCACACCCTTCTTATCCTCGTCGCGCACCGAGACGAAGACGGTGCCCGAACGCGGCAGGTCGACGCCGGCACCCAGCTGCGCCTTGGCAAAGGCCATCGCGAAATCGCGGTCGAGGCCCATCACCTCGCCGGTCGACTTCATCTCGGGGCCGAGCAGCGTGTCGACGCCGGGGAAGCGGGCGAAGGGGAAGACGGCTTCCTTGACCGCGATGTGGCCGAGATTCTTCAGGTCCGGGCGCGCGCCATAATGCGACCAGGCGCCGTCGAGGCTCTCGCCGGCCATGATGCGGGCGGCGATCTTGGCGATCGGCTTGCCGATGGTCTTGGCCACGAAGGGCACGGTGCGAGACGCGCGCGGGTTGACCTCGAGCACATAGACCTCGCCGTCCTTGACGGCGTATTGCACGTTCATCAGCCCGCCGACATGCAGCGCTTTTGCCAGCGCCGCCGTCTGGCGCTCGAGTTCGGACACGAGCTCGGGCGACAGCGAATGGACGGGCAGCGAGCAGGCCGAATCGCCCGAATGGATGCCCGCCTCCTCGATATGTTCCATGATGCCCGACACGTGGACATCGGTGCCGTCGCACAGCGCGTCGACATCGATCTCGGTGGCCTCGGTCAGATAGGTGTCGAAGAGCAGCGGGTTCTTGGACAACAATGTGTTGATCTGGCCGGTCTTGTCGGCCGGGTATTTCTGGCGGATCTCCTCGGGCACCAGGCCCGGCACCACGTCGAGCAGATAATTCTGCAGCATGGTCTCGTCATGGATGATCTGCATGGCGCGGCCGCCCAAAACGTAGGACGGGCGCACGACCAGCGGGAAGCCGAGCTCGGAGGCCACGACGCGCGCCTGCTCCACCGAATAGGCGATGCCGTTCTTCGGCTGCTTGAGGCCGAGCTTGACGAGCAGCTTCTGGAAGCGGTCGCGGTCTTCGGCCAGATCGATCATGTCGGGCGCGGTGCCGAGAATCGGGATGCCGGCCTTTTCCAGCGCGTCGGCAAGCTTCAGCGGCGTCTGGCCGCCGAACTGCACGATGACGCCGACGAGCTCGCCCTTCGCCTGTTCGGCACGCAGGATCTCCAGCACGTCCTCGTCGGTCAGCGGCTCGAAATAGAGCCGGTCGGAGGTGTCGTAATCGGTCGAGACGGTCTCGGGGTTGCAGTTGACCATGATGGATTCGTAACCGGCTTCGGCAAGCGCGAAGGCGGCATGGCAGCAGCAATAGTCGAACTCGATGCCCTGGCCGATGCGGTTCGGCCCGCCGCCGAGGATGACGACTTTCTTGCGGTCCGAGACCTGCGCCTCGTCGGCCAGCATGCCTGCAAAGGGCGTCTCGTAGGTGGAATACATATAGGCCGTGGGCGAGGCGAATTCGGCAGCACAGGTGTCGATGCGCTTGTAGACCGGGTGGACGTCGAGGTCGCGGCGCAGCTTCGCCACGGTCTCGGCCGACGTGCCCGACAGCGAGCCCAGCCGCGCATCGGAAAAGCCCATGGTCTTCAAAAGCCGCAGGTTCTGGGCGTCGCCCGGCAGGCCGTGCTCGCGCACGCGCGCCTCCATGGCGATGATGGCCTCGATCTGCTCCAGGAACCACGGGTCGATCTTGCACATGGCATGCACGTCGGCAAGCGGCGTGCCCATGCGGATGGCCTGCGCGACCATGCGCAGCCGGTCGGGCGTGGGCGTGCCGAGGGCGGCGCGGATGGCGTTCCTGTCGTCGCCACTGTCGCCCGCCGCGCCCAGGCCCGGGATCTCGATCTCGTCGAGACCGGTGAGCCCGGTTTCGAGCCCGCGCAGGGCCTTCTGCAGCGATTCGGCGAAGGTGCGGCCGATGGCCATGACCTCGCCCACCGACTTCATGGCCGTGGTCAGCACATTGTCGGCGCCGGGGAACTTCTCGAAGGCGAAACGCGGGATCTTGGTGACGACATAGTCGATCGAGGGCTCGAAGGAGGCGGGCGTGGCGCCGCCGGTGATGTCGTTGTCGAGCTCGTCCAGCGTGTAGCCGACGGCAAGCCTGGCAGCGACCTTGGCGATCGGGAAGCCGGTCGCCTTGGAGGCGAGCGCGGACGAGCGCGAGACGCGCGGGTTCATCTCGATGACGACGAGGCGGCCGGTCTCGGGATTGACGGCAAACTGCACGTTGGAGCCGCCGGTTTCCACCCCGATCTCGCGCAACACCGCGATCGAGGCGTTGCGCATCATCTGGTATTCCTTGTCGGTCAAGGTGAGCGCCGGCGCCACGGTGATGGAATCGCCCGTGTGCACGCCCATCGGATCAAGGTTCTCGATCGAGCACACGATGATGCAATTATCCGCGCGGTCGCGGACCACCTCCATCTCGTATTCCTTCCAGCCGAGCACCGATTCCTCGATGAGGACTTCGGTGGTGGGCGAGGCGTCGAGACCGGACTGGATGATGTCGAAAAATTCGGCGCGGTTATAGGCGATGCCGCCGCCGGTGCCGCCCATGGTGAAGGAGGGGCGGATGATGGCCGGCAGGCCGATTTCTTCCAGCGCCTGGGCCGCGATCGCCATGGCATGCGCCATGTAGCGCTGCTTGCGGTCGCCCTCGCCGAGATTCCACTCGGTTTCCAGGTCGTCGAGCGCGGTGTCGAGTTCGTCGCCGGAGAGCTTTCCGCGCAATTCGACCCGCGCGGCCTCGTGCTTGCGCCGGTCCTCGTCCTTCACGGCCGATGCGTTGGCGAGCATGGATTTCGGCGTCTCCAGCCCGATGCGCGCCATCGCCTCGCGAAACAGCGAGCGGTCCTCGGCCATGTCGATGGCCTCGGCATTGGCGCCGATCATCTCGACATTGTAGCGCTCCAGCACGCCCATGCGGCGCAGCGACAGGGCGGTGTTGAGCGCGGTCTGCCCGCCCATGGTGGGCAGCAGCGCGTCGGGGCGCTCCTTGGCGATGATCTTGGCCACCACTTCGGGCGTGATCGGCTCGATATAGGTCGCATCCGCCAGCTCGGGATCGGTCATGATCGTGGCCGGGTTCGAGTTGACCAGGATGATGCGGTAGCCTTCCGCCTTCAACGCCTTGCAGGCCTGGGTTCCCGAATAGTCGAACTCGCAGGCCTGGCCGATGACGATGGGTCCGGCCCCGATGATCAGGATCGACTTGATGTCTGTGCGTTTGGGCATGGTGTCTCTGGCGCTTGCGCGGACAGCCGGAACGGTCGGCCCGTCCGGCGCGCGAGGAGTGAATCTTTCTGGCTAGGCGCGCCTTATAGGGGAGGATGCTGGCTTGGGGAAGAGGGGATCGGCCCCGTCCACGGCGCAGACGCGGCGGGCCGGCGCGGGCCCCGCACAGGAACCGCCGCGGCACGACCCGCGTTCTTCAATCGCAGATCGCACTCACCCGCGGAGGAGAACACCATGGGCACCGAAAACGCACCGACGGAAAAGGGCAAGAAGGCCTCGAAGGGCCTGCACGACAGCGCGCATGACGAGGAACGCAAGGTCGAGGCCGAAAAGGGCTCGCACCTGAAAAAGGGCGAGGAGCGTTTCGACGAACGCTCGCGCTCTTCGGACGGGAAGGGCGTGGAGGAGAAGCAGGAGGAGTGAGCGGCGGCTAGCGCCGCGCGTTCTTCATGGCTTGCGTGATCGCCACCGTTTCGACGCTTGCGCGGGTCACGCGGGCGATCAGGTCGATCACCTTTTCCTTGTAGTCGGCGAAGCGATAGGTGTTGAATTTCTCGCGGATCGTCGGATCGCGCGGGGTCTTTTCCTTGTACTGATCGAGAATCCAGTCGAGCCCGGAACGGTTGCCGAGCCGGTAGTCCCAGGCCTCGGCCGGGATGCCGGTCAGCTGCGTCTCGGTGTCGAGGCGGATCGTCCCGTTGTCGCGCTCGGCCTTGAGGATCGCGCGCAGCGCCACGCCCGCTTGCCGCGCCTTTTCGTCCGGCTCGTCGAGCCGTTCGATCGGCCAGGGCTCGACCTCTTCATAGCCGATATGCAGCGCCATCAGCCGCTCGCCCCATTCAGCCCAGGCCCAAAAGTCCGGATAGAACGGAATGCGCGGGAATTCGCGCTTGAGGTTGATCGCGTATTTTTCGCGATAGACCGGGTCGTGCAGCGGCGCGCGCCGACGCCTCCCGCGCGCGGCTTCGTCCGGCGGGGGCAACCCGCCTGCCCGCCGATACAACCTGAAATACCTGTCCATCCCACTTTACACTTTAAAATAGAATTATGCCGCCAAAGTTGCTATGGGTTGTGGCGTGGCCGGGAGCAGATCCGAGCCACGCAAAGTCCCCGAACATGCGCTTAACAACCCTTGGAGGAGTGGTGACATGGCGACGTATCACGAGTTCGACCAGAAGGCGGTTGCATCCGCCCTCGAGGCCGCCCGCGGCCATTACGATCAAGCGGCGCTGCTGAAGAGCAACGAGGTGAACCCCGTCGATGACGGACATCTGAGCATCAGCGGCGGCTGCATCTCGGTGACGGTGGAGGGCGGCAAGGTCTGCGTGAACCTGCCGCTCGGCATCGGCAGCATCTGCGTGCCGATCCCGCCGATCTTTCCCGACGGCACGGCCGCGCAGGCCTGCATCAGCATCTGCACGACCTGGGGCATTCCCACGGGCGTGAGGCTGACCGTCAGCATCGCCGGGCAGACGATCATCAACAAGACGTTCCTGAAGTGCTGACCGCGTGAGCGGGCGGCGGGCACCCGGCCCGCCGCCGACTTTGCCGAGCGCAGCCTCAGCGCCGACCCAGCGCGTCGCGCACGCGGCTTTCACCCGGCAGGGAGGATCCGGCCGCCCGGGCCGGCATCGCGTAGCCGGTGTCGGAGGTCCGCACATCGACCGTGGTCGCCGCGGTGGCGGGGGGCGTGGGCTTGGCGACCAGCACCGGGCCTTCGTCGCGGATGCGGAATTGCGGGGCTTCCATCGCGTCGGGCATCACATGGACTTTCGCCACGCGCGGGCGGAAGGCCGGGCGCTCGACGATGAGGTCGGCCGACTTGACGGGGGACGCCTGCGGCAGGTGCTCCACGATGAGTTCGGCCATGTGGTCGTCGCGGCTGGCGCCGGTCTGGCCGCCCATGACGACGGCCACGATGCTGCGCCCGTTCAGGCGCACCGAGGAGACCAGGTTGAAGCCGGAGGCCCGGGTGAAGCCGGTCTTGATGCCGTCCACGCCGGTGACGCGGCCGAGCAGGCGGTTGTGGTTGCCGATGGTCTGGCCGGCGAAATTGAACTCGCGCGTCTGGAAATAGTGGTAGCGCTCGGGGAAATGCTCGCGGATGGCATAACCCAGCACCGCCATGTCGCGCGCGGTGGTGACCTGGCGCTCGTCCGGCAGGCCGTGGGCGTTGTGGAAGATCGTGTCGTTCATGCCGAGCTGCCTGGCGCGAGCGGTCATGAGGCGGGCGAAATTCGCCTCCGTGCCGCCCAGCATCTCGCCCAGCGCGGTCGCCATGTCGTTGGCCGAACGGGTGACGAGCGAGCGGATGGCGTTTTCCACGGTGATCAGGCTTCCCGCCCGCATGCCGAGCTTGGAAGGCACTTCGGCCGCCGCGTTCTCGCTGACGGGAATCGGCGAGGCCAGCGTGACGCGGCCCGATTCCAGCGCCTCGAAGACCATGTAGAGCGTCATGATCTTGGTCAGCGAGGCGGGAAAGCGCGTCTCGTCGGAATAGCGCTCGAACAGCACCTCGCCGGTATTGGTATCCCAGACATAGGCGGCGTATTTCGGATTGGACTGGGCCGGCTGCATCGCCAGGACGGCGAAGAGCAGCGCCAGGAAAGGGAGGAGGATGCGCGGCAAGGCGCGCCCCGTCTCGCGACGGGGAAAAAGAGGCTGGGACAAGGCATTACCCATCTTCTGATGAAACCGCCGCGACGCGCTGGTGCGTTCGATGCCCAGCCGACCGGCTCAGGCCCCTCTCTTGCGCCGTTTTGTGTCGATAGTTTGATCGAAAGCGGCCGTTGCCGCGGCAGCTATCGCACGGCCTGGATGATCTCGCCCAAAAGCGCGTGCAGATCGCCGCGGTGGCCGCTGCGCCCGGCCGGCGCGTTCTCGTCGGAAGTCATGGCGACCGTGAGTTCCAGTTCCGGCACGACATAGACCATCTGGCCGCCATAACCCCAGCCGTAATAGACGTCGGCACCCGCGATCCGGCGCGTGAACCAGCCATAGCCGTAGCCGTCGCCGGTGAAGCGCGAGGCGGTGCGGGGCTGGAAGGACTGCTCGATCCACTCCTCCGACAACAGCCGCGTGCCGTCGCGCGCGTGCCCGCCGGTGCGGTAGATCTCGCCGAAGGCCAGCAGCGAGCGCGGCGTCATCGCCATCTGGTTGCCGCCCAGATAGATGCCCTGCGGATCGCGGTCCCAGCCGGCGATCGAAAATCCGTCCTGGCCGCCGAGCCAGTCGCGCGCCAGCTCCAGCGTGGAGCGGCCGGTCTGACGGGTGAGGATGGCCGACAGGAGATGCGTGGAGCCGGTCGAATAGAGCATGGCGCCGCCAGGCTCGTCGTCGAAGGGCATGGCGAGGGCGGCGCGCACCCAGTTGCGGCTCGACACCCAGCGCCCGTAATTGGCCCCGGAGGTGCGACCCAGCCCGGCCTGCATGGACAAAAGGTGCCCGACGGTGATGTCGGCCAGGCGCGGATCGCCATTGTCGGGAAGGTCGGATGCGAGCAGCGGGGCGATCGCCTGATCCGGCCCTTCCAGCACGCCCTTGTCGATGGCGATGCCCACCAGCGCCGAGACGACGGATTTGGAGGCCGACTTGATATTGGTGGGACGGTCGGGCGAACGGCCGCGATAGCCCTGCGCGGCGACCGTCTCGCCCTCATGGGCAACGACGACCGTATGCAGGGGCTGCAGCCGCTCGGCGTCGTCGAGGATTTCGGCGAGGCGATCCTCCAGACCGACCGCACGCGACGGCGAGGCGAGGACGAGGAGGAGGGAGAAGGCGAGAAGGGCGGCTCTGGTCATCAGGGGCAACTAGGCCGCGCTTCGGGCAGGACAAAGGCCAGCGCGCGGCCGGCCCCTGATTTCACGCCAAAGTGAAAGAGCTCAGGGCCTCAGCCCCGTCTCGTGCAGGATGCCCTTGCGCCGCGCATCGTAATAATAGCCGCGCTGGTAGAGCCGGATGGCCCGGTCCTGATCGAAATCCGCCGTCAGATAGGCGCCGCGCAGATAGCGCACCGCGTAGTTGAGGTTGGTCTCGGCATCGAGCAGGCCTTCGGGCGCACCGCGATAGCCCATGGATCGGGCGGTGTCGTGGCGGATCTGCAAGAGACCCCAATAGATGCGGTTGCGCGCGGCCGGGTTGAGCGTGCTTTCCTTGTGCGCCAGGCGCCGCACCAGTTCGACGGGCAATTCGTAATGCGCGGCATAACGCGCGATCAGGGCGTCCAGCTCGGGACTGCGCGCGGCAACCGGGCGCGGCGTCACGCTGGAGACCGGGTGGATGGCGCGCACCCGCGGGGCATGGGCGGCGGCCGCACTGGTCGCCGCGGCGATAGCCTGGACGCCGCTGGGCGTCGGGCCGGCATAGGCCGCGGCCATCACCGGCGCGGTATCGGTCGCGATCGTGGCGGGTGCTTCGGCGGCCCGCTCGGCCGGAATCAGCGCGAGTTCCTGCGGCAGGTCGGTCTCGCCCGCCTCGGTTTCGGCCATATCGGCCACCGCTTCCTCGGCCGTAGCATCTTCGGCCACCGTTTCCTCGGCTGCCTCGCGCTCGGCTTCCGCCTCGGCGGAGACCGCTTCCATCTGGGAGGCGAGATCGAGACCGCTGGTCGTGCAGGCCGAAAGGCCAAGAGAAATCGCCAGTGCAAGAGGCCCGGCAAGCATGCGTATCGTGGACAAGGCTGTCCCCTCGTTCAGTTTCGCATATCCCCCGCGAAATCCCCGATTAGCCGAAGCGGGGCGTGGCGGCAACCCGCTTTCACGCCGGGGCCGATGGCGGGCTTCGCCACCGGCCCGCAAAATGCTAGGATTCAGGCATGATGAGACGCAGATGAACTCCACCATCTTCGACACCGCGATCGGCTATTTCGGGCTCGCCTGGGATGAGAACGGCCTGGGCCGGCTGGTGCTGCCGGAACGCGATTCTGCCGTCGTGGTGGCGCGGCTGGCCGAAACACGTCGCGTTATTCCTGAGGGCTGGGTGGCGGAGCTCGTGGGCGAGATAAAGCGCTATGCTGAGGGCGAGGCGGTGGGTTTCGACCGCTTTCCCGTGCAGTTCGGACCGGCCGCCGCTTTCGACAGGGCGATATGGCTGGCAACGCGCAGCCTGGCGCATGGCGAGGTGACGACCTATGGCGCGCTGGCCGAACGTGCCGGCTATCCCGGTCAGGCGCGACCGGTCGGCGCGGCCCTCGGTCGCAATCCGGTGCCGTTGGTGGTGCCCTGCCACCGGGTGCTGGCGGCGGGCGGCCGGCTGGGCGGGTTTTCAGCGCCGGGCGGCGCGAGCGCCAAGGCGAAACTGCTGCTGCACGAACGTGCGGACACGGCCCCGGCCCTTCCCGGCCAAGGCTCGTTCAGCTTTTGAGATTGTCGCGATACAGGAAGGAGAGGCGGGCGACGGCCCGCTGGGCGGCGCGATGTTGCGGCCACGCCGTGATCAATGGCCGAGGCCGGCATCCACCAGATAGAGAGGCTGGCGGCGGCCGTGAATATAGGCGTCGATCACCCGCTCCTTTACCGCGCGGCGGCGTGCATGTTCGCTCTTGGCGAGGCCGAGTTCGGCGCAGACGGCATCGACTGCCGATTTCACCTCGGCGCGCTCGCGCGGGCCGAGTTCGGCGGCAAGGCAACTCTCTGTCGAGACAGGAATCATGGCTTTCCTCCTTGCTTGTCCCGCAGCCCTTTCCCGAGCGTTCCGGAACTTTCGGATGATACGGGGTAAAGTGTCAAAAGACGCAATCATGTCCATCACGTTTGGAGTCCGCCTGACATGTTGAGCGAATTGTCTTTCAGCCCGGTCCGACGAAGTGATCGGGCAAATCGCCTGGCTCAAGCCTTCGTGATCGAAAAAGACGCTTGCCGGTGCCGCGCGGGCATGCGCGCAAACCCTTGATTTTGCGGAAGCGGCCTTCGCAAATCAGCGCCATATCGCACATTGGGGCAAAATTAAGCCACTGAATATGTTGAGAAAATACACCAAAGGTGATTTGGCCGCAGCGATCCGATCGCCTAGGTCTCGGGTGTCTCCGAGGCCGGTCCGCCATCCCACTCAGCACCGGTCTCGGGGACAGACAACATGCAAAGGAGCAATCCAATGAAGAAATTTGTCGCCACCCTCGCCGCCTCCGCCGCCATGATCGGCTTTGCCTATGCCGGAGAGGCGGAAGGCACGGTCGCGTCGGTGGACGCCGAGACCAGCATGATCACGCTGGAGACCGGCGAGACCTTCGTGGCCCAGGACGGCGTCGACATCGGCATGATCGCGCCGGGTTCGCAGGTGCGCATCACCTATGACGACGACACGATGGAAGCCACCGACGTCGAGGCCATGTAGGCGGCATCGCTTCACCTGGTTGACTGGGCCGGTCCTGCAAGGGGCCGGCCTTTTTTCTGCGTGCGGCTCAGGGATCGAGCGGCCGGGCCGCCATCTCGAGATGCAGCTGCGGTCCGTCCCAGGGATGCGCCTCGCAGACCGCCTCGTCGAGTTCGACGCCGAGGCCGGGTTCCTCGGACGGGATCACGTGACCATCCTGCCAGCCGATCTTGTTCTTCAGAAGTTCGGCGTGGAAGCCGTCCCACTGCTTCAGCGATTCCAGGATCAGGAAGTTGGGCAGGGTGAGCGCCAGCTGGATGTTGGCTGCGCCCACGATCGGCCCGCAATAGCAGTGCGGCGCGATCTGAATGTGATGCGCCTCGGCCATGGCGGCGATCTTCTTTGTTTCCAAAATCCCACCGGAGCGGCCGAGATCGGGCTGCAGGATGGAGGCCGCGCGCTGCTCGATCACCCGGGCGAATTCCCATTTGGTCGTCAGCCGCTCGCCGGTGGCAATGGGGATGGAGGTCTGGCGCGCGACCAGCGCCATTTCCTCGGGCATGTCGGGCGGCACCGGCTCCTCGAACCAGAGCGGGTCGTAGGGCTCGATGGCGCGCGCCATCCTGAGCGCGCCGGCCGGCGTGAACTGGCCATGCGTGCCGAACAGGATGTCGCAGCCGGTGCCCACCGCCTCGCGGATGGCTGCCACCATACGGGCCGACAGGTCGATATCGACGAGGCGCGGCTGGTGGCCGTCGAAGGCGGTGTAGGGGCCGGCCGGATCGAGCTTCACGGCGTCAAACCCCTGCGCGACATAATCGAGCGCGCATTGCGCGGCCATGTCGGGGTCGTTGTAGACGTTGCGCGAGGGGTCCTCGACCTCGTCGACGAAAGCGCTGCCCGAAGTGGGGTAGAGATAGGTGTAGGACCGCAGGGTCTCGTGCACCCGCCCGCCGATGAGCTTGTGCACGGGGCGGCCCGCCTCCTTGCCGATGATGTCCCAGCAGGCGATTTCAAGTGCCGACACGCAGCCCATCATGGTGATGTCGGGGCGCTGCG
The DNA here is from genome assembly GCF_012911015.1 of Chelativorans sp. ZYF759. Lineage (GTDB taxonomy): Bacteria > Pseudomonadota > Alphaproteobacteria > Rhizobiales > Rhizobiaceae > ZYF759. The sequence continues at coordinate 60,055 of NZ_WVVV01000009.1, read as the reverse complement.
AGAAGCCGGACGAATAGGCACGGCGGAAGAAGGTCTCGATGTCGTGCGGGTCGTGGCCGACCAGATAACGCGCGGCGACATCCTCGATCAGGCGCGCGGTCAGATGCGGGTCGAAGGTGGCGTTGTAGGCCTCGCCGTAGCCCACGACACCGCCATCGGTCGTCAGCCTGACGAAGATGAAATAGCGTCCGCCGATGCCGGGCGGCGGGTTGCCGACGACCCAGGTCTTCACGTCGGTGATCTTCATGGACGTCCCCCCTGCGGGTTGGTTTTTCAGTCGAAGACGATGACGTTGCGCAGCGCCCGGCCCGCCTTCACGTCGGCGATCGCCTCGTTGATCTCGCCGAGACGATAGGTGCGGGTCACGAGCTCGTCGAGCTTGAGCCGGCCCTCGCGATAGAGCGCGACCAGCATGGGAATGTCGGTGGCGATCGTGCTTTCTCCCATCTTGGAGCCGACGATGCGCTGATTCCAGGCAGCCATCGTGCCGGGGTCGTATTCCGCCATGACCCCGGAGGGCGGCATGCCCACCACAACCATCTGGCCAAAGCGCCCCATCCAGGCGAACGCGCCGTCGAAAGCCGCCTTGGCGCCCACGGTGACGAAGGCGTGGTCGATGCCGCGGCCCTCGGTGATCTTCATGATCTCGGCAGCCGCGTCGTCGCGCATCGGATTGAAAGCATGGGTCGCGCCGAAATGCCTTGCCGCCTCGAGCTTCGCATCGTCGATGTCGAGGGCGACGATCGCGCGGGCGCCGGAAATGCGCGCGCCCTGGATGCTGTTCAACCCCACGCCGCCGCAGCCGATCACCGCGGCCGTGTCGCCCTCGGCCACGCGCGCCGTGTTGGTGACGGCGCCGAAACCGGTGATGACACCGCAGGCGAGCAGCGAGGCGACCGGGAACGCCATATCGGCGGGAATCTTCACCACCTGGCTGACATGAACAAGTGCCTTTTCGGCGAATGCCCCGGTGTGCATCGCCTGGACGACCGCGCCGCCATCGGCCCTCTTCAGGGGCCCGGCCGCATCGCGCGCAAACACTTCCTCGCAGGTGATCGCCTGGCCGCGTCGGCAGTAATGGCAGCCGCCGCAGAATCGGATCAGGGTAACGACCACATGGTCGCCGGGTGCGACGTCCTCGACACCCGGCCCCACGGCCGAAACGATTCCGGCGGCCTCGTGGCCGTAGACGGCTGGCAGGTCGCCGCCCCAGGCGCCTTCGGCGAAAAAGATGTCGGAATGGCAGATCGCACAGGCCTTGACGTCGACCATCACCTCATTTGGCGCCGGCTCGTCGAGGACGAGCTCCTCCACGACGAGAGGCTGACCGAACGCGCGGCAGACGGCGGCTTTGATCCTTGGCACTGCGGCTGAGCTCCCGTTGGCGCGCGCACGGTAGGACGGACAGACGGGGGCGTGCAAGGGCCGCGAAGGCAATGGCTTGCGCCGTTTCGGCCATGGCACGTTGACCGGCCCGGCGAAGGCGGATAGGCGGGATTCCGAGGGAGATTTCGACATGAAAAGAGACGATGCGCGGCCGGTTGGCGAACTGACACTGCGAACGCTCGCCATGCCCGCCGACGCCAATGCCGCCGGCGACATTTTCGGCGGCTGGGTCATGGCGCAGATGGATCTGGCCTGCGGCATCCGCGCCGCCGAGCGTGCCAGGGGCCGCGTGGTGACGGCGGCGGTGCGCGAGATGTCCTTCGCCAAGCCGATGAAGATCGGCGACACGCTGTGCATCTATATCGACATCACCAAGGTCGGCCGCACCTCGATGACGCTGTCCGTCGAGGCCTGGGCGCAGCGCTACCTCTCCGACGTGATGGAGCGCGTCACCTATGCCGATTTCGTCATGGTGGCGCTCGACGGCGACAGCAAGCCGACGCCGATCCCGGCGGAGGAGAGCTGAGGAGGCGGGACCACGGTGCTGTCGCGATCGGCCTATCTCGAATTGCTGGCCATTGCGCGCGTCCACGCCCGCAACGCCGTCGAAGCCGAAGATCTGCTGCACGAAGCCATCGTCGCGGCCCTGAGGGCCGGGCGGGAGGTAAGCGCCCAGGAGCGCGGCTGGTTCTTTGGCACCATGCGCAATCTCTCGGCCATGGCCAACCGGAGCGCCGCGCGCAGACGCAGCCGCGAGGAGCGCGCCGCCCTCCCCTCTGGCCACCTGACCGATACCGGCGACCTCGCGCCGTTGGCACGCGCAGCGGAGCTCCCGCCATCCCTGCGCATTGTCGCCCTTCTGGCCCTGGCGGGACACAATCGCGCGGAGATCCGGCATTTGCTGCGCATCTCGGACGATGCGCTCAGGCAGCGCATTGCGGCCATCCGGCGGGTCTGGTCGGCACGCGGCGACCCCTGTCCCGTCGAGTTTCCCGCCCTTGCCGGCACCCTGGCCTTCGGTTCCATACGCCGCTCCCTGTTGCCGCTCATGCGCAAGGGTGCCGTCGATTTCGCCAGCCACGACCCCGACGCACATCCGATCGGTTTCAGAATTCCGAGGCCGGTGCCTCACGAAATCCGGACCGGCGGCAACAATGGTTCGGATCAAGCCACAAGGAGTGCCTCATGCTGTCCAAATCCCGCATCGGAACCATCTGTTTCTACGTCACCGACATCGACCGCACGGAGCGCTTCTACCGCGACGTGATCGGCCTCGATGTGCAACGCCTGGAAGATGACGGCAGCCCCTGGCTGATGGCGGCGATCGAGAACAATGTCGAACTGATCTTCTTCAAGGCCGAGTGCCGGCCGGGCAACTCGCCCATCATCGTGTTCGACCTGCCCGAGGGCGGGATAGACGATCTGGTCGCGGGCCTGGCGGAGAAGGGCGCGACGATCGTCACACCCGTCAGCCACGCACCGGGCGGCTGGTCGTCCGAATTCGCCGACCCGGACGGGCATGTGATCTCGATGTATCAGAGCGAAACCAAGCCGCGCAAAAGGGGCTGATCGCGCAGATGCCGGGCGCCGATCAACCGCTGCCCGGCATCGGCAGGAATGTCGTGGCGATCGAGAAATAGATCACCACGCCGACGACATCGGCGATGGAGGTCACCAGCGGTGCCGACGCGGTGGCCGGGTCGAGGTTGAAGCGCTGCAGCGCGAAGGGCAAGGACAGGCCGATCAGGCTGCCGATCATGACGATGCAGATCATCGACAGCGAGACGGTCAGCGCCAGATCGGTGCCTCCGCGCCAGAAGCCCAGCAAAGACACGGCGGCCGCCATGGTCAGCCCCAGCGCGAGGGCCACGACCGTTTCACGCAGGATCAGATATCCCCAGTCGGAAAAGCGCACGTCCCCGGTCGCGAGTGCGCGCACCATCAGCGTGGCCGATTGCGCGCCGGCATTGCCGCCGGACGCGATCAGCATCGGCAGGAAGAACATCAGCGTGAGGTTCGCGGCCAGCGTATCCTCGAAATAGGAAATGCCGGCGCCCGAGAAGATGTTGCCGAAGACGAGCAGCACCAGCCACATGATGCGCGCCCGGTAGAGCATGCCGATGGTCGCTTCGCCCACCGTGGTGGCGAGGTTGGTAACCGTACCGACGCGGTGGAAGTCGTCTGTCGTCTCCTCCTCGATGACATCAAGCGCGTCGTCGTGCGTGACGATGCCCACGATGCGGCCTTCCGCGTCGATGACGGGCAGCGCCAGCATGTCGTAGCGGCCGATCTTGCGCGCCACTTCCTCCTGATCGTCATCAACCGAGACGGCCAGCGTATTGGTCTCCATGATGCCGCCGACCTTGGCTCGTGCCGGGGCGGTGATCAGGTCCTGCAGGCGCACGGAGCCGATCAGCTTGCGGTCCTCGTCGACCACATAGGTGCGGTAGATGGTTTCCTTGTCGGGGGCTTCGCGGCGCAAACGCGTCAGCGCCTGGGTGGCGGTCAGGTCGGGCGCGAGCGTCGCGTAGTCCGACGTCATGATGGCGCCGGCGGTGCCCTCCTCGTAAGCGGCGAGCTTGCGGATATCCTCGCGCTCGGCCTGCACGAGGGCGGGCATCAGCGCCTCGCGCTGGTCTTCGGAAAGCTCGTTGTAGAGATCGGCGCGTTCGTCGGCATTCATCTGGACGACGATGGCGGCAAGCTTGGCGCGCGGGGCCACCGTGGCGAGCTCGACCTGGAAATCGTGATCGAGATAGCCGAACGTATCGGCCTTGCGGGCGAGCGGCAGCAATTCCAGCGCCGCCCAGCCCTCGCGGGCGTCGAGTTCGTTGATCATCGCGGCGATGTCGGCGGGGTGAAGCAGTTCGAAACGTTCGCGGACGGGATCGAAATCCTGGGCCCGAATCAGAGCGTCGAGATCGAATTCCAGCGTTTCCATTTCCATCCCGTTCTCCGTCGCATGGGGCCACCGGCGACGAAGCCCCCGGTCAGGATGAACGGAGACGCGCGCGCCTGCGGGCCGATATATGTCTCAGGGAAGCTACGACCACGTGAAGCTCGCACGCGGTCAAGCGACTAGGTCCCTCGTCCAAAGCGTTTCTCTCCAGTTGCAGACTGTCGCTCCGAGCCGACCTTGACGGGTTCTGGCAAGGGTCGGGCGCGGGCGACGCGCGGCCCGCTCATAAGCCACGAGCCACGCGGCGGCGTCAAGCGGATGGCCAGTTCGGGTAACTCACTGTCAACCGAAGCGGGCCTTGGCGAATTGTGCATGTGCACAATATCTGACTGTCCAAGCCCTCCCAAGGCGAACCAGACCAGAAGGACATCAAAACAATGACCAAGCCGAAGATCGGAATTATCGTTGGCTCCACCCGCGAAGGCCGCTTCGCCGACCATCCCGCCGAGTGGATTGCCGCCCTTGCCCGCGATCACGGCGCCTTCGAGGTCGAAGTGTTGGACCTGCGTGATTATCCCATGCCCTTCTTCGACGAGGCGGCCTCCCCGGCCTGGGTGCCCTCCAAGGACGAGACGGCCCAGCGCTGGCAAAAGAAGATCGACAGCCTGGACGGCTTCATCATGACGGTTGCCGAATACAACCGTGGCCCGACGGGCGTTCTCAAGAACGCCATCGACTATGCGTCCAACGAGTGGAACAACAAGCCGGTCGCCTTCGTGGGCTATGGCGGCGTCGGTGGCGCACGCGCGGTCGAGCAGCTTCGGCTCATCGCGATCGAACTCCAGATGGCACCGATCCGCAACGGCGTCCACATCCAGTGGGCGGTCTACGAGCCGGTGGCCAAGGGCGAAAAGAAGCTCGCGGATTTCGGCTTCCTGAACGACACGGCCAAGGGCATGCTCGACCAGCTGGCCTGGTGGACCAATGCGCTCAAGGCCGCCCGTGCCAAGGATGGCCAGGAAAGCAAGGCGGCCTAGTTCGGACGCCCGTTTCTACCGCATGAGATCAGGCAGGCGCGTGGCGAGTATCTTGTCCACGCGCCTGCCATCCATATCGACCACCTCGAACCGCCACCCCAGATCGTCGATCGTCTCGCCCGTGACCGGCAGATGGTCGAGATGGGAGAGCACGAAGCCGGCAGCCGTCGCGTAGTCGGCCCGCTCCGGCAGATCCAGGCCGAGGGTCTCGGCCATGCGCTCGGCGGGCATCGAGCCGGCCAGCAGCCACGAACCGTCGCTGCGCTGCACGGCATGCGGCTCGGCATGAAGCTCCTCGTGGCGGAACACGCCCGCGATGGCCTCCAATATGTCGGCCGGCGTGACCACCCCTTCGAAACTTCCATATTCGTCATGGACCAGCGCCAGCGGCACGTCCGATTCGCGCAGCGTCGACAGGACCTTGAGCGCGTCGGCATGCTCGTGGATGATCGGCGCGGGCAGCACGTGGCCGCGCGGATCGAGCGACCGGTCCGCCAGGATCGCCGACAGGAGGTCGCGCGTGCGCACCACGCCCAGCATCGCATCGATGCTGCCCTCGCCTGCCGGCAGATGCGAGTGGCGGGTTGCGATCAGCGTTTCGCGGATCGTGTCGGATCCGGCCGCCACGTCGATCCATTCGACATCGACGCGCGGGCTCATGATCGCCCGAACGGTGCGGTCGGCGAGCCGCATGACGCCCATGAGCAGCCGCCGCTCGTCCGGCGCGATGACGCCGGAGGTCTCGGCCTCCGCGATCAATGCGGCAATCTCCTCGTCGGTCACGCGCGTGGCGTTGGAGGTATCCTGCCCGAGCAGGCGCAGCACGGCCTTGCCGGAATGATTGAGGACCCACACGATGGGCATGGCGATGCGCGACAGCGACGCCATCAAGGGCGCGATCTTGACCGAGATGCCTTCCGGATCGCGCAGCGCGATCTGCTTGGGAACGAGCTCGCCCACGATCAGCGCGCAATAGGTGATGGCGGCAACGACCGTCACCACGCCGAGCGCGCTGGCAGCCGGATCGGGCAGTCCGATATCCGAGAGCACTTCCCCCAGCCTGACGCCGAGCGTGGTGCCCGAAAAGGCGCCCGACATGACGCCAACCAGCGTGATGCCGATCTGCACGGTGGAGAGGAAGCGCCCCGGATCGGCGGCCAGCGCGCGCGCGCGGCTGGCACCGGCGACACCGCGCTCTTCCATCGCCTTGAGCCGCGCCGGCCGCGACGAGACCACCGCGATCTCGGACATCGCCAGCAGGCCGTTGATCAGGATGAGCACCCCGACGATGGCGATTTCGATGTAGAGCATGCGAAAGGATCCCGGCGCCTCGCGGCAAGAAGAGTGGCATCCTTAACGGCCACCCCCCGCCACTTCAACGCCGCGCCGCCTCAGCGGCAGGCGACCCGGCCGTTGCGGTCCTGGATGTCGAAATGGAAATGGTCGGCATGGGCGGCGTTGTAGCCGGGTCCGAGCACGGTCGAGAAATAGTTGCAGCCGCCCGAGCGCACATTGTTGAGCAGACCGCGTTCGCGGAAGGCGAACCAGCCGGGCTTGGCCACATCGATGTCGCGGCCGTTGCGCAGCGTGAAACTCATCACGTCGAGCGCGTTGCCGCGCGAGTGCTGGGACGGCGTCGAGCTGCCCGCGATGCGACGGCAGGAATAGCTCGACCCCTGGTTGATCGTGCGCACGCCGGAGAAATAGCGCCAGCGCGCCGCAGACTGCAACTCGTTGCGGGTCCATTCGGCAAAGGTCGCCGCCATCTCGCAGCTGAGCGTGGCCGCCGGCTTCATCTCGACGCTGCCGGCCAGGCTGGTCACCTGCACGGGATAGTCGATCCGGCACGAGCCGCCATCATTGATCGGCGCCAGATCGCGCCAGGTGACACCGAGGCGGCGCAAGCGCTGGCGGCATTCGACCTCGGCAGCCGGCATGGCCGCGCCCGACGAACGCGACGAGAAATCGACACGCGGGTAGCCTGCCATGAACGGATTGGACGGAATGAGCCGCTGCAGCCCCCGCGCGTTGCGGGCCAATGTCGAGGGTTGACCGCCGACTTCGGCGCGCGGCTGCGGCGTCAGCACACTCGTTGCCGTGCAGGACGAGATGGAGATCGCCGTCAGCGTCAACACCGCCAGGCAGGACGCCGTGCGCGCAAAATGACCTCGAAGGGCGGCAGCCAGCCGCCGAATGGCACGCAATACAAAAGCCATCGAGCAAACCTGTCCCAGGGACGGACAGCATGGATTAAAATTGTAAAGGAAATCTCATCGTGCCGTTTACCTTCGCCCGCGTCCCCGCTCAGCGGCAATAGGCGCCGCCATTGCGCTCGGCCAGGTCGAAGTGGAAATGGTCGGCATGGGCCTCGTCCGTACCCGGCCCCAGCACCGTCGCGAACGGACCGCAGGCGGCCTCGCGGATCGCCGCGAAGAAGTCGCGTTCGGCCGCTTCATCGGCGCCATATTCGCGAATGTCGAGCGCGGTGCCGTCTTCGAAACGGATGGCGCCCCAGTCGAGCGCATTGCCCGATGCGTGTTCCGAGATCGTTTCCGACCCGTGCCGGCTCCGGCAGACATAGGCCGAGACCTGAACAAGCGTGTCGGGCGACGTCTCGAGATGGCGCTCGGCGGCCGGCCGGACCTCCTCGCGCATGAAGCGCGCCGTGGCCTCCGCCATGGGGCAGGTCAGCAAGGCGGGCGGCTCGAGCGCGACGCCATCGCCCAGATCGCTGAGCAGGACGGGATGGTCCATGCGGCACCCGTCCTCGGGCTCATGGACGGGCGGCGCCTCGGCAAAGCTGGCGCCCGCGCGGGCAAGCGCGGCGCGGCATTGACGTTCCGCGCGGGGCATGTGGGATGCAGGTCCGGCATCCGCGGGGGGCCGGGCCCCTTCCCGCGGGCGCGGCAGGGGTATCGGTGGGTGCGGCATCTGCGCGCCTGCAACCTCGATATCGGCCCAAGCCTCTGCCTGGACAGATAGAACGCCGAGGAAAATAGCCGACAGAATCAGAAAGATGCGCGCGGAAGGACTGCCCATGACGTCAATCTGCGGCGACCAGAGGCAGAATGACAGCAAGCCGGCGATCAAGTCTCGTTAACGGCTGTCAGGCGCCGAGCGCCTCCAGCCCTTCCTCGAGCCAGTCGCTGAGCATGGGCATGCCCATGAGATACTGCGCCGTGCGCTTGTTGCCCCTGGCCTTCGCCTCGGTGACGGCGGTTTCCCATTCGCCGGCCTCATAGTCGCCGCGTCCGAGCCACGCCAGAGCGACCAGTTCGGCCGCCTCATCGACATTGAGATCGCCGATCAGCTCGCGCAGCTCGATGGCGGTCAGGTCCTCCGATTCCTCCTCGGCCAGACCATCATGGGCATGGGTGTCGCGGGCCTGGTCGTCGAGTTCGACCTCGTGCTCGTGCCCGCTGTCATAATCCTCGTTGACCGCCGCACTCACCGCCCGCGCCTTGAGGATGAAGTGTCGCACGGTGTCGGGCGCGATCGTCAGCGCCCATTCCTGTTCAACGGCCTTCTTCATGGCGGCGGCACCCCTTCTGGAGACAGGACCGATCATCCATCCAAATCGGGCCAGCGGCAAGGAAAACCGGATGGTTGCAGAGCGCGCCCAATATCCCTGTTGCCAGGAGACCGCGACCGGCTCTAATGGCGCAACGCCCGCCGGAACACCCTCCATGTCGCTGATCCTGTCGCCGAAGGTCCTGCCGATCCTGCTCCTGATCGGTTCGAACGTCTTCATGACGCTCGCCTGGTATGGCCATCTCAAGTTCAAGACGGCGCCGCTGGCCACCGTCGTGCTCCTGAGCTGGGGCATCGCGTTTTTCGAATACTGGATGGCGGTTCCCGCCAACCGGATCGGCCATCAGGTCTATTCGGCCGCCGAATTGAAGACCATCCAGGAAGTCATCACGCTGACCGTCTTCGCGATCTTCTCGGTCGTCTACCTGAAGGAGGCGTTGAGCTGGAACCACCTTGCCGGTTTTGCATTAATCGTGGCCGGCGCGGCACTCGTGTTCCGGGGCTGAGTCGTCCGATCCAACCTGCCCGTTCACTGCAGGGCAGGAAAAAAGCAGGTGTAAAATCGCGCACCCATATCTATATTGGAGCGCGAAGAGGATTGGACGGTTCGTTGGCCAGGGCTTCCGGACCGTTTATTTTTTTGTCGACATGCCCGTAAAGGGCCAGCGCCACGTTCAACGTTTGAGGGTGTGAAATGAACAAGGTCCCGATGACCGTCTCCGGCTACGAAGCGCTGAAGGAGGAACTCCGCTGGCGCCAGCAGGAGGAGCGCCCGCGCATCATCGACGCGATCTCGGAAGCGCGTGCGCATGGCGATCTTTCGGAAAACGCCGAGTACCACGCCGCCAAGGAAGCGCAGGCGCTGAACGAAGGGCGCGTGCAGGAACTCGAGGACTTCGTCGCGCGCGCCGACGTCATCGACGTGACCAAGCTGTCGGGCGAGACCATCAAGTTCGGCGCGACCGTGGTCCTGGTCGACGAGGACACCGAGGAAGAGAAGACCTACCAGATCGTGGGCGACCAGGAAGCCGACGTGAAGTCGGGGCGCATCTCGATCTCCTCGCCGATCGCGCGCGCGCTCATCGGCAAGCAGGTCGGTGACGAGATCGAGGTCAACGCACCGGGCGGCGCGCGCGGCTACGAGGTGGTCAAGGTGAGCTGGGCCTGATCCGGGTGGCGGACGAGGCGCAAGCCCGGCCAAGGGGTGCTCCGTCCGTCGAGACCGCCAGACCGGCCGTCGATCCGGCGCGCGTCGAGGTGATCGCACCCAATTTCAAGCGCCGCCTTTCCGGCGTCACGAGCACCATCGTCCAGCTCGTGCCCGAACAGGCCACGAGCCTCGGCATCGCCACGCTGGGGCCGGGGCTTCCCGCCTCCCTGCCCGCCCTGCGTTGGCGCCAGCTGTTGCAGCTCTACCGGCGCCCGACCGCGCGGCCGTTTCGCATCTGGCACGCCAGGCGCAACATCGAGATGATTGCCGGCCTGGTGATGCGCGACATCCTGCGCATGCCGCTTCGGCTCGTCTTCACCTCTGCCGCGCAGCGTCATCACAAGCCGTTCACGAAATGGCTGATCCGCCGCGTGGATGCCGTGGTGGCGACCAGCCGTCTCTCGGGCTCCTTTCTGGAGGTCCCGCACACGGTCGTCATGCACGGCATCGACACCGACCGGTTCCACCCGCCGCGCGAGCCGCAGGATGAATTCGCGGCATCGGGACTGGCGGGGCGCCATGCGATCGGATGCTTCGGGCGCATCCGGCACCAGAAAGGCACGGACCTGTTCGTCGACGCCATGATCGCGCTATTGCCGGACCATCCGGACTGGACGGCGATCATCACCGGGCGCACCACCGGGCCGCACGCCGACTTCGCGGCCGGTCTGGAGGACAAGGTCCGGCGGGCGGGACTGGAGGATCGGATCCTGTTCCTGGGCGAGGTGGAAGACATCCGAGTCTGGTACCGCCGCGTCTCGCTCTACGTCGCGCCGTCGCGCAACGAGGGATTCGGCCTGACGCCGCTGGAAGCCATGGCATCGGGTGCCGCGGTGGTGGCGAGCGACGCCGGCGCCTATCGCGAACTCATCGCCGAGGGAGAGACAGGCACCGTGGTGCCCGCCGGCGACGGCGATGCGCTGAGAGAAGCCATCCGTCCCTATCTGGCCGATCCGCAGGCCACGGTCGAGCAGGGCAAGGCGGGAATCGCCCGTGTCGCCGAACATTTTCCCTTGCGCCGCGAGGCGGACGGACTTGCCGCCATCTATGAGCGCCTCTGGGCGGGAGCGGATCGATGAGCGACTTACGCCGCATCGAATGCTCGACGATGGCGGGCAAACCGGCCCGCGCCCGCCCGGACGCTCCCTTCCCTTTCGGCCTTGCCATCGACGCCGGGCCTCTGGCAGAGTCCACCCGGCACACGCCTGGACCCAGCCGGACGGAACGAGACAAGTCGACCAAGCAGGTCGGCACCTTACCGTTGCAAGGCCCTCTGCCCGTGCGCCGGCCCCCGGACGCCGGCTTCAGAAGAGCTCCAAAAACGGTCGGATCGTGAAGGTCGAAGCGTTCATCATTCATCTGCCGCGTGCCACCGCACGCAAGCCCCAGGTCAGCAAGCTGGCGGCGGCCCTGCCGATGGAGGTGTCGGTAGTGGAAGCCGTCGACGGGATGGAACTCGGCGATGCGGCAATCGCCAGCCATTATGTCCGCCAGCTGCACCGGCCGCGCTATCCCTTCGCGCTCGGGCGCGGCGAGATCGCCTGTTTCCTGAGCCACCGCAAGGCATGGCGCGAGATCGTAGAGCGCGGGCTCGACGCCGGCTTCGTGGTCGAGGACGATGTCGACGTGGAGACGGCCGAGTTCGGCCCGACGCTGGACCTTGCCCTTGCGCACATGAACCCGGCCGACGTGGTTCGCTTTCCCCGCAAGGCCGACGACGGCCTCGGCCCGCTCGTCGCCAGCGCCGGATCAAGCGGCCTGCGGACCACCCGCCGCGTGGGGCTGGGCATGCAGGCCCAGCTTGTGGGCAGAGAGGCAGCAATATCCCTGCTTTCCTTTACCGAGGTCTTCGACCGGCCCGTCGACACCACGGTGCAGATGCAGTGGAAACACGGCATACGCATCCTGACCACCAGACCCATCGCCATTCGCGAGGTGGCCGGCGAGCTGGGCGGCACCACCGCGCAGAAGCGCGGCCCCAAATCCCTGACCGAAAAACTGTCGCGCGAGATCCTTCGGGCGCGCTATCGGTTCGCGGTCCGATTCCACACGGCCTGAGAGACATGACGAAGAAAAGACTATTCGTGGTGGGCAACGGCCCGTTTCTTTCCGACATGACCGAACGCGTCAACTCGAGCGATCTGGTGATCAGGTTCAACGAGCCGAAGACATCGTTCGGGATGAGCGGGACGAAGACCGACTGGCTGTTCGTGGCCAATACCGGCAAGCCGATGGCACGGCGGCTCAACAACCCCGACTACCCGACCTCGCCGATCGTCCAGGCCGCCGATCTCGTCTTCCTCGTCAATCATCCGACCTCCGTGGAGAAATACGGCCTCAAGCCGAACTTCCTGTCGCGCCTCAGGGGCAGAAGGGCGGAATGGACGTGGGCGGCACTGATGATGTATGGCGGCGCGGGCAAGACGGTCGCCGTGCTTTCCCCGACCTTCTACGAGGAAAGTTGCCGCGATCTCGGCCTAACGCCGTCGGAGTCGCTCGCGAAGCGCATCTTTCCGAGCACCGGCTATCTGGGCATCCGCTACGCGCTGGAGAAGCTGCCGGCAGAGGAATGGGACGTCGAGATCGCGGGCTTCAGCTGGCAAGGCTGGCAGCGGCATGCATGGGACCACGAACGCCACTGGATCGAACGCAAGATCGCCGAACGCGGCATCCACGTGTGGCCTTCGAAAAACGACACGAGACGCAGACACGCACAAGGAGGCATGATGGAAACGAAGCTGAACGTATTTGTCGGATGGGATTCGCGCGAGCCGATCGCCTATGACGTCGCGAAGAAGACGCTTCTCGAGCGCGCCAGCGTGCCGGTCGACGTCCACCCGATCAAGCTCGACGAACTGGTCGAGAGGGGCGCCTATACGCGCGAAGTCGACCCGCTGGCCTCCACCGAATTCACCTATTCGCGCTTCTTCACGCCCTGGCTGGCGGACTACAAGGGCTGGGCCCTGTTCTGCGATTGCGACTTCCTGTTCCTCGACGACGTGGCCAAGCTGCTGGAGTACCGCGATCCGTCCAAGGCGGTTATCTGCGTCAAGCACGACTACACGCCCAAGGCGACGGTGAAGATGGACGGCAAGGTGCAGACCAACTATCCGCGCAAGAACTGGTCGTCCTTCATGCTCTTCAATTGCGAGCATCCTTCCACGCGGCAGCTGACTCCGGAACTGATCAACCGCGAGTCGGGCGCCTATCTGCACCGCATGCAGTGGGCCAAGGACGAGGAGATCGGCGGACTGCCGGAAGCCTGGAACTGGCTCGAAGGCTGGAGCGAGAAGCCGGCCGAAGGCACGCCGAGTGCCGTGCACTTCACCAATGGCGGCCCCTGGTTCAAGGACTGGCAGGATGTCGACTATGGCGATCTCTGGAAAGCCGAGGCGTCCAAGGTCGATCCCAACTGGAAGCCGATCTGAAGATTCCATCCCTCACGGGCCATCTCGTGGGAGGTGGCCTTCGGCGGCGTGAACCATGAAGCTGTTCCTCATCAACCTCGACCGCCGGCCCGAGCGCCTTGAGCGCATGGCCGGTCTGTTCGAACGGCTCGGCCTGGAATTCACACGCATCTCCGCTGTGGATGGCACTTTGCTGACGGCGGACGAAGTGAAGGGCCTGGGCTCGCTTCGTCCTGGAGAGTCGGGTTGTTTCCTGAGCCATCGCGAATGCTGGCAACGCATCGTCGATGCATCGCTTCCCCACGCCGCCATTTTCGAAGACGACCTGCATTTGACGCCGGGAGCGACCTCGCTGCTTCGCCAGGGGGGCTGGATCCCGGCCGGGGCCGACATCGTCAAACTGGAGACCCGGCTCTACCATGCGCGCATAGACAAGGCCGCGACCGCGACCGTCGAAACGAGAGCGCTGCACGTGCTGAGGAGCCGGCATGCCGGCGCGGGTGGGTATGTCGTTACCCTCGAGGGGGCGAGGAAGCTCTTGGCGATGACCGAACGCCTCGAGGCGCCGGTTGACCAGGTCATCTTCAATCCGGATCTGCCCTGGGCCGGTTCGCTGACGACATTGCAGCTGGTTCCCGCAATATGTGCCCAGGATTTCTATCTGAAGGAACAGTCGATGATCCTGGGCATCGGCAGCGATCTCCACGAGGAGCGGACTCCCGCCAAGCCGAAAGGCATGGCCAAGCTGTGGCGCGAAGTGAAGCGGCCGGCCAGCCGGGTGGCGGGATTCGTCAGGCGAAAACTCGCCGACATCTCCAGCGACAAGAAATGGGTCGTCGTCGATTACCGATAGCAGAGTGGACGGACACGCCGGCTCCGCTCAGATATCCGCCAGCCCCTCGTCCTTGATCTGGCGGATGGTCAGCGCGGTGCGGACCGTGTCGACATTGGACGTCGAGGTCAGCTCTTCGATGACGAATGTCTGGAAGGTGGTGAGGTCCCGCGCCACGCAATGAAGCAGGAAATCGGTCTCGCCCGACACCATCCAGGCACGCCGCACGATGCTCCACGTCTTGGCCTTTTCCGCGAAGGCCTTGAGTTCCTGATCCGACTGATGCTGCAGGCCGATCAGGCAGAAGGCGACCACCGGGAAGCCGAGCTGGGGCGTGTTGAGCAGCGCCCGGTACCCCTTGATGATGCCCGAATCCTCCAGCCGCTTGACGCGGCGCAGGCAGGGCGGCGCGGAAATGCCGACGCGCCGGGACAGCTCGACATTCGTCATGCGGCCGTCGCCTTGCAGTTCGCGCAGGATCTTCCAGTCGATGGCATCCAATTCGGCGTCGATCGCCATACGCTTCCACCCACTCCGAATCGTGTAATGCCAGCGACACTAGAGCGTTCAATGGGCGATGAGAACGCCAAGAGGCCCACCAACGTCTCTATTTTGCAGCATTCTTCGAGCTGTTAAGCTAGGCATGATTTGCAGCAAGGCGGATTCCTGCACCATCGCTCCGGGTTTCGGGGACCCATCACGGACAAGGCAGACAGCCGAGAGATTTAATGAAGCGTTTGATGCTAAAAGAAGAAGTCCTGCCGGAACTTTTTATCGAAGACCGTACCAAGTTCGAACGAAACAACATCATCACCGTTCTTCTTGTTGGTGCACTGCCTGCGATAGCCGGAAGCGCCATTTCGTTCATTCTCGGAATATGCCTGGCCTGGGCCGTCATCAGCGTCATGCGAGGGACTTACAGGCTCGAATATTTCGGCGGCGACCTGAAAATATGCGTGGCGTTCAGCGCATTTGCGCTCGTGATGTTTGCGGCGGCCATGGTGCCGAGCAACAGGATGGAAGCCTTCCCGCACCTCGTGTGGCTGATTCCCTTCTTTGCTCCATGGTTCCTGATCCCTCGTTTCCGCGCCGGACGCGACCTCGATTATCTGAAGTTCTTCATCATCGGCGCGGGACTGGGTGCGATCCTGGCGCTGGTACTGGCCGGCATTCAACTGGGGCTGGGTGTCGCCCGGCCGACCGGCGGCGCCGGCAACGCGGCCGTCTTCGGCATGGTTTCGCTTCTGCTCGCGGCGATTGCCGGACTGCACATCGACGCACCCGAGCGCAATCTGCGCTGGCTGGCCTTCTTCGGGACGATAGCCGGGCTGCTCGCCACCATCATCTCGATGACGCGGGGCGTATGGATCTCGGCGGCGTTCGCCTCGATCCTCCTCCTTCTCTACGCGCCGCGCCATTGGGCCGCCACGATACGGGAGTTCTGGATCCCGCTGGCGGCGCTTGCCGTGGCGGCGTTCCTGTTCCTGTTCCAGAGGTTCAGCTCGCGGATCGACCACACCTTCTGGGAGATAAACCAGTTCTTCACGGGCGGGTATTCGGTCAGCTTCGTCGAACGGTACCGTCTCTGGGAGGCAGCGATCGCCACGATATCCGAATCTCCCATCATCGGGTATGGAATCCAGAACCGGATGCCAGCGCTCTACAGCATGATCTCGGATGATTTTCCCGATCGCAGCGTCACGCATGCGCATAACGCGTTCCTGAATTTCTACATCGACGCCGGGATATTCGGCCTGATTTCGCTGCTGGTTCTGCTCTTCGCGCCGCTCTACGTCGCCATCGTGACGCCTGCAGACAGGCTCTATCGCAGAAGGCTCTATTTCTGCGTGATCACGGTGACCATCTACGTGACCTGCGGGTTTACGCAGATCATGCTCAATCACGACATTCTCGACAGCTTCATCATCCTTTCCGCCATCATCGTGGCCATCTCGATCAAGCCGCAATCCGAGGCCGTACCTGCCGCCGGGCAGGACCAGCTGACAGCCGGCGGTCGAGGCGAGCCGACCTAGCCAAAAAGCGGCTGTTGCGACCATTGGCCTGTGCGCGACGGTCGGCTGGCCTTGCAACTGCCGTGCCTGGCCACCTAGATTAGCGGCACAGCAAACAGGACAGCACTGCAGGGCGCCCGCGCGCCAAATCGAAAGGCCATATCCATGACCGCTACCCATGCTCCGGTCCTCATCATCGGTTCGGGGCCGGCAGGCTACACCGCGGCGATCTACGCCGCGCGCGCCATGCTCGACCCGATTCTCATCGCCGGGCTCCAGCAGGGCGGCCAGCTGACGATCACCACCGAGGTCGAGAACTATCCGGGCTTCGCCGATCCGATCCAGGGTCCGTGGCTGATGGAGCAGATGCTCAAGCAGGCCGAGCATGTGGGCTCCAAGATCGTCAACGACATCGTCACCTCCGTCGACATGGACGCGCGCCCGATCAGGGTCTCCACCGATTCCGGCACCGAATATACGTGCGATGCGCTGATCATCGCCACCGGCGCGCAGGCCAAGTGGCTGGGCCTGCCGAGCGAACAGGATTTCATGGGCTTCGGGGTCTCGGCCTGCGCCACCTGCGACGGCTTCTTCTACCGCGGCAAGGATGTCGTGGTGGTCGGCGGCGGCAACACGGCGGTGGAAGAGGCGCTCTATCTCTCCAACCTCGCGCGCAGCGTGACGGTCGTCCACCGGCGCGACGAGTTCCGCGCCGAACGTATTCTCCAAGAGCGGCTGTTCCAGAAGGAGAACGTCAAGATCCTTTGGGACCACGTGGTGGAGGAGATCGTCGGCGAAGCCGGCAAGGCGCCCCTGCCGCCTTCGGTGACGGGCCTGAAGATCCGCAACGTGAAGACCGGCGCCGTCGAGGATTTCCCCGTCGATGGCGTCTTCGTGGCGATCGGCCACGTGCCCGCCGTCGATCTTTTCGCCGGCAAGCTGAGACAGAAGCCGGGCGGCTATCTGTGGACGGAAGCGGATTCGACCCGCACCAACATCCCGGGCGTCTTCGCGGCCGGCGACGTGACCGACGACGTCTACCGCCAGGCCGTGACCGCGGCCGGTCTCGGCTGCATGGCAGCCCTGGAAGCCGAGCGCTATCTTGCTGGCGTCGGCGCCATGCAAGAGGCGGCGGAATAGGCCATGCCGATGGTCGGACGCCCCCAAGCCGCGCTCGACTGGGACAAGCTGCGCGTCTTCCACGCCGCGGCCGAGGCCGGCTCGTTCACCCATGCCGCCGATCGGCTCAAGCTGTCGCAGTCGGCGATCTCAAGGCAGGTCAGCGCGCTGGAGCAGGAGGTCGGCGTGCCGCTCTTCCATCGCCATGCCCGCGGGCTGGAGATGACCGAGCAGGGCGAGATCCTCTATCACACCGCCAATGAGGTGCTGATGAAGCTGGAGGGTGTCCGGCTTCGGCTCAACGAGACCAAGGACACGCCTTCCGGCCAGCTGCGCGTGACGACGACGGTCGGGCTCGGCTCCGGCTGGCTGACCGAGCGCCTGCCCGAATTCATGGATCTCTATCCCGACATCCAGTTGCAGCTCATCCTGACCAACGAGGAACTGGAGCTGACCCCGCGCCAGGCCGACTGCGCCATCCGGTTCAGGCAGCCCCAGCAGCCGGATCTCATCCAGCGCAAGCTGTTCACCGTGCATTTCCACCTCTACGCCTCGCCCGGCTACGTCACCCGCCACGGCAGGCCGAAATCGATCGACGATCTCGACCGGCACCGCATGGTGACGTTCGGCGAAATGGTTCCGACCCATCTGTCGGACATGAACTGGCTGGAGACGGCCGGCATGCCGGAAGGCACCAAGCGGGTGGCTGATCTGCAGATCAACAACATCCTGTCGATCAAGGCCGCGGTGCAGCGGGGCGCCGGCGTGGCGATGCTGCCGGATTATGTGGTCGACAAGGATTCAGGGCTGGTCCAGCTGATGCCCGATCTCGAGGTGCCGTCCTTCGATACCTATTTCTGCTATCCCACGACGATGAAGAACCAGGCACGTCTGCACGCTTTCAGGGACTTCCTGCTTTCCAAGGCGAGGGGCTGGTCGTTCTAGGCGCAGCTGGGGGCGCTGCTGTCCAACGACTTCGCCGCAGCCAAGGACTGATTCGTTTTTTCTGGCACGCCGAAGCATCTCAGTGGCAAATTCTCTGCGTCTACTATCGAAATCTGTGGTGATTTGGCCACAGTGGCCGGCGGATCGTGCACATGTGAAGGGCCATGCACTTTTGCATGCCTGCTTTGCGCCGCCCGCTGCTTGTTATTTGAGCAAGCATAGCCCATATCCTAATCATCTCCGGGGCGCATTCCTCCTCCCATTGGCGCCCTTGAGTGTTCCCCTCTGGAGGTTCAGCCTTAACGGGCACTTCCAATAACTAGCCGGATCAATCGATCCGGCTTTTTTTTTGGATTTTTTCCGGACGCCCCTCAGGCAGCCCTGCCCTGCTCGTTCAAAACCGCGTCGGCCAGCCGTCCGGTCAGTTCCGACATGTGGTCGAAACGCGCCGTATAGGAGGCCACGCCCGCCGTCGCCGAGCGCAGTTCGACGATGAGATCCGCGATCTCGGACTGCGGCATCATCGCCTCCACCACATCCCAGCCCGGCCATTCCGGGCGGGCATCGAAGCCCAGGATCTGCCCGCGGCGTTGCGAGACGATGGCCGTGACCCGGGCGGTCGTGTCCGAGGGCGTCTGCACCTCCACCTTCATGATCGGTTCCAGCAGCACGGGCGAGCAGGCAGCCATCCCTTCCTTCATGGCGAGCCGACCGGCCTGCTGGAAAGCCATGTCGGAGGAATCCACCGCGTGGTAGGAGCCGTCGGACAGGTTCACCGCCACATCGATCACCGGGAAGCCAAGCGGCCCCGACCGCAGATAATCGCGCACGCCGGCCTCGACGGAGGGAATGTACTGCTTGGGCACGACGCCGCCGGTGATCGTGTCGGTAAACTCGAAGCCCGCCCCGCGCGGCAGCGGCCTGATATCGAGAACCACGTCGCCGAACTGGCCGTGCCCGCCGGACTGCTTCTTGTGGCGTCCGCGCTGCGTGGCGGCGTTCCGGATCGTCTCGGCATAGGGCACGCTGGGCCGACTGGCATCGACCACGATCTGGTACTTGCTCGCGAGCCTCTCGGCGGCGACGCGCAGATGCATCTCGCCATTTCCCGACAGGAGCGTCTCGCCCGTCTCCTGGTTCTGCGCCACGCGCAGCGAGGGGTCTTCCTCGGCCAGGCGCTGCAGCGAGGTGGAGAGCTTGACCTCGTCCTTGCGGTCGCGCGGCCGCAGCGCCAGGGCATAGACCGGCGGCACCGGGGCCAGCTCGACCAGGGCCGGCACCGCGCTCTTGATGGCCGACAGCGTGGCCCCGGTGGCGATGTCGTCGAGCTTGCCGAGCGCTGCCGTCTCGCCGGCATCCGCCCGCGCGATCTTAACCTGCTCCTTGCCCATGAGGCGATAGAGACCCGATACGCGGCCGGTATTTCCGCCCGGTTCCACAAGCTCCGCCGCATCGGCGACGGCACCGGCCAGGACCCGCGCGACCGACAATTTGCCGCCATGCGGAGTGTGGATGGTCTTCATCACCTGCAGAACCGGCTGATCGCCATCCTCCAGGCCCAGCCGCCGGCCTGTGCTGGCGACATCGGGCCCGTCGTGCCGGATCGCCTTGAGGAGCCGGAGAACGCCGTTTCCCTTCTCCGCCGCACCAATCAGCACCGGCGTGACAAGCCCGGCACGCAGGTCGGCGGACAGATCGTCGAAGATGACGTCGCGGGGCGGCTCGATCTCCTCGAGCAACTGCTCCATCAGCGCGTCGTCATGGTCGGCAAGCGTCTCCAGCATGGAGAAGCGCGCTTCGATCTCGCGGGCCTTCTCGTCATCCGGGATGTGGGCGATCGCGCTGGCCGCGTGCTCCTGATAGATGTAGGCGCGTTCGAGCGCGAGATCGATCGAGCCCACGACGATGCCGTCCTTGCGCAGCGGGATCTGGCGCAACAGCAGCGGGGTGGAACTGGCCTGCTGCAGCATCTTCAGCGTGGCGCGCACGCCTTCCGTGGCCTTGTCGACCTTGTTGAGGAAAAGCATGCGCGGGATGCCCTGCCGGTCGAGCTCGCGCATGATGAGCTGCAACTGGGGCAGCTTCTTCTCGTCGGCCTCAGCGACCACGAGCGCCACGTCGCAGGCAGCCAGGACCGGCATCGCCTCAAAGGCAAATTCGATGGAGCCCGGACAATCGACGAAGGTGATGCTCTCGCCCATGAACTCGACCGTGGCGAAGCTCGCCTCGACGCTCATGGCGTGGGCGCGCGCCTCGGGCGAGTGATCTCCCACCGTGTTGCCGGAGGAAACCGGGTTCTGCCGGGCAATGGCGCCCGTCCGAGCCAGGATCGCTTCAAGAAGCGTTGTCTTGCCGCTGGCAAACGGGCCGACAATGGCGACGCATTTCGGCCCGCTGGGTCTTTCGCCTGCTCGATTACCCATTTTTTCCGACCTCCCTCACGCGAGACAACATGAGCGGCGGCCGGCCTTGCGACCGTCGCGCGCGGACGAAAGGGCTCCTCCTCCCTTTGAACGCGGGCAACATCGTCACATGGCTGCAGGGTTTCGGCAAGTGCCGGCGGCGCGGGCGAACCCGCGCCGGGAAGCGCTATTTCAGCGAGGCGGCGAAGCGCTGGATGCGCGAGCAGGCTTCCTCGAGCAACTCTTCGGAAGTCGCGTAGGAAATGCGGAAGTTAGGCCCCAGCCCGAACGCCGAACCGTGCACGACGGCGACGCCTTCCGCCTCGAGCAATTCGGTGACGAAGGTCTCGTCGCTGTCGATCACCTTGCCCGACGGCGCCGTCTTGCCGATCAGCCCCTTGCAGGACGGGTAGACGTAGAAGGCGCCTTCCGGCACCGGGCAGTCGATGCCGGTGGCCTGGTTGAGCATCGACACGACCAGATCGCGGCGGCCCTCGAACACCTTCTTGTTCCTGGCGATGAAATCCTGCGGGCCGTTCAGCGCTTCCACGGCCGCCCACTGGGCGATCGAGCAGGCGCCAGACGTCTGCTGGCCCTGGATCGTGTCCATGGCCTTGATGAGCGCGAGCGGACCGGCGGCATAGCCGATGCGCCAGCCGGTCATGGCATAGGCCTTGGAGACGCCGTTCATGGTGAGCGTGCGGTCGTAGAGGCCGGGCTCCACCTGGGCGAGCGTCTTGAACTCGAAATCGCCATAGGTGAGATGCTCGTACATGTCGTCGGTCAGCGTCCAGACATGGTCGTGCTTCATCAACACGTCGGCCAGCGCGCGCAGCTCGGCCTCGGTATAGGCCGCGCCCGACGGGTTGGACGGCGAGTTCATGATCAGCCACTTGGTCTTCGGCGTGATCGCCTTTTCGAGCGCCTCGGCCGTCAGCTTGAAGCCGTTGTCGATCGTCGTCTCGGCAAAGACCGGCGTGCCGCCGCACAGCGCCACCATCTCGGGATAGCTGACCCAATAAGGCGTCGGGATCGCCACCTCGTCGCCGGCATTGAGGGTGGCCATGAAGGCGTTGAACAGGATCTGCTTGCCGCCGGTGCCCACGATGGTCTGCTCGGGCTTGTAGTCCAGCCCGTTCTCGCGCTTGAACTTGGCGGCGATCGCCTCGCGCAGCGGGGCGATGCCCGACACGGGCGGATACTTCGTCTCGCCGCGCCGGATCGCCTCGATGGCGGCGTTCTTGATGTTGTCGGGCGTGTCGAAATCGGGCTCGCCGGCGCCCAGGCCGATCACGTCGCGGCCGGCCGTTTTCAGTTCCCGCGCCTTCTGCTGGACGGCGATGGTCGCCGAAGGCTTGATGCGGGAAAGGGCGTCGGCAAGAAAGGCCATTGGACGGCTCCGAAGGGGTTGAATTCGACGGATGCTCTAATGTCTTATCGGGGGAGTTTCCGCAAGGGCCGCGCGCCAATCCTTAACGACTCCTAAACGCTTTCCGGGCCACTCTTCCGCCTCCCGCCGGCCGGAGCCGCGGGGCATCACCAGGAGCCCGGATCGTGCCAAGCGGCAAGGCAATGTCCCATATCGTACGCCTGCCCGACGGCTCGTCGGAAGGCGTCTGGGGCAGCTACGTGCTTCGCACGGCCTTCCAGCCCATCTTCGCCTTCGACGACAGGCGGCGCCTGTCGGTCTGCGCCTATGAGGGTCTGCTGCGCCCCTTCCGCGATGCGCTGCCCCATCGACCGCAGGACTTCTTCCTGTCGATCCCGACCGCGGATCGTTTCCAGGTGGAAACGGTTTCGCGCACCCTGCACCTGCTGAATGCCGGGGTCTTTCTCGACGAGACGGCGCAGATCTTCGTCAATTTCGACCCGTCGCTGTTCGGCGATCCGAAACTGATCGACGGCGTGCTCCGGGACATGCGCCTCGTGCTGCACGAGGCCCGGCTGGACGCCACGCGGGTGGTCTGCGAGGTGACCGAGCAGAAATCGGTCTATGAATCCGCCCTCAGCGATTTCGTCTCCGCCTGCCGCCGGCACGGCTTCACCATCGCCGTCGACGATTACGGCGCCGAGGATTCCGACATGGAGCGTGTCGTGGCGCTCAAGCCGGACATCGTGAAGTTCGACGCCCGCTGGATCCGCCGGCTCATGGACACGGGTCCCGGCCGCGCGCTGCTGGCAATTATGGTGAGGGAGTTCCGCGACCGCGGCATCATCTGCATCTTCGAGGGCATCGAGGAGGACTGGCAGCTCGAGGTCGCCGACGAAGCCGGCGCCGACATGGTGCAGGGCTATCTTCTGGCACGTCCCGAACTCGTGCCGGGCGATTTCGGCCGCACCACGCATGGCACCCCTCACGCGGACGCAAGCGATCGGGCGTCCGGGCGGCGCCTGCCCGCCCGCGCCGCCAAGCAGGATGCCGGCCGGCGCAGCTTCGGCCGCCGGCACGGCGGCTGAACATCATGCATGAAAGCGACACCCTGCCCTTCCTGGCAGACGAGATCGGCCTGATCTATCTGCGCCATGGAACGCTGGTCGCCCGCACGGCCTTCGAACCGCTTCTGCCAGCCACCGGCCAAGAGCCGTCCTTGCTCCACCTGCGGGCCTCGACGGCCTGGTTCCTCGGTGGCCGCGAAATCCGCCAGGCGGCGCTGGCGGCGACCGGGCTGGCCATCGGCGAGCCGGCCCTCGAACGGGCATCGGCGATTGCCCACATGCGCAATCTCTTCGTTGAAGACGAAGGGGCACGGCTCCTCGTGCCCCTGGCGGCGCCGGATGCGGCCTCGATAGGGTCCCTGCTTGCCGCGCTCGACGAACAGATCGAGACCGGCGACATCGAACCGGACCGCATCATCGTGGAACTCCCCGCCGGCGAAGACGGCACGCAGCTTGGCGCCGCGGCCACCGAACTACGGATGCGCGGCTTTGCCATCGGCCTGGGCGATTTCGGCCCCGCCGGCTCGTCGGCGGCCCTGATCGAGGCCGTCGCGCCCGAGATCGTGCGCCTCGACATGCAATGGGTGCGGCTTGCCGACGGCATCGATCCCTCGCATCGCCTGCTGTCCAGCCTGGTCGCGCTGCTGCGCGAGGGCGGCAGGACGACGCTTCTGGGCGGGATCGAGAGTGCCGGCGACCACGACACCGCGCTCAAGATCGGCGTCGACCTGCTGGCCGGGCCTCTTCTCGCCCCGCCCTTTCTCGCGGGGACCGACAGCCCCCATCGTCCAGGGCCGCAGGACGATCCCGCTCGAGAGGCCTCCGGCGACAATGTCATCCCCCTCGCCGATCCGGGTCGGCATCACGGCCGTTGAACGGCTTCATCAAGGATTGTGATTGGTGCCGAGTGGCGAGCGGCGCCATCATGCGGCGACAGCCGAGGAGCCGCCCAGATGATGACCATCCATGGAATGACCGACAGCGGCAACTGCTACAAGCCGCGCCTGCTGATGGCGCTGCTCGGCCTGCCCTTCCGCCATGTGGAGGTCAGTTTTCTCGATGGCGGCACGCGGCAGCCCGCATTCACCGCCAAGAACCCCAATGCGAAGGTTCCGCTGCTCGAACTGGAGGATGGCAGGGTTCTGGCGGAATCGAACGCCATCCTCTGCTACCTCGCCGACGGCACGTCCTACATGCCGCTCGATCGCTATGAGCGGGCGGTGGCGCTGCAGTGGATGTTCTTCGAGCAGTACAGCCATGAGCCCCATGTCGCCGTGCGGCGTTCGCTGATGCGCTACGAGCGGCTGGCCGACCAGGCCACGCCCGCCCGCATGCAGACCCTCCTGGAACAGGGCAACAAGGCACTTTCCGTCATGGAAACGCGCCTGGCCGGCACGCCCTTCCTGGCCGGCACCGCGCCGAGCGTGGCCGACATCGCGCTCTTTGCCTACACGCATTGCGCCGAGGAGGGCGGGTTCGTGCTGGAGGATTTTCGGGCCGTCTCCGCCTGGCTGGATCGGGTGCGTTCGCTGCCCGGTTTTCGGCCCATGCTGCCCGACTGACCCATTGTAAACTTAGGCGGCTACGGGCCACGCCCTTCACTCTGCAGTGGCTTGCATGTGGATGCCGCGGGACGTTAGCGCGCATTTCATTTGCATTTTGCCCGATTCACGGGCATTTCACTTTCGATATCGCCTCTTTCGCCGGCAAAACGAAAAATTTCGCTGGTGATTGATACGGTCTCGACATTCGTTTGTGACGGTGCTGTCATGCAGCCGTTACAAATCTTGTTCAGAAGAACGACCACCGAACAACCGGTGGCAATTAGGGAGAAAAGATCATGAAGTTGCGCAAACTGCTGACCGCGACCAGTGTGGCGGCACTGATGCTGCCTGCGATGGCCTCGATGGCCAACGCCCAGACCACCGTCACCTGGTGGCACGCGATGGGTGGCGAACTTGGCGAACTCCTCGAGGGCGTTGCCGAGAGCTTCAACGAGAGCCAGGACGACTATCGCGTCGTGCCGAGCTACCGCGGCACCTATGCCGAGACCATGACCGGCGCCATCGCCGCCTTCCGTGCCGGCGAGCAGCCGCACATCCTGCAGGTCTTCGAAGTCGGCACCGGCACCATGATGGCCGCCGAGGGCGCGATCTACCCGATCTACCAGTTGATGGCCGACACCGGCAAGAATTTCGACCCGGACGCCTATCTCGACACCGTGGTGAGCTATTACACGGATCCCGACGGCAACATGCTGTCCTTCCCGTTCAATTCCTCGACCCCGATCATGTATTACAACAAGGATGTCTTCGAGGCCGCCGGACTTGATCCGGAGTCCCCGCCGGAGACCTGGGCCGAGGCCGAGGAGGCAGCCCGCGCCATCGTGGAATCCGGTGCGGCGCCTTGCGGCTTCACCACCTCCTGGCCGAGCTGGGTGATGCTCGAGAACTTCTCGGCCTGGCACAATCTGCCGCTGGGCACGCTCGCCAACGGCTTCGAAGGCTTCGAGACCGAGTTCGTCTTCAACAACGAACATGTCGCCCGCCATTGGGACAATCTGGCCAGCTGGCAGGACGAAGGCGTGTTCCGCTGGGGTGGCCCCGGAACCGGTGCCGACGCTTTCCCGGCCTTCTACGCCGGCGAGTGCGGCTTCGTCTTCGGTTCGTCGGCCAGCCGCGCCGGTGTGCTGCGCAACTCGGACTTCAACGTCGGCTTCGGCTTCCAGCCTCATTATGACGACATCGAGGGCGCACCGCAGAACACCATCATCGGCGGTGCCACGCTGTGGGTCCTGACCGGCCACACGGACGAGGAATACGAGGCCGTCGCGGCCTTCTTCGAATTCGTGTCGCAGCCCGAGGTCCAGGCCCAGTGGCACCAGGACACCGGCTATCTGCCGATCACCCAGGCTTCGTTCGATCTGACCCGGGAACAGGGTTATTATGACGAGAACCCGGGTGCCGACACCTCGATCCGCCAGATGACGCTGAACCCGCCGACCGAAAATTCCCGCGGCCTGCGCTTCGGCAATTTCGTCCAGATCCGCGACGTCATCTCCGAGGAGATGGAAGCGGTCATGGCCGGCACGAAATCCGGTCAGCAGGCGGCAGATGATGCCGTCAGCCGCGGCAATGCGCTCCTGCGCGAGTTCGAAGCTTCCATGAACTGAGCCCGATAATGCGACCCGTCCGATGATCTTCGGGCGGGTCGCATCCTTTTGGCGGATCGGACGCGATGCAAACCAAACGCACGACATTCTCCAGCCCGTGGCTGCCCTACGCGCTGCTCGCGCCGCAGGTGATCATCACGCTGATCTTCTTCATCTGGCCCTCCTGGCAGGCGCTGGTGCAGTCGCTCTACCGGCAAGGCGACGCCTTCGGCATCCGACCGCCGACCTTCGTCTGGTTCCAGAATTTCCAGACCCTGTTTGCCGATCCGCTCTATCTGAACTCGCTTCAGGTGACCTTCGTCTTCTCCGTCGGCACCACGCTGCTGTCGATGGGCCTGGCGCTTCTCTTCGCGGTCATGGTCAACCGCATGATCCGCTCGCGCAACAGCTACACGACCTTCCTGGTCTGGCCCTACGCCATCGCGCCGGCGATCGCGGGCGTGCTGTGGTGGTTCATCTTCAACCCGACGCTGGGGATCCTGCCCTACGTGCTGGACATGTTCGGCTATAACTGGAACCACCGGCGCAACGGCAACGATGCGATGATCATGATCATCATCGCCGCCGCCTGGAAACAGATCAGCTACAATTTCCTGTTCTTCCTGGCAGGCCTGCAGTCGATCCCGAACTCGCTGATCGAGGCCGCCGCGATCGACGGCGCCAGCCGGATGAAGCGCTTCTGGACGATCGTCTTCCCGCTGCTTTCGCCGATCACCTTCTTCCTTCTGGTGGTCAACGTGGTCTACGCGATGTTCGACACGTTCGGCGTCATCCACGCCACGACCGAGGGCGGGCCGGCGCAGGCGACCAACATCCTCGTCTACAAGGTCTATCGCGACGGCTTCGTCAATCTCAACATCGGCTCGTCTGCGGCCCAGTCCGTGGTGCTGATGACCATCGTCGTCGTGCTCACCGTGATCCAGTTCCGCTACATCGAGCGGCGCGTGAACTACTGAGGGGCGCGGATATGGTCGAGAACAATCGCTGGGGCAATTTCTTCGCCCATCTCGTGCTGATCGCCGGAGTGGCCATCGTGCTGTTCCCTGTCTATGTGGCGTTCATCGCCTCCACCCACCCGCCCGGCACCTTCGTGCGCGGGGTGATGCCGCTGCTTCCCGGCACCAATGCCTGGGATAACTACATGACGGTCATCACCGAGGGGCGGTCGCGCGCCGGCACGCCGCCGATCGCGGGCATGATGTGGAACTCCTTCATCATGGCGATGGCGATCACCATCGGGAAGCTGTCGATCTCGCTGCTTTCGGCCTTCGCGATCGTCTATTTCCGCTTTCCCTTCCGCATGTTCTTCTTCTGGATCATCTTCCTGACCCTGATGCTGCCGGTCGAAGTCCGCATCGTGCCCACTTTCGAGGTGGTCGCCAATCTGGGCATGCTGAACAGTTTTGCGGGACTTTCCATTCCGCTGATCGCGTCCGCGACCGCGACCTTCCTGTTCCGGCAGTTCTTCATGACCGTGCCCGAGGAGCTGATGGAGGCAGCCCGCGTCGACGGGGCGGGACCGATGAAGTTCTTCAAGGACATCCTGCTGCCCCTGTCGATCACCAATATCGCGGCGCTGTTCGTGATCATGTTCATCTATGGCTGGAACCAGTATCTCTGGCCGCTGCTCATCACGACGGATCCCAGCTACTACACGATCGTCATGGGGCTCCAGCGCATGGTTACGGGGGGTGACTCCGAGCCGCTCTGGCATCTGGTCATGGCCACCGTCGTGCTTGCGGCAATGCCGCCCGTTCTGGTGATCCTCTTCATGCAACGGCTCTTCGTGAAGGGCCTGACCGAGACGGAGAAATAGGTAATGGCAACCGTCAAACTCGATGGCGTGCGCAAGGTTTATGCGGGCGGCGTGGAAGCGGTAAAGGGCGTCTCGATCGACATCGCGGACGGGCAGCTCTGCGTGCTCGTCGGCCCCTCCGGCTGCGGCAAGTCCACGCTCCTGCGCATGATCGCGGGGCTGGAAGTCATCACCGATGGCGAGATCTCGATCGACGGCCGCGTCGTCAACAGGCTGGAGCCGGCCGAGCGCGACATCGCCATGGTGTTCCAGAACTACGCGCTCTACCCGCACATGAAGGTCTACGACAACATGGCCTATGGCCTGCGCAATCGCGGCCAGTCCAAGGAAGAGATCGACAAGCGGGTTCGCGAGGCGGCCCGCATTCTCGAGCTCGACGAGCTGCTCCAGCGCAAGCCCCGCGAGCTGTCGGGCGGGCAGCGCCAGCGCGTCGCCATGGGGCGTGCGATCGTGCGCCACCCCAAGGCGTTCCTCTTCGACGAGCCGCTGTCCAATCTCGACGCCAAGCTGCGCGTGCACATGCGCGTCGAGATCAAGAATTTGCAGCGTTCGCTGGGTGTGACCAGCGTCTACGTGACCCATGACCAGGTCGAGGCCATGACGCTGGCCGACAAGCTGGTGGTGATGAATGGCGGCGTGGCCGAACAGATCGACACGCCGATCAAGATTTACGAAAAGCCCGCCACCACCTTCGTCGCCAGCTTCATCGGTTCGCCCGCCATGAATCTGCTGCGCGGCGCATCGGCTGGCCCCAAGGGGATCGCCCTGGCCGGGGGACAGGCCGTGAAGCCGCGTGACTTCCAGATGCCGGAGACCGGCAGGGAAGTGTTCCTCGGCGTGCGCCCGGAGCATCTCACCCTCGTCAATGGCGGCAATTCGGATCTCGAGCTGTCCGTGATCGCGGTGGAAAGCCTCGGCGCCGACACCATGGCCCATGGCGTCCTGGCTGGCTCCAACGGCCGCGCCGACAAGATCATCGTCAGGTTGCCGGGTGCTGCCAGCATCAAGGAAGGCGACGTGCTGCCGCTGGCCATCAACCCGGGCATGGCACATGTCTTCGATGCGGAGACGAGCAAGCGCATCTGAGCCGCGGGACCGCCCGCGGCCTCCGGCTCAGGAGCAACGGTTCAGGCGACCTTCCGCAGCTCCTGTCCGGCCACGGCGACCAGATGCCGATCAAGCTCGACAGCGAGCTCCTCGTTCAGCGTGTCGATGTCGACGTAGTAGAACCGGGACAGCTGCGGCGCGATTTCCTCGTCGCCGTAGCCGTGCTGTTTCAGGAGCCGGACCGCGAGCCTGATCTCCTCGCGGTCGACCAGTCTGCGTTTGGCACAATCTTCTTCTGAAAGTTTCATGGCCTCAATGTCTCTGACGCTCTGTTCGGGCAATGAGCCCGAACATGTCCGGGCTCTCTGGAGAACGCGGAACTGGGAACCGGAACTTTGAGGAAAGGTCCGACATGACGGACCGAAACGAATCACCTGCGACGATTATGGCCAGCGCAGGTGGAAAATCAAATACGGCTGCCCGTGAAGCTTGTGCGAGGCTTGAGCAACGCGAACGGGCGGCAATGATGCCGCCCGCTGTCGGAGTACGTCCGGGGGTCGAGGATCAGCCGAAGGGCGACCTGCACGCGCGACGCGGACCCTGGTAGGGCTGGAACGTGTTGTCGGATGCGCGGTAGGAGCGATACTGGCCGTAGCACCACTCGACATGCGACCGGCTGAGGCCGCGCTGCGGAGCACGGGGGGCCGGCCGCGGCTGCTGAGCCACCGCACCGCCGATAATCGCACCTGCCACGAAGGCTGCCGGCGGGAACCACCAGCCCTGATGCTGGCGCCAGCCCTGGCGCGCCTGACGCTGACCGCGGTGGCCGCGGTAATAGGCGGACCCACCGCGAAGCTCGAAGCCGCCACGGGCGCTCGGCGGACGCTGCCGCGCGTCGCGGCGCTGGACCTCGATCACGTTCGAGTTGCCGAACTGCCCCTGGAACTGCGTCGGGGTGGGAATGGGCTGGGCGTTGGCGCCGGCAGTGCCCAGACCGATGGTGCTGACCGCCATCGCGGCCGCACACAGATAGGATGTCAGTCGTTTCATATCGGGACTCCATCAACTCATTGGTTTTTCGTGCCGATTTCGATGCCGGCACGATGTACCCTTCGAGGGACCAATGCGTCGATGGAGGGGTTTGTTCCGATTTTACCGATTGCGCGGGCTCACCGCTCTGCGAGCGCGGGCTCGCCACGGCGTTCGCGGATGAGATTGGCGAACCGCTTGAACAGATAATGGGAATCCTGCGGGCCAGGCGACGCTTCCGGGTGGTGCTGCACCGAGAAGACCGGCTTTCCGGCAAGCGCGATGCCGCAATTGGTGCCGTCGAAGAGGGACACATGCGTCTCGTCGACACCCGCGGGCAGGCTCTTGGATTCGACCGCGAAACCGTGGTTCATGGACACGATCTCCACCTTGCCGGTGGTGTGGTCCTTCACCGGGTGGTTGGCGCCGTGATGGCCCTGATGCATTTTCTGGGTCTTGCCGCCGAGCGCGAGGGCCAGGATCTGGTGACCAAGGCAGATGCCGAAGATCGGAACCCCGGCCTCGATCAGCTTCTGGATCACCGGCACGGCATATTTGCCCGTCGCGGCGGGATCGCCCGGGCCGTTGGACAGGAAGACGCCATCCGGTTCCATCGCGAGGATGTCCTCGGCGCTGGTGCGTGCGGGAACAACCGTCACCTTGGCGCCCAGCCCGGCCAGCAGCCGCAGGATGTTGCGCTTCACACCATAGTCGATGGCCACGATATGCATCGCCGCCTCGCCCTGTGTGCCGTAGCCCTCGTCCCATACCCAGGGCGTCTCCGTCCAGACCGACGACTGGCCGGAACTGGCCTTCTCGGCGAGATCGAGACCCTCGAGACCGGACCATTCACGGGCCTTGGCCTTCAGTGCTTCGAGATCGAAACGGCCATCTTCCGAATGCGCGATGATGGCGTTCGGCATGCCGGTCTCGCGGATATGGGCGGTAAGCGCGCGCGTATCGAGGCCGCTGATCGCCACGATGCCGCGCTGGCGCAGCCATGCGTCGAGATGGGAGGCGGAGCGGTAGCTGGAAGGGTTGGTGACCTCCGCGCGGAAGACGGCACCGACGGCCCCGTGGCGCGCGGCGGGGTTGAGATCTTCCATATCCTCGTCATTGGCGCCGATATTGCCGATATGCGGGAAGGTGAAGGTCACGATCTGCGAGGCATAGGAGGGATCGGTGAGGATTTCCTGGTAGCCGGTCAGCGCCGTGTTGAAGCAGACCTCGCCCACCGCCTCGCCTCGCGCGCCAAGGCCCTTGCCCTCGATGACGGTACCGTCGGCCAGGACGAGCACGGCAGTCGCGGTTGTGGGGGCCCAGGGGGCTGTAGTGGCGGCCATGGAGGTCTCCGTAACGTGATGAACAGGCTCTTGATTTGTCGGCAGGGCAGAGCCACATGCCGGTGCTGAAGTGGGATGGGCGGAGCTGTTCCGCAATCCCGTACTCCACCGAAAATTCGAGCAGGCGGCGGACAATAGGCCAACGTCCCCGCTGGGTCAATTGTATCGAACCCGCCGGCTGGAATAAAATTATTATAAGCTTTTCAAGGGTTTAGCATCCAAGAAACGGTTTGCATGCCCCGCGCCGGAAAGCTATTGTTCGCGCCAGCGACAGGAGAATAAAGCCATGCGCGAAAAGATCGCCGAGGCGCTCAAGGACGCCATCAAGAACGGTCGCAAACGGTGTGTGTCGACGCTGCGCCTGATCCAGGCTGCCATCACCGATCGCGACATCGCCAATCGTGCCACGGGCAAGGACCCCGTGAGCGACGAGGAGATCCTCGCCATACTCTCGAAGATGGTCAAGCAGCGCGAGGAATCGGCGCAGGCCTTCGAGGAAGGCGGACGCCTCGAACTGGCCGAGCAGGAACGCGAGGAGATCGAGATCATCCGCGCCTTCATGCCCAAGCAGCTGCCCGAGGAGGCGGTGCGCCAGGCCTGTGCGGAGGTCATCGACGAGGTCGGCGCGGACGGCCTGCGCGACATGGGGCGCTGCATGAACGCG
This sequence comes from Chelativorans sp. ZYF759, assembly GCF_012911015.1. GTDB lineage: Bacteria > Pseudomonadota > Alphaproteobacteria > Rhizobiales > Rhizobiaceae > ZYF759. The sequence continues at coordinate 27,768 of NZ_WVVV01000009.1, read as the reverse complement.
CTCAAGGAAAAATACCCCGGAAAGATGGACTTCTCCAAGGCGAGCGGCATCGTTAAGGGGTTGCTGCGCTAGGTGATCGCCCCATCCGCCTCGATGGGCAGCTTGAGCGAGACCCGGGTGCCCGGGCGGTCCGTGAGGTAGATGATCTCAGATCCGAGCGTCACGGCCATGGAGCGCACGATACGCGTTCCCAGGCCGGTGCCCTGCGGCTTGCCCTCGCCCGACCAGCCGATTCCGTCATCTTCGACCAGAAGCTCGGCTTCCGTATGCGTCTCGCGGCGCACGATCACGCGCACCTCGCCTTCGCTGCCTTTCGGATAGGCGTATTTGTAGGCGTTGGTCAGGAGCTCGGTGACGATCATGCCGACCGAGACGGCCTTGTCCGGGGGAACGTGCAGCGTTTCCAGGTGCAAAGCGGTGCGCATGCGATGTCCGGCCGCACGCATCGAATTGTCCAGCTCCGCGACGAGACCGGACAGATATTCGTCCAGCGCGACCGAACGCACATCGTCGGAGGTGTAGAGCTTGCGATGCAGGCCCGCTATCGCCGAGATTCGCGCCTCGGTTTCCGCCAGCACGCCCTTGGCGCTCGGGTCCTGGATGGCGCCCGACTGCATGCGCACCAGAGCCGCTACCAGGGCCAGCGAGTTGGCCACGCGGTGGTTGACCTCGGTCAGCAGGAGTTCGGCCCGGTCGCGCGCCGTGCGCACCTCGGCCTCGGCCTGCTCCTTGGCGCGTTGCAGCCTGGCCTTGCGATACGCCTTCTCGATCGCGCCCGCGAGAAGCACGAAGAAATCGTCGCCGACCGTCTTCAAGACATAGTCGGTCGCCCCCGCCTTCAACGCATCGATGGCGATGCTCGCATCCGAGGACCCCGTCACATAGACGACCGGCGGCGGCAGCGGCACATCGGCCAGTCGCGACAGAAGCTCCAGCCCGGTGTGCCCCGCCAGGTAGTGATCGAGCACCACCACGTCGACTTCATCCGCAGCGATGCGCTGAAGCGCGGATTCTATGTCCGTCGCGTTGTCCACCTCGAATCCACGCCGCCCAAGCGCCTTTTGCAGGAGCCTGGCCAGCGCCACATCGTCGTCGACATGCAGGATGCGGACGGGGTTTTCCAAACTAGTCGGTCTCCGGGACCTGAATGACCGAAAAGAACAATCCCAATTGCCGGATCGCGTTCGCGAAATTCTCGTAGTCGACCGGCTTGGTGATGTAGACATTCGCGCCCAGATCATAGCAGCGCTGGATCTCGCGCTCGTCATCCGTGGTGGTCAGCACAACCACGGGCGACCGCTTGGTGTGCACGTTCGTCTTGACCTTCTCGAGAATGTCGACACCGGTCATGTCGGGCAGATTCAGGTCCAGGAGGACGAGAAGCTGGCGCCCGGCGCTGACCTCGCCCGAGCCGTCCGGACCCATGAGATAGGTCAGCGCCTCGGTGCCGTTCGTGAAGGGCACGATCTGGTTGCTCACGCCCGCGCGGCGAATGTTCTTCTCGATGAGGCGCGCATGCCCCTCATCGTCTTCGATCATGATAATCGTGACTGGCTTTCCGTCGTTGCTCAACTTGTTCGGCTCCTTATGGCTGTTCGGGAATCTTCGGGCAGGATCACGGTGAAAGTGGAGCCATGCCCCTCTTCCGATTCGACCCTGATGTCGCCTCCCAGGCCTCTTGCTAGAGTGCGCACGTGCGCCAGACCGATTCCTTCACCCGGTTGGTCCTGCGCGCCGGAACGCCGGAACAGATCAAATACACGCTGATGATCCTTGGGTGCAATCCCGCGTCCATTGTCGGTCACGTCGATGGCGAAGCGGCGACCGGGCAGGCGCCGCGCCGTCAACGAAACATGCAGCGGACGATCCTTCTTCCGGTACTTGACCGCATTATCCAGCAGATTGCCGAATATCTGGTCGAGAGAAAGGCGGTCGGACATGATGCGCGGCAGATCGACGTCGATCGTGATCTCGCCCTCGGTTTCGGCAACCTGATGGTTGACCGCGTCGGCACCGGCCTGCAGCAATTCCCTGAGGTCTATGCTTTCGGGCTTGAGCGGGCGGCGGCCATCGCGCGAGATCTTCAGAATCGCGTTGATGAGGCTGTCCATCTTTTTCGTCGACGATCGAATGAAGCCGATCGCTTCCGGCAGATCCTCGCTGGCGGCCTGGCGGGCTTCGTGGATCTCGTGGTCCTCCAGCGCGCCTTCGGCCAGCACGTATTTCTGGATCGACTGCATGGTCTCGTCGAGCTCACTGGTGAAGCCCATGATGTTGACGAGCGGCGCGCGCAAATCATGCGTCACGATGTAGGCGAAGCGCTGGATCTCCTCATTGGCGCGGACCAGTTCCTCGGTGCGCTCGCTGACACGGCCCTCGAGGTCGGCGTTGAGCGCCTCGACCTCCTCGCGTGAAGCCACCAGATCCTTGGTGTAGTTGAGAGCGGTGAAGACCGAAATGCCCATGACGGCGATGACGATCACGCCGCCGATCAGCGTGATCAGGCGCAACAGGTCCGCCGTTTCGCGCTGATCCTCGACGCCTTCGGTCAAACGGGCGTCGGCAGCTGCGATGACGGTGTCCAGGAAGTCCCGCGCTTCCGACAGAATGTCGCGGTCGCGCTCCGTCGCGAAAACGGCGATTGCTTCGGCCGTATCGCCCTGGCGGCGCAGCTCGATCGACCGGTTGGCCGTGTCCACCTTGTGCTCGATCGCTTCGCGCACTTGTTGCATCGGCTCGGCGGCCTGCGGATAGGCCACCAGGATTTCGGCAAGCCTGTCGTAGTAGGGAATGATGGCGTCTCGCGCCGCGAAGAAGTTCTCGAGATGACGCTCCTGGCCGGTCAGCAGGTAGCCGCGCTGGCCCGCGTCGATCTCCTGCATCGCGTTGCGCACCTCGACCGTCGCCGTGCGCCCTTCGCGCGCCTCAACGACCTCCTCGAAATAGACCTGCGTGCGTTCCACCAGCCAGAGCGACGTCCCCACGATGGCGACGATCGCCACCAGGCCAACGACCAGAAGGCCGGCGGTCAGACGCATGAAGGCTGATTTCGTTATGGGCATGAGGGTGTCGGGCGAAAAAGGGCTTCGTCAGGTTTGCATCTGCATGACCCAATGCCGCGCGGTTGACCAGCACAAATGACGTAGCAGACGCGAATCGGAACGCTTTTTTGCCTATTTGACCCTCAATCGCGAGCCGCGCAGCCAGCCCTCCTCCTCGAGAACCGGATAGGCGATGGACGCCAGCAGGGAATTGATCTGTTTGAGATCGCGGATCGTGTCGAGGTGAAGCGAGGAGGTCTCCACGCTGCGGATGGTGCCTTCGCGCAGACGCTCGAAATGCAGGCGGCTGGTTTCCCGCTCCATGTCGCGCAGCCGGTCCTTCTCCACCACCAGCTGGCGGGCGGTCTCGCGGTCGCGGCTGATGAGCACGTTGAAGGCCAGCCGGGCATTGGACAACACGCTGGCATGCAGCCCGCACAGCTCGCGCCAGCCTTCGGGCGTGAAGTCGAGGCCCCGGTCGAGCTTCTTGCGCACATTGACCAGCAGGTTGCGCACGATGATGTCGCCCACCTGTTCGAGCTTCACGCACGCGCCGAGCAGTTCCTGCGTCCGCAGCGCGTTTTCCTCGCTCATGCCGGCGGGCGCGATGCGCGCCAGATAGAGCTTGATGGCGGCATGGCGACGGTCGACCCGATCGTCCAGCGCCGCAAGGGCGGCGATGCGGGCGCGGTCAGGCTCCTCGTAGAGATCGATGACGCCCTTCAGCATCACCTCCACCGTTTCGCAGATGCCCACGACCTCGCGCGTCGCATTGGCGAGCGCCAGCGGCGGGTTGTCGAGGACGGTCGGGTCGAGCGCGCTTGCTTCGGCAGCGAATGCCTCGGGTGTGGCCGGGGCGGCAAAACTCGCCACGGTCGTCTCCACGAGGCGATGGACGAGGCCGGCCAATGGCACGCCGAGAATGACCAGGGCGACGTTGAAGGCGATATGGGCGTTCACGATCTGCAGCGGCGCCGAGGCGCCGAGCGCATGGAGCGGCGGCGACAGCAGCACCAGGCCCGCCAGCGCCAGCATCGAGCCGGCACCGCGCAGGACGAGATTGCCGAAAGGCACGGTGCGCGCAGCCGGCGGCAGGGTCCGCGACAGCATGGCGGCAATCAGCCCGCCGCCGAGATTGGCCCCCAGCACCATCACCACACCGAGCTCGACCGGCACGAGACCGCGCGCCGAAAGCGCAACCAGAAGCAGGATCGCCGCCACGCTGGAATGAAAGAGCCAGGTGACGATGGCTGCGAGCAGGAAGGCGGTGACCGGATCGCCCGCCAGATAATTGACGATCACCGGCAGAAGCGCGCTCTGCCGCAGTGGCTCGGACGCCTCGCCGATCAGCTGCAGCGACAGGACCAGGAGGCCGATGCCGATCAGGATCCGGCCGAACTGGCGCCACTCCCGCCGCTCGGTGGCCAGGAAGATGGCCGTGCCGACAAACAGGCAGATCGGCACGATGATCGTCAGGTCGAAGGTCAGTATCTTGACCACGAGCGCTGAGCCGAGATCGGCACCCAGCACCGCGATCAGCCCCGCGGCGCCGCCGACGATGCCCGACCCCACGAATGAACCGACCAGCAGGCTGACGGCGGTCGCGCTCTGCAGTGCCACCGCAAGCCCGGTGCCCGCGAGGATGGCCGCGAACGGGTTGCGCAGCGTCGATCGCAGGCGCCGCCGCATGACGTCGCCATAGGCACGCTCGACGCCGGTGCGCACCATGCGCGTCGCGTAGAGAAGCAGCGCCACGGCGCCAGCAAGATGGAGGAGGACCAGCGAGCCCGACATGTTGTTCTTCTTGTTTCTGGTTCGATTGTCGCCCTGACCCCAGGGCGAAAAACGAGATTTGGCACGACCGCTTCCAGGTATCAAGGCCCCGGCATACGGCCATTTTTCAATTTAGTCGGTTAAGTGTTTTTCATCGAGCCGTGCAAAGGCTGTTTTCACGCGCGGGCCGTTCGCCTATCCCGGATCAATCCCCGATGCAGCGATTCCCCGAGCAGAGAGAATGCCGACATGACAATCCTTGAGGCTTTCATCCTCGGAATTGTGCAGGGCGTGTTCATGTTCGTGCCCGTCAGTTCGACCGCCCACCTCGTCATCACCCAGCATCTGATGATCAATGCCGGTTCGAGCCTGCCACCCCCCGAAAGCCCCGAAATGATCCTCTTCGACCTGATCGTGCATGTCGGCACGCTGGTCTCGATCGCCATCGTCTTCTGGGGAAGTCTGCGCTACCTGGCCATCCGCACCTTCGTCGACCTCGCTTCCTATGCGCGCGCGCCAGGCGGCTGGAGCGCGGTCGGCCCGGTGCTGCGCCTGATGATCCTCGGCGCCGTCACGGTGCTGGTGACGGGCGTCCTGGGACTTGTGTTCAAGGATCAGATCGAACGCGTCTTCGGCGCGCCCCAGATCGTGGCGGTCACGCTGGCGACAACCGGCCTTCTGCTGTGGCTGACGGACCGGCTCGGGCCCCGTGCCGTCGGGCTGAAGTCGATCGGCTTCAAGATCGCCATTATCATCGGCATCGCGCAGGCGGCGGCCCTGGTGCCGGGCATCAGCCGCAGCGGCATCACCATCATCGCCGGTCTGTTCGCCGGGCTGAAACGGCGCTGGGCGGCCGAATATTCCTTCCTGATCGCCATCCCCACCATCCTGGCCGCCACCGTGGTGCAGGGACTGCGCGAGGTCGATCCCGGCGCGCTGGAGGCACTGGGCCATGCGCCGCTTCTGGTGGGTTTCGTCGTGTCGGCCATCGTCGGCACCATCGCGCTCAAGCTGGTGCTCGTCCTGCTCTACCGGGCGCAGCTCAAGATCTTTGCGATCTATCTCTTCATCCTGGCGGGGCTGGTGGCGCTGGGATTTCTCGACGGGCTGGTGTGAGCCCTATTCGCCCGCCTTCTTCCTGACCTCGTCCATGTAGTGGCGAAGCACGGCGTTGATGCGGGTCTGGTAGCCGCGCCCTTGCGCCTTGAAGAAGTCGATGATGTCGCCGTCCAGCCGGATGGAAATGGCGTGCTTGGGGATGGGCTGCACGACAACCGCCTTCGACCAGTCGAAATCGCCGATTTCCTGCCAGTCCGGGTCATCGCGCATCTGCGCCTCGATCTCCTCGTCGGAAATATCGGCGAGCCGCTTGAGATTTGTCCGGCCTTCAGTCGACTTGGCCATCCGACGGATTTCATCTGCCGAATACCTCACGATATTGTTGTCGCTCATATCTCCTGGCAGCCCTAGCTGAGATGATCCTGCAACCCGGCTCGCGCACCGTATAGATGACGGCGACGATTGCACCCTTGATGTTGCAGAGGGCCAGCGTGCGGGCTTCTCCCTGTCTATTCGATGCCTCTTCCAAATGAGGCTCCAGCAGCGCCACCGCTGCATCGACAAAATCGATCTCGCGTTCGCTCAACGTGCGAGCTCGCTTGGTCTCGTCCCATTCGAATTCAGCAAATGCGAGCTTTTCCACGACGCGCATGACGGGTCCATCGATAGTCTGCTGACGGGGCGGCACCTCATGCGCTTCACGCTTGTATATACACTTATGTCTACACTTTCGCAACCTGTGAATCGCGGGAGCATTCGCATTCGTGGCTCGCGCGCTGCGTGGCCGGTGCTTATATGAGTGCCTGACAGGATTGCCCGCGATGCGCTTCTCCAACAATTTTCTCGACGAAATACGCGACCGGGTGCCGATCTCCTCGCTGATCGGCGCACGGGTGACGTGGGATCGGCGCAAGACCAACGCGTCGCGCGGCGATTACTGGGCGTGCTGTCCCTTTCATGGCGAGAACACCCCCTCCTTTCACTGCGAGGACAAGAAGGGACGTTACCACTGCTTCGGCTGCGGCGCGTCGGGCGACCATTTCCGCTTCCTGACCGATCATGACGGGCTGAGTTTTCCCGAGGCGGTGGAGCGGGTCGCCGAAATGGCCGGCGTGCCGATGCCCGCCCGCGACGCGGAAGCCGAGCGGCGCGAGAAGCAGAAGGCGAGCCTCACCGACGTGATGGAACTGGCCACGCGCTTCTTCCAGGACGGGCTCCAGAGCCAGACCGGCGCGAAGGCCCGTGCCTATCTGCGCGAGCGCGGCCTGTCGGCCGCCACACAGCAGGAATTTCGCCTCGGCTACGCTCCCGACAGCCGCAACGCGCTGAAGGAGCATCTTGCCTCCAAGGGCGTGGACAAGGAACAGATCGAGGCCTGCGGGCTGGTGGTGCACGGGCCAGACATTGCCGTGTCCTACGACCGTTTCCGCAACCGCATCATGTTTCCCATCGAGGATTCACGCGGACGGGTGATCGCCTTTGGCGGCCGCGCCATGTCGGCCGATCAACCCGCGAAATACCTCAACTCCAACGACACGGAACTCTTCCACAAGGGCAATGTGCTCTACAATTTCGCCCGCGCCCGCAAGGCGATGGGCAAAGACGGCTCGGTGATCGCGGTCGAGGGCTACATGGACGTGATCGCGCTGGCCCAGGCCGGCTTCGCGACGGCCGTGGCACCGCTCGGGACCGCGCTGACTGAAAACCAGCTCGAACTTCTGTGGCGCATGTCGGGCGAGCCGGTGCTGTGCTTCGACGGCGATCAGGCCGGCCTGCGCGCGGCCTGGCGGGCGGCCGACCTGGCCCTTCCGCTGATCGGCCCCGGGCGAACGCTTCGTTTCGCGCTGCTGCCCGGGGGACAGGATCCCGACGATTTGCTTCGCGCCGAGGGGTCGCAGGCGATGAGCGACGTGCTGACCCATGCGCGCCCGCTTGCCGACCTGCTGTGGATGCGGGAGACCGGCGGCGGCAGTTTCGACACGCCCGAACGGCGCGCCGAACTCGAACAGCGCCTGCGCGAGCTCGCCAGCCGCATCCGCGAGGAAAACGTCCGCCGCCACTACGCCCAGGAATTTCGCGAACGTGCCCAGGCCTTCTTCGGCGGGACCCGCACCGCCCAGCGGGGCGGCTTCCGGAAGGATGGCGCGCAGCCGCGACCGGGCGCCCAGATGCGCGGCAGGCTGGCCGTTTCCGACAGCCTTGCACGCTCGGCGCTCGTGACGGGCCAGGGCGGCTTCATGCCGCTGCGCGAAGCCGGCATCGTGGCCGCGCTCGTCAACCACCCCTTCCTGCTCGAACAGCATTTCGAGGAGGTCGAACGCGTCGGCCTCACCAGTCCGGACCTCAAGCGCCTTCTGTCGGTCATCGTGGACGCCGTCGCCCATGATCTTGCCCAGGACCGCGAGGCCCTGCAGGCAGCCATCGGGCGCGCGGGCCTGGAGGCCACGTGGGAACGCGCGGAGGCCCTGACGAAGCGGGCACGCCTGTGGCCGCTCCTGTCGGGGGCCGATCCCTCCGACGTCGACGACGCGTTCAAACAGGCGCTGCACTTGCAGCGCGCCACGCATTTTCTAAATAGGGAACTTCGGGCTGCCGAAAGCGCCTTGGCGAGCGAGCCAACCGAGGAAAACTATCGGCATCTGGTGGAGATACAGTCGCAATTGCAAAGCGTGCAGGCGACGGAAGCGCTTATTGAAGGCTTCGGTATCGGTTCGGGACGCGCCGCGCGCGGCTGACGGCGGAGCGCAAACCCCGAAATTGATTCGCCTTTTTGGCACGAATCGTGGCAGAGGCGCTTGACCTGCTCCCCAATTGGCGGAATCAGGTCGGTTTCTTTGCGTGACGAATTCGTTGCGCCATGGCTGGGCGGCTTGGTGCTGGAGGGGAAGCACCATATATGCCGGAATGAAGCGGAGCGATAGCCGAGTGCGGTCAAGCGCGACACCCATTCTTCGGTTCCAGTCGGTCCAATGCACGCGCTTCCCTGTGCGTCAAAAACGGCTCCGGTCGCTTGGAGAATTGAATATATGACAACCAAGGAAAAGGAAGAGGTCGAAACCGAGCGCGAAGGCGGCACAGACGGCCCGCTGCTCGACCTCTCCGATGACGCTGTCAAGAAAATGATCAAGGTCGCCAAGAAGCGCGGCTATGTGACGATGGACGAGTTGAACTCCGTCCTTCCATCCGAAGAGGTGACCTCCGAGCAGATCGAGGACACGATGGCGATGCTGTCCGACATGGGCATCAATGTCGTGGAAGACGACGAAGCCGGCGAAGACGCCGACAGTTCCCCGCCCTCCGCCGACGAGGAATCGACCGAGCTCGCCGAGCAGCAGGGCACCGCGGTCGCCCAGACCACGGCCAAGAAGGAGCCGACCGACCGTACCGACGATCCCGTGCGCATGTATCTGCGCGAGATGGGTACGGTGGAGCTTCTGTCGCGCGAAGGCGAAATCGCCATCGCCAAGCGCATCGAGGCCGGCCGCGAGACCATGATCGCGGGGCTGTGCGAAAGCCCGCTGACCTTCCAGGCGATCATCATCTGGCGCGACGAGCTCAATGAGGGTTCGATCCTCCTGCGCGAGATCATCGATCTCGAGACGACCTATGCCGGCCCGGAAGCCAAGCAGGCCCCCGTCGTCGAGCGTGCCAACGAGGAAGAAAAGCCCAAGCAGGACGACAGGTCCCGTCGCGGCGGCCGCGAAGACGACGACATCACCAATGTCGGCGGCGAAAGCCAGACCGAGGACGACGAGGACGACGAGGACGAGGCCAATCTGTCGCTGGCGGCGATGGAAGCCGAACTGCGTCCCCAGGTGATGACCACGCTCGACCTGATCGCCGACACCTACAAGAAGCTGCGCAAGCTGCAGGATCAGCAGGTCGAGAACCGGCTGGCCGCCGCGGGCACGCTCTCGCCCAGCCAGGAGCGCCGCTACAAGCAGCTCAAGGACGAGTTGATCACGGCGGTGAAGTCGCTGTCGCTCAACAACAACCGCATCGAGTCGCTGGTCGAACAGCTCTACGACATCAACAAGCGCCTGGTGCAGAACGAGGGCCGGCTGCTCAGGCTTGCCGAGAGCTACAAGGTCAAGCGCGAGGAGTTCCTGAAGGAATATCAGGGCTCGGAGCTCGATCCCAACTGGATCAAGCGCATTTCCAACCTCGCGGCGTCGGGCTGGAAGGAATTCACCAAGAACGAGAAGGAAGCGATCCGCGACCTGCGTTCCGAAATCCAGAATCTCGCGACCGAGACCGGCATCTCGATCCTGGAATTCCGCCGGATCGTCAACCAGGTCCAGAAGGGCGAGCGCGAGGCGGCCATCGCCAAGAAGGAGATGGTCGAGGCCAATCTGCGCCTCGTGATCTCGATCGCCAAGAAGTACACCAACCGCGGCCTGCAGTTCCTGGACCTGATCCAAGAAGGCAATATCGGCCTGATGAAGGCCGTGGACAAGTTCGAGTATCGCCGCGGCTACAAGTTCTCGACCTACGCCACCTGGTGGATCCGGCAGGCGATCACGCGTTCGATCGCCGACCAGGCGCGCACCATCCGCATCCCGGTGCACATGATCGAGACGATCAACAAGATCGTGCGCACGAGCCGCCAGATGCTGCACGAGATCGGCCGCGAGCCGACGCCGGAGGAACTGGCCGAAAAACTCGCCATGCCGCTGGAAAAAGTGCGCAAGGTGCTGAAGATCGCCAAGGAGCCGATCAGCCTCGAGACGCCGGTCGGCGACGAGGAAGATTCGTATCTGGGCGACTTCATCGAGGACAAGTCGGCGATCCTGCCGATCGATGCGGCGATCCAGGCCAATCTGCGCGAGACGACGACCCGCGTCCTGGCCTCGCTGACGCCTCGCGAGGAACGCGTGTTGCGCATGCGCTTCGGCATCGGCATGAACACCGACCATACGCTTGAAGAGGTCGGCCAGCAGTTCTCGGTCACCCGCGAACGTATCCGCCAGATCGAGGCCAAGGCGCTCAGGAAGCTCAAGCATCCGTCGAGAAGCCGGAAGCTGCGAAGCTTCCTGGACAGCTAGACACCTACGAAAACCCGGCCTCGCGCCGGGTTTTTTCGTTGCGGCGCCGAGGACTGCTGGCACAATGGCTGATGGTCATTCGACGCAGGGTGGAAGATGCCGACAATCTCGATCTTCTATGGCATCGTCATCCAGATGTACTGGAACGACCACGCGCCGCCGCATTTTCATGCTCTCTACGGGGAGCATGAGGCGATCGTATCGATCGAAACGCTTCAGGTTCAGCGTGGTGCCATGCCGCGCAGGGCTTTGGCGCTCGTGCTAGAATGGGCGCAGGAGCATCAATCCGAACTGATGGAGAACTGGGAGCGATGTCGTTTACACGAGATGCCGATGAAGATCGAACCGCTGCCGTAGTGCCGCCCATCAACCCCGCGGCGCCGTGGCGCGTGGTGGCAGTCGTGGTGGTGGGCGATACTGATCTGAAAGTGCGCTTCGTCGACGGCGTCGAAGGGCTCGTGCACATGCACGATCTCATCTGGTCGGAGCGCCCCGGCGTTTTCGCGGCGCTGCGCGATCCGGATGTATTTCGCCGGGCGCATCTCCAGCTGGGCGCTGTGACCTGGCCCGGCGAAATCGACCTCGCGCCGGACGCCATGCATGACGAGATCGCACGAAACGGATCATGGTCCCCTTGAGCGGCCTAAAGCGGGCTACTGCCGCAATTCCCATTAACTGCCGGAGGGGATATTCACACCGCCCATGGAAAAGATCGACTTCAAGAAGACCCTGAAGGCGCTTTATCAGCCGCCGGCCGGCCGGTTTTCGCTGGTCGAGGTGCCGCGGCTGGCATTTGTCATGGTCGACGGCACGGGCGATCCGAATGTCGCGCCGGCCTATGCGAGCGCCGTGCAATGGCTCTATTCGGTGAGCTACGGGCTGAAATTCGTGTCGAAGAAGGAGCTGGCGCGCGACTACGCCGTGCCGCCGCTCGAGGGACTGTGGTGGGCCGACGACATGAACAGTTTCCTGACCCGCGACAAGTCGGCCTGGTCGTGGACCATGATGATCATGCAGCCCGGCTGGATCACGCCCGACATGTTCAGGGCCGCCGTCGAGAAGGCGGGCAAGAAGCTCGGGGCCGCGCCGGCGAGCCTGCGGCTGGAAGAATACGAGGAAGGGCTGTCGGTGCAGATCCTGCACGTCGGCTCTTATGATGACGAAGGGCCGGTGCTGCGCCGCCTGCACGAAGAGTTCCTGCCCGAAAACGCCCTGACCGAGACCGGCCACCACCACGAGATCTACCTGTCGGATCCGCGCAAGGTGGCGCCCGAAAAGCTCAATACCGTGCTGCGCCAGCCAGTGCGGCGGCTCTGAGGAGAACCATGCACCAGACCACCCTGACCCTGCCGACCAAAGGCCCCGGCCTCTACGAATTCACCGACAGGGCCGCCGTCTTCGTGCGCGAGGCGGGGATCGAGACCGGGCTTCTCACCGTCTTCGTGCGCCATACATCGTGCTCGCTCCTGATCCAGGAGAATGCCGACCCGGACGTGCGGCGCGATCTCGACACGTTCTTTGCCCGCCTGGTGCCGCCCGCCGACGATCCGGCCATGTCTTGGGTGATCCACACCACGGAAGGCCCCGACGACATGCCGGCCCATATCAAGGCCGCACTCACCGCGGTGTCGCTGTCCATCCCCGTGGGCGGCGGGCGGCTGCTGCTCGGCACCTGGCAGGGGCTCTATCTTTTCGAGCACCGCGACAGCCCCCGCCGGAGGGAAATCGTGTTACACCTCGCCTGAATCGACGAAACACAAGGGGAGAAGGGCATGTCCTTCTGGAAGAAGCTGTTTGGTGGCGGCGGGGATGTCACGGCGCCGACGGCCCAGTCCGAACCGGTCCATTACATGGGCTATGTCATCACCGCGACGCCCTTTGCCGAAGGCGGCCAGCACCAGACCTGCGGCGTGATCACGCGCGAGATCGACGGCGAGATCAAGTCGCACCGCTTCATCCGCGCCGATCGATTTCCTTCGCTCGACGACGCGACGCAGACCACGATCCGCAAGGCCAAGCAGGTCATCGACGAGCAGGGCGACCGGATTTTCGGGTAGCCCCGCCCCGGACCTGATAACGGCCCGGAGGCGGCAAAGCCGACCTCAGCCGACGCGCTCGATCACTTCGATCTCGAACACCAGATCCTCGCCCGCCAGCGGGTGGTTGGCGTCGACGGTGACCTTCTCCTCGTCAAGCGCCACGACGGTAAGATCGAGCGTCTGGCCGTCCTGGGTATTGGCCTGAAGCCGCGCGCCCATCTCGAGCTGGACCTCGGGCGGGAACGCCGTGCGCGGCACGTCCTGCACGCGGGCCGCGTCGTGGGGACCGAAGGCTTCCTCGGCCGGCACCGTCACGGTACTCGCCGCACCCACCGCCATGCCTTCGACATGGCGCTCGATGCCCGGCATGATCTGCCCGGCGCCGACCTTGAACTCCACCGGGTCGCCCTGGCGCGAGGAATCGACCGGCGTGCCGTCGGTCAGCTTGCCGGTATAGTGGATACGAACGACGTCGCCGCTCTTGATTTCGCTCATGTCTGTCTCTTTCAGTCAGGAGTGTGAATGCGGACGCGCGTCTTTGCGCGGGCCCAGCGAAGGCCGCTGGAGCGGCACGGGTCATTCACTCCCAACGTAGTGGCATGGGCCGGGATGTAAACCGCGGGGGCGGGGTTTTTTGGGGTGGGGGGCCAAACCAGATGAGGCGGCGCCCCCTCCACCATGCTGCGCATGGTCCCCCTCCCCCGCTTCGCAGGGGAGGATACGCCGTCGCGGCCGTCTGCGCCCTCAATCCTCCCCCGTTTACGGGGGGGATCACGCGAAGCGTGGGGGAGGGGGCGCGTGTGGCACGTGGAGGCTGGACGCCGAAATCACGAGTGATGCCTACGCCGGCGAGCCCCTCTCTTGCGTTTTCCAAGCACTTGCTCGGGGCAGGCCCACTCGCAAATGCAGGAAAACGCTTTCTCCCCCACAAGGGGGGAGATGGGCGGCGGCGGCGGCTCCCCCCCCGATACCACCTTGCGCCCGGCCCTCGCCCGCGCGAGGATTGGCCCGACACCAACAGGGAGGAATTCATGTCGCTGGCAGGCAAGACGCTGTTCATTTCGGGAGGCTCGCGGGGGATCGGGCTGGCGATTGCGCTGCGGGCGGCGCGGGACGGGGCGAACGTCACGATCGCGGCCAAGACGAGCGAGCCGCATCCGAAACTGCCGGGCACCATCCATACCGCGGCCGACGAGATCGAGAAGGCCGGCGGCAAGGCGCTGGCGGTGGTGTGCGACATACGCGAAGAGGCGCAGGTGGTGGCGGCTGTGGCGCAGACGGTGGAGGCTTTCGGCGGCATCGACATCTGCATCAACAATGCCAGCGCGATCCAGCTGACGGGGACACTCGCCACGGATATGAAGCGCTACGACCTGATGCACCAGATCAATACGCGCGGCACGTTCCTGGTCTCGAAGACCTGCATCCCGCATCTGAAGAAGGCCACCAACCCGCACGTCCTCACCCTTTCCCCGCCGCTCGACATGCAGGCGAAATGGTTCAAGAACCACGTCGCCTACACGATGGCGAAGTTCGGCATGTCGATGTGCACGCTCGGCATGAGCGCGGAGTTCGCGCGCGACGGCATCGCGGTCAACTCGCTGTGGCCGCTGACGGCGATCGACACGGCCGCGGTGCGCAATCTGCTCGGCGGCGACACCATGGCCTCGATGAGCCGCGCGCCGGAGATCATGGCGGATGCCGCGCACGCGATCCTGTCCAGGCCCTCGCGCGAGACGACCGGCAATTTCTTCATCGACGAGCTGGTGCTGCGCGAGGAGGGCGTGACGGATTTCTCCACCTACGCGCCCCATGCAGAGGGCCCGCTGGCAGCCGATTTCTTCGTGCCCGACGCGGTGTTCGAACAGACCGACACCCAGCTGATGAAGGGCTTCGGCTGATCAGCCGGTCATCAGCGCGCGCAGGAGATGCGGGAGCTGCTCGACGCTGGTGATGGCCCGCTTCAAGCGGCGCATCTGCACGTTGTCCAGCGCCTCCAGCTCGACCTTGTTGGAGACGCGCAGGCCCGAGGCGAGATCGCGGCTCTGCTGGGCGAGCATCAGCGACAGGATAAGCGCGTGGGCATCGAGCAGAGCGCGGATCTCGGCCGCGCCGCCGATCCCCTGCTCGATCATCGCGCCCAGCCGCGTGCGGGTGCCGCGATGCCGGAGATCATGGCGGATGGCGACGGCCCGGGCAAAGGCCACGAGCGGAAACAGCCCGTGCTGCTTGAGATCGAGCCGCCCCTCCTTGCCCCTGAGATTGCCGAACATGGTGAAGGCGCTGGCGCCCTGATCGATCCGTTCGCCCAGCAGGACGGGGAAATGACGCTGGTCGCGGCCGCTGGCAAAGGAATAGTCGAACAGCGCCTGTGCCAGCGCCGTGTCGCCATGCACCGCCCGCTGGTCGAAGAAGATGTCGACATTGAGCAGATCGGCGGGGTTGGAGCGACGGACCCAGTCGGAGATGCGCGCCTGCCATGTCGCGACGGAGCCCCGCCAGGCCGCGTTCATCGCCATGACCCCGCCCCTGCACAAGGGAATGCCCGCCCCGTCGAGTGTCTGCGCGATCCGGTTGCCCAACTCCGCGAACCAGCGGTCCTGCGGCCCGTCGGGCTCACCTTCGGCAAACACGATGGCGTTGTCCTGGTCCGCGGCCAAGAGGCTCTCGCCGCGCCCGCCCGAGCCCAGCACCATGAGCGCATAGGGACAGGGTGGCGGTCCAAAGCCGTCGGCCAGCATCGACTGTTCGGCCAGGATCGCGACGCGCCGGCTCATGACGCGCAGCTCTTCGGAAATGATGGCAGCGATCGTCGCCGGCTCGATCTCCTCGGCGATCAGCCGGTCCGTCACCGCGGGCAGGCGCGACCACGCATTGGCGAGGCCGTCCACCGCCTCCGTGGTCTCGATCTCGTCTTCCAGGTCGATGGCGGCGCCCGCGCGCAGCCTCAAAAGGTCGCGGGCCGAAATCACGCCCTCCAGTCGACCGCCCTCGTCGCGCACCGCCAGATGCCTGATCCTGAGGCGGTTCATGCGACCGACGGCGCGGTAGAGGAAGGCCTCCCCGGCGATGGAGGCGAGCGGTTTCGAGGCGAGATCGCCGACGGGGCGTTCGAGCATCGACGGCCCGTGCGCGGAGAGCGCGCGCATCACGTCGCGCTCGGTCACCACGCCATAATCGCCCACGGCCCGGCCTGGCTGGGCGTCTTCGCCCACAAAGAGCGAACTCACATGCCGCTGCACCATCAGATCGACGATATCCCGCACGGTGTCGGTTTCCGCCACCACGAGGGGCGGCGACGACATCACGTCGCGCACCCGGTGTCGATAGGCATAGGGGTCGACCTTGCCAAAGACGCGCATGGTCTCGGGCCGGCGCACGGGCTCGGCCCAGCCGGCGCGCTGGTGCTCCTCCATCGCCGTGCGCAGGGCAAGGCTCGCCCGCTCGGCTTCCGCCAGCGTGCGGATACCGCGCTCAGCCAGCCGCGGGATGAGCGCGACGAAAATCTCGGCCGCCGCCTGCGCATCGCCCAGCGCCGTATGACGCCCTTCGATGGCGACGTCGAGCCAGCTGGCAAGCGTGTCGAGCGACTGGTCGGGCAGGTCGGGATTGGCGACCTGGGCCAGCATCCGGATGCACAATCCGCGCGGCACGTCCCATTCCATGTTGGCCAGCGCCGCTTCCCTCTCCAGCACGGCAAGATCGAAGCCGATCGAATGGCCGACGATCACCCGCCCGTCGCGAAAGGCATCGATCTCGGCCCAGACCTGAGCGAAACCCGGCTTTCCAGCCACCATGGCGTCGCTGACGCCGTGGATGGCCGTGGAGGCCGGGGGGATGGGCTCGCCGGGATCGACGAGCAGCGAGAGGTTTTCATCCGTCGAGACGCTGCCGCCACAGATACCCACCGCGGCGATCTGGACCATGCGCGCCTTGCGCGTGTCGAGCCCGGTCGTCTCGGTGTCCAGCGCCACCGCCTCGAGAGCCGTCAGCCGTGTGGAGCCGTTGATCTGGCGCATGTTCCCCCTCCCTTGGCGCTTCTATAACACCAGCGCGCCCGATCGCCTTGACCGAAATCATCCGCGCAAAGAAATGCCCGGCCGGTGGAGGGGGCAACCGGCCGGGCCAGCCTGTTCCCGAAAATATCGGGAACGCGGCAGGAAAGTTCAGATCAGCGGCTGGCGACCGGGGTCACCAGAGGCGTGATACGCCTCACCACCACGCGTCGGTTGAGCCGCTCGGGCTCCTGCGTGTTGATCTTGAGATAGTTCTTTCCATAGCCCTGCGTGACGAGGTTTTCCGGCGGGATGTCGAAATAGTCCGTCAGGGCGATGGCGACGGCCTCCGCACGGCGGTCCGACAGCGCCAGATTGGCCTCATGCGAGCCAACCGCATCGGTGTGGCCCTCGATCATGAACACTTCGGCCGGGTTGCGCTCGAGCAGCCGGTGCATCGCATCCGCCATGCCCTGCAGCCTGCCGACTTCGGTTTCGCCGATCGAGGCGGAGCCGAAATCGAAAGTCAGCGTGTCGAGCTCGATCCTCGGCATGATGTCGCGGACGCGGGACGAATAGCGCACCTCGTCAACCGAGTAGAGACGCTGCACGCGTTCCACCGGCGGGCGATCCAGGAAGTCGTAATAGACGTTCGGATCCTCGACGCGGCGGGCTTCCAGGATGTACTCGCGGGCCGGTATGCGCAGCCTCAGCGGCGGCAGTTCGCGGGCGGGGTCCCGCCACTGGCGGCGGCCTTCGCCATCGCGGCCACGATCATCCGCATAGACCAGCACATATTCCGTGCCGTCCGGCATGACCCTGGACCGGCGCACGATGTCACCATAGCGGTCGCGGATGGTGACGACCATCACGCCGCTAGGACGCACCACGGTCTCGCGGGTGCGGCCACGGGGCAGCTCCTCGTAATAGACCTCCGTGGCATCGCGGCCCATGCGAGGGGCGTCGGCGCTCTGCACGATGAGCTGGTTGTTGAACTGGATGACGAAACGGTCGCCGATCTCGCGCATCACCTCGGCGCCTTCGCGACGTTCGGAGCGCTCATCCACGCGGCGTTCGATGCGACGGCCTTCCTCGGCCACCGAGGATTCGATCTCTTCGACAACCGTCTCGGCCTGCGCCTCTGCGTCGCTGGTCGGCGCGGGAGCCGTGTCTTCCTCAACGGCCACGGCATCGTCATCGGTCAGACCGAGCGCTTCTGCTTCCTTCTCGCTGTCGAGCAGCGGAGCGGCATCCTCGTACTCGTCCGGCTCGACGACATCTTCGACCGCCTCTTCCTCTTCGGCGGGCAACGGCGGCTCGGCTTCCTCGGTCAGTTCCTCGTCGAGGGCCTCTTCGTCGATTTCGGCAGGCGACTCCTGCTGGACGGGCTCGTCGACCGTCTCTTCGGGCGCATCGGGCGTCTCGACCGCGGGCTCCTCGATCACCTCTTCCGCAGCCGGCTCTTCAACTACCGGTTCTTCAACTGCCGGCTCCTCGGCGACTGGCTCCTCGGTGATGTCCTCGGCCGCATCGTCCTCAGCCGCAGCCGACGGCTCGCTCGTTTCCTCCGCGTCGGCGGCAGGCGCTGCCTCTTCGGTTTCCTCCATCTCGTCGGGGGCGGTTTCCGGCTCGAGTTCGGCCTCGGGCTCGATTTCGGGCTCCGGTTCGTCCTCGACCTCGTCAATCTCCTCGACGGCAGGTTCCTCGACGGCCGGCTCCTCGATAACGGGTTCCTCCTCGGCGACGGGCTCGTCGGCATCCATCTCTTCGGCCGGAACGTCGTCTGCCTCGGGTTCCACCGCCTCGGCTTCCTCGAGAAGCGCGCGGCAATCCGCGAGGATGGCGTCGTCGGTCTCGGCATCATCCTCGAGGATGACGCGGCACTCGGCCTCGTTCAGCGCCTGGACCCGGATGACCGGCAGAGCGCGCGCATTGGCGGCCTGCGGCAGGATCGACGAAGCCGGCAGCGCGCTTGCGCTCGCAGCGGTCATCACCAATCCCATGGCGGTGCCGGCGAGAATCAGCATCTTGCTGTTCATGAATTCATAACTCCCATGGAGATGTCCCAACCCGCTTAAAACCGAATTTTCGGCTTTTGGTTCCGTCAGGAGCCGAAAGCACGGCCCCAAGGGCAGTCCTGAACGAGATTTCCGGCGCAAATTGGCCGGAGCGGAGAAAAACCGCGCCGGAAGGGCCGACCTTGACCGCGCGGCTCCCGCGGGCCACATGGCGTCGATGCAGGATGGTTACTGGCGCGAGAAAACCCTGGAAGACATGACACCCGCGGAGTGGGAGGCACTCTGCGATGGCTGCGGCAAATGCTGCATCTCGAAACTTGAGGACGAGGACACGGGCGAGATCCACTGGACGAGCGTCGGGTGCCGGCTCTTCGACGCCGAGGCCTGCCGTTGCCGCGATTACCCCAACAGGCTGGCGGAGGTACCGGACTGCGTCGGGCTGACGCCTGCCAAGATCCGCGCCATCCCTTGGCTGCCTTCGACCTGCGCCTACCGGTTGGTTGCCGAAGGGCGCGACCTCTATTGGTGGCATCACCTTCTCTCCGGCAGCCGCGACACCGTTCATGCCGCCGGCATGTCGATGCGCGGCAGGGTGACGGCGAACGAAACCGAACTTGCCGACACGGACGCCTATCTGGAGCACCTGCTGGAGGAGGAGCCTTGAGCGGTGGCGTCTCCTTCCGCCTGGCACGGATGGGCGATGCGGAGCAGCTGACAGGGCTCGCCCGACAGCTTGCCGCCAGCGAAGGCGGCATGCCAGAACGCCTGTCGCCGGACTGGGTGCGCGACAACATGCTCCTGAGCGCCGGCGCCGTGCGCGCGGTGGTCGCCGAGCTTGACGGTCGGCTGATCGGCTATTTGGCTTGGTCGCCGATCGTCGAGACCATCTTCGCTTCGGCCGGTGCCTATGTCAGCGATCTGGTCGTTGATGCCGCGCATCGCGGCGAGGGCATTGGCCGCCGTCTGCTCGCCGCCGCAGCAGCCGACGCGCGCGCGCTCGGCCGCCAGCATCTGTGGCTCGTCACCGGCAAGGGCAACGAGCAGGCCGACCGCTTCTACCGGAGCCTGGCCAACATCCGCCACGAGGCCGTGGGTTTCGCCTTCGCCGACGAGACTTTCACCCGGCTGGCCGATGAAGGACAGTCGCTGCCCGCACCGCACCCCAGTTCCAACGACGAGGACATGAAATGAGCGAGACCGAAACGCGGCACCTGATCGAGACCTATCTGGCCGCCTTCAACCAGGCCGATGCCACCGCCATGCTGGATTGCCTGAGCGAGGACGTCGCCCACGACATCAACGAAGGTGGCCGCGAGATCGGCAAGGACACGTTCCGTCAGTTCCTGGCGATGATGGCGCGCCACTACCGCGAGGAGCTGTCGGACATCGCCATCATGGTGGCGCCAGGCGGCAACCGCGCGGCGGCCGAATTCACCGTGCGCGGCACCTATCTGGCGACGGCCGAAGGCCTGCCGGAAGCCAATGGCCAACGCTACACGCTGCCGGCCGGCATCTTCTTCGACATCGACGACGACAAGATCTCGCGCGTCACCACCTATTACAACCTGGCCGACTGGACCCGCCAGGTCGTCCAGGCCAGATGACGCCGGCCGTCCGCCGCCTCGACAGGGCCGCCGCCGAAGCCGCCTTCGACGATCTTGCGCGTCTCCGCATCGAGGTGTTCCGGGAATTTCCCTATCTCTACGAGGGCGATCTCGACTACGAAAGGCGGTATCTGGCCACCTATCTCGCGCAGGAAGGCGCCGCCATCATCGGTGCCTTCGATGGCGACAGGCTGGTGGGTGCGGCGACCGCCTCCCCGCTGGCCAACCATTTCGAGGCATTCGCGCAGCCATTTTCCGACCGCGGGCTGGATATCGCGGAATTCTACTATTTCGGCGAATCGGTGCTGGAAAAGGCCTATCGCGGACAAGGTGTCGGCGTGCGCTTCTTCGAGGAACGCGAGAGGGCGGCGATCGAGGACGGGTTTTCCTCCTGCATCTTCTCCGCCGTCATCCGCCCACGGGACCACCCGCTGCGGCCCGCCGACTACACGCCCCTGGATGCCTTCTGGCGCAAGCGCGGCTACCGGCGCCTCGACGGCTTCGTGACGGGTTTTTCCTGGCGCGATTTGGGCGAGACGGAAGAGACGCAAAAGCCCATGGAGTTCTGGATCAAGCAACTGCGCCGCGAATGAATGGCTGATGAACGGCCGGTTCGCGTCCGGTTCAGCCACCTGGTGGCAAGATGGCTTCATCATCGACCAACGCCAAGCTTTCGAGTTGGAGCCAAGCCATGTTCAAGTTCATCCGTACCGCTTCCCTCGCCGCCCTCGTCGGGATCGGCGCCCTTGCCGCCATGCCTGCCAGCGCGGAAGCCTCCAACGCTTCCTTCTCCTTCGGCATCGCCTCGCCCGACGGCGCCTTCAGCGTGCAGTTCGGCAATGCCGGGCCGCGCTATCACCGGGGCTATCCCCGCCACCACCAGGTGAGCCACTGCACCGATTGGCGGGCCGTGAACAAGGCGCGCGACATGGGCCTGCGCAACGCGCGTGTCGCGCGATCGGGCCATCGCACCGTGGAGGTGCGCGGCTGGACCCACCGCCGCGGCCACACCGCGATCACCTTCGCGCGCGCGCCGCATTGCCCGATCGTGGCCCGCTACTGACGCCGCGATCCTGCCGAAATCACGACTGAAGCGCCGGCGGGATTTCCCGCCGGCGCTTTCTTGTCGCCACTGCTATTGCAGGATTTCGAAGCTCACATCGACATTGACCTGATAGGTGTTTTCGCCCGCTTCCACCGGCACCGAAGAGTCCTCGGCAACCGCACGCATCGCCATTTGCGGGGCGCCGAGCGGGCGCATGTCCGGCTGGCGGACCTGCTCGCTGATGGACATGACCCGACCGAGCCGCACGCCCGCGGCCTCGGCCAGCGTCTCGGCCTTGGCGCGGGCATTCTTGACCGCAGCGCTGCGCGCATCCTCGAGCGCGGTGGCCGGATCGTCATTGGTGAGAACGATGCCGCCGCCCTGGTTGACGCCGAGCGTGACGGAGAGATCCAGTACCTCGCCCACCCGCTCGATGTCGCGCACACGCACCGTCAGCGTATTGGAGACCTCGTAACCGACAATGCGGGGCCCCTCCCCGCCGGGGCGTTCGGGATAGACATAGCGCGGGTTGATCGACAGGCCGGAGGTCTGCAGGTCGCGGCTTTCCACGCCCTCTTCCCGCATCGCCTCGATGATCTCGCGCATCGCGGCATTGGCGTCATCGAGCGCTTCGCGGGCGGTCTGCGCCTGGCGCATGACGCTGAGCGACAGGATCGCCATGTCCGGCGCGACCGCGGCTTCGCCCTGCCCCGTGACGGCGATGGTCGGGCCGGCCTGGGCAAGGGCGGGAGTGAGCATGCTCGTCATGGCGAGCGACGAGACGACAAAAAATCCAAGCACGGCTGCACGCATGTGGTTCTCCTGGGTTGCGGGCCTTACGTGGCGATAGGTGGCGATTGTGGGATGTTTGGGGCGAACGCTTGTGCCCGCCTGCAAAAGCCTCTAATCCAGCCGGCGTGGGGCCTGTAGCTCAATTGGTTAGAGCCGGCGGCTCATAACCGCTTGGTTGGGGGTTCGAGTCCCTCCGGGCCCACCATCCTCACATAAACTGTAAGGACCGTCCGGACATGGTTCAAAACCGGCAATGGTCGACTTACGCGCGGCAATTACTGTCGAGAAACTGCAATTCCTGGCTGAGTCGCCTGTCGTGATTCCGGGGTGGGCCCCATCGAATGGCTGCTTCGCGCCCCAACCCCGGTCATTGAGGATGGCGCTGCCGGCAGCGAAGAGCGGACATCCCAGCCAACGCGGAAACGAGGCCTGCTGTGGCGCAGCTTCCGCACCAGATGACCGGGCGGCTGCCAACGGCTTAGGGTTCCCCTATCCGTGACGGACCCCCCAATATGGGCAGAAATGGCGGCTTCGAGGTAGATCGCTGCTCTTCGTCGCTGATGATTGCGACACCGCGTGCGCCTAGTCTGGAACCTGCTTCACGACGGTCGCCTGCTCGCAGACCTCGATGTGCGTTGCCAAGGCCTGGTTCGACAGCACGGCGCTGATGGTGGTGATGTCGCGCCCCTGATAGCGGGGCATCTTCTGAATTTCCTTCAGCCTTTCCAGAAGTTCGATGCGGCTCATGCGCTTGTTCCTTCGATTTCATCGGGACCGGTAACTGGAATAATGTGAAGGACGGCCGGTCAGGCCGCCTTCTTGCGTGCGGCCGCCGGCTTGGTGGGGTTGAACGGAATCTCGATGTCGACGGCGAGCGTCGAGACCTGCTCGCCGCGATCCATCCTCACGCTGACCTTGTCCTGGTCGATGTGCATGTGCTTGGAGATCACGCGCAGGATTTCGTCACGCAGCTTGGCGACAAGATCCGATCCGCCGGTGCTGGCGCGTTCGTGCGCGAGCAGCACCTGCAGACGTTCGCGCGCCGCCGGCGCCGACCGGGTTCTCGAGAAGAGCTTGAACAGGTTCATGCCGCCTTCCTCCCGAAGAACTTGCCGAAGAAGCCTCGCCGCTCGCCCGGGATCGTAACCGGGAGCGGCTCACCCTTGAGACGGCGCGCCGCCTCGAAATAGGCCTTTGCCGGCATGCTGTCCTCGTCTGCGAGTGTCACCGGCGAGCCGAGATTGGAGGCACGCAGCACATCCATGCTCTCCGGGATGATGCCAAGCAGCGGAATCGACAATATCTCAAGGACGTCGTCCACCTTCAGCATGTCGCCACGCTCGGCCCGGACCGGATCGTAGCGGGTCAGCAGCAGGTGCTTTTCCACGCGCTCGCCGTTTTCGGCCTTGAGCGTCTTGGCATCGAGCAGGCCGATGATGCGGTCGGAATCGCGCACCGAGGAGACCTCGGGATTGGTCACGACGATCGCCACGTCGGCATGGCGCATGGCCAGGGTGGCGCCCCGCTCGATACCGGCCGGACTGTCGCAGATCACCCAGTCAAAGGCCCGCTTCAGTGCTGTGATGACCTTCTCCACGCCTTCGGGCGTGAGATTGTCCTTGTCGCGGGTCTGCGAGGCCGGCAGCAAAAAGAGCGTTTCGACCCGCTTGTCGCGGATCAGCGCCTGGGTGAGCTTCGCTTCCCCCTGGATGACGTTGACTAGGTCGTAGACGACCCGCCGCTCCGCTCCCATGACGAGATCGAGATTGCGAAGACCGACGTCGAAGTCGACGACCACGACCTTGTCCCCGCCGCGCGCCAGGGCAGCGCCCAATGCGGCCGCCGATGTGGTCTTGCCCACGCCGCCCTTGCCCGATGTTACCACGATGACTTTGCCCATCGACCTCTCCTGTTTGTATTCTTTTGTCCGTCAGCCCAGAATTGCGGTCTTCAGCGCGTGGCTATCCAGCCAGGCCTGCACAGACCGCCCCCGCAAGTCCGGCTCCATGTCCTCGGCCGTCAGGTAGAACCCGTCGACCGCCATCAGTTCCGCCTCCAGCTTGCGGCAGAAGATGCGCGCGGCGCTGTTGCCGTTGGCGCCCGCCAGCGCCCGCCCTCTGAGCGTGCCGTAAACATGGATCGATCCGCCCGCGACCACTTCCGCGCCCGACGCAACCGAACCGACGATGGTGACATCGCCTTCGGGGAAGAACACCGACTGGCCCGACCGCACCGGTTCGGTGACGACCAGCGAGCCGGAAGACTGGACGGGGGCCTGCGTCACAGCCGGCAAAGGTTCAGCTGCCGGAGCGGCCTGCCCGTCTTCCGCTTCGGTCGGCGGCTCGAAATCCGCGGCTGGACGCCCTTCGCTCATGGCCGGCGGCATGTCCGGGCCAAGCAGCGAGTTCCGGGCGCCTTCGACCCCCATGATTCGGACGTTGCGCTGGCCAAGCCGATCGATCAGGTCGCGCAACTCCGCCTTGTTGATGTCGAGGCCGTTCACATCGAGAATCACAGGCCGGCGCAGGAAGAAGCCGGCGGAGCGGTCAGCGAGATCATCGAGCCCGACCAGCCAGTCCTCGAAGGGCAGCTCCGGGGCGAGCGAGAGGGCAAGGAAGGAGCGCCCCTTGAGGCGGATGGGCCGGGGTTTTGTTAACACGTTGGCGATCTTGGTTAATTTTCGGTTGCCAAAACCTACCCGAATGAGGGTTAACAGAAAGTTAACGCGCACCCGCTCGCTGCTGTTCTGACCGGCTTTTGTTGAACCGTTCTCAGGATGCGATGAACCTCGTCGGCACGGAGTCCCCCTGCCCGCGGCTGGGCCGATGCATTGCGCAAGGCAAGGCGCGAGTGACCGCTCCCGAGCTGGCTTGAGCGTACCGCTCCTGGCCGGTTCCTCCCAGGGAACATCTGGTGGCCATGGCCGTTGATAGCCAACATTCGCGACGGCGAACCAGCTCGTTGGAGGAACGGGAATGTGACTGTAGCGGTCGACCCGGCCCATGATCGCAAATTCTGGACTGCTCCCGTCCGGCAGCTGCGCCGACGGTGGCTTTCGTCCTCGCTCGCCCTGCAGTTTCTTGCTGCCGGCAGTGTGGTGTCGCTCATCGCGATTCTGCTTGTCGGCCTCCTGGTCACGTCACTCCTCGAACGTGCCGTAACGCGCAACGCCGCGGTGACCACCGCGCTGTATGTCGACAGCGTGATCGCGCCCCTGCTTCCTGATCTGCAGCGAAATGCCGTGCTCGACAATCCGATCAAGCGGGCTCTGGATGAGACGCTGGGCAAAGGCGCACTGGGGGATCGGCTGGTTGCGATGCGCATCTGGAGCACGAACGGCACCATCCTCTATGCTACCAACAACGCGATAGTGGGCCAGCGCTTCACGCTGTCCGATGAACTTCGTCGGGCCGTCGCAGGGGACCTTAATGCGCGCTATCATCCTGACGGCAGTTGGCATCAACCCGAACCGCCGGCAGCCGGGCCCCTTCTTGCCATCTACAATCCGCTTCTGCAGCCCTGGTCTGGTCAGGTCGTCGCAGTCATGGAGTTTTACGAGGTTGCCGACGAATTGCGCGATGCTTTGACCGGGGCACGGCTGCGAAGCTGGTTGGCCGTTGCGGCGACCACGGCTTCCTTCTTCCTGCTCCTGGGCGTCATCGTCCTTCGCGGCAGCAGGACGATCGACGAGCAGGGGCGCAAGCTGTCCGCCCAGGTCACGGAACTGACGCGGCTTCTGGATGCAAACCGGGCTTTGCAAAAACGCGTGGTCGGCGCCAACCAGCGCGCCTCGGCAGTCAACGAAAGCCATTTACGCAGGCTGGGCGCCGACCTTCACGACGGGCCAGCACAACTGATTGCCCTTGCATCCCTCCGTCTGGACAGCGAGGCCCTTCTTTCCGAGAGGGTACCTCTGCAAGCACGCACACAGGAGGTCGAACGCATCAGGGATACGCTTGCCGATGCGCTGCGGGAGGTCCGGAGCATCTGTCGGGGACTTGTTCTTCCTCACATTGAGGGAGCCGATGTTGCAGGCGTTGTCTCCCGCGCCATCGATGATTACGAGCAAAGGACGCGGGCAACGGTCGAGCGGCGTATCGAGCCGATCGACAGGGACATATCGCTATCCCAGCGCATTTGTGCCTATCGGTTCGTGCAGGAAGCCTTGAACAATGGTTATCGCCATTGCCCGGGAGCGGCCCAGGCGGTTGAGGTGAAAGCGGTGAGAAACGCACTCAGAGTGACAGTTTCCGATCGCGGGCCGGGCTTCGATCCGGCCTCCATCAAGCCGGGGAGCATCGGGATCGAGGGCCTGCGGGATCGCATCGAAAGCCTGGGCGGCAGCTTCAATCTCCGATCATCTGCAGCTGGCACCGCTTTGATCATGTCTTTGCCAATCGACGAGGACCTATGAACGCTCAAGTGACACTCGTTGTCGTGGACGATCACCCGCTTTTCCGCGAGGGTGTGGTGCGCAGCATGGAAGAGACAGGACGTTTCAGGGTGGTGGCAGAAGGCACCTGCTGCGACGACGCGGTGCGGCTTGCACGCGAGCAGCGGCCCGACATCCTCCTGGTGGATCTCTCGATGCCTGGCGGCGGCCTCGAGGCGATCAAGCTTATCCGGGCGCAGGATCCAGATCTTCGCATAGTGGCCTTGACGGTCTCCGAATCCGCCGATGACGTGACCGCAGCGCTCAATAGTGGCATCAACGGATATGTCCTGAAGGGCGTCGGCTCCCGCGCCCTGACCGAGATCCTGCTTCTTGTCACCAACGGAGAGACCTATGTGACGCCGGCCCTGTCCGCGCGGCTCCTGTCACGACTTTCGTCCCAAGCACGCGACCACTTGCCCGACCCTGTGGAGGCCCTCTCGGCCCGCGAGCGAGAGGTCCTGGAGCTTGTGGCCTGCGGAATGAGCAACAAGGAGATCGCTCGTCGGCTCGACCTGAGCGAAAAGACCATCAAGCATCATATGACCTGCATCCTTGCCAAGCTGGATGCCAGCAACCGCACGGATGCAGCCATGAAGCTTCGCGGGTGGAACGCCCAACAGCAGCATCAGGGCGCAAACAGCAGCCTAACGTAATCGGCAAACGTGGCCCGGCGATCGACGATCACCCTCCCTTGCGCGTCGTGCATCACGTAGCGACCCTCGCTGACGGTCTCCCGCATGCCGTTGTCGTGCACGACGGTGGAGCTTGCTGAGGACGGCGCCGGTGGGCCCGGGTTGTTGCTTGAACCGCCGCGGCCCGCGCCGCCGCCGCCCACGCCTCCACCGCCTCCGCCGCCTCCGCCGCCTCCGCCTGCACCTCCTCCGCCAGCGCCGCCCCCGCCTGCACCTCCTCCGCCGCCCCC
>NZ_WVVV01000049.1 GCF_012911015.1 Chelativorans sp. ZYF759 | reverse complement strand
TCCTGGATCTCGAAGAAGTCACCCTCGTCGGCGAGGCTGAGGATCAGTTCCTTCATGTCGTAGGGCTTGTTGGCCGAATCCGGGATCAGGGTATTCAGCCGCGTCTCGAGGCGTTCGGGATCGTCGTGGAAGGGCCGGGTCGGCGGCTTGTCGCGGTTGGACAGCGGCAGGAAATCGAACAGGCGCCGCACCTCCTCCAGCGCGATGACGTCATTGTCGTAGGCGCCGTCGGCAACGGAGGATTTCTGCGTGTGGGTGCGCGCGCCGCCGAGTTCTTCGGCCGTCACGATCTCGTTGGTGACGGTCTTCACCACATCCG
This sequence comes from Chelativorans sp. ZYF759, assembly GCF_012911015.1. Lineage (GTDB taxonomy): Bacteria > Pseudomonadota > Alphaproteobacteria > Rhizobiales > Rhizobiaceae > ZYF759. The sequence goes on along the minus strand of NZ_WVVV01000049.1, from coordinate 513 downwards.
GCCCGGTGACGAACATGTAGGAGGAATCGCGCACCATGAAGATGAAGTCGGTCATGGCGGGCGAGTAGACCGCCCCGCCGGCGCAAGGGCCCATGATGACGGAAATCTGCGGCACGACGCCCGAGGCATCGACATTGCGCTTGAAGACGTCGGCATAGCCGGCAAGCGAGGCAACGCCCTCCTGGATGCGCGCGCCGCCCGAATCGTTGAGACCGATGACGGGGGCGCCGTTGCGCATGGCCATGTCCATGATCTTGCAGATCTTCTGGGCATGGGTCTCGGACAGCGAGCCGCCGAGAACGGTGAAATCCTGGGAAAAGACGTAAGTAAGGCGGCCGTTGATGGTGCCCCAGCCGGTGACGACGCCGTCGCCCGGATATTTCTGTTCGGCCATTCCGAAATCCGTCGCCCGGTGGGCGACGAACATGTCGAATTCCTCGAAGGAGCCCTCGTCGAGGAGCACTTCGATGCGCTCGCGCGCGGTCAGCTTGCCCTTGGCGTGCTGGGCGGCGA
>NZ_WVVV01000048.1 GCF_012911015.1 Chelativorans sp. ZYF759 | reverse complement strand
CCGCCCACCACCCGCTCCGGCCGGCTCTTAGCTGCATGCTCGCGCCGCCCTCCTCTCCATCATCCAGTGCTCTCTCCTCTTGCGATTCGCTCGCTCGATCCTAGCTTCCCTTCCAAGAAGCGCAGCGCCCATGGCCATGGCCACGCAAGCCTCCGCCGCCACGCGCCACCTGCTGGCCGCCGCCTGGGCGCCGGCGGCGAAGCCGCGGCAGCTGAGCTCGCAGCTCGCGCTGCCGTCGTCGTCCTCCCGCGGGCCGGCCCCGCTCCGCGCGTCCACCGAGGAGGCGGTGGAGGCGCCCAAGGGGTTCGTGGCCCCGCAGCTSGACCCCAGCACSCCSTCCCCKATCTTCGGCGGCAGCACGGGCGGGCTGCTCCGCAAGGCGCAGGTGGAGGAGTTCTACGTCATCACGTGGACGTCCCCCAAGGAGCAGRTSTTCGAGATGCCSACSGGCGGCGCCGCCATCATGCGGSAGGGSCCSAACCTSYTGAAGCTGGCGCGCAAGGAGCAGTGCYTSGCGYTSGGCACCAGGYTGCGSTCCAAGTACAAGATCACCTACCAGTTCTACCGMGTSTTCCCCAACGGMGAGGTGCAGTACCTSCACCCCAAGGACGGSGTSTACCCGGAGAAGGTCAACCCSGGCAGGSAGGGCGTMGGSCAGAACTTCCGCAGCATCGGCAAGAACGTCAACCCCATCGACGTCAAGTTCACCGGCAAGRSCACCTTCGACTAATCACACWTCMCGTACGCCGCACGCCCCAGCCGGGATCCAAATTAAAGAACTTCTTCTTCTATTAATTACAGTATATTGTAATTTGGCTGCTGGTACGGTGGT
>NZ_WVVV01000047.1 GCF_012911015.1 Chelativorans sp. ZYF759 | reverse complement strand
CGGCGGTCGGACACCTAGCAGTTAGACACTCGAATCACTCGAGCTGAGCGTACCAGACCCCCTGGATCTTGACATCCTTGGGCGCCTTGGCCCCGAGGTCGGTGTCGGACGGCTGCACGCTCTCGAAGACGCCGATGACCTCGCCGGTCTCCGGGTTGCTCTTGGTGACGCTCAACGTGATGTTGCCGGTGGAGGAGGCGGCGTTCTTGATGTTCTCCTTCTGGAGCTCCTCCKCGTCACCTCTGCCCCCGGCGGGGAGCGCGACGGCGTTGTCGTAGCCGGTGGAGCCGCCGCGGCCCTTGGGGTCGAGGAAGGAGGAGCCACGGTAGCTGGGCACGAGGAAGGGCGAGCGCGACGGCGTTGTCGTAGCCGGTGCGACGAGCTGCTTGACGGTGAAGAGGAACGGCACGCGCTCGCCCCCCGGGAGCTGCACGGTGACGGCGGCGTAGTCGATGCCGTCCTTCTCCTCGAACTTGAGCGTGCCGTCGGAGCCGACCTCGAGCGGGCCCTCGATCTCGTCCAGCGTGTACGTGAGGCGGGTCATGAGCTTGGTCTTCTGGAACTCGGGCGGGGCGTTCTTGGCGATGCCCTCCGCCTTGACGGTGAAGGACGTCGGCTCCAGGCACAGCTTCTTCATCTGGTACTTGCCGGCCTTGAACGGGAACGACTCCTCTCATATACCAGGTTGCGGGTTTCAAGTGGCCCCGTTTTTATTATCGTGATTTGTGAAGGTTATTAGATATCATCTCGGCCAACATTTACGATCAATGCTCAGGTTGCGGGTTTCAAGTGGCCCCGTTTTTATTATCGTGATTTGTGAAGGTTATTAGATATCATCTCGGCCAACATTTACGATCAATGCTCA
>NZ_WVVV01000008.1 GCF_012911015.1 Chelativorans sp. ZYF759 | reverse complement strand
AGCCAGATGGAACGCATGCGCCAGCGCGACCGGGTCGCCAAGGTGCGCGCGCGTCTCGACGCCATCGGCATTCCCTATCTGCCCAATCCCAGCCACATCGTGCCGGTGATGGTGGGCGACGCGGCCAAGTGCAAATGGCTCTCCGACATCCTGCTCGACCGCCACGGCATCTATGTGCAGCCGATCAACTACCCGACCGTGCCGCGCAAGACCGAGCGCCTGCGCATCACGCCCTCGCCGCTGCATACCGACGCCGATATCGAACATCTGGTGGGCGCCCTGTCGGAGCTGTGGTCGCAATGCGCGCTGGCGCGCCAGGTGGCGTGAGCGAAAGCCCCGCCCTCATGCACGCCGACCCGCTCATCCCGGCGATCGCCGAGGATGGTGCGCTCTTTCCCATCGGCAAGATGGAGGCGCATCGGACCGGCCGGAAGCACCTCGCCATCTCGGCCTTCGTGTTTAACGGCGACCGGCTGCTTTTGCAGCGGCGCGCCGACGCCAAGTACCATTCGCCCGGCCAGTGGGCCAATTCCTGCTGCACGCATCCCCATTGGGGCGAGACCATCGAGGCGGCCGCGCAGCGGCGTGTCGGCGAAGAGCTCGGGATCTGCCTGCCGCTCACCCACCGCGCGATCGTGGAATACCGCGCCGMSGTCGGCCACGGCCTGATCGAGCACGAGATCGTGCACGTCTTCGAAGGCCACCTCCCCCGCCCGGTCCTGCCSACCGCCTTCGACCGCGCGGAAGTGGCCGAACTGCGCTGGGCCACCGTCGCCCAGCTCACCCGCGAGATCGCGGCAAACCCGCAGGCCTTCACCCCCTGGCTCAGGATCTATCTCGAAAGATGGAACGAGCTCGATTTGAGGCTGGCGGCGTGACGTCCGATCGCGCGGCCGCGGACGGTCCGGCATCGTGACGGAAGACGACGGCTGGAAGACGCTGTTTCATCCTTTCGAGGCGGGCGAACTCGCCCTGCCCGGCAACGACAGCCACGTCCTGTTCCTCGGGGCCGAACCCGGCTTCCGGCTGCCGGAGGGATTTGGCGGTCAGCTGACCGTCGTCCAGGGCTTCCGCCCCTCCTTTCTGGAGCTTGAAAGGCGCGGCCTGCGTGTTATCCCGCAGCTCGATGGCGGCGTCTACGATGTCGCCCTGGTTCAGGGCGGACGGCATCGCGGGCGCAACGAGCACTGGATAGGCGAGGCTGTCGCGGGCCTGCGCAGCGGCGGCCTGATCGTCGTCGCCGCCTCCAAGAAGAACGGCGGCGACAGCCTTCGCAAGCGCATGGCAAAGCTGCTGCCGCTTGACGGTCACCAGTCGAAGCATCACGGCATCGTCTTCTGGTTTGCGCGTCCGGATCGCCCCCTTCCCGCGGCCGATGACGCGTCGGCGGTCGAAGGTGGCTTCCAGACCGCGCCGGGCATGTTCTCGCACGGACGGATCGACCCCGGGTCGCGGCTGCTCGCCGCGCATCTGCCGGCGAATATCAAGGGGGCGGTGGCCGATCTCGGGGCCGGCTGGGGCTATCTGTCCGCGCAGGTGCTCGAGAGAGCGGACGACAAGGCCACCCTGCATCTCTACGAAGCCGATTTCGAGTCATGCGCCGCGGCGCGCGCCAATCTTGCCCACCATGGCGCCGGGACGCCGCGCGCGGAGATTTTCTGGCGCGACGTGACGAGCGAACCCCTGGAGCGGACCTACGATCTCATCGTCATGAACCCGCCTTTCCACCGCACGGGACATGGTGCCGATCCGGCGATCGGCATCGCCATGATCGCCGCCGCGGCCAGGGGCATGAAGAAGGGCGGCCGGCTCTATCTGGTTGCCAATTCGGCGCTGCCCTACGAACGCGCGCTTTCGGCAAGCTTCCCGCGCGTCGAAGAGATCGCCCGCGAGGGCGGCTACAAGGTGATCGTGGCCACGCGCTGAGTGCTCAGTTCACGGCAGCGCTGCGAGGCCGGGGTTCGGGCTCCATCGCAAGGGACGGCCCGGCGTGTGGCTGGGCATTCTCATGTCTGCGCGGCACGGCGAAGTCTAGCGGCTCGGGCCGCCCGAACAGGAAGCCCTGCACGACGTCGCAGCCCGCCGCGCGCAGCAGCGTGGCCTGGCCCTCGGTCTCCACCCCCTCCGCGATGGTGCGCACGCCAAGCGCGCGCGAGAGCCCCACGATCGTGGAAACCACCGCGCCGGAATTGTCGTCGTTTTCCATGCGGGCAACGAAGGAGCGGTCGATCTTGAGCTTCTTGAAGCGGAAATCGATCAGATAGCTCAGATTGGAGTAGCCGGTGCCGAAATCGTCCACGGCGACCGAGATGCCCATCTCGCCCAGTTCGCACAGAATGGCCGCGGCCCGTTCGCGGTCCTGCATCATCGCCGTTTCGGTGACCTCCAGTTCGAGCCGCGCGGGGTCGATCCCGGTCTCGTCGATGATCTTGCGAACGCGCTGTACGAAATCGCGCGAACCGAACTGTATCGGCGAGATGTTCACCGCGACGAAGCAGTCGGCGGGCAGGTGCTTTGCGTCGGTGCACGCACGGCGCAGGACCCACTCGCCGATCAGCGAGATCATGCCCGTCTCCTCGGCGACAGGGATGAACTCGGTGGGTGGGATCATGCCGCGCTGGGGATGTTTCCAGCGGATCAGCGCCTCGTAGCCGACGGTGTCGCCCTTGCTCAGGTTCATCTGCGGCTGGTAGTGGACGTCGAAATCGCCGCGTTCGAACGCGATGTGCAGTTCCGACTCGATCCAGTGATGGTACTCGGCCACCTTGCCCATTTCGTCGGAATAGACCGACCAGCTGCCGATGCCGTTGGCGCGGGCGCTCTGCAGGGCCAGGTTGGAATGCCTGAGAAGCCGGATCGGATCGTTGCCATCGAGCGGCATGGCGACAAGCCCCATCGACACGCTCACCGATTGCAGGTGGGAGGGAAGCTGGTACGGCTCCATGAGCCGTTCCATGAGGCTGTCGAGAAACGCGTCGAATCTCGGCGGCACCGCCTCGTCGCTGAGCAGCACGGCGAATTCGCCGGCGCCGATCCGTCCGACCTGGGTATTCGGCGGCAGGTTCTCGACCAGTCTCTTGGCAAAGCAACGGATCAGTTGATCGCCCTGCCCGAAGCCGATCGTATCGTTGATGTGCTTCATCCGGTCGATGTCGATGTCGAGAAGAAAAACGGCTCGACCATCATGCAGGGAGCGCGCTGCGGCTGTGGCGATCAATCCCACGATCGCCGTCCGGGTCTTGAGACCCGTCAGCTTGTCGATCTGCGTCTCCTGATAGACATATTCCTCGGATTCATCGACGCCCGCAAAGAACGACATCGCCGCGAGGGAGGCCGCCAGCGCACACAGCGCCGATATCACCGCACCGACGAGTTCGGAAGGCAACCCGCCGATCTGGCCGCCGAATCCGGATTGCATCGCCCAGAGCGCGAGGATGAAACTGCCGGCGCCGGAAGCACCTATGGTCATGAGCCTGAAAGACTGGCTGCGCGCAGGGCTTGATGCTGCGTTCATGCGGGATTTCCTCTATTATGGAGGAAACTACCCGGACTGTCTTAAAAAGCAGTTCTATGAAAACAGTGAAACTTTATCTACTTGCCAGTATCCGGGTCGCGAAGCTGGTCGAGCCGCGGCATCGAGACGATGTTGTAGCCGGAATCGACATAGTGGATCTCTCCCGTGACGCCCGATGACAGATCGGAGAGGAGATAGAGGGCCGAGCCACCGATCTCGTCTATCGTCACATTGCGCATCAAGGGCGCGTTCTTCTGCTGGTGCGCGAACATGAAGCGGGAATCCGCGATGCCGGCGCCGGCTAGCGTGCGCACCGGCCCCGCGGAGATGGCGTTCACGCGGATGCCCCGCGGACCGTAATCATAGGCGAGATAACGCACGCTGGCCTCGAGCCCCGCCTTGGCGACCCCCATGACGTTGTAGTTCGGCATGACGCGAACGGAGCCGGCATAGGTCATGGTGACGAGACTGCCGCCATCGTTCATCATCGACGCCGCCTTTCGGGCGATTTCGGTGAAGGAGTAGCAGGAGATCACCATCGTGCGCACGAAGTTCGCCTTGGTGGTGTCCGCGTAGAGGCCCTTGAGCTCGTTGCGGTCGGAGAAACCGATCGCGTGGACGACGAAATCGAGGCCTCCCCACTCTTCCTTCAACCGGTCGAAGGTCGCGTCGATGCTGGCGGAATCCTCGACGTCGCAAGGCAGCACCAGGCGCGCGTCGATCTTCTCGGCCAGCGGCTTGACGCGGCGGCCAAACGCATCCCCCTGGTAGGTTAGGGCGATTTCGGCGCCCTCGGCATGCAGCCTCTTGGCGATCCCCCAGGCGATGGAGTGATCGTTCGCGACCCCCATGACGAGACCGCGTTTACCCCTCATGATTCCCGACATGTTTGCCTCAGCCATTGTAGCGCTGAAAGACCAGCGTCGCGTTGGTACCGCCGAAGCCGAAGGAATTGGACAATACGGTGTCGATCTTCGCGTCGTCGATGCGTTGGCGCACGATCGGCATGCCCTCGAATTCCGGATCGAGCGTCTCGATATGCGCGCTCTCGCCGATGAAGCCGGCCTGCATCATCAGGATGGAATAGATAGATTCCTGGACGCCGGCCGCGCCAAGCGAATGCCCGGTGAGCGACTTGGTCGAAGCGATATGCGGAATTTTCTCGCCGAACACTTCCCGGATCGCGCCGACCTCCTTCTGGTCGCCGACCGGCGTGGAGGTGCCGTGGGTGTTGATGTAATCGACCGGGCCGTCAACGCCTTGCAGGGCCTGCCGCATGCAGCGAACGGCCCCCTCGCCCGACGGCGCGACCATGTCGTGACCATCGGAAGTGGCGCCGTAACCCACGATCTCGGCATAGATGGTGGCCCCGCGGGCCTTGGCGTGTTCGAGTTCCTCGAGAACCAGGACACCGGCGCCGCCGGCGATCACGAAGCCGTCGCGCTCGGCGTCATAGGCGCGCGAAGCCACGGCCGCGCGGTCGTTGTATTTCGACGACATGGCGCCCATCGCGTCGAAGAGATTGGACATCGTCCAGTCCAGATCCTCGTGCCCGCCGGCGAAGATCATGTCCTGCTTGCCCCACTGGATGAGCTCATAGGCATTGCCGATGCAGTGCGCCGACGTCGAGCAGGCCGACGAGATCGAGTAGTTCACGCCATGGATCTTGAACCAGGTCGCCAGCGTGGCCGAGGCCGTCGACGACATGGCCTTGGGCACCGCGAAAGGTCCGATGCGCTTGGGGCTGTTGTTCTTCACCGTCAGCTCGGCGGCTTCCACGATGGTCTTGGTGGAGGGACCACCCGAGCCCATGATGATGCCGGTCCGCTCGCTGGAAATCTCTTCCGCCTCGAGTCCGGCCTGGGCGATCGCCTGCTGCATGGCGACGTGGTTCCACGCACCGCCCTGGTGCAGGAAGCGCATGGCCCGGCGGTCCACCAGCTCGCTCGCGTCGAGCGTGGGGGCTCCCCAGACCTGACAGCGAAAACCGTGCTCCGCGAACACGTCCGAGAAGCTGATGCCCGAGCGCGCCTCGCGCAGGGACTGCGTGACTTCCTCGACATCGTTGCCGATCGACGACACGATGCCCATTCCGGTGACGACCACGCGTCTCATCAGGGGCTCCTTCCTTGCTTGGCGGCCCGCGGCCATTGAACAGGTTCGCGAGGCGTTCAGTCGGCGCTCTGCTTGGCCAGTCCGACACGCAGATCGACCGCCTTGTAGATCTGTTCGCCGTCCGCCTTCAACCAGCCATCGGCGATTCCCAGGACCAGGCGCCCGCGCATCACGCGCTTGAAGTCGACGCCATATTCCACCTTCTTGACCGAAGGCGTCACCATGCCCTTGAACTTGACCTCGCCGGTCGACAGGGCCATGCCCTTGCCCTGCTCGCCCAGCCAGCCCAGGAAAAAGCCGGTCATCTGCCACATGGCATCGAGGCCCAGGCAGCCGGGCATCACCGGGTTGCCGATGAAATGGCACGGGAAGAACCAGAGGTCCGGCTTTATGTCCAGTTCGGCGCGGATATAGCCCTTGTCGAACTCGCCGCCCGTCTCGTTGATATCCGTGATGCGATCGAACATCAGCATCGGCGGCGCCGGCAGCTGTGCGTTTCCGGGCCCGAACAACTCGCCGCGGGCGCACTCCAGGAGTTCCTCATAGTCGAAGCTGGATTTGCGTTCTGACATCCTGTCCCCGTACCTCATTCTGGTGGCAGCCTCCGCTGCTTCGGCGCCTTCCTATCACAGTCGGTTCGCGGCTGGAAACCAGACATTGACCTCAATCCCGTCCCAAGCAAGGCAATGACGCTATTGATAGCGGCCTCGGGACCGAATATATGTTGTGGGTCAAGTGCATGGATCGGGAAACTCCCCTAATGGCGAGCGCGGAAAGCAAACAGCCGGCTGCGGAAATGGATGCGCGTCAACGCATATGCGATGCCGGCCTGCGGCCGACGCGCCAGCGCGTGGCGCTCGCGGACCTGCTTTTCGCCAAGGGCGACAGACACCTTTCGGCGGAGGAACTGCACGAGGAAGCGCTCACCGCGGGCGTGACCGTCTCGCTGGCCACGGTCTATAACACGCTGCACCAGTTCACCGAAGCCGGCCTGCTGCGCATTCTCGCGCTGGAAAGCTCGCGCACCTATTTCGACACCAACACATCCGACCATCACCACTTCTTCGTCGAGGGCGAGAATCTGGTGCTGGATATCGACCACGGGCCCGTGACTGTCTCCAACCTGCCGGAGCCTCCGGAAGGCATGGAAGTGGCCAATGTCGATATCATCGTGCGGCTGCGTCCCAAGGTGCCCCGCTGAAAAAAGCCCTAGTTCCGGTAGGTTTCGCCGGGATAGGCGCCCCATATGCGCGACTGGGGAATCCAGCCCCTGACGCCTGAGAAATCCATCTCGCACCATTCGCCATCGCAGGAGCGCACGGCGCCCATGAGTCCGGGCTCCAGCCGGGCCACGACACGCGACGATTCGCTGGGCTGCGCGTGAAGCGGCAGTTCGGGCAGCTGCCCCTTCTCCCAGGGTGCGACGATGGCGGTGCGGTTGCCGGAAAGCAGCGAATGGTTGATCCATCCCTCGGCCCCTTCGGCGTCGCGCACCCGGCGCCAGTTGTCATATTCCTGGACGATCTCGAGCGGCACCCCGGCCCTCACGAAGGTCCACTGCACCGCATAGTCGGTGCCCGGCCCGACACGAATATTGGCGCGCGGCGCGCGCAGGCTGACGAAACGCGGCAGCGGCAGCCCGCTGGGGCCGAGTTGGGCATTCTGGGAGGCGGATTGCGCCAGCGAGGGCGTGCCGGCAGCCAGGCCCATGCAGAATGCTGCCAGGCAGATCAGCCGCGAGGCGATTGCAAACGATGACATGCAGTCACTGCTTCCTGTGCGAATCGGCCGCCCGTCCCGGCGGCCCTGATCGTCCAATCTCGCCAAAGCCGGTTAACGAGGTCTCAACGCCGGCCGCCTGAGTGTCAGGCGTTCTGCAAGAATTTTCCGAGTGCCGCCGATCGGGAGCCTTCGTCGCCGCTGTCATAGAGCATGTCGTGAAGCAGGATGCCGGCCCGACCGGGAACGCGCCAGCGCGCGGTGCCCAGTATGACGCCGAAGCCCTCGATATCGACCTCGATCTCGTCGCCGGTCCATATTTCCGCGACCTCGTCGGTGGAGATGCGCATGCCCTTGGCCGAAACGTCGTGAACCCAGCCGTGATAAGTCTGGCCCCGGGCTTTCACCTTGGCACGCACATGGCACCGCTCACGCTCCTCCCGCCGCAAATCTTCCGTCATCTCCGTCCCCTGCGAGGCATCGACCTTAGGATATACCCGCGAAACAAGAATAAATTGGTTAACGTCCCCCCACCGCTTGCCGTCCCGCGACACTGGGACCGCCTCCCGCCACCGCCTTTTCCTTTGTCTTGGACGCAGGTGATTGCTACACCTTCGCAAGGGGGAGTGCGGCGTCGCTGCCTGTCCGCCAGTCACTCGTTCGACTCATCCGAGGAGCCCATGCCCGGCAGGAAGCGTCCACTCGTCGTCATCACGCGCAAGCTGCCGGATCCGGTCGAGACCCGGATGCGCGAGCTTTTCGATGCGCGGTTGAATATCGAGGACGTGCAGCTGACCCAGCCGCAGCTGGTGGCGGCTGTCCGCGAGGCGGAAGTGCTGGTGCCCACGGTCACCGACAGGATCGACGAAGCCCTCATCAAACAGGCCGGCGACCAGCTCAAGCTGATCGCCAATTACGGCAATGGCGTCGACAATATCGACGTACAGGCCGCCGCCGCCAGGGGAATCACGGTCACCAACACGCCGGGCGTTCTCACCGAGGATACGGCCGACATGACGATGGCGCTGATGATGGCGGTGCCGCGACGGCTGGTGGAAGGCGCGCAGGTGCTGCTGGACGAAACCGCCTGGGCAGGCTGGTCGCCCACCTGGATGCTCGGGCGACGGCTATGGGGCAAGCGCCTCGGCATCGTGGGCATGGGCCGCATCGGGACGGCGGTCGCCCGCCGCGCCAAGGCCTTCGGCCTTTCGATCCATTACCACAACCGTTCCCGCGTCGCGCCGGCGCTCGAGGAAGAGCTCGAGACGACCTATTGGGACAGCCTCGACCAGATGCTGGCGCGCATGGACATCATCTCCGTCAACTGCCCGTCGACGCCCGCCACCTTCCATCTCCTGTCGGCGCGCCGGCTCGCCCTGCTTCAGCCGCGCACCATCATCGTGAACACGGCGCGCGGCGACATCATCGACGAGGACGCGCTGATCCGCATGCTGCAGGAAGGCAGGCTGGGCGGTGCGGGCCTCGACGTCTTCGAGCACGAGCCCAAGGTCAATCCCAAGCTGGTCAAGCTCGTCCGCGAGGGCAAGGTCGTGATCCTGCCGCATATGGGCTCGGCCACGATGGAGGGCCGTATCGACATGGGCGAGAAGGTGATCATCAACATCCGCACCTTCTGCGACGGGCACCGCCCGCCCGACCGCGTCCTGCCGCTGCGCGCCTGATCCGCCTCCGGCCCCTGCGCGTCCCAGTTTCCATGGACGGGCAATTTCCATGGAACGACCGCGCCGATTCGACGATTAACCTTTTGAATCGTCAACCGAGGGGGCTCGGAAGGATGCAACCATGCTACGCATTGAGAAAGTCCGTCAGGACGATCTTTCAACCACCGCGACGCTCCATCGCCAGCATCTCGAACTCGGGCTGTTTCCCCAGCTCGGAGAGCGCTTCATGCGCGCCTACCACGCCAGTTTCGCGGCCTCTCCCCATGCCATCGCGCTTGTCGCACGGTCCGAGAGCGGCCGGGTGGTCGGCGCCCTCTTCGGCACGACCGCCAATGCGCGGCACTATCGCTGGGTGGTCGAGGAACACGGGATGAACCTTGCCGTGCAGGGCACGCGGTCGCTGCTGCTGCAGCCGGCGCTCGCCTGGAGCTTCATTTCCTCGCGCGCCGGCCGTTATGCCAAGGGGCTGGGGCGCCATCTCGGCCTCCTGGGTCGCGACGATGCCGCGGTCGCCAATGCCGGCGCCGGCCCGTCTTGCGTGCTCAGCCACATCGTCACCAGCAAGGCCGCACGGCGGCTGGGCGTCGGCCGGCGGCTGGTCGAGGAGTTCCGTCGGCAGGCCCATGCCACGGGTGCGGCGGAGGCCCGCCTCGTGACGCGCGAGGGCGGCCCCGGCGCGCCGTTCTTCGAGCGGCTGGGCTGCGCCTGCGTCGACCTGCGCCCGTCGCAGGACGGCGAGGCGCTGCGCGAATATTCGCTTCAACTGGACAAGACCATTGCCGATGAAAAACCTGATGCTGCTCGCCGCCTTCGCCACGAGCGTCGTGCTGCCCGCCCCGGCTTCCGGCATGGATGGGGCGAGAGCGCCGGCGCCGGCCTTCGCGCCGGCTGATTCGGCCTCGCTGCCGCCACCGGTCGCCCGGCCCGCGGAACTCTCCGACAGCGAGCTCGAGCGGGAACTGAAACGGTTCGCCGTCGAGGTCGCGCACGCCCTCACGAATTACGAGGCCGACGACACGGCCGCCGACATCGCGGCGCGCCTGCCCGAACGCAGCAGTCCGGAAGCGGCCATGCCGGCAGCCCTTGCCCTCCACCATGAGGGCAGCTGGTCGCGCGGCCGGATCGTCTATCCGCAGTTCGGCGGGCTGTTGCCGGAGCGGGCCTCGGTCATGATCGTGGTCGAGCAGAAGATCGGCACGCCCGCAGGCATCCGGACCGAGATGCGCGCGCTGGACATCCGCATCGGCCGCGACGCGGAAGGCTGGCGCTTCGAGCAGCTCGCCTCCGATGGCGGCGAACCCGTCCCCCGTCCCGACGTTCTGAGCCCGGAGGCGCGTGCGGTGCTGGACAATCCCCGCATCGAACTGCCCGATTCCGCCCGCTGGGACATTCATGCCGGGCGGGTGGCGCCGGAACTCCTGGCGCTCATGGCAAGGGCGGCCGAGCAGGAACCGATCGGCGTGATCGTGTTCGACAATGGCCATCCCTGGAATATTTTCGGCACCGACCGCATGAGCGATCACAGCCGGGGTGTCGCCGTCGATGTGCATCGGATCGGCGATCGCCTCGTCATCGACGACCGCGCCGAAGGCAGCCTCACCCACGATTTCGTGAAATGGCTCTACGACCAGCCGGACGTCGCCAATATCGGCAGCCCGTGGGCGCTGGACGGCTTTGGCGGCCGCTCCTTCACCGACCTGCTGCATCAGGACCATCTTCACATCGCTGTGCCGCGCGAGCACGCGCTTCGCACCGATTGACGCTCGGACGGCAATCCGCGCAAACGCTTTTTTGCTGACGCTCGGTCCGCAAGCGCATAAGACAGCGCGTCATTTCCAACAGGGCGCAGGATCATGAAAGCACGCATCAAATGGGTCGAGGAACGCACCTTTGTCGGCCAGTCGGGTACCGGCCACAAGATCGTGCTGGGCACCGCCGCCGAACCTGACGGCGCCACCCCCGGCCCAAGCCCGATGGAACTCGTCCTGATGGGCACCGGCGGCTGCGCGGCCTTCGACATCGTGCATATTCTCGAAAAGGGCCGCGAGAAGGTGGAGGACGTGGTCGTCGAACTCGATGCCGATCGCGCCGAAACGGACCCGAAAGTCTTCACCCGCATCCACATGCACTTCATCGTCAAGGGACGCGGCCTGTCGCACCAGAAGGTCGAGCGCGCCATCTCGCTGTCGGTGGAAAAATACTGCTCGGCCTCCGCCATGATGGCCAAGACGGCCGCCATGAGCCACGATTTCGAGGTCGTGGACACAGCGGCGGACGGCTGACCCCCGCACCGCCGTCATCCGGGGCCGCGAAGCGGACCAGGGATTCAGAGCAGAACAGTGGATATGAAGCGCCCACCCCACCTTCGTCATCCTATGGCGAAGCAGGCCGCAAGGCCGTCGCGCAGACCATAGGATCCATGCCTGAACGACACATGCCACCCGGGGCTTCCGACCCCAGCCGCCATCCCTCCCCCGTTCCGGCATGGATCCTCGGGTCAAGCCCGAGGATGACGAAGCGCGGGGGAGTCGCCCATCCCTCACCCGCCGCTCCCCTCGACGACCCGCCCCCACGCGTCGTCATCCTATGGCGAAGCAGGCCGCAGGCCGTCGCGCAGACCCTAGGATCCATGCCTGAACGGCACATGCCGCGCAGCACACCCCTCATCCGGCTCGGCGCTGACGCACCGATCCACCTTCTCCCACAAGGGGAGAAGGGGACGCCCGCATCGACAGTTCCGCCAATCGCCGACATCGGCGATTTTCAACAGGCGCTGACGCAGCGCGACTCCCCTTCTCCCCTTGTGGGGTGAGGAGCGGTCGGCCGCAGGCCGGTTGATCGGCAACGATTTGTCGATCAAAGCGACGAACGGTGGCCGACATCGGCGATTTTCAACAGGCGCTGACGCAGCGCGACTCCCCTTCTCCCCTTGTGGGAGAAGGTGGCCGACAACGAGCCGTGAGCATGGCGAACGGCGAGGCAGGAGGTCGGATGAGGGGTCTGCGCCACCCAAAACCGCCCTCGTGGTTCGAGGCTGCGCCTCCGCTTCGCTACGGCTTCGCACCTCACCATGAGGGCTGCCGGTGCGGCCCGCTTCGGCTGTAGCTCCCCAAGCTGCTGTCTGAGCGAGCCCAAAAGCCCGGCGCCCACGTCTCTGCCCTCATCCTAAGGTGCGCAGCGCAGCGGAGCCTCGAAGGGCGAGGGCAAGCCGCGCTAGCTGCCGTCTGGTCCGGAACCCGGCGACAACGTTGCCGCCCTCATCCTGAGGTGCGCAACCTCTCAGCCCTCATCCTGAGGTGCGCAGCGCAGCGGAGCCTCGAAGGACGAGGGCAAGCCCCAGCCAACAAATTCTGCCCCCAATCTATCCACACCCCCTAACACCGCCCCCATACTCCCCGCGCCCAACCAACGGAGGCGGTGATGGACGGAACTGCGGCAATCGAGGCGAACCGGCAGGCACTCACCCGCATCGTCGCCATGCTGGTCGAGATGGCGGGGCTGGGTGAAGAGGGCGCCCCCGGCGCCGACAAATTTGTCGATGCCCCGGATAGCCCCCACTCCGGTTTGCTGCGCAAACCACCTCTCCCCCTCAAAGGGGGCGAGGAAGAGCGTCCCGCCCCGCCGCCACCGCTTCCTTGTACCTTCGAAGAGGCTGTTGAAGAAAGCGCGGCATCTCGGCCGGCGCTTCCTCTCCCCCGTCGATCGGGGGAGAGGTGGCACGCGAAGCGGGACGGAGTGGGGGTCGAATTCCCATGCGATGCCCCTCATCCCGATGCCCGCGCCCAAGGCACGCCTCGAAGAACCATCCCCCGCCTGCTCTGGCGCGCCATCCTGGCCCTGCTGCGCCCGGCCGAATCGGCCGCCCGCCGCCTCATCATCGCCGCCTCGCGCGGCATCGCCTTGCCACCCCCGCATCCCCGCAAGTCTGAGCCCAAGCCCCAGCCGATCGAACCGCTCCTTCGCCGCCTCGGCATCGCCGTGATGATGGCGCCAGCCAATGCCAGCCGCGACGGCCTATCCTCCCCTGCAAAGCGAATCCCCGCCTTCCCCCTCTTCGATCCGCCCTGCCGGCTCAATCTCCACGGCCGGCGCCGCCGCACCGTGCCGCCCCAAGCCGCCCCGCGCATTGTCGTGCCCGGCCTCACCGAACCCGCACCGCTTCCGCCGCCGCCTTCCGCCGACGACCTCATCAGCGCCACGCGTCTGACCCAGCGCCTCGCAGCCCTTGCCGCGGCGCTCGATGATCTCCCTGGCCAGGCCAAGCGCTTCGCCCGCTGGAAAGCGCGCCGCCGGACGGCCCGCCTGCCCATCCGCCGCGTGCCGCCCGGCGGCCGGCTTTACCGCTACGATCCTTCCGCGGCCCATCCCCCCAACATCCGCGAGATCGACGAGATTCTCGCGCACGCCCATTCGCTGGCGCTCCACGCGCTGGAGACCCCCGACACGTCGTGAGGGCCCCCATCCTCTCCCCGCTTGAGGGGGAGAGGTGCCGAGCGCAGCGAGGCGGTGAGGGGGTCGGCCCCGGCAATGGAGGTGGGCGTCGTTCACCCGGCAACTGTGTGGCGGCTTTCCCGTCAAGGGTGGTGCAGGACGCCCCCTCCACCATGCTGCGCATGGTCCCCCTCCCCCGCTTCGCAAGGGAGGATCAAGCCGTCACGCCCGTCCCACCCCAATCCTCCCCCGTTCACGGGGGGTGAGCGGCCGGTTTGCCGAAGGCAAATCCAGCGTGCCAGTGGCACGATGAAAGGCCAGCGAACGCCGGGACGGTGCGTCAGCAGCGGGGAATCCGGCCGGCAGGGAAGCCCGGAGGGCCGGTGAGGGCGACCCCACAAGGGCCCGACGCTACGTTCCGCCCTCAGCCGGCCGCCCCTGCCGGTGCCCGGTAGCGCATCACCTCGAAGCGGGCGGCGAGCGCGTCGTAGAGCAGGATGCGGCCGACCAGCGGTTCGCCGATGCCGGTCACGAGTTTCACCACCTCCACGGCCTGCAGCGTGCCGATGACGCCGGCCAGCGCGCCCACGATGCCGGCTTCCGCGCAGGACGGCACGAGGCCGGCCGGCGGCGGCTCGGGGAAGAGATCGCGATAGGAGGGGTTGCGCCGCCCGTCGGGCTCCCGCTCGTAGGGCTTCAGCACCGTCAGCGATCCGTCGAACCGCCCCAGCGCGCCCGCCACCAGCGGCCGCTCCCCCCGCTGGCAGGCATCGGCGACGAGGTAGCGCGTGTCGAAATTGTCGGAGCCGTCGACCACCACGTCATGGGCGGCGACGAGCGCATCGACATTCTGAGCCGTCAGCCGCGCCTGATGGGTCTCGACCGCGACATGCGGATTGATCGCCGCAATGGCCTGCCGGGCACTGTCCACTTTCGGGCGCCCCACCGTATCGGTCGCGTGGATGATCTGGCGCTGGAGGTTGGAGAGCGAGACAATGTCGTCGTCGATCATGCCGAGCGTGCCGATGCCGGCGGCGGCCAGGTATTGGAGAACCGGGGAGCCGAGCCCGCCGGCGCCCACGACCAGCACCCGCGCGCGTTTCAGCTTCTGCTGGCCGGGTCCGCCGATTTCCGGCAGCACGAGGTGGCGGGCGTAGCGCTCCAGCTCCTCGTCGCTCAAGGGTGCGTTTTGTTCCATCGCTCGCTCCTCGATCGGTCTCTCCGGGACCTAGGACGTGATCCTACCGCCGCTTGCGACACCGAGAAACTGGGCGCGGCCTTCGAGCGCGGAAAACAGCGCGGCGTCGGTGCCGGTCAGGAAAGCCTGGATATCCATTTCCAGCAGGATGTCGAACAGAGCGGCCCTGCGCTCGGCGTCCAGATGGGCGGCGATCTCATCCATCAGCATGATCGGCGACATGCCGGTCGTCTCCGCCACAAGCCGCGCATGCGAGATCACGATGCCTGCCAGCAGCGCCTTCTGCTCGCCGGTGGACGACAGCCCCGCCGGCATCTGCTTGGGCTGGTGGAGAACCTCCAGGTCGCAGCGATGCACCCCTTCGAGCGTGCGGCCTGCGGCGCGATCGCGGACGCGGCCCTCCCTCATCGCCTGCAACCAGTCTTCCTCGACATCGACGGCAGCCCGTTCGGCCAGCCCCTGCTCGATCGTGCCGGAAAGGGTAAGGTCGCCGCGCGGAAAGGGGCCGTCAGCGGGCAGTCGCTCGATCATCGACGAGAGCAGACGAACGAGCTCGCGCCGGGCGGCAGCCATCGCGACGCCCGTCTCGGCCATCTGCGCCTCGATCGCGTCAAGCCAGGCCGGATCGGCGCGCGGATCGGTCAGGAGCCGGTTTCGACCGCGCATGGCCTTCTCGTAGTCGAGTGCCCGGCTCCCGTGCCGCGGGTCGATCGCCAGCACCAGCCGGTCGAGAAAGCGGCGCCGGTCGCCGGCCGGCCCGGTGAAGAGCTGGTCCATCGACGGTACCAGCCAGACCACGCGCAGCCACTCCAGCAGCGCCTCGGCGGATTTCGCGGGCACGCCGTTGACACGCACCTTGCGCCCGCCCTCCCCGCCCGACTGGCCGTTGCCCACCGTGCCGGTGCCGATCTGGCAGTCGCCGAACGGGCCGTTCAGCCGGACATGGATCGCGAAGCCGTCGGGCGCCCCTTCCCGAGCCATGGTCTCGTAGGACGCGCGCCGCAGCCCGCGCCCCGGCGAGAGCAGCGAGACGGCTTCAAGCAGGTTGGTCTTGCCGGCGCCGTTCTCGCCCGCCAGAACGACGATGCCCGGCTCGAGATCGAGGGAAAGCGCTGCGTAGTTGCGGAAATCGGTAAGCTGCAGCCGCGCGATATGCGTCTTTTCAAGGGTGCGCTGCTGCATGTCCTTCGCCCGCCGGCGACGCCGGCGCGGGCTACACCCGCATCGGCATGAGCACGTAGAGCGTGCGGGCGTCCTCGGCGTCCTCGATCAGCGTCGGAGAACCGGAATCGGCCAGCAGGAAGCAGGCTTCCGATCCGCTCAGCTGGCCTGCGACATCGAGCAGGTAGCGGGCGTTGAAGCCGATCTCCATCGCCTCGGAATCATATTGAGCGGCCAGTTCCTCGGTCGCGCTGCCGGAATCCGGGTTGTTGACGGCGAGGGTCACCTGGCCGTCGGCGAGCGTCATCTTCACCGCGCGGCCGCGTTCGGACGAGATGGTCGACACGCGGTCGACGGCCTGCGCGAAACTCTGGCGATCGACCACCAGCTTGCGGTCATTGCCGGTCGGGATGACGCGCTGGTAATCGGGGAAGGTGCCGTCGATCAGCTTGGATGTCAGGATCACGCTGCCGATGGTGAGCCTGATCTTGGTATCGGAAAGCTCGACCGCAACCGAAACGTCGGGATCGTCAACCAGCTTCAGGATCTCGCTCACCGTCTTGCGCGGGATGATGATGCCCGGCATGCCTTCCGAGCCGGCAGGTGCTTCCACCTCGGCGCGGGCCAGCCGGTGACCGTCGGTAGCCACCGAACGCAGCTTCAGCTGTCCTTCGGCTTCGACCGCGTGCAGATAGATGCCGTTGAGGTAATAGCGCGTCTCCTCGGTGGAGATGGCAAACTGCGTCTTTTCGATCAGCGCCTTCATGTCTGCCGAAGCGACACGGAAGGTGTGCGAGAAGGTTCCCGCCGTCAGTTCCGGGAAATCGGACTGGGGCAGGCATTGCAGACGGAAGGCCGAGCGGCCGGAGATGACGGACATCGATCCGCCCCCCTCTTCCAGCTTGAGCATGACCTCCGAGCCGTCCGACAATTTGCGCACGATGTCGTAGAGCAGATGGGCCGGCACGGTGGTGGCGCCCTGCTGGTCGACCTGCGCGGCGGTCGCCTCGGTCACCTCCATATCGAGGTCGGTCGCCTTCATCTCAAGGCTCGCCCCGGCTGCCGTGAGAAGCACGTTCGACAGGATCGGGATCGTGTTGCGGCGCTCGACCACGCGATGGACGTGGTTCAGCGACTTGAGAAGATTGGAGCGTTCCAATGTGACGCGCATGGCGAAAATGTCTCGCTGGATAGGACTGAGGATTGCCGGCGCGGCCGGCGGAAGCGGACAGGCAAAGTGACAGCAAATCGTGCCGGAAGGCAAGCCCGCCAGGGAGCGGCAGGCGCCCCCTGGCTTGCTGTTCTGGGGATAAGCGGCAATCCGCCGCGCTGGCTCGCCTTCAGGCCTGATCCGCGATCAGGCGCTTGAGCAGTTCGATCTCCTGGGCGAGCTTGTTGTCCTCCTGCGACAGGCCTTCGATCTTGCGCACCGCGTGCAGCACCGTGGTGTGATCGCGGCCGCCGAAACGGCGCCCGATCTCCGGCAGCGATCGCAAGGTCATCATCTTCGCCAGGAACATGGCGACCTGGCGCGGCTTGACGATCGTGCGCGTCCGCCTATTCGAAAGCAGCTCGGTCTTCGACACGTTGTAGTGCCGTGCCACCACGCGCTGGATGTCCTCGATGCGGACCCGCTTGGGCTCCCCCGACCGGTAGATGTGCCCCAGGATCTCCTCGATACGCTCGACGGAAAGCTGGGGTTCGAAGGACTGGCGGATCAGAAGCTGGTTGAAGGCTCCTTCGAGTTCCCGCCCGCTTCCGGTCACGGTGCGCGCGACATGTGCGAGAACCTCATCGGAAATTTCGAGCGACGTATCGTCCGTCTTGGCGACATCGAGCCGATGCTTCAGCATGGAAAGGCGCATCTCGAAATCGGGCGCCGAGATCTCCAGCGCGACGCCGCCATTGAGACGCGAGCGCACGCGGGGTTCGAGCGATTCGAGTTCCGAAGGAGGACGGTCGGCCGCCACGACCACCTGCCGTGCGCTGTCCAGCAGCAGGTTGATGAGATGGCAGAACTCGTGCTGGATCGACTTGCCCTGGAGGAACTGCATGTCGTCGATGATCAGAAGATCGATGCCGCGCAGCTGTTCCTTGAAGGTGAGAGCGTTGTTGTCTCGAATCGCGGTGGCGAAGCGCCACATGAAATACTCGGCGGTCAGATAGAGAACCCGCGCCGAGGGATCCCGCTTCAACGCGCCATCTGCGATGGCCTGGAGGAGATGCGTCTTGCCGAGCCCGACGGAAGCGTGAAGGAAAAGCGGGTTGAAGCGCACGGCATTGGCAGCTTGCTCGGCCACTGCCCTTGCGGCGGCAAAGGCCATCCGGTTCGAAGGCCCTTCCACGAAAGAAGCGAATGTATAGCGGCTGTCCAGCGGCGAGCCGACGACGTTCGGGGACGTTGCCCCGGTCTCGGGGCCGCGGGTCACATTATAGCGCTCGGCGCGTGCGGCGGGAACGGGCGCTGGCTTCACCTGACGACGGGGAGCCGGCTTTTCGTCGGCCTGCTCGTCGACCACCGGCCTTGCGGCCCGCGTCGCGTTGCGAACGATGATCTCGACCTTCAGGACGTTCGCGTCATCCTTCTTCCAGAGCTCGTCGATAAGGCCTGTATAATGATTGTTGATCCACAGCTTGAGGAAGGCTGTCGGCACGGACAGCCGCACCACGCTGCGGGAACACTCAGCCAGCATCAGGCTGCCGAACCAGTTCGAATAGACCTCGGCGCCCAGCCGCGCCTTCAACTGTGTCTTGACGCGCTCGAAAATGACTTCCGGTGCGCCCGACGCTTCCATGAACTTTCCCCCTTCGACTTCATCAAAATTCTTGCCTCCTGCAACGGTGACCGCCAGGTCCGTTGCCGCAACACCGCTCTGCATTATTGTTATCCCGTTCTGGTTCTGCCGCCGCCGCGGCTCCGTTGTCGTCTCCCGCATATGCGCGCCCGGTCTTTATCGCCGCGTCGCGCTTCGCCTTTCCGAAATCCTGTCCGTCTCTCTCGCTCTCTCCATCTTTCATCCAAGCAAAACCGATCTCCGACGGCGTAGTCGCCGTGGCCACGCGCCGTGCTCGGCGCAGGAGAAAGGGTTCGCCGGACCGATTGGTCCATCGTCGAAACGGCACCTCAGGATGCCGCATGCCCAAAAAAGGCCCAGGTCGAGACGGCAAAATTCCCCTGCTCGCAGGATCGCTCCCGCGCAGAACGCTTGCCTATTTCGGCGTGAAACCGAGGACTATGCCCGCCCTCTCGACAAAAAGGAGATTACTGAATCCGGCGGGCGCTGGGCAACCCGTAGTAAGGGAAATTTCATGATTCGAAGGGGCCGGGAGAGTGGCTGCGCTCGACGGCGCGACGGACGATGGCGACGAATCTGTTACGAATCAAAACCTTCTTGAAGAGGCGTCTGGAACAGTCGGCGAACGAAAAAAATCTCAAAAAAAGCGCTTGACTTTCGTGTCCCCAACTTTTGCGAAGACCGCCGTGAAACACTCAAGGCCACCCCGAGCAAACTGTTGTTTTTGAAAGATAAAATCTGTCGGCCCGGGTCTGGCGCCCATTCCGCTACGGCACGAGTCGCCCTCGGCGGCGCAAACGCGCCGGCAAAACTTCCCGACGGTAATTCAGGAGGCGCGGCGGGGTCTGGGAACCCATTGTCCGGCAAAGAAAAAAGCCGGCGCGCAAAGCGGCCGGCTTCGATTCTGACATATGACTTCAGCGTCAGGCGCTGAGCGTCTTCAGACGGCGCGAGAGCCGCGAAACTTTGCGGGCAGCCGTGTTGGGATGCATGACGCCCTTGCCGGCGGCGCGCATCAATTCGGGCTGAGCCTCACGCAGAGCTGCTTCGGCTGCGGTCTTGTCGCCGCTGGCCAGAGCTTCCTCGACCTTGCGCACATAGGTACGCACGCGCGAGCGGCGGTTCTTGTTGACGGCCGTGCGGCGCGCGATCTTGCGTGTCGCCTTCTTGGCCGAGGGTGTATTGGCCATTCTGTCTCTCTCGATCTTACATGAACGGGTCCGACTCGTCATGGGCCGGACACAAAAACAAACGGGCAGCCGCCAGGCCGCCTCGGTCGTGGCAGCTTATAGTCGACCTTGCATGGCCCGTCAACGCCGCGCGGACCATGCCAAACGGCTTTTCACCAGCCCCTAGCGATTACGGAATTCCGCGCTGCGTTTCTCCGAGAACGCAGCCATTCCTTCCTTCTGGTCGTCGAGGGCGAACATGGAGTGAAAGACACGCCGTTCGAAACGAAGCCCCTCCGACAATGTGGTCTCGTAGGAGCGGTTGACCGATTCCTTGACCATCATCACGGCCGGCAGGGAGAAGTCGGCGATCTTCGTGGCCGCCTTGAGCGTCTCCTCGATCAGTTCGCCCGGCGGCACGACGCGGGACACGAGGCCGCAGCGTTCCGCCTCAGCCGCATCCATGTTGCGGCCCGTGAGGCACATATCCATCGCCTTGGCCTTACCGACGAACCGGGTCAGTCGCTGCGACCCGCCCATTCCGGGCATGACGCCGAGGGTGATCTCTGGCTGACCAAACTTGGCGTTGTCGGCGGCGATGATGAAGTCACACATCATCGCCAGCTCGCATCCTCCGCCGAGCGCATAGCCGGCCACCGCGGCGATGACGGGCTTGCGGATGCGCGTCATGCCCTCCCAGTCGGCGAAGAAGTCTTCCATATACATGTCGATATAGGATTTGGACGACATCTCCTTGATGTCGGCACCGGCGGCGAAGGCTTTCTCCGAACCCGTGATGACCATGGCCCCGATCTTCGGATTGCGGTCGAACGCGGTCAGTGCGGCGAGCACTTCCTCAAGCACCTGGGAATTCAGCGCATTGAGCGCCTTGGGCCGGTTCAACGTGACAAGGCCAACCTTGCCCCGCGTTTCAACCAGAATCGTTTCATAGGCCATGTCTCGTCCTCCGCAGGAACCGATGTCGCATGCAAGCGGCATAACTAACGCTGGCACACCGGGCAATAGAAAGTGGAGCGGCCGGACTGCACGATGCGCCCGACGGTGCCGTCGCAACCCTGCCTCACGCAAGGCTCGCCCTCCCGGCCATAGACCTTGAAGGAATGCTGGAAGTAGCCCATCGAACCATCGGTGTGGACGTAGTCGCGCAGCGACGAACCACCGGCCTCGATCGCCTCGGCGATGGTCTGGCGGATGTCGGCGGCAAGCGCGTCCGTGCGCGCCGTCGACGGGCGCTTCGCCGAGGCGATGCTGCCTGCCTTTCGCCGCGGCGAGAGGCCGGACCGCCACAGCGCCTCGCAGACATAGATGTTGCCAAGACCGGCGATCAGCCGCTGATCGAGGAGCGCGGCCTTGAGCGGCGTGCGCCTGCCAAGGAACAGTTTGTTGACGAGCGCGCCGTCGAGAGCATTGCCCGTGGGTTCCACGCCGAGACCGGCCAGGAGCGGATGCGCATCGAGGGCGGCGCCTTCGGCAAACAGCATGAATCCGAAGCGGCGTGGATCGTTGAAGACGACACGGACCGCGGAACCTGCCGCCGTCTTCAGGTGGAAGACCACGTGGTCGTGGGCCTCGGCCTTGGACCGCGGGTGATGAAAGATGCCGGGCGTCGAGGAGGCCGCCACGTCCTCGATACGGAACGAGCCGGACATGCCCAGATGTCCGATCAGGACGATGTCGGCATCGAAGTGGAACAGAAGGTATTTGGCACGCCGGGCGACAGAGACGATGCGGCGGCCCGTGAGGCTCGCCGCAAAACCATCGGGAAAGGGGAAGCGCAGATCCGGTCGCCGCTGCTCGACCGCCTCGATCGTCGCGCCCTCCATGACCGGCTGCAGACCGCGCCGCACTGTCTCGACCTCGGGCAGTTCAGGCATCGTGCGTCAAAGCCTGGAGAAAACTCTCGCCGTACGGGCCGGCTTCCAGTCCCAGATGCTCGGCCATTGTCTCACCGATATCGGCAAAGCTTGATCGCAGCCCCACCGATGCAGCTCTCAGGCCGGGGCCCGTGCCAAGGATGGGTACGCGTTCGCGGGTGTGATCGGTGCCCTTCCAGGTGGGATCGCAGCCATGGTCGCCCGTAAGAATGAGCATGTCGCCGGGCGTGAGCCTCGACACAGCCTTGGGGAGGCGCCGGTCGAAGGCTTCCAGCGCCGCGGCATATCCGGCGACGTCGCGGCGGTGACCGAAGAGCGAATCGAAATCCACGAAATTGACGAAGACCAGATCGCCGTCGCCGGCCTTGTCCATCGCTGCCAGCGCGGCATCGAACATTTCCATGTTGCCTGCGGCCTTGGAAATGTCGGTGATGCCCCGATGTGCGAAGATGTCGGCGATCTTGCCGACGCCGAAGACCCGGCTGCCGCGCGCCTTTAGCCGGTCGAGCAGTGTCGGCTCGTGCGGCGGCACCGCGTAGTCGCGCCGGTTCGCGGTGCGCGCGAAGTCCTGGGGACCGGAGCCCGTGAAGGGGCGCGCGATGACCCGACCGATACGCAGTTCGTCGACGAGAATGCGTGCTGTCTCGCAGAGCGCGTAAAGGCGATCGAGCCCGAAATGCTCTTCATGTGCCGCGATCTGGAAGACGGAATCCGACGAGGTGTAGCAGATCGGCTTGCCGGACGAGATGTGCTCCTGGCCAAGGCGCGCGATGATCTCGGTGCCGGAGGCGTGGCAGTTGCCCAGGATGCCGGGAAGCCCGGCCTCCTCGATCAGGCGGTGGGTCAGCGTCTCGGGAAAGGAAGGAACCGTGTCGGGGAAATAGCCCCAGTCGAAGGTCACCGGCAGCCCGGCGATCTCCCAGTGACCGGACGGGGTGTCCTTGCCGGTCGAGGTCTCGTCTGCCGCGCCGAAGAAGCCAAGAAGACCCGCTTCCTCCTGTCGGGGAGAACCGGTCGCCAAAGCTGCGGCATGGTCGAGGCCCAGCGCACGCAGATGAGGAAGATTGAGCGGGCCTTGCCTCAGGCCGGCCCGGTCGCCTTCGCCACGGGCACAAGCCTCCAGAATGTGACCATAGGTGTCCGCTCCGGCGTCACCGAAACGATCGGCGTCGCTAGCGCCGCCTATTCCAAAGGAATCGAGAACGAACAAGAATGCCCTGGGCACGGCCAAGCCTTTGAAGTCGATGCTCGTGCCTGATTAGGCCTCGCCGACCGACTTGGCAACTTCGCAGCCGAGAACGCGCTCAGCAGTTGTTGCAGGGAATGTTGTGGCTCATGCGCGGACGCAGGTAGTAGGTCTCGTTCATGCGGATCTGGTCGAATGCACCCAACAGACCTAGGCTCGCCCGCTGCTCGGCAGTCCAGGTGATCACCGGTCGATAGTTGAGCTGCCCCGAGACCCTGATGAGGAAGCTGCCGGGAACCCGCAGGCTTTCCGGTATCAGTGTCGTCGATCCGGCTGGCTCGCCCGCACCTGCAGCGCCGTTCGACAGCCGCCTGGACCAGGTCACCTCGGCCTTGGGATTGTTTTCGTTCGTCACGGTGATCGCCGTGATGTCTATGACGGGCTGGCTCCGGTTGTAAGGCACCAGAATGGCCTCGCCGATACGCATGACAGCATCGACCTCCTGCCGGGTGATCTGCTGCTGCTGCGTCACCAGATCGGCGACCATGGAAGCAACCCGGCTGATCTTCTTGTTGGTCTCGATGGCCTGCGCCACTTCCATCGTCACGAAATAGAGTGTGAGAAGCACGGGAGCGATCAAGGCGAACTCCACCGCCGCCACACCCCTGCGGTCGCCAACAAGCCGACGCACGAACCCGCCTTTGGCGAATGCCCGGCATCCATTCATGAAACGATCAAGCATCATCGCGTTTTCCATCCGTCCACCCGGCGGCTGGCGAGGCCGGTCAGTCATCTTCAAAAGGTTCGTTCTGCCAGGTCACGCTCGCGTAGTGCAGCGTCTTGCCGTCCGGCAGGTTGGCCATCGACTTGCGCATGAAATCGGTGATCACCGGCCAGCGGTAGAAGACCCTCAGCATGTTCTTCGACATCGAGGGGCCCGGCGCGATGTCGAAACCCTGGGTATCGATGTCTCCGTTAAGGAACGCCACACGCTGCTGCGCAGCCTCGGCAAAGGTGGTGTAGGTTCGCAGGTCCATCTCCAGACCGGGGCAGCCCGGGCTGACGACGATCTGGATGCGCTCGCAGAAGATGTCGCGCACCTCCTGCTTGGACAACTGATCGGCCTTGATCTGACCCGTGCGGAACTGCCTGGCCATGTCGTCGGCGGCATTGGCCATGACCTGCTGTGCAGCGAAAGAAATGCAGCTCTCGAGAACGGCGAAGACAAGCATCGAGAAGGGAATGGCCAGGATCGTGAACTCGATCGCCGTGCTGCCCTTGCGGTTGCGCACGAAACGACCGAGGAGCGAACGGCGCCACCGGCCTCTTTCCTGCCCGCCTGCTTTGATCTCTTGCCACATGTCCGTGCCCTGCCCTTATGACTGGGCGGAACATATCGCAGACGGGTTGAAGTCCGGTTTGGATGGTAGCGACAATTGTCGTGCCGCTGTTCAGAAGCGGTCAACCATGTCTTGGAGCGAGCGCGACCGGGGCTGCGTGCCTCAGTTGGCCTGCAGCACCATCTCGTCGGAAGCCTGCTCCGCGCCGGTGCGGAACGCACCTTCGCAATAGGGAGTGCAGGAAAGTGTCTGCACGGCAGAGCGGCGAAAGACACGCACGGAGTTTGCCGTGGCGCGCGAGACGCTCACCTGCTCGTCCAGCAGCGGCATGCCATCGGTGTCGATGACGACAATGTTCGTGACGCCGAACCCTCGCCCGGTCAGGATGATGGTCGAGGAATCCTGGACCGACGCATCCGCGATCTCGGGATTGCCAATGATGATGGTATCTGCCGGGCGCGAGAGCTTCAGGATCTTGGCCTGATTCATCAGGATGTTGATGCCCGCATCAGCGAAGGCGGAAGTGACGCCGGCCAGACCTGCCAGCACGGCGCCCGAAAGCGCGATCGCGGCAAGTTTCCTGATCATGAGGCTCATAGGTAATCTCCCGACACTCCGGCATCCTGAAGGGACTGTGAAGGAAACTGGTGAATGTCCGGTTAATCCTGGAGGCCTGCGGCGTCCCTTTATCTGCCTGTCGCGCATTGGGGATGACTGATCGCGTGCCGTCGATGGGTGTTGGCAGGATTGGTTCAACTTGTCTCGACCTGCTTGTGCGGAAGTTAACCAGAAGAAGCGCTCCGATCCGGCAACAAATCGGTAACGCTGTTCATTAAGCCGATCGCAAGGCGGGTCGGTTAGCTTCCCAACCATCGGATCGGCAGAAAAAGCATTTCAACAATCGTCGTTCCTGGACATGCTGACCAACACGCACAGGAGTTCAACAATGAACAAGCTCTTCGCAAAGTTTCTCAAGGACGAGTCCGGCGCCACCGCCATCGAATACGGCCTGATCGCCGCCCTCATCGCCCTTGCCATCGTGACCGGCGCCGGTCTGCTGGGCAACGCGCTCGACAACCAGTTCAGCGGCATTGCCAACCGCCTTTCGAACACGCTCTGATCGAGCTGTTCGGCACAGGTCGCGAAAGAATGCGAAGCCGCCTCCGGGCGGCTTCGCCGCGTTTGGTGCCGGCGCGACGTATTCAATCTTGCTTAATCGCCGCCGCCTAAGCTGCCGATCCCGAAGTAGAACTGGAGCCATCGATGCTCGAAGCGCTGATTTTCGTCGTCTTTCCATTCTGCATGGTCTTCGCGGCCATCTCGGACATGCTGTCCATGACGATCGCAAACAGGGTGTCGGTCTTGCTCGTGGCGACATTCGCCGCCGTGGCCCCGTTCACGGGAATGGACTGGACGACCTATGGCTGGCACTTCGCGGCCGGCTTTCTAGTTCTCGTCATCACCTTCGCCATGTTTGCCCTCGGCGGCATGGGCGGCGGCGACGCAAAGCTGCTTTCGGCAACTGCCGTCTGGATGGGCATGTCGATGGAACTCATCCAGTATGTCTTCTACGGCGCGCTCCTCGGGGGAATGCTCACGCTCTTCATCGTATTCTACCGCGGTTCGCCCCTCTCCTCGATCACGGGCACGAACATCTTCCTGCGCCATTTCGCGGACCGGAAGGCCGGCGTGCCGTATGGCGTGGCGCTGGGTGTTGCCGGACTGATGGTCTTCCCTTCCACACCGCTCGCGCTTTGGGCTCTGTCCCGCTTCGTCACCGGCTGAAGCCGCCTCCTGCATCCGACGTAAACTCTACATTAACGACGACTGTAAGCGGTCCATTAACCGTAATTTGACGAATTGACCTGCAATGTCCTGCTCGACTTGGATTTTTCAAGGCGTAGGGGTTCGGACACATGGCACCCTCAAGGGTCATCGTTCTCGGCATTGCGGGTATCGCCGCCATCGGCGCGGGTCTCATTGCGCGCAACATGGCGACGCCGCCTCCTCCGGAGGTGATCGTCGAGCACGCGCCGAGCCAGCAGCAGATTGCCATTGAAGAGGTTCTTGTCATCGGGCGTGACGTCACGATGGGGTCCGAGCTCGGCGACGCCCTCGTCTGGCAGCAATGGCCGCGCGATGGCCTGCAGGACTACTTCGTCACCCGCAACGCCGAACCAGAGGCGATCGAACGCCTGCAGACATCGGTTGCCCGCGTCCCGCTCTATGCTGGTGAGCCGCTGCGTCTCGGCAAGCTGATCGGCGAAGGCCAGAGCTTCATGGCGACCATCCTCCCCTCGGGCAAACGCGCCATCGCCACGCAGATTTCCGCAGCCACATCGGCGGGCGGCTTCATCCTTCCCGACGACAGGGTCGACGTCATCATGACCCGGCGCTCGCAGGTCGACAATGTGGAAGGTTTCGTGACGGAAACGATCCTGCGCAACATCCGCGTGCTAGCCATCGACCAGACGATCCAGGAAGACGAGGAAGGCCGTCGCGTGCGCGTCGGCGAGACGGCGACCCTTGAGCTTACGCCCCAGCAGGCGGAGATCATCACGGTCGCCCAGCAGATGGCCGACCGGCTGACCCTGGCACTGAGACCCGTCGTCGACGCCAACGAGCAGATCGACCAGGAAGCGGACTATCTCGTTACCGGGTCCGGCACGGGGCGCCGCGGCACCGTGCGTGTCATCCGTTCCGGCGAGATCTCCGAGATGGGAGCCCGCTGATGCAACCGAGCCCGACGAGAAAGCGCATGACCCTGAAGAGCCACCTTTCCAAGGCCTGCCTGCCGGCGACGGCCGCCGTTCTGGCTCTTGCCGCTGGCCTGGTGGCAATGCCTCCATTGCCGGCTCACGCGCAGACGAACGTGATCTCGACCCAGGCCAGCGCGCAACGTGTGCAGCTCGGGCTCAACAAGTCCGTCATCATCGACCTGCCGCGCGACGCATATGACATTCTCGTTTCAAATCCCGCGATCGCCGATGCCGTCACGAGGACTTCGCGGCGCATCTATCTCTTCGGCAAACAGGTGGGCGAGACCAACATCTTTGTCTTCGGGCCCAATGGCGAGCAGATCGCCAGCCTCGATATCGTCGTCGAGCGTGACGTGGCGGGCCTGGAGGCGCATCTCGCGCGCTTCATCGCCCATTCGGAGATTTCGGTCGAACTGGTCAACGACAACGTTGTCCTGACGGGCAAGGTCAGGACCCCGCAGGACGCCCAGAACGCGGCAAGGCTTGCCGAGATCTTCGTCAGCGGCGGCGAGGCAACCACCGGCCAATACGCACAGACTGCGGGTGGCCAGCCGGGCGCCGGCGTCAGCATCAACAATCCCGACGGCCAGCGCCGCGCCAGCGGTATCGTCAACCTGCTTTCCATCGACGGCGAAGACCAGGTCACGCTCAAGGTGACCGTGGCCGAAGTCAGCCGCAACGTCATGAAGCAACTCGGCGTCAACCTCATCGGCCAGACCAACGGCATCGAATTCAACACGTTGATGCAGAATGCACCCGCGCTCTTCACAGGGCGCGGAACGGTAGGGGGCGGCGCAACCAGCCTTTCCGGTTACCTCCAGGCGATGGAGCAGGCCGGCGTGATGCGGACGCTTGCGGAACCCACGTTGACGGCCATCTCCGGCGAAAAGGCGACGTTCCGGGTCGGCGGCGAGTTCAACGTTGTTGTCGGCCAGACCACCGATGCCGGAAACATCATTCCCGTCGTCAACCAGATCGAATATGGCATCGGACTGGAGTTCCAGCCCGTGGTGCTCTCGCCTGGGCGGATCAGCCTGAAGATCCGCACCTCCGTCTCCGAGCCGACGACCGAAGGATCGATCGAGGTCGCTGGCAACAATCTCCTGTCGCTGCGCAAGCGGCTTGCCGACACCACCGTGGAACTCCCATCCGGCGGATCGATGATGATCGCCGGCCTGGTCAACGACAACATGCGCGTCAGCCAGACCGCCCTTCCCGGGCTCTCTAACCTGCCGGTGCTCGGCTCGCTCTTCCGCAGCCGCGAATTCGTCCGCAACGAGACCGAGCTGGTGATCCTGGTCACGCCCTATCTGGCGCAGCCCGTGGCACGCAACCAGCTGGCACGACCGGATGACAATTTCGCACCCGCCAGCGACGGCGCTGGTTTCTTCCTGGGGCGCGTCAACCGCGTCTACGGCACGATGAATACCGACCGACCAGCAGGCCGCTATCACGGCGTCGTCGGCTACATCTACAAGTGATCGAGGGCTTGAGGACATGAGAGTTCACGTTTCACCTGCAGTTCGCTCCGCCGCCGCCATGGCGCTGGCGGCCGCCCTGATGGCCGGCTGCGCCAATACGCACAGCGTTGTCGTGGGCGCCGTGCCGGACGACTACCGCACCAACCATCCCATCATTGTCGGCGAGCAGATGCGCACGATCGACATACCCGTCGGCTATTCCGACCGCGGCGCCAACCGGGTCCAGATCGGCACGCTGGACGGCTTCATGGCCGCCAATTACGACCAGTCGGCCAAGCCGGTTGTCCGGGTGCTCGTGCCTTCGGGTTCGGCCAATGCCTACGCGGCCTCAGCGGTTGCCGGCGACCTCGTGCACAGGCTGCGCCAGGGCGGCGTGCCGGAAGGCTACATCCTGCACCAGCCCTATCAGGCCGAGCCACACGAGGACCAGGCACCCATCCGCATCGCCTTTACCGCCATGACGGCCTCGACGGGGCCATGTGGGCGCTGGGACGAAGATCTTCTGAACAACACCGCCAACAAGCACTACACGAATTTCGGATGTGCTTCGCAGAGCAACCTCGCCGCCCAGGTCGCCAATCCCGCCGACTTCCTGACGCCAAGGCGCATCGGCGCCATCGATGCGCAGAACCGGGCGCGGGCCATTGGGGAATACCAGACCGGCACCGGTCAGTGGGATTCCGAGATCGATTACTAACCGGCGGCAGCCACCCATTTTTCGAAACCTGATTGGGATCGCCCGAGCATGAGCAACCTGGCCCTCGACACAGACAGCGAGATCGTCGATCTCGAGGAAGGCGACGTCGCCGCGCTTGGCGCCTTGCGCCCGGTCCCGCGCATTTCGGTACAGGCATTCTGCGAGACGGAGAGCGTCGCCAACCCGATCGAACGCGCGGCCTCCGACCGGCGCATGACCAAGGCCCATGTGAAGGTGCACATGGGTGGCGTTCCGACGGCGATCGAATTCTACCAATCGGCCGCTACGCCCAACCTCATCATCCTGGAATCGCGCGAGGAACCGCGCCAGCTGATCGCATCGCTCCAGCGGCTGGCCGAGGTCTGCGACCAGTCCACGCGCGTTGTGGTGATCGGACATTACAACGACGTCTGGCTTTACCGTGAACTGATGCGAACGGGCATCTCCGAATATGTCGTCGCGCCCATCTCGATGGCGGATGTGGTCTCGGTCATCGCCGCCATCTTCGTCGACCCCAACGCCGCGCCCATCGGCCGGTCCATCGCTTTTGTGGGTGCCAAAGGCGGCGTGGGATCATCCACGATCGCACATAACGTCGCCTGGGCAATGTCGACGCTTTTCACCTCCGAGGTGGTGGTGGCGGACATGGACCTCGCCTTCGGGACGGCCAACATCAATTTCGACCAGGACCCCGCGCAAGGGATCGCCGAGGCGGTTTTTGCGCCCGACCGGATCGACGAGGTCTATCTCGACCGCCTCCTGGCCCAGTGCGCCGAGCGGCTGTCTCTCCTCGCCGCGCCTTCGACGCTCGACCGGACATACGATTTCGATGCCGAAGCCTTCTCCCAGCTGATCGACACGGCACAGCGCACTGCGCCATGCGTGGTACTCGACGTCCCGCATATCTGGTGCGGCTGGAGCAAGACGACCCTGACCCAGGCCGACGAGATCGTGATTACCGCGACGCCGGAACTCGCCAATCTGCGCAACACGAAGAACCTCGTGGACACGCTGCGCAGGCTGCGCCCCAACGATCCGCCGCCGCGTCTCATCATCAATCAGGCCGGCGTGCCGAAGCGGCCGGAAATCTCGATCGAGGATTTCGCAGAACCGCTCGGCATCGAGCCGCTGGCCGTCATCCCCTTCGAGCCCCAGCTCTTCGGCAGCGCTTCCAACAATGGTCGCATGCTGGGCGAGATGGATGCGCAGAATGCCATCGTCCAGTCGATCAACGAAATGGCGCACGTCCTGACGGGGCGTGCGGAAAGCCGACAGCGCAAGAAGAGCGGCCTCGAGGGAATCCTCGAGCGGTTGAAGATCAAGCGATAGATCCGGAACGGAAGCT
Organism: Chelativorans sp. ZYF759; assembly: GCF_012911015.1. Lineage (GTDB taxonomy): Bacteria > Pseudomonadota > Alphaproteobacteria > Rhizobiales > Rhizobiaceae > ZYF759. The sequence goes on along the minus strand of NZ_WVVV01000008.1, from coordinate 188,672 downwards.
CATGTTTGGCAAGCGCGGCAATGAAGATGGCGTGATCCACCGGCCGGCACCGCCCCGGCAGGCGCCGGGAGGCGCCGGCTCGGAGGTCCATTCCGACACGGCGCTCATCGAGGAGCCGAAGCGCAGCGCGGCTACCGCCAGCCGCGAGCCGGCGCCCGAACGTCCCGCTATCGTGGTGGAAAGCTCGGCCCAACCCGGCCGTCGCGCCCCCGAAGCCCCGCCGCGCCAGCCCGACCCGGTCCGCGTGCCGCGGCCCGACCGGGATCGCAACGAGGGCTATTACGATACCAAGAGCCAGGTGTTTGCGGCGCTGATCGATACGATCGACCTGTCGCAGCTGGCCAAGCTCGATACCGAAAGCGCGCGCGAGGAAATCCGCGACATCGTCAACGACATCATCGCGATCAAGAACTTCGCGATGTCGATCGCCGAGCAGGAAGACCTGCTGGAAGACATTTGCAACGACGTCCTCGGATACGGTCCCCTCGAGCCGCTTCTCGCGCGCGACGAGGTGGCCGACATCATGGTCAACGGTGCCAAGGACGTCTACATCGAAGTCAACGGCAAGGTCGAGAAGACCACCGTCCGTTTCCGCGACAACCAGCAGCTCCTCAACATCTGCCAGCGCATCGTCAGCCAGGTCGGCAGGCGCGTCGACGAATCCAGCCCCATCTGCGACGCGCGTCTTCCCGATGGCAGCCGCGTCAACGTGATTGCGCCGCCGCTCGCGATCGATGGCGCCTCGCTCACCATCCGAAAATTCCGCAAGGACAAGCTGACCCTCGACCAGCTCGTGCGTTACGGCTCGATCACCCCGGAAGGCGCAGAGGTCCTGAAGATCATCGGCCGCGTGCGCTGCAACGTCGTGATTGCCGGCGGCACCGGCTCGGGCAAGACCACGCTGCTCAACTGCCTGACCAACTATATCGACCGCGACGAGCGCGTGATCACCTGCGAGGATTCCGCCGAACTTCAGCTGCAGCAACCGCATGTCGTGCGCCTCGAAACCCGTCCGCCGAACCTCGAGGGCGAGGGCGAAGTCACCATGCGCGACCTGGTGAAGAACTGCCTGCGCATGCGTCCCGAGCGGATCGTGGTCGGCGAAGTTCGCGGACCGGAGGTGTTCGACCTCCTGCAGGCCATGAACACCGGCCATGACGGGTCCATGGGCACCATCCACGCCAACAGCCCCCGCGAATGCCTCAGCCGCATGGAATCCATGATCGCCATGGGCGGCTTCGGCCTGCCCCAGCGCACCGTGCGCGAGATGATCGTGGGCTCCGTGGACGTCATCATCCAGGCAGCACGCCTGCGCGACGGCTCGCGCCGCATCACCCACATCACCGAGGTGATCGGCATGGAAGGCGACGTCATCATTACGCAGGACCTGTTGCTCTACGACATTCGAGGCGAAGACGCGCAGGGCCGGCTCATCGGCCAGCATGTCTCGACCGGCATCGGCCGACCGGCCTTCTGGGACCGGGCACGCTATTATAGCGAGGAAGCCCGCCTGGCAAACGCGCTGGAAAGCATGGAGAAGACCACGTCATGAGCTTCACGATCGGGAAGGCCTGAGCCCCCATGTTCGGTCTCGACACCTCCATGCTGCTGTTCGTTCTGCTGGCCGCCTGCGCCGTCGGCGGCCTGGCCTATGCCATCCTCTATCGCAACATCGAAAACGAGGAGAAGGCGAGCCGTCGCCTGGAAACGATCAAGGCGGCGGAGACCGACCGCAACATCGTCAAGGCCAATCGGGATCGTGTGGCGGAAGCCGCCAAGCGGCGCAAATCCGTCCAGGACTCGCTCAACGACCTGGAGGCCAAGCAGAAGTCACGCGACACGAACATGAAGAAGCCGCCGCTGAAGGTTCAGTTGCGCCAGGCGGGGCTCAGCATCTCCATCCGGAAGTTCTACGTGTTTTCGGCCGTCTGCGGCATCGGCTGCACATTTCTGGTCCTGTTCCTGGGCGCGCCGCTCCTGGTGGTGCCAGGCGCCTTTCTCGCCGGGATGTTCGGCCTGCCGCGCTGGTTTGTGGGCTTCAAGCGTTCGCGACGGATCAAGGGCTTCCTGAACGAGCTGCCGAACGCACTCGACGTCCTGGTGCGCTCGGTCAAGTCCGGTCTGCCGTTGCATGACGGCGTGCGCCTGATCGCCAATGAAAGCCCGGAGCCGGTACGCACCGAGTTCCGGCGTATCGTGGAGTCCCAGAATCTCGGCATGTCGCTGCCGGAGGCTTCGCTGCGCATGCAGGAGACCATGCCGTGCCCCGAAGCCGGATTCTTCGGGATCGTGATCCAGATCCAGAGCCAGGCCGGCGGCAATTTGTCGGAAGCCCTCGGCAACCTGTCCAAGGTGCTGCGCGACCGCAAGAAGATGAAGGCCAAGGTCAACGCGCTGTCCATGGAGGCCAAGGCGTCGGCAGCCATCATCGGCGCCCTGCCCTTCATCGTGGCCTTTCTCGTCTATCTGTCGAGCCCCGGCTACATCGCGCCCCTCTTCACCACGAGCGCGGGCCACCTCATCCTCATCGTCTCGGCGATATGGATGTCGATGGGCATCTTCGTGATGAAGAAGATGATGAATTTCGAAGTTTAGGCCTTCCGCCATGTCCATGACCGACCAGATCGTCAATACGCTCTTCGACCCGACCTTCATGGTTGCGCTGCTGGTCGGGCTGGCTGTCTTCGCGACCGTGTTCACGCTGATTCCGGCATTCGGCGGCGATCCGCTCAAGTCTCGCATGCGCTCGGTGGCACTTGAGCGTGACGAATTGCGGGCCAAGCAACGCGCGCGTTTGGCAGCCGAATCCGACCGCAAGCGGCGCGGCCTGCGCCAGGAACAGTCGGTGGGCATGCGCAGCATCGTCGATCGGCTGGACCTGAAGCGCGCCCTCGCCGACGAGACGACCACGCAGAAACTGCGCATGGCGGGTTTCCGCGGCGAGAACCCGCTCACGAAGTTCCTGTTCTTCCGCCTCGTCCTGCCGGTGGTGGGTTTCGTTCTCGCGGGCGTCTATATCTTCGTGTTGGGTGGATTTGCCGAACAGCCGATCATGATCAAGCTGTTCATCTGCATCCTTGCGGCCTATGGCGGCTTCTACGCTCCGGTCATGTATGTCTCAAACCGCGCTCAGAAGCGCAAGCAGTCGATCCAGCGGGGCTGGCCCGATGCGCTCGACCTTCTGCTCATCTGCGTGGAATCCGGCATGTCGGTCGAAGCTGCCTTCCGGCGCGTGGCCGACGAGATCGGCATTCAGTCGGTGGAACTGGCGGAAGAATTCGTGCTGACCAACGCGGAACTGTCCTTCCTGCAGGAACGCCGCCAGGCCTACGAAAACCTCGCCAACCGGACCGGGCTGGAGACCGTGCGCAGCGTCACGCAGGCCCTGATCCAGGCCGAGCGCTACGGCACCCCCGTCGCGCACGCGCTGCGCGTGCTGGCGGCGGAAAGCCGCGACATGCGCATGAACGAGGCCGAGAAGAAGGCGGCAGCCCTGCCGCCGAAGCTGACGGTCCCAATGATCCTGTTCTTCCTGCCAGTGCTGTTCGCCGTCATCCTGGGCCCGGCTGGGATCCAAGTGGCCGAACGCGGCGGCATCTTCTGAGGCCTCAACCCTTTCGATGCAGCCGGACGGGGCTGCCACTCGCGCGGGCGATCCTGCCCTTGGCTTCGAGATCGAGCTGTGCGGCCTTCAGCCACCAGCCCGCCTTTTCGCCTCCGGGAAAGAGTTCCTGCGGCAGCAGAGGCAGGAGTTTCGCCTTCGCCTCGGCGACGCTCAGGCCCGGCGCGTCGGTCGGAAGCACCGCCAGTAGCGCGTCCCGCATGGCCTCGTATTTGGCCCGGTCGACGCGCTGTGTGCGACCCGGCGACGTGAAGTTCTCGATCTCTATCCGGTCATTGGTACCACTCATCTCAGGCTTCCCCTTACATAGTCGACCTTCGGCGCACGAAAGCCCATCGCGGCCCAGGCCAGCAGAAGTCTCCACATGAAGCGTGGCGAATGGGTCGCAAACGCCGGCACGCCCTCGTCATTCTCGATCGGCCTCCTGAGATCCCTGGTCATCGTCCGTAGTTCCGGTACCGCTTTGTCGGCGGGCTCGAAGCGGTCCGAGTAGACCGACAGCCAGTGGCCCTTCGTGAACTCCAGGAACATCGGCGTGTTGCAGCAGCCAGCGACGACACGACGTGTCGACGAGTCAGGCTTCAACTTATATTCGGCTAGGCTCTCCGCGCCCCGGAGACACCTGACGCGATCCTTGCGAATGAGCATGAACGCCGTGCCATCGTTGCGGCCGAGCACCGGCGGCGCGCCCTCCAGCGACTGCAGATGCGCGCCTGCAGTCTGGCAACTCTGACAATGGCAGATCGCGGCCAAGATGGGTTGCCCGGCTACTTCGAGGGCAGCCTGCCCGCACTGGCAGGCGGCGATCCGTGTCATCATTTCTACGTCACCATTTTTTGTCGATCGATGATAACTAGACTGAACCGTCCAGTTTGATGTGTAAAGGAGGAAGCGCTAGATTGCTGACGGGTGATGACATGACCGGGGCGGCGAATGGCCATGACGCGCAGTGAAAGGACACAGCAGAAGATCCTGTCGGCGGCCGGGATGCTCTTCCTGAAGAACGGATTTGCAGGCACCAGCATGGACGATGTCGCGGCTTGCGCCGAGGTGTCGAAGCAGACGGTCTATGCGCATTTCCGCGCGAAGGAGGCCCTATTTCTGGCGGTCGTGCTTAGCATGACGGGCTCGGCGGGAGACAGGGTTCAGGAGGAGGTGGCTGATCCGCCCATCGACCGGGATATCGATACGTTCCTGCTGGATTTCGCGGTCAGCCAGTTGAAGATCGTCATGACGCCTCAACTCATGCAATTGCGGCGACTGGTGATTGCCGAGGTCGACCGGTTCCCGGAACTGGGCAAAGCTCTTCACGAACAGGGGCCGGGACGCAGCATCCGTCGGCTGGCGTCCGCCTTTGCGGCCTATTCCGCGGCTGGGGCGCTTTCAGTCCGCCAGCCGGAGACAGCCGCGGCCCATTTCAACTGGTTGGTGATGGGGGCGCCGGTCAATGACGCCATGCTCCTGGGGGACGCCTCGATCCGCGACAGTGCAGCCCTTCGCGCACACGCCGAAGAGGCGGTGCGAATCTTCATGGCGGCGTATGGACCCGCCAACAAGTAGGCCGTCAGTTCGTGGCGCGCTCTTCGTCCTCGAGCTGGCTCCAGGCATTGTCCTGGGAGAGCATTGAGCGCAGATAGACGACATTGGCTTGCGCCTGTTCGGGCGACAATTCGCGGCGGGCAATATCTTCCGCCTCCTGGAAGCGGCCCTGAAGGCCAACCACCAGCGCGAGATTCTGGCGCACCCGGCTGTCGGCGCCGGGCATTTCGGTTGCCTTGCGCATGTGCTGCTCGGCCGCCCGCAGATCGCCCTCAAGGACATAGGACATTCCCAGGTTGGAAAGGATCGACGGTTCGTTCGGTGCCATGTCGATGGCGCGGCGGTAGAGCGCGCGGGCTTCCTGCTTGTGGTCAAGCTGATCGAGAATGGCGGCCTCGGCCGAGACGAGCCGCCAGTCGGGAAATTCAGGTGTCTGGGCACGACGCACGGCGTCCAGTGCGGGTTCGAGCTCTCCGGCGGCGGCGAGCGCCTTGCCATATTCAGCCAGGACCTGTCGGTCGCGGGAATGATCGATGGCGAGCTTGCGCATGACGGCGAGCGACTGCTCGTTACGGCCGGTCATCTGGAGAACCTGGGCATAACGCAGCGCGACGTCCTTGTTGCGCGTGTCGCGCGCGTAGGCCTGACCGAGTTGTTCGGAAGCCGAGCCCAGTTCTCCCGCCGACATGCGATCGAGAGGCGCATGGGCGGTGGTGCGGCTGACAGAGCCCGTGGTCATGCGGTCTGGGCCATTGGCGCAGCCGCCCAGAACGGCGAGCATCACCAGGGCCATCGCGGTCGAGGCAATGCCGATGCCCCTTGATTTCACGCCGCAATCGGTAAACATCCGTCCAGGTCTCCAGTCTTTCGCAGGTCGGCCACGCGGGCCGGCAGACTGGGTCAAGAAATATTCCGTTAACCCTAACGGACAGTTAAGACGGGCCTCCCCTCCACCGCAGAAGGATCGCATTTCAGCATGCCTGTGACGCTTACCTCCAAAAGGTCCCGCACGTCGCTCCCCATCCATCTCGTCCGCGAAGGCAGGCTCGACGAGAGCGGCATCGACGGACGCGCCGTGGCCTGGGCGCGAGCCAACGCGTTTTCCGGAAAGGAAGGCACCTTCCTTCCCCTCCCGGGAGATGACGGCGCGCTTGCAGGCGCGCTTTTTGGCGCCCCGGTTGGCGGAGACGGGTTTTCGGACCTGGCCACGGGCCGGCTGGCGAGGGTGCTGCCTGAAGGCGACTGGCATCTCGAAGGTGCGCTCGACAATGCCGAACTTGCGGCCCTGGGCCTGGTGCTGGGCGGCTATGCCTTCACCCGTTACGGCAAGAAGTCGTCACGCCCATTGTCGGTCCACGTCCCGGGCGTCAACCCGGCGACCGTCCACGCCCAGGCAGAGGCGATCGCGCTCACCCGCGATCTCATCAACACCCCGGCAGCCGACATGGGGCCGGAGGCGCTGGAAACGGCGGCGCGCACACTGGCGCGCCAGCATCGGGCGAAAGTCGCGGTGACAAAGGGTGACGCGCTTCTCCGGCGCAATTTCCCCATGATACATGCAGTCGGGCGCGCCGCCGCCCAGGCACCCCGGCTGATCGACATGAGCTGGGGCGCCCGTAACGATCCCAAGGTGACGCTCGTCGGCAAGGGCGTCTGCTTCGACACGGGCGGCCTCGACATCAAGCCGTCGAGCGGCATGCTCCTGATGAAGAAGGACATGGGCGGAGCCGCCAACGTGCTCGGCCTTGCCGCCATGATCATGTCGGCCGGCCTCAAGGTGAGGCTGCGGGTGCTGATCCCGGCGGTCGAAAACTCCATCTCGGCAAACGCTTTCCGGCCCGGCGACGTGCTCCAAAGCCGCAAGGGGCCGACCGTCGAGATCGGCAACACGGATGCGGAGGGACGGCTGGTGCTCGCCGACGCGCTGGCGCTGGCCGACGAGGAGGCGCCGGAGCTTCTGATCGACATGGCGACGCTGACGGGTGCGGCCCGCGTGGCCCTCGGGCCGGAAGTCGCCCCGTTCTTCACAGGTGACGTGCATCTGGCCGAAGAGATTGCCGCCGCCGGACAGCGGCTGGCCGATCCGGTCTGGCAGATGCCGCTGTGGAGCGGCTACGATCGGATGCTCGATTCGAAGGTGGCGGATTGCAGCAATGTCGGTTCGGGCGGACTTGCCGGGTCGATCACCGCGGCACTGTTCCTGAAACGCTTCGTGGAGGATGCGCGTTCATGGGCGCATTTCGACATTTACGGATGGTGCCCCAGCGAGCGGCCGCATTGCCCGGTGGGGGGCGAGGCGCAGGCGATCCGAGCCCTCTTCGGCGTGATTCAAGCACGCTATGGGTGATGACGCCCTTGCCAGGCGCGGTTGAGGCAGGCAGACAGATACGGAACCGAAACGACCAGCCCGGGACGAGCCCATGTCGATCATCTTGCGGCCGAGCCAGGCCCTTCGCCTCTGGCAGGGCGTGGCACTGGGAGAGGTGCGCGCGGCGGCTCCGGATCTGTCTCACCGTCAGATGGCGATTCTGCTCACCATCTATCTCGACCCGCCGCCGCACACGGTGCGCGGATTGGCGGCACGGCTCGGCGTGACCAAACCCGTCATCACCCGCGCGCTCGACACGATGGGCGGCCTGAAGCTCCTGTCGCGCCACCGCGACGAGGCCGACAGGCGCAACGTTCTGGTGCGCCGCACCGTGGAGGGCGCATTGTTCGTCGAGCGTTTCGGCGATGCCGTGATCGCCGCTGGTGGCGAGTTGTCCGCATGATCGATCTCGACCGCCGCCTGAACGCCTTTCGCCCGGACCTTGCCGACCGCCGCCTGATGGGCCGCATCAAGGCGGACCGTTTCGTGGATGGTAGCCTCCGGCGGGTGGTGGCACCGGTGCTCGATCTCAGGCCCCGCCCTGCCCCCGACGCCGGCATCGACACACAATTGCTGTGCGGCGAGACGGTACTGGTCTTCGAGGAGACCGAGGGATGGGCCTGGCTCCAGGGGGAACGGGACGGCTATATCGGCTATGCATCGGCCGATGCACTCGGCGAGATGCCGGAACCGACCCATATGGTCGTCGCCCAGCGCAGCTTCGTCTATCCCGGACCTGAACTGAAGATGCCGCCCGTCGTCTGCCATTCCATGGGGGCCTTGCTCGCGGTGGCGGATTTCGTGGAGCACCGGGGCACGCATTATGCCAGGCTTGCCTCCGGGGGAGCCGTGATCGCTTCCCACCTTGAGCCACTGGGCTGGTGCGCCGCCGATTACGTCGCCGTGGCCGAGACGTTCCTCCACACGCCCTATCTATGGGGTGGAGCCTCCGCCTTTGGGCTGGACTGTTCCGGTATCGTGCAACTGGCCATGCGCATGGCCGGCCGTTTGATCCTTCGCGACACCGACATGCAGGCGGAAACGGTCGGAGAGCAGCTCGATCCGGGACCGGAGCTCTCCGCGCTCCAACGCGGCGATCTTGTCTTCTGGAAAGGTCATGTCGGGATCATGCGCGATGCCGAGACGCTGCTGCATGCCAACGGACACACAATGACGGTTGCCAGCGAAACGCTGGCCGGCGCGGTTGCCCGCATCGCGCATCTTTATGGAAAGCCGACCGAATTTCGTCGGCCGTGATCTCTCCGCATCCGCTTTCTCCGTGATGCCGGCAGAACAGCTTTGCCGTGGCGTTCAGAGTGAATTATGCCAATCATCCTGTCGACCAGCGCGGTCGAGGCCTTTTCGGATCAACTCACATGACAACCGGTCCAATACCTCCTGGGGCCCATCGATTGCTCAATGCTCCGGGGTTCCAGGAGAGCATCAGGCTGCAATCCGAGGCCTTCCTGCAGGTGAACGAGGCTGAGCCGCGGCTGGCATCGATTTTTGCAACCCAACAGCGCTGGCTCATGGCCCATGTCGGCCTTTCACTGCACTTCCAGGGCGAAAGCGGCCAGGAGCCCGAAGGGCTCACCGCCGCGCGATTTCTGCAGCGCGTTCACCTGTTCGATATCGCCAGCAGGAACACCGCAGCGGCCTTCCTCGGCGAGATGCAGCATTACGGCGTGGTCACCCAGCGGCCCGACGCGAGGGATCGGCGGAAACGCTACCTCCTGCCCACGCCCATCACGCTCGCGGCGATCGACACGTGGTTGCGGATTCACCTCGACACGCTGGATCGGCTTGACGGCGCAGACAGGGTCGCGCGCTTCGACGCCGCTCCAGGCCAGATCCAGCATATCCAGCCAATGATCGCCGACGGGCTGGCAAGGTCCGACGTCATCCGCAACCCAAGTCCGGATTTCTCTCACTTCATGTGGATCAACAACGGATTCCTCATGACCGAGCGGTTCTTTGCCGCCATCGGCCACGCGGATGCAGCGACCGACCGCTTCGCCACGTCCATGAAATCGATGGCTCAAGTCGCGTCCGGACTGGAACTGTCTCGCACCCACGCGTCCCGCAAGCTGCGGGAGGCGGAAGCGACCGGCATCATCGGGTGGCAGGATGTCGACGGGAAACGTTCCCTATGGGTCGCACGGAGCTTCGTGGAAGCATTCCTGTACGTTCAGGCCGCGAAGCTTGCGATCGTGGACGCTGCCTTCGCGGCCTGTATCGGTGAGGTATCTTGTTCAGGCAACCCGGCGCTGACGAGCGCTTAGCCTTCATCCCGCCTTAGCGGGACCGGCAGTTGCCCGTGCCGGTGGTTTCGCGGTCGCCATCGTCGTAGCTGATGCGAACCTGCGCGCCGCTCGCCGACTCGATGCGGCCGGGATACCAGGTGCCCGCCTGCTGCCAGTTGCACTCGACGCGGGTGCCTGCCTGCCAGTCATAGTGGCGAACATTGCGGCGCGGCGTAGTCTCGCGATCACCATCGTCGTATTGAATAGTAATGCTGTCGCCCGACACACCGGCAACGACCCCAGCATACCAGTAAGCCCCACCCTGCCAGCGACCGAGAACCCAATCACCTTGCTGAAAAGCCGAGGCCATTGTCGGCATGAGCACAAACGCCAGGAACGCGATTGCCGATGCCGTGATCGATACGACACGGCCGCGTCGATTAACTGTTGTCTTGATCACTATCCACTCCCCCAAGAGCTGATTTCCTTGCCTCATCAACAGAGGCTATTTTTGTCAGCTAGCACCAAAATATTCTCCGAACCACGCCCATTTCTGGGCGGAATTGGACGCGCAATATCAGGTGCTCACGGCGGGGTTGGGCTGCCAGCCAGAAACCAGTCGTCAGTTCAGCTTCAATATCCCGACTGCCGGTCGACAAGATTGTCTAGCGGTTCGCCGCGCTCATGGCGCTCGATCTGCTCCAGCAGAAGCGGGACCAGATGTTCGGGATCGGAGGTGGCGGCCGCATGCGGCGTCACGAATACCGACGGATGTTTCCAAAGCGGGCTCGTCTTGGGCAGCGGCTCTGTCTCGAACACATCGAGACTGGCTTCCTTCAGCGTGCCATCCTCCAGCGCAGCCAGGATGTCGCTCTCCTTCTGGAGCCGTCCGCGGCCGGCATTGACGAGCACGGGGCCGCCGAGCGGCCCGTCCGGCCGCAACCGCTTGAGGATCGAGAGATCGATGATGGCTTCCGTCGCGGGTGTTAGCGGAAGAAGCACCACGAGGATGTCGGTGGCATTGAGAAACGGCGTGAGCCCTTCCTTGCCGTGCCAGGTCGCGACCCCTTCCATCGGCCGGTCGTTTCGGCTCCAGCCATTGACCTTGAAGCCGATCGAAAGCAGCTGGCTGGCCGCGGCTCTTCCGAGCTGGCCGAGGCCCATGATCCCGACCGCCACGTCCGAGGATACCGGCTGCGCTGGCTCGTGCCAGACGCGGCGCTGCTGCTGGGCGCGGTAGATGGCACCCTGGCGGTGATGGTCCATGACGCGCCAGACTACATATTCGACCATATGCTGGGTCAGGTTCTGCGCGACGACCCGGGCGATCGGTATATCGGGGAGGCGGGAGTCGGCGAAGACGTGATCGACACCGGCCCCCACCGAGAAGATCGCCTGCAGATTGGGCAGCCTGGCGAGCACGCCCCGCGGGTGTTTCCACACCATGGCGTAGCGGATCGTCGGATCATCCGCCCTGTCAGGTTCCAGCACCACTTCCCGATGCTTCGACAGAAGATCGAACCATCGGCGCGGGTTCATCCCCGTCATGGACAAGAGAATACGACCCTCTCCGGTCTCTGTCATGCTTCCTCCCTCTCGCGGCTGACTACTGGCTGACCACGCCCGCGGGCGCTGTGGCGAGGTCGAAGGCGGCAGCGATCAGCGCCTTCGTGTAGTCGGTCTGCGGATCCTCGAAAATCTGGCGCGCCGGGCCGTGTTCGACCACCTTTCCGTTGCGCATGACCATCACTTCGTTGGCCAGCGCGCGGATCACCTTGAGGTCGTGGCTGATGAAGAGATAGGCCAGAGAATAGCGCTTCTGGAGATCGCGCAGAAGATCGACAACCTGCGCCTGCACGCTCATGTCGAGCGCGGAGGTGGGTTCGTCCAGCATAACGAAGCGCGGCTTCAGCACCATGGCGCGGGCGATGGCGATCCGCTGCCTCTGCCCCCCGGAGAACTCGTGCGGATAGCGGAAGCGGGCCTCGGGATCGATGCCAACCTCCTGGAGAACCTGGACGACGAGGTCGTCGCGCTCTCCCCGCTTCATCCGGGGCTCATGGATTTCAAGCCCTTCCTCGATGATCTCGCCGACCGACATGCGCGGGCTGAGCGAGCCGAACGGATCCTGGAAGACGATCTGCATCTCACGCCGGAGCGGGCGCATTTGGCGGAAGGAATACTGGTCTATGGTGCGGTCGTCGAGGCGGATGGTCCCTTCCGACGAGATCATCCGCGAGAGTGCGAGGCCAAGCGTCGTCTTGCCTGAGCCTGACTCGCCCACGATGCCCAGCGTCTGGCCGGCACGAACCGTAACGTCGACGCCATCGACGGCCTTCACATGGTCGACGGTGCGGCGCAGGAAGCCCTTCTTGATCGGAAACCAGACCCGGATGTCGTCGCCCTTCATCACCGTCGGTGCGCTGGTGTCGACCGGCGGGGGGCTGCCCTTGGGCTCGGACGCCAGGAGATGGCGCGTGTATTCGTGCTGGGGGTTGTCGAATATCTCGGCTGTCGGGCCCTGCTCGACGATCTTGCCCTTGGTCATCACGCAGACGCGGTCGGCGATGCGCCGCACGATGCCGAGATCGTGGGTGATGAAGAGCATCGACATGTTGTTGGCCGACTTGAGCTCGGCAAGCAGTTCCAGGATCTGGGCCTGCACGGTGACGTCGAGTGCCGTGGTGGGCTCGTCGGCGATCAGCAGTTCCGGCTTGTTGGCCAGCGACATGGCGATCATGACGCGCTGGCGCTGCCCGCCGGAAAGCTGGTGAGGGAAGGCGCCGAGCCGTTTTTCCGCATCCCGGATGCCGACCTGCTCGAGCAGTTCCAGGGTGCGCTGGCGGGCCTTCTGCTCGCCCATGCCCTGGTGAATCTTGAGGATCTCCCCGATCTGCCGCTCGACCGTGTGGAGTGGATTCAGCGAGGTCATGGGTTCCTGGAAGATCATGGTGATCTTGTTGCCACGGACCTTGCGCAAGGCGGTTTCGTCCTTGGCAAGGATATCCTCCCCCTTGAACAGGATCGAGCCGGAGGGATGGCTGGCGGCTGGATAGGGAAGCAGTTTCAGGACGGAGAGCGCCGAGACCGATTTGCCCGACCCCGACTCGCCCACGATCGCCACCGTCTCCCCCGGCATCAGGTCGAAGGAGATGTGGTCGACTGCGAGGTTTTCCTTGGCGCCCTGTGTGAACTGGACGGAGAGATCTCGGACGGAGAGCAGGGGGGCGGTCATTTGAACGTCTTCCGGGGATCGAACGCATCGCGGGTGGCCTCGCCGATGAAGATCAAGAGCGAGAGCATGACCGACAGCGTGATGAAGCCGGTGATGCCGAGCCAGGGCGCGTTGAGGTTGCGCTGGCCCTGGCGCAGCAACTCACCGAGCGAGGCCGAGCCGGGCGGCAGGCCGAAGCCCAGGAAGTCGAGCGAGGTCAGCGTGGTGATGGAGCCGTTCAGGATGAAGGGCAGGAAGGTCAGCGTCGCCACCATGGCATTGGGCAGCAGATGGCGGAACATGATCGTACCGTTGGAGACGCCCAGCGATCGCGCAGCGTTCACATACTCGAAGTTGCGCGCGCGCAGGAACTCGGCACGCACCACGCCCACGAAGGCCACCCACGAGAACAGGAGCATGATGCCCAGCAATATGAAGAAGCCGGGCGGCAGGATCGCGGCGATGATGAGGATGAGGTAGAGCACCGGGATCGACGACCAGATCTCAATGAAGCGCTGGAAGATGAGATCCGTCCAGCCGCCGAAATAGCCCTGAACCGCGCCGGCCGACACGCCGATCACGGCGGAGGCTGCTGTCAGGATCAGCCCGAAGAGCACCGAGATACGGAAGCCGTAGATGATACGGGCGGCCACGTCGCGCGCCTGATCGTCCGTGCCGAGCCAGTTCCAGTTGCCCATCGTACAGTTGGGATCGTCGACGCCATCGAAGTAGCGGCTGCAACGCTGTTCTTCGGAGAACCTCCAAGAGGGGGCCGCGGGAGCGGCCGTCGGAATCTCGTTGTTGACCGTGCGGTAGGAGTAGCGGATCGGCGGCCAGATCATCCAGCCGTTTTCCTCGATCTCCTCCTGGATGAAGGGATCTCGATAATCCGTCACGGCAAGGAAGCCGCCGAACTTCTCCTCGGGATAGTCCACCACGACCGGGAACAGGATTTCACCCTGATAGGAGGCGATCAGCGGGCGGTCGTTGGCGATGAATTCAGCGAACATCGAGAGCACGAAAAGGACCAGGAAGATCCAGAGCGACCAGTAACCGCGCCGGTTGGCCTTGAAGTTCTGCCAGCGGCGCTGGTTGAGCGGCGATACCCAGGGGCGCCCGGTCCGCTCGCGCACCTTCTCGACCTCGGCCTTGGTGAGGATATCCGACATGTCAGACGTCCCTCCGGTCGAAGTCGATGCGCGGGTCGATCCACGTGTACATGAGATCCGAGAGCAGGCTGACGATGAGCCCGATCAGCGAGAAGATGTAAAGCGTGGCAAAGACGACCGGGTAGTCCCGGTCCAGCACCGACCGGAAGCCCAGCAAGCCGAGGCCGTCCAGCGAGAAGATCGTCTCGATCAGAAGCGCCCCCGTGAAGAACGCCGATATGAAAGCGCCGGGGAAGCCCGCGATGATGATGAGCATGGCGTTGCGGAAGACGTGGCCATAAAGCACCTGGCCGTCGCTCAGCCCCTTGGAACGCGCGGTGACGACATATTGCTTGCGAATTTCATCCAGGAACGAGTTCTTGGTCAGCAGGGTCGTGGTGGCGAAGGCAGACAGGACCATCGCGGTCAACGGCAGTGTCAGGTGCCAGAAATAATCCAGGATGCGCTCCGGCCAGGAGAGCTCCTGCCAGTTTTCCGAAACGAGTCCCCGCAGGGGGAACCAGTCGAAGAAGGAGCCGCCCGCAAACAGGACCATCAGCAGGATGGCGAAGAGGAAGCCTGGGATGGCGTAGGCAACGATGATGATGCCGCTGGTCCAGATGTCGAAGGCCGAACCGTCCTTTACCGCCTTGCGGATGCCGAGCGGGATCGAGATTCCGTAGGAGATGAGCGTCAGCCACAAGCCGAGCGAGATCGACACAGGCATCTTCTCGAGCACCAGGTCGATGACGGTGATGTCGCGGAAGTAGCTCTCGCCGAAATCGAAGCGGGCGTAGTCCCAGATCATTCTGGCAAATCGCTCCAGCGGCGGCCGGTCGAAACCGAACTGCGCCTCCAGCTGGGCTATGAACTGCGGGTCGAGTCCCTGCGCACCGCGGTAGGACGAACCGCCCGCGTCGGCGCTGCCGACTTCCGATCCGCCGCCGCCCACCCGGTCGAGCGCGGTTCCCCCTTCGCCGGTCAGATTGGCGATCACCTGCTCGATCGGCCCGCCCGGCGCGAACTGGATCACGGCGAAGGATATCGCCATGATACCCAACAGCGTCGGGATCATCAGCAGCAGTCTTCGGAGGATATAGGCGCCCATCAGATGTGCCCGGTCATGGAGTGGAGGTCAGAAGCGGCCAGCCTGTCTGTCACACACGGAGCTTGTGTCAACCAGACATGCCGGTGGCGCGCACCTGATCCGGGCGCGTCCACCAGGTGTCGAGCACGCCGTGCCCGAAACGGGGACCTGTTTCGGGCCTGTCGTAGAAGTCCCAGAAGGCAAGCCAGCGCGCGGGCTTGTACCATTGGAAGATGTAGTAGTGCTCAGCACGCAGGATCCGGTCGAGGGCGCGGTTTGCGGTCCGGAACTCCTCCCAGCTCTGCGCCGCGATGATGCGGTCGAGGATCGCATCCACCGCCGGGTGGGCGACGCCCGCCAGATTCATGGACCCTGGCGCATTGGCTGTCTCGGAGCCGAATGACTGCCTGATGCCACGGCTTGGATAGGGTGCCATCGCGTGCCGCGAGACGATCATGTCGAAATCGAACTGCCGCGTCCGCAGCGAATATTGGGAGGCGTCGACCAGCCGGTAGCTGGCCGGAATGCCGATCTGCTGGAGGTTGCGGATGAAGCCGTTGTGGTGAGCCTCGAAGGTCTGGCTGTTGTTGAGGAATTCGATGATCAGCGGCTCGCCCGAGGGCAGTACGAAGCGGCCCCCTTCGCGCGTGCAGCCTGCTTCCTCCAGCAACGCAATCGCCTCGCGCTGCCGCTCGCGGATGCGACCCGTCCCGTCACTCACCGGCGGCAGGTAGGGTTCCTCGAAGACAGCCTCGGGCAGTTCGTCGCGGAACGGCTCCAGCAGTGCAAGCTCGGCCTCGTCAGGCAGGCCTTCGGCCTTGTGTTCGGTCATCTCGTAGAAGGAATTCGACCGCTCGAAGGAGTCGAACATGATGTTCTTGTTCGTCCATTCGAAGTCGAAAAGCAGGCCGATCGCCTGGCGCACCCGCCGATCGGCGAACTTTTCGCGCCTGGTGTTGAAGAACCACGCCTGGCCGCCCGATGGCGTCTCGTCGGGGACTTCGTCGAGCTTCACCCGGCCGTCCACGAGAGCGGGGAAATTGTAATCGTTCGCCCAGTTGCGCGAGGTGAACTCCTCGCGGAAAAGGATCACCCCGGCCTTGAAGGCCTCGAAGGAAGCGTTGCGGTCGCGGAAATAATCGTAGCGGATGCGGTCGAAATTGTAGCGTCCGCGCATGGCCGGCAGCGCAGATGCCCAATCGTCTTCCACCCTGTCGAACTCGATGAAGGAGCCGAAATTGAAGCGGCCGACACGGTAGGGGCCGGAGCCCAGCGGCGCTTCGGAAAGCGTGGCGTCGAATGTGCGGCCTTCCCACCAGCCACGTGACATGATGGGGCATCCCGCGATGGTGAAGACGGTCGAGATGCCCGCCATCGGATGAAGCCGCACCGACAAGGTGCGCTCGTCCACAGCCTCGATCTCCTCGATCTGGCGGAGCGTGCTGGCGAGGTTCTCATGGCCCTCGTCGCGAAGAATGGTGATGGAGAAGAGCACATCGTCGGCCGTGATCGGCGAGCCGTCGTGGAAAACGGCTTCCGGTCGCAGCCGGAACTGCCAGGCGAGGCGATCCTCGCTCACCGTTACGCTCTCGGCGGCATAGCCGTAATAGGCGCCCATCTCGTCCGCCGAACCCGTCAGCAGCGACGCGAAGGTGAGCCCCATGCCGGCCGCGCCATTGCCGCGCAGAACGTAGCTGTTGAGCGTATCGAAGGTGTCGGGCGCCTGGTTGAAGGACCAGGCCGACAGCTGCGTCGAAATCCGCCCGCCTTTGATCGCATTCGGATCGGCATAGTCGAAGTGCGTGAAGTCCGGACCGTATTTGAGATCGCCGAAGGGCGATATGCCGTGCAGCGGTCTGTCTGTCTCAAGCTGGGCGAAGGCGTCGCGGGCAAGCAGCGGTCCGGCAAGGGCGGCGCCACCCAGCATCAGGAATTCGCGGCGACCGAGAACGGGCATGCTGGTCATTCCGCCTCCTCGAGTTCTTCCTCGATCGCTTCCTCGCGCTCCTGGACAATCCACCACGACATCGTGTCGACACCGCTGTAGCTGGGCTGCACGTCGGGAATACCGAACTTGTTCCAGTAGGCGTAGCGCAGGGTTGGCTGGAAATACTGGGGCACGGTGTAGAAGTTCCAGAGCAACACCCGGTCGAGGGCGCGCGTGGCGGCGACGAGATCTTCACGGTCGGAGGCGAATATGATCCGGTCGATGAGGGCATCGACGACCGGGTCGGCGATGCCCGGAACATTTCGAGAGCCGGGGGCGTCTACAGCGTCCGAACTCCAATAGTCGCGCTGCTCGTTGCCCGGCGAGGTCGACTGGGGGAAGCGTGCGGTGACCGCGTCGAAATCGAAATTCTGATAGCGCTGGATGTATTGCGAGGTGTCGACGATGCGCAGGCTCGCATCGATGCCGAGGCGGCGCAGATTCTCGATGAAGCCGCCGGCAATGATCTCCGAGGTGGGCGAACTGCCCATGAACTCGATCCGGAACTGCTCGCCGCTCTCCTTGTTCACCATTCTCCCACCGCGGATTTCCCAGCCGGCCTCGTCGAACAGGCGCACGGCCTCGCGAAGGTTCTCGCGGGCGGCCTGCGGGCTGTCGAATACCGGCAGCCGGAATTCCTCGTCAAAGACCTCCGGCGGCAATTCGTCCCGGTGCGCCTCGAGGATCTCCAGCTCCCGCCCCTCCGGCAACCCGCTGGAGGCGAGTTCGGTGTTCTCGAAATAGCTCGAGAAACGCTTGTTCATGTCGAAGAACTGAAGGCGGTTCTGCTCTTCGAAATTGTAGGCGAGAGTCAGGGCCTGCCGGACGCGGCGGTCCTGGAAGCGCTCATGGCGCATGTTGAACGCGAAGGCCTGCATGTGCTGAACACCCCCGGCCGTAAACTCACGCTTGACGACATCGCCGCGCTCGAAAGCGGGAAAATTGTATTCGAGCATCCAGCGGCGCGTGCTCGTCTCCTGGCGCACGTCATCGTATCCGCCGCGCGTGAAAGCCTGGAAGCTGGCATTGTCGTCCTGGAAATAGGTGTAGCGCAGACGGTCGAAATTGTTTCGGCCGACGTTCACCGGCAGGTTCGCGCCCCAATAATCCTCGACCCGCTCCCAGATGATGTGCGAACCGGGACTGACGTCGACAATGCGATAGGGACCCGAGCCAAGCGGCGGCTCCAGCGTGGGGTTTTCGATGTTGCGCTGCTGGCCGCGGGCGTTCTCGCCTTCCCACCAGTGGCGCGGCAGGACCGGGAGATCACCCATGATGTGGGGCAGTTCGCGGTTGCCGGTCTGGTCGAAGGTGAACTCGACTTCGTGTTCATTGAGCGCCACGGCTTCCGTGACATTGACGTAGTAGCGCATGTGGAGCGGGCTGATGCGCTTCAGCGTCTCCAGCGACCAGACCACATCGTCGGCCGTGATCGGGGTGCCGTCATGCCAGCGGGCGTCAGGATTGAGACGGTAGGTCGCCGAGGAATAATCGTCGGGAAAGCTGAACGCCTCGGCCACGAGGGCGTGGCTCGTGCCGGCCTCGTCGACGGATTGCTGCATCAGCGTCTCCCACAAGAGGCCGCCAAATTCCGACAGCCCCGCCGCCGAGGTGCCGCGCACGATGAAGGGGTTCAGGCTGTCGAACGTGCCGAAGGCCGCGGAGTTGAGCGTGCCGCCCTTGGGCGCGTCGGGGTTGACGTGGGGATAGCGCTCGAAGGGCTCGGCGCGAGGTTCGGTCTCGACAAGCGAATGGTAGGTCCGCCACTCCTCCGCCTGGGCATGGGTGCCGAGGACGGCCAGCGAAGCGGCAACGGCCAGGGCACGGAGGATGGAGTTCGGTCCATTCGTCATCGATCACCTCTCGACAGATACAAGCGTCTACAACGTAATCGATCGACCGGGCTTGAAAAGCCCGTCCAGCATGATTTCGCTGCCCCGCATGGTGACCAAGAAAAAAGCCGGGCGAACCCGGCTTTTTGATGATGCGGCAATGACAAGTTCGTTATTGCTGCTCTTCTTCCTCAAGTTCTTCGGTCGTCTCGTCCTGATCGACCGGCTCGGCAGGGGCGGCCTCTTCCTCGACCTGGTCGTCCTCGGCCGCGTCTTCGGCGTCGCCGCTGGCCGGCACGCCGGCATCGGTCTCGGGGGACACTTCGGTGCCGTCGGTCGCGGGGGTGGGCTCCACCGGCTCGGCGTCGGTCTCGACCTCTTCCTCGGTGACGGCGTCACCATTGTCGGGCGCGGCTTCCTCTTCCTCGGTGGCGACTTCCTCGACCTCCGGCAGCGGCGCCGGATCGTTGGAAAGCGTGCGCATATAGGCGATCAGATTTGCCTTCTCCTGGACGTCGCGGAGACCCGCGAAGGCCATGGTGGTGCCGGGCACGTAGCCGCGCGGATTCTCGAGGAAGCCGGCCAGATGCTCGTAGGTCCAGATCCCTTCCTGCTCGGCGAATGCGCGCATGGCGGAGGAATAGTTGAAGCCTTCGGCGTGGGTGATGGGCTGCATCACCGTGTTCCACAGATTCGGACCGACGCGGTTGGCGCCGCCTTCCTCGGGCGTGTGGCAGGAGGCGCAGCGGCGGAAGGCGGCCTCGCCGGCCGTCACGTCGCCATCGGCGATGAGCGCCAGAACATTCGGACCCTCCTCGACGGGACCGGCATCGGCCACTTCCTGCTCGGGCACCTCGATGACATAGCCAGGGGTAGCCGGGGTGGGCGTATAGAAGATCGTGTCCGAGATCAGGCTGACCGAGAAAACGATGAATATGGCGCCCAGAAGCGCACCGAGAATCTTGTTCAGTTCGAAAGAGTCCATCTACCCCAACGCTCCCTTGTTCGGTCGGCCGCGACGGTGCCTTCCCTGGAGAAGGCCACCCCTCGATCGCGGAATCCGGCCGAGACCGGTAAAAATCGCGCGGAAACTAGGTCTTTTGACTGCCGGTTGCAACACATATAAGAGCCATTCGCAGTGAGACCTTTTGCCACTTTCCCGCATCCTGGCTGCCCATGACGAGCATCGTCCTCATACCCGCGCGCATGGCTTCGACACGCCTGCCCGGCAAGCCGCTGGCCGATATCGCCGGCACCCCCATGATCGTGCATGTCGCCTGGCGCGCGCGCGAAAGCGGAATTGCGCGCGTGGCCATAGCCACCGATCACCGCGCGATCGCCGACGCGGTGGAGGCGGCGGGCTTCGAGGCGGTGATGACCTCGGCCGACCACGAATCGGGCTCCGACCGTATCTTCGAGGCGCTGAAGAGCCTCGACCCGCAAGGCCGCGTGGAGACGGTCGTCAATCTGCAGGGCGACCTGCCGACGGTCGAACCCGAAACGGTGGCAGCGGCCGTGCGGGCGCTCACCGCGGGCGAGGCCGATATCGCCACGGTCGCCGTCGAGATCGAGGACGAGGCGGAGAAGGTCAACCCGAACGTGGTCAAGGCCGTCGGCACGCCGATCGGGGAAGACCGGCTGCGCGCCCTTTATTTCACGCGCGCCACGGCCCCCTGGGGCGACGGGCCGCTCTACCACCATGTCGGGCTCTACGCCTATCGGCGCGCCGCACTGGAGCGATTCGTGGCGCTGCCGCCCTCGCCGCTGGAGCGCCGCGAAAAGCTGGAGCAGTTGCGCGCGCTGGAGGCAGGCATGCGCATCGACGTGGCGATCGTGAAGGCGGCACCGCTCGGTGTCGACACCGCCGCCGACCTGGAGCGGGCGCGCGAGATACTTTCGAGGGGATAGGATTTTCATGACGACGAAGACCAACAGGATCGCCTTCCAGGGCGAGCCCGGCGCCAATTCCGACACGGCGTGCCGCGACATGCTTCCCGACATGGAGCCCCTGCCCTGCCCCACCTTCGAGGACGCGTTCAACGCGGTGGAGACGGGCAAGGCCGATCTGGCCATGATCCCGATCGAGAACACGATCGCCGGCCGGGTGGCCGACATCCACCACCTTCTGCCCGAATCGCGGCTGCATATCGTGGGCGAGTATTTCCTGCCGATCCATTTCCAGCTGATGGTGCTGCCGGGGGCCAGGGTCGAGGACATCAAGTCGGTCCACAGCCACATCCACGCGCTCGGCCAGTGCCGCAAGGTGATCCGCAAGCACCGCTGGAAGCCGGTGGTGGCCGGCGACACGGCGGGGGCGGCACGCGTGGTGTCGGAAGAAGGCGACAGGAGCCAGGCCGCGCTCGCGCCGCGTCTTGCCGCCGAGCTCTACGGGCTCGACATCGTGATGGAGGATGTCGAGGACACCGACACCAACGTCACCCGCTTCGTGATCCTGTCGAAGACCAAGTCCTGGGCGCCGCGCGCGGCAGCCGACCGGCTGATGATGACAACCTTCGTGTTCCGCGTGCACAACATCCCGGCAGCCCTCTACAAGGCGATGGGCGGGTTCGCGACCAATGGCGTCAACATGACCAAGCTGGAGAGCTACCAGCTCGGCGGCACCTTCTTCGCGACCCAGTTCTATGCCGATATCGAGGGCCATCCCGACGACCCGAACGTCGCCCAGGCGCTCAAGGAGCTGGGTTTCTTCTCCAAGGAAGTGCGCATTCTGGGCGTCTACGAGGCGCATCCCTTCCGCGCGGAACAGCCGCGGGAGGAATAGGGCTCAGCGCTGCTGCGCCCACGCCCTCACCAGATGGGACGCAATGGCGCCGGGCGGCGGCATCAGGATGCCGTCCGGATGGGTGCCGGCAATGATCCCGATCACCTCCTGGCGCGAAAACCAGCGGCAATCCTCCAGTTCCTCGCGGTCGGCGTCGATCTCTTCCGTGAGCGCCTCGCCGAAGCAGCCGATCATCAGCGAGTGCGGAAACGGCCAGGGCTGGCTGGCGTGATAGGCGACGCGCCCGATCCTTATGCCCGATTCCTCGAAGGTCTCGCGGCGCACCGCATCCTCGATCGTCTCGCCGGGCTCGATGAAGCCGGCAAGGCACGAGTACATGCCGGGCGGAAAATGCGGGCTGCGGCCGAGCAGGCATTTCTCCTCGCGCACGGCCAGCATGATCGCCACCGGGTCGGTGCGCGGGAAAAGCTGGGCTTCGCAGCCCGTACACACGCGCTTGTAGCCGCCGATGCGCATCACGGTCTTGGCCCCGCAGCGCCCGCAGAAACGGTGGCTGGCGTTCCAGGCGAGCAAGGAGGCCCCTTGCGCGAGCGCACCCAGCGTCGGCTCGTCCAGAAGCCCCTGCACATAGACCGAACGGTGGTCGATCGCCTTCAGCCCGTCGGGCAGATCGTCGGGCTCGATGCCGCCGGGCGCCGCCAGCACGGGCGTGCCGCGATCCCAGCCCAGCAGCACCGCATGTTCCAGCCGCGCGCCGGCGGCCGCACTTTCGGCCACGCCGAACCAGGGCTCGAAACCTTCCCCGTTGACCTTCAGCACCACACGCCCGCCGCGCGAGACCAGCAGCCGCGCATCGGGCGCGGCAAGGGCAGTCTCCAGCGCATCCTCGGCGCGATTTTCCGACAGCCGGTCGAGCCGGTTGCCGGCAAAGCCGAGCTGGCGGCTGGGTTCGTCGGCGGACATCGAAAAGAGGCTGCTCGTCATGCGGGGCGGGTCACAATGCTGCTTTCAGTTTCTCGGCGAAGCCGGAAAGCGCGGCGGCCTCCCAGGGCTCGCGCGGCCCCAGCCCGAAGACCGGCCCCGGCCAGCCCGTGTCGCCCTCGTTGCGCGCGACGATGTGGACGTGAAGCTGCGGAACGACATTGCCGAGCGCCGCGATATTGATCTTGTGGCAGCCGGTCGCCGCCTTCAGCCCCTTGGCGACCATGGCGATCTCGAAGGTGAGCATGGCCTGGTCCAGCGGCGTGAGGTCGTGCATCTCCGTGATGCCGGGCCGCTGCGGCACCAGCACCAGCCACGGCCAGCGGGAATCGTCCTGCACGCGCAATTCGCACAGGCCGAGCCACATGACCGGCCTGCTGTCACCCTCGATGCGCGGATCGAGCGAAAAGCCGGGCGGCGTGCCGGGAAGCATGGGTGATCCTCCGAGATGGGAGGCGAAGGCTAGKGGGGAKGGGGGGATGGGGCAAGGGGGTGTGCAGGAGGACGGCTTTGCGCCCAATGCCGGCGGTTCCACTGGCCTCGTTCCTTCCTGAAAGCGGACATGACGGCACTAGTGGCTCTTCGCTGCCTCAAGCTGCCCACTCCACCTCGATAATGAAGACAATGCGCAGCCAAAAGATCATGCTCCGGCCTTTGGCGCGGTCAGGGTCGCATGGATGATGAGCGGGGTGAGATTACCGGTTTGGGAAAACCCGTGCCAAGTCTGGACCACAGACGATCAAGCTTGTCGGGGTTTCTTATCAAGTAGATCGCACTCACCCTTCCTCCATCGAGTTCCACCGCTGTCGCTTGTCTGGTCCCGTCCGCTTCGACCGTCAGTTCCGCCGGCAGTCCGTTCAAACTCGCTTCGTGTCGCTCATGCGGCGCAGAGGCCGCTGGCTTGCGGGCGAGGCCGGTGAAGAAGCGCGCCACCCGAGCTGCGCCAATGATGACGTTGAGAGCCGCCAGTTTGCGCCCGCCACCATCGCTGTGGAGTTCTACGCCTTCGGCAAGCAGCGACAGCAGCCTGGTCACGTCGTTCTCGCGTGCTGCCTGAAAGAAGGCCTCGGCGATCGCAGCATGATCATCCAGCGGGACGTGAAACCGGCGGCGATCGGCACGGACGTTCTCCCGTGCGCGTTTTGCCAATTGGCGACAGGCCGCCTCGGAGCGGTCGAGGGCACGGGCTATCTCGTCAAAAGGCATTTCAAAGACATCGTGCAGTATGAAGGACGCCCGCTCCAGCGGAGACAGGCGCTCAAGCGCCAGCATGAGCGCAAACGAAATGTCTGATCCAAAAGCGCCCTCCCCAGCGTCGGAGGAATGCGTCAGCACCGGCTCCGGCAACCAGGGGCCAACATAGGCATCGCGTTCCCGTTGCCGACGGCGCAATCGGTCGAGACAGAGACGGGAGACAACCGAGACCAGGAAAGCTTCGGGGTTCTTCACCACCGAAGGGTCTGCGCGCTGCCATCGGATCCATGCGTCCTGGGTGATGTCTTCGGCATCGGCGAGCGTGCCCATCATACGATATGCGAGGCCCATCAGCTTCTGCCTCGCCCTCTCAAAGGCATCGGTCCCATCTGATGTCGAGCTAATCGGCATCGCCTGAACTCATTGGGGATGTTGGCTTCTGAAGCCCACGGCGAGGCGATTCCAGACGTTGATTGTGCCTATCAGCAGCGTCAATTGCACCCGCTCCATGTCATCGAAGTGCCGTTCGAGTTCATCATACGCATCGTCTGGGGCACCGGCCTCCGCAATGCGTGTCAGCGCCTCCGTCCACGCTAACGCGGCACGTTCGCTGGGCGAATAGAATGACGATTCCCGCCATGCCGGAAGAAGGTCAAGCCGTGCCTGCTTCTCACCCGAAGCCCTGGCCTCTCCCGCATGCATATGAATGCAATATGCGCAGCCATTGATCTGCGACGCGCGAAGCTTGACGAGATGAACAAGGTGTCGGTCGAGATTGCCGCCGCGGACGGCCGTTTCCAAAGCCAGCATCGGTTTCATCAGATCCGGTGCGACGCTGAAGTAGTCGAGACGAACAGTCATGGGTTGCTCCTGCGGGTAAGTCTGCCCCATAGACGCTCCAGCACCACGCATTGTGACACGGAAATCAAAAAAAGGGCGGCAGCGCCCCTGCCAATTCAGATGCCACCGCCGTCTGCCCTCTGCAGGATGTGTGTGCTGTCCGAGCTTCGCGCTCTCTTCAGTTGGCCTGCTCAGCGTCCTTCGACGATATCGTTTTGAGGCCGCTCACATATGCTTCGGTGATGTTCGCGACCAAAGCCGTAAGCGCTTCCGGCACGAGGAGGTCTGCGCTCAGTTGCCGCTCGGCCGCCAGCACCGACAGACCATGGACGAGCGCCCAGGCACCGATCGCACCATGGCGGCTAGGCTTGCCCACGACCTCATCGACCGCCCCCTGCAACAGATCGAAGACAGCCTGGCTCGTTGCGCGCAGTTCCTGGCTCGGCAGGCCTGCTCTTTCACCCCGCAGCATCAGATCGAACAGATTGCGGTTTTCCAGGGCGAAGGTCACATATTCGCGTCCCAATTCCGCGAGGGCGCCAGGACCGCATTCATCGATGACCGATTGCAGCCGGGATTGGAGTTCGCGAAAGCCGCGCTCCGCCAACGCAGCGAGGAGAGCTTCGCGGCTTTCGAAATGGCGATAGGGTGCCGCCGTCGAGACCCCGGTGTTCCTGGCGACCTCACGCAGGCCAACCGCATCTGCCGGATGCTCTCGAAGAATCGTCAGGGCCGAGTCGAGCAGGGCCTCTCTGAGGGAGCCATGATGATAGGTTTTGCGACCCATGTTGACACCGCTTACATATATGGCTAGGGCGATGTGATTGCTGCTAACATTCTGGTCTGAGGCTGTCATGCTGTTTCTCGTTGTCCTCATTGTCATAACCCTTCTCAGTGCAGGCGCGGCCGCCATGGGCCTCTTGCGCTGGGGAGGCTGGAGGAACTCCATGCGCCATGGACTTGTGGCAGGCCTGTTGATCTTCGGCGTCGACCATCTGCTCACTCCCGAACGCTATGTCGCGATGATCGAAGGCTTTCTGCCGGCTCCCCTTTTTCTCGCGGTCTTCACGGGATTGTGCGAAATCGCTGGCGCCATCGGGCTGTTGTTCCCGCAGACCAGGGGGTTGGCAGGGCTGGCGCTGGCTGCCTATTTCGTCGCCGTGTTTCCGGCCAATATCGCCAACGCTCTCGGCGGCCTGAACGTGGACGGCCTGCCGCAATCCGAATGGTACTACTGGGCAAGGCTGGCATTCCAGCCGGTGTTCGTATGGTGGGCCCTGGTGGCTGGGGGTATCATCAAACCACGGGTGAGGCCTCGCCCCCATTTCTGATCCGACTTTGGTGTTTCCAGGCATGAACTGACGGCATTCAGGATCACAACTTCAAGATTTCCGAATGCAAAGGTCGGCAAACCAAAGATTCCGGCTGAAACCTGCCCATCCGCTTCCGGCCCCCAACAAGACGTCACTCCGATCCACCCCCACCCTTGCATTTCCTTTCCCTATCCCCGATATGGGAGCCGGGAGGTTGGTGGTGGACGAGCCACTCGCCAACCGGGTCAGGTCCGGAAGGAAGCAGCCCTAACGAGCTCCGGCACGGGTCACCGTGCCAGCCTCCCACCTTCTCCACTGCCGGTGCCATTGACGCCGTCGCGTGCCGGGGTCCAAGCTTCGCCCGGCGAATTCGGCCGGAACGCAAGCTAGGGGAGCGACAGCCAGGCATGGACCAGACCGCAGCGTCCAAGGGCCCCGCCTATCGCGTGCTGGCGCGCAAATACCGGCCTTCGGATTTTTCCACGCTCGTCGGCCAGGCGCCGATGGTGCGCACGCTCACAAACGCGTTTTCGTCCGGCCGCATCGCGCAGGCCTGGATGCTGACCGGCGTGCGCGGGGTGGGCAAGACCACGACGGCGCGCATCCTCGCGCGCGCGCTCAACTACAAGACCGATTCGATCGACCAGCCGACCGTCGAGCTCTCCGAGGCCGGGGTGCATTGCCAGGCCATCATGGAGGGCCGGCATGTCGACGTCACCGAGATGGACGCGGCCTCGCATACCGGCGTCGACAACATGCGCGACCTGCTCGAGCAGGTGCGATATGCGCCGGTGTCGGCGCGCTACAAAGTCTACATCATCGACGAGGTGCACATGCTGTCGGGCGGGGCGTTCAACGCCATGCTCAAGACGCTGGAAGAGCCGCCGCCGCATGTAAAATTCATCTTCGCCACGACCGAGATCCGAAAAGTCCCGATCACCATCCTGTCGCGCTGCCAGCGCTTCGACCTGCGCCGCATCGAGCCGGCGATGATCACGGGCGAGCTGGCCCGCATCGCGGCGCTGGAGGAGGTCGAGGCCGAGGACGAGGCGCTCGCCATGGTCGCGCGCGCGTCGGAAGGCTCCATGCGCGACGCGCTGTCGATCTTCGACCAGGCGATCGCCCATTCCTCGGCCAAGGTCACCGCGCAGGCCGTGCGCGACATGCTGGGGCTGGCCGACCGGGCCCGTGTCATCGACCTGTTCGAGACGCTGATGAAGGGCGACGTGGCGGGCGCACTCGGCGAGTTGCGCGCGCAATACGATGCCGGCGCCGATCCCGCGACCGTTCTCTCCGACCTTGCCGAATTCAATCATCTCGTCACCCGCCTGCGCTTCGTGCCGGAGGTGGCCAGCGACGCCTCGCTCTCGCAGGAGGAGCGGGTGCGCGGTCTCGAATTCGCGCAGACGCTGCCCGTGCGGGCGCTCTCGCGCTCCTGGCAGATGCTGCTCAAGGGCATCGCGGAGGTGCAGAATGCCGCGCGGCCGATCGATGCGGCCGAGATGGTGCTGATCCGGCTGGCCCATGCGGCCGACCTGCCGACGCTGGACGAGGCGCTGAAGGCGCTGGAAGGCGGGGCTGCGCCCGAGCCGGCCGCCCCGGCGCCGCCGCGTCCATCGGGCAATGGCGGCGGCATGAGCGACACTGGCGGCACCCAGGCGGTGGCCACGACAAGCCTGCCGGCGGGCGGCGGCCCCCAGGGCCAGACCATGCGGCTGGTGCGCAGCGAAGAGGCGCGCGACATGGCACCTGCACCGCAGCTTGAACCCGAGCACCAGCCGGGCCCGCGCATCGCCAGCCTCGCCGATATCGCGGCACTCGCCGACCAGAAGCGGGACCTCGCCTTCAAGGTGCTGATCAAGCGCTGCGTGCGACCGGTGAAGATCGAACCCGGGCGCATCGAGATGGTGCCGACGGACGATGCGCCGCGCACACTCGTTGGCGATCTCGGCAAGAAGCTGCAGGAATGGACCGGCCGGCGCTGGATCATCTCCGTCTCGCGCGAGACGGGCGGGCAGACGCTTGCCGAGATGGAGGAGGCCAGGCGCGACACCGCGCTGGTCGACGCACGCGCCGATCCGACCGTGGCCGCCATCATGTCGCGCTTTCCCGGCGCCAGGATCATCGACGTGCGGCTACCGGATCTCGTGGCCGAAAGCGACGAGACGGAACCGCCGGTCGAAACCGACATTGACGACGATGACGGGTCGCTCTGACCCCCGATATACGGAGACCAGCATGAAAGACCTTATGGGCATGATGGGCAAGGCCCGCGAGATGCAGGAACGCTTCCAGAAGCTGCAGGAGGAGATCGCCACGATGGAGGTCTCGGGCCATGCGGGCGGTGGGCTGGTGGAGGTCACGCTGTCGGGCAAGTTCGAGATGCGCGCGCTGAAAATCGACCCGTCGCTGTTCAAGGAAGACGATGTGGAGGTGCTTGAGGATCTCATCCTCGCCGCCCACAACGACGCCAAGGCCAAGCTCGACGCGGCCATGCAGGAAAAGACGCGCGAAATGACGGCCGGCCTGCCGATTCCGCCGGGCATGAAGCTGCCTTTCTGAGCCCGCTATCCCGGCGCTGCCACGTTTTTGCCCGAAAAGGTCGGCTTATGGGCCGGATCGGGGCGGCGGGCGGCGCCTGGAGAGGGTATCTGTATCGTGTTTCCCAAGCCGGATCGGCAGCGGCTCTTGCCGTGCGCCCTGGCGCTGATCGCGCCATTCTTCGCCGCCTGTTCCTCGAGCACCGGCGTTCTGTCGGAATTGGCCAGCTCGTCCACCACCCACACGACCACCAGCGGATATTCGAGCCGCGACCATGAATGCATGGCGCGGGCGATGTTCTTCGAATCGCACCGTTCCAGCCATGAAGGCATGGTTGCGGTCGGCACCGTGGTGATGAACCGGGTCGATTCGCCCCGCTACCCCGACAGCATCTGCGCCGTGGTGGGGCAGAAGAACCAGTTCGCGCCCGGCGTGATGTCGCGGGCCATGAATTCGCCGGCGCTGCCGGATGTCGAGGCGGCGGCTTCGGCGGTCCTGAGCGGCAAGCGCCACCCGAAGGTGCACAGCGCCAAGTTCTTCCACCAGGCCGGGCTCACCTTCCCCTATCGCAACATGCATTACGTGCTGGAAGCCGGCGGCAACGCCTTCTACGAGCGGCGCTGAGATTCGCGGTCCGGGGCTAAGGCAGGTCGCGTGCCATCTCGACGACCGGCAGGCTGATGCCCGGCGCCATTTCCGCCTCCATCAGGCGGATGCGGCGGAAGCCGGCCGCGGCGTAGAAGCTCTCCGCCATCAGCGTCGACTGGCTCTTGATGACATGCGCGCTGGAGGCCGCGGCCTCCCGGAGACAGCGGTCAAGCAGCAGACGGGCAATGCCCTTGCGCAGATGCGCCGGATGCGTGGCGAAGTGGCGGATATGGGTCACCCCTTCCTCGATTTCGCCGGTCCCGGGCGTCTCGCGGGCCCAGCCGCCACAGGCGGCGGGCTCGCCATCCGCCTCGGCGACGAAATAGGTGCCGCTTGCCAGGAGGTTCGGGTTGGCGCGCGACATGATCGGAAGTGCCGCTGCCAGTCTCGCGGCCTCGTAGGCACCGTTGTCGAGCATGGCGTAGGACGCCGCGATCAGTTCCGACAGAACTCCGAGATCGTCGGGCGTGGCGACGCGGATGGTAACCTCGGACATTGCTTGTCTCTCCTGCAGGCGGAAGCTGGCGGCAAAGATAGCTCTTCGCCATGCTCGCGCTACCCAAATCCTGCATTCCCGGATAAATCCTGACCATGTCGAAACGAATCGCCGGCCCCGAGATCGAACGCCTGATCCAGCTGCTCGCCAAGGTGCCGGGGCTCGGGCCGCGTTCGGCGCGCCGGGCGGCGCTGCACCTGATCAAGAAGAAGGATCAGCTGATGGCGCCGCTGGCCGGCGCCATGGCGGAAGCGGTGGACAAGGTCCGGGTCTGCTCGACCTGCGGCAATGTCGATACCTCCGATCCCTGCACGATCTGCACCGATGCGCGGCGCGATCCCACCACGCTCATCGTGGTCGAGGACGTGTCGGATCTGTGGGCGCTGGAACGGGCTGCCGCGATGAACACGCGCTACCATGTGCTCGGCGGCACGCTGTCGCCGCTCGACGGCATCGGGCCGGACGATCTCAACATCGCCAGCCTCGTTTCGCGCGTGGCCGAGGGCGAGGTGCGCGAGATCATCCTGGCCGTCAATGCCACGGTCGAGGGGCAGACGACGGCGCATTACATCACCGACCAGCTTGCGGATCTCGACGTGAAGGTGACACGGCTCGCCCATGGCGTGCCGGTCGGCGGCGAGCTGGACTACCTGGATGAGGGAACGCTGACCGCCGCGCTGAAATCGCGCACGGCATTCTGAAACCGCGAGCGGAGGATAAGCGGATGAGACCCCTGGCCTGCCTGCTGTTCATGTTTTCGGTGTTGCTCGCCATGCCGGCCTATGCCGATATCAACCGCCAGTTCGCCGAATGGCTGCGCGGCGACCTGTGGCCCGAAGCCTCGCGCAACGGCATCTCCACAGCCACATTCAATACCGCCTTTGCCGGCATTTCGCCCAATCTGCGTCTTCCCGACCTCGTCGTGCCGGGTCAGCAGGCCCAGGTTCCCCAGGCCCAGCACCAGGCCGAATTCGGGCAGCCGTCGGCCTATTTCGCCGAGAACATCGTGGCCGGCATCGTCAATGGCGGCCGCCAGCGGGCCCAGCGCCATGCCGCAATACTCCAGTCGCTGGAGCAGCGCTTCGGCGTCCCGGGCGGCGTGCTGCTTGCGGTTTGGGGCCGCGAATCGGCCTTCGGCAATGCCTCGATTCCGCATAATGCGATCGAGGTGCTCGCCACCAAGGCCTTCATGGCGCGACGCAAGGAGATGTTTCGCGCAGAAATCATCGCAGCGCTGGTCATGCTGGAGCGGGGCTACGCAACCGTGGACCGGATGAAGTCCTCCTGGGCCGGGGCGCTCGGTCAGCCGCAGTTCCTGCCCACTTCCTATCTCGAATATGCAGTCGCCTTCGACGGCAGCCGTCGCGCCGACATCTGGGGTTCCGAGGCCGATACGCTGGCTTCCATCGCCAATTATCTTGCCAGCCACGGCTGGGTGCGCGGGCGCGACTGGGGTTTCGAGGTGGAGGTGCCTGCCAGCGTTTCCTGCGCGCTGGAAGGCCCGGATCGCGGGCGCCCGATTTCCGAATGGGCTTCGATGGGCGTCAGCCGGGTGGGCGGACGCGCCTTTCCGGATCACGAACTGCGCGGCCAGGGTTTTCTGATGATGCCGGCCGGGCGTTACGGTCCCGCCTTCATCGTGACGCCGAACTTCTACGTCCTGAAGGAATATAACGAGAGCGACCTCTACGCCCTCTTCGTGGGCCATGCGGGCGACCGCATCACCTATGGAGACATTCGCTTTGCGAACTCCTGGCGCAACGTGGCCGGCCTCTACCGTTCCGACATCGCAGGCATGCAGCGCGGGCTCGAACGACTGGGCTACGACGTGGGCGGCGCGGATGGCCTCGTCGGATTCAGGACGCGCCGCTCGATCGGCGACTGGCAGCAGCGCAACGGACGCCAGCCAACCTGCTGGCCGGATGCGGAGCTGGTCGGGACATTAAGATAGCATGGACAATGAATAAGCAGATTGCAGTCGCCCGTTTTCCGGACTACCCATGCCGCCGGGGCGTACTACGGAGAGGAACCACCTCATGAAATTCTTAGGCCTTTCGATCGTATCCGCCCTGCTTGTTCTGGCAGGCTGCACTGTTGTCGTCGACGACAGGGGACCTCCGCCGCCACCCCGCGACAGGGATCAGGCGTGCCTTGCCGTCTACGATCCGGTCTGCGGCGAACGTCGCGGAGAGCGTTCCACCTACGGCAATGCCTGCGAAGCAGAGCGCGATCGCGCCCGTATCATCCATCCCGGAGAGTGCCGCCGCCAGCCGCCGGCACCGACCGCGTGCACGCGCGAATACAATCCCGTGTGCGGAGAGCGAAACGGCCAGACCCAGACTTATGGCAATGCATGTGTCGCCGAAGCCGAACGCGCGCGCATTCTCTACTCTGGCGAATGCCGGACATCGCGTCCCGAAAGGCCTGGCCGGCAGCCGGTCGCGTGCCCGATGATCTACGATCCGGTCTGCGGCCGCGTTGGTCGCCGTACGCAGACATTCGGCAATTCTTGCGAGGCAAATGCCGCCGGCGCCGAGATCGTCAACCGTGGCGAGTGCCGTCCGCGCGGGTAACGTTTCCTGCGATAACCGCGCCGTCTACTCGGCGGCGCGGGCCATGCCCTGAAGATCTGCCATGTCGGCCACGATCTCCATTGAACGTCGCCTGGCGCCGTGATCGTGCATTTGGGCTGCGACGATAATCTCGTCGGCGCCGGTCCGCGCCTGGAAATCGGCAATCCCCTTGCGCACCGTGTCCGGCGATCCCACCACGGCACAGGCAAGCGTGTGGGCGAGGATGGCCTGGGCTGCCGGTTCCAAATTCTCGGCATAGCCTTCGACAGGCCGCGGCAGCGGCCCCGGACGGCCCGAACGCAGATTGACGAAGGCCTGCTGCGTCGAGGTGAACAGGTATCGCGCCTCCTCGTCGGTCTCGGCCGCGACCACACTCATAGCTGGCATCGCATAGGGCCGGTCGAGATGGACCGAGGGCTTGAACTGGGCGCGATAGATCTCGAGCGCACGGTCGAGTTCGGCAGGCGCAAAATGCGAGGCGAAGGCGTAGGGCAGGCCGAGCGCCGCGGCCAGCTGCGCGCCATAGAGGCTCGAACCCAATATCCATAGTGGCACGTTGGTGCCCTGCCCCGGTATCGCTTGCACGCGACCCACCGGCCCTTCGTCGCTGAGATAGGACATCAGTTCCACCACGTCGTGGGGGAAGGAATCGACGTCCATGTTCATGTGGCGGCGCAGGGCCCGGGCCGTCGCCATGTCGGTGCCCGGCGCCCGGCCGAGACCGAGGTCGATGCGGTCCGGATAGAGCGTGGCCAGTGTCCCGAACTGCTCGGCGATGACGAGGGGCGAATGATTGGGCAGCATGATGCCGCCGGCACCCACACGGATCGACGAGGTGGCGGCCGCGACATGGCCGATCACCACCGAGGTCGCGGCACTGGCGATGCCCGGCATGTTGTGGTGCTCGGCCAGCCAGTAGCGGGTGTAGCCGAGCGCTTCGGCATGCCGTGCGAGATCCGCCGTGTTGGCAAGCGATTCGGCGGCTGTGCCGCCTTCGACGATGGGCGAAAGATCGAGGATGGAGAGCTTGGTCATGAGGCGCATATAGGCACGGTGTCGCGTCCCACCAAAACCGATCTCACTCGGCCGCCGCCGACATCCGCGCACCCACCGCCTTGCGCACCTCAGGCGCGACGCGGGTGCCGAATATCTCGATAGCCTTCATCAGCTTGGCGTGTTCCATGACGCCGATCGCCATCTGGATGACGAAGCGGTCGAAGCCGAAGATCTCGTGATGGGCGAGGATCTTGTCCACCATCTCGGAAGGGCCGCCGACGAAGTTGGCGCCACGCGGTCCGATGGAGGCGTCGAACTGGGCACGATTCGTCGGCGGCCAGCCACGCTCCCGGCCGATGCGATTCATCACTTCGGCCTGGGCGGGATAGAAGATGTCGGCAGCCTGCTGCTTGGTCTCGGCCACGAAACCATGGACGTTGATGGACCGCTTGATGCTCGAGGGATCGTGGCCGGCCTTCTCGGCTGCCTGGCGATGGAGCTCGAAGAAGGGCGCAAAGCGTGCCGGCTCGCCGCCGATGATGGCGAGTGCCAAAGGGAGGCCGAGCGTTGCCGCGCGCACCACCGATTGCGGCGTGCCGCCGACGGCGATCCAGAGGGGCAGCCGGTCGTTGACGGGACGCGGATAGATGCCGCGATCATTGACGGCCGGCGTGTGCTTGCCGCCCGGCCAGGAAAAGCGTTCGCCCTCGTTGAGCTTCATCAACATGGACAGCTTTTCGGCGAACAGCGTGTCGTAGTCGTTCAGGTCGTGGCCGAATAGCGGAAAGGATTCGATGAAGGAACCGCGTCCGGCCATGATCTCCGCACGGCCGCCGGTGAGATTGTCCAGCGTCGCATATTGCTGGTAGACGCGCACGGGGTCGTCGGAGCTCAGGACCGTTACCGCGCTCGACAGCTTGATGTTCTTGGTGCGCTGGGAGGCGGCGGCCAGCGCCACGGCGGGCGCCGAAACCGCATAGTCCGGACGGTGGTGTTCGCCCAGCCCGAACAGGTCGAGCCCGACCTCGTCGGCGAGCGCGATCTCCTCCACAAGCTGCGTCAGCCGTTCGGCCGGTCCGGTGTGGCGCCCCGTCACGGGGTCGGTGCCGACATCGCCGAAAGTGTAGAGTCCGAGTTCCATGTTCCGTCTCCGCTTTCGACCCACCTAAGGATTCGAACGCCGCCGTGCCAGTTCAGCAATGTTGAACAGGCTGTTCGCTACCACCAGACACCGCCCCGCCGGATGCGCAGGCGCGGCCCTCGCTCGGGCTGGCAGAGGCCGTCGCGGCCCGCGGGGCGCTCGCCGGCCGCTGCCCCGTGGATGGGGCGAATGCCGGCACGCTCGAGCATTTCCGCAATTCTGCGCATATCCTCAAGGTGGCGCCGACCGATGGCGCGGGGGATGATGGGGACGGATGGCCCCGCGGGCGGCCGCCGCCGCGATGGGGCAGGCAGGGCCGGCTCGGGAGTCTCCCCATGGGGCACCTTCAGCGACATCAGCCGCGCGACACGCTGATCGGTCGGCGGATGGGTTCGCAGAAGCGAGGGATCCGGGATGCGCCCGCCTGGCAGCATCATCGCCTCCCACTGGCGTCGTTGCGCCGTCTCGAGCTTGACCAGCGCTGACGCCAGCCCGTCGGGATCGCCGGTCAGCTGAGCTGCGCCAAGATCCGCGTCGAATTCGCGCGTGCGCGAAAGCGCCATCTGCAGGAGTCCTCCAATGGTGGGCGAGAGCACCAGAATCAGCACCGCGATCCAGGGGACCTGCACCTCGTATCCGCCGGCCATGAAGCCGATGTTGATGAAAAGCGTCAGGATGCCGAAGGTCGACATGAAGGAGGTGTAGCGCGAGACCATGTCGGCGAAGGCCATGACGCGCAGATCCTCGTGCGCGATATGGCTGACCTCGTGGGCGAGCACGCCGGCCAGTTCGCGCAGCGAGAGGGCGCGAATCAGTCCGTCGGTGACGGCGATGGCCGAATCCTCGCGGCGTCCCACGGCAAACGCGTTGAGCATGCGCGAGGGCACGACGTGAAGCTTCGGCACCGCAGGCAGGCCCGCGCGCGCCGCCAGTTCGTCGATAATGGCATGGCCCTCGGGAAATCTCTGCCGGGGGACGGGCGCGGCCTTGTACATGGCGAGCACCATCTTCGGGCTCACCCTCCCGACAAGCGCTACGGTGAGCGTGCCGAAGGCCAGCGCCATGACAACGCCCACCCCGCCCGCGAAAACATAGGCGGTGACGGCCAGGAGCGCGAAGCTGCCGGCCGCGAGCAGCCAGGTGTGGACAATGTTCAGCGTCCGATGGCCGTGCAGCGGATGAGAGGGAGTGCGTCCGTTCATGGCACCAATATGGGTGGTTGTTTCGGGGATTGGCAGTGGCCGCCTGCCGCAGGTCGCATGCGCAGAAGAATTTTTCCCCAAGGTTCCCGGCTTGCGAGACTTTTGGCCTGTTCTTATATACGCGCCAACCAAGCGGGCCCGTGGGGCGCAAGCCAGGGCACGCCAGTTTTCGCGACAACCAAGGGGTCGTCGTCCGGAACGCCTCGCAAGGGTCCAAGACGGCCTGCTAGACGGAGAGAAGAGAAAAATGGCGAAAGTAATCGGTATCGATCTGGGAACGACCAATTCCTGCGTCGCCGTCATGGACGGCAAGGACGCCAAGGTGATCGAAAATTCGGAAGGCGCGCGCACGACGCCTTCGATCGTGGCCTTCGCGGATGGCGACGAGCGTCTCGTCGGCCAGCCGGCCAAGCGCCAGGCGGTCACCAATCCCGAGAACACGATCTTCGCGGTCAAGCGCCTCATCGGGCGCCGCTATGACGACCCGGTGACGGACAAGGACAAGAAGCTTGTCCCCTACAAGATCGTCAATGGCGACAATGGCGATGCCTGGGTCGAGGCCGACGGCAAGAAGTACTCGCCTTCCCAGATTTCGGCGATGGTGCTCCAGAAGATGAAGGAGACCGCCGAGGCCTATCTGGGCGAGAAGGTCGACAAGGCCGTCATCACCGTTCCGGCCTACTTCAACGACGCCCAGCGCCAGGCGACCAAGGATGCCGGCAAGATCGCCGGTCTCGAGGTCCTGCGCATCATCAACGAGCCGACCGCGGCCGCGCTCGCCTACGGGCTCGACAAGAAAGACGGCAAGACCATCGCCGTCTACGATCTTGGCGGCGGCACCTTCGACATCTCGATCCTGGAGATCGGCGACGGCGTGTTCGAGGTGAAGTCGACCAATGGCGACACCTTCCTCGGCGGCGAGGATTTCGACATGCGGCTCGTCAGCTACCTGGCCGACGAGTTCAAGAAGGAACAGGGCATCGACCTGAAGAACGACAAGCTCGCCCTTCAGCGCCTCAAGGAGGCGGCCGAGAAGGCCAAGATCGAGCTGTCCTCGGCCTCGCAGACCGAGATCAACCTGCCCTTCATCACCGCCGACCAGACCGGCCCCAAGCACCTGACCATGAAGCTCACGCGCGCCAAGTTCGAGAGCCTGGTCGACGATCTGGTGCAGCGGACCATCGGACCGTGCAAGGCGGCGCTCAAGGATGCCGGTCTCA
The DNA here is from genome assembly GCF_012911015.1 of Chelativorans sp. ZYF759. Classification (GTDB taxonomy): domain Bacteria; phylum Pseudomonadota; class Alphaproteobacteria; order Rhizobiales; family Rhizobiaceae; genus ZYF759. Next base: position 151,744 of record NZ_WVVV01000008.1, on the reverse strand, counting down.
ATGCCGGCGAGATCGACGAAGTGGTGCTGGTCGGCGGCATGACCCGCATGCCCAAGATCCAGGAAGCCGTGAAGCAGTTCTTCGGCAAGGAGCCGCACAAGGGCGTCAACCCGGATGAGGTCGTGGCGATGGGCGCGGCCATCCAGGCCGGCGTTCTCCAGGGCGACGTCAAGGACGTGCTGCTTCTCGATGTGACGCCGCTGTCGCTCGGCATCGAGACGCTAGGTGGCGTGTTCACCCGCCTGATCGACCGCAACACCACGATCCCGACCAAGAAGAGCCAGACCTTCTCGACGGCCGAGGACAACCAGTCCGCCGTCACGATCCGGGTCTTCCAGGGCGAGCGTGAGATGGCGGCCGACAACAAGATGCTCGGCCAGTTCGATCTGGTCGGCATTCCGCCCGCGCCGCGCGGCGTGCCGCAGATCGAGGTCACATTCGACATCGACGCCAACGGCATCGTGAACGTGTCGGCCAAGGACAAGGGCACCGGCAAGGAGCACCAGATCCGCATTCAGGCCTCCGGCGGTCTTTCCGACGACGAGATCGAGAAGATGGTCAAGGACGCGGAGTCCAATGCCGAGGCCGACAAGAAGCGGCGCGCGCTGGTCGAAGCCCGCAACCAGGCCGAAGCCCTGCTGCATTCGTCGGAGAAGTCGCTGCACGACTATGGCGACAAGGTTTCCGAGGAAGACCGCAAGGCCATCGAGGACGCGATCGCCGATCTGAAGACGGCCAACGAGGGCGAGGACGCCGACGCGATCCAGGCCAAGTCGCAGACGCTGGCCGAGGTCTCCATGAAGCTTGGCCAGGCCATGTACGAGGCCAGCCAGGCGGAAGCCGCCAATGCTGACGCGAAGGCCGATGCCGAAGCGGCCGGCGAGGACGTGGTCGACGCCGATTTCGAGGAAATCGACGAAGACGACGACAAGAAAAAGAGCGCCTGATCCGGCGCATCAGCAACAGGAGCCCGGCCTACGCGCCGGGTTCCTTCTTCCCGGGCCGGGAAAAGCTTCCTCACCCGGCATAACCGCACTGGCGTATAACGGCGCGATTTCCTAAATCGATGCAGGGTTCCACCAGCCGCGGCGGGAGCAAGAGCGGGACAGCCAGCCGAGAGCGAGCATGAAGGCCGACTTCTATTCAACACTCGGGGTAGCCAAGGGTGCCAGCGATGCGGAGCTGAAAAGCGCCTATCGCAAGATGGCCATGAAGTACCATCCCGACCGCAACCCCGGCGACGAGGCAGCGGAACACAAGTTCAAGGAAATCAACGAGGCCTACGAGGCGTTGAAGGACCCGCAGAAGCGGGCCGCCTACGACCGCTTCGGCCATGCCGCCTTCGAGAATGGCGGCATGGGGGGTGCCCAGGGCTTTGGAGGCGGCGGGTTCGCCGACATCTTCGAGGAATTCTTCGGCGACATGATGGGCGGCGGCCGCCGCCGGTCCGGTGGTCGCGACCGCGGCGCGGATCTGCGCTACAACATGGAAATCACGCTCGAGGAAGCCTTCACCGGCAAGACTGCCGAAGTGCGCGTGCCTGCTTCCATGACATGCGAGGAGTGCTCGGGTTCGGGCGCGCGGGCCGGAACCCAGCCGACCACCTGTTCGATGTGTTCGGGCACGGGACGTGTACGCGCCACGCAGGGCTTCTTTTCCATCGAACGCGCCTGCCCCCAATGCCAGGGTCGCGGCCAGACGATCGAGGACCCCTGCCCCAAATGTTCGGGCCAGGGGCGCGTGGTCGAGGAGCGCTCGCTGTCGGTCAACATTCCGGCGGGCATTGACGACGGCACACGCATCCGGCTTGCCGGCGAGGGCGAGGCGGGACTGCGCGGCGGACCTTCGGGCGACCTCTACATCTTCCTGTCCGTGAAGCCGCACGAGTTCTTCCAGCGCGACGGCTCGGACCTCTACTGCAAGGTGCCGATTTCGATGACCACGGCGGCACTCGGCGGTGCTTTCGAGGTGACGACGCTCGACGGGACGCAAACCCGCGTCAAGGTGACCGAGGGCACCCAGAACGGGCGTCAGTTCCGGTTGAAGGGCAAGGGCATGCCGGTGCTTAGGCAGGCCAGTATGGGCGATCTCTACATCCAGGTCGCCGTCGAGACGCCCCAGAACCTGACCAAACGCCAGCGCGAGCTGCTCGAGGAGTTCGAAGAGCTGTCTTCCAAGGAGAACAGCCCTCAATCTTCCGGCTTCTTCAGCCGCATGAAGGATTTCTTCGAATCCTTCGGCGAACGTTCGTAGGGCGCGCCGGCCTCATCCCTTGCGGAAATTGGCCGGTCGCTTCTCCAGGAATGCCTTGACGCCTTCCTTGTAGTCGTCGGACCATCCGGCCTCGCGCTGGAGGTTGCGTTCGACCTCCAGCTGATCTTCCAGCCCGTTGGCGGATGCGGCGTGGATCGCCTGCTTCGTCAGCGCATAGGCGCGGGTCGGGCCGGCGGCAAAGCCCTCGGCCAATGCTACCGCCTCGACCATCAGCCGGTCGTCGTCGACGGCCTTCCAGATCAGCCCCCAGGCCGCAGCGTCCTCGGCGGGCAGCGGGGTCGCCGTGAGCGCCAGAGCCTTCGCGCGAGCCTCGCCGAGATGGCGGGTCAGCCACCATGTGCCGCCCGCATCGGGGATCAGGCCGATCTTCGAGAATGCCTGGATGAATTTCGCCGATTTCGCCGCCAGCACGATGTCGCAGGCGAAGGCGATATTGGCACCCGCGCCGGCCGCCACGCCATTCACCGCACAGATGACGGGCTTTTCCATGCCGCGAATCTGGCGCACCAGCGGGTTGTAATAGGTCTCGAGCGTCATGCCGAGATCGGGGCTTTCTCCCTGGATCGTGGGATCACGGTCGGAAAGATCCTGCCCCGCGCAGAAGCCGCGGCCCGCGCCGGTCAGAAGCACGGCACCGCACGCCGCATCGGCCGCACATTCCTCGAGGGCCGCACGCAGCGCCAGATGCTGGGCCTCGTTGAAGGAGTTCAGCCGGTCCGGCCGATTGAGCGTGAGGACATGATAGCCGTCGCGCCGCTCATGGATGACGGGTGCTTCGTTCATTCTTTCCCCTCCCCTGCCCGCAGGCAGCGTCATTCGAAAACGATTTCGGGCCCGCTCCCGCCGCCGGCCTGGTGCCTGGCGAGTTCTGCCAGGACGCGTTGTGCGATCCCGCGATAGACCTTGGACTGCGCGCCTTCCGGGTCGGATACGCCGACGGGCGTTCCCGCGTCCGACGTTTCGCGGACATCCATGGTGAGGGGAACCTCGCCGAGGAAAGGCACGTCAAGACGTTCAGCCTCGGATTTCGCGCCGCCATGGCCGAAAATATCGTAGCGGTTGCCGGTGTCGGGCGCGAGGAAATAGCTCATGTTCTCCACGATGCCGAGCAGCGGGACCTCGACCTTCTTGAACATGTTGAGGCCCTTGCGCGCGTCGATAAGCGCGAGATCCTGCGGCGTGGAGACGATCACGGCACCGGCAAGGGGCACCTGCTGGGCCATGGTGAGCTGGGCGTCGCCGGTGCCGGGGGGCATGTCGACCACGAGAATGTCGAGTTCGCCCCATGCGACCTCGCGCAGCATCTGGGTCAGTGCCGACATTACCATCGGCCCGCGCCAGATCATCGGCGTCTCCTCCTCGACGAGGAAGCCCATCGACATCGCCTTGAGCCCGAAGGCCTCCATCGGCTTGAGCACCTTGCCGTCCACGGTCTCTGGCTTGCCCTTAAGGCCGAGGAGGCGCGGCAGGGATGGCCCATAGATGTCGGCATCGAGAATACCGACCTTCAGGCCCTCCGCCGCGAGCCCCAGCGCGAGGTTGACGGCTGTCGTGGATTTGCCGACGCCGCCCTTGCCGCTTGCGACCGCGATGATGGATGCGATGCCCGGCACGCCACGCTTGCCGGACTGCCGGCCGGCCGGCGCGGCGGGACGTTGTGGTGCGGCGGCGGGGCGCGGCGCCGGACGAGGCGGAGGCGGGGCCTCCATGCCGCCGCCCTTGCGTTCGGCGGTGAGCGCGACCGTCGCACCCACGACCCCCTCCATACCGCGCACCACGCGCTCGGCGGCCGCGCGCAGCGGTTCAAGCTCGCGCGCGCGTTCGGCGGGAACGGTAATGGAGAAGAAGACCTTGCCGTCGGCAATGAAGATGTCGGAGACGAGCCCGAGGGAGACGATATCGCCTTCGAACTCCGGCCCCTGGATGGTGCGAAGGCGATCGAGGACCGCTTCTTTGGTTATTGCCATGATGAAATCCGCATCAGCCCCTGCTCGTGTACATGGCACACACTTAATGGGGCGGACGGACCGGGACAACCGGGCATCACGCCCGGCGCCTTCTCCCCGCTATCCCGCTCGCATCCGAAACGGGGGAGAAGGAGACTGCCGCGTGGGGGCGGCTTGCCCGTTGCCGCTTCGGATACCGTAGGTCGGGATAACGGCGACAGGCAAATCCAGCCGGCAGGCGCCGGCTTTGTCGTTATTCCGCAGCGGCCAGATTCACCTTCTTGTCGGCGAGGCCGGTCAGCTTCTTGTCGGTCGCCTTCTCCTCCGCGAGGTTCTTCTCGAGGATGGCGGCACAGTCGGGACGGCCGAGCTGCTTTGCCCAGGCGACCAGCGAGCCGTAGCGGGTGATCTCATAGTGTTCTACCGCCTGCGCTGCTGCCACCAGCGCGGCATCGAGCACATGCGAGTCGTCAACCTCACCGGCAATCTCGTCGGCTTCCTTCAGAATGCCATCGATCGCGGGGCAATTGACGGCCTTGGCCTCCACGCCATGCAGCTTGAAGACTTCCTCGAGACGCTCGATCTGGACCTTGGTTTCGGCGAGATGAGTCTCGAAGCCGCTCTTCAATTCGCTGTCGGTGGCCTTCTCGACCATTTTCGGGAGGTTCTTGGCGATCTGCTTCTCCGCGTAATAGATGTCACGGAGCGTATGAACGAAGAGGTCGTCCATCGTTTTGATGTCTTTGCTGAAAAGGCCCATTTTCGACGTCCTTCCTTTTGTTTTTGTTGATGGAGGCCCGCGACGGGGTTTGACCCGCGCGCGCTTCATCTGTTGTCAGGCTGCTCGTCCAACGCTTTGCGACACGGACAAGTTCCTATTTTTGGCAAGCCGTTTTTGTTTCAGGGAAAGTGGGGCCGCTCCGCGATTCGGGGCGTAGTCCGGCGCGGCTGTGGCACGCCTGCCACAGGGTCGAGGCAAACATGGACGCGCCACGATCCCGCCGTGAATTTGCCCGCAGTTTCCGGCTTTTGAGAGCCGTATTCGCGAGTCTTGGCCGTACCGTTCACAATGGATTCATCTGGAACGTGTACTGTTCAGGCTGTCGGGAAGGGACGTCCGGCATTCAAGGACATATCGTCATGTCGTTCTTTTCAAACGTCGTTCGCCTCGCATCGGCGATCAGGGAATTTTTCTGGCCGACCTATCGCCCCGAGCGCCACTATATGCGCGGGCCGGGCCCGGCCTGTGCACGCCGGCGCTCGTCCAGCGGCCGCGGTTCAACCGACGGATTTCGTGGGATGGTTGCCGAATAACGTCTGCAGTTCGCCGAACGGCATTTCGCCCGCGACAAATCCGAACGTTCCCTTCTCCAAGATTTCCGAGGCCGCGGCGCGCAGTGCGCCAAAGACGGCTGTCGTCAGCTTGGAACCGAGCGAGACGCGGCGGGCACCGGCCTCCGACAGTTCGGCAAGCGTGAAGTGGGGCTGGGCGAGGATGTTGACCGGCTTCGACACAGCCTGGCAGATCGTGCGCACTGTCTCGATGTCGCGGATGCCGGGGGCGTAGAGCACGTCCGCGCCCGCCTTTTCGAAGGCCTGCAGCCGCCGGATGGTGTCGTCGAGATCGTTGATGCCGCGCAGAAGATTTTCGGCGCGCGCGGTGAAGACGAAATCCCGATCGAGGGCGCGCGCGGCTTCGACCGCAGCGGCCACGCGCTCCACCGCCAGCTCGAATTCGTAGATCGGGCGGGCCGGATCGTTCGAATAGTCTTCGATCGAGCAGCCGGCCAACCCGACCTTTCCGGCGGCGAAGACCGTCTCGCCGGCACTTTCGGGGCTGTCGCCCTTGCCGTTCTCGAGATCGGCCGACACCGGCAGGTCGGTGGCCGCCACGAGTTCGCGGCAATGCCCGATCATGTTTTCGAAGTCGACCCCGCCATCCGGCAGGCCGCGCGAAAAGGCGTAGCCCGCGCTGGTCGTCGCCAGCGCCTTGAAGCCCATGGAGGAAAGCAGCCTGGCCGAGCCGACATCCCAGGGATTGGGAATGACGAAGGCGCCCGGTCCGTCATGCAGCGCACGAAAGGTCTTCAGGTCGGTCATCGGCAGTTCTCCCGTCCGGGGTTCGACGGGGAGAGCCTAATGGCAGCTGGCCCGGCCAGCAACGCGGCCCCGGTGGTCCAGGGCCCGTCTCCTGACATCGCTGCCGTCAGCCAGCGGCGCCGTCAGCTTCGTGGCGGGACGCCAGCCCGATCAGGGAGGGAAGGTCGCGCATGTCGTCGAACAGGACAGCACCGGCCGCCGCCAGCCCGTCGCGGTCCGAAAGCGGATCGCCGTGATAGCCGAAGACGTGCATGCCGGCAGCGCGTGCGGCCTGCACGCCCGGCACCGCATCTTCAACCACGACACATTCGTGCGGCGAAAATCCCAGCGTGCGGGCGGCATGGAGGAAAAGATCGGGAAAGGGCTTGCCGCGTTCCACCATGCTGGCGCTGAACAGGGCGTGTTCGAAATGGACGAGGAGGCCCGTCCTGCCGAGCGTCAGGTGCATCTTCTCGACATTGGCGGACGACGCAACGCACCAGGGGATGCCGGCATCCCTCAACGCGAACACGGCCGCTTCGACATGAGGGACGGCCTCCAGCCCCTCTTCGAAGAGGCCCGGCAGCTCGCGGTACCAGCGGTCGACGAAATCGCCCAGCAGGACGCCGGTGGCCTCGACCTCCTCCTGAACCGATTTCATGCTGCGGCCGCAGAAGGTCCTCCGGCATTCCTCGTAGGAGATGGCATAGCCGGCTTCGCTCAGCCACGCCGACAGGCGACGGTTGGCCAGCGTCTCGGTGTCGACCAGCACGCCGTCGCAATCGAAGATCACCAGCCCCGGCGGCTGCATCAGTCGGCCCCGGTGGAGCCGAAGCCGCCTGCCCCGCGGGCCGTGTCGGCAGCGTGGGTGCGTTCCTCGATCCGCGCCTGCACCACCGGCGCAATGACCATCTGCGCGATGCGCATGCCACGCGTGATCTGGAACTCCTCGTCGCCGTGATTGACGAGGATGATCTTCAATTCGCCGCGATAGTCGCTGTCGATGGTGCCCGGTGTGTTGAGGCAGGTAATGCCGTGTTTCAGCGCCAGTCCGGAGCGCGGCCGCACCTGCCCCTCGAAGCCGGTGGGAATCTCCAGCACCAGGCCGGTCGCCACCAGCACCCGACGGCCGGGCAAAAGGATTACCGGCCGGTCTACCGGCACCGCGGCACGTAGATCCATGCCGGCCGCGCCCGCCGTCTCGTAGGCCGGCAGATCAAGATCCGCGCCATGCGGCAGGCGCACGATGCCGAGGGTGGGCAATGTCTGGGTGCTCATGGCGAAATGCTATCGCGCCAGCACGCCACAGGGTCAATCGCGGAGCCACGCTTTCAACGGAATTCGTCGTGCACGGCCTTACCCTGGCTCGTGCTGACAGACCGTGTCAGCAGGGCCATGCTATCAGGCATCCGATCACCGACGCGGGGAGAATGCATGAGCGGTCAGACACAGGGACAATACGCCCTCAAGGATATGTTCGACGAGGCGCGTTTCCGCCACATGGCGGGCGAGACCGTTGCTGTCTGGCCGGACTTCGATGCGGAGCGATTCGTTGCGCTTGCCATGGACGGCATCGATGAACTCGGCATCATGGAGCGCGTCCGCCGCACGGCCGAGTCCTACCGCGCGACGCTGCCCGACGATTTCGAGGAAGCGACGGCGATCCTCAGCGATCTGGCGCCGCGAGTCGGCCATGCCTTCACGGCGGTCGCGCTGGCGGAATATGTCGCGCTTTATGGCCGCGATCATTTCGAGCGTTCGATGGAGACGCTGCGTATCCTGACGCGCTACGGATCGGCCGAATTCGCCATCCGCCCCTTCCTGCGCGACGAGCCTGACCGCACGCTCGAGGTCATGCGTGGATTTGCCGAGGACCAGAATGAACATGTGCGACGGCTGGCCAGCGAGGGCACGCGGCCGCGCCTGCCCTGGTCGTTCCGGCTGGCGGCCTTTGCCGCCGATCCGAAGCTCGCCTGGCCGATCCTCGACCGGCTCAAGGCCGATCCCAGCCTCTATGTCCGCAAGTCCGTCGCCAACCATCTGAACGACATCAGCAAGGACCATCCCGATTGGCTGCTCGACCATCTGGAGGCTTGGCCGAAGGAGAACCCGAACACGCGCTGGATCGTGCGCCACGCCCTGCGCACGCTGATCAAGAAGGGCGATGCCCGTGCGCTCACCCTGATCGGCGCCACCGGAAAGGCGGCGGTGCGGGTGGAAGCCTACTCGGTCGCGCCAGGCCAATTGTCCCTCGGGTCGCATGTGACGATCAGCGGCGAGATCGTCTCGACGGCTGACGAGGTGCAGCATCTCGTGGTCGACTATGCCGTGCATTATCTCAAGAAGAACGGCGAGCCGTCGCGAAAGGTCTTCAAGCTGAAGGCCTTCGACCTTGCGCCCGGGGGGCGGCAGGTCCTGTCGATCCGGCGCGCCATCCGGGATTTTTCCACCCGCACGCACAATGCGGGCCACCACCGCGTCGAGCTCATGGTGAATGGCGAGGTTCTGGCGGAGGGCGGGTTTCTCCTGGAGATGTGAGCGCCTAGCGCAGCTCGACCGGCAGCACCGTCGTCTCCCTGATCTCCTCCATGACAAAGGATGCCGAGACATCCGACAGCGGCACCTTCGCGATCAGGCGCTGGTAGAGCCGGTCATAGGCCTTCACGTCGGCCACGCGTGCGCGCAGCACATAGTCGAGATCGCCCGACATGCGGTAGACCCCGGTGATCTCCGGAAAGGATGTCACCGCCTCGCGGAATTTCCTGAGCCAGTCCGGATCGTGGCTGGATGTACGGACGATGACGAAGACCGACAGTCCCAGCCCGATCTTGTCGGCGTCCACCAGCGCGACGCGGCCGGTGATGACGCCGCGCTCCTCCAAGAGCTTCACCCGTCGCCAGCAGGCATTGCGCGACAGCGATACCCGTTCCGACAATTCGTCGACCGACAAGGTCGCATCGCGCTGCAGCTCCGCCAGAAGACGGCGGTCGATTTGATCCAGTTCTTCGCTCATTCTTAGGACAATGTCCCGAAAAATGGGCTCTGACAAGGACGAACTGGGATGTTCTGGCGGTGCGTTTGGACCATCCTGCACGATCTGGAGACATGCAGAGAGATCGAGACATGAACGCGCGCATCGTCAGGCTGTTCACCGCCCATCCGCAGACCGTCGGCGAATCCTATTTCGAGCACATGCGCTTTGCGCTCTGGTTTTCCTCGCGCCTGCTTGTGGCCGGCGGTGCCGCGCTCGTCCACGCTCTCCTGCCCTTCCTGTGCGAGACCACCGCCAGCCGGATCATCCGCGAGCTGCATCAGCGGATCGAGGGCCGGGGCAAGTAGGCCTCCGCATTCACCGTTCGACAATCCGGTTCGCCCCTGCTAAATCCCGCGCGTTCCGAAAAGGATTGTCGATCATGTCCGACACACTCGCACGCGCGGTGGCGCGGCGGCGCACCTTCGCCATCATCTCGCATCCCGACGCGGGCAAGACCACGCTGACCGAGAAGTTGCTTCTTTTCGGCGGCGCGATCCAGCTCGCCGGCGAGGTCAAGGCCAAGAAGGACAAGATCCAGACTCGCTCGGACTGGATGAAGATCGAGCGCGAGCGTGGCATTTCGGTCGTCACCTCCGTGATGACGTTCGAGTATGGAGACCACGTCTTCAACCTGCTGGACACACCGGGCCACGAGGACTTCGCCGACGACACCTATCGCACCCTGACGGCAGTCGATTCCGCCGTCATGGTCATCGATGCCGCCAAGGGTATCGAGCCGCGCACGCTGAAGCTCTTCGAAGTCTGCCGCATGCGCGACATTCCGATCGTCACCTTCGTCAACAAGATGGACCGCGAGACACGCGATACATTCGAGATTCTCGACGAGATCGAGCAGAAGCTGGCGCTCGACACGGCGCCGGTCACCTGGCCTATCGGCAAGGGGAAGAGCTTCGCCGGCACCTATCACCTCGCCGACAGCGCGGTGCGCCACGGCGACGCCGACGAGAAATGGCGCAAGGTCAATGGTCCGCAATCCGATGAGGTGTGCGGCAAGCTGCCGGAAAACGAGCGCGACGCGGCCATCGAGGAAATGGAGCTTGCGCGCGAAGCCTGCCGTCCCTTCGATGCGCAGGCGTTTCGCGAGGGCCATCTGACGCCGGTCTTCTTCGGCTCCGCCCTGCGGAATTTCGGCGTGCGCGACCTGATCGAAGCCCTTGGTGCCTTCGCCCCCGAACCGCGTGCCCAGGACGCCGATGGCCGCCGCGTCGAGGCGACGGAGCCGAAAATGACGTCCTTCGTCTTCAAGATCCAGGCCAATATGGACCCCAACCACCGCGACCGCATCGCCTTCGTGCGCGTCTGCTCGGGCCGGCTGGAGCGGGGGATGAAAGCCAAGCTTGTGCGCACGGGAAAACCGATGAGCCTCTCGGCCCCGCAGTTCTTCTTCGCCAAGAGCCGCATCACCGCGGACGAGGCCTTTGCCGGCGATGTCGTCGGCATTCCCAACCACGGCACGCTGCGCATCGGCGATACGCTGACGGAAGGAGAGGACATCAATTTCCGCGGCGTGCCCAATTTCGCGCCCGAAATCCTGCGCCGCGTTCGCCTCGGCGACCCGATGAAGGCCAAGAAGCTGAAAGAGGCCCTGCAGCAGATGGCCGAGGAGGGCGTGGTCCAGCTCTTCCTGCCGGAGGATGGGTCGCCGGCCATTGTTGGCGTCGTCGGGGCCCTGCAGCTCGATGTTCTGAAGATGCGGCTCGAGGCTGAATACGGCCTGCCGGTCGATTTCGAGAGCGCCCGCTTCAATGTCTGCCGCTGGATTTCCGGCGAGAAGCCCGAACTCGAGCGTTTCGTGGAAACGCACCGCGGCGACATTGCGCGTGACCTCGATGGCGATCCCGTCTTCCTCGCCCCGCACGAATTCGGCCTCAACTACGAGGCCGACCGCTGGAAGGCCATCCGCTTCGACGCGGTGAAGGACTACATGGTCAAGGCTGCCTGAACTGCGCGGAAGGGAATTGGAAACCTCACTCATTAGTGATCATCCGCGGTAGGCGCCGTTTAATCCCATATCCATGAATGCCGGGCAGTTTCTCACTCAACGAGATTGAGGAACGCATCCATGCAGTCATTCCAGCAGGCCATTCTCAAGGGCGCAGCCAGCGAGCCCGGCCAGGACTTTACCATCCAGCGTGCCCTCGAGACGGTTCGCACGCATCTGGGAATGGACGTTGCCTACCTCTCTGAGTTCGTGGGTGAGGAATCGGTGTTCCGCCATGTCGATGCACCTGGCCTGGAAGACTTGATCAAGCCCGGCGACAGGCGTTCGCTCGATGAGGTCTATTGCCGCCATATTCTGGCCGGTCGCCTGCCGGAACTCATTCCCGATACTGCCGACGAGCCGCTGGCCGTCGCCATGCCGATCACCCGCGCCGTGCCGATCGGCGCGCATGCCAGCATTCCGATCCGTCTGGCCGACGGCACGCCCTATGGCATGTTCTGTTGCCTCAGCGCCCGGCCGAATGCGTCGCTCAATTCACGCGACCTGGACGTGATGCGCATCTTTGCGGATCTGGCGGCCCACCAGATCAGGCGCGAGATCGCTGAAAAGCTGGCGCGCGAAGCCGCCCGCGCGCGGGTCCAGACCGCGATGGCCGCCGGTTCCTTCTCGCTTGTCTATCAGCCGATCTGCGACATGCGCAGCCGCACGCCCAAGGGCTTCGAGACACTGTGCCGATTTGCAAGCGAGCCGTATCGTTCGCCGGACAAATGGTTTGGCGAGGCCGCTGCGACCGGGCTGGGAGTCGATCTGGAAATCGCCGTTCTTCAACGCGCGCTGACCGATATGCCGTCCTTCGCCAGCGATATCTACGTCTCCTTCAATGCGTCGCCGGAAACAATCATGAGCGGGCAACTTGAGGAGTTGCTGGCCAGGGCACCGCGGGATCGGATCGTGCTGGAAGTGACCGAGCATGCTCCCGTGGGGGACTACGCGCAACTGAACGCCGCCCTTGGTCCCTTGCGCCAGAATGGCGTGCGGCTGGCCATCGACGATGCCGGCGCGGGCTTCTCCAGTCTCCAGCATATCATCCAACTCGCCCCGGACATCATCAAGCTGGACATGGGGCTTACGCGAGACATCGATACCGACAGCGCCAAGCGGGCGCTGGCTTCAGCGCTGATCCACTTTGCCCGTGAGACCGGTGCCGAGATCGTCGCCGAGGGAATCGAGACCGAATGCGAATACGATACGCTGCGCGCGCTCAATATCGGCAGCGGCCAGGGGTTCTTTCTGGCGCGTCCATCGAGTCTGCTCGACATCCAGCGGGCCCGGCGGGAACGACCTGCGGGCTGACCCCGGAATCGAAACAGTAGGCCACCTACCGGCCTCAGAGGCGCTTCTTGCGCTTTCGTCCATAAAGCTCCAGCCGGTGATGGACGATCTCGTAACCGAGTGACCGGGCGATCTCGTCCTGCAGTTCCTCGATCTTGCTCGAGTGGAACTCGATGACGTCGCCGGTGTCCATGTCGATCAGGTGGTCGTGGTGATCGTCTCCTGCCGGCTCGAAACGCGACGGACCACCTTCGAAGGCGTGGCGATGGATGGCGCCGATGCCTTCCAGCAGCTTCATCGTGCGGTAGACGGTCGATAGCGAGATCGCCGGGTCGATCTTGACCGCGCGATGAAAGATTTCCATCGCATCCGGGTGGTCGCCGCCTTCCGAAAGGATGCCCAGGATGACGCGGCGCGGGCGCGTGATGCGCACGCCTGCGTCTCGTAACGCCTTCTCGTAGTCAGGCTTCTGCAAAGCTGCCTCGTTCATGGCCGGACTATGCGTCAGTTGCCGTTGCGATGCAAAGTCAGCAAGGGTCCTGGCTGCCTCTCTCACCAGCTCTTTTTGCAAACGATTTGCAATTGCATTGACGTCTGTGCCGGCAAGCGCTATCTCTTCATCGAGATCGGAATCATGGAGACTTTCATGCGACTTTTCGCCCGCCTTATCCTAGTCGCCGCCCTGCCGCTCGTCATGGCGACCGGAGCCCAGGCTCAGGAGCGCTTCAAGGTGGTAACCACCTTCACGGTGATCGCCGACATGGCGCGCAACGTGGCCGGCGAGGCTGCAAGCGTGGAATCGATCACGCGGCCCGGCGCCGAGATCCACGAATACCAGCCAACGCCAGGCGACATCTTGCGGGCGCAGGATGCGGATCTGATCCTGTGGAACGGGCTCGGTCTCGAGCAGTGGTTCGAGCGTTTCCTGGGCAATCTTCGCGATGTGCCCGAGGCGGTGGTTACCGATGGTATCCAGCCGATCGGCATCGGCGAAGGCCCCTATGAGGGCCGGCCGAACCCACATGCCTGGATGTCGCCCAGCGACGCCACGATCTATGTCGCCAATATCCGCGATGCGCTGATCATGCATGATCCGGACAACGCCGAGCTCTACGAGGCCAATGCCGAAGAATATATTCGGGAGATCGAAGCCGCGATCGAGCCGATCCGCGCGCGTCTTGCGGAGATACCCGAGGAGCGGCGCTGGCTGGTGACGAGCGAAGGCGCTTTTTCCTACCTCGCTAGAGACTTCGATCTGAAGGAGCTCTATCTCTGGCCTATCAACGCGGACAGCGAGGGCACGCCCCAGCAGATCCGCCGGGTGATTGATGCCATGCGCGACAACGATATTCCCGCCATCTTTTCCGAAAGCACGGTCTCCGACAGCCCTGCGCGGCAGGTGGCGCGCGAGACGGGAGCCACCTATGGCGGCGTGCTTTACGTCGACTCCCTGAGCGGTCCGGAGGGTCCGGTGCCGACCTATGTCGATCTTCTGCGCGTGACCACGCAGACCATCGCGGATGCCCTGGCTGAATGAACCTCCATCCCGACCCGCACCAGCTCGCACCGATCGGCACCGCCAGCGCCGGTCTGGTCGTCGACGACGTCACCGTCACCTACCGTAATGGCCACACCGCGCTGGAACGGGCGAGCTTTGCCCTGCCGACGGGCACGATCGCAGCACTGGTGGGGGTCAATGGCAGCGGCAAGTCGACCCTCTTCAAGGCGATCATGGGCTTCGTGCCCCTGGCGAGTGGTTCGGTCTCCATCCTCGGGCAGCCGGCCGGGCGCGCGCTGAAGCGCAACGTCGTCGCCTATGTGCCGCAGGCAGAGGAGGTCGACTGGAATTTCCCGGTCCTGGTCGAGGACGTGGTGATGATGGGCCGCTACGGCCACATGAACTGGCTGCGCATCGCCTCGGCCGTGGATCGCGACATGGTCGACATGGCGCTCAAGCGGGTGGGCATGTCGGCCTTGCGCAAGCGCCAGATCGGCGAACTTTCCGGAGGACAGAAAAAGCGCGTCTTCCTGGCCCGCGCGCTGGCACAGGAGGGGCGCGTCATCCTGCTGGACGAGCCCTTCACGGGCGTCGACGTCCGAACCGAGGAGGCGATCACCGCGCTGCTCGGCGAATTGCGCGACGAGGGCCGCATCATGCTGGTCTCCACACACAATCTCGGCAGCGTGCCGGAATTCTGCGACCGCGCCATTCTCATCAACCGCCGGATCCTGGCCGCCGGTCCCACCCATGAGGTCTTCACACGCGAAAACCTCGATCTGACCTTCGGCGGCGTGCTGCGGCATTTCGAGCTGGGCGGCGCCCATCTCCACGACGATGCCGAGACCGACACGCGCTCCGTGACGGTCCTGACCGACGACGAGCGGCCCTTCGTGCTCTACGGCGACCAGGCGCATTCCACGAGCGGGCCCACGCTACCGCCCGAGACCGGCAAGGATGAGGAAAAATGAGCCTCCTCGCCGAACCCTTCGCCTATAGCTACATGGTCAACGCGATGTGGGTCTCGGCACTGGTGGGTGCGCTTTGCGCCTTTCTGTCTGCCTATCTGATGCTCAAGGGATGGTCGCTGATCGGCGACGCGCTGTCCCACTCGATCGTGCCGGGGGTGGCTGGTGCCTACATGCTGGGGCTGCCCTTCGCTGTCGGGGCCTTCTTCTCGGGCGGACTGGCGGCGGCCGCCATGCTGTTCCTGAGCCAGGCGACGCGATTGCGCGAGGATGCCGTCATCGGGCTCATCTTCACCTCCTTCTTCGGGCTCGGCCTGTTCATGATCTCGATCTCGCCGGTCTCGGTGAGCGTCCAGACCATCGTGCTCGGCAACATTCTCGCGATAACGCCGGAGGACACGCTGCAACTCGTCATCATCGCGGGCGTGTCGCTGGCCATCCTGCTTGTGAAGTGGAAGGACCTGATGGTGACCTTCTTCGACGAAAACCACGCCCGCTCCATCGGCCTCAATCCCGGCTTTCTGCGGGTCCTCTTCTTCACGCTGCTGTCGGCGTCCACGGTCGCCGCGCTGCAGACGGTCGGCGCCTTCCTGGTCATCGCGATGGTGGTCACCCCGGGGGCCACCGCCTATCTCCTGACCGACCGCTTTCCGCGCCTCATCGTCATTTCGGTCGCCATCGGCGCCACGACGAGTTTTACGGGCGCCTATCTCAGCTACTTCATCGACGGGGCGACGGGCGGGGTGATCGTGGTCCTGCAGACGCTGGTTTTCCTCGCCGCCTTCTTCCTGGCGCCCCGGCACGGCTATCTCGCCGCCCGCCGGCAGGCACGCGCGGCGCTGGAGAGCGCGCGATGATCGACACGCTGCTCCTGCCCTTCGCCTTTCCCTTCATGCAGCAGGCCTTTCTCATCGCGCTCTTGGTGGCGGTGCCGATGGGGCTCCTGTCGTCCTATCTCGTGCTGAAGGGCTGGTCACTGATGGGCGATGCCATCAGCCATGCGGTGCTGCCTGGCATCGTGCTCGCCTTCGTCCTCGGCCTGCCGCTGGCGATCGGCGCTTTCGTGGCCGGCATGGTCTGCGCGCTCGCCACCGGCTTCCTGAAGGAAAACAGTCGGGTCAAGGAAGACACGGTGATGGGCGTGGTCTTTTCGGGCATGTTCGGGGCGGGCATCGTCATGTTCTCCATGATCGAGACCGAACTCCACCTCACCCATATCCTGTTCGGCGACATGCTGGGCACGAACTGGCCCGACATCGTCCAGGCCGGCGCCATCGCGGCGGCCGTCATCGGTGCCATCGGCCTTTTCGGCCGCGATCTCGCGCTGCATGCCTTCGATGCCCAGCACGCACGCGCCATCGGCCTGCCCGTGCGGCTCCTCCACTACGGGCTGCTGGCCATGATCTCGCTCACGGTGGTGGGCGCATTGCAGGCGGTGGGCATCATCCTGGCCATCGCCTTCCTGATCGCGCCCGGCGCCACCGCCTTTCTCGTCACCCGCCGCTTCGGCGCGATGCTGGCCGTCGCAGTGGCCGTGGCCGCGCTTTCGGCGGTTGCCGGCGTCTATCTGAGCTTCTTCATCGACAGCGCGCCGGCGCCGACCATCGTGCTCGTCATGACCGGGCTGTTCATTGCCGCCTTCGCGGTGTCGTCGGCGCGCGCCGCGCAAATCGCCCGGACAGGCACCGACCGACAGTCAGCGCTGGAAGGCTGAGCGCCTATTCGGCGGCGATGGCCGACCGCTCCCGGCCATAGGCACGGCCATCCGGATCGAAGATGTGCAGATTGCCGGGATCGGCCGCCAGTCGAAGCGTGGCCCCGCGCTGGATGGTCACGTTGCCCGGCGTCTTGACGACCAGCGGTTCGTCTTCTCGCCCGATATCAACATAGGCGAGCTGAACCTCCCCCAGCTGCTCGACATAATCGACCGGACCCTCGAACAGATAATCGCTCCCCTCGGCAATCGAGAGGTCCTCGGGCCGGACACCGAAGCTGATCTGCCGGCCTTGCGCGTCGGCAGGTGTGGCGACCGGCACGACCACGTTCCGCCCGGCAGGATGCGACACCGTCGTCGAAGCACCCGCCTTCTCGACCGTGGCGTGAAGGATGTTCATCGAGGGCGAGCCGATGAACTGGGCGACGAAAAGATTGCCGGGATGGCAATAGAGATCCATCGGCGATCCGACCTGCTCCACGTAGCCGTCCTTCAACACCACGATCCGGTCGGCCAGCGTCATGGCCTCGACCTGGTCGTGGGTGACGTAGACCATGGTCGTGTCGGGCATCGATTCCTTGAGCTTGGCGATCTCGATACGGGTCGCCACGCGCAGGGCCGCGTCCAGGTTCGACAGCGGCTCGTCGAAAAGAAAGACCTTCGGATCGCGCACGATGGCCCGGCCGATCGCCACGCGCTGCCGCTGGCCGCCCGACAGCGCCTTCGGCAGCCGGTCCAGATAGTCGGTGAGCTGCAGGATCTCCGCGGCCTTGCGCACGCGGGCATCGATCTCGTCCTTCGATGCGCGCGCGATGCGCATGCTGAAGGCCATGTTCTCGTAGACCGTCATGTGGGGATACAGCGCGTAGGACTGGAACACCATCGCGATGCCGCGCATCGAGGGTGGGATGTCGTTGACCACCTGCCCGCCAATCGACAGCGTGCCCGCGGTGATGCTCTCAAGCCCGGCTATGGTCCGCAGCAGGGTCGACTTGCCACAGCCGGACGGGCCGACGAAGACCACGAATTCGCCCGAGCGTATGTCGAGATCGATCCCATGCAGGATCTCCAGGGTGCCGTAGGATTTCCTCAGATCCCGCAGAACCAGATCGGCCATGTCTTCCTCCCAATGGCGCCGGCTTGGCGCCCGAATTCATCAGCCCGGCTGCTCTCTGCCGTTCAGGCGCGTCTCCCGAACCAGGCACCGTAGCCGGCGAGACTGATTTCGTTGCCCACCAGTTCGCCGCCGGCCATGCCGTGCCCGGGAATCGATACGGCGGAAATGCCGTCGAGTTCGGCCGTGGCGGCCTCGGCACCCAGATTGAAGGCGCAGATCAGTCGCTCGCCAGCATGCTCGCGCTCGAACACGACCAGACGCGGGTCACCCATGGGCAGGAAACGGATCGAACCCTTCACCAGAGCGGGGTGATCGCGGCGGAAAGCGATGATGCGGCGATAGTGGGAAAGGACGGAATCCTCTGTTTCCTCCTGACGATCGACCGAGAGTGGAACGTGCTCCGGCGGCACCGGCAGCCAGGGGCGGCCGTCAGAGAAGCCGGCGGACAGCTGGCCCTCTTCCCAGACCATCGGCGTTCGGCATCCGTCGCGGCCGCGGAACTCCGGCCAGAACCGGATGCCATAGGGATCGCGCAGATCCTCGAAGGCAAGATCCGCCTCGCCGAGCCCCAGTTCCTCGCCCTGGTAGATGCAGACCGAACCGCGCAACGACATCAGCACCGCGGCGACGACCTTCACATAGGCCTGCGGGTCCGGTTCTTCGCGCGCCCAGCGGGAGGCGTGGCGCACCACGTCGTGGTTGGAGAAGGCCCAGCATGACCAGCCCTCGCCGGCCACGGCCTCGAACGTCTCCAGCACGCGACGCACCTTGCCGGCGCTGATCTTCTCCGGGCTCAGGAAATCGAAGCCGTAGCACATGTGCACGCGCTTGGACCCGGCCGTGTAGTCGGCCACGATGTCGAGCCCGCGCTGCGCGTCGCCCACCTCGCCCACGGCGGCGGCCGCCGGGAACTCGTCCAGCAGCGCCCGGAAACGCTCCAGGAAGGCCAGGTTTTCGGGACGGCTCTTGTCGTAGATGTGGTCCTGGTAGTTGTAGGGGTTCACCGACGGCGCGATGGAATCGTTGCGCTGGTCCTCGGGCAGCGGCGGATTGTCCTCCAGCCCCTGCGAGTGGAAATAGAAATTGATGGTGTCGAGCCGGAAACCGTCGACGCCGCGTTCGAGCCAGAAGCGCGAGGACGCCAGCACCGCATCCTGAACTTCGGTATTGTGGAAATTGAGGTCCGGCTGCTCCACGAGAAAGTTGTGGAGATAGTACTGGCGCCGGCGCGTATCCCACTGCCAGGCCGAGCCGCCGAAGATCGACAGCCAGTTGTTGGGTGGCGAACCGTCGCCGCGCGAATCGGCCCAGACGTACCAGTCGGCCTTCGGATTGTCGCGACTCGACCGGCTCTCCTTGAACCAGGGATGCTCGTCGGAAGTGTGCGAGATGACGAGATCGATCATCACCTTGAGGTCCAGCCGGTGGGCCTCTGCGACGAGATCGTCGAAATCCTCCAGCGAGCCGAACATCGGGTCGACGCCGCAATAATCCGACACGTCGTAGCCGAAATCCTTCATCGGGGACGTGAAGAAGGGCGAAATCCAGATCGCATCGACGCCAAGCGACGCGATATAGGGAAGACGGCGACGAATGCCGGCGAGGTCGCCGATGCCGTCTCCGCTGGAATCCTGGAAGGAACGGGGGTAGATCTGGTAGATCACCGCGCCACGCCACCAGTCCCGGTCCACCTGTGGATGAGACATCGGCACGTCCATCTGAAGTATTGCGGCGGGCGCGCTCATGCGTTCAGCCACCCTTCACCGAGCCGGCCAAAAGGCCGCGCACGAGATAGCGTTGCAGCGTGAAGAATACAAGCAGCGGCACGGCGATCGACACGAAGGCGGCCGTGGCGAGGATACCCCAGTCTCCGCCACGCGATCCCAGAAGGTCGTCGGCGATCTTCACGGTCATGACCTGGCTTTCGGCAGCGCTCGGCAGAAAGACCTTGGCCACGAGCAAATCGTTCCAGGTCCACAGGAACTGGAAGATGGCAAAGGAGGCGAGTGCGGGGAAGGAAAGCGGCAGCACGATCTTCACGAAAATCTGAAAATCGGTCGCCCCGTCCACGCGCGCGCTCTCGATGATGTCGCGCGGAAGCCCGACCATGTAGTTGCGCAGGAGATAGATGGCGAGCGGCAGCCCGAACCCCGTGTGGGCGAGCCAGATGCCGAGGAAGCTCTGGCCGATCCCGACGCGGTTGTGCAGGTTGAGCAGTGGCACGAGGGCAAGCTGGAGCGGCACGACGAGCAGCCCGACCACGGCGGCGATCAGCAGCGCGCGGCCGGGAAATTCCATCCAGGCGAGCGCATAGGCGGCGAAGGCGGCGATCAGGATCGGAATGATGGTGGCCGGGATCGCCACCGTCAGCGTGTTGATGAAGGCGCGGTCCATATTGTCGGCGCGCAGCACCGTCTCGTAATTGGCAAGCGTGAAGCGGGGCGGCGTTAGGGCCTCGAAATAGAGGCGGGGCCCCGCGCCGGAGAACTCTTCGGACGATGTCGCCACGAACGTGCCGTCGCGCTCGACGCGCAGGGTTTCGCCATCGCGGATTTCCGCCGTCTGGCCGGCCGGAAACTCCGCGGGCGCCACGCCGCGATTGCCGAAGGCGGTCACCTCGCCGGTCTGGTCGGGGAACCAGCGCGACTGCTCCGGGTCATCGAAGACGCTGCCTTCGATGATCCATTGCCCGTCTTCCAGACGCTGGTCGGCGGCGGGCGCGCGGGCCCGGAAGGTCAGTTCCACCGCGAAGGGCGCCTTCCACCATCCGGTCGCCGAGATCTGGTCGCGGTCGCGGAAGGAGGAGATGAAGAGCCCCAGCGTTGGGATCAACCATAGCAGAACGATCAGGATCACCGAGATGCGCACCGCCCAGTTGAGGGCGGAGGTCTTGGCCGCCACGCGCGACCTTGCCGGCGTCTGGAGCGTGAAGCCCGGCTGCATCGCAACCTTTTCGGCGGTGTTGGCCATCGCGTCCCTCTCCCTCAGCGCATTTCGCGGCGTGCCTGGCGGATGTTCCAGATCATCACCGGCAGGACGAGAAGCATGATGACGAAGGCGACCGCGGTGGCGCGCCCATCGTCGCGGAACATGTAGGTCATCATGTAGCTGGGCAGGATCTGGGTCCCGAAATTGCCACCGGTCGAGGCGTAGACGATGTCGAAGACCTTGAGCACCAGAATGGTGATCGTGGTCCACACCACGACGATCGTGCCCATGATCTGCGGGATCTTGATCCTGAAGAATATCTGGAAGGGATTGGCACCGTCGATCACGGCCGCCTCCACAGTCTCCTCCGGTATGCCGCGCAGGGCGGCCGACAGGATGACCATCGCAAAGCCGGTCTGGATCCAGATCAGGATGAACATCAGGAAGAAATTGTTCCAGAACGGAATCTGCAGGACGTCGACGGGCCGGGCGGCGCCGAACATTTCGCGGATCGCATTGATGAGGCCGATGTCGAAATTGTTGGCGTAGACGAATTTCCAGATCAGCGACGCCCCGACGAAGGAGATCGCCATCGGCATGAAGATCAGCGACTTCGCGACATTACCCCAGGAGAGCTTGTCGGTCAGTTGCGCGGAGATCAGGCCGAAAAAGGTCGCCCCCGCGGGCACGACGAGAATCCACATGAGGTTGTTCAGCACGCTCTGCCGGAACTCGCCCTCGTTGAAGAGCGCGACATAATTGCCGAACCAGATGAACTCGGTGCCGGCCCGGTTGAACAGCGAGCGCCAGAACGAGCCGATGACCGGATAAACCAGATAGAGCCCGAGTGCGAAGATGGCCGGGAAAAGGAAAAGCCACGGCCTGAGCCGATTGGCGCGGTTGATGTTGCGGCCGGCATTGGGTCCCCGCGCCGGAAAGATGACGTGGTCGACAATCCAGTTGGAGACGTAGAAATAGCCCACGCAGCCGATCACGCCGACCACGATGGTGACCATGCCTTGCAGGAGTGGCGTCATCGCCTTGCCCTTTGCCGCTGCGCCGGTCGCCGGTCCGGGCGGCTTTCACCGCATGGACCGGCATGTCGGGTCGCCCCTAGTTGATGGCGTCCCAGCGCTGCTGGATGGTGCGCGCGACGTCCTCGGCATCCGCGCCGGTGACGAAATCGACCATTCCGGTCCAGAAGGCACCAGCGCCGATCTCGCCCGGCATCAGGTCGGACGCATCGAAGCGGAAGGTCGTCGCTTCGAGCAGGATGTCGTTCATGGCCCGCAGCGAATCGTCGCCGAAGACATCGGAATTGACTTCCGTGAACGGCGTCAGGAAGCCGGACTGTGCCATCCAGATCTCGTGCGCGATCGGCGTCTTCAGGAACTCCATGAAGACGCGGGTCGCGTCGCTGTCATTGGTGATGGCAAAAAGCGTGCCGGCGCCCAGCACCGGATTGCCGAGGTCGCGCTCGGCATCGGCGGGGAAGTAGAAGAAGTCGAAATCCTCGCCGTACTGGCTGCCGTCCGGGAAGAAGGTCGGAATGAAACTCGCCTGCTTGTGCATGTAGCACTGCGGCGGGAAGGAAAAGAGCCCGCTCGGGCTGTCGCGGAAATCGGTGGTGGCGGCCGCCTGCGCACCGCCTTGCACGAAATCGTCGTTGCGCGCGAACCAGCCGAATTCCTCGATCGCCTCGACCACGCGCTCGTCGTCGAAGGGCATGTTGTTTGAGACCCAGTCGTCATAGACCTCCGGCGCGTGCAGCCGCAGCATGATGTCCTCGACCCAGTCGGTCGCCGGCCAGCCGGTGGCGGCGCCGGAGCCGAGCCCGACGCACCATGGTGTGGCGCCGTCATCGACTATCTGCTGTGTAAGGTCCTTGAGCTCCTGCATGGTCTGGGGGATGTCGTAGCCGGCCTCTTCGAACTGTTCGGGCGAGTACCAGACCAGCGATTTGACATCGACCTTGTAGAAGAAGCCATAGAGGGCTTCCTCGCCGTCCTGGCCGGCATAGGTGCCGAGATCGACCCAGGAATCGCCCGCCGCGTAGTTCTCCCGCACCCAGTCGGCGGTGCCCTCGTCGAGCGGTGACAGGAAGCCGCGAGACGCCATGTCGGCGGCGAGACCCGGCTGCGGGAAGACCGCGATGTTGGGCGGAGACCCGGCCTGGGCCGAAATCACGATGTCTTGCTCGAAGGAATCGGAGCCCGTGTAGTTCACGTTCGCGCCGGTCGCCTCTTCGAAATAGGCGACGACGCTGTTGACCAGGCGGGCATCCTCGCCGGTCCAGGGTCCGGTGATCTCGATCGTCTCGCCGCTCAGGTCGTGGGCGCCGGCGAAGTCCTCGAAGCTCGACCAGTTGAAGTCTCCCTCGCCCGGCTCGAAGACGAGCTGCGCCCAGGCGGGCGCGGCGAAAAGCAGCGCCGTTGCGGCGACGCCCGACAGAAACAGTTTGCTGGTCATGAAATCCTCCCGAAATTGACCTTTTCGTTCTCACCCGAAGGTCAATGGAGAAGACGTCCGCCTGTGGCGGAGCGACCTCCCCTTGCTCCTCCAGCGCGGTTTGGCTTGACGTAATAGTCGGCGTTGCGCTGCCGACGTGTCAAGGGACGGGCGACCTAAAACGATTTAAATCTTGATCGCAATCGCGTCAGCGACGCCGCCTTGCGGCGAAGCCGAACCGGTTTCAGTACCTGTAGGGCGCCCCTCAATAGCAGGTGGTCAGGACGAAGGACGGGGCCAGCGAGACGATGGCGGCGGCCACTGCGGTCAGTGAGGAGATGAAGGAAGCCCATTCCAGGAAAGGTGCCGGTGCCGCGGCAGCTGTCTTTGTCCGCGCAGCCGACCAGCGCCGCCAGCTCAGAAAGGCGATGACCGACGTCGCGGCCAGTGTCGCGAGGAACAGGACAATCAGCATGGCACGCTGCACGCTCACGCCGCCGGCCAGTTCCATGACATGCCAGCCATATTCGCAACCGATGGACAGGCCCGCATAGAGGGCGACAAACCCCGCCGCCCAGGCGACATGGCCAAGCACGAGCCAGATCATCCGGCGGGCGGGAACGGGGCTCTGCTTCATTGCTGCCAGGCCCCCATCGCCACCAGGGCCGGCATCAGGACGACGAGAATGACGGCGATGGCACCGGTACCGGCCGTGTAGTCGTGCCAGAGGCTGCCGATCCTCAGATCGAGGCTGCGAACCGCCGACACGTATCCCTGGCGGAAACGCTCGAAACCATAAAACGCGAACACCGCCCCCAGCGACGAGTGAAGCGCGGCATAGGCCAAAAGGATGAAACACACCGCCGCGTAGGCATGGCTCGTCGGATCGGGGACGACATTGCGGATGCACCAGACCAGTACGATCACCGCGGTCAGATGCGCCGCGGCGCACAGCGCGAGCCAGAGCAGTGGCGAGCCGCCGCGCCGATTGGCGGCGACCGCGAGGTGGTTCGTTCCCGCCGCCAGTGCGAAGGCGAGGAGCACGAGCACCGGTGCAACGAGGCCGATCTCGCCGGTCGAAGGCGGCGGCCAGTTGGGCGCCACCGCCCACAGGAACAGCGCCCCGAAAAGCAGCGAGGCAAACAGCGTGCCGTTGGCGAACAGGGTGAAGACCATGCCCCACCAGGATGGCGCGCCCGATATCTCATAGTGGGTCGGCGCCATCTCGCCGCGCCCGATCGGGATCGGGCCACGATCCGCACGCTGGCCGGTCGTGCGGGTCCACGAGAGTGCGAGAACCAGCACCAGCGCGAGCGGCACCAGCGAGAACAGATAGAACTGGAACAAAAGCGACAGGACGAAGCCGCCAATGGCAAGCGAGGTCCACAAGGGCAGCATCGAGTTGTTGGGCAGCAGCACGACATGCTCGGGCCGCCCGGTCGTCATGTCGACGGCGAGCGTCTCCATCCACCCGTTGCGGGCAAAGCCCAGATAGCCGCGCCCGCCGGCAAGCTCGGCGCCCATCCGCCCCGCATCGAGCGTGTCCGCGCGCCGGTCGACGGTCGGAAGCGAGGCGAAATTGTAGGAAGGCGGCGGCGTCGGCTGCGCCCATTCAAGCGTGCCGGCCCCCCAGGGGTTGCGGCGGAAGGGCTTGCCGAAGCGCAATTGCAGCACCACGTCGATGACGAACAGCGCAAAGCCCATGGTCAGGATGAACCCGCCGACGGACGACAGGAGGTTGAGCCAGTCCCAGCCGATGTCGGCCGGATAGGTGAAGACCCGCCGCGGCATGCCCCTCAACCCCGTGATGTGCATCATGAAGAAGGTCATGTTGAAGCCGATGAAGATCAGCCAGAAGGCGGGAATCGACAGCTTGAACACGGGCAGGCGTCCGGTCACCTGCGGCAGCCAGTAATAGGCCGCCGCCAGCATCGGGAAGACGAAGCCGCCGACGAGCACGTAGTGGAGATGCGCGACGACGAAATGGGTGTCGTGCGCCTGCCAGTTGAAAGGCACCATGGCGAGCATGACTCCGGTCAGCCCCCCCGCCACGAAGACGACGAGGAAACCGAAGATGTAGAGCATCGGAATCTCGAAACGGGGCCGGCCATGGGCCAGCGTGGCAATCCAGGCGAAGATCTGGATGCCCGTCGGTATCGCCACCAGCGCGCTCGCCGCCGAAAAGAAGGCCAGCGCCAGGTGGGGAATGCCCAGCGTGAACATGTGGTGGACCCAGATCCCGAAGGACAGGAATGCCATGGCGATGAGGGCCACGATGATGGCGCGGTAGCCCATCAGGGGGTTGCGGGCCAGAACCGGCAGGATCATCGATACCGCACCGGCCGCCGGCAGGAAGATGATGTAGACCTCGGGGTGTCCGAACAGCCAGAAGAGATGCGCCCACAACAGCGAGTCCCCGCCCCGCGTCGGATCGAAGAACGGGAAGTCGAAGGCGCGCTCGACCTCAAGCAGGATGGAGGCGAGGATCAGCGGCGGGAAGCCGAAAATCATCATCAGCGCGGTGACGAGCATGTACCAGCCGAAGATCGGCATCTTGTCCAGCGACATGCCCGGCGCGCGCAGCTTGAGAATGGAGACCGTGATCTCGATCGCCGCGCAGACCGCCGAAATCTCGACGAAGGTGATGCCGAGCAGCCAGACATCGGCATTGACCCCGGGCGAGAAGGGGCGCGACGACAGCGGGGTGTACATGAACCAGCCGCTGTCCGGCGCAACGCCCGCCAGCATCGCCACGATGATGATGGTGCCGCCGAAGAGATAGCACCAGTAGCCGAGTGCCGTGAGCCGCGGAAAGGCGAGGTCGCGCGCGCCCAGCATCTTGGGCAGGAAATAGATCGCCGCGCCCTCCAGCATGGGGATGGCGAAGAGAAACATCATCACGGTGCCGTGCATCGTGAAGATCTGGTTGTAGGTCGCCGCGTCCATGAAGGCGGAATGGGGGGTGGCCAGCTGGGCGCGGATCAGCATGGCCAGCACGCCGCCGATCGCGAAGAAGACGAATGCCGTCACCATGAAGCGCTTGCCGAGCACGGTATGGTTTACCGCGCCCAGGCGCTGCAGGCCCTTGCCGGAATCCCAGATCGCGGCCAGCTGGCGATGAAGCGCGATCGGGTTGAGGCGCTCTGGTTCGCGGTTCATTCCGTCGTCTCCGCTGCGATCGCGTCAGCCAGTGCCTGCTCGTATGCCTCGGGCGGATGGGCGATCACCGTGAAATGCATCTGCGTATGCCCCACGCCGCAGAATTCCGCGCAGACGCCGCGATAGGTGCCGGGCCGCTCCGCCGTCAGCCGCACGACGTTCTCGTGGCCGGGCACCGCGTCGATCTTGCCCGCCAGCCGCGGCGACCAGAAAGAATGGATGACATCCGACGAGGTGACCCGGACATCCACGATCTCCCCGGCGGGGATGTGGAGCACGTTGGTCGTGAGCGACGGGCCTTCGACGGAGGGATAGGAAAACTCCCACACCCACATGCGCCCGTTGGCCTGCACGGCGAGCGGCGGATCGGCCAGGGGCCGCGCCACGAGCCGCTCGCCCAGGACGAAGGCGGCGACGAGCAGCAGCAGGATGACGACGGACGACATGGTGATGCCGCCATGAAGGATCCAGTTGCGCGCCGAGATGCCCGCCAGCCAGGCCGGACGGTAGAAGGCGAGAGTGAAAAGGCCGATCACGATCGCAAAAAGCACGACCGAACCGGCCAGCATGATCCACCACAAAAGCGCGATCGACGCCGCGGCCGGCCCCGCAGGTTCGAGCGTCGAGAGCGGGCCCGTGCAGCCTGCGGTCAGCAGGCCCGTCACGCCCAGGACGCAGATGCGCTTGATGGCCGACCTGCTCATGGCGACGTCCACGGCAGCAGATCGAGTACCAGGCGGCGCAGGGCCCCGGGCTGATGGAAGTCGGGCGGGAGCATGTCGAAATCGAGGGCGGGCTTGCCCAGGACGAAGAAGAGAATGGCCAGCGTCGTCAGAACGGTAAAGACCGTCACGGCCAGAAAGCGCCAGACGGGGTAGACCTCGCCGTCCTCGAACAGCCTCACGATGACAAGCCCCGTGACGACATGGATGCCCACGAGCACGCCGACAAAGACGAGCTTGGCGGTAAACCAGGGATCGAAGGTCTGCTGGAGGAAGATCAGGGCCGTGCCGGTGGCCACTGCCATGAAGGCTGCCGGCGAGACCAGCACGATGTAGCAGAAGCGCACGAAGCCTTGCAGCCGGTGCAAGGTGTTGCGGTCGGGCACATGGGCGCGCTGCAGATAGAGACCCGGCAGGCAGATCAGGCCGGCACACCAGAGAGATATCGCGGCCACGTGGACGAACTTCAGCCAGACGATCATCGCGCCTCGCCACGCGATGCGTCCGGCGTCAGGAAGCGCGCCAGGAGAACGAGCGCAGCGGCAAGATAGGGGATCGTTGCGGGCACCCACATCAAGAGGCCCGCCAGCTGCTGGTCGGCGAGCGGCGTCAGTCCGAAAGGCAGCGTCGTGGTCAGGTGCGGATCATACATTGCCCGCCCCGCGAAGGTGATGAGCGCGCCCAGCATGCCCATCTGGACGATGGAGCCCAGAAGGGCGATCGACACGGCGCCCGGATGAGCCCAGCGTGCGAGCATCGACTGCCACAGAAGGAAGGCGGTGACGAAGAGCGTGCCCTCCATGAGCCAGTAGGCGGCGTGTGAGGACAAAGCGAAGGCATAGGGGGCCGGCGCGTGCCACACCCACATGGCGATGGTATGGGCCAGAAAGAGCGCCGTCAGCGGGACACGTCGAAGCCAATCGCGCGCCGGAAAAGCCAGCGCGAACAGCGGCGCGGCACCTGCGACCAGAAGCACGTGATGCATCACGCGGGCCGAAAAGAGCGCGGTGCTCAATGCACAGAGCGGCGTGACGAAGGCGATGATGAGGACGACGGTCCCGAGAGTGGAGTGCAGACGTCCCTCACGCGCCAGAACCCCACGCATCGAAAGCGCCGCACAAAACAGGAATGTCGCGGCCAGCGCGACGAGCAGCCACGGATCGAAGTTCCAGCTGCTCCAGATGTCCGCAGGCGCGGGCGCGGGACCGCAATAGGGATCGTAGGGCACGCTTTGGAGGTTCATCGCGCCAACCCTCTCGTCGAGGCCGCGTCGCACAGCAGGAGGAAGCACGAATATCTTCCGCGACCGCTGCGGTCACGAAAACTGGCATTCGCCGTGCCCAGGGTGATATCCCCCGATCCCATCGTCGCTGCGGCCCCTTCCACTGCTCGATTGGTCTAACGGGCCTCCAGCGAAAATGTTCCGCTGAAAATGTCAGTTCTGCTCGGGGATCACCGCGGTGGCCTCGATTTCGACCCGCGCATCGTCTTCGATCAGCGCCACGACCTGCACCATCGCCATGGCCGGAAAATGCTTGCCCATCATCTCTCGATAGGCTGCACCGATTTCCCTGAGACTGGCGAGGTATTCCTTCTTGTCGACGATGTACCAGGTCAGGCGGGTGATGTGCTCGGGACGACCGCCGGCCTCCGACAGGACAGCCAGTATGTTGGCCAGCGTCTGCCGGATCTGGCCCGCCAGATCCTTGGCCTCGAAGCGCTGGTCGCCTGTCCAGCCGATCTGGCCGCCGATAAAGACCAGCCTGCCGGTGGCCGCGATGCCATTGGCATAGCCGATCGGCTTGGCCCAATTGGCCGGGTGCAGTTCCTCGTGAACGGATGAGACCGCCGACATCTTTCCTCCATCAGACATTATACACCCAGATACCGGTCCTGCAGTTCCGGCGTCAGCTCGCCCGGCAGGCCGGACCAGACCGTGACGCCCTTTTCGAGGACGAAGCATCGATCCGCCGCGGGCAGCAGTTCGGAAAGCGTCTTGTCGACGATCAGAATCGACTGGCCCTCGTCCTTGAGCTTGCGGATCACGTTCCAGATGTCGTGACGGATCACCGGCGCCAGACCTTCCGTTGCCTCGTCGAGGACGAGCAATGTGGGGTTGGTCATCAGGGCGCGTCCGATCGCCAGCATCTGCTGTTCGCCACCCGACAGCGAATGGGCATACTGATCGCGCCGCTCGCGCAGGCGGGGAAACAGTTCCTCGACCGCAGTCCGGCTCCAGCGGCCCTTGCGGGCGGCGGCCAGGAGGTTTTCCTCCACGGTGAGGTTCGGAAAGCAGCGCCGACCCTCCGGCACAAGACCGATCCCCAGCCGGGCAATACGGTGCGACGCCATGGTGCCGATCTCGCGCCCGGCGAAGCGGACTGTCCCCGACGAGACGGGAGTGAGGCCGAGAATGGCGCGAATGGTCGTCGTCTTGCCCATGCCGTTGCGCCCCATCAACGCGACGACTTCGCCTTCGCTCACGTCCAGATCGACGCCGAAAAGCGCCTGTACCGGGCCATAGCGCGCCTCGATCGCGGAAACCTGGAGAAGGCTCATTGCTCGTCTCCCAGATAGGCCTTGCGAACTTCGGGATCCTTCCGGATGTCCTCGACCTTGCCGGACGCGATGACGCGGCCATAGACGAGCACGGTGATGCGGTCGGCCAGCGCGAAGACCGCGTCCATGTCGTGTTCCACCAGCAGGATGGGGGCTTCCTCACGCAGCTTGTCGAGGAAGCCGGTCAGCGTCTTGGAGCCCTCCGGCCCCATGCCGGCCATGGGTTCGTCCAGAAGGAAGGCCCGGGAGCCCAGCGCCAGCGCGATGGCGATCTCGAGCTGCCGTCGCTCGCCATGCGAAAGCTCGGCCACGGGGATGCGCGCGCGCTCGGCGAGGCCCACCCGTTCCAGCACCTCCATGGCAGGAGCGATCAGCGAGGCGTCGCGCATTACCGGCTTGAAGAAGCGGAAGCTCGATCCCTGCACCGACTGCACCGCCAGCATGACGTTGCGCAGCGCCGAGAATTCGGGCGCCAGCGAGGATATCTGGAAGCTCCGCCCGAGCCCGAGCCGGGCGCGCTCGGGCACCTTCAGGTCGTTGATCACCTGGCCGAGGAAACGGATCGTTCCCGTGTCGGGGCGCAGCGTGCCCGCGATCTGGTTGATCAGCGTCGACTTGCCGGCGCCGTTGGGGCCGATCAGGGCATGGATTTCGCCGGGCACGAGATCGAGGTCGACGCCGTCCGTCGCCTTCAGGGCTCCGAAGCTTTTCGACAATTGCCTGATGTCGAGGATGGGTTCAGCCATGACGCGCCCTCCCCGCAAGCCAGCCCACAAGTCCGCCACGCGCCAGCAGAACGACGCCGAGAAGCACAAGGCCGAGGAAGAACTGCCAGCGATCCGTCATCCCGCCCAGCAGGAACTCGAACATGACGAACAGCATCGCACCCGCCACCGGCCCGTAGAGCCTTGCCACGCCGCCCAGGATGATCAGCACGATGAACTCGCCCGACATGTGCCAGGACAGCATCGACGGGCTGACGAAGCGGTTGAGATCGGCGTAGAGCGCGCCGGCCAGTCCCGTGATCATGCCCGAAATGACGAAGGCGGCGAGGCGGATGCGATTGGCGTTGATGCCCACGGTCGCGACCCGCACCTCGTTCTGCCGGGCGGCCTGCAGCGCGGCGCCGAAACGGGAATCGCGGATCGCGGCAAACAGGACGAGCGCCGCGAGCAGGATGGCGTAGCAGATGAAGAAATAGGTGAGCGGCCTCAGCGTGTTCACGCCGGGAAATTGGTTGCGCACGAAGATCGACAGCCCGTCCTCGCCGCCATAGGCCGGCCAGGAATTGGCGAAGTAGTAGGTCATCTGCGCGAAGGCCAGCGTGATCATGATGAAGTAGACGCCCGACGTGCGGATCGAGATCGCCCCGATGAAGAGCGCCAGAAGGCCGGAGACAAGAATGGCGACGACCCAGATGATGGGCATCATGTTGGTGCCGGGAACCTGGAAGAGGCCGAAATCGAGCGGCAGGCCCGAAAAGGCGTGGTGTGCCAGGATGCCGGCCACATAGCCCCCGACACCGAAATAGGCGGCGTGGCCGAAGGACACCATCCCGCCAAGCCCGAGTGCCAGGTTGAGCCCGACCGCCGCCAGCGCCAGGATGGCCATGCGGGTGGCCAGTGTGACGTAGAAGGGCGAGTTCAGCTGCAGCGCGATCAGCGGTATGGCCAGCAGCAGCAGCGCGAGTGAGATGTTGACGATGGTTTCGCGGTTCATGGTCATGCGGCCGCCCTCACTTCGCCGTGGCGAACAGGCCGCGCGGGCGGAACGCCAGCACCAGGGCCATGAACATGTAGATCAGCATCGAAGCGATCGCCGAGCCGATGAGGCTCGCCTCGGACGGATCCATGAAGACGGAAAAGGCACGCGGCAGCAGGAAGCGGCCCATCGTGTCGATCAAGCCCACAAGGACCGCGCCGACCAGGGCTCCTTTGATCGAGCCTATGCCGCCGATGACAATCACCACGAAGGCAAGGATCAGCACCGGCTCGCCCATGCCCACCTGGACCGATTGCAGCGCGCCGACCATGGCGCCCGCCAGGCCAGCCAGGGCTGCACCGATGGCAAAGACGACCGTGTAGAGCGTGCGGATGTCGATGCCGAGTGCGGCGATCATCTCGCGGTCGGACTCACCTGCGCGGATGCGCATGCCGAGCCTTGTCCTGGCGATCAGCAGCCAGAGCCCGACCGCAACCGCGACGCCGACGGCGATGATGGCGATCCGGTAGATCTGGTAGCGGCCGCCGCCTGGCAGCGGGATCGTGCCGCGCAGAAGGTCGGGAATGTTGAGGTAGAGCGGCAGCGAACCGAACACCCAGCGCGTGCCTTCCGAGAAGATCAGGATCAGCGCGAAGGTCGCCAGCACCTGATCGAGATGGTCGCGGTCGTATAATCGCCGAATCACCGTCATCTCGACGATGGCGCCCGCGGCGGCCGCGGCGACGAGGCTGGCAACGAGACCAAGCCAGAAGGAGCCGGTCCAGGCTGCGACCGTCGCACAGGCGAAGGCGCCCACCATGTAGAGCGATCCGTGGGCGAGGTTGATCAGCCCCATGACGCCGAAGATCAGCGTCAGGCCAGCCGCCATCAGGAACAGCATGACGCCGAGCTGAAGGCCGTTGAGAATCTGTTCGAGCAGAAGAGCGATGGACAAGGCTGCTAACCGTCTCGGATCGGGGGCGATGGGGATCGCGCCGCCGGTGACATGATTTGCGGGACGAAGGCGCCACGACCGCTGTCGCGGCCGTGGCTGGCCAACCTTATTCCATCGAGCAGTCAGCCGCGTAGGCGTCCTGGTGATCCTCGAGAGCCGTGCCGATGATGCGGTTCGTCAGCACGCCATCTTCCTCGACCACTTCGCGAACGTAGATGGTCTGGATCGGATGGTTGTTGTTGCCGAAGCGGAAATCGCCTCGGGTGGAGTCGAAATCTGCCTCCTTAAGCGCGGCGCGGAAAGCCTCAAGATCAGCGATATCGGCTTTGGCTGCCGCCGAGATAATCAGGTTCGCCGTATCGAAGGCCTGGCTCGCATAGAGCGAAGGCAGACGGCCATACTCTTCCTGGAAGGCCGCGACGAAGGCCACGTTGGCCTCGTTGTCGAGATCCTTGTTCCACTGCGAGGTGTTGATCACGCCGAGCGCGCCAGGTCCGACAGCGGCGAGAATGTCCTGGCTGAAGGAGAAGCCCGGTCCGATGACGGGGACATCGATCTCGGACTGGTCGTACTGGCGCATGAAGGAGATGCCCATGCCGCCCGGCAGGAAGAAGAAGACGGCATCCGCGCCCGAGTCGCGGATCTGCGAGATCTCATTGGCATAATCGCTCTGGCCGACCTGCGTATAGATCTCGTTGACGACATTGCCGTCGAAGAAGCGCTTGAAGCCGGTGAGCGCATCGGTGCCCGCCGGATAGTTCGGCGCCATGATGAAGACGTTCTCGTAGCCTGCCTCGTTGGCGTAGCTACCGGCTGCCTCGTGGAGGTTGTCATTCTGCCAGGCGACGTTGAAGTAGTTCTCGTGGCACTGCGCGCCGGCAAGCGCCGACGGTCCAGCATTGTTGGACAGGTAGATGATGTCCTGCTGGACGGCGCTCGGCACGACGGCCATGGCCAGGTTCGAGAAGATGATGCCGGTCAGGATGTTGACCTGATCGTTCTGGATCATCCGATCGGCGATCTGGACCGCCAGTTCGGGTCGCTGGCCATCGTCCTCGACGACGACCTCGATGTTGTCGGCGCCGGCCATCTGGAGCGCCAGCAGGAAACCGTCGCGGGCATCGATGCCGAGGCCGGCGCCGCCGCCCGAAAGCGTGGTGATCATGCCGACCTTGATGTCGTCGGCCAGGGCAAGGCCCGATACACTCATGGACAGGCCGACAATGCCGGCGGTAAGCAACTTCTTCATGCCATTCACTCCCTTTGCTCGCTGGGCAGGTTCCCGCTGCCCGTCCCGATCGCGACCATCGCGATCAGGTGTTCCCTTGACTGGCGGACCGTTCGGCCTCGCTCTCGTTAGAGCACTGTCCTCACCTTCCACAGTTCCGGAAACAATTCCACCTCCAGCATCCGCCGGAGATAGGAGACGCCGGCCGTGCCGCCGGTGCCGCGCTTCAGACCGATGATGCGCTCGACGGTGGTGACGTGATTGAAGCGCCAGCGGCGGAAATAATCCTCGAAATCGACCAGCTTCTCGGCCAGCTCGTAGAGCATCCAGTGCTCGCGGGGCGACGCGTAGACGGCCTTCCAGGCCATGGTGACCGCGTCGTTCTCGACCCGGCTCGCGCGCCAGTCGTCGCGCTTTGCATCGTCTCCGATGTCGAAGCCGTTTCGCGCCAGGAGCTGGATGGCCTCGTCGTAGAGGCTCGGTTCGGACAGGATGGCCTCGAGCCGCGCCAGCGTTTCGGCCTTGTGGGCATGCGGCTTCAGCATCGCGATGTTGCGGTTGCCGGCCAGGAATTCGACCGCGCGATACTGCCATGACTGGAAGCCGGAGGACTGGCCGAGATCGTCGCGGAAGCTCGTATATTCGGACGGCGTCATCGTGCGCAGCACGTCCCAGGCACCGTTCAGCTGCTCGAAGATACGCGCGACACGCGTCAGCATCTTGAAGGCAGGCTGCAAATCGTTGGCGCGAATGGCCCGCATCGCCGAGCTGATCTCGTGAATGGCGAGTTTCATCCAGAGTTCCGACGTCTGGTGCTGGATGATGAAAAGCAATTCGTCGGGCGAGTCCGACAGGAAGGACTGCGCGTTCAGGACCTGGTCCAGGTTGAGGTAATCCGCATAGGACATGCGCTTGCGGAAATCGGTCTCGGCGCCTTCGGGCGTGATGTCGCGCGTGCCGCTCATGTGACCTTGCTCCGCTTCCTGTATTCGGGACGATCCCAGTGACGGCCGGCCATGACGGCCTCGATGATTTCGACGGCCGCCAGCACCTCGTCCATGCCGAGATAGAGAGGGGTGAAGCCGAAGCGCATGATGTCGGGCGCCCGGAAGTCGCCGATCACGCCGCGCGCGATCAGCGCCTGCATCGCGGCGTAGCCATTCTCGAAGCGGAAGGAGACCTGGCTGCCGCGCTGCAGGGGATCACGGGGCGAGGCCAGTTGCAGCTGCGGACAGCGCGTCTCGACCTCCGCCAGAAAGCGTTCGGACAGTTCGATGGAGCGGGTCCGCACCTCGTCCATCCCGATGCCGTCCCAGGCATTGAGCGCGGCATCGAGCGCGGCCAGAGCGATGATCGGCGGCGTGCCGACGCGCATGCGTTCGACGCCGGCAGCGGGACGATAGTCGGGATCGAAGGCGAAGGGCGCCTCGTGCCCGAGCCATCCCGACAGGGCGGGCACGGCCTTTTCGCCATGCTCGGGAGAGACATAGATGAAGGCTGGCGCGCCCGGGCCGCCATTGAGATATTTGTAGGTGCAGCCGACCGCGAAATCCGCCCTGGCGCCGGCAAGGTCGACGGGGATGGCACCGGCCGAATGAGCCAGATCCCAGATCGCGAGCGCGCCGGCCGCGTGTGCCTTCGCGGTCAGCGCCTTCATGTCGTGCAGTCGGCCGGTGCGGTAGTCGACCTCGGTCAGCATGATGGCGGCGACGGTCTCGTCGATCGCTTCCTCCACCTCCTCGGGGGCCACCACCTTGAGCTCATGTCCCTTCCCAAGTGAGCGCAGCAGGCCCTGGGCCATATAGAGGTCGGTCGGGAAATTGCCGCTGTCGGAAATCACCACCTTGCGGTCGGGCCGCAGGTCGAGCGCGGAAGCCAGCGCCTGGTAGACCTTGATCGACAGCGTGTCGCCGGTGACCACCGAACCCGGCGCGGCGCCGATCAGGCGGGCGATGCGGTCGCCGACACGCGACGGCATCTCCATCCAGCCGG
Source organism: Chelativorans sp. ZYF759 (assembly GCF_012911015.1). Lineage (GTDB taxonomy): Bacteria > Pseudomonadota > Alphaproteobacteria > Rhizobiales > Rhizobiaceae > ZYF759. The sequence goes on along the minus strand of NZ_WVVV01000008.1, from coordinate 116,127 downwards.
CAGAGTTCCAGCCGCGGATGAGTTCGTTGCCCCACTCGCTCTCGATCGTCTCGGCAACGCGGGCGGCAGCGGCTTTCGGCAACGGACCCAGCGAATTGCCGTCGAGATAGATCACGCCTTCCGGCATGTGGAAGAGCTCGCGGGTGCGGGCGAAGATGTCGGTCATGCCGTGCCCTCCTTGCGCAGCCGGAAGCGCTGGATCTTGCCGCTTTCCGTCTTGGGCAGCGCGTTGACGAACTTCACCGAACGCGGGTATTTGAACGGCGCGATGACAGCCTTCACATGGTCCTGCAGCAGCTTTACGCAGGCCGCGTCCGGCGCGACGCCCTTCATCAGAACCACATGGGCCTCGACGATCTGGCCGCGCGCCTCGTCGGCGACCCCGATCACGGCGCATTCCATGACCGCGTCATGGGAAAGCAGCGCTGCCTCCACTTCGGGTCCGGCGATGTTGTAGCCGGCCGAGATGATCATGTCGTCGGAGCGGGCGGCGAAATGCAGGCGACCGTCTTCGTCCTGATAGAAGCTGTCGCCCGTCAGGTTCCAGCCATCCCTGACATAGTCCTTCTGGCGATCGTCGGCGAGATAGCGACAGCCGGTCGGCCCGCGAACGGCCAGCCGGCCGATCTCGCCGCGCGCCACCTCCTGCATGTTGTCGTCGACGATTCGCGCCTCGTATCCGGTGATCGGGCGCCCCGTCGTCGCCGGATGCATGTCGTCGAGTCGGTTGGAGATGAAGATGTGCAGCATCTCGGTGGCGCCGATGCCGTCGARGATCGGCTTGCCGGTCTTTTTCGTCCATTCCTCGAAGACCGGCCCCGGCAGCGTCTCGCCCGCCGACACCGCGATGCGCAGCGAGGAAAGGTCGGCGCCTTCGTCCATGGCCTTCATCATCGCGCGGTAGGCAGTCGGCGCGGTGAACGAGATCGTCGCCTTATAGGTCTCGATGATGTCGATCATGTTGGGCGGCGTGGCGCTTTCCAACAGCGTCGCGGCCGCGCCGAAGCGCAGCGGGAACACGGCCAGGCCACCGAGCCCGAAGGTGAAGGCCAGCGGCGGCGAGCCGACGAAGACGTCGTCTGGCGTGACGTTGAGCACTTCCTTTGCATAGCCGTCGGCGATGATCAGGATGTCGCGATGAAAATGCATCGTCGCCTTGGGCACACCCGTCGTGCCGGAGGTGAAGCCCAGCAGGGCGACATCGTCGCGCCCGGTCTTCACGGCTTCGAACTGCACCGGCTTGTCGAGGGCCGCACGGTCGAGTTCGGCATCGTGATTGGCGGTGCCGTCAAAACCGATCACCTGCTTGAGGTAGCGATTGTCCTTCGCGCAGGCGACCATCTCGTCCATCAGCCGCGTGTCGCAGAGCGCGACCGAAATCTCGGCCTTGTCGACGATCTTCGACAGTTCGCCCGCACGCAGCATGGGCATGGTGTTGACGACGACGGCGCCGGCCTTCGTCGCCGCCAGCCAGGCCGCGACCATGGCCGGGTTGTTGGCGGAGCGGATCAAGACCCGGTTGCCCGGTTTCACGCCGTAATTCTCGACCAGGGCCCGAGCCAGGCGGTTGGTCCAGTCTGCCAGTTCCTTGTACGTGCGGCGACGGCCATTTCCGATCAGCGCCGTGCGGTCGCCAAGCCCCTTCTCGACCATGCGATCCGTCAGTTCGACGGCGCAGTTGAGGTATTCGGGATAGTCGAAGCCATCCAGATTGATATCGGGCCACTGGTCGAAGGGCGGGAGATTGTCGCGCGCGAAGCTGTCGACATGCGCGGTCGGTCCGAGCTTCATTGTGCGGCTCCCATGGCCTGGCGCGCGATCACCACCTTCTGGACGTCGGAGGCGCCTTCATAGATGCGCAGCGCGCGGATTTCGCGGTAAAGGCTCTCGACGATGTGGCCCCTGCGCACGCCGTCGCCGCCATGAAGCTGGACCGCCTTGTCGATCACCTCCTGCGCGCGATCGGTGGCGTAGAGCTTGGCCATCGCCGCCTCGCGGGTGACGCGCGGGGCGCCCGAATCCTTCGTCCAGGCGGCGCGGTAGACGAGCAGCGCGGCCGCGTCCACGTCGAGCGCCATCTCGGCAATGTGCCCCTGCACCATCTGGAGGTCGAAGAGCGGCGCGCCGAAGAGCTGCCGGTCGCCCACGCGCGAAATGCTCTCGTTCAGCGCGCGACGCGCAAAACCCAGTGCAGCGGCGCCGACCGTCGAGCGGAAGACATCAAGCACCGACATGGCGATGCGAAAACCCTGGCCGGGCTCGCCGATCATCGCGGAAGCCGGAATGCGGCACTCGTCGAAGGCAAGCCGCGCCAGCGGGTGGGGCGCAATGACCTCGAGACGCTCGGCGACCGACAGGCCAGCCGTTTCGGCCGGCACCAGGAAGCAGGAGATGCCCCTGGCACCGGGCGCCTCGCCGGTGCGGGCAAAGACGCAATAGAGATCGGCGATGCCGCCATTGGAGATCCAGGTCTTTTCGCCCGACAGCACATAGTCGCCGCCGTCGCGGGTCGCCGTCATTTCCATGTTGGCGACGTCCGAACCTGACCGCGGTTCCGACAGTGCGAAGGCGGAAATGGCCCTGCCGCTGCGGGTCTTGTCCAGCCAGGCGCGCTGCTGGTCGGAACCGAACAGGCTGATGGCGCCAGTGCCCAGTCCCTGCATGGCGAAGGCGAAGTCGGCCAGCCCGTCATGACGCGCCAGCGTCTCGCGTGTGATGCAGAGCGTGCGCACGTCGAGCGGCGCGGGATCGGCCGGATCCACCGCGCTCGGCTTCAACCAGCCCGCCTCACCCAGGGCTGCCACCAGCTTGCGGCAGGCGCCGTCGACATCGGCATGATCGACCGGGAGGTTGGCCGCACACCACGCCTCCAGACGCTCGGCGTGGTCGCGGTGGCGATCCTCGAAGAAGGGCCAGGAAAGGAAAGAGCGGTCAGGCATAAAGTGCTCCAACTGCATTGGGCCGATAAGCGCCCCCGCCACCGCATTCGGCAGTCCCCCTCTCCCCTGGACGGGGGAGGATCGGGCCGCGAACACGGCTTATCCTCCCCTGCGAAGCGGGGGAGGGGGACCGCGCGAAGCGTGGTGGAGGGGGCGTCCAGATATTCATCAATTTCCCTCGAACACCGGCTTTTCCTTGGCCACGAATGCCTTGTAGGCGCGTTCGAAATCGGCGGTCTGCATGCAGATCGCCTGGGCCTGCGCCTCCGCCTCGATGGCCTGTTCGAGGCTCATCGACCACTCCTGGTTCAACTGCGTCTTGGTGATGCCATGCGCGAAGGTCGGGCCGGCGGCGAGCTGGGCTGCCAGCTTCAAGGCCTCCGCCTCCAGCTGCTCGGCCGGCACCAGCCGGTTGTAATAGCCCCAGCGCTCGCCTTCCTCGGCACTCATGGAGCGGCCGGTATAGAGGAGTTCGGCCGCCCTGCCCTGCCCGATGATGCGGGGCAGCATGGCGCAGGCGCCCATGTCGCAGCCGGCAAGCCCGACGCGGGTGAACAGGAAGGCCGTCTTGGCCTCGGGCGTGGCGAGACGGATGTCGGAGGCCATGGTGACGATCGCCCCCGCCCCCACCGCGACGCCGTCGACGGCGGAGATGATAGGCTTGCCGCAATTGATCATCGCCTTGACGAAGTCGCCTGTCATGCGGGTGAAGGCCAGCAGTTCCTTCATGTCCATCTTCGTCAGCGGTCCGATGATGTCGTGGACATCGCCGCCGGAAGAGAAATTGCCGCCATTGGGCATGAAGACGACCACATCGACATCGTCGGCATAGACGAGGTCGCGGAAGGTGTCGCGCAGTTCGGCGTAGGACTCGAAGGTGAGCGGGTTCTTGCGCTCGGGCCGGTCGAGCTGGACGATTGCGACAGCGCCCTCCATGCGCCAGAGAAAATGCTTCGGCTTCAGTCCGGCCATCGCCGTCATGCTTCACCTTCCCAATTGCTGCGGAATGATTTGAGCGTGGCGGAGAGCGCACGCGCCTCGGACTCGCTCACCCCGGCGAGCAGTTCGGCCACCCAGACCTCATGCTCCTCAGCCATCGCGGCGAACAGTTCGCGTCCCCGCGGCGTCAGGCTGACGATCGAGGTGCGACGATCGCCCTCGCGCGCGGCGCGCATGACAAAACCATCCGCGACCAGCCGGTCCACGATGCCGGTCACGTTGCCGTTGGAGACGAGCAGGAAGCGCGAAAGGTCGCTCATCAGCATGCCTTCGGGCCGACGGTAGAGCGCCGACATCACGTCGAAGCGCGGCAAGGTCGTCTCGAAGCGGCGTTTGAGCCGATCGCGCAGTTCCGCCTCGACGGTACGCTGGGCACGCAGCAGCCGGATCCAGAGGCGCAGCCGCTCCTTGTTCGCGGCGGCTGGCTTCACGGTTGCAAGAGGGGCGGCATCCATCATGCGCCTCCCGAAATCGGAATGGCTTCGCCTGTTACCGAGATGGCCGCGTCGCTGACCAGCCACAGGGCGGCAGCCGCGACTTCCTCGGGCTGGACGAGGCGGTGATTGGGATTGATCTCGGCGAAGCCCTGTCGGGCTTCCGCTTCCGACCGGCCGGTCTTTTCCATGACGCGGCGGATCGACTCCTCCAGCATCTCGGTCTCGACATAGCCGGGGCAGATGGCGTTGACGGTCACGCCCTTCTTGAGCAGTTCGGCCGCCAGCGCACGCGTCAGGCCGATCACGCCGTGCTTGGAGGCGACGTAGGGCGCGACATAGGCGGAGCCGCGCAGGCCGGCCACGGAGGCCACGAAGATCACCCGTCCGCGGCCTCGATCGGCCATGCCCTTGAGGGCCGGACGAACGGTGAGGAACGCCCCGGTCAGATTGACGCCGAGGATGCGGTTCCATTCCTCCAGCGTCGTCTTGTGGGCGGGTGCGCTGGAGGCGATGCCGGCATTGGCGATGACCACGTCGAAGGGCCCGCGGGCTGCCTCGGCCTCCTCGTAAAGCCTGGCAACGGAGGCCTCGTCGGTCACGTCCGCCGTCATGGCATGGAGCTTCGGGTTCTCGGCCGCCACCTTCTCCAGCGGCTCGGCGCGCCGCCCGCAGATCGTCACGTCCATTCCCGCATTGGCCAGTTCGAGCGCGATGGCACGGCCTATGCCGGTGGCGCCGCCGGTGACGAGTGCGTGGGCGAAGGAGACGTTCATCAGACCTTGCCCGTCATCTGTTCCTGGCGCTCGGCCAGGCGGTAGAGCTGGTCGCGCCCGTTGAGATAGGGATCGGGCCAGGTCACGCCCTTGTCGCCCAGCTGGGCGGCGGCATGCAGCGTCCAGTAGGGGTCGGCCAGATGCGGACGCGCCAGGCAGACGAGATCGGCGCGGCCGGCCATCAGGATCGAATTGACGTGGTCCGGCTCGTAGATGTTGCCGACGGCCATCGTCTTCATGCCGGTCTCGTTGCGGATACGGTCGGAGAACGGCGTCTGGAACATGCGGCCATAGACAGGCTTGCCCAGCAGTGAGGTCTGCCCTGCCGACACGTCGCAGATGTCGACGCCGGCCTCCTGCAGCATACGCGCGATCTCGACGGCGTCGGCGGGCGTGATACCCTCCTCGCCGACCCAGTCATTGGCCGAAATGCGCACGGCGATCGGCTTGTCCTCGGGCCAGACCGCGCGAACCGCCTGGAATATCTCCAGCGGATAACGCATCCGGTTCTCGAGCGAGCCGCCATACTCATCCGTGCGCCGGTTGGTGAGCGGCGAGATGAAGGAGGACAGGAGATAACCGTGGGCGTAGTGCAGCTCCAGCATGTCGAAGCCGCAGCGCTCGGCCATCTGCGCCGACGTCACGAACTGGTCGCGGACGGCATCCATGTCGGCGCGGTCCATCGGCCGGGGCACCTGGTTGCGCGGCGACCACGGGACGTCGGATGCCGCCATCAGCGGCCAGTTGCCGTCTTCGAGCGGCGCGTCGATCTCTTCCCAGCCGAGCTGGGTGGAGCCTTTGGGGCCGGAGTGTCCGAGCTGGGCACAGATCTTGGCGTCCGTCTCCCGATGCACGAATTCCACGATGCGCTTCCACTGCGCTTCGTGTTCCGGCTCATAGAAGCCCGGACACCCCGGCGTGATGCGCCCCTCTGGCGACACACATGTCATTTCGATGTAGACGAGCCCCGCCCCGCCCTTGGCGCGCTCGGCATAATGCACGAGATGCCAGTCGGTGGGCGTGCCGTCGACGGCCTTGTACTGGGCCATGGGCGAGACCACGACGCGGTTCTTCAGCTCCAGCCCGCGCAGCTTGAACGGCGCGAACATCGGCGCGCGGGGTGTGTTCCCGTTGGCGCCCGCCTGGCGCTGGAACCAGGCTTCGGCGCTGCCCAGCCATTCGGCATCGCGCAGGCGCAGGTTCTCGTGGCTGATACGCTGCGAGCGGGTCAGCAGCGAATAGTTGAACTGAACCGGGTCGAGATCGAGATAGCGCTCGACCTCCTCGAACCATTCCATCGAGTTGCGGGCCGCCGATTGCAGCTTGAGAACCTCGGTGCGGCGCGCGTCCTCGTATTTTGCGAAGGCCTCGGCAAGCGTCGGCTCCGAGTGGAGATAATCCGCCAGCGCGATCGCGGATTCCAGCGCCAGCTTGGTGCCCGAACCGATCGAGAAATGCGCGGTCGCAGCCGCATCGCCCATCAATGCCAGGTTCTCGTGGCTCCAGCGCTCGCACAGGACGCGCGGGAAGTTGATCCAGGCGGAGCCGCGGACGTGGTTGGCGTTGGACATCAGCGAGTGGCCGCCGAGATGGTCCTTGAAGATCGCCTCGCAGGTGGCGATCGACTCTTCCTTGGTCATGTCGCCGAAGCCGAACTTCGCCCACGTCTCCTCGGTGCATTCGACGATGAAGGTCGCGGTGTCCGGGTCGAACTGGTAGGCATGGGCCCACACCCAGCCATGTTCGGTCTTCTCGAAGATGAAGGTGAAGGCGTCGTCGAATTTCTGATGCGTGCCCAGCCAGACGAATTTGCACTTGCGGGTGTCGATGTCGGGCTTGAACACATCGGCGAAGGTCGAGCGCGTGCGCGAATTCAGCCCGTCGGCGGCCAGCACCATGTCGTTGTCGGCCATGAACGGACGCGGATCGCCAATGTCGGTCTCGAACTCCATCTTCACGCCGAGTTCGCGTGCCCGCTCCTGCAGCAGCAGCAGCAGGCGCATGCGCCCGATGCCGCAGAAGCCGTGGCCGGTCGACACGGTGCGCGTGCCCTTGTGGATGACGGCGATGTCGTCCCAATAGGCGAAATGGGCGCGAATGCTCTTGGCAGAGACGGGATCGTTGTCGGCGAGGTTGTCGAGGGTTTCGTCGGAGAGCACCACGCCCCAGCCGAAGGTGTCGTCGGGGCGGTTGCGCTCATAGATCGTGATGTCGTGCGCGGCGTCGCGCAGCTTCATCGAAATGGCGAAATACAGTCCGGCGGGACCACCGCCGAGTACGGCCACCTTCATCCGACACGTTCCCCTTGTTCAGGCCTGTTTTCGACCCTGTTGAAGGGAGCATGACAGCAAGCAGCCCTTGTTTCAAGCATGAAATTTTAAGGTTGAAATATCTCGGCCATGGGCACAGGATGCGCGCTGTGGAAGCCTTGCGCTTCCTGGCACGCGGGAGGCTGGGCATGATCGACCACCACATAACCGACTGGGACGACGCCTACGCCAATGGCGCCAATATCGCCGGTGGGGACCGCTGGCCGGCGGCATGGGTTGAACCCGCGCGTGCATTCCGCGACGATCTTGTGAACAGGGGCCGGGCGCGTCTCGACCTTCCTTATGGCGAGGCCAAGCGCAACAGGCTGGACCTGTTTCTGCCCGAGGGCACGCCGCAGGGTCTGGTCGTCTTTGTCCATGGCGGCTTCTGGATGAAGCTCGACAAGAGCTTCTGGTCGCATCTTGCCGCCGGCCCGCTCGCCCACGGCCATGCGGTCGTCATGCCGTCCTACACGCTGTGTCCCGATATCCGCATTGCCGGGATCACCCAGGAGGTAGGGGCGGCCATCGCGATGGCGGCGGGAGAGATCGACGGCCCGATCCGCCTTACGGGTCACTCCGCCGGCGGCCACCTCGTGACGCGGATGATCTGCGCCAGTTCTCCCCTGCCCGCTTCCGTGCGCGCGCGCGTCGCCAACACCGTGTCGATCTCGGGCGTGCACGATTTGCGGCCCATGATGAAGACCGCCATGAACGAAACCCTGGCGATCGACGGTGCGGAAGCGGCGACGGAGAGCCCGGCGCTCCTGGAACCCATGGACGGCGCGCGGCTGTGCTGCTGGGTGGGTGGCAACGAGCGTTCCGAATTCCTGCGCCAGAACGCGCTGCTCGCCAATGTCTGGATCGGGCTCGGTGCGCGGACCATGGTGGTGGAGGAACCCGACCGGCACCATTTCAACGTCATCGACGGCCTGGGCGATCCCGATCACGCGCTGACGCGCACGCTGTTGACAGCGTAGCGCCCAGGCGGGAATCTCGCTTAGAGCCTCAACTCCTTCGGAAATAGCCAGGACGCCAGCCCATGAGACCCGTCTTCGTTCAGTTGCAGTGCCAGCCGGGCCGGACCTACGAGGTAGCCGACGAGCTCTACAAGCGAGAGGTCGCCTCGGAACTCTATTCCACCAGCGGCGACTACGATCTCTTGATGAAGATCTACATCGACGACCAGACCGACATCGGCAAGTTCATCAGCGAGAACGTGGCCAATGTGCCGGGCATCGTGCGCTCGCTGACGACGCTCACCTTCCGGGCGTTCTGATCCCTACCTCCCGATAAGCGTCTCCCAGACGTGGCGCACGCGCAGTTCCACAGCGCGCCCGTCGGCAAGATCGGACAGCTCGCGGCGGGTTTCGCCCACGATGATGGCCGGCTCGTTCTCAGGACCATAGCGCAGCGCGATCTCTCGGTGGCGCTCGCCAGTGCCGCGGGTGGTCATCACGCCGCCACGCGCCGCGCCGCCATCCGGCAGGCCCGCCCCCATGGATCGCGTGACGGTGCGGCGATGGATCAGATCGCCACGCCAGCCGAGCTGGAACGTCTCCTCGACGAGCGAGCGCTCGACCGAGTGCATGTGGGCAAGCGTGACCTGCTGGCCGGGAAAGGCGGTGCGGCTCCAGCTGGAGCCGTTGTCGGAAACCTGGACGACGGGCAGGAACAGCCAGCCGACGGCGACCGGCAAGGCCAGCACGCCCGCGCCCATCGCCACCTTGGAGGTCGTCGTCGCCTCCTTCACACCATGTGCGGCTTCGCGGCGCACCTTCCACATCTGGAATGCGTAGACACCGCCCATCACGGCGAACCCGGCGATATCCACCCACACGCTCGGCTGGATGAGCAGGATCGCGGCAAAGGTGATGACGATGCGCTCGATGACGTTGGCGCGCGTCAGCCACCAGCCTTCCTTCATCACCGCCAGGGCGTAGACGCCGACCATGCCCGAGGCGACGAGCCATAAGAGCTCCAGCCACTCCCAGTCGCCCAGTAATATCAACTGGGGGTTGTATACGAACATGAACGGAATGATGAAGGCCGTGATGGAGAATTTGAAACCCTCCACCGAGGTTCGTATCGGCCCCGCCCGCGCGATGCCCGCGGCGACATAGGCCCCGAGCCCCACCGGCGGTGTCGTGTCGGCCAGGATGCCGAAATAGAAGACGAAGAGGTGGGCGGCCAGAAGCGGCACTTCGAGTTGCACCAGGGCGGGCGCCATGAGCGTCGCCATGATGATGTAGTTGGCCGTCGTCGGCACGCCGAGCCCGAGGATGATCGAGCCCAGCGCCGTGAAGACCAGCGCTGCCCACAGCTCCCCGCCCGAAAGGGTCAGCAGGATGGACTGCATCCTCAGCCCCAGTCCCGTCAGCGTGATGATGCCGATGATGATGCCGGCCGTTGCGCAGGCAGCTGAAATCGGGATCGCCTGGCGCGCACCCTCCTCCAGCGCCTTCACCATGTCCTTGAACCAGTCGGCCCAGGCCTTGCCGAACAGACCGCCGACGCTGGTGGCTTTCTGCGTGTTTTCCTTCTTGACCGCGATCTCCGAGCGCTGCCGGTCGAGTGCCTCCTCGATGCCCTCGAAGGGATCGCCGCCGCGCATCTGCACGCGAACCGCACGCCACACGATGATGGTGTTGCGGGCGACCAGTGAGATCAGCAGGGCCATCGGGATCGCCCAGAACGCCGACATTGTCGGCGTGTAGCGCAGCACTGTCAGCATCAGGATCAGCCCGACGATGGGGATGAGCAGGTAGATCTGGCTGAACAGCGCGGGAAAGAAGGGCGGCAGTTCGTTGCGAGGAAGGCCGTGAATCTTGTGCTTGAGCGCATGCATGTGCACGCAGAAGATGATGCCGGCCAGATCCAGCAGGGCCGGCAGGAGGGCTGCCTGGATGATCTGGACGTAAGGTATGCCGGTGATTTCCACCATGACGAAGGCAGCCGCACCCATGACGGGCGGGACGAACTGGCCCGTGGTCGAGGCGGCGGTCTCGATGCCACCTGCGGATTCCGGCCGGAAGCCGACCCGCTTCATCAGGGGTATGGTCAATGTGCCGGTGGTGGCGACATTGGCGGTCGACGAGCCCGAGAAGGAACCCATCAGCGCACTGGCGAGGACGGCGGATTTGGCCGGCCCGCCCCTGTAGTGGCCCAGGCCGGACATCGCCACGCGGGTCAGATAGTCGCTGATGCCCGTACGCTGCATGACGGCGCCGAACAGCACGAAGAGGAAGACGAAGGTCGAGGCCACGGCCAGTGGAATGCCGAACACGCCCTCTGTCGTGGGGTAGAGATGGCGGATGATGCGCTCCGGCGTATAGCCGCGATGCGCGATCAGTTCGGGCATGTAGGGTCCGAGATAGGCATACCCCATGAAGACGATGGCGATGGCCGGCAACACCGGGCCGATCGCGCGGCGGGTGGCTTCCAGCAGCGCGACGATGGTGACGGCGCCCATGAAGAGATCGGTCGCGGTCTCGATGCCGGCGCGCATCACCATGGCGTTGAAGTTGAAATAGAAATAGAGCGGGCCGGAAATGGAGGCGGCTGCCAGCAGCGCGTCGAGGACCGACATGCGGCTCATGTCCCAGCGCTTGAACGTCGGATAGAGCAGGAAGATCAGCGCCAGCACGAAGGCCAGGTGGACGGCGCGCAGATTCTGCGCCGGCATGAGGCCGAAGCCCATCTGGTAGAGTTGGAACAGCGAGAAGACGATGGCGATGCCGGCGATGCCCCAGCCCACCCAGCCGCGCACGTCGCGCTGCAGGGCCGACTCGTCCGACTGATACTTCACCGTGGTATCGTTCATCGGTTCACGCTCTCCTCGATAGTCTACAAAGAAACGGGGCGGACTCGAACCCGAATCCGCCCCGTCCCGTCTAGCACAGCTTGGCGCTAAGCCTAGTTGTTGTTGTAGAAGGCTTCCGCACCGGGATGCAGGTCGATCGGCATGCCGTCGAGCGCGGTGTCGAGGGAGACGTCGCAGCCACGGACATGGGTGTCGCAGAGACGCTCGAGCGTCGCATCGTCAAACAGGATGGACAGCATGTTCTCGACCACGTCGGCGTCCATGTCGGCGCTGACGACGAGCATGGCCTGGACGGTCACGGTTTCCACGTCGCCTTCCAGATCGCCATAGGTGTCACCGGGAATGGTGAAGGCGGTGTAGAAGGGATACTGGTCCTCCAGTTCCGCGGCGCGATCGGACGAGATCGAGACCAGCGCGAAGTCGTGGGTGGCGTCGAGGTCGATGACGGCGGCGGTCGGAATGCCCGCGGTCAGGAAGGCGGCATCGATCGAACCGTCACGCAGCGCATCGACGGCCTCGCCGAAGGGCAGGAACTGCTCGTTGATGTCGTCGTAGGAAATGCCGTGAACGCCGAGAATCTGGCGTGCGTTGGCTTCCGTGCCGCTGCCAGGAGCGCCAACGGCGACACGCATGCCGGAGAGATCGTCGACGGTGGAGATATCGCGATCGGCCAGCGTGACGATCTGGATGACCTCGGGGTAGAGCATCGCAAGACCGAGATTCTTGTCGAGCGCCTCGCCCTCGAACATCTCGTCGCCATTGAAGGCGTAGTAGGCGATGTCGTTCTGGACCATCGCGATCTCGGCCTCGGCGCCCTGGATAAGGCGAACGTTGACGACACTCGCACCGGTGGATTCGGCCGTGGCGGTGAGGCCGTCGACCTCGGCCGACCAGGCTTCGGCCATGGCGCCGCCGAGCGGGTAGTACACGCCCGATACGCCACCGGTCGCCAGCGACACCTGCTGGGCCATGGCGGCGCCGCCAATGGACAGGGCGAGCCCGAGCCCGGCGATGCCTGCGGTCAGGGTACGGATTGGATTCTTCATATTGGACCTCCTTCTGGATGGTGCCGGGGACCAGCCTTTGCGGCGGTCCTCTCGGCGCTTCCTGTTTTTTCCGGCTCAACTGTCCTGTGGGCCGGTTGTCATGTAGCCCACGATATGGGCCGGTTCGGCGGGCCGCCTGGGCGGCCCGACATCTCCTCACGGGCGGGAAGCCGCCCCTGCATTCCTTCCAATGCGGAATCGAGGAATTGCGGCACTGCCTCTGGGCCACGACGCAGCCGGTCGTGCGCTAGGGGTTGCAGCGCGCGGGATTTCCTCACCTTGATCCAGAACTGGAAAGCATTCACGGATTTAAGACCGCCCGTAACGGTCAAGTCAACCATTGTCGGCAAGAGTCGCACCGTCAGCATTGCCGGTCCACCGTCCGTTTCATGCCGCCAGGGGCTGCCGTCGACCGGTTCGCCACAGGATCAGCAGCATGATGAGGATGTTCATGAAGTTCCAGGCGATGCCATTGAGGAAAGCCGCCTGATAGGAGCCGGTGATGTCGTAGATCAGGCCGGACAGCCATCCGCCGAGGGCCATGCCGACGATCGTCGCCATGATGACGATGCCGACCCGCTGGCCAGCCTCGCGCGCCGGAAGGTACTCCCGGACGATGATGGCATAGCTTGGCACGATGCCACCCTGCGACAGGCCGAAGATGAGCGAGACAATGTAGAGCGAGGCCAGCCCGTCAAAGGGGATGTAGGCCATCAGCGCCAGGCATTGCAGCACCGAGCCGACGAGCAGGGTCTTTACCCCGCCGATATAGTCGGCCAGGAAACCTGAGGCGAGCCGGCTGACAACGCCGCCGACCAGCATCAGCGACAGCATCTCCGCGCCCCGCGCCACGCCGAAGCCGAGATCCACGCAATAGGCGACGATGTGGACCTGCGGCATCGCCATCGCCACGCAGCAGCCGAGCCCGGCGATGGCGAGCAGCATCTGCAGGGCGCGCGGCGACAGGTCGATCTGGCGCGGCGGCAGCCCGCCCGAACCGTTTCCCGTGGCACCGGCCGTCATATGCGGCGGACGGCGGCGAAGGAACCAGGTCAGCGGGATCATGGTCACGATGCAGAACAGGCCGATTGCGATGTAGGTGAAGCGCCAGCCTTCGGTGGGCAGGCTCAGTTGCATGACCAGCGGCCATATGGCGCCGGCGAAATAGTTTCCGCTGGCGGCTGCCGCCACGGCCACGCCGCGCCGCTTCTCGAACCAGTGCGAGATGTCGGCGATGAGCGGGCCGAAGGTGGCCGAGGCGCCGAAGCCGATCAGGCACTGCAGGATCGCAAAGGCCCAGATCGAATTCACGAAGGCCGCGCCCACAAAGCCGACCGCGAGCGCAACCGCCGCCACGATCAGCGGCACGAGGATGCCGGTGCGGTCCAGGATGCGGCCGATGAAGACATTGCCGAAGGCAAAGCCCACCATGGTCAGCGTATAAGGCAGGGACGCGTCCGCCCGCGCGACGCCGAATTCCACCTGCACGGCAGGCAGGACAACGACCACGGACCACATGCCGACGCTACCGATCGTGGCGATCAGCATGCTGACGGCCAGCCGCAGCCAGGAATAGCGGCCGTCGAGTTCCACTCGATCCGTGGGCTGGTTGTGCACGTCGCTCCTCCACGCGCCCGACCGGTGCCGGGCGTCAGGCGCTGGCATACCGTCTCGTGCCGGCTTCAATCAGGTCCACGCAGGGCCAAGCGGGGTGCCAGCGCACTCCCGGCCCTGGACGGGTGGCTAGCGCCCCAACACCAGCTTGCGCATGCCGGCCGGCGCGGAGAGCACCAATTGGCGCGCCAGCGGGCGGAGCCGGCCATGCGCGAAGGAGGCCGCACTGCCCGCGATCGACAGCGAAAGCGCGTAGTCGGCGACGCCGATGCCCGTCGCGCCACGAGACCAGTAGCGTTTGTAGGCGTCGGCCGGCGGCAGGAGATCGTAGCGCGAAAAGCCCTTGTCGAAGCACCATTCGATGGTGCGCCGCATCTGTTCCTGCCCGACGCTGAGCCTGCCGAAGGACGGCTCGAACGCGCCGAGATAGGCTGCATAGCTGCCGTCCTGATCGAAGCCCAGCTCGACGGCCACGGGCCTGTCGTCGATGGAAAGCACGGAGACGTGGCCGTTCCTTGCGGCGGCGCAAGAACACAGGACGTCACACCAGTCTTCGCTGTGGAGAACGGGACTGGCGACACCGACCTCGTCCAGCCAGGCGCGCTTCCATGCGATCGCGCTCAGCAGGGCGTCACCGGCCGCCGCGCCGCTCCTGACCTCGAAGGAGACCCGCCCTTCGTCTTCCAGCCGGCGACGATCGCGCCGCCAGTTGGCGCGTTTCTTGGAACTGAAGGTTTGCAGGTAGGCATCGAAGCTGCCGAAGGCGGCCAGATCGATGAACAGGGCCTCGTCAGGCTGGCTCATCACCGCACCGGCTGCCTCGAGCAGCGCACCCAGCGGGTTGTTCTGCCGAAGGCGGCGCAGCAGCAACACGTCGCAGCCATAGTCCGCCCGCAGCCATTCGGCCAGGGCGCCGAGCGTCCCCGCCGTGAGCGGTCCGGGCGGTTCAGGTGAATATTGCCCGAGAGGAGCGGCCAGCGGCAGGGCCTGGCTGATGCCGTAGCTCCGCTCGATGCGCAGCGGCAGGATCCACTGCGCCGGTCCCTGTCCGAGCGCGCAGAAAAGAGGGAGCTCGTCCTGCTGGCGTGTTCGAGCGGCCAGCGCGGCCAGGCTGTGCGGTCCGGAAAAGCCGTCGGGCGACAGCGCGACGGTGGCCTCGCCGGCGGCGATCCGAGCGATCGCGACGTCCGGCGACAGGGCGTGCCAGACCGCGGTCCTGTCGTCGATGTCGACCGGAGCGACCGCCCCGCCCCCCGCCTGAACCTGCATCGGACCTCCAAAATTCGCCCCGATCATGCCGGCAAAGGCTTTTCTTGGCGTTAACGCAGGCCCGGCCGCGGCCGCGCTAGTCCTTGACGAAGAGCCGTCGCGGCACGTCGGCGAGGCACTCGTGCCCGGTTTGCGTGATCAGGATGGATTCTGTGATCTCCAGCCCCATCGTCTCCAGCCAGAGCCCGGTCATGAAATGGAACGTCATCCCCGGCCGCAATTCGGTCCGGTCGCCGGGACGAAGGCTCATCGTTCTCTCGCCCCAGTCCGGCGGATAGGACAGGCCGATCGAATAGCCGGTGCGGTTGTCCTTGATGATCCCGTATTTCGCGAGAACCGCGAAAAACGCGTTGGCGACGTCCTCGCAGCTGTTGCCGGGTCGTGCCGCCTCCAGCCCGGCTTCCATGCCTTCCAGCGTGGCCTTCTCCGCCTCCAGGAAATCCTGCGGCGGCTTGCCCAGGAAGACGGTGCGCGACAGCGGGCAATGGTAGCGGTTGTAGCAGCCGGCGATCTCGAAGAAGGTCCCCTCGCCCGCCAGCAGCGGCCGCTCGTCCCAGGTCAGATGCGGCGCGGAGGCGTCGAGTCCCGACGGCAGCAGCGGCACGATCGCGGGATAGTCGCCGCCGATCCGTCCCTCGGGTCCCTCCACGCCGCGGATGCCCGCATCGTAGATCTCGGCCACCAGATCGCATTTGCGCATGCCCACCTCGACCTTGTCGAAGATGCGGGCATGCATGGCTTCGACGATCCGGGCCGCCTTGCGCATATAGGCGATCTCCGTCTCGCTCTTGACCGCCCGCTGCCAGTTCACCAGCGCCGTGGCGTCGGCGAAACGCGCATTGGGCAGATGGCGCTGCAGGGAGGCGAAGGCGGCGGCCGAAAACCAGTAATTGTCCATCTCGACGCCGATTGCGAGCCTGTCCCAGCCCCGCGAAGCCAGGATCTCCGAAAGCCGGTCCATCGGGTGGCGCTCGGTCGACTGGACGTAGTGATCCTCGTAATAGAGGATGTTTTCCGGGGCCAGATAGGCCGTGCGCTTGGCGCCGTTGGCATCCTGCTTGCGGCCGAACCAGACCGGTTCGCCGTCCGGCGGCACGATGACCGCCTGGTGGACGTAGAACGACCAGCCGTCATAGCCCGTCAGCCAGTTCATGTTGGACGGATCGGACACGATCAGCAGATCGACACCCTTCGCTTCCATGGCCCGGCGGGTTCTTGCCAGGCGGTCTGCGAACTCGGCATGGCTGAAACGGAGTTGGACGTCGGTCATGGTCGCTCCCGCGCTTGATATCCGCTTTCGTGCCAGATGAGGGCGGGCTTGGGAAGCGGCTGGACCAATGGCAATCGGGGGCAGTGGGGTGGATGACAAGCCCCGGCCGGACTATCAGGGGAGAGGAACCGCAAAAAACCAGGAGCCGACGATGATGGACCGCGACAACGAACTCAATGCCTGGGACCGCGACCACTTCTTCCATCCCTCCACCCATATGGGGCAGCATGCGCGCGGGGAGAGCCCGAACCGCATCATGAATGGCGGGGAAGGCGTCTACGTTACGGATGTGAACGGACGGCAAAGCCTGGATGCGTTCGCCGGCCTCTATTGCGTCAATGTCGGCTATGGCCGCACCAAGATCGCCGACGCGATCTCGAAGCAGGCGCACGAACTCGCCTATTACCATTCCTATGTCGGCCACGGCACCGAGGCCTCGATCCGCCTGTCGAAGATGGTCATCGACCGGGCGCCGGCAAACATGAGCCGGGTCTATTTCGGCCTCTCCGGCTCGGACGCCAACGAGACCAACGTCAAGCTGATCTGGCTCTACCACAACCAGATCGGCAAGCCGGAGAAGAAGAAGATCATCTCGCGCAAGCGCGGCTATCACGGCTCTGGCCTCATGACCGGTTCGCTGACCGGGCTCGAACTCTTCCACAACGCCTTCGATCTGCCGCTCGACCGCGTGCTGCACACCGAGGCGCCCTATTTCTACCGGCGCGAGGATCGCTCGATGAGCGAGGCCCAGTTCGCCCAGCACTGTGCCGACAAGCTCGAGGAACTGATCCTGGCCGAGGGACCGGACACGGTCGCTGCCTTCATCGGCGAGCCGATCCTGGGCACGGGCGGCATCGTGCCGCCGCCGGCCGGCTATTGGGAGAAGATCCAGGCCGTCCTGAAAAAATACGACATCCTGCTCGTCGCCGATGAGGTCGTGACCGGATTCGGCCGCATGGGCACGATGTTCGGATCGGACCACTACGGCATCCAGCCGGACCTCATCACCATCGCCAAGGGGCTGACATCCGCCTACACGCCGCTGTCCGGCGTCATCGTGGGAGACAAGGTGTGGCAGGTGCTGGTCGAGGCCTCCGACCGCATGGGCGCGTTCGGCCATGGCTGGACCTATTCCGCGCACCCGCTCTGCGCGGCGGCCGGCGTGGCAAATCTCGAACTGATCGACGAGCTGGATCTCGTCGCCAATGCCGGCAAGGTCGGCGAATGGTTCCGCCGACGCTTGTCCGACGCGCTGTCGGACCACAGGCATGTGGGCGAGGTGCGCGGCGACGGCATGCTGGCAGCCGTCGAGTTCGTGGAGGACAAGGACGATCGCCGGTTCTTCGATCCCGCGCAGAAAGTCGGCGCGCGTATCGCAGCGGCGCTGGCCGAACGCGGCGTCATCGGACGGGCCATGCCGCAGGGTGACATTTTGGGCTTCGCGCCGCCGCTCTGCCTCACCAATCGTGAGGCCGACATCGTCGTGGACGCCACGATCGAGGCGGTGGAGGCGGTATTCCCAGGCTGAACGCCCCGGGGCGAATGGCTGCCTTGCAACATTCGCCCTACTCACCGGGGCGCAGGCGGTCTATCTGAAAAGAGTGGAGGAGATTTTCGTCACCGGAGATTTCCAGATGACCCTGTCCAGACCCCGCTTTCCCCGCACGCGTCGTTTCCTGACCGCGGCGCGCGACGTAATCGTCGAAGCCCGCCGTCTTCAGGTCGAGGCGCAGTCGCGCACGCAGTGGCCGCTCTGATGACCGTACAGGTCGGGCCGAGCGGATTTTCGTCCGCTCGGCCCGCTTGATGGCGTCGATTGTTCAGCCTGCAGGCTGCTTCGTCTTGCGCAGATAGGGCAGCACGGTCTCATAGCTGCCGAAGCGCGTCGTCGCGTCCTCGTTCGATACGGCGGCCGTGATGATGACGTCCTCGCCCTGCTTCCAGTCGGCGGGCGTTGCCACCTGGTGTTTGGCCGTCAGCTGGATGGAATCGATCGCGCGCAGGATTTCCTGGAAATTGCGTCCCGTCGTCATCGGATAGGACAGCACCAGCTTGATCTTCTTGTCCGGCCCGATGACGAAGACCGAGCGGACGGTGGCGTTGTCGGCCGGCGTCCTGCCATCCGAGCTGTCACCGGCTTCGGCCGGCAGCATGCCGTAGAGCTTGGCGACCTTGAGGTCACGGTCTCCGATCAGCGGGTAGTCGACACGGTATCCGGTGGCGGTCTCGATGTCGGCCTTCCAGCGATCGTGATCGGCGACCGGGTCGATGGAAATGCCGATGATCTTCACGTTCCTCTTGCGGAACTCGTCCTCGAGGCCGGCCATGGCGCCGAGTTCCGTCGTGCAGACGGGCGTGAAATTCTTCGGGTGGCTGAACAGAACCGCCCAGCCATCGCCGATCCATTCGTGAAAATTGATGGTGCCGTGCGTGGTCTCGGCGGAGAAGTCCGGTGCAGTGTCGTTGATACGGATGCTCATGGGGCACTCCCTTCTTGATCTGGTCGCCCAGATATCGGGGTGGAGCGCCGCGTCCGCAATGGCCTGCCTCTGGCTTAGGTCAGCCCTTCTCAGGCATCGCACGCCGGCAGCAAGACATCCCAAAAGGAATGCGGCCGCGGAGAATATTATTCCCCGCGGCCGTCAGGCCGAAACCGGTATTCGTGGGTGACTATTGTGACTTCACATACTGGATGTAGCCGCGGACGTCGCCTGCCGGCTCGGCATAGGCGTTGCCAAGGGTCTTTTCCATGGCGGCCAGGAAGTCCTTCACCCAGGCAGGCGTCGGGTAATCGATGACCGCCAGGAACTCCAGCGTCGCCGCCAGGCGGATATCGGCTATCGAAGGCTTGTCGCCGCCGATGAAGGACTGCCCGTCCATGTAGAACTTGTGGAAGACCTCCAGCTGTTCGGCCAATGCCGCCTCTGCAGCCTTGGCGGCCGCCTGCTTGGCCGCGTCATCGGCTTCGCTGGCGCCGACCTCGCCCGCATAGAGAGGGAAGCCGAGCGACGGATAGGTGGCGCGTGCGAGATGCGGATAAAGCGTGCCGATGATGTAGAACATGGCGCTGTCGATCATGGCCCGCCGTGCCGGATCGGTCGGGTAGAGATCGCTCAGGCCGTGCTTGTTGGAAAGATACTGCATGATCGCGCAGCTTTCCCACAGCGTGCCTTTGGGCAGCCCGGCCTCCTCGATCTGCGGCGTCAGATGAGCCGGATTGCGCTCTAGGAAGTCGGCGTCGCGGGTCTTGCCGTAGACGTCATGCTCCTCGAAATCGAGTCCGGCCGCGCGCACGAAGACGCGCACCGACATGTTGTTCACGCTCGGCTTGATGACCTTCAACTGGATCGACATTTTCTCTTCTCCCCTTCGTTTCAGTATGGATTCTTCGGCGACCTGTCGGCCGAAAGCGTCGCCTGCGACCGCTCCACCAGAAGCTCGATGGCATCGGCGAGATGCTCTTCCTTGATGTTGTAGTCGCCGCGCTCGACGCGGATTTTGTGGGCTTCGAACAGCACGTCCGTGTGGGTGTGACCGACCGGCGGCTCGAAACGGTAGGACGCCAGTTCGATCGTCAGTCCCAGCGGGTCGTTGAAGTAGATGGAGTCCATGAAGCCCCGGTCCTTCACGCCGGAATGCTTGATGCCGCGCGCATCCAGGCGCTCCACGGCCTGCAGGAACGTCACCCGCGAGACGTTGAACGCGATGTGGTGGACGGCCCCCTGTTCGGTGGATGTGCGGGTCGCGTCCGGCTTGCGGTTCTCGTTGGTGAAGATCGTGATCAGGCGACCGTCGCCAGGGTCGAAATAGAGATGGCTCTCCTCCGCCCGGTCGAGATTGGGCTGGTCGAAGACGAAGGGCATGCCCAGCACCCCTTCCCAGAAATCGATGGATGTCTGCCGATCGGCGCCGACCAGCGTGATGTGGTGAACGCCCTGGGTCTGCAGCTTCTTCATGCGGTTCTCCTCTCGTGACACGCGCCCGACCGAGGACGCAGCGCAGGCTCGTGCCGGCCGGACGTCGAAGAGGGTGCCGCGGATCCGCAACGACAATGCGGAACCTGCGTGCGAAGGTGCCTCCTCCCCCGGCGCGGGAAACAATGCTCCCGGTTAACTAGGCGAGCCTAGCCGTTCTCAAGGCGCAATTGCAGCGCGCGAGCGTGAACGATGCGTTCACAGCTTGAGCACTTTTTTTCTGTCAGGAAGCGCGCAGGAAGGTGAGGTAAGCAGGCGTGCGGCCCTCGCGAAGCGCCTTGGCTTCATAGCGTGTGCCGGGCCACCCTTCATAGGGCGTACGCCAGTCCGCGGCACTGGCCGCCTGCCATTCGAAGCCGGGATGCGCCCGGCAGTGCAGCAGCGTCCAGTCGACGTAGGTGTCGATATCGGAGGCAAAACGGAAGATCCCGCCAGGCTTGAGCACGCGCGCAAAGCGGTCGAGATTGCCCGGATTGACGAAACGTCGTTTCCAGTGACGGGGCTTGGGCCACGGATCGGGGTAGAGAAGATCGATGCCGTCGAGGCAGGCCGCTGGCAGCCAGTCGAGGAGCACCGTCGCATCGTCGTCGTGGAGCCGGACGTTGTCGTGCCACTCCTGCGACAGGGCGGAGATCAGCTTCGCCATGCCGTTGACAAAAGGCTCAACGCCGATGAACCCCGTGGAGGGGTGGCGCTGCAATTGCGAATGGAGATGCTCGCCGCCGCCGAAACCGATCTCCAGTCGCAGCCCGGATACGGGGACGGCGAAGAGCGTCTTCGGATCGGCCGGCGCCGGCTGCGACAGATCCAGCTTGAGCCGCGGCAGGATCTCGTCCATCGCCGCGGCCTGTGCGGATTTCAAGGTCTTGCCGCGCCGGCGGCCGAAGAAGGCTTCCGTCGCGCGCGACCGTCGCTCTTCTCCAGCCATGCCGTGCATCAGCCCTTGATCGCCTTCTTGAGTTCCTTGGCGAGATCGGTCTTCTCCCAGGAGAAGGCACCGTCGCGCCCGGCCTTGCGCCCGAAATGGCCATAGGCGGCCGTACGGGCATAGATCGGCTTGTTGAGCGCCAGATGGTTGCGGATGCCGGAGGGCGAAAGGTCCATGACCTCGCGGATCGCCTTCTCGACATCTTCTTCCGTCACGCCGTGGCCGGTACCGTGAAGGTCCACATAGACCGACAGCGGCTGGGCGACACCGATCGCATAGGAGAGCTGGATGGTGCAGTTCTCGGCAAGGCCCGCGGCCACCACGTTCTTGGCGAGGTAGCGCGCGGCATAGGCGGCCGAACGGTCGACCTTGGTCGTGTCCTTGCCGGAAAACGCGCCGCCGCCATGCGGCGCGGCGCCGCCATAGGTGTCGACGATGATCTTGCGACCGGTCAGGCCGGCATCGCCGTCGGGACCACCGATGACGAACTTGCCGGTCGGGTTGACGTACCAGTTGCAATCGGACGCGATTGCCAGGCCGCCCTCGTCCATCGCCTGGCGGATATAGGGCTCCACCACCGAACGCACCTTCTTGCTGTCCCAGTTCTCGTCGAGATGCTGGGTCGAGAGCACGATCTGGGTCGCTTCCTTGGGCTTGCCGCCCTCGTAGCGCACGGTTACCTGGCTCTTGGCATCGGGACCGAGCCCGCCTGCATCCCCCTCGCCGGCATGGCGCGCGGTGGCCAGGAGCTCGAGGATCTTGTGGCTGTAGTAGATCGGGGCCGGCATGAGTTCCGGGGTCTCGCGGCAGGCATAACCGAACATGATGCCCTGATCGCCCGCGCCCTCGGCCTGCTTCTCGCCGGCGTCGGAGGCCTTGTCCACGCCCTGCGCGATATGCGCGGACTGCCCGTGCAGAAGCACGTCGATGCGGGCCGTCTTCCAGTGGAAGCCGTCCTGCTCGTAGCCGATGGCGCGGATCGCCTTGCGCGCCGCGGAACGGAATTTTGACGGGTTGAGCATCGGCTCGCCGCGCTTGTCGGTCAGGACGTTGCCGTCCTTGTCCTTCTTCAAAAGCGTGTGCGGCACGCGTACCTCGCCCGCGATGACCACGCGGTTGGTGGTGGTGAGCGTCTCGCAGGCGACGCGGATCTTCGAAGCGTCGGTGGCCGACACCTCCGCATAGCGGTCGGCATCTTCCGGCGTGACCTTCTTCATCTCGCGGTAGCACAGATCGACGATCTCGTCCGAAATTCGGTCGCAGACCTTGTCTGGATGGCCCTCGGAAACGGATTCGGATGTGAATAGATAGTTCTGACGCAAAGCGGGTGTCCCCCTCTCGAAAGTTAAAAAGCCCACTGCCGTTGGGCAGGGGCACGAACTGTTAGACAAGCAATCGCGAACCCGTCAAGGTCGCGCATCCGAATGCCGGGGTTCGGCCAGGCTCAATGACGTGCATATCCATCGATGAGAAACGGAGGGTTTTCAGTGGATTGCGAGGGTGGCGGGACGTCCCTAGCCCTGCTCGTCTTCCTGGGCCGACAGCGTCTTGACCAGTTCCACGATCTTGCGCCTGACCTTGGCGTCGCGAATCTTCACGAATGCGCGATTGAGCTGCAGGCCCTCCGAGCTGCCGAGAAAATCGACGACGAAATCCGTGCTCTGGCTTTCGGCGAAACCGCCGGTTGCGAGTTCGCCGGGGGCGTCCTCGAAAAAGAAGGATACCGGGACGCCCAGAATAGAGGAGATCGCCTGCAGCCGGCTGGCGCCGACACGATTGGTACCCTTCTCGTATTTCTGTATCTGCTGGAAGGTGATCCCAAGGCTCTCGCCCAATTTCTCCTGACTCATTCCAAGCATGTTGCGTCTTAATCTGATGCGGCTGCCGACATGTGTGTCGATAGGATTGGGTTTTTTCTTGGTATCAGCCATTCCGCGCCAATCCTCCTACCCGGTCACCGCCGCCGCTGCTGACAATGGCGAGCGACAAGGTCACTTTTCATGCAGCCGGCGAACTCCGGGTCTTTCTCCGAATCTCATATGATGGCGTAATATATCAACTGTCAATTCGCTCTGCGCCGCGGGATTGAGCCTGTTGCTACAATAAGGAGGCCCAGCGCGAAAAAGATCATCGGCTGGCCCCAGCGGACCGCGGTCCATGCCCGCGCCGAGGGATCTGCCAGCTGGATCTGCGCATCGAGCGCGCCCACCGCATCCATGCGGAACGCGTCCACGATCCGTCCCCGGGCATCGACCACGCCCGAAATGCCGTTATTGGCGGCACGCACCATCGGCAGTCCCAGCATGACGGCGCGGATCTGCGCCTGGCGGAAATGCTGGTATGGCCCGGGCGTGTCGCCGAACCAGGCGTCGTTGGTAACGTTGATGAGCAGATTCGTCTCCACATCCGAGCCGTTCTCGCCGGGGAAGATGATCTCGTAGCAGATGAAAGGCAGGAGACGCGCGCCCTGGCCGCCATCCAGCGGGCGTCTGTGCGTGCCCGGCGTGAATCCGGGGAAGGCCTGCACGAGCTGCCGCAGGCCGAAACGGCTCAACCAGTCCTGCAGGGGAAGATACTCGCCGAAAGGCACGAGATGGACCTTGTCGTAGCCATCGACGATCTCGCCCTGGTCGTTGATCATCAGGATCGAGTTGTAATAGCGGACCCCACCCTCGGAGGCGGCGCCTTCCACGCGCACCGCTCCAGCCGCCAGCAGCTGCCCCTCCTGCAGGAGTTCCGAAAGCGCCACCAGCGCATCGGGACGGTCGGTCAGCAGGAAGGGGAAGGATGTTTCCGGCCAGATAATCAGTTGCGGCGCGGCTGCCCCCTCGGCCGGCGGGAGCGCGGACAGCTCGATCAGCGCGGAGAAGATGCGGTCGCGGGCCGCCCCGTCCCATTTCTCACCCTGGTTGATCGATGGCTGGATGATACGCACCGAGAGGGTCTCGCCGCTGGGAGCGACATCCTGCGTCAGCCGCCACGCACCGAAGCCGATATGGGCCGCGACCAGCAGCAGCGCGATCGCAATCCCCGCCGTCAGATGGCGGCGATTGGCGAGAAGGCCCGGCATGGCGAAGACGAGGACGGAGAGCGCGCTCATGCCGAACAGGCCGGTCAGGGTCACGGACTGCATCAGGAGAGGGATCGGCATGGCGACATAGCCGATCGCATTCCACGGAAAGCCGGACAGGACGGTGGCCCTCACCCATTCGGCCGCCCCGAAGGCCAGTGCCAGCGCGGCAATCCGGCCAAGACCGTCGCTCCACACCAGCCGCGCGGCCAGCGTCGCCAGCCCGTAGAATATCGCCAGGCCGGCCGGCAGCACGATCACGGCAAGCGGTAGCGCCCAGGCAAAATCCTCCGCCTCGACAAGAAGAGCGTTCCCGACCCAGAAAAGCCCCGCGAGGAAATAGCCGAAGCCGAACCACCACCCGACGGCGAACGCAGGAAAAGCGGCCCGCATCCAGCCCTTTCCCGGCGCGGTCCCGACACCGTCGAGCAGCCAGACGATCAGCGTGAATGAAATGAAGCCGACGGCGAAGAAGTCGAACGGAGCCTGCCCCAGCGCCAGGACGGCGCCGGCCAGCAGCGCCACGAGAGCCTGCCGCCAACCCCACAAGAGTATTACCCGGTCGGCAAGGCGCTCCATCGGCTGATCAGACACTCCGAATCGAATTGGCGGAAATCTAGATCATCGCGCGGCGGGGCGAAACCTGCCGCCCGCTCCCAATGCGAGGATCAGGCGGCGTCGGCGGTCCGCTGGACGCGCCGTCGGCGCTCGCCCAGCTTGGTCTGGACGATGCGCACCCGCTTCACACGCCGCGGATCGGCATCGAGCACGTGGAATTCGAAGCCAGGTATCGCCTGCACCACCTCGCCGCGGGCCGGAACCCTGCCCAGCGCGGTGAAGATCAGGCCGCCGATCGAATCGACATATTCGCCATGTTCGCCGGGCGTGAAGCCTTCGCCCACCATGCGCGCCACCTCGTCGATCTCGGCGCGCGCGTCGACGACGAAGACGCCCTCGCCCGACTGCGTGATCATGGGCTCCTCGTCATCGTGCTCGTCCTCGATGTCGCCCACGACCATCTCGATGATGTCCTCGAGCGATACGAGACCGTCGGTGCCGCCATATTCGTCGATGACGAGCGCCATCTGGATTCGGCTCGCCTGCATGCGGGTCATCAGATCGGATGCCAGCATGGAGGGGGGGACGAAGAGCACGGGACGCACGAGGCTGACGTCCTTGATGCTCTTGACCAGATCGACCTTGGCCAGATCCAGGGTCGGCCCCGTCACGGGAACCGGGCCTTTCGCGCCGTTGCGGCCGCGCTTCTTGCTGGCTCCCCGGGTGATGTGGGCGACGACGTCGCGGATATGGACCATGCCCCGCGGATCGTCGAGCGACTCGTCATAGACCGGCATGCGCGAATGGCCCGACTTCTCGAACAGGACGAGCAGTTCGGCCAGGCTCGTGTGGACGTCGATCGCCTCGATTTCCGCGCGCGGCACCATCACATCCTCGACGCGCACCTCGCGCAGCCTGAGGATGTTGTTGAGCATGGCGCGTTCGCCGGGGGAAAACGAGGTCGCGTTCTCGCCGTGCTCGGCCAGTGCGTCTTCGAGGTCGTCGCGGATGGACGAGCCGTTGCGAACGCCGAAAAAGGAAAGCAGGCGCTTGAAGAGCGTTGGAGGTGTGCCGGATTGCCCGGCGCCGGTACTTTGGGCGTCTTCGGACTGATCCGCCGCCTTTTCGCCGCCGGTTTCCAGGGCGACAGCAGGCTCAGGGTTCTTGGTCATCGTCTTCCGGTCGTTTGAAGCCTTCAATTAGTCGTAGGGGTCCGAAATGGCAAGTCGCGCCAGAACGCGGCGTTCCAGCGCTTCCATGTCTTCCGCCTCGTCCTCGTGCTCGTGGTCGTGGCCCAGAAGATGCAGGATACCATGCACTATCAGATGTGTCAGATGGTGTTCGAAACTCTTTCCGTCCAGTGCCGCCTCGGCGGTTATGGTTTTGAAGGCGAGTACGATGTCGCCCAGAAGCAGCGGCAGCTGCCCGACAGGGCTGGGCATGCCGGAGGGAAAGGACAGGACGTTGGTCGGCTTCTCCTTGCCGCGCCATTCGGCGTTCAGAACCGCGATCTCGTTGTCATCGGTGAAAATGATGCCGAGTTCGCATCCATCGGGCGGAAGCACGCCCGTTTCGGCCACGGTGGCCTCGGCCGCGCGTGCAACGATCGCCGCGAGTTCTTCCTCAGGCGGCCATTCGCCCGCCTCGACCGTCAGGTCGACCAGAAAAGGTGGTCTCATTCCGTTTCCGACAGGCTCAAAGCGCGGGACCCGGCCTGCCGCTCGGCGTACCGCCGGCGCGGTCGTAGGCCCGGACGATCTCGGCCACCAGCGGATGGCGCACGACATCGCCCTCATTGAAGCGGACCTTGACGACGCCGTTCACGCCGTCGAGCACGCGAAGCGCCTCGACGAGACCGGATGTCGTGTTGGGCGGCAGGTCGATCTGGGTCGGGTCACCGGTCACGATCATGCGCGCGTTCTCGCCCAGGCGGGTCAGGAACATCTTCATCTGCATCGGTGTGGTGTTCTGCGCTTCGTCGAGGATGATGGCGGCATTCGCCAGCGTACGCCCGCGCATGAAGGCCAGCGGCGCGATCTCGATCACGCCGGCGGTGATGGCGCGCTCGACCTTGTCGCCCGGCATCATGTCGTAGAGCGCGTCATAGAGGGGGCGCAGATAGGGGTCGACCTTCTCCCGCATGTCGCCAGGCAGGAAGCCCAGCCGTTCGCCAGCCTCCACTGCCGGCCGCGACAGAACGATGCGCTCCACCATGCCGCGTTCGAGCAGCATGGCTGCGTGGGCAACGGCCAGGAAGGTCTTGCCCGTTCCGGCCGGCCCGACGCCGAAAACCAGTTCCGAGCGCTCGAGCGCCCGCATATAGGCATCCTGGTTGAGCGAACGGGCGTGGATCGTGCGCTTGCGCGTCGAGATCTGGGCCACCGCCAGCCGCGATTTGCCTTCGAGCGTCGGCAGGCTCGGCTGATCGTCGGCGGCCACTGCCATCCTGACCGCCCCGTCCACTTCGGACGGCGACAGCTCGCCGCCCTTCTGCAGGAGCGTGTACAGATGATCCAGCGTCCGGCGCGCCTGCTCGGCCAGCGACGGACTTCCCTTGACCGTGATCTGGTTGCCCTTGGAGCGGATGTCGACGCCGAGTTTCTGCTCGATGCGAGCGAGGTTCTCGTCGAACTGGCCGTAGAGCGCGCTGGCCAGCTTGTTATCGTCGAATGTCAGCACAATGTGCGCCATGTCGGAAGCCCCGGAGGACGTAGTGCTCACTTTCGTGGCGGCGCTCAAAGGCTTCTCCTCAAGCTGGCACTCCGATCTCCGCAAACAGGGAGTTGCTTCCTGCCTGCGTGATTCGAACATTTACAATGTCGCCGATTTCGCCGGCCGTTTCATCAACAATAACGGGCTGCAGCCATGGCGAGCGTCCGACCCGCTGACCCGGCATGCGACCGGGCTTTTCAAGCAACAGTTCCATGTCTCGCCCCACCAGGCTTGCGGCAAACGCGCTCTGCTGGCGGGACAGTAGAGCCTGAAGCTTCTGCAAACGCTCATCCTTCACCGCTTCGGAGACCTGAAACTCCAGATCTGCCCCGGGTGTTCCGGGACGGGGCGAATATTTGAACGAAAACGCCTGTGCGTAGGTCACCTCTTTGATGAGGCGCATCGTGTCCTCGAAATCGGCGTCGGTCTCGCCGGGGAAGCCGACGATGAAGTCTCCCGACATCGCGATGTCGGGACGAGCGGCCCGGATACGGTCGATGAGGCGCAGATAATCGGCGGCGGTGTGGCGCCTGTTCATGGCCTTGAGGATGCGGTCGGAACCGGACTGAACCGGCAGATGCAGATAGGGCATCAGCGTGCCGAGGTCGCGATGGGCGGCAATCAGGGCGTCGTCCATGTCGCGCGGATGGCTGGTCGTGTAGCGAAGCCGCGCAATGCCGGGAATCTCCGCCAGGCGGAACAAGAGCTGCCCCAGACCCCATTCGCTGCCGTCTGGCCCCGCGCCATGCCAGGCGTTGACGTTCTGGCCGAGCAGCGTGATTTCCCGCACGCCGGCCTCGGCGAGGCGTTCGGCCTCGGCCACGATCTGGACCACGGGGCGCGAAACTTCCGAGCCCCGCGTGTAGGGAACGACGCAGAAGGTGCAGAACTTGTCGCAGCCTTCCTGCACGGTGAGGAAGGCGGTAACGCCGCGTGCGCGCACGGCCTTGCGCTGCAGCGCCGGCAGATGCTCGAACTTGTCCTCGATCGCGTATTCGGTCTCGACCACCTTTTCGCCGCCTCGCGCCCGCGTCACGGCGGAGGCGAGCCGGTGATAGGTCTGCGGGCCGATCACCAGATCGACGGCGGGCGAACGGCGGATGATCTCCTCGCCCTCGGCCTGCGCGACGCAGCCGGCGACGCCGATCAGCGTCTCGCGTCCGGCAAGCGCCCGCTCCTCCTTGAGCTGGCGCAACCGGCCAAGTGCGGAATAGACCTTCTCTGCCGCCTTCTCGCGAATGTGGCAGGTGTTGAGCAGGATGAGGTCGGCCTCTTCCATGATTTCCGTCGGCCCGTAGCCATCGGCCGCCAGCGCGTCGGCCATGCGCTGCGAGTCATAGACATTCATCTGGCAGCCATAGGTCTTGACGAAGACCTTCTTGCCGGCGCTCCCCGAGGGTGCGGCCGCCGGTTCCGGCATCTGCGGATGTGCTCTTTCCATGAGCGCGTCTCTAACGGTTTTTGACGACAAAAAACAGTCCGGGCATGCGCCTTTCCATCAATCGTGACCGCGAACCTGTGCGCTGCGGCTGGCCACCGCCATCGAGCGCACCATGGTCTCCGTCCTGGCGGCCAGCGCCTTTCGATCACCGGCCTCGCCCGGCAGGATCGGCTCGCCGAAGGTGATCTCGACATCGACCGCGCCTCCCTTGAGCAGCATCAAGAGATGAGGCGCAAGTGTCTGGTCGCCGATCCAGGCATAGCGCGTGCGCTCCAGGCGCCCCAGCGGAATGCCGTAGGAGCGCAGATAGGAGACCGATACGGGTTGAACGGTGGCGAAGGGCTGGGAATCGTCCTCGTCATAAAGAGCTGCAAAGAGCGCGGTCTTGAAGGGCAGGACGGTGCTGCCATCCCCCGTCGTGCCCTCCGCGAAAAGCACCAGCACGTCGCCGCGCTTGAGCAATTCGGCGATTTCCGCCGTCTGCTCGGCCGAGCGCCGTCGCGAGCCGCGTTCGATGAACACGGTGCGCCGCAGCCGCCCGATCGTGCCCATGACAGGCCAGTGCGCCATGTCGCCCCGTGCGATGAAATGCACGTCCGCCACGGAGCCGATCACCATCACGTCCGTCCACGACACATGGTTCGACACGATGAGCAGGGGCCTCGACGTCGATGGCTTTCCCACGACGTGAACTTTGATGGCCAGCAGCCGCAGGATCAGCCGGTGCCATGCCCGTGGGATGAAGTCTTCGCCGATCCATCCGGTCCTGCGGGCGATCAGGTGCAGGAGCGCGCCGGCGCCCGTGCCGATGGCGAAGATCGTGAGCGCAAGGACGACCCTCAGCCAGCCGATCATTCGCGTGGCCCGCCACCCTTCGCACGCCACAGATCGCGCCGCATGATCAAGGCGTTGCCGGATCCCGCCTCCTCGGCGGCGTAATAGGATGGCCGGCGGCCGACTTCGGTAAAGCCCAGGCGCCGGTAGAGGGCGATGGCTGCCCGGTTCCCCTCGTCGACTTCGAGGAAGACCCGGGCCATGCGGTCGGCATGCATCTGGCGCAGCGCCGCATCCATCAGCGCCCATCCGATGCCCCGGCCCCGGTGCGCCTGCGCGACGGCGATGGTCAGGATTTCGGCTTCGTCGGCGGCCATGCGCATCAGCACGAAGCCGGCGGGCGGGTCGGCGGCCCGGCCGATCTCGATCGCGATGAAGCCGGAGACTGCTTCCTGCGCGATCAGGGCAGCAAATTCGGTCTCGCTCCAGGGCCGCGAGAAGGCGTCCTGGTGAAGGGTGGCGAGCGCATCCGCATGCGTCTCGTCGATCCGCTCCATCATGTATTCGCGCCGTCCGAGCCGAAACGGAAACCTCATGGGGCGTCCTTCCGGGGCAGCGCGAAGCCGGTCTGCGGCTTGGCGTCGGCGCCACGCAGATAGAGCGGGCTGGGCGGACGGCCGGGCAGTCCCCGTTGCGCGGCCAGGCGGGCATAATATCCGATGTCTGCGGTCGCCGCGCGCGAGACGATTTTCCTCTCGATGCCGCCGGCGGCTGCGAGCACGGCGTCGGCCCCCGAACCGGCGAGCACCGCCACGCCCTCGCCCGCCATGCTGGCCGCTTCCGCAAGCGTCACCAGCGCGGGGGGCTGACTTTCCTCGCCCGCGGCATCGTAGCGTGCCGCATAGATCCCGCCTCTGCCGGCATCCAGAAGCACCAGGATCTCCTCGTCCGGATGGTCGCGCCGGGCCGCCGCCGCCAGTGCCTCCAGCGAGGACACGCCGACGGCCGGGATCTTCAGCGCCAGCGCAAGCCCGCGTGCGGCGGCAACGCCGACGCGCACGCCGGTGAAGGAACCGGGCCCCACGCAGACCGCGACCATGTGAAGATCACCATAGGCGAGGCCGGCGGTATCGAGCGCCGCGTCGATCACCCCCATGAGGTGCTCGGCATGGCCCTTGCCGAGATCGACCGCCGCGCGGCCCAGCTCCCGGTCCGTCTCGGTGTCGAGCAGACAGGCGGCGCACAGGCTTGCGGCGGTGTCGATGGCGAGGAGGTTCATGCGGCTGTCGCCGTCCCGATCGACCGGTTCAGCCCGCCTCGTTGCGTGCTTTCAGTTCCAGACGGCGCGCGTGGAGCACGGGTTCGGTGTAGCCGCTCGGCTGCTCACGCCCCTTGAAGACGAGATCGCAGGCGGCCTGGAAGGCGATGGAGTTCTCGAAATCGGCGGCCATCGGGCGGTAGAGCGGATCGCCCTCGTTCTGCCGGTCGACGATCGCGGCCATGCGTTGCATGGTCTCCATCACCTTTTCCTTCGAACAGACGCCGTGATGCAGCCAGTTGGCGATGTGCTGGGAAGAGATGCGCAGGGTGGCGCGGTCTTCCATCAGGCCCACATCGTTGATGTCGGGTACCTTGGAGCAGCCCACGCCCTGGTCGATCCAGCGCACGACATAGCCCAGAATGCCCTGGGCATTGTTGTCGAGTTCCTTCTGGATGTCCTCTTCCGACCAGTTGGGCCGCGTAGCGACCGGCACCGACAGGATGTCCGAGAGCTTCGCACGCGGGCGCAGCTTCAGTTCCGCCTGGACGGCATGGACATCGATCTTGTGGTAATGCGTGGCGTGCAGCGTCGCCGCCGTCGGCGAGGGCACCCAGGCAGTGTTGGCGCCAGCCTTGGGGTGGCCGACCTTCTGCTCCAGCATGGCGGCCATGAGGTCCGGCATCGCCCACATGCCCTTGCCGATCTGGGCGTGGCCCTGCAGCCCGCATTCCAGCCCGATGTCGACGTTCCAGTTCTCGTAGGCGGAAATCCACGCGGCCGACTTCATGTCGCCCTTGCGGATCATCGGTCCGGCCTCCATCGAGGTGTGGATCTCGTCGCCGGTGCGGTCGAGGAAACCCGTGTTGATGAACACGACCCGCTCGGCAGCCTCCCGGATGCATTCCTTGAGGTTGATCGTGGTGCGACGCTCCTCGTCCATGATGCCCATCTTGATCGTGTTTGGCGCCATGCCGAGCGCGTCCTCGACGCGGCTGAAGATCTCGACGGCGAAGGCGACCTCTTCGGGCCCGTGCATCTTGGGCTTGACCACGTACATGGAACCGGCACGCGAATTCCCCCGCCGCCCGCCGGGCCCGATATCGTGCAGCGCGATCATGGCCGTCATCATCGCGTCCATGATGCCTTCGGGCACTTCCGTTCCATCCGACAGGAGGATCGCCGGGTTGGTCATCAGGTGGCCGACATTCCTGACCAGCATCACCGAGCGGCCAGGCAGCGTCAGGGTCGCGCCATCGGGAGCGGTATAGTTGCGGTCGGGGTTGAGCCGGCGCGTGATGGTCTTGCCGCCCTTGGCGACCTCCTCGGTCAGGTCGCCCTTCATCAGGCCGAGCCAGTTGCCGTAGACGACGATCTTGTCTTCCGCGTCCACGGCGGCGACCGAATCCTCGCAGTCCTGGATGGTGGTCAGGGCGGCTTCAAGCATGAGATCGGCAATGCCGGCCCGGTCGTCCTTGCCGATCGGATGCTCATTGTCGATCACGATCTCGATGTGGAGGCCGTTCTTCGTGAGCAGCACCGCGTCCGGCGCGTCCGCAGGGCCGCGATAGCCGACAAACTGGCTGGCATCCTGCAATCCGCAGCCGGTGCCTTCGGTGTGCAGCACGAGGCGACCGTCCTCGATCGTGATGGAGGTGACGTCTTCCCACTTGTCGTCGACAAGCGGTGCGCTGTCGTCGAGGAAGGCACGCGCCCAGGCGATCACTTTCGCGCCACGCACCGGGTTGTAGCCCGAGCCCTTCTCGGCGCCGTCATCCTCCGCAATCGCATCGGTGCCGTACAGCGCGTCATAGAGCGAACCCCAGCGCGCATTGGCGGCATTGAGCGCGTAACGTGCATTCATCACCGGCACGACGAGCTGCGGACCGGCGATTTTCGCGATCTCGGCATCGACATTCTGCGTGGTCACCTTGAAGGCAGGACCTTCCGGCAGGAGATAGCCGATCGAGCGCAGAAAGCCCTCATAGGCGGCCAGGTCCGCCGGCGCGCCGTTCTCCTTGTGCCAGGCGTCGATCTCTTTTTGCATGTCTTCGCGCCTGGCCAGAAGATCGCGGTTCTTCGGCGCCAGATCATGGACGATCGCGGAGAATTCGCTCCAGAAATGTTCGGGATCTATGCCTGTGCCCGGGAGGGCCTGCTCGACCACGAAAGCGTGGAGGCGGGGATGGATCTTGAGCGAGTGGGTTTCGACGAAATCCGTCATGCTTTGTCTCCTCTGGCGGGCTCCCGGGCCGCGCCCGCTTTGACCATGATGGAGCGGTCCGGTCAATTCGTCATTGGGGGCCAGGGAAATCCTAAACCGAATGGTTGACAATAAAGTCCCGTGAGGGATATTAAACCATATGGTTCACACTTTACCTGCCGCTCTCGATCGCGTCTTCCACGCCCTGTCCGATGGGACAAGGCGGGCCATGCTTGAACGCCTGAAGGAGGGTGAAATGAGCATCGGCGAACTGGCCGCGCCCTTCGCTATGAGCTTTGCCGGCGCTTCCAAGCATGTGCGGGTTCTCGAAAGCGCCGAACTGGTCAGCCGGCGCATCTCCGGCCGCACGCATTACTGCCGGCTGGAGGCGGCACGCCTCGCTGAAGCCCAGGCATGGCTGAAACACTATGAGCGCTTCTGGACACAAAGCCTCGACACGCTGGAAGCGCTGCTCAAGGCCGAGGACGGTCAGAAAGGGATGGACGATGATTGAGGCACGATACCCCGACGGCCAGGGCATCTCCCGCGAGCCGGGCTGCGTACGCATCGAACGGCTGCTGCCGGGGCCCGCGGAACGCTTGTGGGCGTATCTCGTCGATTCCGAAAAGCGCCGCCTGTGGCTCGCCGCTGGCGAAATGGAGCCTCGGGTGGGCGGCGGCGTCACGCATCTTTTCCGCCACCCGGAACTGTCCGATGAGGCAACGCCAGAGGCCCATCGCGGCTTCGACGACAGTCCACCGATGCATGGACGGGTCACGCAATGGGACCCGCCGCGTCTGCTGGCCTACACATGGCCAGGGGATGACGGCTCGAGCGAGGTCACCTTCGAGCTCTTTCCCGAAGGGCGTGACGTTCTGCTCGTGCTGACTCACCGGCGGCTGGCCGCGGCTGCCACGATGGTCAGCGTGGCGAGCGGCTGGGACGCACATCTGGGCATTCTCATCGATCGGCTGAAGGGCCAGCCGCCGCGCGGTTTCTGGTCGAACCATTTCCGGCTCACCCGGATCTATGCCCGGCGCTTTTCCGAAGGAGACAAATGATGAGACCCGTTTACTCTGGCGGACCGAACATCGCCATGAAGGTGCCGCCGCACCAGTTCGAAACGACGGTAGCCTTCTATCGCGACACGCTGAGGCTGGCCGAGATCGAAGAGCTGAAACCGAACATCGTTTTCGCGTTCGGGAAGAACCGGCTCTGGATCGATCCGACGCCGCAGATCGAACAGCCCGAATTGTGGCTCCAGGTGCAGACAGACGACCTCGGCGGCGCGGCCGATCATCTCGGGCAACTCCGCTCGCCGCGTGCCGATGCGATCGAGCCGCTGCCGGATGGATTCTCGGGCTTCTGGATATCGAGCCCCGCGGGCGTCGTCCATCTCGCCAGCAAGAGGAGTGACCCATGATCCGTATCAACATCACCAGCGTGATGGTCGATGATCAGGCCAAGGCGGAGAGGTTCTACACGGAGGTGTTGGGTTTCGAGAAGAACCTCGACATCCCCGTCCACGGCGCGCGGTTCCTGACCGTCAAGAACAGCGATGGATCGGGCGTCGACCTGTTTCTCGAGCCGGCTGGCTACGAATTCGCGAAAGTCTACCAGAAGGCGCTGTTCGACAATGGCGTGGCCGCGACGTCGCTCGGCTGCGACGACATCGACGCGGAATATGAGAGGCTGAAGGGACTGGGCGTGCCGTTCCGCACGCCGCCCAAGGCCGAGGACGAGACCGGCTTCCGCTTCGCGGTTTTCGAGGACGGCTGCGGCAATCTCATCATGCTGACCCAGGAGACATGATTGGGTCATCCATCGCTGGGCGGCGGAAGTGAATCAGCATGCTGCCCTGAAAGTCTCCGGAGCCGCTCCGGCCAAAACCGAGTTTTTCGGCAAGCCGAAGTGATGATCGGTTGCCCTCGGCGATGATGCAGCTCAGTTCTTGCGAAGGGTGATGCCGATCGGACCATTCAAGAACCAGCCTCATGGCCTCGCCCGCCATTCCCTGCCCGTGAAACTCCGGGAGAAGCGCCCAGCCTGCTTCGAGTGTGCCGCCTAGCGGGGGCAGGATGTCGCGCCGGAGATCCATGATTCCGGCCTCGCCGATCAATCGGCCGGAGTCTCGTTCCTCCACGATCCAGAAACCGAAGTCGAGCATCGCCCACATGCCGCGGAACCGCAGGATGCGAGCCCAGCACTCGCTGCGTCCGAGCGGCTTGCCGCCGATATGTCGGACTACCCCCCCATCGGACCAGAGCAGCGCATAGTCGTCCAGGTCTTCGGCCCGGTGTGCCCGCAACCTGACGCGATCGCCTTCCAGCACGGGAGCTTCCGACACGGCGTGCTACCGGTCGGCCAGCCGCTCGGCGACTAGGGCGGCCAGACGTTCGGCCACCTGGTCCTTGCCCAGCTCCGGCCATTCCTCGACGCCGTCGGACGAGACGATGCGGACCCGGTTGCGGTCGCCGCCCATCACGCCCTTTTCGTTGATGCCACTATCGGCCGAAACGTCGTTTGCAACGATCATGTCGGCGCCTTTGCGCTTGAGCTTGGCCTGTGCGTTCTCGACGACGTTTTGCGTCTCGGCGGCGAAGCCGATGACCAGCGAGGGGCGGTTGGCGTGATGGCCGACGGTCGCCAGTATGTCGGGGTTTTCCACCATGCTGAGCGAGGGCGCGCCCTCGCCCGGCTTCTTCTTCATCTTCTGGTCACTCGCGCCCTCGGTTCGCCAGTCGGCGACGGCGGCCACGAACACGCCGGCATCGGCGGGAAGTTCGGCCTCGACTGCCGCCATCATCTGGCGCGCGGTTTCCACACGCGTGGTCTTCACGCCGACCGGATCGGGAATCGTCACCGGCCCGGCGACGAGCCGGACTTCGGCGCCGAGCCTTGCCAGTGCCGCTGCGATGGCATGGCCCTGCTTTCCCGACGAGCGGTTGGCGATGTAACGCACCGGGTCGATCGGTTCGTGCGTCGGGCCGGAGGTCACGACTATTTTCTTGCCCACCAGGGGCTTCTCACTCTCGTCGAACGACGTCTCGACCGCGGCCACGATCTCCAGCGGTTCGGCCATGCGTCCCTCGCCGCCCTCGCCGCTCTCCGCCATTTCGCCGCGGTTGGGACCGACGAAGGCGATGCCATCGCGGGCAAGTGTCTCGCGGTTGCG
This sequence comes from Chelativorans sp. ZYF759, assembly GCF_012911015.1. Classification (GTDB taxonomy): domain Bacteria; phylum Pseudomonadota; class Alphaproteobacteria; order Rhizobiales; family Rhizobiaceae; genus ZYF759. Next base: position 79,555 of record NZ_WVVV01000008.1, on the reverse strand, counting down.
GCGTGTGGCGGGGTGTTCCCACATCTTGGGGTTCATGGCGGGTGCGATCAGCACCTTCTTGTCGGTCGCCATGAGCACGGTCGAGGCGAGATCGTTGGCAAGCCCCGAGGCCATCTTGGCCATGAGGTCGGCGGTGGCCGGCGCCACCACGAGCAGGTCGGCCTCGCGCGACAGCCTGATATGGCCGACATCGTGTTCGTCCTCGCGGTCGAAGAGATCGGTGAAGACGCGGTCGGCGGTCAACGCGCCGACGGCCAGGGGCGTCACGAATTGCTGCGCAGCCTGGGTCATCACGCACCGCACGGAGGCACCGCGTTCACGAAGCCTGCGGATGAGGTCGAGACATTTATAGGCGGCGATGCCGCCGCCAATGATCAGAAGGATGCGTTTTCCGGCAAGTGCCAAGGATGCCTCTCCCGTATCAGGCCGGCTTCAGCGCCGGCACGATGCCGGTATGGATGAAATCCTCGCTCTTGAAAAGCAGAGGGAGGGTTCGAGTCCTGGCGAGCGCGTGGGAGAAGCAGCAGCAGGAAGAATGACTGCAATGTAGGCATTGCAGTCAATCAGCCCATCTGCAAGGCGATCCAGAACAGAGCCGCCGCAATGACCCATAGCGCGATACGGCCGGAGCGGGTGTGACGTGCTTCCGATCGGCCGATGGCCTGCGCCGTCTCATCGTCGAAGCGCAGTCCCTTCTCGGCCATGGCGTCGATCTCGCGCGACAGCCTTTCGGCGCGGGCCGCCAGTTCCGGGGCCTGGCGGGCCAGCGAGACCAGCGCCAGCGCGCCGTCGCGCGTGTCCTCCAGAAAACCCCGCGGGCCGAGATTGCCCTGAATCCAGTCCCCGACGACAGGCTCCGCCGCCTTCCACATGTTGAAGGACGGGTTGAGATTGCGCGCAACGCCTTCGACGACGACCATCGTCTTTTGCAGGAGAACCAGCTCCGGCCGCGCCTGCATGTCGAAGATTTCAGTCACCTCGAAAAGCAATGCCAGCAGCCTGGCCATCGAGATGGTTTCGGCCGGCTGGCCGTGGATCGGCTCGCCGATCGCGCGGATGGCCTGGGCAAAGGCATGAACGTCATGGATCGGCGGGACGTAGCCGGCCTCGAAATGAACCTCGGCGACGCGGAGATAATCCCGCCGGATGAAGCCGTAGAGGATCTCGGCCAGGAAACGCCGCTCCTTCTTGCCGAGACGGCCCACGATGCCGAAATCGACCGCCACGATCGTGCCGTCGGCTTCGACGAACAGATTGCCCGGATGCATGTCGGCGTGGAAGAAGCCGTCGCGCAGCGTATGGCGCAGGAAGGATTGGATGACCGTCACGCTGAGCGCGTTGAGGTCATGGCCGGCCGCGCGCAGGGCCTCGATGTTCGACATCTTGATGCCGTCGATCCACTCCATGGTGACGACGTCGCGGCCGGTGCGTTCCCAGTCCACCCAGGGAACGCGGAAACCGGGATCCTGCCGGATGTTCTCGCCAAGTTCCGACAGCGCGGCGGCTTCAAGCCGCAGATCCATCTCGATCTTGGTGGTCTGGGCCAGCATGCGCGTGACCTCGACCGGCCTCAGCCGCCGCGAGGCGGGCATGAAGCGCTCCTGCATGCGGGCGGCGAGAAAATAGCTTTCCAGATCGTTGAAGAAGCGCCGGCGAACGCCCGGCCGGATCGCCTTGACCGCGACCTTGGTGCGAACACCGTCGCGCTCGACCTCGGCCGGGTGGACCTGGGCGATCGAGGCCGCGGCGATCGGCTCGCCGAAATCGAGAAAAAGGTCGTCGATCTTGCGGCCGAGCGATTCCTCGATCGAGGTGACCGCGATCGCGCGCGGAAACGTGCTCATGCGGTCCTGGAGTTCGGCCAGGTCCATGGCGACGTCCGCGCCCACGACATCGGGACGCGTTGCCAGGAACTGGCCGAGCTTGACATAGGACGGGCCCAGCCTGTCGACCGCCTTGGACATGCGCGCGGACCGCGAATCCTCCTTGGAGCGCCGCCGCGCCACGAGCCGCGACAGCCGCCAGGCGAGATGCGCGGGGCCGGTCAGCTGATCGCCCGGCAGCGCCGCGAAGACGCCTTCGCGTGCCAGAATCCAGCCGGCTCTCAGAAGCCGGAAATAGGCGCCGGGCGTGCTCATGCGGATACCGGCCTCACAGCTTCCAGGCCGAGTGGATGGTGGCGATGCCGCCCGTCATGCCGCGCCAGCTGACGCGATCGAAGCCGGCCTTGCCGATCATCGCGCCAAAGGCTTCGGGTCTGGGAAACTTGCGGATCGATTCCACGAGGTAGCGATAGGGCTCGCCATCGCCCGCCACCGCCTGCCCGATACGCGGAATGGCGTGGAACGACCAGGCCTCATAGGCCTTGTCGAGCAGCGGCATGTCGACCTCGGAGAATTCCAGGCACAGGAAGCGGCCGCCGGTCTTCAGCACCCGGTGCGCTTCGGCCAGCGCCGTCTCGATGCGCGGCACGTTGCGGATGCCGAAGGCGATCGTGTAGGCGTCGAAGCTGTTGTCCTCGAAGGGCAGTTCCTCGGCATTCGCCTCCACAAAGGCCAGCGCGTCGCCGAAGCCGCGCTTGTGGGCCCGTTCGCGACCCACCTCCAGCATCAACCCGTTGATGTCGAGCACGGTCACGTCGGCCTGCCGGTGCGAAGCCTCGAAGATGCGGAAGGCGATGTCGCCCGTGCCGCCCGCCACGTCGAGCGAGCGCCAGCCGGGGCGCTTGGGCGGATTGAGCCAGCCGACCATCGCATCCTTCCACACACGGTGAAGGCCCGCCGACATGATGTCGTTCATCAGATCGTAGCGTTCGGCGACCTTGCGGAAGACGTCGTCGACCAGAGGCTGCTTCTGCCCCTTCTCGACGGTGCGGTATCCGAAGGAAGTTTCCATCGCGCCGGTGCTGGCGGCTCGGTCGGTCATGGTGGCATACCTGTTGCAAATCGCGCGGACCATAGCCCAACACGTTTCCCGGCGCTATCGTTGCCGGGCGCGGTCATCGGCCGCGCCCCATCTTGCCCATCAGAGGTCGTGATGCTGCCCAAAGCCGAGATCCATTGCCATATCGAAGGGGCCGCGGCGCCCGAACTCGTCCTGCGGCAGGCGCAAAAATACGGCGTCGACATGTCCGCCTTCATCCGCGACGGCTCGTTCGTGTGGAGCGACTTCACCTCTTTCCTCGCCGCCTATGACGCCGCCGCCGGCCTGTTCAGGACACAGGAGGATTACGCGCTTCTGGCCGAGACCTATCTGACGAGCCTTGCCGCGGACGGTGCCGTCTATTCGGAGTTCTTCACCTCGCCCGATCACGCCAGCCGCGCCGGCCTCTCGCCCCTGGCCTATACGGACGGGCTCGGCGAAGGCATCCTCCGCGCAAAGGCTAAGACCGGCATCGAGGCCCGCATGATCGTCACCGGGGTGCGTCATTTCGGCGTCGGCTCGGTCGAGGCAGCGGCACGATTTGCGGTCGAATGCGGCCATCCGCTGGTCACCGGCTTCGGCATGGCGGGCGAGGAGCGGAGCGGCCATCCCCGCGACTTTGCGCGCGCCTTCGACATCGCCCGGGAAGCGGGGCTCGGTATCACCGTCCATGCCGGCGAACTTGCCGGCTGGGAAAGCGTTGCCGCCGCGATGGACCATCTGCGGCCCACCCGCATCGGTCACGGCGTGCGCGCCATCGAGAACGCCGATCTCGTGGCCCGCATCGCGGACGAGGGCGTGGTGCTCGAAATCTGCCCGGTCTCCAATATCGAACTCAAGGTCTTCGCAAGCTTCGCCGCTCACCCCTTCGCCAAACTGCGCGATGCCGGCTGCCGGGTGACCCTCAATTCCGACGACCCACCCTATTTCTGGACGACGCTGAAGCGCGAATACGAGGTGGCGGCCGAGCATTTCGGCCTCGACCGCCCCGCTCTTCTGGAGGTGACGCGCACCGCCATCGCGGCAGCTTTCGTCGACGAAGAGACGCGGGCTGCCCTTTTGTCGCGTCTGGCGCCGGGCGAAAGCTGACAAAGCTGTGGTTTGCGGGGACCGGTCCGGTTTCTCCATCGGGCCGGGCCGTTTATGGTGACGGCCAGGTCGGGCAGAAAAAGGCAAGAACATGAACAAGAAGCTCAAGGGCGTCACCGTCGTCGATCATCCCCTCGTACAGCACAAGCTGTCGATCATGCGCGACAAGGAGACCTCGACGGCGAGCTTCCGGCGGCTCCTGCGCGAGATCTCGCTGCTCCTCTGCTACGAGGTGACCCGCGAACTGGAACTGACGACGCGCCGTGTCGAGACCCCGCTGACGACGATCGACGCGCCGACGCTGGAGGGCAAGAAGCTCGTCTTCGCTTCCGTTCTGCGCGCCGGCAACGGGCTTCTCGACGGCATGCTCGACCTCGTGCCGGCAGCCCGCGTCGCCCATATCGGGCTCTATCGCGACCATGACACGCTGGAGGCGGTCGAGTATTTCTTCAAGGCGCCCACGGATCTCGCCAACCGTCTCGTGATCGTCGTCGATCCGATGCTGGCGACAGCCAATTCCGCCATTGCGGCGGTCACCAAGCTCAAGGAGCGCGGCGCCACCAATCTGCGCTATCTCTGCCTGCTGGCGGCACCCGAAGGCATCGAGCGCTTCAACGCCGCGCATCCCGATGTTCCCGTCTTCACGGCATCCGTCGACGACCACCTCAACGAGAAGGGCTATATCGTGCCCGGTCTGGGCGATGCCGGCGACCGGATGTACGGCACCAAATAAGGAAGTCTGGCCGGTCAGGCGGCCGCGGTCACCCGGCGCAGGACCGTCTCCGGTCGACGTGGGCGGGCCTCCCCGATCCTGTAGGCTCCGGCGACGGCCGCCGCCGCGCCGCGGGCCGCATCCTGCGTACGCGCATGGATGAGGGCCAGCATTTCCCCCGCGCGGACCTCGGCGCCGACGGGAAGAAGGCGCGTGATGCCCACCCCGTGGTCGATGGGCAGCGACGGGTCGGTGCGCCCGCCCCCGAGTTCCACCACCGCCAGCCCGATATGGCGTGTCTCGATGCCGATCACGAACCCATCGGCCGGTGCCATGACCGCCTGCTCCACCGGCGCGATCTCGAGAAGGTCGCGATAGGTCTCCATGAAATCCGTTGGCCCGCCAAGGCTGGCGACCATCCTCCCGAAGATCTCGGCCGCACTGCCGGTGTCGAGCGCGTCGCGGGCTCGCAGGCCGGCATCCTGGTGCGAAGACGCCCTTCCGGCAGCCACGAGCATTTCCGCGGCGAGCGCGAGCGTGACCTCTTCGAGGCGCGGATCGCGATGGCGGCCGGTCAGGAAATCGACGGCATTCATCGCTTCCACGGCATTGCCGGCCGCCGACGCCAGGGGTTCGTTCATGTCGGTCATCAGGGCGGTGGCAGGAAGCCCGGCGCCCACCGCCGTCTCCACGAGGCTGCGCGCCAGATTCGCGGCATCGCGGGCCTTCGACATGAAGGCTCCATTGCCGACCTTGACGTCGAGCACCAGCGAACCCAGACCCGCCGCCAGCTTCTTGGACAATATGGAGGCCGTGATGAGCGGGATGGATTCAACCGTACCGGTGACGTCGCGAATGGCGTAGAAACGGCGATCCGCCGGGGCCAGTCTGGCCGTCTGACCGATAATGGCGCAGCCGCATTCGCGCACCGTGCGCCCGAACAGCGCATTGTCGGGCTGGCTCGCATAGCCGGGGATCGAGTCCATCTTGTCGAGCGTCCCGCCCGTGTGGCCGAGCCCGCGCCCGGAGATCATCGGCACATAGGCGCCGCAGGCCGCCACGATGGGCGCCAGCATCAGCGAGACATTGTCGCCGACACCGCCGGTCGAGTGTTTGTCGGTGACCGGGCCCGGCAGATCCGACCAGTCCAGCCTGTCACCGGAATCGCGCATCGCGAGCGTCAGCGCCACCGCCTCGTCCCGCTCCATGCCTTTCAGGAAGATCGCCATGGCGATCGCCGAGACCTGGGCATCGGTGAAGCGTCCGTCGGTGAGTCCGGCGACGAACCCGGCAATCTCTGAGGGTGAAAGGGGTTCGCCGTCGCGCTTGCGGCGTATGATCTCTTGCGGGAGCATGGTTAGCCCGTCCGGCCCTCGGCGAGCATTGCCTTGAGGATCGCTGCCAGCCGCCGGCCGCCCAGCGGCGCGACCTCCTTGGTTTCGTCGTGGGAAAGCTCCTGCCCCGTCATGCCGGCCGCCAGATTGGTGATGACCGAACAGGCCGCGACCCGGAGTCCCAGGAAGCGGGCGAGGATCACCTCCGGCACGGTCGACATGCCGACCGCATCGGCGCCCAGCACGCGCGCCATGCGGATCTCCGCCGGGGTCTCGAAGGACGGGCCGGAAAACCACATATAGACGCCTTCGTGAAGATCGATGCCGGTGGCCACGGCGGCACGCTTGAGGCCGGCCCGAAGCTCGGCGTCGTAAGCCTCCGTCATGCCGACGAAGCGCCGGTCGGTCGGCTCGCCGAACAAGGGGTTGGAGCCCGAGAAGTTGATATGGTCGCTGATCAGCATGACCGAGCCCGGCGCCATGTCCTCACGCAGCGACCCGGCCGCGTTGGTCAGCAGAAGCTTGCCGATGCCGATACCGGCCAGCGTTTCCAGGACGGGGCGCATGGCGGCGGCATTGCCGTGCTCGTAATAGTGGGCGCGGCCGGACAGGACCAGCACGTCCGTACCTGAAAGCCGGCCCGCCACGACCTCGCCGGCATGGCCGGTGACCCCGCTCTCGGGAAAGCCCGGCAACTCGCCATAGGGAATGCGCACCGCATTCTCCACTTCGCCCGCAAGCGAGCCCAGCCCGGAGCCCAGCACCAGCGCCATTTCGGGCGCGCGGCCGTCGAGCCGTTCCACCAAGCGGTCAATCGCCTGCTTCATTTCAGGTCGTCTCCTCGAAAGCCAAGCGGCAGGATGTCGGCCATGGTCAGCGTTTCGACCACGCCATTGCCGTCGCATAGGTGCAGCTTCGCCTCTGGCCCGGCAAACTCGGCCAGCCGCTGGCGGCAACCGCCGCAGGGGGTGATGCGGTCCATCTTCTCGGCCACCACGGCAATCTCGGTGATGCGGCCGCCGCCGCCCATCACGTAATGGCCGAGTGCGGTGGTCTCGGCGCACCAGCCTTCGGGAAAGGACGCGTTCTCGATGTTGCACCCCGCGAAGACGCGGCCGTCCTCCGTGCGCAACGCCGCCCCGACGGGAAAACGCGAATAGGGCGCGTGGGCCTTTTCCATCGCCGCGCGGGCGGCCTCGAACAGATCGTGGCTCATCATCGCTCCTTCACATAGGGCACGCCGCCGGCGCGCGGCGGGATGGCCCGGCCAATGAAGCCCGCCAGAAGGACCACGGTGAGCACGTAGGGCAGCGCCTGGAGGAACTGTGCCGGCACGCGGCCGACCATCGGCAGCGGCGTTCCCTGCAGTCGGATGGAGATGGCGTCGAGGAAGCCGAATAGCAGGCAGGCGAGCATGGCCGGGCCGGGCCGCCATTTGGCGAAGATGAGGGCGGCCAGCGCGATGAAGCCGCGGCCCGCCGTCATGTCCTTCACGAAGCCGGCCCCGATGGACATCGACAGATAGGCGCCGGCGAAACCACACAGGATGCCGGTGCAGATCACCGCGCGGTAGCGCAGCCAGGCGACCGAAATGCCGGCCGTGTCGACGGCGGCCGGATTTTCGCCGACCGCCCTGAGCCGCAGCCCGAAACGGGTGCGGAAGAGCACCCACCACGAGAAGAAGACCATGAAGAAGGCGATATAGACCAGGATCGAATGGCCGGACAGGACGACCGAGTAGATCTCGCCGATGATGGGGACGCCGCGCAGCTCGCTGGCGAAAGGCAGGGTGATCGCCGTAAAACGCTGGTCGCCGGTCAGCGAGGGCGTGCGCCCGCCCTGCATGAACCATGCCTGCCCCAGAATGACGGTGGCCCCGGCCGCGATGAAGTTGATCGCCACGCCCGACACGATCTGGTTGCCGCGATTGGTGATGGAGGCGAAGCCGTGGACCAGCGCGAAGGCGGTGGAGACGACGATGGCCGCCATCAGGCCCAGCCAGGGATTGCCGTAGACGGCGGCCATGGCCGCGCCGGCGAAGGCCGCCGCCAGCATCTTGCCTTCAAGACCGATGTCGAAGACGCCCGCCCGCTCGGAAAAGAGACCGGCAAGACAGGCAAACAGCAGTGGGATCGACAGCCTGATCGTGGAATCGAAGACCTGGGCGAAGAAGGTTACGACTTCCATGTCACGCGCCCTCCCTGCCGGTGCGGCCCAGTCCGACGGATCGCGGGCTCACGCTTGCGAAGGCGGCCGCCAGCCATGGCCGGAACATGTGCTCCAGCGCCCCGGCGAACAGGATCACGAGCCCCTGAATGATGACGATCATGTCGCGGCTGATATTCGGCATCATGAAGGCGATTTCGGCGCCGCCCTGATAGAGCATGCCGAAAAGGATTGCAGCGGGCACGATGCCGGCGGGATGCGAGCGGCCCATGAGGGCGACCGCGATGCCCACGAAGCCGGCACCGGTGACAAAATCGAGCTGCAGGCGGTTGGTGTCGCCCATGACGGGATTAAGCGCCATCATGCCGGCCAGCGCGCCGGAGATCAGCATGGTGATGACGACGATGCGCGCCTCGCCGATACCCGCGTAGCGTGCCGCCTTCGGGCTGTGGCCCTGCGTGCGGATCTCGTAGCCGAGCCGCGTGCGCCAGATCAGAATCCAGACAAGGAAGGCGCAGACCAGGGCCAGCAGGAATGAGATGTTGAGCGGTGATGAGCGGATCGTGAAGCCGAAGGCCTCGAGCATCCAGTTCAACTTGGGCAATTGCCCGCCTTCGAAGAAGGTGCGGGTCTGCGGGGCCATCTGGCCGGCCGGCTTCAGCGGACCGACAAGAAGATAGACCATCAGGCTGGCGGCGATGAAGTTGAACATGATGGTGGTGATGACGACGTGGCTGCCGCGCTTGGCCTGCAGGATAGCGGGGATGAAGGCCCAGGCCGCGCCCGCCAGGGCAGCGCCCAGGATGGCCACCGGGAAGGTGATCCACCAGGGCACGAGCGTATCGAGCCACAGGCACACCAGCGCCACGCCGAGCCCGCCGACATAGGCCTGCCCCTCGCCCCCGATGTTGAACAACCCGCCATGAAACGCCACCGCCACCGCCAGGCCCGTGAAGATGAAGCTCGTCGCGTAATAGAGCGTGTAGGCGATGTTCTGGCCGCTGCCGAAGGCGCCTTCGACCAGAAGCGACGCCGCGCGAACCGGGCTCTCGCCGGCCAGAAGCACGACCAGACCTGAAACGCTGAAGGCCACGATGACGTTGATCAGCGGCAGCAGCCCGTAATCGGCCCAGCCGGGCAGCTTTCCATGTGGAATCGCCATTATTCCGCCGCCTCTCTCGATTCCACGCCCGCCATGAGCAGTCCCAGTTCGCCCTCGTCGGCATCGCTGTCGCGCTCGCCGACCACGCGGCCGTCGAACATGACCAATATGCGGTCCGACAGGGCGCGGATCTCGTCGAGTTCGACCGAGACGAGGAGCACCGCCTTGCCCTGGTCGCGCATGTCGATCAGGCGGCGGTGGATGAATTCGATCGCGCCGACATCGACGCCGCGCGTCGGCTGACCCACGACAAGCACGTTGGGGTCCTTCTCCATCTCGCGGGCCAGCACGATCTTCTGCTGGTTTCCGCCCGAGAAATTGGCGGTCTTCAGCCGTTCGTTGGGCGGGCGGATGTCGTATTTCTCGATCTTGTCGCGGGCGTCGGCGCGGATGGCCTCGATGTCGAGGAAGGGTCCGCGCAGGTAGAAGTCGCGGTCGTGATAGCCCAGCATGGAGTTCTCGTACTCCTCGAAGGGCAGCACGAGGCCGACATAATGGCGGTCTTCCGGCACGTGGGCCAGGCCGCGGTCGCGAAGCTCGCCCGGATCGGCATTGCCCGTCACGTCGATCGGCTCGCCGTTGAGCAGCACCTGGCCGGATTTGGCCTGCCGGATGCCGGATATGGTCTCCAGGAGCTGCGACTGGCCGTTGCCGGCCACGCCTGCGATGCCGACAATCTCGCCGCCGCGCACATCGAAGGAGACGTCGTTGACCACCGTCACGCCGCGCGAATCCACGACGGTGAGGTTCCTGACCGACAGCCTGACCTCGCCCGGCCGCGCCTCGCCCTTGTCGACGCGCAAGAGCACGCGGCGGCCGACCATCAGCTCGGCCAGTTCCTCCACCGTGGTCTCGCCCGTCTTGCGGGTGGCCACCATCTGGCCCTGGCGCATGACCGAGACATTGTCGGTGATCGCCATGATCTCGCGCAGCTTGTGGGTGATCAGCACCACCGTCTTTCCCTGCTCCTTGAGCTGGGCCAGGATGCGGAAGAGGTGGTCGGCCTCGGCCGGCGTCAGCACGCCGGTGGGCTCGTCAAGGATCAGGATCTCGGCGCCGCGATAGAGCGCCTTGAGGATCTCCACGCGCTGCTGCAGCCCGACCGGCAGCTCCTCGATGATCGCATCGGCACTGACCTCGAGCCCGTATTCGCGCTCCAGCCGCCGCAGTTCGGAACGTGCCTTGGCGAGCGAGGACTTCAGAAGCGCCTCGCCCTCGGCGCCGAGGATCACGTTCTCGATGACGGAGAAGTTCTGCACCAGCATGAAGTGCTGATGCACCATGCCGATGCCCTGCTTGATGGCGTCGTCGGGCGAGTTGATCGTGGTCGGCCGGCCATCGACGCGGATCTCGCCGGAATCGGCCTGGTAGAAGCCGTACAGGATCGACATCAGCGTCGACTTGCCGGCCCCGTTCTCGCCGATGATGCCGTGAATGGTGCCCTTCTCGATCTTGAGATCGATGTCCTTGTTGGCGTGGACGGCGCCGAAGCTCTTGTTGATGCCGACAAGTTCGATCGCCGCTTGCACCATCGGCTGGCCCCTCGTTTTTATCGTTTGGTCAACGCTAGCATGCCGGCCTCCCCCTGCCAACGCGCCTGATTACTCTCGACAAATGGGAGCGCGCTTGTCAATTTCCCTCGCCATGACAACCACCCTTGCCCCCTTTTCTTTTCACACCACCCCTGGCCTCGTCTTCCGGCCGTCGGCGGCGGGCGAGCTGGGCGCGATCGCGGCCAGCCGGCTCGGCGGGTCGGTCCTGTTCGTCACCGATCCGGGCCTCACCCGGCTCGGCCTGGGCGAACCCGCCATCGCCTCGCTGCAAGAGGCCGGGCTTAAGGTCACGGTCTTCGACGCCGTCGAGGCCGACCCCTCGCTTGCCACCCTCATGAAGGCGGTCGAGATCGGCCGGGCGGCGAATGCCACCGGCGTCGCCGGTTTCGGCGGCGGTTCCTCGCTCGACGTCGCCAAGCTGGCCGCGCTCCTGCTGGGCTCGGGCGAGGATCTGGACGAGGCCTGGGGCGTGGGCAATGCGAAGGGGCCGCGCCTGCCGCTGGTGCTCGTGCCGACAACCGCCGGAACGGGATCGGAAGTCACGCCGGTCTCCATCATCACCGTCGGCCAGGAGGAAAAGCGAGGCGTCTCCAGTGCGCTTCTTCTGCCGGACATTGCCGTGCTCGATCCCGATCTCACCCTCGGCCTGCCGCCGGCGATCACCGCGGCCACCGGCATCGATGCCATGGTCCATGCGATCGAGGCCTATGCTTCCAGGAGCGCCAACAACAATCCCCTATCGAAGACGCTGGCGCGCGAGGCGCTGCGGCTTCTTGCGGCCAATATCGAGACAGCCGTCTTCGACGGGCAGAACATGGAGGCGCGCTCGGCCATGCTGCTCGGCTCGATGCTGGCGGGTCAGGCCTTCGCCAATTCGCCCGTCGCGGCGGTGCATGCGCTGGCCTACCCGATCGGCGGAACCTTCCACGTCCCGCACGGGCTCTCCAACGCGCTCGTGCTGCCGCATGTGCTGCGCTTCAACGCGCCGGAGGCCGCCCATCTCTACGCCGAGATCGCCGGCGACTGCTTTCCGGATCTGGCGGGAGGAGACGACACGCAGGGCCGCTGTAGCGCCTTCATCGAGCGGCTGGCGGGCCTGTCGGCCAGGGTCGGGCTTCAGCAGCGCCTGCGCGATGTGGGCATTGGCGAGGAGCATCTGGCAAAGATGGCTGCCGACGCGATGAAGCAGCAGAGATTGCTGGTCAACAACCCGCGCGCGGTATCGCAGGCCGATGCGCTCGACATCTACAGGGCCGCCTGGTGAGCCGCCCCGTCCCCACCACGCGCGCGGATTATCGCGCCTTCCGCACGCTGACCACGCGATGGATGGACAACGACATCTATGGCCACATGAACAACGTGGTCCATTATTCGCTGTTCGACAGCGCGGTGAATGGCTGGCTGATAGAGGAAGGCGTGCTCGACATCGCGGGCGGCGACCAGATCGGCCTCGTGGTTGAGACCGGCTGCCGCTATTTCTCGGAGATGGCCTTTCCGGACACGGTCACCGCGGGCCTCAGGGTCGCCAGGCTCGGCACCTCGTCGGTGCGCTACGAGGTTGGTCTGTTCCGAAACGACGAGACGCAGGCGGCCGCGGAAGGCTTTTTCGTCCATGTCTATGTCGATCGCAGGAGCCGACGGCCGACGCCGGTCGGGGATGCATTGCGCATGGCGCTGGAGTCCATTGCCACATGAACACCGACGATGACCGGCTTACACGCCTCGAGATCATGGCCGCCGAACAGGATCGCACCATCGAGGAACTGTCCGGGCAGATCGCCGGGCAGTGGAGGGAGATCGAGGCGCTGCGCCAGAAGCTCGATCTCCTGACGAAGCGCCTCATGGAAGTGGAGGCGAACGCGTCTCCGGACATCCCGGTGACCCGGCCGCCGCACTGGTAGGGAAGCGACGATGACCGGAGCCAGGGACTCCGGCCATCGCGTCCCCCGCATCCTCCGGCTTACATGGCCGGAAGGATTGCGATATCGCGCACGGTGCCCTCGACGCCGTCGAGCTCGGCTTCCATGACGGCTTCGCCGGTTTCGATGTCGACCGTGTAGATGCCGTTCCCGACAACCATCCACAGCACGTTGTCATCCATGCCGCGCACCTCGAAATCGATCGCGTAGTGATCCGCGTCCACGCCGAGCATGCCGATCGTGGCGAGGGTGCCGTCATTGGGTGCCGTCTGGCGCAGCAGGGCGCCGAGCGAGGCATCGATATCCCACATGGAGGTGGTTTCCGGCGTCTCCATCGGCACCCCGTTGGTGTAGGCGGTCGCCACCACGTTCGGCTCGGCATCGGCGTTCATGTCGCCGTCGTCAAAATGCAGCGATCCGTCGACCAGGGTCTCGCCCGTATCGACATTGATGCGCAGATTGGTGCCGTCGGAACCCATGACGCGGAGGCGGTCGGCCACGGGGTTGAAGTTGACGCTGGCCGTCACGCCTTCGGGCAGCATCTCCGACAGCATCTCGCCTTCGGTGGCCATGCCGGTGTCGAGGTCGATGGTCACCAGCGCGCCATTGCCGGCAACCCCATAGAGCATGCCGTCGGCCGGACGCACGTCGATGCCATGCAGGCGTTCGACACCTTCGACGTCGACCATGTTCATCACTTCGCCCGTGGTCGTCTCGAACCAGACCAGGGTGCGGTCGTCGACAAGGCCGACCGCGGGCGCGGCGACGGCTGCCGAAGCGATCGCCATGGTGCCGGCGCCAATCAGCGACAGCGTCGCAATACGATTGAGAATGGGGGACATTTCTCTCTCCTTTTGGAATTCATTTGCATTCGCGCAGGAGGCCGGTGCCTTCGGGCCCTCGATCGTCCTGCATGGGTGCTACACATGGAGAGCTGCTCCTGGATGCACGGGCCTCAACTTTTTTTTCGTTTCAGGCATCCAAAGACGACCGCCTGGGGTAGAACGGTGTGATTGACGTTGAACAGCGATTTGGTCGGGCGGGTTTGAATCTCACTCATTTGTCTTCACTGGAACGGTTGCTCGGCCGCATAGCCGATGGCGAGCGGTCGGCGCTTGAGAACCTCTTTCGTCTCGAAGCCGGACGGATGATCGCGATCGCGCGTCGGATCGTCAGGCGCAAGGATCTTGCCGAAGAGGTGGTTCAGGACGTGTTCTGCACCGTCTGGCGCCGGGCCTCCCAGTTCGACGCCGCCAAGGGGTCTGCGCGGGCCTGGTTGACGACCATCGTGCGTCACCGCGCCCTCAACCTGCTGCGCGACAGCGCGCGGATGGATTTTCACGACCCCGCCACTCTGGCTGATCTCGGCGATCGCGCGGGCGACGCCCAGCATGCCTATGATGCACTGCCGCCCGGCGACGAGTTGCGGCGGTGTCTCGACGAACTCGAGCCGAACCGGCGCCAATCGATCGTGATGGCCTATGTGGTCGGCTTTACCCACGGCGAAATCGCATCGCAGCTGAAAGCTCCTGTCGGCACGGTCAAGGCTTGGATTCGCAGGGGCGTGATCGCGCTTCGGGAGTGCCTGTCATGACACCCGAGGAAATCCGTACCGCACGCGCCGGCGAATACGTGCTCGGCCTCCTGGACGACGAGGCGCTCGCGCGTTTCGAGGAGGAACTTGCCGCGGATCAAGAACTGGCGCGCGAAGTCGCCAGTCTGGCGGGACGTTTCGAAGCGCTGCAGGAACACCTTCCGCACGAAACCGCGTCGGAGGAGCTCTGGCGAAAGATCGCGGAGCGCCTCGATCGAGAAGGCGAGGCTGCATCTGCGTCCGCACCGACTTCGCCGCCTCGCGTCGCGCCGCCTCGCAGGAGAGGTCTGTCCGGCTGGCAGAACGCGCTTCTGGCCGCGTGCCTTCTGGCGGCCTTCGGCCTCGGCTATGTGGGCGGACAGTTCATGCAGCCCGCACCCGAACCTGTCGTCGTGGTCGTGCTGGTTGATGACGACGAGGTGCCGGCGGCCTTCATGGAGGCCTATGGCGACGATCGGGTTCGTATCGTGCCACTGCGTGACTTCGACGTGCCGGGTGGCAAGGTAATGGAAGCCTGGACGATGTTCGATGAGGATGTCGGACCGGTGTCTCTCGGAACCTTCAGCCAGCCTCGGGAACTGGTTCTGGCCGGGCCGGATCTGCCCCGGCCGCAGGCCGACCAGTTTTACGCCATCACGCTCGAAGACGCTCCGGGTTCGCCGGTGGGCAGGCCGCTCGGCCCGATGCTTGTCCAGGGACTGGCCGTGCGTCCGCCGCGATAGAAGCCTGTCTCATGCCGGGCGACGCATCGCGCCGATCGCGAGCGGCGTCAGGCATGCCACGCCCGTCAGCGCGATTGCCGAAAGGAACCAGCCGAAGCCGTTCCACCCCTGCCCCTCCAGCATCCAGGCGGCGAGCGGCGGACCCGCCAGCGTCCCGATCCCGCCCGCCTGGCTGACGATCCCCAGTGTGAAGGCGACGGAGCCGCTGGGCGGTGTGACGAACGGGATCGCCGCGAACAGCGCGGAAGCGACGACGGCACCCCCCACGGCAAGCAGAATGGCGGCGGCTGTCGTCATGGCGCCGGATTCGCTTCCGAAAGCCAGCGGCGCGGCCAGCGCGCATACAGAAAATCCGGCAACGCCCAGGGCGGCCATGAAGCCCGCCCCCCTCCCGCGCACCAGAATGCTGGCCAGAAGATTGCCGGCCGGCACCGTCAGCGCGACAAGACCGGCGGGCAGAAGAAGCGCGCCTTGCAACGCATAGCTGGGCAGGAAGGTGAAGAAGGCGACCGACAGGATGACGAAGAGGCCAAAGCTGGTAGCGACAAGCAGGACAGGCAGCGCTAGTGAGGATCCCTTCGTCCTGATCGGTGCTATTGCCGGCGCCTCGCCAAGGCTGGAGAGCGCCAGCCTGCTCGCCTGCCACAGCAAGCCGTACAGCACCGTCAGTGCGGCCAGGAAGACGGGCGGCCCGCCAAGCGGAACCAGCCAGGCCGCCATCAGATCGGCCGTGGCATAGCCCAGCGGAACGAAGCCGCTCCAGATCGCCAGGACCGGTCCCTTCCAGCGTGTCGGGGAAATATCGTTCAGAATGGCGGGAAGTGAGATGCAGACGATCAGATAGCCAACCGCTTCGACGAGCCTTGCCCCGAATATCGCAACGGGTGCAACAAGAAGCGCCAGCGCCAGGCCGCCCACGACAAGCAGGATCGAGCCACAGCCTGTGGCGCGAACGGCCCCCATCCGGCCAATCGCCAGGCCCGTGGGCAGAGCCGCCACCGCCACGAACAGGCCGAGCATCGCTGTCAGCCAGCCTGCGCCCTGCAGCGAAAGGCCGATTTCGTCCCGATACCACAAGAGGACGGGGGCAATCTTGCCAAGCTGCGCACCGGCCAGAACGCCGGTCAGTATCACAAGCGAAACGGCAGCTAGGCGGAGGGTAGGCAAAGACATGGGAAGACCTGTGCAGGGGTGGAGGACTACGCCTTCGCAACCCGGTTCACAAGCAGCGATGTGCTGTGCCAGAGACGAAAACCGCCGGCCCTCGGAAGGACCGGCGGCGTGTTTCGATAGACTGCCCGCAGTCGATCAGTAGGGGCAGTTATTGTCGGTGGAGAAGTCGTGGACCTGGATTTCGCCGGCGATGATGGCCGCCTTTGCCGCTTCCACGGCTTCACGCATCTCGGCGGTGATCAGATCCTCATTGTGCTCGTCGAGGGCATAGCCCACGCCGTCCTCGGCCAGGCCGAGATTCTGGATGCCATAGGAGAAGTCGCCGTTGTGGGCGTCCATGAAGGCCTCGTAGACGGCGACGTCGACGCGCTTCAGCATCGAGGTGAGAACCGAGCCGGGGTGCAGGTGGTTCTGGTTGGAGTCGACGCCGATGCCGAACTTGCCCGCGTCGGCGGCTGCCTGCAGCACACCCACGCCGGTTCCGCCGGCGGCGTGATAGACGACGTCCGCGCCCTGCTCGATCTGCGAGCGGGTGATTTCACCGCCGCGGGTCGGATCGTTCCAGGCAGCCGGCGTGTCGCCGGTATAGTTGCGGATGACGGTCGCGCCTTCATCGGCAGCCATCACGCCGCCGATATAGCCGCATTCGAACTTGCCGATGAGCGGGATTTCCATGCCGCCCACGAAGCCGACCGTGCCGGTCTCCGACTTCATGCCTGCAAGCATGCCGACGAGGTAGGAACCCTCCTGCTCCTTGAAGACGATCGAGCGCACGTTGGGCTGGTCGACAACCATGTCGATGATGGCGAAATCGACCTCGGGATAGTCCTGCGCCACCGGCTCGAGAGCCGATGCCCAGGAAAAGCCTGCCATGACGATCGGGTTGCGGCCATCTTCCGCGAAGCGCCGCAAGGCCTGTTCGCGCTGGGCCTCGTTCGAGATTTCGAACTCGACATACTCGATGCCGGTTTCGTTCTTGAACAGCTCGGCTCCTTCATAGGAGGCTTCGTTGAACGACTTGTCGAACTTGCCGCCGAGATCGAACAGCAGGCCAGGCCGGATTTCGTCTGCCATGGCCGGAACGGTCAGCGCGGTGGCGGCCAGAAGGCCGATGATGAAACGATTCATGTGATCCACACCCTGTAGGTTGTCGGTCGCGTTTTCTTCTTGTACGGGGCGGCCAGGGCCGCGCCGGCTCCAGCGGTCAGATGCCCGCCTGAGGCCAGTCTTGCACGGCAAACGGCAAATATCACCCGGAATCTTGACCTTCCGGAAAAATCCGTCTCAGGCGACCGAAGCCGGTATGGGACAGGCGACGCCCGTGCCCTGGAGACCGCAATATCCGCCTGGGTTCTTGGCCAGATATTGCTGGTGCTCGGCCTCGGCGAAATAGAACTGGGGCGCCGGTGCGAGCTCGGTGGTCACCCTGCCGCGGCCGGAGGCGGCAAGAGCCGCCTCGTAATCTTCCTTGGAGCGGGCCGCCAGTTCCTGCTGCTCGGTGCCGAAGGTGTAGATCGCGGAGCGATAGGTCGTTCCCACATCATTGCCCTGGCGCATGCCCTGGGTCGGGTCGTGGCTTTCCCAGAAGATGCGCAGCAGATCGCGATAGCTGATCTTGGCCGGATCGAAGACCACCAGCACCACTTCCGCATGGCCGGTCATGCCGGTGGTGGTCTCGCGATAGGTCGGATTGGGCGTCAGACCGCCGGCATAGCCGACTGCGGTGACCCAGACGCCCTCGGTCTGCCAGAAAAGCCGTTCGGCGCCCCAGAAGCAGCCCATGCCGAACATGGCCTTCTCGAGGCCTTCGGGATAGGGGCCGTGGAGCGGGCGCCCGGAGACGGCGTGCTCGCTCGAGGTGGGGATCGGGTCGGCGCGGCCGGGCAGCGCCTCTTGCGCGGTGGGCATGCGGGTCTTCTTGCCGAGGAGGTCACCGAGGAAGAACATCAAACACCGATCCTTTCCCAGGCCGGCGCCGTTCAAGCCCCGTCGTGGAGGCGCCCGGCGCGGCGCGTTGGTCTGCGCCCCATGATATAGAACACCATGGCCAGGATTACGAGCACCCCCACCACCCCCMCCCCCAGCAGGCCCTCGAACAATGTCTTCGCCAAGTAGAAGTCCGAGTTGGCTACATTTGAGACAGCGTCGGCTAGCAGTCCAGGAGCGATCTGCGCCCAGGCTTCGGCGAGCGTCGTTGTGAGCAGGGCTTCGGCGGCGATGGATCGCGTCGCATCGACGACCGCAACAACGACGGCAGCAGCGAGCAGCAGTGTCGAGATGACCCTGAACGCAAATCTGATGACAGCCATGCAATCTTCCGTTTGGCTTGTGGGCCATGGCGCGCAAGTACCGCCCCGACCTCATCCCGGTCCCCACATATGCCAGGCGCTGGCAGCGCGCAATCGATGACAGGCCGCCCATAATGCCGCCTGGCGGGACGTGTGCGCGCGCTGGCTGCGAAAAAGCGCCGTTCATGCCTTGGCAGGCGCGCGCCAATCGACTAGATGAGCCACGCACGACCTGCCCCGGCCATCAAGAACCGGGGGCTGCGGAGAGGTGGCCGAGTGGTTGAAGGCGCACGCCTGGAACGCGTGTATACGGGAAACCGTATCGAGGGTTCGAATCCCTCTCTCTCCGCCATATGCGCCACCTAAGCACTTGATTTTATTGGCTTTTCGCATCAGGGCGATATAGCAAACTACACCCACACATACACGTCTGCTACGGGACTTCGCGGGGTCTGGCGAGGCTTGGCGCAAAATGCACTCGGGCGAGTTTGGAGACGATTCGGCATGTTCTCTAGTCGGCCTCGCCCTGCCACGCAGTCGTTGCAAGCAATTTTATTCAAATTTTAGCTGTTAACCTTTTCTTAAGCACGCCATATTTCTGCGCGTTTCTAATGCCTACATGAGGGAGAGTTGAAGCGGGACGCGTATTGAGTACCAAGCCCATGAAGATGACCACCGAAAAGTTTCGCAAGATGTGGGGCAAGACCTCCCTCGTTGCGCCCAACGCGGTAAAAGTGGGCAAGCGCCTCCGGCCGGTCCGCAAGGATGATGAATTTAAGGCGCTCATGGCCTCCCTTGAGGAACACGGCCAGCAAGCCCCCATCATCGTGAGGGAGGACTGGCCAGATGACCGGGACGGGGAGTGGATGCCCACCCGCGTCCTCGTGGCTGGCGCCCGCCGCCTGGAGGCCGCCAAGGCCCTTGGGTGGGAACGTGTGGAGGCCATCGTCCATATCAACATGAGTGACGATGAGGCGGAGGCAATTGAGATTGTCGAGAACCTCCACCGGCAAGAGCTAACCTCGGCCGAACGCAAAGAGCAAGTTAAGCGGTTGCTGGAATTGCAGTCTCCCTCAGGTGTCGAAACCGCGACACATGTCGCAGTTTCCAACAAGGGCGGCCGGGGCAAGAAGGGTGTCGCCGCCAAGGTGGCCGAGGCCACCGGCCTCTCCGTTCGCCAAGTCCAACGAATCCAGAAAGAGATGAAGCCGGAGCCCGAGGCGTCCAATGTGGTCCCGCTCCGGCTACCGGCCGATACCGCGTCCGTGCCGGCCGTGAAGCGCGGCCCCAAGGTGGAATCCACCACGGGCATTTCGCTGATCGATGCTGCCATCAAGGGCCTCGAAATGGAGGAGGCCGGCGAACGCATCGCGGACATTGCGAAGGCCGTTGGCCTCCAGCCAGATCGTTATCGCGATGCCCGTGACGTGGCCCTCATTCATGGGATCGAATACCTCACCCCGCACCATCGCAAGGTCGCTGACGAGGCTCTCAATGTGCTGGGGGAAGGTTACCTCACCGAAGCCCGCGCCATGGTGGACCACATCGCCAATCTGCTTTGGGACCCCACCGCGAAGGGCAATCGGAGAAAGGCCATTGAGGAAAATCAGGGGGAGTTTCTGAGGATCATGAGCGTGGCCGACACACTCTCCGATCTGCTGGAGCGGCATGGTGTCCCCTATCTTGACCCGGAGAGGAGGCTAGACGCGGCCGAGTATCTGAGCCGTGTCCGCAAGGAAGTGGCCGAAACGGTCAACAGAATGCGGGAGGTCAATGGCTCCCAACCGTTTCCCGCCGCCTCGGCCGACAACTATCAGGAATGGGCCGCCGAAATGAACCGGGTTTGGAGCCGCGCGCCTGAGCAATGGCGGGCCAAGTGGCTGGCAACGTCACGTAATGTAGGCTGACTACCTACTCGGCCGGAGTGATCTGTCCGGCTAAGGGTGGCACTTCGCCGGCCTTGTGGGCGGCTACCAATGCGTTCCAAGCCTGCCGCTTCTCCTCCGGTGTACGGGGATCATTGTGGAGGCGGACATAGGTCGCCGCAACGGCCACATGGTCCTTATAGCCTTCCATGGCCCGATAGGCCCGGACAGTATCATGCTTGGGCACCATGCGGGGTTGGCCAGCGAAATGGACCTCCAGCTTGCGGAGCATGGCAGCATCCGAGCGCCGGGGCTTGCCCGAGTAATCGCTCTCAGCGTCCAGACGGGCCATGCGGTGGAGGACCTCGGAATATAGGATGCGCGCCCGCGTCCCTTTAATGGTGCTCTCAAGCAATCCGATCTGGTCCGCCAGACCCATAGCGCATAGTGCGCACCACCAAAGGCCCTCGTGGATGGGGAGTCCGCGCTCAGTGAAGTGGCGAAGGGCGGCATAGACGATGAGCGCACCGTCCGGGGACGGATAGCGATGGGCCTCTCCCAAGGTCCCGCGACACTTCTCAGCCACGGCACGGGCCGCCGCTACGGCCTCCTCGTTTGTAGCCCATTGCGGATAGGCCGGCGCCTCCTTGCGCCACGCATAAATCTGGCGTTCGCTAAAGCCTGTCGCCTCCGCAATCTCCTTGACCGTCATCGTGCCGGACCATGCTCGGGCCTCGGCCGCCGCTTCGATCCGGCGCACCTGAGGCTCCACGCGCAATGCGCACATGAGGGCCTTGAGCACGACAGGGCTGAGCGGACGACGCGCGCAATGCCAGTCGAGGAGCCGGCCGGCCTGTAGCACGGCGGATGCGGTGGGCTTGGGGACGCTCTTGGATTTGCCCGTCTTTGCCAGCCACGGGGAGCCGAGGGCCTCTATCACCTGGACAGCCGCCTCCTCGGCCCTTTCGACCGTGCGGAACCGGGGGAGGAGTGAACCGGGGCGTGCCATGGCCGAAAGATAGGAGGTCAAGGCGGCAACTCCAAGGCGCAAGTATAAAGTGCCCTGCAAAATCTCCTAAGTTAATCGTATCGAAATAACGCGCGACATCCTGAATTCGTTGACTCCATATCCAAAAGTGAAAGACAATACGCCTCACAGTCAACGGACGTTTAGTCATGCGAGTTCTTTTGCCTCTATCTGTTGTTTGCCAGCGCGTCTCTTTGTCCCCGACCACGATCCGGGACCTCGTTCGCGAAGGCAAATTTCCCAAGCCGGTGAAGCTTCCGGCGCGGCGGGTGGCGTGGGCCTCGGATGAAATCGACGGCTGGATTGACGAGCGACTGAGCGAACGGGCCTGAGGCCCTCAACACAAAGGACAGTTGAAATGAGCACTTTGACGAACTTGGCGGCCATGGCCGTTGCCGCGACGGGCGTCTTTATGGGCCGCCAGGTCACGGATGCCGCCCACAATTGGGAGCCCGAAACGCGCGAACCCTCCGAGCCCACCGAGCGGAGCCAGGATCGCCTCCTCAAGCTGGAGGATGACGCGGCCAAGAACTCGGCCGATGCGGCCGGCGTGCACCAGGCACATGAGGATTGGCGTCGTGAAAAGGACGCGATGCAACGCGAAATCGCCGGCCTCGACGCGGAGGAAATGTCGCGCGGATTGACCAAGGCACAGGAGCGCGAACGCGACCACCACAAGTCCCGTTTGGCTCAACATCTGACCCGCCAGCCGGCCATCTTGGCCCGTGGCCAAGCACTCATCGCGCGTCGTCTCACGGCCGAGGAGAACGCTGAGGGCGGCCGAAAGCTCCTCGACCGGCTGGCCTCGACGGGCGCGGCAATCGAGGACCACCCGGCCGAGCCTCAGAAGGAACGCGGCGAAAGCTGGCTCGATTCCGCCACGCGCCACGGTCGCGAAGTTGCCGGCAAGACCGAGGAGCGCCACGAACTTGCCGAGGCATCCCGGCCGCTGGATGAGGACCTTGCCGACATCCGCAATTTGATCGGCCAGTGGGCGCGGGAGCCCGAATTGGTCATGCGCCAGGATGGCTCGGGCTTCTCTGTCGAATGGCCCCGCCAGCGCGTCCTGGCCGAACCGGCTGGTGTTGGCGGCATCCCCTACGCTACCGACGCACGCGCCATCGCATGCTGGATCGCCCCCGAACGGGTGGCCGAGTCCCTTGAGCGCCAGATACGCGCGCACCACGAGGGTGTCACCATGACGCTCACGGCCGCCGAGAAGCGCACACGTCTCCGGAAGATCGACACCGAGATTGAGAGCCTCAAGCGGCTCCAGATCGAAGCTCTCTGGCGTGCCAGGGACGAGGGCGCGGAGGTCGATTTTCCGCGCGGTGCCGACCCCCGTCACCTCCTCGGCATCCGGTAACCAGCTGCTGCGCTCGGTGGTTTGCCATCTCGACACCGAGCGCGCTGCGGTCGCGTCCCTTTGGTGAGGGGGACGCGGCCAACGGCGGGGCCGGGTTTTTCCTTTCGGCCTGGTCCCGCCAAGTCTCCGCCGCCTCCGCGCGTGTCCATGTCGCGGAGGCCACCTCGGGCGGGTCGTTTGGTTGGCTCCTAACCCGCGTGGCGACCCGCCCATTTTTTCGAACCCGAAGGATTCAGACAATGAACACAGAACCAAAATTCGTCCTCCTCGGCCGGGGCCACGACCCGAGCGGCCACATCGGCCACACCCACGCCGAGTGGGACCGGCTTTTTGACGCCATGGCTATCGCGGACCCGCTGGCCCGTGGTGCGGCGGTCTCTCAGGTCGTCGGTGCCGCCTCGGCCCCCAAGCCGCGCGGCCTCAGGGGCCTCGATGTTGCTGCGATCTACGCGAAGCGGAACGCACGATGACCGCGCGGACCGAGCACTTCACGCCCCCGAGCCTTCGCGGCGGTCGTGGCACCACCGAAGCGTTGGACTTGAGCGACGCAACCGACGCTTTCGAGCATCTTCACAAGACAACCGGAGACGCAACGGCCGCCGCGCTCTTGGCTGGCCTCGTATTGATCGCGGAGGCGGTCCGGGAGCGCGCCTAGTTTCGCCGCACGACGCGGCGGAATGGCGGGGACGGCGGTTTCAATTCTCGCCTCCCCGCCACCCTCAATTCCGGGATTGGAAGAATGAAACAGCCAAGATCAAAGTCCGGCACATTCGCAGCGCAGATCGATGAGGACGAGCTTCTCGTCTTCATCCACGAGATGGAGCCCCGCCGCCCGTCCGATCTTCTCGGAACCGGCCGCCCTGGCTGGAGCCGTGCAAGCATTTTCCGCGCATTGAAGCGAATGAGACAGGAGGGCTCCCTCAAACGGCGGCCGTCGATGAGGCTGACGGAGGAGGCAGCGGTGCGTGCCGAAGACCTTCTGTTGGACCGATATGCAGCCGAAGACCGTGAGACTGATTTTGAGTGAATTTCGTTCCGAAACGTCTCACTTGGGAAAGCCTGGGACACCTCTGGGACAGCCTCTAGGGGGTTTTCCCGCCGGGAAGAATTCTAGCTAAGTAATTGTTTTAATTAGGTCCCATGGGGGAAGAATTACGGGAAAGTTTCATCAATGGCCCTGTCCTAACACCCCACCACACACACCCCCCTCCCCCTTAAGGGGAGGGGGTGGGGAGGAGGGTGGGACTGAGACTTTTTCTGCCATGCGGGAGAGTAGCAAAGAGATTGAGGAAGGAGACAAAGCGATGCCAAGAAGTAAAGACATCCCCGCCGATCTTGCCGCCCTCCCGCGATCCCCTGCGGAGGCGAAAGCGGTCGGCTGCCGATACTACTTTACCGGAAGGCCATGCGCCCACGGCCACGTCGCGGCGCGGACCGCGCACAACGGCACATGCCAGGCGTGTTCAAATGCGAGGGGTCTTGTGTATGCGGGAAGGGCTCGGGAGGCCAAGGCACCCGAGCGTGCAGCGGCACGGGCGGAACGTCAAAGGCTGCGGGAGGAGCGGCGCCAGAAGCGGGCAGAGGTGGAGGCGCTCGGGTTCGACCGCAAAGGCGCCCTGGAGTCTATTGCTTGGTTGGATCGCATTGACGCTATCGGGTTGGAAGCCGCGATAATCGAACGGGAGGAGAAGCGCCGCGCGGCAATCGAGAAGATGAAACAAGCCCGCCTCGACAGGATGCAGGTTGAGGGCACCGAGGAGGTCTTTAGGCAGGACCAAGAGAAGTCACAGGAAGCCTATTGGCGTGACCCCGAGCGGTACCGGAAGCGCCGGAGGGATAGAACAGCACGTGGTCTATCGGGTCACCGAGCTCGGGTATTGAGGACGCCACCGTGGATCACCAAGGCGGAGAAGCTGGCAATACAAGCCTTCTACAGGGAGTGCCCCGAGGACCTCGTAGTGGATCACATCATCCCCATCGTCCACCCGCTTCTCGCTGGTCTTCACCGGCTGGCCAACCTCCAGTATCTCACCGCACGTGAGAATACACAGAAGGCCAACCGGTTCGACTGCACAGTTGAGGAAGCGGCTGAATACGTCGCGCGTGGATTGGCGGTGTGGGCCAGGGACGTGAACGATTTCGACGGGACGATTAACTGGAGCAGGTATCCTCCGCCGCGCGGATAGGGGCGAAATTTTCCCCCGGCAAATGGGTCCCCGGTAGCCGTTGATGCCTTACGGGGCGGCATAGCGCGTTCCGTGGCCAGCTATAAGGTTCAAAATCCCGATTCTACCCGATTAGGGCGCCGTCGATAGGATAATATGCCTACATACTATCCTATTCAACCCACCGTCATTGAGCCTAAGTGGTTGAAATGATGGTCGGATTGCCGTTCCGGCCAATCTGGCGCAACGCTATATCAGGCAAGGCTTCCCGGCCAGCTGGTGAGGTAGGCTGAGCGTGACATCCGGCCTACCCTGGCATCCCAACACCCACCCGGACATCAACACGCGCTGGCGGGCCTCTCAGGGGCCGTTATCGGCATGTTTCGGTGGTCAGGTGCCGGCGAAAATGTAAGGTCCAATCAGATCGCCAAAGCCGCTCAAGACCCCGCCTAGGACAATGAGAAACGCCTCAACCGAACGGGCCACCGGGCGGTGCCAGCGCACCATTCTGTTTGTCATCGCCCGGAACCGCTGCAATGCGATCTGGCTTTCCTCGCGCTCGTCCAGCTTGGCGAACGAAAACGATCCCTCAATCTCCAAGATCAATCGGCGTGGTGTCAGCTTCCACACCTCCTCCGCCAGCACGTAAAGGAAAGCCACGGTGACAATAACGGCTCCCGCCCGCGTCAACGGGCTAAAATCGCCGCCAGTCGAGTAGGTCAGCGCGGTAGCAATAGCCACGTAACTCAGGCTGAGGACGATGATCGGGGGGAGCGCCAGCGCGATGAGCGGATACTGGAGTTGGGATAGGATGAATAGATTGCCGATATGCACCGGGGGTTGCCGCTTATCCATTTCGGCCTTTGTCCTTCCTAGCCTCAAATGCCTGTCCAGATCATCCACGCGGCCACCGCGTTCGCCACCCCGGCCGCCGTCCAGGATAGCAGGCTCGGCCGCCAGATCGCCCACGCAACGACCGCCAAGGCGAGGGCTGAGACGGGCCACACTAGGCGGCCTCCTCAATCTCCACGAGCTCCCGCCTTTGCCGCACAAAATGCGGCGGGAAGCCTCCGCAAATTATTTGGTCGCCTCACGTTGCCGGCGCCTGAGATTTCATGTGAATTACTGATGATCTTTGCCCTACTTTGTTAACCTAGTCTATAGTGGCCACACGAATCGAGGGGCTATACACATGAAGAAGTCTACAAATATCGAAAGCAAGCCTCAGGTGCGCGCTCCGGAACCAACGGTTGATCGCATTGAGGAGCTGGCGGCGCGCATACTCTCCGGAGACATTTTGTTGCCGAAATTCCAAAGGGACTTCGTGTGGGAAAAATCCCAGATTATTGATCTCCTCGACTCGATATTCAACAATTATCCCGTGGGCAGTGTCCTCCTTTGGAGGAGTCGGCAAGAATTAAAAAGTGAACGAAACATTGCTGATCTGGATATCGCTCCCACCAAACAAGATTATCCCGTAAACTATCTTCTCGATGGTCAGCAACGTTTGTCGACTATATGCGGGGCACTTTACTGGCGCGGACGAGACCCGCGTAGCAAATGGAATGTCGCCTTCGATCTTCGGGACAAGCGCTTCGTACACCTTGAGTCCCTCGATGCTCCCCCAGTCCATCGAATTCGATTGAACCGTATTCCTGATGCCGCTGCATATTTTCAGCAGATCGCGTTTCTCGAAAAAGAAGAAGACGGGCAACAGCTTGCTGAGGATGCACGAGCTCTA
The DNA here is from genome assembly GCF_012911015.1 of Chelativorans sp. ZYF759. Lineage (GTDB taxonomy): Bacteria > Pseudomonadota > Alphaproteobacteria > Rhizobiales > Rhizobiaceae > ZYF759. The sequence goes on along the minus strand of NZ_WVVV01000008.1, from coordinate 52,757 downwards.
TTCAATAGATTCAAGGACTACAAAATCGCTACCGTTACGCTGCACGATATGTCCATCGAGGCTGTGGCGCCGATCTTCGAAAGGATCAACAGCAAAGGGACGCCCCTTACAATTGTAGACCTCATGAGGGCCGCGACCTGGAGTGAGGATTTTGACCTCGTAGATCAAATCTCCTCGATAACGGACGAGCTTGACGAGAAGCAATTTGGCGGCGTGGAGAGAAAGACGATACTTCGTAGCATTTCGGCCGCCGCTGGCGGAGGCTTTTCAGAGTCGAGCATTGATCAGCTGAGAAGGCATGAATCCGACCGGCTTATTGCGGCGGTGAACGCGACCAAGTCGGCCTATCAAAGGGCCGTCGATTTCTTGGTAACAGAGCTCCACATACCAAGCGACCGCCAGCTACCATACGTAAACCAAGTGGTCGTTTTAGGGGAAGTGTTTCGACTGCTTACCAACCCTACGCCCGTCCAGACCGAGGCGATCAAAAGGTGGTTTTGGCGTACCGCTATCGCTGGCTACTTCGGAGGATGGAACACCGGGAACATGGCCGCCGATCAAGCTGCTGCAAAGGAATTTGCGCAAGGGGTGGTTGCCGAAATCGAAGCATCAACTTCTGCTCCGCCGGCAGCGATCTGGCGACAACGGGAATTCCGCTCTAACTCTGCTCACTCCAAGATTCTCATTCTGCTACTCGCATTCAATCAACCTCGCGACCTCCTCACAGGTGCGAGAATCGATGTCGGTCGCGCCCTGTTTCACGGAAACGCAAGGGAGTACCATCACTTCTTTCCACGAGATTTCCTTAAGCACCGAGGGGTTGGGGCTCGACAGGCCAATTCTCTTGCCAATTTTGTCATGTTGAGCTCTGCCAGCAACAAGATTATCACCAACCGCGCGCCTTCTGACTACCTACAGCAGGTCATCTCCAATGCGGGAGAAGGATTGCGCGATCTACTGCAGTCCAATCTGATATCGGAGGAGGCATTCGAGGCGGCTCTAAATGACGACTACAATTCATTCCTCATTTTGCGTTCTGAGACTGTGCAGGCAGAGGCTTTGCGGCTCGCTCAGTGGTAACGGCATATGAAAGCGTCTTACTCAGGATTTTGTATGCGGATGAATTTCAACCCAGCGTTCGGTAACTGTTATTCCCACGCCTTCGGATCATAGACCTCACCATGGGCGCGGCGCCGGAATAGCTCCGCCTCCTCGGCATCGGCAAAGCGCAAGACCACATAGCCCCGGCCGCGCTCGTCCACCACATGCGTGGTCCGTTCCGAGATGCTTGGATAGGCCCCATTGAGGTGGACACCGAGCCCTTGAAGCGCGGCGGCTTCCACCACCACGGCATGGGGCCAGTTGGCCCTCACTTTGGCATTCGACATCCGGCCTTTGTAGCGCATGCGCCCATAGGACGATATTCCCAAGAGGGCGTCAAGGAGAGCGGCGAAGTGGGGAGGACATCCAACACCCGCCTTGGAGCTAACGCGCGCTGGTGAGGCTCTCAGGGGCCGTTACGCCTTTATTTCCCCGGCTTCCTAGCCAATTGCCCCAATGGGAAACAACTCAGTCTCGCTCATTCCTGAAAAGGCTCTCAAGAAGCGTCTTCGCGGACATTACCGATACAAATAACAGCGCAGTGCCCCCGACAACATAAACCATAAAATGCATAATGAACCAAATCGGGTATTCTGAAAAAGATCGCCACCCACCTTTCATAAGTATGCTTCCATGGAACACGGCTTCATATATTACAAAAAGAGAAAATACTGCAAACGGGCTAAAAACAACAAAATACAGCAGAAGAATACCACGATTCTTGATCGCTAGGGTCCACCGAGATGTGCGCTCATTGGCTACCATGAGAGGCCCCTCCTTGGACCGCAACCGTGAAGAATCCTCGGACTAGACCCGCGACCTCCGCCAACCGGCCCTCCGCGCCTCCTCCTCAGTGCAAAACCAGCGTTCGCCATGCCTGAGGGAAATGCGCGTGGCATTGTAATAGCGTTGACCGGGGACATGATAAATCCGCTCGCCGGTGTTCTGGCTGATATTTCCCTTGATGTTGCAACCAAACCCCGGCGCCATGGGCGCCACGCGATTGACCAATTCGGTGTTAGCGGTGAAGCCAACGCCGAAGGCGCCACCAAGAAACACGGTGGTGAGGATCGCGGGCACCGAGGGTCTCAGCCACAAGCGGCGCGGCCGCAAGTCCTCCGAGAGGACCTTGAGCTTGTGCTCCGGGTCTCCCCATTTCACGCGGCGGAATTGAAAGACGTTCCGGGCCATGCACCGAGGTTGCCGGTCATGTTCTAAATTTCGATGGACTGGAAAGATCGGATTGGAGCTACCCGGCGCTACGCACCTTGGCGAGATACGCTGCCCAATCGTCCATCAAGGCCCGCCGCTTCGCCAGATAATCCCCGCGCCGATAGGCCCGCTCCACCGCGTCCCCAACTGTATGGGCCAGCGATGCCTCCACAATCTCGCGTGGGTGCTCGGTGGTCTCATTGGCCCATGTCGAGAACGAGGCCCGGAAGCCGTGGACGGTCGCGCCGTCTCTGAGGCCGCGCACACATTGCAGCATGGCCATGTTGGACAAGGGGAATATGCGGGCATTGTGGGCGCGTGCGCCCACAATGGGCATCTCGTTGAGCACCGCCACGGCCGCATCCGATAGTGTCACACGATGAGCCTTGCCGGCTTTCATGCGCTCAGCCGGAACGGTCCACACCTTCGCCTTGAGGTCCACCTCATCCCATGTGGCGCCCAACACCTCCCCGGTCCGCGCGGCCGTGAGGATGGTGAAGCGCAAGGCTCGTGCCGAGGCGGAGTCCATCTTGGCCAGATCGCGCATGACAGCCGGCACGTCCGCATAGGCCACCATCGCATGGTTGCCGGACTTCTGGACCTTGGCGGCGGCAGGGAGATGATGGATGAGGTTGCCTTTCCAGCGCGCGGGATTTTCGCCCTCCCTCATGCCTGAGGCCCCAGCCCAATCAAGCACGCGTTCAATGCGTCCCCGAACCCGCGTGGCCGTCTCGGTCTTGGTGGTCCAGATCGGCTCCAGCACCTTGAGGATGTGGTCCGTGTCCACCTCGTCCACGAGGAGCTTGCCGATGATCGGCCCCGCATAGGTGTCCAGCGTCGATTGCCACTGCGCTATGTGCTTGTCGTTTCGCCAGCCGGCCTTGTGGGCCTTGATGTAGCGCTCGGCACATTCGGCAAAGGTCAAGGCGTTGGCGCGGCGCTCCTCGCGTCTGGCCTTTGCGGGATCGATCCCGTCAAGGAGGAGCCGCTGGCCGGCCAGTGCTTTCCGCTTGGCTTCTGTTACGGTGATGAGGCGTGCGGGACCGAGGCCCATCCATTTGGGCTTGCCCCGGTAGCGATAGCGGAGAAGCCACGAGCGGGTCTTGCCTTCGTCGCGGATTTGCAGATAGAGGCCCACGTCAACGCGGTGCATCCCATCGCTGTCCAGGGCTTCCACTTCCTTGGCTGAGAGGGTCTTGGGCATGGGTTCGAATCCCGTTTCCGCATTCGAACCCTTAGCGCATTTTCCACATACACGTCCACATACACGTTGAGGACGGGCATTGGCGTTTTTCGGCGTGCATTGGCGTGGAGCCGATTTGGCCTAAGTCGCTGCAATCAAACGGAATTCCTGTTTGTTTTCAAATGCTTACCGGATGCCGAAACGGCCTCTCTCTCCGCCATCATACCGCTGACGGCAGTTTCGCTTCGCTCAATGCCTTCGCAGGGAAGCCGGACCGGCCGGCGGGCAGTCACCGGCTTGGATTCAAGTTCGAAAGCATGCCAGATCCCTCCGCCATCGTTCGTATCTCAGGCTGGTTCGGGTCGCGCAGGGTTCCGATCGCGCGCGCTGGCCGCTTGGCTGCGGCCGCGTCAGCCGGCGTCCTTACATAAGGTCCCGGGCGATCCGCTCTGACCGCGTGCGGGTGAAGACGCTCTTGCCATTGTGGAAGGCCTCGACAGTGGCCGAGATCACCCATTCCGTCTCGGTACAGGCGAGTGTGGAGATACAATGCGTGCTGGCTTCCCAGCCGGCCCGTTGCGCGTGGCAGGTCCATCTCGCCTCACCGGTCATGGAGAGCGGATCGTTCGCGAGGATCGACCATGTCTCCTCGCGGGTATCGCGGCTCGCAAGCCCATTTCCGGGATGCCGGTTGAGTCCGGTATCCTCGAAAACCTTGTAGGCGGTCACGCCCGAAACGAGATCACGTTCGACGCGGCGTCCACCGCTGCCGTCCACCAGCGTCTCGTACCTTGGCAGGGGGTCGGCCACGGCCGGTTGGGCGACCTGTATGCGGCGGTGATCACCCAGCAGCGGGAGCGCCAAACGCAGGGAGGCGAGTTCGATGTCCAGACCGGCATCACAGGGCGGTGGCAGGATCGTCGGCCAATAGGCGCTGGAAAGCGCAAGGCGCATACGGTGTCCCGGTGCAATGCGATAGCCGCAGGCATCAAGCGTCATTTCGATCTCGGTCGGCTCGCCTGGCGCCATCGGTTGCGGATCAGCATTCGAATGCCGGTGGGCGAGATTGAGCACCCCGAAGCAGATTCGGGTTGCCGTGCCGTCGGGATGCAAGTCTACAATGCGCGCGCAGAGATTGCCCTGCGGCGCATCGCTCGTCAGGCGGACGGACAATCGCGGCTGTCCGAGAAGGACACATTCTTCCTCTAGCGGCGCGCTGTCGAAAACCAAGGAGCCAGCGTCGTCGATGCGCTGGTCACCCGCCAGTTCCGCATCCGGCTTGCTCGTGAACCACTCACCTGCCGCCACGCCCGTATCAAGCGGTGACCGAAGTCGCATTGTGCCGGCGAAGGGCGTGCTCGGCGATTCGCTCAGCCTGCCCGCCTCGTCGAGACGCAGATTCCGTTCCTGCGGTGGTGTCCACTGGTCCTTGGCGATCCAGTAGCCCGGGTCGCTCTCACGCCAGAGCGCGGGGCGCGGCCCGTCCAGAATAAAGGCACGCATCTGTGGGAGACTTTCCGCGCCATTGTCGTCGTTTCGCAGCCAGCGGCCCCACCATGCGATCGCTTCGCCCAGAAAATCGGCCCGCGGCTTGGGATAGGCGAAATGTGGATATTTGTGCACCCAGGGACCGACCAGCGCCTTGGCCTTGTCGGGCATGCCCTCCACGGCCTTCAGCGGCGTATTGCGGTAACCGTCTGCCCAGCCGGCAATTACGAGGGCCGGCACGGGAAACGCGTCAAAGTCCTCACAGATAGAGCCTTGTTCCCAGAAGGCGTCGCGACGCTGGTGGGACAGCCAGTCTGCCATGAAGAAGGGCTCATGCTCCAGGCGTTCAAGCCACATCTCCTTCCATGCGTCGCCGACGATTTCGGGATCTGGCGGACGCGACTGATAAGCGAGCATTGTCGCCGCCCAGGACAATTGCGCCGAGAGGTGCGTGCCGTTCTTGTAGTGGATGTCGTCATTGTAGCGATCGACAGTCGAAGCGATCGAGATGACGGCCTTCAGCGCGGGCGGCTTGAGCGCGGCAACCTGCAGACAGTTGAAGCCGCCCCAAGAGATTCCCATCATGCCGACATTGCCGTTGGACCAGGGTCGGCTGGCGATCCATTCGATGACCTCCACCGTGTCGGACAATTCACGCGGCGTGTACTCCCCGTCGATGACGCCTTCGGATTCGCCAGAGCCGCGAATATCCACCCGCACGCCCGCGATGCCGGCGGCCGCGAAAGCGGGATAGGTGGATTCGTCGCGCGGGGCGGTGCCATTGCGCTTTCGGTAGGGCAGAAACTCGAGCACAGCCGGCACGGTCTCGACCTCGGCTCCATCCGGCATCCAGATGCGCGCGGCCAGACGTGTACCGTCGGCCAGCCGAATCCATTCGTTCTCGATGACGCGGAAGCTGCGTTCAGTCATTGTACGCTCATATGTAGAAGGAGAGGTCCGCGGCGGTGGTCGCCGCCACGGATCAAGGATTTCGGATTCGCCCAGGGGAGCGTCAGGCGTCGAGCCAGACCCTGCTTGCGATACGTCCGTTCGAGATGTCGTTGCCGATGTCGTGGACGAAGCCCCTGAGCCTTGCCGAGGACGCGTTCACGAAGTCGTTGAAGACCGGCAGAATCAGACCGCCCTCGTCACGCACCATCAATGCCATGTCGCGGTAGAGCGCGCGCCGCTTGTCCTCGTCGAGCTCGGCGCGAGCCTGGGCGGCCATGGCGTCGAAATCCGACCTCATGAAGCGGGTGTCGTTCCATTCCGCATCCGAAACATAGGAGGTCGCGTAGCGTGTATCCTGGGTGGGACGACCACCCCAATAGGAGGCGCAGAAGGGCTGAACGTTCCAGACTTCCGACCAGTAACCGTCGTTTGGCTCGCGGCGCACGTCGATCTCGATGCCCGCTGCGGCGGCGCTTTGCTGGAAGATCTGCGCGGCATCGACGGCCCCAGGGAAGGCTGTCTCGGCGGTACGCAGCAGAATCGGACCTTCATGGCCCGATTCCCTAAAGTGGAAGGCGGCCTTGTCGGGATCGTATTCGCGCTGCTCGATCTCCGGAGCGAGTGCATAATTGTCGTTGACCGGGAAATCGTTGCCTAGCGTACCGAACCCGCCGACGACCTGATTCAGGATTGCCTCGCGGTCGATGGCGTATTTCAGCGCCAGCCTGAGATCGTTGTTGTCGAAGGGCGCGGTATTGCAGTGCATGAGGAAGGAGTAGAAGCCCTTGCCCGATGTCTGCAGGATCTCGACGTTCGGCGCACGCTCCAGGAGCGCCACTGTCTTGGGATCGACGGTGTTGATGAAATCAACCTGGCCGGAGGTGATCGCGCTGACGCGTGCGGTCGCGTCGTTCATGACGATGAGCTCGACGCTGTCGACAAAGCCGCGGTCATCGCGCCAGTCGTTTTCGTTCTTCTCGAATGTCGCTCGGATGCCGGGTTCAAAGCTCACCAGCTTGTAGGGACCCGTGCCGATCGCGGCCATCGGATCGTCTTTTCCGCCATTGGGCTGAATCTGGATGTGGTAGTCCGACAGCACCAGCGGGAGGTCGGCACTGCCTTCACTCAGGGTAACAACAACATCGCCCGCGACCTCCTCGACGCTAACGACGGAGCCCAGAAGTCCGAGCGCACCCGACTGGGATTCGCTGTCGGAATGGCGACGGATCGTCTCGACGACGTCTGCTGCCGTCATCGGCGATCCATCGTGGAATTCCACGCCCTGACGGATCTTGAAGGTCCATTGCGTGGCATCGGGCGATGGAGTCCAGGATTCGGCGAGCGAAGGTACCGCCTCACCGGTCTCGGGATCCGATTCAACCAGCGTATCGCCCCAGCAATGCGCGATCACGAATGCCACTGTCGCTGTGGCCATCGCCGGGTCCAACGTGTCGGCCGATGCACCACCGCCGATCCCCATGCGCAGGTTTCCGCCACGCTTCGGTTCCTCCGCGCGCGCCGGCCCGGCCAGGAGGCCGCCGGCTGCGCTCACCAGGCCAAGCGCCGCGCTTCCTTGAACGAAGCTTCTGCGGGACAGGTTCAAACGGGGATATCCATTGCGTAGGTCGATCATGATGACGCCCTCCTTGGCTGCTGTTTTGCGGCAGATCATGACCGATGCCCCAAGCTACGCAATTTCGCGACTTGACGCGTCCTTGCGCGGCTTTACGCTATCGGCATGGATCATCATGCCCGTCACAAATTTTATGCCAATCTCAAGTATGCCTGCAGCACGCGCGTTTCGATTTCGGATTTCTGTCGCGAGGTCGGGCTGAACCGGCAGCAATTCAATCGCTACATAAACGGGCAGGCGCGTCCGTCGCCGCACAACCTGCTGCGCATCGCGTCCGCCTTCGGTCTTGAGCCCGGCGATTTCACGGCGCCCCCCGAGGAGTTCCGGCGCCGACTGGCTACCGGTCACGCGCCCGCCGATCCGCGTCATCCCCTGCTTGACGCGTTTCCGGGCGACCTCTCGGCGCTGCGCAGATATCTGGGCTTTTATCAGACCTACCATTTGTCCCTTTCGTGGCCTGGCCATGTCGTGTGCTCATGCGCACATCTTCGCGAGGAAGAAGGCCACGTCGTGGTGACCACGCTTGAGCGGATAGAAGATGCCGAGAGCGGGATCCGGCAAAGGTCACGTTATGTCGGACTGGCGGCCTTCTACAGGAACCGCATTTTCATCACGGAGCGAACGCGCGGCGACGCGCCGACCTTCGGCCAGACGGTGCTGATGCCCTTCGAGGTGCATCAGCGCCTGTTTCTAAGGGGGGTCACTATGGGTGTGTCCTGGCGCAAGGATAATCAACCCTACGCCTCTCGAATGATCTGGCGCCATCACGGTCACCAGACCGACCGGCGAGCCCTCATCTCGCGTTGCGGCAGCTACACCACGTCATCCGGCAACCTCCCCTCGCCAGTGGTCTCGTTCCTGGGATCAGGGGAACCCGTGACCGTGACGCTCGACTGATCAGTCTGCCGATATCGCTTCGCCGCGCGTCCTCCGTCCAACTGTCTCGCTTCAGGAGCCTGTGGGGTCGAGGGCTTCGCCGAGGTGGAGCTTGCCATCTTCCACGAGGGCGAAGCTGCGGAGTATGTCCTTTGTCACGGCGGCCGCCGCTGCACGACCGTCGCGCTGGCGCACGGCGTCAAGGATTTCGGCGTGAATGTCGTTGCCTCGTCCGATGGCGGGACCGGCCCTGGCGATCATCAGCTTCAGATAGGGGCCGTATTGTAGCCATAGGCCTTCAACCACCGGCAGGATCACCGGCGACCGGCTCTCCTTGTAGAGCGTGAAATGGAAACGGTAGTTCTGCTCGAGATCGGGCTGATCGCCAAGCAGTGTTCCCTCCTGCAGGATAGAAGCCAAGGACTGCTCGGTCTCGCCCGTCATCCGCTCTACGGCGAGTTCCGTCAGCATGGGCTCAAGCGCGATGCGCGCACGCATCAGGTCGGTCAGCCTTTCCGTATCGAAGGGTGGCACCTGCAGCGTGCGCGAAGGGGTGTCGACCAGTGCGCCCTCGGCAACGAGCCTGCGAACCGCCTCACGAACGGGGGTCATGCTCGTGCCCAGCTGTTCAGCGAGGCTACGCAGGCTCAAAACGTCAGCTGGAGCGTAGGCGCCCCGGGTGAAAGCCGCATGCAGAGCCGCGTAGACGCTTTCGCGAAGCTTGGACTGGTCGATGCGGTCAAGCACGATTTCCCCCATCGCTGGATCCTCTGACTATTTCTAGCACCAGTCGTTGACGCTTCAAAAGCGTCGAATTATAAAATATCACATATCACAGCGAAATAGGGCACATAAGCCCAGCTGGAGGGGAACATGGCGGAGAACGGGGCCTTCTGGCTTTACGATCTCAAAGTCGAAACCGTACTCGACGGGCGCACGCCCGTTTGCCGTCACGTTGAAGGTGAGAGCTTTCGCGTCGAGGGCGAGAACCTCGTCTTCGAGGTGGGTACGCGGATATCAATGTATGCGCTTGCCGCAGTCCTGCCGCTGCTCCCGGCCAAGCAGCGCGACACCTCCCCGCACGACTGGATGAGCACCGACGCCGAGGTCGCCTGCCCCGATCCCCATTGTGGCGGCCGCCTGCGGATCACCCGCCTTGAGAAACGCCATTTCACGCATGCCGAGACCACCGGTCTGCCGGAGGCACGCGACACGCCCTACTGGCAGAAACAGGAGCCTTCGACATGAGCGTCGAGACCACCGACCTGCGGGCAGACCATCCCATCTCACGCGTTATCAAGGGGGGTTGGCAACTGGCGGGGGACCATGGTGCGGTCGAGCCTTCAGCCGCCATCGCGGACATGGAGGCCTTCCTCGACGCGGGGATCACCACCTTCGACTGCGCCGACATATACAAAGGCGTGGAGGAAATGATCGGCTACTTCATAGCCGATGTGCGCCGCCGCCGTGGCGCGGAGGTCGCCGACCGCGTGACGGTGCACACGAAGCTGGTGCCGGATCTCGCGCTTCTCGGGACGATCGGCGGCGATGAAATCGAAGCCATCGTCGACCGCTCGCTCAAGCGACTGCAGATCGACCAGCTGCACCTCGTGCAGTTCTTCTGGTGGGACACGAGTGTCGGCAGCCCCGAAGCCGCGATGGAGCAGCTGGCGCGGCTGAAGGAGAAGGGCAAGATCCGCAATCTCGGCGTGACGAACTGGGACATACCGGACACGCAGCGCCTGATGGGAGCCGGGGCCGATCTCGTCTCAACGCAGATTCAATACTCGCTGCTGGACCGCCGCGCTTCGCGCGCGCTTGCGCCGTGGACACGAAACAACAATCTGCAGATCCTGTGCTACGGCACGCTGGCCGGCGGTTTCCTGACCGAGAACTGGCATGGCAAGCCCGATCCAGGTTTTGCCTTCGAGAACCGATCGCTGGTCAAGTATCGCCTGATCATCGACGAGTTCGGCTCCTGGGACCTCTTTCAGGAACTTCTGGCGCTGCTCAAGGACATCGGCGACAAGCATGGCGTTTCGCTCTCGTCGGTCGCCACGCGCTGGGTGCTCGACCAGCCGCAGGTGGCGGCAGCCATCGTGGGCGCGCGCTACGCACGGCATCTTCCCCAGACGCTGGAAGTCTTCAAATTCTCGCTGGATGATGCCGATCGAGCGGCGATCGAGGCGCTTCTGGCTAGATCGGCAGGTCCGAACGGCCCCGTCTACGGCCTGGAAGGCGATCGCAACAGCCGGCACGGCCGGATCATGAAATATAACCTCAACACACGTCCGGATACGCCGACACTTGCCGAAGAGGGCGTCAATGGCTGAGGCGGGCGCAGGCCGGCGGAGCCGGACGCGATGAGAATCGTTGATGGCATCGCGCGCGCCATCATCGCGATGCTGGCGCCGCTTTCGGCGCTGACGCTGGCCGCAATCATGCTCGTGATGGTGGCGGATGTCAGCGGTCGCTACCTGTTCAACCGACCGATCAGAGGCGCCTACGAGATCACCGAATTTCTCATGTGCGTGATGGTCTTCGGGGCCCTGCCGCTGGTCAGCCTTTGGGGCCGGCAGGTGGAGGCGTCGCTGCTGACCGACGTGGCTCCGCGCCTCGCCACCTCTTTGCGCTGGCTGGGCGGCGTCCTCTGCGTGGTCGTCTTTGCCTATCTCGCGATGCTGACCTGGAACTACGGCGACCAGCTCGCACGCCAGAACGCCCAGTCGCTGTTCGGGGGCATCCCGCGCGCGCCTTTCGCCTACTACATGTCCCTGCTCTGCCTGCTGACCGCGCTGGCGTCGGCGATTGCCATCATCCGCCGTGACGACGGCCCCGGCGCGCCGGAATAGGAGGCGGGCATGGTAGCGGCGATCGGGCTTGTGACGGTCTTCCTGCTGATCATGCTGCGCGTTCCCGTCGGCGTCGCCATGCTGGGGGTCGGCTTTCTGGGATTTGTCAGTATCTCCGGCCTGCGACCGGCCTCCTTCATGACGGCACAGACGGCCTTTTCCACGGTCAACAGCTACAGCCTGTCGGTGGTGCCGCTGTTTCTCCTGATGGGCAATCTCATCAACCGCTCGCGCATATCGAGCGATCTCTACGACGCAGCCCATGCTGCGCTCGGGCATTACCGCGGCGGGCTGGCGCAGGCCACGATCCTGGCCTGCGGCGGCTTCGCGGCGATCTCCGGTTCGAGCATGGCCACTACCGCATCAATGGCCCGGGTAGCCTACCCGTCCATGCGGCGCTACGGCTATGCAGACATACTGTCGACCGGATCCATTGCAGCCGGCGGAACGCTGGGGATCCTCATCCCGCCTTCGGTCGTGCTGCTGGTCTACGGCATCCTGACCGAGACCTCGATCTCGAAGCTCTTCATCGCCGGCATCCTGCCCGGACTGCTCGCGGTTGCCCTTTACATGCTGACCATCGCCGTGATCGCGCGGCTCAAGCCTGAATGGGGACCGGCCGGCGAACGAACGGACCGCGCGGAGCGGCGGCGCAAGCTCGCGCGCGTGTGGCCCGTTCTCGCGCTCTTTGTCGTGGTCATGGGCGGTATCTATGGCGGCATCTTCACGCCCACGGAAGCCGCAGGCATCGGTGCATTCGGCGCCCTCCTCTTCGCGTTGGCACGGCGTGCGCTTACATGGCGGGCACTCTTCGAGACGCTGACGGAGACCGCCGTCACCTCGGCGATGATCTTCTTCGTCATCATCGGGGCGATGGTGCTCGGCAATTTCCTCAACGTTGCCGGGCTGCCGTCAATGCTGCGCGATCTGATCATCACGCTCGACCTCAGCCCGTTCTGGGTGATGGTGACGATCTGCGTGATCTACGTGCTGCTGGGCATGGTGCTGGAAAGCATGTCCATGATCCTGCTGACGATCCCGATCCTTTTTCCGATCGTCGTCGGGCTCGGTTTCGACCCCGTCTGGTTCGGCATCCTGATCGTAATGGTCGTGGAACTGGCGCTGATCACGCCGCCGATCGGCCTCAACGTCTACATGCTACGCTCGGTACTGCCGCATGTGCCCCTGCGCACGCTGTTTGCCGGCGTTTTTCTCTTTCTGGTTCCCGATCTGGCGAAGCTCATGCTGATCGTGCTCTTCCCGGGCATCGTGCTGTGGCTGCCGTCGATGATGTGAGTTCTTGAACGACCAACCAACAAAAGAGGTGGAATGACATGACATACAGAACGCTGATGGGTGCGGCCGCTGCGCTCGCCATGCTGGCCGGCACGCTTCCTGCCACCGCAGAGGAGGTGGTGCTGCGCTATTCCAACTGGGTGCCTGCCACCCATCCGATCATCACCAAGGTGATAGAGCCGCTGTCGCGCGATCTGGAGGAAGCGACGGAGGGTCGCGTCTCCATCGAAGTGATGCCGGCGCTTGGACCACCCCCCGGCCATTTCGACCTGGTCGAGAACGAAGTCGCCGACATGGCGTTCTCCGTTCACGGCTATACGCCAGGTCGTTTCTCGCTGACGGAAATCGGCGAACTGCCCTTCACCCACAACAACGCGGTCGTCAATTCGCTGGCCTACTGGAACACCTACCAGCGTTTCATGATGGATGCCGACGAGCATGAGGGCGTGCGGCTGCTCGGCCTGTGGACGAACGGCCCCTACCAGCTGACCATGTATGGCGACTTGCTGACGTCGATCGACTCGGTGGAAGGCAAGCGTATCCGTGTTCCGGGGCCGCTCGTGGAGCGGGTATCGACAGCGCTCGGCATGGTGCCAATCTCTTCCTCGGTAACCGATTCCTACGAGCAGATCTCGCGGGGCGTCATCAACGGCATGTTTCAGCAGCTCGAGACGGTCTGGAACTTCAACCTGACCGAATATTTGACACATGTGTCGGTCGTGCCGGGCGGCTTTGCCCATTCCAGCCAGTATCTGGTGATGAGCAACGCGGCCTATGAGCGGCTTTCGGAAGAAGACCGCGCCGCACTCGATGAACTGACGGGCGAGGCGCTGGTCGTGCGGTTTGCCGAGATGTGGCAGGCCGAAGAGGACGATGCCATCGGCAAGCTCGAGGAAGCGGGAACCGAGTTCCTCGAGGTCTCCGAGGAGGTTCAGGCCGAACTCAGGGAACGCCTTGCCTTCATCGAGGACGAGTGGGTCGAAGCAGCCAACGAACGCGGCGTCGACGGCGCAGCTGCCCTGGCCTTCTACCGCGCGGAGATCGACAGGATCTCCGCCGAAATGGGCGTCGACAACTAAGAGTTCGCAGTCACATCGTCGCCCTGGGAAAGCACTTCGCATTCCCAGGGCGTTTAACGTTCGGTCGACCGATGCCCCCTTGCGGTTGCTTTGGACCGAGCGGCGGTTTTCAAAGATCCGATGCCGGCGCGATTTCCATCCGTGGCTGCGAGCTAGGTTTCGTCAACGTCGGCGGTCGTTTCCGTGATCACCTCGCTGAAGTCGGAAGTGTGCGCGATCTCGCAACGGGCCGTCTGGCCGAACTTGTCGCGGGTGGCGAGAAGTAAGTTCCTGCGGGCGACGCCCATTGCCGTGCGCTTAACGGCGATCTTGGCGGGATCAAAATCCATGACCTGGCCGTCGGTCTCGATAGCCGAGCAGCCGATCAGCGCCACGTCGAGGCGGAGCGCTTGCAAGGCCAGGATTGCATCCTCGCCTACCACCGATCCGTCGGGCCCGGCCACCCTGCCTGGCAGCATCCTGATCTCGTGTTCGGCAGGATCGACCAGCGTGGCCACATGAAGGCTGTTGGTCACGACAGTGATGCGGGGGTGCCCCCGTAGGGCGGCAGCCACGGCTTCCAAAGTGGTGCCTACATCAAAATACGCGAAAGCTCCCTCCGGCAGCATCGCTGCCACCCTGCCTGCTATCTCTCTTTTCTCCTGGACGTTCATGGACCGCTTCGCCCGATGTTCCACCCGGTTGAAGCCAATCCGTCCCTTGGCGCCGGCGCCACCGTGGAAACGCTCGATCAACCCTTCCTCATGCATGGCGATGACGTCGCGCCGAACCGTCTGCATGGAAACGGCAAATGCCTCGGCCAGCGCCTCAAGCGTTACGAAGCCACGCGCCTCGATTTCGGCGAGGATCGCGGTGCGCCGCTGCGAGGAAACCGGGATTGACAAGGCGAGACTCCGATGGACAAGAGCGACGGATGTAAGTTATCTTCCAAACAAGAGGAGGACAATCGTTATGACGGGCCTATTTTTAGCGCCGGAGGGGGCGGTGTACAGCGCCGACGGTCGGCTGTTCGACGTATGGGACTGGAACTGGACCAGTCCCCGCAATTCCGACCCCGCCGGCACAGGCTTTCGCGCGGTCGAACCGCTCGAGGCTCTACGCGCCATCGGGGCGGGCGGCAAGGCGCGCAAGGTTCCCATCGGTGTCATCGGCCCCCGCGAAGCCAACGCAGAGCAGATCGACCTCGCCTATAGCCTTGGACGCGCCCTGGCTGAATTGGGTCTGACCGTGATCTGTGGCGGCAAAAACGGCGTGATGCAGGCCGTGGCACAAGGCGTTCACGAGGCTGGCGGTCTCTGCGTCGGTCTGCTGCCCGAAGGTGACTGGCGCGAGGCCAACCCTTACGTAGATCTGCCCATTGCAACAGGCATCGGCAAGGCCCGCAACGTATTGATCGCCCAGTCATCCGCCGCGTTGGTGGCGGTTGGTGGACAGTATGGCACGCTGTCGGAAATCGCCTTCGGACTGCATTTCGACAAGCCGGTCTTCGGCCTGGGCGACGCTCCCGATCTCGCGGACATCCGCAAGGCCGCCTCCGTCGAGGAGGTCTGCCAAGGGTTGGCCGAGTATCTGCTCCGCCGCCCCTCGCTGTCATAAAACTTACATTGGCGGGCGCTATGCCGTCATCATCTTTACCTGGTGCATCATGATCGAGCTTCGCAACGTGACGCGACACTTCGGCCCAGTGACAGTCCTGGAGGGGATCTCGCTGGCTGCCGAGGAAGGCGCCTTCCTCGCCCTTCTGGGCCCTTCCGGCTGTGGCAAGTCGACCCTGCTGCGGATCATCGCGGGCTTGGACAGGCCGAATTCGGGCGAGGTGCTTATTGGCGGCCGCGAGGTGTCGGAGTTGACCGCTGCGCAGCGCAACATCGCGATGGTCTTTCAGTCCTATGCTCTCTACCCGCATCTGACCGTCGCCGAGAACATCGCACTTCCCCTGGCGATGCGTGGTCAAACGCGGCTGGAGCGCTCGATCGTCGGCGGTCTTCTTCCCAGCGCTCGCATCAAGCGCACCGAGCAAGGCAAGCGGGTGCGCGAGATCGCCGCCCAACTCGGCATCGAGCCGCTGCTGGAACGCAAGCCCTCCCAGCTATCTGGCGGTCAGAAGCAGCGGGTCGCCGTGGCGCGGGCGCTCGTGCGCGATCCATCGATCTTTCTGCTCGACGAGCCACTCTCGAACCTCGATGCCAAGTTGAGGGTTCAAATGCGCGCGGAGATCGTGGCGCTCAACCGTCGTATCGGGCGCACCTTCATCCACGTGACACACGACCAGGCCGAAGCCATGGCCATGGCCGACAAAGTGGCCGTCATGCTGGGTGGCCAGATCGCGCAGTTCGGAACGCCGCGCGATCTGTACGAAACCCCCGTCAGCAGGGACGTGGCGGCATTTGTCGGCACACATCCGATCAACTTCACGGCAGCAGCCACCCCCGACGCTCTGCCGAGCGGCTTCAGCCTGCCGGCGGGCATCTTGCCTACGGGAAGCAAGACCTTCATCGGGATCAGGCCCGAGCATCTCACCCCTTCCAGTGCCGGACCGGTGAAAGGGCGCCTGGTGCATCTGGAGTATCAGGGCGCGGAGATGCTTCTCGACCTCCGTCTCGAAGACGGATCGATCGTCCGGTCGCTCGCCCCTGGAGACTGGCATGCCGCTGGCGAAGGAGAGGAGATGCGGCTCGGCTTCGCGCCCCGCAACCTGCACATATTCGACGCCGCGACGGGCAGCCGCATCACGGTCGAGGGATATGGCCGCGATGGCGTCAAGGAAACCGCACGATGCGCCTGATCAGCAGAAGAAGCGCTGATGCGCTGACCGATCTTTGGCTGGCGGGGCCGGCGACACTAGCCATGCTGGTGCTGATCTTCATTCCCGTCGCCATCGTCGCGATGCTGTCCTTCACCGACTACCAGTTCGGCGCGCGCAGCTTTAACTGGATCGGCTTCGACAACTACCTCGTGCTGATAACCGACCCGCAGGCGCGGCGTGCCATCACCAATACAATTCTCTACGCCGCGATCGTCATACCCTTCTCGATACTGTTCGGACTACTCGTGGCGCTCGGGCTGCACGGCCTGATGCAATATGCGCCGCGCCTCTCCGCCATCCTGCGCGCGGCCTATTTCCTGCCCGTCGCGGCGACGCTGGTTGCGATGGCGGTCGTCTGGCAGATGATGCTTCACCCCAATCTGGGGCTGGTCAACCAGATGCTGGGCGCCGCCGGCATCCGGGGTCCGGCCTGGCTGTCAGATCGCGGGCTGGTGCTCTACACGCTGGCGGTGATCGGGGTCTGGCAGACCGTGGGCTACAACATGGTCTTGTTCCTGGCCGGCCTCGCGGCGATCCCGCAGCATCTTTATGACGCGGCGGAGGTGGATGGCGCCGACCGCGGCTGGGAGCGGTTCTGGACCGTGACCTGGCCGATGCTGGGCCCGACGACGCTTTTCGTCACGGTGGTGACAGCCACCGGCGCGTTCCGGGTGTTCGAGACGGTGGCGACGCTGACGCGCGGCGGGCCGGCCTTTGCCTCCGACGTGCTCGTCTACGCGATCTACCGGGAGGGCTTCGTCTACTTCAAGGCTGGCTATTCGAGCGCGATCACCATGGTCTTCTTCGCCTTCGTGCTCCTGTTCACCGTGGTCAAGTTCCGGTTCATGGAAAAGCGGGTGCACTACCGATGAGAACCGGTGTCTTCCTCAGGCGCGCCATCGCGCTCAGCCTGCTCCTCTTCGGCGCGGCCCTGGTGCTGACCCCGTTCTTCTGGATGCTGTCGCTGTCATTCAAATCCCAGGCAGAGATCTTCACGCCGCATCTGAAGCTGTTTCCGGAAGCGCTTCGCTGGGAGAATTATGTCGCCGCCTTCGAACGGTCGACCTTGCTGCGCTTCCTGTTCAACGGCTTCGTGGTGTGTGCGGGCATCCTCTTCTTCCAGGTGATGTTTGCCCTGCCCTGCGCCTATGCGCTTGCGCAACGGAATTTCCGGGCACGCAGCCTGATCTTCGGGCTGGTGCTGGCGGGGCTGCTCGTGCCGTTCCACGTCACCGCGATCCCAATCTTCCTGGGGCTGGCGGAACTGAGGCTTCTCAACACCTACAGCGCGCTCATCATCCCCTTCGTGGCGTCGGTGTTCGGCATCTTCCTGTTCCGCCAAGCGATCGCGGCCATGCCGGGCGAGCTTTTCGAGGCGGCACGGGTCGACGGCCTGTCGGAGACGGCGATTGCCTGGCGCATCGCCTTTCCGCTCGCCATGCCGGCGGCGACCGCCTTCGCGATCTTCTCGGTCGTGGCGCATTGGAACGATCTGTTCTGGCCGCTGATCGCCATCACCGATTCGAGCCTTGCGCCGCCGCCGCGCGG
This sequence comes from Chelativorans sp. ZYF759, assembly GCF_012911015.1. Lineage (GTDB taxonomy): Bacteria > Pseudomonadota > Alphaproteobacteria > Rhizobiales > Rhizobiaceae > ZYF759. The sequence goes on along the minus strand of NZ_WVVV01000008.1, from coordinate 34,732 downwards.
CATTCTCTACTTCCGCGACGAGGAGTCCGGCACCGATGTCGGCCCGCTAATGGCGGCTGCCGTGGTGGTCGTCGCGCCGATGATCGTCGGCTTCCTGCTTGCCCAGCGCCGCTTCATCCAGGGTCTCGCCGTCGGCGGGCTGAAGGGATGATCGACGCCAACTACAAGAGCGCACAGCGCGCCCATCGCCCCTGAGACAATGGAGACCGTCATGAGAAGACTTCTGATTTCGAGCCTGGCCGTTCTGGCCGTGGCCGGTACGGCTGCGGCAGAAGACATCACCCTGCGCGTCCACTACGCGATCCCCACCATCTGGTCGGATGCGCAGACCAAGCTAGCCGAGGCCTTCATGGCCGAAAACCCCGACGTGACCATCGTCATTGACGGTGCGGCCGAAGGTTACGAGGACGGCGTGCAGCGCATCTTGCGCGAGAGCGTGGCCGGCAATGCGCCGGACGTCGCCTATGTCGGCCTCAATCTGTGGCGGGTTCTGGAGTCGCGCGGTCTGGCCCAGCCGCTCGACGGCTTCATCGGCGACGAGGCCGAATTCGAGGCCAAGGGCTACACGCCGGCCCTGCGGTCGCTCGGCCAGTTCAACGACACGCAATATGCGCTCGGCACCTCCGCCTCCACGCTGGTCATCTACGTCAATCCCGACCTCGTCGAACAGGCCGGCGGGTCGATGGACGATTTCCCGACCGATTTCGACGGCATCATCGAGCTGGCCGCCCAGATCGACGCCCTGTCGCCGACAATCGACGGCATCTGGACCCAGCGCCACGACTGGCGCTTCCAGTCTTTCCTCGGCGCCTATGGCGGCCGCCCGATGACGCCGGACGAGAGCGACATCACCTTCGATGACGAGGCGGGCATCGCTGCCGCCACCCTCTACCAGCGCTTCGCCCAGGAAGCCGGCATGCAGAGCTACAACGAGGGCAACGCGCGCCAGGCATTTCCGGCCGGCACGCTGGGCATCATGATCGAGAGCTCCTCGCTGCTGAATCGCTTTCTCGAGGGGGCCGACGGACGTTTCGAGGTCGTCGTCAAGCCGTTGCCGATCATGGCCGAGCCGGAAGACGTCTACTTCCCGACCGGCGGCTCGGCCCTCGTCATGCTGACCGATGACGAGGCCAAGCAGGAGGCCGCCTGGCGCTACATGATGTTCGCCACCGGGCCCGAGGGTGCCAAGATCATCGTCGAGAACACCGGCTTTGCGCCCACTAATGCGCTGGTGATCGAGGACGAGACCTATCTGGCCGATTTCTACGCTGAGAACCCAATGCACCGGCCGGCGCACGAACAGGTCGCCCGTTTTGCAGGCCCCTGGTATGCTTTCCCCGGCCCCGAGGGCGTGGCTGTGACCGATCTCATTGCCGCCGCGATGGTGGAGGTCAGCGATGGCGGCGCCGATCCGGAAGAGACCGTCAAGGAACTGGCCGAGACCCTGCGCGACAGGCTTGGGATGCGCTAGAGGTCAGCTCCCCGCGCAAATTCGAGGAAGCTAAAGACGGGCCGTCCAAAGGGCGGCCCGTCTCGCATTTGCGACGGCGATCAGACTTCGAGGGTGTCGTAAGTGATGGCCAGGCGCGACATGTGCTCGGCGACGACCCGGCGGAAGTCTTCGCCTGGCGCCAGGACGATCTCCACCCGCCGCTGGCCCATCTCTTCCTGGCAGGTGAGTTCGACAAGGGCGCCGTCCGGCAGGAGATCACCAAGCTGACGCTTCAGGGCATGCTCTACGGCCAGACGGCGAAGGGCGGGCTTGAATACCTTGCCGGTGGTGGTCAGCGGAAGGTCGTCGAGCAGATAGAGCTGCTTCGGCACGGCGGCAGGTTCGGGAATGTGGCTGCGAACCTGCTCGAGGACCTTCCAGGGATCGGACTCGCCGCCCGGCTTGAGCTTGAGGAAGGCCACCGGCAGTTCGCCGGCATAGGGATCCGGCTGACCGACGGCCGCGCAGAGCTGCACGTCGGGATGACGCATCAGCGCCTCCTCGATCACCAGCGGATCGATGTTGTGCCCGCCCCTGATGATGACGTCCTTGGAGCGGCCGAGAACGACGATCTGGCCGTCGGGGTCGATCCGCCCGGTATCGCCGGTCGCCAACCATCCGCCGGGCATCCGCGCCTGATCCGCCAGTCTTTCGTCGCTGTAGCCCGGCGAAACATTGGGACCGCGGATCGCCAGGAGCCCGTGCTCTCCGGCGGTGAGCGGCCGATCCGGGTCGGGGTTGCCATTGGGCAGTGCCCCGAATGCCCGTACCTCGCTGAAAGGCAGCCGCCAGCCCGACGATCCCTGTCTCCGGCTGGCGTGGCGGGGAATGGCAGAAATCATGCCCGCAGCCTCGGTCATCCCGTAGATCGAGCGAATGGGGACGCCGAAGCGCGTCTCGAACGCCGATGCCAGGCCTGCGGGCATTGGCGAGCCGCCACCGAACAGGGCCTTCACATGGCTTATGTCGGCATTTTCGACCGGTCGCCCGACCAGGGTCGAGACGAAAGTCGGACCACCGGAAAGGAGTGTCACCCGGTAGCGCTGCACGACCTGCCAGTAGTCGCGCACGAAGGGCTTGCTGCGCATGCCGAGCTTGGAGGGAATGAGGATGGCGGCACCGGCGGCAAAGGCGCTTCCAGCCAGAACGAATGCGCCAGCAACATGGAACAGCGGAAACCCGTTCAACACAACGTCGCCGGGACCGATGTCGTAGAACATGCCCGCGAACCAGGAGACGTGCACCTCGTTCTCATGGGTATGGCGGACCAGTTTCGGCAGGCCGGTGGTGCCACCGGTGTGGAAGAAGGCGGCCGTCTCGCCTTTGTCTATGCTGAGCGGGAATGTCAGCGACGCAGGCTGCCGGGCAAGAAGTTCGGCGAAATCGACGGTGTCCTCTCCTCCCGTTGCGCCTACCGCGACCACGTGTTTGAGCGTGCCGGCCCGCTCCCTGATCTCGGCCACCTTGTTCCAGATGTCGATCTCCGGATCCGGGCCGAGAACGACCAGGACCTTGGCCTCCGCATGCTGGAGCAGTTCCGCCACGTGGTCGGATGAGAGCATGTAGTTGATCGGGCACACGCGGCCCGCCGCCTGGGCCCCGAGGAAGGCGACGAGGGTCTCGGGCATAGTCGGCATCAAGATGGCGACCGTGTCGTCGCGTCCGATGCCCAGCGCGCGGAAAGCATTTGCGGCGCGATTCACCATTTCCAGCAGCGCCGAAAAATCCAGAACCTGCGGCGTGTCGTCGAGAGAGCCTGTGGGCAGATAGATCACCGCCGGCATGTCGCCATGTAGCCGGGCGGAACGACGCAACAGGTCATAGGTCGAGGATACCGGCACGACCTCTTCGAGCCCAAAGCGTTCCAGCGCCTGGATGTCGGCGAGTTCGCGGATGGCGCGGCGGGCGACTTCCGGGCCGGGGCGTCCGGCTTCATTCTTCAGGATTACGTTGTTCACGGTCGGCTGCTGCTTCACACGGCTTGAAACTGCCCGGAGCATAGCCGCGTGCCATACCTTGACTAGACGGCACGCCCGAACCCAAAGTTCCGCTCATGGAACACTTGGCGAACCCGAAGATCGAGATGACCGCATGACCTCACGCTTAGATCTGAACGCATTGATCCTGTTCCACGATGTCGTCAGGGCGCGCAGCATCAACAAGGCGGCTCTGGCGCTCAACATGCCGAAATCGACCATCAGCCGCCGCCTGCGCCTGCTTGAAGAGCAGCTTGGATCCACACTGCTCAAGCGTGGCGCGCGGGCGCTTGGTCTCACGGAAAGCGGGCAGGCCCTCTATCGGCGTTGCGAGCACATCGTCGCGGAACTGGAACAGGCGAACCTGCAGACCGCACAGATGCAGGACGAAATGAGCGGCGTTCTGCGGGTGAGCATGCCAATCTTCTTCATCGGCTGGGTCAGCGAAGCCATCGCCGATTTCGCCAAGAACCACCCTGCCCTGCGGCTGGAAATCGAAGCGCACAACCGCGTCGTCGATGTTGCCGAGGAGCCGTTCGACGTGGTCATTCATTTCGGCAACCCGCCGGAAACCTACAATCCGTCGCGCAAGCTGGCCGAACTTCCGCGCAGTTTCTACGCAACGCCACGATACATTGCGGCCAGGGGCATGCCCAGGGCGTATTCGGAACTCGCCGACCATGACATGATCCTCCACCAATACCAGATTCGCGACCGCATCTTTCCTCCACTCCAGCCGCAGGAGGGCGAGCCGAGACCGCCCTCGGCCAGGGCCGTGGTCAACCATGCGGTGCTTGTCCGCGAACTCGTTCTCGGTGATCTCGGGATAGGCCTGATGCCTGACATCATGTGTCGGCAGGACCTCGCGGACGAGACCTTGATGCGCATCCCGCTCGACTGGGCAAGCCCGCCATTGACGGCTTCGGCAACCTACCTCGCGCGGCGCTATGCACCGGCCAAGATGCGTGGCTTCCTGGATTCCATGTCGGCCTATCTCCAGAGCCACGCATAGGCAGCCCTGTTCCATTAATCGAACATCCTGTTCAGGCCGGTTCCCCTACCGCCAGCCCCAGGCCGACAGTAATGTCGCAGAGTTGGCGACTTCGATCATGACGCCGACGAAAAAGACAAAGGCCCATGGAGGACATCTTTCTGATTGTCGGGCCCAAAGGAGGAAACATGAAATCGGCAGCTTTCTTGCTGGCAGGATTGCTCCTGGCGGCTCCCGCGCAGGTGTTCGCCCAGACCGTCACGGTGGGCACTGCCACGCCCGGTTCGCTGTTCCATTCGGCCGGCACGGCCGTGGCCAGCGTCATCAACGAAAAGGCAGGCATGCGGGCAATCCTGCAACCCTTCGCAAGCGCGAATGTCTATATCCCCGCCGTCAGTGAAGGCGACATCGACATCGGGGTGGGAACCGCGCACGAGATCGGCGCCGCGGTTGTCGGGCTCGAGCATTTCGAAGGGCGGCCCCAGGAAGGCCTGCGCGCGGTGGGTACGATGTTCCCGCTTCGCTTCGGTGTCTTCGTGCGGGCTGATTCCGACATCGAGACGCTGGCGGACCTGCGCGGCCGCACGCTGCCGAGCGGCTACAGCAGCCAGCAGATCGCTGCGACCATGATGGATGCAATCTACGCTTCCGCCGGCCTGACCGTGGACGATGTCGACACCGTGACCGTGGCCAACACGGTGGCCGGCGCCGACGATTTTGCCACCGGTCGCGTCGATGCGTTCTTCTTCGCGCTGGGCGGTGCGAAGGTCAGCGAGGTCGACGCCGCGGTGGGGGGACTGCGGGTGCTGCCGTTCCAGAACACGGAAGAGGAACTGGAAGCGGTACGGCAGTTCCTGCCGCAGGCCTATTTCCGCGAGGAGCAGCCAGGGCCCGGCAATCCCGGCGTAACGGAGCCGACGATGGCACTGGCCATCGATGCAGTTGCATTCGCCAGTGCCTCGACCAGCGACGACATCATCTACGAGATCACCAAGGCGCTGCACGAGAACAAGGATGCGCTGGTGGCCAGCTTCCCTGCCTTCCGGGGTTTTGATCCGGATGCCATGGCACGATCGCTGGACCCGGTCGAATATCATCCCGGCGCCATGCGCTATTTCGAGGAAGTCGGCATCGCAGACGGCGAATAGACGTAGCCAGACGGGAACGGGCGCGCATCATGTCAGAGACGGTCTCCCCCAGGGACGATGAACCGACCCCCGCAATGCCCGGTGCGGTCGGCTGGCTCAAGATCGCGCTCGCCTCCGCCATCACCATCGCCGCCCTCATGTGGGGCGGCGATCTCTTCCGCCGGGTCGGGCTCAATATTCTGACCCAGCAATTCGTCGCCGGCATGCTGGCGGTCAGCCTTGCTTTGGCCTTCCTCCATTTGCCGGCTCGCCGCGACACGATGCGGTCGACCATCCCCTGGTATGACTGGCTGTTCGCGGCCGCAGGGCTGGCGTCGGGCATGTATTTGGCCGTCAACATTCCCAGCCTGGTCGATCTGATCTTGATGCGCCCGCGGGGCGGCGTCATCGCGGGCGGCGTGATGATCGTGCTCAGCATCGAGGCGCTGCGCCGCGCAACCGGCTGGTCGCTGCCGATCATCATCATCCTCTTCGTGCTATATGGTCTCTACGGCCATCTCGTGCCGGAGCCGCTGGACGGACGTTCGTCCGACGTTCAGAGGCTGGCGGCCTATCTGGCGATCGACGTCAACGGCATGCTCGGCACGCCGATCATCGTGGCCTGCACCGTGATCGTCGCCTTTCTGCTTTTCGGGAGCCTGCTCAGCGTGACCGGGGGTGCGGCGTTCCTTTCGGATCTTTCACTGTCGCTGATGGGCGGCTTCCGGGGCGGGCCGGCCAAGATCGCGGTGCTGGCCTCCTCGCTCTTCGGCTCCATCTCGGGCAGTGCTGTGGCCAATGTGGTCGCATCGGGCGTCATCACGATTCCCTGGATGAAGCGGGCGGGCTATTCGCCGGCACGCGCGGGAGGGATCGAGGCCGTTGCCTCCACCGGCGGGCAGTTGATGCCGCCCGTCATGGGCGCATCGGCGTTCCTGATCGCCGAGTTCCTGCAGATCCCTTATTCGGAAGTTCTGCTCGCCGCGCTCGTGCCGGCGGTCCTCTATTATCTCGCCCTGTTCATCCAGGTGGACCTTGAGGCCGGCAAGGCCGGAATCAACGCGATGCCGCGCTCGGAGCTTCCACGCGCGCGCGACGTGCTGAAATCGGGATGGCACTTCTTCCTGCCCTTCGTGGTGATGATCTACGCGCTGTTCTCGCTCAACTGGCAGCCGCAGATGGCCGTCGTCGCCGCGATCGTCACGCTGATCGTTCTGGCCGTGCTCTTCGGCTACAAGGGCAAGCGTCCCGCGATTCAGGACCTGCTGCGCAGCGTGCACCGAACAGGTCTGAGCGCGGTCGACATCATCGTCATATGCGCCGGCGCCGGGGTGGTGATCGGTGTCCTGTCGATATCCGGGCTCGGCTTCAGCCTGACACTGACGCTCGTCCAGATCGGCCGGGGAAGCCTGCTCCTGCTTCTTCTCATCGCTGCGGTGGTCTGCATCATCCTGGGCATGGGCCTGCCGACGGTGGGCGTCTATGTGCTGCTCGCCGCGCTCGTCGCGCCGGCCATTATCGAACTCGGCGTGACCCCGATCTCGGCGCATCTCTACGTGATGTATTTCGGGCTTCTGTCCTTCGTCACGCCGCCGGTCGCGGTCGCGGCCTTCGCCGCCGCCTCGATCGCCAAGGGCGATCCGCTGGCCACGGCGCTGCAGGCGATGCGATTCGGCTGGACCGCCTATATCGTGCCGTTCCTCTTCGTGTTCTCGCCGGCCCTCGTCATGCAGGGCGAGGCGGGCGAGATCGCAATGGCGGTGGCGACCGCGCTGTTCGGCGTGTTCCTGGGGTCGGTCGGGATGGTCGGCTACATGACAAGATCGCTGGGCGCCATCCACCGCGTGGCCTTCCTCGGCGCAGGCATGATGGCATTGATGCCGGCGGGAGCGTTCGAGGGGGCGGTCTATACCGATCTGGCCGGCATGGCCGCGGGCATCGTCCTCGTCGGCTACGAGTTGTGGCGCGGCCCGAGGAGCCGCCGCAGCGCCGACGCGAACGCCGGCGAGCTTTCCTGAGGCGACGAACCCGTTCGGCTCGCCGGACCACCTGCCCGCCGTCTGCCCCTTCTCATGCGCGGCGTGGACCGCACTGTATTTTTGCAAACTGAGCAAATTCTAGTCAGTCCAAGCAAGTACCCCGTAGGAAGGTTGCATCTGCCGGGCCAGAATCCGTCTGGCATGTCCCTTGCTTTCCTTGGTTGCATGAGCGCGCCTCCAGAAGCGCGCCGGCGATCATCCAGAGGAGAGTTGGACACAATGCACAGCTTGAACACCAAAACCCGCGCGTTGCTTGGCGGATGCTGCCTGGCCATGGCGCTTGCGCTTCAAACTGGGGTCGCATCGGCCGAGTCGGTCCTGCGCATCGGCATGACGGCGGGCGACATCCCGCGCACGCTCGGTCAGCCGGATCAGGGCTTCGAGGGCAACCGCTTCACCGGTCTGACAATGTATGACGCGCTGACGCAGTGGGACCTGTCGTCCGCGGAAGATGCCAGTGTCGTGATCCCTGGGCTGGCCACGGAATGGTCGGTCAACGAGGACGACCAGACCAAGTGGACCTTCGTCCTGCGCGAGGGTGTCACCTTCCATGATGGATCACCCTTCGATGCCGATGCGGTCGTGTGGAACGTCCAGAAGGTGCTCGACGAGGACGCGCTTCACTATGACGCCAGCCAGGTCGGCGTCACCGCGTCGCGCATGCCAACGCTGCGCTCGGCGACCAAGATCGACGAATACACCGTCGAGCTGACGACCTCGGAGCCGGATTCATTCCTGCCAATCAACCTTACCAACCTGTTCATGGCGAGCCCGGCGAAGTGGCAGGAGTTCTTCGACGGAGCCAGCGGCGACGATACGGCAAAGGCAGCGGCCGCCTGGGACGCTTTCGCGCGCGACGCTTCGGGCACGGGCCCTTGGATCATGGAGAGCTTCGCGCCGCGCGAGCGGCTGGAACTGGTGAAGAACGACGACTATTGGGATGCCGGCCGCGTGCCCAATGTGGACAGGCTGGTTCTCTACCCCATGCCGGAAGCCAATGCGCGCACCGCGGCGCTTCTGTCGGGTCAGGTCGACTGGATCGAGGCGCCGGCACCCGATGCAATCGCCCAGATCGAAAGCCGCGGCTTCGTGATCCACAAGAACGAAGCCCCCCATGTGTGGCCGTGGCAGTTTTCGCGCATCGAGGGCTCGCCCTGGAACGACGTCAATGTCCGCCAGGCCGCCAATCTGTGCATCGACCGCGAAGGCATGCGCGACGGCCTCCTCGCGGGCCTCATGGCACCGGCCACGGGCGCAGTGGAAGAGGGCCATCCCTGGCGCGGCGACGTAACCTTCAACATCACCTTCGATCCCGACGAGGGTCGCCGTCTGATGGAGGAGAGCGGTTTCTCGGCCGAGAACCGCCTTTCGGTGAAGGCACTGACCTCGGCGTCGGGTTCGGGCCAGATGCAGCCCCTGCCGATGAACGAGTATATCCAGCAGGCGCTCGGCGAATGCTATTTCGACGTCGAGCTGGAGGTGCTGGAGTGGAACACGCTCTTCACCAACTGGCGCCAGGGGGCGAAGGATCCGGCATCGCTCGGGGCGCATTCGACCAACGTGACCTTTGCCACGATGGACCCGTTCTTCGCACTCGTCCGCTTCCTTCAGTCCGGGATGGCTGCGCCCGTCTCGAACAATTGGGGCTACATCAACGAGCCTCTCTATGACGAATTGGTGGAGAAGGCCCGCCGGACCTTCGAGCCGGAGGCGCGCGACGCGGCACTTGCAGAACTCCATGCCGCCTCGGTGAACGACGCGGCCTTCCTCTATGTCGCGCACGACGTCAGCCCGCGCGCGATGAGCCCGAACGTGCAGAACGTGATCCAGCCCAAGAGCTGGTTCATCGATTTCTCACCGATCTCGATCGAGGAATAGACACCAGCAAAGCCACGGCAGGCTGATGCCTGCCGTGGCTCCCGCGGTATCAAAAGAGGCTGGCAGCTCATGCTCGTCTATCTCGCGAAGCGCCTCGCCTACACGGTGCCGATCGTGTTCAGCGTGGCCCTGGTCTGCTTCATGCTGGTGCATCTGTCGCCGGGCGATCCTCTCATCTCGATCCTGCCGGCGGATGCCTCCGTCGAGCTCGAACAGCGGTTGCGCATCCAGTACGGTTTCGACCGGCCGCTGCCGGTCCAGTTCTGGATATGGATCTCGAACGCCCTGTCAGGCGATCTCGGCGCCTCCATCGCCAACGGGCGCCCCGTTCTTTCCGAAGTGCTGCAGGCGGTCCGCAACACGCTTTTGCTGGCCTGCACGGCTGCAGTGCTCGGCTTTGCGCTCGGCATGTTCTTCGGTCTCGTCGCCGGTTATTTCCGGGACAGCTGGATTGACAAGCTCGCCACCTCGATCGCCATCGCAGGCGTTTCAGTACCACATTACTGGCTGGGCATGGTGCTGGTGATCATCTTTTCAGTCCAGCTCAACTGGCTGCCGGCCGTCGGTGCAGGGCCGGGCAACTGGAGCTGGACCTGGACGCACCTGCAATATCTCGTGCTTCCGGCCGTCACCATGGCCGTCATCCCCATGGGGATCATAACGCGCACGGTGCGTGCGCTGGTGGGCGACATCCTCTCCAACGACTTCGTCGATGCGCTGCGGGCAAAAGGACTTGGGGAAGGCCGGGTGTTCCTGCACGTGATCAAGAACGCCGCGCCCACGGCGATCGCGGTGATGGGACTGCAACTCGGCTATCTGCTGGGCGGATCGATCCTGATCGAAACCGTTTTCTCCTGGCCAGGAACCGGCTTTCTGCTCAACACCGCGATCTTCCAGCGGGATCTGCCGCTGCTCCAGGGGACGATCCTGGTCCTGGCGCTGTTCTTCGTCTTCCTCAATCTCTTCGTCGATATGCTGCAAGCAATGATCGACCCGCGCATCAAGCGAGGATGAAAAGATGGCCATTGCGACAGAACCGCTGACCGAGATCGCCGTGGCCGAAAAGCGCCGCGGTTATTGGGGGACAGTCGGCAAGCGGCTCACGCGTGATCCCGTCTCCATGATCTGCGCGGGCATGCTGGGGCTGATCTTCCTGGCCGCCATCTTCGCGCCCTATCTCGGGCTGCCCGATCCCTATCAGGGCTCGATGATCCGGCGGCTGCAGCCCTTTGGCACGGCAGGCCATCCGCTGGGCACCGACGAACTTGGACGAGACATGCTCTCGCGCCTTATCCATGGCGGCCGACTGAGCCTGCTCATTGGTATCTTGCCCGTTTTCAACGCCTTCATCATCGGAACGCTGCTCGGGGTGATCGCGGGTTACAATGGCGGTTGGGCCAATTCGGCCATCATGCGCACAATCGACGTGTTCTACGCCTTCCCGTCGGTGCTGCTGGCGATTGCCATATCGGGCGCGCTCGGCGCCGGCATCCTCAATTCGATCGTCTCGCTGACCATCGTCTTCATCCCTCCCATCGCACGGGTGGCGGAAAGCGTGACAACCAGCGTGCGCAATCTCGACTTCGTGGATGCGGCCCGTGCCTCCGGCGCGGGCGCCATGACCATCATGCGGGTCCACGTCATGGGCAACGTGCTGGGCCCGATCTTCGTCTACGCCACCAGCCTGATCTCGGTCTCCATGATCCTGGCCGCCGGGCTCTCGTTTCTCGGGCTTGGCACGCGCCCGCCGCAGCCAGAATGGGGCCTGATGCTCAACACGTTGCGGACCGCGATCTACGTCAATCCGTGGCTTGCTGCGCTTCCCGGCGTGATGATCTTCGCGGTCTCGATCGGCTTCAATCTTCTAAGCGACGGGTTGCGCAGCGCGATGGACATAAGGAACTGAGATGCTTGAATCCACCAAGGATATGGGCGGGCCGCGCCAGAGCCTCCTGTCCATCAAGGGCTTGAGAAAACACTTCCCCGTGGGCGGCGGGCTGTTTGGCAAGAAGCAGGTCGTGCGGGCCGTCGACGACATAGATTTCGAGGTCGCCAAGGGCGAGACGCTGGGCATCGTGGGTGAATCGGGCTGCGGGAAGTCAACGACCGCGCGGCTTCTGATGCACCTGATCGCACCGGATGCTGGCACCATCGTCTATGACGGGGAGCCCGTCGGGCCGTCGCTTTCACTGCGCGAACTGCGCCGGCGCATGCAGATGGTGTTCCAGGATTCCTATGCTTCACTCAACCCGAGACTGACCATCGAGGATTCCATCGCCTTCGGCCCCAGGGTGCATGGCGAACCCAACCAAGACGCGCGAGCGCTTGCGCGCGATCTCCTCAATCGGGTGGGCCTGAAGCCGGAGACCTTCGCCAACCGGTACCCGCACGAACTCTCCGGCGGCCAGCGCCAGCGCGTGAACATTGCCCGCGCGCTGGCACTCAGGCCGCGCATCGTGTTGCTGGACGAGGCGGTGTCAGCACTCGACAAATCCGTCGAGGCGCAGGTACTCAATTTGCTGATCGATCTGAAGCGCGATTTCGGCCTGACCTACGTGTTCATCAGCCACGATCTCAACGTTGTGCGCTATATCTCCGACCGGGTGCTGGTCATGTATCTGGGCGAGGTCGTCGAGATAGGTCCGGTGGACGAGATGTGGGCCAATCCCCGCCACCCCTATACTGCCGCGCTGCTCGCCTCCATGCCGACGCTCGACCCCGATGCGCGAACCCAGGAAGCGCCTCTTGCCGGTGACCCGCCGAATCCGATCGATCCTCCCGCCGGTTGCCGCTTCCACACGCGCTGCCCTTTCGCGGAAGAGATTTGCGCTTCGACGCGTCCGCGCCTCTCGACTGTCGACACGGCCCATGCGGTCTCCTGCCTCATGTACGAGCCGGGTTCAGGCCATTCGCGCGCCACGGGCACCCGGGCGCTCCAGTTCGAGGTGGTCTCATGAAGCCTGTCGTCTCGGTAAGGGATCTCACCGTCTCCTTCCACGGGGAGCGCACCGTCCATGCGGTGAACGGCGTGAGCCTGGAAGTCCGGCAGGGCGAAGTCCTGGGTCTGCTCGGGGAATCCGGCTCTGGCAAAAGTGTCACCATGCGCGCGCTGATGCGGCTCCTCCCGCGCAAGCGGACGCGCATCGCAGGCTCGATCGAGGTGGATGGGCGCGACGTGCTTGCGATGAAGGACGACGAATTGTCTGCCATGCGCGGCAAGGTCGTATCCATGATCTTCCAGGAACCCGCCCTCGCTCTCGACCCAGTCTACACGATTGGCGCCCAGATCGCGGAATCAGTCGTGCGCCACGAAGGCAAGAGCATGGCCGAGGGACGCGAACGCGCTCTTGAGATGCTGGAGCGGGTGCGCATCCCCTCGCCCAAGCGCCGGCTCGACGCCTATCCCCACGAGATGTCCGGCGGCATGCGACAGCGCGCGATGATCGCGCTTGCGCTCGCCTGCAAGCCGAAAATCCTCCTGGCGGACGAACCGACCACAGCGCTCGACGCAACGGTCCAGATCCAGATTCTGCTTCTGCTGCGCGAATTGCAGGCGGAGATGGGCATGTCGGTCATCTTCGTGACTCACGATCTGGGTGTCGCGGTGGAGATCTGCGACCGCGTTTCAGTTATGTATGCAGGCAAAGTCGCAGAGACAGGAACGCTCGCAAACCTGGTTCGCGATCCGCGCCACCCTTACGCCCAGGGCCTGCTCTCCTCTACCGTGCTGGGGGCCCGCCGGGGGGAGCGACTGACAACAATTCCGGGAGCGCCGCCCTCGCTCAGCCAGCCGCCACAGGCCTGCTCCTTCGAACCACGCTGCCGCTTTGCCGTGGCATCCTGCGCCATCCAGCGGCCGCCCGAAGTCGACCTCGGTGAACGGCGGATGGCGCGCTGCATCTTCGCCGAGAAGACGGCGTCGGAAAAGATCGCCTCTTTGCAGCCGACGCCGGCATGAAGATACTTGTGCTCAATCCGAATTCGACGGCCGCAATGACCGACAAGGTCGCGCGTTCACTCGTGCCTTTCGCAGCGCCTGCCAGCGAATTGACCTTCTGCAACCCGGCATCGACGCCCGCCAGCATAGAAGGCCATTACGACGAGGCAGCGAGCGTATTGGCCATGCTCGAAATCATCAGAGATGAAGAGCGGCGGGGCAACCGGGGCACGGTTATCGCCTGCTTCGACGACCCGGGCATCGGCGCGGCGCGGGAGATTGCCGCAGGACCGGTGATTGGCATCTGCGAAGCAGCCATGCAGGCGGCAAGCATACTTGCAGCACGTTTTTCGGTTGTAACGACGCTGTCGAGATCGGTGCCCATCATCGAAGATCTGGCGCTGCGCTACGGTATGGAAAGACGATGCCGGCGGGTACACGCCGCCGACATTGCGGTGTTGGCGCTGGAGCACGACCCGGAAGCGCGCATGGTCGTGCGGGATGCGGTCTGCCGGGCAGTGGCGGCGGATGGCAGCGACGCGATCATTCTGGGCTGCGCAGGCATGGCGGATCTGACAGGCTGGCTCTCGGATGAGGCGGGCGTTCCGGTAATCGACGGTTGCCTGGCCGGCCTCAAGATCATCGAAGGACTGGTTCAGGCGGGTTTTGCGACCAGCAAGGCGGGCGCCTATGGCTGGCCGCGAAGCAAGGACTAGAACGCTCTAGCCCCAACGGGCACAGAGGCGCTGGCAGCCCGTCAGGGCACGGCCAATCGGGCCATGTGGGCGAGGTCCTTGAAGAAGACGCGCATGTGGGCCAGCGGATCGGTCCGCACCAGACGCTTGTTGAGGTAGGATTCCCAGGTCAGCCTCTGCACGTCCGGATCCGTGCAGATCGCCACGAAGCGCTCCCTCCGGCGGTCGGACTTGTACCAGAAGCCCTGCATAAGTCCGAGGATCATGAAAACGCGTCCATGCTCGCGCATGAATTTGCTGCGTGCCGTCGCGAGTGCGCGAGCAGAGCCCGTGGCGAGAAAGGCTGCACCACCTTCCGCAGCAAGGCGGCCTGCCACCATGGCATAATAGATGCCTTCTCCCGAGGCAGGAGCGACGACACCGGCCGCGTCACCGGCAAGCACCACGTTGCGGCCATCGTCCCAACGCTTGAGCGGCTTGAGCGGCAGTGGCGCGCCTTCCTCCCGGATGGTTTCGCAATCGGCTAGGCCGCTCGCCTCGCGCAGAAGTCCCGTGGCCCGCTTCAGGTCATGGCCCTTGACGGCGGAGCCAACGCCAACGCTGGTGGTGTCGCCATGTGGGAAGACCCAGCCGTAGAAGTCGGGCGAGATGCGCCCCTGGTAGTAGACCTCGCAATTGCTGCCGTCGAAACCCGTGAGGGCAGACGGCGTACGGACGATCTCGTGATAGGCAAAGACGTAAGGTGGGCGTCTGTCCGGCCCCATGGCCTGACGGCGGACCTGCGAGTTGGCGCCATCGGCTCCCACAACCAGTCTTGTCACCGCAGTTTTCCGCTGGCCTGCCTGTGAATAGACGATCTCGACCTGGCCGTCCGACAGCCGCCGCAAGGCTTCGAAACGACCCTCGGCGACGACAACGCCGCTTGCCGCTGCCCGCTGTCTCAGCCACGGGTCGAACCGGTCGCGGTCGACCATGCCGACATAGGACCCCTCGATCGCCATGTCGACTTCGACTCCCGAAGGCGAGATGATCCGCGCGCCGCCGACGCGCCCGGCGAGCAACTCCACGGGGATGTCGAAATCGGCAAGGAGTCGGGGCGGTATCGCGCCGCCGCAAGGCTTTATGCGACCGGGCCGGTCGATGAGCAGAACCGAATGCCCGGCATTGGCGAGGAGGTGTGCGGCAGTCGCCCCGGCGGGGCCGCCGCCGACAACGATGGCATCATGACGGGTGGATTGCATGGCTCACCTCATTCGGCAGGCGTCGCATGGGCGACGGTTTCAACCAGGGCGGAATGTGTCTGGCGCCGCATGATCGCGACGCGGGAGGCAAGCGCGGCGGCGGCGAGGAAGGCCAGCGCCTCGGCCAAGAAGACGAGGCCGTAGGAGAAGGCGATCTCGCCGGTGAGCCAGCGCGAGAGGTCGACCAGGACCGTGCCGAGGAGGCCGCCAAGGCCGAAGGCGATCGCCTGGGCCGCGCCCCACAGCCCCATTCGCATGCCGGTACGCTCGGGCCCGGCAGCACCTGCCAGCGCCATCATCGAGCCGATCGCGGCGACAGCGAACACACCGTTGGCGAAACCAAGCGCAAAGACATTCACCCCGAGTGGCCAGATTTCGGGCTGGGCTGCGGCAAGCGTCAGGCAGCAAAGCGCCAGCGCGGAGGCGAGACAGCCCCCGACGGTGAAGACGCGAAGCGCGCCGGGGTAGCGCTTCGACAGCAGGCTTCCGGCCACACCGGTGAGCACCATGCCGAGGAAGACGCCGCCATGCTGCACGCCGGCGAGCCTGGTCGTCTCGCCTGGTGTCCAGCCGAAGACGAGACCGGCGAACGGCTCGAGGATCAGATCCTGCGCACTGAAGGCGAGCATGGAGACGAAGACGAAAATCGTGAAGAGCCGCGCCTTCGGATCCGCCCAAGCGTCAGCCAGGCTGCGGCGGAAGGATACGGGCTGCCTTGCAGGACGCGCTTGGGAAGCCCGCGCCAGGGATTGTTCGATCCCCCACAACGCCAGCACGGTCAGCGCGACCGCGGCGGCCCCCGTCAGCGTCACCACGCCGATGAGCCGACCGAAGGAGAACGGCTCCAGCAGGCCGCCGGCGACAGTCGCCGTCACCGCCATGCCGGCAATCATCATCAGCCAGACGATGGTTGCGGCCGCCGGGCGGCGCTCGGGTGCCACGCTGGAGGCGAGAAGCGCAAGCAGCGAGGTGCCAGCTGCGCCGACGCCGACGCCGATGAGCACGAAGTCGAGGAAGGCAAGCACGAGACCCAGAACCGCATTGTGCGCCATCACCGCGATGGCGACGGAGGCGCCGGCGGCGCCAAGGCCCAGAAGGGCGACGCCGCCAACGATCCAGCGCGTCCGTCTGCCGCCCACGTCGGAGGCATGCCCCCACAGAGGACGCAGAAGCTGGACGCCGTAATGCAGTCCGACCAGCAGCCCTGGAATGACCGCGGCCATCGACAGTTCGACCACCATGACCCGGTTCAACGTCGCGGTAACGAGGACGACGATCGAGCCAATCGACGTCTGGACGAGGCCCAGCCTGAAGATGCCCATCCAGCCCAGGGTGCCGCCCATCATGCGCCTCCGGTTGCCATGGTGCGCAATGCAAAGGCGGTGACAAGCATGCCGGTGACGAAAAGCGTGGTCCCCGTTGCGTTGTACCAGGCAGCGAAGCGACGCGGATCCTTGAGCAGGCGCAGCATGCACACCAACTGGAGAAGAAGCAGGAGGCCGACGAGGCCGGCATGGAAGGCAAACCCCCAATGGAGGAGCAGGCCGATCACACCAATCTGCGGCATGGCCATGACCCAGCAGGCGAGACGGGCTGCGCGTTCGGGCCCGAGCAGGACGGGCAGGCTGTCGAGCCCCATCTGCCGATCGCCCTCGACCGACTTGAAGTCGTTGAGCGTCATGATGCCATGTGCGCCGATGCTGTAGAGCAGGGCGATCCACACTGTCGGCATGCCCGGAAAGGCGCCAATGGCGGCGGCCGCTGCGGTGAACCATGGCAGGCCCTCGTAACACAGGCCAACCGCGGAATTGCCCCACCAGCCATTGCGCTTGAGCCGAAATGGCGGCGCGCTATACGCCCAGGCAAGCGCGAGACCGACCAGGGCAGCGGCAATGACCCACCAGCCGAGGATCGCCGCAAAGGCCAGCGACAGGATGGTATTGGCAATGGCAATGCGCAGCCCCCAGGCGCCCGGCATCCGCCCAGAGGGGATGACGCGATGGGGTTCATTGATGGCGTCGACATGACGATCGTACCAGTCGTTGACGGCCTGGCTCGTGCCACAGATCAAGGGGCCGGCGAGCATCATGCCGGCCAGCATATAGGGCCAACGCTCTTCGAGGCTGGCACCGGAAGCAACCGTGCCGCAGGCGAAGGCCCACATCGGCGCGAACCATGTGATCGGCTTGAGAAGCTCTATCGCCGCGGAAAGCGACGGTGCACCGATGGTTGGGCGTGCTGCGGCAGGACGGTCCATCGGCAGAGCTTAGGCCGAGCAGGAGGATACGTCAATCTTGATTGACACTAATGGGTGTCAATCTTCTCCATGATCCACGTCTGGCTCGGTGATCCCGTATCGGCGCAGCTTGATGTAGAGGCTCTGTCGTGAAAGACCCAGCATGTCGGCGGCCGAGGCGCGGTTGTTGTCGGTGAGCTTCAGCGCCGCCTCGATGCACAGCTTCTCGATAATGTCGGCCGTGTCGCGGACGAGATCCTTCAGCGGCACACGCCCAACGAGATCCGTGAACTGGGCTGCGGTGGTTGGCGA
This sequence comes from Chelativorans sp. ZYF759, assembly GCF_012911015.1. Classification (GTDB taxonomy): domain Bacteria; phylum Pseudomonadota; class Alphaproteobacteria; order Rhizobiales; family Rhizobiaceae; genus ZYF759. The sequence goes on along the minus strand of NZ_WVVV01000008.1, from coordinate 16,808 downwards.
ACCAGTCGGAAGTGTCGGCGCCATTGCATCGTTGCGCATCGTTTCGCGTATGGAGAAGCCGAAGACAGATCCGCGCTCTCCCTGGATGCGCGTCGCGGAGACTTCCACCGTTTCGGAGCCCCCAAGATCGTCGCGCATGATCGACGAGAAGCGGCGGACCGTCCCGTGCTCCCGGAGATTTGCCATCAACACCTGGAGGTCAACGGCGGAGCCCCCGAGCCAGTTGTCCAGCGGCTTGCCCTCAAGCCGATCGGGAGAGACGACGCGGACGAGGTCGAGAAAGGCTGAATTGACGTCCAATATCTTGCCGTCATCATCGGTCACGACCATCGCATCGGGCAGGTTTCGCGCGATTGTCAGAAGGCTGGAGACCACAGACAGACCGGCGCCGGCCCTGTCTCCCGCCAGGAAGCACACGAGCAGATTGGTCTTGCCGAATTCACGGAATGGCGTGACTCTTACCGACATCGCCTCATCCAGCGTGGCGGCGCGGATCTTGAAGGTCTCCTCGCGCCGCCTGCGCGAAATGTCCGAAAGCGTCTCGAGGGCGAGGGCCTGGTCCTGCCGCGAGAAGGCGATGGAGGCCGACGCCCCCACGATCTTCTTGACCGGACGAGAAAGCAATCTGGCGGCACCCTCGTTGGCGTCGACGATCTTGAGGGACTGGGAATCCACCACGAGCAAAGGTTCGTAGGCCAGTTGAAAGAGGATACGGTAACGGGATTCGACATCGCGGATCTTGCGATAGTCCTTCTCCATCTCGATTTGCGCACGCACCAGCCGCTGCTGCATTTCAGCCAGGCCGCGCATGTCGGTTCCGAGAGCGAGCTTGTTCTCGCGGCCGCGAAATGAGACGATACGGTAGCCGACGGGAAGGTCACGGCCACCTTGCCTGCCGTGATTGAGCTGGCGGGTTCGGGTCAATGGCGAGGTCTGACTTTCCAGCAGCAGTTCCTCGACCTTCTCGCGGCTCTCCACGGTGACCGTGTCCGACCAGGGTCGCCCGATCCAGTGGTCGAGCCCCCAAGGCTTGTAGTCCTTGTCGCGATAGGAAACGTCGACGACGCGGCCGGTGGGAGATATTACCAACGCAATGTCGGAGCTCGCGGTCGCGACTGCATCAACAGCCTCGCCATCGAGTTCGGAAAAGAAGTCAGCACTGTTGCGAAACGAGCGATAAACATCGCGCGAAACCGGTTTGTCCATGATGCGCTTTCATCGTCTCGTTCATCCCGATGTGGATGCAATATGGCGGTTGCAATCCCATGCTGCAACCGATGCTTCGGCGAGGACGAGTGCCTGCGGCAAATCGCGGACGACCAGATCAGCGCCAAGGCCTCGAACGATCTCGGGATGCGACGCCGCCAAGCTTCCTCCGGCCATGATGGAAACGCCGGAGTTTCGCGAACGCCGCCTTAGCTTCAGGATTGTCGCGGCCAGAACCGGCGCGAACGGCTCGCCACAGATCGACAGGCCGATGATCTGATATTCGTTCTCGCGGGCGAGGAGATAGAGATCCTCTTCTTCGTCGAAGCTGCAGCTATCGACCTGCCAACCCTTCCGGCGGAAGGCATCTTCGGTCACGCTAAGCCCGAAGCTGTGCTGCTCACCCGGCACCGGCGACAGCAGGATGGAATGACCCGGCCGCGTTTCGCAGGTCGGCGGGCATTCTTCCACAAGACGCCAGAACAGCCGCTGTATGCGCGACATGCACACGGTAACCTGCATGAAGTCACATACATCCATTCTCCAGTAGTCGCCGATGAGGCGGGCCGCCGGCTCCAGATAGTCGGTGGCCATGCGCTGGGGATCCGCTCCACTGGCAGCCTGGCGAAACGCGAAGTCCTCGCAGCCGTCATCGTCCTCATCAAGAAGAAACTGGGTGAACTCCGCGACTCGGTAGGCCTGGAGCGGATCAGAGTCGGCCTCGATATCCTGATCGCCAGCAGGCCTTAGCACCGGCCTGTTGCGGAGCGCGAGGAGCGGGACGACCGTTTCGCAGAGCGCATCGACGAAATCGCTATCGTGGATGTGCGATGCGGGAGTTCTGGACCTGACATGGGGGATGTCCATGCCGCCTGGCATCGACTTGCGGTTACGGGCTTGCAGGGGTGTGCGACTGCGCAACATGATAGGCGGCCTCCCGTCCCGCCAGCGGGAAGACCGCGCGCGTGACGGCTCGTTTCGCATACGCCCGAGAGGGCGGTCCTGCGGGGCCGCTTCGCGTCGTCTTCACGCGTCTCCTTCGTTGAATGACGATACAGGCTCCCAAAAGAATGTCGAGTCAAAAGCGTCCACACAACGTGACAGTGTCTATTTCTTTTTACGTCATGTTTGATTGACACATCGCTTCGGCGGTGACTATCCTGCACCAGACCAAGACGACGCATTCAACAGGGAGCGGCGGTCACGCCCGGCAGGAATGGGCCTTCATTCAAACCAGACTGGATCAGCCACGACGCTCTACACGGCAGAGCAGCGTCGGCGACGCGACGCCACACCCTGGACGGTGGTGCAAGGCGTTCTGGCGCCGGTCCAGCTGGTGGTTTTCGCGGCCAGCCTCGCGCTGATCCTGCGCTACCTGGTTACAGGCTCGGGGCTTGAAGTGGCCCATGCCTCGATCGTCGCCAAGACGCTGACCCTCTACGCAATCATGATCACCGGCTCGATCTGGGAGAAGGTCGTGTTCGGCAAATATCTCTTTGCCGAAGCCTTCTTCTGGGAAGATGTCTTCTCCATGCTCGTTCTCGCTTTGCACACGGCCTATCTCGCGTGCCTTTGGGGAGGATGGCTGGCGGCGGGTGAACTCATGGCGCTCGCGCTTGCCGCATATGCGACGTATCTCATCAATGCCGGGCAGTTCCTCCTGAAGCTTCGCATGGCACGCCTCGAGGCGACCCCCACGACCGAGGCGCTGCCATGAATGCGACCGCAATCCCCGGCCCGACCCGCCCGCTGCGCGAGCGCGGCCAGCACGAGGTCTTCTGCGGCCTCACATCGATCGTCTGGCTGCACCGCAAGATGCAGGACGCCTTCTTCCTTGTCGTCGGGTCACGCACCTGCGCCCACCTGATGCAATCGGCGGCGGGCGTGATGATCTTTGCCGAGCCGCGCTTTGCCACCGCCGTCATGGAAGAGCGCGATCTTGCCGGCATGGCTGACATGCATGACGAGCTCGACGGTGTGGTGAAACGCCTGCTCGACCGGCGGCCCGACATCAGACTGCTGGTGCTCGTTGGCTCATGCCCGTCGGAAGTGATCAAGCTCGACCTCGGCCGCGCCGCGCAACGGCTGTCGACCAGTCACGGCCCCTCTGTACGCTTCCTGCACTATTCGGGCAGCGGGATTGAAACAACCTTCACCCAGGGCGAGGACAATTTCCTGTCAGCGCTCGCGCATGATCTTCCCCAGGAGCCGGCGGACGCCGAACCCTCGCTGATCGTGGCCGGGGCCCTGGCCGACGTCGTGGAAGACCAGTTCCGCCGGATCCTCAAGGCTCTTGGGATATCCCGGGTTTCCTTCCTGCCGCCGCGCCGGTCCACCGAACTGCCGGCCGTAGGTCCCAATACGCGAGTCATCCTTGCCCAGCCCTGGCTCGGCGAGTCGGCGAAGCTGCTGGCCAGTCGTGGCGCCCAGATTCTTTCCGCGCCCTTCCCGCTCGGCGAGGAGGGAACGACTGCCTGGCTCAAGGCCATCGCCGATGCATTCGGGGTCCAGAGCGGGCGTTTCGAGGCCATCACGGAACCTGGTCGCAGACGCGCACGCAAGGCGGTGGCCGCGCGGCGCTCCGAGCTTGAAGGGCGGCGTCTGTTCTTCTTCCCCGACTCGCAGGCCGAGCCCAGCATCGCGCGCTTTCTCTATCGCGAGGCCGGCGTCATCCCTGTCGAGATCGGCTCTCCCTATCTGCACCGCCATCACATGGCGCCGGAATTCGCGCTGCTGCCCGACGACGTCTTCGTTTCGGAAGGACAGGATGTGGACAACCAGCTGGACCGCTGCCGCGCGGCGCGGCCCGACCTAGCGATTTGCGGCATGGGGCTGGCCAACCCGCTCGAGGCCGAGGGCATCGCCACCAAATGGTCGATCGAACTCGTCTTCACGCCGATCCAGGGCTACGAGCAGGCGGGTGACCTGGCCGAACTCTTCGTCCGGCCACTCGCGCGCCGGGCCCAGCTGAAAATGGGGGCCTGACCATGCAGCTGACGGTCTGGACATATGAAGGCCCGCCGCATGTCGGCGCGATGCGGATAGCGGCGTCGATGGAAGGTCTGCACTACGTTCTTCATGCGCCCCAGGGCGACACATATGCCGACCTGCTGTTCACCATGATCGAGCGCCGCGATACGCGCCCGCCGGTCACCTACACCACATTCCAGGCACGCGATCTCGGCAAGGACACCGCGGAGATCTTCAAGACGGCCTGCGCGCGTGCCGTTGAACGCTTCAAGCCCGAGGCGATCATCGTCGGCGCCTCGTGCACAGCCGAACTCATTCAGGACGATCCGGGCGGGCTCGCCGCGACCCTGGGTCTCGATATCCCGGTCATTCCACTGGAGCTTCCCTCCTACCAGAAGAAGGAGAATTGGGGCGCGTCGGAGACCTTCTATCGCCTGGTGCGTGCCTTTGCACCGGCGCCGGATAGGCCGCGCCAGATGCGGCGCGCCGGCCAGAGGACCTGCAACATACTCGGGCCGTGCGCGCTCGGCTTCCGACATCGCGACGACATCGTCGAGGTTCGGCGGCTCCTGGAGGAACTCGGTGTCGGCATCAATCTCGTCGCACCGCTCGGCGCGCGGCCTTCCGATCTGCCACGGCTTGCCGACGCCGATTTCAACATCGTGCTCTATCCCGAGATCGCTCAGGTTGCCGCCGACTGGCTGAAGCGTTCGCATGGCCAGCCCTTCCTCTCGGTGCCTCCGATCGGGGTCGGCGCCACCGACAAGTTCATCAGATCCGTCGCAGAAATGGCAGGCATCGATACCAGCGTGCAGCATCCTCCCGAGCTCCGCCTGCCCTGGTATTCGCGCTCCATCGACTCGACCTATCTGAGCGGTAAGCGGGTCTTCATCTTCGGTGACGCCACCCACGCCATCGCGGCGGCCCGCATCGCGCGCGACGAACTGGCCTTCGAGGTCTGCGGACTCGGCACCTACAGCCGCGAATTCGCACGCGAGCTGCGCGCCGAAGCCCATGAACAAGGCGTCGAGCCACTGATCACCGACGATCACCTCGTCGTCGAGGACGCCATCATCGCGGCGCAGCCCGAGTTGGTGCTCGGTACGCAGATGGAGCGCCATGTCGCCAAGCGTCTGCGCGTTCCCTGCGCCGTCATATCGGCACCCGTCCATGTCCAGGATTTCCCGGCGCGCTACTCGCCCCAGATGGGCCGCGAAGGCGCCAATGTCATCTTCGATTCCTGGGTGCACCCGCTGATGATGGGCCTCGAGGAACATCTTCTGGGGATGTTCCGGGAGGACTTCGAGTTCAACGACGAGCAGCACCCCTCGCATCTTGCCAATGCGGGTGCCGCCTCGAAGCGCGTGCAGCATCCTGCCGAGCACGAACTCATCGTTCTAGCCCAAACGCTTTCATGGGACGGCGAAGCGGAAAAGGAACTCAAGAAGATCCCCTTCTTCGTGCGCGGAAAGGCGCGGCGCAATACCGAACGCTATGCCGCCGAACGTGGACTGATCACCATCACGCTAGAGACCCTGTACGATGCCAAAGCTCACTTCAGCCGCTGACGCGACCCCGATCGCCGTCACCATCGTGACGCTCGACAGCCACATGGCGAGCGCGGTCGAGCGGGCGGGTGCGACGCTGCGTGACGAACTGCCGGGGTTGAGGCTGACGCTGCATTCGGTGGCCGAGTGGGGCGGCAATGAAGCCGCTCAAGAGCGCTGCCGGCGTGACATCGCGCGCGCCGACATCATCATCGCCAACATGCTTTTCCTCGAAGATCACATCAACAAGGTCCTGCCCTGGCTGGAAGCGCGACGAGACGATTGCGACTGCATGATCGGCTGCCTTTCGGCTGGCGAGGTTGTCCGGACGACACGGATCGGCGGATTCTCGATGTCGGAGAAGCAAGGGGGCGCGATCTCCCTGCTCAAGCGCTTGCGGGGCGCCGACAAGAAGGGCCGCTCAGGCGGCCGCCAGCAGATGAAGATGCTGCGTCAGATCCCGCGGATCCTGCGCTTCATCCCGGGCAAGGCACAGGATATCCGGTCCTATTTCCTCACCCTTCAATTCATGCTTTCGGGGTCGGACGAGAACATCCGCAACATGGTGCGCCATCTGATAGGCCGGTATGCCGCCGGCCCACGGGCCCAGCTGCGCCAGACGGTCAAGGCCAAGGCACCGATCGTCTATCCCGAGACGGGGCTCTACCATCCGGCCCTGGCGGGACGGGTGACCGAGACGGTCGGCGAAATCCCGACGGCGGGTGGCCAGAGCGGCACCGTCGGGCTCCTCGTCATGCGCTCCTACGTGCTGGCCGGCAACACCGCCCATTATGACGGGGTGATCAAGGCACTGGAAGAAAGAGGCCTCAGGGTGGTTCCGGCCTTCGCCGCGGGCCTCGACGCCACGCCGGCCATCGAGCGCTTCTTCATCGACAAGGGCGGACGGCCGACGGTGGACGCGGTCGTCTCGCTCACCGGCTTCTCGCTGGTCGGTGGCCCGGCCTACAACGATTCGGGCGCGGCGGAGACCATGCTGGCCCGGCTCGACGTGCCCTATCTCTCGGCCTTCGCCATCGAGTTCCAGAGCCTCGAGGAATGGCGCGCCGGCGAACAGGGGCTGACGCCGGTCGAGACCACCATGATGGTGGCCCTGCCGGAGATCGACGGCGCCACGGGTCCGATGATCTATGGCGGGCGTTCGGTCCCTTCCGAACGCGGCCGGATGGAAGGCGGACGCCGCGACATGGAATGCGACCCCGAGCGCGCAGCCATGCTGGCGGGGCGCGTGAAAAAGCTCATCAGCCTGCGCCGCACGGAGCGCGCGGAGCGCAAGGTCGCGATCGTGCTGTTCAACTTCCCGCCCAACAGCGGGGCGACCGGCACCGCGGCGCATCTATCGGTTTTCCGCTCGCTGTTCAACACGATGCAGGCGATGCGGCGCGACGGCTACTCGGTCGACCTGCCGGCCGACGCCGAAGCGTTGCGCGACCGGATCCTGCACGGCAACGCCGAGCTTCTGGGCCAGCAGGCGAATGTAGCCGGGCGGATTCCCGCCGACCGCCATGTCGCCCGCGAGAAATATCTGAATGAGATCGAGGCCCAGTGGGGCCCGGCGCCCGGCACCCATCAGACGGACGGGTCGGCGATCCTGGTGCTTGGCGAGCGGTTCGCAAACGTTTTCGTCGGCATACAGCCAGCCTTCGGTTACGAGGGCGACCCGATGCGCCTGCTCTTCGAGAAGAGCTTCGCACCCACCCACGCCTTTTCCGGCTTCTACAGCTGGCTGCGCGAGGATTTCGGCGCCGATGCGGTGGTGCATTTCGGCACCCATGGCGCGCTTGAGTTCATGCCCGGCAAGCAGAGCGGCCTTTCCGCCGAATGCTGGCCCGACCGGCTGATCGGCGACATGCCCAACATCTATCTCTACGCAGCCAACAATCCTTCCGAAGGCACGATCGCCAAGCGCCGCGCCGCGGCCACGCTGGTGAGCTACCTCACCCCGCCGATCGCGAGCGCCGGTCTGTACAAGGGACTGGTTGACCTCAAATCCTCGCTTGACCGCTGGCGCGGCCTTGCGCCAGACGAGATCGAGTCGCGCATCCGGCTTGCCGACATCATCCGCGCGCAGGCCATTGAGCTCGATCTCGCCGACGAGGCCGCGTCCTGGCCGACGGACGCATCCGCCCAGGTATTGGCACTCGTCGACCAGCTGACCGAACTGGAAGCCACGCTCATTCCGCATGGCCTGCATGTGATCGGGGAGGCTCCGACGATCGAAGAGCGGGCCGACCTCCTGCAGCTCGTCGCCGAGGCTCAGGGGACCGAGTTCGACCGTGACGCGGCCCTCGAGCTCGCCCATGGCCGCCGACCTTCCCTTGACGGTCATGACGATCTGCTCGACCGGCTGGCCGTCACCGCGCAGCAGCTCTCCGTCGACACCGAGATCGACGCAATTCTCACCGCGCTCGATGGCCGCTACATCCGGCCGGTGTCGGGCGGCGATCTCATCCGGTCGCCCATGATCCTGCCGACCGGGCGCAACATCCACGGTTTCGACCCCTTCCGGTTGCCGAGCGCCTTTGCGGTCGCCGACGGCGCCCAGCAGGCTGAGCGTCTTCTGGCCCGGCATGTGAGCGACCATGGCGCGCTGCCTGAAAGCGTGGCGCTGGTGCTATGGGGCACCGACAACATGAAGAGCGAGGGCGGGCCGATCGGCCAGGCGCTGGCCCTGATCGGTGCGACACCGCGCTTCGATTCCTATGGCCGACTGGCCGGTGCCGATCTCATCTCGCTCGATCGTCTTGGGCGTCCGCGCATCGACGTCGTGATGACCTTGTCGGGCATCTTCCGCGACCTGCTGCCGCTGCAGACCAAGCTGCTGGCAGAAGCCAGCCTGGTTGCGGCGCAGGCCGACGAACCTCTGGACATGAACTTCGTCCGCAAGCACGCGCTGGCCTATGCCGAACTGCATGGCTGCGACATTGAAGAAGCCGCTCTCCGCGTCTTCTCCAATGCGGCCGGCGCCTACGGCTCCAACGTCAACCAGCTGATCGACGCCGGCTGCTGGGACGACGAGGACGAACTGGCCGAGGCCTATACGCGGCGCAAGTGCTTCGCCTATGGACGCGACGGCAAGCCGGTGCAGAAGAGCGAACTGCTTGCCACCATGCTCAAGGATGTCGAGGCCGCCTACCAGAACCTGGAATCGGTCGAGCTCGGCGTGACCACGGTCGATCATTATTTCGATACGCTCGGCGGGATCAGCCGCGCGGTGCGCCGCGCCAGCGGCCAGGAAGTGCCGGTCTATGTCGGCGACCAGACACGCGGCGAGGGCAAGGTCCGCACCCTGTCCGAGCAGGTCTCACTTGAAGCCCGGACCCGCACGCTCAATCCCAAATGGTACGAGGGGCTGCTGGCCCACGGCCATGAGGGTGTGCGCCAGATCGAAGCGCATGTGACCAACACGCTCGGCTGGTCGGCGACAACCGGCCAGGTCGCGCCCTGGATCTACCAGAACATGGCCGAGACCTTCGTGCTCGACGACGAGATGCGCCGGCGCATGGCCGACCTCAATCCCCGCGCTGCCTCGAAACTCGCCAACCGGCTGCTCGAGGCCAACGACCGCACCTACTGGACGCCGGACGACGCCACGCTCGACGCCTTGCGCCGAGCCGGAGACGAACTCGAAGACCGCGTCGAAGGCGTGGACGTGGAGGCAGCAGCATGAACGTGTTCACCCATCCCAAGGACCTCAAGCGCGCAGCTGGCCGGGGGGACGGCGAAGGCAGTGTTCAGGTCAGCTTGGACCCCACGCTGAAGATCGAGACAGCCAAGGTCTTCGCAATCTACGGCAAGGGCGGGATCGGCAAATCGACCACCTCGTCCAACCTTTCCGTCGCCTTTTCGAAGCTCGGCAAGCGGGTACTGCAGATCGGCTGCGACCCCAAGCACGATTCCACCTTCACGCTGACCAAGTCGCTCATCCCTACCGTGATCGACGTGCTTGAACAGGTCGACTTCCACACCGAGGAGCTGCGGGCCGACGACTATGTTGTCGAAGGATACAACGGCGTGCGCTGCGTCGAGGCCGGCGGCCCGCCGGCTGGCACCGGCTGCGGCGGCTACGTGGTCGGCCAGACCGTCAAGCTGTTGAAGGAGCATCACCTGCTCGAGGACACCGACGTCGTGATCTTCGACGTGCTCGGCGACGTCGTCTGCGGCGGCTTTGCCTCGCCGCTCCAGCATGCGGAGCGCGCGCTGATCGTGGCAGCCAACGACTTCGATTCAATCTTCGCGATGAACCGCATCGTCGCCGCCATCAAGGCGAAATCGAAGAACTACGATGTCAGGCTCGGTGGCGTCATCGCCAACCGTTCCCGCGATACAGACCAGATCGATCGCTACAACGACGCGATCGGCCTCAAAAGACTCGCCCATTTCGGCGATGTCGACGCGGTGCGCCGCTCCAGGCTGAAGAAGTCGACGCTGTTCGAGATGGAGGACTCGCCCGAGGTCCGTGCCGTCCAGGCGGAATACATGCAACTGGCCGAGACGCTGTGGGCCGGCACCGACGCGCTGGAGGCAGCGCCAATGAAGGATCGCGAGATCTTCGATTTCCTGGGGTTCGACTGATGTCCGACACGGCCTATATCCAGCGCCGCGGCGAGATCCGCACCTATTTCGACCGCACCGCCGTCGAGGGCTGGAAGCGGCTTGCTGGCAATGGACCGCTATCGGCCATCCGCGAGACGGTGCGGCGGGGGCGTGCGGAGATGCGGACGGCCATCCTGTCTGCGCTGCCGGCCGATCTCTCCGGATGGCGGGTGCTGGACGCGGGCTGCGGCGCGGGTGCGCTGTCGGTCGAACTGGCTCGTCGCGGCGCCGACGTCGTCGGCATCGACGTTGCGCCCTCCATCGTCGAGTTCGCGCGCGACAACCTGCCGACCGATCTCGGACGCGGCTCGATCGCCTATGCGGCCGGCGACATGCTGGCAGAAGAGCTCGGCCAGTTCGATGCCGTGGTGGCGATGGATTCGCTGATCCGTTACGAGCCCGAAACCGCGATCGACTCGCTGGCCCGTCTTGCCGCCAGGACCGAAAGGCAGATCGTCTTCACCTTCGCGCCCTGGTCGCCGGCGCTGGGGCTGATGCACCGCGCGGGCAAGCTGTTCCCCCGCGGCGACAAATCGCCGGCAATCGTCCCGGTCAGACCCGAACGTATCGCAATGGGCATCGACGACAGACTGCAATCGTCCGGCTGGCGCCCGGGCGCGACGCGTCGCATTTCCTCCGGCTTCTACACCTCGCAGCTGATGGGGGTGTCGCGGTCATGAGACGGTCGACCATGGCACAGGCTTGGATCAGGCTTGGAACGCGGTTCCTGCCGTTTGCCGACGCCGCGACCACCGGTCTTCCGCTCGGCCGGCTGCTCCGTCTGTCGCTTTTCCAGGTCTCGGTTGGCATGGCGCTGGTGCTTCTGACCGGCACACTCAACAGGGTCATGATCGTCGAACTCGCGGTTCCGGCCTCGGTGGTGGCGATCATGGTGGCGCTGCCGATCCTGTTCGCGCCGGTGCGCGCGCTGATCGGCCATCGCTCCGACACCTACCGCTCCTATCTCGGCTGGCGGCGCGTGCCCTTCATCTGGATGGGCACGCTCCTGCAGTTCGGCGGGCTGGCCATCATGCCCTTTGCGCTCCTGGTCCTGTCCGGTGGTGGCGAGGCGGCCCTTCCCCATGCCGGCGTGATCGGTGCGGCGCTGGCCTTCCTGCTTGTCGGCGCGGGCCTGCACACGGTCCAGACCGCCGGACTGGCTCTCGCCTGCGATCTGGCGCCGCCTGAAAGCCGTCCGCGCGTCGTGGCGCTCCTCTATCTGATGCTGCTCATAGGCATGTTGCTCAGCGCACTGATCTTTTCCGTCATCCTCGCCGAATTCAGCCATGTGCTGCTGATCCAGGTCGTCCAGGGCGCGGCCGTCGTGACCATGGCGCTGAACCTGATCGCGCTCTGGAAGCAGGAAGGTCGCAACCAGGCCGCAACCGATCCGGCTCTGCCGCGCCAGGCCTTTGCGGAAGCCTGGGCGCGCTTCATTGCCGTGCCGCATGCCAAGCGCCTTCTGGCCCCCATCGCGCTCGGCACAGCGGGCTTCACCATGCAGGACGTGCTGCTCGAACCCTATGGCGGGGAGGTGCTTTCGCTCACCGTCGGCCAGACGACGCTGCTGACGGCGTTGCTCGCCGGAGGCACGATCTGCGGGCTGGCTCTCGCCGCCTATGCGCTCGCGCGCGGTTTCAACACGTTCCGGCTGGCGGCCTTCGGCGCGCTCATCGGAATCGTCGCCTTCTCGCTGGTCATCGCGTCCGCGCCTTTCGAATCAACGCTCCTGTTCAGGATCGGCACATTCATGATCGGCTTCGGCGGCGGGCTGTTCACGGTCGGACTCCTGACAGCCGCAATGGACATTGCCCGGACGACAGGCAGCGGCATCGCGCTCGGCGCCTGGGGTGCGGTTCAAGCAACGGCGGCCGGCGCCGCCATCGCCATTGGCGGTGGGTTGCGCGACGCGGTGGAATTCATGGCCGCTCGCGACATGCTCGGCCCTGCCTTCCAGACCCCCGAGGCCGGCTACACGGTCGTCTACCACATCGAGATCGCGCTGCTGTTTGCCGCCCTCGCCGCCGTCGGGCCCCTCGCCCGCTTCGCCGGCGTGGCCGAACCGGCAGAGCGCGGTCGTTTTGGAATCGAGAGTTTTCCCGGCTGAAGCCGCAAAGGAGAAGAGCATGTATCCCGTCGAATTCAGCAACTATCTCGATCTGGCGCAGGTTCTGCTCTACGTGTTCTGGTTCTTCCTGGCCGGCCTCATCTTCTGGCTGCGCCGCGAGGACCGCCGCGAGGGATACCCGCTGGAATCCGACCCAACCGGGGAGGTGCGGGGGATCGACCCCATCTTCATGGCGCCGCCCAAGACCTTCCTCCTGCGCGACGGCACCACCAAGACCGTTCCGCATGACGAGCGCGACATGCGCGCGGTCGCTGCCACGCGCCTCGGCGCCTGGCCCGGCGCGCCGATCACGCCGACAGGCGACCCGCTGGTCGACGGCGTCGGTCCGGCCGCCTGGGCCGAGCGGCGCGATGTCGCCGACACGACCTGGGACAACCGGGACAGGATCGTGCCCTCGCGGGTCGATGGCCACTATCACGTCGCCTCGGGAGACCCCGATCCGCGCGGGATGACCGTCTTCGCCGCCGACGGTGAGCCGGCGGGCATCGTGACCGACATCTGGGTTGACCGAGCCGAACACTGCATCCGCTATCTCGAGGTCGATCCGGGTCCCGGCCGGGGTCCGCTGCTCGTGCCCATGACGCTCGCCCGGATCGTCGGCAGCGACTTCAAGGAACCGAGCGTGAAGGTGAAATCGATCACGGCCGCCCAGTTCGCCAACGTGCCGCGAACCAAGTCTGCCGACCAGGTGACCTTCCTCGAGGAGGACCGCATCTGCGCCTATTTCGCCGGCGGCCACCTCTATGCAACCCGACAGCGCACGGAGCCGATATTCTGATGGACGACCATGACGACTTTGCTTTCGAGCCCATCCGCGGCCTGCCAGAGCGTCTGCCACAGGGCGAACGCCTCATCTGGCAGGGTGCGCCCGACTGGCGGCTGCTCGCCGTCGAGGCCTTTCATGTACGCAAGGTGGCCGTCTATTTCGCAGTCATCGCAGCCTTGCAGGTGGGATCGGCCATGTCGGGCGGAGAGCCCGCAGTTGCTGCGCTTTCCGGCCTGTGGATGCTGGGTCTCTCGGCTGCTGGCGCGCTTGCCATCCTCTGCGGGCTGGCCTGGCTCTATGCGCGCACCACGGTCTATTCGCTGACCTCCAGGCGTATCGTGATCCGCGCTGGCCTGGCGCTTCCCGGCACGCTGAACCTGCCACTTTCGCTGGTGGAGACCGCAACCGTGGCTCGGCGCGCCAACGGGGCCGGAGGGGTCGCCTTCGCGGTGACGAAACCGAACCGCGTCGCATGGATGGTCGCCTGGCCGAATGCGCGGCCGTGGCGCTTCAACCACCCAGAGCCGATGTTCCGCGCGCTGGCCGATGTCGAGCCGGTGGCACGCCTAGTGGGTGAAGCACTGGCGGAGTGCGCCGGCCCGGTCAAGTCGGCTGCCATCCGCCCCGCCAGGGCAAAGGGCAAGACAGAAGCGGGATTGCTGCCCGACGCCGGCCAGCCGGCCTGAGGAGATATGACAATGGCGCGCACGACCTGGAAACCCGATCCGCTCAAGAGGCCCGCCATGGCCTGTGGCAGTCTCGTCGCCCTCGCCGTCGCCTTCGCGGCCTTCGGCCCGAAGGCGGAGCTGCCGCGGGCGATCGAGAACTCGCCCGTCAATGAACGTCTCGGACTTCGATTCTTCGACAGCGCCGACGGCACGGTGACGGCGCAGAACGCAGACACCGGCGCGACGATCGTCACTCTTGGAATCGGCGAAGGCGGCTTCGTGCGCCAGGCGATGCGCGGGCTGGCGCGCGATCGCATGCTGCGCTCGATCAGCGACGAGCCGCCATTCCTGCTCTATCGGCTTGCCGACGGCAAGCTGGTGCTCAGCGATCCGGAGACAGGCAGGGCGATTGCCCTCGACTCCTTCGGTCGCTCCAACGCCGCCTCCTTCGCGGCATTTCTCGGTCACGGGAGGGAACCGAAATGATCGAACATATCAGCCTTCGCAGACAACGCATCGACGTGCCCTGCACCATCGAAATCGAACACAGCTGGGAGAGCCTGCACGCCCATGTCGACCTGGACGGGATCCTGGTCGGGCCCGGCGACGAGGTCCACGTCCATGGCGACGAGATCTCGGTGCCGTTCGGCGAGAAACGCGTGCTTCATCGCATGGCGACGGTTACCCGCGCCACGGCACCCGAGCGCCTTTGGGTCAAGATGACCGGCGACTTCGAATTCATGGAACTGCTGGAATTCAGCTTCTCGTCGGAGGCACGGCCATGACCATCGAAAAACTCTCGCTTCGCCCCAGGGACACCGACGGCATGGCCGCGGAGGACACGCTGCTCGCGCCGCGCTTCTATACCACCGATTTCGAAGCCCTGGACCGCATGGACGTCTCCCCTGTCCGCACGGAATGGGACGCTCTTCTCCAGGAGATGGAGGACGACCCCAACAAGGGGCACTTCAAGCGCAACGCGGAATGGGACAAGATCGATTTCGAAGCGCTGCCGTCCGGCCTGCGCGACGAATTCGTGGATTTTCTCGTCTCTTCGCTGACGGCCGAATTTTCCGGGTGCGTGCTCTACAAGGAGATGAAGAAGCGCGGCAAGAACCCGGAGATGGTGCGGCTGTTCTCCTATATGAGCCGCGACGAGGCCCGCCATGCCGGCTTCATCAACGATGCGCTGAAAGAGGCCGGTATCGGCGTCAATCTCGGCTTCCTGACCAAGGCCAAGAAATACACCTATTTCCGGCCGAAATTCATCTTCTACGCCACCTATCTTTCGGAGAAGATCGGCTACGCCCGCTACATCACCATTTTCCGGCATCTGGAACGGCACCCCGACCGCCGGTTCCACCCGATCTTCAAATGGTTCGAGAAGTGGTGCAATGACGAGTTCCGCCATGGTGAGGCCTTCGCCCTTCTGATGCGCGCCAACCCCGACCTGCTCAAGGGGATGAACCGGCTCTGGGTGCGCTTCTTCCTGATCGCCGTCTACGCGACCATGTATGTGCGCGATCATGCCCGGCGGGAGTTCCACAAGGCGATAGGGATGGATCCGACCGACTATGACTACAAGGTCTTTCGCATCACGAACGACATCACGCGGCAGGTCTTCCCGCTGGTGCTCGACATCGACAATCCGCGCTTCCATCGCGGACTGGAGAAGCTCCGCCGCATCAACGAGGCAGTAGCCGCATTGCCTCCGAAGGGCATCGGCGCGCGGTTGAAAAAGGTGGGCTATTCGCTCGCCGCCGCATCCGCCTTCCTGGGACTCTACACGATCCCGACGGTGGAGAACGACCTGCCTGAGACCAGCCGCATGCAGCCGGCCTGGTAGGAGGAGAAAACGCGCCATGGCCTACGTCCTGCCAGCTATTTTCGCCCTCTTCGTCTGGTGGTTTGCCACTGGGGCGATCATCTGGCTGGACGGCTTGCCCAAGCACACCTTCAAATGGAGCATGGCCGGGGCGACGTTGCTTGCCCTGGCCGGCCTCTATGGTCTTTCGACGAGCGCCGGCGGCAGCGAGCTCTGGGACACCTATGTCGCCTTCGCCTCGGTGATGGCGGTGTGGGGCTGGGTCGAGATCAGCTTCTACATGGGCTGGGTCACCGGACTCCAGAAACACCGTTGCCCGCATGGATGCTCAGGATGGCGGCATTTCGGTCACGCGCTGCGTGCCAATGTCTGGCACGAGCTGGCGATCGTCGGCTTCCTTTCCGCCATTGCCTGGCTGACCTGGGATGCGCCCAACCAGATCGGGCTCTGGACCTTCATCGTCTTGTGGTGGATGCATGAGAGTGCGCGCCTCAATGTCTTTCTCGGGGTCCGTAATCTCAACGAGCACTTCGTTCCAGATCACCTCGATTTTCTGAAGGGCTTCCTGCGCAAGGCAGACATGAATCTGCTTTTCCCGGTCTCTGTCACGGTATCGACGATCGTGTGCACGCTTCTGGTCGTGGCAGCGGCGTCGGCCACGACGCCGTTTGAGCAGGCTAACTACACCTTGCTGGCCACCATGATGGCGCTTGCCATCCTTGAGCACTGGTTCCTGATCCTGCCCTTGCCTTTCGAGCGGTTGTGGTCCTGGAGCCTCGGCTCACGCAAGGAGCCAACCCGCACCGGTCCGAATGTCGCGGCCGGGGTGGCATCCATGCCGATCGCGCTTGCGTCGGCCAACAACAAATAGACCGCTCGGATTCGCGCGGACAAACCCGATGGGGGATGAGATGACTGTGTTTGAGGCTCTTTTTTCCGAGAGGCTGGCTGCCTTGCACGATGAGGGACGCTATCGGGTCTTTGCGGATCTGGAGCGGCGGGCGGGGTCGTTTCCGCGTGCCAAGCGTTTCGTGGGCGAGGAGGCGCGCGAGGTCACGGTCTGGTGCTCCAACGACTATCTTGG
>NZ_WVVV01000046.1 GCF_012911015.1 Chelativorans sp. ZYF759 | reverse complement strand
CCGAGAGGCTGGCTGCCTTGCACGATGAGGGACGCTATCGGGTCTTTGCGGATCTGGAGCGGCGGGCGGGGTCGTTTCCGCGTGCCAAGCGTTTCGTGGGSGAGGAGGCGCGCGAGGTCACGGTCTGGTGCTCCAACGACTATCTKGGCATGGGCCAGCAYCCCGCCGTCATCGCGGCCATGCAYGAGGCGCTCGACAAATGCGGCGCGGGCGCCGGCGGCACGCGCAACATTTCGGGCACCAACCACTACCACGTGCTGCTCGAGCGCGAGCTGGCCGATCTGCACGGCAAGGAAGCRGCSCTKCTGTTYACSTCSGGCTATGTSTCSAACTGGGCCTCGCTGTCGACGCTCGGCGCCAACATCCCCGGCTGCGTCATCATCTCGGAYGAGAAGAACCACGCCTCGATGATCGAGGGCATCCGCCATTCCAAGGCCGAAAAGCGSATCTTCAAGCACAACGACCCGGCCGATCTCGACCGCATCCTSGCCGAATACGGSCCCGACCGGCCCAAGATCGTCGCCTTCGAGAGCGTCTATTCCATGGATGGCGACATCTCGCCGATGCGCCAGATCGTCGAGGTCGCCGAGAAGCACGGCGCCATGACCTATCTCGACGAGGTCCATGCGGTCGGCCTCTATGGCGAGCGTGGCGGCGGCATCGCCGAACGCGAGGGCCTGATGGACAGGATCACGCTGATCGAGGGCACGCTCGGCAAGGCCTTCGGCGTGGTCGGCGGCTACATCACCGGCTCGGCAGCCTTGATCGACTTCGTGCGCTCCTATGCGAGCGGATTCATCTTCACCACCGCGCTGCCGCCCCATGTGGCGGCCGGTGCGCTCGCCTCCATCCGCCACCTCAAGGCCAGCCAGATGGAACGCATGCGCCAGCGCGACCGGGTCGCCAAGGTGCGCGCGCGTCTCGACGCCATCGGCATTCCCTATCTGCCCAATCCCAGCCACATCGTGCCGGTGATGGTGGGCGACGCGGCCAAGTGCAAATGGCTCTCCGACA
>NZ_WVVV01000007.1 GCF_012911015.1 Chelativorans sp. ZYF759 | reverse complement strand
AGGACTCCCTGGGCCTCGGCGCCGGCAAGCTGGACGTCGCCTACACGGCCGTCAACGCCGCCATCGAAGTTGTCGAYCAGATCAAGCAGAAGATGGTTTCCGCCGTCGGCGCTTCGGAAGACGACAAGCTCAAGATCCAGACCGAGCTSAAGGAACTGCAGGGCCAGCTGACCAGCATCGGCCTCGCCGCCAACTATGCCGGCTCGAACCTGATCGCCAACGACCAGTCGGAGACCGAGCTCAACATCGTCGCCTCCTACGATCGTGCGTCTGATGGCACCGTCACGGTCAACAAGATCACGCTTGACCTCTCGGTCACGCAGATTCTCGACGAGACCGGCGAAGACGGCGGCATTCTGGAAGACGTCATGGCCATCGAGCTCGACGGAACCGAGGACGACGCGGCAATCGAAGCGCACATCACGACCATCGAGGATGCGCTCAAGCTCATGTCGGATGCTGCCGCCACTCTCGGCGCCACCAAGAGCCGTGTCGACATGCAGATGGACTTCGTCTCCAAGCTGAGCGACGCCATCGACCGCGGTGTCGGCCAGCTCGTCGATGCCGACATGCAGGAAGAGTCGGCGCGTCTGTCGGCCCTGCAGGTCCAGCAGCAGCTCGGCATCCAGTCGCTGTCGATCGCCAACGCGAACGCACAGAACATCCTGTCGCTCTTCCGCTAGGCAATCCAGGGTCGGCCCTGATGGGCCGGCCAACGACCTGATAGACAGAAGCCGCGCCCTCCGGGCGCGGCTTTTTCTGTTCTACGGCCCTGGTTTTCTGAATACCGGAACGGACCGAAGAGATAACGCGATGCGTTTAAGAGGTCATTAACCATGTGAGATTAGGAATGGTTAACCATAGCCGTTAGCCATTGCGAAAGGTCTTATTGTGGCAAGCATCATGACAAACCCGTCGGCAATGACGGCCCTACAGACCCTCAAGAGCGTCAGCAAGAACCTGGAAACCACTCAGAGCCGCATTTCAACCGGCCTGCGCGTGGGCGAGGCCGCCGACAATGCCGCCTACTGGTCGATTGCCACTACCATGCGCTCCGACAACAAGGCGCTTTCGACAGTCCAGGACGCGCTCGGCCTGGGAGCCAGCCGCGTGGACGTGGCCTACACAGCCCTGAGCAGCGTCGTCGAGGTGGCAGACGAGATCAAGCAGAAGGTCCTGGCCGCCATCGGCGCCAGCGACAGCGACAAGGACAAGATCCAGACGGAAATCCAGTCGCTTCAGAACC
Organism: Chelativorans sp. ZYF759; assembly: GCF_012911015.1. Lineage (GTDB taxonomy): Bacteria > Pseudomonadota > Alphaproteobacteria > Rhizobiales > Rhizobiaceae > ZYF759. The sequence continues at coordinate 213,529 of NZ_WVVV01000007.1, read as the reverse complement.
AACTCCGCTTCATCGCGGATGCCGCCACCTTCAGTGGCGCCAACTGGCTCTCCGTCAATTCTCTGGCTGCAAATGGAGATCCGGCCGACGGCGAGGCCGCTGACGCGAAGATCGTTTCGGCATTCAACCGAAGCACGACAGGCGCCATTACGCTCGGCACCATCGACATCAGCGTCCAGTCGATCAAGCTTTACGATGCGGGGGCTGCCGCAGGCGATGAGGTCAATCGCGGCCTGCTCGAGGGTCTGAGGGATCCCGCCACCGGTCTGCGGGACGACACTGACGGCCTCTACTCGGTCGCGTCCCTCTCCGTCATTGGGGCGTCGGATGCCGAACTGGAAGCCATGCTGGATGTGGTCGACGCCACGCTGGCCGACCTCACCGACGCCGCGACCACGATCGGCGCCGCCAAGAAGCGCGTCGCTCTCCAGCAGGAATTCACCCAGAGTCTCATCGATTCCATCGACCGCGGCATCGGCCAGCTGGTCGATGCGGACATGAACTACGAGTCGACCCGTCTCCAGGCGCTCCAGGTCCAGCAGCAGCTCGGCATCGAGGCGCTCTCCATTGCCAATTCCAACGCCCAGAACATCCTGGCGCTCTTCCGCTAGGTTAGAGACGGCACCTCACGTTTTGACGGCCGTGCCCGCCAGGGTGCGGCCGTCTTACATTTTCGCGCAAGCTTCGCCGTCTAGTCTCACCCTGCATTCGGCTGCGGAGTGAAAAGCTTGCCTGAACAATTGAAGACGGTCATCGACAATCTGTCCGGGCTCGGCCCCAAGCGGCTCGGCATCATGGGCGCCATTGGCGCGACCGTGCTGGTGGTCATCATCGCGGCATCGATCTACCTGAACCGGCCGGGCTTCGAGACCCTCTATGTCGGCCTCGACCGGTCGGATGTGAACCAGATCGGCCTGGTGCTGGGCGAATCCGGCATCGATACGGAGGTCGGCTCGGACGGGTCTTCCATCATGGTACCGGTCGGCCGCTCCGCCGCCGCCCGCACGATCCTTGCCGAACGCGGCCTGCCCGCAAGTTCGAATGCCGGTTACGAGCTGTTTGACGAGGTCGGCTCCTTCGGCCTCACCTCCTTCATGCAGCAGGTCACCCGGGTCCGCGCTTTGGAGGGCGAGATCGCTCGTACCATCCAGTCCATGGCCAATGTTCGCGGCGCGCGGGTCCACATCGTCATGTCGGATCGCGGCAGCTTCCGCACCGCCGAACAGGAGCCGTCAGCCTCCGTCGTCATCCGCATGGCAGGCGGTGAGCCCGTCCGCACCGCCAATGCCATCCGTCATATGGTTTCGGCCGCCGTACCGGGACTGAACTCGGAACGCGTGACCGTGCTCGATTCCTCCGGCACGCTACTGGCGGCGGGCGACGATCCGGCCAACAACGCGGCCAACCGCGCCATCGGCGTGGAGCGCACTGTCGAGGTGCAGGTCGAGGAGAACATCCGCAGGGCACTGGCCCCCTATCTGGGCTACGACAATTTCCGCGCCAGCGTGCGCGCCGAGGTCAACACCGACGCGCGCCAGATCGAGGAGACGATTTTCGATCCCGATTCGCGCGTCGAGCGTTCGGTCCAGGTCGTGCGTTCCAACGACCAGGCCAACCAACGCCAGGCCGCACCTCCCGTAACGGTGCAGCAGAACCTGCCCGACGAGGCGCCGGGCGCCGGCGAAGGCGCCGAATCCACCGAACAGCGCGAGCGGCGCGAGGAGACGACCAATTACGAACTGAACACGACCCGCATCGCGACCATCTCCAACGGCTATTCGGTCAACAAGCTCTCCGTCGCGGTCGTCGTCAACCGCGAGCGGCTCGCCAGTCTGGTCGGCGTGGACGGCACCGCCGAACAGCTTCAGGGCCGCATCGACGAGATCCGCGCCATGGTGACTTCGGCAGCCGGGTTCAGCGAAGCCCGCGGCGACGTCGTGCATGTGTCGGCAGTCGAGTTCATGGAAGGACTGGAAGGGGTCGATGCGGCCGCACCCGGCGTGACGGATCTCCTTTCCCGGCACATCGGTACGTTGATCAACGCAACCGCCTTTGTGCTCGTGGTCTTCCTGGTGACGTGGTTCGGCCTGCGGCCGCTCACCACCGTGCTTGTCGGCCGCGCAGACAACGACAACCAGGCCACGGCCGAGGAAATGCAGCGCTCGCTGCCCAATCCCGCGGATACCCCCGCCCTCCCGAATCTGCTCGGCGGCAGCCAGCTTGCTGGCGCGCCGGGCGACGACTTCGAGAGCCGGATCAAACCCGCGCCTCAGGAGCGGCTGGCTCGAATGGTCGACCTGAACGAGGAGCGCACCGCATCGATCCTGCGCAAATGGGCTCATAAGGAAGCCGCATGATGGCCACGCACTCCCTGGCGGACGCGCTTCCCGACTTCGCCAGCCTGCCCAAGCCGCCGATCGAAGAACGGCGCGCCGCTTCGCACGAGGCGGCGAGGCCCGTTCAACCGGCTGTCCCCCAGGCATCGATCAAGGAACTGATCGCGCTCGAGGTCGAGCGTGCCCGGGCTGATACCGCGCGGGAATGGCAGGCCCGCCACGCAGCCGAGATGGCCCGTCAGCAGGAGCTCCATGCTGCCGAGATGGCGGAACTGACGGCGCAGCGCGGAACGGACGTGGCCCACATGATCGACCAGCACTTCGCCGCGCTTGAAGCGCAGCTCGTCGACATCACCACGACGGTCGCCGCGCGCATCCTGGGCGCGAGCCTGGCCGACGACATTCGCGACCGCGCCGTGGCGCAGCTGGCCGAAACCATCCGCGCCGCACTCGGTGACGGCGAGGCTGTCCGCATCCGCGTCCGCGGCGCGACTTCGCTCTGCGAGGCTCTGGAGAAGTCCCTGGGCGCGCATGCGGACCAGGTCGAGTTCCATCTGTCGGATGGGTTCGACCTTTCCGTCGAGATCGACGACGCCATCTTCGAGACGCGGCTGAGCGAGTGGTCGTCCGCCTTGTCGGAGGTGTTCTGATGAACGCGCCCGTCACCGGACAGCCCGAGGGCGAGGAAGTCCGGCAGGAGATCATCATCGTCCGCCGCGGCGGCAACGACCATGAAGAAGAACACCATGGCGGTGTCTGGAAAATAGCCTTCGCCGACTTCATGACGGCGATGATGTGTTTCTTCTTGGTGATGTGGCTGGTCAATGCGGCCAACGAGCAGACCAAGGCTTCGGTCGCCAGCTACTTCAATCCGGTCAAGCTGATGGACCACAACGCGAACCGGCGCGGCGTCGACGATCCTGGCCGAGGTGAGCAGTTCTCCAACAACCCCGAGATGGCCAACGACCAGACCAGCGACAGGCCCGTAGGCTCCCGCCGGCAGCTGTCCGGACCGGCCGACCACGATAACGCCTCCAACCTGTCGGAGACCCATCGCACCTCCGACCAGAACCTGTTCGCCGATCCCTTTTCGGTGCTGGCCGAGATCGCGCGCGAAACGGGCACGCTTCAGAACGTGAGTGCGCGCGGCGATGGCGGCGCGCAGACGTCCGGGCCGGCGAGTGGCGCGCAGGGCGGCGAATCCTATCGCGACCCCTTCGCACCCGATTTCTGGTCGCAGCAGGTTGCTGCGCCCGACGTCACCGCGCCGCAAGACGTGACCGAACAGGCCAACACGGATCGGGAAGGCCCCAGGGTCGAGGATGGCGAACGTATCGCCGATCAAGCAGCTCCCGCGATAGCGGCAACGGCCGCAGCAAGTGCGGCTGTCGAGATCGTCGAGGTCGAGCCCGACGAAAACGTCCCGACCCAGCAGACCCTCGATCTCGCCCAGCAACTCCGTGATGAACTGTCCGATGTGTTCGGCCGCGACGAACAGCTCAACAAGACGGTCGAGATCACGCCGCGCCGCAGCGGGGTGCTGATCTCCCTGATGGATGAGCTGAACTACGGCATGTTCGAGATCGGATCCGCCGTCCCGCAGCGTCAGCTGGTCCTGGCCATGGAGAAGATCGCGCAGTCACTCGGCGCGCGGTCGGGCAATATCGTGATCATGGGGCACACGGACGGGCGGCCGTTCCGCAGCGCCGACTACGACAATTGGCGCCTTTCGACGGCCCGCGCGCACGCGGCCTACTACATGTTGCTGCGCGGAGGACTGCAGGAATCGCGCGTGACGGAAATCGCGGGTTTTGCCGATCGCATGCTGAAGATCGCCGACAACCCGCTTGATGACGCCAACCGTCGTATAGAGCTGTTTCTGGAGGTCGAGTGAAGATATCGGCTTCAGCTGCAGGACGTATCCGGCGGGCGGCTCTGCCGGCCGGTCTGGTGATGGCTCTGCTCGGCGTCGCGCTGCCGGCGGCGGCAACCGGGCTGCAGCCCTATCAGATGAGCCGGTCGCTGCAACTGGTCCAGGATCGCATAGCCGATGGAGACCACGCGGCCATGCCCATGCAGACACGGCTGATCGAGATGATCGACGAGCGGCTGCGGCGGGCAGATGCGGAAGTCTTCGAGGACAAGCGGAACTTTGACGCTCTGCTGATCTACGGCATGAGCGGGGGCAACCCCGCCACCTTCGAAGTCGTCCTGTCTCGACTGGAACTCGAAGAGACGAGTGCGCAACTCGCAAACGGCGTCAAGCACTACGCGTCTGGAAACCTCTCTGCGGCCCGGGAAGCCTTTGCCGAACTTGATCTCGACAGGTGGTCTCCGGCCGTGGCTGCCTTCGCCGCCCTGGTGAAGGGATCGGTCATGGCCGGCAGCGAACCGGAAAGCGCGGTCGCCTATTTCGACCAGGCAAGATTGCTCAGCCCCGGAACGCTGGTGGAGGAAGCAGCGCTGCGACGCGCCATCGCTCTTCACGCAGGCGCGATGGATCACGACCGGTTCATGCGTGCTGCCAGCCAATATGCCCGCCGCTTCCTGCGCTCGCCTTATGCCAGCCAATATGCCCAGTCGCTGGTCTCCGGCATCACGGCCATGTTCGATCACATCGACAGGCGCGCGATCGATGACGCGCTTTCCTGGATGACCCATGAGCAGGCCCAGACGATCTATCTGCGGCTGGCCCGGCAGGCCGCAATCGACGGGCACGATTCCATGCTCGAGTTCGCTTCGGCAAAGGCGCGCCAGATGTCGAGCGCCGAAGAGGGTGGCAACAGCGTGCGAAGCCTTCTGTATTCCAGTATTGCATCGGTCACGTCCGACACGGTGGATTCGGTGGTCTATCAATTGCGCCAGATCGATCGAAACCGTCTCTCGCCAGAGGATCTCGAATTGCTTAACGCAGCCGAGGCGATCGCTGCGGAAGTTGTCGCCCGCCCTCAGGGTTCCTCGCCCCTCACCGATTTGCCGGAAGCCGGAAATTCCGATGCGGAAGCCATACCGGCGACGATGAGTGCCGACGGCGCCGCTCCCGCGATGATCGATGCCACGCCGTCCGAAATGCGGACCGACGATCTCATAACCTCGGCACGCGACAAGCTCGAGTCCATCGACAGGATGCTCAAGGACGGAAATCAATGAATTTGCCTGCGAACCTTCCTGCCATCATTTCGTCTGGCGCTGCCACACGTGCCGATCGCGCTGCGGACGCCGATACCGGTGCATCGAAGTTCGACGACATGCTGTTGGGCAAGCCGAAAAAGGCTGCGCGAGACACAAGCGACAGGTCTGGCGAGAACCGTTCCATGTCCTGGGCGTGGTCTCGTCTCGATCTTTCCAAGAATACCAGGGAATGGAGCGTCGAGCGGGACGCTGCGGCAGTCGATGCCGACGCGGAAAATCCCGACATCGACACGGCCGAGACAGACCTGGCCGACGATGCAACTCGCTCTGAGAACGAAGTCGATCCGGGTCAACCGAAAGAGGCAGAACCACAACTCGTTGGGGCTCCTGTTGCTGTGCAAGCCGATGGCATCGCGCCGAAGGCCGGACTTCCGGAGAATGCTTCGCCGGTCCAGGACCTGCCGAGCGTTCAACAAAAGCCCGTGGAACCGGCAGATGAAGCAACCGCAAAAGACAGCGGGCGCGAAGCAGTGGATCAACGCTCCGCCGTGCGTGGTGCCGATCCTGAGGGAGGCACCCGTCTCGCTTTCCAGGGAGATGCCGAAGCCCGCCAGAGCGCGGCCGTAGGGGCCACGGACAACAGGCGCCTCGACGCACGCACCGCCGCTCGCGAGACAATCTCGGTCGGCGCGGAGCGGTCAACATCAGCTGCCGATCGCGGTGCACCCATGATCCCGGAGGCCATGCGAACCGGGCCGGACCAGGGCATGTCCGACCGCAACGAGCGATCGTCCATCGGCGATGAGACAAGGCAGACGCTGAATGCGGCAACCAAGGTCGATGGGCGGTCCCGCGAGGACCAGGTTCGAAGCGATCCGCTCTCGCAGCGCGTTACGGTAGTCTCGAGCCAGAACGCCCCTTTGACGCCACCGGCTCCCGCCCCGACATCTCTGGTCCTGTCCAACCCCGCTAGCCAGGTGGTGGCCGCGGTCCGGGAAGAGGCGAACGAGATTTCGCGCGCTGCGGCGGCTTCCATCGAGGCACACGATTCCACGGCTAGCAAGAACCGACCCGTGCAGACCCTCCAGATCCAGCTACAGCCGGCGGATCTCGGGCGCGTGAACGCCCGCATGAGCCTGGACGGAGCACAGCTTCGGGTTGAACTCCAGGTGGAGACCGAGCAGGCCAGGGCTGCCCTTGCCAAGGATACCGACGCCATTCTCAAATCACTAAAGGCCGCGGGCTTTGAAATCGACAGGGTGACGATCCAGCAGGCCCCGCTCTCCCCGAATGCGAGCCAGGCCGGCACCCCGGATCGGGGTGCGGGGACCTCTGCCGGACAAGACAACGGTACTGACGAATCCAGCGGCCGGGGCAACCAGCGCGGCGGCGGCAACAGCGACGGTCAAGCTTTCGGGGATGGACAGGATGCGACGCCTCAGAACGACAATCGCGGCGGCCTGTTTATCTAGCTTCCTCGCCCTGCCTTCCCTCGCGGCAGCAAATCCTTGTGAGGCGGAGATCATGCGGGCGGCGCGACACCATGGTGTGCCCGAGGGCATCCTTTATGCCGTGGGACTGACGGAAACGGGGCAGCGCGGCAGTTTGCACCCCAATGCCCTCAACATCGCGGGCCGGGCGGTATTCGCACGCAGCCGCGATGACGCCGTGCGCGAATTCGACCGCGCGCGCCAGCAGGGCATCAAGCTGATCGATCTCGGCTGCATGCAGATCAACCACCATTATCATGCGGAGCATTTTCCGTCCGTCGAGGCCATGCTCGATCCACGCCGGAACGTCGACTACGCCGCGCGCTTCCTGGCCCAGCTCAAGACCCGACACAATTCGTGGTCGATGGCGGTCGCCCGCTACCATGCCGGACCCGACAACGACCCGGCTCAGAAGCGCTATATCTGCCGGGTCGTCACGAACATGGTGGCGACGGGGTTCGGACAATGGACGCCGGCAGCCAAGGACTTCTGCAACCCATAATTGTTATGTAAGCGCTAACTTACATTTGGATCGACCCTCCCCCGATACCCCCCAATTTCTGGCTACAAGAAATCACCATTGTGTGTGAATCCGGCCAACATGTACCCCTTGAGACATTGGATTCACTTAATGATTCGGAGGGCGGGCCGATGATAGTGATCGTGGACGAACGCGATCTGGTTACGGATGGGTACAACTCACTTTTCGATCGTGAAGGGGTTGCAACTGCAGGCTTCAAGCCAAGCGAGTTCGAGGATTGGGTCGACAGCGCGGCCGATGACGATCTGAAGGCGGTACGCGCTTTCCTGATTGGCGACTGCGACAAGACCGAGATTTCACCACGCAAGATCAAGGGCCGCTCCAGCGCCCCGGTGATAGCGCTCAGCGAACAACATTCACTCGACAAGATCCTCGGTTTCTTCGAAGCCGGCGTCGACGACGTGATCCGCAAGCCGGTTCATGTTCGCGAAATCCTCGCACGCATCGCGGCGATCAGCCGCCGGGCCCAGGACGAAGCCTCCTTCACCGAGATCGGCGCGCTTCGCATCTATACCGATGGGCGCGACCCGGAAATTGACGGCAAGGTGATGCCGCTGCCACGGCGCGAGCGACGCATCCTGGAATATCTGGCGGTCAATGCCGGCCGACGCGTCACGAAGACCCAGGTTTTCAACGCGATCTATGGCATCTTCGACGAGGAGGTCGAGGAGAACGTGGTCGAGAGCCACATCAGCAAGCTGCGCAGAAAGCTGCGCGAGAAGCTTGGCCATGACCCCATCGATTCCAAGCGTTTCCTCGGCTACCGCCTGATGACCTGAGGATGGGCCGCAATCTTGCCGGCTGAGAACAGCCTCACGCAAGTCTGACGACCCATACTCGGCACCAGCGTCCAAATCACGAGGAGAACTTCGATGGGCCTTTATGGAATGATGCGCACCGGCGTGTCGGGAATGGCGGCACAGGCCAATCGTCTCGCAACCGTGGCCGACAACATCGCCAACTCGAATACCACGGGCTACAAGCGGGCCTATACCGAGTTCTCTTCCCTCATCATCCCGGGAACGCAGGGCAACTACAATTCCGGCGGCGTGAAGACGAGCGTGCGCTACGCCATCTCCCAGCAGGGACCGCTGCAGTTCACCGCCTCCTCGAACGACCTCGCCATCAACGGCGACGGCTTCTTCGTGGTGAAGGATTCTTCCGGATCACCCTTCCTGGCACGCGCCGGCACCTTCGTCCCCGACGGCCAGGGCCGCCTCGTCAATGCGGCCGGCTTCTACCTGACCGGCTACAGCTACGAGAATGGCAACCCCGCCGTCGTCGCCAACGGCTTCGACGGGCTGGAGATCATCTCGATCGCGGATTCGGAATTGTCGGCGGAAGTCTCCGAGACGGGCGTCTTCGCCGCCAACCTGCCGGCCGATGCGGTGAATGGCGACACCGAGAAATCGTCGCTGGTGGTCTACGACCACATGGGCCGCAAGCAGATTGTGGATCTGATATTCACGAAAACGGCCGCCGCGAACGAGTGGACGCTGGAGATCTTCGATGAAGCGGGCAACTCCCTGCAAAGCGAGAACCTGCTATTCGATCCTACGACCGGCCGGCTGGATGCCGCATCTAGCGACGCCATCGTTTTCGATATTCCCGGCACGGCAATTCCTGGCCCTGCCGCTCAGGTGACCCTCGACCTGTCCAGCATGACGCAGTTCGCGACGGGCTATAACGTGGCGACCTCCTTCGTCAGCGGCAGCGCGCCGAGCCAGATCCAGGAAGTCAAGATCAGCAGCAACGGCGTCGTCAGCGCGCTCTACAAGAACGGTGCGGAAAAGCCTCTCTTCCGCATTCCGCTTGCCTCCGTGCAGAGCCCGGACCAGCTCGCGGTGCTGCCTGGCAACGTCTACACCCAGAGCCCGGATTCGGGCGACATCAAGATCGGTTTTCCCGAGAGCGGCCAGTTTGGCTCCGTCGTATCCGGCGCGCTCGAAGGCTCCAACGTCGATATCGCCGAGGAGCTGACCAACATGATTGAATCACAACGCAATTACACGGCCAACTCGAAAATCTTCCAGACAGGATCCGACCTCCTGGACGTGCTGGTCAATCTCAAGAGGTAACGTGCCGGCGGGGCACGATGGGGCTTGAAACATGTCTTTGACATCGGCGCTGGGAACCGCGCAAAACGCATTGATGAACACGTCCCGGCAGACGAGTGTCGTCGCCACCAACATTTCCAACGCCAACGACCCCAACTATACCCGCCGGCTCGCCCAGACGATCTCCATGGCGCCAGGCGCGCGCATTCTCAATGTGAAGCGCCTGGCAGACGAATCCCTCTTCCGCCAGAACTTGTCGGCTCTCTCGGCTTTCAGCGGACAGAATTTCCTCATGTCCGGCCTCGACCGGATCGGCCTGTCGGTCAACGGCCCCGACAGCATGACCTCGCCGGCCAAGATGATTGGCAAGCTGCAGGAGGCCATGCAGCTTTACTCCTCCAATCCCTCCAATCGAAACCTCGCTGAATCGGCCGTCGAGTCAGCCCGCGCAGTGGTTTCATCGCTGAACAAGGGCAGCCGCGAAATCCAGACCATGCGCGCCGACATGGACCGGCAGATCAGCACGGCGGTCGATGAGCTCAACACGCTTCTCGGGCAGTTCGAAAAGGTCAACGCCGAAGTCATCAACGGGACCCGCATGGGCCGCGACATCTCGGACGCACTCGACCAGCGCGAGAAGCTGCTCAAGGACATCTCGGAATACGTCTCGATCTCGACGATCGTGCGCGGCCAGAACGATATCGTCATCACCACGAGTGATGGCGCGACGCTGTTCGAGACCATTCCCCGCAAGGTCACCTTCGACTCGACCATCGCCTATCAAGCCGGCATGAGCGGCGAGCCCATCCGCATCGACGGCGTGCCCATCGCCGCGGGCAAGGGGGCCAACACGACCGCCTCGGGCAAGCTGGCAGCCATGATCCAGTTGCGCGAGGATGTCGCCGTCAAGCAGCAGGCCCAGCTCGACGAGATGGCGCGTGGGCTGATCCTCGCCTTTGCGGAGGACGAGGCAGGCGGTATTCCCGGCCTCTTCACATCGACCGGTCCGTTCCCAGGAACCACGCTCATCGATGGTCTGGCCGGGATGATCCGGATCAACCCTGCCTATGATTCACAACAGGGTGGCAATCCGGAAGCCCTGCGCGACGGCGCCACGGTGAACCTCAACCCGTCAGGCGCGGCGTCATTTTCGGACACTTTGCTGGCCTATCTGGATGCTCTTGAATCCGACATGGATTTCGATCCCGCCGCAGGGCTTTTCGCGGAGGGCAGCCTGACGAACTTCTCCACCGAATCCGTGGGCTGGCTTGAAGGCAACCGCAAGGCGGCGGACTTCGCGATGGAGAACAAGGGCGCCACGCTCATGCGCACGGAGCAGGCATTGTGGAACCAGACGGGCGTCAACATCGACCAGGAAATGGCGATGCTGCTCGATCTGGAACATTCCTATGCGGCCTCGGCGCGGATGCTTCAAGCGGTCAACGACATGCTCGCCACGCTGCTCAACTCGGTCAGGTAACGTCATGAAGGCCTCGTTCGTCTCCTCCCACGCCATTTCCGAAGCCATGCGCTACCAGATGATGCGCATGCAGGCCGATCTGGTTAAGGCCGAGAAGGAGGTCGTGACCATGCGCGTGGCCGACGCCGGGCTCAAGCTGGGTGCGCGCGCCGGGCAGTCGATCTCGCTGTCGCGCGACGTCGATCGTCTGGGCGCGCTACTGGATTCCAACGGCCTCGCCGCCGCGCGGCTTGCCTCCACGCAGACGAGCCTGGTCCAACTCACCGACATCGCCAACGATCTGATGCCCGCTCTGACCACAGCCTTGAGCGGACCGACCGATCAGACGATACCGCGCAACCAGGCCAAATCGGCGCTCAGCACGATCACGTCGATCCTCAACACGACGCAAAACGGCGAGTATCTATTCGCGGGCATCAATACCGACCATAAACCGCTTGCCGATTTCGATGCGCCCGGCTCCACCGCGCGTGCCGCTTTTGACACCGCCTTTCAGGCGACCTTCGGCTTTGCGATCTCCGATCCACTTGCGGCCGGCATAACGGCCCAGCAACTCAACGACTTCATGGACCAGCTGGAGGCCGATGAATTCGACGGGCCCGGCTGGGGCACCAACTGGTCGTCGGCCTCTGACCAGACAATCAGTGCCCGCATCACCCTTTCGGAAACCTCGAAGGCCTCCATCAGCGCGAATGAAGAGGGCATCAAGAAGCTGGTCATGGCCGCTTCGTTCGCTTCCTTCTTCCTTGATGGCGCTATCCAGGACAACGTTGCCAGGGCAGCGATAGAGCGGTCGGTGGCAGGACTTGGCGAGGCGGTGGCGATGCTCGGCTCTTCCCAGGCTGAGGTCGGCATCATCCAGCAGCGGGTGACCAGCGCCAGCGAGCGCGTTTCCATGCAGATCGATCTCTTCAAGCTGAACATCAACGACCTCGAGGGTGTCGATCCCTACGAGGCTTCGTCCCGCATCACCAGCCTGCTCACGCAGATCGAGGTGTCCTACACGCTGACTTCACGCATCCAGCAGTTGAGCCTCGTCAGGTTCCTCGGATGACCCAAACGAACTGAACCGCAGCCAGGAAGACAGACGGATCATGTATCAATTCTCCTATGCCGAGATCCAATCAGATTCGGTTGCCGATGCCAGGGATCGGGAAAAGCAGCTCCTGACGCGCTCGATCGACATGCTGGTCGAGGCACGGGAAGTCGGACTGCAGTCGCGCGAGACCATCGAGGCCCTGATCTTCCTGAGGCGCGTCTGGACGCTGTTCGTGGAGGATCTGGGAAATCCCGAGAACGCATTGCCCAAGGAGCTTCGCGCCAACCTGATTTCGATCGGCCTCTGGCTGTTGCGTGAGGCCGAGGAGATCCGCCAGGGCCGCTCGGACAATGTCGAGGGGCTGATCGAGGTTTCCCAGATCATCCGGGACGGAATGCAATGAGAAAGACGCTGAAGATCAGCCTGAAGCCCAACGAGAAGATCTACGTCAACGGCGCCGTCCTCAAGACGGACAGGAAGGTCTCGCTGGAGTTTCTGAACGACGTGGACTTCCTGCTTGAAGCCCACGTCATGCAGCCGGAAGAGGCGGTGACGCCGCTGCGGCAGCTCTACTTCATCATTCAGGTCATGCTGATGACGCCGGGCGACGCCGTGAGCGCGAAGGAGCTGTTCCGGACGTCGCTTCCGCTCGTCCTCGGATGCTACCCCGATGCACGGGTTCAATCCGCCCTGAAGCATGTCGACCAGCTCGTCGCAGAGGGCCAGGTCTTCGAAGCGCTCAGATTGCTGCGCAACTTCTTCGATCTCGAGAACGAGCTCGTGGATGGCGTCAGTGACCCGCAGTTGGAACGATCGGCTTCCACACCTCGCCCGATCGCCATAGGAGAATAGACGCATGGACCCCGTATCCGCCACCAGCAGCACGTCGCCCGCGAACTTCACATCGGCGACCTCCTCCAACATGGTCGACTATGACGCCTTCCTGAAGCTCCTGGTCGCCGAAATGAAGAACCAGGACCCGACCAGCCCGATGGAATCGACCGAGTATGTCGCCCAGCTGGCCGCGTTCTCGCAGGTCGAGCAGTCGGTGCAGATCAACGCCAAGCTGGACAACATCCTTCAGGCCTCGGCCCTGACCCAGGCCACCGCGATGATCGGCAAGGAGATCACTTCGGCCGGCGGTGAAGTCTCCGGCATCGTCAAAGAGGTGAAGCTCTACTCCGACGGCGTCATTGCCGTCCTCGAAAGTGGCGAGAAGGTCCTGATCGAGCCGGGCATCGAGGTCCGCGCCCCGGGCCAGGCTCCCGGCGACGAAGAAGAAACTGCCTGATCCGTGACCGAGGCCGATGCCCTCGATATCGTCCAGTTCGCGATCTGGACCGTGCTGACGGCTTCCGGGCCGGCGGTGGTGGTCGCGATGGTGGTCGGCGTCGGCATCGCCCTCGTGCAGGCCCTGACGCAGGTGCAGGAGATCACCCTCACCTTCGTCCCGAAGATCGTCGCCATCATGCTGGCAGTGGCCTTCTCCGGCCCCTTCGTCGGCGGCCAGATCAACGCGTTCACCACCGTGATCTTCCAGCGCATCGAGACGGGCTTCTGAGCCTCGGCGCTCCTTCCCATCCTCGCGCAAGTTTGACCCGCTAGTCTCTCAGTCGAAATCCGGCCTGGTGCCGGGCAATCGGCGTGGGAGCGCAGCGGCTGGAATGGCATTGAACGATATCGCTATGGCGCCAGCGGCACCGAGGCAATGGCGCGACGTCAGCCTCGCTGTCGGCATCCTCATCATCCTGGCAGTCCTGTTCCTGCCCATTCCGGCGTTCATGGTCGATGTGGGACTGGCGTTTTCCATCGCGCTGTCGGTTCTGATTCTCATGGTGGCGCTCTGGATCCAGCGGCCGCTCGACTTCTCGTCCTTTCCGACCATTCTTCTGATCGCCACCATGCTGCGGCTGTCGCTGAACATCGCGACCACCCGCATGATCCTGGCCAACGGAAACGAGGGCGTGAACGCCGCCGGCCACGTCATCGGCGGGTTTCAGAACCTCGTCATGGCGGGCGATTTCGTCATCGGCCTCATCGTCTTCCTGATCCTCATCGTGGTGAACTTCGTCGTCATCACCAAGGGCGCGACGCGCATCGCGGAAGTCGGGGCACGCTTTACCCTCGATGCCATTCCGGGCAAGCAGATGTCGATCGATGCCGACCTCTCGGCCGGCCTCATAAACGAGAAGGAGGCCCAGTCACGCCGCCGCGAGCTGGAGGAGGAATCCTCCTTCTTCGGTTCCATGGACGGTGCCTCCAAATTCGTGCGCGGGGACGCGATCGCCGGCCTCATCATCACCGCCATCAACATCATCGGCGGCATCGCCATCGGCTATTCGCGCCACGGCATGTCGATGGCGGAATCCGCGGACGTCTTCGTCAAACTGTCGGTCGGCGACGGCCTGGTCACGCAGATCCCGGCGCTCGTCGTGTCGCTGGCCGCAGGCTTGCTGGTCTCCAAGGGCGGCACGCGCGGCTCCGCCGACAAGGCGGTTTTCGGTCAGCTGGGCGCGTATCCCCGCGCGCTCTTCGTCGCCGCCATGCTGCTTTTCGTTCTGGCCCTGATGCCGGGTCTTCCTGCCCTGCCCTTCCTCGTCCTCGGCGGCGCGATGGCGACGATCGCCTATCTCGTGCCGCTGCGCCGTCGGCGCGCCGAAGAAAGCGCCCAGGCGGTGGAGACCGAGAAGGAGCGAACCAAGGAAGAGGAAGAGAAGAACTCGCTGAAGAACTCGCTCGCCACGGCGGAGATCGAACTTCTCATCGGCAAGCAGCTCTCCACGCGGCTCCTCACCTCGCATCAGGAGCTGGCCTTCCGCATGGGCAAGATGCGCAAGAAGTTCGCCCAGCAATACGGCTTCGTTGTCCCCGACGTGAAGCTGACCGACGATTTCACCATCCAGCCCAAGACCTACCGCATCAAGATCCACGGCACGGTCGTGGCCGAATACGACATGCGGGTGGGCGAGGTGATGGTGCTGATCGGGGGCGGCGAGGTGCCGGAGATTCCGGGCGAGGAGGTACGCGAGCCGGCTTTTGGCATGCGCGCCTATTCCGTGCCGGAGACCTTTACCGACGACCTCAAGCGCGACAAGTTCTCCTATGCCGACAACATGTCCGTGCTGCTCACCCATCTGAGCGAGGTCGTGCGCAACAACCTTCCCCAGTTGCTGTCCTACAAGGACATGAAGCTGCTGATCGACCGGCTCGATCCCGAATACAAGAAGCTGGTCGACGATATCTGCACCACCCACATCTCCTATCCGGGCTTCCAGGCGGTCCTCAAGCTCCTGCTGGCGGAACGCGTGTCGATCCGCAACCTGCATCTCATCATCGAGGCGGTCGCAGAAATCGCGCCGCATGTGCGACGCACGGAGCAGATCGTGGAGCATGTGCGCATCCGCATGGCACAGCAGATTTGCGGCGATCTCACCGAAGGCAGCTCGCTCGACGTCCTGCGCCTCGGCAATCGCTGGGACCTCGCCTTCCATCAGGCGCTCAAGCGCGACCCGAAAGGCGAGATCCGCGAGTTCGACATCGACCCCCGCCAGCTCGAGGAGTTCGGCGAGGAGGCGACCAAGGCAATTCGCAAGCACATCGATGGCGGCCGGCATTTCGCGCTCGTCACCGCCCCCGAAGCGCGCCCTTATGTCCGCATGGTCATCGAGCGACTGTTCCCGACCTTGCCGGTGCTCAGCCACGTCGAGATCGCCCGCGGCGTCGAGGTCAAGGTACTGGGCACGATTTCCTGACGGGACCGACCCCGTCGCAGGACAGGTGGCATGATCGCTGAGGTGACAGTCGAGACCGCACTGCTGGCAATCTTCCTTGCCTTCTGCCGCATCGGCGCCTGCTTCATGCTCATGCCGGGCCTGTCGAGCGCCAGGGTCCCCATGCAGGCGAGGCTGTTCATCGCCGTCGCCGTCAGCATGGCAATGTTCGTCCATCTGTGGGAGGCGATCGTGCCCCATGTCGGCGCGGGAGCGGGCCACCTCTTCACCCTGATCGGGTCGGAGCTTCTGATCGGCGCCACGATCGGGCTGGTGGCCCGCTACTATCTGCTGGCGGTCCAGTTCATAGGTTCGGTCATCGCGATGGTCTCGGGGTTCAACGCCATGGCGGGTGTGGCCGTCGAGGAAAGCGATCCGCAATCGCCATTGGCCGCCATCATTTCCTTCTCGGCGCTGATGATCCTGTTCACGCTCGACTTCCACCACGCCGTGATCCACGCGCTGGTGGACACTTATGAGGTCATGCCGCTGGAGGCGCTTTTCGATCCGCGCATCGCGCTGATGAACCTCGTCGACACGATCTCCGACGCGTTCTTCGTGATGGTCCGCCTCGGCAGCCCCTTCATCGCCTATGCGATCCTGGTCAATCTGGCGATCGGCCTGGTGAACAAGCTGACGCCGCAGATCCCGATCTACTTCGTGGCGCTGCCCTTCGTCATCGCCGGCGCCCTGGTGATGATGTACTTCGCCATTTCCCCGATGCTGAGCCTCATGGCCGATGGCTTCATTCCCACCACGATCGGACGTTGACGATGGCCCAATCGCGCAAAGACCGGCTCAAAAAGGTGCTGGCGCTTCAGGAACAGCTGAAGCGACTGCACGAGACGCGCCATGCCATGCTCCTGTCCGGAGCGATCGCCGCGGAGCGCGAAGCCGAGGACATCATGCAGCGTGTCGGACGCGACGACTCCCTGTCGGACCTGTTCCCCGAAATCTACCACCGCCGCATCGCGCGGGCGAACCAGTTGCGCATGGAGCATCTGGCCAATGCGAGAGTGGAGGCAGAGCGCCTGGCCCAGGCCAATGCGCGAACCGACATTGTCGAGCGCAATTATCGCGAGGCCAGGCAGATGGACGACCGCCAGCGCAGCGAGAAGGAACAGCTTGAAGGCCTGGATCGCGCCCGCGCTTCACGCAAGTAAGCCTGCCACAAGCTAAGCAGGCTTATGGTCGCAACAGATAAAGTTACAGGGTGGGGAACCGTTGGCCGTCTCGCTTCCAACCGATATCATCATGGATGTGGCCCGCGCCGCAGACCCAGACAGGGTTCAGGCGGCGCGCGACCGGCTTTCATCCTATGCCAGCCAGGCGCCCGCAGCGACCAGCTTCGCCGCGACGCTGGATGCGTCTCCCGCAGGCACAGCCAGAGCGAGCGCCCCGGCAGGACCGTTCCAGCAATTCGAGGCCTTCGTTCTGCAATCCTTCCTCGAGAACATGCTGCCGGAAGACAATGAGGCGGTATTCGGTAACGGCCTTGCTGGTGGGATGTGGAAGTCGATGATGGCCGAGCAGCTCGCCAACCAGCTGGCCAAGGCGGGCGGTATCGGGATCGCGGACCGGATCCTCACCGACTACTACGCGCGCGGCCAGGCAGGTAACGCCGCCGCAGCGGACCAGAAGCGTGCCGAAGAGACCAGCAACCTGACCTCACACGCCATCGTGCATGAAATCCAACGCCAGATCGGCGACTCGCTAGGGAAGAACGACGGTCTCCTTACGGACCGCAAACAAGGATGAGTTCCTCAACATGAACATGCACATACCAAGCCAGCCCCTGCCCGGCCACACAGCCTCGCACGCATCCCCGGTGAGCCTGGTGTCGATCATCGGCCGCATCGAGGAAGCTATCGAGCGGGAGACCCTCGCCATCCGCACGGATGTCAATTTCGACATCAAGCAGTCGAACATCCGCAAGAGCCGCTACCTCTATGAGCTAACGAAGGCGATGCGCGGCATGGGCCCGGACGAACTGCGTCCCGAGCACCGGGACGGCATGGTCCGTCTGCGCGAGAAGCTCGAGCGGAACGAACAGGCGATCCGGGCTCAGTTGAATGCGGTTTCGGAAGTGGCCTCGATCATCCAGAGCGCCATCCAGAAATCGGAAGGTGACGGCACCTACTCGGCTGGCGCGTTTGGCGGCCAGGGGGCGGCCGCCCGATGATCAAGTTCGCGCTCGCGGCGCTGTGGATCATCGCGGTCACCACCGGGACGGTCCTGTTCGCCTACCAGAGCGCGGGCACTGACCCGGAAACGGAGCAACAGGCCACATATTTCGGCGGTCTGGACTATGTCCAGACCGAGGTTATCTCCGTGCCCGTTCTCAAGAACAACGAAGTCCACGGCTATTTTTTGGCGCGACTGGTCTACACGGCCGAGGCCGAAAAGCTGCACCGCATGGTGATGCCGCCCGAAGCCATCATCTTCGACGAGGTCTATTCATACCTCTTCGGCAACGAGCTGATCGACTTCTCCGGCAAGGAGACATTCGATCTGGACGCTTTCCGGAACGGTATCAAGGACAGCATCAACCGCCGCGTCGGCGAAGATCTCGTTCGGGAGATCCTTGTCGAGCAGATGGATTTCCTGACCAAGGCCGACATCCGCAACAGCATGATGCGCGGCTTCGCCGGTTCAGAAATGTGAGATCAACGGAAGCGCGGCTTGCGCTTCTCCAGGAAGGCCATCAAGCCCTCCTTTGCATCGGGCCCGGTCTGCGACAGCGCCGCGCTGAGACTTTCCGCGTAAAGCCCGTCGGCATGCGACATGTCGTTGATACGCGCAATCGACTGGATGATCAGGTAGTTCACCATCGAGGCATTCTCGGCGATGCCGGCGGCCAGCTCGCGCGCCTTGTCGAGCCCCTCGCCTTCGCCCACGAGATAATGGGACAGACCCAGCGCCTGGCCTTCCTCGGCACCGTATTCGCGTCCCGTCAGCATCATTTCCGTCATGCGGTCCGGGCCAAGAATACGGCCCACACGAACCGTCGCGCCACCGCCAACGAAAATGCCACGCTTGCCTTCGGGCAGCTTGAAACGGACCGAGGGTTCGGCAATGCGCACATGGGTGGCCGTGGCGATCTCGAGACCGCCGCCCATCACGGCACCGGTGAGGACGGAGACGACCGGAACGCCCGAAAACTGGATGCGGTCCATCAATTCGTGCCAGCCGCGCGAATGCTTCATCACCTCGACGGGTTCGCGCTGGGATTGTTCGGCAAGATCGAGCCCGGAAGAATAATGCCCCCCCGCGCCGTCCATGATCACCACGCGCACCTGCTCGGGGATTGCCACGAAGAAGTCCCGCATCGCATCGAGAAGCGTGTCATTGATGGCATTGCGCTTGTCGGGCCTGTTGATGGTCAGGCGGGCGACCTTGCCTGCAACCTCGACGAGAAGCGGGTTTTCCGCCGCCGGCTGCGCGCTTGCCACTGACTTCATTTTTCTGATGCCCTCGTGAGAGGAGGCCGCTATGATTTCCTCTGCAGCCCCTTGATTATTTTGTTTCGTATCATAACAATCGAAGCTGCTTCAAGTCCGACGCTTCAGGGAGGAGTTTTCGGTGGAAGCTGTGCATCAGGGAGGAGTTCTCAAAATGAAATCCGCAATCAAGCTTGGCCTTGCGGCCTTGCTCGCTTCCACTGCCTACACCGCGAATGCCCAGGAGGTTCAGTTGCGCCTGTCGCACTGGGTCCCCGCCACGCATCCGGTGCATGAAATGGGTATGGCCGACTGGGTCGAATCCATTCGCAAAGCTTCCGAAGGTCGCATCGAGATCACCGTCTATCCCGGCCAGCAGCTCGGCGCCGCCCCCGACCATTACGACATGGCCCGCGACGGTATCGCCGACATCACCTACACCAATCCGGGCTACCAGGCCGGCCGGTTCCCCATCTACGGTCTGGCCGAGATTCCCTTCCACGGCAACAACGCCACCGACGGCGCGGCCGCTCTCCACGAATGGTACGAGCCGATCGCCGAGACCGAGATGTCGGACGTCTATTTCTGCCTGATCAACCCCCACGATCCCGGCACGATCCATTCGAGCTCGCCGATCCGCGTTCCGGCCGACATCGAAGGCAAGAACATCCGGCCGGCACACGCCACCATGGCCCGCTTCGTCTCGCTGCTCGGCGGCAACGCGTACCAGGTTCCGGCTCCAGAGGCCCGCGACGCCATCTCGCGCGGCATCGCGGACGCCATCACCTTCCCATGGAACTCGATCTACATCTTCGGCATCGATTCCGCGGTCAATTACAGCCTCGACATGCCCTTCTACCTGTCGTCGCAGATGCTTCTCTTCAACCGTGACGTGATCGACGGTCTGTCGGAGGAAAACCGTCAGGTGATCGAGGACCACTGCACGCCGGAATGGTCGAAGCGCTTCTCGACCGGCTGGGCTGAGAACGAAGCTTCCGGTCGCCAGAAGATGGTCGACAATGCGGACCACGAGGTCTACACGCCCACGGAAGAGGAAGTGGCCATGTGGCGCGAAGCCTCCCAGCCGCTGATCGACCAGTGGCGGGCCGATGTCGAAGCCGTTGGCGGCGATGCGGACGAGCTCTACCAGTCCTATGTCGAAGCCTTGCAGCGCCATAACTCGCTGTTCGAATAATCGATGAACGGGCCGACGGATCACCGTCGGCCCGTGTCCTGGGCCCTGCCCGGAAAGACAGCTTCATGAAGATCGAGCTCGCCCATCTCTGCGACCTGCATGTGGAGCTGGCGTCCCCCATCGAACTCGGTACATCCGTGCGTGGCCGCAGGCGCATCATTCCCATCATCGGGGGAACCGTCACAGGCGAGCGTCTGTCGGGTCGAATCCTCGATCTGGGGGCCGACTGGCAGACCGTGTTTTCCGATCATTCGGCTGAACTCGACACGCGCTACGCGATGGAAACGCATGATGGCGCCATCATCGACATCCGCAATTTCGGCTTCCGCCACGGACCTGACGAGGTTATCCAGGCTCTGGCACGGGGAGAGCAGGTGAACCCGGCATCCTATTACATGCGCACCCATCCTCGCTTCGAGACGGGGGACGCGCGCTACGCCTGGCTGAACCGCACGATTTGCGTAGGCACCGGCGCCCGCGAGCCCGACTGCGTCAGGATTGCCATTTTCGAGGTCTTATGAACGTTCGCTCCAAGACGACACGTGACGCGGCCAAAACTTCGAAACCTGCCGAAGCGACCCAGGTGCGGGTGGACGAAATACCCGAGATGGGCGCAATCGTCGGCTATATGCTACGACGTGCCCAGCTGGCGGTCTTCCAGGACTTCATCGAGAGTTTCGCCAAGCTGAAGCTGCGACCAGCCGAATTCTCCGTCCTGGCCATCATGGCGCGCCAGCCCGGGCTCAAGCAGAGCGAGATCGCCGAAAAGCTCGGCATCAAGCGGGCCAATTTCGTTTCGCTCATGGACGGCCTGGAACAGCGTGGTCTCGCCGAAAGACGCAAGTCCGAGCATGACAAGCGCTCACACGCACTTCATCTCACCGAGAACGGCCGTCAGTTCGTCAACCGCATGATCGATGTCTGGAACCGGCACGAGGGGCGCGTGATCGAGCAGTTGGGCGGTCCGGAAGGCAAGGCGCAGCTGATCGGACTGCTCGAGCGCATCCATGAATGGAAGGCAGCCCCGAAGACGAAATGAGCCGGCAAGCCGGCTCATTTCAGGTCAGGGCTGCGATGCCGCTCACGCCTTCTTCTTGCGTGCGACGATCACGTGCTCCGGCGGGGTGTCGGCATAGAGATCCTCCACCAGATCGGCGCGCACGCTCATCACGGCCCGCTGGTTGATCGAGCCCTTGTCGGTGACCTCATGCAAATCGATCGAAGGCGGGGTGTCGAGCACCAGCGCGCGGGCAACCATGTTGGAACTTCCCGTCGACTGGCTTGCCAGTTGATCGAGACGTTCCTGGAGGAACTCGCGCAATTTCGGGTGGCGGGCGATGGTCGCCTCGTCGGCGTCGGCCAGCGACGGATCGACCTTGCGCGCCGCGTCCACGTCGAGAAAGAGCATGGCGCCGATATGGTTGCGGTTAAGGCCCGTGATGACAGCCTCCCGGACGTAGGGTGCGCAGGCGCGAACCAGGCTGCCGCGCACGCCGGCCATGTTGACCCACGTGCCCGTCGACAGTTTGAAATCCTCCGACACGCGGCCATCGAAGATGAAGCCCCGGTTCACGTCGCTCTCGTCGACCAGCTTGAGCGCGTCGCCGATCTTGTAGAAGCCGTCTTCGTCGAAGCACTCGGCCGTCTTGTCGGGCTGGCGCCAATAGCCGGGCGTGATGTTGGGACCGCGCAGGCGCAGCTCCAGCTTCTCGGCATCCGGCACGAGCTTCATTTCCATGCCCGGGGCAGGCAAGCCCACCTCGCCCGGACGGTCGACCGCCCAGGTCGTGGTGAACGCAAAGGGCGCGGTTTCGGTCGAGCCGTAGCCCGTGATGATCATGATCTTCTGACCGATGGCCTTCTGAGCCAGCCGCTCCAGCGAATCCCACACATGCTGCGACAGGCCGGCGCCTGCATATTGCAGGAGGTTGAGGCGCGAGAAGAAATTGTCGCGCAGGCGATCGTTCTTTTCCAGATGCTCGCAGAGCATCTCGAAGCCTTTCGGCACATTGAAATAGAGCGTCGGCGCGATCTCCTCGAGATTGCGTACGGTCTTGGCGATGCCCCCCGGGGTGGGCGCGCCGTCATCGATGTAGAGCGTGCCGCCATTGTGGATGGTGATGCCGAAATTGTGGTTGCCGCCGGCCGTGTGGTTCCAGGGCAGCCAGTCGACGATGACGGGAGGCTCATCCTGCAGGAACGCCAGCGCATGGGCGATCATGACCTGGTTGCAGGTCACCATCCTGTGCGTGTTGATGACCGCCTTGGGCATGCCCGTCGAGCCCGAGGTGAAGAGGAATTTGGCAACCGTGTCGCGGTTCACCGCGCGGTTGGCTTCCTCCACTTCCGCCCCCGCCTCGGTGGCAAGCGCCGCATCGAAGGTTACAGATTTGCGGCCGGGAATCGGGTCGCGCGCGATCAGGAGTTCGATGCCATCTTCCATGACCGCATCGAGCGCCTTGGAAAACGGCATGCCTTCGGCCACGAACACCATGCCGGGCGTCAGCAGCTTGAAGATGTGCTTCAGTTTGGCGTGATCCGTCGAGACCAGCGAATAAGCGGGCGAGATCGCCGAGAAAGGCACGCCGGCGGCCATGCCCCCCAGCGCAAGCAGCGCATGTTCAAGCGAATTGCCCGACAGGATTACCAGGGGTCGCTCGGCGCTCAGCCCTTTGTCGAGCAGGAACTGGCCGATCGAACGGGCGTGGCGGGCGGCTTCGGCATAGGTCACCTTGCGCCATTCGCCATCCTGGCCCCGGTCGGCGAACAGCACCCGGTCGGGCGCGACGGAGGCCCAGTGATCGACGCGGTCGATCAGCGAACGCGGGTACTCGCCCAAGGGCAGTCTGGAACGAATCTGGAATACGCCATCCGCGCTGATTTCGTGCTCGACGGCAAGTTCACCCATATTGACGGGCCGCATGCCCGGAACATTCACAACCGGCATGAAAAATCCTCCCCGGATACATTGTTATTCGCAATAACAATGTTTTCCGGGCGCATCAAGACGAATGGCGGGTCCTTGCCCGGAGCAATCCCAACCTCATGCCTCGCCGGCGGCTTCGATCAGGAGGATGGGGTCCCCGGCCTGCACCTGTCGACCGACCGCCACCTCGACGCTCATGACCGTTCCGGCAATGCCGGCCACAAGCCGGGTTTCCATCTTCATGGCCTCGATGGTCGCCACCGTCTGACCGGCGGCGACCATATCACCGATGTCGGCCTCGATCGAGGAAACGACGCCGGCGAGCGGCGCCACGACAGACCCGCCGGAGAGCTGGTCCTTCGCGCGTGCCAGAGGGTCGGGTTCGCTGAACCCATGCACCTCGTCGCCGTGGAAGAGCCAGACCTGGCGTTTGTCGAGGGCAAAGAGGACCGAGCATGCGTTTCCGTCCAGCTTGCATCGCAGCCGCCCGTTCTCGATCCGGGCTTCCTCGATCCGGAACGACGCTCCGCCCGCGGCGGCCGACACGAGACGGGAACGGTCGAAGACGAGGTCCACGGGGACCGCAACGCTCCGCGAGACAAGGGTCACGCTTGTCTCGGCACGTCCCGAGCTCCGAAACCAGTCGCCCCCCGGAGCCAGACACAGGATCATTGCCGCGAGCACGAGGGCGATCGGGTCTGCATCACGAAGCGATGCGGGTTCGGCGTCGAGCCGGCCGGTCGTCATGCCGCCCTCGGCAAAGCTCTCTCCCGATAGAATTGACAGAAGCTGGCCTGCATTATTGCGCACACCCAGGAGCGGGCTTGCCCTGAGCGCCGCAGCAAGGCGCGCAGTCGCCTGTGCACGGGTCTGGCCGTGAGCGATCAGCTTGGCGACCATCGGATCGTAAAAGGGCGAGACGACATCCCCTTCGCGAATGCCCGCGTCAACGCGGACACCCTCAAGCGCAAGCGCGGCCCGCGGCCGCCAATAGCTGATACGACCGGTTTGCGGGGCGTAATCGGCGTTCGGGTCTTCGGCATACAGGCGCGCCTCGATTGCATGGCCTTCGAAGCAGACCGTCTCCTGCGGTGGCAAGGCCTCGCCCTGCGCGATCCGGATCTGCCATTCGACGAGATCGAGACCGGTGACCATCTCCGTCACCGGGTGTTCCACCTGGAGCCGCGTGTTCATCTCGAGGAAGTGAAAGCCACCATCCTCGCCGACGATGAATTCGACGGTGCCCGCCCCTTCATAGGTCACGGCCCTGGCGGCAGAAATCGCGGCGGCGGTCAGCCTTATCCGTAAGTCATCACTGACAAATGGTGATGGCTGCTCCTCGATGACTTTCTGGTGGCGCCGCTGGGTGGAGCAGTCGCGTTCTGCAAGGTGGATGATGTTGCCGTAGCGGTCACCGAGCACCTGGACCTCGATATGGCGCGCATCCACGATCAGCTTTTCGAGGATAACCCTGCCATCGCCGCAGGCGGCCAGCGCCTCGCGTCGCGCGCTCTCGAGCGCCGTCTGGAATCCCGCGGCGTCGGGCACCCGGCGCATGCCGCGGCCGCCACCACCGGATACCGCCTTGATGAGAAGCGGGAAGCCAACGCGCTCCGCTTCTGCGACAAGCCGCTGGTCACTCTGTTCTTCCCCGTCATAGCCGGGAACGACAGGCACGCCCTCCGACATCATCAGGCGACGGGCGCCCGCCTTGTCGCCCATCGCTGCTATGGCTTCCGCCGAAGGCCCCACCCAGATGAGACCAGCAGCCTGACAAGCCGCCGCGAAATCTGCGTTTTCCGACAGAAAGCCGTATCCAGGATGTACGGCATCCGCGCCGCTGGTGCGCGCCGCAGCAAGTATCGCGGAGATGTTCATGTAGGACTGAGCCGCCGGCGTGGGCCCGACGCGAACCGCGAGGTCGGCACTCTCGACATGAAGCGCTTCCCGATCGGCATCCGAATAGATGGCCACCGTCTCGATCCCCATGCGCCCTGCGGTACGGACGATGCGGCAGGCGATTTCGCCGCGATTGGCGATGAGGAGTCGGCGGATCATGCGGGGATCAGCTCCACGCCGGCCGGTTGCCGGTGCCCGGCAGCGTGCCCTCGAGCTTGGCGATGATGCCGAGCATGATCTCGTCGGGACCCGCTCCGATGGAATAGAGCCGCGTATCGCGATAGGCCCGGCCGACGGGGTTGTCCTGAGTGTAGCCCATGCCACCCCAGAACTGCAGACAGGAGTCGGAAAGTTCGCGCCCCAGCCGGCCGACCTTCAGCTTGGCCATGGACGCCAGACGCGTCACGTCCTTGCCGGAGATATATTGTTCGATCGCACTCCAGGTGAGCGCGCGCAGGAGTTCCACCTCCGTGCGCAGTTCCGCAAGCCGGAAATGGACCACCTGGTTGTCGAGAACCGCCTTGCCGAAGGTCTGCCGCTGCGCGGCATAATCGATGGTGATGTCGATAAGCCTGTCGAACGCCTTCAGCGAACTGGCCGCCGCATAAAGCCGCTCTTCCTGGAATTGCAGCATCTGCATGGTGAAGCCCATGCCTTCCTGCCCGATGATGTTCGTGGCCGGGACGCGCACCTCGTCGAAGAAGAGTTGCGCGGTGTCGGAGGAGTTCATGCCGATCTTGTGGATTTTCTGACGCGTGATGCCCCTTGCGTCCAACGGGACGACGATGAGCGACTTGTTCTTGTGCACCGGGCCATTGGAAGTGTTGGCGAGCAGGCAGCACCAGTCGGCCTTCATGCCGTTGGTGATCCACATCTTGGTGCCGGATATCACCAGGTCGTCGCCCTGCTGACGCGCCGTGGTCTTGACCGCCGCGACGTCCGAGCCGCCGCCGGGCTCCGACACGCCGAGGCAGCCCACGACGTCACCGGCGATGGAGGGGGCGAGATAGTTGCGCTTAAGGTCGTCAGAACCGAACCTGTTGAGCGCCGGCGTGCACATGTCCGTGTGGACACCGATCGCCATCGGTACGCCCCCGCAATCGATGAGGCCGAGTTCCTCGGCGACCACCATCGAATAGGAGAAGTCGAGCCCCAACCCACCATAGGCGGGATCGTATTTGACGCCCAGAAGCCCGAGATCGCCCATTTTCTTGAGCACGTCGTGCGAGGGAAACTCTTCCGCATCCTCCCATTCCTGCACATGCGGATTGATCTCGGTCGCGACGAACTTCGCCACCGTTCTGCGGATAGCCTCATGTTCGGGCGTGAACTGCATGGTCCCGTCTCCTCCCTAGCCGCGCGCGACCCCGAAACTGTTGGGTCTGAGCGTGCGACGATCTCCTTCGGCAGCAATGGTCAGGCACAGCCCCAACACGCGGCGCGTGTCGCGAGGGTCGATGATGCCGTCATCCCAGAGCCGGGCGGTCGCGAACAGCGCGCCCGATTGGGCCTCGATGCCGGCACGAATGCCGGCGCCCTGTTTGGCAAGCGCCTCCTCGTCGACCGCTGCGCCAGCGCGTTCCGCCTTGCCGCGCGCCACGATCTCCATGACCTTTGCCGCCTGTTCTCCCCCCATCACCGCCGTCTTCGCCGACGGCCAGGAGAAGATAAATCGCGGCGAGAAGCCCCGCCCGCACATCCCGTAATTGCCGGCACCGTAGGAACCGCCGATCAGGATGGTGAATTTGGGCACCCGCGCATTGGCAACGGCCTGGATCATCTTGGAGCCATGTTTGACCGCCCCTGCCCTTTCGGCCTCCGAGCCGACCATGTAGCCGGTCGTGTTCTGCAGGAAGACGAGCGGCGTTCCGGCCTGATCGCACAACTGGATGAACTGCGCAGCCTTGAGCGAGCCCGTCGGCATGATGGGGGCGTTGTTGGCCAGGATGCCGACCTTCACACCCTCTATTGCCGCATGGCCGCAGAGCATGTCGGGCGAATAGGCCTGCTTGAATTCGAGGAAACTGGACCCGTCGACCACGCGGGCGATCACCTCGCGCATGTCGAAGCTTGTCTTCTCGCCGGCAGGCACGATGCCCATGAGTTCTTCCGGCTCGAAATCGGGTGGCGAAACAGAGGGACCCGGCTCCGCGTCACTCCAGCCGAGATGGGCCAGTATCTCGCGTGCATAGGCGATGGCCTGGGCATCGTCCTCCGCGACATACTCGCCGAGGCCCGTCACCTCACCGTGCAGGTTCGCCCCTCCAAGCGCTTCGTCGTCGGCGTCCTCACCGATGGCCGCCTTGACCAGCGGCGGACCGGCCAGGAAGATCTTCGAGCGCCCGCGCACGAGAACGACGTAGTCCGAAAGGCCCGGCAGATAGGCGCCGCCCGCCGTCGAGGAACCGTGAACCACAGCGATCTGCGGAATACCCGCCGCCGAGAGCCTTGCCTGGTTGGCGAAGGCTCGACCGCCCTCGACGAACATTTCCGACTGGTAGAGCAGATTGGCACCGCCGCTTTCGACCAGATAGACCAGCGGCAGCCTGTTCTCGAAGGCGACCTCCTGAAGTCTCAAGGTCTTTTTCAGCCCGGTGGGAGGTATCGTGCCTCCCTTGATCCCGCTGTCGGAAGCCGAGACGACAACCCGCCGCCCGGACACGACGCCGATGCCGGCAATCGCGCCGCCACCCAT
The DNA here is from genome assembly GCF_012911015.1 of Chelativorans sp. ZYF759. GTDB lineage: Bacteria > Pseudomonadota > Alphaproteobacteria > Rhizobiales > Rhizobiaceae > ZYF759. The sequence goes on along the minus strand of NZ_WVVV01000007.1, from coordinate 185,529 downwards.
GATGTTCTTCCCGCCATCGTCGTCATGCATCTTGTAGCCGGCGAGCGCGGACAGCTCGAGGAAAGGCGTGCCTCGGTCGAGCAGCGCCTCGACGCGCGCGCGGGGCAACATCTGTCCGCGCTTTTCGAATACCGCCTTGCGCGCGGCGGAGTTGTCGCGCACCGCCTGTTCGAGCGTCCGCACCTCGGCCAGCCGCGCATGCATGGCTTCGGCATTGCGTGCGTAGTCGGCAGAGCTGGGTTCGATCCGCGAGACAAGTTTCGCCATCAACGACGTCCACGACGGAAAGCGGCCCGGGTGACAAGCGTCAGACCCGAATGGCAATCCATTCGCCGAATGCTACGGTAAGCCAAGCGACCTTTCCTCCCAAGGGTCGGAAAGGAGGCTAAATCACGTTGACGTAAACGTCAATCAACTGCTAATTCGCATTCGGAAAAATGACGTCTCCGTACCACGAGGAACGTCCCGATCAGGAAGCCAAGGAGAATGACGATGGACATCAACGAGATCGCCGCAAAGATGCAGGAACGCGTCGCCGCTTCGGGCTTCGACCGTTCGGTGAAGTTCGATTTCGGCGACGAGAAGCTGCTGATCGACGGCCAGACCGTCTCCACCGAGGACGGTGCCGCCGACTGCACGATCGCGATGTCGAAGGACGATTTCGAAGCAATGGTATCGGGCGACCTGAATCCCACCGCAGCATTCATGCAGGGAAAACTGAAGGTCGACGGCGACATGTCCGTAGCCATGCAGCTCAGCCAACTGCTATAGGATCTGCGCAGGCGGTTTCCGCCACTTTCCTGGAAGTTACTCATGCGCAAGTTTCTTGGTGCCGCCCTTGCGGTAGCGATGCTTGCGCCCGTGCCGTCGGCACTGGCGCAGGACCTCATATTCATGCTCGACAACCAGAGCAGCTACGACATCTACGAGTTCTATGCCTCGCCGATCGACGTGGGCGACTGGGAAGACGATATTCTCGGGCCCGACATCCTGCCATCCGGCCAAGCGGTGCGCGTCACCATCGCCGATGCGCGCACGCAGTGCGAATATGACGTCCTGGTCGTTTTCGAGGATGACGACGAGCTGACCGACACGGTCGATCTTTGCGAGACCGGCAGCTACACCGTCACCGACTGACCCTGTAGAGCAGAACAAGAAAGCCCCCGGCACCGCGCGGTACCGGGGGCTTTTTTGATGTCAAAGCGTCAGATGACGTAGGATCGAAGCGGCTCGAAGCCGTTGAAGGCAACCGACGCATAGGTCGTGGTGTAGGCGCCGGTGCCCTCGATCAGCACCTCGTCGCCGATCGTCAGCGAAACCGGCATGGGATACGGCGTCTTTTCGTAAAGCACGTCGGCTGAATCGCAGGTCGGACCCGCGAGAACGCAAGGCGCGACCTCATCGCCGTCGCGCGGCGTGACGATCGGGTAGCGGATCGCCTCGTCCATCGTCTCGGCCAGCCCGCCGAACTTGCCGATGTCGAGATAGACCCAGCGCAGCGGATCGTCGTCCGACTTGCGCGAGATCAGCACCACTTCCGACTTGATGACGCCCGCATTGCCGACCATGCCGCGGCCCGGCTCGATGATGGTTTCCGGCAGTCGATTGCCGAAATGCTTGCTGAGCGCGCCGAAGATCGCCTGGCCATAGGCCTGGGCCGCCGGCACGTCGCGCAGGTAACGGGTCGGGAAGCCACCGCCCATATTGACCATCTTGAGCAGGATGCCCTCCTCGGCCAGCGAGACGAAGACCCGCTTGGCGTCGGCGATCGCGCGGTCCCATGCAGTCAGGTCGGTCTGCTGCGAGCCGACATGGAAGGAGACGCCATGAGCCGAAAGCCCGGTCCGCACGGCGTGGCGCAGCACCGCAATCGCCATCTCCGGCACGCAGCCGAACTTCCGCGACAAAGGCCATTCGGCGCCCTCGCCATCGGTCAGGACACGGCAGAAGACCTTCGATCCAGGCGCCGCACGCGCAACCTTCTCGACCTCTTCCACGCAGTCGACCGCGAAAAGACGCACGCCGAGTTCGAAGGCCCGCGCAATGTCGCGCTCCTTCTTGATCGTGTTGCCATAGGAGATCGCCTCAGGCTGTGCGCCGGCATCGAGAGCCATCTCGATCTCGGCCACGGAAGCCGTATCGAAGGAGGAGCCAAGCGAGGCGAGCAGGCGCAGGATCTCCGGTGAAGGGTTTGCCTTGACGGCATAGAAGATCGCCGATTGCGGCAGCGCGCGCTCGAAGGCGCGGTAATTCTCACGCACGACGTCGAGATCGACGACAAGGCAGGGGCCTTCGGGTCGTCGGGTGGCGAGGAAATCGATAATGCGCTGGGTGGCCATGTGTCATCTCCCGGCACGGCTTGCGCCGCTTCATCTGGCTGCGGGCAAGGCACATCGGCCCCGCCCATGGTGGACAAAGCGCGTGAATCGGCAGATCGAGGCACCGGCCGGTGGAAATGTCCGGAGCCAGTTCTGCGAATTACGCGGCGGAGAGCCTGCGCCCTGCGGCGAAAGCTCGCTTTGTCTGCCTCAGCTTTGGATGGGAGACCCAACCGCACTGCCGGCAATGATGGTGTGCCTCTTCAGTAACCCCGGTCTTTGGACGACCGGAAGAGAACCAGAAAGGCCCGCACCGTCGTTGCTTCAAGATGTCCTCGGACTGGCGGGTGGCCGCTAGACCGACTGGAGGGGTTAGTTCCAGGTACCTTACCGACTCCTCACCATATCGAGGGTCGGCGGACACCCACAGGCACGTGCGACTTTGGGCAGCCGCGGATATAGTGATTCCCGCTGTCATGATCAATGGAATTCTGGCGCCGGTTGAAAAGATCGTGCCGATGAACGATGCTCCCGATAACGTCAAACCGGAGCGAACGATGCTCGCAGCCAGCGACCCCCTGAATGCTTTTCTCGAGCGCCCCGAAGCCGAGGTCCCGCATGCCGCTAGCGGGCCGCTCTCCGGGCTGACGCTCGCCGTCAAGGACATCTACGACATCGCCGGGCAGAAGACGGGCGGCGGCAATCCGCACAAGCTCGCCGAAGCCCCTGCCGCCGTCCGGACGGCCCCCGCCTTGCAGAAACTCCTCAATGCCGGCGCACGCTTCATCGGCCGGACGCAGACCGACGAACTGACCTTCTCGCTCATGGGCCAGAACGCCCACTATCCCGAGCCGGTGAACCCGGCCGCGCCCGACCGAGTGACCGGCGGCTCCTCCTCCGGCTCGGCAGCGGCGGTGGCGGGCGGTCTGGCCGACATCGCGCTCGGCTCCGACACGGGCGGATCGATCCGTGCCCCGGCAAGCTTTTGCGGCCTGATCGGCCTTCGCACGACCCATGGCGCAATCACGCTCGAAGGCGCGATGCCGCTGGCGCCGAGTCTCGATACTTTCGGCTGGTTTGCCAGGGACATCGAGACCTACGCCCGGGTGGGCGCGCTATTGCTGGCCGGCAATGCCGAAGCCCCGGCCTCGCCGCGGCTCCTCCGAATGGAGGTTCTCGACGCGCTGCTGCTGGGCCAGGCAGAGCGGGATGAATACCAGCGCATGCTGGCAAGCGTCCGCAGCGCGATGGGCGAGCCCCGCACGGTGCCGGCGCCGACGCTGCCGGTCGATGATCTCTATTGGTCGTTCCGACGGATCCAGGCATACGAGGCCTGGGCCGTCCACGGGCCCTTCCTGACGGGCGGCGACCGGCAATTGGGACCGGGGGTGAAGGAAAGGTTCGAGTTCGGAGCGACGCTTGGCTGCGAAACTGCCGCCGCCGAGACGAAGAAGCGCCAGGCATTTCGCGAAGAGCTGCGCGCGCTTCTTGGCGATGACGGCTTTCTGGTCCTGCCGACGGTGCCCAGCGCGGCCCCGCTCAGATCCGCATCCTTCGAGACAATCCAGGACTATCGCGAACGTGCCCTGCGGCTCCTGTGCCTCTCCGGCCTGTCGGGCTTCCCGCAGATCACACTGCCGCTTGGCGGCATCGACGGCGCTCCTTTCGGCATCTCCCTGATCGGCCCGGCAGGGTCGGATCTGAAACTGATAGGGCTGGCCGGCCGGATCATGAAAAGGCGATGAGCATGGATACGCTGACCCGCATGCGCGCCTTCATCGCCGTGGTGGAGGCGGAGGGATTCTCGGCGGCGGCGCGCAAGATCGGCCGCTCCAAGGCGCTGTTGTCGAAATATGTCCGTGAACTGGAGGACGAGCTTGGCGCCCTGCTCCTGAACCGAACCACCCGCCAGTTCTCGCTGACGGAAGCCGGCCACACCTATTTCAAGCGGGCGTCCGAAATCGTGCGCGAGGTAGACAGCCTTGCCGACACGGTCCGCGAATCGTCAGGCGACGTGAAGGGCCGGATCAAGCTGTCGGCGCCGCGCACGCTCGCCGACGCCGATATCGGCCAGTCGCTGATCGATTTCGCCCGCGAGTACCCGGACATCGTCCTCGAGATCAGCCTCGATGACCGTTTCGTGGACCTTGTCGAGGAGGGCTTCGACATGGCGATCCGTATCACGCGCATGGAGGATTCCTCCATGATTGCGCGCCGCCTCTGCCCATTCTCGATCCGCTTTTGCGCCTCGCCGGACTTCCTGGCCCGGCACGGCGTGCCGAAGGTCCCCCATGACCTCGCCAAGATGCCCTGTATCATCGATACCAATGGACGGTGGCTGTCCAACTGGCCGTTCCAGAAGGAAAGCGGCGAGATGGTGAGCGTCGCCGTCTCCGGACCGATCGAGGCCAACAGCCCTCGCGTGACGCTGGCCGCCGCCCTCGCCGGACTGGGCGTGGCGCCGCTGCCCGACTTCATCGCCCGCGAAGACGTGGAGTCCGGTCGTCTCGTCACCGTCCTCGACGAATTCGCGCCGCGCAATGGAGGAATTTTTGCCGTCTATCCTCATCGACGCTACCTGCCCGCCAAGGTGAGGGTCCTGGTCGATTTCCTCGCCAAATGGTTCAAGGACAACGCCCGCGTCTGAATGATCGGCAGGTGTCCCATTTTCGCCAGCTTTCTGATAGAATCTCCACTGCTTCGCACGACAGAAACGGGACACATGCTTCGACTGACGCAAATCCTGGTCTTGGCGCTCACCCTGGCCATTGGCGCGAGCGCGAGCGCGAAGGCGCATCCGCACATCTGGGCGGAAGCACGCCTCGAAGTCGGGGTGTCGGCCGATCGCGAGGTCAAGTGGTTGCGGCATGTGTGGCGCTTCGACGAGCTTTTTTCCAGCACGGTGCTGTTTGAGTTCGATACCGACCGGGACCTGAAGCTGAGTGCGGCGGAACTGGAGGAAGTGGCCTCCGTCATCCACGAATCTCTGGCCGAGTTCGACTACTTCCAGATGGTCAACCGGGAGGGAATACGCGTTTCCATGGAAGCGCCCGAGCGCATGATCGCCAATTTCGACGGCGATCACCTCATCGTGGCCTTCGAATCCCATCCCTCCGAAACCTTGCGCCTCGATGGCAAGGTCGATTTCGGCGTCTACGACCCGACCTTTTTCACCGCCATCGATTTTTACGAGGACGACCTGATGATAGTCGCCGGCATGCCGGATGATTGCAGCAGGGAAGTCATACGTCCCGATCCGATGGAGGCGCTCCAGCAGAACCAGGACACCTTGACCGAGGCATTCTTCAACGAGCCCGGCGGCGTCGACTACAGCAGCTTGTTTGCCACCCGCCTGCAGCTGAATTGCCAGGCAAGCGGATAAGACCATTTCAAGGAGGGGTCTCTTGAGGGGGACGACAACCGGAGCGCTTTGCCTGGCCGTTTGCGGGCTCATTCTCGCGGCCGCCACGGGACAGGCTCTTGCCCAGAGCCCACTCGGCATCGGGGCCACGGAAGCGGCCCTGCCGACGACCGGTCTCTTTGGCGGCTGGCTCGCCTGGATCAACGTACAGCAGCAAGGGTTCTACCGCACGCTCACGACGGCGCTGCGCACCATGCGCGACGAAGGCACGGGCGCCTGGATGCTGGTTTCGATCTCCTTTGCCTATGGCGTTTTCCACGCCGCCGGGCCCGGCCACGGCAAGGCCGTCATCTCCTCCTACATGCTCGCCAACGAAGTCGCGCTTCGGCGCGGCGTTCTGCTGTCCTTCCTCTCCTCCTTGCTGCAGGCGGTGACGGCGATCGTGGTCATGAGCGCGGTCTTCCTGTTCCTGCGCGGGACGGCATTCTCGATGGCGGACGCAACCCGGTACCTCGAGGTGGCAAGCTACGCGCTGGTGACCGCCTTCGGAGCCTGGCTCTTGTGGCGCAAGGCTTTTCCGCGGTTGAAAGCCCTTTTCTGGGGCGCCCCGGTCCGCAGCCTGTCTGCCGCGGTCGCGACGGGTCACGCGTCCCATGCTCATGAACAAGGCGGCCACCATCACGATCATCATCACGGTCCGGATGAAGTCTGCTCCACATGCGGCCACAGCCACGCGCCCGATCCCAGGCTGATCTCGGGGGACCGCTTCGACTGGAAGACGGCCTGGGCGGCCATCGTCGCCGTCGGCGTTCGTCCCTGCACCGGCGCGCTGGTGGTGTTGTCCTTTGCCTTTCTGAACGGGCTCTGGATCAGCGGCATCGTGTCGGTGTTCGCCATGGCGATCGGCACCGCGCTGACGGTGTCCGTGCTCGCCACCCTGGCCGTGATGGCCAAGAACTGGGCGGTGGCGATCGGCGGAGACGGACGCGCCGGCAACAGAATCCATGCCGGCATCGAAATCTCCGGTGCCGCCCTGGTCTTCCTGCTCGGCCTCACCCTGCTTCTGGCTGCGCTCTCGGCCTGAACTCAGCCGCCGAGCTCATCCTCGATATGGGCCTTGATGATCTCGTCATAGGTCTGCTCGGTGACAAAACCCAGATCGCGCGCCCGCCTGGCCTCGAATCGGGTCGGCCAGTTCTGCACCAGGCTCCAGATCGCTTCGTCGTGCTCCTCCCGGATCAGCGCGACCGTTTCCTTGCCAGCGACCCGCTCCAGAGCTTCGATCTGTTCGCCGACCGTGACCGCGACCCCTGGCATGCTCAGATTGCGCCGCGGTCCGATCGCGGCACCGTCGAGTTGCGCGGCATGCAACAGGAAGCTGACCGCAGAGCGCGGGCTGGCATGGGTCTGCACCACGTCGCGCGGCACCGGCAGAATTGCCTCGCGTCCGACCAGCGGCTCGCGAATGATGTTGGAGAGAAAGCCGGAGGCGGCCTTGTTGGGCTTGCCGGGGCGCACGCTGATCGATGGCAGGCGGATGCCGACACCGTCCAGAAGCCCGCGCCGCGTGTAGTCGACGAGCAGCGCTTCGACCATTACCTTCTGGGTGCCGTAGGAGCCAAGCGGGACCGTATGGAAATCGTCGGGAATGACGTCCGGAAACGGGCCTCCGAAGACAGCGATGGAGGACGAGAAGACCACCCGCGGACAATGCCCTGCCTCATGTATCGCGTGGAAGAGGAGACGCGCGCCGTCCAGGTTGGCGCTGTAGCCAAGCGCGAAATTGGTTTCCGCCTCCCCCGAGACAACGCCGGCCAGGTGGAAGATCACGTCCGGCTTCTCCCGCATCAGCTTTGCCGCTTCCCCGGGCTCGGAGAGGTCGCCGACATGGATGGCGACATGCGCTGAAGCAATCGATTCCTGCTCGAGCGGAACGACGTCGTGCAGGTCCAGGGCGGTGATCGCGCGATCGCCGATGGCCTCCTCCTGCATGAGCCGGGCGACGAGTTTGCGGCCGATCATTCCTGCCGCGCCTGTAACGAGGACCCGCATCAGCCCCTCCTGCGATCTTGATAGCGGCCGCGAAGCCAGAAGACGATGAAGAACGCGCCGATGAAGAGCGCCGCGATCACGACTGCCAGCCATGGCGACGTCTCGGCCAGCGCAATGAGGATGCCGGGCATGAAGAAGCCCACTATGCCGAAAATGGCCAGGAAGACGGCTGCGCCGATCATGGCACTGCGGGTTTCGGGTTTCAAAGCGTCCAGCCTCCGTCGATAGGGATCGCCGTGCCTGTGGTGAAGGCCGACTCGTCTGAAGCCAGATACACCGCCAGCGCGGCGATTTCATCAGGCTTTCCAACCCGTCCCATGGGTTGGCGAGAGACGAAGAGTTCTTCCGCCTTGTCGCGTCCGCCGATCTGCCTGCCGAGTTCCTCGACTCGCGCCTCCCAGGAGGGCGAGCGCACCGTGCCGGGGCAGATCGCGTTGCAGCGTATGCCGCGTGCCACGAAATCGAGCCCGACCGACTTCGTCAGTCCGATCACCGCCGCCTTGGTCGCGCCGTAGACATAGCGGTTGGGCGCAGCCTTGATCGACGACGCGCCCGACGACAGGTTGACGATCGAGGCCGAAATCCCCGAAGCGGCAGCGCGTTGCAGCATGCCAGGCAGGAACATGCGGATCATCCGGTGCATGGACTTCACGTTGAGATCGAAGGAGAAATCCCAATCGTCTTCCGAGCAGTCGAGAACGGTCCCGTGATGGACGTAGCCGGCCACATTGACGAGCACGTCGATCGCGCCCACCTGGCGGGCATAGGATGCGATCGCCTCCGCCGAGGTGACATCGAGCGCTGCGACATCCGCCCCTGCAAGATCGGCGAGAAGGTCAGGGTTGACGTCGGAGGCGAAGACCTCGGCGCCCTCCGCCACGAATGCCTCGGCGATGGCGCGGCCGATGCCCTGCCCTGCCGCCGTCACCACCGCCCGCTTGCCCTCAAGCCGTCCTGCCATTCTCGATCTCTTCCCTCAGCGCCTGAAGTCGAGCAACCTGGTTCCCGGTCTCGTCGAAATTGGACGGGTCCAGCCACGCCTCGAAGGCGTCACGGATGGTGGGCCAGTCCTCGTCGGTCATCGCATACCATGCCGTGTCACGGTTTTCGCCCTTGACGACCATGTGCTTGCGAAAAACGCCCTCGGCCAGGAAGCCGAAGCGCAGCGCGGCACTCTTGGACGGTTCGTTCAAATCGTTGCACTTCCATTCGAACCGGCGATAGCCGAGATCGTCGAAGACATGGCGCGCGAAGAGGAAAAGTGCCTCGGTGGCGGCGGGCCGACGTGCCACAAGGCCGGTCCAGAGAATGTTGCCCACCTCGATCACGCCATTTCCGGCATCGATACGCATGAAACTCTGGCGCCCGCCGATCTTGTCCGTCGTCTTGTCGATCAGCACGAACATCATCGGATCGACGGTCGAACTGGCCTTGATGATCCACTCGTCGAAGGCTTCGCGATTGGGCGGCGGAAAATCCGACAGGAACCGAAAACGGTCGCCGGCATCGGGTGTCGTCGACGCATCGAACAGACCCTCGGCATGGACACGGGGATCGATGGGTTCGAGACGGACGAAGCGCCCATCCATCGGCGCACGAGTGGGGAGCGGTCTGGGCGACCAGTCTGAAAGCTCTGGCATGCATGTATCCTCACGGCTTGCAGCTATGCAGCATATGCAGCTATGGCGTCCAGTGCATTGCCCGGGAGGTTCGCACGTGATGGTCCAGACGATTTCAGCATTCGATCGCATCGGCGAGGAAAACGCCTTTGCCGTGCTCGCCCGCGCCACGGCGCTGGCCCAGCAGGGCAAGGACATCATCAATCTGGGCATAGGCCAGCCCGATTTCCAGACGCCCGCGCACATCGTGGAGGCCGCGATCAAGGCGCTGCGCGACGGCCATCACGGCTACACGCCAGCCAACGGCCTGCTGGCCACGCGCGAGGCAGTCGCGCGCCGGACCCTGACGACGACCGGCGTCGAGGTTTCGCCGGAGGAGATCATGATCATGCCGGGCGGCAAGCCCACCATGTTTGCCGCAATCCTGATGTTCGGCGAAGCTGGAGCACAGATCCTCTATCCCGACCCCGGCTTTCCCATCTACCGCTCGATGATCGAGTTCACCGGCGCCGAGCCGGTCCCAGTGCCGATCCGCGAGGAAAACGGCTTCGCCTTCTCGGCCGATGAGACGTTGTCGCTGATCACCCCGCAGACACGGCTCCTGATCCTCAACTCTCCGGCCAATCCGACCGGCGGCGTGACACCGCGCGCAGAGATCGAGAAGCTCGTGAAAGGCCTCGACGACCACCCGCATGTGGCGATCCTGTCCGACGAGATCTACGACGTCATGACCTATGACGGCGAGGCGCATACCTCGCTCCTGCAGTTTCCCGAGATCCGCGACCGGCTGATCGTGCTCAACGGCTGGTCGAAGACCTGGGCCATGACGGGCTGGCGCATGGGATGGTCGATCTGGCCGAATTCAGGCAGGGGCCAGGGCCTCTACGACAAGGTGCGCAAGCTCGCGGTCAATTGCTGGTCATGTGTCAACGCCCCGTCGCAATTTGCCGGCATCGCCGCCATCGACGGACCCCAGGACGAGGTGGCGCGCATGATGGCCGCCTTCGACCGACGCCGAACGCTCGTCGTCGACGGGCTGAACGCGCTGCCGGGCGTAAGCTGCATAACCCCCAAGGGCGCTTTCTACGCCTTCCCCAATATTGCCGGCACCGGCTGGCAGGCAAAGAAGCTTGCCTCCTCGCTGCTCGAGGATGCCGGCGTGGCGCTTATCGGCGGCCCGGATTTCGGGGTCCTGGGCGAAGGCTACATCCGCCTGTCCTACGCCAATTCCGAAGAAAACATCGAGCGGGCACTCCAGCGCATGCGAAGCTTCCTTGAAGGCTGATCGCTACATCCCGTAGTAGAAATAGATCGCCGTGCAGCTTGCCAGTCCCACGGAGATGTTCATCGGGATGCCAACCTTCACGAAGTCGGAGAAGCGGTAATTGGCCGCGCCATAGACGAGCGTGTTGGTCTGGTAGCCGATCGGCGTGGCAAAGCTCGCACTGGCGCCAAACATCACGGCGACCACGAAGGGCCGAGGGTCGATCTGCAACTGCAGCGCCAGAGCGATCGCGATCGGCGCCACAAGCACGGCGACGGCATTGTTGGTGACCGTTTCCGTCAGCACCGAGGTCAGGACATAGACGGCGAGCAGCATCAGGAACGGATGCATGCCGACCATGGCGGGCATGGTGAGGTCGACGATCAGCGCGATCGCCCCCGTATTCTGCAGGCCCACGCCGACGATCAGCATCGCGAAGATGAGGATCAGGATGGATGCCTCGATCGAGCCCCAGGCCTCCTCGCTGTCGATGCAACGCAGGACAAGAATGGCGGCCACCGCGATCATCGCCAGTATGCCGATATCCATGAAATTCATGGCCGCGAGGAAAACCACCGAGGCAACCGCCAGGATGGCGATGGGCGCCTTGTTCTGGCGGTAGGCGCGCCCAGAGGGCCGCGAGACCGAGATCAGTTCGGCCTCTTCGGCAAGCGCGTCGAAACTTGCCGGAGGCCCTTCGAGAAGCAGCTTGTCGGCCGGCCGGAGACGCACGTTTTCGAGATCGGGGCCTGGTATGTGGCGGTGGCGGTGTGCGCCCAGCACCCGTACGCCAAAGCGCCGGCCAAGCGTGAGATCCGCGATACGTTCGCCAACCGTCGACTTCTGGGGTGCCACGACCGCTTCGACGGCGACCAGCCCGCCGCCGCGTTCAGCGCCTCGCCGCAAGCCCACGCGCAATGTCTTGCGTTCATTGAGGGTGAGAAGTTCCGACGTGTTGGCCAGGACGACGAGCGAATCCCCCTTCTTGAGCTGGTAATCCGGGATCCCGGTGCGAATCAGCCCGCCACCCGAGCGTATTGCCAGGATCCGCAGGCCCGGGCGGTTGAGCGCTGCGATTCGCGAAATCTTCTGCTCGGTAAAGGTGCCCTCGGCCCGCACCATGAGCTCGGATAGAAATTCCGTCTCGACGCCCTCGCTGCGGGCCACCTCCTCGCGCCTGTCGGGCAACAGGAAGCGGCCGAAAAGAAGCATGACGGTGATCCCCGTGGCCGCCGCCGCCAGGCCCACGGGAGTGATCTCGAATATCGTGAAGGCTTCCAACCCTTCCCGGCGTGCCACGCCGTCGACCAGCAGATTGGTCGACGTCCCGATCAGCGTGCACGTGCCACCGAGAATGGCGGCGTAGGAAATCGGGATCAGGAGCCGCGTCGAAGCCATGCCCAGCGAGTGCGCCATACGCACAACGATGGGGATGAGAATCAGGACGATCGGCGTGTTGTTCATGAAGGCCGACGCAGCGATCGTCGCCAGGAGCAGCATCGCGACGGCGAGAACCGGACGGTTGGTCGATCGCTGGAGCACGCTAGATGCAAAGCCCTCGATCACCCCGGTCCTCACCAGCGCGCCGGTCAGCACGAACATCGCGGCAATGGTGATCGGCGCAGAATTGGAGAACACAGACATGGCGTCGGCCGCCGGCACGAAACCGAGCACCAGGAAAACCGCGGCCCCGGCCGCCGCAGTTACCTCCACGGGATAACGCTCGGTCATGAACCCGATGAAGAGCAACACGACGAGCGCCAGCGCGATGTAGGCCTCATAGCCGGCAATGAACCCTTCCAAGAATCCCCGTCTCCATCTTGTGCCGTGCCCGCAAGGCCCAGCCTCGCGGGTCAGCCCCGTCCGACGAACGGCATTTTGGTGGCCATCACGGTCATGAAAAGCACGTTGGCGTCAAGCGGCAGCCCCGCCATGTGGAGAACGGCGTCTGCGACGTGGCGCACGTCCATGACCGCCTCGGGCGCGATCTCCCCATTGGCCTGAGGGACACCCTCAGCCATGGGGGCGGCCATTTCCGTGAACGCATTGCCGATGTCGATCTGCCCGCATGCGATGTCGAACGGCCTGCCGTCCAACGCGAGTGTCTTGGTCAGCCCCGTGATGGCGTGCTTGGTGGTGGTGTAGGGAACGGAGCCCGGGCGCGGTGCATGGGCTGAAATCGAACCGTTGTTGATGATGCGTCCGCCCATCGGTTCCTGGTTGCGCATCATCCCGAAAGCGGCCCGCGCGCAAAGGAACGAGCCGGTCAGGTTCACGTCGACGACGTCGTGCCAGACATCGACCGGTATCTCGTCGATCGGCATCGACTTGAAGCCCATCCCTGCATTGTTGAACAGGAGGTCAAGCCGGCCGAACTCCTCGGCAACCCGGTCAAACAGCCGCTCGACCTGTTCGGGCCGCGAGACATCGCAGGCAATCGGCACGGCACGGGCGTCGCCACGCGCGCCGGCCTGCGCCTCGCCGGCGGCCTCCTCCAACTTCTCCAGCCTGCGCCCGGTGAAGACGGTGCTCCAGCCATGGGCCACGAGCGCGCTCGCCACGGCGCGGCCGATGCCCGACCCCGCCCCTGTCACGACCGCGTATCCCGATTCACTCATGCCCGTCCCCTTGCTGATCTGACTAAGCAGATCGCAAATGGCGGCCACGCTGACAAGGGCGAGAAAGACTTTGCCAAGAAAATGGGCGGCCACTGTGGCCGCCCGAGCGAACCGTCTTGGGAGGAGGAAAGCCGATTCGATCCCTGAAGAATGGACCGATTCCGTTAACCGAAAGTTAATCCTGCCGGCCCTATTTACTCAAGCTTTTGCCGCGGTCGCCCGCATCATAGCCAAGGCGTATCCTAGATCGGGAGTCACTTCCGGCCGCCCATATGCTGGCCCGACCGCCGCCGGGCCGCCAATTCCAGCTGACGCTGCCGCTCGCGGTAGCGAAGCCGATCGGCCTCCGTTCGCTCGTCATGGCAATGGACGCAGGAAATACCCTCCACGAAGAGGGGAGATTGCCGCTCTTCCAGTGTAGAAGGCCGCCGGCAGGCTCGGCACAGGCGCGCCTCGCCACGTTCCAGCCCGTGACGGACCGCGACGCGTTCGTCAAAGACGAAACACTCCCCTTCCCACCGGTTCTCCTCTGGCGGCATCTCCTCCAGATAACGCAGGATGCCACCATCGAGATGATAGACATCGTCGAAGCCGGATTGGCGCATGAGCGCGGTCGCTTTCTCGCAACGAATGCCGCCGGTGCAGAACATCGCGATCTTGCGGCCTTCCAGCCGGTCGCGATTGGCCGCCACCCAGCTGGGGAAATCCCTGAAGGTCTGCGTTCCGGGATCGAGCGCGCCGGGAAACGTTCCCAGCTTGACCTCGTAGTCGTTGCGCGTGTCGATGACCACGGTCTCGGGATCGGCGATCAGTTGGTTCCATTCCTCGCCGCGGATGCGGATGCCGGCCTCGCCGACCGGATCGATGCCCTCGACACCCAGCGTGACGATCTCCTGCTTGAGCCGCACCTTCATCCGATGGAACGGCGCTTCCGCGGCCTCGGCATATTTCACGTCAAGGCGGCCGATTTCGTTGCGCGCTTCCAGCCAGGCGATCAGTTCGGCCACCGCGGCGCGCGGGCCCGCCACCGTGCCGTTGATGCCCTCCTCGGCAAGCAGCAGCGTTCCCCGGATGCCGAGCTGCAGGCAGAGATCGAGCAGCGGCTGTCGCAGATCGCGGAAGCCGGGTAGCGGCACGAACTTGTAGAGCGCTGCGACCAGCAGGCCGCGTTCGGGCGTGGATGAGATCATCGGCTGCCCATAGGCCGATGGCCGTCATGGCGCAAGCCAAAGCGGCAGGTTCCATGGCCTTCCAGCATTGCCGAGGCGGGGTGCGGGCGATTTACGGCATCGTCCGATCCACCTCCCTCGCCATGGGCACAAGATGATCTTCGCACCCAACATCGGAGACCATCGTCATGGCATCGCAGGACATCATCGGAGAATTCGTGCAGGTGGCAGAGGAGCGCGCGCTGGAACCGGCGCTGCTACTGGCAGTGGCGCAACTCGAGACCGCCTTGCGGCCATTCGCCATGGTCAATGGCCGCAACGAACCGCTGATCAGGTTCGAGGGGCACTATTTCGACCGACGACTTGGCCCGAATGCGCGTGATCGGGCGCGCCGGGCGGGGTTATCCTCGCCAAAGGCTGGCGCCATTGCCAACCCTGCCGGGCAGCCGGCGCGCTGGACACTTCTCGAACGCGCCGCAGCAATCGATCGCAAGGCGGCCTGGGAATCTACATCCTGGGGGTTGGGGCAGGTGATGGGCGCCCACTGGGACTGGCTCGGCTATTCCAGCGTCGATGCCTTCGTTGTCGAAGCGCGGTCGGGAATTGCCGGCCAGGTCCGTTTGATGGCCGCCTTCATCGACCGGTCCGGTCTGACACGGGCGCTGCGCAGCCATGACTGGCAGGCCTTCGCGCGTGGCTACAACGGCCCTGCCTTCCACAGGAACGCCTACGACACGCGGCTCAAGGCAGCCTATGAGCGCCATGCAAGGACGGCAAAGAACAGCCCCGGGCCGCAGGTCCTTAAACACGGATCGCAGGGCGAAGCTGTGCGCGAATTGCAGGCGCGCCTCGGACGGCATGGATTTCAACTCGCCCAGGACGCGATATTCGGCCCGGCGACCGAAAAGGCCCTCCGAAACTTCCAGCGAGGTTCCGCTATCCCGGAGACCGGAGAAGCCTGCGCGTCGACCTTGGCGGCTCTGGCGTGCGTTCCGTCCGGGCGATCCCGCTTCCGGTTGCCCTCGACGGGTCTTCTCAGCCGCTGGCGTGCGCGTCCTTCCTGAGGCAGCGGGCTAAGGCCGCGTATGAAATGGACAGCTTCCGCAGCGTCTGATAATCGGCGCGATGAAGGAAGCAGAAGGAAGCAGGCACGCCATGAAGAACCAATCCCTGGTTGCGGTTCTCGACGGACAACCCGTCCTGCCCGTCCTCGTGATCAACAGGCTCTCCGACGCTGTGCCGCTCGCGCAGGCACTGATGCGCGGCGGCCTGCCCGCCATCGAGATCACGCTGCGTACCCGGCATGCGCTGGACGCCATCCGACTGATCGCGGACGAAGCGCCTGAAATCATCGTCGGCGCCGGCACGGTGCGCAACGCCATTCAGTTCCAGGAGGCCGCGGCGGCCGGTTCACGTTTCATTGTCAGCCCCGGTACCACGCAGGAACTGATCGATGCGGCCAATATCAGCGACGTGCCGTTCCTGCCGGGCGTGGCAACGCCGAGCGAAGCGATGGCCATGCTGGAAGAAGGACTGACAATGATGAAGTTCTTCCCGGCGGAACCGGCAGGCGGCGCCGACTATCTGAAGGCGCTGGCCTCTCCTCTGGCGGAAGCGCGCTTCTGCCCCACCGGCGGGATCACGCGCGAAAGCGCCGATCGCTATCTGGCACTGCCTAACGTCGTCTGCGTGGGCGGGTCATGGGTTGCACCGGCCGATCTGGTGGAGAACCGCGACTGGCAGGCGATCGAGGATCTCGCACGCGAGGCCGCGCGGCTACGCCGCGCCTGACCCCTTTGTCCTAGCCTCAGTTGGCGCGGAAGCGCGCAACCGACATGAACTGCACGGCGTTGCCGCGGAACCGGTGCACGTCAGCAACCGCGACCTGCTGGAAACCGGCCGTGTAGACGGCCTGCGGTGTGCTGGTCAGCGGACCCTGGGCAAAGGACGGCGCGCGCGTTCCATTGGTGACCGTGCTGATCGAGGCCGTCTCGAACGCCCAGCGTGCACTCTCGGCCTCGACCGGCATGTTTTGGGGCCGGCGCGAGCGGGTGCGTGCATCTTGCACGCTCGGCCGCGCCGACTTGCCGGTCGTGCGCACGCCCGAATCGAGAGCCGCGACCGCATCGACGCCTTCCTGACGGGCCATGATGGCACGACGCGGCGAGGCAGCCGCCGAAATCGGTGCAAGCCGGTTGTCGCCGGTCGCCGCGAGGGCGCGCTGCTTGGCGGCGGCGGCATCCGCGCTATCGCTGTTCGACAGGGCGCCGCTGGCGCGCGCGGACGCGGATTCGGGAAGCGCGGCCAACACGATGGGCGAACGTTCGCTGTCGCCGGCCATCATGCCGGATGTCGGTGCTTCCGGCTCGGAGGCGCGCGACCGCATGAGGGGAACAGGCACGCTCCCACCGCCCGCGGAAGCCAACAGCCCTTCGATGGCTTCGCTTCCGGCATCACGTGACTGGCTGGAAAGCGCGGAAATCGATTCGGGGATGGAGTCGGCAGAGGCGACCACCAGCGACGATTCGGCCGGCGCACCGCGATCAGGGCGTGGCATGGGAATGGGAGCCATCTGGGCAGTCTGCGTCGTCTGCGCCGAGCGCCGCTCTTCCAGCTCGCGCAGGATTTCAGCTTCGTCGCGCACTTCGAAGGGCACCTCGGCGGGCGGCACGGGACGGGCCTCTGCCACGGCTTGCGCCGTGGGCGCTGCCTCCGGCGAAGGCGCGGCCTGCGTTGCAACGCCTACCGGGGCGGAAGGCCGCGGCGCGGTCATGGGGATCGGAACCCGGCTGGGCGGAAGGGCGGCCAGGATTGTCTCCGGCGTGGCCGGGCGCTCTTCGCTCTGGCGCACGGGGGCCGAAGGTGTCGGTGCGGCTGCGCGGGCGGTCGCAGTGCCCGCGCTTGCCGGAGCGGCGGCCTGGGCAGCCTGCTGGTTGGAAGAGGAACGATTGCCGCCAAACAGCGCGCTCAGGAACCCGCCCCCTGACGAGGAGCCTGCCGGGGAGGAATCCCCGCTCGCAACCTGGACGGAGCCGCGGCCGCGCTGACGGGATTCATATTCGGCCATGGCCTGCTGGTAGCCGGGAAGCGGCCTGCCGTCACTCGGCACGTGAATGGTCTTGCCGTCCGGGAACACTGCCATCAATTGCTGGCGGTTCATGCGCGGCCAGTGCCGCACGCTGCCCGAATCGAGATGGACGAAGGGCGAGCCCGAGCTCGGGTAGTAGCCCACACCGCCGCCGTGACGGCGCAGTCCGAGTTCACGCAGCTTGGCGGGCGAGACGTCCGGCAGGAAGAAGTCGATCGCCTTGCCGCGCGTGTGCTGGCTGTTGTCGGCAACGCCCGAACTGCGGCTGCGCAGCATCTGGTTCGTGGCCGGCGAGCGATAGGCGGAAATGACGTGGATATAGGCGCGCGAGCCCGACTGCTGATAGACTTCCCAGAGGAGATCCAGCACCTGGGGGTCCATCTCGGTGGCCTCGTTGCGCCGCCAGTCACGTAGGATCCAGTTGATCTTGTCGAGGCCTTCCTTGATGTAGCGCCCGTTGCGCTTGAAGGTGATCTCGGCACGCTCATTGGTGTGCGTGAAGTGCAGCCTGAGCGTCCGGGTCTCCGCGCTTGCCGAAACGGACGCCATCAGGAGGATAACCAGCGCCAAGGCGAGCGAGAGCGGCACGAATGCCGTTGCTCTGTCCAAGACCCTTGTCCCCAGTGTGGTCTTCGCTGTGATTTTCAAAACTACGCCTGTGGTTTGAAACCTGGCTTCCCCGGATATCGTCCCCCGGGTCACCCTACTGGCCTGAGTATCGATACTAATGGTTAATCAGCAATTATAGAAGGAGAAATGGGACGAGACGGTGGCAACCAGATGGCCGCCTGCCACATTCCTTCGGACCCGGTCGCCATGGTGAACGAAGCGTTGACGCGCACCTCAGGAGGCGATTCGCTCTCCGCTCTTTTCCACCTCGATGCCGAATTCCTTCAGTTTACGATACAGGGTGGAGCGCCCGATTCCGAGCCGCCTGGCAACCTCGCTCATCTGCCCGCCATAGTGGGAGATGGCAAAACGAATCAGGTCTTCCTCCACCCCGGCGAGGCTGCGAACCTCGCCGACCTCATCCAAGGCGGCCAGCAGGCTCGCCGGCCCGGCGGCGTCTTGGTCGGGCTCGGCCAGCGCCTGGGCAAAGGAGGCGATAATTTCTTCGTCGGCCATTGGCGGCGCCGCGATTTCCTTGCGCACGGCGTCGATCCCCTCGACGAGCGCGCGTATCTGCGGGAACTCGTCGACTGTCAGCGTGTCGCCATCGGCCAGCACCACGGCCCGCAATATTGCGTTCTCCAGCTGGCGGATGTTGCCCGGCCAGTCGCACGCCGTCAGCAACTCCAGGGCTTCGGCCGTGAGGCCCGCCACATTGCGTCCGGCCTGCCGGCATGCCCGCCCCAGGAAATGCCTGACGAGGTGCGGAATGTCGCCGCGCCGCATCCTGAGAGCCGGAACGTGGATGGGGAAGACGTGAAGGCGATAGAAGAGGTCCTCGCGAAACTCCCCATCCTTGACCATCTGCAGGATGTCGCGATGCGTGGCGGAGATGATCCTGACATCGACCTGGAGCGTCGCTCGGCCTCCCACGGGGTCGATCTCGCCATCCTGGACGGCTCGCAGGAGTTTCACCTGGGCGCTGATCGGCAGATCGCCAACCTCGTCGAGGAACAGCGTGCCGCCATCGGCCTCGGCGAATTTGCCGACATGCCTCTCGGTTGCTCCCGTGAAGGAGCCTTTTTCGTGTCCGAACAGGATGCTCTCGACGAGGTTTTCGGGAATGGCGCCGCAATTGACGGTGACGAAGGGTTGGTCATTGCGCGGCGACCCCGCATGAACCGCACGGGCCACGAGTTCCTTGCCGACGCCCGACTCGCCTTCGATCAGCACCGGTATCTCCGCGGTCGCAGCCTTGCGCGCCAGTCGCAGGACGCGCTCCATGGCCGCGCTCTGGCCGACGAAATCACCAACGCCTGCTTCAGCCGCTGCCTTGTGCCCGTGCGGCGCCCTCCCGGCTTCCACCGATCCCACCTTCAGCGCGTTCTCGATCAGTTTCCCGAGCCGATCCGGTGCGACCGGCTTGACGGCAAAATCGAAAGCGCCTGCCCGCATGGCCGAAACCGCGACCTCGATGCTGCCCTGTGCCGTCAGCACGATGACGGGTACCCTCACGCCCTGGCGCCGCATCGTATCGAGCACGGCAAGACCATCCATGGCCGGCATGACCAGATCGAGCACCATCGCGGCAATGGTCTGCGCACCGTCCCCGGAAAGCTGTTGCAGCGCCGCCTGACCGCTCGCCACGGCCAGCGGCCTGTGGCCCAGCTTCAACAGTACCGCCGTGAGCAGGCGTAACTGGACAGGGTCGTCGTCGACAATAAGGATTCTTCGTGACATGAAGTCTGCTTGCGATCCGTAATTGTGGTTGCGGCTTGGGCCTGCTTCAAAGTGGCACATCCCCGTGAACAAGAGTTCAAGAAGTCGGGTGAATGATTTCTTAGGACGCGGATCGACATGGAGCAGGATTTCGGGGTCGGGGGCGATCACGAGATGAGGCAAGGACGTTCTATGAAGGCCAACCAGCCAAGCGTGCAGGCAATTGCCGAATCGCGCTCACCGTCAGCGCGCGATGCGCAGCGCCAGTTCGGCGACTTGCCGGAATGGAACCTCGCCGACCTCTATCCCGGGATGGAGTCGCCTGAACTTGCGCGCGATCTCACACGCGCGGCCGAAAATGCCACCGCCTTCGAAGGCATGTGGAAGGGCAGGCTGGCGGATGAAGCAGCCCTGGGCCCTGAGGGCCGGTTGGGACAGGCCATCGAGGAGTTCGATGCACTGGAGGACCTGACGGGGCGCATAGGTTCCTATGCCGGCCTGCTCTACGCGGGAGATACCTCCGACCCGGCCCGCGCCAAGCTCTATGGCGACGTACAGCAGAAGCTGACCGACATCGGGTCTCACCTCCTCTTCTTTCCGCTCGAACTGAACCGCATCGACGACACGGTCATCGAACGGGCGCTGGAGACGTCGCCGGGCCTTGCCCGTTACCGGCCATGGGTCGTCGACCTGCGCATGGACCGGCCCTACCAACTGGAAGACCGCATCGAGCAGCTCTTCCATGAGAAATCGCTGACGGGGCGCGGCGCATGGAACCGGCTCTTCGACGAGACGATGACGGGGCTTCGCTTTCGCGTGGGCGACGAGGAACTGTCGCTTGAACCGACGCTCAACCGCCTGCAGGATCCCGATGGCGAGGTGCGTCGCGAGGCTTCCGAGGCGCTGGCGGATACGCTGAAGCAGAACCTGCGAACCTTCACGCTGATCCACAACACGCTGGCCAAGGACAAGGAGATTTCCGATCGCTGGCGCGGCTTCTCCGACATCGCCGACTCCCGCCATCTGGCAAATCGTGTCGAACGCGAGGTGGTGGACGCGCTGGCGGATGCTGTCCAGGAGGCCTATCCGCGCCTCTCGCACCGCTATTATGCCATGAAGGCCAGGTGGCTTGGCATGGAGCAGCTCAACCACTGGGATCGAAATGCGCCCCTGCCCGAATCGCCGCAGGATGTGATTGGGTGGGACGAGGCCCGCAACATGGTGCTGTCGGCCTACGGCGAATTCGATCCGCGCATGGCCGCGATCGCCCGCGACTTCTTCGAGCGCCGGTGGATCGACGCGCCGGTGAGATCCGGCAAGGCTCCCGGCGCCTTCTCCCATCCCACCGTGCCCTCGGCCCACCCCTACGTGCTGGTCAATTACATGGGCAAGCCGCGGGACGTGATGACGCTTGCCCACGAACTCGGCCATGGCGTCCACCAGGTTCTGGCCGCGCGGCAGGGCGCGCTGATGGCCGCCACGCCGCTGACTCTGGCCGAGACGGCTTCCGTCTTCGGTGAGATGCTCACCTTCCGTTCGCTCCTGGAGCGCACGACCAGCCGGCGCGAGCGCAAGGCGATGCTGGCCCAGAAGGTTGAGGACATGATCAACACGGTGATCCGCCAGATCGCCTTCTATGCCTTCGAGCGCAAGCTGCACGAGGCCCGCCGCGACGGCGAACTGACGTCCGACCAGATCGGCCAGTTCTGGCTGGAGATCCAGCGCGAGAGTCTCGGCCCCGCGATCCGGCTTGGCGAGGGATACGAGACCTTCTGGGCCTATATCCCGCACTTCGTGCACTCGCCCTTCTACGTCTACGCCTACGCATTCGGGGATTGCCTGGTGAACTCGCTCTTCGCCGTTTACCAGGACGCCGCGAGCGGCTTTCAGGACAAATATTTCGAGATGCTCAAGGCCGGCGGCACCAAGCACCATTCCGAGCTGCTGGCGCCCTTCGGCCTCGACGCGTCCGATCCCGCCTTCTGGCAGAAGGGACTTTCGGTGATCGAAGGCCTCATCGATGAACTCGAAGCGATGGAAGATGAGCCAGCTTGATGCCATGGGCGAGCGGCGGGTCGCATATGCGCGCGCACCCGTGGCGACGCCGGCGGGACCGGGACCATGAGCCTCGCCCGTACGCCCTATGACGGGTCGGCCATCCCCTTCACCATTGGCCTGAGGCCGCTCGACCCCGCCGAATGGATCGAGATCGATGACCGGCTGGTCGATCATCTGGACCAGAAGGAACGCCTCTACGCCAGCGCTCATGAGACCGTCTTCGCGGCCGAGCCATCCACGCGAGCAGCCCAGAGGGAGGTGCTGGACCTTCTCACCGAGCATCTGACGACGCGCCACCCCGAACTCTACAGAAAGAACGACGGCGTCATCGAAATCGTGCCCGCCGGCCGCAAAGTGGCGCTCACGGACCGGCCCGATACACCGCTTCTGATCGCGTCGCGCCTGGTTCAGGAGGATCTCGTACTGATGCGCAGGGACGAGAAGGGTTGGCGTCTCGCCGCAGCCGCCCTGTGCTTTCCCTCGTCGTGGAGCCTTTCTGAGAAATTCTCACGCACGTTGGACGAAATCCATGCCCCGGTTCCGGGCTTTTCGGCCGGCACCCGGTCAGCCACCCTTATCGCGCGGATGTTCGACAACCTCCGGGTGGCTCAGCCTGTCGAGCGGCTGAACTGGTCTCTGCAGGAGGATGACCGCCTGCACCACCCCCGCTCGAAAGGGCAGCGTGACGCGGGCATCAGCGCGGAAGAAGGTGGCCTGCTCGGCAAGGATCTGCTGGCCGGCACCTTCATCCGCGTCGAGCGCCAGACACTGCGCCGTTTGCCCGTGAGCGGGGATATCCTGTTCACCATCCGCATCCACCTCGATCCGCTGCGCCGGCTTGCCTCCCACCCCGATGGGGCCCGGCTTGCCGCGTCTCTGGCCGATCAGCTCGGAGCGCTCAGTGACGCCCAGATCGCCTACAAGGGCATCGCGGAAAACCGGCTGGCGCTGATCGACGTATTGAGTGCAATTGCCGAGCGCCGTGCCCTGAATGCTTCTGCCTGACTCATGGCCAGTGCAACAAAACCAGCGTCGCTGCGTTCACGTTGCGTTGGCCTTTACTCGCCTTGCTTTCGCCCCTGAAACGGGCCAATGGAAAAGGCCAGCGGTTCCGAGGAGAGGGAGTTTTCCATAATGTCCAACGCGATGTTGAAAGGTGCGGCAGCCATAGGTCTCGCCGCCGCGCTCGCCGGCTGTCAGGCCATGGGTCCTCCGCCGATGCGCGGTCCCGTTTCGCAGGCGCCCACGGCGCCGACGATGAATATCGAAGGTGAATGGCTGAGCACGGACGGCGTGGCCACATCGCGCTTTGTCGGAGGCCGCTTCACCACGGTTGCCAACGATACCGGCAACACCATTTCGGAAGGCAATTACGGGCGGCGCGGCGAGAACGTCTACGAGATTAACGGTCAATCGCTGCTGCGCCAGGCCCCCATCAGCTTCAACTGCATGATGATCAGCGCGACGCAGCTCAACTGCACCGCGGCCGCTGGCAACCAGTTCTCGCTGGTACGCCGTCAGGGCATGTCCTGATTTGACGCGACAAGGAGGGTGACCGCCGCCGATGCTCGTCGCGATCGCTGTCGCCCTCCTCCTCGCCGCCGTCGTCCTCCCCCAGCTCTGGGTCCGCCATACGATTTCGAGGCACTCGGACGAACGTCCCGATCTTCCGGGGACGGGTGGCGAACTCGCGCGGCATCTCCTCAATCGCTTCGACCTGCCCAATGTCGGGGTCGAGATTACCCAGACCGGCGATCACTACGATCCGGAGGCGAAGGTGGTGCGGCTCTTGCCGCAGCACCATGATGGGCGTTCGCTGGCTGCTGTCGCTATTGCGGCCCACGAGGTCTCGCACGCGCTTCAGGATGCGGGCAACGAGCGGATGCTGGGGATGCGCCAGCGGCTGGTCAAGCTGGCGATGGTCAGCGACCGCCTCGCGGGGATCGTCTTTCTTGCCGCCCCGGTCCTGGGAATAGTGCTGCGCGCGCCAGCCGCGCTGTTCGGCGTGATAGCCATTGGCGTGGCGCTGTTGTCCGTGCGGGTCATCGTCAATCTGGTCACCCTCCCCGTCGAGCTCGACGCCAGTTTCGGCAAGGCACTGCCGATCCTCAAGGATGGGCAGTATCTCCAGGAAGAGGACCTTTCTCCCGTCCGCAGCGTGCTTCGGGCGGCGGCATGGACCTATGTCGCGAGCGCACTCATTTCGCTGATCAACCTTGCGCGCTGGATCAGGCTGCTGCGATAAGTGTGACGGAGAAACCAGGGGGGAACCATGAGCCTGCATTTCGACGCGCTCGAGACGCGCGCCCCGGAAGAACGCGAGATAGAGCTGTTTTCTCGCCTGCCCGGCTTCCTGCGAACTGCCATGCTGCGCATGTCCGGGCTGGGCAACTGGCTCGAGGGCGTGGACCCGGAAAAGGTGATGTCGCGCGAGGCGCTTGCGGCCCTGCCCGTCCTGCGCAAATCCGAACTGATGCGTTTGCAGTCGGAAGACCCGCCCTTCGGCGGCTATGCCGACATGGCCGCGCTGAGCGGTCAGCGCGTCTTCATGTCGCCCGGCCCGATCTTCGAGCCCGAACTCTCGCAGGAGCAGACCCTCAACGTCGCGCGTGCATTCTTCGCCGCCGGCATTCGCCCCGGCGATCTCGTCCATAATGCCTTTTCCTACCACATGACACCTGGCGGATTCATGCTCGATGCTGGCGCGCGGGCGCTGGGATGCGCTGTCTTTGCGGCGGGAACCGGCAACACGGACATGCAGGTCGAGGCAGCTGCGATGCTGAAGCCCACCGTCTATGCCGGCACGCCCGACTTCCTGAAGATCATCCTCGACAAGGCTCTGGAAGCCGGCCGCGACCTCTCATCCCTCCGCCGCGCGCTTGTGTCCGGGGGCGCGCTCTTTCCCTCGCTGCGGGCCGAATATGCCACGCGCGGCGTCAACGTGCTGCAATGCTACGCGACGGCTGAGTTCGGCGTAATCGCCTATGAGACAACGAACGACGCGGGCGAGCCGCTGCCCGGCATGGTCGTGGGCGAGGAACTGATCGTGGAGATCGTGCGGCCCGGCACCGGCGACCCAGTCGCGCATGGCGAGGTCGGCGAACTCGTCATCACCTGCCTCAACCCGGCCTATCCGTTGGTGCGGCTTGGTACCGGCGATCTCTCGGCGGTGCTGAGCGAGCCCTCGCCTTGCGGGCGCACCGGCACGCGCATCGCGGGCTGGATGGGCCGCGCCGACCAGCGCACCAAGGTCAAGGGCATGTTCGTCGACCCCAAACATGTCTCGCAGATCGTGGCGCTTCACGCCGAGATCGCCCGTGCGCGGCTCGTGGTTGTCCGCAGGGGTGACCAGGACGCGATGCGGCTCGAAGTAGAACCGGCCGCCGGCGCCAACCCCGACCTGGACGCCATCGCCGCCAGCCTGCGCGAGATCACGAAGCTCGGGGGCGGTGTGGAGATCGTCGCGCCGGGCTCCCTGCCCAATGACGGCAAGGTGATTTCAGACGAGCGCGACTACGCGCACTAGTTGCGCGACGCAAATTGTCGCGGCGGCCGGGCTCCGGCCGGCCCACCATTGAACCGGTGGACGGAACGTCTAGTTTTGGCCCAACACCTCACGGGAATTCGATCTCATGACCATCCAGACCACCATCGACCGGAGCAGTGCGCGCGCCATTGGCCCGCTGCCGAAGGACCATCCGCCCGTCAAGCCGCGCAAGACCGGTGTCATGCTGGTCAATCTGGGCACGCCCGACGCCACTGATTACTGGTCCATGCGCCGATATCTGAGCGAGTTCCTGTCCGACAAGAGGGTCATCGAATGGCCGAGCGTGCTGTGGCAGCCCATCCTGCAGGGAATCGTGCTCTCGCGCAGGCCGAAAAAATCGGGCGCTGCCTATGACGAAATCTGGAACCAGGAGAAGAACGAGTCGCCACTGCGCACTTTCACGCGCTCGCAATCCGACAAGCTGGCAGCCGCCTTGTCCGAACACGACCACATCCATGTCGACTGGGCGATGCGCTACGGCAACCCTTCCATGGAGAGCGTGGTGACGAAGATGATGGATGCGGGCTGCGATCGCATCGTCATGTTTCCGCTCTACCCCCAATACTCGGCGACCACCACCGCCACGGTCAACGACAAGTTCTTCGACGCGCTGAAGAAGCTGCGTTTCCAGCCGGCAGCTCGCACCGTCCCGTCCTATTATGACGAGCCGATCTATATCGAGGCCCTGGCCCGCTCGATCGAAAACCACATGGCGACGCTGGAATTCGAGCCGGAGGTCGTCATCGCCTCCTATCACGGCATCCCGCAGAGCTATTTCAGGAAGGGTGATCCCTATCACTGTCATTGCCACAAGACGACGCGACTGCTGCGCGAGCGCCTGGGCTGGGGCGAGAAGAAGCTGATCACGACGTTCCAGTCGCGCTTCGGGCCCGAAGAGTGGCTGCAGCCCTATACCGACAAGACGGTCGAGGCGATGGCCAGGAACGGCGTGAAGTCGATCGCCGTCTTCAACCCGGGCTTCGTCGTCGACTGCCTGGAAACGCTCGAGGAGATTGCCGGCGAAGCAGGCGAGATCTTCCACGAGGCCGGCGGCGAGAACTTCACGCACATTCCCTGTCTCAACGACAGCGACGAGGGCATGGCCGTCATCGAGAGCCTGATCAGGCGCGAATTGTCCGGCTGGCTCTGACAGACCTTTCCGTTGTGTCGGCCGGGTTGACCACGGTCAATGCCTTGCCCTGCGTTGCCGCGCAGAGCTTGCGTGCCTTGAAAGGCATCAGCGAAAGGTCACGACCATGGTCGATCAGAACTCCGAAAAGCAGCACAGATTTACCGAGCAGATGGAAATCACTGGCCACGAGCTGGTCGAGCGCGTGAAGGAGCTCCTGGCTGAGGGCAATGTGCGCCAGCTTCGCATCAAGGCCGCCGATGGGGACGTCTTTTTCGAAACGCCGCTAACGGTCGGTGTCATCGCGGGTGGGGCAGTGGCACTGGCAGCGCCGTGGCTTGCCATCCTGGCGGTCATCGCCGCGCTTGTCACGAAGGTGCAGATCGATGTGATGCGCGAGGAACCAGGCGCCGAGGAGAATCCCGAAACTTCGGCCGCCGAAAAGCCTGCCGCAAAGGTAGCCAAGCCGAGAAAGAAGGCCGTCTAGGCGAGACCCGCGCTGGCCCCGTGTCGATGAAAGTCGACTGACGCGGCACCGACCTCTGCCCGAGGTGACCCGCAATCGTTCGTTCGTCCGCGAACGGACGATTGCCGGCACTACCTATGGAAGCATGCGCGACATCGTGGCGTCCCGTCGCACGAACTGGTGATAGAGCGCCGCTGCGATGTGCACCACGGCCAGGAGGACCAGCAGCCGGCCGGCGATGCCGTGGACGGCGCGGGGTGGATAGTCCTGGAAATCCGGTAGTCCGGTTGCCTCGCCCCAGACCACGTCGCCCGCGCCCGACAGGGCCATCATTGCGATGCCGCTGGCACCGAGCACGATGATGATGAGGTAGAGAAGCCGGTGGACGATCCGGGCGGACCTGCCCTGCCAGCGCGGCAGGCCGGCCGTCTCCACGGGACGGCGATCGGCGAAAAGCCACCAGCCGATGCGAAACAGCGTCAGTGAGAGAACCGCTATACCGGCGGCGGTGTGAAGACGCAGCACCTGGATCTTGGCTGCCTCGTCGGCCGTATCAGCCGCCACGAAACCTGCCCAGAGCAACCCCAGTATGGCCACCGCCGATATCCAGTGTATGGCGATCGCCACGCTGCCATAGCGATCCGGATTGCTTTTCCACCCCATGACACGCATCCTTGCCGATTGCCGTGAACGCAGTCTATATAGCATACGATGCATAAATATAGCAAGCTATATAGATGAAGCTCGATGCTTCGCAATCCGCCGGCTACCTGACGAACTGGGCCGCCCGCCTGTTCGCACGCGCGATCGACAGACGGCTCAAGCCGTTGGGAGTCTCTTCGGGTCAGTTGCCTGTCCTGTTCGCGCTGAGTTCGGGCGCAGCCTTGTCGCAAAGGCAACTGGCGCTTGCCGCAGCGACCGAACAACCGACCATGGCGGCCACCCTGACGCGAATGGAACGCGACCGGTTGCTGGTTAAGCGGCCCAATCCCCGGGATGGCCGCAGCATGCTCTATTCGCTCTCGCCCGAGGCGCTGGAAAAGACCGCCGACATCAGGGCGGCAGTGGATGCCGTCAACAGGGAGGCGCTCATGGGCCTGAAGGAATACGAGCGCGCCTCCTACCTCGCCATCATGGCAAAAGTGATCGGCGCGCTCGAGGCATCGCTGGAAGAAACGTCGGACTGATCAGAACAGCCCTTCGATCTCGCCCTTGTCGTTCAGGTAGATGCGTTCCGAGGACGGCGTCTTCGGCAGCCCCGGCATCGTCATGATCTCACCGCAGATCGCCACGATGAAGCCGGCACCGGCCGACAGCCTGACCTCGCGCACCGGTACGATATGGTCGGTCGGCGCCCCGCGCAGATTGGGATCGGTCGAGAAGGAATATTGTGTCTTGGCCATGCAGACGGGAAGGTGGCCGTAGCCCTGCTCTTCCCACTGCTGAAGCTGCGCACGCACGGACTTGTCGGCAATTGCCTCCGAGCCACGATAGATCCGCTTGACCACCGTGTTGATCTTCTCGAACAGCGGCATGTCGTCAGGATAGAGCGGCGCGAATTGCGAGGAACCGCTTTCGGCCAGTTCCACGACCTTGTTGGCCAGTTCCTCGATGCCGGCCGAGCCTTCGGCCCAGTGGCGGCACAGGATGGCCTCTTCGCCCATCGAGGCGACGAATTCCTTGACCGCCTGGATCTCGGCATCGGTGTCGGAGTGGAAATGGTTGATCGCGACCACGGCCGGCACGCCGAACTGGCGGACGTTTTCGATGTGGCGGCCCAGATTGGCGCAACCCTTCTTGAGCGCCTCGACATCTTCCTGGCCGAGTTCTTCCTTCTTGACGCCGCCATTCATCTTGAGCGCGCGCACGGTGGCGACGATCACCGCGGCCGACGGCTTCAGGCCCGCCTTGCGACACTTGATGTCGAAGAACTTCTCCGCGCCCAGATCGGCACCGAAGCCGGCTTCCGTGACGACATAATCGGCCAGCTTCAGCGCCGTGGTGGTGGCCACCACGGAGTTGCAGCCATGGGCGATGTTGGCGAACGGCCCGCCATGGACGAAGGCCGGATTGTTCTCCAGCGTCTGCACGAGGTTCGGCTGCATGGCGTCCTTGAGGAGAACGGTCATCGCACCATCGGCCTTGATGTCGCGGGCATAAATAGGGGTCTTGTCGCGCCGGTAGCCGATGATGATGTCGCCGAGACGCTTCTCCAAATCCTTGAGATCGCTGGCAAGGCACAGGATGGCCATGACCTCGGACGCCACCGTGATGTCGAAGCCGGCCTCGCGCGGATAGCCATTGGCGACGCCGCCCAACGAGCAGACGATGGAACGAAGCGCACGGTCATTCATGTCCATGACGCGCCGCCACGCGATGCGGCGGATGTCGATTCCCTGCTCGTTGCCCCAGTAGATGTGGTTGTCGATCAGCGCGGAGAGAAGATTGTGGGCCGTGGTGATGGCGTGGAAGTCGCCGGTAAAGTGCAGGTTCATGTCTTCCATGGGAACGACCTGCGCGTAGCCGCCGCCTGCCGCACCGCCCTTGATGCCGAAATTCGGCCCAAGGGAGGCTTCCCGTATACAGATCATCGCCTTTTTGCCGATCCGGTTGAGCCCATCGCCCAGGCCAACCGTGGTGGTGGTCTTGCCCTCGCCCGCCGGCGTCGGGTTGATCGCCGTCACCAGGATGAGCTTGCCATCCTGTCCGCCTCTCTTGGAAGCGATGAACTCGGCGGAAACCTTGGCTTTGTCGTGGCCGTAGGGGAGGAGATGCTCCTGCGGGATGCCGAGCTTCTCGCCGATCTCCATGATCCGCTTTTTCTTGGCGCCGCGCGCGATTTCGATGTCGGTTTTGAATTCGGCCATGACCTCACTCCCAGGACAGTTTGGATTGCATGCAGCTGGTATACAGTGTCTTCGGCCACTTAGGAACCGCTCTTTTGCGGCGATATCAGGCATGGCGGCCCACCGCTGCACAAAAAGCGACAGGCTCGGGCCCAGCCGCGGCCCGCGGCAGCGCGCAGCCCGGAACATGCGGTCCGGCCAGGCTTGCAACAGGCCGAGCATGGACGCACCCGGTGCCCGGGGGTTGAGTTCACCGCCCCCGGGGCTTATGTGACAGCGTCGCCATGTACCGAGCCAGCAAAATTCAATGAAGCCGCGTATCGCAGTACTGGGTTGCGGATATTGGGGTTCCAACCATATCCGGACATTGAAGGCTTTGGGTGCCCTTCATGCCGTGTCGGACATGAACGCTGCGCGCGCCGAAGGATTTGCGACCGAACAGAACTGCCTCATGATCGCGCCCGACGACCTCGCCTCCCATGAGGAAATTGACGCCATCGTCATGGCGCTGCCGCCCCAGTATCACGCGGACGCTGCGATCCGCGCCGTCGAAAACGGCAAGGACGTTCTCGTCGAGAAGCCCATCGCGCTGACCGTCGCCGATGCGGAGCGCGCGGTCGAGGCGGCGAGGCGCAACGGCCGCGTCTTCATGGTGGGCCACGTCCTGCGCTTTCATCCGGCCTTCGAGCAGCTGAAGAGACTCATCGACGCGGGCGAACTGGGCGAAGTGCGCTACATTCATTCCCACAGGCTGGGCCTCGGCAAATTCCACACCGAGAACGATGCGCTCTGGGATCTTGCCCCGCACGATCTGTCGATGATCCTGGCGATCACGGGGGAGGAGCCGGTGGAGATCCGCGGCGAAGGGGCGGCATTGCTCGACCATCTCAGCGACTTCGCCCATCTCCACATGCGTTTTGCCAACGGCCTGCGCAGCCACCTCTTCACGTCGCGGCTCAACCCCTACCGGGAACGAAAGCTGACCGTTGTCGGCACCAAGGCGATGGCAGTATTCGACGATGTCGAACCCTGGGACCGCAAGCTGGCGGTCTATCGCCATGCGGTCTGGCAGGACAGCGGCCAGTGGGCCTTCACGACCAACGAACCTTCCTATGTCCCCGTCCATGAGGGCATGCCGCTGACGCGCGAACTGGAGCATTTCATCCATTGCGTGGAAACCCGCGAGGAGCCCCGCACGGGCGGCGAGGAGGCAATCCGGGTACTGAAGGTCCTGACGGCCGGCACCGTCAGCCACGATTGAGCGGCCTTCAGGCCGCCGGCATGGATGCCAGCCGCGCCAGCATCGCTTCAGCTTCGACCCCGCGCTCCGAGCGGTCGATGAAGCCACCACCCAGCACCCGCGCCTCGTTGCCATCGTCAGTATAAAGCGCGCAGGCCTGGCCTGGCGCCACACCGGCCTCGCCATCGACGAGATCTACCCAAACGCCGCGCGCATCCGCATGCAGCCGCGCCGGCTTCGGCGGCCGGGTAGAGCGTACCTTCGCGAAAAGCTCCATGCCCTCTGCGGGAAGTTCGGCGAGCGCACCGTCTCCGAGCCAGTTCACGTCGCGCAAAAAGACGCGGCGAGTCTCCAGGGCCTCGCGCGGACCGACGACCACCCGGGCCCGTGCGGCGTCAAGATGGACTACGTAGAGCGGATCGCCCGTCGCCACGCCGATCCCGCGCCGCTGCCCGATCGTATAGCGGACAATCCCTTCGTGCCGACCGAGCACCCGGCCATCAATGTGCACGATGTCGCCAGCTTCGGCGGCTTCCGGCCTCAACTTCGCGATGACGTCGGAATAGCGCCCCTGCGGCACGAAGCAGATGTCCTGGCTGTCGGCCTTGGCGGCAATGGACAGCCCCATCTCCTCGGCAGCCTGCCGGACCTCGGGCTTTGACATGCCGCCGAGCGGAAAGCGCACGTAATCGACCTGCTCCTGCGTCGTGGCGAACAGAAAATAGCTCTGGTCACGATCGGCATCGACGGGCCGGTAGAGGGCCCGGTGAGCGCCCTGGGCACGAGAGCGGATATAGTGGCCGGTTGCCAGCGCCGCAGCACC
Source organism: Chelativorans sp. ZYF759 (assembly GCF_012911015.1). Taxonomy (GTDB): domain Bacteria; phylum Pseudomonadota; class Alphaproteobacteria; order Rhizobiales; family Rhizobiaceae; genus ZYF759. Next base: position 153,603 of record NZ_WVVV01000007.1, on the reverse strand, counting down.
GAGGTCGCGCGCGGTCTGCAGGAGATCGGCGAACTTGACCGTCTGGTTGCAGGCGACGCAGGGTATCGGCGTCTCACCGGCTGCGTAGCTTTCGGCGAAGGGGTTGATCACCGCATCGCGGAAACGCCGCTCGTAGTCCAGCACGTAATGCGGAATGCCGAGCGTCTCGGCGACGCGGCGCGCGTCGTCGATGTCCTGCCCCGCGCAGCAGGCGCCGGCACGGTGAACCGCGGCGCCGTGATCGTAGAGCTGGAGCGTGACGCCCACCACGTCATAGCCTTCACGCGCAAGCAGTCCCGCCACGACGGACGAGTCGACGCCACCGGACATCGCGACAACGACTCGCGTCTCTTCGGGGCGGCCGGGAAGGTCGAGGCTGTTCATCATGCTACCATGTACGCGTTTCAAGGGTGGCGGCTGTCTCGCGCGTATATAGGTGAAAAGGCCGCTGAACGCCAACGCCGCCCCCCGTGCGGCAACCTCCGGCATTGGATTCAAATGCGGCGAAAAGGCGTAACACCTGATTCATCTTCCTTGCCGAACCCTTACGCCATGCTTAGCCAATTTTTAAAGCTGGCCGTTTAGACTGAGTTCCATTGCGTTGTGTGGTCTTTTGTAGAGAGTAAGTATGACCGATCTGGTTCGACCGCGAGTGAAGTACGTCATCGGCCCGGACGGCAGCCCGCTGACCATTGCCGACCTTCCGCCGACCAACACCCGTCGCTGGGTCATTCGTCGCAAGGCGGAGGTTGTCGCCGCGGTGCGCGGCGGGCTTCTCAGCCTCGAAGAGGCCTGCAATCGCTACAAGCTCACCGTGGAAGAGTTTCTCTCCTGGCAGGCTTCAATCGACGAATATGGCCTCGCCGGTCTTCGCACCACCCGTATCCAGCAATATCGCCACTGATCCGTCCGCCCCGGCGCCTCCTACACGCTGTCCGACGGTGTCGTCCTTCTTTCGCTGATCCTGCCGTCGCGCGACAGGAGGATGGCGATCGGCCGCAGGCTGGGGACATGTGAACACACGATCATGACGATCACCATGATGGGCACGGCCAGAAACATGCCGACGATCCCCCAGATCGCGCCCCAGAACGTGAGCGACAGGACGATCGCGAAGGACGACAGATGCAGGGCCCGCCCCATCAACATGGGGTCGATGACGTTTCCGATGACGAATTGCAGCGCCCCCACCGAGCCAAGCACCACGATCACCATCACCCAGCTGTCGAACTGAACGAGCGCTACCAGCGTCGGCACGAGCGTCGCAACGATCGAACCGATATTGGGAATGAAGTTGAGGATGAAGGAAAGAAGCGCCAGCGTCTCGGCAAAATCGAGCCCCAGAAGCGCCAGGAGCAGATAGACTGTCACTCCGGTAGCGGCGCTGACGGCCGTCTTGACCAGGATGTAATGGTGCACGCTGTGGGCGATCGAGGCGATGATCTCCTCGACCCTCGCCGCTTGGCCGGGATCGGGAAACAGGCGCATCACCTTGGCGGCAAACCAGCCGCGCTCGGCGAACATGAAGCCGACATACAAAATCACCAGCACGGTGGACACCAGAAGGTTGCCGGCCTGTCCCGCCAGCGTCCTTACATAGGCGCCAAAATCGATGTCCTGAAACGCGACGAGTATGGATTGGGCAACGTCGTCGCCCAGCCACACGAATAGCGCCGCCACCGCCTCCTGAATCCGTTCGGCATAGCCTGGAACCACCACCATCGCCGCGTCGATCTGCGTGGTGGCCATGCCGAACAGCGCCAGAAGCGACGCGGCGATGGTGAGCATCGCGACGATCGTGGCCAGCCAGTGCGGGATATGAAACGGACCGATGCGCTGACGCGCAAAGAAGTCGATCACGGCGCTGGTGAGGCTGAATATGAGAAGCGCAATCGCCAGCGGGATCAGGAAGAAGCGCCCCTCCACGAGCGCGACAAGGACGACCCCGGACGCGATGATGCCGATGAGCCAACCAGCCGGACGCGAGGCCAGCACGCCTGGCGCGCCGCGCGTGGCGGGCGCTTCATCGGCCGGATGGCTTTTCTGGTCGGGAAGCTGCGACATGGTGCGCGGGAGCAAAGCACCATGAAGCTGTCTTTAGCAAGTGTACCGGTCGGCGCCTGGCACGATCATGCGCTGCGGCAGCGCCTATCCGATGACGGCGCGACGAGAACCGTCGGCGTCACGGTTCCGCGAATCGCGGGATTCGAGCAATTCGGCCTTCTCGAGTTCGACCTCGGCCTCGCGCAGAAGTGTTTCGGCCGCCTCGCGCTGGGTCACGAGGTCGGATTTCGAATTCTGCAGGTTGTCGCGACGTTGCCGCGCGGCCTTCGCGAAGGTCGGATAGGCGAAATGGTTGATGTCGGTGATGCCGGCCTTCTTCTCTTCATTATTGATCTGAAGATCGAGTTCGGCAGCCATCCGATCGAACTCGGCGATCATGGCATCAAGCTGCTGCAGTTGCCGCTTCTTCTCGTTCACCTGAAACTGTTTCAGGCGCACGAGGTTGTCGCGTGACTTCATGGCTTGGTACTCCCTTACACAACCAACCCGTCACTGGCATACGAGCAGCGCCGTCGGCGCGCCGCGGACAACCGCAATTCGCTGACCAAAGAGCCCCTCTTGCGGTGCGACGGTAACCTTTCGTTTACGTCCATTGTTAATCATAGAGGTCAGGGCTTAAGGGGCGGTAAATAAGCCGGCCGGCCCACGCAAACTTCGCAAATCGACTCACATTGAGTCACTTGCGTGCATTTCTTAATGCATCGCTCGAAATTCGGACCGCCATGTTTTTACCGTGCTTTCAACAAAATAGGGCTAAATCTGCATGTCGTGGAATTGGCTTCGTGGTCCGAATCAGATTTTGTTAACCATTCGGTGGCAGCCTCTGTTACGAGGCCATCATCGCTGCGGCGCCGGAACCCGCGCTTTTCAGGTCCGGGGGCAGAGAAGGGGATTTAAATGCGCGTTCTGCTGATAGAAGACGACAGTGCAACCGCTCAGAGCATCGAATTGATGCTCAAATCGGAGAGCTTCAACGTCTACACGACGGACCTTGGCGAAGAGGGCGTCGATCTCGGCAAGCTCTACGACTACGATCTGATCCTTCTCGATCTCAATCTTCCCGACATGTCGGGATATGAGGTCCTGCGGACACTCCGCCTGTCGAAGGTGAAGACGCCGATCCTCATCCTGTCCGGCATGGCCGGCATCGAGGACAAGGTGCGCGGGCTGGGCTTTGGCGCCGACGACTACATGACCAAGCCGTTCCACAAGGATGAGCTGGTTGCGCGCATTCACGCCATCGTGCGCCGCTCCAAGGGACACGCCCAGTCGGTCATCACGACCGGCGACCTTATCGTCAACCTGGACGCCAAGACCGTCGAAGTCGGCGGACAGCGCGTCCACCTGACGGGCAAGGAATACCAGATGCTCGAGCTGCTCTCGCTGCGCAAGGGCACGACGCTGACCAAGGAGATGTTCCTCAACCATCTCTATGGCGGCATGGACGAGCCGGAGCTGAAGATCATCGACGTCTTCATCTGCAAGCTGCGCAAGAAGCTGGATGCGGCATCCGGCGGCCAGAATTACATCGAAACGGTGTGGGGTCGCGGCTACGTGCTGCGCGAGCCCGAAGAGATGCGCGAAAGCGCCTGACGGCTGCCTGACCATCCCCTTTGAAGAGAAAATGCCGGCCCTTGGCCGGCATTTTTCTTAGTCGTCGAATTGAGGTCGATCGGTCAGGCGGCAGCCAGTTCCATCTGGCGGAAGCGCTCCAGAAGCTGCGGCCGGTTGAACGGCTTGAGCATGTAGCCTTTGGCCCCTGCCCGCTTCGCCCGCATGATCGTGCCTATGTCGAGCTGCGTCATGGACAACAGGATGTCCGGCTTGCAGGAAGCGTCGATGGCGGTGACGCTGCGGATGAAGTCTACACCGGCCATGTCGGGCAGATTGTTGTCCACCAGGATGATGTCGGGCATCTGGGCCGTGCACATGGCAAGGGCCTCGTCACCGTGGCTCGCATCCACGATGATCATGTCCGGCCCCTCGAGGATGCGTCGCGCAACCTTGCGAATGACGTTGGATCCGTCGACGATCATGCAGCGTTTCATGTCTGCCACCCTCAGTACATGGCGCCTGCCGCTCGATTGACGGCAAGTGATATGAAGAGAGTAGCCCCTATCCGTAAACAGCCCGGAAAACGGAACGGTTAATCTGCCGTTAATTGTCGGGAAGGATCGCTCCCCGCTCAGGCCGCCGTGAGCACGATCTCTTCGGCCCCGGCGCGGATCGAGATGTTCATCCCCGCCTCGCGGGCCAGAAGCAGCGTGTAATAGGGCTGCACGGCATGCGCGTCGATCGGCTCGTCCGGCATTTGGCCGGAATGCAGCTCCAGGAACCGCGCGGGCACACGCACCATCGGTCCGTTGGCACTCAGCACGAAGCGGGGCTGTGTCTGGAGATCGTGCAGCTCGGCCTTCAGCTTGCCGCCACGCGGAATTCCGGCATTGGCGATCAGAAGAAGGTTGAGCAGCAGCTTGACCTTCGCCTTGGGCAGAAGCGCGCGTTCGCCTGTCCAGACCAGTTCGGCCTTCTCGTTGGCGAAGAACGCGTTGGCGACCGTCTCGGCATCGCCTGTGTCGATCTGCATCCCGGCGGAACCGGCCGCGCCGAAAGCCAGCCTCGCGAACTGCAGCCGTGCCGAAGCGTTTCGGGCGCTGGTGCGAATGAGGCGCATCGCATCCTCATCGGCCCCACCCTCGTCGAGCAGTTCCAGACCGTTGTTGATCGCTCCCACGGGAGAAATGATGTCGTGGCAGATACGGCTGCACAGCAGCGCCGCGAGATCGCTCGCGCTCAGCGTCAAAACATCGGTCATCAGAATACCGCCCCTCTCAAGCCTGGATCCCGCCGCCTCCTCCAAGGCCGGATCACCCGCGAATCGCTTTTTCGACTGGGTATTTTGGTTACACAGCGAGCCGCGCACCGCAAGCAAGACAGCCTTTCGAGCCGGGCGTGCAACCGCGCATTAATGGTTGAAAAAGGATTACGGGCTAGACTGGCAATTGATCGATTTGCCTCGGTCGGTGCTCGAAACGCCACCGCGGCACTTAGAGACGGACCTTCCGGAAGGAGAAGCGATATGTCGTTCGGATCCAGGATTCAGAATGGGATGCGCGTAGCATTGGCAGCCGTGTTTTGCGCACTTGTCGTTGCCGCCACGCCCGCCAAAGCGCAGTCCGACGGGACTTTTTCGGCGCAGGAAGTCCTCGACGCCGGTCACCACTTCTTCGGCGCCACCTCCGGCGGCCTTGCCTCGGTCGTCGAGCACGTTTTCTCCTCGCTCGGCCTGCCGAACGGCTACATTCTCGGCGAGGAAGGTTCGGGAGCCGTCATCGGCGGCCTGACCTATGGCGAAGGCACGCTGTTCACCAAGAATGTCGGCGACCACAGGGTCTTCTGGCAAGGTCCATCGCTCGGCTGGGATTTTGGCGGACAGGGATCGAGGACCATGATCCTCGTCTACAATCTCGACCAGGTGCCGAGCCTCTACGACCGGTATGTGGGTGTTGCTGGCTCGGCCTACGTCGTAGCGGGCCTGGGCTTCAACGTCATGCGTCGCGGCGATGTCCTGCTGGTGCCCGTGCGCACCGGCGTCGGCGCCCGCCTGGGCGTCAATATCGGCTATCTCAAGCTGACCCAGAACCCCACCTGGAACCCTTTCTGAAGCATCACGTTGAGGGCCGCGTTCTTGCGCGGCCACTTCCGGGGCTGGATTCGAGTCGCAGGCTCATGGCAAAGTCTGTCCACATCGCCGACCGGGACGCTTGACTGTGGCGGCGACGGCGCGGACGGAAGCATGACAGCGTGATCCAGAGCATCCTTTTCTTTTTGCTGGGCTTTTTGTGCGCCGGCTTCCTCGCTTTGATGGTGGCTCCCGTCATCTGGCGCCGCGCGGTCAACCTCACGCGCAAGCGCGTCGAATCCTCAATCCCGCTGACCTTGAGCGAGATACAGGCGGAGAAGGATGCGCTCCGGGCCGAATTCGCCATGTCCATCCGTCGGCTGGAGCAGAAGCTCCAGGTGACCGCGGAAAAGGCTTCGCGTCAGGCCGTCGAGATCGGGCGGCGCCAGGAGGACTCGAAGGCCCTCACCGCGCAGCGCGATGCCGCCCGCGAGAAATCGGCATCCCTCGAAGCCGAAATTGCCAGGCTGACGGGCCGGCTCGAGAAGTCCCAGCAGGAACTCGCCCAGACAGTGGAAAGGCTCTCGGCGGCCCGCGCCCGCATCGACGAGCAGGCCCAGGAGATCGACAAGATCGGCACGCTTTACGACGATGCCAGCTTTGCCGCCTCCAGCAGGCAGATCGAACTCGTGGCGCGCGAAACCGAGATCGAGAAACTGTCGGGCGACATTGCCGTTGCACGCAGCGGCCGCAAGGAGGCGGAGCGCAAGATGCGCGAAACCATCGCCGAAAACCGGCAACTGCAGGGACAAGCAGATACCACGCGGCGGAAGATTGCGGATCTTGAGCGCAAGATGGCACGCATGATCACCAATCTGACCAATGCGGAAGAAAGGCTGGAGCGGCGCGAGAAGGAACTGGCGCGCCTGCGCCGCCAGGCGCGGCCAGCGGCCGGCGACAATACCCAGGTCGATGGGCAGACAGAGCACTCCGAAGACGACTCGATCGAGGCTCAACTGGCCGAACTTCAGCATGAGAACCGCCAATTGCGGCAGCTGGTGCAGGCAGGGGGCGACGATGAAAAGCTCCGCGAGCAGATGCATGAACTCGCCGCAGAGGTGGTGGCGATGGCCGCAAGGCTCGAGGCGCCCGATTCCCGCATCTCGGAGATGATCGACGTCCTGCCTTCCGACGACGCCGGTCAGGGGGCCATCAGCCTGGCCGAACGCATCCGCGCCCTGCAGCATCGCGTCGACGCGAGCTAACGCGCGCCGCGCCAGAGACGGTGCAGCGCGATGGCCGAGGCGGCTGCGACGTTGAGGCTGTCCATGCCTGCCGACATCGGAATTCTCACGGTATTGGCGGCGGAAAGCACATCGGCAGGCAGCCCCTGCCCTTCCGTCCCCAGCAGCAGCGCCCGGCGCCCTCCGGGCCCGACATCGCCGATATCCATGTTTCCGCCGCCGGTGAGGGCGAGAATGTCGAAACCCCTTTCGCGCAACAGCTCCACCAGTGCGGCCGCGCTTCCGCCCCGCGCGAACGGCACCTTCAGCGCCGCGCCCACCGAAACGCGGATGGCCTTGCGGTAGAGCGGGTCGCAGCATGAAGCGTCCATCAGCACCGCATCCGCGTCGAACGCCGCCGCGTTGCGAAAGATCGCGCCTATATTGTCGTGGTTGGAGATCCCGATCGGCACGACCAGCAGCGCCTCTTGCGGAAGGGTGCGCAGCAGATCGGCTGCATCAGGCTCGGCCCCCCGACGCCCGATGGCGAGTATGCCGCGATGGATGTGGAAACCGGCGATCGCGTCCATCACATCCTGCGAGGCAAGGTAGACCGGCATGTCTTCGGGGGCCTGCGAGAGCGTTGCCTCGAGCCCCGCCAGCCGGTTCTCGAGCACCAGCACTGAATCCGCGGTGAAGCGCCGCGAGGCAAACAGCACGTTCAGGACCACCTTGCCTTCCGCCACGAAGGCGCCGTGCCGCCCGGCGAGGTCGCGCTCACGGATCGAGCGATAGGCTGCGATACGGGGATCGTCGGCGCTTTCGATCCTGATCGGCGTCATGGCTTATTCCCCGAGCGCTTCCCGGCATTCGGCCGCCATCGCGACCAGCGCCTTGCGCATCTCGCCTGCGGCATGCAGCGGCCTTGGGAAACCGATCCGCAGCACCTTGTCGCCGAGTGCAAGATCGAGGCCGTCAGGATCGATGCCGGTCAGGGTCCAGGCTCCGGCGGCGGCCTTGCCGTAATGGCGCGCATAGAGCGCGATGGCGTCGGCATGGTCCGCATTCATGTGGGCGACCGCGCCTGCTTCGCTGCCTGCAAGTCCTTCAGCCACCGTTTTGTCCGAGAGGAGGTCGTCGGCCGTCAACCGATAGGCCTTGCCGAAGCCGCCATTGAGACTGGCACCTTCGGGATGCAGCCGGAAATAGGCGAAATCGCCGAAATCCGCATAGAGCTTTGCCTTGGGATGGCGGGCGAGAAAACGGCGCGCGATGCGCACATGATCCTCGCTGCCACGTTCGACGCGCTCGGCGCAGCAGGCGATGGTGACGCGGGGATGTGCCAGCGGATCGCCCTTGCCGGGCTCGCCCAGCAGCAGCGAACAGCGCGCATCGGCCAGAAGCCCAGGCGTGTGACCCGACAGCGAGGAGACAAGGATGATCGGCGTCCCATCGAGGTCGGTCGCAACCGCAACGCGACTGGCCTGAGGCGCCCCGGTCTCGGGGTCAAGCACCGCAAGCGCGCCATAGCGAGCGGAGCGCATAAGGGACCGCGCCAGCCCGGTCGCCTCGTCATCCGTCGGTCGGATGACCTCCTTCTTCTCGGTCATATTCTTCAACCCTTGCCCACGATGCCGGCCGAAAGCAGTTCTTCGCAGCGCCCCGGGTCTATCCCGAACCTCGCAAGCGCTTCGCCTGGTGCCGCCTCTTCCAACCCACGGACCCGCGTGGTGCTGCGCGAGAAACGTGGTGCCGGCGCCGGCCGCGTGAAACCGCCCGCCTCGACAAAGGTCTCGCGGGCCGCATTGTGCGGGTGCGCAGGCGCCTCGCTCATCGACAGGACCGGCGCCACGCAGGCATCCGTTGCTCCGAAGTGTTCGGCCCATTCGTCGCGCGTCTTCTCCTTCAGACGGGCCGCGATGGCCTCGCGCATCTCGCCCCATAGGGAGACGTCGTACTGGCGTTGCGCCAGCGTGTCGTCGAGCGGCAGCAGCCGGGCGAATTCGGCGAAGAACTGCGGCTCCAGACAACCAACCGCGAGATGGCCACCATCCGCCGTCTCATAGGTGTCGTAGAAAGGCGCGCCGGTATCGAGCAGGTTGGAACCGCGTCGGTCCTGCCAGAACCCGGATGCCAGAAAGCCGAAAAACGGGGCCGCCAGCATCGCCGCGCCGTCGATCATCGCGGCGTCCACCACCTGTCCTCGGCCCGAGCGCCCGCGCTCGAACAGGGCGGCCAGGACGCCCATGATCAGGAACATGGTCCCGCCGCCATAATCGGCCGCCAGGTTGAGCGGCGGGATCGGCCGCCCGCCCTTCTCGCCGATGGCATGAAGAACGCCGGAATGAGCGAGATAGGTGATGTCGTGACCCGCCCTCTTGCTCATTGGACCATCCTGGCCGAAGCCCGTCATGCGGCCGTAGATGAGGCCCGGATTGGCCGCTTGCAGGATTTCGGGACCAAGGCCCAGACGCTCCATCACGCCGGGTCGGAAGCCCTCGATGAGCAGGTCGGCGGCCTTCGCCATCTCCACCAGCAGGTCGACGCCTTCGGCTCGTTTCAGATCGAGCTTGACGATCTTGCGTCCGTGCCGGTCGAGGTCGTAGCGTTTCGGCTGGCCGAGCAGATCGGCGCCGCTGCCCAGCCGCTCGACCCGCAGAACCTCGGCGCCCATCTCGGCCAGCATCAGCCCGGCCAGGGGCACGGGGCCGAGCCCGGCCATCTCGATCACCTTCAGCCCGGCCAGCGGGCCCCGTGGCGCCTCCTGGGCCAAGATCGACGGCCCTATTTCGGGGCCATGCGGATGGCCCCGTCGAGGCGGATCGTCTCGCCGTTGAGCATCTGGTTTTCGACGATATGGCAGGCAAGCGCGCCATACTCGGCCGGTTCGCCGAGGCGAGGCGGGAACGGAACCTGCTGGCCGAGCGAATCCTGCGCTTCCTGCGGCAGGCCGGCCAGCATGGGCGTCTTGAAGATGCCGGGCGCGATGGTGCAGACCCGGATGCCGGACCGTGCGAGATCGCGTGCGATCGGCAGGGTCATGCCGACCACGCCGCCCTTGGAGGCCGAATAGGCGACCTGGCCGATCTGGCCGTCATAGGCCGCGACGGAGGCCGTGTTGACGATCACGCCGCGCTCTCCGCCTTCCAGCGGCTCGAGATCCTGAACCCGCACGGCAAAGAGGCGGATCATGTTGAAGGTACCGAGAAGGTTCACTTCCAGAACCTTGCGATAGATGTCGAGCGGGTGAGCGCCGTCCTTGCTGACCGTCTTCATGGCGACTGCGATGCCCGCGCAATTGACCAGGATTCGCGGGTCGCCGAGCTTCTCGGCAGCCGCGGCGATGGCTGCCTTGGCGCTGTCCTCATTGGACACGTCGCATTTGATGCCGACGCCGCCGAGTTCTTCGGCGACCTTCTGTGCCCGCTGCTCGGCGACGTCGAGAATGGCGACCTTCGCCCCTTTTGCCGCAAGCGCGCGCGCCGTTGCCTCACCGAGGCCGGAGCTTCCGCCTGTAATGATGGCGACCTGGGCAGATGGGTTCATGTGGTTTCCTCCAGAATGATTTGCCGCAAAACAGCTTTCCTGCACCCTAGCGCCCGCCGCGCTTCGGCGGCAACCGCGTCAGAGCGCCTCGGCCAGGCGCGCCGCGCCATGCCGGTAGGGATCGACCGTCGGCAGGCCCATCCGGTCTTCCACCTTGGTCAGATAGGCCTTGGCTTCATCTTCGCTCATGGCCGCAGTGTTCACCGACACACCCGTCACACGGACGTCCGGATTGACGATTCGCGCCGTTTCCAGCGAGAGATCGCGCAGCGCCTCTAGTGTCGGAAGCTTGTAATGTGGAAGCCCGCGCATGTGGGTGCGCGTGGGCTCATGGCAGAGGACCAGCGCATCCGGCCGGCCACCGTGAATCAGCGCCATGGTCACGCCCGAGAAGGAAGGGTGGAACAGGCTGCCCTGCCCTTCGATCAGGTCCCAGTGGTCGTCGTCATTGTCGGGCGTCAGCCACTCGATCGAACCGGCCATGAAGTCCGCCACGACCGCGTCCAGCGGCACGCCCGACCCGGTGATGAGGATTCCCGTCTGGCCCGTCGCGCGGAACGTGGCCTTCATGCCCGCCTCGCGCATCGCCTTTTCCATGGCGAGTGCGGTGTACATCTTGCCGACAGAACAATCGGTGCCGACCGCCAGGCATCGTTTGCCCTTGCGCGCGGCCCCATTGCCGATGGGATACTTGTTCTGCGGCGTCCGCACGTCGATCAGCCGCGTGTCCGAGGCCTTGGCCGCAGCCACGATCTCCGGGCGATCCTGAAGGCGATCGTGCAGGCCCGACGCGATGTCCATGCCCTTTTCCAGCGCCTCGATCAGTATCGGCATCCAGTCGTCCGACATCACGCCACCGCGATTGGCCGCGCCGATGACCAGCGTGCGCGCGCCAGCCTCCCAGGCCTGGGCAATGTCCATCTCATCCAGTCCGAGATCGGCCTTGCAGTTTGCAAGTCGCATCTGCCCCAACGCGAATTCGGGACGCCAGTCGCGCACACCCTGGGCCGTCTTGGCCGCAAGCTGGTCCGGGGCATCGCCGAGGAATAGGAGGTACGGGGTCTTCAGCATGAGGAGGTCTCGCGAGTGTTGGTTCGCCCTCCTTAGCCCCAACCAGCCTGCCGCTCAATCGGCATTGCCCGCTGGCCTAATACTCGGCGAGGTGCAATTGCGTATCGAAGGTGCCTTCGATCGCGCGGCAGTCATCGAGATCGGGCTCCGCGAACATCCCGTCCTGGCGGCAGAGCTGCCCCGAGAAGCGGCCGCGCGCGTGGCCCCTCTCGGACAGATCGAGATCGTCGAACTGGAAGCTGACCTCCATCTGCCCGTCGCCGCTGGTAAAGAAGGGTCCGGACATGCCTTCCGGAAACAGGGACAGCGTCGAATCGAAGGTCTCGGCCGAAGGGCCCTCCCCCATCAATGTGACATCGAGCGACAGGACGTTGCGCATCATCGATCCCGACTCCGGATCGTGACCCTGGATGGATATCGAAGTCATTGGCCCGACCTGCGAATGTTCAGCCGTCGCGGTATCTTCCGAAGCCAGGTGCAGCGTCGTCCAGGTGCCGGATTGGCCACCGATCGTGGCCTCTATCGTTCCGATCTCCTGCATTGCCAGCGAAGGGCTGGCACCCGCGACACTCAAGACGATGGCCCCCAGAAGGGCGCCCCCGAGGCGGCTGGAAAGACATTTTGGAATTTGCGACATGCTGGCTCGTTCCTCCTTTTCGAACTCCCGACGATGGACGAAGGCGCGTCTTGAAGGTCGCGCGCCCTTACGGCAGCGTGAATTCTAGCTGCTCGCAGCCACATTGAACAAGCCGGCCGGATACCTCCCATGCAGGCATCGGCTTGACTTGTGCGCCGCCAACCCCGATATACGGGCCGTACCCGCTTGGCTGCCGCGTGAGCAGCCCGCCCCCATGATCTCCGACCTTGTCGGCATGGCCATGAGAAAGAGGCAGGGCGGACGTCTCGGTCGCGATCCTCGCCACCGATCTTCTCCAACAGGTTCCCAATTCACGCGGGGTGCTGACGACCAGGCGGTCTGAATCCGCCGCGGTCGCAACCGCAACCGCGCGACAGGCGTCTTGAAGGACGTGGCCCCGCGCATATTGATTCGCGGCCGCGATGGATTCGCTGGCCGCCTGAAAGGCTAGAAAATTGACTGATTTTTCCACTCTCGGGCTCTCGCCCGCCATTCTTAAGTCCGTAACCGAACTGGGCTTCACCCAGCCCACCCCGATCCAGGTGCAGGCCATTCCGCATCTGCTCGAAGGCCGCGATCTCGTGGGCCTCGCCCAGACCGGCACCGGCAAGACGGCCGCCTTCGGCCTGCCTTTGATCCAGAAGCTCTCCGGCTACGGCGCACGCCCCGGCCCGCGGGCCACCCATGCGCTGATCCTGGCGCCGACGCGCGAACTGGTAAACCAGATCGCCACCAATCTGCGTGGCTTCGTGCGCCATTCGCATCTCAAGGTGACTGCGGTCGTTGGCGGCCAGTCGATCAACGCCCAGACCAATGCGCTGCAGCGCGGGACCGACATTCTGGTGGCCACGCCCGGTCGCCTGCTCGACCTCGTCGAGCGCAAGGCGATTCGGCTCGACACCGCGAAGGTGCTGATCCTGGACGAAGCCGACCAGATGCTGGATCTCGGCTTCATCCACGCCTTGCGCCAGATCGCCAAGCTGGTCGGCACGCCGCGCCAGACGATGCTGTTCTCGGCCACCATGCCGAACCAGATCGAGGATCTGTCGCGTGCCTATCTGGTCGATCCGGTCCGGGTCGAGGTCTCCCCGCCCGGACGCACCGCCGACCGGGTTGCCCAGTCGGTTCATTTTGTCGACCAGCGTGCCAAGACCGGTCTTCTGACCAATCTTCTGAAGCAGCGTCCCGGCGATCTCTCGCTGGTATTCGCCCGCACCAAGCACGGCGCGGAGAAGCTGATGAAGAACCTCGTCAAGGACGGGCTGGCAGCGGCCTCCATTCACGGCAACAAAAGCCAGGGCCAGCGTGAGCGCGCCATCAAGGCGTTCCGCGACGGCGAGATTCGCGTGCTCGTGGCGACCGATGTGGCGGCGCGCGGGATCGATATTCCGGGCGTTTCCCACGTCTATAATTTCGACCTGCCGGAAGTTGCCGAATCCTATGTCCACCGGATCGGCCGCACCGCGCGTGCAGGTGCCGAGGGCAAGGCCGTGGCATTCTGCTCGGCAGCCGAGATGCACCTTTTGCGGGGCATCGAGAAGCTGACGGGCATCGCGCTCGAGGTCGTCGGCGGCACGGAACCGAGCCGGCAGGCAGCCGCGCAGGCAGCCGACGAGGCCTCGAAGGAGCGCCGCGACGCGCAGCGTCAGCGGCCCGGCAACGGCCCGCGCATGAAAAGCGGACATCAGAAGCCTGGCCAGAAGTCGGCAGAGGCCAGATCCGGCCAGAGGCAGGGCGAGCAGCAGCGTCCCGCAGGCAACAAGCGCCGCCGTCCGCGCCGCCAGCGCGCAGCGGCTTAGGCCTCGCTCCCGCGCCCTCGGCGCGGTGGCCATTGCAGCAAGCACCAACAAAAAAGGCCGGCGATCGCTTGATCGCCGGCCTTTTCATTATGCGTGGCGACGGATCCTCACCCTTCGTAGGTGAATGCCTCGTCCTTCTCGCCTTCCTTGATGCGGGTCGGGAGGCCTATGCGGTTGAGGATGGCCAGGAAAGGCCGCGGGTCCAGCTCTTCCACATTGACCATGGTGCCCGGATCCCAGGTACCGTCCGCGATCAGCATCGCGGCGGCTACCGGCGGCACGCCGGCCGTATACGAGATCGCCTGGCTGCCGACCTCCTTATAGGCCTCGGCATGATCCGCGACGTTGTAGATGAAGACCTCGCGCTCCTTGCCGTCCTTCTGGCCTTTGACGAGATCGCCGATGCAGGTCTTGCCGGTATAGTTCGGCGCAAGCGAGGACGGATCGGGCAGCACGGCCTTCACCACCTTGAGCGGCACGACCTCCAGCCCTTCGGCGGTCGTCACCGGCTGCTCGGACAGAAGGCCGAGATTCTTCAGCACCGTGAAGACGGTGATGTAGCGTTCGCCGAAACCCATCCAGAAGCGGATGTTAGGCACGTCGAGATTGCGCTGCAGCGAGTGGATCTCGTCATGGCCGGTCATGTAGGTCTGGCGCTTGCCGACCACCGGCAGGTCCCATTCGCGGCCGACCTCGAACATGGTGTTGGCGGTCCACTGGCTGTCCTGCCATGACCACACCGTGCCGGTGAATTCGCGGAAATTGATCTCCGGATCGAAATTGGTGGCAAAATACTTGCCATGGTCGCCGGCATTGACGTCGATGATGTCGATGGACTCGATCTTGTCGAAATAGTCCCGTGCCGCCAGCGCGGCATAGGCATTGACCATGCCCGGATCGAAACCGACGCCGAGGATGGCGGTCACGCCCTTCTCCGCGCATTCCTCGCGCCGCTTCCACTCGTAATTGGAATACCAGGGGGGCGTCTCGCAGATCTTGTCGGGCTCCTCGTGAATGGCGGTGTCCATATAGGCCGCGCCCGTCTCCAGGCATGCCGACAGAACCGACATGTTGATGAAGGCCTGCCCTACATTGATGACGATCTGCGCGCCGGTCTTCTGGATAAGGGCCTTGGTGGCCTCGACGTCCAGCGCATCGAGTGCATGTGCCTCGAGAACGCCCGGCTGCTTCATGTTCTTCTTGAGATGCACGCTCTCGACAATCGCGCGGCATTTGTCGATCGTGCGCGAGGCGATGTGGATATCGCCCAGCACATCGTTGTTCTGGGCGCATTTGTGGGCCACTACCTGGCCGACGCCCCCGGCGCCGATGATCAGAACGTTCTTCTTCATTTCCACCTGCAGATCGCTAGCGTTTCGTTCTGCCAGGCCTCACGAGAGACTGGCGGCGTAATCCTCATAGTCGAATGTGCGAACGGACGTGATCGATCCATCCTTCTCGCGGATCGCGATGGCGGGCATGGCGACGCCGTTGAACCAGTTCTTCTTCACCATCGTGTAGCCCGCCGCATCCTGGATCGACAGCCTGTCACCGGGCTTGAGTTCGTTCGGAAAACGGAACTCGCCGAAGATGTCGCCGGCCAGACACGACTTGCCGCAGATCATATATTCGTGCGGCCCCTCGTTCGGCTCCATCTTGGCGCTCTGCCGGTAGATCAGCAGGTCGAGCATATGCGCCTCGGTCGAGGAATCGACGATGGCGAGGTTCTTGCCGTTGAAGAGCGTGTCGAGCACCGTCACTTCAAGCGTCGTCGTGCCGGTGATCGCGGCCTCGCCCGGCTCCAGATAGACCTGCACGCCGTAGCGCTCGGAAAACGCCTTCAGCCGCGCGCAGAAATCGCCGAGCGGGTAATCCTTGCCGGTGAAGTGTATGCCGCCGCCCAGGCTCACCCATTCGACCTTCTCGAACAGATGTCCGAAGCGTGCTTCGACCTCGGAAAGCAGGCGGTCGAAATGCGAAAAATCCTCGTTCTCGCAATTGTTGTGCACCATGAAGCCGGTGATCTTGTCGATCACCGCCTCGACCTTGCTGGCATCCCATTCGCCGAGCCGCGAGAAGGGCCGCGAGGGATCCGCCAGGTCGAAGTCGGAGCTGCTTACGCCGGGATTGAGCCGCAACCCGCGCACGATGCCCTTGGAATGCTCGGAAAAGCGCTCCAGCTGGCCGATCGAGTTGAAGATGATCTTGTCGGCATGACTGACCACCTCGTCGATCTCGTGATCGGCATAGGCAACCGAGTAGGCGTGCGTCTCGCCACCGAATTTCTCGCGTCCGAGCCTCACCTCGTTGAGCGAGGAGGAGGTCGTGCCGTCCATGTGCCGGCTCATCGTGTCGAAGACGCACCAGGTCGCGAAGCATTTGAGAGCCAGCAGCGTCTTGGCGCCGCTCTCCTCGCGCACGCGGTCCATCACCGCCATGTTGCGAAGCAGCTTCTCACGGTCGATGAGATAATAGGGCGTCTGGTCCATACTCGGGCGGCTCTCGGATTCGCTGGAATATGATGGCGTCATGCAAAGGCGGCATGACACCTGTCGCGGGGCTTAGTAGCGGCAACGCGCAGACCCCGCAACCGTGGCGGCTCAGTTCGCCAACGGCTGATACGCCTGCTGGTTCCAGTCCCGGCGCTTGCACAGGGAGGCGACGTTCAGGCCGCCTCTTCCGTTCGCTCCTTCCGGGCGGCCACATAGCCGGTCACGAGCCACCAGCCGATGCCGGCAGCCGCAAGCATGGCTGCCATCACCGATTCCGCGCCGAGAATGATGGGAGAGACGCCAATGGCGACAGCCACGAGCCAATGCGCCAGATAGAATCCCCAGCTGACCGCGCCGGCCAACCGGATCGCCATGGAACGGGTCACCAGCATGATGGCCGCCAGTGTCGTGGCGACCACCAGGACGATGGCCGGCCAGCTGCCGTCCATCAGGAGCGCCGGATCGTAGACCCACACGAAGGGGATGAGATAGGCGACGAAGGAAAAGCGCATGCCGGCCCAGCCCGTCTTCCACATGTCCGCGCCGGCGAGGCCCGCCGCCACGAAACTGGAAACGGCGACCGGTGGTGTCAGGAAGGACAGGACGCCGAAATAGAAGATGAAGAAATGCGCCGCCAGGATCGGGATGCCCATGTTGACGAGAGCCGGCGCGATGATCGAGGCGAGAATGATGTAGATCGCCGTCGACGGCATGCCCATGCCCAGGATGATGGACAGGACCGCCGTGATCAGCAGCATGCCGAACAGGCCCCAGTTCTCGCCGATGCGGGCCAGGACGAAGGAGAGCGACTGGCCGAGGCCGGTGATGTTCATCACGCCGACCACGACGCCCGCCGCGCCGGCGATCAGTACCAGGGGCACGATCGTCGCGCCGCCGTCGATGACAAGCCGCCGCCATTCCTCGAGCGTGCGCATGCGCCCCATGAACAGCGCGAGTACCAGCAGCAGCCCTGACGCCGACAATGCGGCAAAGCCCGGCGTCATGTTGCCCCAGAAGATGAGATAGATCAGCACCGCCAGCGGCACGACGAATATCCACCCTTTCGCCAGCACCGGGCCGAGCTTGGGCAGGTCTGCCCGCTTCATGCCCTTGAGGTTGTCGCGGGCGGCCACCGCGTCCACCTGCATGAACAGGCAGACATAATAGAGCACCGCCGGCAGCAGCGCGGCGAGCACCACCTGTCCGTAGCTGATCTGCAGGAACTCGGCCATCAGGAAGGCGGTGGCGCCCATCACCGGCGGCGCGATCTGGCCCCCCGTGGAGGCCACGGACTCAATGGCGGCTGCGTGATGCGGGCGAAAGCCGGTCCGCTTCATCAGCGGGATCGTCACGATGCCCGTCGACATGATGTTGCCGACCGGCGAACTGCTGATCGAACCGAACAGCGACGAGGCGAGAATGGCCACCTTCGCCGGACCGCCACGCCGGTGTCCCATCACCGAAAGTGCGATGTCGGTGAAGAACTGGGTGGCGCCGCTGACCTCCATCAGCTTGCCGAGCACGATGAAGGCAATGACGATGGAGGCGATGATGACCAGGACGAGTCCGGGAATCGCGTTGGTGTCTGAGTAGAGGTAGAATGACAGCCCCGGCAGCGAGACGCGGTCGGCCTGCAGCGGTGGATCGAGCAGATAGCCGAACAGGCCATAGACGAGCAGCGCCCAGACCAGCAGAGTGATCGACAGGCCGCAGACCTTCCGGATCGCCTCCATCAGGGTGAGGATGGCGATGAGAGCCGGAATGTATTTCGCCGGCGTCGCGCCTGCGATGTCCAGGATCCAGAACTGGAAATTGTAGGCGAGCCAGAGCCAGCTCGCGATCGAGGCGAACCCCAGCGCGATATCCGCCAATCCAGCCTTCTTGCCATAGGGCTGGCTGAGATAGGCCGCGGCGACGGCCACGCCGAGATAGGGTCCGAGCCACTCCGCCTCGATGAGGGAAACGCCCATCCGCGGCAGGAAATTCGCCGCCCACACGATACCGCCGACCAACAGGAAAAAATGGTAGAGGCGAAGCAGATTGTGGGTGACAGAGGCCAAGGTAGAAATCCGTCTCGTCGGAGGAAACCGGCCCTCCGCCATCTCGGGCGAAAGGCCGCAATTCGCAGGTCGCCGGCGGCGTCATCGCCGCCGGATCACTTGATCAGTTGCCGGCCAGCACTTCGTCCTGGCGTGCCTGGTGCTCTTCGGTCCACAGACCGATTTCCTCGAAGTAGCGCACCGCACCTTCATGGTAGGGGTGGCTGAAGTTCAGCGAGGCCAGCTGATCGGCCTGAACGGCGCGCAGCATCGGCAGGCTTTCCTGCATGGTGCTCCAGCTTTCGTGGATCGCCTTCACGAGGGCGTAGGCATCGTCGTCGCTCAGGCTGGTGCCGACATTCATGAAGACGTCGAACTGTGCGACCCGCGTCGGCTCGGAAATGCCCACGAAGGCGGGACCGGGGTTCAGCGTGGTCGCGGTGAAGCCGGCAACGGCATCCAGTGCGTCTTCATTGTCGCCTAGCGCCAGAACGCGCAGACCGCCGGAGACCGAGGCATCGGCCTCCCGCAGTGCCGGGATGCCGACGATGGAGGCAGACGAAACGACACGGCCTTCGACCAGTGCGCGCGTGGCGTCCGGAATGCCGGCGACCGTCTCGCCCTGCACGTCGTCCGGCGTCAGGCCGGCGGTTGCCAGGATGGCGGCGTTGACCTGGTTGAAGGAGGCGATGGCGCGGTATTCGGTGACGACCGCCTGGCCGGCCAGATCGCCGACATTGGTCATGCCGGAATCGGCCCGCGCGTAGAAGGCGTAGGGCGAGCGCGAGATCATGGTCAGCGCGCGAATTTCCGAGAGCCGCTGGTCATAGGCGCCCTGCCCCGCGAACGCTTCCTGCGAATCCAGCGCGGAATTGATGCCCATCGTGATCTCGCCACGGTGCAGCATGGGCAGATATTGCGACGTTCCGCTGAACGGGCGCGCGGTAGCCGGTATACCGAGGGCATCCTGAATGGCTGCCGAGACGGTGGTGCCGATCTGGTTGTAGGCGGTCCCGGCGGGGCCGGTACCAATCGTGGCGCGTGCCGGCTGTGCCGAAGCCGCCATCGTGGATGCGAGTGCGATCCCGGCGGCCGCGATGAGCGTTCCGGCGATCTGGAATGTGCGCTGCATGCTAGTTCCTCCCAGTTTGGACGCGGGCGACATCGCCGGCATCACATGCGCTATATAAGGCATCCTGCTATTTAGATGCATCAGTCTCGGAATGCAAGATTTCCGTGAAGCGGCCGGCGCCTCACTCGACCTTCAGCCCCATGGAGCGCGCGATCAGATTTCGCAGCATCTGCGATGAGCCGGCGGCGATCGTCGCGCTGCGGGAATCACGATAATGGCGCTGCATGGGAAACTCCATCGAGTAGCCATACGCCCCGAAGATCTGCATGCCCATGCTGGCTACCTTGGCATAGGTTTCCGAGGAGTACAGCTTCGCCATCGAGATTTCGGCCAGCGCGTCGTGCCCTTCGGAGACCTTCCAGGCGGCCTGCCACATCAGCGTCCGCGCGGCTTCGACCTGGGTCCGCATGTCGGCCAGCATGTGAGCGATCGCCTGGTTGGCGCCGATCGGCTTGCCAAACTGCTTGCGCTCGCTCGCATATTCTGCGGCGAGGTCGACCACGGCACGCGCCGCACCGCAATTGCCCGCCGCCGACGTGATGCGCTCCACCTGCAGGCCGGCGAGAATGCAGCCCCACCCGCCATTCACGCCACCCACGATCCGGTCCGGATCGACCTTCACGCCGTCGAAGCGGATCTCGTAGGTGCCGGTGGCGCCGCGGCCCAGCATATCGAGCTTCTTCAGCTCGATGCCGGGCGTGTCGTTGTCGATGAGAAAGAGCGACATGCCTTTGGAGTGATGAACCGTGGTGTCGGTCTTCAGATAGACATTGAGCAGGGTGTCCTTGACGCCCGCGCCGGTGCACCAGAGCTTGTGGCCATCGACCCGCCAGGTCTCGCCCTCCTGCTTTGCGACGGTGCGCATGGCCCCGACATCCGAACCGGCATCCGCCTCCGAGATGCAGATCGCCATGCGCAGATCGCCGGCAATCAGCTTCGGCAGGAACGCCGCCTTCTGCTCTTCGCTGCCCTTGCGCTCGATGTTCAGCCCGCAGAACACGCCGCCCGCATAGGCCATGAAGAAGTCGGCGCTCGTATAGGCGATCTCCTCGCCCACGATCGCCATGTCGATGACGGAGCCGCCGAGACCGCCATTGGCTTCGGCAAATGGCAAGGCAATCAGCCCCGCCTCCGCCCAGGCCTTGTGGAGATCGTAGGGATAGAGCCGCTCGCGGTCATGGCGCGCGACCATGTCGGTCGGCGCATGGCGATCCATGAGCGTGCGCACGCTGTCGCGCAGCATGCGTTGTTCGTCGGAAAAACCGAAATCCATCCTCAGTGCTCCCGCCGATCAGCTTTCGCTGACCAGCTTGACGTTCAGATAGGCTTCCAACCCTTCCGAGCCGCCTTCGCTGCCATAGCCGCTGTCCTTGACGCCGCCAAAAGGCGTCTCGGCCAGATTGATCATCATGTTGTTGATGCCCAGCATGCCGGTCTCGACCTCCTCGCCCAGACGGATGCTGTTGGCGGTCGACCGTGTGAAGGCATAGGCGGCAAGGCCGAAGGGCAGACGGTTGGCGGCGGCGATGGCTTCGTCGGTGGACGAGATGCGGCGCACCACGGCGACCGGGCCGAACGGTTCCTCGTTCATGATCCGCGCGGTCTCTGGCACGTCGGCCAGCACCGTCGGCTGCCAGAAGAAACCGCGATTGGCGCCGCTCTCGCCGCCGGCCGCGACACGGGCACCCGCCTTGACCGCGTCGCCAATAAGGCTTTCCATGGCTTCCGGGCGACGCGGATTGGCCATCGGCCCCATCTGCGCGCCCTGCGACAGACCATCGGCCACCTTCAGCGCACCGGCCTTGGCCGACAGGCTCTCGACGAATTCGTCATGCACCTTTTCGTGCACGTAGAAGCGCGTCGGCGCGATGCAGACCTGGCCCGCATTGCGGAACTTGAACGCCGCACTCGTGGCGGCCGCCTTCTCCACGTCCGCATCTTCCAGCACCAGCACCGGCGCATGACCGCCGAGTTCCAGCGTCACGCGCTTGATGCTGTCGCCAGCCAGCCGCGCGATCTCGCGACCGACGGAGGTCGAGCCCGTGAAGGAGACCTTGCGGATGATGGGCGAGGCGATCAGATAGGTGGAGATTTCCGAAGGATGGCCGGTCACCACCGACAGGACGCCTTCCGGCAGGCCCGCCTCTGCAAAGGCCTGCGCGATCGCCAGCATGGTGCCGGGGGTCTCTTCCGCCGGCTTGATGATGCAGGTACAGCCCGCCGCCAGCGAAGCCGCGACCTTGCGTGCGGGGATGACTGCCGGGAAATTCCACGGCGAGAAGGCCGCCACAGGCCCCACCGGCTGCATCAGCGTCGAATAGCGGATGTCGGGCTGGCGGGATGGAATGACGCGGCCATAGGCGCGGCGGCCCTCCTCGGCGAACCAGTCGATGATGTCGGCCGCGGCGGAAAGTTCGATGCGCGACTCCATCAGCACCTTGCCCTGCTCGAGCGTCATGATGCGGGCATAGTCGTCGAGACGCGCGCGAATGATGTTGGCCGCCTTGCGCAGAATGTTCGAGCGTTCGAGCGCCGAGGTCTTGCGCCAGCCCGCGAAAGCGCGCTCGGCACTTGCCAGCGCGTCGTCGAGATCGTCGCGCGAGGCGATCGGCAGGCGCGCGAGCGCCTCGCCACTGGCGGGGTTGATGACGACACGCTCACCCTCGCCCCGGCCGGGGCGCAGGCGGTTGTCGATGAACAGACCGAGTTCGGGATAGGAGGAAGCCATTTTTCAGTCCTTTCTGGTCATCAGGACGTCGAGGATGCCCACGCCCTGCCCTTGCGGGTAGACGACGAGCGGATTGATCTCGACTTCGACGATCGAGCCGTCTTCGAGCACCAGCCGGCCCAGCCGATCGAGGAATTCCACGACCGCCTCGACGTCGAGCGGCTTCGAGCCGCGATAACCGCGCAGCAGGGCCGCGCCCTTGAGCAGGTCGAGCTCCCTTTCGATCGCATCGCGAGGCAGGCCAGCCGGCATCATGCGGATGTCGTGCATCAGTTCAGTCAGCACCCCGCCCAGACCCACGATCAGCACCACGCCCCAGGACGGGTCGCGGCGTGCCGAGACCACCAGCTCGAGGTCGAAGCGCGGTGCCATGGTCTCGACCAGCATGCCGTCGATCGCCTTGCCGGCGGCGTGTTTCTCAAGCGAGGCTTCGATCTCGCCCCAGGCCTTCGTCAGCGAGGCCTCGTCGGCGAGGTTCAGCTTCACGCCGCCGAGATCGCTCTTGTGCGCGATGTCGGCTGCCTGCACCTTGAGCGCGACGGGATAGCCGATGCGTGTCGCGATAGCCTTGGCAGCGTCGAGTTCGCCCGCCAGCCCGCCCTCGGGAACGACAAGCCCGCGCGCGCGCAGCAGCGCCTTGCCCTCATGCTCGGCAACCGCGCGCGGCTCGCCTGCCGAGACCGGCGCCGGCTGCGGCAGATCGGGCCGGCGGTCCAGTTTCGCGATGTTGTTGAAGGCGCGCATGGCCCGTTCCGGCGAACGGAAGAAGGGAACGCCGGCCGCGCGAACCTCGTCGAGAAATTCGGACGGCATCGGCAACTCGTCGCCCAGGAAGGCGATGGCCACCGGCTTGGTCGCGTTCTCCATCACGGGTTTGAGCGAATTCCACTTTGCCATGACCTGCTTGGGCGCCCCGCCCATCGCGGCAAGAAGCAACGCGTCGACGCTGTCATCCGCAAGCATCGCTGCGCTGGTGTCGCCGAAGAGGCTTGGCTTGCTCATGCCCATGGCGGTGATGTCGAGCGGATTGTCGATGGCCGCAAAATCGGGGAGCACCTCGCCGAGCTTCGCCGAAGTGGCATCGCCAAGCAGCGGCAGCTTCAGGCCTAGATCCTCGCAGAAATCCAGGCAGAACCCACGCACGGCTCCGGAATTGGTGACGATGCCCAGCCCACCGATCTCGGCCCGCGGATACCGGTGACGCAGCAAGGTGGTGTCGAAGAGTTCGTCGAAACTGTCGACCAGCGTCACGCCGGCAGCGTTGACGAAGGTTTCCATTACCGCGTGATCGCCGGCCATGGCGCCCGTATGCGACTGGGCGGCCTCGCGCGAGCGCTGGCTGCGGCCGGGATGCATGAGCACCACGGGTTTGCCGAGCTCCCATGCCTTGGCTGCGAACGACAGGAATGCGGCAGGATCGCGAATCTGTTCGACAAAGGCGGCGAAGGAGCCCACCGCCTCGTCATCGGCGAGCGCGGCCAGGACCTGTTCCGCCGAAAGCACCGCCTCGTTGCCGGTCGAGATCGCATAGGCGATCGGCAGGCCGCGGCTTCTCAGCGCCTCGCGGATGTTGCCGGTCATGGCCCCGCTCTGGGCAACGACCGCAACGCCCGGACCTCCGAGCTTCATCGGCTGGATGCGCTCGAACGTCATCGGCACGGAAGCCACGAAGTTGGTGAAGCCGAGGCAGTTCGGGCCCAGCACTGCCATGCCGGCCTCATTGGCGATGCGCGCGATCGCTTCCTGCTCCCGGATGCCTTCCTCGCCCAGTTCGGCGAAGCCCGACGCGAAGATGACGGCGCCGCCCATGCCCTTGGCGGCACAATCCTCGATCGCCTGGCGCACGGCGCCGGCGGGTACCACCAGGGCCGCCATGTCGACGCCCTCGGGAAGCTCCGAGATCGCCTTGCGACAGGCGATCCCCTCGACCTCCTCGAAACGGCGGCTGACGGGATGAAGATCGCCCGAAAAGCCGAACGTCCCGAAATTCGCCATCACGTTCGCGCCGAGCGAGAACGGCTCGGCCGAAGCCCCGACGACCGCGACCGAACGCGGACGCAGAAGCCTGTCGATGTTGCTCCTGGTGGCACCCATGCTTCAGCTCTCGCGCTTGTAGGTCTGCAGGCCGGGACGATAGGACTTGTCGTCCAGGAACTGCTTCATGCCCGCCTGATCGCCCTTTTCGGGATCGCGGAACTTGGTCTGGTCGGACTTCGCCATCAGATAGTCGAGTGCGGCATCCCAGGACATCGACTTGACGTGGTGATAGGCGGTCTTGGCCGAACGCAGCACGTAAGGGTTCTTTTCCTTCAGCGTGTTGGCGAGCGTGCGGGTGCGCTCGCGCAGCTCTTCGCGCGGCACGGAGATGTTGACAAGGCCCAGCTCCTTGGCGCGCTTTCCGTCGAAGGTCTCGCCGGTCATGATGTAGTAGAGCGCGTCGCGCTGGCTCATCACCTCGGCCACCGACTTGGTCACGATGCCGGCGGGAATGATGCCCCAGTTGATCTCCGACAGGCCAAATGTCGCGTCGTCCGCGGCCACCGCGAGGTCGCAGCCGATCAGCACCTGGAACGCGCCACCGAAGCACCAGCCATTGACCATGGCGATGGTGGGCTTGGGGAAGTTCATCATGCGGCGCCACTGCCAGGCGGCGTTTGCACGGTAGAGACGCTCACGCGCCAAAGGCGGGCCGGCGTCGGGGATGCGGAAATATTCCTTCAGGTCCTGACCGGCCGAGAAGGCGTCGCCCGCGCCGGTGACGACCAGCACCTTGACCTCGTCGTCCTCCTCCATCGCGTCGAGCACGGCGACCATCTCGTAGACGATGCCGGGATTGATCGCGTTGCGCTTGTCGGGACGGTTGAGCGTGATCCACGCGATGCCTTCCTCGATGTCGACGGTGACGAACTCGCCCCAGGGCTTCTCCTGGCCTTGTGTCCCATTGCTGGCTGTCATTTTGCGGCTCCATGCGGTAAACAGATCATGGTCCCATAAATAAGGAACCCTGATATTGTCAAGACAACGAGATGTCGCGGCGCAGCGGGTCAAGCTACGTCCGAGAACCATGTATCTTCTCAACCAGGCCAACCAGGCCGTGCGCAGCCGGCTGGAGCAGGATCTGCGCAGCATCAGCCTGACGGGTATCCAGTATACGGTGTTGAGTATCGTCGCAGCGCGCGACGGCATCTCGTCGGCGGAGTTGTCGCGACGTTTTTTCGTCACGCCCCAGACCATGAACGAGATCGTGTCGGGACTTGAAAGGCGCGGGCTTCTGGCGCGGGTCGAGAGCCCGCAGAGCCGGCGCATTCTGACGGCGCGGCTGACCGAAGCGGGTTCGAAGCTGCTGGCCGAGGCCGACAACATCGCCGATCAGATCGAAGGCGAGGCTTTCTCCCACCTGTCCGACAGGGATTTCGACGAGTTGCGCCGCTTGCTGCGCGTCCAGCTCAACGCGGTTCGGGAAGAGCCGGCGGAGAAGAAGGCGGCCGCGGCCGCCTCCTGATCGAATCGTCGCGAAGGCGCCTCAGGAAAGTTCCCTGCGCACGATCGCCGCGCCATCGGCCATTGCCTTCATCTTGCCGAAGGCGACATCCCGCGGCAGATATTTGAGCCCGCAATCCGGCGCCACCACGACACGTTTCGCATCCACATTGGGCAGCGCACGCCGGATGCGCTCGGCGACGGTCTCGGCGCTCTCCACCTCCATGTCGGACAGATCAAGTACGCCGAGAATGATTTTCTTGTCCGGCAGGGACTTGAGCACCGCGGTGTCGAGATTGGACTGCGCGGTCTCGATGGACACCGCATCGACATTCACCTTGGCGAATTCCGGCAGGAAGGAATAACCTTCCGGCCGCGCATGGATGATGGCCGCATAACCGAAACAGATATGAACGGCCGTCTCGCCCTGCACGCCATCCAGCGCGCGGTTGAGGGCGTCGACACCGAACTCGCGGGCCTTTTCGGGTCGCGCCTGCATGTAGGGCTCGTCGATCTGCACGATGTCGGCGCCGGCGGCAAACAGGTCCTTGATCTCCTCGTTGACCGCCGCGGCATAATCCAGCGCAAGCTCCGCCTCAGAGGGATAGAAGTCGTTCTGCGCCTGCTGGCTCATGGTGAAGGGACCCGGCACCGTGATCTTGATGACACGGTCGGTATTGGCGCGCAGGAACTTCACATCATCGACCTCGACGGCGTGCATGCGGCGCACCTTGCCGACAACGCGCGGCACCGGATTGGGGTGACCGGACCGGTCCAGCGCCGTGCCTGGATTGTCGATGTCGACGCCCTCGAGCGCGGTGGCGAAGCGGTTCGAATAGCTCTCGCGGCGGATTTCGCCATCGGTGATGATGTCGAGGCCGGCGCGTTCCTGATCACGAATGGCGTTCAGCGTGGCGTCGTTCTGCGCCTCCTCCAGATGCTCTGGCGGAATACGCCACAATTCCTTCGCGCGGGTACGCGGGGGAAAGCGTCCCGCCAGCTTCTTGCGGTCGATCAGCCATTCGGGCTGGGCATAGGATCCGACGAGCGATGTCGGCAGAAGCGGCAATGTGGCGTTCATGTCTTCCTCCCTGTTCATTGTCCTGTGGCGCGCCGATGCGAGCCCTCAGATCTCCTGGCCCTCCTTCGTCCCGACCAGGCGAGCCCAGTCGGCGAATGCGTTGAGGGCCGTCTCGATGAAGCTGATCGTCTCCTCGTCGGCAAAGCGGCCCTCTTCGGTCTTCTTGTTGGCGAAGGGCACGATGGCCTCCTGCCAGGGAAAGACACGGGCCAGCATGCCGTTGAGGATATATTTGAGATGCGACTGCGCCCGGACACCGCCCATCGCGCCGCCCGACGTGGTGACGACAAAACATGGTTTGCCACGGAAGACCGACGCGTAGGCCGGACGCGAGGCCCAGTCGATCGCGTTCTTCAGGACCCCGGGAATGGAATAGTTGTATTCCGGCGTCACGAACAGAACCCCGTCGGCCGCGTCGATGGCCGCAATCAGTTCCGCCACCGCATCGGGCTTGCCGAGATCGGCGTTGTAGTGTGGCAGCTGCCCGATCTCGAAAGTCGAGATCGCCATCTTCGGCGACATCCGCTTGGTCAGGGCGCGCGCCAGCGCGGCGCTGGACGACGCCTCGCGCAGGCTCGGGCCCAGTATCAGCAGCTTGGACAATTCACGCTCCTCTGTCTCACATCCTTGCCAGCCAGGTCGCGATGGCCGGGAAAAAGCCTATGATGACGAGCACCACCAGCATGGTGAGCACGAAGGGGAAGGCGCCCCGGAAAATTTCCCCGACCTTGAGGCCGGGATCGTTCATGGCCGATTTGATCGTATAGACCGACAGCCCGAATGGCGGCGTCAACAGGCCTATCTCCACCGCAATAACCGTCATGACACCGAACCAGATCAGGTCGAAATCGGCGGCGACGGCGATGGGCAAGGCGATCGGCAGCAGGATCAGCATGATCGAAATGGAATCGATCAGGAAGCCCAGCACGATGACCAGGGCAATGAACAGGATCAGGAAGCCGTAGGGCCCGATCGGCCCCGACAGAAGCAGCTCCGCCAGCATGTTGGGCAGGCCCGACATGGCCAGCATGCGCGAGAAGAAGCTGGCCGACATGATGAGGAACAGCACCGAGACCGTGATCTGTCCCGTCTCGACCAGGATCTGCCAGAAACTGCCGGGCGTCAGCGAGCGCCGGGAGATCGCCAGCACCAGCGCGCCGAATGCACCGATGGCGCCCGCTTCGGTCGGGTTGAGGAAGCCGCTATAGAGACCGCCCAGCACCAGAACGATGAGCGAGACGATCGGCACGCCCTTGAAGAAGAGCTGCGAGACCGGGAAATCGGTCTCCGGCCTTGATGCTTCGTGGCCGACGAAAACGAATTTCGGGTGCCGCCAGGCCAGATAGAGGATGGTGACCGTGAAGGCGGCCGACAACAGCAGGCCCGGACCGACGCCGGCCAGGAACATGCGCCCGACCGACTGCTCCGACAGCACCGCATAGACGATCATCAGCAGCGATGGCGGGATCAGCATGCCCAGTACGGAGGAGCCTGCAACGACGCCGGTGGCGAACCGCTTCGTATAGCCGTAGCGCGTCATCTCCGGCACGGCGACGCGCGAGAAGACCGTCGCCGAGGCGATCGAGACACCGGTGATCGAGGCGAAGACGGCGTTGGCGAAGACCGTCGCCACGCCGAGCCCCGCGCGCACGCGCCGCAGCAGGCGCTCGAACACGTCGAACGTGTCCTTGCCGACGCCCGATGCCGTCACCAGAAGCCCCATCAGCACGAAGAGCGGCACGATGGCGTAGAGATACTGGCTCAGGGAATCGTTGGCGACCGCGCCGATCATGCGCACCGCCACCGCCTCGTTGCGGATGAAATAGACGCCCACGAACGACACGACCAGCATGCCGAGCCCGATCGGCATGCCGATCAGGATGAGCCCGAGAAGTGCGGCAATGGCCATCCAGCCGATTTCGATCGAACTCATGCCGCAGTCTCTCTGGCGGGCGCGTCGCGGGTCAGTGCGCTGACCATCTGCACCAGGAACTGGATTGTCGCGATGCAGACGCCGAACAGGATGACCAGCCGGAACGGCCAGGTCTGCAGGGTAATGACGCCGGTCACGCCGATATAGCGCCCGCGTGCGATGTCGGCCTCCATGATGCCGAGCGTCGACCATGCGATGAGCGCCAGCATGGCGGCGCCGACGAGCTGGAAGCAGGCTTCCAGCAGCGCAGCCGCGCGCGGTGCCTTCGCCTGCAGGGCGGCCAGCAGGATCTCGGCGCGTGCCAGGCGGTTGTGACGGACGGCCGCGCCGAGCTGAAGATAGACGATCATCACCAGCGTCAGCGCGCCGAGTTCCGCAACCAGCGGAAGCGAGGCGTTGAACAGGTTGCGCGCCACGACATCGCTGCAGATGATGCCCATGAGCACGACGATGAGCACCGTGCCGAAGGCCGCCATGCCGTCGACCATCCATCCCCATATGGAGACGATGAGCGCGACAAGGCGCCCCGAACCCGGGGCGCCTCGCTGACTATCTTGTGTGCTCACGGCGTCTTGCTCCCGGCTCGGATGTTATTCCGCGCCGTCCCAGTCGCGCACCGGCTCTTCGCCACGCTCGCGCAGGCCGTTCATGTAGGCCTCCAGGAACGCGCGACCGGGCAGGCCGCGGGCCTCCACTGACTCGACCCATTCGCCGGCGAGATCGGGCAGCCCGTCGACCCAGCGCTGGCGCTCTTCCGCCGACAGGTCGGATATGACGACCGGCGTGCTCTGGTCCTGGCCCAGTTCCTCGATCCGCTCCATCGCCATTTCGTGGCGCTCGACCAGATCCTGGGCGTGCGAGGTGGAATAGTGGTCGCCTGCGGCGAGCATCGCTTCCTGAACCTCTTCGGGCAGCGTGTCCCAGGTGTCGCGATTCATGGCCAGCCCGCCGGAGAAGACGGTGCCCATTTTCACGCGTGTCACATAGGGCGCAACCTCATAGAGCCGGGCCGGCAGGACGCCGAGCGCCAGCGAAAGCACGCCGTCCGAAACGCCGGTCTGGATGTCCGTGTAGAAGGTCGGCAACGCGCCGTCGACTGCACTTGCGCCGGTGCCACGCAGCCAGGTGGCCAGGACGCCGGGCGCCGAGATGCGCATGCCCTGCAGATCGTCCAGCGTCTCGATCGGCTGCGTGGTGTAGATGTCGTAGCTGTCCGAGCCGGTCGCGCCCAGATAGACCAGATTGTACTGCTCCCATTCCTCGCGGAATTCGGGGAAGGTCTCCATGAGCTCGCGCATCGTGTCGAGCTGCGCCGGCGGGTTGTTGGTGGCAAACGGCGTATAGGCCGTCACCTGCGACAGCGGCATGCTGGCGGCTTCCAGATAGGAAAACACCCAGCCGATATCGGTAACGCCGTCCTCGACCGACGACAGCGTGGCGTTGGCGGCATAGAGCTGGCCGCCGAAGGCTTCCTGCCATTCGATCTGGTAGTTGCCGCCCTCTTCGAGGATGCGGTCCACCTCGGTCATGAAATGGCTCTGGATGAAGCCGATCCATGGAATGGTGGTCGGATGGCTCGATGCCACCGTGAGATTGATCGTCTCCTGCGCCTGCGCCATCGTCGG
Organism: Chelativorans sp. ZYF759; assembly: GCF_012911015.1. Lineage (GTDB taxonomy): Bacteria > Pseudomonadota > Alphaproteobacteria > Rhizobiales > Rhizobiaceae > ZYF759. The sequence continues at coordinate 123,131 of NZ_WVVV01000007.1, read as the reverse complement.
CAAGACGAATACGCTTGCGAGCAGCAGTCCCTTGAGCTTGTTCATGTTCACTCCTCCCTTGGCTTTTGCGTGTGTGCGAGCGACGGACAGCCGACCCCGCATTGCGCCGTCGCCGGCCTTCAGCCGGCCTTCACGCGGGCGATTTCCGCCCGGATTTCCTCACCATGTTCGTCGAGCGTCGGCGGCGGCAGCACATGCGTGTCGGCCTCGCCGTCGAAACTGTAGGGCGCGCGCACCGTCTTGAACGCGCCCATCTCGGGATGCTCGGCCTCCACCGCGATCTGCAGGTGCTTGGCCTGCGGATCCTCCAGCGCCTCGTCGGAATCGTAGGCCGGCGAATGCGGCACTTCTTCTTCGAGAAGGATGTCGCACCATTCCTGGCGGCTGCGTTTCCTGAAGATCGGCGTCAGCTCATCGATCAGCGCCTGCTGGTGCTTGATGCGTTCCAACCGTTCGGCGAAACGGTCGTCTGTCAGCAGGTCGGGCCGCTCGACCGAACGCGTCAGCCCCTCCCAGAATTTCTGCGGCGACGACAGGTGGATTGCGATCCACTTCCCGTCCGCGCATTCGAATGTGTAGGACTGCGAAACCATCGGTCGGCTGAGCGGCCCCATCACCTCGCCAACACTGAAATAGTGGGTAAAGGAATCGAGGTTGAAGTGGCACATGGCCTCGAGCATCGAGATGTCGAGGCGCCTTCCCTTGCCGGTCTTCACCCGCTCCAGAAGTGCTGCAACGATGCCCAGCGCGGCGTAGTGCCCGGTCACGGCATCCGCGATCGCCGGTCCGATGACGCGCGGATTGGCAGGTGGCGTCAAGAGGCGCAGATAGGCGCTCGCGGCCTGGGCCACCGTGTCGTAGGCCGGGCGGTCGCGCGAGGGACCTGTCTGACCGAAACCCGTGATGGCGCAATAGACGAGGCCTGGATTGAGGGCCTGAAGCTCGGCCTCGCCGGCGCCCAGCTTGTCGGCCACGCCCGGCCGGAAGTTCTGGATAAAGACGTCCGCACCCTTGATCAGCTCGTGGAAGACCTCGAGGTCCTCCGGCTTCTTCGTATCCAGTGCGATCGACCGCTTGTTGCGGTTGTAGGTCTGGTAGTGCGGCGAATAAAGCCCGCCCTTGAAGGCGCGGAACGGGTCGCCCGTCTCCGGCCGCTCCACCTTGATCACATCGGCGCCGAGGTCGGCCAGATGCATGCCGGCTGCCGGACCCGTGATGTAGGTGCCCATCTCGATGACGCGCACGTCCTTGAGGATCTTGGTCATCGCTCCGTCCTATTCCTTCGACCCGCCGGCCGGCTTGCCGTCATATCCGATGGCCAGATCCGCCTTGTGCGACATGATGAACCCGATCGAGCGCTGCGATTCCTCGAAGAGATGGGCAACGAGACCGGCGGTGCGCGCGAGCAGCGGCACGCCCTTCATCGCCTCCATCGGCCAGCCCGCATCCAGCATCAGGGCAGGGATGGCGCCCGAGACGTTGATCGGCAGCGGGCGGTTCATGATCTCCGGCGCATGTTTGGCGATCGCCCTCAGACAGGCGATGTTGTCGCCGGAGACACCACGCTTGTCGGCGAATTCCAGAAGTACATTGGCGCGCGGATCGCCCGCGCTGTGCTGGGGATGCCCAAGGCCCGGAACCTTCTGCTTCCGGCTCTTGAGTTCTTCGAGGCTATCGCGCGCCGCCTTGTCGAGATCCGAACCTGATTTGCGGCTCGCCTCCAGCACTTCGACGATGTAGCGGCCGGCCTGCTCCGAACTGCCGGCCACGACGCTGCCCATGCCGAGCAGGCCCGCCGACATCGCACCCTGCCAGGCATCCGGCCCGGCGGCCAGCGTCATGCGTGCAGCCTGCACGCTCGGCACCAGCCCATGCTCGGCAATTGCGACGAGGCAGGCATTGGTGACGTCGCGCTGCAGTTCGGTAGGCTTTTCGCCCAGCGTCAGCAGCCAGAAATAGTCGGTGAAATCGATCTTTCCGATCAGCTCGGAACACAGATCATGGCCGCGTATCGTGATGGAGTCCGCGTCCGAGGTCGCAATCGCCGTAAAGGCGCCGTCCTGCTTGCCAATCCGCATCTTTCCTCCCCGGAATTTTCGGATAGCGAAAGTTTTTTCTTCATACGGAAACTACGGCGTGATAGACGGCTGTGTCAAGGCCGCTTTGGCTCTTGGGGATTGCCATGCTCAACAGGCTTGCGTCCTATGCGGGCCGCAATGGAGTGCAGAGAATGCTTCACGCCACACAGGAGAGCGGCCGGCCGGCGGAATTCGTGGAGGCGCTCGCCAAGGGCATCGCGATCCTGGAGAGCTTCGACGCCCAGCATCCCGAGATGACGCTGAGCGACGTTGCCCGTCGTGTGGGCCTCAGCCCTGCGGCCGCCCGCCGCAGCCTTATCACCTTGCAGGCGCTCGGCTATGTCGGCCAGAGCAACAAGCGCTTCCATCTGCGGCCGAAAGTGCTGGGCCTCGGCTCTGCCTTCTACTTCTCCGCACGGGTCGATGAGGTGCTGCAGCCGGAACTCAGGCGATTGGTCGAGGTCTTCGGCGACGCGTCCTCGATCGGCACGCTGCAGGGCCATGACGTTCTCTACATCGCCCACCATTCCGAACAACGCGCACGCCGCCCCTCCGCTGTCGTGGGCGCCCGATACCCAGCCCACGCGACCTCGCTGGGCCGCGTTCTTCTGGCCGGACTCCCGCCCGAGGAATTCGAGTGTTACCTGCGCGACATGGAACCGGTCGCACTGACCCGCAAGACGGTCGTCGACAAGGACGAGTTGCGAACCATCGTGGCCGATGTCCGCGAAACGAACTATTCCACGACCGTCGACCAGCTCGATTACGGGATCACCGCCATCGCCGTCCCCATTCGCGGACCTTCCGGCAGGTCGATCGGGGCACTCAACTCCTCGGGCTACTCCGGCCTCCTGACGGCCGAGCAGCTGGTCGAGGAGCGGCTTCAGGAGCTGCGCATCTCCGCTGCCCGTCTGGCCGAGACGATTTCGCGTTATCCGGTTCTGCAATCCATGATGGGCGCAAGCTGAATCATCGCTTGTCCGCTTGATGGCCTGACCCGCTCCTGGCGGTCGGAGCCAGTCCCGCTGCGTCCGGCTGGCAAATTCGTCGGGAACAGCGCCATGACAAGCTGCCGTTACGAGCCGCACCACAGGCCGCCCACAAGCGGATTGACTCGCTGGCTCCCCCGGCGCTAGTCTTAATGCGAAAATATTTTCGCTAAGCGAAAACTTGGCGGAGTCGGTCGTCTCAGGGAGGAGCAGGCCGCACTGCCCTGGTCACGGCAAGGCAACGGGAGGAGAGATCATGTGCAGGATGTGTGATGCTGGCAGACCGCCGGTGAAGTGTGAATCGCGACGCGACTTTCTGAAAGCTTCGATGGTTGTGGGGGCGGCTGCGGCCACCGGTTTTCTGGCCACACGTGCCGCCAGTGCTCAGGAAATGCCCGCGGGTTCGGGTGGCGAAGGTCGCCGTATCCTCATCCGGGGCGGACACGTTCTCTCGATGGACCCTGACGTCGGCGATTTTGCCGAGGCCGACGTGCTGATCTCCGGCCGCACCATCGAGGAGATCGGCCCGAATCTCGAAGCCGGCGATGCCGAGATCATCGAGGCGGCCGGCATGATCGTGATGCCGGGCTTCATCGACACCCATCTGCATCAGTTCGAGACGGGGCTCCGCAGCTTCCTCGCCGACGGCATCCTCATCAATGACGGCCGGCCGGAAAACCAGGTCAATTACTACGAGACCATCCTGCAGAAATTCTCGATGGTCTACCGACCGGAGGACGTCTACATCAACGAGCTCTTCGGCTCGATCGCCCAGCTCGACACCGGCGTGACGACCGTCATGGACGTCTCCCAGATCCACCATTCCCCCGAACATTCGGATGCCGCGATCGAGGCCTTGCGCGATGCCGGTCGCCGGTCGGTCTTCGGCTATTTCGAGGGGTGGGGCGACGATGCCCGCTATCCCGAGGACGCACGGCGCATCCGCGAGGAGCATTTTTCGTCCGACGACCAGTTGCTCACCATGGTCATGGGCGGCGAAATCTATCTGCCGGGCTATGAGCGCGCCTGGGAGATCGGCCGCGAACTCGGCCTGCCGATCGCGCTGCATGTTGTCGGCACATTCGGCATGCGGCCTGCCTTCGACGAACTGGCCGAAGCCGGGCAGTTCGGCGAAGATAACATCTTCATCCACATGACCGGCATGTCCGACATGGCCTGGCAGCGCGCTGCCGATGCGGGCGCCCATGTGTCGCTGGCCGTGCCGATCGAGATGCAGATGAGACACGGCATGCCGCCCATCCAGAAGGCGCTCGACCTCGGCATGCAGCCTTCGCTATCGTCAGATGTCGAATGCACGATGTCCGCCGACCCGTTCACCCAGATGCGGTCCGCCATGACGCTTCAGCGCGCCTTCATCAACCAGCGGGCGCTGGAAGGCGAAGATGACCTGCCGCCGCTTCTCTCCTCGCGCGACGTGATCCGCTTTGCCACGATGGAAGGCGCGAGAGGCCTCAAGCTCGACCGCAAGACCGGTTCGCTGACGCCCGGCAAGGAAGCCGACATCGTCCTGCTCGATGCGGGCGCCATCAACGTGCATCCGCTCAACAACGTGCCGGGCGCCGTGGTTACGCTGATGGACCGCACCAATGTCGACACGGTCCTGGTTGCCGGCAAGATCCGCAAATGGCGCGGCGAACTGGTGGACGTGGACGTCGCGCGCCTCAAGCGTGAGCTGGAGGAAAGCCGCGACTATCTGTTCGAGGCGGCCGGTGTGGAACAGGATCTGTTTCGCACCTGATCGGAGATTTCAGGAGGCCGGCCGCCTTGCGCGCGCGGCCTCCATCGCATTGACTTGGCATCGGGCGGCCCGCATCGGCCGCGCCTGAGGAGGACGACAAATGGCAGAACTGTGCGCCGTTCTGGCGACGACCCATCATCCCTTCTATTTGAAGGCGACGACCATGCCGCCGGAGCAGCAGATTCCGCAGGCGCCGGAGTGGAAGCGCAAGATCGAGGCCTATCGCGAGACGCTGACCCGGGCCGAGCCCGACATCCTGGTCATGGTCGGGTCCGACCATTTCCACCAGCTGTTTCTGGACAACTATCCGCAGTTCCTGATCGGCAAGGCGCCACGCTACGACGCGACCTTCTACAACGAGATCCGCGAGTTCGACCTGCCGACCTACGTGCTCGAAGGGCATGAGGAACTGTCGGACTACATGCTGCGCGGGCTGATGGACCGCAGCTTCGACATGGCCTTCAGCCACGAACTGAAGATCGACCATTCCATCATCTGCCCGATCATCACCACAAGGCCGCAGGCCGACCTGCCCGTGGTGCCGATCTACACCAACATCTTCGCCCCGCCTCTGCCCTCGCCCCGCCGCTTCTGGGAGCTCGGCTGCGCGATCCGCGAAGTCATCGATTCCTACCCCTCCGACAAGCGCATCGCCGCCATCGGCAGCGGCCACCTGTCGCTCGAGCTGGGTGGCCCGCGCCAGTTCCGCGAGACCGGCCCAGATCCGGAATTCGACCGCCAGGCGATCGAATGGATCTCCACCGGCAACATCGAGGCGATCCTGGAAAACGTCACCCACGAATCCATGGCCAACAGCGGCAACGCCACGCACGGTTTCATGGACCTGATCCTGATGATGGGCATAGCGGGCGCCGAGAAGGCCGATTACGTCGACAATCTCGACCTCTTCCACACCATGGAAGCCTATTTCACCTGGTATCCGAAGGAGAAGGCGGCATGAGCAAATACTACGTCAACAAGTTCCTCTTCACCGTCGACCGGGACCCCGAACTGCTGCGCCGCTACAAGGAAGAACCGCGCGCCTTCGTCGCCACCTGGGAACAGTCGATCGGCCCCAGGCTCAACGACGCCGAGCGCTCGACCGTCCACTCGCTCACCGACGAGGAGCGCGAGGCGCTGATCGCCCACGATTTCGTCAAGCTGTTCGAGATGGGCGCCCACTTCTTCCTGTCGCTGACCATCTACATCGCCATCTATGACGAGGAGTGGATGGAGCGCGACGGCCCCCTTTCCTTCCAACGCCATTTCGCCGCGCAGCTGGCCCATTGGGAAGGCAAGGATTACCCGACCGTCGCCTGCTGAGGCATCTGCCTCACGGCGCCAGGCTTTCGATGAAGTCGACCAGATCGTCGATCTGGTCCGGTGTCGGCTCGAAATCGGGCATTTTGGGATGGCGGGCAAAAAGATCGCCCGCCATGTCCGCCCGGAGCGCTTCCACATCGCCGCGCAGCGCCAGCTCCCTGAAGGGCGGCGCACGCGGATCTAGGCTCTCGTCGTAAAGCGCGAGCGCGTGGCAATCGTAGCAATTGGCCTCCGCCAGCCGGCGACCGCGGAATTCGCTCTCGCGATCGGCAGCCGCGACCTGCGCCGCCCACACGAGTGCCACACCGGCCACGATAGCCGCTACCCGCCGCATGTCATGCCGTTCCCGCTTCCTGCGGCAAGGTCCGCAGAAGCGACACCACGTCCTTCACGCCTGGCGTGTTCTCCGCGGCCACCCGCATCGCCCGCGCGATGCGCTCGTCGCCAACATTGCCCCGGAGTGCCACCTTGCCGTCGCGCACATGCACGTCGACCGAGGCGCCCCGCGCCCAGGCCTTGTCGACGATCTCGTCGAGAACCCGCCGGCGCAGTTCGATATCCTCGGCCCCAGCCGCTTCTGGCTGGCTCAAGCGTCGCGACAGCGCGGCAATCAGATTGGCGCGACTGACGATGCCGACCAGCTTTCCATCGCGCAGCACGGGCAGGCGCTTGACGCCCTTGACTTGCATCAGCGTGGCGATCTCGCTGGCCGGCATTTCCACATCGGCCGTAACCACGTCACGCGTCATGACGTCCTCTACCTTGCGCCCATGCGACCGGCTGTATTCCTCCGCCAGGTCGCCCGGCTCGAACCACAGATCCAGCCAGCGCGGGCGTCGGTGCTCGGTGCCCAACTCGACGCGGCGCAAGAGATCGCGCTCGGTCACGATGCCGACCACGCCGCCCTCCTTGTCGACGACCGGCAGCCCGCTGACCCCGTAATTGACCATCGTCGCCACCGCTTCGGATACTGTATCCCACGGATGCACGATGGCCGCGCCGGTCGTCATCAGATCGCCTGCATGCATGACTTGCTCCTCACTTCTGTACCGTAGGTGGAATAGCCTGCCTGGTGGCCTCCCGCGTTGACGGCGATCAAGCCGGTTTGCCGACCGCGAACGCAAAACGGGCGCGGCTTTGGCAAGCCGCGCCCGTCGTCAGTTCATTTCGGGCCAGGTTAGTTCTCGTCCGGACCGCTCTTCCCGTCTTCGCGGTTTTCCGCCGCCTCCTGCTCGGAATCGTAGCGGAAATCCCCGTTTTCCGGCACGCTCACCGGTTCCGGCTCCGACTTGCCCTTGTCGTGGCGATCGTCGCTTTTACGGGTGGTGTCGTCCATGTTTGAACTCCATGCCGATTGTCGCGTCGAGGGGCGACACAGGCTGCGCCCCTCGCATCGGTTTCTGCGCTACCGTCTTATCGCTCGAGCCAGCGCAATGAGGATACAGGCGCCTACGAAGCCTGCGATCAGGTAGCCAAGCCATCCGCCGAACTGGATGCCGACGAGACCGAACAGGAAACTGGCGACCGCCGCACCGACGATGCCCAGCAGGATGTTCATCAACATCCCCATGCTGCTCTTCATGAACATTTCCGCCAGCCACCCGGCGATCCCGCCGATGATGATGGCACCTATCCAACCAACGCCTTCCATGATGATCCCTTCCTTGATGCAAAAACAGAGCGCGCGGCGATGCCGCACGTTCCGACTGAACAATTTTCAGCCTCGGTTGGTTCCAGATCGTAAGGTTTCCGGTGAAAGCGCCAGGCGCATCATGCGGGCGGATATTCTGGTTGCAGGCATGCCCATCTGGTTGGGCCAGTTGTCGAGCGTGTGCAGGCGGGCGCTCGAGCGAAGTCGCCACGCTGTGCCGCAACGCCCTCCATCTGCGAGGCTGCTCAGGTCCAGCCCTTATCCCGGCGAAGTCTGATCCGGGTTTGACAAGTCCTCGGTCGGGCGGTCCGTGATCGGCACCTTGATCCTGAATTCCAGGCCCTTGTCGCCGGTGAGGACAAAATCCGTGCTGACCTGCGGGGCCAGGCTGCGGATGAGGCGAATACCTTCGCCTTTCGATTTCGGCGTGGCGTCGAAAGGTATGCCGTCGTTCAGCACCGCGACTTCGGCCGTCCCGCCCCGACGCGCAAGCTGCACGGTCATCGTGCCGAACTCTCCATCGGGAAACGCATATTTGTTGGCGTTGGTCACCAGCTCGTTGACGATGAGCCCGAGCGGGGTTGCCGCATCCGCATCGACGAAGATGTCCGGTTCGAAGTCGAGCACGAGTTTCATGCGATTTCCGTAGCTTCTGTTCACGCCCTCCATCAACTCGCCCAGATAGGTGCCGAGTTCGACCAGCCCGGCTGGACCGGGCCCATGCAGGTGCTCGTGAAGCGCCGACATGGCCATGACGCGGTTGCGCAGGTCGAGTTCGGCCTCGGCCGGCAGTTTCTGCATCCGGACCATCGACATGATGATCTGGAGGTTGTTCTTCACGCGATGATGCACTTCGCGCAGAAGCATGTGGTTGTGATCCGCAGTGGCTTCCAGCTTTCGCCGCGTTGCCTCCTCGCGGCGCAAGAGGACGGCCTGCCACCATGCCAGGGCCGCCAGGATGATGAGAACGGGGAGACCCAGCAGGATAAGGGCGTAGAGCCGCTGCCAGTAGGGTCCGAGCGCATGAGCGGTCGACAAGGCGGCCACCGCAACCAGTGGCTTCCCCGCGACCGTCGTGTAGCCGACGATTCGCGGAACGCCGTCGGCCGGCGATTCGGAGGAATGGTAGACGCCGGAAGGCGCCAGGAGCAGGTGTTCGGCAAACAGGGGGTGGTCGCTCAGGTCGAGTGAACCGGTCGGCACCGGATGACGGGCGACCAGGAGACCATCCTCGCGGAAAATGCTGATGGCGGAATCGGGACCGAGCGCCAGGGTACGCCAGAATTCCGAAAGCAGGCCCGCCGGGACGTGAAGCAGGATCGTCCGGCCTGTCTGGTCCTCGCCGATCGTCCGCCTGACGTAGAAGCCCCCAACCCCGCCGGAGAGCTCCGGCACGAACGCGGAAATGCCGATATCGGGGGTGAAGGCACCGGCATCGAGATCGATGAAACCGCTATCTGCCGTGGCATCCGTTGCGTCGAGCGGGAAGACGAGCTGCCCGTCGCCGTCGTGCACGCTGAGTTCGAAGCCGGGAGGCAGATCTGCTGCGACCTGGGCGAAAGCCTGGGCCGGTCTGTCGCTGGCCATCGCCTGTTCCGCGCGACGCAAGGTCTGCCCGCCGGCCTCCAGAAGCCAGCTGGCCTGCGCGGCGACCGCGCCGGCAGCCGCGGTGACCTGAATCTCCGCCCGCGCGACGGCGTCGGCATGCCCACGCCACAGAAGGGCCGTCGCGAGCCCCACCACCGTCAACAGAAAAACAAGAGATACCGAGAGGATGAGCCAGGAATTGCGCCGTTCCACAAATGTCTCCTGCGGGACCAACGGAGACTGGATACATCTATACGCGCTGGAGGCAAAGCCTGTCCGGAGAGGTCGAGGCGGCCGCGGCGCTTTACCGCTCGCCTTTGAGCAGCACCGCGGTCGCGAGATAGCCGAGCCCGCCGCTTGCCCCCATGGCCTGCACGAACAGCGCCGCGGCTAGCCAGTTCTGTCCCGTCATTCCGGCGGGTCCCAGCCCGGCCGCCATGGCCCAGGAGGCTGCGCCCGCCGCGAGGCAGAAGCCGGCGGCGAAATTGGTCAGCACGAACTGGATCAGACGGGGCATGTCGCTGTTCATCCTTCCGCTGAAAATTGCCGACCGCTTGCAGTTCACACGCGCCGCGGCAGCCGGCCGTCATTTCCAAAACCTCTCAATGCCGCACGTGTTCCCCACGCCGCCCGGAACCCGGGGCGGCTTGGCGGGTTGAAAGCTGCAACAGACTGAATTGAAGGACCTGCAATGACCGAGACGCACATCCTCACCGACCGCGACGAAATCAGGGACTGGGCGGCTTCGCGCATGGGCGCACCGGCCTTCATCGACCAGTCCTCGACCCCGGGGGGCGCCGATGCGCCGGTCCTCACCATGCTCTTCGACCAGGCCGCTTACCAGGATCAGGACACGGGCCCCGACAGACCCACCGCGCTTGGCGGACCCGAACTTGTCGACTGGGATGATTGGATGGCGCAGCTCGAAAGCCAGAACCTGGCCCTCAAGGTCCTCGAAGACGAGCCCGGCCGCCTCGACAGCTATTTCGAGGTCGTCAGCCGCGACGAATAAATCGCTTCGATCGAAGATCTGGAAATACTGGTGGGTGATGTAGGGATCGAACCTACGACCCGCTGATTAAGAGTCAGCTGCTCTACCAACTGAGCTAATCACCCGCCGAGTGGAGGCCGTATAGCGACTGGGTCGCGGGCTGTCCAGATCAAAAGCATATGGTTGGTCGGCTTTCCGCGCGCAAGGCATGGGGACTTGCACGCCCACGGTCAGTCGAACAGGCTCGATACGGATTCTTCCGTGGCGGTGCGCGAGATCGCCTCGCCGATCAGATCGGCGATCGGCAACACGCGGATGTTGCCGGCCGCCTCCACGCTGGACGTCGGCTGAATCGAATCGGTAATGACCAGTTCCTTGAGCTTCGAGCCCGTGATGCGGGCCACCGCGCCACCCGACAGAACGCCATGGGTGATGTAGGCCGTCACCGAGGTGGCGCCGTTGGCCAGCAGCGCTTCGGCCGCGTTGCACAGCGTGCCGCCCGAATCGACGATGTCGTCGATCATGATGCAGTCCTTGCCGCTCACGTCGCCGATCACGTTCATGACCTCCGACTCGCCCGGCCGCTCGCGGCGCTTGTCGACGATGGCCAGCAGCGCGTCGAGCCGCTTCGCCAGGGCCCTTGCTCGGACCACGCCGCCCACATCGGGCGACACCACCGTGACGTTCGAGGGCTGGTATTTCTGGCGGATGTCCCGGCTCATCACGGGAACGGCGAACAGATTGTCGGTCGGGATGTCGAAGAAGCCCTGGATCTGGCCGGCATGCAGGTCGAGCGTCAGAACGCGGTCGGCGCCGGCCCGGGTGATCATGTTGGCCACCAGCTTGGCCGAGATGGGCGTGCGCCCCGATGCCCGGCGATCCTGCCTGGCATAACCGAAATAGGGAATCACCGCCGTGATGCGCCTGGCCGAGGAACGGCGGAAGGCGTCGATCATGATGAGCATTTCCATCAGATGATCGTTGGCGGGATAGGAGGTCGACTGCAGCAGGAAGACATCCTCGCCGCGCACGTTCTCCTGGATTTCGACGAAGATCTCCTGGTCAGCGAAACGGCGCACGCTGGCCTTGCCGAGCGGAATGTTGAGATATCGGGCGACTGACTCGGCCAGCACCCGATTTGAGTTGCCCGCGAAAAGTTTCATGAAGGATCCCCGGCGACGGCGTTGACGGGGCTTTTAGCCGGGTGGTGAATGATTTCAAGCACCGCGACCGCGATTCATCGCTCTATCCCGAAGAAAGGGTTTCCGTGTGGCCGGAATCTAGCCCTGCCGGCTGGCAAGCCACGTCACCAGCTGGTTCATCGTCTCGTCTGCGATCGCTTCCATCGTGTCCGCTCCGACGCCGCTCCAGCCCTCGCTGGAGCCGCCGGTCGCCTGCTTTTGTCCCTGGATGCGGTGCAGGCGGGTGCCGGTGCCGTCCACCACGTCCCAGACATAGATCACCGTGGTAATGCCATTTTCCGAGATCGCCGAAAAATATCCCTTCATGGACAGGGTGGCCGCGCCGCCCGGAGTGGCCAGCGGGATGCCATTATCCGCCGCAAGCGACGACAGCCGGGCCGAAAGCGGCTGAGTCGCCTCCCCTGTCGCGCCCACAACGGGATCGAAGCCGAGCCGGAAGTCGGCCCCGAGCGAGGCCGTCTGGACCGCGGGGGGCTGTTCGGTGGTGGTCAGCGCCGAGGGTTGCAGCACCGCATCCGTGCTGGTGCAGGCTGCAAGGAGAAGGCATGCCAGCAAGCCTGCGGATCGCGTCACACCGATCGGTGTCATTGCCCCGTCTCCTGCATTCGACCGTGCGCAAAGACGTAGCTGCTGCGCGGCGCGACGATACATTCCAGCATCATTATGCGCTCAGCGAACGATCAAGTCGAGATCGAGACGCGACAGCGGTTTTGGGTCGGAGTCTGTGGTCAGATAGGTCCGGCCCAGCGTCATCGCCGTCTCGCTGTCGGAATCCATGATGATCATGTGCGCGAACAACGTCATGTCGGGCGCGATCGGCTCCTCGTTTCCGGAATGGAACATCGGCATGTCCATCCAGGAGGGCGCGAAACGCGCGCCGACCGAATAGCCGCAGGCGTTGAGCCGGTGACGCGTCAGGTCGCGCGCCTCCAGCACGCGGGCATGCGCGTCGAAGACGTCGCCAAAAGTGTTGCCGGGTCGCATGGCGCGCTCCACGGCCGCAAGCGCCTCGCGCGCGGCATCGAACAGTTCCTGGTGGCGCTTGGTGGCCTTGCCGACCAGCACGGTGCGCATCATCGGCGCGTGGTAGTGGTGGAAGACGCCGGCCCATTCGAGCGTGAGCTGGTCGTTCTTGGTGAGCTTGCGCCGTCCCGCCTTGTAGCGGCAGAGAAGCGCGTCCGCGCCGGAGCCGATGATGAACTCGTTGGCCGGGTAGTCGCCACCCCCCTCGAAGATGGCCCCTTGCATGGCGGCCAGGATCGCGCCCTCGTCGCTGCCCTGCTTGATCAGCGGCAAGGCGGCTTCGAAGGCGGCATCCGACAGCTGGGCCGCCTTCTGCGCCTTCTTGATCTCCGCCGCGCTCTTGAAGGCGCGCAGCCGCGAGACGACGTCGGAGGCATCCTCGATCTTGCCGAAGGTCTTCAGCTGCTCGTCGAGCAGGCGCGCATTGCGGCCCGTCAGGCCATGCGTGTCGTATTCGACGCCGATCGAACAGCCGAGCAGGTCGAGATCGTTCAAGAGATTGCGCAGATCGGCCGTCGGGTCGGATTTGCCGCGGTCTGCCCAGATGACGATGTTGGGGATGTTGGAGGTATGCCGCGCCTGGCGCATGTCGGCCGACCGGGTCAGAAGCACCGTCTCCCCGTCCGACTTCACGACCAGGCACTGGAAGAAGCAGAAGCCGAACGTGTCGTAGCCGGTCAGCCAGTACATGCTCTCCTGCGCGAAGAGCAGCATGGCGTCGAGCTTGCGGTTGGCCATTTCCATCAGCAGCCGGTCGCGGCGCGCATCGAATTCCGTGGCGTCGAAATGCAGGGCCATTCAACGGTTCTCCATGACGATGGCCGACACCTGCCGGCCGTAATCGGGTTCGTTTCGGTGCGTCGCGCGGCGATAGGAGTAGAACTCGCTCTCCAGCGCATAGGTGCAGCGCGCAACGGCCTCCATCCTGACGCCGGCACGCTCCAGCCGCAGCAGCGTATAGCCCCTCAGATCGAAAAACGCATGCCCTGCCCTTGCGGAAGCGGCGAAAAATCGCTCGCTGGCGGCGTCCGAGCGGACGAAACGCTCGACGAATTCCGGCCCGACCTCGTAGTTTTCCTGGGTGATCGAGGGGCCGAGCACCGCGGCGATCCGCCCCGCTCTCGCGCCGCGCTTTTCCATCGCGGCGATCGTGTTTTCAAGCACCCCCGTCAGCGCGCCCTTCCAGCCGGCATGGGCCGCGCCGATCACGCCGGCCTGCGGATCCGCAAACAGGACCGGCCCGCAATCGGCCGTCAGCACGCCGAGCGCGAGGCCCGGCCTGTCGGTGACCATCGCATCCGCCTTCGGCCGGTCGACGCCGAAAGGTGCCTCGACCGCCACGACCTCGGGCGAATGGACCTGATGCACGCCGACCAGCCCCTCCGGCGCAACCTTCAGCCAGCGCGCCACGCGCCGGCGATTCTCGAGCACCGCAGCGCGCTCGTCGCCCGAGCCGAGGCCGACATTCAATCCCTGGAACAACCCGGTCGACACGCCGCCCGCCCGGGTGAAGAAACCGTGCCGGATGCCAGCCGGTTCATGGGCGTCGAGAGCCGGGGACCGGACGGGTTCCAGCCGCGCGTTGTCAAGCATGTGCCGCCTTTTCCTGCTCCCTTCGGCCCGGCTCGCGGGTCTTCGCGCCCTCCCCCGCCGATCCGATTTGTTGGAAATGGTGAGGCAGGCGTCGGGCCAAGTCAATCGTCCATTCGATCGACCGCCGGCAGGGCCGTGCCGGGCCGCGAGATCATCAGCGCCTTGAACAGGCGGCCCATCTGTTCGGGCCGCGCCAGACGGTCGACTTCGCTCTGGAGCCGCTGGCGTGTCGCCGCGTCGGCACGAGCGCCAAGCGCGCCGGCCCGTTCCAGAAGCCCCATTTGCAGCAGGAACGCCCCCTGCTCCATGCTGTGCGTTTGAAGGCCCGCCGCTTCCGCCGCCCGCGCAAGCGTGGCGAAATCGACATGCGAGGTAATATCCGCCTCGCCCGGATGCGCCAGGACGTCGTCGAAGGCGTGCCGCCGCAGGGCCTGAAGCGTGTCCCCCAGCGCCGGGCCGAAATAGCCGTAATCCAGGAAGAGGCCCACCCCGCCATCGGACGCAATGCGCGTGGCGATCCGCGTCATCAGCGCCTCGCGCGCCGGCGAGATCTCGACGATCGCGCCCTCGGGAGCCGACTCCGCATCCGCCGGCAGCAGATCCGGCGCGAGCCCGCCCGATCCCGCCACGAAACAGAGCTGGCCTTCGTCGTCGAGCCCGACCATCCGCTCGCGCCACCTTTGCCCGGCCTTCACATACTGGCGTTGGGGGACCGCATCGAACAGTTCGTTGCCGACGATGAAGAAGGGCATCTGCGGCAATTGGTCGATATCCGACACCCAGATGGGCTCGGCGGCGCTGTTCGCGAGCGTGCGTTTCTGCACATCCCTGAGCCGCGGACTGGTCTCCACCAGATGGATGCGCGCCGCCGACAGCATGCGCGGGGCGGCATGCGAGAGCGCCCGCAGCATGTCCTTCATCAGCGTCCCGCGTCCCGGTCCGATCTCGGCGAGCACGAAGGGCGCGGGGGCCCCGGCCGCCTGCCATGCGCCCGCCATCCACACCGCGATCAGTTCGCCGAACATCTGGCTGATCTCGGGCGCGGTGGTGAAATCGCCCGCCGCGCCGAAGGGCTCGCGCGTCGTGTAGTAGCCATGTTCTGGATCGAACAGGCAATGCGCCATGTAGTCGGCCACCGACAGCGGCCCCGCGGCCGAGATCAGCCGGACCATGCGCGTGCGAAGCGGCGTCATCGCGTCGGCGTGTTCATTGCCATGCGGGCCGAGACGACTGCCCAAAGCCCAATCAGAACCATCGGAAGCGACAGAATCATCCCCATCGTCAGCCAGTTGCCGGCCAGATAGCCGATATGGGCATCCGGCTCCCGGTAGAACTCCACGATGATGCGCGAGAGGCCGTAGCCCGCAACGAAAACACCGGCCACCAGCCCAGGCGCCCGCAGCTGCAACGCCCAATGGGTAAGCAGCCGCAGCACGAGGAAGAGCAGCAGACCTTCCAGCGCGGCCTCGTAAAGCTGGCTCGGGTGACGCGCGAAGGGTCCGCCATTGGGGAACACGAACGCCCACGGCACGTCGGTTGGCCGGCCCCAGAGTTCGGAATTGATGAAATTGGTCAGGCGCACCAGACCAAGGCCGACGGGCACGCCCGCCGCCACCACGTCGAACAGGCTCCACACATTCATGCCGCGCCTGTGGGCAAACAGGATCATCGCCGCGGTGGTGCCGAGGAAACCGCCATGAAAGGACATGCCGCCCTGCCAGATGGCGAATATCTGCAGCGGATTGGCCGCGAAGCTCGCGAAATCATAAAAAAGCACATAACCGACGCGTCCGCCGAGCAGCGTTCCGACCGCCGCCCAGATCAGGAAATCGTCGATGTCGACAGCCTTGCAGGGTGGCTGCCCACCTGGCCAGAGGCGTTCGTTCGTCACCAGCCGCTTGGCGTACCACCACGCGAACAAAAGGCCGCCGATCCAGGCCAGCCCGTACCAGCGTATGGCCAGCGGACCGATCTGCAGGGCGATCGGGTCGATGTTCGGAAATGCGATGGCCGAAAGCGGGAGAAGAAGCGATTCGGGCAAGGTCGGATCCCTTTCCTTGACCGGCACGGGTTGCCGGCGCCGCTGATATGCGGTGCCCGACGGGACGGGTCAAGCCGGAGCGATATGCTGCGACCTTGCATTCGCCCGGCACCGGGCCTACTTCCACATGAAACGATGAGGCACGCCACCATGTCCACTGGTCAGAACCGTATTCTCGACGAATTCGCCAAGCTCATGACAGATGCAGCCGGCGCCGCCCAGGGCGTCCGCCGGGAGATGGAGACGGCATTTCGCTCGCAGGCCGAGCGCATGCTGAACTCGATGGACCTCGTTCAGCGCGAGGAGTTCGAAGCCGTCCGCGAGATGGCGCTCAAGGCGCGCGCCGAGAACGAAAAGCTTGCTGCGCGCATCGCGGAACTCGAAATTCGCCTGCAGCAGCCCGAAAAGAAGCCCGCGGCAAGGGCAGCTGCGAAAAAGCAGTAGCGGTTTTCAACAGGGCGCCCGGACGCGGAAAACCTTTCCGCAGAGTCGCTTAGGTCGGTTTGACCGGCGCCCTCCCATAACCTTTCCACATCTTCCGCTCTAATGTCCCAAAAAGGGACTGTTCACCAGACTCCTCATCAATAGACTGAATTTGTTGATTGATTCGGAACGGCTTTCGGAGCGTTCCGCATCGGGAGAGGGGGTCTGGTGCGGCTTTGGCCGCGCATGCTCCGCACAGGGTACGAGTGCTAGGGTTGGCGTGCAGTTCGGCACGGGTTTGATCCGTGTATGGCACCAGGCAGATAAAGAGCGGTCAATGGATATTCTCGAATACGACATCGCGCGCGACGCGCACCCGGTCGATGTGATCGAGCACGTCGCCAATGCGAACGACTGGTCCTTCGAGCGCAGCGGTGATGACGAGATTTCGATCGCCGTCGCCGGCACGTGGACCGACTACCATGTCTCTTACTCCTGGATCGAGGAATTCGAGGCTCTTCACCTCGCCTGCGCATTCGACATCAAGGTGCCGGAAAACCGTACGCTCGAGGTCATGCGGCTCCTGTCGCTGATCAACGAGCAGATGCTGTTCGGGCATTTCGACTTCTGGGAGCAGGAAGGCGCGGTGATGTTCCGCCAGTCGCTCCTGCTCGCGGGCGGCCTCGATCCGTCCAGTCAGCAGGTCGAGGTGCTGCTCCACAGCGCCCTCGAAGCTTGCGAGTGCTATTATCAGGCATTCCAGTTTGTCATCTGGTCGGGTTCCAGCGCCCGCGACGCGCTCGACAGCGCCCTGTTCGAGACCTGCGGGTCGGCCTGAACGGTCATGGCGGACGGGACGCGAGCGCCGGAGATCGGCTTCGACGATTTTCTGAAGGTCGACATCCGTGTCGGCACGATCGTCGAGGCCGCGCCCTATCCCGAGGCGCGCAAACCCTCCATCAAGCTGAAGATCGATTTCGGTCCGGATATCGGCGTCAAGAAATCGTCGGCCCAGATCACCCGCCACTACACGCCCGAGGAACTTCCGGGCAGACAGGTGCTGGCGGTCGTCAACTTCCCGCCGCGCCAGATCGGCAAGTTCATGTCCGAGGTATTGACGCTCGGCTTTCCCGACGAGGAAGGCGAGGTGGTCCTGTCGACAGTCGATCTGAAGGTCCCGAACGGTGGCCGAATGTACTGAAGGCCGTACCGGCAATGCTCAGTCGATCAGACCCTCGGCAGCAAGTACGGCCTTGACCACCTTCAGGCGCAGCGGCGCCTGCGCCATCCGCGTCATTTCCAGATTGACCGCGAAGACGCGCGTTTCACCTCTCCCTTCCGCCCAGCCTGCGAGCCAGCCGACACCGGTGCCTGCTGTCGACCAGCCGGTCTTGCCACGGATCACCACATCGCCCAGGCGTTCGATTTCGATCATCTCTGTCACCATCGAGTGCGCCCGCGCGGATACGGGGTGGGCGCCCCTGCGTAACCTGTCCATGAAGCTTATCTGTTCAAGCGGCGTGATGCGCATGTCGCCGCGGAGCCAGTAGGGAAAGGTCCCCGTTGCCGCCGCGTTGCCGAAGCCGAGCGACTTGAGGCCGGCCGAAAGCCGCTCGTCTCCCATCATGCGGGCCAGGCGCTGGAAGACCGGCAGGCAGGAGTTTCGGAGGGCTGAGGTCAATGTCTGGTCGCGGTTGCAGCTTTCGACGAAGAAGCGTTCGCCTTGAAAGGGAAAGATGTCGGCGTCGGGGTCCCGGACCAGGCCGAGGTCGAGCGCGATGAGAGAGGCCGGCACCTTGAAGGTCGATGCGGGCACGGAGGCGGCAACGGCCCGCCCCGCGTCCGACACGCGAAGCCTCCCACGCATCGGGTCGTAGATCGCGATGACACCCGCCACGCCCTCCCGTTCCAGGTGTCGGCGCAGTTCCGGCGCCTCTTCGGCTCCCAGGGCCGCGGACGACATCATGATAGCGAGGGCCAGGATCAGCAGGCGCATGCGCGGCTCCGTTCGTGATGTGGTTGTCTGGATGGTGTCAGGCCGGCACGCGGATGGTCGCGCGCAATCCGCCCAGGGGGCTGTCTTCCAGCGAGATGTCTCCGCCATGGCTGCGCGCGATGTCGCGGGCGATCGAAAGGCCCAGCCCCGTGCCGCTCTCGTCCTGATTGCGCGCCTCGTCGAGCCGGACGAAGGGCTTGAACACGTCTTCGCGACGATCGGCCGGAATACCGGGGCCGTTGTCGTCCACGCAGACAACGAGCCTGCCCTCCAGGTTTCGTGCGCTCACCTTGACACGCTCCGCATAGCGCAGTGAATTTCCCACGACATTTGCCATCAGGCGCGAGAACGCCGTCGGCCGGACCTGGACCTCCGGCGGACCTTCCAGTTCCGTCGTCAGTTCTCGCTTCTGGAGACGCGCCTCGTCTTCCAGCCTTCTCAGACAGGCGGCGAGGTCGAAACTGCCCGTGTCCTCGGCTGCCTCCCCCCGCGCAAAGGCAAGATAGCCTTCGAGCATGGACTGCATGTCGTCGATGTCCTGGTTGAGCGCGTCAACCTCGGCAGTCGGGCCCACCAGCGCCAGTTGCAGCTTGAAGCGGGTCAGGATGGTACGCAGGTCGTGGCTGACCCCGGTGAGCATCGCGGTACGCTGTTCGATCTGGCGCTCGATGCGTTCGCGCATGCGCAGGAAGGCGATACCGGCACGTCGCACCTCCTCGGCGCCGCGTGGCTGGAAGCCGGCCGGCATCGGCCGGCCCTTGCCGAAGCTCTCCGCCGCTTCGGCAAGCTGCGTGATCGGCCGGATCTGGTTGCGCAGGAAGGCGACCGCGATCGCCAGCAGGAAAAGCGAGGTCCCCACCATCCACAACAGGAAGATGTGCGTGTTGGAGGCATAGGTCTGGCTGCGACGCGCGAAGACCCTCAGCACCTGTTCCTCCATCCGCACGCGGATTTCCACGATGTTGGAATCGCCCACCGTATCGATCCAGAATGGCAGGTTGATCTGGCGGCTGATTTCCGCGCTGAGGAACTCGTCCAGGATCCCGAAGAAAGGCCGCGCGCCGGGCGGTGGCAAGGGATCGGGTGGCAGCAGGTCCACCCTGAGATTCAGGCGCTCCTGTGCGATGCGTATCACTTCAGCGTGATTGTCGCTGGAAGGGAAGGTTTCGATCATGTCGATGATGGCGGCGATATCGCGTGTGACCGCGGCCGAGAGCCGGTGGGTCACGGTCTGCCAATGTCGTTCCATGAAAACGAAGGCGACCACCGACTGCAGAAGGATCATCGGCGCGATCACGATGATGAGCGAGCGCGCGTAGAGCCGCTTGGGCAGGTAGCGCGAGGCGCCGCGAAACAGCCTGGCGCCCGGCAGGCGGGCCAGCCTGCGCCAGCGCCACATGCGCTTCCAGCCTTCCGAGCCTTCCCAGTCAGACGCCGCCATCTCGCTCCTGCCACCACCACATTCGCCGCGCTGCCGTTGCGGCCCCCTCTTACTCTAGTCGTCCAGCCTTCCATTCACAATTCGCGCCGGTTCGTTGCAGGGCAGCAACTTCTTGGCTGCAAGGCTTGACCTCGCGACCGCAAGAACCATCCTGTGCGCTGATTTTGTGTCAAGGAGTCGACTGAATGCGCTTTTTCGCCGCCCTGTTCGCCGCGCTTGCGATCATGATGACAACCGCTGCGGCACAGGAAGCCCCGGCAGCCGATACGCAGATCGCCCAGCCCGCGCCTCAGGGCAATCTGGAAGAGCTCTTCAGGCTTCTCGAAGACGATGCCACCCGCGCCGAACTGCTCCAGCTGCTGCGTCAACGCGCCGGGTCCGGCGAAGCGGGTGCACCGGGGGCGAACGATGCCGAAGCGCAGGCGGGCCGGGCCGAAGGCGTGATCGACCCCACCATCGCCCGGCAGGTGGCCGAATACACCCGCGGCATCGCCGAGGGTCTCTCCAACAGCGTGTCCTCGATCGTCGACGTGGTCGGCGATGTCGGCGAGCTGTTCACCAGCACGGCGGAGGCCGACCTTGGGCGCCTCGGCTCCACCATGACGAATCTCTTGATCCTGGGCGGCACACTTTTCGCCTCCTTCCTCGTGCTAAGGCTTGTGGCGGCGCGCATTCAGCACGCGATCGCCGGACGAATGGCCGGGGCAAGCTGGATCAACCGCTCGGGCGGTGTCCTTGGCGCCGCACTCGTCGACCTGGCCGCCGTGATCCTTGCCTGGGCAGCGGGCTATTTCGTGGCTCTTAACTTCCTGCCCGGCCCCTTTGGTCGCATGCAGATCAACCAGACGCTGCTGCTCAATGCGTTTCTGGTGGTCGAGACGATCAAGGTGGTTCTGCGGGCCATTTTCGAACCCCGCGATCCGCAATTGCGCTTCCTGCCGATGAGCGACACGACGGCCGCCTACTGGTATTTCTGGGTCGGGCGCCTGATCTCGCTGGTGGGCTACACATTCATGTTCGTCGCACCGATCATCGCCGAGCAGCTGACCCCCGGCGCGGCCCAGGCCGTGCGCGTCCTGGTGATGACGACGTCGGTGCTCATCGGCATCCTCATCATCCTGCAGAACAAGACCCAGGTCCGCGAAGCCCTCTCCGCGCGGTCCCGGGCCGGCAGGGAAGACGCCCTGTCGAGGTCGCTGGCCATGATCGGCGCCTACTGGCACCTTATCGCGATGTTCTACCTGATCGCCCTCCTGGTGGTCTGGCTCACCAATCCCGAGGAGGCGCTGCCCTTCATGCTGCGCGCGACCGTCCAGTCGATCATCGCGATCGCCGTCGGCGCCTTCGTCATCACCTTCATATCGCGCTTCATCAATGCCGGCCTGCGGCTGCCCGACGACGTCAAGGAGCGGCTGCCGCTGCTCGAGACGCGTCTGCAGGCCTTCGTGCCGCGGGTCATGCAGATCGTGCGCACCATAGTGCTGATCGCCGTCATCATCGCCATCGCCCAGGCCTGGGCGCTGCTGGATTTCATGGGCTGGGTGGCCACCGAGGCCGGTCAGCGCGCCACGGGCGCGTTGATCTCGGCCGCCTTCATCATCCTCGCCGGCTTCGTCGCCTATCTGGCGATGTCGTCCTGGGTCGAATACCGGCTCAATCCCAATTTCGGCTCGGTGCCGACCGCGCGCGAGAAGACGCTGCTGATGCTTTTCCGCAACGCCTTCACCATCGCGCTCGCCGTCATGGTGGGCATGCTGGCGCTCGCCCAGATCGGCGTCAACATCGCGCCGCTGCTGGCCGGTGCCGGCGTGCTCGGCCTCGCCATCGGCTTCGGCGCCCAGAAATTCGTCCAGGACATCATCACCGGCATCTTCATCCAGTTCGAGAACATCATGAACGAAGGTGACGTCGTCGCGGTCGCGGGCCTCACCGGCGTGGTGGAGCGCCTGACGATCCGCTCGGTCTCGATCCGTTCCCTGGACGGCACGGTCCATCTGATCCCGTTTTCATCGGTGGATTCGGTTTCCAACATGATGAAGGGCTTCTCCTACCACGTGGCGGAGATGGGCGTGGCCTATCGCGAGGACATCGGCGAGGTGAAGGCGGCCATGCAGGAGGCTTACGACATCCTCATGGAGACCGACCATCGCTTCCACATCCTCGAACCGCTCGACATCCAGGGGGTGACCTCCTTCGGCGACTCGGCCGTGATGGTGCGCGCGCGGATCAAGACGCGGCCCGGCATGCAGTGGGGCACGGGCCGCGCCTACAACGAGATCCTCAAGCAGGTCTTCGACAGGCACGGCATCGAGATTCCGTTCCCGCACATGACGCTCTATATGGGCGAGGACAAGCAGGGCCGCTCGCCGCCCCTCAATCTGCGGCGCACCACAACGATCGAAGAGCAGCCTCTGGAAGGCCCGGACGCACCGCCTTCCGAGTACGACAGCGATTCCATTGCCGAACCGGTCAACGAGGCGCGCGAAATGGAGGGCCGCTCCTCCGGTTGAACCCGGCCAGGGCCTCAGCCGAGCAGCCGATCCGCCAGGAGCATCGCCAGCAGGAGAAGGACCATCAGCGTTCCGGCAACCGCCCAGTTGGCGAGCCGGCCTTCGACCCGGCCGAGCCACAGTCCGGCGGCGGCAAGCAGCGGCCGGCGCACTTCGGGCGCCGCGTGCGGCAGCGTCTCGGCGCCCCGGCGCCAGGCCGCCATGCCACGCCGCGCCAGCGCTTCGATGGGCACCACCAGATCGCCTTCGGGCACCGCGGGCAGCCTGCGAGGCCGGAAGCCGACAAAGACCGCGGCCAGCGCGCCACCCGCCAGCAGCGGCCACAGCGCCGTGCCCAGATTGCCCAGTTCGAACGCATAGGCGAGGTCCTGTCCCGACCAGTCCTCGAACAGCAGCCATGGCATCACGAGCGCACCCGCGCCCATGGCTGCGAAGGGCAGGGTCATGGCGAGAGGCGGCCGCGCCGAATTGCTCTTGCTGCGCAGGTCCTGCACCAGAAACAGGAACCGCAGAAGCAACAGGCTGGTGCCCGCCGCGCTCGCCGTCACCAGCAGTTCCGCCACACCGCCGCCCAGGGGAGGCTTGATGGCGAGTTTTGCAAGCGCCCCACCCAGGAGTGGCAGGCCGGCGACCGAAAGCGCGACCAGGGTGAGCGCGGCCGTCACGTAGCCGGAACCCTTGCGCCCGATCTTCTGCATCACCCCGACGCCCATGAACAGCGCGCCCTTGGCCAGTCCGTGATGCAGGGCATAGAGCGTTGCAGCCGCCACCGCGACGGCACCTGCCCCGACTTCCAGCCCGCCGCCGATCGCTGCGATGACGATGCCCATCTGGCTGACCGTCGAATAGGCAAGCACCGTCTTCGGGTTGGATTGGGTCAGCCCGACCAGGATGCCGAACCAGCTGCCGAAAATGCCGATGGCCATGAGGATCTGTCCCCACGTTCCCGCGTCGCTGCCCAGCGGCAGGAACTGGATCAGTCCGAATATGCCGGCCTTGACGATCGCTCCGCTGAGTACCGCGGAGGCCGGCGTCGGGGCGGCGGGATGCGCAAGCGGCAGCCAGACATGCAGCGGCACCATGCCGGCCTTGATGCCGAAGCCCGCGACCAGAAGCGCGATGGTGAGGCTGTCGCCCGAAGCGCCAAGCGCGTCCCTGACGTCCGAGATCAGGATCCCGTCGGCGGCCGCGACGGCAAGCAGCACACCGAGGAGAAGCAGCGTCTCGCCGATCAGCGCCAGCACGATGTAGACCAGCCCGGCGCGCATCGCACGGACATTGCGTTCGTGTACCACGAGCGGATAGGCGGCCAGCGAGACACAGGTGAAGGCGAGGTAGAAAGTGGCGGCGTCGCCCGCCAGAAAGACGGTCAGATTGCCTGCCAGCGTCAGGCACCAGAAAGCGCAGAAGACCGCCAGGTCACGTCCGCCTTTCATGTAGGCGCGGGCAAAGAAGCCGGCCGCCATCCACAAGGCGGAAGCGAAGCCGAGGAAGAGAGCGCCTTCCCCCGTCATCTCCAGCCGCAAGCCGAACAGCAGTGCGGGCGCTTCCAGCACCGTTCCCGCAGGCACGAGGAAGGCTGCGATCAGCCCGGGCAGCGGGGCAACCGGCAGCAGGTCGAGGGCGCGCTTGTTGAAGATCGGCGAGAGGGCAAGCACGGAAAGCAGCAGCGGCAGCGCCACGACGGGGGCGAGGAGGATCAGGGCTTCGGCGTTCATGGGGTGTACTGCTCCTCCACGATCAGTGTCGCCCAGCCGAGCGGACTCAACGCGAAGCCGGCGAAGAGTCCGACGGCAAGCGAGGCGAGCGCGGTCACCACGGCCGGCAGGATCAGGCCGGCTGGCCCCTCGCCCGGCGCCTCTCCTGCCGGCCTCGCCGCGGGCTCCATGAACCAGGCGCGATAAAGCAGCGGCAGGAAATAGGCGGCGTTGAGAAGGCTGGAACCGGCCAGAACGATCAGGACCCACGTGTAGCCGCCTTGCAGGCTGCCCACGCCCAGATACCACTTCGTGACGAAGCCCGCGACCGGAGGGATGCCGATCATACCGAGCGCGCCGATCGAGAAGGCGAGCATGGTGAGCGGCATGTGCCGCCCCGCACCCTCCATTTGGTCGATTGAGGTGATCCCGCGACGCTCGGCAAGCGCACCTGCCGCGAAGAAGAGCGTGATCTTCATCAAGCCCTGATGGACGAGGTGCACGAGCCCGCCGATCGTCGCGAACGGACCTGCCAGACTTGCGCCGAGCGCAATGTAGGAGACCTGGCTAACGGTGGAGAATGCCAGGCGGCGCTTGATGTCGGTCTGCTGCAGGGCACGCAGCGAACCATAGATGATGGTGAAGGAGGCAACGATCGCCAGCGGCAGGCCGAGCGACAGTTCCGCCACGCGGTCGATGCCGTAGACATCGTAGATGAAGCGCACGATGCCGAAGGCCCCCGCCTTGACCACGGCGACGGCATGCAGGAGCGCGCTCACCGGCGCGGGGGCCGCCATGGCCTGGGGCAGCCAGCCGTGAAACGGAAACATGGCGCCCTTCACGCCAAGCCCGCCGATACAGAGCGCAAAGATCACCGTGAGCGACAGCCGCGACAATTCGTCGAGCTCCGGCTCGCCGGCGAATTCGATCGGTCCGGTCATGCCCTCCAGCCAGACGATGCCCAGGAGAAGCGCCGCGCTGCCCGCCATGGTGTAGATGAGATAGGTCCGCCCGGCCGCGATCGACTTGTCGTCGCCCTTGTGTACGACAAGCGGCCATGTCGAAAGCGTCAGCAGCTCGTAGAATAGGAAGAAGGTGATCAGCGATCCGGACAAGGCGATGCCCGTGGTTGCGAACACGCAGAGATTGAAGAAGCCGAAGAAGCGCGACAGGTTCTCGCTGCCCCGGAAATAGGCGATCGCGTAGATGGTGGTGATCAGCCACAGGAACGAGGACAATGTGATGAACAGCAGCGACAGCGCGTCGACCCTGAGCAGCAGGTAGAGCCCCGGTACGAACTCCAGCCGATACTCGAACTCGACGCCCCGCGCGACCCCTTCGAGCGTCCACGCGATCAGCAGCAGCTTCACTAGTGCGCTGCCGAGATTGATGACGGTGCGGAGCCGGTCATTCTCTTCGCGCAGGAAGAAGATCACCAGCGCCGGGATCAGCGGGCACAGGAGCAGGAGGATCGGCATCGCCGCGTTCATTCTATGCCGACCTCCGCGGTCACCGCCCGCCCGATCTGGATAAACTCGTAGGGTCCCGCCGAGACGACGCCGAGAAGCATTGCGAGAAGGGCGAGGATCAGCGGTACCCATTGCCGCCAGTAGGCGACATACGCGACTTCGGGAATGTCGGATCCGCTGAAGGCCCGGTTGACCGGCCGGAACAGATAGGCTGCGGCCAGTAGGCCACCCGCCATCATCACCAGCGCGATCACCACGTGGCCGCCGGCGAGGGCCGCCGTCAGCATCAGATACTTGGCCATGAACCCCCCGCTCGGCGGCAGGCCCATCAGGGAAATGGCCGCGATGCCGAAGGCAAAGACCGTGACCGGCATGGCCCGGGCAATTCCCTTCATGTCATCGATGCGGTCGTGGCCAAGCGCCTCTATGATGAGCCCGGCCGCCAGGAAGGCAGCGGCCTTTGCGAGGCCGTGCGCCAATGCATGGAACATGCCGCCCGACCACGCGCCCGCTGCCCAGGGCATCTCTCCCGCTATGCCGCCTGAGAGCGGGAAGATCAGGAAGAGATAGCCGAGCTGGGCGACCGTCGAATAGGCGATGATCATCTTGAGCCGCGCCTGGCGCAGCGCGAGCAACGAGCCATAGAGGATCGCCGTTCCGCCCAGAATGCCGATCAGCTGCACGAGGACGGGGCCGGCCGCTTCCGGCATGACGTCGAACCAGAGCCGTACGATGATGAAGAATGAAGCCTTCACCACCAGCGCCGACAGCATGGCGCTGGCCGGCGCGGGAGCGCCTCCATGTGCCGGCGGCAGCCAGGCGTGCAGGGGAAACAGTGCCGTCTTGGCGAGCAATCCTGCCGTCATCAGCCCGCCGGCGACGAGCCTCACCGAAGCGTCGCCCTCGTTGGCGGCGAGCAGCGACATGTCGAGTGTGCCGGCCTCCGCATAGAGCAACACCACGCCGGTAAGGTAGGCCAGCGATCCCGCCAGTGCGAACAGCAGATAGCGGATCGCCGCCCGCGTGCCGCCCAGTGCGACCATGCCGACCGCCGTGATGGTCAGGAGTTCGATGGCGACATAGAGATTGAAGAAATCGGCGCCGAGGAACACACCGTTCAATGCTGCCCACATGCCGTAGAACAGGGCCCAGAAGCTGTAGCTCCGCGAGGTCTCGCCATCTCGCGCGTCGAAGCCTGCCATGGCCACTATGCCGACAGCCGACATGATGATCGCCGTCAGCAGCAGGAAGCTGCTCGACAGGCCGTCCGCAAAGAGCGCGATGCCGAGCGGCGCTTCCCAGCCACCCAGTTCGACCCGTGTCGGATCGCCCTCGGCGACCTGCCAGGCGACGATACCTGTCAGCGCCATCATGAGCGGCCCAACCGCCAGGATCAGGCGGGGCGCCAGCTTGCCGCCGATCAGGATTGCTGTCAGCAATGCCACCAGCGGCAGGGCGATCGACAATTCGATCGCCGGGAACGCGCTCACGATAACGCCCGTCATTCGTGGAGGTCCTCGGCGGTCTTCGCCGCGTCGAGGACGGCTGTCTTCTCTTCTTCGGCAAGCTTGATGACGAGCGCAATGGCGAAGGCCGTCAGCGAAAGCGCGACCACGATGCCCGTGATGATCAGGGCCTGCGGCACGGGATCGGTGCCCTGGCCCGCGCCCAGATAGCCGAGCGCGCCGAACAGCAGGAAGATGCCCGAGCCGATCACGTTGAAGGCGAGGATGCGCCGCAGGAGATGCGCATGCACGATGAAGCCGTAGAGGCCGAGGCCGATGAGGACGCAGCCTGTGAGTGCAAACAGGAGGGCTGAATCGATAGTCGCCATCATGCCGCCCGCCTCGCGCGGCCTGCGACCAGCAGCGCCAGGGTAGCCCCGATCGAGAAGGTCAGGGTGAACTCGATCAGGAGGATCAGGCCATAGGCATATTCATCCGGATACGCCAGCAAGGCGCCGGCACCCAGGCCGGCGATGCCGATGGCAAGGAATACTGCCGGGCCGGCCACGAGCGCGGTGCGCAGCAGCCCGCTTGAGATCGGCGGCTCGTCATAGATGCCGGCCATCACCACGAGCAGCCAGACGGCGGCGAGCACGGTTCCGGCCTGGAAGGCCCCACCCGGCTGCGAGCTGCCGGCCCAGACGAGGTAGACGGCCATCACCAGGCCGATGGGCGGAAGCAGCCGCCCGAACATGGCGAGCACGCCGTCGGGCCGCGCGTGCTGGCGCATGCCCGGCACGCCGCCCCAGGCGGAAGCCGGCGTCAACGCCCAGACCGCCACCAGCGCCACGAGCAGCACGATGCTCTCCATCAGCGTGTCATAGGCACGGAAATCGAGCAGCACCCCGGTGACCGGGTTGGACACGCCGTGATCCGCAAGTCGCTCCGTGACCAGCGGGGCAAGACCCTCGCGCCCGGGCGGCAATGCCAGTACCGCGGCGGCGAGAACAACGGTTGTCGCCGCGGATGCGAGTCCGGCGACGAGCCTCAGCCCCCAATGTGACAGTTCATGCGCCTCGGACACGCCGGCGCGCCGCAGCAGCGACCAGGCGCCGATGAGGAGCACACCGGTGAGACCGGCGCCGATCGCGGCTTCGGCCAGCGCCACATCCACGGCCTCCAGCCGCACCCAGGCCAGCGCAATGAGTATGCCGTAGACGATGAAGAAGGCGATCGCCCCGAACAGGTCGCGACCGGTCATGGCAAGGACGGCCGCTGTCAGGATCAGGAGGCAAAGGCCCGCGTCGAGCAGGAGGGCGGCGTTCATGCCTGCCTGTCCGCCTGACCTTCCGCCGGAAGGCGGTCGAGCGCACTGCGCGCGATCAGTTGCGCGACACTGGCCGCGGCCAGGACAGCCAGCAACCATACCAGGGCCAGCTTGACGATCGCGTATGGCTCGCCGATCTGGAACGCGACGCCGAGCGCGATCAGGCCGAGCCCGAGATTGTCGGCCTTGGTCAGCGCATGGAGGCGGCTATGGAGGTCGGGGAAGCGCAGCAGCCCGACCGAACCGGCCAGGAAGAAGACGAGACCGACGCTGACCAGGATGACCGTCAGCACATTGGCGAAGCCGCTCATTCGTCGTTCTCCTCCGGGTCGCCGGCCCCGTCGGCGCTGGTCGACTTCACGAAGGCGACCGCCGCGAAGGCGGCCAGCAGGGCGAGCACCAGCCCCACGTCGATGATGGCGCTGTTGCCGCCGGCTGCGGCGAGCAGCAGCGTCATGGCAACGCCGCCGGTACCGACCAGCTGTGCGCTGGCGATCCGGTCCGCGCGGCTTGGGCCCCAATGAACACGCAGGAAACCGAGCGCGATTGTTCCCAGGAGGAAGAGCGCGGCGAGCAGGAGAAATTCGCTCATCCGGGCGCCTCGCCTATGGTGCGGGCGATGCGCGCCTCTTCGGCCGCGATCTCGCCGGCGATGTCCTTGCGGATGTCGAGGCAATGGACATAGAGGATGTCGCCCCGGCTGCCGGCGACCAGCGTGCCGGGCAGGAGGCTCAGTTCGCTGCCCAGCGTGACACGCGGTCCGCCCCGCGGCAGCTTCGTGCGCCAGTGCAGCCAGCCCGGCGCGACCGGCAGGCTTGGATGGAAGGCGCGCCACGCGACATCGATGCCGCCGCGCACCGACTGGGCCATAAAACCCGGCACCATGGCCATCACCGCCCCCACCCGCACCCCCCTCCCCCCGGATGGCAGGAGGCGCATGCTGAACATGGCGGCCATGACGGCAGTCGGAATCCCGAAGGCGAGGCCGGACGGCGACGCACCCGTGAGGACAAGCCAGAGGCCAAGGAAAATCGCGAGCCTTTTGATGAAGACCAGTCTGCTTGCCATGTCGGAAAGATTTGCACACCCCGGTAGCGCTGTGAAGCGGAAACGCATCGCTGTCGGTCAGGTTCCGGCGGCGGCCCCGAACGCCGATCGGTTCAGCAACGGTTCATCGACGAATGTGTAGAACCCGTGCAAACGTCCGCCGAACATGGACGCAGGAGATAGACACGATGACGATCAAGACCATTGGAATTCTGGCCACCCTGGGCTTGCTGTCCCTGCCGGGCATCGCCGTTGCCGGACAACTCGCCTACGCGACCCACAATGTGAACGTCCGGGCGGGACCCGGCGTCGACTACCCCGTCGTCGATATCGCGCGGGCTGGCGAGGAAATCTATGTCTATGGCTGCCTCAGCCAGCGCGCCTGGTGCGACGTGGACTTCGACGGCCTGCGCGGCTGGATGTCGTCCAACTATCTGGCATTTGTCGAGCGTGGCCGCCGCTATGTTGGCCCCGACGCCATGTACCGCATGGGCACCCCCATCATCACCTTCCGCTTCGGCGATTATTGGGACCGCCACTACAGCCGCCGCGATTTCTACCGCGACCGCCACAGGTGGGAGCGCCCGCACGGACGACCCGGGCCTTCCCATGTCCGTCCGACTGAAAGGCCTCGGCAGCCCGAGATCCGTGTGCCCGACCGCAGCGATCGCGGTCCCGCTACACGCCCTTCAGAGCAGAACCGTCAGCCGGAGTTCCGCGCGCCGGACCACTGGGAGCGAGGCTGGCGGGGTCAGAGCAGGTTTGACGGCAGGGAGCGCGACGAACGCCGTTACCGCGACTGAACACCCGCGTTTCGCGGGGGACCCGGCCGGCCAATCAGACCGGTCGGGCCATCCTATTCGACGCTCAGACGGTAGCCGATACCGCGAACGGTCTGCAGCCAGGTAGGGTTTGCCGGATCCTTTTCGATCTTTCGCCGCAGGCGATTGATCTGCACGTCGATGGTGCGTTCTCCGACCGTGGCATCCTCGCCGACAAGTTCGTGGCGCGGGATCGTTTCTCCGGCACGCTGTGCGAAGATGGCCAGGATTTCCTGTTCCCGATCGGTCAGCTTGAGCGCCTCGCCGCCCTTCTTCAGTTCGCGGCGCGCGATCTGGAAGGAATAGGGGCCGAACACCACCTGTTCGAGCTTCGGCTGTTGCTGGGGACCGCCGCGGCGCAGGATGTTGTTGATGCGCAGGATAAGTTCGCGCGGATCGAAGGGCTTGGGTAGATAATCGTCGGCACCGGCTTCAAGGCCCTCGATGCGATTGTCGGTCTCCGTCAGTGCCGTGAGCATGAGGATCGGGACATCCCGCTCCGCGCGCAGGGACTGGGTCAGTTCCACTCCCGTCTCGCCCGGCATCATCACGTCCAGCACGATGAGGTCGAATTCCAGTCCCCTCAGCCGGGCGCGTGCCTCCTCCGCATTGCCGGCGATCGTGATGCGAAAGCCATTCTCGGCAAGATACCGCTTCAGCAGGCTCCGGATACGCGTGTCATCGTCCACCACAAGCAGGTGCGGCGCGTCGTCATCCGGTCTCGACGTTTCTGACATGTCGACTTCCTTCCTTTCTGACCCCACCCGTCGCTGACATCTTTGGCCCGCTGGTATCACTCAGTGCGGACGCCGCCCGGCACCCGATCGATCTGTGGCCTGAGATCCGGGTCGACCATCTGCTTGAGAAAGCTCTCGACCGCTGCGCGGTCGCCCGAAGAGGCGCCTTCCAATGCGCGGGCGATGCGGCGGGACTGTGGCGCGGCCAGAGCCAGTGCCAGGCTGCTGCCTTGCTCCGTCGGATACAGACGCCGCTGTCGCCGATCCCTTGCCCCCTGACGCTGAACGACATGGCCCGCATCGATCAACTGCTTGAGGACACGTGCCAGGCTCTGCTTGGTGATCTTCAGCACATCCAGCAACTCGGCGACGGTCATGCCGGGCTTGCGATTCACGAAGTGAAGGATGCGGTGATGCGCTCGGCCGAATCCGTAATCGGCCAGAATCTGATCGGGATCCGAGGTGAAGTCGCGATACGCGAAGAAGAGCAGCTCGATCAGCGCGAAGTCGATCTCGTCTTGCGTGGCGAGACCATCGCTTGGGGCGGCCTCGACCGCGCCCTGCCTGCGGGTGACGAGAGTCATGCCCAACCCCTGCGGAAATTTATGTCAGCCATGTTGACATAAATTAGCCCGGCTGGTAATTTTTGGCAAGCTTTGAGGCCGTTGGCGCACGAAAACGTCGGCACTGGTCGGATAATCGGAACTTCCGGACTCGCGCTTAACATTTTGCCACCTCGTTTCGGCGCCAGAACGCCGCAGCCTGCATTAAGGGGCGAGTGCCCCACGGGAGGTAATACCATGTCCGTTCCCTTCGACCAGCTTGACGGTCATATCTGGATGAATGGCGAATTCGTCAAATGGTCAGAGGCCAAGGTGCATGTCCTGACCCACGGCCTCCATTATGCCAGCGCCGTGTTCGAGGGCGAGCGGGCTTATGGGGGCGAAATCTTCAAGCTGACCCAGCACACCGAGCGCCTCCACGAATCCGCCCGCCTCCTCGGCTTTACGATTCCCTGGTCAGTCGCCGATATCGACAATGCGTGCAACCAGTTGCTCGCCAAGCAGGGCCTGTCGGATGCCTATGTCCGACCCATCGCCTGGCGCGGCAGCGAGATGATGGGCGTTTCCGCCCAGAAGAACCGCATCAACCTCGCCATCGCCATCTGGCAGTGGCCGAGCTATTTCGATCCTAAGCAGCGTCTCAAGGGCATTCGCCTGGACCTGGCCGACTGGCGTCGCCCCGACCCGCGCACCGCACCTTCCAAGTCGAAAGCCGCCGGACTGTACATGATCTGCACGATGTCGAAACATGCCGCCGAGGCCAAGGGCTATGCGGACGCCCTGATGCTCGACTGGCGCGGTCATGTCGCCGAGGCGACCGGGGCCAATGTCTTTTTCGTCAAGGAAGGCCGTCTGCACACCCCCACACCCGACTGCTTCCTGGACGGCATCACGCGGCGCACGGCCATCGATCTGGCCAAGCGGCGCGGTATCGAGGTCGTCGAGCGCACCATCCTTCCTGAAGAGATGGAAGGCTTTGAGCAGTGCTTCCTCACCGGCACAGCGGCCGAGGTCACCCCGGTCTCGGAGATCGGTCCCTATCGTTTCGAGGTCGGCGAGCTGACCACGACATTGATGAACGATTATTCGGCCGAGGTTCAGCCCAAGCGCGCCGCAGCGGAATGAGCAGCTCAGGCTCCGAATAGCAGCAGCCAAAGCAGCACCAGGTAGCCGACGGCGCTCGGCAGCATGGTAAGGCTCATTCCGAGCGAGCGTCCCTTCGCGCCGCGTGTATAGCCGAAAAAGAAGAGCGTCCGCCCGACCACGAACAAGGCGGCCGCGGCCGGCAGAAGCGCCAGCCACGGGCCACGCGCCAGAGCAGCCAGCGCAAAATAGAAGCCGGCCGCAAGAACGGTTTGCTCAAGCGTGTTCTGCAGGAAGGCCGCCCTGACCGCCAGCGTCTCGCTCGGCGATCCGGCTGCCTGCCCGCCAATGTCGGCGGCAGAATAGCGGCGGCCCGTCGACACCATCAGGATCGCGATCATCAATATGAGGGCAGGCACCGCCCAGACGATAGCCGCCAGGCCGAGCGCATGGGCGACATCTTGCGGAAACTCGAAGACTTTCGGCAGGAGGCGGTAAGCCCCGAAATACGCGGCTACCGTCACCAGAAAGGCGATGCTCGTGTCGCGTCGTATCGCCCTTTCCTCCAACGCCATGTCGATCTTCTCGGCTGGGCGCCTGTAGTCCGATTTCCCCATTGCATCCTCCTCGACGGGCATCCGAGGGTGGCACAGACTGCGTTCAAGCTCTATGTCAGACCGCCAACCGCAAGGAGAACGCCATGGGTCAGCTGAAAGCCGGCATCATCCCCGTCACGCCATTCCAGCAGAATTGCACGATCCTCTTCGACGAGGAAACGCACCAGGGCGTGGTGGTCGATCCGGGTGGCGACGTCGACAGCATCATGGCGGCGATTGACGACAACGGCCTGAAGATCGAAGCCATCTGGCTGACCCACGGCCATATTGATCATGCGGGCGGCGCCATGGACCTGAAGGAGCGCCTCGGCATCGACATCGTGGGACCGCATGAAAGCGATCGGCCAATGCTCGAAAACCTGGAGGCGCAGGCGCGCATGTTCGGGCTGGAGGGTAGCGTTCGCAACGTGACACCGGATCGTTTCCTGACGGAAGGCGAAACGCTCTCCTTTGGGGATCACCGGTTTGAAGTGCTGCATTGTCCGGGTCACGCGCCGGGCCACGTCGTCTTTTACAACCGCGAAGCGGGCTTCGCCCATGTCGGCGACGTTCTCTTCTCCGGCTCGATCGGCCGCACCGATCTTCCCGGCGGCGATCACGCGACCCTGATCAGTTCCATCAAGAACAAGCTGCTGCCGCTGGGCGATGAGATCGGGTTCATCTGTGGTCACGGGCCAGGCGGCAAGCTCGGCGATGAGCGCCGAAACAATCCGTTCCTGACCTAGCGCACCGCGTCATCCATCGCCAGGCATGCTGCGCGCTCAAGCGCGCAGCACCAGCGACGCGGACGCG
Source organism: Chelativorans sp. ZYF759 (assembly GCF_012911015.1). Classification (GTDB taxonomy): domain Bacteria; phylum Pseudomonadota; class Alphaproteobacteria; order Rhizobiales; family Rhizobiaceae; genus ZYF759. The sequence goes on along the minus strand of NZ_WVVV01000007.1, from coordinate 88,926 downwards.
GACTTAAAGATCCGTGCCCTACAGCACCATAAGGTTGACGGCTTTCGGGCCCTTGCCGCGATTGTCCGGCTCGGTGTCGAAACTCACCTTCTGGCCGTCCTGGAGCCCGGTAAGACCCGAAGCCTGGACCGCCGAGATGTGCACGAACACGTCGCGTTGGCCGTCGTCTGGCGTGATGAAGCCGTAGCCCTTGTCCTGGTTGAAGAACTTTACGGTACCGTTCTGTGACATCGGGGAAAGCTCCTTGTCTCCCGCGTTAAGCCCTCGCCGCCGCTGCGGCTCCGCAATCTCGGTGTTTTGCTGGGGGAGAAGAAACAGTGTTCCGCATATGGGGATCTTGCCGCGATCCGCTTCTTCGCGGGAAACCCGATGCCATGTCTGCCTTGTTCATGTCTGCGACCAACCCGGGCATTCCATTCCAGTCTCCGGGCCGGCAATGCCCGAACGGAAGCGATGTTCCTTCATTTCTCGAAAACGGGCAAGCGATTTTGAAGACCGGAAAAACCAAAAAGGGCGTCCGGCTTTCACCGAACGCCCTTCAATCTCAAGCTGCTGAGATTCTTTGCCGGTTGTGGCTTACGCCTCGGCGAGATTGACCGCCTTGGGGCCCTTGCCCATCCGGTCGGGCTCGACGTCGAAGGTCACCTTCTGGCCATCGACCAGCGTGCGCAGGCCAGAGGCCTCGACAGCGGAAATGTGAACGAAGACGTCCTTCGAACCGCCGTCCGGCGTGATGAAGCCGAAACCCTTGGTGGTGTTGAAGAACTTGACGGTGCCGGTCTGGCTGCTCATGGGGAAACTCCTCTCCCAGTCGTTTGGTATGCGTCCGCGCGGCGCGCGCGAACTCGCTGTCGTCGAGAGTTCACGTAGTCGGGGAAAGGTCGTCCAATAACGTTCCAGTCTCCGGGTCGTCTGCAAAAACCCGAACTGGAGTGAGCATCGCACAGTTTTGTCGCGATTCCAAGGCACTACCGGATCGACCCAGGTCGCCCCCGTCAGACCGCATAACGAAGGATCGCCGCCAGCTCGCCGCCGCCGGGAATGTCGGACTTGCGCACCGCGAGGACACGCGCCCCCGAGGCCAGTGCCCGGCCGGCAATTTCGTCGACCACGCCGTAGTTGCCCGCATCGGCCTTGTCGGAGAAAGTCACCGCACCGCTTTCGTCATCGACGGTGCCGTGCACGACCGTGTCGATATCGACAAGCAACGCCTCGATCGCGCCATAGGTGGCCGCGCGTGCCGCGTCCGACATGTCGGCCGTGGCCCGACCCTGGCTCGACCGGGTCTCGTAGAGCTCCTTCATCCCCTCGATATCCTTGGCATAGGCCGTGTCGAGTATCGGCCGCGCCGCGTTCGCGAGGTCAGCCTCGCTCATCCGGTCCGGGCTGTCGGCGATGATGTCTTCGAGAAGGTTCGGGTAGCTGCAGACAGAGGGAAAGAGAGAAGCAAGGCGGCCCGTGGCCGCCAGGATCAGCGGGATCTCCCGACCAGACAGAACCGGACGAAGGGCGGCGTCGACCTTGCGCGCAAACTGGCGCAGACGAACGTTCTGGCCCTCCGAGCCGTGTATGCGTCCGGAATGAGAACGATCGTTGAGTGTCGACTTGCCCAGCGCGTCCGCCGCGTCTTTCGGCATGTTATCGACACGCACTTCCCGGGCGGGCAGGTCCGCAAAGACCTCGACAAGCCGGACATGGTTCTCTGCAAGGGCCAGAACGAATGCCGAATGGGGAAAGGTGAGAGCCCGAAGCAATTGCTTGAGATGGAAACGGTCCGATACCTCGACCATTTCATGGAGATCATTGGCGAGGCGATAGACCGAGAGCTTGTCGGGCGTGGCCAGGACCGCAAGGCTGTTGGCCTGCAGGCGCCAGAACTCGTCATCCTCCGCCAGTCCGTCGAAATGCTCCATGAGGGCGCCGAGACGCCGCTTGTCGAGCCCCGCCGCTTCCAGCTTCTCGCGTGCCGTACGTGCGAAATTGCCCAACTCCACCCGGGCGGACCCCGCGTCCTGCGTCAGCGGTGTCGTGTCGAGATAGATCGAGACGCAGGCATCCGCGCGTATGGACGAAAGCGCCTTGAACTCGGGCAGGGTGGGAATGTCGACATGCAGCATGCGGTGTCCTCTCTGTGATGTTTGGTGAAACGGGATCATGTGCTGGTATGGGGACGGAAATAGGGTCCACGAAGGGCTATCGCAACGTCTTGACCGCGCTTGCGCCCTATGCGGCCTTCGGCTATAGGAGCGCCACCCGCGCAGACACCCTTGGAGGCAGCGCGGCTGGAGGCGGCATCTCACGAAGGTTCGGCATCGGACTGGAGGCGAGTGGGCCGCTTTCGACGTTTCAGGGCCTTGCCTTGAAACGCTCCGCCAAAAACTTGAAAGGAAATGCCATGAGCCACGCGAGCTACGAGCTCAAGGCCGAGGCGCGCGATCGGGTCGGCAAGGGGGCCGCCCGTGAAATTCGCCGCAGCGGCAAGGTACCCGCAGTCATTTACGGTGACAACAAGCCACCCCTGGCCATCACCCTGCCGTACAAGGACGTGCATCTCAAGATTCACGCCGGCGGCTTTCTGACGACGATCGCAACCATCGACGTCGACGGCGAAAAGCACCAGGTGCTGCCGAAAGACTTCCAGATGGACCCCGTGCGTGATTTCACCATGCATGTCGACTTCCTGCGCGTGGGCAAGAACACCATCGTCACGGTCGAGATTCCGGTTCACTTCCTCAATGAGGAAGCTTCCCCCGGCATCAAGCGCGGCGGCGTTCTGAACATCGTGCGCCACACGGTCGAGTGCACCTGCCCCGCCAACGACATTCCCGAAGCTTTCGAGATTGATCTGACGGGCCTGGCGATCGGCGACTCCATCCATATTTCTTCGGTGACCCTGCCCAAGGGCGTGACCCCGACCATCACGGACCGGGATTTCACGATCGCCACGATCGCCGCGCCCGCCGTCCTGACGGCTGCCGAGGAAGAAGGCGTCGACGAGACCGAAGCCGCCGCGACCGAGGTCGAGGAAGAGACGGCCGAGGGCGAGGAAGGCGAAGAGGGCGGCGAGGAAGCCAAGGAATAGTCTTCCCCAATTCCTTCGGGAGCTGGACGATGCTCATCATTGCGGGCCTGGGAAATCCCGGGCCCAAATACCAGAACAACCGGCACAATGTCGGTTACATGGCGGCGGACGCCATACACCGCCGCCATTCCTTTTCGCCATGGTCGAAGAAGCACTCGGCTCTCATCGCCGATGGGCGCATCGGCGGCGAAAAGGTCCTCCTGATCAAGCCGCAGACATTCATGAACCTGTCGGGTCAGTCCGTGGGGGAGGCCATGCGCTTCCACAAGCTGTCGCCACAGGACATCGTCGTGCTCTATGACGAACTCGACCTCGCACCCGGCAAGGTCCGGGTGAAGACGGGCGGTGGCAGCGGCGGCCACAACGGCATCAAGTCGCTCGACGCCCATTGCGGAAAGGATTATCGCCGCGTCCGCATCGGCATTGGGCATCCTGGCGCCAAGCACCTCGTCACCAGTCATGTCCTCGGCGATTTCGCGAAGGTCGACTCCGAATGGCTCGATCCCTTGCTGGAGAGCATCGCCGATCAGGCCGAACTCCTCGTGCGGGGGGACGATGCGGGCTTCATGAGCAAGGTTGCCCAGGCGGCGCAGGGCAAGTCCCCCAGTGCGCCGGCGGCCGCAGCAGCTTCCCAGCGCCCGGTACCGAAAGGTCAGAGTCATATCCGACAGGCTCGGCCCCGCCAGCCGGCCGTCAAGCCCCCCGAAAACGGGCCGTTGGCAGCCATGCTCAAGAAGCTCTTCAACCGCGACTGACATCCCGCACGCGGACCTTTTCCGAAGGTGATGCGTTTGTCGGATTGGCGACGGTGGTCGTCGCCGCCCCGGCGAAGGATTCATGGACGACAGGCAAGAGCTCGAAGATCTGGAAGACGTGCTCGATCAGCTTGAGGAAGCCGGCGAGGACGATACCGTGTCGGTTGGCGACATCGTCGAGCAGATCGGTGGCGATGCATTCGGCCCGCTGCTGCTCGTGCCCGCGCTTTTTCTCATAACGCCGGTGAGCGGCGTTCCGGGCATGCCGTCGATAGGCTCGCTCATCATCTCGCTCATCGCGTTTCAGATCGTCCTTGGGCGAGAAACGCTGTGGCTGCCCGGTTTCCTGACCCGAAGGGAGATGAAGAAGAAGCGTCTCGACAAGGCGGTATCCTGGTTGCGCAAGCCGGCAGGTTGGATCGACAAGGTCAGCGCCGAGCGTATGTCCTTCCTCACCCAGCGACCCTGGATCATGTTGCCTGCGGCGATCTGCACACTGATGGTCCTCCTCGCTCCCGCTTTTGAAACGGTTCCATTTTCCGTTTCCATCGTGGCAGGGGCAGTCGCGCTGTTCGCGCTCGGTATGATCGCCCGCGACGGCATCATGATCCTGATCGGAGGCGTTGTATGCGCAGCAGCCGGTTGGCTGATATGGACGACACTGGCCTGATTTGATCACAAGCCACGCTCGAAGGCTTGACGATCATGGACCCCTCCCCCATAGCCCTGATCGAATTCACCTCCTCCCACAGGACGCTTGACATCATGGGCTTCAAATGCGGCATCGTCGGCCTGCCGAACGTCGGCAAGTCGACGCTCTTCAACGCGCTGACCAGGACCGCCGCCGCGCAGGCGGCAAACTATCCCTTCTGCACGATCGAACCGAATTCCGGCGACGTCGCGGTTCCCGACGAGCGGCTGAAGAAGATTGCCGGCATCGCGAAGTCGAAGGAGACGATCCCGACGCGCATTTCCTTCGTCGACATTGCCGGGCTGGTACGCGGCGCCTCCAAGGGCGAAGGCCTCGGCAACCAGTTCCTCGCCAACATTCGCGAGGTCGACGCCATCGTGCACGTCCTGCGCTGCTTCGAGGATGACGACATCACCCATGTCGAGGGCCGTATTGATCCGGTTGCTGATGCCGACACGGTCGAGACCGAGTTGATGCTGTCCGATCTCGAAAGTCTTGAGCGCCGCATCGTTCAGATCCGCAAGCGTGCCACCGGCAAAGACAAGGAGGCGCTCACCGTCCTTCCGATGATGGAAAAGGCGCTAGAGCTGCTTCAGGAGGGCAAGCCGGTTCGCCTTCTACTGCCCGGCATCGCGGCGGAAGATCTGAAGATCCTGCGCGGCCTCAATCTTTTGACGTCCAAGCCCGTGCTCTATGTCTGCAACGTGTCGGAAGCGGAAGCCGCGACGGGCAATGCCCACACCGAGGCGGCCGCCAGGATGGCCGCTGATCAGGGCGCCAGCGCCGTCGTCATCTCGGCGGCGATCGAGGCCGAAATCGCTCAATTGTCGCCTGACGAAGCGGCGGAGTTCATGGAGGCCCTTGGCCTGACTGAGCCAGGCCTCGACCGCCTCATTCGCGCCGGATACGATCTTCTCGATCTCATCACCTTTTTCACCTCCGGCCCGAAGGAGACCCGTGCCTGGACCGTCGCCAAGGGATCGAAAGCGCCGCAGGCCGCTGGCGTCATCCACACCGATTTCGAGCGGGGCTTCATCCGCGCCCAGACCATCGCTTTTGACGATTTTGTGGCCCTTGGCGGCGAGGTCCCTGCCCGCGATGCCGGCAAGGCGCGCGACGAGGGCAAGGAATATGTCGTCCAGGACGGTGACGTGATGCTGTTCAAGTTCAACGTCTGAGGCAGCGTGTGGAGGAAGCGATGGCACCGAGATGGGCCTTCGAGGATTTCGAGGAAGGGACCGCAATCGATCTGGGCTCGAAGGCCGTCACCGCCGAGGAGATCATCGAGTTCGCCAGCCAGTTCGATGCGCAGCCGATGCATCTGGACGAAGAGGCCGGCAAGGCAAGCATCCTCGGTGGCCTGGGTGCCTCCGGCTGGCACAGCTGCTGTATGCTGATGCGCATGATGTGCGATCGCTTCCTGCTTGATTCGACGTCCCAGGGTGCCCCCGGCGTAGACTATGTTCGATGGAAGAAGCCGGTGCTCGCCGGTGACACGCTGACCGGCACCTCCGTGGTCGAGGAAAAGCGTCTGTCGGCGCGCCGTCCAGGGCTTGGTTTCGTTACGTGCCGTCACCAGCTCGTCAATCAGCGCGGCGAAACGGTCCTTGAACTCAAGAACACCGGCATGTTCCTGACCCGCGAGGCCGCGTCATGAGCCTGGAAGACTATTTCCGCATTGGAGAGACGGTCGAGCTTGGCAGCCACACCTTCACGGCCGAAGAGATCAAGACCTTCGCTTCGAAGTATGACCCGCAGCGCTTCCACGTCGACGAGGAGGCCGCAGAACACAGTGTATTCGGTCGCCTTTGCGCCTCCGGGTGGCATACCTGCGCTATCTGGATGCGCCTCAACCTCGAACACCGCGAGGACCTGGAGGGCCGCGACTGGACAGGGGATGGACCGCGTCCTGCTTTTGGCCCCTCGCCCGGATTCAGCAACCTGAAATGGCTGAAGCCGGTCTATGCCGGCGATAGGATCACCTATACCCGCCGCGCGACGGGGCACCGAGCCCTTGCGACGCGGCCGGGCTGGCGCATGATGACCATCGTCGCGGAAGCCTTCAACGGGGCTGGCGAGAAGGTGCTGCAATTCGAAAACGCCGTGCTGGTGAAGTCGGGATAGGCGTCACCCTTCGAACGGCGCTGGCAGCCCGATGGCGGCTTGTGCCGCAGCCGGGCCATTCACTCTGTCGTTGGCAAGGATGCTGAGGAAGTCGTCGACGTGACGCTGCCCTCCCAGGCGCATGATGTTGAAGTGATTGGCACCGGCCACCACTTCGACCGACGCGAATTGCGGGTTGCTCCGTGCCAGCGCGTAGGCAAAGGAGGGCGGTGTCACCGGGTCCTGTTCGCCCGCCAGCAGAAGCACGGGCGCGCTGATCTCGCGCATGCGTGCCAGGTTGTCGAAACGCGTGCGGACGAGGAAACCCGGAATGCGGCCGGCCTGAAGACGCACGGCGGCCAAGAACGTGCTTATGGGCGCCTCCAGCACGACGCCGAGTGGCGCGCTGTAGGCGGCCGCATGCGCCGCGAAGGCGGATCCCATCGAATAGCCATAGAGAATGGAGCCGTTGCGCGTGATGCCGGCTTGGGCGGCCTGGTCGAGTAACGCAAGCACGTCGCGGTGCATGCGCGTTTCCTGAGGTGCGCCGGGATTGCCGCCATACCCACGATATCCGACCAGCAGCAGGCCATGGCCTGCCTCCACGGCTTCCACGAAATGTGCCGGCTTGTGAATGATATCGCCATCTCGCCCCGCGAAATAGACGATGGTCGGCAGTCCGTCGCGCGGCATGACGTACCACGAGCGGAGGCTGAGCCCATCAGCGGTCCGGTGGTTGAAGGCGCGAAGTGGCCGGTCGCGATCCAGCTCGAGAATGGAAAAATGAAGCCTGTAGCTGAACAGGATGCGTTCGGGCAGCAGCGCGATGAGGCCTCCCAGCAGCAGCAGTGAGCCGAGTGCAGCCACACCCCAGACGGACTTGCCGCGGATAGCGCGCTGGCGCCGAGAACTTTCGGTGCCCGGCTGCGCCGATCTTGTAGAACCTTCCGTAAGGTCGGCACCCTGAATCGTCATCAATTCAGGATACGCATGGACACCACCAATCGTTCCGCTAGTGCCCTTCGAACGCGATCAGCGTGTTTACCTCAACGCCGAGGGCTTCGAGCTTGGCACGGCCACCGAGTTCCGGCAGATCGATGACGAAGCAGGCAGCCACGATATCCGCCCCCATCTGCGTGAGCAGTTTGACCGCTCCTTCGGCCGTTCCCCCCGTAGCGATCAGATCATCGACCAGGATGACCTTCTCCCCGGGCCTGAGTGCATCCTTGTGCATCTCCATCTCGTCGATGCCGTATTCGAGGCTGTAGGCGACCCTCACCGTATCGTGCGGCAGTTTCCCCTTCTTGCGGATGGGTATGAAACCCGCCGAAAGCTGATGAGCAATGGCACCGCCGAGAATGAAGCCTCTTGCCTCGATCCCGGTCACCTTGTCGACCTTCGTGCCGGCGTAGGGATGGACCAACTCGTCGACCGCCCTGCGGAAGGCCCGCGCGTCACCCAGCAGCGTGGTGATGTCGCGGAACATTATGCCTGGCTTGGGATAGTCGGGAATGGTCCGGATGGACGAGAGGAGGGTCTCTGCGAGAGATGTCTTCATGGATGTCGTGCCTCGGGAGAATCTGCGCCTCCTTCATGCAACAGCACGGTGCCGATGTCGAAACCATTCTGCTCAGGAAAAAGGGCGCCCCGAGGCGCCCTTCTGGAAACGATACGGTCAAGTTGCCTGTCAGTGCGGGACGGCTGCCCAAACCTTGCGCTTCGACATGTAGACGAGCCCGCCAAACAGCAGGAGGAAGATCATCACCACGAAGCCGGTCTGCTTGCGTGCTTCGAGATGAGGCTCCGCCGTCCACATGAGGAAGGCAGCTACGTCTCGGGAGTACTGGTGGATCGTCTCGGGCGAGCCGTCATTATAGGACAGCATGCCGTCGGAGAAGGGCTGCGGCATCGACAGCGACGTACCCGCCAGGAAATAAGGATTGTAGTAGGTGCCGGGCTGCAATTCGTAGCCCTCAGGTGCTTCCTGATAGCCCTGCAGCAGCGAATAGATGTAGTCGGCGCCGGCTGCCTCGTACTGCGTGAAGATATCGATGACGAAACGGGGGAACCCACGCTCGGCGTGACGGGCCTTGGCCATCAAGGAAAGGTCCGGCGGCGCCGCACCGTTGTTTGCCGCCGCGGCAGCTTCAGCATTCGGGAACGGGTCGGGGAAACGATCCGCGGGGATTGCCGGGCGCATGAACATGTCGCCGAATGAATCCGGCCCGTCCTCGACCTCGTATTCCGCGGCCAGAGCAATGATCTGCTCTTCGGAATAGCCCAGGGTGGAAAGATTGCGGAAGGCTACGCGATCGAGGCCGTGACAAGCCGCACAGGACTCACGATAGACCTGGAAGCCACGCTGCAATTGCCCCCTGTCGTAGGTGCCGAAGGGTCCGGCGAACGACCAGCTCTGCTCGATCGGCTCATAGATCGGGTATTCGGCGGCCGAAGCGGCACCGGAGATTCCCAGTCCAAGTGCAAGCGCGGTCAGCCCCTTGAGGATAGTCTTCATGATTAAGGTCCTTGTCTGCCGGTGCGCTCTCAGCTCTGGGTTTCCGCGGCGGTCTGGGCGGCATGAGGCACAGCCTTTCCGCCGTTCTTCTCGAGCACGGCCTCGGTGATCGAGTTCGGCATGCGCCGAGGCGTCTCGATCAGACCGAGGATCGGCATGATGATGAGGAAGAATGCGAAGTAGTAGAAGGTGCCAACCTGTGCCAGGGCGACATAGAGGCCTTCGGCAGGCTTGGATCCCAGCCAGCCGAGGAAGACGGCGTTGATGGCGAAGATCCAGAAGAACAGCTTGTACCAGGGCCGATAGACCGCGGAGCGGACACGCGAAGTGTCGAGCCAGGGCAGGAAGAACAACACCACGATCGCGCCGAACATGGCGAGAACGCCGCCAAGGGCCGCCGAAATCGGGCCGATGTCGAAGGTGACAGCGCGCAGGATGGCGTAGAAGGGCAGGAAGTACCACTCCGGCACGATATGAGCGGGGGTCACCAGCGGATCGGCCGGGATGTAATTGTCGGCGTGTCCGAGATAGTTCGGGATGTAGAATACGAAGTACATGAACACCAGGAAGAACACGACCATGGCAAAGCCATCCTTGATGGTCGCGTAGGGCGTGAAGGGGACGGTGTCGGTCTTCGACTTGACCTCGATGCCGGTTGGGTTGGTCTGGCCGGTCACGTGCAGTGCCCACACGTGCAGCACGACCACGCCGGCGATCATGAACGGCAGGAGGTAGTGCAGCGAGAAGAAGCGATTGAGCGTCGGATTGTCGACCGCAAAGCCGCCCAGAAGCAGTTCCTGGATCGCGGTGCCAACCAGCGGAACCGCCGAGAAGAAGCCGGTGATGACGGTCGCACCCCAGAAGCTCATCTGGCCCCATGGCAGCACGTAGCCCATGAAGGCGGTCGCCATCATCAAGAGGTAGATGATCACGCCGAGGATCCACAGCAGCTCGCGCGGCGCCTTGTAGGACCCGTAATAGAGACCACGAAACATGTGGAGATAGACGGCAATGAAGAAGAAGGACGCGCCGTTGGCGTGAAGGTAGCGCATGAGCCAGCCGGAATTCACGTCGCGCATGATGTGCTCGACGGAATCGAATGCCAGCGACGTGTGCGGCGCATAGTGCATTGCAAGCACGATGCCGGTGACGATCTGCACAATCAGCATGATCGAGAGAATGCCGCCGAACGTGTACATGTAGTTCAGGTTGCGGGGGACGGGGTAGGCAACGAAGGAATCGTACACCAGACGCGGCAGAGGCAGGCGCGCGTCTATCCAGCGCCCGAGGCCGGTCTTTGGCGTATAGGTAGAATGTCCACCGCTCATGTCAGATGCTCTCTTTGTAGCTTAGCCGATCCTGATGACCGTATCGGAGATGAATTCGTAGGCCGGAATGTGCAGGTTTTCCGGCGCGGGGCCGCGCCGGATACGGCCGGCCGTGTCGTAATGCGATCCGTGGCAGGGGCAGAACCAGGCGCCGAAATCGCCCTGTTGGCTCAGCGGAACGCAGCCCAGATGCGTGCACACGCCGACCATCACCAGCCAGTTTTCGCGGCCTTCGCCCGCGGAACGCGAGACATCGTCGGCGGAAGCATCGGCCGGAAGGTTCTCGTTGCGCGCCAGCTGATCCGGCAGGTCTGCCAGCGGCGTTTCGCGCGCGGCCTCGATTTCGGCCTCGGTACGGTTGCGGATGAACACCGGCTTGCCCCGCCACATGGCGGTGATCGACTGGCCGGCCTGGACTTCGGTCAGGTCCACGTCGATCTGCGCGACGGCAAGGGTCGAGGCATCCGGCCGCAACTGGTCGATGAACGGCCAGACCGCGCCCGCAACTCCGACAACGCCGGCCATTCCGGTGGCGATGTAGAGAAAATCGCGGCGATTGTGCTCGGCGCTTGCGTCGTTGGTTTCGTTGGCGCTCACGGGACTTGTCCTCTTGGCTCGTCTACACGGGGGAGTTCGCGAAGCCGGACGTCGTCGAGCCACGAGAACACAAGCCAAAAGGCCTGTAGACTCCCCCTACAGTTGGCGAAGGTTTCTATGCGCGGGCGGGGCGATTGTCCAGACGCCACGGGGCCATGACGGCAGATTGTCGCGGCCCCTTCACAGGCCGCGCTTCATACCTGCCAGGCTCTGGCATGGTGGCAGAGCCAAGTCGGGTGACGACAATCGCATGGCATCATGGTGGCGCCATTTGCCGCGTCGCCTCGCCTGCCGCGATCGCTGCGCTCATGGCGAGGTTCAGGCTGCGGCCGCCGCCCGGCATGGGGATCAGCACCGCCGCATCCGCAGCGGCGTGCACGATCTCGGGAACGCCCGCCGACTCGCGTCCGAAGAGAAGTACGTCGTCACGCTGAAACGTGAAGTCCCATAGCGGGACCGCCCCACGCGTGGTGAACAGCACCAGTCGATGGCGCTTCTCTGCTCGCCACGCCTCGAAGCTGCTCCAGTCGACATGACGCACCAGCCCGGCCATCGCCAGATAGTCCATTCCGGCGCGCTTCAGCGCGCGGTCGGACATGTCGAAACCTGCGGGACCGATGATGTCGACCCCCATTCCCATGCATGCCCCGAGCCTCAGAATGGCGCCGGTGTTGCCGGCGATGTCGGGCTGATAGAGGGCGATGCGTGGAGTTTGCTGTCGACTTCCGACGTTCGGGTCGCATTGAACCGCATCCAAAACGATCAATTCTCCTCTTGACCTCAACCAAGGTTGAGGCGCTAGCCACGCCCCATGAGACCGCTGCAAGCCGACATGCCATGCCGTTCCGATACGGAACCGCGCCTTGCCTCGAACACGCTTCGAGCCGTGTCCCAAACGTCACAGCCTGTCAGTATGGGTCCCGCCGTCCGCACTTGCCACTGGCCAAAAAGAGGCAATGCGGGTATAGCCGCCCCAACGTCAACCCGAACCGATGGAGGCATCAATGGATATTCTAATGTGCATCGCCTTCATCCGCATGCGCCAGCAGCGGATCGCCTGACGGCGGGTTCGGCAAGACCACTTCTCTCCATTCGACAGACTGGTCACGATTCCCGCCGGAACTCCGTTTCCGACCGACGAGGAATCGCGCCATGCCATCCGACAGCAACAAACCGGGCCGCAAGGTCCTTTTGCCGATCAACGATCCCAGCCTGCCCGCAGGCGACCCCGCGGCTTCGAGCCTTGGATTATCGCCCGCTTTCGCGCGGGCTCTGGGCGAAGCGACGAAGCCTGTCGAGCAGCCCAGCGGGGATCATGGCTTTACGGCTGACGACACTTTCAGGCGGCCCCGGCTCGACGGCCCGAAGACCAGACAGGGCGTGATGCGCCCACACCGCATAGACCTGCGCAGCGGGCACAAATGATAGGACTGACTGATGTTTTTCAAATGGTTTGAGAAGCGCCTCGACCCCTTCCCTGCCGACGAGCCGGTCGAACCGCCGCGCACGCTGGTCGCCTTTTGTCTGCACTACACGAAAGGCTCCTGGCTCTATCTTTCGATCATGGCAATTCTCGTTGCCATGATCGCCATCATCGAGGTCTCGATGTTCGCCTTCCTCGGCAACATCGTGGACTGGCTGGCCGACCGGGACAGGGACACGTTCCTGGCAGAGGAGGGCTGGAGGCTCGCCGGCATGTCCGTCGTCGTGCTTTTCGTCCTGCCCAGCATCGTGCTTCTGCAGTCGCTCGTCAGCCAGCAGGTCCTGATGGGCAACTATCCCATGCGCATTCGCTGGCAGGTGCATCGCTACCTGCTCAAGCAGTCGATGACCTTCTACCAGGACGAATTCGCAGGCCGCATCGCCACCAAGCTCATGCAGACAGCGCTCGCCGTGCGCGAGACGGTGATCAAGCTCGTCGACATCCTCAACTACGTGGTCGTCTATTTCATCGGTATGCTGCTGCTGGTCGGCTCCGCCGACTGGCGCCTGGCCCTGCCGCTCGCGGGCTGGCTGGTCGGATACGTACTCCTGATGCGCTACTTCATCCCGCGCCTTGGCGAGATCGCGGAGCGGCAGGCTGATGCACGGTCGATCATGACCGGCCGCGTGGTCGACAGCTATTCCAACATCCAGACGGTCAAGCTCTTCTCGCATGCAAGGCGTGAGGCCTCCTATGCGCGCGAGGGCATGGGCGGCTTCCTGGACACGGTCTACGCGCAGATGCGCAAGATCACTGGTCTGTACGGTCTTCTGTACATGCTCAACTCAGCCTGCCTTTTCCTGGTCGGCGCGATCGGCATCTGGCTCTGGATCGGCGGTCTGGTCAGCGTCGGCGCGGTGGCACTGGCGTTGGGGTTGGTGCTCCGGCTTTGGGGCATGTCGCAATGGATCATGTGGGAACTCTCGCAGCTGTTCGAGAATATCGGCACGGTTCGCGACGGCATCAGCTCGATTTCGCTGCCGCACCTGGTGGAGGACAAGCCCAATGCGAAGGAACTGGTCGTGGCACATGGCGAGATCGCGTTCGACCATGTCCGCTTTCACTACGGCAAGGACAAAGGCGTCATCGAGGACCTGTCGCTCAAGATCGCCCCGGGCGAGAAGATCGGCATCGTCGGGCGCTCGGGTGCGGGCAAGTCGACGCTGGTCAATCTGCTCCTGCGTTTCTACGACATCGAGGCAGGCCGCTTGCTGATCGACGGTCAGAACATCTCCGATGTGACCCAGGATTCGCTGCGCGCTCATATCGGTGTTGTCACCCAGGACACCTCGCTTCTCCACCGCTCGGTTCGCGACAACATCCTCTACGGTCGTCCGGACGCGACGGAGGAGATGATGCTCGAAGCCGCGCGCAAGGCGGAGGCGACCTTGTTCATCGACGAATTGAGCGATCCGCAGGGCCGCAGGGGCTATGATGCCCATGTGGGCGAACGGGGGGTGAAGCTCTCTGGCGGTCAGCGCCAGCGCATCGCGATCGCGCGCGTGATGCTCAAGGATGCGCCGATCCTGATTCTCGACGAGGCGACGTCGGCGCTGGATTCCGAGGTCGAGGCGGCGATCCAGGAGAATCTCTATCGTCTGATGGAAGGCAAGACGGTTATCGCCATCGCACACCGGCTTTCCACCATCGCCGCAATGGACCGCCTGGTGGTCATGGACAAGGGCCGCATCATCGAGGAAGGCACGCATGATGAGCTTATCGCGTCAGGTGGCCTGTACGCCCAGCTCTGGCAGCGTCAGTCGGGCGGATTCCTGATGTACGACGAGCAGGAATCGATCCGCGAAGCGGCGGCCGAATAGCAGCAATTCAGGCAGAGGAGGCGACATTTCATATGCCGCCTCCTATGTATCTGGATCGAGGTGTCCGAATTGAACGATGATCCCGACAGATACACGTTGAGCGAACGCATGTGGCGGCGCGCCGAGGGCGTCATCGAGCCATTCGCCGACACCGAGCGCGAGGTTCTGCCCCGCGATGCATTCCAGTTCATCCTGTTTTTTGCGCGCCAGGCACGCGGCCCCTTCATCCTGCTGCTGATCGTTGGCGGCTTGGCGGGCGCCGTTGACGCGGCGCTCTACTGGGCGCTGGGCTATTTGATCGATCTGCTGGAATCGTCCTCGCCTGCCACGCTGCTCGCGGATCACTGGCCGGAGCTGGTGGCCTTCCTCTTCCTGATACTTGTGGTGCGCGCAGGAGTCATGATCGCCAATGCGGTGGTCGAGCAGCAGGTGGTCGTGCCGAGCTTCTACCAGCTCGTGCGCTGGCAGGCATTCCGACGCGTGCTGGAGCAGCCCTACTCTTTCTATCAGAATGACTTCGCAGGCCGCATCGCCACCAAGATCATGCAGGGTGGCGAGGCGACGGGCGACTTCATCGTTTCCTCGCTCCAGACCTTGTGGAGCTTCCTGACATTTCTGGTGCTCGCGGCGACCATTCTCACCATCGTCAATCCGTGGATGGCCGTGGTACTCGCGCTCTGGCTTGCAGCTTACGTCGTCACCGCGTGGATCCTGCTGCCCAGACTTCGCAAGGCCGGACGTCGAACGGCGGACGAGAGATCGATTCTCAATGGCCGCCTTGTCGATGCCTTCACGAACATCGTCGCCGTCAAGCTCTACGACACCGGTCGCCACGAACACGATTTCGTCCGCGACAGCATGCAGAGCTTCCTGCAGGCGGTACGCGGGCTCACCCGCGCCATCACCAGCGTTCGCTCCGCGGTCGCGCTCATCAACGGCGTGATGATGGCGGCAATCTTTGCCATCGCGGTGATGAGCTGGATGAATGGCACGGCGTCGACCGGCGCCATCGCGGCGGCGATGGGGTTGGTCTACCGCCTGAACCAGATGTCCGGCTACATGATGTTCAACGTCAACGGGCTGATCCGCAACTTCGCCACCGTCCAGGATGCCACCGGCACCATTTCCGTGGAGCCCGCGATCAAGGATGCCGCCGATGCCGCAACGCTGCCGCGCGCCGCAGGCGAGCTGCGCTTCGAAAACGTCTCCTTCAACTACGGAAAAGACGGTGGCATTATCAACGGCTTCGATCTCCACATCCGCCCCGGTGAGCGTATCGCACTGGTTGGACCATCGGGCGCCGGCAAGACGACGATCGCCAATCTCGCACTGCGCCTGTTCGATATCGAAGGCGGGCGTATCCTCATTGACGGGCAGGACATTCGTAACCTCACCCAGGCCTCGCTGCGCGCTCAGTTCGGCGTTGTCAGCCAGGAGCCGATGCTCATGCACCGTTCCATTCGCGACAACATCGCCTACGGCCGGCCGGATGCCAGCGACCAGGAGGTCGTCGCGGCAGCCAAACGCGCCGAGGCCCACGATTTCATTATGGAAGTTGCCGACCCGAAGGGCCGCAAAGGCTATGAAGCTCATGTCGGCGAGCGTGGCGTGAAGCTGTCAGGCGGCCAGCGCCAGCGTGTCGCAATCGCCCGCATGATCCTGAAAAACGCGCCGATCCTGATCCTGGACGAGGCGACTTCGGCGCTGGATTCAGAGGTGGAAGCCGCCATCCAGGACAACCTCGACAGGCTGATGGAGGGTAAGACCGTCATTGCAGTTGCCCATCGCCTCTCGACCATCGCCGCCCTCGACCGGCTGGTTGTCATCGACCAGGGCCGCATCGTCGAAGAGGGGAGCCACGAGGAGTTGATCGCCCGCGACGGCCTTTATGCCCAGCTCTGGAAACGCCAGTCAGGGGGCTTCCTCGGCGACCGAGTCGCGGCGGAGTAGTTCGCCCATGTCGCTGAGATTGCCCGGAAGCAGCGCCGGCCGGAGGCTCCAGACCGGCGTCGACACGCTGGATTACGAATTGGCCGAGGAGATGGCCATCTCTCTCGGCCGTGCCGGCGAACGGGTGGAGAAGGCGCTATCGGCCTATCGGGCTTCTCGGAACGACGATGAATTGCGGGCATCCACCCTTAAGGCGGCCGCGCGCGCCGTCCATGCCTATTTCATCCAGCGCGAACTCTGCGGCCTTCGCCGCCACGACGACGCCATCCGCCATTACGAAATCCCACGCGAGGTCCTCGCGCGTCTTGGTGCGTGCTGACGCCCTGTAGATGGCGGGGTTTGCAAGCCCCCTCCACCGCCTTCGGCGGTCCCCCTCCCCCGCTGCGCAGGGGAGGATTCGAAGCGTAGCGGCCGAACGCGACCTTGATCCTCCTCCGTTTACGGGGCGGGGGACCATGCGAAGCATGGTGGAGGGGGCGCACAAGCACCATTTCTCAATCCGCAGTCGGCAGCCGTCTGATGGTAAATTCGATGATGTCGCCCGGCCGCTCGAACCAGCTTTCGATCTCGGTCCAGTAGGCCTGTTTCGGCCAGCGGTCGAACCACTCTCGCGCCTTGGCGCGCGCGTCGGTGCGCGGCAGACGGAAAGTTTCGCGAACGAAGCCGTCGCGAGGCTTGATGGACTGGTTGGCGCGGCCTCTGTCGATGCTGCGCTTCAAGCCCGCAAGCGGAGGTCTCGGCGGAACACGCAAGAAATGACTCCTTGACCCGACCTGACAACAGATTAGGGATCACGGAAGGAATTGCGAGTCATTTGTGCCCCGTTTGGGGCGGCAGTCTTGGAGACGAACATGCAGCGCCCCGACCTTCCGGCCGGATTGCCAGCAGCTATCGAGGACAAGAAGCAGACGGCGCGTGCCTGGTTCGAAGAGCTACGGGACCGCATCTGCAGTGCATTCGAGAAGATCGAGGAGGATCTCGATGGCCCGCACGCCGTCTGGGCGCCGGGTCGATTCGAGCGCACGCCATGGCAGCGCGACGAAGGCCGCGGCGGCGGCGGCGTGATGTCCATGATGACCGGGCGTGTCTTCGAGAAAGTCGGCGTCCACACCTCGACCGTATACGGAGAGTTCTCCGAGGAGTTTCGCAAGCAGATGCCCGGCGCCGACGAAGACCCGCGCTTCTGGGCGTCCGGCATCTCGCTGATCGCACACCCCCTCAACCCCAACGTTCCGGCCGTGCACATGAACACCCGCATGGTGGTCACCTCGCGGCAGTGGTTCGGGGGCGGCGCCGATCTGACGCCGGTGCTCGACCGGCGCCGCACGCAGGACGATCCCGACACGCTGGCCTTTCACAAGGCGATGAAATTCGCCTGCGACAAGCATGCCGACGTCGCCGATTACGACCGGCTGAAGGCGTGGTGCGACGAATATTTCTTCCTGCCTCACCGCAACGAGCCACGTGGCGTCGGTGGCATCTTCTACGATTGGCTGAAGACCCCCGAGGACCAGGGCGGATGGGATGCCGACTTCGCCTTCACTCAGGATGTCGGACGTGCCTTCCTGGTGGTCTACAACCACCTCGTCCGCAAGAATTTCGGCGAGAACTACACCGAGGCCGACCGCGAGGAGCAGTTGATCCGACGCGGCCGCTATGTCGAGTTCAACCTGCTTTACGACCGCGGCACAATTTTCGGGCTCAAGACCGGCGGCAACGTCCACTCGATCCTCTCCAGCATGCCGCCTGAAGTGAAGTGGCCATAGACCGTTCGTGGCCTTGCGCCGGCGCCTTTTGAAGCGCAGGGAGAGCAGCTAGCAGTGCGGCCGGGGCCGCAATTCGCCCGCTGGCAGATCGGCAAGCTGCCGGGCGCTCATGCGCGCAATGGACGGGTGGCTGAGCGGATCTCGCGACCACCGTTCTTGTTCCAGACAGGCATCACTGCGCAGCCCACGCCGGCGGCGCCACCGAGCAACAATCGAGAAAACCAGTGACAGCATTTCCTTGCCTCCACGATATCTGGAAAAGAACGCCAGACGTCGACTAGAAACAATGGATTTCCTGAGGCCTTCGTTATAGAAAAACTATATGCGTGACCTCAACCGAGTGCATATCAATGGATTGCGGGCAGTGGAGGCTGCCGGAAGGCACCGATCCCTCCAGGGGGCTGCGCTGGAGCTCGGCGTGACCGTGGGTGCAGTCAGCCAACAGATCATCAAGACAGAACGCCAGCTTGGCCACATGCTGTTTGATCGAACTTCACGTGGCCTGGTGCCCACGCCTGCGGGAAAGTTGGTCCTGCCCAGGCTCAGCAGCGGATTCCGTGAGATCGCAGCGGCTCTGGCTTCGCTACGTTCCGATGACGAGATGACGCTGGTGATTTCCGTGGCGCCCGTATTGGCCTCCAGATGGCTGGTGCCGCGCCTCGCCCGCTTTTCTCGATTGCATCCCGAAATACGCGTCCGGCTCGACGCTTCTGTCGAGTTGGTAGATCTCGACACGACCGACATCGACCTGGCCCTGCGGGTCGGAGCAGGGGACTGGCCTGACGTCCGGGCAGACTTTCTGATGCCGCAGGAAGTCTTCCCCGTCTGCGCGCCCGAGCTCGCCGCAGGACTGACCGGACCGCATGATCTGATCACTTCGCCGATCTTGCGCGACGTCAATTCGACCCTCGGCTGGAACATCTGGCTCGATCAATTCGCCATCGACGAATCCGATCTGCCGCAGGGCCATGGCTTCACCGATGCTTCTCTTTGCCTCGAGGCGGCGATCGCTGGCCAGGGCGTCATGCTAGCTTGGCAGACCCTGGCTCAAGACGCCATTGCCGCAGGCTGGCTCGTCGCGCCCTTTCCAGAGCGCGCCGCGACGGGCCTGGGCTACTGGCTGGTCACCTCCCCCGCGCGCCCCAGGCCGCGCAAGGTCCACCATTTCGAGCACTGGATCTTGCAGGAGGTGGCGGGAGCACAAATGTGAGCTTGCCACGCCAATTGCCACCGGCATTGGCAATTTGCCGGCGTGACAACCGATTATGCAGGTCGATCAAATCGTCGAAACATGGAAACGGTGCGCCGCAATCCGTGTTACTATTATACACCGCGCAATGGGCGCGGCTCACGCAACATGAGAGGAGAAAGCCCATGAAGGAATATCATTGCGGTACACTCGTTCCCGGTTGCGACTGGCACACTCGGCACGAAGAAGAGGCCGAGGTCATTCGCCGGGCCATTGAGCACATGCGCGAAGCGCATGGCGAGACTGTCATCCGTGAGACGATGGTCGAGGCCATACGCTCACGCATCCAGAATGTGCGGCAAGCCGCCTGATCATGTCTTGAGCACGGCCGCGCGCGCCAGCAGGGCGTCGCGGTCGAGTGCGAAATTGCTGTCGATCCATTCATCTTCGAGGCGGGCGAGCAGAGACCCGAGTTCGGGCCCCTGAATCGATCCCGCCTCGATCAGATCGGCGCCGCGGATCGGCATCTGGGGTTTTTTCCATTTTTCGGCCAGGCCCAGCAGGCGCGAGAACCCGCCGGCGCGGTAGAGTTCGGACGTCTCGGTCAAAGCCTTGCCACGCGCTGTCGCCAACGACAGTCGCAGCCGGTCCTCGATCCCCTCCCGTCCATGCCGGTAGAGCAATCTGGCCATGGCGCGTTCGTCCGTGTCCGGTTCGATTGCCGGCGCCTTCGCCCAGGACGCAACCCGCGCCGCGTCTGCCTTCGAGAGCCGGAGCCGGTCCGCCATCGCCTGTAGCCGCGCCGGATCAGGCGGAACAATCGCTGTCAGCCGCAGCAGCGAGTCGGGTGACCAGCCGAGATCGGTCTCCGCCCCAACCAGAGGATGGATCGTGTCGATCCCCCATTTCTCGGTTTCAGGCAGGATCGTCGACAACACGCTTGTCGTGCGCATCCACAGCAGCGCCCGGGAGGGGTCCCTTGCGCCGAGCAGACGTCGTATCTCCGCCCACACGCGTTCTGCTGACAGCCGGCTCATCCCCTCCTTGAGCTTCGCGCAGGCCTTGAGACCCTCGGCATCAGGCCGCCCTGCCCCGTAGGTCGCGAAAAATCTGAAGAACCGCAGGATGCGCAGATAGTCCTCGCGAATTCGCGCCTCCGCATCGCCAATGAACCGCACCCGCCGCTCTTCCAGATCCTTCAGCCCGCCAACGAGATCGACCACCGTGCCGTCGGCGCGCGCATACAGCGCGTTGAAGGTGAAGTCGCGTCGCTCGGCATCGCGCTTCCAGTCCTTGCCGAATGCCACCTTGGCGTGCCGGCCGTCCGTCTCGATGTCGTCGCGCAGTGTCGTGACCTCGAAGGGCTGGTGTTTCGCCACCACGGTGATGGTGCCGTGTTCCTTGCCCGTCGGAACGGTCCTGAAGCCTGCCGCCTCCGCGCGCGCCACGGTTTCATCCGGCAGGTTCGTGGTCGCGATATCGATATCGGCGACCGGCTCGCAGATCAGCGCGTTGCGCACCGCGCCACCCGCAATCCTGGCCTCCTCGCCATCGGCCGAAAGCGCGGCAAGCAGCCGCTGGAGAACCTCGTCTTCCAGCCACTCGGCTTTGCCCTTGATCGAGGGGCGAAGGCTCAACGGTAGAGCCTTTCGTACATGGTGCGGATGATGCCGGCGGTGACGCCCCAGATGTGACGATCCTCGAATGGCATGGCGTAGAAGAAGCGCTCGCGCTCGTTCCAGACGCGGCTGTCGCGCCGGTGATTTGCAGGATCCATCAGGAAGGCCAGTGGCACCTCGAAGGCATCGTCCACCTCGTGCGGGTTGATCGACAAGTCGAAGCCAGGCCGCACGATGCCCAGCACGGGCGCTATGCGGTAGCCGCTGCCCGATACGTAGTCCGGCATGCGCCCCACCACCTCGATCTCGTCGGGTGGCAGGCCGATCTCCTCTTGTGTCTCGCGCAGCGCAGCGAATTCGGGCGTGGGATCGGCCGCGTCGATGCGCCCGCCAGGAAAGGCGATCTGGCTGGCATGGTTGCGCAAATTGGCGGTGCGCTGGGTCAGGATCACGCTCGCTTCGGGACCATGGTCCACCACGGCAATCATTACCGCCGCGTCGCGCAACGTGTTGCCAAGAATGAGCTCCCGCAGATCCGGGTTCAGCCGGTGGTCACCCCAGTCGTCGCCGCTGAAGGGGCCCGTCTCGCGTGCGGCGCGGCGGCGGAAATCAGCAGCCGAAAACGGGCGGGCGGTCATCGCATCCATCATGCGTCTCCGCTCAGCCGCTTCAGCCGGTCCATTGGCATGACCGGAAAGACCGCGCCATTGGAGCGCACCGCGAACATCGTGACGCCGTCGATCTCGATTTCCTCGCCGATCTGGGCGATCTCGTACATGACCGGTCGCGCCACCAGCGCTTCAAGCCGCCCGCGCACGTGCAGATAGGGCTTCAGGCCATCGGTCCCTTCCTCATCGACGAATCGCAGCGGATGCTCCGGACCTGCCTCCACCACATCCCCGACATTGGTCCGGAAGGTCAGAACCTGATCCTGTCCCGTGCCGTGTACATTCATCTCCACGGCGACGAAATGCGCATCCTCGACCCGGATGCCAACCTTTTCCACCGGCGTTACCAGATAGGTCTTGCCGTCCTCATCCTTGCGCAGCACCGAGGCGAACAATTGCACCAGCGGCATCCGCCCGATCGGGGTGCCCATGTAGAACCAGGTCCCATCTGCCTTGATCTCCATGTCGAGATCGCCGCAGAAGTCGGGATTCCATTTGTCGACTGGCGCCGACCCTCGCTCGGAGCTGGTCGCCCTCGCAATCAGAGCTTGCAGCCCGGCCGCATCGCTAGCCTCGCTCAGGCCCTGTCTGCTATCGTTTGGATTGGAAGCCATCGTCACGAAATAGTCACTGTTGTTCTGCTTGTCAGCCATCCCGGGTCATTTAATCTGCCGTTTGGCAGCGTTCTTGCAAAGCGGTATCGCTGCGGCCCGATCGCGCGGCGGCGGATCGTCGATTTCCGGCAAACGAGGGACGAACGCGAATGAGCGTAATTGTAAAGGAACCGGCTTTGACCGAGGCTGAAATGGTGACCCAGGCCGAAAGGGCGCTGGAGGACATTGCCCGGGTCCGTGCCGGCGTGGGGCGGGTCATTTTCGGTCAGCAAAGCGTTGTCGAGCGGACGCTGGTCGCGATCATGGCGGGAGGCCACGCGCTGCTGGTCGGCGTGCCGGGCCTGGCCAAGACCAAGCTCGTGGAAACATTAGGGGTCGTCCTCGGCCTCGATGCCAGCCGCATCCAGTTCACCCCCGATCTGATGCCTTCCGACATTCTCGGTTCCGAAGTGATGGAGCAGGATGAGACCGGACGCCGCTCCTTCCGCTTTCTGCCTGGTCCCATATTCGCTCAGCTCCTGATGGCCGATGAGATCAACCGCGCCAGCCCGCGCACCCAGTCGGCGCTTCTGCAGTCGATGCAGGAATATCACGTCACCGTTGCCGGCCATCGGCACGACCTGCCGAAACCCTTTCACGTGCTCGCCACGCAGAATCCGCTCGAGCAGGAGGGCACCTACCCTCTGCCCGAAGCCCAGCTCGACCGCTTCCTGATGCAGGTCGACATTCTCTATCCGGACATCGAGGCGGAGCGCCGCATCCTTATCGAGACGACCGGCACCAGCGATGCCGCCGCCGAGAACGTGATGAGCCCGGACCGGCTGCTCGAAATCCAGCAGCTCATCCGCCGCATGCCGGTTCCCGAAAGCGTGGTGGAGGCCATCCTGAGGCTGGTCCGTTCCGCCCGCCCGGGCCAAGGCAACGAGGAGGTCGACCGGCTGGTCGCCTGGGGACCAGGCCCCCGCGCCAGCCAGGCGCTAACGCTGTGCGCGCGCGCCCGTGCGCTCTATGACGGCCGGCTCGCGCCGTCGATCGATGACGTCCACGCACTGGCCGAGCCGGTTCTCCAGCACCGCATGGCGCTCAGCTTCGCCGCCCGCGCAGAAGGCACGACAGTGCGCGACGTGATCGCGCAGCTCGTCAAGTCGGAAGGCTGATGGCGGCGATCGGCGAGGCAACCTCTCGCGTCGCCACGCGCGAAGCGCTCGGTCGCGCGCGGCAGCGCGCCTCTCTCGTGCCCGATCTGCTGGTCGATGCGCGGCGTGTGGTCAACACGGTGATCGCCGGCTGGCACGGGCGCCGCAAGCGTGGCATCGGCGAAAATTTCTGGCAATTCCGTCCCTATGTCGAGGGTGAGGCCCTGTCGCGGATCGACTGGCGCCGTTCCGCGCGCGACGACCACACCTATGTGCGCGACCGCGAATGGGAGGCCGCCCATACCGTCTGGCTGTGGGCCGACCCCTCCCCTTCGATGCTGTACAAATCGGCGGCCGCGACTGTGTCCAAGGACTCGCGCGCACTCGTTCTCATCCTGGCGCTGGCCGAGCTACTGTCGCGATCGGGCGAGCGGATCGCCTGGCCCGGCCTCACCGACCCGATTTCGACCCGCAACGGCGCCGAACGTCTTGCTTCGCTTCTACTTCAGACGCCCGTCCCGGCGGCCCGGCCCGAACTGAGCCAGATCAAGCGCTACAGCGACATGATCATAGCCTCCGATTTTCTCGATCCGGTCGAGGACACTCTGGCATGGCTCGCGCCGCTCGCCGAGCGTGGCGTACGCGCCCACCTCATCGAGATTGCCGACCCGGCCGAAGAGAACTTTCCCTATTCCGGCCGCACCGAATTCCGTGATCCCGAAAGCGGCTTGCGATTGACCGCCGGCCGTGCGGAGACGCTTGCCGACGACTATCGCCGCGTCTATGCCGCGCGCCGCCACGAATTGTCGAGTTGGGCCAGAAAACGCGGCTGGAGCTTTACGGTCAACCACACCGACCGGCTGGCCTCCGAGGCGCTCGTGCGCATTCATGGCGCGATGTTCAATCAGGCTGCCTTCGCGGGCGGAGGCCGGGCATGACTTGGCTGCCGCTTTCTTTCGGCGCACCCATGGTATTGGCGGGGCTCGTGGTCCTGCCGGTGATCTGGTGGCTGCTGCGCATGACACCGCCCAAGCCGCAGATGGAAATTTTCCCGCCGCTGCGCATCCTGGCGAGCGTTCTGAAGCGCGAAGAGACGCCGCATCAGAGCCCATGGTGGCTCACCCTGCTGCGCCTTGTGATGGCGACACTCATCATTCTGGCCCTCGCCGACCCCGTGCTCAACCCGCGTGAGCGCATGGCGGCTGGCGGCGGGGCCACGGCGATATTGATGGACAATGGCTGGGCTTCGGCTTCCGACTGGCAAGTGCGGGTGGCCACGGCCGAGCGCCTCATCGCCGATGCGGAAGCCAGCGGCGTGCCCGTCATACTGGCCTTCTCCGCGGAGGAGGCCAATGAGCCGGCTGGTCCTTTCGATGCTGCCGCCGCGCGCGATCGGCTGAACGCTGCCGCCCCCCGACCGGTGCCAGTCGACAGGGTTGCCGCCGCCGAACGCATTGCCTCGGCTCTCGAAGGTCTTCCAGCCCCCGGCCTGGCGCTTCTCACAGACGGGCTCGCCGCGGACGAGGACGAGGCCGTATGGCAGATCTTCGCCGATAGCGGCATTGGTCGCCTCATATGGGCGCAACCCGACCAGCCCACCATGCTGGGCCTCACCGGCGGCGACAATCTCGCCGATGTCTTTGCCGTGACCGCCATCCGTCCGCAGAGCGACACGGCACCGCGCGACGTCACCGTGGGGGCCTATGACGATCGCGGTCGCCGCCTCGCCGACGCCGCCATTTCGTTTGCGACGGGAGAGATGGAAGCCCGCGGCGAGATTCGTGTACCCTTCGAGCTGCGCAACGATTTCTCGTCTCTTTCGATCGACGGAGAGATGCATGCTGCCGCGACGCGCGTCCTCGACGAGAGCCGGCGCCGCCGCCGCGTCGCCCTCATTTCCCAGGCCGAAGGCGACCAGGCGCAACCGCTCCTGTCGCCCCTCCACTACATCAACCGCGCGCTCGAGCCCTATGCCGACATCGTAAGCGCTTCCAGTCCCGACCTCGCCGAGGCCATTCCAGAACTGATCGAGCAGGGGCCGGCGGTCATCGTGATGGCCGATGTCGGAACCTTGCCTTCAGCTGCGCGGCGCGCCGTGATCGACTGGGTCGAAGGCGGGGGCACGCTCGTCCGATTTGCGGGGTCGAGACTCGCTGCCGCAGAAAACGACCCCGACCTCTTGCCCGTCCGGTTGAGGCTGGGTGAGCGCGCCTTGGGCGGCACGCTTTCGTGGACCGAACCGCAGGCAGTCAGCGAGTTCCCGCCGTCGGGGCCCTTTGCCGATCTCAGCCCGCCTTCGGAAGTCACGGTGACCCGCCAGGTGCTCGCGGAGCCTTCCGCCGACATTGTCGACCGGACCTGGGCCAACCTTGCCGACGGCACCCCGCTCGTGACCGGCGACCGGCGCGGCGATGGCACGCTGGTGCTCTTTCATGTGACACCAGAGGCCACCTGGTCGAACCTGCCCATCTCCGGCAGCTTCGTCGAGATGCTGCGGCGCATCGTCCAGATTTCGCGCAACCAGGCGGTTGTCGATGCCAGCGGCGAAGAACGCCGCGCGTCCCTGCCGCCTTACCGCATGATTAGCGCCAATGGCACGCTGGTCCCGCCGTCGCCTGACGCGCGGCCGCTCGAGATATCGGGAAGCACCCAGTCCGTCACTTTGCGCAATCCGCCCGGCCTCTATGGGACCGACGATGGCGTCATCGCTCACAACCTTCTTGGGCCGGACTCGCAGCTCGCGGCGATTGACGTTCCCCAGACCGAACTGCCGGTGACCCGCATTGCCTACGCTTTCGACGAGCAACAGGACCTGCGCGGCCCGCTGCTGGCGGCGGCGGTGGCCCTCATGATCCTCGATTCCCTCATCGTCTTGTGGATGGGCGGGCTTCTGCGCCGCCGCCCGCGGCTCGCGGGCAGATCAGCCGGCGTCGCAGTCTTCGTACTGGCCGTCGGCTCGGTCCTGGCCCCCGGCACGGGCCTGGCGCAGTTCGACGATGCGCGTCCAGGCGATGACGAGGCGATCGCGGCCATTTCAGAGACCCGCATTGCCTATGTCATCACCGGCGATTCCTCGATCGATTCCATCAGCCGGGCCGGGATTGCCGGCCTCTCGCGCTTCCTGACCGACAAGACGGCACTGGAACCCGGACAACCTTCCGGCGTCGACATCGAAACCGACGAACTGAGCTTCTACCCGCTCATCTACTGGCCAGTGGACGAGGCCACGCAGATGCCGTCCGACGAGGCCCTGTCGCGCATCGACGCCTACATGCAGCAGGGCGGCACTGTGCTTTTCGACACGCGCGACCAGTATGGCGCTGGCCTCTTCGACGGGGCCGCAAGCCCTGGCACAATGCGACTGCGCGAAATCCTGAGCGGCATGAACGTGCCGCCACTCGAGCCGGTGCCGGACGATCACGTGCTGACCAAGACCTTCTACATCCTGCACGAATTCCCCGGGCGCTATGCCGGCGGACCGCTCTGGGTGGAGGCAATGGGCGATGGCGAGGCCGATCCCGAACGCCCCGTTCGCCAAGGTGACGGCGTGACCCCGATCATGATCACGGCGAATGACTTCGCCGGAGCCTGGGCCGAGGACGCCAACCGCCGCCCGATGTTGCCGACCGTTCCTTCCGACCCCATGCAGCGCGAGTTCGCCATGCGCGCCGGCGTCAACATCATGATGTACATGCTCACCGGCAACTACAAATCCGACCAGGTTCATGTGCCCGCCATTCTCGAAAGGCTTGGCCAATGAACTGGACTGTCACCTTCGAGCCGCTGCTGTCCCTCACCTGGCTGGGCGCCACCCTGATCCCGCTCGCCCTTCTCGTGATCGCCGGACTGTTGCTGCGGGCCCGTGGCGGCTTCCTTCGCCTTCTGGCGCTCGCAGCACTCGCGCTGGCGCTCTTCAATCCCGTCCTCCTCGACGAGGAGCGCGAGCCGCTGCAGAGCGTGGTGGCCCTGATTGTCGACCGCAGCCAGAGCCAGGATATCGGCGATCGCATGGACCAGGCCGACCAGGCGCTGGAGGCGCTCCAGTCGCGTCTGGAGCGCTATCCACAGTTCGAGGTTCGCACCGTCGAGGCCGGCGGTCCGGGAACGGACGACCGCACCCAGACGCGGCTGTTCGGCGCGGTCGAAAGCGCCTTCCGCGACGTGCCCCCCTCGCGCGTCGGCGGCGCGATCATGATCACGGACGGCCAGGTGCATGACGTGCCGGCCGCGCTATCCGATCTTCCCGGTCCTCTGCACGCCCTGATCACCGGCCAGGACGACGAATTCGACCGCCGAATCCGCTTCGAACGGGCCCCGCGTTTCGGTATTGTCGGCCGCGAGATCGACATGTCCTATCGCGTCATCTCGACTGAGGACGAGGACAGTTCGATTTCCGTCAGCGTCCTGATCAATGGTGAGCGTGTCTCGACCGAGAGCGCCGTCATCGGTCAGGAGATGCCGCTGCGGATCACCCTGCCCAATGCCGGCCGCAACATCGTGGAACTGGCCATTGAAAGCCATCCCGACGAGATCACCGACATCAACAACCGCACCATAGCCCTGGTCGACGGCATCCGCGAGAACCTCCGCGTCCTCCTGGTCTCGGGCGAGCCACATGCGGGCGAGCGAACCTGGCGCAACCTCCTGCGCTCCGACGCCGCGGTCGATCTGGTGCATTTCACCATCTTGCGCCCGCCCGAAAAGCAGGACGGCACGCCGATTCACGAGCTTTCGCTGATCGCCTTTCCAACGCGCGAACTCTTCGTCGAGCGCATCAACGATTTCGACCTGATCATCTTCGACCGCTACCAGCACCGCGACGTGTTGCCGATCCTCTATTACGACTACATCGCCGAATATGTGGAGAATGGCGGCGCTCTGCTCGTCGCTGCCGGCCCCGAATATGCCGGCATCCAGTCGATCGCGCGGACCCCTCTGATGTCAGCGCTGCCGGCACGTCCGACGGGCGATGTCGTGGAACAGGCCTTCTACCCGCGGCTCACGGAGACCGGACAGCGCCACCCCGTGACGCGCGGCCTGGAGGGCTCGCAGGCCGAGCCCCCGCAATGGAGCCGCTGGTTCCGCCAGATTGGCATCAGCCCGGTCAACGGTGCCGACGTGGTGATGCAGGGCGCCAACGAGGAACCCCTGCTTCTACTGGACAGGCGTGGCGAAGGTCGTGTCGGCCTGCTCCTTTCAGACCATGGCTGGCTTTGGGCACGAGGATTCGAAGGCGGTGGCCCGCACGTCTCGCTTTACCGTCGCATGGCCCACTGGCTGATGAAGGAACCAGAACTCGAGGAGGAGCGCCTTACGGCGGATGGTCGCGGCATGACGCTCGACGTCACGCGCCAGACCATGGCCGAGGAAGTCGGGAGCGCGACGGTGCTCGCCCCTTCCGGAGAAACCCTTGAGATCGCGCTCAGCGAGTCCGCCCCCGGCACCTTCACGGGCAGCGCGGAGGTCGAGGAGATCGGGCTCTACCAGATCGGGCATGGAGACCTGACAACGCTTGCTCATGTCGGGCCCGTGAACGCACCGGAATTCGAAGGCACCGTGTCGACGACGGAACTCCTCGATCCCGTCGCCGGGGCCACGGGCGGGATCGCGCGCCGCATAGAGGCCGGCCTGACCGGCAATCTGCAAATTCCGAACATCGTTCCCGTACGCCCTGGTGCGGAGACCGCCGGCCGCGACTGGATGGGCCTGCGCCAGACCGATGACAGCGTCTTGCGCTCGGTCAGCCGCGTCCCACTATTTGCTGGCTTCTTCGGCCTGGCCCTCTTGCTGACGGTGATCGGCTCGATGTGGTATCGCGAGGGGCGGTAGTCGCCTAAGAAACCAGGCACCGCAAGCAAGCCATCACAAGCCGGTCCCTGTCGAAGACGGTCCGCCAGCGGGTCATCTTTTCGTGTCCTGGTTTCGTGTTCTTGGGCCGTTGGAGGCGTCCCGGCTCGAACGCTCGAAGAGTGGCCTTAGGCGCGCTCCCCCGCTGCGCGCGCCAGTGCGGCGTGGCGAACCTCTCCAGTCAACATCTCGACGGCGCCGGAGTGTAGTTCGGCGGCCAGCAGGCGTGCCGGGTCGACGGGCCGCGGCATGGTCAGCTGACCGCGGGGTATGGGCTTGAAACCGAGCGGACCGTAATAGGGCGCATCGCCGACGAGCACCACGGCCCCCCATCCCGCCACCGCGGCTGCCTCCACCGCTATGCGCACCAGCCTCTTTCCGATGCCGAGATTTTTCCAGGCCGGCCTCACCGCCAGCGGTCCAAGCAGCAGGGCCTGCCCTTCGCCGGCGTTGATCGGCGTCAGCCTGACCGAGGCAATGACCTTGTCCCCATGCAGCGCCACGAACGAAAGGTCCCGCGCGTGCGGCCCCCCTTCACGGATCTTGAAGGCGGCGCGCACAAAACGGCCGGGGCCAAACGCTTCTTCGTTGATGGCTTCGATTTCCGGGTCGTGCGCGGCGTCTTCCGGCACGTAGGCGACATCTGCGAGGCTCATGGCTGAGGATTCCGGATCGAGGAGACAAAAATGGAGACGGCCACGACTGGCCGCGCGCGCCCGCTAGGCGCGTTCCATCGATCGTCGTCGCTGAACCGAAACTCGTCTCACATTGTCTCTCCCGAAATCGTGAAGCTGGCTAGCACCCTTTCCATGAGGCGTCCAGCAACGAAATGGCCCGGTGCGCTCCTTCATCCGCGCCCGTTGACAATGCGTCAACACCGCAACCCGTTTGCCCTTGGGCCGTTGGCACTTAAATCCCCGGCAACACAAGGAGCAACGACGATGGGTCTTCTGGTCAATGGTGAATGGCAGGACAAGTGGTATGACACGAAGGAGACCGAGGGTCGGTTCGTGCGCCAGGAATCGAAATTCCGTGATTGGGTCACGAGGGACGGGCAGCCCGCCGAGGGTTCGAGCCGTGGTTTCAAGGCGGAAGCGGGCCGCTACCACCTCTACGTTTCCTATGCCTGTCCCTGGGCCCACCGCACACTGATTTACCGCAAGCTGAAGAAGCTCGACGACGTGATTTCCTATTCCGTCGTGCACCACTTCATGGGCGAGAACGGATGGACGTTCCTGCAGGAAGACGGCGCCACGGGCGATCCGCTCTACGGCAAGGAGTTCCTGCGCGAGATCTACACCAAGGCCGACCCTGAGTTCACGGGACGGGTGACCGTGCCCGTGCTCTGGGACAAGAAGACCGAAACGATCGTATCAAACGAGTCGTCTGAAATCATCCGCATGCTGAACGCCGCATTTGACGATTTCGGCGATGCCTCCCTCGACCTCTATCCGTCGCCCCTGCGCAGTGAAATCGACTCGATCAACGAGCGCGTATACCCCTCCATCAACAATGGCGTCTATCGCGCCGGCTTCGCGACCACCCAGCATGCCTACGAGGAAGCCTTCGACGAACTGTTCGACGCGCTGGAGGAAATCGAGGAGCGACTGGCGCATGACCGCTATCTGGTCGGCGACCGGGTGACCGAAGCCGACTGGCGCCTCTTCACGACGCTTGTGCGTTTCGATGCGGTCTACTACTCGCACTTCAAGTGCAATCTGAAGCGCATCGCCGACTACCCCAACCTGTCGAACTACGTGCGGGAGCTCTATCAGGTGCCCGGCGTGGCGGAGACGGTGAACATGCTGCACATCAAGCATCACTATTTCGGCAGCCACGAAACGATCAACCCGACCCGTATCGTTCCCAAGGGGCCGATGCTGGACCTCAATGCCCCGCACGATCGCGACCGCTTCAAGAAGGCCGCGTAACTCTCACCACTCCGCTGCCGCCGGCTCGCCGCCGAAGACCTCGGCGAGCCGGCGCCTCGTTGCAGACGTGGTTCCGTCCGGGAGGGAATCGAGGGGGAAGAACCCGGCCTCCGCGATCTCGAGATCGGGTCGTTTTGGACCCCGTACCTCGAAACTGCGCACCAGGTAGAGCGCGACATGGTCGCGCGGACTGGCTTGCCTGTTTTGATGCAGCGACACCAGCGCGGCCGGCCCGGTAATCGCCACGTTGCCCTCCTCCTCGATCTCGCGCCCGAGAGCCGCCTCGGCGGTCTCTCCCTTCTCGACACCACCTCCGGGAAACTGCCAACCCGCCACATAGGTGTGGCGCACCAAGAGCACTGTCTGCGCCGTTTCGTCATGGACGATCCCGCGCACACCGAGCGTCATCGGTCGTCGGATGAGGAACCAGCCGTGGAACAGCCGGTTGCGAAACCGCGTTGTCAGACGCACTGCCGGACCTCGTGGCTTGCGCAACGCAAGGACTGGCACGTGCTGTTTTGCTCGCTTAGAAGTGCCTCATGTTCAAACTCGCTCATTTTTCCGATGTCCATCTGGGTCCCCTTCCGGGGGTATCCTATCGCGATCTCATCTCAAAGCGCATCACGGGCTACATCAACTGGCACCGCACGCGCCGCGACAGCTATCATGACGGCGTGATCAGCGCGATTGTCGAAGACATGCGCGCCAATGCGCCCGACCATGTCGCGCTGACGGGCGACCTCACCAATCTGGCCCTCGACAAGGAGATCGCGGCAGCCCGTCAGTGGCTGGAAAAGCTCCCTTTCGAAACGGATCATGTCTCGGTCATTCCCGGCAATCACGATGCCTACGTTCCCGGCGCGCACGACAAGGCCTGCCGGGCCTGGGCGCCCTGGATGACGGGCGACGGCATGAGCCTCGGCGCGCACAGGGACACTTTCCCCTATCTGCGCGTGCGCGAAAACACTGCCTTCATCGGCATATCGTCGGCCCGCGCGACTGCCCCGTTCGTCGCCGCCGGCTTCTTCGAGCAGGCACAGGCCTCGCGCGTGGCTTCCGTCTTGGATGAAACTGGCAAGCAGGGCCTGTTCCGGGTCGTGATGATTCACCACCCACCCGTGCGGGGAGCGACCGGTGCTCACAAGCGCCTATTCGGCATCCGCCGGTTTCAGAAGATGATTGCCGAGCATGGCGCGGAACTCGTTCTGCACGGTCACACGCATCTGGCGACCACCTCGTGGATCGCCAGCCCAGCCGGAGCGCACACCGTGCCGGTCGTCGGCGTTCCAGCTGGCGGTCAGAGCCACGAGGAAGGCCGCACTCCGGCCCAGTATAACCTCTTCGAGATCGGTGGATCGCCGGGCGCCTGGTCTGTGCAACTGCAACGACGCGGCATCACGGGTCCGGCCACACGCGTGGAAACGGTAAAGAGGGAACAGCTCTTTGGCGAGGGCGCAAAGCGCCCCTAAGGCACGAGGCCGAGCATCGGCGCGACATGTTCCCAGGCGATCGCAGCCGCAAGCCCGGCACCGACCACCAGCCCAAGAAGCACGATGCCGAATCCCCGCATGACCTGACCGGTTCGCTCCCGCGTGTCCGGGCCCTTCCGCTGGGCGAAATCGGACGGCGACGAAGAGACGGAAACTTCCGCGCGTCCATCGCTTCGCGATGGCAAGCTGGCAGGCTGCGCATCTGGCTGTGCAGGGACCGCTTCCAGACGTACGGGTTCCGCCTCTCCCTCGAGCACGCGTTCGCGTTCCACGATGCGCTCCGCCACGTATCGGGTGACACGTTCGGCAACGGACTTCACGTCCAGTGTCTCGGCCAGCACCACACGCCCGAGGCGCGTATCGCGGACGAAGCGATAGCTGCGTCGGTCGCGACCCATGGCGACATGCGCGACGGCGTCGATCCATAGCCTGGGCTGGACTCCGGCGGAGATGGCAAAGTCGAAACGATCGTCCTCGCTGGGCACTTGGGCGAAGACGGATTGCAGTTCCTCGGCAAGCAGTTCCAGCCTTGCGCGCTGCATCTCCCTCAGATCAACCACCACGTCGTCACGGTCGGCGAGGTCGTTCTTCACCGAACGAATTGCGGCGCGCAAGTCGGGGCCGCCGTGCTGGTTCGTTCGGGTTTCTGCGCTGTCGGTCATGGCGATGGTTCCGGCGCTCACGGTTGTGGTTAACCAATGATTACCACGCGACAAAGGCGAAATCACGCCGCTTCGCCGCCGCATCACATGAAAAGGAGCGGACCGGAGGACCGCCCCTTCCTCGTCACTACGAGGAAAATTAGTGCCGTAACATGCGATTGGCCGCCGACACGATTGCCTCCAGCGATGCCGCCACGATGTTGGTGTTGATGCCGACACCGAACAGCTTTCCGCCAGGATGCTGCATTTCCATGTAGCAGATGGCCGCTGCATTGGAGCCCTGCTGCATGGAATGCTCGGAATAGTCGTTGACACTCATCTCAAGGCCGAGATGGCGCGAGAGCGCGTCGACGAACCCGTCCACCGGTCCCGTTCCCGTGCCCGTGATGGTGACCTCCTGGCCCTTGTCGAGTATCACCGCCTCCAGCACGCGCCGCCCTTTCACCTCGGTGTCGGGATAGGTGTGGTGATCGATGAATTTCAGCCGGGCGTCCGGCTGGTCGACATACACCTCCATGAACCGCTCGTGGATGCGCTTTACCGGCACCTCCTTGCCTTCGCGGTCGGTGATGTTCTGGATGTCCTGGCTGAACTCCACCTGCAGCCCGCGCGGCAGGTTCAGCCCGTAATCGGCCTGCAGCACATAGGCGATGCCGCCTTTGCCCGATTGCGAATTGATGCGGATGATCGCCTCGTAGGTGCGCCCGACATCCTGCGGATCGATCGGCAGATATGGCACTTCCCAATGCGGCTTGTTCGCCTTGGTCTTGGCCTTCATGCCCTTGTTGATGGCGTCCTGATGCGAGCCGGAAAACGCCGTATAGACCAGTTCGCCCACATAGGGGTGACGCTCTGGGATCTTCATCTGGTTCGAGTACTCGTAGACATCCTTCATCCTGTTGATGTCGGAGCAGTCCAGCATCGGGTCTACGCCTTGCGTGTACATGTTGAGCGCCAGCGTCACGATGTCGACATTGCCGGTCCGCTCGCCATTGCCGAAGAGCGTGCCCTCGACACGATCGGCGCCGGCCATCAGGCCGAGTTCGGTCGCCGCGATCCCGGTTCCGCGGTCGTTGTGCGGATGCAGCGACAGTATGATGGAATCGCGCCGGTCCAGGTGACGGTGCATCCATTCGATCTGGTCGGCATGGATGTTGGGCGTCGACATTTCCACAGTTGCGGGCAGATTGAGGATCAGCTTGTTTTCAGGCGTCGGATCCACGATCTCGGTCACCGCGTTGCAGATCTCCAGCGCCACTTCGAGCTCGGTGCCGGTGAAGCTCTCCGGCGAATACTGAAAACGATAGCCACCGCCGGCCTTTGCGGCCATGTCGGTGATCATCTTTGCCGCATCGGTGGCGATCCGCTTGATGCCGGCCACGTCCTTTTCGAAGACCACCCGGCGCTGCAATTCCGATGTCGAATTGTAGAAGTGCACGATTGGATGGCGGGCGCCCTGGAGAGCCTCGAACGTACGGCTGATCAGTTCGGGCCTGCACTGCACGAGGACCTGCAGCGATACGTCATCTGGAACGTTGCCCTCCTCGATGGCCCAGCGCGCGAAGTCGAAATCGGTCTGCGAGGCGGCCGGGAAACCGATCTCGATCTCCTTGAAGCCCATGTCCAGCAGGAGCTGGAACATGCGCGCCTTGCGATCGTGACCCATCGGGTCGATCAGCGCCTGGTTGCCGTCGCGCAGATCGACCGAGCACCAGATCGGTGCCACTTCGATGCGCTTGGCGGGCCAGGTGCGGTCGGGCAGGTCGACGAAGGGATAAGGCTGATATTTGCGGCTTGCATCCGGCATGCCCTTGTTCGGACTGCCCGCGATGGTTCTTGCGTGGTCGTTCATGGTCTTTATCTCCCGCGCCGGTCGCGTGGTTCCATGCCACGAGCCGCCAGGCGCTTCCAACAGATTTCTGAAATCGGTGCTTCGTCAGGAGCAGGCGCCGTGGGCGGCAAACCGACCGCCGGGCGCTCCTTCAGCGGACCCGGCGATCGCCGCTAAGGCCGAGCAGAAGCGAGGAGAGCGCGCGCGCGGGTGCGACCGGCAGAGCCGAAAGGGAAACGACAGTGATGTCGGCGCGCGAAAACATGGGAAGTTAGATACCTAAGCGACAACGGCGATGCAAGTGGGTGGATGTTTTGCATGCCGGCCGGCTTTGTCAGGAACCTGCGGGACGGCTCGGGGCTTGTAGGGGAGAACCCGATTTGAAACCACTCTCCCATATGAGGCGCTGCGCATGAATGCGGCAGGAAACCCCACCGCCCAGACACAACTCGCCATCAATGGCCGGGACTACCGACTCGACGCCGACACCCGCACCACGCTGCTCGATGCGTTGCGCACCCATCTCGGCCTGACGGGTTCCAAGAAGGGTTGCGACCACGGCCAGTGCGGCGCGTGTACGGTTCTGGTCAACGGCCGGCGGGTCAATTCCTGTCTGACGCTGGCGTGCATGCATGACGGCGATGAGATCGTCACCATTGAGGGTCTCGGCAAACCCGGGCAGCTTTCGCCCCTTCAGGAAGCCTTCGTGCGCCATGACGGCTTTCAATGCGGGTATTGCACGCCGGGCCAGATCTGTTCGGCGACCGCCATGATCGAGGAGATCGCAGCCGGCTGGCCGAGCCATGTCACCGACGATGGAACGGGCAAGCCCCAACTCACCGTCGAGGAAATATCGGAACGCATGAGCGGCAACCTTTGTCGCTGCGCCGCCTATCCGAACATCGTCGACGCCATACTCGAAGCCGCTGGAGGCAAGCGCGCATGAGGCCGTTTGACTACGCACGCGCCGCTTCGTCGGCGGACGCAGCGCGCCTCGCACGTGAAGGCGCTACATTCATTGCCGGGGGCACCAACCTTCTTGACCTCATGAAGCTGGAAGTGATGACGCCCTCGCGGCTCGTCGACGTCAGTCGGTTGGACCTCGCAGAAATCGAAGCGACGGACGCGGGCGGAATTCGGATCGGCGCGATGGTGCGCAACAGCGACCTGGCGGCGGATGAGGGTGTGCGGCGGAACTACCCCGTCCTGTCGCGCGCGCTTCTTGCGGGCGCCAGCGGGCAGTTGCGCAACAAGGCGACGACCGGCGGCAATCTGCTGCAGCGCACCCGCTGCTACTATTTCTACGACACGGCCATGCCCTGCAACAAGCGCGAGCCGGGAAGCGGCTGCCGGGCGATCGGCGGCGTCAACAGGTTGCATGCCATCTTCGGCACCAGCGAGCACTGCATCGCCACGCATCCGAGTGACATGGCCGTCGCGATGCGCTCCCTCGATGCCGAGGTCGAGATCGAGAACGCCGAAGGCCGGACGCGACGGATCGATCTGGGGGCCTTTTACAGATTGCCAGGTGACACGCCGCACATCGAGACGGTGCTGGAGCCCGGCGACCTGATCACGGCGGTTGTCCTTCCGCCACCCGGCGGCGACCGGCAGACCTATCGGAAGGTTCGCGACCGGGCGTCCTACGCCTTCGCGCTCGTTTCGGTGGCGGGTGTCATGGCGCTGAAAAACGGCCGGATCGCGCACGCATCGCTTGCGTTCGGAGGGGTCGCGCCCCAGCCATGGCGCGACGAAGAGGTCGAACACTTGCTCCAGGGCGAAGAGCCATCCTTGCCCCTGTTCCAGCGCGCAGCCGACGCGCTCCTTGCCGACGCATCGCCGCAGGAAGGCAACGCCTTCAAGGCCCCCCGCCTCAAGCGTACCCTCGTGGCGGTCTTGTCCGAACTTTGCGGAGTCAAAGCATGACCCTTCACCTCAAGATGGATGAACCGGTCGATCGCGACCGCCTTGAAGACATGGTCCAGGGAGTGATCGGCGAGCCAATTGATCGGCCGGAAGGTGAGCTCAAGGTGACCGGTCGGGCGCCTTATGCCATGGAACAGCTTCCTGAAAACTGCCATCACGGCGTTCTCGTCCGCTCCACCATCTCCAAAGGTCGGCTGGCGGACCTCGACAAGACGACCATCGAAGCTCTGCCGGGTATCAGACTGGTCGTGACGGATCGGCGTCTGCTGCGTAATCCCGCCCAGGGCATGGCTGGCGAAGCGCCGGTACAGGAAACCGACAACATTCACTTCTTCGGCCAGCCTGTCGCGCTGGTGGTGGCTGAGACCTTCGAACAGGCACGGCACGGTGCACAGCGGATTGTGCAGCAGCTTCAGGCGGACACGAAGGTCGTCGTCAATCCGGACGATCCCGAGGCCGAGATCGAGACGCCCCGGAAGAAGCAGGCGTCGACGGGCGATCTCGACAAGGCCATGCGCGAGGCAGCCTTCACCGTCGACCAGCATTACACAACGCCTGGGCACGTGAGCGCCGCGATGGAGCCCCACGCTTCGCTCGCCTCCTGGGACGGCGACAGTCTCACCTTGCATGGCAGCTACCAGATGCTGCGCTTCAACCGCGCCGAACTGGCCGATGCGCTCGGCATCGACGAAGACAAGGTGCGTATTCTGGCGCCTTATGTCGGCGGCGGCTTCGGCTCCAAGCTCGGCATCGCGCCCGAAGCGGTCGCGGCAGCCATCGCCTCGAAGGAACTCGGCGTGCCGGTGGCCGTCGCCATGACGCGCCAGAACGTTTTCGAGATGGTGCTTCGCCGCTCCGAGACCAGCCAGCGCATCCGTCTCGCGGCGGACAAGGAGGGACGCCTGATCGGAATTGGCCACGAAGCGCTGGTTTCGAACCTGCCCGACGAGTCGTTTTCCGAGCCGGTCACGCAGGCCACCCCGTTCCTGTATCGCGGCGAGAACAGGCTCATCGGCCATCGCATCGCGCGCATCCACCGCACACCAGCCGGCTCCGTGCGAGCGCCGGGCGAGGCGGTCGGCCTCACCGCCTTGGAGATCGCGCTCGACGAACTGGCTGAGGTCTCCGGCATCGATCCCGTCGAGCTTCGTCTGCGCAACATCCCTGAGGAGGACCCCTCCCAGGGCATTCCCTTTTCGTCGCACACGCTGGCCGAGGCGCTGACGACCGGCGCGGAACGGTTCGGTTGGGAAAGCCGTGACCCGAAGCCCGGCACGGTGCGCGAAGGCGAATGGATGATCGGCCTCGGCATGGCCTCGGCAGCCCGCGTCAACATGCTGATTGAATCCAAGGCACGCGTGACGCTGACTTCCGAAGGCCGGGCGGTGGTCGAAACCGACATGACCGACATCGGTACGGGTACCTACGCGGTGCTTTCCCAGCTCGCGGCCGAGATGCTCGGCCTGCCGATGACCGAAGTCGAGACTCGGCTCGGCGACACCGGCCTACCGCCGGCTTCCGGCTCGGGAGGTTCCTTCGGCGCGGCCTCGAACGGCACGGCCGTTTTCCTCGCCTGTGAGGAAATCCGCCGCCAGATCTGCGAGAAGCTCACCTGTGAGCCCGACGATCTGACGCTGAAGGACGGCCATGCCATTGTCGGCAATCGCAGGGTCCCGCTTGCCGAGATGCTCGACGGGGCCGAACTCTCAGCCGAAGGCCATACAGAGCCCGGCGATGCGGAGGACAAGGTCCGGCAGGCCACCTATGGCAGCTACTTCGCCGAAGTTGCGGTCAATGCGGTCACGGGAGAGACCCGTGTCCGGCGCATGCTGGGTGTCTTTGCGGCCGGGCGCATCCTCAATGCCAAGACCGCACGCTCGCAGTGCCTGGGCGGCATGACGTTCGGCATCGGCATGGCCCTGACCGAGGAATTGCTGCACGACAAGCGAGACGGCCACATCGTCAACCGTGATTTTGCGGAGTACCACCTTCCCGTCAACGCCGACGTCCCCCAGATCGACATCGTGCTGCTTGAGGAGCGCGACCGCTGGGCCAACCCTCTGCAGGCCAAGGGGATCGGCGAACTGGGCATCTGCGGCGCCGCCGCCGCCGTGGTCAATGCGGTCCACAATGCGACCGGCGTGCGCGTGCGCGACCTCCCCGCGACCCTCGACAAGGTGATCGGCGGGTTGTGACGATATCGCCCGCATGAGGGTATCGGGCGCAAGTGCGCGGTCGATCAGCTGACCGCCTCCAGCTATATCAGTCGGCGGCGCGCTTTCGCCGGTTGCGCCAGCCCGTGCCCGGGTCTAGTCAGCCATGTGACTGCAGCCGACGCGCCCAACCGACGGCGAGATTGGATGCAGGTACGACCGAAGGCCGCGCGGCAGGAAACTCGGGGGTTCATATGCCACATTGCGTGATCGAACATCATGGCGCCTTTGCGTCCGCCGCGCGGCTGGACGACGCCATGCAACTCGCTCTGTCCGTCTGTTCGGCATCCAGCATCATGGCGCCTGACGACATAAAGGTCAGATGCATCGAGGCGGACGCCATCCTCTTCGGCGATGGTCGGCGATCGTTCGTCCACATCACCTTGTCGATGCTTGCCGGCAGAACGGAGGCGCAGAAGATCGCCATCGCCGAAATGCTGCGGGACGCCTTCCGAAACGATTACCCCGAAATTGCGAGCATAAGCATCGATATCCGGGATATGGACCCCGCCTGCTATCGAAAATCCCTGGTCTGAGAAGTGGCCAGCCAGCCGCGACTCAGGCCAGCGCCTTCAAGTCGGCCCGGAATCCCTGGGGATCGCTCGCCCTCACCAACCGGTCGACTTCGCCATGGGTTTCACGCCAGATAGGCACCGCACGGGCCAGAATTTCGCGGCCGGCATCGGTCAATGACAGGCGGCGGTTGCGCCGGTCCCTTTCGTCCGGACGCACCGAAATGAACCCGCTTTTCTCCAGCGGCTTCAGCGCGGCCGTGAGTGTCGTCCGGTCCATCGCGAGAAAATCGGCGATGTCCGACATCCTGGGACTGTCGGGCCGGTTGAGCGACATCATCAGCGAAAACTGGCCGTTGGTGATGCCAAGCGGCCGGAACGCCTCATCGAAGCGTCGCGACAAGGCACGTGCCGCCCGCCGAACGGCGAAACAGAGGCAGGTATCGCGCACATGCAGCGTGGTGGCGAGATCGACGGTCTGTTGCTTTGACATGATCCTATAAATGTTGATATCAACGCAAATGTCCAGTCCTCGCTGCTGGGCATGATGTCGCAGCCACGGGAGGAGACGTCCATGGCGACCAGGGTTTTTCTGCTTGTTGGCACGCGCAAGGGTGCCTTCATATTCGAAAGTGGTGCGGATCGTCGTGACTGGACGCTCAAGGGTCCCTTTTGCCAGACCGCCCCGATGAACCACGTGATCGGGGACCCCCAATCGGGGATGATCTATGCGGCCGGAGGCGATCCGTGGTTCGGACCCTCGGTCTGGAAGACATCTGACCTCGGCGACAGCTGGTCCCATTCCAGTGCCGGCCTCTGTTACGAGGAGGGCCTGGAGCCCGTTGGTTCGGTGTGGAGCATGCATAAGCGCAATGGCACGCTTTATGCCGGCGTGCAGCCGGCTGGCCTCTTCCGCAGTGATGATGACGGCGCGACCTGGACCCATCTCCACGGCCTTCAGGAACACCCCTCGCGACCCGAATGGCAGCCTGGCGGGGCCGGCTTGATCCTGCATTCGCTTGTCACCGACCCTGAGGACGAGAAGCGCATCTGGATCGGCATCTCCTCGGCTGGCGTCTTCCATTCAGCAGATGGCGGCGAGACGTGGGAGCCGCGCAACAGGGGCACCCGCGCCGATTTCGCGCCGGAAGACCAGCGCTATCCAGAATTCGGCCAGTGCGTGCACTCGCTCGTCAAGGCCCCGAACTCCACGGACCTCCTCTATCAGCAGAACCATTGCGGCATGTATCGCAGCGCCGATGGCGGACGCACGTGGGAAAGCATCGAGGAGGGGCTTCCTTCCTCATTTGGTTTTCCGGCCGCCGTCCATCCGCGCGATCCGGAAACGCTGTTTCTTTTGCCGCTCAATGGCGATCAGGCCGGGCGCTATATGCCAGATGCCAAGGCCGCTGTCTGGCGCACGCGCGATGGCGGGCGCAGCTGGCAGGATCTGCGTGAGGGCCTGCCGCAGGAAGGCGCTTATTTCGGCGTTCTGCGCCAGGCCCTGGCGACCGACGTCCTGGAACCGGCCGGCGTCTATTTCGGCACGTCGGGCGGCGCGCTTTTTGCCAGCGCCGATGAAGGCGAGCAGTGGAGCCCGCTGGCGAGCCACCTGCCGGGCATCCTCTCGGTGGAGACGATGGTGGTACGGGATTGACCGATGACGCGATATGAAAGGGCGCCACTTGGATCGACTGCCACCGTCACTGTCCGTCTGCCGGCACTTCTCCTTGACTTGTTTCCGGGCGCACGGCGCGATGTGGTGGTTCAGGCGACCTCGGTGCGCGAGGTCATGGACGAGCTTGACCGGCTCTGGCCCGGGATGCGCGACCGCCTGTGCGACACGCGTCCCGCCATTCGCAAGCACATCAACGTCTTCGTCGACGGCGAGCGGGTTAAGCTCGCCTCGCCGCTGGCTCCTGGCGCGACCGTCTGGGTGCTGACCGCCATCAGCGGCGGGTAAGGCAAACGAAAAGGGCGGGTCAAAGACCCGCCCTGCCCTTCATTGTCGTTTCGAAGCC
Source organism: Chelativorans sp. ZYF759 (assembly GCF_012911015.1). Classification (GTDB taxonomy): domain Bacteria; phylum Pseudomonadota; class Alphaproteobacteria; order Rhizobiales; family Rhizobiaceae; genus ZYF759. The sequence continues at coordinate 47,177 of NZ_WVVV01000007.1, read as the reverse complement.
GGTTCAGATCGCCTGGGCGACTGGGCCTTCCAGCTGGCGACGCACCGCTTCGGGCATTTCGCGCTGGGGATACATGAGCGGCTCGTTATGCAGCACGATGACCTGAGTATTCAGCGGCACGCGGCTGTAGAGATCGATGATGTCCTGGTTGAACAGACGAATGCAGCCGGACGAGACGTCGAGGCCGATCGACCAAGGCTCCGAGGTACCATGGATGCGGTAAAGCGTGTCGCGGCCGTTCTGATAGAGGTAGAGCGCGCGCGGGCCGAGCGGATTCTCGAGACCCGGCTCCATGCCGCCCGCCCACTGAGCGTTACGCTCGGGGTCCCGCTCGATCATGTTCGCCGTGGGCGTCCAGCGCGGCCACTCGGCCTTGCGGGCGACCTCTGCCTGTCCCTCGAAGGCAAGGCCGGCACGGCCGACGCCGATGCCGTAGCGCATGGCCTTGCCGTTTTCCTGCACGAGATAGAGGAAGCGGTTGTTGGTATCGACCACGATGGTGCCGGCAGGCTCCGAGCGATGGTAATCTACCTGCTGGCGGAAGAAGCGCTCATCGACATTGCGGATATCGGTTGCCGGCAGCGGGAAGCGCTCATCCGGCTGCGCACCGTACATGGCCCGATAGAACGGATCAGGACCGGCCGGCTGCACCGGCTGATAGGCCGTCGGCTGCGAAGAGCCGGAAACGCATGCGGCCAGGAACAGTGGCAACAGTGCCGCCGCCAGAAGGCGCGAGAAAAACGGGATTACTGATTTGAACACACACATAGGGACTTCCATCGACGAATTTTCTGGACGGACGGTTAACAACGCAGTTGCCTGCCGTTTGATCCAGCATGTGCTGCCGAATAATGTCCGACGCACGGACAAAAAAGAGCGAAAAGGTGGCGAACGCGCGAGTGTTGCGTCTCGGTCACAGTGACGGCGAGGCAGCAGTAGCGTCGTTCTTGGCCTCGTGATCCGGTTCCACGTGTATGATGACGCGTACCGAGGGGATTTCGGCTTGCAATGCGTGCTCGATCCGATCGCAAATGGCATGTGAGGCTGCCACGGTGGTTTCCGCGCTCACAACCATGTGAAATTCGATGAATGTCGCCCGTGCCGCGACACGTGTCTTGAGATCGTGAATTTCCAGCGCACCGTCTGCGTTTGCCAGGATAGTCCTCTCGATCCGCGCATGATCTTCCGGCTCAGCTGCCCGATCCATGAGTCCCTGGATGGATTCGTTGACGAGTTTCCACCCCTGCCAGAGGATGTTGAGGGCGACAATCAGCGCCAGCAGCGGATCGAGCACCATCCAGCCTGTGGCTAAGGCCAGGAGCAGGCCCGCGACGACACCGACCGAAGTGACGACGTCGGAGAAGATATGCCTGGCATCGGCGATCAACGCAGGCGAGCGCGCCTTGCGACCCTCCTTGATCAGGATCCATGCCCACCCGCCGTTGATCAATGTCGATACCACGCTGACGGCCAGGCCAAGATCGGCCTGGACTATGGGCAGAGGTTCGATAAGGGCGCTGACGGCTTCACGCAGGATGAGCAAGGCCGCGATGACGATCAGCACGCCCTCCAGGACGGCAGAAAGATACTCCGCCTTGTGATGCCCGAAGGGATGTTCGTCATCGGCCGGGGTGAAGCTGACGCGGATCGCATACCAGGCGACCAGAGCCGCGATCACGTTCACGGTCGATTCCAGCGCGTCTGAATAGAGCGCGACCGAACCCGTCAGCCGCCAGGCCCAGAACTTCAACGCGACGACAATGAGCGCCACAAGGATGGAAATGAGCGCCAGCCGGCGCACACGGTCTTTGGCGCTCATGCTCATTTCCTCAGGCCGCCTGCACCTTCGCACGGCGCGGCAGATGGGCGACCACGTTCTCGATCATGCGCATGCCCGCATCCTGACCGAGCGTCATGATGGATTCGGGATGGAACTGGACGGCGGCCACGGGTTCGCTTCGGTGCTCGATGGCCATGACGACGCCATCCTCCGTCTCGGCTGTAACTGTGAACTCTTTAGGCAGCAGCACGGGATCGGCAAAGATCGAGTGGTAACGTCCAACGGTGACTTCCTTGGGAAGGCCTGAAAACACGGTGCCCGCCATGTTCACGCGGATTCGTGACGGCTTGCCGTGGACGGGTTCGCGCAGCTGACGCAATTCGCCGCCATAGGCTTCGGTCAGCGCCTGGAGCCCGAGGCACACACCGAAGATCGGCAGGCTTCGGGCGCGTGCCTTGGCGATGGTCGCCTTGCAGTCGAAATCCGACGGCATCCCCGGTCCGGGTGACAGCACCACCAGATCGGGATCGAGGCGATCGAACACCTCTTCGGCGACCGGTGCGCGCACCGTGGAAACCGTGGCGCCGGTCTGGCGGAAATAGTTCGCCAGCGTATGGACGAAGGAATCTTCGTGGTCGACAAGCAGGACCGACACTCCCTCACCGACCTTTGCCGTCTCCCGGCCGGCATTCGTTGCGTTGGGCTTTCCGGCCTCGCGGATGGCAGCCAGCATGGCCGAAGCCTTGAGCTCCGTCTCCGCCTCTTCCTCCGCGGCGTCGGAATCGAACAGCAGCGTGGCGCCCGCCCTCACCTCGGCGATCCCATCCTTGATGCGGATGGTGCGCAGCGTCAGTCCGGTGTTCATGTCGCCGTTGAAATGAACCATGCCGATCGCACCGCCATACCAGGCCCGCGGGCTTTTCTCGTGGTTCTCGATGAAACGCATGGCCCAAAGTTTCGGCGCGCCGGTCACCGTGACTGCCCAGGCATGCGACAGGAAGGCGTCGAAGGCGTCCATGTCTTCACGAAGCCGGCCTTCTATGTGGTCGACGGTATGGATCAACCGTGAGTACATTTCGATCTGACGCCGCCCGATAACCCTGACCGACCCCGGCTCGCAGACACGGCTCTTGTCGTTTCGGTCGACGTCGGAGCACATCGTCAGTTCGCTCTCGTCCTTCTTGGAATTGAGCAGCTTCAGGATCTGTTCGGAATCCGAAATCGCATCCTCGCCGCGCTTGATGGTGCCCGAAATCGGGCAGGTCTCGACACGGCGACCGTTGACGCGCACGAACATCTCCGGCGACGCACCGATCAGGTACTCGCCTTCGCCCAGATTGATGAAAAATGAGTAGGGCGAAGGATTGATGGTTTTCAGCCTGCGCGTCACTTCCGAGGGACGCGACTCGCAGCGTTCGAAGAACATCTGTCCCGGCACCACCTCGAAAAGGTCCCCGCGCCGGAAACTCTCCTTTGCCTTCTCGACCAGTCTCGCATATTCGCCGGGCTCATGGTCGCCGCGCGGGGGGATGCGTTCCGATTTCTGAAAGGGTGCCTCTTCGCCGCCTCGCGCCAGGCCCGTGGTTGAGAACCCCTTTCCGGAGTAGTCGTAGCGGTCGTGCCAGGCCAGCGCCTGATGGTGGTCGACGACCAGGATCTCGTCGGGGAGATAGAGAACGAGGTCGCGCTGGTCTTGCGCGCGTTCGAGCTTTAGTTCGACGGCGTCGAACTGGAAGGCGAGATCATAGCCGAACGCGCCGTAGAGCCCGAGATTGCTGTCCTCGTCGCTGCGAAAGAGGTCGATGATCGCCCGCAGCACGCTGAACACGGTCGGCGCGCGCGAACGCTCTTCCTCCGTGATCACGCCGTCGGCTTCGTGAACCTGCACCGCGATCAATCGGGCGTCTGCATGTTCGACCGTCACGTCAGACAGCGTGTTCACCGCCGCGCGAATGGGAGGCAGCAAGGCTTCGCCCCGTTCGTTCAACGCTTCGATGCGCACGGCTCGGCCGCGCGATGTTATGGCGACGGGAGGATCGACGATGGCCGTGTCCCACCGCGTATAGCGCCCTGGATATTCGTAGTTCGACGAGAACAGGCAGCCACGCCGCGAATCCAGTGCCTCGACATAGGCGTCGATAGCTCCTTCATAAGGTGTCTCGGTACGCTGCCGCGTAATCGTCACGCCCCCGGCGGTAACGAAGGCCTCCGCTGTCATTTCCGCTACCATGATGCTCATCGGCGCGCTCCCTTTCCTGTTTGGGCGGGAACCTTGGACCAGATACAAGAAATGGCCGCCCGGTTCTCCCGCTGCGGCCATCGAAAACTCCACGCAAATACGCTCTCGGCCGCTGTTAGCTGGCCCACCACCAAAGCTTGGAAATGTGCATCTGCATGTTCATGCCTCTTGATAGCCCTCGACGGGCATGGCGGCAAGCGCCTTTGTCGATTGCCACGCGCTGTATACCGTTCCGTCACCATCCGGGTCTGCCGGAAGCGCTCCTTATACCGGGATACATGCTCGCCAGCGGGTGGCGGCCCTTGGGTTTTGTCCGGCAGCCGTCGTCAAACTGGCACGACGCCACGTCAGCCGGTGGAATCGCTTGCGCGGCTCACTCTATTGACGTATGGGACCCTTCGATACAGAATGTATACAGTCTGCATGCTGTAACGCAGACGGGTTGGAGGATCTCGACGACTGCACGCAGCGCGGTTCACCGCGACGGGCATCGTGGATGAGAGCACGGAGGACCATCGCCGCCTTCACAACCGTCAACCGGCCAGCCGGATGCCGCCGGCCGGTCATCAGAATCGTTCCTTCAGGGAGAGAACCCCATGTCCAAGAGCCTGCAACAGAAACTCGACGCCGAGGGCAACATCGTCAAGATGCTGCGCAACTCCAAGGTCGGCGCTTACGTCTACCCGGTCGTCGCCCCCGAATTCCACAACTGGCGCGACGAGCAGCGCGCATGGCGCGAGTCGGCGGTCCTCTTCGACCAGTCGCACCACATGGCCGAGCTCCTCGTCGAAGGCCCGGATGCCGAGAAGTTCCTCTCCTACCTCGCCATCAACTCCTTCAAGAACTTCACCCCCGGCAAGGCCAAGCACTTCGTGCCGGTCACCCCGGAAGGCTACGTCATCGGCGACGTGATCATGTTCCGCGAGAGCGAGACCGAATTCAACCTGGTCGGCCGCGCCCCCACCGTGAGCTGGGTTCAGTACCATGCCGAGACCGGCAACTGGGACGTCAAGCTGACCGAAGACCCGCGTTCGCCGTCGCGCCCGCAGGGCAAGCCGGTGCTTCGCCGCCATTACCGCTTCCAGGTCCAGGGCCCGAACGCCCCGGCGATCCTTGAGAAGCTGAACGGCGCAGCGGTTCCCGAGATCAAGTTCTTCAACATGGACTGGATCAATGTCGGCGGTCAGAAGGTCCGCGCCTTGCGCCATGGCATGGCCGGCGTGCCGGGTCTGGAGCTCTACGGCCCCTATGAGGATTACGATCGCGTCCGCGACGCCATCCTGGAAGCCGGCGAAGGCCATGGCCTGGTGCCGGTCGGTTCGCGCGCCTATGCCACCAACACGCTGGAATCAGGCTGGATCCCCTCCCCGCTGCCGGCCATCTACACCGGCGAATCCATGCGCGGCTACCGCGAGTGGCTGACCGACAAGTCCTACGAGGCTACCGGCGCCATTGGCGGCTCCTACGAGTCCGACAACATCGAGGACTACTATCTGTCGCCCTGGGATCTCGGCTACGACTTCTACGTCAAGTTCGACCACGACTTCATCGGTCGCGAGGCGCTGGAAAAGATGGCCGACAAGCAGCACCGCCGCAAGGTCACCTTCGAGTGGAACCCCGAGGACTGCATCAACGCCTTCGCGACCCTGTTCGAGGACGGCGCCAACGTGAAGGCAATGGACTTCCCGCTCTTCAACTATGCCTCGTCGAGCTACGACAAGGTCATGAATGGCGACAAGATGGTCGGCCTCTCCATGTTCGCCGGCTACTCCTACAATGAGCGCCGCGCGCTGTCGCTCGGCACCGTCGATGCCGACGTCAAGGAAGGCGACGAGCTCAAGCTCGTCTGGGGCGAGCCTGAGCCCGGCACGGAAAAGACCACCGTGGAGCCGTCGCGTCAGATGGAAATCCGCGTGCGTGTCTCCAAGGTGCCCTTCTCGAGCGATGCCCGCGAGAGCTACGTCGACAGCTGGCGTACCCGCAAGAACGCCTGATCAAGGCGCGTCCTCCCAAGGACATGTACCGGCCGGTCGCGAGACTTCTCGCGGCCGGCCCTTCTTTTAAGACTGCCGCTCTTGCGCCAGGACAAACCGGTTCAACGCTCCTACAATAAGGTCCGGCTGGAAACAGCGGATGCGGGAGCACGCGCCATGAGTTGGTCTTTCAGAATCGCCACCATTGCCGGGACCCAGGTGAGGGTGCACGTCACCTTCGCGCTGATTCTCGCGTGGTTCTGGTGGATGCACTACCAGATCGGCGGCGTGCCGGCGGCATGGGAGGGCGTCCTCTTTATTCTGGCCGTGTTTGCCTGCGTGGTTGCGCATGAATTCGGCCACGCCTTCGCCGCGCGCCGCTACGGCATCAAGACACCCGACATCACACTTCTGCCGATTGGCGGGCTGGCGCGTCTGGAGCGCATGCCGGAAGAGCCGCGTCAGGAATTCGTCATCGCCGTGGCCGGCCCGGCCGTCAACATCGTCATCGCTGCGTTGATCCTGCTGGCGCTCGGCGGCACGGGTCAACTCGCCGATATGGCGCAGATCGAGGATCCCCGCGTCAATTTCCTCGTCCGGCTTGCCGGGGTTAACATATTCCTGGTCGTGTTCAACATGATCCCCGCCTTTCCCATGGATGGCGGCAGGGTGCTGCGCGCCGCACTCGCCTCGCGAATGTCGTGGCCGCGCGCCACACAGATCGCCGCAACGATCGGCCAGGGCATGGCATTTGCTCTCGGCTTCATCGGCCTGCTTTACAACCCCATCCTCATCTTCATCGCCATCTTCGTCTATCTGGCGGCCACTGCCGAGAGCCAGAACGCCCAGATCCGCGAGGTCTCCGCGAGCCTCTTGGTCGGGGATGTTATGGTGCGTCAGTATGCAACGCTACCGCGCCAAGCGAACCTGGCCGAGGCCGTCGAAGCGCTCCTGGATACGAGCCAGCACGAATTTCCTGTTCTGTCCGCCGATGGCCGCCTCGAGGGCGTGCTCACCCGCAACGACATGATCCGCGCGCTCAAGGAGGTCGGGCCCCACGCACCGATTGAGACTGCCATGCGCACCGACATTCCGACCATCCATCACCGGCAATGCCTGACCGATGCGCTGAAGCTCATGCAGGAATCGAGCGCGCCGGCCGTTGCCGCGCTTGATGGGGCCGGCCGCCTCGTCGGTCTGATAACCCACGAGAATGTCGGCGAGATGCTGATGGTGCGCTCGGCGGTGCCGGAAGGCTTCCGCTTCGGCAGGTTGAGGCGGGCCGAGAGCAGCTAACCGGGCAGGCCGCGGCCACAACGATTGTAAGTTGGGGCGTTCGGGCATAAGGCTGGCGGGTGCTGAATGCCGGTCCCGGCAGTCGCGCGTCCTGACAATTCGAACCGGGAGTCTCCGATGCCGTTCACGGGATTCGACATCCTCATACCCGTCCTCATCATCCTGGTGCTGTTGCTCATATTTGCGGGCATCAAGACGGTCGAACAAGGCTCCAACTACACGGTCGAGCGCTTCGGGCGCTATACCCGCACCCTGTCGCCGGGCCTCAACATCATCGTGCCCTTCATCGACCGCATCGGTGCCAAGATGAACATGATGGAACAGGTGCTGGACGTCCCCACGCAGGAGGTCATCACCCGCGACAACGCCATCGTGGCGGTTGATGGCGTCGCCTTCTATCAGGTGCTCAGCGCGCCGCAGGCCGCCTATCAGGTTTCTGGACTGGAGAACGCCATCCTTAATCTGACCATGACCAACATCCGTTCGGTGATGGGCTCGATGGACCTCGACGAACTCCTGTCCAATCGCGACACGATCAATGATCGCCTGCTCCACATCGTCGACCAGGCGGCCACGCCCTGGGGCATCAAGATGACGCGCGTCGAGATCAAGGACATCAACCCGCCGGCCAATCTAGTGGAATCTATGGCCCGCCAGATGATGGCCGAGCGCACCAAGCGCGCCGAGATCCTCGAAGCCGAAGGCCGCAAGCAGGCGCAGATCCTGGAGGCCGAGGGCCGCAAGGAAGCCGCCTTCCGGGATGCCGAGGCCCGCGAGCGTTCGGCCGAGGCAGAGGCGCGTGCCACGCAGGTTGTTTCGGAAGCCATTGCCAAGGGCGACGTCCAGGCCATCAACTACTTCGTCGCTCAGAAATACACCGAAGCGATGTCGGCCATCGGCTCGGCGCCCAACAGCAAGGTCGTGCTGATGCCGATCGAGGCCGCTTCGCTGATCGGATCGCTGGGCGGTATCGGCGCCATTGCGAAGGAGGTCTTCGGCACCGAGGGCGAGGCTGCGGCCGGAACCGCTCGTCGACGTGCTGCCTCGACGCCGATTTCCGGTCCCGATAGAACCTGACCTGGGAAACAATCAGCAAGGGGGGAGACGATGCTTGTCGAATTCCTGGCCAGTATCGGCCCGTGGAACTGGATCATCCTGGGCTGCATCCTGTTGGCGCTGGAGATCGTGGTCCCTGGCTTCTACCTTCTGTGGATCGGCGTCGCCGCTCTGCTGACGGGAACGCTTTCCTTCCAGCTTGCCGATGTCGCGCTGTGGACGTGGCAGGCCCAGACGGTCTTCTTCCTGGTGCTGTCCATCGCCACGGCGCTGATTGGCCGGCGGGTCTTTTCCGGCGGCGGTGAGGATACGGACCAGCCGCTTCTCAACCGCCGCGAACAGCAGCTGATCGGCACTGTTGCCACGCTTGAGGAAGCCATTCAGGACGGCCGGGGCTTCGTCCGGATGGGCGATTCGCTGTGGCAGGTTTCAGGACCCGATCTTCCGTCGGGCACACGTGTTCGCGTGACGGGCGCTAACGGCGGAACCTTGCTGGTGGAACCTGCCTGAGCGTTTGGACCTCAGGCCGCCCCGATCCTGAGCAGGTCGTGGAAATGGACGATGCCAACCGGCCTTTTGGTTTCGTCGACCACCACCAGGGCGGAGATGTTGAGGTCGTTGATAAGCCCGGTCGCCACACCTGACAGCATGTCGGGATGGGCGGTCTTCGGATCGGCGGTCATGACCTCCTCGACCTTGAGTTCGGCGAGGTTGCGGTCGAGGTGACGCGCCAGATCGCCATCGGTGATGATGCCGACGAGCTTCTCCTCGTCATCCACAATGCAGACGCAGCCGAAACGCTTGGCCGAAAGGGTCATGACGGCCTCGGGCAGGAACGTGCCCATCGCCACGAGGGGCAGCTCCTCGCCCACATGCATGAACTCGCGCACCTTCGTCAGGCTTGCACCGAGCCGCCCGCCAGGATGAAAAGTCCGGAAATTGTCGGGCGTGAAGCCGCGCGCCTCCAGAAGCGCCACGGCCAGCGCATCGCCCATGGCCAGTTGCTGCAGGGTGGAGGTGGTAGGCGCCAACCCATGCGGGCAGGCTTCGGCGGTGCGCGGCAAGGCCAGAACGATGTCGGCCTGGCGCGCCAGCGCTGAACTTTTGCCCGATGTAAGGGCAACCAGCGGGATGGCAAAGCGACGGCAATAGGAAACGATGCCCTTCAATTCCTCGCTTTCGCCGGACCAGGACAGGGCAAGCACCGCATCATTGCTCGTGATCATGCCGAGATCGCCATGACTGGCTTCCACGGGATGCACGAAATTGGCCGGCGTTCCGGTCGAGGCGAATGTCGCGGCAATCTTTGACCCGATGTGCCCGCTCTTGCCGACACCCGTCACGATGACGCGACCGGAGATGCCGGAAAGAAGACTGACCGCCTCGGCAAAGGGCGCCGCCAGTCCATTGCTCAGAGCTTCAGCGAGCGCGTTCAAGCCGTCCGTCTCGATGCGGACGGTTCTCAGAGCTGACTCTGTGGCTGCCTCGGGAATCACGCGTGTCGTTTCTGTTTTCGAAAGCATGCGTTCCGATAGCGCCAAAGCGCCGAGATGTCCAACGTCGACTGCCTCCGCGGCAGCCATCGTCAACGCTCCGTTAACTATGCCCGTTTAGAATTCGGCAATCATTCTGAACCGTGCGGACGATCGATCGGCAATGGCTGCGGCGAGATCAAAAACAAAAGGCAGCAGGCGTCGGCTGACGGCAGCCATCCTGGCCGCTGGCGCCTCGCTGATTGCCTATGGCGCCGGCTCCGCGATCTCGCAGCAATCGGACGGATTGCGCGGTGCCGTCTCGCAGGTCGACATTGAACGCCAGCTCCTGCCCGACTGGCTTTCAGGCAATCAGGGCGCGGCGGCGCCGCAAATGGCGGAGATTCCGGCATCCGCCCCGGCGTCACGCGCCACCCCTTCCGACCTGTTCGCAAACAATGAGGACGTGTTCCAGGACCCGCTCGAGCCACGCACCACCACGACTCTTGCGCGCGAGCGTCGGGCGCAACGCATGGGCACCGGCACCGAACCGCCGGTCAACGTTGCGGGCCCGACCGCGGCGCCAAGCGACGAAGCGATCACAACCGGCACGATTCGCGCCCAGCCCCTCGAAGGCCTCGAGATGGAGGAATTGCGCAGGACCCTGCCGGAAAGCGGCCGCCAGGGTGCGATCGAGGGGCTCGGGCGACCCGCCGATCCGTCTCCATTCGCGCCGGTCGGCCTGCGCCTGGGCACATTCGACATATTGCCTTCGCTTGAGCAGGGCGTCGGCTGGACCTCGAACGCCACCAACACGCAGGACGGCGAGAGCGCCAGCTTCTCGGAAACAACTCTTCGCCTTGACGCCCGCTCTGATTGGGGCCGCCATACTGCAAGCATAACCGGCGCCGGCACCTATAGGCGATCCATCGCCGGAGCACGGATCGCGGAGATCGAAGGCAGTGTCGACGGCCAGCTGCGTCTTGATCTGCTGAACGATTTCGCGGCGCTGGGGCGTGTCGGCTATGACGTTCGTCCGGAATCTGCTTTCGCGCCAGGCGCCATTGCGGGCGTGGCCGACCGCCCGAACCGGCATGTGCTGACGGGTACGGCGGGCCTCTCCAAGGAGATGGGTCTTGCGCGCCTTGCCGCGACGGCCGATCTGACCAGAACCATCTACGACGACGCCCGTTTGACGGACGGGACGAGCGTCTCGCAACGCGAGCGGAATTCGACACTGGCCGCTTTCACCCTGCGCGGGGGCTACGCGATCTCGCCCGTCCTGCGACCGTTCGTGGAAGGCGAGATTGGTCGCCGCTACCAGGATGTGCGCGTCGATTCGTCAGGCTACCAGCGCTCGGCCAACCGCTACGCACTCCGTGGCGGCGTCGAACTGGACATGGGCGAGAAACTGTCCGGCGAAATTGCCGCGGGCTGGCTCACCGAGAGGCCTGACGACGGCGAGTTGCGGCCCGTTTCCGGCCTCTCTCTGCAGGGTAACGTCAACTGGTCGCCCGTCCGCGGCACCATCGTCGCGCTCAACGGCGCGACGGCGGTGGAGGGCGCTACCAGCCCCGGGGATACCGGCAGTCTTCTCTATTCTACCAACCTGTCCGTCTCGCGCGACCTGCGCGCAAATCTGACCGGAACTGCCCTCTTGGGCGCCGACTACCGCCGCTATCCCGGATCCGATCAGTATGATCTCACACTGCGCGGCGAAGCCAGCCTGACCTGGTGGCTCAACCGCTATGCCGGTCTCGTTGGCCGGGTCCGCCACGAGCAGTTCCGCTCCAACCAGCCCGGCCGCGAATCGCGGCAGACCAGCGTCTATATGGGACTGCGCGCGCAGAGGTAGCGGCTGACTAGGTCAGCCGCGCTTTCAGCATTTCCCGCACTTTGTCGGCAAGATCTGGGCGTTCCAGGGCAAAGGCGATGTTCGCCTCGATGAAGCCTTCGGGAGTGCCGCAATCATAGGTCTCGCCCTTGTAGCGATATCCGTGAAGCTTCTGAGTGTCGCGCATTTTGAACATGGCGTCGGTCAACTGTATTTCGTTTCCCGCGCCCCGTTCCTGAGTGGCGAGTATGTCGAAGATTTCGGGCTGCAGGATGTAGCGCCCGTTGATGAAAAGGTTCGAGGGAGCATCTGCGGGCTTGGGTTTTTCGACCATGCCCACGATCTCGAAACCGCCACCGGCCGTCGTATCGCCAGCTTCGACGATACCATATTTGCCGGTTTCGGCCGGATCGCACTCCTCGACCGCGATAACGTTTTCGCCGGTCTGCTCGTAGAGTTCCACCATGCCTTTCATGCAGCTCTTTTGGGCGCGCATGATCATGTCGGGCAGGAGAAGGGCGAAAGGCTCGTCACCCACGAGTTCACGGGCACACCAGACGGCATGACCCAGGCCCAACGGTTCCTGCTGGCGCGTGAAGCTGATCTCGCCGGCCTCGGGCTGCTGGGAGCGCAGCTTGGACAAGACCTCTTCCTTGCCGCGCTTGGCGAGCGTGTCGTAAAGCTCGTACTGGACGTCGAAATGGTCCTCGATCGCCGCCTTGTTGCGACCCGTCACGAAGATGAAGTGCTCGATGCCGGCCTCTCTTGCTTCCTCGACGACATATTGGATGATCGGTCGGTCCACCACGGTCAGCATCTCCTTCGGAATTGCCTTGGTGGCGGGAAGGAATCTCGTGCCAAGTCCCGCGACCGGGAATACGGCCTTCCTCACTTTTTTCATTCAGTCCCTCCGGTTTGTTGCCTGAGGTCGCCGCCAGGACTTCCCGATCCGGACGGCGACGCAAGCTGTAGCACGGACATGATCGTGCCGATTTTGACATCTAATCAACTCTCGGTCGTTTCCACCGTTCCGTCGATCCATTCTCCAGCAAAGAGGCCTATGGTAAACTCTTTCCTAACCCGGATGGGCGAATAAGGGGGTTCATGACTTTCCGAGGAGGTGAGAATGTCCTTTAGCACGATCGCCGGACGGGCGGCAGCCGGCCTCGCGGGCCTTATGGTCTCGGCGGCACTGCTTTTCTCCGCCACACCGGCCCTGGCGGATGCCGCGTTCCAGCGCTGGGTCCAGGAGTTCCGGGGCGTTGCCAGCCAGAACGGCATTTCGGGCGCGACTTTCGATCGCGCGTTTTCGGGCATCACCGCGCCCGATCCCGAGGTGCTCCAGCTGGCCAACAACCAGCCTGAGTTCAACGCCCCTGTCTGGCAATATTTCGACAATCAGGTGAACGAGGAATCGATCGCCAACGGCCGCACCATGGCGCAGCGCCACTCCCGCCTCCTCGACGCCGTCGAACAGCGATTCGGAGTCAGCCGCTTCATCGTGCTGGCAATCTGGTCGATCGAATCGCGCTATGGCGAGGCGCTCAACAATCCCCGGCAGGTCCGCAGCACCATCCGTTCGCTCGCCACGCTTGCCTATGCCGATCAGCGTCGCCAGCGCTTCGGGCGCCAGCAGCTCGTCGCCGCTCTCAAGATCCTGCAGAACGGCGATGTCGACGTCAGCCAGATGACGGGTTCGTGGGCCGGAGCCATGGGTCATACCCAGTTCATCCCGACCAGCTACGAGGCATGGGCCGTGGACATGGATGGCAATGGCCGCCGCGACATCTGGAATTCCATTCCCGATGCCCTCGGTTCTGCGGCCAATCTGCTACGCTCCAACGGCTGGCGATCCGGACAGGCCTGGGGTTATGAAGTTAGACTGCCGGAAGGGCGCAGATTCCCGGGCGGCACGATGACCTTGGCCGAATGGGAACGTATCGGCGTGGTGCGGGCCAACGGCCAGCCCTACCCGCGACCGGGCGACCGGGCCGAACTGAAGGTTCCCCAGGGGCGCGACGGCATCGCATTCCTCGTGCTCCACAACTTCAACATGCTCAAGCGCTACAACAATTCCGACATGTACGCGCTGTCGGTCGGCATGCTGGCGGACCAGATCGCCGGGACAGGCGCCTATACGCGCGATTGGAATCGTCCCTTCACCAGACTGTCCTTCGCCGAAGCCCAGGAACTTCAGCAGCGTCTGTTGAGCATGGGGTATTATGATGGCGCGATCGACGGTAGGATTGGACCGGCGTCGCGCGCGGCCATCCAGGCTTTCCAGGAACGGGCAGGCCTCGACGCAGACGGCCATCCGAGCAAGGAAGTGCTCAGTCGCTTGCGCAGCAGGTAAAGGGATCGAGACTTGGTCATCTTCCGGACCATTGCCAGGATCTTCGCGATGGCAGGCCTGGCGTTTGCCATCGCTCTCGGCGGAGCAGCGACCTGGGCTCCAGGTTCGTCCGCCATGGCGCAACAGCAGGAGCGGTCTTCCGGTGGCGGACTCCTTCGCCTCCTGTTCGGGAGCCGCCCGACCACGCAGGAATCCCCACCTGTGGCCCAGCCACAGCAGCAGCGCCGACAACAGCAACGTGCCACCAGTCAGCCGCGACGGCAGGCGGCACCGACCGCCCCTACTGTGGCGTCTGTCGACAAGTCCGAAGACGCCCGAAAGATACTCGTGCTCGGGGACTTCGTGGCCGGCGGCCTCGGCGAAGGTCTGGATGTCGCCTTTTCCGAAAATGCCGACGTCGTCGTCGCGACACGCACGAACGGCTCGTCCGGCCTAGTACGCGACGATTATTACGACTGGCCGGGCCAGATCACCGGCATTCTCGAGGAAGAGCAGCCCGACATCGTCATCCTGATGGTCGGAGCCAATGACCGCCAGCAAATGGTGGTCGATGGACGCCGCGAAGAACCCCGCTCGGATGCGTGGATGAGCGAGTACGAGTCCCGCGTCCGCGAGTTGGCCACGGCCGTCCGCGTCCATGAAGCCCACCTTATCTGGGTGGGAATGATTCCGTTCCGTTTTCGAACCATGTCGTCCGACATGATCGCCTTCAACGATCTCTATCGCCGTGTGGCCGAGGAAGTTGGCGGGGAGTATGTCGATGTGTGGGGTGGGTTCGTCGATGAGGACGGAAATTTTGCCGGCCACGGACCGGACATGAACGGCCAGCCCGCACAACTGCGGGCGGAAGACGGGATCAACATCACCCGTGCCGGCAAACGCAAGCTCGCCTTCTTCCTTGAAAAGCCGCTGAATCGCGTGCTGGCCGACGGGGTCGCGCCCGCGCTCGCAAGCTTCGGACCCCAATTACCGACCGATCTGGACCCGGAGGAACTGGACCTCACGCGGATGGAGCGCACACAGCCGATCGCCGTGGGCGAGTCTGCGCTGGAAGATACAGGTGAACTGCTCGGCGGGTCGGTGCGACGCGCTCCCGGCTCAGCTGGGACCCATAGCTCGCTTGAGGAGCGTCAGCCAGCCGCTGCCGTTCCCGGGCGCGCGGACAATTTCTCGCTTCGACGCCAAGCTTCGCCGGCGAATTCGCGTCCCGCAGACCTCTAGCGTCGGGCCTGCCGTCAACGCGGCAGCAGCGACGTGCCCATGAGCGCCTCATCGATCGCCCGGGCAGCCTGTCGACCTTCCCTGATCGCCCAAACGACCAGTGACTGCCCCCGCCGAACATCGCCCGCGGCGTAGAGACGATCAACGCTGGTGCGGTAGTCCCGGTCATTTGCGGCGACGTTAAGAGAGCGGCGCGAATCCAACTCCGTCTTGAGTTGTTCGCCAAGCTCCGAGAGCACGCCGGTCTCAAGGACACCCGCAAAGCCGATGGCGATGAAAGCGAGGTCGGCCTTGATGATGAACTCCGTGCCCGCAATGGGCTTGCGCCTGTCGTCGACTTCACAGCACTTCACGCCGGTCAATTCGCCATCCTCGCCGACGAATTCCAGCGTAGCGACCTGGAACTCACGCTGCGCGCCTTCGGCCTGACTAGAGGAGGTACGCATCTTCGTCGCCCAATAGGGCCAGACCGTCAGCTTGTCTTCCTTTGCCGGCGGCTGGGGCCGGATGTCGAGCTGCGTCACGCGGACAGCACCCTGGCGAAATGCAGTGCCGACACAGTCGGACGCCGTGTCGCCGCCGCCGACCACCACCACGCGCTTGCCGCCAGCCAGGATGGGCTCCGAGCGCCAGGCCACGGATTGAACGTTTTCACCCCCGACGCGCTTGTTCTGCTGGACGAGGTAGGGCATCGCATCGTGAACGCCCTTCAGGTCTCGGCCCGGCATGTCGGAGGGGCGAGGGATTTCCGAACCGCCACAATAAAGAACGGCTTCGTATTCTGCCAGCAACTCGCCGATCGGTTTGTCGACGCCGACATTCACATTGCAGAAGAACGTGACGCCCTCGCCTTGCATCTGCTCGACCCGCCGGTCGATATATTGCTTCTCGATCTTGAAATCGGGAATGCCGAAGCGCATCAGCCCGCCGGGGCGGCTCTCGCGCTCGTAGACATGGACATCATGCCCTGCCCGTCCAAGTTGCTGTGCGGCAGCCATGCCGGCGGGACCGGAGCCGATGATGGCCACTTTCTTGCCGGTCTTCTGCTCGGGCGGATAAGGGCGGATGAAGCCATTTTCGTAGGCCTTATCGGCAATGGCCTGTTCGATGGTCTTGATCGCAACCGGGACGTCCTCGAGGTTGAGGGTGCACGCCTCTTCGCAAGGTGCGGGACAGATGCGGCCCGTCCATTCGGGGAAGTTGTTCGTCGAATGCAGGTTGCGGATCGCGTTGTCCCAGTCCCCTTGATAGACGAGGTCGTTCCAGTCTGGGATCTGGTTGTGAATCGGGCACCCGGTCGGCCCGTGGCAGAACGGAATTCCGCAGTCCATGCAGCGGGCCGCCTGTTTCTCGACCTCGCCATCCGACATAGGGAGCGTGAACTCCTTGAAATGGCGGATACGATCGGAGGCCGGCTGGTACTTGTGAACCTGCCGGTCGATTTCGAGAAAACCAGTCACCTTGCCCATTCTAACATCCCAAGTATTCGAGCCGGGGTGGCGGCACGCTCGCGCGTGCCACAGCCTTAATCTCGGTCCTGAACCTATTCGGCCGCCAGACCCATCCGCATCCGCTCCATCTCTTCGAGCGCCCGGCGATATTCGACCGGCATCACCTTGCGGAACTTGGGTCGATAATCCGCCCAGTTGTCGATGATGGCTTTGGCGCGCCCGGAGCCGGTATAGGCGAGATGGTTCGAGATCAACTGATAGAGGCGTTCCTCATCATGGGCCGTCATGTCGGCTTCAACGTCCACGCGGCCCTTGTGATCGATATCGCCGCCATGATGATGCAGCTTCTCGAGGATGTCGTCCTCCTCGGGGACGGGCTCGAGTTCGACCATGGCCATGTTGCAGCGCTCGGCGAAGTCGCCCGCCTCGTCGAGCACATAGGCCACGCCGCCCGACATGCCGGCAGCGAAATTGCGGCCGGTCTGACCGATTACAACGACGACGCCACCCGTCATGTACTCGCAGCCATGGTCGCCAACACCTTCGACGACCGCGACGGCTCCCGAATTGCGCACGGCAAACCGTTCGCCCGCAACACCACGGAAGTAGCACTCGCCCTCGATCGCGCCGTAGAGAACGGTGTTGCCGACGATGATCGATTCTTCCGGTACGATCTTCGATTCCTCCGGCGGGCGGATGATGATGCGGCCACCGGACAAACCCTTGCCGACATAGTCATTACCGTCGCCGACGAGTTCGAATGTCACGCCGCGCGCCAGGAATGCGCCGAAGGATTGACCAGCTGTGCCCGTCAAATGGACCTTGATGGTGTCGTCGCGCAGACCCTTGTGTCCGAAACGCTTGGCAACCTCGCCTGACAGCATGGCACCCGTCGACCGATCCGTATTGAGGATGGGCATGGCAATCTCGACGGGCTGTCGCGCCTCCAGGGCGGGCTTTGCCGCCTCGATGAGGCGACGGTCAAGTACGTCTTCGATCGGATGCGTTTGGCGCATCGTCCAGCGGATGTCCTCCGCTGCAGCCTCGGGCCGGTAGAACACCTTCGAGAAGTCGAGTCCGTGCGCCTTCCAATGGTGCTCGATCAACTCCTGCTTGATCAGAAGATCGGAGTGCCCGACGATCTCGTCGAGCTTGCGCACACCCATGGAGGCCATGATCTCGCGGACCTCCTCGGCAACGAAGAAGAAGAAATTGATCACGTCTTCGGGCGTGCCCTTGAAGCGCTTGCGCAGCACCGGATCCTGGGTCGCAATCCCGACCGGGCAGGTGTTGAGGTGGCACTTGCGCATCATGAGACAACCAGCCGCGATCAGCGGGGCGGTCGCGAAGCCGAACTCATCGGCGCCCAGAAGCGCGCCGATGATCACGTCGCGTCCGGTGCGCAGGCCGCCATCGACCTGCAGCGCGATGCGCGAGCGCAGGCCGTTGAGGACCAGCGTCTGATGCGTTTCGGCCAGGCCCATTTCCCAGGGGCTGCCCGCATGCTTGATCGAGGTTAGCGGCGAAGCACCGGTGCCGCCATCGTAGCCGGCAATCGTGATGTGGTCCGCACGCGCCTTGGCGACGCCGGCAGCGACCGTTCCCACACCGACTTCCGACACCAACTTGACGGAGATATCGGCCGTAGGATTGACGTTCTTCAGATCGTAGATCAGCTGCGCCAGATCCTCGATCGAATAGATGTCGTGATGCGGGGGCGGTGATATGAGACCGACACCCGGCGTGGAATGCCGGGTCTTGGCGATGGTCGCATCGACCTTGTGACCAGGCAATTGGCCGCCTTCGCCGGGCTTTGCGCCCTGAGCGACCTTGATCTGGATCATGTCGGCATTGACCAGATATTCCGTCGTCACGCCGAACCGCCCGGAGGCCACCTGCTTGATGGCGGAGCGCTCGGGATTGGGCGAACCGTCGAGCAGAGGCAGAAGGCGATCAGGCTCTTCGCCGCCCTCGCCCGTGTTCGACTTGCCGCCGATGGCGTTCATCGCCCGCGCCAGCGTGACATGGGCCTCGCGGCTGATCGCTCCAAAGGAGATGGCGCCGGTTGAAAAACGCTTCACGATCTCGGAAGCCGGCTCGACCTCGTCGAGCGAAATCGCCTGACGACCCGCTTCCGCAGCGCTCTTGATCCCAAACAGCCCACGGATCGTGTGCGCGGCCGCAGCCTGGTCATCAATCTGGGCGGCGTAATCGCGATAGGTGTCCCAGGAGTTCTTGCGCACGGCATGTTGCAAGGTGGCAACCGCATCCGGTGTCCAGATATGGGCCTCGCCCCGCATGCGGTACACATATTCCCCGCCCACTTCGAGCGAGTTGCGCAGCACGGGGTCCGTGCTGAAGGCTCCTGCGTGTCGCATGACGGTCTCACGGGCCACTTCGTCGAGGCCAACGCCCTCGATGGTCGTCGCCGTGCCCGTGAAGTATTGCTCGACGAACTCCGAGCTCAGGCCGACGGCGTCGAAGATCTGCGCGCCGCAATAGGACTGATAGGTGGAGATGCCCATCTTGGACATCACCTTGAGGATGCCCTTGCCGATCGACTTGATGTAGCGCTCAACCACCTCATGCGCCTCAACCTCAGGCGGGAACTCCTTGCGCCGGTGCATGTCGAGAAGCGTGTCGAAGGCGAGGTAGGGATTGATGGCCTCCGCGCCGAAGCCCGCGAGGCAACAGAAATGATGAACCTCGCGCGGCTCGCCCGACTCCACGACCAAACCGACCGACGTCCGCAATCCCTTGCGGATGAGGTGGTGGTGCACGGCCGCCGTCGCCAGGAGAGCCGGGATCGCGATCCGGTCGCTCCCCAGCTGCCGATCGGACAGGATGATGATGTTGTAACCGCCCGCGACCGCAGCTTCCGAACGCTCGCAGAGGCGCTCGAGCGCACCGGCCAGCCCTGCCTCGCCCTCGCCCGCGGAATAGGTGATGTCGATGGTCTTGGTGTCGAATCGATCCTCGGTGTGACCGATCGAACGGATCTTCTCCAGGTCGCCATTGGTAAGTATTGGCTGACGAACCTCGAGACGCTTGCGCCGCGACGAGCCCACGAGGTCGAAGATGTTGGGCCGCGGACCGATGAACGAAACGAGGCTCATCACCAATTCTTCTCGGATCGGATCGATCGGCGGATTGGTGACCTGAGCGAAGTTCTGCTTGAAATAGGTGTAGAGCAGCTTCGACTTATCCGACATCGCCGAGATCGGTGTGTCGGTTCCCATCGAACCAACGGCTTCCTGGCCTGTCGTGGCCATGGGCGCCATCAGGAGCCTGAGATCCTCCTGCGTGTATCCGTAAGCCTGCTGGCGGTCGAGAAGCGAGACATCCTTGCGCAAGGCGCGCGGTTCGACGGGCTTCAGCTCCTCCAGGATCAACTGGGTGTTGCCCAGCCAGTTCCGGTAGGGGTGCTTGGAAGCGATCTCGGACTTCACCTCGTCGTCGGAGACGATGCGGCCCTTCTCAAGGTCGATCAGAAGCATGCGACCGGGCTGGAGACGCCACTTCTTGACGATCTTGCTTTCCTCGACGGGGAGGACGCCGGCCTCTGACGCCATGATCACACGATCGTCGCTCGTCACCACGTAGCGGGCAGGACGCAGACCGTTCCGATCCAGTGTAGCGCCGATCTGCCGACCGTCAGTGAAGGCGACCGCTGCGGGTCCGTCCCACGGCTCCATGAGTGCGGCATGGTATTCGTAGAACGCGCGACGTTCCTCGCTCATGAGCTTGTTGCCCGCCCAGGCCTCCGGGATCAGCATCATCATGGCATGGGCCAACGAATAGCCACCCTGGAACAGGAACTCGAGCGCATTGTCGAAGCACGCCGTGTCCGACTGCCCTTCGTAGGAGATAGGCCAAAGCTTGGAGATGTCGTTGCCGAAGAGTTCCGAATCCACGGAAGCCTGGCGTGCGGCCATCCAGTTGACGTTGCCACGCAACGTGTTGATCTCGCCATTATGCGCCACCATCCGATACGGATGGGCAAGCTTCCAGGAGGGGAAGGTGTTGGTCGAAAAGCGCTGATGCACGAGCACGAGCGCCGATTCGAAACGGGGATCCTTCAGGTCCTTGTAGTAGGCGCCAACCTGATAGGCCAGGAACATCCCCTTGTAGACGATGGTGCGCGCCGACAGGGAAACGATGTAGGCACCGTCCTCCTTGCCGCCGGCTTCCGCAAAGATGCGGCCGGAGATGACCTTGCGCAGTATATAGAGACGGCGTTCGTAATCGTCGTCGTTTTCGAGGCCTTCCGGACGCCCGAAGAAGGCCTGGCGGTGGACAGGCTCCGCGGACGCGATATGCGGCGCCTTCGACAGCGAGGAATTGTCGACCGGCACATCGCGGAAGGCCAGGAAGGGTATGCCTTCGGCCTGCGCGACTTCGCGGACGATTTCCTCGATGTGAGAGCGATGCGCCTCGTCCTGCGGCATGAAGATATGCCCGACCGCATATGCGCCGGCCGCCGGCAGTTCGACCCCCAAGGCAGTCATCTCTTCGCGGAAGAACCGGTCGGGCATCTGCACCAGCAGGCCAGCACCATCGCCCATCAGCGGATCCGCACCGACCGCACCGCGGTGGGTCAGGTTTTCCAGCATCGCCAGCCCGTCCTCGACGATCTTGTGCGACCTGACATTCTTCATGTTGGCGATGAAGCCCACGCCGCACGCATCATGCTCATTGCGTGGGTCGTAAAGCCCTACGGAGGTTGAACCTTTGGGCGCCGCGACAACCGATTTCGCCGACGCGGAGCGCGTTGCGGGCGACATGGGTAGCGTCTTATGCCTCATGGTCTCATCCTCCATTACCGCACCCCTGTGGGGCGGTCAGTCTGTCCTCCGGACTGCCTCAGGCGAAGCTGACCGGTTCTGCACGGCTAATCTCTCGAAAGGCCGGGGCGACTTTGCCGGTACGTCCGGACCCGTCGGAATAGTCAATGTCCGGACACGGCTGCACCCGCGCCCACGACCGCGCCAGGCTCGCTTGCGGATCCCGCCTATCATAGGGCCTGAAAGCGCGCCAGCAACGGCCAATTAAGACAGCAATGCTGTCCTAAATCGCCATATGCCAGAAAAGCGGCGGGCGCACAAGACGGAAATGCAAATCAACGGGCGGGTTGCCGCAACATTGTTACTGCGCCAGCCTATGGAACGAAATATCCTGTCTGCGAGTCTGCAGTCGGAAGGGAGGATTGTCGCCTCGGGTCATTGAGGATTTACGCCACACATGTAGATTGGCCCCTCCCACCCCCTATCATCCGGTTTCCCCAGCACATGTTCTTTGCCTCTGACAATTGGGCCGGCGCCCACCCTTCCATCGCACAAAGCCTCGTCGATCACGCGTCCGGCTATGCCCCCGCATATGGCAACAGCGATCTAGACCGCCACGTCGAAACGGTGTTCTCGGAGGTTTTTGAGCGCGAGGTCTCCGTCTTCTTCGTCAGCACCGGCACTGCGGCCAACGCGTTGGCCTATTCCGCCATATCGAAACCGGGCGGCGTGATGTTCGCGCACCGCGAGGCACACATGATCGTGGACGAGTGCGGTGCGCCCGAGTTCATGTCGGATGGCGGAAGGCTATGCCCGGTCGATGGGCCACATGGACGACTGGACCCCAAGGGGCTCGAAGCCGCGATTCGCCGCTATCCGGCCGAGTTCCTGCATGCCGGCCGTCCGGCCGGCGTAACACTGACGCAGGCAACCGAAATCGGAACCGTCTACAGCCTTGACGAGATAGGTACCATCGCGGGCGTATGCCGCCGCCACAAGCTGCCGCTGCACATGGACGGTGCGCGTTTTGCCAATGCGCTTGTCTCGCTGGGCTGCACGCCGGCCGAGATGACCTGGAAATCGGGTGTCGACATGGCCTCCTTCGGGGGGACGAAGAATGGCTGCTGGTGCGCCGAGGCGCTGGTCATCTTCGATCCTCATCTGGCTGCCGAGTTTCCTTTCCTCCGCAAGCGCGCCGCACAGCTGTTTTCAAAGTCACGTTTCGTGGCGGCGCAGTTCGAGACCTATTTCCGCGACGGGTTGTGGCTTGAAATGGCTGGGCACGCCAACGCGATGGCCTCCCGACTGGCGGATCACATTGAGGCTTCGCCCCATGCCCGCCTCGGCTGGAGACCGCAGGCCAACGAGGTGTTTCCGGTGATGAAGCGCGCCAAGTTCGACGCCTTGAAGGAACAGGGCGCGTTTATCCACGAGTGGGGCATACCTGCCCAAATGACGGATTCGGTCGCCGAGGATGAAATGCTGTGCCGGCTCGTAGCAAGCTTCGCCACGCGGGACGAAGACGTCACGGCATTCTGCCAGGCACTTGGATAGTAAATCGATGTCCGAACACGCAGCCGATCAACTGCCGCTTTCCGGGCTGAAGGTGCTCGCCTTCGAGCAATACGGCGCCGGCCCGTTCGGCACGCAGTTCCTGGCCGATCTCGGGGCTGAGGTGATAAAGGTCGAATCGCCCCATGATGGCGGCGACATGGCCCGCTCGGTGGGACCGCATTTCCTGGCCGAGGACGGCGCGAGCGATTCCAGCCTCTTCTTCCAGGCCTTCAACCGCAACAAACGCTCCATAACCCTGGACATCACCAAACCGGAGGGGCGCGCGGTGCTCGAGCGCCTCGTGGCCAGGGTCGATGCGCTCGCCTGCAATCTGCGCGGCGACGTGCCCGCGCGCCTCGGCCTCACCTTCGAGACGCTCTCGAAGTCAAATCCGAAGCTCGTCTGCGCCTTCCTGTCGGCTTATGGCCGCGAGGGCTCGCGCGCCAACTGGCCGGGCTACGATTTCCTCATGCAGGCCGAGGCCGGGTATTTCTCGCTGACCGGGGAGGCCGACACGCCACCCGCACGCATGGGTCTGTCGATCGTCGACATGATGACGGGTCTCGGACAGGCTTTCGCCCTCGTCAGCGCGGTCATGAAGGCGCGCGAGACGGGCAAGGGTTGCGACATCGATATTTCGCTCTTTGACCTCGCCTGTTTCAACCTGTCCTATCTTTCGGCTTGGTATCTCAACAAGGGCCATGTCCAGGAACGCGTCGCGCGGTCGGGCCATCCTTCGCTGGTTCCTTGCCAACTCTACAGGACGGCCGACGGCTGGATCTACCTTATGTGCAACAAGGAGAAGTTCTGGCCCATTCTGTGCGACCTGATCGGTCGCCCGGAGTTGGCAAATGATCCACGCTTCCTGACTTTCAGGGAGCGGCTGGAAAATCGCGACACGGTGCTCGAAATCCTTGATGAGGCGCTATCGGCCAGGACCACCGCCGAATGGCTGGCGCTTTTTGGCGGCAAGGTGCCTGCCGCACCCGTGAACAATCTGCAGGAAGCCTTGGACAACCCGTTCCTCGAAGAGCGGGCCTCGATCCAGTCACTCGAACACCCGACGGCAGGACCGTTCCGCCTGGTCTCCAATCCGGTACGTGTGGCGGGCACCGACGCGCCTGCACGGCCGGCCCCGGCTCTCGGCGCCGACACTGATGCCATTCTGGCCGATGCGGGTTTTACCGACGCTGAGTGCTCCCGCCTACGAGGCGCCGGGATCATCTGACGGACCCGCTGTCCTCCGTGCAGCCATTCGCGGCCTCGCAGAAGGCTTCGTATTGCGACAGGAACACCCGGCCTGAAAGATGGTCGAGAAAATCCGTCCGCTGCAGCCTGTCCATGACCGGGCCCTTGACCTCGCTCAGATGCAGCTTGATGCCGGCGTCGGAGAGGCGATGGTTGATCTCCTCGAGGCTTGCCAGCGCGCTCGCGTCGATCGCATTGATGGCCGAGCACATCAGGACGACATGCCTGACCTCGGGCCGTTCGGCGACGAGAGCTGCGACCTTGTCCTCCAGAAAGCGCGAATTGGCGAAATAGAGGCTCTCGTCGATACGGATGGTAACAAGGTCCGGCCGGGTTTCGACCGCGTGCCGGTCGATGTTTCGGAAATGCTCGGTGCCCTGCACCTGTCCCACGACCGCGACATGCGGCCGACTGGAACGGTAGAGATGGAGCAACAGCGAAAGCACCACCCCCAGCACGATGCCGGTTTCCACGCCCATGAAGAGCGTGCCGGCGATGGTCACTGCCATGGCCGAAAAGTCGACCTTGGAATAGCGCCAGACGCGGCCGATGGCCTTCAGGTCGACCAGCGACAGAACCGCGACGATGATCGTCGCCGCAAGTGTCGCCTGCGGCAGATTGGCAAGCCACGGGGTCAGGAAGAGTGTGGCCAGCGCGATCCCGATGGCAGTGAAGACACCGGCAGCTGGCGTCTGAGCGCCCGCGTCGAAGTTCACGACCGATCGGGCGAAGCCACCCGTCACCGGATAGCCGGCTGAGATGCCGGACGCGATGTTGGCTGCCCCGAGACCGATCAGTTCCTGGTCAGGCTGTATGCGCTGGCGTCGTTTCGAGGCAAGTGTTTGCGCAACCGAAACCGATTCCACGAAGCCCACCAGACTGATGAGGAAGGCCGGGACGATCAGAACCCGCACCACCTCGAGATCGATCGAAGGCAGGCCGATCGGCGGGAGCCCGGAGGGAATGGCGCCCACAAGGGAAACTCCTTCGGCACCCAGATCGAGACTGGAGACGATCCAGATGGTGGCGGCGACCGCAAAGACCGGGCCAGCCTTGGTGAAACTGTCGGCCAAGCGCGGGCCGAGACCGATGGCACGCAGCATCGGCTTCAGCCATATGCGCGCGAAATAGAGAAAAGCCAGAACGCCGCCGCCGATGGCCAGCGTGAACGGATTGACCGCCCCCATGCTGCCGGCGAGCCCACCAAGTATCTCGTGAAGATGGCCGCTGCCCTCGTTCACCCCGAGGACATGGCGCAACTGACCCGCCGCGATCAGCAGGCCGGCGGCGGTGATGAAGCCGGAAATGACCGGATGGCTAAGGAAGTTCGCGACGAAACCCAGCCGGAACAACCCCATCAGCACCAGCATCCCGCCTGAGAGAAGAGCGAGAATGACGGCTGCCGTCAGGTAATCCGTCGTGCCCTGAGCCGCCACTTCCCCGATCGCCGAGGCGGTCATGAGCGAGACGACAGCGACAGGACCGACGGCGAGCGTGCGGCTCGTGCCGAAAATCGCGTAAGCGACCAAAGGCAGGATCGAGGCGTAAAGCCCGACCTCCGGGGGAAGCCCAGCCAGCATGGCATAGGCCAGTGACTGGGGCACCAGCATGATGGTGACAATGACCGCCGCCAGAAGATCGCTCGAAAGCGTCTCCCTGCCATAGCGGCGGCCCCAGTCGAGGATAGGCAGGTAACGAGCCCAGCCGTTCATTTCTCGGTCTTTCTTTCCGGATGTGTCAGGTCAGCCGCGTACGCCCGCCAGTGACAGATTGCCGTCG
This sequence comes from Chelativorans sp. ZYF759, assembly GCF_012911015.1. GTDB lineage: Bacteria > Pseudomonadota > Alphaproteobacteria > Rhizobiales > Rhizobiaceae > ZYF759. The sequence continues at coordinate 21,137 of NZ_WVVV01000007.1, read as the reverse complement.
GACAGAAGGCGTGCCGCCCACATGCCGACGATCATCGCAGGGACGAAGACCAGCGTGCCGATCTCGCCGAACGACAGCGCCGTGAGCGCAGGACCAGGGCAGAACCCGCCCAGACCCCAGCCGAAGCCGAACAGGGCGGGGCCGACGATCAGCCGATGGTCGATGTCGTTGCGGTTGGGCAGGTGGAAGGTTTCGCCGACGACCGGAGACCCACGGCTTAGCACCAGTCGATAACCGAAAAACGCGACGATGACCGCACCGCCCATCACGAAGGCAAGCGATGGATCCCAGGTCCCGAAGAGGTCGAGGAAGTTGAGTACCTTGGCCGGATTGGCCATGCCCGAGATCACCAGACCGAGACCAAAGAGCAGGCCGAGGCCAAGATTGACGAGAAAGGACATGGCATCAGCCTCCGATGATATGGCGAACGAAGAAGACAGTCACGAAGGCGACGGCCATGAAAACACCGGTGGCAACCATGGAGCGCGCTGACAGGCGAGAGAGTCCGCAAACGCCGTGCCCGGAGGTGCAGCCGTAGCCCCACACCGATCCGAAGCCGACGATCGCGCCTGCCGCCACCATCAGGGGGACATTGGACGATACAGTATGCTCCACGGGCCCGCCGAGCGTTGAAAGATAGATCAGAGGCGCAATCACGAGACCGATCACAAAGCCGAACCGGGACGCAAAGGCGCTGTCTCGATAGGGTGGCAAGAGGCGACCGGCGATGCCGCTGATACCGGCGATACGCCCTTCCCAAGCCATTAGCAGCACGGAAGAAAGGCCGATCATTGCCCCGCCTATCAAAGAGGCGAGGGGAGTGAATTCCGTCATGGTCATATCCTGGTTTTTAGTCGCTTGGTTCGCAGAAGAGCCGATACATTGTGGAGATGAACTCCTCCACGCGCGGATCGGCCAGCCGGTAGAAGACCTGCTTCCCCTGTTTTCGGCCGGCGATAAGGCCGGCTTGGCGCAGTTCGGCGAGTTGTTGAGAAAGCCCCGGTTGGCGGATGCTGAGCAAGTCCTCCAACTCCCGCACCGAGCGCTCTCCATCGACCAGCGCGCACGCCACCATGAGCCGATCCGGGTTGGACAGCTTCTTGATGAAGGAGGAGGCCTCTTCGACCCTCTCCTTCATTTCAGCGGCAGGTCTTCCGAGTGTGGTCGCGTTCATTCCTTTTCCCAGGCGGCTCCCTCGAGCAGATTGAGAGGAATCTTCAGATAGCGGCGGCCATTGGCCTCGGGCTCCGGAAGCCTGCCGGCATTGGTGTTGATCTGCAGGGCGTGCAGGATCAGTTTCGGCATCGGCAGCGTCTTGTCCCTGGCCTCGCGCACCTTCACGAATTCCTCTTCCGTGCTGCATTTGGACATGTGGGTGTTGGCCGCCTTCTGTTCAGCCACGGTCGATTCCCATTTCGGCTCACGCCCGCCGGGCTGGTAGTCGTGGCCCGTGAAGATGCGGGTCTCGTCAGGCAGGGCCAGGATGTCCTGAATTGACTTCCAGAGCGCTTTCGCGCTGCCACCGGGAAAATCGGCCCGCGCGGTGCCGGAATCCGGCATGAAGAGCGTATCGTGAACGAAGGCCGCGTCGCCGATCACATAGGTGATCGAGGCAAGCGTATGCCCAGGAGAGAACATTACGCGGGCGGGGATGCTGCCGACCTTGAAGGTCTCGCCGTGCGCGAAGAGCTTGTCCCACTGCGAGCCGTCTTCGGGAAAATCGGGCCAATTGTAGAAGCCCTTCCAGAGCTTCTGGACGTCGACCACCTTCTCCCCGATCGCTGTCGGCGCCCCGGTCTTTTCCTTGAGATAGGCGGCTGCCGAGAAATGATCGGCATGTGGGTGGGTGTCCAGAATCCACTCGACCTCGTAGCCCTTCTCCTTCACGAATTTCAGGATGTTGTCGGCATGGATCGTCGCCGTCTGTCCGGATTTCTCGTCATAGTCGAGCACGGGGTCGATTATGGCGCACTTCTTCGTTTCGGGATCGGCGACCACATACTGGACCGACCAGGTTCGCTTGTCGAAAAAGCCGGTGACTTCAGGCTTGGGGGGCATGGGTTACTCCTCTGATTCAGAAATTTCGCGACTCAGGCTGGGGCCTGAAAACGCTAGCGCTCGAACCCGCTCCGAGAGCAGGTGGGGACGTCGTTCGTTTACTGGTCGGAGACCTTCGGAGCCCGCGTCGAGACACCGACCGCACAATAGAGCGGACAGGAACCGAGCAGGCCCGTGATGAGCGGGATCAGGCCGATCAAGCCGAACAGCCGCAATCCTCCCTCGAAGAGGAAGAAGAGCGAAAGGAGCGCGACGCCTATCACGACGCGCAGGATCCGGTCCGTGGTGCCGACATTGCCAGGCATTGCTTGTTCTCCAGGTCTCTGGCGGAAGTGGCTCCGCCGATCACAGCCAAGTAATGTCGATTGCATTTTTTTGCAAGCGTATTCCAGAAATCACATGACATTTCGGTGCGAGCCTTCCTGCCGCAGTTTTGCCCGAACCTTGGGGAAAGCCCGAAGACGTTGCATCCGCCGCCTTTTTGGGCCCTATTGTCAAAAACGAACGCCCGCCAGAAAGGTCCCAGTGGCAGCAGAGTCCGTCCCCGTCATCGAGATTCGTGACCTCCACAAGAGCTACGGCACGCTGGAGGTGTTGAAGGGAGTCGACCTGATCGCGCCGCGCGGCCATGTGGTCTCGCTCATCGGGTCTTCCGGTTCGGGCAAATCCACACTGTTGCGATGCTGCAACCTGCTGGAGGACAGCCAGCAGGGAGAGATCCTTTTCGAAGGCGAACCGGTCATCTGGCGAGGCACGGGATTGCATCGCCACCCGGCCGATCGTCAGCAGGTCGTGCGCATACGCACAAACCTTGCCATGGTGTTCCAGCAATTCAATCTCTGGGCCCACATGACCGTGCTTCAGAACGTGATGGAAGCGCCGCTCACCGTCCTGAAGCAGAACCGCGAGGAAGTTGAGGCCCGCGCCCGGACGCTGCTCGACAAGGTGGGCATCGGCGACAAGGCGGACGTCTATCCCGCCCAGATGTCGGGCGGACAGCAACAGCGCGCCGCAATCGCCCGCGCGCTCTGCATGGAACCCCGGGCGCTTCTCTTCGACGAGCCGACTTCCGCGCTCGACCCGGAACTGGAGCAGGAAGTGGTCCGGGTCATCAGGGCTCTTGCCGAGGAAGGCCGCACGATGCTCCTTGTTACCCACGACATGCGCCTTGCCGCCGATCTCTCGGATCATGTGGTCTTCCTGCATGAGGGGCGCATCGCCGAAGAGGGGCCGCCGGAGGCACTTTTTGGCAATCCCAGGACCGAACGTCTGAGGGGGTTCCTCAGCGCCACGGTGGCGTGACGAAAACGAAAAGACCAAAGAGGAGAACACGATGAAAAAACTGGCTCTTACCCTTGCCGCACTCGCTTTCGGGGCGACGTCGGCTATCGCGCAAGACGTCGTGCGCATGGGCTCGGAGGGCGCCTATCCCCCCTATAATTTCATCAATGACAATAACGAGTTGGACGGCTTCGAGCGGGAGCTCGGCGACATGCTTTGCGAGCGCGCCGAACTTAACTGCGAATGGGTGATCAATGATTGGGATACGATCATCCCCAATCTGGTCGCCGGCAACTACGACACGATCATGGCTGGGATGTCGATCACGGAAGCCCGCCAGGAGGTGATCGCCTTTACGCAGAACTATCTGCAGCCGGAACCATCCCAGTATGTGGGGCTGGCAGGGACCGATCCCTCGGTGATCGAGAGCGGCATCGTGACCACTCAATCCAACACGATCCAGGCCGCGCATGTCGCAGAGACAGAAGCGACGCTGGTCGAGTTCCCGACACCTGACGAGACCATCGCAGCGGTGAGGTCGGGCGAGGCCGACGCGGTGCTCGCCGACGGGGCGTTCCTGCAGGCGATCGTGGATGAATCCGGTGGCGAACTCGAAATCCTGGGCGATCCCCTGCTGCTCGGGGACGGTATCGGCATGGGCGTCCGTCAGTCCGACGACGAGTTGCGTGAAACGTTCAACTCCATCATCTCCGAGATGAAGGAGGACGGTTCGCTCAATGAACTCATCGTGAAGTGGTTCGGCGAAGAGATGCCGCTCTTCGATTGATGACCACATAGGGCGGCGCGTACGCGCCGCCCTTCTAGATAGCTGCCATGTTCGCTTTTTGCGCCGATCCCTCCGCGCTGCCGCAGTGGCAGTGGTTTGCCTGCTACCTCACGAGCGGGACGCATCTCGCGTTCTACTGGTCCTTTGTCGTCGTCATCGTCCTGATCTTGCTCGCGGCGCCAGCCTCCCTGCTGCTGGGCTTCGGCGGCGCACTTGCTCAGCGATCCCGCTACGCCCCGCTCAGGTGGTTCGGTGCCGGATACACATCCATGGTACGGGGTGTGCCGGACATCGTCTTCTTCCTGTTCGTCCCCATCGCCGTCGACCAAAGCCTTGAATTTCTGATGCACCAGATCCGATGCCCGGACTGGGACCTCCCGATCCGGCGCGGAAACGACTTCCTGGTCTGCCCCGCCGCCAAGGTACCCCTATCGACGTCCCCGTCGTGGGTGCATGACTTCTATGCCTTCGGTCTCGCACTCTTGGCCTTTGCCCTCGTCTTTGGAGCGTTCGCCGCCAACACGCTGCGTGGCGCGATGGAGGCGGTGCCGAAGGCTCAAATTGAGACGGCCGAGGCCTACGGAATGACGCGGGGACAGGCCTTCCGGCGTGTACTGCTGCCGCAGATGTGGGTTTATGCCCTGCCCGGCCTCTCCAATCTCTGGATGATTCTCATCAAGGCGACGCCGCTGCTCTTCCTGCTCGGCATCCAGGACATCGTGTTCTGGGCACGTGAATTGGGCGGCGCCAAGACGTCGCTCTATACCTATCCCCATCCGGACTGGCGCGTCTGGTACTTCCTGGTCGTTCTCATCTTCTACCTGCTGCTGACGTGGGTCAGCCAGTTCGGCTTCGAACGATTGATGGGGCGGCTGAGCGTTGGCCAGGCAACAGCCGGCGGCGAACGGATGCGAAAGGCAGGTCTATGAGAACCTGCTGGGAATCCTTCGAAGGGTACTTCCTTCGCGCGCTGGGGCGCGAATTCGGGCAGCCGCTTCTGCCACGCGGGCTGGACATCACGCTCTGCGATCAGTTTGCCCTGATTGCTTCTGGCCTGATGTGGAACGTGTATCTTGCGGTTGTGTCGCTTGTCGCGGGTTTCTTTCTTGCCACGGCGCTTGCACTCGGAAAGTTTTCGGAAAGGGCGGTTTTGCAGAGACCAGCCGCAGCTTTCATCTTCCTGTTCCGCGGTTCGCCGCTCTTCATCCAGTTCTTTTTCGCCTACGAGGCCTTCGTGCTGCTGCCCCGCGCCGGCTTCGTGATCAACCTGTTTTTCGTAGAGATCACCGCCGAGACCCGCTGGCTGACGCGCGCCTGGGCCGGCGCTCTCGTGGTCCTTTGGCTCAATACTTCGGCCTACACGGCCGAGATTTTCTACGGCGCGCTGCGTGCGATTCCGCGTGGCGACCTAGAAGCGGCCGACGCATACGGCATGAGTGGCTGGGCACGTTTTCGCCGGATCGTTTGGCCAACGATGCTGAGGCTAGCCTGGCCCTCCTACACCAACGAGGCGATCTTTCTCACCCATGCCACGACGCTGGTCTTCTTTTCCGGCTTTCCGGCATGGCAGCAATCTGGCGACGCCCTTTATTACGCGCGCTATTTCGCCGACCAGACCTTCAATCCTTTCATCAGCTACCCGATCGTGGCGGTCTATTTCATCGGCCTGACGCTGGCCATCATCTGGCTATTCGGCGCCGCCAACCGCCGGCTCAACCGACACCTGCCGCAAGAAGCTCGATCGCGCTTCCGGTTTCGCCCCCAATACATCCGCTAATCAGCCGATGAGGACGAGCGCGATGATGCCGGCCACGATCAGCAGGCAGCCCGCGATCTCCGTGGCATTGATCCGTTCACGAAAGAAGAAGACCGAGGAAGCAAAGGCGAAGATCATCTCGACCTGCGCCAGCGCCTTGACGATCGCCGCCTGCTGAAGCGTCATGGCTGCAAACCATCCGAACGAAGCCGTCGCCCCGACGAAGCCGGTGAAGAGCGACGGCTTCCACGCGGCGCCGATGCGGCGAAGCTCCAACGGATCGCGCCACAACATCCAGCCCAGCATGACGACGCTCTGCAGGAGAATCGTGAAGAAGAGCGTCGTGGCTGCCTGCATCATGAAATTGGGCCCGCCCAGAGAGAGCGATGCCGCGCGATAGGCAACCGCCGCGATGCCAAAGAGCGTGCCCGAGGCAAGCCCGATCAGCGCGTTGCGGCTGACAAGCGACACCGCGAGATTGCGCCAGCTCAGCGAGATCTGGGAAACCGAGATCAGCATGACGCCGACAACCGTGATGGCGATCGCCACGAGGCCGCCAGCACCCGCGAACTCGCCCAGGAACAGCAGGCCGAAAACAGCCGCCTGCACCGGCTCGGTTCGCGAATAGGCGGTGCCAACCGCGAAATTGCGGAAGGAAAAGAGATGAATGAGCAGAAAGGTCGCTGCGATCTGGGTCAGCGCGCCGACGACGACCCAAAACACAAAAGGTGCGCCCGGCTGAGGATAAGGAAACGCCCAGACATGATGCAGCGACAGGAGAAAGAGCGCGGCAAAAGGCAGTCCGAAACCGAATCGCACGAAAGTCGCGCCGGTCGTGCCCATCACCCCCTTCAGATGCTTTTGCGCCGTCGAACGCAAATTCTGTAGGAATGCCGCGGCGAGGGTGATGGGAATCCACAGTTCCATGAGATCACCCAGCGACTGGAATCGGCGGAAAATGCAGCGGGGACAAACGGCTTATGCCGCCTGTTCCCATCCGTTGCGACGCTCAGACCATGCCGAGAGCGGCCATATAGAGGTCGAGCATTGCTTCTTCTTCTTCGCGCTCGGCCTGTTCCTTCTTGCGCAGACGGATGATCGTGCGCATCGCCTTCACGTCAAAGCCGTTGCCCTTTGCCTCGGCAAAGACCTCCTTGATGTCATCGGAGATGGTCTTCTTCTCTTCCTCGAGACGCTCGATTCGCTCGATGAAGGCGCGAAGCTGGCCGGCGGCCACGGTCTGTGAGGATTCCTGGGTGATATCGTCGGCCATCTGGGCACTCCGGAAACGATTATTATTAGGAAAGGGCGGGCCGGCGCGGACGCGGCCGCTGGCCCGCTTCGTTGCCCCAGCCGGCTCTCTCGGTCAATGGTCCTTCGGACGGTTTTCCTCAAATGCCTTGAGTTGATCGGAACTGGCTTCCCGCTGGTTCTGCGCGCGCCACTCCTCGTACGGCATGCCGTAGACGATCTCGCGCGATTCGTCCTTGGACAGCGCCAGCCCCTTTTCCTCGGCCGCTTCGCGGTACCAGTTCGACAGGCAGTTGCGGCAGAAACCAGCGAGATTCATCATGTCGATGTTCTGCACGTCGCCCCGTTCTCGCAGATGCGCCACGAGCCGACGAAAGGCTGCGGCTTCCAGGTCTCGCTGCTGGTCGGGCGAAAGATCGGTCATGTCATCCTCCAGTCAATCCAATGAGCCCGTTCGCGAACCGAACCGGCGAACCTCATGTATCTCGGGCATGGCATCGATCTCTTCAAGGATCGGACCCAGCCGCTCGACCCATTCGGCAACGCCCCTCTCCTCGGCAATGAGATCCTGACGGATCTCGATCAAGGCATGAGCGTAGCCATTGGCAATGGCATGACGGAACATCGTATCCCCGCGCAGGGCACCGTCATAGGGTTCGTTGTCACCAACCACGAGCCCAACTTCGGCGGACAGTCTCTCGATCAGCAAGTGCGCGGCACGGGCGTCGCTGTCCCAGAGGATCCCTGCGTGCCATGGGCGCGCGATGCCCTGCATCGAGGGCGTGAAGGAATGAACGGATACGATGAAGGGCGACTTTCCGCTGGCCGTCGCCACAGACTTCACCAGCGAGGAAACCGCGTCGTGATAGGGCCTATGAAAGGCTGCGAGCCGCTTCTCGCGCTCGGCCGGCGGCATGGGGTAATTGCCCGGCACGATCGTGCCGTCATAGAGCTGGCGAATGAGTGTGGGATCGTCCTCACCCCTGTTGGGATCGATCAGGAGGCGCGAATAGGTTGCCATAATGGCCGGCACGCCGAGCATCTGGGCAAGCCCGGTCGTGACCGGCTCCACACCGATGTCGTAGGCGATGTGCCGATCGAATTCGGCGGCCGGAAGGCCCAGCGAAGCGTATTCGTCCGGCAGGTCGCGTCGCGCATGGTCGGCAATGAGAATCATTCCGCGCGTCCTGTCCCCGTCGATCATATGGAACGGTGAAAACAGCGCCGTACGGGTCATTCCGGAAAGCTCTCGATTTGTATTGCAGGGCGGAGATTCCTGTCTTCCACGAAGCGATAGCCAGCGCAATGCCGCCATTTGGTCAATCTTTGCGTCAATCGAACCGACCGGTCGGACAGCCGCTTTATCCGGCTGCTGCTCGCGTTGACATGCGTGCGCGCTTCTTTGAAAAGGGGGGAAGAGAATGCTGATTTGTCTTCAGGCGAAAGGCCCCGCCATGTCATCCTTGGCGCCGCGTACGCGCATTGCGTCACTACTGGGAGCGCTCGGGATCGCCACCGTCGCTTCGTTCGCGGCAACCGGCATTGTCCATGCCGATTTTCGCGTCTGCAACGCGACGCAGTCGCTTGTCGGCGTCGCGATCGGCTATCGGGCACAGGCGGGCTGGCTGAGCGAAGGCTGGTGGCACGTAGAGGCATCTTCCTGCAAGACGCTCATCGAAGGGCCGCTGTCATCAAGATATTACTATCTCTATGCAGAAGACGCGGAACGGGGCGGCCGCTGGGAAGGCCCGGTGTCGATGTGCGTGTCCGACCGGGAGTTCAAGATCGCCGGGACGAGCGATTGCTTCGCGCGCGGCTTCCAGCGCGCGGGCTTCCAGGAATACGACACCGGCGACCAATCCAGCTGGATGGTGCAATTGACCGATGAGGGGCCCCCACCCGGCGCCTCCATCACGGGAACGGGGACTCGATGAGACGTAGCCGCAAGGTAAAAATCCTGGCCACGCTGGGGCCTGCATCATCAGATGAAGCAGTGATCAGGCGCCTGTTCGAAGCGGGCGCAGATGTTTTTCGCATCAATATGAGTCACACCAACCATGACTTGATGCGCACGCTGATCGAACGCATCCGAACGGTCGAGAAGGATCTGGGGCGAGCCATCGGTATCCTGGCCGATCTGCAAGGGCCCAAGCTGCGTGTCGGCGCATTTGCCGACGGTGCGCAGGAGATGGTGGCCGGCCAGGAATTCACTTTCGACAGCAACCCGGCGCCGGGCGACTCGACCCGCGTGCAGCTGCCGCATCCAGAGATCCTCAAATCGGTGGAGCCCGGTCACCGGTTGCTGATCGATGACGGACGCCTGCAAATGGAGGCGATCGCCTGCGACGGCAAATCGATCCGCGCGAAGGTCATCTCCGGAACGAAGATCTCGGATCGCAAGGGCATCAGCCTTCCAGACACCGATTTGCCCGTCGGCGCACTTACCGACAAGGATCGCAAGGATCTCGACGCTGCCCTTGCCGCCGATGTCGACTGGATCGCACTGTCCTTCGTTCAGCGGCCGGACGATCTGGCCGAAGTACGCAAGATCGCCCGCGGGCGCGCGGGCATCATGTCCAAGATCGAAAAGCCCCAGGCTGTCCACCGCCTCGATGAGATCATCGAACTCTCCGACGCGCTGATGGTCGCCAGAGGCGACCTGGGCGTGGAGATGCCGCTGGAAGCCGTACCCGGTATCCAGAAGCAGATCACGCGCGCCGCCCGCAAGGCCGGCAAGCCCGTCGTCATCGCCACGCAGATGCTGGAATCCATGATCAGCGCGCCAGTGCCGACGCGCGCCGAGGTATCCGACGTCTCGATCGCCGTCTTCGAAGGCGCGGACGCCGTCATGCTGTCGGCGGAATCGGCAGCCGGCAGCTATCCCGTGGAGGCGGTCGCGATGATGGATCGCATCGCCCGTCAGGTCGAGCGCGATCCGAATTATCCCTCGATCATCAACGCCCAGCGTTCCGAGCCCGAGCCGACCGGTGCCGACGCGATTTCGCTGGCCGCGCGCCAGATCGCCGAGACGCTCAAGCTGGCCGCCATCATTTGCTACACCGGTTCCGGCACGACCGGCATACGCGCCGCCCGCGAACGGCCGCAAGTTCCCATCATTGCGCTGTCTCCCGTCGTCGCGACGGCCCGGCGGCTGTCGCTGCTTTGGGGAACGCATTGCGTGGTGACGGATGACGCGACGGACCTCGACGACGTCGTCAATCGCGCCTGCCGCATCGCCGTCGAAGAAGGCTTCGCGCAGGATGGAGAACGGGTCATCGTGACGGCGGGCGTCCCTTTGCGCACGCCGGGGGCGACCAACATGCTGCGCATCGCCTATGTCGATACGAAGGGCCAGGGCGGCATCTGAGCGGTCTGGAATTCAGCTGGATGCCCGCCGGCCGCGGCTTCAGGAGCTAACCCCTTCCGTCGGGCGTTCAACGGGGCAGGCATCCAGGGGCCCATGCGCATCGGTGGAAACCCGTGCCTCGATCTGGGCGGCTACAGCCTGGAGATCCCTGTCGCGGCCTGCGACTTTCTCGATCGCGGCCAGCACGAGGTCGGGCGCGGTCCAGTCCGGCTTGTGTCCCATATTCTCGATCCAGACCAACTCGGCACCCGGGATGTCGCGGGCCAGCCCCCTTGAGTGGATTTCTTCAAAGACGACCGTATCGTGATCGCCGGTGATCACCACGGTGGGCGCGGCGATCTCGCCGTAGCGCGGGGCCATCTCCACGACATGGTCATAGAGGCCCGCAACGTCGATGGCATTGGCGCGGAAGCTGCGCGGGCGCAGCACCAGTTCGATCGCGGCATCCTTGAGATAGCCTTCGGAAAGCGGGTTGGGCGAGAACACGCAGGCCGAGGCCTGGCGCATGCGCAACGCGCCCCCGGGCCAGGCCAGGGTCTCGGCAAACAGATGACCGAGGATCGGCGTGGCCGCGACCTCATAGTACCAGGACGTGCCTGCGCCCGGCCATGGATGCGTCGCGGCGGAAAGGAACACGAGCCCGCGCGTCTTCTCGGGATGATCGAGGGCGAAGGCAGCCGCGATGGCTCCGCCGAACGAGTGGCCCACCACGATCGCGTCCTCCATGCCATACGCCTCCATGAGCGCGGCAATGGCCGCGGCCTGGCCGGACGGCGTGGCATTCGCCGGTCCTCCGCGGTCCGACCATCCGTGACCGGGGCGGTCGACAAAAAGCATCTCGGACCTTCCTTCGAGAAGCGGACGGATGGGCACCATCTGGTCGAGCAGATTTCCGCTGGCGCCGTGAATGAAGACGACGGGCGGCAGGTCGGCCTCTCCGCTGGCGGGTACATGAACATGGTGAAGCCGGGTGTCGGCGACCGTTGCGAACTGTCCGACAGGCGGGTTGCGGGCTTCGATCAGATGGGCGCCGACCCGGCTCACGCCGAAGAGGGCGGCCGCAAGGGCAACGATGAATCCGATAGCGGCAAGTAGCAGATGCATGGGGGTTCGGAGTGCTGGAGTGTGGAGGCGCGATCAGGATATTACGCGTCTCGACGGCAGTTAGATGCCCTGCCCCGCAAGTTCCTCCGATAACTCCCCTACCTCGGACTGCGCGCTGCGCAGCATCGGGTAGACGTCGAGCACGCGCATATAGGCTTCAAGCGCGAGCTCCTTGCGGCCGCTCTGCTTCAGGATGCGAGCCATTCCGCCAAGCGCACCGAAATGCCGGGGCTCAAGGCGCAAGGTCCTCTCGATGTCCGACATCGACTTCGCATAGTCCTCCATCATGAAGTGGACCGTCGCCCGACGATTCCAGCCCTCGGCATATTCGGGCGCCAGCGTCACGACCTGGTCGAGGAGATCCAGGGCTGCATCGTGGTTGCGCGCCTTCATCGCGGCATCCGCCCGCTGCATCAGGAAGTCGATCGAGGCGCTGCCGGAGCGAAACCACTCACGCCAGATGCGGTTGGCTATCCGCTGCGCCGAAGCTTCGTTGCGGGCGCGCCTGAGTTCGGAGAAAAGTTCCTCGACCCGTTCAGCGCGGTCTGTGGGAATGGCGACCGGCGTCGAGTGCCTCTGCTGCGCATGGGCAGCCGGAACCGCGGCGGAGATGCCGATCAGGAATGACAGCCAGAGAATCGACAAAAAGCGCATGGGCGGGAGATTAGTCCCGCCCATGCCGTACTGGAAGTGAAATAGACGTGAAGGCGAAGTGCGCTTCAGCCCTGACGGGCCTTATAGCGCGGATCAGCCTTGTTGATGATGTAGACGCGGCCCTTGCGACGCACCATGCGGCATTCGCGGTGACGGGCCTTCAGCGCCTTGAGCGAGTTCTTGATCTTCATTGGTCCTGCCCGAATGTTCCTGTCGCCCTACCCGGGCCAAACACAATGACACGCCATCAAGCGCGCCGGTTGCGGGGGAGATAGTCGAAGGGGCCCATGCTGTCAACCGCCAAGCAGGCGCTGGCAGCGTTTCCACAGGCCCGGCGAGCCAGGCCGGTGGCTGGTCTCAGCGCACAGCGAGCCGCGTGAAATGGCCCATCTTGCGGCCCGGGCGCGCCTCAGCCTTGCCGTACAGATGCAGCACGACACCCGGCTCGCCGAGAAGTTCGGCGCAGCGGGCGACGTCGTCGCCGATCAGGTTCTCCATCACGCAGTCGGAATGGCGCGCCGTCGAGCCGAGCGGCAGGCCACAGATTGCCCGCACATGCTGCTCGAACTGGTTCACAGCACAGGCCGCCTCCGTCCAGTGACCGGAATTATGCACGCGCGGTGCGATCTCGTTCACCAGCACTGCGCCATCGCGCATGACGAAGAATTCCACGCCCATCACCCCGACATAGTCGAGCGCTTCCAGAATGCGGAAGGCGGCGGCACGCGCCATGTCCTCGGTGGCGAGCGCGACGCCGGAAGGCAGGCTGGACACGCGAAGGATTCCATCGCGATGGACGTTTCGAGCGGGCTCGAAGGCCGCGAGATTTCCCTTCCCGTCGCGCGCGGCGACAACCGATATCTCGCAATGGAAATCGACCAGCGCTTCCAGGATCGCCGGGACACCGCCAAGCTGTCTGAAGGCCACGGCGGCATCCTCGTCCGGTGAAAGACGCGCCTGGCCCTTGCCGTCATAGCCCAGGCGCCGCGTCTTCAGAATGCCCGCGCCACCAAGGGCCTGGAGCGCCGCGCGCGCCTCCGCTTCGCCATCGACCGGTCGAAACCCCGCGGTTGCGATGCCGATGCCATTAAGAAAGGTCTTTTCCGTGAGTCTGTCCTGAGAGACCTCGAGCGCGCGCGCTGGCGGGTGGAGCGGAACAGGCCCGTTGGCCAAGCTCGCGGCTGCATCGATCGGCACGTTCTCGAACTCATAGGTCACGACATCGCAGCGCCGGGCGAGTTCGGCCAGCGCATCGACATCGTCATAGGCAGCGGCGATGTGGGCATTGGCGACCTGGGCAGCAGGGCAGTCGGCTTGCGGCTCGAGCACGATCGTCCGGAAACCCAGCCGCGCCGCAGCCATGGCCAGCATCCGGCCGAGCTGGCCGCCACCCACGATGCCGATGGTCGCGCCAGACGCGAGAGGCGAGTTCATGGCTGGTCCACGGGGCGTTCGGCGACGCTGGCCGTCTGCCTGGCGCGCCAGTCCTTCAAGCGGTCTGCGAGCCCGGCATCCCCGAGTGCCAGCACCTGTGCGGCCAGAAGCGCGGCGTTGATGGCGCCGGCCTTGCCGATCGCGAGTGTCCCGACCGGCACGCCACCCGGCATCTGCACGATCGACAGCAGAGAATCCTGGCCCGAAAGAGCCTTGGATTCCACGGGAACGCCGAAGACGGGCAATATCGTCATGGAAGCGGCCATGCCCGGCAGATGTGCCGCGCCCCCTGCCCCGGCGATGATGATTTTGAAGCCCGCAGCCTCGGCACCCTTGGCGAATTCGAACAGCCTGTCGGGCGTGCGGTGGGCCGACACGATACGCGCGTCATAACTTATCGCCAGTGCGTCGAGCGTTTCGGCGGCATGGCGCATGGTCGGCCAGTCGGACTGACTGCCCATGATGATGGCGACGGGGGGATGCGACGCGGTCATGGATCGGCCTTCGGTTGAGGTGCCCGGCGATTAAGGCAAATGGCGCCTGACGGCAAGACCGGCGGCGCGCGCACGGCTCAGGCGATGATGTCGGGGATCATGCTGTCTTCGATCTGGCGGAGCTTGTCCTTGAGAACCAGCTTCTTCTTCTTCATCCGCTGGATCTGCAGGGTATCGCAGCCCACGGCCTTCATCGCCTCGATGGCGGCATCGTAATCCGCATGTTCCTGCTTTATGCGCGCATAGGCGAGCCGGACTTCGGCCTGTTCCTGATCAGACATGCTCACCATCTGCTGAAGGCATTCGACGCGCCGAAACCCGCCTGCCGCATGGCTCGGGAGTCCCGGCAATTATGCGTCCTTCGTACCACATTTCACCTTGTCAGGAAATGCTACCACTCGTTGTTCGACACGATGCCATCAGGATGGCACACTGTCATTCTACCGTCACACTGCGACGGCGAATCGGCCGTGGCGGAAACGGTATTTACGAGGCAAGAAGGGAGAGCCCGACGATGTCAATTGCATCCCACCTTGAGGAATTGCAGCGCAAGCACGGCGATCTTGAACGGGAGATCAACGAGGCGTTGAACCATCCATCGACCGACGATCTCGAACTGGTCCGGCTCAAGCGGCGCAAGCTGGCGATCAAGGATGAGATATCGCGATTGCAGGCGAGCCCCACGCGCCACTGACAGATCACTTCAGCCCATGGCCGGGCCTGACGGCCCGGCTGTCCGGCAGGGCTCGCGTTCCAGGACGTGAGCCTGCCGAGGCTTTCTCACTGGCCCTCCCCCTGAACGGTTGGAATCGTATCCTCCGCGAACGCCGCCGAGGACCCGCAGGGTCAGTCCGACCAGAACTGATCAACCCAGAGATTGAGCTTCAGGAATCCCGCGTTCGAGATCGCGTAGATCCGCCTCGTCCCTTTCGATTCCACGCTGACAAGACCGCAATCCAGCAACACCTTGAGATGCTGCGAGACGGCCGGCCGCGACACCGGAAGTCCTCTAGCCAGTTCGCCCACGGTGCGCGGCTCCCGGCGAAGCTCTTCGAGGAGGTAGCGCCGGTGCGGATCAGAGATCGCGGCGAAGGCGTCGAGCTGGCTCATGACGCCATTATTCGCGCAATGCGCACCGAATCTCAACTCTCCTGTTCGGCCTCCGCGCGCGGATCGAGAAGGCTGCCCTGCGGCGTCAGCGCGCGCTCGGCGGGAATGGTCTTGAAATCCTCGCGCTCGTCGATGGGAACGGGGGCGCGACGCTGCATACGCCAGGCGGCGTAGGCACAAAGCGCGACATGCGGCAGCGCGGTGGCCAGGAAGATGCTCTCCGGCCGCAGCCGGTCCATGAGAAAGGCACCCACGACCGGGCCGACCATCGTGCCGAAGCCATATAGAACAAGCAGGCCGCCCGAGACCTTCACGAATTCGGTCGGATCGGCATGGTCGTTGGCGTGCGCCACCGCGATCGAATAGAGCGTGTAGGCAAGAGCGCCGTACATGCCCGTCAGGACGATGATGGTCGTGCCGTCGCGCGGCGCGGCAGCGAAGATGATGAGGGCGAAAAACGCCGAGCCGAGCGCGGCGGCCGCAAGCACGATGCGCCGATCCATGCGGTCGGAGAAACGGCCGACGGGAAGCTGTGCCGCCGCGCCCGCCAGCACGACCACGCTCATCATCAGCGCGATCTCGAAATTGGAGATGCCGATACGCGAGCCATAAACCGGGCCGAGCGTTCCCCAGGCGCCGTTTGCGGCACCCACGAGAAAGCACCCCAGGAAGGCGACCGGCGAATTGGCGAAGAGCTTCTTCAGATCCAGCGACACATCGGCCAGCGGCTGGGGCGAGATCGCCGAAGACACCGCGGTTGGAATGAGCGAGGCGCAGAACAGTATGCCCGCGAGCAGGAACAGCGTCCCGGTGGTGACATCGGCGAAGGCCACCGACATCTGCCCGGCCATGATCGCGGCGTAGGTGACCATCATGTAGAGGCCGAAGACCGTGCCGCGATTCTCGTTGGTCGCGCGCTCGTTCAGCCAGCTCTCGATGATCATGAAGGCGCCGGCCATGGCAAAGCCCGTGAAGGCGCGCAGGATGATCCAGCCAATTTCGCCGATCCACAGCCCGCTCGCCAGCGCGACGATGGCCGCCGTGGCGGCCAGCGCCGCAAACGAACGGATGTGCCCGGCCCGGCGCACCAGACGCGGACACAGGAAGCAGCCGACCACGAATCCCATCGCCCACGCCGTGCCCAGGAGGCCGAGCGAGGTGGTCGAAAATTCCTCCGCCTGACCGCGCAACGGCAGGAGCAAGCCATGCAGGCCGGAAGCCGCAAGCAGGAAGGCGGTTCCGCACAGGAGCGCGAAGATCGGACGGAGGGAGGACAGCATGAAATGGCTCTTTAGAATCGGGTTCGTAAAGGCGCCGGACAATAGCCCGATTCAGGCAAATCGGAGGCGCCCGAGCGACATTCGCGCATTCATTTGCGCTCACATGCGACGAAAGAAGGCCTCCGCGGCGTCCTTCGTCGCCCCTTTGGCGGTGAGTTCGGCCTCCAAACGACCGATTTCGGACCTCAACAGCTCGATACGGTGCCGAATCTCGTCGACCGAAAGAAGCGAAATGTCCTGCCCGACCGTGTGAACATTCGAAGGCTTGACGGGTTCATCGTCGAAAATGCCCATGATTGCGTCCCTCGCTTTGTCAGATCGTCGCCCGACGTTACATAGAATGGGGCACGGGTGGCAAACCGCCCAGACTTTCCGATCGAGAACTCCAGGAGCTTTAGCGCATGAGCGATTCGCCCCCCCTTCCCGACAAGATGACGGTGATAGCCATCACGGAGCCGGGCGGGCCCCTCGTCCTCAAGCCGGAACGGCGTCCGCTCCCCGCCCCCGGCCCTGGCGAGATCCTGATCCGCGTGCGCGCCGCGGGGGTGAACCGGCCCGACGTGGCCCAGCGCAAGGGCAGCTACCCGCCGCCGCCCGGCGCCTCTGATCTTCCGGGCCTGGAAGCCGCGGGCGAAGTCGCTGCGCTGGGCGCGGGCGTCAGGCGCTGGCGCGTCGGCGATCGCGTGACGGCGCTCACACCCGGCGGCGGCTACGCGGAGTTCTGCCTCGTTCACGAAACCAACGTGCTGCCGTTGCCGCATGGCTTCACCTTCACCGAAGCCGCGGCGATCCCCGAGACCTTCTTCACCGTGTGGCACAATGTCTTCCAGCGCGGCGGCCTGCAGGAAGGCGAGACGCTGCTGGTTCATGGCGGCTCGTCTGGCATCGGCACGGCGGCCATCCAGCTGGCCAGCCAGTTCGGCGCCACGGTCCTGACCACGGCCGGATCGGCCGAGAAGTGCGAGCGCTGCGTCGAGCTCGGCGCCCACCGCGCGATCAATTATCGCGAGGAGGATTTCGTGGCGGCCGTGAAGTCGGCCACCGACGGCAAGGGCGCCGACGTGATTCTCGACATGGTCGGCGGGGACTACGTTGCCCGCAACTACGACGCCGCAGCCGTGGACGGACGCATCGTCCAGATCGCGACGCTGGGCGGGGCGACCGCCGAGGCCAATTGCGCCAAGCTCATGGTCAAGCGGCTGACCCATACCGGATCCACCCTGCGGCCGCGATCGGTCGAGTTCAAGGCCGCGCTCGCCGCCGAGCTGGAAGCCAAGGTCTGGCCTCTCCTGACCGAGCGCAAGGTCGCGCCCGTCATGGACATGATCTTTCCGCTCAAGGAAGCCTGGCGTGCCCATGAGCGGATGGAGGAAGGCGAGCATATCGGCAAGATCGTGCTCGACGTGGGATGATGCCTGCGGTGTGGAACGACAAAAATCGCGGCTTGGCACTGGCCGGCAGAATAGTTCATATGTGAAGGGAATAGGGTGCGATCCGCGTATCGCCCCTTCCCGATCACAGGAATACCGCTCTTCATGGAATTCTGGCAGCTTGCAATCATCGTCGCCTGCCTGGCAGGCGGCGGCATATTGAAGGGCGCGACCGGGGCCGGCGCGCCGATCCTGGCCGTCCCCGCCATGGCCATGATCTTCGACGTGCGGCTGGCAGTCGTCGTGATGATGATGCCGAACCTTTTGACCAATCTCTGGCAGGCCTGGCAGTTTCGCGGTGCCCGGCTGCCCACCGAATTCCTCGTCCGGTTCGCGCTCGCAGCCGCGATCGGAACCTCGGTCGGCACCTTCGTCCTGTGGGCGCTGCCGACGCATCTTCTGGGCCTGATCGTCGCGGCTGCGGTGTTCGGCTATGTCGGCACCCGTCTGCTCAACCCGAACTGGATCCTGTCCTACGTGAAGGGTCTCAAGCTGAGCATCCCGATCGGTTTTTCGGCCGGCATGCTGCAGGGTGCCTCGGGCGTCTCGGCACCGATCTCGCTCTCCTACCTGAACGCCATGCGGCTGGAGCGCGCCACCTTCATCTCGACGGTCTCGACCCTGTTCGCCGCCATGACCGTGCTGCAGATCCCGACGCTGGCTTTCCTGGGGATCGCCTCCTGGTTCGAGATGGCGCTGAGCGTGGCCGCTCTTGTGCCGCTGATTGCGGCAATGCCGGTCGGCAACATGCTGGCCAAGCGCTTTTCCAAGGACGCCTTCGACAGGGCGATCCTCATCTTCCTGTCCCTTCTGGCCCTGAAACTGATCTACGATTTCGTCGCCGCACTTTGATGCGCTCGTCAAGCAGAGCGTCGCTGTCTTTGCGTTGCGAAGCCGCGCGAATGACGGTATAGAGGCCACGAATTCCCAAAAATCCGGTGGCCCTGCCCACCGCCTGCGCCAGGGACGCGGGCGAGCAAGAGGATATGCTTGAAATGTCGAAAACGCTTCTGATGCCGAAGGCGACCGCCGTCTGGCTCGTCGACAACACCGCCCTGACCTTCGACCAGATCGCGGAGTTCTGCAAGCTGCACCCGCTCGAGGTCAGCGCCATCGCCGACGGCGAATCGGCCCAGGGCATCAAGGGCATGGACCCGATCATGACCGGCCAGCTCTCCCGGGACGAGATCGCGCGCGCCGAGGCCAACCCCAACCACAAGCTGAAGCTCTCCGAGCCGAAGGTCCGCGTTCCCGAGACCAAGCGCAAGGGTCCCCGCTACACGCCGCTTTCCAAGCGCCAGGAGCGCCCCAACGCAATCCTGTGGCTGGTGCGCCATCACCCGGAACTCAAGGACGCGCAGATCTCGCGCCTGGTGGGCACCACCAAGTCGACCATCGACCAGATCCGCAACCGCACCCACTGGAACATGTCGGCCCTGCTGCCCCAGGACCCGGTGACGCTCGGCCTGTGCTCGCAGATCGACCTCGACATGGAAGTCCAGAAGGCCGATCGCGGGCTGCCGGCGCAGCCCACCGGCGACACGCTTCTTCCCGCGTCCCAGACCGAGGGCCTTCAGGTCGAGTCGCCGTCTTCGGCCGGCGAGGAAGCCGAGCTCGACGCGGATGCCGTCTTCGCGAAACTGTCCTCGTTGAAGTCGAGCACGCCCGACGCGGACGAAGACGACGATCTGAGGTAGGTTTTTTCCTCGAAGCCATCGACATGAACAAGGGTCGTGCGGGCGCGGAGCCAGCACGGCCCTTTTTTCGTCCGGCTGGTTTGCGCGCGAGATGAATGACGCTGCGATGCCTCACGACGTGTCGGGGGTCTCCAGCGCGTGGAGCGCCAGCGAATGGGCATGCGCCAGGATCTCGTCGATCTCGCGGATGTTGGGGGGATGGGTGATCGAAGGATCGTAGCGGTAAAGCCTGCCGCCGGGTGGCACGCGGCGGATGGGCGAGAGGCGGCGGGCGTCGCGGCGCGCTTGCCAGCGGGCGAAGCGCCTGGCCTGGCCGGGGAGATCGTCAAGCGCCGCGGCAAGGGCTGCGAGGCGCTGGGTCAAGCGCGTGGCGCTGATGAGGTCGTCGGAGGAAGGTGGCGGCGGAAGCGGTGCGGGTTCGGTCACGCCGGGCACGACAATGCGCGGGGCGGCGTGCGGGGGCACGGTGCGGCGACGCTCGCCGTAAAGGGCGAGCCGGCGCGGAGGATCGAAGAGGGGGAAGGCGGGGATTCGCTTTGCAGGGGAGGATATGCCGTCGCGGGTGGCATTGGCTGGCGCCATCATCACGGCGATGCCGAGGCGGCGAAGGAGCGGTTCGATCGGCTTCGCCCGGGGTTTGGGCTGGCGCGGGCGTGGCGGGGGCACGGTCAGGCCCTTTGCGGCGGCGATGATGAGGCGGCGGGCGGCCGATTCGGCCGGGCGCAGCAGGGCCAGGATCGCGCGCCAGAGCACGCGGGGGAGGGTCGCACTGAGCTCTACCTCCCCCTTGTGGGGAGGTCGACGCGAAGCGTCGGGTGGGGGTTGCGACCTCAAGGTCACCCCCTCCCGCGACTGCGTCGCGACCTCCCCCATCAAGGGGGAGGTGGAGGGTGCGGCCAGCCCGGCCATCTCGACCAGCATGGCGACAATGCGGATGAGTGCCGCCCGGTTCGCCTCGATTGCCGCAGTTCCGTCCATCGCCGCCTCCGTTGGTTGGGCGCCGGGAGTATGGGGGCGGTGGTTGGGGGTGTGGATAGATTGGTGGAGAAAATTGTGGGGCGAATGGGGCTTGCCCTCGTCCTTCGAGGCTCCGCTGCGCTCTGCACCTCAGGATGAGGGCTGAGAGGTTGCGCACCTCAGGATGAGGGCGGAGACGTGGGCGCCGGGCTTTGGGCTCGCTCAGACGCCAGCTCGGGGAGCTACAGCCGAAGCGGGCCGCACCCGTAGCCCTCATGGTGAGGTGCGAAGCCGCAGCGAAGCGGAGGCGCAGCCTCGAACCACGAGGGCGGTTTTGGGTGGCGCAGACCCCTCATCCGACCTCCTGCCTCGCCGTTCGCCATGCTCACGGCTCGTTGTCGGCCACCGTTCGTCGCTTTGATCGACAAATCGTTGCCGATCAATCGGCCTGCGGCCGACCGCTCCTCACCCCACAAG
>NZ_WVVV01000045.1 GCF_012911015.1 Chelativorans sp. ZYF759 | reverse complement strand
CAGCCATTCGGCGCCTGGGAGAAGATATTCCCCGATCCCGCCATGACGCTCGCAGCAGTGGATCGCCTCGTCCACCACGCCACCATCTTCGAGATGAATGTCGAAAGCTTCCGGCGGCGCGAGGCGGTCAAGAGGAAGGGGCCGGGTCGACCCGCCTCATTCGCCACACCCGCCAACATCGCCACCGATTGACGCTCCGCGACAATCAAACCGAGAGAAAGGACTTGCGCGCGGCAATCAACCCCGCAATCATCACCACCGCCGCGACACCGGATTCTCATCCAGATTGACGCGCGCTTCTCATTCAGATTGTCGCGCTACAAGAAGAAGCTCTCCATCGCAGCATTGTCCCAGACGTTGCCCGAACGGCTCATCGAACAGGTGATGCCGTGGTCGGCCATCAGGCGCTGGAACTGCTCGCTCGTGTATTGGCTGCCCTGGTCCGAATGATGGAGCAGGCTGTCCGGCTTGCCACGGCGCCAGATCGCCATGATGAGGGCGTCGGTGACGAGCTGCGCCGTCATCTCCGCCTTCATGGCCCAGCCGACCACACGGCGGGAGAACAGGTCGACGACTGCGGCAACGTAGAGCCATCCTTCGGCGGTCCAGATGTAGGTGAAGTCGGCAATCCACTTCTGGTTCGGCGCCGACGCCTCGAAGGCGCGGTCGAGGAGGTTGTGCGACACAGCCGCTCGCTCGCCTGTGTCCTTTGGCAACCCACGGCGCCGAGGCCGGGCACGCAGCCCGTTCTCCCGCATGAGCCTCTCGATACGATGCAAGCCGCAGGAAAGCCCTTCGGCCAGAACGTCGTGCCAGACGCGGCGAGCACCATAGGTTCGATCGCTGCTCTTGAAGCTGCGATCGATCACCGTCACCAGAACCTCGTCCTGCCGGGAGCGAACGCTGGGGCTGCGGTTGAGCCAGGCATGAAAGCCCGACCGGGATACATCCAGCGCGTCGCACAGCCATGCCACCGGCCAGATCGAACGGTGCTTCGCAATGAAAGCGAACCTCATATCGCTTCCCTCGCGAAG
>NZ_WVVV01000044.1 GCF_012911015.1 Chelativorans sp. ZYF759 | reverse complement strand
ATGGCTTCRTCGGTGGCCGCCGCGGCGAGCACATTCCTGGGCACCCGCCTGGCGGACCCGGYGCCRCAGAACGGGCGCATCGTGGCCCGGTTCGGGTTCGGGTTGGGCGGCAAGGCGAAGCCTGCTCCGAAGAAGGTGGCGAAGACRTCGAYCTCCTCTGACCGGCCGCTGTGGTTCCCCGGCGCCGTGGCGCCCGACTACCTSGACGGCTCGCTGGTCGGCGACTACGGGTTCGACCCGTTCGGKCTCGGGAAGCCCGTGGAGTACCTGCAGTTCGARYTGGACTCGCTGGACCAGAACCTGGCCAAGAAYGAGGCCGGYGGCATCATCGGCACCCGGTTCGAGTCCTCCGAMGTCAAGTCCACCCCGYTSCAGCCCTACAGCGAGGTGTTCGGCCTCCAGCGGTTCCGCGAGTGCGAGCTCATCCACGGCCGCTGGGCCATGCTCGCCACCCTCGGCGCCCTCTCCGTCGAGTGGCTCACCGGCGTCACCTGGCAGGACGCCGGCAAGGTGGAGCTGGTGGACGGGTCCTCCTACCTGGGCCAGCCGCTGCCGTTCTCCATCTCGACGCTCATCTGGATCGAGGTGCTCGTGATCGGCTACATCGAGTTCCAGCGCAACGCCGAGCTCGACCCGGAGAAGAGGCTGTACCCCGGCGGCTCCTACTTCGACCCGCTCGGCCTGGCGGCCGACCCTGAGAAGAAGGAGCGGCTGCAGCTGGCGGAGATCAAGCACGCGCGACTCGCCATGGTCGCCTTCCTCGGCTTCGCCGTGCAGGCCGCCGCCACCGGCAAGGGGCCRCTCAACAACTGGGCCACCCACCTTAGCGACCCACTCCATACCACCATCTTCGACACGTTCGGAGGATCCTCTTAAGCCCGCCATTGCTCCGCTCCGTCCATCGATCGAAACGTGGTCTTGAATTAACTATGATCTCTATGAGCCCGTGGTCTTGAATTAACTATGATCTCTATGAGCCTGGAGATGGATCAACCCGTCGTGCGTTGTTTCATTTTGTGATGAATGGGAGAGAGG
>NZ_WVVV01000043.1 GCF_012911015.1 Chelativorans sp. ZYF759 | reverse complement strand
GAAGATGGTTTCCGCCGTCGGCGCTTCGGAAGACGACAAGCTCAAGATCCAGACCGAGCTGAAGGAACTGCAGGGCCAGCTGACCAGCATCGGCCTCGCCGCCAACTATGCCGGCTCGAACCTGATCGCCAACGACCAGTCGGAGACCGAGCTCAACATCGTCGCCTCCTACGATCGTGCGTCTGATGGCACCGTCACGGTCAACAAGGTCACTCTGGATCTGAGCGCCACGCAGATTCTCGACGAGACCGGCGAAAGCGGTGGCATTCTGGAAGACGTCATGGCCATCGAACTCGACGGATCCGAGGATGACGCGGCAATCGAAGCGCACATCGCGACCATCGAGGATGCGCTCAAGGAAATGTCGGATGCCGCCGCCACGATTGGTGCCACCAAGAGCCGTGTCGACATGCAGTCGGACTTCATCTCGAAGCTGAGCGACGCCATCGAGCGCGGTGTCGGCCAGCTCGTCGATGCCGACATGCAGGAAGAGTCGGCGCGTCTGTCGGCTCTGCAGGTCCAGCAGCAGCTCGGCATCCAGTCGCTGTCGATCGCCAACTCGAACTCGCAGAACATCCTGTCGCTCTTCCGCTAAGAGCTGCAGATTTCATCAAAGGGCCTCGCCGTCTTCCGACGGCGGGGCCCTAGTCGTTTCGGCTACCGGCATCGCGAAAATCGAATTTTGTCTAGAATGCGTAGGATTTTGGTAGGGATTATCAACCATAGTCGGTCGCGTTGAAGGACGAACGGTCGTGTTGTTGACCGCAGGCATGAAGCCGCTCCGTCTTTGCTGGTTGAAGCCCGGCATGTTTGTTTTTGAGTTTTGTATCGGGGGAGTTTTTCCCAAATGGCTAGCATCAATACGAACGCCAGCGCGATGACTGCGCTGCAGACCCTCACCGCCACCAACAAGAACCTCGCCACCACCCAGGGCCGCATTTCGACGGGCCTGCGCGTCGGCGAAGCTGCCGACAACGCCGCCTACTGGTCGATCGCCACCACCATGCGTTCCGACAACAAGGCGCTGTCGTCCGTGCAGGACTCCCTGGGCCTCGGCGCCGG
>NZ_WVVV01000006.1 GCF_012911015.1 Chelativorans sp. ZYF759 | reverse complement strand
ATGGCCAAAAGCAAATTCGAGCGCAACAAGCCGCATGTGAACATTGGCACGATTGGTCACGTTGACCATGGCAAGACGTCTTTGACGGCTGCGATCACGAAGTATTTCGGCGAGTTCCGCGCCTATGACCAGATCGACGCGGCGCCTGAGGAGAAGGCGCGCGGCATCACGATCTCGACGGCGCATGTCGAGTACGAGACGGAAGCGCGTCACTACGCGCATGTCGACTGCCCTGGCCACGCCGACTATGTGAAGAACATGATCACGGGTGCCGCGCAGATGGACGGTGCGATCCTGGTTGTTTCGGCGGCCGACGGCCCGATGCCGCAGACGCGCGAGCACATTCTTCTGGCCCGCCAGGTTGGTGTTCCGGCGATTGTTGTGTTCCTGAACAAGGTCGACCAGGTTGACGATCCGGAGCTTCTGGAGCTTGTCGAGCTYGAGGTTCGCGAGCTTCTGTCGATGTACGAGTTCCCGGGCGACGACATTCCGATCATTCCGGGTTCGGCTCTTGCGGCGCTGGAGGATTCCAACAAGGAGATCGGCGAGGACGCGGTTCGCAAGCTGATGGCCGAGGTTGACCGCTACATCCCGACGCCGGAGCGTCCGATCGACCAGCCCTTCCTGATGCCGATCGAGGACGTGTTCTCGATCTCGGGCCGCGGCACGGTTGTGACGGGTCGCGTCGAGCGCGGCATCGTGAAGGTTGGCGAGGAAGTCGAGATCGTCGGCATCCGCGCCTCGTCCAAGACCATCGTGACGGGTGTGGAGATGTTCCGCAAGCTTCTGGACCAGGGCCAGGCTGGCGACAATATCGGCGCGCTTYTGCGTGGTGTGGACCGCGAGGGCGTTGAGCGTGGTCAGGTTCTGTGCAAGCCGGGTTCGGTGAAGCCGCACACCAAGTTCAAGGCCGAGGCCTAYATTCTGACGAAGGAGGAGGGTGGCCGTCACACGCCGTTCTTACTACCGTCCGCAGTTCTACTTCCGCACGACCGACGTGACGGGTGTGGTGTCGCTTCCCGAGGGCACCGAGATGGTGATGCCGGGCGACAACGTGACGGTCGACGTCGAGCTGATCGTGCCGATCGCCATGGAAGAAAAGCTGCGCTTCGCCATTCGCGAAGGCGGCCGCACCGTCGGCGCCGGCATCGTCGCATCGATCACCGAGTAACAGGTAAGGTCTGACGCGGGCGCTGCCCGCGCCCGCGAAGGACAAGGAAGTCACGGATGAACGGACAAAATATCCGAATTCGCCTCAAAGCGTTCGACCATCGTGTCCTCGACGCTTCGACGCGCGAGATCGTTTCGACGGCAAAACGGACCGGCGCCAATGTGCGTGGGCCCATCCCGCTGCCGACGCGGATCGAGAAGTTCACGGTCAACCGCTCGCCGCACATCGACAAGAAGTCGCGCGAGCAGTTCGAGATGCGCACCCACAAGCGCCTTCTCGACATCGTTGACCCGACTCCGCAGACGGTCGACGCGCTCATGAAGCTCGATCTCGCCGCAGGTGTCGACGTGGAGATCAAGCTCTAAGGGGCAAGAAACCATGAGCCGGAGGGCATGCCCGAAGGCTCCTCTGAAAGAAGAGAGGCGGAGGGGACGATGTCCCGTCCGGGAACTCTGAAGGAAACGAACCGATGCGTTCAGGTGTAATCGCACAGAAAGTCGGGATGACCCGCGTCTACAACGACGCCGGCGAGCATGTGCCGGTCACGGTACTCCGTATGGAGAACTGCCAGGTCGTCGCGCAGCGCACCCAGGATAAGAACGGCTATACCGCGCTCCAGCTCGGTGTGGGCCTCGCCAAGGTCAAGAACACGCCGAAGGCAATGCGTGGCCACTTCGCCACCGCCTCCGTCGAGCCCAAGGCGCGGGTTGCCGAATTCCGGGTCTCGCCCGACAACCTCGTCGATATCGGCGCGGAAATCACGGTCGATCACTTCGTCGCCGGCCAGAAGGTCGACGTGACGGGGACGTCGATCGGCAAGGGCTTCCAGGGTGTCATGAAGCGCCACAATTTCGGTGGCGGTCGTGCATCTCACGGTAACTCGGTGTCGCACCGCGCGCACGGCTCGACGGGTCAGAACCAGGATCCGGGCAGGGTGTTCAAGGGCAAGAAGATGGCCGGACACATGGGTGCCACCCGTGTGACCACCCAGAACCTGGAAGTGGTCTCGACCGATGTCGACCGCGGCCTGATCCTTATTCGTGGTGCCGTTCCCGGCGCCAAGGGCTCCTGGATCATGGTGCGCGACGCCGTCAAGCAGCCGCTGCCCGACAATGCCCCGAAGCCGGCGGCGATCCGCGCGGCGGCGGCCAAGAATGAAGCTCCCGCGGCTGAAGAAGCCAAGGCGAGCGAGGGAGCCGAGTGATGGACGTGAAAGTAACCACTCTCGCTGGCAAGGATGCTGGCAAGGTCACGCTGGCTGACGAGATCTTCGGTCTCGAGCCGCGCGAGGATATCCTGCAGCGTGTGGTGCGCTGGCAGCTGGCCAAGCGCCAGCAGGGCACGCACCAGACCAAGGGCCGCGCCGACATCTCGCGCACCGGCGCCAAGATGTACCGCCAGAAGGGCACCGGTCGCGCTCGTCACTCCTCGGCGCGCGCTCCGCAGTTCCGCGGCGGTGGCAAGGCCCACGGCCCGGTCTCGCGCAGCCATGCGATCGACCTTCCCAAGAAGGTCCGCGCGCTTGGTCTGAAGCACGCGCTTTCGGCCAAGGCCAAGGCATCCGCGCTCATCGTCATCGACGATCTCGTGGTCAATGAGATCAAGACCAGGGCGTTGGTGGACAGCTTCGCCAAGCTCGGGCTTACGAATGTTCTGATGATCGGCGGCGCCGAGATTGATCAGAACTTCCGCCGCGCTGCGGCAAACATTCCGAACGTGGACGTGCTGCCCATCCAGGGCATCAATGTCTACGACATCCTGCGGCGAGGCACGCTTGTGTTGTCGAAGTCCGCGATCGAGGCTCTGGAGGAGCGGTTCAAATGACTGAACTTCGCCACTACGATGTGATCGTGAGCCCCGTCGTGACCGAGAAGTCGACGATGGCCTCCGAGAACAACCAGGTCGTTTTCAACGTCGCCAAGAAGGCGACCAAGCCCGAGATCAAGGCCGCCATCGAGGCGCTCTTCAAGGTCAAGGTGACCGGCGTCAACACGCTGGTCCGCAAGGGCAAGGTCAAGCGCTTCCGCGGAACCCGCGGGCGGCAGAGCGATGTCAAGAAGGCTGTCGTGACCCTGGCCGATGGCCATTCGATCGACGTCTCAACCGGTCTTTGAGGACGTAGAAGATGGCACTCAAGACATTCAATCCGACCACGCCCGGCCAGCGTCAGCTGGTCATCGTGGACCGCTCCGGCCTCTACAAGGGCAAGCCGGTGAAGGGCCTGACCGAGGGTCTTTCCTCCAAGGGCGGACGAAACAATGCCGGTCGCATGACGGTCCGCCATCGCGGTGGCGGTCACAAGCGTACCTATCGCATGGTCGACTTCCGCCGGCGCAAGTTTGACATGCCGGCGACCGTCGAGCGTATCGAATACGATCCGAACCGGACCGCGTTCATCGCGCTGATCAAGTACGATGATGGTGAGCTGTCCTACATCATCGCGCCGCAGCGCCTTTCGGCCGGCGACCAGGTGATTTCGGGCGAGAAGGACGTCGACGTGAAGCCCGGCAATGCGATGCCGCTGGGCGTCATGCCGGTCGGCACGATCGTGCACAATGTCGAGCTGAAGCCCGCCAAGGGCGGACAAATCGCGCGTTCGGCCGGTGCCTACGCCCAGCTGGTCGGTCGCGACCAGGGCATGGCGATCCTGCGCCTCAATTCGGGTGAGCAGCGCGTCGTTCACGGCTCCTGCATGGCCACCGTCGGTGCGGTTTCGAATTCCGATCACGGCAACACCAACGATGGCAAGGCTGGTCGTTCGCGCTGGCGTGGCCGTCGCCCCGCCAACCGCGGCGTGTCCATGAACCCTGTCGATCACCCGCATGGTGGCGGTGAAGGTCGTACGTCGGGTGGTCGTCACCCGGTGTCGCCCTGGGGTCAGCCGACCAAGGGCAAGCGGACACGGTCGAACAAGTCGACCGACAAGTTCATCATGCGCTCGCGCCATCAGCGCAAGAAGTAAGGAAAGGTAGTCCGACGTGACACGTTCTGTCTGGAAAGGCCCGTTCGTCGACGGCTTCCTGTTGAAGAAGGCCGACAAGGTGCGCGAAGGCGGCCGTAACGAGGTGATCAAGATCTGGAGCCGCCGTTCTACGGTCCTGCCCCAGTTCGTCGGTCTTACCTTCGGCGTCTACAACGGCCAAAAGCACATCCCGGTCTCCGTTTCCGAGGAGATGGTGGGCCACAAATTCGGCGAATTCGCTCCGACCCGGACCTATTACGGTCATGGCGCGGACAAGAAGGCTAAGAGGAAGTAATCATGGGCAAGGCCAAGGCTCCGCGCAGGCTTGCGGATAACGAGGCGCGTGCGGTTGCCCGCACGCTCCGCGTCAGCCCGCAGAAGCTCAACCTGGTTGCCGCCATGATCCGCGGCAAGTCGGTTGCTACCGCGCTGACCGATCTGGAATTTTCGCGCAAGCGGATCGCCGGCACGGTCAGGAAGACGCTGGAATCGGCAATCGCCAATGCCGAGAACAATCACGGCTTGGACGTGGATGCTCTCGTTGTGGCCGAGGCCTATGTCGGCAAGTCGATCGTGATGAAGCGGTTCCACGCACGTGGCCGCGGTCGCGCCAGCCGCATCGAGAAGCCGTTCTCGCATCTGACCATCGTCGTGCGCGAACTAGAAGAAGTGGAGGCCGCCTGATGGGCCAGAAAATCAATCCGATCGGTCTTCGGCTCGGCATCAACCGCACCTGGGACTCGCGCTGGTTCGCCAATACGGGCGAGTACGGCAAGCTCCTGCACGAGGATCTGAAGATCCGTGAGTACCTCGAGAAGGAACTCAAGCAGGCCGCCGTCTCCAAGATCGTGATCGAGCGTCCGCACAAGAAGTGCCGCGTGACCATTCATGCGGCGCGCCCGGGCCTCATCATCGGCAAGAAGGGCGCCGACATCGAGAAGCTTCGCAAGAAGCTGACCGACATGACCAAGGTCGACACGCACCTCAACATCGTCGAGGTCCGCAAGCCCGAGATCGACGCCACGCTGATCGCGCAGTCCATCGCGCAGCAGCTGGAGCGCCGCGTTGCCTTCCGCCGCGCCATGAAGCGTGCCGTTCAGTCGGCCATGCGTCTGGGCGCCGAGGGCATCCGCATCAACTGCTCCGGCCGTCTCGGCGGTGCCGAGATCGCGCGCATGGAGTGGTATCGCGAAGGTCGCGTTCCGCTGCACACGCTGCGCGCCGATGTCGATTACGGTCGTGCCGAGGCAAAGACCGCTTACGGTATCTGTGGCGTCAAGGTCTGGGTGTTCAAGGGCGAGATCCTCGAGCATGACCCGATGGCCTCCGAGCGCCGCGCCATCGAGGGCGATCAGGGCGGCAACCGCCGCCGCGAGAACGCCTGAGCTGGCTGAACATTTGGAGAATTAAGAGATGCTGCAGCCTAAGCGCACAAAGTTCCGCAAGCAGTTCAAGGGCCGTATCCACGGCCTGGCGAAGGGCGGCACGGACCTCAATTTCGGTGGCTTCGGACTGAAGGCGCTGGAACCCAACCGCGTCACCGCGCGCGAGATCGAGGCAGCCCGCCGCGCCATCACGCGCTTCATGAAGCGCCAGGGCCGTGTGTGGATCCGCGTCTTCCCCGACCTGCCGGTCACATCCAAGCCGACCGAGGTCCGCATGGGTAAGGGCAAGGGTTCGGTCGACTACTGGGCCGCGCGCGTAAAGCCCGGCCGCATCATGTTCGAGATCGACGGCGTTGCCGAGGATGTCGCACGTGAGGCGCTGCGCCTCGGCGCTGCCAAGCTCTCGGTCAAGACGCGCTTCGTACAGCGCATCGCGGAATAGGAAAGGACGAGCGTCATGAAGGCTTCCGACGTGAGGTCCAAGACCCCTGATGAGCTGGCCGACGAACTGGCCGCGCTCAAGAAGGAGCAGTTCAACCTTCGCTTTCAGAGAGCGACGGGGCAGCTGGAGAAAACCGCGCGCATCCGGCAGGTTCGCCGTGACATTGCGCGTATCAAGACGATTGCGGCCGAAAAGTCGGCCGACAAGAAGGCGTAAGGACGAACAACATGCCAAAGCGCGTAATGCAGGGCACCGTCGTCAGCGACAAGAATGACAAGACGGTCGTCGTCAAGATCGAACGGCGCTTCACCCACCCGGTGATGAAGAAGACCGTGCGCATGTCGAAGAAGTACCAGGCGCATGACGAAAGCAATGCGTGCAAGGTCGGCGATATCGTCCTGATCCAGGAGGCTGCACCCATGTCGAAGAACAAGCGTTGGGTCGTGGTCACCGAGGCTCAGGCCGAATAACGGAACAACGAAAGTCATCCGGGCAGGGAACTGGACCCCTGTCGGTAGAGAAGAAGAAGGCGGCCAGTCATGATTCAGATGCAGACAAACCTTGACGTCGCGGACAATTCCGGCGCCCGTCGTGTTATGTGCATCAAGGTGCTGGGCGGCTCGAAGCGGAAATACGCTTCCGTGGGCGACATCATCGTGGTGTCGGTCAAGGAAGCCATCCCGCGCGGCCGCGTCAAGAAGGGCGACGTGATGAAGGCGGTCGTGGTTCGCACGGCCAAGGACATTCGCCGCGCCGACGGCAGCGTGATCCGATTCGACAAGAATGCGGCCGTGCTGGTCGACAACAAGAAGGAGCCGGTGGGCACCCGTATCTTCGGTCCTGTGCCGCGCGAACTGCGCGCCAAGAACCACATGAAGATCATCTCGCTGGCACCGGAAGTGCTGTAAGGAGCCGGAAAGATGCAGAAGATTCGCAAGGGCGACAAGGTCGTCGTCTTGGCCGGCAAGGACAAGGGCCGCACCGGCGAGGTCGTCAGGGTTATGCCCAAGGACGACAAGGCCCTGGTACGCGGCATCAACATGGTCGTGCGTCACCAGCGCCAGTCGGCCAATCAGGAAGGCGGCATCATCCGCAAGGAAGCGCCGATCCATCTGTCGAACATCGCGATCGCCGATCCCAAGGACGGCAAGCCGACCCGCGTCGGTTTCGAGATCCGCGACGGCGGCAAGGTGCGCGTCGCCAAGCGCTCGGGAGAAGTGATCAATGGCTGACACCAAATACGAACCGCGGATGAAGACCCTTTACCGGGACACGATCCGCAGCGCGATGACCGAGCAGTTCGGGTATGCGAACGAGCTTCAGGTTCCGCGCATCGACAAGGTCGTCATCAACATGGGTGTTGGCGAAGCGACCGCCGATTCCAAGAAGCCTTCGGTGGCGGCCGAGGACCTGACGATGATTGCCGGCCAGAAGGCCGTCATCACCAAGGCCCGCAAGTCGATCGCCGGCTTCAAGGTGCGCGAGTTCATGCCGATCGGTGCCAAGGTCACCCTTCGCCAGGACCGCATGTACGAATTTCTGGACCGCCTGGTCACCATCGCGCTGCCGCGCGTGCGTGACTTTCGCGGCCTGAACCCAAAGAGCTTCGACGGCCGCGGCAATTTTGCCATGGGCGTCAAGGAGCACATCGTGTTCCCCGAGATCAATTACGACAAGGTCGATCAGATCTGGGGAATGGACATCATCGTTTGTACGACCGCGAAGACGGACGACGAGGCCCGGGCGCTGCTCACGGCTTTCAACTTCCCCTTCCGCCGGTAACGGCAGCGAGAAAAGGACAGGCATAGACATGGCCAAGACAAGTGCAGTCGAGAAGGACAAGAAGCGCCGGCAGATGGTCCACCGCTTTGCCGCCAAGCGCGCGGAGCTGAAGAAGATCATCATGGACCAGACCAATCCGATGGAAGAGCGTTTCCGCGCTCAGTTGGAACTGGCCGCCCTGCCGCGCAACTCGTCCAAGACCCGCGTTCGCAATCGTTGCGAGGTCACCGGTCGCCCGCGCGCTTATTATCGCAAGCTGAAGATGAGCCGTATTGCGCTGAGGGAACTCGGCAATAGCGGCCTCATCCCCGGTCTTGTGAAGTCGAGCTGGTAAGGAGTCGGGAACATGGCACTAAGTGATCCCCTCGGCGATATGCTGACACGCATCCGCAACGCCTACGGCCGCCGGAAGACCAAGGTCTCCACCCCGGCCTCCAAGCTGCGCGCCCGCGTTCTCGACGTGATGAAGTCGGAAGGCTACATCCGTGACTATAGCCAGACCGATTTCGATAACGGCAAGTCCGAGATCGAGATCGAGCTGAAATATTTCGACGGTGAGCCGGTGATTCGCGAGATCGCTCGCGTCTCCAAGCCGGGCCGCCGCGTCTACGTGTCGGTCAAGTCGATCCCCAATGTCGCCAACGGCCTTGGCGTCTCCATCCTGTCCACGCCGAAGGGCGTGATGGCGGATCACGAGGCGCGCGAGCAGAATGTCGGCGGGGAAATTCTCTGCCGGATCTTCTGATCTGGTCGGCTGAAAAACAAGAAGCGAGGACACGAACATGTCTCGTATCGGTAAGAGACCGATCGCCGTGCCCAAGGGCGTGACGGCGAGTGTGGACGGCCAGACCGTCACCGCGAAGGGCCCGAAGGGCGAACTGAAGTTTCTCGTCAATGACGAGGTTCTGGTGAAGATGGAAGACGGCGCCGTTTCCGTCGAGCCTAAGGATCAGTCCAAGGACGCACGCTCCAAGTGGGGCATGTCCCGGACCCAGATCCAGAACATCTTCGATGGCGTGGCAAACGGTTACGAGCGCAAGCTCGAGATCACCGGCGTGGGTTATCGCGCGGCGATGCAGGGCAAGAATCTGCAGCTGGCGCTTGGCTTCAGCCACGATGTGGTCTACGAGGCGCGCGAAGGTGTCACCATCGCCGTGCCGAAGCCGACCGAAATCGTCGTGAGCGGCATCGACAAGCAGGTTGTCGGCCAGACCGCCTCGGAGATTCGCGCATACCGGCCGCCGGAGCCCTACAAGGGCAAGGGCGTGCGCTATGCGAATGAGCGAATCCTCCGCAAGGAAGGCAAGAAGAAGTAGGGACTGCACGTCATGGCTACGAAGAGTTCGATTGTTCGCCGCGCCACCCGCGTGCGCAAACAGGTCAAGAAAGTTGCCGGCGAGCGTCCGCGCCTGTCGGTTTATCGCTCGTCCAAGAATATCTATGTCCAGATCATCGACGACGCGAAAGGTCACACCCTCGCTGCCGCTTCGACCCTGGACAAGGATCTCAAGGGCTCGCTCAAGACGGGTGCCGATACGTCGGCTGCCGTCGAGGTCGGCAAGCTGATTGCCGAGCGCGCGAAGAAGGCGGGTGTCTCCCAGGTCGTGTTCGACCGCGGGCCGTACATCTACCATGGCCGCGTCAAGGCGCTGGCCGACGCCGCTCGGGAGGGCGGGCTGAGCTTCTGAACCGCGGCGGGCGCAACAGGCGCCCGATCGCATTTTCAATCTGTGCTTCCGGAAAAGAATAAGGATCAGGGCAATGGCACAAGACCGCAGAGAGGGTCGCGGACGCGACCGCGAGGAGCGCGACAGCGAATTTGTCGACAAGCTCGTTCACATCAACCGCGTTGCCAAGGTGGTCAAGGGTGGCCGTCGTTTCGGCTTCGCTGCGCTCGTCGTCGTGGGTGACCAGAAGGGCCGTGTCGGCTTCGGTCATGGCAAGGCGCGCGAAGTGCCGGAGGCGATCCGCAAGGCTACCGAGAGTGCCAAGCGCGACATGATCTTCGTGCCGCTGCGCTCGGGTCGTACCCTGCACCATGACGTGCATGGCCGCCATGGAGCCGGCAAGGTTCTGCTGCGCACCGCCAAGGCCGGTACCGGCATCATCGCGGGCGGCCCCATGCGCGCCGTCTTCGAAACGCTCGGCATGCACGACGTCGTTGCCAAGTCGATGGGATCTTCCAATCCCTACAACATGGTGCGCGCGACTTTCGACGCGCTGAAGCGGCAGATGCATCCCAAGGACATCGCTGCCCAGCGTGGCATCAAGTACTCGACGCTCCAGACGCGCCGTGGCGGCGCCGTTGCGGCCGAGGAA
The DNA here is from genome assembly GCF_012911015.1 of Chelativorans sp. ZYF759. Taxonomy (GTDB): domain Bacteria; phylum Pseudomonadota; class Alphaproteobacteria; order Rhizobiales; family Rhizobiaceae; genus ZYF759. Next base: position 301,996 of record NZ_WVVV01000006.1, on the reverse strand, counting down.
TAGGCGCCCAGAGCGGAGACAGAACAATGGCTAGCAGCAAGGGCAAGACCCTGGTTGTCGAACAGATCGGCAGCCCCATTCGTCGGTCGCCCGACCAGCGTCAGACGCTGATCGGTCTCGGCCTCAACAAGATGCATCGCCGTCGCACGCTGGAGGATACTCCTTCCGTGCGTGGCATGATCGCCAAGGTCAACCACCTCGTCCGCGTCGTGGACGAGGCTTGAGCAGCGCGGGAGCAACGTTATGAAACTCAACGAACTGCACGACCGCGAAGGCGCGAATCAGTCGCGCAAGCGCGTTGGCCGCGGAATTGGCTCGGGCTCCGGCAAGACCGGTGGTCGCGGCGTCAAGGGCCAGAGCTCGCGTTCCGGCGTGGCGCTCAACGGCTTCGAGGGCGGCCAGATGCCGATCTATCGGCGCCTGCCCAAGCGCGGCTTCAAGAACATCTTCGGCAAGGACTTCAATGAAGTCTCGCTGGCTCGCATCCAGACGGCAATCGATGCCAAGAAGCTCGACGCCAAGGAGACGGTGACGACCGAAGCGCTGATCAAGGCCGGCGTCGTGCGCCGCGCCAAGGACGGCGTTCGCATCCTTTCCGGCGGCGAACTCAAGGCCAAGGTCACTTTCGAAGTGGCTGGTGCCTCCAAGGCCGCGATCGAGAAGATCGAGAAGGCCGGCGGCAGCATCAAGCTGCCCGAAAAGGAAGCGTCCGCCGAAGCGTGACGAAATGTCGAGCCGGGGCTACACGCCCCGGCTTGCATATCGGCGGTCTGAGCCTTATCTCGGGTCGGTCGTTCTGCGCGGGGGAGGCACTGCGCGAGATCTCGACGCGATAGACAGAAGGACCTGCGGCGCGAAACGTCGCCCGTCCTCTTTCGGAGAATTCTTCATGGCATCGGCGGCAGAACAACTTGCGGCGAACCTGAACTTTTCGGCCTTCGCCAAGGCCGAGGACCTCAAGAAGCGAATCTGGTTCACGCTGGGTGCCCTGATCGTCTACCGCATCGGTACCTATATCCCGATGCCCGGTATCAATCCTCTGGCCTTCGCGCAGGCCTTCGAGCAGCAGTCGGGCGGCGTGCTCGGCATGTTCAACATGTTCGCCGGCGGCGCCGTGGAGCGCATGGCGATCTTCGCGCTGGGCATCATGCCCTATATCTCCGCCTCCATTATCATGCAGCTCATGACGGCCGTCGTGCCGACATTGGAGCAGCTGAAGAAGGAAGGCGAGCAGGGCCGCAAGATCATCAACCAGTACACGCGCTACGGCACCGTGCTGCTGGCCACCGTCCAGGCCTACGGCATTGCCGTGGGGCTGGAGACCGGCCAGGACATCGTTACCGATCCGGGCTGGTTCTTCCGTATTTCCGCTGTCATCACGCTGGTCGGCGGCACCATGTTCCTGATGTGGCTCGGCGAGCAGATCACGGCACGCGGTCTCGGCAACGGCATCTCCCTGATCATTTTTGCGGGCATCGTGGCGGGCCTTCCGTCAGCGATCGCCGGTACGCTTGAACTCGGCCGCACCGGTGCGCTTTCGACCGCGCTCATCATCGCGATTCTCCTGCTGGCCTTCGTGCTGATCGGCGTGATCGTGTTCTTCGAACGGGCCCAGAGGCGCCTTCTGATCCAGTATCCGAAGCGCCAGGTCGGCAACCGGATGTTCCAGGGCGATACCTCGCACCTGCCGCTGAAGCTGAACACGGCCGGCGTCATCCCGCCGATCTTCGCCTCCTCGCTTCTGCTTCTGCCCGCGACGCTGGCCGGCTTCTCCGACACCACGCAGCTGCCCGGATGGGCCGCGACGGTCCTGGCGACGCTCGGCCACGGTCAGCCGCTCTACATGCTGTTTTATGCCGGCATGATCGCCTTCTTCGCTTTCTTCTACACGGCCATCGTCTTCAACCCGAAGGACACCGCCGACAATCTGAAGAAGCATTCTGGCTTCATTCCCGGCTATCGTCCCGGTGAGCGCACGGCCGAGTACATCGATTACGTGCTGACCCGCATCACGGTCGTCGGCGCGCTCTACCTGGTCGTTGTATGCCTCATTCCCGAGTTTCTGATCTCGGCGACCGGCGTACCTTTCTATCTGGGTGGTACATCGCTGCTCATCGTGGTCAGCGTCACGCTCGATACCGTGGCGCAGACGCAGGGCCATCTGATCGCCCATCAGTATGAGGGGCTGATCAAGAAGTCGAAGTTGCGTGGAGGAAGACGGGGACGATGAGGCTTATACTGCTCGGACCGCCGGGAGCCGGCAAGGGGACACAGGCCGCCAGACTGGTCGAGAAGCACGGGATTCCGCAATTGTCGACGGGCGACATGCTGCGTTCCGCTGTTGCCAATGGCACCGATATTGGCCGCAAGGCGAAGTCGATCATGGATTCGGGAGGGCTGGTTTCCGACGATGTCGTGAACCAGATCGTTTCGGAGCGCATCGACGAGCCGGACGCCGCAAAGGGGTTCATCCTCGATGGATTTCCGCGCACCGTCGCGCAGGCCGAGGCGCTGACGGCCATGCTGGCCGACAAGGGCATCTCGCTTGATGCCGTGATCGAGCTCAAGGTCGTCGAAGACGAGCTGGTCAAGCGCATCGAGAAGCGTGCGGCCGAGACCGCCGCTGCGGGCGGAAAGGTGAGGGCGGACGATAATGCCGACTCCTTCCGCACCCGCCTCGAGGAATACCGGAACAAGACTGCGCCGCTGTCGGCCTATTACGAGCGACAGGGCGAGCTGAAGACCGTGGACGGCATGGCCGACATGGACGTCGTCACCGCGGAGATCGAGAAGATCCTGCAGGGCGTCAGGGTCTGAAGCGACAGAGGTTGACGGATCGGCCGGACTGGACTATAGCGGCCCGTCTTCCAACCAGACAGCGTATGTCGCGCCTTCATTGGGGCGCGGCTTTCGTGCATTGGAAACACCCTTCGCAAGGGCCGGCCTCCACCGGACGCGGAGTGAACTGAAAATGCCGGCTCGACCGGCCTCACACAAGCGCCGGGCATACCGGCTCAAATGGAGAAGACCATGGCCCGCATAGCAGGCGTCAATATCCCGACCAACAAGCGTGTCGTCATCGCGCTGCAGTACATTCACGGCATCGGCGCGAAATTCGCGAACGAGATTGTCGAGAAGGTTGGAATTCCCGCCGAACGGCGCGTGAACCAGCTCACCGACTCCGAGGTCATTCAGATCCGCGAGACGATCGACCGTGACTACCAGGTCGAGGGTGATCTGCGCCGCGAGGTCGCCATGAACATCAAGCGTCTGATGGATCTGGGCTGCTACCGCGGCCTGCGCCATCGTCGCTCGCTGCCCGTCCGCGGCCAGCGCACCCATACCAACGCGCGCACCCGCAAGGGTCCCGCGAAGGCCATCGCCGGCAAGAAGAAGTAATCACGCCGGTCAGGAATTTTTCGCGGAGCGCCTTGCGGCTCTCCGCGAAGGTGGAGCCGCTGGCATTACGGCGGTGTCGAGATCAGGAAAGGTAACACTATGGCCAAAGAAGCCGCCCGCGTCCGCCGCCGCGAACGCAAAAACATCACAACGGGCGTCGCCCATGTGAGTTCGACCTTCAACAACACCATGATCACCGTGACCGATGCGCAGGGCAACACCATTGCCTGGTCGTCGGCAGGTTCGCAGGGTTTCAAGGGATCGCGCAAGTCGACTCCCTTTGCCGCGCAGATCGCTGCGGAAGATTGCGCCCGCAAGGCGCAGGAGCATGGCATGAAGATGCTCGAGGTCGAGGTCTCCGGTCCCGGTTCGGGCCGCGAGTCGGCTCTGCGCGCGCTCCAGGCGGCCGGTTTCACCATCACGTCGATCCGTGATGTGACGCCGATCCCGCACAATGGCTGCCGTCCGCGCAAGAAGCGCCGCGTCTAGTCGCTCCACGCACACCGTGTGAGCGTCTTCAATGGCGCTCCTCCGCGGTTTCCAATTCACCCGCCACGATTGGATGGTGGCCGGGTTACGGAAGGAAACAAGCATGATCCAGAAAAACTGGCAGGAACTGATCAAGCCCAACAAGCTTGAATTCTCCTCCAAGGGCAAGACCCTGACGACGCTGGTCGCCGAGCCGCTCGAGCGCGGTTTCGGCCTCACGCTGGGCAACGCCCTGCGTCGCGTCCTGTTGTCGTCGCTGCGCGGTGCCGCCGTGACGGCCGTTCAGATCGATGGCGTTCTGCATGAATTCTCGTCGATCCCGGGTGTGCGAGAGGACGTGACCGACATCGTCCTCAACATCAAGGAAATCGCCATCAGCATGGAAGGCGAGGGGCCCAAGCGCATGGTCGTGCGCAAGCAGGGCCCGGGCATCGTCACTGCCGGCGACATCCAGACCGTGGGCGACGTGGAAGTCCTCAATCCCGATCACGTGCTCTGCACGCTGGACGAGGATGCTGAGATCCGCATGGAATTCACCGTGGACACCGGCAAGGGTTATGTGCCCGCCGATCGCAACCGTGCGGAAGACGCGCCGATCGGCCTCATTCCGGTCGACAGCCTCTATTCCCCGGTTCGCAAGGTCTCCTACAAGGTCGAGAACACCCGCGAGGGCCAGGTTCTCGATTATGACAAGCTGACCTTGACGCTTGAGACCGACGGATCGATCACCGGCGAGGATGCCGTGGCCTTTGCCGCGCGCATTTTGCAGGATCAGCTGGGCATGTTCGTCAATTTCGACGAGCCCCAGAAGGAAGAGCCGTCCGAGCAGGTTACCGAGCTTGCCTTCAACCCCGCGCTTCTCAAGAAGGTCGACGAACTGGAGCTTTCCGTCCGTTCGGCCAACTGCCTGAAGAACGACAACATCGTCTACATCGGCGATCTCATTCAGAAGACCGAGGCGGAGATGCTGCGCACGCCGAATTTCGGCCGCAAGTCGCTGAACGAGATCAAGGAAGTGCTGGCTTCCATGGGGCTTCATCTCGGCATGGAAGTGCCGGATTGGCCGCCGGACAACATCGACGATCTGGCCAAGCGCTACGAAGATCAGTACTGAGGCCATCGCGCCTCGCAGGAACACTTTTGAAGGAGAAGGCTCATGCGCCACGGAAATTCCGGCCGCAAGCTGAACCGCACCGCAAGCCACCGCAAGGCGCTGTTCGCCAACATGGCCGCATCGCTCATCGAACATGAGCAGATCGTCACCACACTCCCGAAGGCGAAGGAACTTCGCCCGATCGTGGAGAAGCTCGTCACGCTCGGTAAGCGTGGCAATCTGCATGCCCGTCGTCAGGCGATCTCGCAGATCCGCAACGAGACCATGGCAAAGCGCCTCTTCGATGAGATCGCGCCGCGTTATGCTGATCGCAATGGCGGCTATCTGCGCATCATGAAGGCCGGTTTCCGTTACGGCGACAACGCGCCGATGGCGGTTATCGAGTTCGTCGATCGCGACGTCAGTGCCAAGGGCGCGGCCGACAAGGCCCGCATGGAAGCCGAGTCCGAGAACGAAAATCGTGAGGAAGCCGCCGCGTAAGCCGGACGGTCAATTGATATCCCGCATGCGGGAACGGGAAAGGGGCCCTCGGGGCCCCTTTTTCTTTGCTCAGATCAGTTGCAGGCCCTTCATGCTGGCATGTCCGGAGCGGCCGATCACGATATGGTCGTGGACCACGATGCCGAGCGGTTTCGCCGTCTCGATGATGGTCCGCGTCATGTCGATGTCGGCGCGCGAGGGCGCCGGGTCGCCGGACGGGTGGTTGTGCAGCAGGATGAGGGCCGAGGCCGAGAGCTCCAGCGCCCGGCGCACGACTTCCCGGGGATAGACCGGCGTATGGTCGACGGTGCCGGATTGCTGGACCTCGTCGGCGATCAGCACGTTCTTCTTGTCGAGGAAGAGGATGCGAAACTGTTCGCGCGTCTCGAAAGCCATCGCCGCCCGGCAGTATTCGAGGACCTGCTGCCAGGAACTCAGCAGCGGCCGCGCGGCGATCTCGCCCTTCACCATGCGGCTGGCCGCCGCCGCGACGAGTTTGATGTCGGTGGCCGCCGCTGCGCCGATGCCCTCCACTTCGCGCAGCAGGTGTTCCGGTGCGCCCAGAACCTCGGCGAAGGAGCCGAAACGCTTCAACAGCGCTTTGGCTGGTCCCTTGGTATCGGCGCGCGGGATCGAGCGGAAGAGTATAAGCTCGAGCAGCTCGTAATCGGCGAGCGCTGCGGCACCATTGTCGCGAAAGCGGTCGCGGAGACGTTCGCGATGGCCGTAATAATGGGGCTTTTCCTGCCGAGCCAGTCGCCCCGCCTTGGTCGGCGAGGGCGGGACTTCTGCGAAGAAGCCTCTTTCGTCCTCACCTTCCTGCATCGCGCCACCCCCTCGCGTGAAGTGGCCTGAGCCTATGCCTGGGGCGCGCTGTCGGCAAGCCCGGGTCGGTCGAGCCCGCCCGGCGAGAGCGAGAATATCTCGCAGCCTTCCGAAGTCACGCCGATCGTGTGTTCGTACTGGGCGGAAAGCGACCGGTCGCGCGTCACGGCGGTCCAGCCGTCGGCCAGTACCTTCACATGCGGCCGGCCGAGATTGATCATCGGCTCGATCGTGAAGATCATGCCTTCGCGCATCTCCACGCCTTCATGCGGGCTGCCATAATGCAGGATGTTCGGCGCATCGTGAAAGAGCAGGCCGACGCCATGGCCGCAGAAATCACGAACGACCGAGCAGCGCTCGGCTTCCGCGAATTGCTGGATGGCCGCGCCGATCGCGCCGGTACGTACGCCGGGCTTCACCGCGGCGATGCCGCGCATCAGGCACTCATGCGTGACCTCGAGCAGGCGCTCGGCCGCCCGCTTGATCTGGCCGACTGGATACATGCGGCTCGAATCGCCATGCCATCCATCCACGATGTAGGTCACGTCGATATTGACGATGTCGCCCTCGCGCAGCGGCTTGGCATCCGGGATTCCGTGGCAGACGACATGGTTGATCGAGGTACAGCTCGATTTGGTATAGCCGCGATAGTTGAGCGTGGCCGGCAGCGCCCCGTGATCCATCCCGAACTCGAAGACGAACCTGTCTATCGTCTCGGTCGGCACGCCCGGCTGGACGATGTCGACCAATTCGTCGAGGCAGCGCGCGGTCAGCTGGCACGCCTTGCGCATGCCTTCGAACGCATCCGGCCCGTAGAGGCGTATCTGGCCCGTGTTGCGCAGCGGGAGCGCATCGGCTTCGAGATAGGTGACCATGTCCTGCTCGTTTAATCTGATGTCGTTTGTTGGTCCACAATTGGCATTGCCGACCCGTTTGAGCAAGGGCTGATCGATCCGGCGCGACGGCGCCGCTGCAGGGGCCTTCGATAAATGAATGTCTCCACTCTTCAGATAATGTGAGACCCAAATCCAGCTTGTGACACAGTCACACCACGCTCGGCTGACTATGTAGGCATCAATGGACTGAGCCGCATTATCGGTTCTGCAAGCGTCCATTTAGAAGGGAGGGCCCGTGCCTTCCCCCAATGACGAATACATGGAGATCAACATGCGTTTGAGAGATTCCCTGATTGCCCTTTCCGTGCTCGGACTTGCGGCGGGCCCCCTGGCCGTTTCCGGAGCCGCCGCGCAGGACCAGGTACAGCCTCCGGCGGCCGAAGCGCCCACCACGATGGAAGCGCCTGCGGCAGCAAATTTTGACGAGGGTACGTTGCGTTCCTTCGTGGTGGCCTTCCTCCAGGTTGACGAGATCAACCGCACCTACCTGCCGCAGATGCAGGAGGCAGATACGCCCGAGGAGCAGCAGCAGGTCCAGCAGCAGGCCACGCAAGAGATGGTGCTGGTCGTCGAGAATGCCGAAGGCATCAGCGTCGAGGAATACAACTCGATCATCGAGACCGCCCAGGCCGATCCGGAACTCGCCAACCAGATCAACGAACTGATCCGCGAAGCCGTCGAATAGGCGGCAGAAGCGACAAAGATCGATGGCGGCTGCCTCAGGCCGCCATCAGCGCCTTGATGCCGTCGGCGACGAACTGCACGGCAAGCGCTGCGAGAATGACCCCCAGAAGCCGTGTCAGGATCGAGCGACCCGTCTCTCCCAAGAACCTGTCCACCCGCTCTGCAAGCAGGAGCACCAGAAAGGTGATCCCGATGCACAGCGCGATGATCGCGACCAGCATCGCGTGCCCCGTCGGTCCCGGCATCGTCCCCGAAAGCAGCACCGATGCGGAGATGGCGCCGGGGCCTGCAATCAGCGGTATCGCCAGGGGAAAGGCCGCCACGTTGCGGATCATGTCGGTGGTGATCGCACGCTCGGCACTCTTCTCGTGCCGTTCCTGGCGGCGCTCGAAGATCATCTCGAAGGCGATATAGAAAAGCAGCAGCCCTCCCGCGACCCTGAAGGCCGGCAGCGTGATGCCGAACAGTGCCAGGATTGCCGCCCCAGCCACGGCGAAGAGGGCCAGCGTGAAGAAGGCGATGATCGAGGAGCGCGCCGCGACCTGCGTCCGTTCGGCGCGATTCATGCCGGCGGTCACGGCCAGGAACAGTGGCGCCAGCCCCGGTGGATCGATCGTCACCAGCATCGTCACAAGCGCATTGAACAGCGCGTCATAGCTCGGCATTCCGCCCCTCCACCGATCCGATTCCGTCGGTTTCGGAGGAAACCTAGCATGGAGAAACGCGCCACCCCAACCGCCTCTCTGTGCCGACGATTCGCCCACATGACGGGCTGATGCGGCCCGCGGCACGTTTCCGACGGCGAGACTTATTGCGCCACGCATCGATGGGGCATCTAACGCCATGATATAAATAAAGAAAACAGCCTTGGAAATCGGCCGGTGAGGTTTGGATACCACCGCGCTGTTCCTATATAAGGAGCAGGTGATTCCAACAGATTGCGTGAAGTCCATTGACTGATCAGACGACGCCGACCGGGCCCGAAGGCATCGACCCCATCTCCATCATGGAGGAGATGCAGCGCTCCTATCTCGATTACGCCATGAGCGTGATCGTCAGCAGGGCGCTGCCCGATGTGCGCGACGGCCTGAAACCGGTGCACCGCCGCATCCTCTATGCCAGCCATGAGAGCGGTTATGTCTGGAACCGCAAATACGTGAAGTCGGCACGCCCTGTTGCCGACGTCATGGGTAAATACCACCCGCATGGCGACGCCTCCATCTATGACGCGCTCGTGCGCATGGCCCAGCATTGGTCGTTGCGCGTGCCGCTCATCGACGGCCAGGGTAATTTTGGATCCATCGATGGCGATCCGCCTGCGGCGATGCGCTATACCGAGGCGAGGCTTACCAAGGTCGCGGGGGAGCTCCTCGAGGACATCGACAAGGAGACCGTCGAGTTCCAGGACACCTATGACGGTGCCTCCCAGGAACCCAAGGTTCTGCCGGCGCGCTTCCCCAATCTTCTGGTCAACGGCTCGGGCGGTATCGCCGTGGGCATGGCGACCAACATCCCGCCCCACAATCTCACCGAAGTGGTCGATGGCTGCATCGCGCTCATCGAGAACCCGGCAATCGAACTGCCGCAGCTGATGGAGATCATCCCCGGGCCGGACTTCCCGACCGGTGGTCTCATCCTGGGTCGCGCCGGCATCTACAGCGCCTACCTGACCGGACGTGGCTCGGTCGTGATGCGTGGCAAGGTCGAGATCGAGCAGATCAGGGGTGATCGCGAGGCGATCATCGTCACCGAGATTCCGTATCAGGTGAACAAGGCCTCGATGATCGAGAAGATGGCCGAACTTGTGCGCGACAAGCGCATCGAGGGCATCTCCGACATTCGCGACGAGTCCGATCGCCAAGGTTATCGCGTGGTGGTGGAGCTCAAACGCGACGCCAATGCCGACGTCATCTTGAACCAGCTCTACCGCTTCACGCCGCTGCAGACGTCCTTCGGCGCCAACATGGTCGCCTTGAACGGCGGCAAGCCCGAGCAGATGAACCTGCTCGACATGCTGAAGGCTTTTGTCTGGTTCCGCGAGGACGTGATCAGTCGCCGTACGAAGTATCTCCTTCGGCGTGCCCGCGAGCGGGCGCACGTGCTTGTCGGCCTGGCGATTGCGGTCGCCAATATCGACGAGGTCATCAGGGTCATTCGCCGCGCACCCGACCCGCAGACCGCGCGCGAGCAGTTGATGGAGCGTCGCTGGCCGGCTTCCGATGTCGAAAGCCTGATCCTGCTGATCGACGACCCTCGCCATCGCATCAACGAGGATGGCACCTACAATCTTTCCGAGGAGCAGGCGCGCGCCATTCTCGAACTGCGCCTGCAGCGCCTGACGGCGCTCGGTCGGGACGAGATCGCAGACGAGCTGAACAAGATCGGCGTTGAGATCGCCGATTTCCTGGACATCCTGTCATCGCGCGCCCGCATCCAGCAGATCGTGAAGGACGAACTGGTCGCGCTTCGTGACGAGTTCGGCACGCCGCGCCGCACCGAGATCACCGATGCAGGCGCGGACATGGAGGACGAAGACCTCATCCAGCGCGAGGATATGGTCGTCACCGTCACCCATCAGGGCTACATCAAGAGGGTGCCGCTCTCGATCTACCGCGCCCAGGCGCGCGGCGGTAAGGGCCGTTCGGGCATGGCGACGAAGGACGAGGATTTCGTCACGCGTCTGTTCGTGGCCAATACCCACACGCCGATCCTTTTCTTCTCCTCGCGCGGCATCGTCTACAAGGAAAAGGTCTGGCGCTTGCCGATCGGCACGCCTCAGTCGCGGGGCAAGTTCCTGCGCAACATGCTGCCTCTCCAGCAGGACGAGCGCATCACCACCATCATGCCGCTGCCCGAGGACGAGGAAAGCTGGGCCGAGCTGGACGTGATGTTCGCGACCACGCGCGGTACTGTCCGCCGCAACAAGCTGAGCGAATTTGTCCAGGTCAACCGCAATGGCAAGATTGCCATGAAGCTGGACGAAGAGGGAGACAGCATTCTTGGCGTCTTCACCTGTACCGAGAATGACGACATCCTGCTGACGGCCGAATCCGGCCAGTGCATCCGCTTCCCCGTAACCGACGTGCGCGTGTTCGCAAGTCGCAATTCGACCGGCGTGCGAGGCATCAATCTCGGCGACGGCGACAGGGTGATTTCCATGGCCATTCTCGGCCATGTCGATGCGACCCCCGGCGAGCGCGCCAGCTACCTGAAGCAGTCGGCCGCCGAACGCCGGGCCGCCGGGCTCGACGAGGACGACGTTGCGCTGACCAATGAGGAAGTGACAGAGGAAGCCGATCTGACGCCCGAACGTTACGAGACGCTCAAGCAGGGCGAACAGTTAGTGCTGACGGTCAGCGAGAAGGGGTTCGGCAAGCGCTCTTCATCCTACGATTTCCGTGTCATCGGCAGGGGCGGCAAGGGTATCCGCGCCACGGACGTATCCAAGACGGGCGAAATCGGACCGTTGGTCGCGGCGTTCCCGGTCGGCCAGGAGGATCAGATCATGCTGGTGACGGATCGCGGCAAGGTCATCCGTGTCCCCGTGGGCGGTATCCGCATCGCCAGCCGCGCCACCAAGGGCGTGAAAATCTTCACCACCGCTGGCGAAGAGCGCGTGGTGTCGGTCGAGCACATTCCCGATGCGCAGTCAGATGAGGACGTGATCGAGGAAGGCGCAAACGAAACGCCGCCCGATCTGGGATCGGACGGCGCTGACTCTGAAAACTGATACTCGGGTACGAAGGGCAGGGGATTAATCAGTACAGACCGTAGCGATTGGCCTGCCGGCGGCGGGTCTCCACGCGGACGCGCTCTGCTTCCTCACGAAGACCGAACGCGGTTGCGATGAGCATTGCTACGGTCATGGCTGCTGCAAGCATGAAGATCATCATCGGTCTGTCTCCTTGTCCCTTCAACGGTCGATGCCGGAATTGGTTTCATTCCTGATGGCTTCACATTGCCGTTACGGACTGAACCCTCGCTGATCGACAGGTTCACCCGGCGTTCATCCGACGAGAAGTCCGCGCGCTCCATTTGCGTTGCGGACGGCACGAAGATAGAAAACGGTCGCCATGACAGATCGAACAGCTTTCTACGCGGGATCCTTCGATCCACTGACCAACGGGCATCTCGACGTGCTCAAGGGCGCCTTGACGATTGCCGACAAGGTTGTCGTCGGCATCGGTGTGCAAGCCTCGAAGGAACCGCTCTTCACTTTCGATCAGCGCGTGGAACTGATCGGCAAATGGGCCGCCGGTGAAATCGAGGATGATGCATCCCGGCTTCAGGTGGTTTCCTTCTCGGGCCTTGTGATCGAGGCGGCGCGCGCAAATGGCGCGTCCATCATGATCCGTGGACTGCGCGACGGCACCGATCTCGATTACGAGATGCAGATGGCGGGCATGAACGAGACCATGGCGCCTGATCTGCAGACGGTCTTTCTGCCCGCAAGCCCGTCGGTGCGCACCATTACCGCCACACTTGTGCGCCAGATCGCTTCCATGGGCGGCGATGTTCGCCCGTTCGTGCCGGCCAATGTGGCCGAAGCACTCGAAGCCAAGTTTCGCAAGTGAACAGAGTTACGGAGCCCTTCCAATGAAATCCATTTCCCTTGCCGCAGCCCTCGTGATGGCCTTCGGTATCCTGTCATCTCCTGCGCTGTCGCAGTCGACGGATCCGGAAGACACGCTGATCATCGAGTTGAAGGATGGCGAGGTCGAAATCGCGCTGCGCCCCGACATCGCGCCGCAGCATGTCCAGCAGATCAAGACCCTCGTGCGGCGCGGCGCATATGACAACGTCGCATTTCACAGGGTCATCGATGGCTTCATGGCCCAGACCGGCGACGTTCAGTACGGCAATCTCGAACAGGGTTACAACAGCCAGCGCGCTGGCATGGGTGGGTCTGATCTGGGCAACATCCCCGCCGAATTTTCCGATGTTCCCTTCGAGCGTGGCACGCTCGGCATGGCGCGTGCGCAGGATCCGAACTCGGCCAATTCGCAGTTCTTCATCACCTTCGCGCCGACACCGAACCTCAATGGCGCCTATACGGTGGTCGGGCAGGTGGTAAGCGGCATGGAGCATGTCGACAATATCAAGCGCGGTGATCGGGCCTCGAACGGTGCCGTGACCGATCCCGATCGCATGATCTCGGTGCGGATCGCGTCGGACGAATAGAATCTCAAAGGAAGGAATCAGAATGGCCGAAATCAAGGATCCGGAAAACGCGCTCGTCATGGAAACGACGAAGGGCAAGGTGGTGATCGAGCTGCTGCCCGATCTTGCGCCCGGACATGTCGCACGCATCAAGGAGCTCACCCGTGAGGGCGCCTATGACGGCGTGGTGTTCCACCGCGTGATCGACGGCTTCATGGCGCAGACCGGCGACGTCAAGTTCGGCAAGTCGAGCGGTGCGAGTTTCGACCCGGGCCGCGCAGGCATGGGCGGCTCCGACAAGCCCGATCTGAAGGCCGAGTTCTCGAACGCCAATCACGGTCGCGGCACCTGCTCCATGGCCCGCACGCAGGCGCCGAACTCCGCCAACTCGCAGTTTTTCATCTGCTTCGACGACGCCAGCTTCCTCAACCGGCAATATTCGGTGTGGGGACAGGTCGTGGAAGGCATGGAGAATGTCGATCAGCTGAAGCGCGGCGAACCGGTGGCCGATCCCGACAAGATCGTGTCCCTGCGCGTAATGGCAGATCTCTAGAGCGGACCTTTCGACATGAGACGCATCGCCCTCTTGCTTCTGTTTCCGCTGTTGACCGGCCAGGCCTCGGCCACCGGCAGCATCGGGTGTCAGGGTATCGGTGGCGATGACGTCTCTGTCGAACTCACACTTGGCAGCCTTCCGGTTCTTGCCATCGTTGCCGCATCGATCACTGTCGGCGAGGAGACCTGGTCCACGGGCGATGACTCCGCTGCGCGTCTGGCGGTGGGCCAAGCCTTTTCGGAGGAGGGGCGTATTCTCGTGGATTTTGTCGACCCCAATTTCGAAAGCGTCCTCGTGCGGTTGCGTCTTGTTTCTGCCGATGAAGGCAAGGACCAGGCCACGGCCGGTACGCTGGCGGTCGCCGGGCAGGGTGTCTGGCCCGTGTCCTGCGTCGGCCCGTAAGATCCGACCTTGCGCGTCGATCTCTTCGATTTCGAACTTCCCCAGGACAGGATCGCGCTGCGGCCCGCCGAGCCGCGCGATGCCGCGCGGCTCCTGCTTGTGCGGCACGGAGAGGCATTTGCCGATCGCGTGGTCCACGACCTGCCGGACCTGCTTGAGCCCGGCGATGTGATGGTGTTCAACGACACCCGCGTCATCCCCGCCCAGTTGAAAGGTGTCCGTCAGCGCGGCGAGGCCAGCGCGGCGGTCGAGGCAACCTTGCACATGCGTGTCGGACCCGAGCGTTGGATGGCGTTCCTGAGACCGGCCAAGAGGGTCAGGGTCGGCGAGCGCATCCGTTTCGGCCATTCCGGGGAGCTGTGTCTCGCGGGGACCCTGAACGCCACTGTTGTCGAGAAGGGCGAGGCCGGCGAGGCCCTGCTGGAGTTCGACCTGTCGGGACCGGCCCTGGATGACGCACTTCACACCGTGGGCCACATTCCCTTGCCGCCCTATATCGCAGCGCGGCGTGTCGATGACGAGAAGGACCGGGCGGACTACCAGACGATCTACGCCCGCGAGGAGGGCGCCGTGGCCGCACCGACGGCCGGTCTTCATTTCACGCCCGACCTGATGGATCGCCTCGAGGCGCGTGGCATCGAGAAGCGCTTCGTGACGCTTCATGTCGGGGCAGGGACCTTTCTTCCCGTAAAGGCCGACGATACCGACGCCCATCGCATGCATGCCGAGATCGGGCATGTCGATGCGGTCACGGCCGAGGCGCTCAATGCGGCGCGGGCGCGTGGCGCGCGGATCGTCGCCGTCGGCACGACCTCGCTGAGACTCCTGGAAAGCGCCACCGACGAGACCGGCAGGGTCGCGCCGTGGTCCGGTGCTACCGACATCTTCATCACGCCGGGCTACCGCTTTCGCGCCGTGGACATCCTGATGACCAACTTTCACCTGCCGCGCTCGACGCTCTTCATGCTGGTCTCGGCCTTTTGCGGGCTGGAACGCATGCAGGCGGCCTACCGCCACGCAATCGAGTCCGGCTATCGCTTTTATTCCTATGGCGATTCCAGCCTTCTCTCCCGGCACCCGCAATGAACCAGCCCTTCCATTTCAACCTCCTCGCCACCGATGGCGCGGCCCGTCGCGGCGAAGTCGTCATGCCACGCGGCACTGTTCGCACGCCCGCCTTCATGCCGGTCGGTACCGGCGGCACGGTCAAGGCGATGTATATGGACCAGGTGCGCGAAACGGGCGCCGACATCATCCTTGGCAACACCTATCACCTGATGCTGCGCCCCGGCGCCGAGCGTGTCGGCCGGCTCGGCGGTCTGCACGAATTCGCCCGCTGGCCCTGGCCGATCCTGACCGATTCGGGCGGCTTCCAGGTCATGTCCCTGGCCGATCTGCGCAAGATCACGGAGAAAGGCGTGACGTTCCGTTCCCATGTTGACGGTACCGTCCACGAGATGTCGCCGGAGCGCTCGATCGAGATCCAGGGTCTGCTCGATTCAGACATCCAGATGCAGCTTGACGAGTGTATCCGGCTGCCTGCGCCACCGGCCGAGATCGAACGCGCCATGGAACTGTCGCTGCGCTGGGCGGAGCGCTGCAGGACGGCCTTCGGCGACCAGCCAGGCAAGGCCATGTTCGGCATCGTCCAGGGCGGGGATGTCGAGGAGCTCCGCATCCGCTCGGCCGAAGCGCTGCGTGACTTGGGCCTCAAGGGCTATTCCATCGGCGGGCTTGCCGTCGGCGAGCCCCAGGAGGTGATGCTGGCCATGCTCGATGTCGTCTGCCCGATCCTGCCCCGGGACAAGCCGCGCTATCTCATGGGCGTTGGCACCCCCGACGACATCCTCAAGTCGGTCGCGCGGGGCGTGGATATGTTCGACTGCGTCATGCCCACGCGCGCCGGCCGCCACGGCCTGGCCTATACGCGGTTCGGCAAGGTGAACCTCAAGAATGCGCGCCATGCCGAAGATCCGCGCCCGCTCGACGAGGAAAGCGATTGCCCGGCGGCCCGCGACTATTCGCGGGCCTATCTGCACCATCTGGTGAAGTCGGGCGAATCCCTCGGTGGCATGCTCCTGACCTGGAACAACATCGCCTACTACCAGAGCCTCATGGCCGACATCCGCGCGGCGATCGAGGCAGGCCGGTTCGAGGCGCGTTCCGGGGAGATCACGGAAATGTGGGCAAGGGGCGATCTGCCGCCGATCTAGCCACGTATGCTCTTTCGACAAGGCAATCGGGCCTCGGCGGAGAAGGGCAATTCCGATGAAATACGTTCAGGCCTACGGCATCGCGCTGGTCATCTTCCTGATCATGGACGCGCTCTGGTTGGGGGTGATCGCCCGCAACTTCTACATGTCGCGCATTGGCGACATCATTCTGGATCAGCCGCGTTGGGGTGTGGCGGCACTGTTCTACCTGATCTATATCGCCGGCCTCGTCTTCTTTGCCATTTCGGCCGGCATCGCACAGAACAGCTGGCAGGTCGCGACCGGCTATGGCGCGATGTTCGGGCTCCTGACCTACATGACCTACAATTTCACCAATCTCGCTGTCATGCGCGGGTTCGACACGGCGGTCGCCTTCGTCGATACGG
Source organism: Chelativorans sp. ZYF759 (assembly GCF_012911015.1). Taxonomy (GTDB): domain Bacteria; phylum Pseudomonadota; class Alphaproteobacteria; order Rhizobiales; family Rhizobiaceae; genus ZYF759. Next base: position 285,392 of record NZ_WVVV01000006.1, on the reverse strand, counting down.
GCTGGGGCACATTCGTCGGCGCCTCCATGGCCGGCGGCACCGTCTTCATCATGCAGCGTCTCGGCTGGATCCCCGGTTGACGCGTCAGGTGCCCAGCGATTGGCTTTCGCGCAGGTGGACGCCCGTAATCCTGTAGCGCCCGTCCGGCTGCAGTTCCAGCGTATAGACGGCCTCGTAGCCTCGGCCGTCGGGTCCGATCAGTTCCACCCGCTGGATGACGGCGCCCGCCCCATCGCTCTCGCCGGGACCGAAGGCGAAGGAGCGTGGCCGGTGAACGGCAGGGTAGGTTTCCCTGACCATCCTCATGAACCGCTCCTGGTTCGGAAAGATGCGCTGTATGCCGGGAGCAGCGTGGCTGTAGGCGGCCGCATCGTCGCCGGAAAGAAAGGCCTCGATCTGCGCCTGGATGGTCGATTGGGCGGCGGAAAGCGCCGCGTCGCTCGTCCATGCCGGCGTCATCACTGCAAGGTAGACCACGGCACTCATCAGCAATTTCTTCATCATGCCATCTCCCGAATGTTCTGCTTCGATCTGCCAGATACGATTGGGGCGCGGCAGCGGTTTTGCCACTTTGGAACACCATGCTCCGCAGAACTGCTCAATCAATATGCAACCTTCTCCAATGCACATGCGTTCAGCCTAAAATTCCACAAATGGCTTGCTTTTCGTGATGAGCGCCTTTGATAATGGGGTGAGGGGAGTATGGCGTGACAGCATTCGACGAGATGCATCCGGGGCAGTCGGGGACAAGGCAGCCTTATCTGAATTACGAAACCTGGCTCGATGCCCAGGAACCGGCTCGGCTTAATGAAAAGATGCGCGACGCCGAGCGCGTGTTTCGTAAGACCGGCATCACCTTCAATGTCTATGGCGAGGAAGAGGCGTCCGAACGCCTCATCCCCTTCGATATCGTGCCACGCATCATCTCCGGTTCGGAGTGGCGGCGGCTGACGCAGGGCATCGAGCAGCGCGTTCAGGCGCTGAACGCCTTTCTCGACGACATCTATCACCGCCAGGAGATCATTCGAGCAGGTCGCGTCCCGCGCGAACTCATTGCGGGCAACGATGCTTTCCTGCCGGAGATGATCGGCGTGCGCCCCCCGGCAAGCGTCTACACGCACATTATCGGCGTCGACATCGTGCGCACGGGCGAGAACGATTTCTACGTGCTCGAGGACAATGCCAGGACACCTTCGGGCGTGTCCTACATGATTGAGAACCGCGAGACGATGATGCAGCTCTTTCCCGAGCTGTTCCAGCGGATCAAGGTCCTGCCGGTCGAGAACTACCCGCAATTGCTGCGCCGCTCGCTGGCGGCCGTTGCCCCTCGCGGCAGCGAGAAGCCACCGACCATCGCGGTGCTGACGCCAGGCAGCTTCAATTCGGCCTATTTCGAGCATGCCTTTCTGGCCGACCAGATGGGCGTGGAACTGGTCGAAGGACACGATCTGCGCGTCGTCGACGGCCACGTCGCGATGCGCACCACGGAAGGCTACAAGCAGATCGACGTGCTTTACCGTCGGGTGGATGACGATTTCCTCGATCCTTTGACCTTCCGCCCTGACTCCACGCTGGGCGTCGCCGGCATCATGGATGTCTACCGCGCCGGCAACATCACCATCGCCAATGCCCCGGGCACCGGCATCGCAGACGACAAGGCCATCTACTCCTACATGCCGGAAATCGTGGAGTTCTACACCGGCAGAAAGGCCATCCTCGGAAACATCCCGACCTGGCGATGTTCCGAGCCCGACAGCCTCAAATATGTGCTCGAACACCTCGACGAGCTGGTCGTGAAGGAGGTCCACGGTTCGGGCGGTTACGGCATGCTGGTCGGCCCGGCCGCTTCGAAGAAGGAGTGCCAGGATTTTGCGGCCAAGCTGAAGGCGCGCCCGGGCAATTACATCGCCCAGCCGACGCTGGCGCTCTCGACCTGCCCGATCCTGACCGATGCTGGGCTTGCGCCACGCCACGTCGATCTTCGTCCTTTCGTGCTGGTTTCCGACCGCATCCGCATCGTGCCTGGTGGACTGACCCGCGTAGCCCTGAAGCAGGGCTCGCTTGTCGTGAACTCGTCCCAGGGTGGCGGCACCAAGGACACGTGGGTGCTCGATGATTAGCGGGGGCTGGTACTGAGATGCTGCTGGGACGCACCGCCAATGGCCTTTACTGGATGGGCCGCTACATCGAGCGTGCCGAGAACATGGCACGCCTTGTCGACACGGGTTTGCGGCTGGCGCTTACGCACACGGAATCCTCTTCGGATGAATGGATTTCGGTGCTGACCAGCGCGGGCGCCCTTGATGCGTTTCGCGAGCGTCACACCGAGTTCACGGCCGACACGGTCGCGGATTTCCTCCTGCGCGATACGGCAAATTCGTCGAGCGTGGTCTCTTCGCTTGATGCGGCTCGAACAAATGCGCGCATGGTGCGCACGGCGCTGACCCGCGAAACGTGGGAATCGATCAACGAAGCCTGGATGGCATTCAAGCGCATGCTGGCGACGCCGATTGATCAGCGCGAGCTGCCACGGCTTCTGGATGCCATCAAACGCGAGACGGCCCTCATCCGCGGCGCCTTCCACGGCACCATGCTGCGGAACGAGATATTCGACTTCACGCAGCTGGGGATATTCATCGAACGGGCCGACAGCACCGCGCGCATCCTCGACGTCAAATACTACGTCCTGCTGCCCTCGGTCGCCTGGGTCGGATCCTCGCTCGACAACTACCAGTGGGAATCGATCCTGCGATCGGTCTCCGCGCACCGATCCTACCGATGGGTCTACGAGGCCGACTACCGGCCCGAGAACATTGCCGAATTCATGATCCTCAGCCGCCGCATGCCGCGTTCGCTGGCGTTCTCCTATCGCATGATTGGCGACAGTCTGGGGTTCCTGGCCGACGAGTACGGCAAGCGGCATGAATGCCATGACCTTTTCGAAGAGACGGCCCAGAAGCTGCAACGATCGACCATCAAGGACGTTCTGAACGAAGGACTCCACGAGTTCCTGCGCGATTTCATCGTGCGCAACAATGCGCTGGGCAACGACATCGCCCGCGATTACCGGTTCTTCTGAAGATGCTCCTCAAAATCCGCCACGTCACTACGTATCGATATCAGGAGCCCGTGCGCTACGGGCTGCAGCGCTTGCGCATCGTACCCGTGAGCGGTCCCACGCAAAGGGTTTTGTCCTGGAAGCTCGAGATAGAGGGCGCGCGCGAGGAGGTGCGGTTCAGCGATCAGTTCGCCAATGACACGCGCCTGCTCAGTGTCGACGGCGATCAGAGTTTCATCGAAATCGTGGCCGATGGCGAGGTGGAGACGCTCGACAGCACCGGCATCTACGGCAGGGAATATGGCTTCGCGCCGCTGTGGCTTTTTGGTCGCGAAACCGATCTGACCAGGCCGGGCGAGGGCGTGGCCACGCTGATGGTTGATCTTCCCGGCACCAGCGAGGTCGACCGTCTTCACGCGCTCATCCACCGCATACGCGAGCAGGTGGAATACGTGCCGGGGACGACAGATGTTGGCACGACCGCCGAAGAAGCCTTGGCCCAGGGGCAGGGCGTTTGCCAGGACCACGCCCACATATTCATCGCTGTCGCCCGCCGCATGGGTCTTCCGGCACGCTACATCAGCGGTTACCTGATGATGGATGGGGTGGATGATCAGGTGGCGACGCATGCCTGGGCGGAGGTGCATGTGGAGACGCTGGGCTGGGTCGGGTTCGATGTGTCTAACGGCATCTCGCCCGATGAACGATACGTTCGCCTTGCCGTCGGCCTCGACTATCGCTGCGCAATGCCGGTCTCCGGAATTCGGACTGGACAGGGTACCGAAGAGCTTGCAGTACATATCTCGGTTCAACAGTAGGGAGCGAATCGCTCCCGGAATCGGGATCGCTCCATGACATACTGCGTCGGCCTCAAGATCGACCGCGGCCTGGTCTTCATGTCGGATACGCGCACCAATGCAGGTGTCGACTCCATCGCCAAGTACGGAAAGATGTTTGCCTGGGAAAAGCCGGGCGAACGTGTGATCGTGCTGTTGACGGCTGGTAACCTTGCCACGACCCAGGCGGTGGTCAGCATGCTGGACGAGCGGACGAAGGCGCCTGGCGAGCGGACCCATACACTGCTCGACACCCCCTCCATGTTCCAGACCGCGCGTCTCGTCGGCGATACCGTCAAGGAGGTCATCGCAAACACCGCGCCAGTCGGTCAGAATGCCGACGCTTTCGGCGCGACCTTCATTCTCGGTGGACAGATCAAGGGCACGGAACCGCGCCTCTTTTTGATCTATCCGGAAGGAAATTTCGTCGAGGCCAACAACGACACGCCCTTCTTCCAGATCGGCGAGGTCAAATACGGCAAGCCCATCATCATCCGGGCTTACGAGGCGGGCATGAGTTTTGAAGAGGCCGCCAAGCTTCTGATGGTCTCCTTCGATTCAACGCAAAAATCCAACATATCGGTCGGCCTGCCGCTCGATCTGATGTTCTATGCGCGCGACAGCTACAAAATCGGGTTGCGCAAGCGGATCGATAGCGACGATGCTTATTACCGTGCGATTTCGCAGGGATGGTCGGACGCGCTGAAGGATGCATTCAAGCGCCTGCCCGACTTTACCGGCTAGCGGCTAGGCTGTACCGGGTCCCTGCACCGGGCAAGCGGGGACAGACATGGACAACGAAGAATTCAGGCATTGGGCGGTTCGCTCCGCAGAATGGGGCGCCGACTATCGGGAAAGTCTGAAGGATCGCCCTGTGCGGTCGCGGACGGCGCCCGGCGCGATCGCCGCCCTCATTGCGAACGAGCCGCCCGAACAGCCCGAGCCGATGGAAGCGATCTTCGCCGATTTCGAGAAGAAGATCGTACCGGGCATGACCCACTGGCAGCACCCGGGCTTCTTTGCCTATTTCCCCGCAAACGCTGCGCCGGCTTCCATCGTGGCCGAGCACCTCGTCAACGCGATGGCAGCGCAATGCATGCTGTGGCAGACGTCGCCCGCCGCCACCGAACTCGAAACGCGCATGCTGGACTGGCTCCGCCAGGCACTTGGACTGCCGCAAGCCTTCTCGGGTGTCATCCAGGACTCCGCCTCCTCGGCGACGCTGGCAGCAGTGCTGACCATGCGCGAAAGGACGCTCGACTGGCAGGGAAACCGCAGCGGGCTTTCCGGCGGGCCGGCACTTCGCATCTACACTTCGCGCGAGGTTCATACGTCGATCGACCGTGCCATCTGGATCGCCGGCATCGGCGAGGACAATCTGGTCCGGATACCAGTGACGGGTGCGTTGCGCGGTATGGACGCGGAAGCGCTGGACGCGGCAATACGGGCGGATCTCGAAGCCGGCCACGTTCCGGCCGGCATTATCGCCAGCGTCGGAGGGACCAGCGTCGGTGGTACGGACGATGTGGCGGCAGTCTGCGCGGTTGCGCGCAGGCATGGGCTCTATGTGCATGTCGACGCCGCCTGGGCCGGCTCGGCCATGATCTGCCCCGAGTTCCGACATCTATGGGCGGGTGTCGAAGAGGCCGATTCGGTTGTGTTCAATCCACATAAATGGCTTGGGGCCCAGTTCGACTGTTCGGTGCATTTTGTGCGCCGGCCCGAGGATCTGGTTCGCACGCTGGCCATTCGCCCGGAGTTTCTCAAGACGCATGGCCGCGACGGCATTGTGAACTATTCCGAGTGGTCCGTCCCGCTCGGACGTCGCTTCCGCGCCCTGAAGATATGGTTTCTTCTGCGCGCCCACGGTCTGGAAGGTCTGCGGGCAATGATCCGCGACCACGTCGCCTGGAGCCGGGAACTGGCAGCTGCCATCGGGGAAGAACCCGACTTCGAAATCGTCACGTCCCCGATGCTCTCGCTCTTTACCTTCCGCCATGTCCCGCGCGGCGTGTCCGATCTCGACGCTCATAACATCGCGCTGGTCAACGCGATCAACGATGACGGCCGCATCTTCCTGACCCAGACCAATGTCGATGGGCGGATTGCCATCCGCTTCCAGGCAGGCTCTTTCGAAACCACGCGCGCACATGTGCTGGGGGCCCTCGATGTCATTCGCGAGTGCGCGGGCCCGATGAAGCCCGCGGATTGATCACGAAGAAAGGCCCGCGACAGCGCCGCGGGCCTTCCTGAACGTTCGATAGTCACACGCTCACATATAGGGCGAGCGGCACTGGCGTCGCGGGCCGTTATAGGGCTGGAACGTGTTGTCCGATGCCCGATACGAGCGGTAGCGCCCCATGCACCACTCCACATGGGAGGGGCTGTAGTAGTAGCTGCCGCCCGGCGCGCGCGGCGCGGTCGCTGCTGCCGCCGCACCACCGACGATCGCACCCGCGATAAAGGCTGCCGGCGGATACCAGTAGCCGCCGTGGTAGCGGTAGCCGGGACGCTGGGCCCGATATCCCCGGTGACCCCGCCAGTATCCGCGCCGGTCGCCATAGCGCGGTCCGTCGCGATAGTAGCGACGCTGGACCTGATGGACGTCGGCCATGGGTCGTTCGGCGCTCGCCGCGGACAGGGGCTGCATCGGAAGAATAGGCGAAGCAGCAGCGGGAATTGCCGCATTTAGTCCAAAGGAAAGGGCGGCTGCGAGAACGCCCGTCATCATTTTTTTCATCGTTTCCTCCTGGCTTTTCATCAACTTTTCTTTTGCCGCGCGAGTGTATTTTCACGAACGCCCCAAGGTCAAATCCGGACGGTTGCGCCGCCAGACCTCCAGGGCTGCATCGCGCGGTCGATGCCCTTCGATGAATGAACGTGCCAGCAGCCTTGCCGACACGTCGCAATCGGCCATCGAGGATCACATCTGCGTGAATTGCCCGGCAAATGCCCCGCTCTGCGGGTAGGCCGCGTGTCAAAAATGCCAGCCCGCGCCGCAAAAGCGTCATGACGGCGCCCTGCGGCTTAACCGGAGAGGGCTGAATCGCTATAGTCGGGGCAAATCATAACGATAAAGCAGGGTGGCGGATCGAGTTCGAGTGGCGGCAGCGCGTGCCCGGAAGGGACCTGCGCGTTGCCCACCGATTGTCGGTAAGCGCACAGGGGCAATGAAACAGGAATTGGTGGGATCATGAAGTCTTTGAGAACGAGGAAACTGGCGCTGGCGACCACGGCGCTCGCGGCGATCGTGCTGGCGGCGCAGCCGGCATCGGCGCAGGGCCTGTTCAATCTCCTGTTCGGAGAGCCGAACCAGCGGCACCAAGATCCTCAGCAGGAGGGCGTCCAGCCCGCACCGCAGCCGCAACCGCAGCGCACCCAGCCCGCCTCGCTGCCGCGGGTCGCCGGGCCGAGCAACTATGAGTACAGGCCGGATGCTCTGGTTCGTGTCGACTTCTCGGCTATCGAGATAGCCGCGGAGGATGTGCGCGCCGAGCTCCCTTCCGCCGGCATTCAGGTGGCCAGCAGCGAAGGCGTGGACCCCGAAATATTCGGTTCTGTCGAGCGCCTGCTCGAAAGCGCGGATGAAGAGGCCCTGGTCTCTGTGGAAGGCGCCGCGACGCTGCCCGTTGCGAGCGCACGAACCGCCGGCGACGATGGCGACGAAGTCTCCGCGACTTCAAGCGAGGATGCCGATCTGGCTTCGCGCGTCAGCGCCGAGATCGGGCGGGCCGACGAAGTGGCACCGGGCGCCGAGCAGGCCCTCGAAGGTCCCGGCGCTACCGATGAACCCGCGGAAGCGGTTGCCACGCGGGGCGCCCTGCCGACGATCGAAGATGCCGCGCCTCTCGAGATCGCCGTCGATCTCGCGCCGGTTTCGGTCGAGCGCGCGCAGGCATTGCCCGAGGCAGAGGAGGTCGAAACGGCGGTCGAGACCGTGATCCCTGTCGAGGACCCGCTTGCAGCGTCTCTGCGCCTGACCGGCCCTCTCCTGGAGGAACTGGACGCTTTCGAACTGATGACCGAGAAGGCGGTTGGCGCTGCGCTGGTCGCGCATTATTCGCAGCATCCCGACTTCATCTGGGTGGATTCGACCGGCCCCAACGCTGCCTCACTGCAGGTGCTCGAGATTCTCGCTTCTGCCGCAAGCCACGGTCTCGACGCCGACGACTACCGCGTCGCTGCACCGCGTCCGGGTGCCGGCGAGAGCGAGCTTGCCAATTTCGAGATGGAGCTGTCTGCCCGCACCTTGCGCTACATGCGTGATGTCCATGGCGGCAGGGTCGATCCCAACAAGCTGTCCGGCTATCACGACCTGAAGCTCAAGGAACTCGACTACGAGGCTGAGCTGGGCACGCTGGCATCGAGCGAGGACGTAGGCTCCTATCTCGCCACCCTCCACCCGCAGAACGACTTCTATCGCCAGCTGCGCGCGGAATTGGAAATGCTGCGCGTCGCCGAGGAAAACGACATCGTGATCGACTTGCAGGGACTGATCCGTCCCGGCAACTCGAACCCCGAATTCGCCAAGATCACCAAGCTCATAGAGCGCGATGCTGACTCGGTTTTTCTGGCCGAGCATGGTGAGGCGCTGGAGCGTCATCGCGGCAGCGATCAGTACGCCGAGGAACTCGTCCCGGTCATCCGCGCCGCCCAGGCGGCACGCGGCCTGCAGGTGGACGGCGTCATCGGACCGCAGACCGTGAGGGGACTCGCTGGCGATTCGGTCGCGAGCCGAGTCGAAAAGGTGAAGCTTGCTCTCGAGAGGCTGCGCTGGCTTCCATCCGATCTCACCGAGCGTTTCGTCTTTCTGAATGCGCCTTCTTATCGTGCGCAGTATTTCGAGGACGGCGTGGAGAAGCTCAACATGCGAGCCATCTACGGGACGTCCTCACGCCAGACCTATTTCTTCAAGGACCGGGTCTCATACGTCGAATTCCATCCCTTCTGGGGCGTCCCGCGCTCGATTCTGGTGAATACCTATCTGTCGCGGCTGATCGACGACCCGGGCTATCTCGACCGCTCTGGGTTCGAGGTCACCAACCGAAATGGTCAGCGTGTGTCTTCGGCCTCGATCGACTGGGGTCGTTACGGTGCCAATATTCCTTATGATGTCCGCCAGACGCCGGGTCCGCGCAACGCGCTCGGCGAGTTGAAGATCATGTTCCCCAATCGCCACGCGATATACATGCACGACACGCCCGACCGTCATCTCTTTGACCGGTCCAACCGCGCGCTCAGCAATGGCTGCATCCGCCTTGATGATCCGCGTGCAATGGCGGCAGCTGTCCTGGGCTGGAGTGATCAGGATGTCGCCGGACGCCTCCAGCGTCCGCATTCCCGCGAAGATCTGAATATCGAAGTGCCCGTCTACGTGGCGTATTTCACCGCCTTCCCGGAGGCAGGCGGCAAGGTCGGCTTCTATGACGATGTCTACAGCCGCGACAGCCATTTGGCCAAATCGCTCGACAGGGTTCGCCAGTTGAGAACGCCTTCCAGCTGATTTGTGGGCCAAACCAACAGAACGAAGGGCCGGTCCCCGGGAGGGGGCCGGCCTTCTTCTTGAAGGAGGTCCACTGCCGGTGTAGGTAGCCGCAGACCTTCATGGCCCTTGGGGGGACCAAATCATGCCCGGAGCCGATACGGACTCGCGCGACGACGACCTCTTCCTGGCGCTTGGCGAAGAAGCCGAGGCTGCCCTCGTCGCGGGCGGCGTGGGCATCTGGCGCTGGAGGATCGATGGCGAGACACTCGCCTGGTCACGCAATCTGGAACGCATCCACGACCTGCCGGCCGGCACCTTCGACGGGACGTTTCAGTCCTTTGCTCGCGACATCCACGAGGACGATCTGGCCGGGGTTCTGGCAGCGGTTCAATCCGCGGTGGAGACCGGCGGCACCTACGAGGTCCGCTACCGCAACCGCCCGATGGGCGGCTCGGAAGCGATCTGGATCGAGGCAAGGGGCGGAATTGTAGAAGGGTCGGACGGTCACCGTTATCTGACCGGCATTTGCCAGGACGCGACCGACAGGATCGAGGCAAGGCGGCAGATCCAGCGCCGTCTGGCGCAGCAACAGGCTGTTTCGGAACTCGGCACCTTCGCCTTGGCCGAAGAAGACATCTCCCGCACATTGCGGCGGGCTGTGGAGGTCACTGCGGACGTCCTTTCCGTGCCCATGGCCAAGATCCTCGAATTCACGCCGAGCGCCGACGCGCTCAGACTGGTCGAGGGCATTGGCTGGGCCGACGGTCTCGTCGGCAAGGGCATCGTCGGTATCGATGAGGAATCCCAGGCCGGATACACGCTGATGAGCGGCGACCCCGTCATTGTCCACGACCTGGGGACAGAAACGCGCTTCAGCGGGCCGCCGCTGTTGCACGAGCACGGCGTGCGCAGCGGATTGAGCGTCGTGATCGCAGGGGACGAAGGCAGACCCTACGGAGTCTTCGGCGTGCACACCACCGAATTGAGGAACTTCGACAGGGCTGATGCCGATTTCCTTCTGTCTGTCTCGAACATCGTGGCGACGAGCGTGAGACAGGCTCGCATCAGCGAACGGCGACGCCTCGTGATCCGCGAAATGGCGCATCGCTCCGGCAATATGTTTCAGCTCGTGCAATCGCTTTTCAACCAGACGATGGGCTCGGCGAAGGAGGACCTGCCGGCGCAATCGTTTCGCGCGCGGCTCGATTCTCTCGCCCGTACCAATTACCTCATTTCCCAGGATGGCTGGACGCAGACGCGGCTCCGCACGCTGGCGGACACAGCGCTTGCCGGTTTCCGCGAAAGTATCGACATGGACGGCCGCGATGTGCTGCTGCCCGCCGCCCTGAGCTTCGATCTGGCGCTCGTCCTGCATGAGCTCGCGACCAATTCGTCCAAATATGGATCCCTGGCCGCCAAGGACGGACGTGTCAGCTTGGGCTGGAGGCTGAAGTCGAGCGGTACGGCCTCCCGTCTGGAGATGGAGTGGCGCGATCGGGGCTGCTTGGAGCAGCGTCGAGATACCGCCGCCGGGAGCGGTTTCGGTCATCGCCTGATCACCGGCCTGGTGGAGCGGAAATGGGGTGGCAAGATCACACTGTCCGAGGACGACGGCTACGTCTTCCGTGCCGAAATCCCGGTTCCTGCCTACGTTCCTGAAGCGCTTGAGTAGGGCCGGCATCAAATCTGTTTATCGGCGGCAGTAAAGACGATATCCTCTTCTTGGCAACAGGGAGGCCGGAAGCCATGCGATCTTTGGCGCGGAAATTCTTGCTGGCATTTCTTTTCTATCTTGGCGCGCAGGCCGGCGCTTACGCGCAGGACGTGGCGGGCGCCTCCGATCATCCGGAGGTTGGTCGCTATCAGGGCGCGGTGATCGATTTCTATTCCCAAAAGGGCTACGACGAGCTGCGCCTGCCGACCGGGCCGTTGGGGCGCGAACAGCGCGACCGTCCTGACGACTGGCAAGTGTCGCTGGAAGGCAAGACGACATCAATCCGCTATGTGGGGCCGGCCTCGCGTTCGGTGCTCGAGATCATCCGCAATCACCAGCGCGCACTGGAAGGCAATGGCTTCGAGATCGTCTTCACCTGTCGCGGCCAGCAGGAATGCTCACCGCCGCAGATCCCCACTTTCTGGGACGCTGCTCGAGCCGGCATCGGTCTGCCCACGACATGGAACAGCACTGTTTACCTGGTGGCCCGCCGCGACGGTCCCGAGGCCACGATCTGGGTTGGCATGATCGGTGTCGAGGTGCCGGCCCGCGGCGAGAACCCCCTGATGCCCAATCTTGCCGTCACCATCGTCGAAACCCTCCCCATGGAAACCGACCAGATCGCTGTCATCGAAGCTTCCGAACTCGAGCAGACTTTGGTTCGGGATGGCAAGATCGCGATCTACGGCATCCACTTCGACTTCGACAGTGCCGACATTCAGCCCCAATCTGCCGACCAGATCGAGGAACTGGCAAGCCTCCTGAGCGGCAACGAGACACTGCGCGTTCTGATCGTGGGCCACACGGACGGGGAGGGCAGTTTCGACTACAACCTGCTCTTATCGCAGCGCCGCGCCCAGGCCGTCGTGGACGCGCTTGCCAACGGCCATGGAATTGCGGCCCAGCGTTTGCAGCCGGCCGGCGCCGGCATGGTGTCTCCGGTGGCGACCAACCGGACCGAGGAAGGGCGCGCGCGCAATCGCCGCGTGGAAATAGTGGAGATGATGGGAAACTGAATGGCGGGATGGCCGCTCGGCCGGATCGATGGTGGGCGCGACAGGGATTGAACCTGTGACCCTTCGCGTGTGAAGCGAATGCTCTCCCGCTGAGCTACGCGCCCGTTCGACCCGAGGCCGGACTGGCGCGATATACGGTGCGTCGAGGAGTGAAGTCAAGCTGGGTTCAACTCGCCGCCGCGTCCAAAAGACGCTCGACCAGATCAAGGCTGAGCTCGTCGTAATGAGAAATGATGTGCGAGGGCTCGAACTCGCGAACGTGACGGTCAGTGTAGCCGAAATCGACAGCCACGACCGGAATGCCGGCAGCCTTTGCGGTGTCGATGTCGGTACGTGAATCCCCCACCATGATGGACCGTGACGGCACGCCTCCGGCCTTCGCGATGGTCTCCAGCAGGTGCCGTGGATCCGGCTTGCGAAACGCGAACGTGTCCGCTCCGCAAACGGCGCGGAAGCGATGGGCGATCTCGAGCTTCTCCACCAGGCTTACCGAAAGACGCTCCAGCTTGTTGGTGCAGATCGCGAAGGCATAGCCTGCGTCTTCCAGACGGTCGAGCGTGGCAAGCAGACCGGGGTAGGGCGCCGAGGTGCCGGGCATCCCCGTCGTGTAGTGGTCGAGAAACACCTCCATCATCCGCGATAGCGTCTCCTCATCAAGGTCGCGTTGGCCTGCCGCGAACGCTCGCTGGATCATGACGCGCGCGCCCATGCCGACATAACGGCGCAGTTCGGCGGCTTCGACGGGGTTCATGTCCTCGCAGAGCAGGCAATGATTGAGACTTGCCAGAAGGTCCGGCGCGGTATCGATGAGCGTGCCGTCGAGATCGAAGACGATGGTGGGCTGGGTCATTGAGGGGTCCATGCTGCGAGCAGTGGATTAACCTCTTGCTAACCAGCGATCAAGCGGCGCGCGGGAACCGCGCTTTTGCTGGCGAGCCAGGGGGAACCTTCTTAACCGCTGCACCTTATCGATGAGCAGGAGAATCACAGCCGAACTCTGGACGTGGCATGGCTTCGAAGCCCAACCCGAACTTCTCAGCACTGCTGGACGCCCTGATGAGCCGGGACGCCGAGCAATCCGAACGCGTCCACGCGGCGGCGCCCTCACTGAGAGTGGATTTCCTCGACCAGTTGGAACGGCTCCAGGCTTCCAGCCCCGGCATTTTCCCCGGGCCAAATCCCGCCGACTATCCCGATCTGGACCAGGCCCTCGACGAACTTGAGGATGTCGCTGCCCGCGTCGGCGCCCGCAAGGTGCCGCCGACCGTGGATCCGCGCGATATTGAAGCCGAGTTGGGCGACCTTTCGGCCTTGGGCGAAAAGGAACTTACCCGTGTTAGGCGCGATTTCGCGCTGAAAAATCATCCCGACCGCCTGCCTGACGACCAGCGCGGTCTGGCCGAGTTGCGCATGCGTGCCGCCAATGTGCTGATCGATGAAGCCAAGCGAAAGGTCGGGGCCAGGCGGCGCGGCTGATCGCGCCACCCCACTGTTGCGCCCGTGCAACCCGCGCCTTGTCCGTGCGTTGGGAATACTGCATATGGCACCAAGGTGCCGCCGGCACATCAAGAATGGAGTTCAGACTTGGCTATCTCACGCAAAGAGGAAAAGCGCGCTCTCGACACCGAGGAATTCGAACTGGTGGAGAGGACCCATCATCCGCAGGTTGCGGATCTTTCCGACAAGGAACTGCGCGACCTCATCAAGCTGGTTCGCGACCGTCGTGATCGTGCCAAGGACGTGGCGAGCCGACGCCGCCGCGAGATGCGAGGCAAGGCTGCGCCTCGTGGCGCGGAGGCATCCAAGCAGGATACCGGCTCACACCTGAAGACCGAAGTTCTGGCGATGGCCGTGCGCAGATTGAATGCCGAGCGCAGCCGCCGTGAAACCGGCGCCGTGACCGCCGAATAGTATCGCAAGCGGCCGCCGGGAATCGCCCGGCGGCCGTACAGCATCACCAGTTGCCGGTGTTTTCCATGCTCGCCCAGGGCTCGGCCTTCGCCAGCGCGTCGCCCTTCTGCAGCAATTCGATCGAGATGCCGTCCGGCGACTTGACGAACGCCATCCGGCCGTCGCGCGGCGGACGGTTGATGGTGACGCCATTGTCCATCAGCTTCTGGCAGGTGGCATAGATGTCGTCCACCTCATAGGCTAGGTGCCCGAAATTGCGGCCGCCCGTATAGTCTTCCGGATCCCAATTGTAGGTCAGCTCGAGGAGCGGAGCCTGCCTGTCGCGCCCGGAAGCCTCGTCTTCGCTCGCAGCCAGAAAGATCAGCGTGAACTTGCCGGCCTCGCTCTCGATGCGCCGCACCTCGGTCATGCCGAGCTTGTTGCAGTAGAAGTCGAGCGAGGCGTCTACGTCGGCGACGCGCACCATGGTGTGCAGATAACGCATGAAGAAAAGCTCCGTTTCAATGATGCCACTAGATATGGTTCTGCACGATGCGCGGCAAGCCGGTCGTCGCCTGTCCGGCGAAGTACGCCGAAAGTATCTCTGATACTTCGCCGGTGAAAATCGACCGCCGGGCCTTGCTAAAAAGATGCCCGACAGTGTTATCCTGCTCATCGAGAATCAGTTGGGGTGTCTCGAGAAGAAGGTGCGTTCGGATGGGGGACAAGGCCTCGGGGGAGGGTCGTACAGCGATCATGGGTGATGCCCTGTCCGCCGACAGCGGCAGCGAGACGGAACTCCTTGAGATTTCCGGATCCATCAAATGGTTCGATGTCGCCAAGGGCTTCGGCTTCATGCTGCCCGACGAGCCCGGTCTGGGCGATGTTCTCTTGCACGTGACCTGCCTGCGCAAGGACGGCTTCCAGACCGCCATCGAAGGCGCCCGCGTCGTCTGTCTCGCCCGTCAGGGCGATCGCGGCTGGCAGGCTTTCCGCATCATCTCGATGGACAATTCCACCGCGGTCCATCCCGCCGAGCAGCCGCAGCAGCGCACCCACGTGGCCGTCAAGGCCGAAAGCGGTCTCGAACGCGCCCTCGTCAAGTGGTTCAACCGGACCAAGGGCTTCGGCTTTCTGACGCGCGGCGAAGGCACCGAGGACATTTTCGTCCATATGGAAACTCTGCGCCGCTATGGCCTTGCCGAACTCAGGCCCGGGCAGGTCGTCCTTGTTCGTTTCGGCAATGGCGACAAGGGCCTTATGGCTGCCGAAATCTACCCCGATGTGGGAACCTTGCCGATCTCGCACTGATTGATCGGATGTTTCGACGAAAGGTTTGACCATGTCCCCAGCCCTCCGGCTGCCTGCCGGCCTGTTCGCGCTGTTTGCCGCGCTCGCGCTGATGATCAACGTCACCCTTGCCCAGCAAGCCAGTGGCGATCCGATGATCCTGCCCGTCGACGAGGTTCCCCTCGTCGCCATGACCGCGGAAGGCGAGCGCCGCTTCACCATCGAGATCGCCGAAACCACCGAGCAGCAGGCCCGCGGTCTCATGTTCCGTGAGGAAATGGACAACGATCACGGCATGCTGTTTGCATTCGCCGTTACCCGGCCAGCCAGCTTCTGGATGCGCAACACGCCGATGCCGCTCGACCTGATCTTCATCGGCGAAGATGGCCGCGTGGTGTCGGTGGAACGCGGCGAACCGTTTTCGCTCGACGCCATCGGTCCCCAGGACCCGGTTCGCTTCGTGCTTGAAATCAGGGCCGGCATCGCCGAAGAGACCGGCATCGAACCCGGCACGCGCATGCGGCACCCCCGTATCGATGCGGTCGCCGGCGAAGACTGATCCGGTTGAGCGGGGCATTTCTACTCCATGCAATCATTTCGACATGACGGTTTCGACCTCGCCTATATCGATAGTCCGGCGGTCGCCGGCGAAGGCGAAACGATCCTCCTGATCCACGGCTTCGCCTCGTCTGTTGCCGTGAACTGGATCAATCCGGGCTGGGTCAAGACGCTCAACGATGCGGGCTACCGCGTGGTGGCGATCGACAATCGCGGACATGGCCGTTCGTCGAAGAGCCACGAGAAGGCGGATTACTACCCCGCCGCCATGGCCGATGATGCGGCCGCCCTGCTTGACCATCTGGGGATCGAGAAGGCCCACGTCTTCGGCTATTCGATGGGCGCGCGCATTTCCGCCTTCCTGGCTCTGCGCCATCCCCAACGCGTCGCCAGCCTGGTCTTCGGCGGGCTCGGCATCGGCATGGTCGAGGGGGTAGGGGACTGGGACCCGATCGCCGGAGCGCTGCTGGCGGACGATCCCCGGACCATAGCCCATCCGCGAGGGCAGATGTTTCGAGCCTTCGCCGACCAGACGAAGAGCGACCGCAAGGCGCTGGCCGCCTGTATCGAAACTTCGCGCGAACTCGTTTCCGAGACCGATGTCGCGCGCATCGCCCAGCCGACGCTGATCGGCGTCGGCACACGCGACGACATTGCGGGCTCGGCCGCCGATCTCGCCGCCCTGATGGTGAATGCCGAGGCCTTTTCCGTCGAGCGACGCGACCACATGCAGTCGGTCGGCGACCGTTCGTTCAAGGCCCGCGTCCTCGACTTCCTGAAGGACCATCCGATTTGAAGCCGAACACGCTCGAACTTGCCGGTGCGGAGGGCAACCTCCTTGTCGCGGATCTGTGGGACGGTCGCGGCCATCCCGTGGTGCTCCTGCATGGCGGCGGCCAGACCCGCCACGCCTGGGATGAGACCGCGCGGCGCATCGCCTCGGAAGGAATGCGCGCGATCACCGTCGATCTGCGTGGCCATGGCCAGAGCGACTGGGTCGCGAGCGGCAATTACGGCTTCGGTGATTTCGGCGCCGATGCGGCAGCCATTTTCCGCCAGGTCGCGGAGATGTTCCACGCCGCGCCGTCGGCGGTGGGCGCGTCCCTGGGCGGACTTTCGGCGCTCACGGCCGAGGCGCGCCACGGCAGGCTCCTCGAAGCGCTGGTTCTCGTCGACGTGACGCCACGGCTTGATCCGGGCGGCGTGGCGCGAGTTCAGGGCTTCATGAGTGCCCGTCTGGCGGAAGGCTTTGCCTCGCTTGAGGAAGTCGCAGACGCGATCGCGGCCTACCTGCCGCATCGAAAGCGTCCCTCCTCTCTCGACGGGCTGCGCAAGAATCTGCGTCTTGGGGAAGACGGTCGCTATCGCTGGCACTGGGATCCCGCGCTGTTTGCGGGCGACGCCAGCCTCGAAAGCGATGGCGCCGCCGTGCGCGACGAACTGTTGGCTGCGCTGCCCGGCATGCATGTGCCGATGCTGCTCGTGCGCGGCATGCAGTCGGAACTGGTGCACGAGGAATATGCGCGCGAATTCGTCGAACTGGCGCCGCAGGCGAGCTATGTCGATGTCGGCGGCGCCGGCCACATGGTCGCGGGCGACCGTAACGACGTGTTCTGCGCCGCCATCCTCGAATTTCTCACCGACCGGGAAGCGGCCTAGACCCGCAGCCATCCGTCCTGGAACTCGACCCCGCCGACGCCCGCGAAGCGGCGCAGACGCTCCAGTTCGGCGTCGAGCGCGCTTAGCAGCGCCGCCGAAACGCGCACGCCCGGTTCCGTCCAGAAGGCGCGCACCACCAGCCTGTCGATCTGCCGATCGGCCCTGGCATCGATGCGTCCGACCATCGTTTCCCCGCGCAGGACAGGGAAGACATAGTAGCCATACTGGCGCTTGGCTTCGGGCACGAAAATCTCGATGCGATACTGGAAGCCGAAGAGGCGTTCTGCCCGCGCGCGGTCGCGCAGCAGGGGATCGAAGGGACTCAGGATGCGCAGCCTTGCCGGCGCTTCGGGCGGCTCGATGGCGGGATCGAATGCCGAGGCCAGAGCGTAGGAGGCGCGCGGCCTGCCGCCATCGGCGGGCTCGACCTCGACATGCAGCAATTCCTCCCGGTTCTCCTTCATCCACTCTTCCACTTCGGCCGGCGTTACCAGATCCCAGAAGGCGGCGATTTCGCCGCGGGTGGCAAAGCCCAGCCTGCGAAAAGCGCTGCGGCAGGCCCAGTCGATGAAGGCGTGATGCTCGATCTCCCGCTCGTAGTGAGCTGTCGGGATCACGTTTTGCGCCAGATCGTAGACCTTCTGGAATCCGTCGCGCCGGGCGATGGCCAGTTCGCCGGTGCGCCAGAGAAATTCCAGCGCGGCCTTGGAGGGATGCCAGTCCCACCATCCCGTCGAAGGCTTCTCGCGGGCCTCGAAATCGCGGGCACGCAGCGGCCCTTCCCGCGCGATGCGGTCGAGCACCCGGTCCATCTCGAGGCGGGCGGCTTCGAGCCTTTCCTTCCACCACCGCGACTGCAGTCGCTCCCGGTCGCGCGCGAAGCGGTGGCGCCAATAAGGGAAGAAGGCGCAGGGAATGATCGAGGCGTCGTGCGTCCAGTGTTCGAACAGAGACCGGTCGTCCTCGATCAGGCGATGCAGATCGCGCTGCCGGTAGGTCTGGTTGCGCGCGAACAGGATGTGATGGTGGGCGCGCTCGACCGTGCCGATGCTGTCGACCTGCACGAAGCCCAGATCGTGGACCATCGCCACGAGGTCGTCGCGCGACAGAGCCCGGCGCGGCGGCGAGGCGAGGCCCTGCCGTGCGATGAAGTGGCGCCGCGCCAGACGGTTGGGAATCAGTATGGCCATATGGGTGCCTTGCTTTTTGTCTCGGCGAACCAGCGACCTCAATTTCGGTATCCGGGCAAGAGCGAACGCCGAATCTGGTGACAGCTCGTGTCGGCAATCCTCATTCGCCTCGGAATTTCGGTTGGCGTCGGGTTCTGAATGCTTCACGGCCCTCGGCGTAATCGGAGCTGGCGAAAGTGGCATCGCCGATCCGCCCTGCGCGCTCGGCATCTTCCGGCCTGCCAGAGAGCACTGCCCCGATGGACGCCTTTGATGCGCGCACCGAAAGGGGGGCATTGGTGGCAATGGTCGAAGCGATGGCCATGGCGCGATCGAATGGATCGCCGTCGGCGACTTCCAGGAGGAAGCCGGCCGCCAGCGCCTCTTCCGCTGCAAGGCTGGTCCCGGTGAATGTCAGGTGGCGCGCGATTTGGGGCCCGAGAGCGTGAACGATGTCTGCCATCGCATCGACGGGATAGGCCAGGCCCAACCGCGCGGCTGGAACCGCGAAGCGGGCATCGCGGGAGGCAAGGCGCAAGTCGCAGGCTGCTGCGAGACCGAAGCCGCCCCCGAAGCAGATGCCCCGAATGGCTGCGATCGTGGGCACGGGGAAATTGCGGATCGCGGCAAAAGCCGCCGAGTTCGCCGCCTCGTAGATGCGTGCCGCATCGGGATCGCCGCGCATCGTGTCGAATTCTGCGATGTCGGCACCGGCACAGAAGTCGGACCCTGTCGAGCCGAGGACCGCAACCCGAAGATGCGCATTGTCGGCAAGTTGCGCGAACGATGCGGCCAGTGCGCGCCAGCTTTCGAAATCGAGCGCGTTCTTCTTGTTCGGGCGGTCGAGAAGGATGGTGGCGATGCCGTCACCGCTGATCTGCACCGAAATCCATTTTCCGCCGACATCTTGAATCGCCATGCATCAATTCCCATTGAAGGTCGGTTAAGCAAAATGCGGTTCATACGAGACGCTTTTGGGAGTAGAGACTATGTTTTGGCAGGGCAAGCGCCGATGGCCATGGAGGCGAAGATGAACAGTGCCAGCGCCATGAGGACCGGGACGGTCCAGCCGATCGATCCCATATGGTCTTCTATCCGCAAGGAAGCGGAAGAGGCGGTTGCACGCGACCCCTTGCTTGCGGCCTTTCTCTATTCGACCATCATCAACCACGATCGGCTTGAAGACGCCGTCATCCATCGCCTGTCGGAACGGCTTGATCATCCCGACATGAGCGCGGATCTGATCCGGCAGACTTACAAGACAATGATCGCCGCCGAGCCCGAATGGGACGGCATCGTCAGGGTCGATATCCAAGCCTATTACGATCGCGATCCGGCATGCGACCGTTTCATGATGCCGGTCTTGTATTTCAAGGGCTTTCACGCCGTTCAGACGCATCGCCTCGCGCACTGGCTCTGGCACAATGGCCGCCGTGACTTCGCGCTCTATCTGCAGAGCCGTTCGTCCGCTGTCTTCCAGACCGACATCCATCCGGGCTCTCGGATCGGCAAGGGTATCTTCATCGACCACGCCACCGGGCTGGTGGTCGGCGAGACCGCCGTCGTCGAGGACAACGTGTCGATGCTCCACGGCGTCACGCTGGGCGGCACGGGCAAGGCTGGCGGGGATCGGCACCCCAAGATCCGACATGGCGTTCTGATCGGTGCCGGCGCCAAGATTCTCGGCAATATCGAGATTGGCCATTGCACCAAGGTCGCGGCCGGATCGGTCGTGTTGAAATCCGTTCCCCACAACAAGACGGTTGCGGGTGTCCCTGCGCGCATTGTCGGCGAGACCGGGTGCGACGAGCCTTCGCGCGCGATGGATCAGCTTTTGAACGGCGATCACTGACCGTCAGAAAATCTCTGGGAACCGAAGCAGGGCCTGTACCCTTTACAGGCTGACGCTCGGCGTGTCAGAAGCGCGCCCATAGCCCAAACAAGAACGCATCGGAGAAGCCTCTTGAAGCCGGAAGAAATCCGCAAGCTCGAAGCCTATTTCAAGCGCACCTTCAACAACCCCACCCTGCAGGTCAGGGCGAGGCCGCAGAAGCAGGATTCGGCGGAGCTCTATGTCGGCGAGGAGTTCCTCGGCGTCATCTTCCGCGACGAGGAGGACGGCGACCTGTCCTACAATTTCTCGATGGCGATTCTCGACATCGATCTCGACTGACATTCGATTACCGCCCGCCGGCACCGGCGAGGTGCCGGCGGGCGGCATACATGGCGACGGCAGCCGCGTTCGACACGTTCAGCGAGCGGATCGCGCCTTCGAGATCGAGGCGGGCGAGCAGGTCCACCGTCTCGCGCGTCTTTTGTCGCAGACCCTTGCCCTCAGCGCCGAGCACCAGGGCGATCCTGTCGCCTGCAAAGCTCTTCTCGAGCACGTCCGGACCTTCCGAATCGAGGCCGACGGTCTGATAGCCCGCTTCCTGCAATTCCTGCAGCGCTACGGCGAGATTGCGCACTTCCAGATGATCGATGTGCTCCAGCGCGCCTGACGCGGACTTGGCCAGGACTCCGCTTTCCGATGGGCTGTGACGCGCGGTGGTGATCAGCGCGCCGGCGCCGAACGCGACGGCCGAGCGCATGATTGCGCCGACATTGTGCGGGTCCGTCACCTGGTCGAGCACCAGCACGAGCGCGGTGTCGCCCAGTGCCGAAAGCGGCTTGGGCTTCAGCGGCTCGGCCTCGGCCAGAACCCCCTGGTGAACGGCATCCGCACCCGTCAACCGGTCGATTTCCTTGGGCTCGACCATTTCCACGGGAAAGGGCAGGGTGCCTGAATTGGCGAGATCGAGACGCGCCAGCGCGTTACGGGAGGCAAGCAGCCTGTGGATACGCCGCCTGGGATTGGCGATGGCAGCCCGCACGGTGTGCAGGCCGTACAGGCGCACAAGACCGTCTTCGGCCGGTGCTGCGGTTTCCGCCACGCTGTCGCGATGCTGGCGCCGCAGGCGGGCGTAGTGGCTGTCCTTGGGCGTGTGGGTCGACTTTTTCTGGCTCATCGCCCCCTATATCCCGTGTCGCTCCCGCCCGCCACGTCTATCGCGCCGATAGCGGTTGACAGCCCGGAAGCGGCCCGCCATAAGGCCCATCGCGATGGTCAGCCGGCTCCGGCCAGACCGGCCTCGCGAAGCTCGCACGTGCTCCGGTAACGGTTTTGGAGGGGTGTCCGAGTGGTTAAAGGAGACGGACTGTAAATCCGTTGGCTATGCCTACGCTGGTTCGAATCCAGCCCCCTCCACCACGACCGGACCGGAAGCAGCGAGCCTGGGCATGATCGATGCCCACCCACCTATGTCTTTGCAGAAACAGCTGGTTAGTAGCGGAACTGCTCGCTGAGGATGCGCTCGTCCCAGGAGTGGCCGGCATCGAACAGCAACGACACCGTCGCCTTGCGGGTCTCGCGCACCGTGACCGAGCGGACCGATTTGACCTCTGAGTGGTCGGCAACCGCATTTACCGGCCGCTTGTCCTCCTCAAGCACGTCGAACCGCACCGTGGAACGATTGGGCAAGAGCGCCCCCCGCCACCGCCGCGGGCGGAAGGGGCTGACCGGAGTGAGCGCGAGCAGCGGCGCGTCAAGCGGCAGGATCGGCCCATGCGCCGACAGGTTGTAGGCTGTCGAGCCCGCAGGCGTCGCGACCATGACTCCATCGCAGATCAGTTCTTCAAGCCGCACCTTGTCGTCCACCGTGATGCGGATCTTGGCCGCCTGGGCCGATTGCCGGAAAAGGGCGACCTCGTTGATGGCGAGCATGGTCTCGCTGGAACCGTCCTTGCGCGTGGCCACCATCTCGAGCGGCCGAATCGTTTCGGCAATCGCGTCCAGGATGCGCTGGCGCAGCCCCTCCTCGGCATATTCGTTCATCAGGAAGCCGGTGGAGCCGCGATTCATGCCGTAGATGCGACGACCCGACCCCATGTGCTGGTGGATGGTCTGCAGCATGAAGCCGTCCCCCCCCAGCGGCACGATGACGTCGGCTTCCCCGATGCCCGCATGACCATAAAGCGCCGACAGTCTTTTGGCCGCCAACTGAGCTTCTTCCGTGTCGGCCGCAGTGAAAGCTAGGGAATCCATCACCTGGAGCCTCTGAATGACGGGAGGAGACGAACTAGCACGGGGCTCTGCGCCTGCAAAGCACGCATCAGAACCGATCGCCGCGCACGACTTCCACCACGCTTTTGGTCAGCATCAGACCATGGCTGTCGAGCAGGGGCTTCAGAGCCTCGATCAACGCTTCGGCACGACGCGGGCCGGTGATGGTCACGAACACGATCTTGGTTTGGGCGCCGGATATCTGGTCCTCGTTCCAGCGTCCTCCGCGGCCCGAACCGGCGATCGTGCGCATCAGCGTGTAGCCGGTTACACCGACGCTTTCGGCCAGTTCGGTCACACGGCGCACGAGCGGCGCATCGACCAGGATTTCGATCTTGATCTTGGATGTCGTGGTGGTCATGGCGAGACGATCCATTGCGCGAGCAGCGTGTAGAGCGGGATGCCGGCGACGATGTTGAAGGGAAAGGTGACCCCCAGTGACATCGAGAGATAGAGCCCGGCATCGGCTTCGGGAAGTGCCATCCGCATGGCTGCCGGCACCGCGATGTACGACGCGCTCGCCGCCAGGATGCCGAGCCCGGCAGCGCTGCCCACATCGAGCCCTATCGCCGCCCCGACGACAACGCCGATAGTGCCGTTGACGAGTGCAAAGGCCACTCCCAGCATGGCGAGCCTGAGCGTCAGGGACCGCGATTCCATGATGCGCCGGGCCGCCACCAGCCCCATGTCGAGCAGGAACAGGCAGAGCACGCCGCGAAAGGCCGTTTCGAAGACGGGGGCGATGGGTGCGAACCCATCGCTGCCGGCGACCAGGCCGATCATGAAGCTGCCGAGAAGCAGAACCACCGACCCGTTCAGCAGCGTCTCGCGCAGCAGGTCGGCCCGCCCGTGACCTTCGCTTTTCATCCCGCCGCGCGCCAGCAGGAGACCGACGATGATGGCGGGGGTTTCCATGATTGCCAGGACGGCGACGAGATAGCCGGCCGGCGGCAGTCCGGAGGTGGTCAGCACCTCCACGCCGGTAACGAAGGTCACCACGCTCACCGAACCGTAATGGGCGGCGACCGCGGCCGCATTGATGGCATCGAGGCGTCCCACACGCCGCAGCAGGAAGAAGACCGGAAGCGGGATCACGATCGACAGGACGAGACCGGCCACCGCCGCGGCAAGCATTTCCGTCGAGAAGCCCGCCTCGGAAACCTGGACGCCGCCCTTCAGGCCGATGGCGGCCATCAGATAAAGCGCAAGACCCTTGGCAATGGCTTCCGGAATGGAAAGGTCCGAACGCGCGAATGCCGCCGCCGCTCCGAGCACGAAGAACAATATGACCGGAGAAAGCAGCGTTTCCATGATTGCCCCGCAGACGCCTGCCACCAGTCGGACGGGCGACCAGTCAAATAGCGAGCGTGATGCGAGACTTCAATCTGCCCCGATGAAGGTTTCGCCTCAGTGCGTGGCGAAGGGGCGGGGGGCGTAACCGCCATCCGAGGTGCGTTCGAAGAACTCGCCCAATTGGGGGTGGCGGAGCGGCTGGCCGGAACTGTCTTCAAGGAGGTTCTGCTCCGAGACATAGGCCACGTACTCGGTTTCGTCGTTTTCGGCGAGCAGGTGGTAGAAGGGCTGATCCTTCCGCGGTCG
Organism: Chelativorans sp. ZYF759; assembly: GCF_012911015.1. Classification (GTDB taxonomy): domain Bacteria; phylum Pseudomonadota; class Alphaproteobacteria; order Rhizobiales; family Rhizobiaceae; genus ZYF759. The sequence goes on along the minus strand of NZ_WVVV01000006.1, from coordinate 261,016 downwards.
AACCTCCGCAGGGATCGCCTGGTACCACTCCTCGGTGTTGTTGAACTCCGGATCAACGTCGAAGATCACGCCGCGGAACGGAAACAGGCGGTGCCGGACGACTTGTCCGATCTTGAACTTCGCTTCCCTGATCTCGGTCATGATACGCACTTCTGGCCTGCTGCTACTTGTGCCTATTTGGACCAGCAGCCCACGCATTTCAATGCCTTCGGCCTTGACGCATAGTTCACGCTGGCCTAGCGCCGGTGCATTCGCCTTCTGCAGGAAAGCCTATGACGGACATTGTCGGCCTCGTCCTGCCGTTCTTCGGGATGATCTTTCTGGGCGCCCTGGTTGCCCGGATAACCCGGCAGCCGCTGGAGGCGCTCGGCTGGATGAACACCTTCGTCATCTATGTCGCGCTGCCGGCTCTTTTTTTCCAGCTGATTGCGCGCACGCCCGTCGATGAGCTGACCGAGTGGTCCTACATTTTCGGGGTCGTCTTCTCCGTCTATGTCGTGTTCACCCTGATGTTCGTCGTCTCGCTGCTGTTTTCGGCCAGCGGGATCGGCGAAAGCACGGTCAAGGGGCTGGCCGCCGCCTATGGCAATATCGGCTATATGGGGCCGGGCTTGGCCCTGCTGACCTTCGGCGAGGCGGCGGCCGTGCCCGTGGCACTGATCTTCTGCTTCGAGAACATCCTGCATTTCGCCGTCGCGCCGCTGATGATGGCCTTGTCTGGCGAGGAGCGGGAATCACGCTGGAAGGTCGCCCTCAAGGTCGTGCGGCAGATCGCCTTCCACCCCTTCATCATCGCCACGGCGGCCGGCGTGCTGGCTGCCTGGCTGCAGTTCCAGCCACCCGTTGCCGTCGATCGTCTGTTGCAATATCTGGCGCAGGCCGCCGCTCCTTGCGCCCTGTTCGCCATGGGCGTGACACTCGCGTTGAGGCCGCTCAAGCGCGTGCCACGCGAACTCGGCCTGATCGCCGCCCTCAAGCTCGTCGTCCATCCGGTGATCTGCTACGTCGTCCTGAGCGCGATCGGAGACTTTCCGGATGTCTGGGTCTACACCGCCGTCATGATGGCGGCGCTGCCGACCGCCACCAACGTCTTTGTCATCGGACAGCAATATGGCGTGTGGGTGGAGCGAGCTTCCGCCTCGATCCTGCTGACAACGATCATTTCCGTCCTCACGCTGACGGCGCTGCTCTACGCCATCACGACCGGCATGCTACCGCCGAACCTGTTCCGGTGAACGGCGCAGGAAGCCCGTCAGGCCGGTGCCGGGACGCATGCCCTCGCGCATGAGGAACGCCCGCAAGGGAGCAATGGCATCCACCACGCCGAGCCCCGCGCTGCGCGCCAGCTGCCAGGGCAGAAGATCCGAAAGGAGCGATCGGTTGAGCAGCGCCACGGTGCCTGAACGGGCCGTCACGTCGGGCCGTCGCCGGCGGTCGTAGGCGGCCAGAGCCGCATCGCACCCCGGATCGGAGGCATATCTGCCGACCACGTCCACCATGGCCTCAATGTCGCGTATGCCCAGGTTGAGCCCTTGCGCGCCGATCGGCGCGAAGACGTGTCCGGCTTCGCCCACCAGCATGATGCGCTTTGCCGCGTAGCGATGAGGCAGCACGGAGGCGAGCGGATAGGCCTGGCGCCCCGGCTCGACGGAGACGCGTCCGAGCATCGAATCCATGCGCTTCTCGATCCGCATCGACAGCGTGTCGTCATCGAGATGCAGAAGCTCGTCGGCCGTCTCGGGCCGCACGACCCAAACCAGGCTTGAACGGTTGCCGGGCAGGGGGACCTGCGTGAACGGCCCGGTTTCGGTGTGAAATTCGGTCGAGATGCCTCCATGCGCTCTGCTATGCGCGAAATTGAGGACTATGGCCGTCTGCGGCAGGTCGCGTCGCCAGGTTCTGATACCCGCGGCCTCGCGCGCGGGAGAGTTCCGCCCATCCGCGGCAACGGCGAGGCTGGCATTGACGAAGCTCTCGTCGTCCAGCCGCGCGGAGATGTGGTCAACACCCGGCATCCATTCGCTCACCAATGTCTCGCGCCGATCAATGAGCGAACGGGCGGAAACGGCGTCTTCGAGAACGGCGTTGAGATGGGCGTTGGGAATGTTGAGCCCGAAATACTCTTCGCCGATCTCGCTGGCCCGGAAAGTCACCGTCGGCGCCCGCACCAGGCGGGAGGTGGCATCGATGATACGCATGGTCTCGAGTGGCGCCGCTTTCGCGGCGAGCGGGGAGGCGAGTCCGAGCCGCTCCAGCAGCATCAGAGAGGGTCCCATCAGGGCGGTCGTCCGCCGGTCGTCGCGGCCGGCCGCGCGCGGACCGACCAGCACCACCGGAACCTGCTGGTCCGCCAGTGCCAGAGCGGCAATGAGGCCGGCCGGACCGGTCCCCGCGACGAGGATGGGAAGGCGGGTCAGCTCGGTCATGGCGCGGTCCTTTCCGCAGGCGGTTCATCGATGCATCGGTGATCTCTCAACTAGGCACCGGGGCGGGATTGATCAACGTGTCGATTTGGCCCATTGCCATTCCATGAGTTCCGACGATGCCCGTTTCGAGTACCTGGACCCTGCCGCCGCGGCGACGGGGCGCATCGGGCTCGCGTCGCGGCCGCTCGTCTACGCGATCGTGGCGCTCGCCGTGGTTCTGTCCTGGGCGGTGCTGATCGTCATGGCCGGCGCCGCCGCGCAGCGCGCGATACCGGAGGAACTCGGCCCTGGTGCAGCCATTCTCCGTGCGCTCCCCGACCTTCCGCTCCCCGCGCTGCTCGAACGGTTCGTGGCGCTCTGCCTTTCGCCTGCGCCTGCGGGCGAGGTGTCGATCCCGATGTTCCTGGCACTATGGACGATGTGGATGCTGATGGCGTTGGCCATGATGCTGCCGGCCGCCGCGCCGATGCTGCGCACCTATTGCGAGATCGCCGACACGGCCAGGGCGCGTGGACTTTCCGTGGTGCATCCGCTGGTCCTGGTCGCGGGCTATGTGGCGATCTGGGCGCTTGCCGCGCTGGGGTTTGCCGCAACCGCCATCGCGGTCCAGGTGGCAGCCGGCAGCGGTTCGCCCGCTTCCCCCCTTCTCGCCCCCGCCGCCGCCCTGGCGCTGGCCATTGCGGGCGCCTATCAGTTCTCGCGCCTCAAGGAGGCCTGCCTCGAGAAGTGCCGCAATCCGTTCGCGACGCTTTTTGCCAACTGGAGCACGCGCACCGGGTCGATCTTCCGTCTCGGCATGCGCCAGGGGCTGTGGTGCCTCGGCTGCTGCTGGGCATTGATGCTCGTCATGTTCGCCGTCGGTCTCATGAACGTGTTCTGGATGGCGCTGATGGCGCTGATCGCCGTTGGCGAACGGCAATTGCCCGGCAGGGCGGTGGGCAAGGTGGCCGGCGCGATACTGCTTGTGTGGGCGGGCGCGCTTCTATTAGTTTCGCTGTGAATCCGAAGGGGGGAGAGATGCGCGAAACCGAATGGGCATTGAAGGGGGAACTGGTGCTGTCGTGCAACTGCACCGTCTTTTGCCCCTGTGTCCTGTCGCTGGGGCAGCACCCGCCGACCGAGGGATACTGCCAGACCTGGGCCGGCTTCCGCATCGATGCCGGTCACTACGGCGATGTCGATCTGTCGGGCCTCAATCTGGGACTGGTGATGGAAATCCCGGGCTATATGAGCCGCGGGAACTGGACGGCCGGGCTCTTTCTGGACAAGCGGGCTTCCATCTATGCCGAGAAGGCGATCGGCAGGATATTTTCCGGTAAGGCCGGTGGCTCGACGGGACTTCTGTCCATCCTGGTCGGCAACTTCCTCGGGATCGAGCGTCAGCCCATCACCTACGAGGTCGAAGACAAGACCCGCATCTTCCAGATCCCGAAGATCATCGACGGCGCGGTGACGCCCATCCGCGGCAAGGATCGCGACGAAGACACGATCATCAAGAATTCGGAATATTGGATCGCGCCGGAGATCATCGTGGCGAAATCGGACAAGAGCCGGATGCGGGCCTTCGGCCGCAACTGGAATTTCGCCGGCCGCTCGGCCGAGATATGCAAGCTGGACTGGCGCGGCCCGTGAACAAGAACATCATCGGGCGAAAACTCGTCGAACGCTTTCCCGGGCTGAACAAGAAGGTGACCTGGCCGCAGACGCGGGCCTTCTCGGTTCACCTTCTCACGGCCTCCGGCTCGTTTCTGGCCTTCCTGTCGCTGGTGGCGGCGGCCGAACAGCAATGGACCGCCATGTTCCTGTGGCTGGGCCTGGCACTGTTCGTGGATGGCGTGGACGGGCCGATCGCCCGCAAGCTGCAGGTCAAGGAAGTCCTGCCGCGGTGGTCCGGCGAATTGCTGGACAACATCATTGACTACGTCACCTATGTACTGATCCCGGCCTTCGCGCTCTATCAGAGCGGCTTCATGGGTGCTGGGCTCTCATTCCTGTCCGCGGCCATCATCGTGGTGTCCAGCGCGATCTATTACGCCGACACCGGCATGAAGACCAAAGAGAATTTCTTCAAGGGCTTCCCCGTCGTTTGGAACATGGTCGTCTTCACCCTTTTCGTGACCCAGCCCGGCGAGTGGGTGGCCTTCGCGGTCGTCCTGGTCTGCGCCGTGCTGACATTCGCACCGGTGAACTTCCTTCATCCGGTGCGCGTCAAGCGTCTGCGCGCGGTCAATCTTGCCGTCTTTTTCGTCTGGTGCGGGCTTTCCATCGTTGCATTGCTGCAAGGGCTTCAATCGGGGTGGCTGGTGCAGGCGGGTATCGCGCTGACGGGGATCTATCTGTTTTGTATCGGCGCCGTCATGCAGTGGCGTCCGGATCTGGGACGCAAGGAGTAGGTTATGGCCAAGGCGATACGCATCCATGAATGCGGTGGCACCGAGAAGATGGTGTTCGAAGATGTCGAGGTCGGAGCGCCCGGACCCGGCGAGGCGCGCGTCCGCCATACGGCGATCGGCCTCAATTTCATCGACGTCTATTTCCGCACCGGCCTCTACCCGTCGCCCTCCGGCCTACCCCTGACCCTTGGCAACGAGGCTGCCGGCGTCGTCGAGGAGCTGGGGGAGAGGGTCGACTGGCTGAAGGTCGGCGACCGCGTCGCCTATAACGGCCCCATCGGATCCTACTGCACCGAGCGCGTCCTGCCTGCAGACCGGCTGGTGCGCATCCCCGACGGCGTCAGCGACGAGCAGGCGGCGGCGATGATGCTGAAGGGAATGACGGCGGAATACCTCCTGCGCCGCACCTATCCCGTCCAGAAGGGCGATATGGTGCTCAATCACGCCGCTGCCGGCGGTGTCGGGCTGATTCTCGGCCAGTGGGCCAATCATCTGGGCGCCACCGTGATCGGCACGGCTGGTTCCGCCGAAAAGGTCGAACTGGCCAGGGCGCATGGCTACCACCACGTCATCGATTATTCGAAAGCGGATTTTGTGGCCGAGGTCGATCGCATTACCGAAGGCCGCAAATGCGACGTCGTCTATGACGCGGTAGGCAAGGACACGTTTCCGGCCTCGCTCGACTGTCTGAAGCCGCGCGGCATGTTCGTGTCCTTCGGCAACGCGTCAGGGCCGGTGCCGCCGTTCCCCATGACGCTCCTGTCCCAGAAGGGCTCCCTTTATGCGACTCGACCGACGCTGTTCAGCTACGTCGCCACGCGCGAGGAGTTGGAGGAATCGGCCAACGCCCTCTTTGACGTGGTCGCGAGCGGCGTCGTCGAGATCCGCGTCAACCAGCGTTACGCGCTGGCCGATGCCGCCAAGGCCCATGCCGACTTGGAAGGCCGGAAGACGACCGGTGCGACTGTGCTCATTCCCTGAGCAGAATTGTCCCGGTGACCGCCATTTGGGCTGCAGAACTGTGGGCGGCCCATCCTGGCTATTGACTTGAACTTTGGTCGCATTCGAATCGAGGGATTGGCGCGCTGAGTCGCGCCGCTCTTGAGGGGAAGGGCATTTGACATGACCGAACAGACCTACCGCCCAAGCGGACAAGCCTCCGGGCTGGACGCCTATTTCAAGCTCACCGAAAGCGGCACGACCGTGCGTACTGAGGTGATCGCCGGCATCACGACGTTCCTGACGATGGCCTACATCGTCTTCGTCAACCCGGCCATCCTCTCGGAAGCAGGCATGCCGTTCGGCCCTGTTTTCGTGGCGACCTGCGTGGCGGCCATCATCGGCACGCTCATCATGGGCCTCTACGCCAACTATCCGATCGCGCTCGCGCCCGGCATGGGTCTCAACGCCTTCTTCGCGTTCACCGTCGTCATCACCTATGGCTATACGTGGCAGGAGGCGCTGGCCTGCGTCTTCTTCTCGGGGGTGCTCTTCATCATTCTCAGTGTCTTGCCGATACGTGAATACATCATCAACTCAATCCCGAAGACGCTGAAGCTGGCGATCTCGGCCGGCATCGGCTTCTTTCTGGGCATCATCGCCCTGTCGAATGCCGGCGTGGTGGTCGCCCATCCCGCAACGCTCGTGACGTCGGGCGATTTCCTGGCGCCGGGCGTTATCCTGGCGCTCCTGGGTTTCGCGCTGATCGCCGCGCTGAACTTCCGCAATGTGCCGGGCGCCACGATCATCGGCATTCTGGTCGTCGCCGTCATCGGCATTCCCTTCGGTGTGGCGGAATTTGGTGGCATCGTCTCCCTGCCGCCCAACCCGTCCGAGACGTTCCTGGCGCTCGATTTCGGCCGCGTGCTGGAAGGCACTTTCTGGATCGTCGTGCTCTCGATGCTCTTCGTCGATCTGTTCGACACCGCCGGCACGCTGGTCGGTGTCGCCCACCGCGGCGGACTTCTCGATAAGGACGGCAAGCTGCCACGCATGAACAAGGCCTTGCTGGCCGATTCGACCGCGACCACCGTCGGCGCGCTGGTGGGAACGTCCAACACGACGTCCTACGTCGAAAGCGCGGCGGGCGTTGCCGCGGGCGGCCGCACGGGCCTTGCGGCAGTCGTCACCGCGGCGTGTTTCGGGCTTGCGCTGTTCTTCTCGCCGCTCGCAGGTTCGATCCCGGCCTACGCGACGGCCGCCGCGTTGTTCTACGTGGCAGTCGTCATGGCCCGCGGCCTTGCGGAAATCGACTGGGACGACCTGACCGAGGCGGCACCGGCGGTCGCGATCGCGATCACCATGCCGCTGACCTATTCGATCGCCACCGGTATCGGCATCGGCTTCATCACCTATGTGCTGGTGAAGGCGATTGCAGGTCGGGTTTCCGAACTCACGCCGGCGGTCTGGGCGCTCGCCGTGGTCTTCGCGGTCATGCTCGCCATCGTCTAGAGCGCGCTGCGACTGAAAGGAACTTGAGGCTCCTGACAGACTGCTGTCAGGGGCCTTTTGTTATCAGCATCGCAGCACAACCCTGAAAGGAAATGTCGATGCTGAAGCTCTACCATGCGCCATGGTCACGCGGATCGGGAATGCTCTGGCTCCTGGAGGAGCTGGGTGTCGAATACGAACTGGTGGAAATCGATATTCGTGCCGAAGGCGGCGTTCCGGAGACCTATCGTGCAATCCAACCCAACAAGAAGGTGCCGGCAATCGCGCTTGACGGAACCATCGTCACCGAGCGTGCGGCCATCACGATCTTCCTCGCCGACCGTTTTCCCGAAGCAGGACTGGCACCTGCGGTCTCGGATGCCGATCGCGGCGCCTATCTCACCATGCTGGTCTACAACGATGCGGTGCTGGATCCGTGCATCTCCGCGAGGGCCCATGGCCTCGAATACGCCAGCAACGATTATTCCTTCGGCCTGTTCGAGGACATGGTCACCTATCTGGAGCGCGTGCTCGGCGAACGGCCCTACGCCGCCGGCGACCGATTCACTGCCGCTGATATCCAACTGGGGAGCAGCATCGGCTACACGATGAGGCAGCTCAAGGCACTGCCCGAAAAGCCTGTCTTCATCGACTATCTGGATCGGGTACTCGAGCGGCCCGCCAACAAGCGCGCGGAAGCCAGGGACACCGAACTCGCGATGAAGACGCCGTTCTTCCAGGCGATGTTCGCCGACAGCCAGGCTGATCAGGCCGCGATGCCCGACAGGTCGTAGGCATCCGAACTCTCGATCTTGACCGTCACGACGTCGCCGACCCTCAAGGGTCGGCGAGAGGTGATGCGGACGGTGCCGTCGATCTCGGGCGCGTCGTATTTGGTGCGACCCGTCGCCTGGGTGCCGTTGGCCGTGTCGATGATGACGGGGAGGCGCTTGCCCACCTTCTTCTTCATCTGTCTGGCCGAGATTGCCTGCTGCCGTTCCATGAATCGGCGCCAGCGGGCTTCCTTGATCTCTTCGGGGACAGCCGGCAGGCCGAGGCCTTCGGACCGCGCGCCCTTGACCGGTTCGTACTTGAAGCAGCCGGCACGATCGATCCTTGCCTCGTCCAGCCAGTCGAGGAGAATCTGGAAATCCTCCTCCGTCTCGCCCGGATACCCGACGATGAAGGTCGAGCGCAGCGCGATGTCGGGACAGATCTCGCGCCAGCGCGCGATCCGGTCGAGCGTCTTCTCGGCATGGGCCGGACGCCGCATCGTCTTCAGGACGTTGGGTGCGGCATGCTGGAAGGGAATGTCCAGATAGGGCAGCACCTTGCCTTCGGCCATCAGCGGGATGACCTCGTCGACATGCGGGTAGGGGTAGACGTAGTGCAGTCTTACCCAGGCACCGAGTTCGCCCAGTTCGCGCGACAGGTCGAGGAACCGCGTTCTCACCTCGCGCTCCTGCCACTGGCTGGGCGCGTATTTGACGTCGACGCCGTAGGCGCTCGTATCCTGCGAGATGACGAGCAGTTCCTTGACGCCCGCGGCAACCAGCTTTTCGGCCTCGCGCAGGACATCACCCACCGGCCGTGAGGCGAGGTCGCCGCGCAGCGCCGGAATGATGCAGAAGGAACAGCGATTGTTGCAGCCTTCGGAGATTTTCAGGTAGGCGTAGTGGCGCGGCGTCAGTTTCACACCCTGGGGCGGAATGAGGTCGAGAAAAGGCTCGTGCGCCGGTGGAACGGCCTCGTGCACCGCTTCCATCACGCTTTCATAGGCCTGTGGCCCGGTGATCGCCAGAACGCCGGGATGGCGTTGCCGGATCACGTCGGGCTCTGCACCGAGGCAGCCGGTCACGATGACCTTGCCGTTTTCGTTGAGCGCCGAGCCGATTGCCTCCAGCGACTCGTCGCGCGCGGAATCGAGAAAGCCGCAGGTATTCACCAGTACAACGTCGGCGCCGTCATGCTTGCGGGCGATTTCGTAGCCCTCGGCGCGCAGGCGCGTGATGATGCGCTCGGAATCCACCAGTGCCTTGGGGCAGCCGAGGCTGACGAAGCTGATCCTTGGTGCCGACATGATTATTGTCTTCCTGAAGCGCGGACATCGTGGAGGTGCCGGGGCCCATATCACGAAAGGCCGCCGCGCGTTAAGGCCAAAGCGGATCGCGGCACGGCTTTTGCATGGCAATCGTCGGGCAGCCTGTGGCCGCACCTGAAGCAGTTGAAGGCGAACTGTGCGACACTTCATTTAACTGATTAAGAATATTCGCTTTTTTCAGGCAAGCTTCGCGGGTGACAAAAGCGTGATGCGAGCAGCCTTTGTGCTTGTGCCGCATTCTTCACCCGAATATATAGGCGCCGGGCGTTGAGCTAGTGGGGTGAGTCGAATGACCGATTTCATTGATGCCGATTATGTCCCCTCGGAGGACGAGCCCTTCATGAACGAGCGGCAGAAGGCGTATTTCCGCGCCAAGCTCGTTTCTTGGAAGAGCGATATCCTGCGCGAAGCGCGCGAGACGCTTGAGATCCTTCAGCAGGAAAATGCCAATCATCCCGATTTTGCCGATCGCGCCTCGTCCGAGACCGATCGTGCCATCGAGTTGAGGGCACGCGATCGGCAGCGCAAACTGATTTCCAAGATCGACTCCGCCCTGCAGCGGATCGAGGAAGGGACTTACGGTTACTGCGAAGAGACAGGCGAGCCGATTTCGCTGAAGCGTCTCGATGCCCGACCGATCGCAACCTTGTCGATCGAGGCCCAAGAGCGTCACGAACGACGCGAAAAGGTCTACCGGGACGATTGAAACAGGCGGCCCCCCGGGCCGCTTTTTTTATTGGGACAAGCGGCTCATGCCTTCTCGGCAGTGGGCTACGCCAATTCGATGATCCGGCCCTCATGAGGTGCCAGCGGATCATCGTCGCCATGTTTGGCGCTTGGCGCCGTTGACAGGAGCGACCGTCCGGTGACGGGCAGGGGCTGCGTCTCTGCCGAGAAATTGAGGGCCACGGCGATGCGACGTCCCTCATGGCTCCGCTCATAGCAGAAGACATGGTCATCGAGGTGCAGTGTTCGGTAGTCGCCGAGCGACAGGGCATGTTCCTTGCGCCGCAGCGCAAGCATGGTCCGCCACAATGACAGCATCGAGCCCTCGTCGCAGTATTGAACGTCGACTCGCATCTGTGGTCGCTGATCGATCGGCAGCCAGGGCTCGCCTGTGGTGAAACCGGCGCCCGGACCGCCCGTCCACGCAATGGGCGTGCGAACCGGATCGCGGCCAAGTCCCTTGCCCGGCACGTTTTTCTCCCACGGGTCGACAACTCGGTCGGTGGGAATGGCGACGTCCTCCATCCCGAGTTCCTCGCCCTGATAGATGGTGGGCGTGCCGCGCAGGGTCAGCAGCAGCATCGCCGCGAGCCGCGCCTGCTCGGGCCCGACCCGTGAGGCGGACCGCGAGCGGTCGTGATTGCTCATCACCCAGTTCGGCCAGGCGCCGTCCGGCAGGGCTGCCTCGTAGGTCTCGACGACCCCCGCGATGTTCCGCGGACGCCACTCGGCGCCGATCAGCAGGAAGTTGAACGGAAGATGGAAGCAGTCGAGCTTGGGACCGTAATAGCGCACAAGTTGCTCGACCGTCCCATAGGCCTCGCCGATCAGCAGTTTTTCCGGCTCGTAGCTCTGGGCCACGCGGCGCATCTCTGCCACATATTCGAACACCTCCGGCCGGTGCTGGGTGTGAATGCCGAGCAGGCTGCGCGCGGGTCCCATCGTATCGATCCAGTCGGGATTGGGCGGATTATCGCGAAGTTCGGCGTCCGGCACGAGATTTTCGATCGCATCGACGCGGAAGCCGTCGACGCCGCGATCGAACCAGAAGCGCATGGCGCCCAGAACGGCGTCTCGCACCGCGGGGTTGCGCCAGTTGAGCGACGGCTGCTCGGTCAGGAAAATGTGCAGATAATACTGGCCTGTGGTCTCGTCGAAGGTCCATGCGGGACCGCCGAACTCGCTGAGCCAGTTGTTGGGCGGCGAGCCATCGGGCGCCGGATCCTTCCAGACATACCAATCGCGTTTGGCATTGTTGCGCGACGCCCGGCTTTCCAGGAACCATGGATGGCGCTCGGATGTGTGGCTTGGGACCAGGTCGAGAAGCACCTTGAGACCGCGTGCATGCGCGGCAGCCAGGGTGCGATCGAAGGCCTGGAGATCGCCGAAGAGCGGATCGACGTCGCAATAATCGGATACGTCATAGCCGAAATCGGCCATCGGAGAGGGATAGAAGGGAGAAATCCAGATCGCGTCGGCCCCGAGCCCGGCCACATGGTCGAGTCGTGATTCGATCCCTGCCAGGTCGCCCACGCCGTCACCGTTCGAATCCTGGAAGGATCGCGGGTATATCTGGTAGACGACGCCCGTTTTCCACCAGTCTTTGCCCAGCGTCGCCATTGCTCTTCCCCGGCGGCCCTTAGCGTCGCTCGCCCGACAATTCGCCGAGAAGCCGGTCCATTTCGTCGTCGAGATCGGGATCCCCGCGGGTGGCGTCCGGCCCAGGCGTGGGGCTGCGCCGCTCGTCCTCCTCCAGCGTCAGCTCCAGTTCCTCAAGCAGCGCGTCGTCGAGGTCGGCGTCGTCGCGGCTGCGCGTTGAGGCGATTGCAGGGCCCGCGCTGGCTGTGCCGGAAACGGTGTCTCGAGAGGTGCCGCCCTCGGCGCGAACGGGCTCGGGAATCGCCGCCATCTCTGGCGCAGCGGAAGGGCGCGTCGGCGCCGGCTGGACGGTCGGCTGGGCGGAGGGCTGCTCGAATCGCGGCTCGCTCGGGACCGGCCTCGAAACAGCGAGAGGAGCGGCCGCTGCACGCGGAGCTGCGGCCACCGGCGGCACGACGGATTCGGCGGCTGGGGCAACTGTCGGCGCGGTGGAGGTGGGCCTGGAAGGGTGGGAGGGTCGCGTGGGCGCGGCCTGAGGGTTCCGAGTCGGCGCCGCAACGGCACGCGCATCATCGCTTGTGCGTGCTGCGGGAGCAGGACGGTCGGGAGCCGCGCTGGGAACTTCACGGATCGCCGCGGCGCCAGACTCTCCGCGCGAAGCTTCATCATTAGCGCCGATATCGCGCTCGATGACCAGATCGCTCGCGCCGCCAATCAGAATCAGGTGCTCCACATCGTCGCGGCGCACCAGCACCAACCGTCGCTGATTGTCGATCGCCGTCGCATCCATCACGGCAAGACGCGCCCGGCGGTTTCGTCCGCCTGCGATGAAGGTGCCGGCAGTGAGACTTCGGAAAAGCTTGACCGCGATCAGGATCACGACAAGCGCCAGGAGCGCCAGGGCCGTCCACATCAATGCCGGCGCGTAGGCCGGACCGGCCATGCTCTCGAACCACTCAGTCATGACCCCGATACTCCTGTCGCAAAATGCTTGAACTCGAAACAGACGCAAATCTAGAGCAAAGGTTCCCGCAATGAAACACGATGGTTTGCGTGAGTGGGGCAGTGCGCGCCTGTCCGCCTCGTGCCGGCGCATGGTGGGAGACGTCAAGGTTTGACTTGCGTCCGGTTCGGCCCTGCGCTAACCGTCGCCGCGTTGCAACATGACGCATCGCCGTGAGCCGGCCCGGGCGAATCTGTCGCGGTTTTCCCAACCCGGTAAGGCGATTATATCAAAGGCCGTAACCGGCCGATGGATCAGCTATGGCGAGCGAACTTCTTCAGGACTATCTGCCCATCGTGATTTTCATCGCGGTCGCAGCGGTGATCGGTATCGCGCTCATCGCGGCCCCGTTCCTCGTCGCCTACCGCAATCCCGATCCGGAGAAATTGTCCGCCTATGAATGCGGCTTCAATGCGTTTGACGATGCGCGCATGAAGTTCGACATCCGCTTCTACCTGGTTGCCATCCTCTTCATCATCTTCGACCTGGAGGTCGCGTTCCTCTTCCCCTGGGCGGTCTCGTTCGCCGAGATCGGCTGGATGGGTTTCTGGTCTATGATGGTGTTTCTGACCGTGCTGACGATCGGCTTCATCTACGAATGGAAAAAGGGAGCGCTGGAATGGGATTGAGCAATCGCTCGGAAACCCTTGTCGCCCAGCAGCCCAAGGGAATCATCGATCCGAATACCGGTCGTCCGGTGGGCGAGAACGATGCGTTTTACGGCGACATCAATGCCGAATTGTCCGACAAGGGCTTTCTGGTCACGTCGTCCGAGGCACTGATCACCTGGGCGCGCACCGGCTCGTTGATGTGGATGACCTTCGGTCTGGCCTGCTGCGCGGTCGAGATGATGCATACCTCGATGCCCCGCTACGACGGCGAGCGGTTCGGCTTCGCGCCGCGCGCCTCTCCGCGCCAGTCCGACGTGATGATCGTGGCCGGCACGCTGACCAACAAGATGGCGCCGGCACTCCGCAAGGTCTACGACCAGATGCCGGAGCCGCGCTATGTCATTTCGATGGGCTCCTGCGCCAATGGCGGTGGCTACTATCACTATTCCTATTCCGTGGTGCGCGGTTGCGACCGCGTCGTGCCGGTCGACATCTACGTGCCGGGCTGTCCGCCGACGGCCGAAGCGCTGCTCTACGGCGTTCTTCTCCTGCAAAAGAAGATCCGCCGCACCGGCACGATCGAGCGCTAGGAGATGGGCATGAACATTGAAGCGCTCAAGGACCTTGCCGCCTATGTGACGGAGCGGCTGGATGCCCAGATCCAGGACGTGCAGATCGCCTTTGGCGACCTGACGCTGATCGTGGAGCCGGGCGACATCGTCGACGTGCTTACCTTCCTGAAGGATGACGTGCAGTGCCGCTTCATCTCCTTCATCGACATCTGCGGCGTTGACTATCCGATGCGCGAGAAGCGCTTCGAGGTGGTCTATCACCTGATGTCGCCGCATCAGAACCAGCGCATCCGCGTCAAGCTGTCGACCGATGAGGACACGCCGGTCCCTTCCGCGACCTCGGTGTTCCCGGGTGCCGACTGGTTCGAACGCGAGGCCTATGACCTCTACGGCATCCTCTTCACGGGGCATCCGGAACTGCGCCGCATCCTCACCGATTACGGGTTCGAGGGTCATCCGCTGCGCAAGGATTTTCCGCTGACCGGCTTCGTCGAGGTCCGCTACGACGACGAGCTGAAGCGGGTCGTGTACGAACCGGTGGAGCTGAAGCAGGAGTTCCGCGACTTCGATTTTCTCTCTCCCTGGGAGGGCACGGACTACGTTCTGCCGGGCGACGAGAAGGCGAAGCAGTGAGTGGAGCGATGACGGGCGATGGTTCGATTTCTGTTCCTGGCCGCTCTTCTGGCGATCGCGGTCGCGGCCGTGGCCTACGTCGCCACCTGGATGGCGGGCAGGCCTTTCGTCAGCGACGCCGTCGGCAGGGTTCTCGTGGCGCTTGTGATTGCCGGCGTGGCGCTGTTGCTGTTCGGCGGCGGGTGGCTATGGAATTGACAGGCGCGTCAGGCGCATTGGGTAGGGCATATGGCCGAGCTTAACGTCCGCAACTTCAACATCAATTTCGGTCCGCAGCATCCGGCCGCGCACGGCGTGCTGCGCCTCGTGCTGGAACTGGACGGCGAGGTGGTCGAACGCGTTGATCCGCATATCGGCCTCCTGCATCGCGGGACCGAAAAGCTCATCGAGCACAAGACCTACCTGCAGGCCGTGCCTTATTTCGACCGGCTCGATTATGTCGCGCCGATGAATCAGGAGCACGCCTTCGCGCTGGCGGTGGAACGGCTGATGGGCATCGAGGTGCCGATTCGCGGGCAGGTCATCCGGGTGCTCTACTCGGAGATCGGCCGCGTTCTCAATCACCTTCTCAACATCACCACGCAGGCGCTGGACGTCGGCGCGCTCACCCCGCCTTTGTGGGGTTTCGAGGAGCGCGAGAAGCTGATGGTGTTCTACGAGCGGGCATCCGGCGCGCGCATGCATGCGGCCTATTTCCGCCCCGGCGGCGTACACCAGGACATTCCCGACAGGCTGGTCGAGGACATCGGCAAGTGGATCGATCCCTTTCTCAAGACGCTCGATGATCTCGACAACCTTCTGACCCACAACCGCATCTTCAAGCAGCGCAATGTCGACATCGGCGTCGTCACGCTGGACGATGCCTGGGCCTGGGGTTTCTCGGGCGTGATGGTGCGCGGCTCTGGCGCTGCCTGGGATCTGCGCAAGTCGCAGCCCTACGAGTGTTATGACCAGATGGAGTTCGACATCCCCATCGGCAAGAATGGCGACTGCTACGACCGCTATCTCATCCGGATGGAAGAGATGCGCCAGTCGGCGAAGATCATCCGCCAATGCGTGGATCGTCTGCTGGGCGCCCAGAAGACCGGGCCCGTTTCCGCGATCGACGGCAAGGTCGTCCCGCCCAAGCGCGCCGCCATGAAGCGCTCGATGGAAGCGCTGATCCATCATTTCAAGCTCTACACCGAGGGCTATCGCGTGCCCGAGGGCGAGGTTTATGCGGCGGTAGAGGCGCCCAAGGGCGAATTCGGCGTCTATCTCGTGTCGGACGGCACCAACAAGCCCTATCGCTGCAAGCTGCGTGCACCGGGCTTTGCCCATCTGCAGGCCATGGATTTCATCAGTCGCGGCCATTTGCTGGCCGACGTCGCCGCGATCCTCGGATCGCTCGATATCGTTTTTGGAGAGGTCGATCGCTAGATGAGTGTCCGCCGTCTCGCAGACGCCAGTGTCCAGCCCGAAGGCTTCGCGTTCAATCGTGCCAACGCCGCCTGGGCCAAGCAGGCAATCAAGAAATACCCGCAGGGGCGCGAGCATTCCGCCGTGATTCCGCTGCTCATGCGCGCGCAGGAGCAGGAAGGATGGGTCACCAAGTCGGCCATCGAGCATGTCGCCGACATGATAGGCATGCCCTATATTCGTGCATTGGAAGTGGCGACATTCTACACCCAGTTCCAGTTGGCGCCCGTCGGCACCCGCGCTCATATCCAGGTCTGCGGCACCACGCCGTGCATGTTGCGCGGGTCGGAGGAACTGATCGACCTTTGCAAGAAGAAAATCCATCCGGAGCCCTTCCACACGAACGGATCCGGGACGCTGTCCTGGGAAGAGGTCGAGTGCCAGGGTGCCTGCGTGAACGCGCCCATGGTGATGATCTTCAAGGACGCCTATGAGGATCTGACGCCGGAACGGCTGGACGAGATCATCGACGCGTTCGAGGCTGGCAAGGGCGATTCCGTCAAGCCGGGTCCCCAGATCGACAGGGTCTATTCCGCGCCGGCCACCGGCTTGACGAGCCTCACGGACGAAGCAATCGTCACCGGCAAGCACCACGCCAGCGAGCGCGTAGCCGCGGCGCCGCAGAAGGAAGGCACCTCCATGCCGCCTTCGCGGGCGGCGAAGCCGAAGACATTCGCGATGGAGACGGCACCCGGCGTGAAGTCGCCATCGCCCGAGAAGGCGTCCCGGAACGGCGAGAAGGCGGCCAGCGTATCGGCGCCGGCCGACGATGAAGCCGCAGCAGATCTGACCGAACCCACGGTTGAGGGCGAGGCCAGGCCGCGCAAGCATCCCGACGGCAAGGCGGGCGCTTCGGCGGCACCGAAGGGCAAGTCCGGCAAGAAAGACAAAGGCGGAGCCGCGTGATGCTTGAGGACAAGGACCGCATCTTCACCAACATCTACGGCCAGTTCGACCGTTCTCTGGCCGGCGCGATGCGCCGCGGCCACTGGGATGGCACCAAGGGGATGATCGAGAAAGGCCGCGACTGGATCATTCAGGAGATGAAGGATTCGGGCCTGCGCGGCCGTGGCGGCGCGGGCTTCCCCACCGGCCTCAAATGGTCCTTCATGCCCAAGGAAGTGGGCGAGCGGCCGCATTATCTGGTCGTCAATGCCGACGAATCGGAGCCTGGCACCTGCAAGGACCGCGAGATCATGCGTCACGACCCGCATACGCTGGTCGAGGGCTGCCTGATCGCCGGTTTCGCGATGAACGCGCACACCGCCTACATCTATGTGCGCGGCGAGTTTATTCGTGAGCGCGAGGCGCTGCAGGCCGCGATCGATGAATGCTACGATGCCGGGTTGCTGGGCAAGAACAACAAGAATGGCTGGGATTTCGACGTCTTCGTCCACCATGGTGCCGGCGCCTATATCTGCGGCGAGGAAACCGCGCTGCTTGAGAGCCTGGAGGGCAAGAAGGGTCAGCCGCGCCTGAAGCCGCCATTCCCGGCCAATGTCGGCCTTTATGGCTGCCCGACGACCGTCAACAACGTGGAATCGATCGCCGTCGCGCCGACCATTCTGCGCCGCGGCGCGGGCTGGTTTTCTTCCTTCGGGAGGCCCAACAATGTCGGCACCAAGCTGTTCTGCATCTCGGGGCATGTGAACACCCCCTGCACGGTGGAGGAGGCGATGTCGATTTCCTTCCGCGAGCTGATCGAACGTCATTGCGGCGGGGTCCGCGGCGGCTGGGACAATCTTCTTGCAGTCATTCCGGGCGGGTCGTCGGTGCCGCTCGTTCCAGCGCACGAGATCATCGACGCACCAATGGACTTCGACGCGCTTCGCGACCTCAAGTCGGGCCTTGGCACGGCAGCCGTGATCGTGATGGACAAGTCGACCGACATCGTTAAGGCGATCGCGCGGCTTTCCTATTTCTACAAGCATGAGAGCTGCGGCCAGTGCACGCCCTGCCGCGAAGGTACCGGCTGGATGTGGCGCGTGATGGAGCGTCTGGTGCGCGGAGAGGCGCAGAAGCGCGAGATCGACATGCTGCTCGAGGTCACCAAGCAGGTGGAGGGCCACACGATCTGCGCGCTTGGCGATGCCGCGGCCTGGCCGATCCAGGGCCTGATCCGGCATTTCCGACCGGAGATCGAGCGTCGCATCGACGAGTTCACGCGCAATTCGCACCGGGCCGAGCCGGCGCTGGTTGCCGCCGAATAGAAGAAGCGCCAAGGAAACGAAGGGGAGGGGCAGGAACCGACCAGCACAGGAGCATCTGATGCCGAAATCGACCATGCCCAGGACCAGAATGAAAGACACCAGCGCGATCGACGAGATGGCGAGAGCTTACGAGGCCATGCTGCCGAAGGAATTCGGCGGCGCGTTGAACCTGTTCATCCATCCGATGGCGGGCGCGGCGGCCATGTCGGCGATCGGCTTCGGTGTCGCCAGCCACGCCTTCGGCTTGTGGATGGGCACGGTCGCGGGAGTTGCCGAGGCTTCTCGCCAGATTCTTGAGCCCGCCTCCGAGAGCGACAGGCCGGCTGCCGCGCCCAAGGCCGCCGGCGGCAAGCCGCGCCTCGAACTCGTCGCGTCTGACGGGGTCAGCAGTCAGGCCGACAAGATGATGCGCAATGCGGCGGTTGAAGCCGAACGTGCGAGCGCCGAGAATGCCGCCAGCGCGCGCAAGATCGCCGAAGACGCCACGCGCAAGGCGGCCGCCACGGCCAGGAAATCGGCAAAGGCTGCCGCGAAGCCAGAGGCGACTGCCAAGGCTTCCGGCCCCTCCAGGCCCAGGGCCCTGGCAAAGCCGGATGCCGTCGATGACCTGAAAGCAATTTCTGGCGTCGGCCCGAAGCTGGAGCAGGTGCTCAACAAGCTCGGCATATGGACTTATGCCCAGATCGCCGAACTGGCCGAGGGCGAGATCGCCTGGCTCGACGAGGAACTGGGTTTTGCCGGCCGCATCGGGCGGGACGACTGGACAGGCCAGGCACGCAAGCTGGCAAGCGCAGAATAATCCGGCTGTTGCAGCCGGCAAGATTGCGGCTGGGGCCGCTGGGATTGGACTGAGATGGCGATACTCAAGGTCGACGGCAACGAGATCGAAGTACCCGATCACTACACGCTGCTTCAGGCGGCGGAAGAAGCAGGCGCGGAAGTGCCGCGCTTCTGCTTCCACGAGCGCTTGTCGATCGCCGGCAATTGCCGCATGTGCCTGGTAGAGGTGAAGGGCGGACCGCCCAAGCCGGCTGCTTCCTGCGCCATGGGCGTGCGGGACCTGCGTCCCGGTCCGAACGGCGAAGCCCCCGAGATCTTCACGAACACACCAATGGTGCGCAAGGCGCGCGAAGGCGTGATGGAGTTCCTGCTCATCAACCATCCGCTCGATTGCCCGATCTGCGATCAGGGCGGCGAGTGCGACCTGCAGGACCAGGCCATGGCCTATGGCGTGGACGCCTCGCGCTTCCACGAGAACAAGCGCGCGGTGGAAGACAAATATATCGGGCCGCTCGTCAAGACGATCATGACGCGCTGCATCCATTGCACGCGCTGCGTACGCTTCACGACCGAGGTGGCCGGCATCTCCGAACTCGGCGCCACCGGGCGCGGCGAGGACATGGAGATCACCACCTATCTCGAACAGGCGATGACGTCGGAGCTTCAGGGCAACGTCATTGATCTGTGCCCGGTCGGCGCGCTGACCTCGAAGCCCTACGCCTTCCAGGCGCGGCCGTGGGAACTGACCAAGACCGAATCGATCGACGTCATGGATGCGGTCGGCTCGGCGATCCGGGTCGATACGCGCGGCCGCGAGGTCATGCGCATCCTGCCGCGCATCAATGACGCGGTGAACGAGGAGTGGATCTCCGACAAGACGCGCTTCGTCTGGGATGGGCTGCGCACCCAGCGCCTCGACCGCCCCTATGTCCGACGTCAGGGCAAGCTTGTTCCGGCGACCTGGTCGGAAGCCTTCGAGGCAATCCGCACTTCCGTGTCCAAGGCCGGTGCCGACCGTATCGGCGCCATCGCCGGCGATCTCGCCAGCGTTGAGGAGATGTTCGCCCTCAAGCAGCTCATGGGCTCGCTGGGGTCGGCCAATATCGACTGCCGGCAGGATGGGACGGCGCTCGACCCTGCGATGGGCCGTGCAAGTTACATCTTCAACCCCACCATCGAAGGCATCGAAGAGGCCGACGCGCTTCTCATCATCGGCGCCAACCCGCGCTTCGAGGCCTCCGTCCTCAATGCGCGCATCCGCAAGCGCTGGCGTATGGGCGGCTTCCCCGTTGGCGTGATCGGCGAGGTCGGCGATCTGCGTTACGACGCGGAGATGCTGGGTGCCGGTCCCGAGACGCTGAAGGACCTTGCGGAAGGCGGTCACAAGTTCCTGTCCGTGCTCAAGAAGGCCAAGCGGCCGATGATCATCGTCGGGCAGGGCGCTATCGCGCGTCCCGACGGCGCGGCCATACTGGCGCTTGCCGCCAGCATCGCGCAGGCCTGCAAGGCAGTCACCGCAGACTGGAACGGTTTCGGCGTGCTTCACACCGCTGCCGCCCGCGTGGGCGGCCTCGATATCGGTTTCGTGCCGGGCGAGGGCGGCAAGAACGTTGCGGCAATGATGGGCGGTCTCGACGTGCTCTTCCTGCTCGGTGCCGACGAGATCGACATGGACGCCGTAGGCGCGGATGCCTTCGCGATCTACGTGGGCACGCATGGCGATTCCGGCGCGCACCGCGCGGACGTCATCCTGCCCGGCGCGACCTACACGGAAAAATCCGGTACCTATGTGAATACCGAGGGTCGCGTCCAGATGACCAATCGCGCGGGCTTTGCGCCGGGCGATGCCCGTGAGGACTGGGCGATCCTGCGCGCGCTGTCTGACGTGCTGGGTCACAAACTGCCCTTCGATTCGCTCCAGCAGTTGCGGGCCGAACTCTATGGACAGTACCCGCATCTGGCGCGGGTCGACCAGATCGAGGCTGGCGAAGCCTCGCATGTGGCGGTGCTCGGGACGAAGGCCGGGAAAATCGGCAAGGCTTCGTTTGCATCGCCGGTGAAAGACTTCTATCTGACGAACCCGATCGCACGGGCCTCGGCCATCATGGCCGAATGTTCAGCGCTCGCGCGGGGCGGGTTCAAGCAGGCGGCCGAGTAGGGGACAGGCAAGAAACGATGGATTCCTTCTTCTCCATATATGTCTGGCCCGGGCTCCTGATCCTGCTGCAGTCTGTGCTGCTTCTGGTGGTCCTGCTGGTCCTGATCGCGTTCCTGCTTTACGCGGACCGCAAGGTCTGGGCGGCCGTCCAGCTGCGCCGCGGTCCCAATGTCGTCGGCCCGTGGGGGCTGCTGCAGTCCTTCGCCGATCTGCTCAAGTTCGTCTTCAAGGAGCCGGTCATCCCGTCCGGTGCCAACAAGGGCGTCTTCCTGCTCGCGCCCCTTGTCGCCGCGGTTCTGGCCATGGCGACCTGGGCCGTGATCCCGGTCGACTATGGTTGGGTTATCGCCGATATCAATGTCGGGATTCTCTTCATCTTCGCCATCGCCTCGCTCGAGGTCTACGGCGTGCTGATGGGTGGCTGGGCCTCGAACTCCAAATATCCGTTCCTGGGCGCGTTGCGCTCGGCGGCGCAGATGGTGTCCTACGAGGTCTCGATCGGCTTCGTCATCGTGACGGTGCTCTTGGCCGTCGGCTCGCTCAACCTGACGCACATCGTGCTGGCCCAGGAGGTGGGCATCGGCACCTGGCTCGGCCTGCCATCGTCCTTCCTCGACTGGCACTGGCTGGCGCTGTTCCCGATGTTCATCGTGTTCTTCATCTCGGCGCTGGCCGAGACGAACCGTCCACCTTTCGATCTGGTCGAGGCCGAATCGGAACTCGTCGCGGGTCACATGATCGAATATTCCTCGACGCCGTTCCTGCTGTTCTTCCTGGGCGAGTACGTTGCCATCGTGCTGATGTGCGCGCTGACGACCATCCTCTTCCTGGGTGGCTGGCTGCCGCCGGTCGACATCGCGCCGTTCAACTGGCTGCCGGGCGTGTTCTGGTTCGTCTTCAAGGTCGTCATGGTGTTCTTCATGTTCGCCCTCGTGAAGTCGTTCGTGCCGCGTTTCCGCTACGACCAGCTGATGCGTCTGGGCTGGAAGGTGTTCCTGCCGCTGTCGCTGTTCATGGTCGTGGCAACCGCAACGGTCCTCAAGCTTTGGGAGCTGCTGGTCGCATGAGTGCTGGCGTGATCGGAGCGCTGATCGGGTTGGTGGTCGCAATTGTCGACCTCGTCCTTCTGCGTCTCCTGGCAAGCCGCGTCTCGCTGGCGGATACGAAGAAGGTCCTGAACCTGGCCGGGTTCAGCCAGCTGTTCCTGCTTCCGGTGGCCGGCTGGCTCATCGGCCACTACGCATTTGGAGAATGACGATGTCTGCTCTGGCACAGGCCGCGAAGTCGCTGCTGCTGATCGAGTTCGTCAAGGCGATCGGGCTGTCGATGCGGCAGTTCTTCGCGCCGAAATATACGGTCAACTATCCTCACGAAAAGGGGCCGATCAGCCCACGTTTCCGCGGTGAGCATGCGTTGCGTCGTTACCCCAACGGTGAGGAACGCTGCATCGCCTGCAAGCTGTGCGAGGCGATCTGCCCCGCGCAGGCGATCACCATCGAGGCCGGCCCGCGTCGCAACGACGGCACGCGGCGCACGGTGCGCTACGACATCGACATGGTGAAGTGCATCTATTGCGGCTTCTGCCAGGAAGCCTGTCCGGTCGACGCCATCGTCGAGGGCCCCAATTTCGAATTCGCGACGGAGACGCGCGAGGAGCTCTACTACGACAAGGACAAGTTGCTGGCCAATGGCGACCGCTGGGAGCGCGAGCTGGCCCGCAATCTGGAGATGGACTCGCCCTACCGCTAGGGCATTTCACGGCCTCCCGAGGGGGGCGCTAATGAGTGTGGACGGGCCGGAACGGCTCGTCTAAGAGACACGCGACCGCGCGCGCCACAGGCAGGCGCAGCGATCGCAGGAGGCAGGGCGCGCCGCGCCGCTGCCAAGGCAAACCGGGGGAACCCATGCTGACAGGACTAGAGGCGATCTTCTTCTATCTGTTCGCCTTTGTCGCGGTTGGAGCCGCGTTCATGGTGATTGCATCGCGCAATCCCGTGCATTCGGTGTTGTATCTGATCCTGACCTTCTTCAATGCCGCCGCCCTCTTCTTGATGACGGGTGCCGAGTTCCTCGCGCTGATTCTGATCGTCGTTTATGTCGGTGCCGTGGCGGTACTGTTCCTGTTCGTGGTCATGATGCTCGACGTGGACTTCGCGGGCCTCAAGCGCGGTGCGCTTCAATACGCGCCGGTCGGCGCGCTGGTGGGCATCATCCTGGCGGCCGAGCTGATCGTGGTTCTGGGCGGCTACACCTTCTCGCCGGAGCTCGCCGTCGAGATTTCGCGGCCGACACCTTCGCCGCTCGAGCGCCAGAACACCCAGGCCCTCGGCGATATTCTCTACACGGACTACATCTACTTCTTCCAGATTGCGGGCCTGATCCTGCTGGTTGCCATGATCGGCGCCATCGTGCTCACCCTTCGTCACAAGGAAGGTGTCAAGCGCCAGGACATCGCCGCGCAGGTTGCGCGTTCGCCGGAAACGGCCATTGAGGTCCGCAAGGTCGAAACGGGCAAGGGGCTCTGATCATGCTGGTCGTCGGCATTTCGCATTATCTCACAGTCTCCGCGCTTCTGTTCACCATCGGCGTGTTCGGCATCTTCCTGAATCGCCGCAACGTGATCGTCATCCTCATGTCGATCGAACTGATCCTGCTCGCGGTGAACCTGAACTTCGTGGCCTTCTCGGCCCAGCTCGGCGACATGGTCGGGCAGGTCTTCGCCCTGTTCGTCCTGACGGTTGCGGCGGCCGAAGCCGCCATCGGACTTGCCATACTCGTCGTCTTCTTCCGCAACCGCGGTTCGATCGCGGTCGAGGACGTCAACATGATGAAGGGCTAGGGGACAGCCATGTACCACGCCATTGTCTTCCTGCCCCTTCTGGGCTTCCTGATCGCGGGCCTCTTTGGCCGTTCGATCGGCGCCAAGGCATCGGAATACGTCACTTCGGGCCTGATGGTGATTGTCGCCGTCCTGTCCTGGATCGCCTTCTTCAGCGTCGCGATGGGGGGCGGAGGATCCTTCACCGTGCCGGTGATGCGCTTCATCGATTCGGGCGATCTGTCGGCCGCCTGGGCCTTGCGGATCGATACGCTGACGGTGGTGATGCTGGTGGTGGTCAACACCGTCTCCGCCCTGGTGCACATCTATTCGATCGGCTACATGCACCACGACCCGCATCGGCCACGCTTCTTCGCCTATCTGTCGCTCTTCACCTTCGCCATGCTGATGCTGGTGACGTCCGACAATCTCGTCCAGCTCTTCTTCGGCTGGGAAGGCGTCGGTCTGGCCTCCTATCTGCTGATCGGGTTCTGGTACAAGAAACCATCGGCCAATGCCGCCGCCATGAAGGCCTTCATCGTCAACCGTGTCGGCGATTTCGGCTTCGCGCTCGGCATCTTTGGCGTCTATGTGATGTTCGGCTCGGTGCAGTTCGACGTCATCTTCGCCGAAGCGGGCGCCATGGTGCAGAACTTTGCCAATGGCGACACAGGCGACGTCGTCATGAATTTCCTCGGCATGGCGCTCGACAATTCGGGCGCGATGACCACGATCTGTCTGCTGCTGCTCCTCGGGGCGATGGGCAAGTCGGCGCAGGTCCCGCTGCACACGTGGCTGCCCGACGCCATGGAAGGCCCGACGCCAGTCTCGGCGCTGATCCACGCCGCAACGATGGTGACGGCCGGCGTCTTCATGCTGGCCCGTCTGTCGCCGATCTTCGAACTCTCGTCGACCGCCCTGATGGTCGTCATCTTCGTCGGCGCCATCACCGCCTTCTTCGCCGCGACGGTCGGCCTGGTGCAGAACGACATCAAACGCGTCATCGCCTATTCGACGTGCTCGCAGCTGGGCTACATGTTCGTTGCGCTGGGCACTGGTTTCTATGGAGCGGCAATCTTCCATCTCTTCACCCATGCCTTTTTCAAGGCGCTGCTCTTCCTCGGCGCGGGATCGGTCATCCACGCGGTCTCCGACGAACAGGACATGCGCCGCATGGGAGGGCTGAGACGGCTTATCCCAAAGACCTACTGGATGATGATCATCGGTACGATCGCGCTCACCGGCGTGGGCATCCCCCTGACCGTGATCGGCACGGCCGGCTTCTTCTCCAAGGACGCGATCGTGGAGGGCGCATTTGCCGCCAACAGTGCCATGGCCACTTTCGCCTTCGTCCTGCTGGTTGTCGCCGCCGTTTTCACCAGCTTCTATTCCTGGCGGTTGATCTTCATGACCTTTCACGGCAAGCCGCGCGCGTCCGCGGACGTCATGCACCACGTGCATGAATCGCCGCCCGTCATGCTGGTGCCGCTTTACATCCTTGCCGTCGGCTCGCTGTTTGCAGGCTTTGTCTTCAAGGAGTATTTCGTCGGTCATCATTATGATGGCTTCTGGCAGGGCGCGCTGTTCACGCTGCCGGACAACAACATCCTGCACGAGTTCCACTATGTGCCGGTCTGGGTGGCGGCATCGCCCTTTGCCGCGATGGTCGTGGGCTTTCTGGTCGCCTATGAGTTCTACATTCGCAGGCCCGACCGGCCGCGGGCGCTCGCCAAGCAGCACCGCGGGCTCTACGCCTTCCTTCTTAACAAGTGGTATTTCGACGAACTCTACGACTTCCTGTTCGTGCGTCCGACGATGCGGCTCGGCCGTTTCCTCTGGAAGAAGGGCGATGGCTGGGCGATCGACGGATTTGGCCCGGATGGCGTGTCGGCCCGAGTGCTCGACGTGACCAACCGCATCGTCAAGCTGCAGACGGGATATCTTTACCACTACGCATTCGCGATGCTTATCGGCGTTGCCGGGCTCGTGACCTGGATGATGCTCGGGGGATTCTTCTAGACCATGACCGACTGGCCCATTCTCTCCACGGTCACGTTCCTGCCGCTCGTCGGCGCGTTCCTGATCATGCTGATCCGGGACGAAGGGGAAGCCGCGCGCCGCAATATCCGCAATGTCGCGTTGCTGACGACCGCCTTCACCTTCGTTCTGTCGCTCTTCATCTGGATCGGATTCGATAACAATTACGCCGGTTTCCAGTTCGTGGAGAACGTGCCGTGGCTTGATTCCGGCATCAACTACCACATGGGCGTGGACGGCATTTCGATGCTGTTCGTCATCCTGACGACGTTCCTCATGCCGCTGTGCGTGCTGGCCAGCTGGACCTCGATCCAGAGCCGCGTCAAGGAGTACATGATCGCGTTTCTGATCCTGGAAACGCTGATGATCGGCGTCTTCTGCGCCCTCGATCTCGTGCTCTTCTACGTCTTCTTCGAGGCGAGCCTCATTCCGATGTTCATCATCATCGGGGTGTGGGGCGGCAAGCGACGGGTCTACGCCTCGTTCAAGTTCTTCCTCTACACGCTGCTCGGTTCCGTGCTGATGCTGCTCGCCATGATGGCGATGTTCTGGCAGGCCGGCACGACCGACATTCCGACGCTGCTGACGCACGAATTTCCTGCCGGCATGCAGCAATGGCTGTGGCTTGCCTTCTTCGCGTCCTTCGCCGTGAAGATGCCGATGTGGCCGGTCCACACCTGGCTGCCGGACGCCCATGTCGAGGCCCCGACGGCCGGTTCGGTCATCCTGGCCGCGATCCTGCTGAAGATGGGCGGCTACGGCTTCCTGCGCTTCTCGATCCCGATGTTTCCGGATGCCTCGCTCTACTTCCAGCCGCTGATCTTCACGCTGTCGGTGATCGCGATCGTCTACACCTCGCTCGTCGCCCTCATGCAGGAGGACATCAAGAAGCTGATCGCCTATTCCTCCGTCGCCCATATGGGCTTCGTGACGATGGGCATCTTCGCGATGAACCCGGAAGGCATCCAGGGCGGCATCTTCCAGATGCTGAGCCATGGCCTGATCTCGGGCGCGCTGTTCCTCTGCGTCGGCGTCATCTACGACAGGATGCACACGCGCGAGATTTCGGCGTTCGGTGGCCTCGTCAACAACATGCCGATCTACGCGGTCGTGTTCCTGATCTTCACGATGGCCAATGTCGGCCTGCCGGGCACTTCCGGCTTCGTGGGCGAGTTCCTGACCCTCGTGGCGGTTTTCCAGGTCAATACCTGGTTTGCCCTCGTCGCCACCACGGGTGTGGTTCTTTCGGCGGCCTATGCGCTCTGGCTCTACCGGCGCGTGGTGTTCGGGCCGCTGGTCAAGGACGGGCTGAAGGGTCTGGCCGATCTCAACACGCGCGAGAAGGCCATCATCTATCCGCTGGTTCTTCTCGTCATCCTCTTCGGTGTCTATCCCGCGCCCGTCTTCGACGTGACGGCGGCCTCGGTGGACGCGCTTGTCAACAACGTGACGCTGTCGCTGGAAGGCGCCCAGAGCGCCGCCGCGCAGCAATAGGGTCTGGTCCATGACGACGGCAGAACTCAATTCCAGCATCGTCCTCGCCGCGCCGGAGATCATCATGGCGGTCGCCGCGATGGCGCTGCTGATGATCGGCGTCTTCTCGGGCAGGCGGGCGAACACCACGGTGACTGGCCTTTCGGTGGCCGTGCTTATCGGCGTCGGGGGCTGGGTGCTGTTCCTGTCGGGTGACGGTCAGGCTTTCGGAGGCGCTTTCGTCAACGACGATTTCGCGCGCCTGTTCAAGCTGCTGGTGCTGATCGGCTCGGTGGTGACGCTCGTCATGTCGGTCGGGTTCGCCAAGGCCGAGAAGTTCGACAAGTTCGAATATCCCGTGCTGATCGTGCTTGCTACGCTGGGCATGTTGCTGATGGTCTCGGCCAACGACATGATCTCGCTCTATCTGGGGCTGGAACTGTCGTCCCTGTCGCTCTATGTGGTCGCAGCCTTCAACCGCGACAATGTCCGCTCGACCGAGGCGGGCCTCAAATACTTCATCCTCGGCGCGCTCTCCTCGGGCATGATGCTCTACGGCATCAGCCTCATCTACGGTTACACCGGCAACACCAATTTCGAGGCCATCGCTGCGGCCCTGACCGGCGGCGAGCGCCAGCTGGGTCTGGTTTTCGGCCTCGTCTTCCTGATGGCAGGTCTGGCTTTCAAGATATCGGCAGTGCCATTCCATATGTGGACGCCCGATGTCTACGAAGGTGCGCCCACCCCGGTGACGGCCTTTTTCGCGGCCGCTCCCAAGCTTGCCGCCATGGCGCTTCTGGTTCGTGTGACGGTCGGTGCCTTCGAACCGATCACGCCCGATTGGCAGCAGATCGTCGTCTTCATCTCGATCGCCTCGATGCTGCTCGGCGCCTTCGCGGCCATCGGCCAGACCAACATCAAGCGTCTGATGGCCTATTCCTCGATCGCCCATATGGGCTTCGCGCTGGTCGGCCTGTCGGCCGGGACTGCGGAAGGCGTGCGTGGCGTCGTCATCTACATGCTGATCTATCTGGCCATGACGCTCGGCACCTTTGCCGTCATTCTGGCAATGCGCCGACGCGAGGGTAATGTCGAGCAGATCGAGGATCTGGCGGGACTGTCGGAAACCAGCCCGATGATGGCCACGCTGATGACGATCATGATGTTCTCGCTGGCCGGCATTCCGCCCCTGGCTGGCTTCTGGGGCAAGTGGTACGTCTTCCTCGCGGCAATCAACGCCGAACTCTATGCGCTTGCCATCATCGGCGTGCTCGCGTCGGTGGTTGGCGCCTACTACTATCTTCGTATCATCAAGATCATGTGGTTCGACAAGCCGGTGGCCGCCTTCGAGCCGATGGCCGGCGAGTTGCGCCTTGTTCTTGGAGCGTCCGGCATCTTCGTGCTCTTTTACGTGCTGGTGGGCGGTCCGATCGCGGCGGTCGCCGAGGCGGCGGCCCTGTCCTTCTTCTGACGCGGCGTGATGGGTTTCACGCTCGCGCCCGGCGCCATACAGAAGGGGTACGCTCTCAGGGTCTTCGATGCGGTGGGTTCCACCAATGCGGAAGCGCTGGAGCAGGCGGCGGCGGGCGTCGTTGGCCCGGTCTGGTTCGTGACAGACAACCAGACGAGCGGTCGCGGACGTCGCGGTCGTCCCTGGCAGGACGGTTCGGGAAATCTCGCTGCAACGCTTCTGCTGGTGATGCCTGCAGATCCGGCGCGCGCGGCGACTCTCGGCTTCGTGGCGGGTGTGGCGCTGACGGAGGCGCTGCGTGCCGTTTTGCCGAACGAATCGAGAGTGCGGACCGCGCCGGATGGTGCGGACCTCGCTTCGGGGCGCGGGCGCCTCGTCGTCAAATGGCCGAACGATCTGCTTTTTGACGGAGGAAAGATCTCCGGCATCCTGCTGGAGACGCGCTTCAGGGCGGATGGCAGCCTGGCGCTTGCCATCGGGATCGGCGTCAACGTGGTCAGCCACCCGGAGGGATTGCCCTATCCCGCGACGTCGCTTCGGGCACTGGGTTCCAGCGGCACCGCGGCCGATCTGTTCCTGGCTCTTTCGGATGCCTGGGTCGTCGCCTACGATGCCTGGGAGCAGCCTTCCGGGCTGATGGAGATTCGCAGGCGCTGGCTGGAGAGTGCGGCAGGCACAGGGACACCCGTCTCGGTCAATCTTGGGGAACGCATCCTCAGGGGGACCTTCGAGACCATCGACGAACAATGCCGTTTCGTGATCCGGACCGAGGATGGTTCGACCGAGACGATCGCGGCCGGCGACGTCCATTTCGGGACAGTCGCAACCGTCGCCAACAATTGAGAGAGTGAGAATACATGGTGTCCAAGGACAATGCCGAGCTGGTCTTCTGTCCCCTAGGCGGGGTGGGCGAGATCGGGATGAATTTTGCCCTTTACGGCTTTGGCCCTGCGGCCAAGCGACAGTGGATGATCGTCGATTGCGGCGTGACCTTTCCTGACCTGACGCTCCCGGGCGTTGACCTCGTCCTGCCCGATATCCGCTTTATCGAGGAACAACTGGAGAATCTGGCCGGAATTGTTATCACTCACGCTCACGAGGACCATTACGGCGCGCTGCTGGATCTCTGGCCGCGCCTGAAGGTGCCGGTGTGGATGACGCCTTTTGCCGCGGGTATGCTGGCTTCCAAGCGCGAGGGTGAAGCCGGCGCGGCGAAAGTGCCGGTCAACATCTACGAGGCAGGCCAGCGCTTCAAAGTCGGGCCTTTCGACATCGAGGCGATCGCCGTCACCCACTCCATTCCCGAGCCGGTGTCGCTGGCCATCCGGACCCCGCTCGGAACCCTGCTTCACACCGGCGACTGGAAGCTCGATCCCGAACCCGAGATCGGCCCGCTTACCGACGAGGCGCGGTTCCGTGCGCTGGGCGACGAGGGCGTGCTGGCGATGATGTGCGATTCCACCAACGCGCTGCGCGAAGGTGAATCGCCGTCCGAGAAGGCCGTCAGCCGCGGCCTGCAAGAGGTCATCGAGGCAGCCAAGCATCGGGTCGTCGTCACCACATTTTCCTCCAATGTGGGGCGCATCCGTTCCATTGCCGAGGCAGCGCGCGACGCGGGCCGGCAGGTTCTGGTCCTTGGCCGTTCCATGCATCGGGTCATCTCCGTGGCCGAGGAGCTCGGCTACATGGAGGATCTGCCACCCTTCCTGTCGGAAGAGGATTATGGCTACGTCCCGCGCGAAAATGTCGTTGTCCTGTGCACTGGAAGCCAGGGCGAGGACAGGGCAGCGCTCGCCAAGCTCGCCCGCGACGAGATGCGTAACGTCGCGCTGGCGACGGGCGACACGGTGGTGTTCTCCTCGCGTGTCATCCCCGGCAACGAGAAGGCCATCCTCGAGATCAAGAACCAGTTGATCGATCGCGAGATCAAGGTGATCGAGGACACTGACGCGCTCATTCACGTCTCGGGCCATCCGCGCCGCATCGAGCTGAAGCAGATGTATGAGTGGGTCCGCCCGCACATCCTCGTTCCTGTTCACGGCGAGGCGGCGCATCTGGCCGGCCAGGCCGAACTGGCGCGCCAGTCCGGCATCGCGCGGCCCATTCAGGTCCGCAACGGCGACCTCCTGCGAATTGCCCCGGGCGATCCGGGCATCATCGATCGAGTTCCCTACGGTCGCATCTTCAAGGATGGCCGCATCATCGGCACGGAAGAAGCGGTGGGCGTGCGCGACCGGCGCCGCCTGTCCTTCGCCGGCCATGTTGCGGTCAATGTCGTGCTCGATGATCGCTATCAGATCGACGGCGATCCCGACATTGTCGCGATCGGACTGCCCAAGGCGGATCAGAGGGGCGAGAATATCGAGGAGCTGATGCTTGATGCGGCAATCGGCGCGATTGAAAGCATCCCCCGTGTCAGGCGAAAGGATCTGGACCTCGTCTCGGAGGCCGTACGTCGTGCCGTGCGCTCTTCCGCCAACGAGGCCTGGGGCAAGAAGCCCATCGTGACGGTTTTCGTCACCTGAGCGGGAGAACGCCATGCTCGGTCGCCTCAACCACGTTGCGATCGCCGTGCCTGACCTGGAATCTGCCACGGCAGTCTATCGCGACACGCTTGCCGCCCGGGTCTCACAGCCCCAGGAGCTGCCGGAACACGGCGTGACGGTTGTCTTCGTCGAGCTCGACAACACCAAGGTCGAACTGCTGGAGCCGCTCGGCGAGAACTCGCCCATCGCCGCCTTCCTGGCCAAGAACCCGTCGGGTGGCATGCACCATGTCTGCTACGAAGTGGCCGACATCGAGGAAGCCGCCGAGCGTCTGGTAGGGCAGGGCGCTCGCATCCTGGGTGACGGAAAGCCCCGCATCGGCGCCCATGGCAAGCCAGTGCTGTTCCTTCATCCGAAGGATTTCGCCGGCACGCTTGTCGAACTGGAACAGGTCTGAGGAGATTTTCCCGCCATGATGGACGCCTTTTCGATGTTCGCGATTTTTTTCGTCATCTGGTGGGTGGTGCTGTTCGCAGTCCTGCCGTTCGGGGTGCGCACGCAATCCGAGAATCAGGAAGTGACGCTGGGTACGACGGAAAGTGCGCCTAGCCTTCATCGCATGGGCCGTTCCCTGCTGGTGACGACCCTGGTGAGCGTGGTCATCACCGCCGTCTTCTT
The DNA here is from genome assembly GCF_012911015.1 of Chelativorans sp. ZYF759. Lineage (GTDB taxonomy): Bacteria > Pseudomonadota > Alphaproteobacteria > Rhizobiales > Rhizobiaceae > ZYF759. Next base: position 228,953 of record NZ_WVVV01000006.1, on the reverse strand, counting down.
CGGGATTCTCGGCGCTGGCTACAGCTTCGACGATCTGCCGCGTATCATTCCGACATTCGACTGATCAGTCGCCGGCTGACAGCGGCCTTCCGAGGCGGCCGGCCAGGTCCTGGACGAACTGCCAGGCCACGCGTCCCGACCGGCTTCCACGTGTCGTCGCCCATTCCAGCGCGTCGCGGCGCAGCTCCTCGGGATCAACCTCCAGGCCGTTGTGACGGGCATATCCCTGCACGATCTCCAGATATTCGTCCTGGGAGCATTTGTGGAAGCCGAGCCAGAGCCCGAACCTGTCCGAGAGCGAAACCTTCTCCTCCACGGCCTCGGATGGATTGATCGCGGTGGATCGCTCGTTTTCGATCATGTCGCGCGGCAGCAGATGGCGTCGGTTGGACGTGGCGTAGAAGATCACATTGTCCGGACGCCCCTCGACGCCGCCCTCCAGCGCCGCCTTCAGCGACTTGTAGGAGGTGTCGTCCTGGTCGAATGAAAGGTCGTCGCAGAAAAGGATGAAGCGGAACGGCGATGCCTTGAGGATCGCCAGCAGCGCGGGCAGGGTATTGATGTCCTCGCGGTGGATCTCCACCAGCTTCAGCGGCGATGCGGTTCGCTCTGGATCCCGGTTGACCGCCGCGTGGGCGGCCTTGACCAGACTCGACTTGCCCATCCCGCGCGCACCCCACAGCAGCGCGTTGTTGGCGGGCAGGCCCTCGGAAAAGCGTCTGGTGTTGTCGAGAAGGATGTCGCGCACCCGGTCGATGCCGCGGATCAGGTCGAGTGCCACGCGGTTGACCCGTGGCACAGGTGCCAGATGGCCGGTCTCGGGCGTCCATACAAAGCAGTCTTCCGCCGCGAGATCGCTGAGAGGCGCCGCAGCGGGCGCGAGCCGGGAGACGACGTCGATCAACCGGTCGAGCTTGACGTTGAGCACTTCGAGGGCGGTGGGGTCCTGCATCGGCGATTTCTCCAGACCATGGTGCGGTTGAGGGCTCTAGCACGCGGGAATACGGGCGGAAAGCGGCCCGAACGCGGTTGCATTGAGGGCCCAACTGCTTATATTCCGCCAAACTTTGGCTCAGCGGCCATCGCCGTCTTTATTTGCCCCTTTTCCAGGAGTTTTCGATGTTCGTTACGCCCGCATACGCACAGACCGGCGGTGGCTCGGAAGTATTCATCAGCCTGCTGCCCTTCATCCTGATCTTCGTGATCATGTATTTCCTGCTCATCCGTCCCCAGCGCCAGCAGATGAAGCGTCGTCAGGAGATGATCGCGGCCATCCGCCGGGGCGACACGGTGGTGACGGGCGGCGGTCTGGTCGGCAAGGTGACGCGGGTCATCGACGATAATGAGCTTGAGATCGACCTGGGCGGCGGCAACAAGGTCACCGCGGTGCGCGGCATGATCGCCGACGTGCGCGTCAAGGGCGACCCCGCGGCCAACGAGAACACCCAGACGGAAGCCAAGCCCGCTGCCAAGCCGGCCGCTCGCCGCGCCACGAAGACGACTTCCAAGCCCGCCGCCAAGAAATAAACGCAATCGCGGCGGACTTGGTAGCGGAGCGACCCGCGGCCGTGGCCGGCGGGTCCTCCTGACAGACGAGACATCATGCTCTATTTTTCGCCTTGGAAGTCCGTGACCATCTGGTTGGCCGTCCTGATCGGCATCGTGTTTGCGGCGCCGAATCTGATCAACCAGTCGACCCTTGCAGCTCTTCCCGACTGGATGCCCAAGCGGCAGATGACCCTTGGCCTCGATCTGCAGGGCGGTTCGCACATCCTGCTCGAGATCGACCGCGCGCAACTCATCGAGGACCGGCTGGATTCGGCGCGCGACGAGGTTCGCGTCACGCTGCGTGACGCGCGAATCGGCTATACCGGCCTTGCCGAGAGCGGCAGCACGGTTCAGGTCCGCGTCCGCGACGAAGAGGCGATCGTCCAGGCTCGCGAGGCGCTTGGGGCGCTGACGGAGCCGGTGACATCCGGTGTCTTCGGCACCGGGGTGGTGACCGAACTGGCGATGGCCGAGCCCGAGCCTGGCCTCTTCCGGTTCACATTGACCGCGGAAGGCATCGACTACCGCATCAACACGGCTCTTTCCCAGTCGATCGAGGTGGTCGGCCGCCGCGTCAACGAGCTCGGCACCACCGAGCCGATCATCCAGCGCCAGGGATCCGAGCGCATTCTGGTCCAGGTGCCGGGCCTCGACGACCCCGAGCGCCTGAAGGAGATCATCGGGCAGACCGCCCAGCTGACCTTCCAGATGGTCGACCAGTCGGTCCCGGTTCAGGAAGCCATCGATTCGCGGCCGCCTCCCGGCACCAGGGTGCTTTACTCCGTCGACGAGCCTGCCGTTCCCTACCTGATCGAAAACCGTGCCATCGTTTCGGGCGAGAACCTCGTCGACGCGCAGGCAACCTTCGACCAGCGCACCAACGAACCTGTCGTCTCGTTCCGCTTCGACAGCCAGGGTGCCACGCGCTTCGGCCAGGCGACCCAGCAGAATGTGGGACGCCTCTTCGCCATCATCCTCGACAACCAGGTGATTTCGGCACCGCAGATTCGCGAGCCGATTCTGGGCGGCACGGGCCAGATTTCCGGCAATTTCACGGTTCAGTCGGCCAACGACCTTGCCGTGCTGCTGCGTGCGGGCGCGCTTCCCGCCGACCTCAACATCATCGAGGAACGCACGGTCGGGCCGAGCCTGGGCGCGGATTCCGTGGCCGCGGGCCAGATCGCGGCGATGATCGCCGCCGTTCTGGTGCTCGGCTTCATGATCTTCACCTATGGCACGTTGGGCCTGATCGCCAATATCGCGCTGATCGCCAATATGGCGATGATCGTCGCGATCCTGTCGGGTCTCGGCGCAACCCTGACGCTTCCGGGCATCGCGGGCATCGTTCTCACGATGGGCATGGCGGTCGATTCCAACATCATCATCTTCGAACGCGTGCGCGAGGAGAGGGCCCAGGGGCGTTCGCTCATCCAGTCGCTTGATTCCGGTTTCCGCAATGCGGTGTCGACGATCGTGGATGCCAACGTCACGACCTTCATTGTCGCCGCGATCATGTTCTATCTGGGCTCCGGTCCGATCCGCGGCTTTGCCGTCACGCTCGCCATCGGCATCATCACCACCGTCTTCACCGCCTTCCTGGTGACGCGCTGGTTGATCGCATTCTGGCTCCGGCGCACCAAGCCGAAGGAACTGCCGCGCGGGATGGTCAAGTTCATCCCCGAGGTGACCAAGTTCCGCTTCATGTGGGCACGCAAATGGTCGTTCTCGCTGTCATCGTTCCTGGCGGCTCTGGCGGTCGTGCTCTTCTTCACCATGAACATGAATCTCGGCATCGATTTCCGCGGCGGTTCGATGATGGAGGTCCAGGCGCGCGGTCAGCAGGCCGACGTGGCCGATGTGCGCGGACGCCTGACCGATCTCAATCTGGGTGAGGTGCAGGTTCAGGAATTCGGCACGCCGCGTGAGCTCCTCATCCGCATCGGCGCGCAGGGCGACGAAGCCACGGAACAGCAGGTGATCCAGCAGGTTCGCACGACGCTCGAAGCCGATTACGACTTCCGGCGCGTCGAGGTGGTGGGACCCACGATCTCGGCGGAACTGGCACGTGCGGGAACGATGGCCGTCATCGCCGCGCTTCTGGCGATGCTGGTCTATATCTGGCTGCGGTTCGAGTGGCAGTTTGCCGTCGGTGCCGTGATCGCCACCTTGCACGACGTGGTGCTCGTGATCGGCTTTTATGTCGTCCTTGGCCTGGAGTTCAATCTCGCCAGTATCGCGGCGGTGCTGACAGTTGTCGGCTATTCGATCAACGACACGGTCGTCGTCTATGACCGCGTTCGCGAGAATCTTCGGAAATTCAAGAAGATGCCCATCGATACGCTGATCGATCTGACGATCAATCAGACGCTGTCGCGCACCATCCTGACCGGCGTGACGACGCTGCTTGCCCTGACGGCGCTCTACATGTTCGGCGGCGAGGTGATCGCTTCCTTCACGCTCGCGATGATCTTCGGCATCGTGATCGGCACCTATTCGTCGATCTATGTCGCAGGCCCGCTGCTGATCCTCTTCAACCTGCGCCCCGGCGCGCTGGGCGAGGACAAGGAAAAAGCGGCCGCCGACGCCGACCAGGTGCCCGCACAAGCCTCGAAGGCTTGAGGCAGGCATGGCAGGCGGAACCATCATCCGCGAGGCGCACTTCCCCGGACGTGCGCCTCTCGATGCCTACGGCAATGGAGGCTTCCGCTTCGCGGACATGTCGCATCGCGGATCGCTCCTCTGCCTGCCTTCGGGCATCCATGGCTGGGAGCCGACTGATCCCGACAGGCTGCAGCTCGATGATTTCGAACGGGTCCTGGCCGAGGCGAGGGGCATCGACATTCTGCTGGTAGGAACAGGCACGGAGCTGCGTCCGCTGAAAGCCGAATTGCGTGCCGCCCTGCGCCAGGCCGGCATCTCCTCCGATCCGATGTCGACGGGAACGGCGGTGCGGACCTTCAACGTCCTCCTCGCCGAGGACCGTCAGGTCGCTGCGGCGCTGGTCGCGGTCGACTGAGGTGGATCTCGAGGCCCACCTTGCCGATCTCGTGCGGCAGGGCGATCCTGATCGCTTCATCGCCACCCTGTACGCGCCGCAGCAATGCCGTAGGGCATTGTTGGCCCTCTATGCCTTTGCGCTGGAGGTCGGTTCCGTACGCGACCGGGTGCGTGAGCCGATGGCCGGCGAGTTCCGCCTGCAATGGTGGCGCGACATTATCGAGGCAGGCGGCGAAGCGGGGCAGGGCAGCCCCGTCGCCGAGGGTCTGCTCGCGGCGATGGCCGCCCATGACCTGCCGAGCCAGCCGCTGCTCGATCTGCTCGATGCCCGCATTTTCGATCTCTATGACGATCCGATGCCCAGTCGCAACGACCTCGAAGGATATTGCGGCGAGACCAGTTCGACGATCTTCCAGCTTGCGGCCCTGATCCTGGACCCGGCGGCGGCGCGCGGCACGGCCGATCTTTCGGGCCACGCGGGCTGCGCGCATGCGATCGCCGCGCTGGCGTCTTCGCTGCCCCGCCAGCTGGCGCGCGGCCAGTGCTTCATCCCCCTCGACATCCTCGCCGCCGTCGGAACAGGCCCGCAGGCGCTGGTCGAACGCAGCGATGCCGACGCCGCCACACGGGCGGTCGCAGCTTTCGCGGCGCTTGGCCACGAGCATCTGGAGGCTTTCCGCCAGCAGGCGCGCACCATGCCGGTGCAATTGCGGCCCGCCTTTTTGCCGGTGGCGATGACAAAGGTCTATCTCGACAAGGTGACTGCCCGTCCCGACACCGCATTGGCCGGTATCGCGGGCGTGTCTCCGCTTCGCCGCCACTGGCGACTGTTGCGCCATGCCATGCGGGGCTGGACGTGAGCGATCAGTTCCCGCGCCCTTTCATCAGCGCTAACGAGGCTGTCCGGGGCGGTTCCGGGTCTACTCGATGATTTGACGTTCCTCAGGCAATTCCGGCTCCTGCGTCGGGGGAGCGGAACGCTCGATGTCGGGGCCGCCATGTGTGGTATCGGCCGCCGGGTCGGGCGTGAACATGCGGCTGGCCACGAAAATGACCGTGGCGACGACGAGGAGAACGGCCGCCATCAGCAGATATTTCCGTTCGGTTTTTCCCGTCGGCGGAAGGCTTGGGGGTCGTGCCATGTCGTACTCCTCGCGTGGGGCGTCTTGGAGATTCCAACGGGTTCGACCGAGGCCCGTTCCACAAAACGCCGGGACGTCAGTCGTGTTTGCCTCTGGCCACGGCGGTGGCGATGTCGGCGTAGCTTTCCGCCTTATCGCCCGAGAGGTCGCGTCCGAGGAAGCGGATCGGGAACATCACCGCATTGAGATTGGCGGCGGACAATCCGCCCGAATGCGCATCGTCGCGCGTGGCGCGGGCCTCGGCCTCGCGCAGCATCTCCGCGATCTCGTCTTGTGAAAGCAGGCCCTTCTTTTCCAGGGCCCGCATCAGCGAGCCCAGGGCGAGCAACAGGCCTTCCATCTGCAGGTTTGCCGTATTCATGATTATCTGGCTCCTTCGCTGTGCAGTCGATCGGCGTCTTTCATGTTGTCGCCGTGCCGGCCCGCGGTCGCGGGCTTTGAGAACTCGGCGCGGAAACGGGGCAGTGACGAGGGATAGTGCTCCTGCAGGAACGCGGCGACCTTCTCGCGGATCTCGCAGCGCAGGTCGAAGGCCCGGCCCGAATTGGACGCGCTGGCCAGGATACGCACCTCCATCACGTCGCGCTTGAAATCCGTGACCTGGACAACCACGACGTCGCGATCCCAGAGGCTCGTCGCCTCCACGATCTTGCGGACCTGCTTGCGCAAGGCCTCGATCGGGACGGAATAATCCAGATAGATGAAGACGTCGCCCAGGAGCGAGGCCTGCTCGCGCGTCCAGTTCTGGAATGGTTGTTCGATGAAATAGGTGAGGGGGACGACGAGCCGCCGGCGGTCCCAGATGCGTACGACGACATAGGTGGCGGTGATCTCCTCGATGTTTCCCCACTCGCCCTCCACGATGACGGCATCGTCGATGCGGATCGGCTGGGTCAGCGCCAGCTGGATGCCGGCAAAGAGGTTGCGCAGGATGGGCTGGAGGGCGAGACCGACCACGATGCCGGCAGCACCCGCCGAAGCCAGCAGGCTGACGCCATACTGGCGAACGCCCTCGAACGTCATCAGCACCGCGCCCAGCCCCAGCATCAGGAGCATGACATCGCCGACGCGCTGCAAGACGCGCGACTGGGTCACGTGCTTGCGCGCGAGCAGATTGTCCTCGACGTCCAGACGGAAGCGCCGCAGGTGCAACGTGATCCAGATGTCGAGAGCGGTCCGCAGAAACCAGATCGCACAGACGATGAAGGCAATGAGTAGCAGGCGACGGATGACCACCAGATCGCGGTCAGGCACAGGCGCCAGGTTGATGGCGAGCGCCAGCGCCACGATGCCGAGACCCAGACGGACCGGGCCTCGTGTGCGCCTGAGCAGCGCGCGCCAGAATTCGTCGCGCCGTGACAGGAGCCGGTTGCCCGCCGCGTAGAGCACGAGCTGGCTCAGCCAGGCCACCACCACGGCGAGCAGGAAAAGTAGGCCTGTGACGACGATTTCCATGTCAGGCACAACCGCTCAGCGCCCGCGGAGTTCCGGAAATTCATGGCGTCGGGAACAAACACGTTTTGGCCTCGTTTGAGCTGGCGGAGGGTCAGCAATGCCACAATTCGAAGTTTCCGCCGTCGATATCGCCATTGCAGCGGGCTATATCGTCATTGTTCTGGGCATAGGTCTCTGGATCAGCAGGTCACATTCCGACACCCAGAGTTATTTCCTGGGCGGCCGCGGGGCGATCTGGCCGGTGATCGGCATTTCCATGATGTCGGCCAACCTGTCCGGTACCTCCTTCGTCGGCCTTGCTGGTGCGGGATATGGCGACGGCATCGCGGTGTGGAACTACGAGTGGATCGCGACCCTCGTTCTGGTCTTCTTCGCCATCTTCATCCTGCCCTTCTATCTGCGCGCCAAGGTCGACACGATGCCCCAGTTCCTGGAGGTTCGGTACGACTGGCGGGCGCGCAAGGTCTTTGCGGCCTTCTCGGTCGTGACCGCGATCTTCATCGACAGTGCGGGCGCGCTGTTTGCCGGCGCGCTGACGATGCAGCTTCTGTTTCCCGACTTCCCGCTCTGGACCCTCATCACCTTCATCGCCGTCCTCGGCGGCACCTATGTGATCCTGGGCGGCCTCAAGGCGGTGATGATCACCGACACGATCCAGGGCGTGCTCCTGCTTCTTGTCGGCACGATCATCTTCTTCATGCTCTATTCGCATCTGGGCAGCTGGGAGGCCGTGCGAGAGCAGGCGCCTGAAGGCGGCTTCACGATAGCCAAGCCCGCCGACGACGATTTCCTGCCATGGCCCGGCATTTTCACCGGCGCCATCTGGCTCGGCTTCTACTACTGGACGACCAACCACATCGTCGTCCAGAAGGTGTTGGCGGCCAAGAATGTCGACCATGGCCGCTGGGGTGCGCTTCTGGCGGGCGCGCTGCAGCTTCCCTTCCTGTTCATCCTCATCCTGCCGGGCATGATGGGCCGCGCGATCTTCCCCGAACTCGAAGACCAGGATCAGATCTGGCCGGCGCTGGTGTTCGAGTTCCTGCCGGTCGGCCTCCGGGGCCTGGCGCTTGCCGCGCTGATCGCAGCGCTCATGTCGACGCTGGACTCGGTCCTCAACGGCAGCGCCTCCATGGTGGTCAACGATTTCATCAAGGGCCGCAAGAAGGACTGGAGCGAGGCGCGGATGCTGCTCGTCAGCCGCGGAATGGTGGCGCTGTTCATGGTGATCGCCGCGATCTGGGCGCCCATGATCGCCAATTTCGGCGGCATCGTGGAGTATTTCCAGTCCTTCCTGGGCTATGTCACCATGCCCGTGGTCGTGGTCTTCCTCGGCGGCCTGTTCTGGCGCCGGCCCCCGCGCCATGCCGCATTCTGGACGCTGGTCCTGGCGGTCCCCGTCGGCTTCGCCTCGTTCTTCGCCTTCGAGGTGCTGGAGCTTCTGCCGCTGCAGTTCCTCTACGGCACCGGCCTGATGCTGCTGATGAGCCTTGCCATCTTCCTGGGCCTGACCTTCAATGCCCAGGCGCCCGAGCTGGACGAGGGAACGACCTTCTCCAAGAAGACGTGGCAGGCCGAGAGCGAGGAGCTCGCCGACAAGGCCTGGTATCAGAACCACCGCATTCTGGGGGCGGGGCTCGCCGTCATCACCATCGTCATGGTCGTGATGTTCATCTGATGGCGGGCCGCGCCGGAGGGCGAGAAGGCTGGCGCGGCTACCGCGCCGCCTCCCGCCGCGCCTCGGCGTCTTCCCTGATGATCCGGACCGGCACCGACTTGGCGGCGGGTACCTTGCTGCCTTCGGCATATTGCCACAGCGGGATGAGCGCATTGCATTCCGGATAGTAGGCCGCGCAGCATCCTTCGGGGACGTTGTACTCCACCACCCGGAAACCGCCCATGCGGCGCTCCACGCCATCCTCCACCGCCGTCTGCATGGCGACCGAGTCGCCATCGGCCACCTTGATGCGGCGCATGTCGTTGATGTTCATCATCACCACCATGCGCGTGCCCTCGATGCCGCGGAAACGGTCGCTGTAGCCGTAGACGGTGGTGTTGAACTGGTCGTTGCTGCGCACGGTCATCAGGCGCAGGACCTCGGGATCGTCGCTGTCGTGGAAGCTGGTCGACATGGCCTTCGGCAGCTTGAAGTTCGCCTTGCCGGTGTCGGTCTGCCAGTTGCGTTCGCGCGCGGGCAGGGGTTTCTCGAACCCGCCGGGCTGGTCCATGCGTGTGTTGAAGTCGCGGAACATGTCGGGCCAGGTCCGCTCGATCGCGTCGCGCACCTGTCCGTAATCCGCCACCCACTCGTCCCATGGAACGCGGGGGTTCGGCCCCAGAGTGGCCTTGGCCAGGCCGGCCACGATGGCCGGCTCCGAGCGCAGATGCGGACTGGCCGGCTTGGCGTGGCCGCGCGAGGCGTGGAAGCAGGACGTCGAATCCTCCATCGTCACGATTTGCGGGCCTGTTGCCTGCTCGTCGATCTCGATACGGCCGAGACAGGGCAGGAGATAGGCGGCGGCCCCGTTGAAGAGATGCCCGCGATTGAGTTTCGTCGCCACCTGGACGGTGAGCCGCATGCGGGGCCATGCCGCCTCCATCAAACCCTGCTCCGGCACCGCGCGCAGGAAGTTCCCGCCGAGGCCGAGGAAGGCTTCGACTTCGCCGTCGATCACGGCCCGGCAGACATCGACCGTCGTCAGGCCCTCCTCACGCGGCGCCTGGAAGCCGTAGAGTTCCTCGAGCCGGTCGAGTGGCACCAGCTCGGGTTTTTCCGCGATACCGACGGTGCGTTGACCCTGGACGTTCGAATGGCCGCGCACCGGGCAGATGCCCGACCCGCGGCGGCCGATATTGCCCCGCAGCAGCAGCAGATTGACCAGCATCTGGATCGCGCTCACGCCATGCTTGTGCTGGGTCAGGCCCATGCCGTAGACGGCCATCGCGTTTTCGGCATTGGCATAGGTCGTCGCGGCCCGCTCGAGCGCTTCGCGCGTCAGGCCGCTCTCGGTCTCTATGACGTCCCACGGTGTCGCTTCCACGAAGTCGCGGAACGCCTCGAAGCCGTGTGTGTGTGATTCCAGGAACGCCGCGTCGAGGATACCCACTTGGCCCGCAGCAATCCGGTCGGCATGGGCCGCCAGAAGCACCTTGCACATGCCTGCAATGGCGGCGATGTCGCCACCCGTCTTGAGCTGATAATACTCGCTGCTGATGCGGGTCTCCTTGCGGGCAAGCATTTCGCTCGGCGCCTGGGGATTGGTGAATCGCTCCAGCCCTCTCTCGCGAAGCGGGTTGAAGGTCACGATCGCCGCGCCGCGCTTGCTGGCATTCTGCAGTTCGTGCAGCATCCGGGGGCTGTTGGTCCCCACATTCTGGCCGAAGAAGAAGATCGCGTCGGCGTGGCGGAAATCGTCGAGCCGCACCGTGCCGACCGGCATCCCGATGCTCTCGGGCAGGGCGACCGACGTGGTCTCGTGACACATGTTGGAGCTGTCGGGCAGGTTGTTGTTGCCGTAGAGGCGCGCCAAGAGCTGGTACATGTAAGAAGTCTCGAGAGAGGCCCGGCCGGACGCGTAGAACACTGTTTTTTTCGGATCGTCCTTGCGGATCGCCGCCAGTTCCCGACCGATCTCGACAAAGGCTTCGTCCCAGCCGATCTCCTCATAGCGGTCCGTCTCGTGGTTGAAGCGCATGGGATGGGTGAGACGACCCTGGATTTCCAGGTCGTAGTCGCTCCATCCCCGCAGTTCGCTCACGCTGTGACGGGCAAAGAACTCCGGCGTGCAGCGGTCCGTTGTCAGCTCCCAGAAAGTGGCCTTCGCGCCGTTTTCGCAGAACTCGGCCGGGTGGGGTTCTGCAGGCTTTGCCCAGGCGCAACTGACGCAGGCAAACCCCTTCGGCTTGTTCTGGCGGGCCAGGATATTCGCGCTGCCGAGATAGTGGCCGTTGCGCTTGGCATGGCTCGCCAGTGACTTGACGGAACCCCAGCCTCCGGCGGGTCCGTTGTAGGGCTTGATGCGGACTTTTCTGGGCATGCGGAACTCCTGAAGATGCGGGTCTCAACCCCAACACGCCACCTGCCGGAAAGTTCGCATGCGAACATTGTCGCGATGTGCGCGTTGGGCGGAAATCGACAAGGACAAGGAGCATGGCCATGGCCACCCGTATCTTCCGGCTGTTTCCCGCCGCCGAACCTCATGATCCCAACTGGGACCGGGCGCCCCATCATGGTGTCGTCGTCGTCCGCGCGGAATCGCCCGCCGATGCCCGGATCGTGGCGAGCGCGGCCGAAGCAGACTTTCTCGATCGGCCAGCCAAGCCCGGTGACGGCGTTTCCACCCGTTTCGCCAGCGCCTTCAGGGACGACAAGCTCTACAGCGTCGAGGAGGTTCACTCGGGGGATTGGCCCCAGGACGGCGCCCGAGAGGTGCTCAGCGGGCTCGATGGGCGGGAGGTCATCAAGAGCGAATCCGGGTGAGATGCCTGCGACGATCATGCGGGAACACCTGATCCGGTGTCGGGTTGGGGGGAGCGAAAGGCAAACGCGCCTTCACCCCCAATAGACACACGAGGAGCAAATGACCCACATCGACGACCGCATCAATGAGTGGCTGCTGGACGCACACGCGATGGAAGAACAGGCCGAGAGCCTTCTCAGCGGCCAGGCACACCGCATCGAGAGCTACCCCGAACTCGAGCGCCGGATGAACCAGCATCTGGAAGAGACGCGCAGCCAGCGGAAGCGGCTGGAAGCCTGCATCGAGCGCCGCGGCGCCTCGCGGTCGGCCACCAAGGACGTGATCGGCAAGTTCACCGCGATTATGCAGAACATGAGCGGGCTCTTCGCCGGCGATGAAGTCGTCAAGGGTGTGCTCGCGAGTTACGCCTTCGAACACATGGAGATCGCCTCCTACCGTATCCTGATCGCCGCCTGCGAGACGGCGGGCGACCATGAGACGAAGAGCGTCCTTGAGGAGATCTGCCGCGAGGAAGAGCAGATGGCCCAGTGGCTCTCCGACGCCATGCCTGAGATAACCCGCAGCCACCTAACGCGGTCCGAAGCCGATCTCAGCGAAGCCAAGCGCTGAGGAGGAGACGGATGGCCAAGGCCAGGATGACGACCGCCTCGGTGGCGGATTCGCTTTCGATCATGACCGGGGTCATGGGGCCCACCCTCGCCAAGGGGGTGATCGTCCGCCGACCGAAGGTGGTGGCTCTGGCCGAACGGCTGGACCTCGACGGCGGGGCTGTGCGGCGCATGCAGAAGCTGCGCCGACGCTACGGCGACGGGCCGCTGCGCGTGCGCATGCCCGGTCCGCCGCGCGTGCTGATCCTCTCGGGGCGCGACCTGAAACGCGTCCTGGACGGCACGCCCGAGCCCTTTGCGGCCGCCAGCAGCGAAAAGCGCGCGGCGCTTGCGCATTTCGAGCCCAAGGTCGCGCTCGCCTCGCACGGGGCCAAGCGGGCCGTGCGCCGTCGGTTCAACGAGACGGCGCTTGAAACCGCAACGCCGATGCATTCGCTGGCCCCGGGCTTCACCGAAATGGTGGAAGAGGAGGTCGAGCTTCTCCTTCGGGATGCCGACAGGAATGGCGAGCTCGACTGGGATCGCTTCTTCCGCTCCTGGTACCGGCTTGTTCGGCGCGTGATTCTGGGCGTCGAGGCGCGCGAGGACCACGAACTCACCGACATGCTGGCCGACCTGCGTGCGCGGGGCAACTGGGCCTTCCTCAGATCCCGAGCAGAGAGACTGCGGGACCGCTTCCATGATCGACTGAACCGGCATCTCGAGCGCGCCGAGCCGGGCACGCTGGCGGCGCGGATCGCGGCCATGCCCACCACGCCGGAGATGGCGCCATCGCACCAGGTGGCACAATGGCTCTTTGCCTTCGACCCCGGCGGCATGGCGACCTTCCGCGCGCTGGCCCTTCTCTCCACCCACGACGAGGAGCGGGAACTGGCCATGGAAGAGGCGGATGCCGCCACCGCGCCCTCGCGCTTGCCCCGCCTGCGCGGCGCCCTGCTCGAATCGTTGCGGCTCTGGCCGACCACACCCGGCATCCTGCGCGAGACCACCCGGGATACGGAATGGGAGAATGGCCATCTTCCCAAAGGCACGGGCATCACCATCTTCGCGCCCTATTTTCACCGCGACGAGACGCAGCTCGACTTCGCGCACCGTTTCGTGCCCCGCATCTGGGCCGAGGGCGATCCAGCAGCACGTTTTCCCCTGGTGCCGTTCAGCCGCGGACCGGGCGTTTGCCCCGCCAGCGACTTCGTGCCGATGATCTGCAGCCATGTGCTGGCAGCTCTTCTGGCGCGCCGCCGCTTCCGACTCGTTTCCCACGAATTGTCGCCCGAGCAAGAACTGCCGGGACTGCTCGACAATTATTCGATCCGCTTCGCCGTCTCGTGAGCGGCGCGTTGCCGCCATCGCGGCCCGGCGCAAGATCGGGAAGGGGCGGCTGAAGCAGGCAGGGAAAGTGGTGGGCGATGACAGGCTCGAACTGCCGACATCTTCGGTGTAAACGAAGCGCTCTACCAACTGAGCTAATCGCCCTTGTCCAGCGGAACCGTTTAAGCGCGATGCGCGGTCGGGGCAAGGGAAAACGAAAGCCATGGTCCCCGTTTTCGCGGGGCAGGACGCCGAATAGCGGCAGTCGGGAATTTCGCCGCCGAAAGGCATCCAACCCTGCTTGACAGGGGGGGGAGAAGTGCTTAATTCCCCCTCCATCAAGGCGGTGCGCTTCGGCGCGACGCTGGAGCGCGGGTGTAGCTCAGTCGGTTAGAGTGCCGGCCTGTCACGCCGGAGGTCGCGGGTTCGAGCCCCGTCACTCGCGCCATTTTTCTCCTCCATTCAAGACGATCTTTCTGCCGGGCGGGCACGCAACGCCCTGTCGCGGCGCCGTGCGCGCGACGCGCCCTTGTCAGGCTCGCCCCGGACGTGCTGGACTGCGCGCCGGTCGACAGATGGAGGAGCGGGACATGCGGTGGGTCTATTCCGGTATCGTGGCGTTGCTGGTGGTCATTCTGGCGCTGCTTGCCCTGCAGAATCTTGAAACCGTCACCGTCGCCTTTCTGGGCTTTTCGCTGCGCGCCCCGCTGGCCGTCGTCATCATCGCCATCTATCTGCTCGGCATGCTGACCGGCAGCGGCCTGATGTGGGTCATCAGACGCTCGATCGCCGGCGCCCGGCACCGCGCGCCCGGCCCGCATCACTGAGCCTCAGAGCGGCAGGCCGGCGGCGCGCTTGATCTCCTTCAAGACGAGATTGGTGCGCACCGTCGCTATGCCCGGCAGGCGGAACAGAAAGCCCTCCAAGAGCTGGTTGTAGGCGTCGAGATCGGCGCAGAGCACGCGCAAATGGTAATCTGCCTCGCCGGTGGTGGCAAAGCACTCGATCACCTCCGGCCGCGCGCCCACCTCGCGGATGAAGGTCTCGACATGGGCCTCCTCGTGGCGCGTCAGCGTCACATGCAGCACGGCGTGGAAAGTGAGCCCTGCCGCCGGCGGATCAATCCTTGCCGTGTAGCCCTGGAGGATGCCGGCCTCCTCCAGGGCGCGCACCCGCCGCCAGCAGGCCGAGGCCGACATGCCGACGCGTTCGGCCAGATCCTGGTTGGAAATGCGTCCATCTTCCTGCAGGGCGCGCAGGATGCGACGGTCCTGGTCTTCGATCATCATGGGCTTCCCGTTGCCTTTGGCAGGATTATGCGCCGAAGCGCCCGTCTGCGAAAGACCCTGCCGCGGGTCGCCGCCGTGGAGGCGATTGTGGCAGGATATTCCGCCCCGGCTAAGGTAGAATCCCGGCTGCATCAGGGAGGCCTGCCATGACCCGACACGAGCCCATTCGCGATTCCGCCCGCTACCGGCTGGAGGACCGCTACGACCGCGCCTCGGGCCGCGTCTTCATGACTGGCACGCAGGCGCTGGTGCGCGTCCTCGTCGACCAGGCGCGCCGCGATCGCGCGGCGGGGCTGGAGACGGCCGGCTTCGTGTCGGGCTATCGCGGCTCGCCGCTGGGCGGCGTCGATCTCGAACTGTGGCGTGCCAAGAAGCTGATCGCGGATAATCGCATCGAGTTCCTGCCGGCCGTCAACGAGGATCTGGCCGCCACCGCCGTGCTCGGTTCTCAACAGGTCGAGACCAATCCCGAGCGTACGGTCCAGGGCGTCTTTTCCATGTGGTACGGCAAGGGCCCTGGCGTCGACCGCGCCGGCGACGCGCTCAAGCATGGAAATGCCTACGGATCCTCGCCACATGGCGGCGTGCTGGTGGTGGCCGGCGACGACCATGGCTGCGTGTCGTCGTCAATGCCGCACCAGTCGGACGTGGCCTTCATGGCCTGGTTCATGCCGACGCTGAACCCCGCAACCGTGGCCGAGTATCTGGAGTTCGGCGAATATGGCTACGCGCTGTCGCGCTTTTCGGGCATGTGGGTCGGCTTCAAGGCGGTGTCGGAGACGGTCGAATCGGCCGCCTCCGTCGAATTGCGGCCCGACCGCGTTTTCGAGGCGCCCGACTTCACGCCGCCGCCCGGCGGGCTCCATTATCGCTGGCCGGACCTCCCCGGTCCGCAGATCGAGGAGCGGATGGAGGACAAGAAGCATGCCGTCTTCGCCTTCGCCGACGCCAACCCGATCGACCGCCACATCTACAATGTCGACAATGCCCGCTTCGGCATCGTCACGACCGGCAAGGGCCATCTCGACCTGATGGAGGCGCTGAGGCTGCTCGGCATCGGCGAGAAGGAATGCCGCGAACTCGGCATCGATATCTACAAGGTCGGCATGGTCTGGCCGCTGGCGCGCCGCGATGCGCTTCGTTTCGTGCGCGGCAAGCGCGAGGTGCTGGTGATCGAGGAGAAGCGCGGCATCATCGAGAGCCAGTTCAAGGAATATTTCTACGACTGGCCGGGCGACAAGCCCGAACGCATGGTGGGCAAGCGCGACGAGAAGGGCGAGCGGCTGGTGCCGTGGACCGGCGAGCTCTCGCCACGCCAGCTGGTGGCGATCGTGGCCCGGCGCCTCGACGGCATCTTCCCGGGCCAGGGCTTTGTCGAGCGGGCCGAGCGCATCCTTTCCAATGATCCGGTCTCCATCCAGGTATCGGGCGCCACCCGTACGCCCTATTTCTGCTCCGGCTGCCCGCACAACACCTCGACCCGCGTGCCGGAAGGCTCGAAGGCGCTGGCCGGCATCGGTTGCCATTTCATGGCGAGCTGGATGGACCGCGAGACCACCTCGCTGATCCAGATGGGTGGCGAGGGAGTGAATTGGGCGGCCTCCTCGATCTTCACCGGCAGGAACCACGTGTTCCAGAATCTGGGCGAGGGCACCTGGTATCATTCCGGCTCGATGGCAATCCGCCAGGCGATCGCGGCAAAAGCCAACATCACCTACAAGATCCTCTACAACGACGCCGTCGCCATGACGGGCGGCCAGCCGGTCGACGGGCCGGTCAGCGTGCATGCCATCGCCCACATCTGCCGCTCGGAAGGGGTGGAGCGCATCGCGCTGGTCTCCGATCACCCCGAAAAATTCGCCCAGCAGGATTTCCCGGCCGGCACCACCGTCCATCATCGCCGCGAGATGGACGCGCTGCAGCGCGAATTGCGCGAGGTGCCAGGCGTCAGCGTCTTGATCTACGAGCAGGCCTGCGCGACGGAAAAGCGTCGGCGCCGCAAGCGCGGCACGGCGGAGGACCCGAAACGTTTCGTGGTCATCAACGAACTCGTCTGCGAAGGCTGCGGCGACTGCTCGGTGGCGTCCAACTGCCTGTCGGTGGAACCCGTCGAGACCGAATTCGGCACCAAGCGCCGCATCAACCAGTCCACCTGCAACAAGGATTTCTCCTGCCTCGACGGCTTCTGCCCGAGCTTCGTCACGGTGGAAGGCGTGACGCGCAAAAAGAAGACGGGCGTGGAGTTCGACCTGGCAGCCCTTGCCGCCGATCTTCCCGAGCCGGAGAGGCCGGAAATCAGGGAAAGCTACGATCTGCTGATCACCGGCGTCGGCGGCACCGGCGTCATCACGGTCGGCCAGCTCGTGACCATGGCAGCCCATCTGGAGGCCAAGGGCGCCACGGTGCTGGATTTCACGGGCTTTGCGCAGAAATTCGGCCCGGTCCTCTCCTATGTCCGCCTGGCACCCGCGCCCGAGCACATCAACCAGGTCCGCATCGACCAGGGCGCGGCCGACGCGCTGATCGGTTGCGACATCGTTGTCTCGTCCTCGCCAAAGGCCTCTTCTGCCTATCGGCCGGGCATGAAGGCGGCCGTGAACCTCGCCGAAATGCCCACCGGCGATATCGTGCGCGTCCGCGATGCGAGCTTGAGGACCGCCGACCGGCTGGCCGACATCGAGAAGGCCGCGGGTAGAGAAAACGTGTCGGCCTTCGATGCCAACCGCCTGTCTGAAAAGCTGATGGGCGACGCGGTCTTCGCCAACGTCATGATGCTGGGCTTTGCCTGGCAGAAGGGGCTGGTCCCGGTGGGGCTGGCATCGCTGCGCCAAGCGATCGAGCTCAACGGCGTCGCCATCGAGGCCAACCACCGCGCCTTCCTGCTGGGTCGCGTGGCCGCCACCCATCCCGAGCGCCTGCGCGCCATGCTGGAGCCGGAAGTCCCCAAGGCGCGCACGCTGGACGAGATCGTCACGCGGCGCGCGGCCTTCCTGGCCGACTACCAGGATGCGGCCTGGGCCGAGCGCTATCGCCGGTCGGTCGACCGCGTCCGCGCGGCGGAGGCATCGGTCGGATCGGAAAACATCAGCGAAGCCGTGGCCCGCTCGCTGTTCAAGCTGATGGCCTACAAGGACGAGTATGAGGTCGCGCGGCTCCACACACAGACCGGCTTCGAG
Source organism: Chelativorans sp. ZYF759 (assembly GCF_012911015.1). Taxonomy (GTDB): domain Bacteria; phylum Pseudomonadota; class Alphaproteobacteria; order Rhizobiales; family Rhizobiaceae; genus ZYF759. The sequence continues at coordinate 210,952 of NZ_WVVV01000006.1, read as the reverse complement.
GCGCGGCTGGGTGAAGAGTTCGAGGAGGGCTTCCGCCTCGTCCATCATCTAGCCCCGCCCATGCTGAATACGGGAACGGATGCCAGGGGCCGGCCGCTGAAGCGCGCTTTCGGTCCCTGGATACGCGCGCCTTTCGGCCTTCTCGCCCGGTTGAAGCGCTTGCGCGGCACGGCCTTCGATCCCTTCGGCTACACCGCCGAGCGAAAGATGGAGCGCGCCCTGATCGGCTGGTACGAGGACGTGTTGGAAACCTGCCTGGAGAGGCTGACGCCGGCAAACGCTGACGCGATCGCGGCCATTTGCGCAGGCCCCATGCAGATCCGCGGCTACGGCCCGGTCAAGGAAGAGGCGGCCGAGCGCGTACGCGGCGAGATGGAGGAGGCCATCGCGAAACTCGGCTGACCGGCGACCTCGTCTTTACCTCGACGGCCAAAGCAGCTAGATGCAGCGCCGTCGAACACCACCCGCGCTCGTAGGCGGGACTGGATAGGAGAAAGATCATGTCCCAGGTTTCCCTCACATTTCCCGACGGCTCCGTTCGCGACTATGACGCCGCCACCACCGGTGCCGAACTCGCCGCCTCGATCTCCAAATCGCTCGCCAAGAAGGCTGTCGCCTACGCGCTCGACGGCACCTTGCGCGATCTCGGCGATCCGCTGGAGCGCTCGGGCGGGATCGAGATAGTGCTGCGCGACGATCCGCGCGCGCTCGAACTGATCCGCCACGACGCCGCCCATGTGATGGCGGAGGCCGTGCAGGAATTGTGGCCGGGCACCCAGGTCACCATCGGCCCGGTCATCGAAAACGGCTTCTATTACGATTTCGCCCGCGAAAAACCCTTCACGCCCGAGGACCTGCCGGTCATCGAGAAGAAGATGCGCGAGATCATCGGCCGCAACGCGCCCTTCACCAAGGAAGTGTGGTCGCGGGACGATGCCAGGAAGGTCTTCGAGGACAAGGGCGAGACATACAAGGTCGAGCTGATCGACGCCATTCCCGAAGATCAGGACCTCAAGATCTACCGCCAGGGCGAGTGGTTCGATCTCTGCCGCGGCCCGCACATGGCCGCCACCGGCCAGGTCGGCAACGCCTTCAAGCTGATGCGAGTGGCCGGCGCCTATTGGCGCGGCGATTCCAACAACCCGATGCTGACGCGTATCTACGGCACGGCCTGGGCCGAACAGGCCCAGCTCGACCAGTATCTCCACATGCTGGAAGAAGCCGAGAAGCGCGACCACCGCCGGCTCGGCCGCGAGATGGACCTGTTCCACTTCCAGGAGGAGGGGCCGGGCGTGGTCTTCTGGCACGCCAAGGGCTGGCGCATGTTCCAGACGCTGACCTCCTACATGCGCCGCCGGCTCGACGGCGACTATGAGGAGGTCAATGCGCCCCAGGTGCTCGATCACGGCCTGTGGGAGACATCCGGTCACTGGGGCTGGTACAAGGAAAACATGTTCGCCGTGCAGTCGGCCGGCGAGGACGCCGAGGACAAACGCGTCTTCGCGCTGAAGCCGATGAACTGCCCCGGCCATGTGCAGCTCTTCAAGCATGGCCTCAAGTCCTACCGCGAACTGCCCGTCCGCCTTGCCGAATTCGGCGCAGTGCATCGCTACGAGCCCTCCGGCTCGCTGCATGGGCTGATGCGCGTGCGCGGCTTCACGCAGGACGATGCGCATGTCTTCTGCACGGAAGACCAGCTGGAGGCCGAGATCCTCAAGATCAACGACCTCATGATGTCGGTCTACAAGGATTTCGGGTTCGACGAGGTCGTGGTCAAGCTCGCCACGCGTCCCGAAAAGCGGGTCGGCACCGATGCGATGTGGGACCACGCGGAAAACATCCTGCGGCGGTCGCTGGAAAAGATGGCGCGCGACGACAACCGCATCAAGATCGGCATCAACGAAGGCGAGGGCACGTTCTACGGCCCCAAATTCGAATACACGCTGCGTGATGCCATCGGGCGCGAATGGCAGTGCGGTACGACGCAGGTCGACTTCAACCTGCCGGAACGCTTCGGCGCGTTCTACATCGGCAAGGATTCCGAGAAGAAGCAACCGGTGATGATCCACCGCGCCATCTGCGGCTCCATGGAGCGCTTCCTCGGCATCCTGATGGAGAATTTCTCGGGCCATTTCCCGCTGTGGTTCGCCCCGCTGCAGGTGGTCGTCGCTACCATCTCCGAGGAGGCTGACGGCTACGCCAGCAAGGTCGCCGCAAAGCTGAAGCGCGCGGGTCTGGTCGTCGAGACCGATCTGCGCAACGAGAAGATCAACTACAAGGTCCGCGAACACTCGCTGACCAAGGTGCCGGTCATCATCGTGTGCGGCCGCCGCGAGGCGGAGGAAGGCTCCGTCAACATCCGTCGTCTGGGCTCGCGCGACCAGGTCTCCATGACGCTCGACGAGGCCATTGCCGCCTTGGTGGAGGAGGCGACGCCACCAGACGTCGTGCGCCGCGAACTCGAATTCGCCGCCGAGTGACGGTGCGGCCGGCGGCGGCCTCCGCCGCCGGCTTCATCAGCCTGTCATCCGACTCGGGCATGGCTGGACCATGCTCGTTCCCTTCAAGACCAGGCGACGGTTCCCCGAACTGTCCTATGCCAATGACAGCCAGCCGCCTGCCGTGCGCGCCTTTATCCGCGGCGTCGAGGCGCTGGCCGGCCGCGACCGCTTTGCCGGGCTCTACGAGCAGTGGCGCAGCGAAATCTTCCCCACGGGCGAGCGGGTCTTCGCCCGCATGCTGGAACTGATCGACCTGAAGGTGCGCCGGACCGGTGCCTGCGCGGTCCCTGCACCCGGCGATCCCCTTGTCATCGTGGCCAACCACCCCTTCGGCATCGGCGACGGCATCGCCGTCCTCTCGCTCGCCGAATCGCTCGGGCGGCCGTTCCGGGTGATGATCCACGCCGATCTCCTGCGGGTGAGCGAGATGGCGGACTACGCCCTGCCGGTCGATTTTTCCGAAACGCGGGACGCCATCAAGCGCAACATGGCCGTGCGCCACGAGGCGCTCAAACTCCTGCGCGAAGGGGTCACGATCGTCGTGTTCCCGGCGGGCGGCGTCGCCACCGCGCCACGCGGCTTCGGACCTGCCGAGGATCTGCCCTGGAAGCTCTTTCCCGCGCGACTGATCCAGGAAGGCAAGGCTGCGGTCCTGCCCGTCCATTTCAGGGGCCAGAACGGCGCGCTGTTTCATCTCGCAAGCCGGCTGTCACCGACCGTGCGCACCTCGCTTCTCATCCACGAATTCGCGAAACTCTCCGGAAAGACCATCGACATGCATATCGGACGCATCATGGAGCAGGAGGAACTCGCGGCCTTCCGCGATCGCAACGAACTGATCGGGCATCTGCGGCAGGCCGTTTTTGCGCTCGACACCGGCGAGAGGCTGACCGCCGCGCGCCGCTGGCTGCCGCCGCGCTGGCCCGCGCCGCGCCGTATCGACCGCGGCAGCGCTCCTGGCTAAACGCTGGGATAGCTGCTCAGTTGGAGCTGATCATCTCGGCGCTGCCCGGCTCGATCTCGCCGACATTCGCGCCCCAGGACGACAGCGGCTGCCCGCCCGAGGTCTGGACCAGCGAATCGTAGACCGCCATGCTCTGGCGGATTTCCATCTCGGAGCTGCAACGCTGGAAGATGCCGGCGGCATAGGCCGTGCAGCCGATGTGCTCCCCGGGCAAGGTGCCCGTCGCCCAGTCCGATACGAGCCCGTCCGCGCCGACGCGGAAATAAGCCAGCCGGTGGCGCGTCTCGACCTCGCTTCTCTGCATGATGATCCCGACATCGACGGTCGATTCCGATGACTGGATGTTGGCGGCGTGGCGGTAGACGCGGTCGCCGTTCTCCAGCCGGTAGGCGCCGATGATCGGGCCATAGGCCGTATTGCCGCCAGTGGTCAGGCTTTCGAAGGTCATCGGGTTGAGGCTTGCCACCTCCTGGTAGGGCTTGCCGACCGCATATCGCATGTAGTTGCGGTCACCCATTTCCTGCAGCTGGCCGACGGTCGAGGTGCAGGCGCCAAGGAAGATGATGCCGGCGATGGCGACGCCGGTTGTCATTCGATCGAGCAAGATTGCCTCCCAGGTTGTACGGCAACCCTAAGGCGAAGATGACGCTGGGTAAAGGTCAGGCGGCCTATTCGGCGGCCTGCGCGGGCCGATCCGTCCCGATCCAGGCGCGGCAGTCGGCCAGCGCGCGGGCGGAGACGGCCTTCTTCTTGGCCTGCGATTTATCCTTGCCGCGGAAGCGGCCTTCCCAGTCCGCCGGCTTGATCTGCGTGCCGGGTTCGAGCGGGGGAAACAGGCCGAAATTGATGTTCATCGGCTGAAAGGAGCGTTTGCCGGGCTCGTCCTCAGACGACAGGTGACCGCCGGTAATGTGGCCGAGCAGCGCGCCAAAGGCGGTGGTCGCCGGCGGCAGGGGGAGGGCCTGCCCAAGGCGCTCGGCGGCCGCGAACCGTCCCGCAAGCAGGCCGATGGCCGCGCTCTCCACATAGCCCTCGCAGCCCGTGATCTGCCCGGCAAAGCGCAGGCCGGCGCGACCCTTGAGCTGCAGAGAGCCGTCGAGCAGTTGTGGCGAGTTGATGTAGGTGTTGCGGTGCAGTCCGCCCAATCGCGCGAACTCGGCATTCTCCAGCCCCGGAATGCTGCGGAAGATGCGCACCTGCTCGCCATATTTGAGCTTCGTCTGGAACCCCACCATATTGTAGAGCGTGCCCAATGCATTGTCCTGCCGCAGTTGCACCACGGCGTAAGCCTTCACTGACGGATTATGCGCATTGGTCAGCCCCATGGGCTTCATCGGGCCGTGGCGCAGCGTCTCGGGTCCGCGTTCGGCCATGATCTCGATCGGCAGGCATCCGTCGAAATAGGGCGTGCCCTCGAATTCGCGGAAGGCCGTCTTGTCGCCGTCGATCAGCGCCTGGATGAAGGCCTCGTACTGCGCCTTGTCCATCGGGCAGTTGATGTAGTCCTTGCCCGTGCCGCCGGGCCCGACCTTGTCGTAACGCGACTGGAACCACGCGACGTTCATGTCGATCGTGTCGAAATGCACGATGGGGGCGATGGCGTCGAAGAAAGCTAGCGCTTCTGCGCCGGTCGCCTCGGCGATGGCCTGCGCCAGCGAAGGCGCCGTCAGGGGTCCGGTAGCGATGATCGCCTGATCCCAGCTTGCGGGCGGCAGGCCGGCGACTTCTTCGCGCGTGATCGAAACCAGCGGATGGCTTTCCAGGCGCGCCGTGACGGCGGCGGAAAACGCTTCGCGGTCGACGGCAAGCGCGCCGCCAGCCGGCACCTGGTTGGCGTCGCCGCTCGACATGATCAGCGAACGGGCCAGCCGCATCTCGGCGTGGAGCAGGCCGACCGCGTTTGTCTCGGCGTCGTCGGAGCGGAAGGAATTGGAGCAGACAAGTTCGGCCAGGCCGTCGCTCTTGTGCACCTCGGTGCCGCGCACGGGGCGCATTTCGTGCAGGATGACGGGGACGCCGGCCTCGGCGATCTGCCAGGCAGCTTCCGAACCGGCGAGACCGCCGCCGATGACGTGAACGGGTTTGATGCTCATGGCGCGGAGATAGAACGGGCGGCATGGCTTTGCAATGCGGGGGCGCCGCTTGTGGCATGTGCGGGCGTGGCGTAAGGGAATGTCATGGGTCTGGGGTCTCCGTCACTTCTGCTGCCGTTGCTCGTCTTCGGCGTCGCCGCCTGCACGTCCGCCTCGTCGAATTTCCACGGCGAAATCGCGCGGGTCGATGCCGCGCGCATCCATGTCTGCCACGGGTTCGACTGCCGCAACACCACAAGGCTCGACATGGGCGCGGCCGATCGGGCCACGCTGACACGGATCATGGAGGCCGGAAGTCCAGGCCCCGCACAGGAGCGCGCCGCGATCGCGCGGGCCGTCCAGCATTTCGAGGAGCGCTCCACCGAGGTGATCGGCGTGCGCGACGAAGCCAGGTCGAACATCGCGCAGACCGGCCAGGTCGGGCAGATGGACTGCATCGACGTCTCGACCAACACGCGTTCGCTGCTTCTCTATCTCGCCGAAATCGGCCTGTTGCGTCATCACGTGGTGGAAACGAACGTCACCCGCGGCGCAATCGTCGACGGCCGCTATTTCCACGCCACGGCGGTCATCCGCGAGACGGGTACGGGCGAGCGCTGGTCTGTTGATGGCTGGTATGGGCCGGGCGGCGCGGCACCGCAGATAAAGCCGATGTCTCAATGGCTGGGCGAGGGATTTCTCGGCGGCAGCTGAGGCGCCTGGGCAGGCCCTTGAATCACAACACCCGCCGGGGGAGGAGGTCCGGCGGGTGTCGTTTCGATGATCGGCGACTGGGAGGAGGTAGTCGCCGATCTTGATCGACGGGGCCTGGGAGGAGGTAGGCCTCGTCGAAGAGGAATTAGACCGACTTGCGGGCGACGAAGGGAATGTCGCCGCGGTTGATGCCGAGGTCGTTCAGTTCGCGGTTGGACAGGCGGCTCAGCTCGGTCACGGTCTCGCGGTAGCGGCGCCAGTTGCGATAATTGCGGATCAGGTTCATTGTTCTTGCTCGTTTCGTACGTGTTTTTCGTCGTTCGTGATGACTGGAAGATAGGCGCGCAGCGGGGTTTCCGGTAGATTTGAGTTTGCATAGCACCATTGCGTTTTGTGCAATGCACAATGGCGGAAAAGTGGTGAGGCCGCGGGGGCCGCTCGGACCGGGCGAAGGGGTGGGATGAACGGGGATGGCGAGCTACGCCGAACGTGTGAAGAACGAGATCGCGCGCTGGACCGCCGACGGTCTGATCGATGCCGGCACGGCCGAAAGGCTGGCGCTCGACATCGAGGCGCATGCGCGCAGCCGGATCAGCTTTCCGGCCATCTTTGCGATGATGGGCGGGATACTGGTCGGCGCGGCCGTTCTGCTTCTCGTCGCAGCCAACTGGGAGGCCATACCCAGGCTGGTCCGGGTCGGGCTGCTGATGGCCCTCATCCTGGTCGGCTATGTCGGCGGATCGGTGCTGAAGCTGCGCGATCACGCAGTTTTCGGCGAAGCGGCCTGGCTGGTCGCCGCGATTGCCTTTGGCGGGTCGATCGCGCTGGTCGCGCAGATGTACCACATGTCGGGTGACGAGGCCGACGCGATCCTGACCTGGCTCGCGGGAACGGTCTTGGCCGCCATCCTCCTGCGTTGCAGCCCGTTGACGATCGGCGCCGTGCTTCTGTCCGGGGTCTGGCTGTTGATGACGGCGGATCTTTTCGTGCGCACGGACGCCATCCCCTATCTCTGGCTCCTGCTGGCGGCGGGGCTGTGGGCGGTGTCGTTGTGGACCGGCAGCCATCCCGCCCGCCATCTGCTGTCGCTGGTATTGGTCTTCTTTTCCTGGATCGCCTATTTCAACACCGAGACGGCGCTGGTGCCGATGCTGGTGCTGGTTCTGGCCGGCACGCTGTTTGCGGCAGAGCGTACCTCCCTGCCCATGGCCGCCAGGCTCGGGCTCGGCGGCAAACCTTCGCTGCATGGGCTGGTCCACTTCCTGTCGGGAATGGCGATGCTGCATGTTCTCTATGCCGATGACGGGCTGCATTTCCTGCTCGTGCTCCTGACACTTGCGGGAGTGGCAGGCGCGCTGCTGGTTGCCGGCCGCGACAATCGCGGCCTGCGGTGGCTCGCCTATGCGGCCTTCGCGGTCGAACTGTGCTATGTCTATCTGGTCCTGCTGGGCACCATGCTCGGCACGGCGGGCGTGCTCCTGCTGGCCGGGCTCGGTCTCGCCCTGCTGGCCTGGGTGGTGCGGCGGCTCGAACGGCGCCTGGCCGGGCCGCGCGACGGAGGGGAGGTCGCCGCATGACAAGGGGACGTTATCTCATTCTCGGCGCACTGGCCGTTGCCGCCATCCAGATCGGCATCCTTGTCACCATGATCGCGGGAAGGGCAGCCATCCTGCGCGACGGCACGGAGATCGTGCTGAAGGTCGAGCCGGTCGATCCGCGCGACCTTCTGCGCGGGGACTACGTCATCCTCTCCTACACCATCTCGCTGCTGCAGCCGGAACTCTTCGACGAGCCGGAATCCGAGGCGATGGAGACCGGGCCGCGCGATGTCTTCGTGCGTCTGGCACCGGATGCGGACGGCTTCCACCAGCCGGTCATGGCGCGCCTGGATGCGCCGCCGGCGGCGGAGCGCCAGCCGGGCGAGGTCGACCTGCGGGGCCGCATCAGCTACTGGTCGCGTTTCGGTCCGAGTTTCGTGGAATACGGCATCGAGCGCTACTACGTCCCGGAAGGCGAGGGACTGGAAATCGAGCGCGGCATCCTCGAACGCGACTTCGTCATCAGGGCTGCCGTTGCGTCCTCCGGAGCCGCCCAGATCCGTTCGCTTCACGACGGGGATCGCCTCCTCTACGCCGAACCGTGGTACTGATGGCGGCCGGGCGCCCGCATTTCGCCAAAAAAAGCGGCTCAACAGGCACAAAGGCTTTGATCGCCGGCATGCTGGTGATATAGAACCGCCGCTTTCATGGGCCCGATGGCCCGAGAAGCGGGTGTGGTGGAATTGGTAGACACGCAGGATTTAGGTTCCTGTGACGCAAGTCGTGAAGGTTCAAGTCCTTTCACCCGCACCATCGACCACCCCCGCGGCAGAAGTTTCTCGCGCCGAACCGAGCATGGTTCATCGGCGCCGTGGCAAGAAAAGGTTTGAAGATGCAGGTAACCGAAACGGTGAACTCCGGGCTGAAGCGCCAGATCAAGGTGACCGTGCCGGCCAGCGATCTGGAAGCACGCCTCCAGACCCGCCTTTACGAGGCCAAGGACAAGGTGAAGCTGAATGGCTTCCGCCCGGGCAAGGTTCCCGTCCAGCATCTGCGCAAGATGTACGGCCGGTCCTTCATGGCCGAAGTCGTCAACGAGATCATCACCGATTCGACCCGGTCGATCATCGAGGAGCGCGGCGAGAAGCCGGCCATGCAGCCCGATATCCAGATGACCGAGGACGAGAAGGAAGCCGAGAAGGTTCTCGAGGGGAAGGCCGATTTCGAGTTCTCGCTCGACTACGAGGTCATCCCGGCGATCGAGCTCAAGGATCTTTCCGGAATCGAGGTCACCCGTCAGGTTTTTGACGTGCCGGACGCCGACGTCGACGAGCAGGTCAACCGCATCGCCGATTCCGCGCGCAGCTACGAGACCAAGAAGGGCAAGGCCGCCAAGGGCGACCGCGTCACCATCGACTATCTCGGCAAGATCGACGGCGAGCCGTTCGACGGCGGCGCCGCCGAGGACTCGCACCTTGTGCTGGGTTCCTACCAGTTCATCGAAGGCTTCGAGGACCAGCTGATCGGCGCCTCGGCCGGCGAGGACCGCCAGGTCAAGGTCACCTTCCCGGAGGAGTATGCCGCCACGCATCTGGCGGGCCGCGAGGCTGTCTTCGACGTCAAGGTCAAGGAAGTCGCCGCTCCCGGCGAACTCGAGATCAATGACGAGCTTGCACAGACGCTCGGCGTGGAATCGGCTGACAAGCTGCGCGAGATCGTGCGTGGCCAGATCGAGAACCAGTTCGGCTCGGTCACCCGACAGAAAGCCAAGCGCCAACTGCTCGACGCGCTGGACGAGGCCTACAAGTTCGAGGCCCCCTCCAAGCTGGTCGAAGCCGAGTTCCAGAACATCTGGACGCAGGTCACCCGCGATCTCGACCAGGCCGGCCGCAGCTTCGAGGACGAAGACACGACCGAGGAAGAGGCCCGCACCGAGTATCAGCGCCTGGCGGAGCGTCGCGTGCGCCTCGGGCTGGTTCTCGCCGAGATCGGCGAGAAGGCTGGCGTGCAGGTCACCGACGACGAGATGCAGCGCGCGCTTGTCGAGACCATCCGCCGCTACCCGCAGAACCAGCAGCAGCAGGTCTATGAGCACTTCCGCAGCAATCCGGGGGCGCTCGCCAGCATCCGCGCGCCGCTCTTCGAGGAAAAGGTCGTCGATCACCTGATGAACGAGGTCAAGGTGACCGACCAGAAGGTCACCCGCGACGAGCTGATGGCCGACGATGAGGACGAGGCCGAGACCAAGGCCGAGGCTTCCGACGACAAGAAGGCCGCCAAGAAGAAGGCACCGGCCAAGAAGAAGGCCGCCAAGAAGGATGATGCCGAGGATACGGCCGAGGCCTGATCCCCGGCACTTTCCATACGCTTACTCAAAAGGCCCTGCGGGGCCTTTTGTCATGTCGGGAGCATGATCCGGCGGCCTTTCAATTTGCACAATCGCAGCGCAGATTGGCGCCGGTTCGGCTTGAGGGAATCTTGAATGGAACGGTCATTCCGGTTTGTGGCGCCTCGCCTGGCGCTGGCGGTGGCTCTCGTGTTGGGGCCGGTGAATGCGATTGCCGAGCAGGGGCCGCTCGGTCCGCTGCTGGAAGGGCTCCTGCGCGGTACGCCAGAACAGGCGGAATCGCGCCGCGTGCCCTTCAGCGCCAGCCAGATGCAGCTTTCCTTCGCGCCGCTGGTGCGCCAGACGGCGCCTGCGGTGGTGAATGTCTACGCGACCCAGCAGATGCAGCAGCGCTCGCCTTTCGCGGGCGATCCGTTTTTCGAACAGTTCTTTTTCGGCCGCCAGATGCCGCCGCGGGTCGAATCCTCGCTCGGTTCGGGTGTGCTGGTCGAGCAAAGCGGCGTCGTCATCACCAACCACCACGTCATCCGCAATGCCGACGAAGTGCGCGTCGCGCTGCATGACGGGCGCGAATACCAGACCGAGATCCTGCTCACCGACGAATCGCTCGATCTGGCGGTGCTGAAGCTTGAAGCCGACGGCCCGTTCCCGATCGTGGAACTGGGGGATTCCGACGCGCTGGAGGTGGGCGACCTGGTGCTCGCCATTGGCAATCCGTTCGGCGTCGGCCAGACCACGACCAGCGGCATCGTCTCGGGCCTGGCCCGCTCGCATATCGGCGTCACCGATTTCGGCTTTTTCATCCAGACCGATGCGGCGATCAATCCCGGTAATTCCGGCGGTGCGCTGGTGGCGATGAATGGTGAAGTCATCGGCATCAACACCGCGATCTACAGCCAGACAGGCGGTTCTGTCGGCATCGGTTTCGCCATCCCCTCCAACATGGCGCGCGCCGTGCTCGAAGCCGCCCTGCGCGGCGACGACTATTTCGAGCGCCCCTATGTCGGCGCGAGTTTCCAGCAGGTCGGCCCGCAGGAGGCCGAGGCGTTGGGCCTCGACCGGCCGCTGGGCGCGCTGGTCACCAGCGTGGTGGACGGCGGTCCTGCCCACGGCGCGGGACTTCGGTCCGGCGACGTCGTTTTGTCCATGAACGGGGCGATGATCGAGCATCCCGATGCGCTGGGCTATCGCCTTGCCACCCAGCCGATTGGCGCGTCGGCGCGGCTGGGCGTTTTGTCGCGCGGCGAGCGCAAGGAGGTCGCCTTCGAACTGGCGCGTGCGCCCGATGGCGGCGCGGAGGTGACGATCGACGGACGCAGCCCCTTCTCGGGCGCCCGCGTGGCCGAACTCTCGCCGAGGCTCGCGCAGCGTCTGCGGCTGCGGACCGACATGACCGGTGTCGCGGTCGTCGATGTCGCGCGCAACTCGCCGGCCGCGGAACTCGGTCTGCGCCCGCGCGACATCGTGCGCGAGGTCAACGGCTTCCGGATCGATTCCGCCGAGGCGCTGCGTCAGGTGGCGGGCCAGCCGACACGCCAGTGGATGTTCACCGTCGAGCGCGATGGCCGGCTGATCCGCCAGCGCATGCTCTACTGACCGCGCGATGGCAGATCTGTTCCAATCCGACGACACGCCGGCCCGCCCCGAAAAGGGGCGTCCGCTGGCCGACAGGCTTCGCCCGCGCTCGCTGGCCGAAGTGGTGGGGCAGGAACGGCTGACGGGAGCGGAGGGCGCGCTGACGCGCATGATTGCCTCGGGCTCGCTGGGGTCGATGATCTTCTGGGGTCCGCCCGGCACCGGCAAGACGACGGTCGCGCGACTGCTGGCGGGCGAGACCGAACTCGCCTTCGAACAGATTTCGGCGATCTTCTCCGGGGTCGCCGATCTCAAGAAGGTCTTCGAGGCAGCAAGGCTGCGCCGTTCCCAGGGGCGCCAGACGCTGCTTTTCGTCGACGAGATCCACCGTTTCAACCGCGCCCAGCAGGATTCCTTCCTGCCGGTGATGGAGGACGGCACCGTCATCCTTGTTGGCGCGACCACGGAGAACCCGTCCTTCGAGCTCAATGCCGCGCTGCTGTCGCGCGCCCGTGTGCTGACCTTCGCATCCCTCGACGAGGCGGCGATCCGCAAGCTGCTCGACCGCGCCGAGGAGACCGAGGGCAGGGCGCTGCCGCTCGACGAGGAGGCGCGCGCGGTTCTGGTGCGCATGGCCGATGGTGACGGACGAGCCGCGCTGACGCTGGCCGAGGAGGTGTGGCGCTCGGCTTCTGCGGGCGAGACATTCGATGCCGAGGGCCTGCAGCGCATCGTCCAGCGCCGTGCGCCGGTCTACGACAAGGGCCAGGACGGGCACTACAACCTCATCTCCGCCCTGCACAAGGCGGTGCGTGGCTCCGACCCGGATGCCGCGCTCTACTATCTGGCGCGTATGTTCGACGCTGGCGAGGACCCGCTCTTTCTCGGGCGACGGCTGGTGCGCATGGCATCGGAGGATATCGGCCTGGCCGACCCCCAGGCGCTGGTCATCGCCAACGCCGCCAAGGACGCCTATGATTATCTGGGCTCGCCCGAGGGCGAGCTGGCGCTGGCCGAGGCCTGCGTCTATCTGGCGACGGCGCCGAAATCGAACGCGGTCTATGTCGCCTTCAAGGCCGCGATGCGCGCCGCCAAGGAACATGGGTCGCTCCTTCCGCCAAAACACATCCTCAACGCGCCGACCAAGCTGATGAAGTCGGAAGGCTATGGTGGCGGCTACGAATATGATCACGACGCTCCCGATGCCTTCTCAGGCCAGGACTATTTTCCGGAAGCCATGGGCCGCAGGACCTTCTACGATCCGCCCGAACGCGGTTTCGAGCGCGAGATCCGCAAGCGGATCGATTATTGGGCAAAGCTGAGGCGGGAGCGGGGAGGGAACTGACGCCGCCGGCCGCACGCGAAGCGGAGGAGCAACGCCATGCCAGATGAACCCGCAGCGCTGGAGGAGGCACGCCGCGCCTTCGCCCGCCGGATGGCCGAGATGGCGGCGTGGGACGACCCGCGCTTCGAGGAAGCCGTGCTGGCCACGCCGCGCGAGGATTATCTGCCGCCGCCACCCTGGTTACTGATCGATCCCGGTCTTGCAGCCTTCCATCGGTCGACCGAGCCCGCCGATCTCTACCGCGACGTCCTCGTGGCCCTCGATGTCGCCAAGGGCATCAACAACGGCCAGCCGACCCTTCACGCCGCCTGGATTGGCAAGGTGCGCCCGCAACCGGGCGAGACGGTGGTGCATGTCGGGGCGGGAATGGGCTACTACACGGCGATCCTCGCCAGGCTCGTTTCGCCCGGCGGCAAGGTCTTCGCCTACGAGATCGAGCCGCATCTGGCGCAGGCGGCAAGCCAAAACCTCGCAGCCATCGACAACGCCGAGGTCAGGGCAGGAGATGCGGTGACCTCGGACATGCCCCAAGCCGGCATCATCTACGTCAATGCCGGGGTCGTCGCGCCGCCGCTCGCCTGGCTGGAAGCGCTGAATCCCGGCGGCCGGCTCGTTTTTCCATGGCGGCCGACGGCCGATGTGGGGCTGGCGCTGCTCGTCACGCGCCGCGCGACGGGTTTTGCCGTCGACATCTTCTCTCCCGCCTGGTTCATCCCTTGCATCGGCGCGTCTGACGACCAGATCGCCCTGCGCGCACCGAGCCGGCACGACGCGGCTGCCACGCGCTCGCTCTGGCTCTCCCGCGACCGCCCGCCCGACGACACCGCCACGGCGATCTACCATGATTTCTGGTTTTCCTCGTCGCCGGCCGAATAGTGGCAAAATCCGCCATTTCGTCTCGCAACGCGCTGCCGTGGGTGCTATTGCCCGCCCATCAACATGCGGAAGTCCCATGGCAGGCGTCGAACAGATCAAGATTGAACCCGACGAGGACGGGATGCGGCTGGACCGATGGTTCAAGCAGCATTATCCCGGCCTCGGTTTTGGTCCGCTCCAGAAGCTGCTGCGCTCCGGCCAGATCCGGCTGGATGGCGGCCGCGCAAAGTCCGACACCCGCGTTCAGGCCGGCCAGCTCATGCGCATCCCTCCGCTGGCGGTCGATCGCAAATCGGGCGCGCCGGTCACCGCGCGCACGATGCGCGGCGTCGAGGATGGCGACGTCCTGTCGCGCATTCTGCTTTACGAGGATGACAAGGTGCTGGTCTTCGACAAGCCCTCGGGCCTTGCCGTCCAGGGCGGCTCGGGTGTGGTGCGCTCGGTCGATTCCATGCTTGAGGCCTGGCGCAACAAGAAGGGTGAGAAGCCGCGGCTCGTCCACCGGCTCGACCGCGATACGTCCGGCGTGCTCGTCGTTGCCCGTTCGCGGCTGGCGGCCATGAAGCTCGCCGAATCCTTCAAGAAGCGCGAGACGAAGAAGACCTACTGGGCACTGGTCAAGGGCGTGCCCAAGCAGCGCGAGGGCAAGATCTCCACCTGGCTCATCAAGGAGCCGACCCCGGACGGCGACCGCATGCGGGTCGCCAATCACGGCGAGAAAGGAGCCGACCATGCCGTCTCCTTCTACCGTGTCGTGGAGCAGGCGGGTCAGAATCTCTCCTGGCTGGAAATGGAACCCTATACGGGCCGTACCCACCAGCTGCGCGTGCATGCCGCCTATATCGGCTGCCCGATCATCGGCGACCCGAAATATTTCGAGGCCGACCAGAACTGGGATTTCCCCGGCGGCCTCCAGAACAGGCTTCACCTCCACGCGCGCCGGATCGTGATCCCGCATCCCGACAAGGGCTCGATTAACGTCTCTGCGCCGCTGCCACCGCATATGCGCCAGAGCTGGAACCTCCTCGGCTTCGACGAGGCGGCGGCGGAGGACGACGGTTGAACCAGCCCCTGTCGGTCTTCGAAAAGCGAGACCAGATCGATACGCTGGCCGTCGGCATGATGCTCGTGCTGACCTTCGCATGGGGCTTCAACCAGGTTCTCATCAAGGTCTCGACCGAAGGCTACAGCCCGATCTTCCTGACCTTCGCGCGTTCCGCGATGGCCGCCCTCATCGTCTTCGCCTGGTGCCATTTCCGGGGCATCAGGCTGTTCGAGAAGGATGGGACGCTGATCTCTGGCACGATCGTGGGCCTGCTCTTCGGCGCGGAATTCGCGCTCATCTTCATCGGCCTCGATCTCACCACCGCCGCGCGTGGGACGCTGATGATCAACACCATGCCGTTCTGGGTGCTGCTCGGCGCTCACTTCTTTCTCGGCGAGAAGATCACACCGATCCGGCTCGTGGGCGTGGCGCTCGCCTTTGCAGGCGTCGCGCTCGTCTTTTCCGACGAGCTGAGCCTGCCGGATGCTTCCGCATTGACCGGCGACCTGATCTGCCTGGGCGCGGGCATGCTGTGGGGGGCGACCACCATCGTCATCAAGGCCACGCGGCTGGCCACCGCAAGGCCTGAAAAGACGCTTCTCTACCAGCTCGTGGTGTCCGGACTGATGGTGATCCCGCTGATCCCGCTGGGTGGTCCGGTCCTGCGCGATCCTGGCCTCCTGTCCACGGGCTCGCTGCTTCTGCAGGCGGTCTTCATCGTCTCCTTCACCTATCTCCTGTGGTTCTGGCTGGTGCGACGCTACCCGGCCTCGGGGCTGACCTCCTTCACCTTCCTCAGCCCCGTGCACGGGGTCATACTGGGCGGCCTCCTGTTGAACGAGCCGCTGTCGATGAACATATTCATCGCGCTGGGGCTGATTGCCGCCGGACTTCTGCTCGTCAACCGTCCAGCCAGACGCGTCCAGCCAGGCTAGGGGCACCATCTCATGCGCGAACTTCTCAATGATCTCGAAGCAGGGCAATTCGTGTCGCACGAAAACCCGATGGAACGCGCCCGCGCCCAGATGCGCCAGCCGCGGCCCAAGCGCTTCTACAGCCAGGTCGAGATGGCCGAGGCCGACGACGGCTTCCGCGTGCTTCTCGACGGCAAGCCCGTCCGCACGCCGGGCCGCGCTTTCCTTGCGCTGCCGACCGAGGCCGCCGCGGCGCTCGTCGCCGCTGAATTCGCCGCCCAGGGCGAACTGCTCGACATACCCGGCATGCCGGTGCTGCGGCTCGCCAACACGGCACTGGACGGCGTCGCGCAGGACCCGCAGGCCGTTCTGGAGGACATTCTGCGCTACGCCTCGTGCGATCTCGTCTGCTACCGCGCCGATGGTCCGGAAGGCCTCCTGGCGCGCCAGGCGGAATGCTGGGATCGGGTGGTGGACTGGGCGAGATCGGTACTGTCGGCGCGTATGGTTCTGGCCGAGGGCGTCATGCATGTCGACCAGCCACGCGAGTCGATCGCCGCCATCGGCGTCCACCTGAATGCACGCCGCGAACCTTTTCGCCTCGCCGCGTTGCATGTCATCACGTCCCTGACGGGCTCCGCCCTGATCGCGCTTGCGGTCGATATGGGCGAACTCACGGTTGAGGAAGCGTGGACCGCCGCCCATGTCGACGAGGACTGGACCATCGAGCAGTGGGGCGAGGATGCCGAGGCCATGGCGCTGCGGGCCTCGAAGCATCGCGACATGGTCGGTGCGGCACGTCTGCTCGAGGCTCTCTAGTGCGAAGGTAGGAGGCGATTCGTCTTGCCAAGCGCATGCTGGCTGACGCAGGATTGCCGCCAGCTGAAGGACGGCCGGGAGGAGGCCATCACTTGATGACACGCACGCCCCGGATCGTCAGACGCCAACAGAATTCAGGCGCGCGCTTTTCGCTCGACGCGTTGCGACCGCGTGAACTCTTCTCGATGTTGCGCAGCTATTTCGGGCTCGGCGATGCGGCGCGGATGGGCCCCATCGACACGCCGGAGGCGCTGGCGCATTTCATCGAGTCGCGCGCCAGCTACATGGCGCAGACCTCGCTCTACGGCTACCTGCGCACCCGCATGGGCATGCGCTATCCGGAACTCTTCGACGACGATGTCTTCGTGGTCGGCATCAATCGCGCCAAATGGCAGATCTGGCTCGATTGCGTGGGTGATCTCGCGGCTTATTCGGGGTCGCGCGTTGCCCAGAACCATCCGCGCGAAGCCGACAGGGTGGCGGCGATGATGGTCGCTCTGGTGGACGAGATACTGGGGCGCGCGGGTCTGCCGGGAGACGCCGGGCCGGATTTCCGCGCCCATGCGCGCCAGCTGCGGGACCGGATCGCCCGCACCCACTGGCTGGCCATCGGAGACAAGGAAGCCGCCTTCACCGAAAGCCCGAAAAGCGTCCTGAAATGGGCGCCGATCGCAGACGAGCTGAAGCGGCTCGACGAGGAGATTGTCCTCAATTCGGTGCGCTTCCACTGGCAGGAGATTCGCCGCGCCTTCGCCACCCATGTCGACTCCCAGGCGATTGTGGAGCGCGTCGGCGACGAAGTCCGTCACTGAACCGGCAACTGCGGCTCAGCGCTGCACGGCGCCGATGATCGGGCCAAAACCCCCGTGCCAGGAGAAATCGTTGCGGCCGAGCTCGGGCGCATAAAGGCCGGTGCCGCGGCCACCATCGAGAAAGAGCGCGTTGTCGCTGGCCAACCCATCCCGGAACAGCCGGGCGAAATCGTGAAAATTGACGTGGGCAAGGCTGATGGCGAAATGGACGAGACCATCGTCCGAGACGCCCACGCCCGTCCGCCAGGTGCGGTCGCGCGAGCCTTCGATGAGGGCAGGGTGGAGGTCGCCCTCGATGACCAGCATCGGCCCCGACTGAGTGGCATGAAGCACTTCTGGCGACTGGCTGCGGTATTGTTCCGACGTCACCACGCCGGCGCCGGTCGGCGTGACGAAAAAGACGCCGTTGGGCTTCTTGTAGAAATTGGGAACCGGGCGAAGTTCGGCGGGAGGGTCATAGCGGTTGAGCGGGCGAAGCTCCACGCCCCGCTCGACATGCAGCCCCACCGGGGTGAAGTCTGTCTGGAACATGCCGCCATTCATGGCGAAGGAGAGTTCCGCACCTTCATCGGCAAGCGCACCGGCCAGCGCCGAAAAGCTGCGGTGGGGGGCGCCCTCTCCGTTGCGCCAATGCAATTCGATGCTGGTCTGCCTCGGGTCCAGGCTGCAGACCGCGTAGCTGTTTTCCTCGAATTCGATCTGTCGGCAGTGGGTCTCGCCCCTGCTCGGCGAAGCGGCAGCCAGCGCCAGCAGAAGCGCGCCAGACAGTCGCCATATCATTCCATGTCGGCCGGCCATGCATATCCTCGTTCGGGCGACGTGTGCCGCATTGCGGAACATTTCCGCGTGCCGCGAATTGAAAACACGGCAGCTTGGGAAAGGACGCATACATGGCACATCACGACAAGGGCAACCCAGCACCGAAACTGGACAAGACCGAGGCACGCCAGGGCCGTGTCGTGGGAGAGGGCCGGATCGCCAAGATTCTCATAGCGTCGCTTGCGGCCTTGTTGGTGCTGGGCGTCCTTCTTTTCGTCATCTACTGACCAGTTCATTAATCCAATGCAGCGGTCTGGCGGCGCAAGCTCTGCGCTGCTAGGAATCTCGGCGTTACCGGAAGAGTCGGCGGGCTTATTCGGGTCGCCACAGGGAACGAATGATCGACGATCTACGCGCTGCCACCCGACAGCTCCATCAGCGCCTTGAAGAACGCTTCGACGCCATTGCTTTGCTGAGTGATGCTTCGAGTCGTGCGCGGACAATCCGCCGCTATGCCTCCTTTCACTTGCCGGCCGACATCGTGCTGGGACGGTCGCTCGGCCATATCCAGGCGCTGGAAATGGCGCGGCGGACGCGCGGCGATCTGCTCGCCCCTCACGCCGAGGGCTGGATCTGGATCGACTTCCCCGAACCGTCATGCGTGGCCGAGGGGCTGGGTATGCTCTACGTCGTTGAAGGCGCGACTCTCGGTGGCAATGTCATCCTCAAGAGGTTGCGGCAAAATGCGGAGGAGCGGCCAGAATTCGCCTTTCTTCATCCTTATGGTTCGCAATCCGGCCTCATGTGGAACCGCTTCCTGAGCGCCGCCGACGCCGAGATCGGCAGGGATTCGCACGCGCTTGAGATGGCCTGCCGCGGGGCCGTGACCGCGTTTCGGCATGCAGAATACGTGCTATGCGGAGACGCGAATTGAATCAGCCTGAATCCCTCGACCTGACGGCATGCGACCGCGAGCCGATACACCTGCCGGGTGCCATACAGCCACACGGGGCGATGCTGGTCGTCGACCTCGATTCCGGGATCGTGCGTCACCAGGCCGGCGACACCGGGCTCTTCCTGGGTGTCAGCGATACGATAGGGCGGCTTGCGGCCGAGCTTTTCGGCGAAACCTGGCAGCAAGTCGCGGCCCCCGGTGCGGCCGTTCCGCAGGAAGTTGCCTTCTCCGTGTCTCTGCCCCATTCCGACCGGCCCGTCGACCTGTCATTCTCGCGCTCAGAGGATGTCCTCATCGTCGAGGTGGAGCACGCGCCGGCGCAGGACGAGACCGCCGACCGGCTGCACCAGCTCGAGCGCGCTTCGATCGCGTTCGAGCGGGCGGGATCGATCAAGCAGCTTTGCGAGGTGGCTGCCGTCGAATTCCGGCTCCTGTGCGGCTTCGATCGCGTGATGATCTACCGCTTCCTGGAAGACGGTGCCGGCGTTGTCCTGGCCGAGGACAAGCGGGAAGACGATCATTCCTTCCTGAACCATCACTTCCCCGCCACCGACATTCCGCGCCAGGCGCGCGAGCTTTATGTTCGCAATCTGGTACGGTGCATTCCGGACATCACCTATCGTCCCGCGCCGCTGCAACCGGCGCTGGAGGACGATGGCGCTAGTCTCGATATGAGCGATTCGGTGTTGCGCAGTGTTTCACCGATCCACCTGCAATACATGAAGAACATGGGCGTCGGAGCCTCGGCCTCGGTGTCCATCGTGCGCGATGGCGGCCTGTGGGGGCTCATCGCCTGCCACAATGCAAAGCCGCGCCTGATGCCGGCGGGCGTGCGCATCGCGTGCAGGGTGCTGGCAGGCGCGCTTGCGCGCCAGATCAAGGCGCGCGAGGAAACCGACACCTATCGCGAGCGCGTGCGGCTGCGCACTTTCGAGGACGACATCGTGGCGCTGCTCTCGCGCGAGGGCACGCTCGACGAAGCGATTTCGAACCATCTGGGCGAGATCATGCGGATGCTGGACGCCGATGGCGTTGCGGTCCTGCGCGGCAGGGATTTCGTGTCGGGCGGCGAATGCCCGACAGAACAGACGGTCCGCGCCATCGCCGGCTCCATCCTCGATCATGGGCACCCGGTCTTTTCCTCCTCGCGGCTGGCGCGTGACATCGGTATGCCGCACGCCGACGCCGCCCTGGCCGCCGGGCTTCTTGCGATCACGCTCTCGGCCAGCGAGCCCTGGGTCGTCATGTGGTTCCGTGCCGAGAAGGTCGAGGTCGTCAAATGGGCGGGCAACCCGCACAAGGCGACCGCGTCCGCGACCGACATCTTGACGCCGCGGGCGAGTTTCGACGCCTGGAGCGAGATCGTGCGCGGGCGCTCGCGCCGCTGGACCATGCCCGAGATCGAGGCCGCCGGGCGCCTGCGCCATACGGTGACGAATGTCTGGCAGAACCGGCGCATCCAGGACCTGAACCGGCAGCTGCTGGACACGCTGGACCAGAAGGACATTCTCCTGCGCGAGAAAGATTTCCTCCTGCGCGAGGTCAACCACCGCGTCCAGAACAGCCTTCAGCTCGTCTCGAGCTTCCTGGCGCTGCAGGCGAGCGGGGCGGGCAACGACGAGGTCTCGGCGGCGATCGCCGAGGCGAGGCGGCGCATCGCCGCCGTGTCGCTTGTCCACCGCCGGCTCTACAGTTCCGACCAGCTCGAGATCGTGGATGCCGCCCGCTATGTCGACGAGCTGCTGGACGACCTCCTCACCTCGCTGGGGCCCGAATGGAACGCGTCCGTGGTGCGCGATCTCGAACCGATCATGATCAAGACCGACCGCGCCGTCTCGCTCGGACTGATCCTGACGGAACTCGTGATCAACGCCAACAAATACGCCTATGGCGGTGCGGCTGGCCCGCTGCGCGTCGTGCTGGCCGACGATGACGATGGCATGCGGCTTTGTGTCATTGACCAGGGTGGCGGCCGCAAGTCGACGGGCCGCGGCTTCGGCAGTCGAATGATCGAGGTGCTTGTGTCGCAGCTGGGCGGCACGCTCGACTACCTGGATAACCGACCCGGCACCAACGCCGTGCTGGTTGCCCCGATCGACCGTCCGAACTGAGATCGGCCTCGGTCGATTTTCGCGGTATCAGTCGTCAGGGACTTCGTGCGGGCCGACGAGGCTTTCGGGGCCGATATAGGCTTCGAAGACGGCGCCGCCCTCCATGCAGTAGCTGGACGAGCCACCGAGCTGGCGCATCATCGCCGATATGAGCTTCATGCCGAGCCCCTGCGTGTGGGCCTCGGGATCGAAGCCTCGCCCATCATCGGTGATGACCAGGCGGGCGCCGCCCTCCGGCAGGGGCTTCAAGGAGAGCCGGATCGTTCCGGTTCGGTTGCGCTCGAATGCGTATTTCAGCGTGTTGGTGACGACCTCGCAGACCACCAGCGCCAGCGAGGTCGCATGGTCGTGGTCGATCAGGATGTTGTCGACATCGTAATTCACCTCGATCTGCCGTGTATCGCCCGCCAGAAGCCGCCGGACCAGTGCCGGCAGCAACTCGGCCGCATCGACCTCGACGAAGCGGTCGAGGCGGTAGAGATGCTCGTGAACGGCCGACATGGCGGCGATGCGTGCCTGCAGGTCCATCTTGATGTCGGCGGGCAGGCGATGCATCCGGATCATCGACATGATCGCCTGGAGATTGTTCTTCACGCGGTGATGGGTGTCGCGGACGAGCATCTGGTTGTGCTCGACGGTTTCGATGAGCTGCCGCTTGGTCCGCTGGTCGCGATTGATGAGGCTGGCGATCCACCACAGCGCGAAAGCCAGCGACGCGATCGCGGGCATGGACAGGACCAGGATCAGCATGATCCCCCGCCACGCCGGCGCGAGTGCGGTCTCCAGGTCAATCGCGGAGGCGGCGACGATGTTGCTGCCCGGAACGCCCCGGTAGCTGATCACCCGCTCGACCCCATCGAGCGGCGAGACCGTCCTGACCGTGCCGCTCTCGGAGCCCGACAGATATTCCGCGTAGAATTCCCGGTCGGGAAGTTCGTCGTTGATCTCGATCATCGGATAGCGCGCGATCAGCCGGCCGTCATTGCGAAACAGCACCACCGCCGAGTTGCGGTCGAGATCCAGCGAGGCCCAGGCATCGGCCAGGATATCGGCGCTGAAGGAGATCACCGCGACGCCGGCGAATTGGCCGTTGCGCTCGAGGCGCCGGCTGAAGACGAAGATCTGGTCGCCGCTCAACCGGCTGACCATGAGGTTCGACAGATACCAGTCCGCGCCGGCCGCCGGCTCGGAAAAATAGGGTCGGTCGGTGATATCGATCTCCTGGATGTCGGGATCGGTGGAAAAGAGCGTCCGCCCGTCGGCCGCGATGACATAGGCGAAAACGGTGCCTGGCAGATCGTCGACCGCGTCGATGACGAGGCTGGAGGCCAGGAATGCATTGGCCTCGATGTCGTTGCCGAGGACCTCGTCCACGCGGGCGAGCGCCTGACGGGAGAGTTCGTTGATCCACAGCGCATTGGTCGCCACGACCTGGGCGGCGGCCTCGGCGCGTGCGTCGGCACGCGCGCTGGCATCAGACCATTCCCGCTCGACGATGACGCCCAGCATGATGGCGAACAGCGCCACGATCACACCCATCAGCCCCACCGTGTAGGTGAGGGCGCGAGGGGTTCTCCGCTGTTCGGTCGAGGCTGCCAAGCCGGGCCCTTGATGATTTCCTGCGGTCGGCCGGGTGGACCCGGCCATGATCTTTGACGTTGCGGCACACTGCTATTGGCAATCGCGCCGGGTTGCAACCTCGACAGGGTGACCGGCCGCCCTTTTGTCAGCCTGTTCACTCACGGATGCGTCAGGACCGCAACGGCGCGCCGCGAAGTCGGTGAAACGCCGCCGCTGTCATCGGTCGCTCACGGCGAGTGCAGCGATGGTCGCGCAAATCGGCCGCGGCGCGAAACCGTTCGGAACGTCCGGGGATCGAGCTTGTTAGGCGCGAAGGACGGCGACGAGGAAAACGGTCCCACGTTCCCCTCTTGGCTCCTGAAGCCCGGGACGAGGCCAGGCAATCGCGTGAGTTCAGCATCTTGCAGGAGAGAATAGGATGAACAGCAATGATCCGTCGGGTGGAGGCACCACTCGCAACCCGGTTCCCAGGAAACAGGACGAGGAAGCGGCAAAGAACCGTCTGCGCACGGAGGCCGACACCGCTTCCGGCGCGGCACGACAGGCCGCCGCTTCCGCTTCCAGGGAGGCCGAAGCGGTAGGCGAGGAGGTGCGGCACTTCGCCGAGGAGCAGGCCGAAAAGGTAAAGGACGCGACTGCCGACCACATGGACGTCTTCGCCGACGCCCTCAGCGCCGCCAGCGCGGAACTGAGGAAGGGCCATTCCGGCCCCGCCGCCGAGATGGTGACGCATGCCGCCTCGGGCCTGGAAACCCTGTCGCGCTCGCTGCACGGCAAGTCGACCACGGAATTGCTCGACAGCGTGCGCCAGTTCGGCCGCCAGAATCCGGTGGGCTTTGTCGCCGGCTCCCTGCTCGCGGGCTTCGCCCTCAGCCGCTTTGCCGTCGCGGGACCGGCCCCGGCTGCCGGTTCCCCGGCTAGCGGCGCGTCGCCAAGCGCGTCCGAACGGCCGGCGAGCCAGCCATCGGCATCGGCGGCGACACCATCGTCCACGCAGGGAGGGAACAAGCGATGACGCCCGACAAGGACAATCGATCGATAGCCCAGCTGATCTCGGATCTCGTGCAGCAGCTGTCGACCCTGGTACGCACGGAAAGCAGCCTGTTGCGCAGCGAACTTCGCGAAAGCGCGCACCGTGCAGGCGCCGGAGCCATGGAGATCGTCGCAGGGGCGGTGCTTCTGCTGGCGGCTCTGCTGATCCTGCTTCAGGCACTGGTCGTCGGCCTTGCCGAGCTCGGTCTCGGCGTGGGCTGGGCCTCGCTGGCGGTCGGTATCGTCATTGCCATCATCGGTGCCCTGCTGGTGAAGCGGGGAACCTCCAACATGTCGCCTTCCGAACTGGCGCCTTCGCGCACCGCCGACCAGCTGAGCAAGGATGCCCAGCTTGCCAAGGAGCAGACCCGATGAACGAGAAATCCACCTCGACACTCGAACGCGATGCCGAACGTGTGCGTGCGGACATCGCCGATACCGCGGATCACCTGAAGGCCAAGATGTCTCCCGGCCAGTTGATGGATGAGGTCGTCGACTACTTCAAGGAGGGCGACGTCAACCAGCTCGTCGCCAATCTGAAGCATCAGGTCCGCGACAATCCGCTGGCCCTCGCCCTCGTCGGGGGCGGTCTGGCGTGGCTGATGATGGGGTCTGGCCCCGGCCATGCCAATCCTGGTCCCCGGGCCGGCGCCGTGCCGCCCCGCACCGGGCAGGGCGTTTCCATGCCGCCGCCGTCGTCCGCTGCGGCTGCCGGGACCGGGCCGCATATGGATCGTCCCAGCGGCGATACGGCCAAGGGTTCCCAGGGCTCCGCGATCGGCGACAGTGCCGCCCGGGCCAAGGGGGCAGCCGCTTCCGCCGCGCATCGGGTCGGCGACGCCGCTGCCTCCGCCACCGCAACCGCCGGCGATGCGATGGGATCGGCCTCCGATGCGGTCAGCCGCTCCCTGCACGATCTGGGCGAAGGAGTTGGTGAGCAGGTGGCAAGTGCCGCCCATGCCGGTGCCGATATGGGCGAGCGCGTGAAGTCCTCGTTCCTGGAAGCCATCGAGCGCGAGCCCTTGGTGGTGGGCGCCCTGGGCCTGGCGGTCGGTGCCGCCATCGGCGCCATGGTGCCGGTGACGCGTCCCGAGCAGGACGCCTTCGGCCAGACCGCCCAGGATCTCCGCAAGGAGGCCAAATCCGCAATGTCGGGCGGCGTCGAGAAGGCCAAGGATATTGCGGGCGAGGCCTATGGCGCGGCGCGTGACGAGGCCGATCGCCAGGGCCTGATGCCTGGCGAGAAGCCGGTGGCGGGAAAAGTTGCCGACGTTGCTGCGGCGGCGGGATCCAAGACCAAGGAATCCGTCCATCGCGCGGTGGACGATGCCGAGCGCTCGGTCGATCGCAAGACCGACGGCTACAAGCCGACGCCCGGTCGCGGCTGATGAATGGCGAGGCCGGGCCAGCCCGGCCTCGCCCCCACGGGCGACAACAGGTCGTTCACGGCAGAAGCCGACCCGCTCTCCCGCATGTCCGGATCGCGGCATCCTTCACGTATCCATCTCGCGCAATCTGCGCCGGCCTGTCTCTGCGCCGGGCTGTCGATGCGCCGAGGCGTCCCTTGCGGTTTCACGCGATCGAACTGGCTAGGTTTGGATGGTGGCGATGGGAAGAAAAGCCTTCTCGCTCCGCAGCGAAGCACCGCGCGGCCGGATCAGATAGACGAGCGACGCTCCCAACCCGCCCCGAACTCGCTGCTTGAAGCAGCAGGGACCGATTCTCTCACGAACGCCGGTTTTGGCTTTCGACTTCCTCCAGCTCGCGCAGAAGATCGCGTAGCCGGTCGGGGGTCTCCTCGAGCGGTCGGAACAGTGACGACGACTGGAGGGAGGAACGAAAGGATGCCTTGGAGATCTGGCTGCGAAGCGCCGATCCATTGGCATCCCGGTCGGAGAAGTGACTCATGATTCAGGTACCGTGGCACGGCCTTTGCCAAAGCGGCGGCCGCCCGTTTCACAGTCGCAACCATACAGGGTGCCGAAGGTTCCCGGCCCTGGAGAAGAAGGATCGGATGCGCAACGGGGCATCGATCTGGATACTCTGAATGATCGGGGCAGGGCAGGCGACCGAGACGCCTGAAATGCATGGCACGCCCAACGGGACTCGAACCCGTGTTTCCGCCGTGAAAGGGCGGCGTCCTAGACCGCTAGACGATGGGCGCGTGCGAGGCGGGTTATAGTGATCCCCGCGGGAGACGGCAAGCCATGTAAGGACGATTTCGAGGAAAAATGAAACCGCCTAGTTGCGGCGGCGGCAGCGCCAGTTCCAGTCGCGCTCGGGGCCGATGTCCACATGCACGGATTCGGTGTGGCAATAGGTACCCACCCCACCACGACCCGGCATGTTGCGCACGTAATCGGCCAGTTGCGTCTTGCTGACGCCCTCGATCTGGATGTCGGCTGCCGCACAATACATGTGCAGCGAATTGCTGGCCCCGCGCGCGCGCCGGTTGGCCGGCGGGCTGCGATAGCCGGAGGTGACCACCACGCGGCGGCCGAAATGATTCTCGATCTGGTTGAGCTTGCGCACCAGGGCCGGCTGAAGGCAGTTGACGTCGACGCGCTCGGTCTGGGTCAGGAGGCCGTTCGGCGCGAGCCGTGCGAGACCGGGGGCCGCGGAAGCGACCCGGTAGCTGCCGGGCGGGTTGGCCGCGCCGTCATCGTCGACGCTGGAACGCTGGCTGATGCCGAAGAGCGAGCCCTGGCGCACGCCGGGCAGCGCCTCGCCGCTCATCGGCGCGGGGCGCGAGGAGGCGCCGGCGCCGGGATTGGCGGGGGCAGCAGCGACGACCTGCGGGCGCGACTGCGTCTGCGCCGTCGGGCGGGAGGAAGCGGCGGCGGCGCGCTCGCCGGCGTCGGAGGGCTGGGGCGAGAAGAAGGCGGAGAGGAAGCCGCGTCCCTCGGGTTGGCTCGCCGGGGCGGCAGGGGCGGCGGGCGTTTCGACTGCGTCCGCAAACCGTTCGTCGGCGGCGGCTGCGACCTGCGGCTGCGCGTCTGGCTGGGTCTCCTCGGCGGCGGCCGGCGCGGCCTCTGCGGTTTCCTGCGCATCGGCTGGCGCGCCATCTGTCCCGGCTGCTGCCACGTCCTGGGCGGCAACACGCTCGCGCGTCGGCGGCAGATCGGTCATCGCGTCGGGGAGGGAGGGATCGTCCTCGTCGAAGTCGAAGACGGGCGCAGCGGAAGCTGCGGAATTGATGGTGGGGCGAGAGAAGTCGGTCGAACTTGCGGGACCCGTTGCCGTGGGGTTGAACCCGAACAGCGAATCACCGTCTCCCGTCGAAGCGCAGGATGCCAGAAGCACACTCAAAAGCGCGGTTGTGGCGGCAATTGTTCGGACGCCGGTACGGCGCGAACCCTCTCCTGACAAAACGCATCCCCTTCGGTAGCTGTGGTCAACTGCGCGGAAATCGTCCCCCGCGCGAATATCGTCCCCTGACCCGCGACAAGACGTAAACAATCTTGCCGCAAACCGCAACTCAACGGCTATTAACCAAATGAGGCGACTTCATGGTAGCAATGTGGAGCACCTCGAAGCCGAGCAACGGATCAGACCCGGGCGCGCACATATTCGCCCGGAGCATCGCATAGCACGGGTGTGCTTGCGCCAACCTTGCGCGCCTCGACGCGGCGCTTGTCCTGCTTCTCGATCCAGGCCTGCCAGTGCGGCCACCACGAACCCGGATGTTCCTTGGCCTTGCCCACCCAGGCGTCGAAGTCGCCCTCCGGCTTGCCGCCGGTCCAGTATTGGTACTTGCCGGAGGAGGGCGGGTTGACGACGCCCGCGATGTGGCCGGAACCCGCCATGACGAAATCGACCTTGCCGCCGAAGAAATGGCTGCCGAGAAAGGCCGAACGCGCCGGCGCGATATGGTCCTCGCGTGCCGACAGGTTGTAGATCGGTATCTTCACGTCGGCGAGCGAGATCTTTCGCCCCGCCAGTTCCATGCGCCCGGCCGACAGTGTGTTGTCCATGTAGCAATTGCGCAGGTAGAAGGAATGATTGGCCGCCGTCATGCGGGTCGAATCGGAATTCCAGTAGAGCAGGTCGAAGGGCATCGGGTCGCGCCCGCGCACGTAGTTGTTGACGATATACGGCCAGATGAGATCGCCCGAGCGAAGCATGTTGAAGGCGGTGGCCATCTTGTTGCCGTCGAGATAGCCGCGCTCGTTCATGGCGTTTTCCAGGGCCGCGATCTGCTCCTCGTCGACGAAGACCTTCAGGTCGCCGGCATAGGTGAAGTCGACCTGGGTGGTGAAGAGCGTTGCCGACTTGATGCGGTCGTCGCCTTCCTGAGCCATCAGCGCCAGCGCGGCCGCCAGCAGCGTGCCGCCGACGCAATAGCCGATCGCGTTGACCTCTCGCTCGCCCGTCGCCGTCTCCACAACGTCCAGCCCGAACTGCAGCCCCTCGCGGATATAGGCTTCCCAGTCCTTGCGACCGTGGCGTTCATCGGGGTTGATCCAAGAGATCACGAACACCGTCTGGCCCTGCGAAACCGCCCAGCGGATGAAGGATTTCTGCTCGTTGAGATCGAGGATGTAGAATTTGTTGATCCAGGGCGGACAGATCAGGAGCGGGCGCTTCAGCACCTTCTCGGTCGAGGGCTCGTACTGGATGATCTCGGCCAGCTCGCTGCGGGCGATGACCTTGCCGGGCGTGGTAGCGATGTTGCGGCCGACCTCGAAGCTCGACACGTCCGACTGACGCAGCTTGAGGTCGCCCTTGCCGGCCGAGATGTCCTCGGCCAGCATGCGCATGCCGCGCACCAGGTTCTCGCCGCTGCTCGCCACCGTCTCGCGGAAGAGTTCGGGATTGGTGAGCAGGAAGTTGGAGGGCGAAACGGCGTCGGAGACCTGCTTCACGTAGAAACGCGCCTTGTGGCGCGTGTGCTCGTCCAGCCCATCGGCGTGCTCGACAAGGTCGCTCGCCCATTTCGACGTGACCGCATAGGTCTGGCGCAGGAAGTCGAAAAAGGCGTTGCGGCTCCATTCGGGGTCCTGGAAGCGCTTGTCGGGCTTGCCCTGCGGCTGTTCTTCCGCGATCTCTTCGCCGCTGGCGCGCTTCACCGCGCGCGCCCACACGTCCATGTAGCCGGAATAAAGTCTTGTCTGGGCTTCGAGCGCGCGCGAGGGGTCCGACAGCCAGTATTCGGTGAGCTTGGAGAAGGTCTTGACCATGTCGGCCATCGGCTCGGCGACGGTGTCGCGCACCTCGCCCTTTTCGCGCGGCTTGGCCCATGCCGCCGCGGCCTTGCCGGCTTCCTCGATCATCCGCGCGAGGTTCAGCGCAAAGCGTTCGGGATCCTTGACGATGTATTCCTCGACCTGGCTGATGACGGCCTCCTGCTTTCCCGCGGAAGGCTTTTCGACCTTGTCATGGTCACTCGTCTTGGACATCTGACTGCTTCCTCCCGGCGAGCCACGTGTTGACACAATATCATGGCAGCTTCATTGCGGTTGAACCAGCGCTACTCGAGCCGGCCGATCGGAATTGCCGCATGCCATCATTATTCTCCAGTCCGACATATGCATTGATCGCGCTCATGCCAGCCCTTTGGCTCGCATCGGGCTGCACCACCATGCGTCTTGAAGACACGCTGCCCGCCACGGCGGAAAGCGCGCCCGCCTCCAGCGCCCCTGCACAAGGCACGCTGGCGGATGCCGGCCCGGAGGGGCTGCCTCGGCCGACCGACGCGCCGCCAGCCTACGGAGCCGAGACCTTGCCGCCGCGTCCGACGACGCGGGGCGGCTACCCGAACCTCAATATCCGGCCGCCGACCGCCAACGATCAACTGACGGAGGCGGAGCGACGGGAGAAGACCAGCGAGCTGGAGTCCGCCCGCCAGCGCCTCAACCGGGGGGCGGATGCTCCGGCCCGCGCGGCGCCGGACCCCCAGCAGATGCGTCGCGATGCCCGCCAACGCGAGCGCGACACGCTGCGCCGGATCGAGGGCCGCTAGGCCTATCGACCGACTCCGCGAATGGGTGTATAGCGCGGGCGCGCCGTCGGCCAGGAGCGGCGCTTGCCTCGGGAAAAGCGCCATGGAAGAGTTTCACAAGGTTCGCAGGCTGCCGCCATACGTTTTCGAGCAGGTCAACCGGCTGAAGGCCGCCGCGCGCGCCGAAGGCGCCGATATCATCGATCTCGGCATGGGCAATCCCGACCTTCCCACGCCCCAGGCCATCGTGGACAAGCTGGTGGACGTGGTGCGCGACCCGCGCACGCACCGTTATTCTTCCTCGCGCGGCATCCCCGGTCTGCGTCGTGCGCAGGCGCGCTATTACGAGCGCCGGTTCGGCGTGAAGCTCGATGCCGACTGTCAGGTGGTCGCCACGCTGGGCTCCAAGGAAGGCTTCGCCAACATGGCCCAGGCGATCACCGCGCCGGGCGACGTCATCCTGTGTCCCAACCCGACCTATCCGATCCATGCCTTCGGCTTCATCATGTCGGGGGGCGTCATCCGGTCCATGCAGGTGGAGCCCGATGACGGCTTCATCCCCGCGCTTGAGCGTGCCGTGCGCCATTCGATCCCAAAGCCGCTCGCGCTGATCATGAACTACCCGTCCAATCCGACGGCCTATGTCGCCTCGCTGGATTTCTACAAGGACGTGGTCGCCTATGCGCGCCGCAACGACATCATCATCCTGTCCGATCTCGCCTATGCCGAGATCTATTTCGGCAGCGAGCCGCCGCCCTCGATCCTTCAGGTGCCCGGCGCCATCGACATCGCCGTCGAGTTCACGTCCATGTCGAAGACCTTTTCGATGCCAGGCTGGCGGATGGGCTTTGCGGTCGGCAACGAGCGGCTGATTGCGGCGCTTGCGCGGGTGAAGTCCTATCTCGACTACGGTGCCTTCACGCCGATCCAGGTCGCCGCCACCGCCGCGCTGAACGGCGATGGCACAGACATCGCAGAGGTAAGGTCGATCTATCATCGCCGCCGCGATGTCATGGTCGAAGCCTTCGGCCGCGCCGGCTGGCAGATCCCGGCACCTGCAGCCACGATGTTTGCCTGGGCGCCGATCCCCGATCAGTTCAGGGAAATCGGCTCGCTCGAATTCTCCAAGCTCCTGGTGGAAAAGGCCCATGTGGCGGTTGCGCCGGGCATCGGTTTCGGCGAACACGGCGATGATTTCGTGCGCGTGGCGCTGGTCGAGAACGAGCACCGCATCCGCCAGGCGGCGCGCAACATCAAGCGGTTCCTCGCCGACACGCAGTCGAAGCCCGACAACGTCGTGGCGCTCGGCGCGCGGCGCTGAGGCCGAGAAGCTACGGACAGGGGGCATCCCGGAACATGAGTGAAGCGTTGCGCGTCGGCGTTGCCGGCCTTGGTACGGTCGGCTCATCCGTCGTCCGAATTCTCGCCGCCAAGTCGGACGAACTCACCCGGCAATGCGGGCGTCCGATCGTCGTCACCGCCGTCAGCGCGCGCGACAGGAGCCGCGACCGCGGCATCGATCTGTCCGGCATCGAATGGTACGACGACGCCGCCGAGATGGCCGAGAAAGCCGGGATCGACGTGCTGGTCGAGCTGATCGGCGGCGATAACGGCCCCGCCATGGCCTGCGTGAAGGCGGCGCTCAAGGCCGGCCGTCACGTGGTGACTGCCAACAAGGCGCTGCTCGCCAGCCAGGGTCTGGCGCTGGCGGAGATCGCCGAGAAGAAGGGCGTGCTCCTCAATTACGAGGCGGCGGTGGCCGGCGGCATCCCGATCATCAAGACCATGCGCGAGGCGATGGCGGCCAATACGATCAGCCGCGTCTACGGCATCCTCAACGGCACCTGCAACTACATCCTCACCCGCATGGAAGCCGAGAAGATGGATTTCGCCGAGTGCCTGGCGGACGCCCAGCGGCTGGGCTATGCCGAGGCGGACCCGACCTTCGATATCGAGGGCCAGGACACCGCCCACAAGCTCGCCATTCTGACGAGCCTCGCCTTCGGCACCAAGATCTCGCCCGACGACATCTATCTGGAAGGCATCTCCAACATCACCCAGGCAGACATCAAGGCGGCGGGCGAACTCGGCTACCGCATCAAGCTGCTCGGCGTGGCGCTGCGCACCGAGACCGGCATTGAGCAGCGTGTCCACCCGACCATGGTGCCGATGTCATCGGTGATCGCGCAGGTTCATGGCGTTACGAATGCGGTGGCGATCGAGACCGACACGCTGGGCGAGTTGCTGCTTTCGGGACCGGGGGCGGGCGGCGACGCGACCGCCTCGTCCGTAATCGGCGATCTGGCCGACATCGCCAAGAGCCGGCCGGGCTTCCAGCACGGTCCGGTCTTCGGACGGCCGGTGCGCGAACTGGCGCCCTACAAGCGTGCGCGCATGCGCAGCCACGAGGGGGGCTATTTCATCCGCCTGTCGGTGCGCGACCGCGCCGGCGTCTTCGCGGCTGTCGCCAAGCGCATGGCGGAAAACAACATTTCGCTGGAATCCATCGTCCAGCACGCCAATGGCCAGAACACGCCCGATGTGAAGACGGTGATCCTGGTCACGCATGAGACCATGGAGGCCTCGGTGCGCAAGGCGGTCGAGAAGATCACCGGCGACGGACACCTGATCGACAAGCCGCAGGTTATCCGCATCGAACGCGCCGCCTGACGCGACGGGCGGGCTTTTGTCGTCCTAGCCGCACCACCGCTCGGAGCGCCCGCGCCAGTGCCGGGCAAGACCTTCGTTCACGAGCACATCCCCCAGCGAGCCGCCGTCGCGGTGCACGGTGCGCAGCAGCCGTCCGTAGACGTCGCGGTCGCGGCTGCCTTGGCGGCGCAGTTCGAACGGGCCCTCATTGAGCAGTGCCTGCAGGCGCTGGGTGGACCGACGCCCGAGTTCGGCCTCGCGGCTGCATTCGGGGCGCGAGATTTCCGGTGCGTCGATATCGGCGATCCGGACTCGTTCCCCGTCGAACCAGAAAGTGTCGCCGTCGACCACGCAATTGACCCGTTGGCCCGAGCCGCAGATCGGGAAATCGCGCGCCGGCGCATAGGCCACCAGATGACTGTCGGTTTGCGGCAGGCCGGCGCGTTCCGACTGCGGCTGCCAGGAATAGGCCAGGCCGAAACCGATGAAGGCTGCCGCCGCGACGATTCCGAAATCGCGCGAAATCTGTTGCAGCCCGTAGCGGAACCGCCGCGGAGGGCTACGCCGCTGCGTCGGCTTTCGTGAGCCGCGCGGCTTGCTGCCTGCCTTTCCGAATCTCGCCAACCCCGCCTCCGAATCGCATCGCTGCGACTCCTTAGCCTTCGTTCAATTGCGGACCGGTTAAGGCGATCGATTCAAGCGGACGTGATCGGGCTACGCGCTTTTTGCGGAACCGGGGCGACACGGATGGGTTGCCCAAGGGACATCCCATCGCAACAGGAGAAGATCATGCTCGCACGCACGCGCCGCATCCGCGCCGATTTCACCCTCACCGCAAGTGCTCTCGCGCTGGCCGTCGCCTTCGCCGTTCCCGGTGCGCACGCGCAGGAAGAATCGGCCTACGAGATCGAGACCGTGGCCGAGGGCTTTGACAATGCCTGGGGCATGGCCTTCGTGCCGGAAGACGGGCGCCTGCTGGTCAGCGAGCGGCCTGGACGTCTCAAGCTGGTCGACCGCGACAGCGGTGAGGTCGAGGAGATTTCGGGGTTG
Organism: Chelativorans sp. ZYF759; assembly: GCF_012911015.1. Classification (GTDB taxonomy): domain Bacteria; phylum Pseudomonadota; class Alphaproteobacteria; order Rhizobiales; family Rhizobiaceae; genus ZYF759. The sequence continues at coordinate 177,352 of NZ_WVVV01000006.1, read as the reverse complement.
CCCGACATTCATGCGCAAGGGCAGGGCGGCCTGCTCGACATCGCGCTCTACCCCGATTTCGCCGACGAGAACTGGCTCTACATGGCCTGGTCGGGCATCAATGACGATGGTCAGAGCTCGACCTATATCGGCCGCGCCCGCCTCGACATTGATGCCCTCGAACTGAGCGATCTGGAAGAACTGTTCGTGGCAGAGCCTTTCGACGATGCCGGCCAGGGCCACTATGGCTCCCGCATCGCCTTCGATAGCGACAACCGTGTCTATTTCTCCGTCGGCGACCGCCAGTCCAAGGATTTCGGGCCGCAGCACTATGCGCAGGATCTGACCGGCGACCTCGGCAAGATCCATCGCCTGGAGGCTGACGGGTCGGTGCCGGAGGACAATCCCTTCGTGGACGTCGAGGAAGCCCGCGACACGATCTGGTCCTACGGCCACCGCAACCCGCAGGGCCTGGCGTTCCATCCAGAGACGGGCGAGCTCTGGCAGAACGAGCACGGCGAGAACAATGGCGACGAGATCAACGTCATCCAGGGCGGCGGCAATTTCGGCTGGCCGATCGCGACCTGGGGCGTGGACTACCGCACGGGTGAGCGATTCGCGCCGACCCCGCCGGAAGTCGCCGACACCGTCGATCCTGTCTACTGGTGGGAGTCGGATCATCCGGAAGGCTTCCCGCCCTCGGGCCTGACCTTCTATGATGGCGATGCCTTCGAGGGCTGGCAGGGCAACATGTTCATGGGCAATCTCGCGCACCAGTATCTCGGCCACTTCAGCGTCAACGGCATGGAAGTGGAGATGGAGGAGCGGTTGCTGGATGGCGAAGGCTGGCGCATCCGTGACGTCGCCGTGGGTCCGGACAATGGCTATCTTTATGTGCTGATCGACGATTCCAACGCGCCGCTGGTGCGTCTGGTGCCCGCCTCAGACTGACCAATTGCGGAAATGACAGCCACAAACCCCGCCGGTGCAGGTCGCCCGGCGGGGCTTTCGCGTCTGGACGTCAGTCGGCGTGTTCGCGCGGCGTGATGAAGGCCTCGAGCCGTGCGCCCGAGGGCCTGAGCTCCGAAAGCGCCCCTGCCGTCTCGATCACCGCCAGGGCCGCGGTCGGAAACCCGCCCGCCAGTGCCGAGGGCGCCGCCCCGGTGCGGTCCGAGGTCAGCGCCATCGCCAGTTCCTCCGTCATCGGGTTGTGGCCGATGACAAGCAGGGTGCCCGCCGCGCCGTGCAGGCGTACATGGTCGAGATAGCCAGCCGCATCGTTCGAATAAAGCGCATCGTCATACTCGACCGCCTCCACCTCGATCGAGTTGGACAGTTGCTGCCAGGTCTCGCGGCAGCGTCTTGCGCCCGAGCAGAGCACCAGATCGGGACGCAGGCCCGCCGCCTCGATCATATCGGCCATGGAGCGGGCTTCCTGGATGCCGATATCGGTCAGTGGACGGTCGAAATCGTCCGAACCCGGGCTCGGCCAGCGCGCCTTGGCGTGGCGCATCAGGAGAAGGCGGCTGGCCATTGTCAGAACTCCGCGGCACCTTGCAGCGCCTCCTCCAGAAGCGTCTCGTAGCGCGCGCGCGGCACGTCGATGGCTCCGAAGCGTTTGAGATGATCGGTGGTGAACTGCGTGTCGAGAAGGATGAATCCGCGCTCCTTCAGGCGCTCGACGAGATGCGCCAGGCAGATCTTGGAGGCGTCGCGCTCGCGCGCGAACATGCTTTCGCCGAAGAAGGCCCGGCCCAGCGTGACCCCATAGAGCCCGCCCACGAGACGTCCGTCCTGCCAGGCTTCGACCGTGTGGCAATTGCCACGTTCGAAGAGCGCCCGGTAGGCCTGGCGGATCGGCTGGTTGATCCATGTGCTTGTCCGGCCCAAGCGCGTCTCGGCGCAGCCCTCGATGACGCCGGCGAAATCGCTGTCGAAGCGGATGTCGAAGGGTCGCTGCCTGATCTTCTTGGCGAGGCTCTTCGGCACATGGAAGCGATCGAGCGGGATGATGCCGCGTTCTTCCGGGCGCACCCAGAATACCTCCGTATCGTCCTGGCTCTCGGCCATGGGAAACACGCCCGTCGCGTAGGCGCGAAGCAGGAGGTCAGGCGGTATCCGCTGTCCGGGCGCGAGCGGTCGCGACATGTGTTGTTCCGTCAGGACTTCAGCCCTTGGCTGCGAGATGTTTCTCCAGCCAGTGGATGTCGTAATCGCCATTGGCGATGTCAATGTTGCCGACGAGTTCGCGGAACAGGGGCAGCGTCGTGTTGATGCCGTCGACAACGAATTCGTCGAGCGCGCGGCGCAGGCGCATCATGCATTCGACCCGATTGCGCCCGTGCACGATCAGCTTGCCGATCAGGCTGTCGTAATAGGGCGGGATCTTGTAGCCCGAATAGACCGCCGAATCGACGCGGATGCCCAGCCCGCCGGGCGTGTGGAAATGCGTCACGGTCCCGGGCGAAGGCGTGAAGGTACGCGGGTCCTCGGCATTGATGCGACACTCGATGGCATGGCCCTCGAAGCTGACATCTTGCTGGCGCACCGAAAGGCCGCCGCCCGACGCGATGCGGATCTGTTCATGCACGAGGTCGATGCCGGTGATCGCTTCGGTCACCGGATGCTCGACCTGCAGGCGCGTGTTCATCTCGATGAAGTAGAACTCGCCATCCTCGTAGAGGAACTCGATCGTGCCGGCGCCCGAATAGCCGAGATCGGCAACCGCCTTGGAACAGATCTCGCCGATGCGCTGGCGCTCGGAGGCGTTGAGGGCGGGCGAGAAGGCCTCTTCCCACACCTTCTGGTGGCGCCGCTGCAGCGAGCAGTCGCGCTCGCCGAGATGAATGGCCTGGCCCTCGCCGTCGCCCATCACCTGGATCTCGATGTGGCGCGGCTTGGACAGGTATTTCTCGATATAGACCGCGTCGTCACCGAAGGCAGCGCCGGCTTCGGAACGTGCCGTGCCGAGCGCGACGCGCATCTCCTCTTCGGAGCGGGCCACCTTCATGCCGCGACCGCCGCCGCCGGCTGCCGCCTTCACGATGACGGGATACCCGATCTCCGCGGCGATCTTCAGCGCCTCGCTTTCCTCGGTAACGGCGCCTTCCGACCCCGGCACCACGGGGATGCCGAGGCGCTTGGCCGTCTTCTTGGCCTCGATCTTATCGCCCATGATACGGATGTGCTGGGCGCGCGGACCGATGAAGGTGATGTCGTGGGCTTCCAGGATTTCGGCGAACTTGGCGTTCTCCGACAGGAAACCGTAGCCCGGATGGATGGCGTCGGCGCCGGTGATCTCGCAGGCCGCCACGATCTGGTGGATGTTGAGATAGCTGTCGCGCGAGGCGGGGGGGCCGATGCAGACGCTCTCGTCGGCGAGCCTGACATGCATGGCCTCGGCATCGGCGGTCGAATGCACGGCCACCGTCTTGATGCCGAGCTCGCGTGCGGCGCGCAGGACGCGCAGCGCGATTTCACCGCGATTGGCAATGAGGATTTTCTGAAACATCGATTGCCCCGATCCCTATTCGATGACCACCAGCGGCTCGCCGAATTCGACGGGCTGGGCGTCCTCGCACAGGATCGCGGTCACGGTGCCGGAGCGCGGGGAGGGGATCTGGTTCATCGTCTTCATCGCTTCGATGATGAGCAGCGTCTGGCCTTCCTTGACGCTCTGGCCCACCTCGATGAACGGCTTGGCATCGGGAGACGGGGCCAGGTAGGCCGTGCCCACCATCGGCGAGGGCACGGTGTTGCGCGCCCTGTCGGAAGCGGCAGCCGTCTCGGCGGCGGCTGCCGGCTGAACGGACGCGCTGGCGGGCGCCGCTGCAGGTGGCGGGGCGTAGTGGACGGGTCCGCCGGAAGACTGCCGCGACACGCGGATGCGCATCGCATCCTGCTCGACCTCGATCTCGGTCAGGTTGGTCTCGTCGAGAATATGCGCGAGGTCGCGGATGAGCTGCTGGTCGACGGCGGGTTTCTTGCTTGTCATGGGTAGGTCTGTCCCTATCGCTCCTGCGCCTCGTCCGAGGCCGAAAATGCTTGCAGCGCCATGGCGTAGCCCTGCGGACCGAGACCGCAGATCATGCCGGCGGCGGCCGGCGCGATCATCGATCTGTGGCGGAAGGTCTCGCGCGCATGGATGTTGGAGATGTGCACTTCCACGACCTTGAGCGGCGCGACGGCGCGAATGGCGTCGTGGAGGGCAATCGACGTGTGGCCATAGGCACCCGGATTGATGACGATGCCGGCGGATTTCTCGCCCGCTTCCTGAACCCAGTCCACCAGAACACCCTCATGGTTGGTCTGGCGGAAATCGATCGTCAGGCCGATTTTCTCGCCGGCGCGCCGGCAGAGCTGCTCGATACCGTCCAGCGTCGTGTTCCCATAGGTCTGCGGCTCACGCTTGCCGAGCATGTTCAGGTTGGGGCCGTTCAGGACGTAGACCGGTTTTGCCATTCAATATATCCAGGGCCGGGGCCGTGTCGTGCAGCACCCTCTATAGTCTGCATGGCGCGCAACGCAATGGCTTGGCACCTGCCTGACGGCTGTTCGAGGGCCGCAATTCACTGGAAACGACCCCCTTGGCCGCTACTGGGTGGCGGAGCGCGCCTCCTCGACCCGATCGAACAGGACGCTCGCGCCCTGGGCGCCAAACACGACGTCTTCGCCGATCACATAGGAGGGGGTGCCGGTAATCGAAAGCCGGTTGGCCAGCGTGTAGGTGCGCTCGAAAGCGTCGCCGAGCGAGGGGTCCTGCATGGCCTGGCGCAGCTCGGCCTCATCGGCTCCGTTCTGGAGCGCGACGCGGATCGCGGCGGCTTCGTTGGCGCGCCCGTCGATGCTCATCAGCTGGCGGTGGAAATCGGCGTAGTTCTCCGGATGAAGCGAGTTGAAAGCCTTGGACACGACATGAGCGGCCTGAGAATCCGGTCCGAGGATCGGAAATTCCTTGAGCACGAAGCGCACATTGGGATCGGCGGCGATGACCGCGTCCATGTCTTCCATCGCGCGTTTGCAGAAACCGCAATTGTAATCGAAGAATTCCACGATCGTCACGTCGCCCTCAGGGTTGCCGATGACACCGTCGAGAGACGCGTTGAAGATGTCGCCGCTCAGCTGGGAAATGGCGTTACGGGCAGCGGTCGTGCGGTTCTCCTGCTCGCGCGCCTCCAGCGCGGACTGGACGTCGAGCATGACTTCGGGATTGTTGATGAGAAAGTCGTAGACGATCGCCTCGACGCCCTCGCGATCGATCTGGCCGCTGCGCTCCAGCGCCATCGGCGCCGGGCCGACCGCGGCGGTGTCGCCTCTGCCCGCCATGAAGCCCATGCCCAGCATGATGGCGGAGATGACCAGCCCCACGACGCCGACCGCAATTGCCTTGCCCATGTATTTGTACCCTGATTGCCGCTCCGACGCCGTCAGCGGCCCGGTTCGCGGAAGTTGATGATGTCCTGTGCCCTGACCCAGCCGGGCGAGCCGTTCGCCAGTCGCTGCTGGGCGCGGGCGGCGAAGATTTTCGCGTCGCGAATGGCGCCGCGATGGAAGTGGCTCTCGGCGGTGGCAAGCTCGGCCTGCGCCACCTCGCCCTGCATGCCATAGGCCTGGGCAAGCGATTCCCAGCCGCTGGCGAATTCCGGCGCCGCATCGAGGCCCGCCCGCAATTCGCGCACCGCGCGGGCAAGCGCGTCAGGCGTGCCGATGGCAACCAGGGCCTGGCCCAGCCCGACCCGCATCAGCCCGCTGTTGCCGCGCACGTTCTGCACCGCGCGCGACAGCGAATCGATCGCCTCCGTCGGCCTGTTGGCGCGGATGAGCGCCTGGCCCCGAAGCTCGTGGAAATAGGGATTGCCGGGCTGCTGGGCGATCAGCGCGTCGATCTTGGAGATGGCCTGCGCGGGATTGCCGTACAGATAGGTCTGGATCGCGTCGCCATAAGCCGCCGGCAGGCTGCGGATATTGTCGCGGAACATGCGCTGGACCGCACCATGGCCCATCGTGTAGGCGGCAATCTTGGCACGCGCCATGTCGTGGCGCAGCTGCAGCTCCGGCGGATCCGTACGCTCGTAGTAGCGGCTTGCGCGCACGAGATCCTGAAGGGCGACGATGCGCTCGCGTGGGGCGGGATGGCTCTGCTGGTAGGGATCGACACGTGCCCCCGAAAGGGCCAGCGCTCCCGAGAAGCGCTCGAAGGTGCGCAGCATGCCGCGCCCCGACTGGCCGGTGCGCTCCAGATAGGTGATGGCCGACCGGTCGGCGGTCGTCTCTTCGCTGCGCTGGTAGGAGAGGAAGCCGCGCCGCGCCATCTCGCCGCCGCCGATCGCGATGCCCGCGCCCGCCTGGGCAAGTCCGCCCGATCCGGTGGCAGCCCCCGCGACGCCCGCGCCCATGCCCAGCAGAGCCGCGACCACGGCCATCGTCTCGGCGCGCGAGAGCTGCTCGCGCAGACGCTCCTGATGGCCGCCGGCCAGGTGTCCCGCCTCATGCGCGATGACGCCGATGATCTCGTTGGGTGTCTCGGCGGCCGCCAGCGCGCCGGTGTGGATGAACATGCGCCGCCCGGCGACGAAGGCATTGAATGAATTGTTGTTGACGAGGATGATCTCGACGCCCGAGCGCGTCAGCCCGGCGGCCTCGAGGATCGGGCGCGTATAGTCGCGGACCAGGGCTTCGATCTCGGTATCGCGCACCACCGGAATGGAACGCTGCTGCGCCTCGGCTGGGGCCGGGAGCAGGCAGAGGCTGGCCGCGAGGCAGGCAAGGCCGGCGCGGCGCAGCAGCCCCTCGATCATGCTCGTCCCGGTTTTCGCTTTCGTCATGACACGCACCTCGTATCTGACGGCCCAGCACTTGAAAAGTGCGCGGCGGAGCCTTTCAGTAACTTGTGATCCCCATAGCAATCGGGCATTTGTGCGGCGGGGCGGGGCCCCGCGGCAGGTCCACCGGAGCATTCATGACAGCTTTTCTCTCGCGGCGCGGCGCGGTCGAACCGTTCCACGCCATGGATGTGCTTGCCGAAGCCAACCGGCTGCGCGCGGCGGGCCGGGACATCGTCTCCATGGCGGTCGGCCAGCCTGGCGATGCGGCACCCGTTCCCGTGCGCCGCGCGGCCGAAGTGGCGCTGGCCGCAGGCAGCATTGGCTATACCGACGCGCTCGGCATTCTCGAACTGCGCCAGGCAATCGCGGGCCACTATGCAACGCATTACGGTCTGGAGGTCCCCGTTTCGCGCATCGCGGTGACGACCGGCTCGTCGGCCGGCTTCAATCTGGCCTTTCTCGGCATGTTCGAGGCCGGCGACCGGGTGGCGATCACCGTTCCCGGCTATCCCGCCTACCGCAACATCCTGAGCGCGCTCGGGCTCGACGTCGTCGAGATCGGCCATCCGGGCGAGGGGCACCTGACGGCCGCTCATCTGCTCGCCGCCCATGCCCAGAAGCCGCTCAAGGGGGTGCTTTTCGCCAGTCCCGCCAATCCGACCGGCGCCACGATCCCCGCCGACGATCTGCGCGAACTTGTGGAGACGGCGCGCGAAAACGGCATCGCGGTCATCTCCGACGAGATTTACCACCGGCTGAACTATGTGGCGCCCGATGTCAGCGCGCTGTCCTTCGGGCAGGATGTCGTGGTCATCAATTCTTTCTCCAAATATTACTGCATGACCGGCTGGCGCGTCGGCTGGATGGTGTTGCCCGAATGGCTGGTGCGCCAGGTCGAGAGGCTGCAGCAGAGCCTCTACATCTCGGCGCCGGAACTGTCGCAACGCGCGGCGGTCGCCGCCTTTTCGGCCGACGAGGAGCTGTCGGCGGTGCGCGGACGCTACGAGGCGAACCGGGCGCTGCTGATGGATCGCCTGCCACGCCTTGGCCTGCCGCTGGCTGCGCCCATGGACGGCGCCTTCTACGCCTATTGCGACGTGTCGGCCCACAGCAACGACAGCATGGAGTTCGCCTGGCGGATGCTCGCCGAGGCAGGTGTCGCGGCGACGCCTGGGCGCGACTTCGATCCCTTCGACGGCGCGCGCTACATGCGCTTTTCCTACGCGGGATCGCCGCAGGACGTCGAGACAGCGCTGGCGCGTCTGAAGGAATGGCTGAAAGCGTGAATCGGAATGCGAAGAAGCCGGGACAAGTCCCGGCTTCGATTCGTCTTTTCTAGTCCAGATCGGCGACCGGCTCGGCCGCGCCCTCGATCTTCTGCGACAGCGAGGCCTCCATGAAGCCGTCGAGATCGCCGTCCAGCACGTTTTGCGGGCTGGTGTTCTCGACGCCCGTGCGCAGGTCCTTCACGAGCTGGTAGGGCTGCAGCACGTAGGAGCGGATCTGGTGGCCCCAGCCGATGTCGGTCTTCGACGAGGCGGTCGCGTTGGCGGCTTCCTCGCGGCGCTGCAGTTCGGCCTCGTAGAGCCGCGCGCGCAGCATGTCCCAGGCCTTGGCACGGTTCTTGTGCTGCGAGCGCTCCTGCTGGCAGGCCACCACTATGCCTGACGGGATATGCGTGATGCGCACGGCCGAATCGGTCGTGTTGACGTGCTGGCCGCCCGCGCCCGAGGCACGGTAGGTGTCGATGCGCACGTCGGCTTCCGACACGTCGATCTCGATCGAATCGTCGATGACGGGATAGACCCAGACGCTGGCAAAAGACGTGTGACGGCGCGCATTGGAATCGAAGGGCGAGATGCGCACCAGTCGGTGCACGCCCGATTCCGTCTTCAGCCATCCATAGGCATTATGGCCCTTAATGTGGATCGTGGCCGACTTGATGCCGGCTTCTTCGCCATCGTGGAGCTCCAGGACCTCGACCTTCATGCCGCGCTTCTCGGCCCAGCGCGTGTACATGCGCAAGAGCATGTTGGCCCAGTCCTGGCTCTCCGTGCCGCCGGCACCGGCGTGGACTTCCAAATAGCTGTCGTTGGAATCGGCCTCGCCCGAAAGGAGCGTCTGGATCTGGCGCTGCGCGATCTCGCCCTTGAGCGAGCGGATGGCCGTCTCGGCTTCGGCGACCACGGACTGGTCGCCTTCCTCCTCGCCGAGCTCGATCAGGCCGACATTGTCGTCAAGCGCCTGTTCGAGCCCGCGGATCGCCTTGACATTGTCTTCCAGCGACTGGCGCTCGCGCATCAGCTTCTGGGCTTCGGCGGGATCGTTCCAGAGGTCGGGATTCTCGGCTTCAGCGTTCAGGTAATCGAGCCGCTTGAGTGCCTGATCCCAGTCAAAGATGCCTCCTCAGCAGGCTTATGGCCTGCTTGATTTCGTCGACAAGCATTTCCGTCTCTGCGCGCATGGCAGTCACAATCCATCGGTGCAATTGGAAGAACGGCGCGGACCATATTGAGGCCCGCGCCGGGTGTAAAGGCAGGCCGGATCAGTAAAGGCCGCCGCCGGATCCCGACAGGATGGCATCGCTGGCCTGGGGCGAGATCTCTCTCGCGCGCTCCTCGTTTTCGAGCGAACCGAGGCCGATGACCCAGTAGCTGTCGGCAGGCCCCGTGCCCGGCTTGAAGGTTTCCATGATCACGCCTTCCTCGCCCTGGCCGGCGCGCATGCCGGTGGTCCGGTTGATGGCGATGCGGTTCATGCCGTCCGGCACGCGGAAGGCGACGGGTTCCTTGCCTTCCAGAACTTCGGCCATGAACTCCTTGAAGATCGGTGCGGCAAGCCCGCCGCCGGTCGCGCCATTGCCCAGCGAGCGCGGCTGATCGAAACCGAGATAGAGGCCGACCACGAGATCGGGCGTGTAGCCGACGAACCAGACGTCGCGGGCGTCGTTGGTCGTGCCCGTCTTGCCGGCGATCGGGTGACCGAGTTCGGCAAGCGTGGTGGCGGTACCGCGCTGCACGACACCTTCCATCATCGAGGTGATCTGGTAGGCCGTCATCGGATCGAGCACCTGGTCGCGTTCGTCGATCAGCTCCGGCAGGGCCTGGCCGTCCCAGCCATTGGCGTTGCAGCCGTGGCAGAGCCGTTCGTCGTGCCGGTAGACGGTCTTGCCGTAGCGGTCCTGGATGCGGTCGATCAGCGAGGGCGTGATGTGACGCCCACCATTGGCCATGATCGAATAGGCCGACACCATGCGCATTACCGTGGTCTCGCCCGAGCCGAGCGAGTTGGCCAGCGCCGGCAGCATGCGGTCGTAGACGCCGAAACGCTCGGCATATTCGGCCACGAGATTCATGCCCATGTCGTTTGCAAGCCGCACCGTCATCAGGTTGCGCGAGCGTTCGATGCCGGCGCGCAGCGTCGAGGGGCCGGCGAAGCCACCGCCATAGTTGCGCGGCTCCCATACCTGGTTTCCGATGCGGATGGTGATGGGCGCATCGTCGACCACGGAGGCCGGCGTGTAGCCATTGTCGAGTGCCGCGGCATAGAGGATCGGCTTGAAGGAGGAACCGGGCTGGCGGAAGGCCTGCGTGGCGCGGTTGAACTGCGACTGCGCGAAGGAGAAGCCGCCCACCATGGCCAGAACGCGACCGGTATGGGGATCCATCGCTACCATGCCGCCCGAGACCTGCGGAATCTGGCGCAGCTGGTAGCCTTCGCCATCGTCCTTGGCTTCGACAAAGACGACGTCGCCCGGTTCAAGCACTTCGGCCGGCGAATTGGCGCGTACGCGCTGTCCGTTGACGGTGTGGCGCAGCGCCCATTCCATGTCGTCGGTGGCGACCGTGACGGTCTCGCGCGCCTCGACCAGTTCGCCGGAGGCCTGGCGTTCCGGCTGGAGGCCGAGCGTCAGGCCGCTGGAGGAAGCTTCCAGTACCACCGCCAGGCGCCATTCGGGGACGTCGGAGAGACCGCGGATCTCGCCCAGCGGCACGCCCCAGTCGCCCGAGGCGTCGATCGTCTCCACCGGCCCGCGGAAGCCGCGCAGCGTGTCGTACCGCAGGAAGCCGTTATGGAGCGCGCTGCGCGCCTTGAGCTGCATGTCGGGGTCGAGCGTGGTGCGCACGGACAGGCCACCGCCATAGAGCGCGTCCTCGCCATAGCGGGCGATGAGTTCGCGGCGGACGTCTTCGGTGAAATACTCGCCCGCGAAGAGATAGGTGCCCGTGCGACGCGGGGAGACCTCGAGCGGCAGGGCCTGTGCCTTGGCCGCCTCGTCGGGCTCCACATAACCGTTTGCCACCATCTGGTCGATGACCCAGTTGCGGCGCTCGATGGCGCGGTCGGTGTGGCGGAAGGGATGGTAGTTGGACGGACCACGGGGAAGGGCGGCCAGATAGGCGGCCTCGGCCAGGGTCAGCTCGTTCACCGATTTGTCGAAATAGGTGAGCGCCGCGCCGGCGATTCCGTAGGCGCCAAGTCCGAAGAAGATCTCGTTGAGATAGAGCTCGAGGATGCGGTCCTTGGAATAGGCGTTCTCGATGCGGAACGAGAGGATCATCTCCCGAACCTTGCGGTCGTAGGTCACGCTCGAATCGAGCAGGAAGTTCTTGGCGACCTGCTGCGTGATGGTCGAGGCGCCGACCGGCCTGCGGCCCGAACCGAAATTCTGCACGTTGGTGACGATCGCGCGAACGTTGCTCAGCACGTCGATGCCGGGATGGGTATAGAAGTTCTTGTCCTCGGCCGAAAGGAACGCCGCCTTCACGCGGTCGGGAATGGCCTGCACGGGAAGATAGAGGCGCCTTTCGCGCGCGAACTCTGCCATCAGCGCGCCATCGGCAGCATGCACGCGGGTCGTCACGGGCGGCTCGTAGTTCGCGAGCACCTCGTAATCAGGCAGATCCTTCGAGACCTCGTTTATGTAGAGGACGACGCCTGCCGCTGCGACGAGCGCCAGCACGGTACCGATCCCGAAGAAATATCCGATGAGACGTAGCATTCCCGCTCCAGTTCATGCGCGAGTGTCGGGGCATATAAGCCGCTCGCGGATAAGGCGCAATCGCCGGTACCCGCCCGCGCTTGCTGTTCACACGCACCTCGTGAAACGCTGTTATGGACAAATTGCGGCGGCGAGACCCTTTGCCGATTCCGACGCCGAATTAAACCATGAACTGTTGTCGGCTTGCAACGCGCCCCGGCCGCCACCGGCGGTCCGGATCAGCCATCGGAGCCGTTGCGACCCTGTGAGAAAGCCTTGATGGCGGTCAACACGCTGTCGATCGCGCCGGCCCGCCATTCGGCGTCGCGAAGCTGCTCCTCATCCTGCGGATTGGAGAGATAGCCCAGCTCCAGCAGCACCGAGGGCACGTCGGGCGCCCGCAGCACCTTGAAGCCCGCGAAACGGTGCGGGTTGTTGATGAGATCGATCTGCTGCGACAGCTTGCCGACGAGCGTGCGGGCGAATCGCATCGAGAAGCGCTGTGTCTCGCGCCGCACCAGGTCGACCAGAATGTCGGCGACGTCGTCCTTGCTTTCGGCCACCTCGATCCCGGCAATGGCATCGGAAAGGTTCTCGCGGATGGCGGTAGCCGCCGATTCGGCATCCGAGGGGCGGTCGGAGATGGTGTAGACGGTGGCGCCGCGCACGCCGCTCTGCCGGTAGGAATCGGCATGAATGGAGATGAAGAGATCCGCCTCGTGCTGGCGCGCGATTCGCACCCGCTCGTCCAGCGTGAGGAATAGGTCGCGGTCCCGCGTCAGGAAGATCTGGTACCCGTCAAGCTGCTGCAGGGCGGCGCGCAGTTCGAGCGCGAAAGCCAGCGTGATCATCTTTTCCTGAGTGCCCTTCGTGCCCGCCGCGCCGCTGTCGATGCCGCCATGGCCGGGATCGAGCACGATGACGAAGGGACGGCCCTCCCGGTCGACGGCGCCGCCGCCAAGCCGGTCGGTCTTGGGGGTCGACTGGGTGGATCCGGTGGTGGCGATCTGCTCGGCGAGCGCTTCCTCGAATTCGCGGTCGGACGAGGCGAGCAGGTCCACCACGAGCCGGTGGCCCGGCGAATCGCTGTTCTCCATCACCTCGATATGGTCGACCGTGAAGGGCCCCTCGGACGAGATGATGATCCGCGACGTGCCCGGACCAAGTCGGCCGTGCTGGAAACGCGAGACGAGGCCGCGCGGCTGAACCTGATCCGATTCGATATCGAATTCGGTCTCCGGCAGGTCGATGACGAGGCGATGGGGATTCCTGAGGAGGAACCAGCGCGGTGTCGGCTCGGAATCGAATCGCAGCAGAAGACGCGCTCGGGTCGCGTCGCCGGCAATCCTCAGTTCCTGTGCGACAAGCTGCGAACCACCCTCGGCGGAAGCGGCAGGAACCGCGGCAAGCGTCAGCATGGCCGCGACCACCAGCACAAGACGGCGCAAAACGTCGCGCGGGGCGCCGCTCACGGTCGGTGTGCTGGATCTGTGGCCCGTCATGGACATGCCGGCATTCACCCCGTCGATGCGTTTATTCTTGCCGCCCGGCTGGAACAGGTAGCCCGGCTTTGGTTAACCGAACCTTTCCGCGCCACCCCTTGCAAGCGCGCACTTCGGTGGTGACCTTATTCAGGGTTGCCATGCATTGCGTCAAATCATAAAAGCGAGGCAGGACCGCTGCAATGCAGGCAAGGTCCGATCGTACCCGGAAACCCTTCGCGCAAGTCGCTTAAGCTCCAGGATGTCATGACGATCGGGCCTAGATGGGCAGCGATCCCCAGGAGTTTCTTCAAGGCGTTTCCGGTGACGCGGAACCCTTCGTATGAGGAAAGAGGCGGGGAGTGGCATCTCGCGCCGGCTCGGTTACCGAGCAATCAGTCGGTCCGGCATGGCCGGGCCAGGTTCAATTGGTTTCGCAAGGGCATTCATGGATCTCCATGTGGTCAGTCGAAAGCCCCAACCGCTCCGCGCCACATTGGCTGCGGTCCCTCGGGCCATGACGTATCGCTCCCTTGCGGACATTTCATTGTCCGGCGCCCGCAGTGCGCCAGGTCCTCGACGCGTATCCGCGTCCCTGTCCTGGTCTGTCCGCGCCGGGGAGACAACGCATAATGCCCAACAAAATGCTCATAGACGCCTCCCACCAGGAGGAAACACGGGTCGTCGTCGTTCGCGGCAACCGGATTGAAGAATTCGATTTCGAATCACAGGACAAGAAGCAGCTTCGCGGCAATATATATCTCGCCCGCGTAACGCGGGTGGAGCCGTCGCTCCAGGCGGCCTTCGTCGAATATGGCGGCAATCGCCACGGCTTCCTGGCCTTTTCCGAAATCCACCCCGACTACTACCAGATCCCCGTCGCCGATCGGCAGGAACTGCTTCGCGCGGAAGCCGAAGCGGCTGCCGCCGACGACGATGACGGCGACGACGAGAACGGCCGCGGCCGCAAGCGCCGTCGCGGCAAGGGACGCGGCTCGCGCGATCAGTCGGAAAAGGCAGCTTCGGCGGAAGGTGACGACACCGTCTCCGAAGACGCCGACGATGACGGCGAGACCGATAATGGTCACGACGACGGCCACGACAATGGCAACGGCTCCGACGACGACGAGGTCGAGAATGTTGGGGCGGAGGACGCGCTGGAAGAAGCCCAGACGCGCCGCAAGCCGCAGCGCAAGCACTACAAGATCCAGGAGGTCATCAAGCGCCGCCAGATCCTGCTCGTGCAGGTCGTCAAGGAAGAGCGCGGCAACAAGGGTGCCGCGCTGACCACCTATCTGTCGCTGGCCGGCCGCTATTCCGTGCTGATGCCCAACACGGCGCGCGGTGGCGGCATTTCGCGCAAGATCACCGCGATCCAGGACCGCAAGCGCCTCAAGGATATCGTCAAGGATCTCGAAGTGCCGCAGGGCATGGGCGTCATCCTGCGCACCGCAGGCCAGACCCGCACCAAGGCCGAAATCAAGCGCGACTACGAATATCTGATGCGCATGTGGGAGACGGTGCGCAATCTGACGCTCGAATCCTCGGCCCCGGCGCTGGTTTATGAGGAAGGCAGCCTCATCAAGCGTTCCGTGCGCGATCTCTACAACAAGGACATCGAGGCGATCATGGTCGCCGGCGAGGAGGGCTATCGCGAGGCCAAGGACTTCATGCGCCTCCTGATGCCGAGCCATGCCAAGATGGTCCAGCCCTATCGCGACAAGGTGCCGATCTTCGCGCGCAACGGCATCGAGGCCCAGCTCGACAAGATGCTGCATCCTCAGGTGACGCTGAAATCCGGCGGCTACATCATCATCAACCAGACCGAGGCGCTCGTCGCCATCGACGTCAACTCCGGACGCTCCACCAAGGAGCATTCGATCGAGGACACGGCGCTTCAGACCAACCTGGAGGCGGCCGAGGAGGTCGCTCGCCAGCTCCGCCTGCGCGACCTTGCCGGTCTCATCGTGATCGATTTCATCGACATGGAGGAGAACCGCAACAACCGCGCGGTCGAGAAGAAGCTCAAGGATTGCCTGAAGAACGACCGCGCCCGCATCCAGGTCGGCCGTATCTCGCATTTCGGATTGCTGGAGATGTCGCGCCAGCGCATCCGCGCCAGCGTTCTGGAAAGCACCATGCAGCCGTGCCCGCATTGCGGCGGCACCGGCCACATCCGCTCCGAATCCTCCGTCGCGCTGCTCGTCATCCGCGCCATCGAGGAATATCTGCTGAAGGATGCGCGCAACGACATCATCGTGCACACGCCGGCTTCGACCGCGCTCTACATCCTCAACCACAAGCGCTCCACCCTGGTCGAGCTGGAAGCCCGTTTCGGCCCCAGCATCACCATCGAGGCCGATGACGGCGTGGGTGGCCAGCATTACGTGATCCACAAGGGCGAGATCTCCACGCGCGTCGTGGTCGACACGCCGAGCTGGGTGGACGAGATCGAGGAAGAGCCATTCGTCGCGGAAGAAGAGCCGGAGGACGACGACGTCGAGAGCGAGGTTCAGGCCGCTGACGAAAGCCAGCCCGAAGCCGATCGCGAGGACGGCCAGTCGCGCAAGCGCCGTCGCCGCCGCCGCCGTCGGGGCGGGCGCGACCGCGACGACCAGCCTTCCGAGGCCAGGCAGGTCGCTGACGCCGCGGGCGATCTCGACAACGGGACGCTGGCCGACGAAGACGATGATGATGGCGACGATGCCGAGCAGGCCGAACAGGCCTCCGCCGATGGTCAGGACGATGGCGACAAGCCGCGCAAGCGGCGCCGGGGTCGTCGTGGCGGGCGTCGCAACCGCCGCGATCAGGACGCGCAGGCCGCCGTCGAGGGCCAGGATTCGCCCTCGGGCGACGATGACGGTGTCAGCGGGGAGGATGCGGTTCACGAGGTGACCGGCGAGGCCGACACCGCGCAGGACTTCTCCGCCCAGCGGGCCGTCGAAGAAACCGCCTTGCCCGATCCCACTCCCGCCGCGGAAGGGGCGCTTGCCGAGCCCGAGGCCGAGGAGAAGCCCAAGCGCAAGCGCACCTCGCGCCGCAAGAAGACGGATGACGAGGCCGCACCGGCCGAAGCCGTCACTGCCGAGGCGAACACGGAGGTGGTTCAGGCCGCGCCGGAGGCCGAGGAGAAGCCCAAGCGCAAGCGCGCACCGCGGCGCAAGAAGGTCGAACCGGAGGCCGAGCAGGATGCAGGTGCACCCGCGGAAGCCGTATCCGAGCCTGCGCCGGAAGCCGACCAGACACCGGAACCCGCCGTCCAGCCTGCGCCCGAGCCCGAGCCCGAAGCCGCTCCTGAGCCGGCCCAAAAGGCCCCGCCCGAGCCGGTGGTCGTTTCAGGCGATACGGAGGAGCCCGTCGAGCCCGAGAAACGGCGCAGCGGCTGGTGGCAGCGGCGCAGCCTCTTCTGATCGCCGGACCTGTAGGCTGAACGACAAAAAACCCGGCGCCCAGGCGCCGGGTTTTTTCATGCGGGGAGATACCGGACCGAAAAAGTCAGAGCAGTTCGGCGACCTTGCGCCCGGCGCGCAGGAAAGGGCGGGGGTCGACCGCACTGCCGCCACGTCGAACCTCGAAATGCAGGTGGGGGCCCGTCGAACGGCCGGTTGAACCGACTTTCCCGATGATCGCGCCGGGCTCGATCCTGTCACCTTCGTGGACGGAAATCCGGCTCATATGCGCATATCTTGTGGTGAGCCCGTTTCCGTGGTCGATCTCGACCATGCGGCCATAACCGCCGTTCCAGCCCGCGCTGATGACGGTGCCGGCTCCCGCGCTCAGAATCGGGGCGCCGGGCGGGGCCCGGAAATCGATGCCGGAATGATGCGCCAGCCGGCCGATGAACGGGTCGCGACGCGGCCCGAAATTGCTGGAGATGGAATGGCCGGGCGCTGGATTGGCGATCGGCGCGGTGCGCGCGAGCCGCTTGATCGCTTCGAGGTTTTCGAGCGCCTGGTCGAGGTCGCGGACCCTTTCGTCGAAGACCGAGGAGCCGCTGATGGGGATGAGGGGCCCACCGGTTGCGTTGCTTTCGGGGCCGGTCGCCGACTTCAGGCCGATGCTCTCCAGCGCATCGGCGACCTGCTCGACCGTCTGCCAGACATTGGTGGCCAGAGCCCCGATGCCCTGAAACTGCTCGGTTTCGATTTCTTCCAGCGACTCGGTGATCTCGACGAACAGCCGGTCCGATTCATGCGCATCGGCCGGAAGGGCAAACGGGTTGGCGCGAGCGGTTGGCCAGTAGGCGTTGCCGGCCGTCATTAACGGGGCGGCGCCCGGGATGCGAATCTCGAAACGCTCGCCACCTGACCGCAGTTCGGCTCGCTGGTCCGGACGCTCGGCCGGTGCGGGCATGGTTTCCGGCATGTCCGGCTCCTCGCCGGCCAGTCGGTCGATGATCGGCCCCAGACGACCCTGGCGGCGCGTGAGCTGGCTCTGGCGCTCGATGAGTTCGGAGAGCTTTGTCTCCATGAGATGCTGGTCGAGCAACTGGCGGCTGGTAATGCGGTCGACCTGCGCGCGCAGCATGGAAATGCGGTCCTCGTAGGCCTGCTGCATGCGGGCCTGGCGCGCATCGTTCGCCCCGATGAGGTCGTCGCGCAGGACGAGATAGGTGGTGGCCGACAGATAGCCGATCGCCATGGCGGCGATCACCGATCCCGCGAGCGCGGCGATCCATGGCCTGATGGTGAAATGGCGGATTTCGTCGCCGCGCGCGATGATGATGGTGTGCGGTTCGGTGCGCTTTCCGAAAACGCCTTTCCGCGGGGTATTCGTGACCAATTCCCACTCCCTGCCGGCCGTCGCTGAGGCAGGGTTGATTACACATGGTTAGGGTTAATAAAGCCTTTTGAGGGGCCTCGCGGTATCGCGGCGCGGGCCTGCGAGTCGGTACCGAGCCGGCGTCCTGGAACAGGAGCAGCAGCAGGATGATGATCGGAATCGGAATGCTCAGGAATTAGAGTTCAAGCCCACGCAACATCACGGTCTCCAAGAACAGTTAGCCAGGGGGACCGTAATGCGTCGCGGGCCTTGGAATTCCCGGTTTCAGAGCTTGCGGGCGGTCTCGAGCACCGCATCCGCATGGCCTGGCACCTTCACCTTGCGCCAGATTTCGGCAATATTGCCATCTGGGCCGATGAGGAATGTCGAGCGCTCGACGCCCATATATTTGCGGCCGTACATGCTCTTCTCCACCCACACCCCATAGGCCTCGAGAGTGGCCTTGGTTTCGTCGGCGGCAAGCGCCACGGACAATTCGTGTTTGGCCTTGAACTTGTCGTGGCTCTTCACGCTGTCGGGCGACAGGCCGATGAGCGCGATGCCGGCCGCGTCGAATTCCGGCTTGAGGCGGGAAAAGTCGATGGCCTCGGCGGTGCAGCCGCTGGTGTCGTCCTTCGGATAGAAGAAGAGAACGACCGGCTTGCCGGCATGGGCGGAGAGCGAGACGGTCGATCCGCCGTCGCCGGGAAGCTCGAAGTCGGGCGCCTGAGAGCCCGTCGATAGTTCTGCCATGATGCGACCCCGTTAATGGTTACTATAGAGCGCGACGGGATATATGATGGAGAACGGATTCGTCCATCAAGCCAGAGCGAAAAGATCGGGAGAGCGGTGCGAGAAGGGTCTGCTGCGCACGAGAAGGTTCGCTTCAGGCGCAACGATATAAGCGATCTCGACCGCCTGCCTTCGGCGGTCAGCGCTTCGCCGGTGCACTCGCCCCGCGTCGGGCGCAGGCGTCGGCGAAGGACGAGATTTTTCCTCTATCCCGTGGCGGCTCTTCTGGTGCTGGCGGCCGTTGCGGTTGCAGGGCTTTCCTTCTTCGGCGGCGAGACGCTGAGACAGCAGGCCGAACGCACGCTGTCGGCCCTCATGGACAGGCCGGTCTCCGTCCATATCGGGGCGACCGGACTGACGCTCGACGAAAACGCCCTTCTCGCCATACGCCTCGACGAGGCACGGGTGACCGACGAGGACCGGCAACTGGCTTTCCTGGAGGCAGGTGCCATCTCCTTCGCCATCCGCCCCTGGCCCTTGCTGGCCGGCCGGCTCGAACTCGGCAACGCGACCATATCAGATGCCCGGATCGACCTGACCGACGATGCGGCGCCAGGCTTCCTGTCGGACCTCATGGACGAGCGCGGCCTCATCGATACGGATCGTCTCGGTGAGGCGCTGTTCGCGCGGCTCCACGATCTGATCGACACGCTCGAGGGGCCGGCCACCGACCGGCTGCGGCTGCGCAATGTCGAGATGGTTCTGGTGCAGGGCGAGCCCAGCCTCACGGTTGAGCAGGCCAGCCTTCGGCGGACGGGCGCGCATGAGGTGGAAATCGAGGCCGCGCTCGTCTTCGACGGTCGCGAGATTCGCCTGTCGGGCAAGGCGAACCGGCCGGGCGACGGCCAGCCGATCGGAGAGTTCACCGTGAAGGCCGAGATGGACGCGGTCCCCGAGCCTGACCGGTCCGGGTTGTTTCGTGATCTCGGCGCGCTCGTGATCGGCATCAACGGGCGGGAGGGGGAGGCGGGTTCTGGTCGGGTAAATTTGACGCTTCGTGCCGCCGATGTGCTTTTTGCGGCGGGACGGCGGGAGGAGGCGCGCTTCGGCGTCTCGCTTGCCGGTTTCGTGGAGCCTGGTCTCGACAAGTTCGAGATCTCGCGGTTGAACGTCACCAATGGCCTCTCGGCTTGGCGATTTAACGGCGCGGTGGGGCCGGTACCGGCTGAAGCCGATGCCACACCGGGTTATCGCTTTGAACTGATCAGCGACGGCTCGCGCATCGCGCCGGAGGGCTCTCTGGAGCCGCCCCTCGATATACTGGCGAGCTTGACGGGACGTCTCAGTGCCGACGGCAAACAAATCGCAATCGATCAGTTCGCCGTTCGCATCCCGGATGGCGAGGTGAAGGGTAGCGCGCTGATCACCCTGGCGTCCGAGGGACGGTCGCCGGGCATCGAGATGGACCTGGTGGTGGCCGATTTCCCTGTCGGCAGTGCCAAGCAGCTCTGGCCCTGGCTCGCCGCCCATGGCGCGCGCGAATGGGCTCATCGAAATCTCTTCGGCGGACGCATAGTGCATGGCCGCGTCGACGTTTCGCTGGCCCCTGGCCGGTTGAACGACGGCGTTCCGCTCGTGGCCGGCGAAGTCACCGGCGCCTTCAATGTCGAGCGCGTGCGCTTCGATGTCGCGCGTCGCATGCCGGCCATACGCGACGGCGTGGGCAGTGTCGTGTTCGACGGCAGCTTGATCGACGTCGCGCTGGAATCCGGAACGGTCTACCTGGCCAGCGGCCGGACCGTTCAGGCGACCGGCGGCACCCTGCGCATCGATGCCGCGCCGGGAACGCCCCTTGTGGGCGCGCTCGACATCGACGTGTCGGGAGAGGCCGCGGCAATCCTCGAACTGGCGAGTCACGACCCGATCAACGCGGGCGATCACATTGATTTCGAGCCGGCCGATTTCGAGGGGTCCGTATCGGGCAAGATCGTGGCCGACATCCCGCTGGGAGAAGGCGTCCGGGTCGACGATCTGGAGTGGATGGTGGTGCTGGAGTATCGTGACCTCGATTTGGCCAGGCCCATACACGGCTTTCGTGTCAGCGAGGCGGCCGGTTCCATCCTTGTGGAGCCCGGCCGCGTGGTCATCGACGCCGAAACGCTGCTCGATGGCGTGCCGGCCACGGTCTACCTGGTCGAGCCGCTGGGCGGGGGCGGGGGAGAGTCGGTTCAGGAGGTCGCGCTTCGGCTCGACGATACGGCGCGCGACAGGTTCGTTCCCGGCCTCGCTGCCTTCCTTTCGGGCGCGGCGAGCGTGAAGATGCAGGGTGGCGGCGAGCGGCGCGAGATCGGCATCGATCTCAGCAATTCGCGCCTTACGGTCCCGTGGGCGGGCTGGGCGAAGGGCGCGGGCATCCCGGCCAAGGCGAGCTTCGTCATGGACACCAGCAACGCCAGCATGGTTCTCGACAATTTCGCGCTGGAAGGCGAGACCTTCGCGGTTCGTGGAAGGCTGGCCCTGCGCGACGGAGAACTGGAGGGCGCGCGGTTTCCCAATGTCCGCCTCAACCGCGGCGACGAGTTTTCCCTGGACATCGGGCGGGCCGGCGGCGGCTACAAGGTCGACATCACCGGACGCTCCCTCGATGCGCGCGCTCTCATCAAGCACCTCACCCAGGACGAGGAGCCGGGTGGCGAGGCGGTGGAGGGCGTTCCCGTCACCGTGGAGATGCGTATCGACAGGATCGATGGCTTCCACGACGAAAGCCTGCGCGACGTGCGGCTGAGCTACAGCGGCACGGGCAGCCTGGTGGACAACCTCGTCTTTTCCGCCATCACCTCGGGCGGTGCGCCGGTCTATTTCCGCCACGACACGGTAGGCGGCACGCGCAACGTGACCATGCAGTCCAACGATGCGGGGGCGGTGGTGCGCTTCCTCGACATCTACGAGAAGCTGGAAGGCGGCAGTATCGAACTGGCCATGAGCGGGCCGACCGACGGACCGTTGAGCGGGACGGTGGACGCGCGCGATTTCTGGATCGTCAACGAACCGCGCCTCGGCTCCATCGTCTCGACCGCTCCGGCCGGTGGCGATCGCTCGCTCAACCAGGCCCTGCGCAGCCAGATCGATGTCTCGCGTGTGCGTTTCGATCGCGGCTTTGCCGAACTCGGCAAGGGGCCGGGCTATCTTTCGGTCGAACGGGGCGTGCTGCGCAGCCCCAATATCGGAACCACCTTCCGCGGCATTCTATACGATGCCAATGGGCGCATGGACATGTCGGGGACCTTCATGCCGGCCTACGGGCTGAACCGACTTTTCGGCGAGATCCCGCTCGTCGGCCAGATCCTGGGCAATGGCCGTGATGGCGGCCTCATCGGCGTCACCTACCGCCTGGCGGGGGAGGCGGGCGAACCGCAACTGCAGATCAACCCGCTCTCCGTCGTCGCCCCCGGCATCTTCCGCTCTGTGTTCGAGTTCAACTGAGAACCCGCTTCTGCCTCAGGCCGGCCGCACCAGAACGTGCTTCTTGCGGCCGAGCGAGAGCTTGATGACGCCCTCGGCGGTCAGGTCGTCGCGTGACACGATGCGCCGGTCATCCTCGATGGTCTCGTCATTGACGCGCACCGCACCGCCCTTGACGTGGCGGCGCGCCTCGCCGTTGGAGGCGGCGAGCCCGGCGGCCACGAACAGCGACAGCACGCCGAGGCCGGCCTCGATCTCGGCCGCCGGCACCGTCACGGTCGGCAGCGTCTCGGCCAATGCGCCTTCCTCGAAGGTCTTGCGGGCCGTTTCGGCAGCCTGTTCGGCTGCCTCGCGCCCGTGCAGCATGGCGGTCACCTCTGTGGCCAATACCTTCTTGGCCTCGTTGATCTCCGAGCCGCCAAGCACCGCCAGCCGCGCGATCTCGTCCATCGGCATGGTCGTGTAGAGCTTCAGGAATCGCTCCACGTCGGCGTCCTCGGTGTTGCGCCAGTATTGCCAGAAATCATAGGCCGACAGCATGTCGGGGTTGAGCCAGACCGCCCCGTTCATCGACTTGCCCATCTTGGCACCCGACGAGGTCGTCAGAAGCGGCGAGGTCAGCGCGTAGAGTTGCGGCGTGTCCATGCGGTGGCCGAGATCGATGCCGTTGATGATATTGCCCCACTGGTCCGAGCCGCCCATCTGCAATCGCGTGCCGTAGCGCTTGTTCAGCTCCACGAAATCGTAGGCTTGAAGCACCATGTAGTTGAACTCGAGGAAGGACAACGATTGCTGCCTGTCGAGCCTCAGCTTCACGCTGTCGAAGGACAGCATGCGATTGACCGAAAAATGCGCGCCGACGTCGCGCAGGAACTCAAGATAGTTCAGCTTGCGCAGCCACTCGCCATTGTCGACCATCAGCGCGTCTCGCGGGCCTTCGCCGAATGTCAGGTAGTTGGTGAAGACCTGCTTGATGGAGGCGATGTTGTCGGCGATCGTCTCCAGCGTCATCAGCTTGCGCGCCTCGTCCTTAAAGGACGGATCGCCGACCATGCCGGTGCCGCCACCCATCAGCGCGATCGGGCGGTGACCGGTCTTCTGCATCCAGTGCAGCATCATGATCTGGATCAGGCCACCGGCGTGAAGACTGGGCGCCGTTGGATCGAAGCCGATATAGCCAGTCACGATCTCCTTGGCGAAAAGCTCGTCGAGGCCGGTCTCGTCGGACATCTGGTGGATGAAACCGCGCTCGGACAGGATGCGGAGGAAATCGGACTTGAAGGCGGACATCGCTTTTGTCTTTCGCGTGAAGGAAGAGGCGCGGCCCATGGCGCGCGCGACCGCGGCGCTTTAGCATCGCTTGAGGCGGAATCACAAGGATGGTGGCGTCATTGCCGGAGATTTGCGCGGTCGGGCTGATGAGCGGTACGTCGATGGACGGCATCGACATCGCCGTTTTGTGGACGGATGGCCGCGACGCGGTCCGGCGCGGGCCCGGCGGGTTCGCCCCCTATGAGGCAAGCTTCCGGCGCCGCATCGAGGCGTCGCTGGTGGACGCCGCTGCAATCGGCCAGCGGGGCGAACGGCCGGGCGATCTGGGGGGCTTGGAAACCGAGATCACGCGGCGCCATGCGGAGGTGGTGCGCGACTTCCTCACGGACCATCCCGAAATCGAGCCGCAGCTGATCGGCTTTCACGGCCAGACCGTCCTTCACCGGCCAGAACGGGGCGTGACGGTGCAACTCGGCGACGGCGCGCTGTTGGCGCGCGAGACGGGCATCGCCGTGGTTTCGGACATGCGCGCAGCCGACATGGAGCATGGCGGGCAGGGCGCGCCGCTGGCACCGGCCTATCATGCCGCGCTCGCGCGTTCGCTGCCGGAAAGGCTGCGCCGCTTTCCGGTCTGTTTCGTCAATATTGGCGGCATTTCCAACATCACCTTCGTGCCGCGGACGGGCGATCCCGTCGCCTTCGATTCAGGGCCGGGCAATGCGCTGATCGACCAATGGGTCGCACGGGAGGGGGGCGTCCCCTTCGATGCCGATGGCATGATCGCCAGCGAGGGCGGTGTCGTTGAAACGATCGTCGCGCGCTATCTGGACAAGCCGTTCTTTGCCAGGACCGGGCCGAAATCACTCGACCGCAACGACTTCACGCTGGCGGACGCCGAGGGGATGGATCTGGCCGATGGTGCCCGCACCCTGGCGAACGTGTCGGCCGCGGCGATCCTGAAGGCGGCCGAGCACATGCCGGAGCCGCCGAAACTCTGGATTCTCTGCGGGGGCGGGCGCAAGAATCCGCATATCCTGGCCGATCTGCGCGAAGGCGCGGGCGAGGAAGCCGTCATCCTGGCCGAGGATGCGGGGCTCGACGGCGACGCGATGGAAGCCGAGGCCTGGGCCTATCTCGCGGTGCGCGCGAAGGAAGGCCTGCCGCTCTCCTGGCCGACGACCACGGCATGCTCGCGGCCGGTCAGCGGCGGCGTTTATCATCGTCCAGCGGGGGAGAAATGAGCAGCCGAGCCCCTTGCCGGCCTGCCTGCTGTCAGCCCGGCAGCGTGACGATGATGGCACCGTGATGTGTCGCAACGACCGTATGCTCATATTGCACGACAGGTGCCGGCGGATCGCTGTAGAGCGTCCATTCGTCATCGGCGCCCGACGTCGCCCACATGCCGCCGCGCGACAGGAATGGCTCGACGGTCAGCACGAGACCGTTGTGCATCCGTCGCCTGTCGCTCCTGGTCGGCCAGGTCGCGACCTCCTGCGGATATTCGTGCAGCGCCTTGCCGACGCCGTGGCTGGCCAGGTTCCGGATCAGCGTGTAGCCCCGCTTTGCCGCGAACTTGCCGATGGCATTGCCGATGCCGGCGATCGGCTTGTCATGGCCGACCTGCGCGATGCCGATCTCCATCGCGCGTTTCCCGTCACGGCACAGCCGGTCGAGTGACGGCCGCACCGGCCCGACGCCGAACGTGGCCCCGGTATCGGCAAAATAGCCGTTCAGCGACGCAGAAACATCGATGTTGACGAGATCCCCTGCGGCGATCTTGCGCTCGCCGGGGATGCCATGCGCAATCTCTTCATTGACGCTGATACAGGTGGTGCCCGGAAAATCATAGGTCGCCCGGGGCGCCGAGACGGCGCCTTCCCGGTCGAGAAGATCACGACCGATCTCGTCGAGCTCGGCTGTCGTCATGCCAGGCTCCATCGCGGCCGCCATGCTGTGCATGGTGTTGGCGACGATGCGGCCGATCTTTTTAAGACCGTCCAGTTCGTCCTGGTGCGTGACCGTCATCTTGTCCGTCTCGCCAGCTGCGCGCCGATTGGCCTACCGCAGCCTCTTCGGCCGGGCTTCAGCCAGTTCGCCGCGCATGCGGGCGTCGAGATAGTCGGCGCATTCCTCGAGCAGGATGTCGGCGGTGTCGGAGAAGAAGTGATTGGCGCCGGGCAGCGTCTTCTGCGTGATGGTTATGCCCTTCTGCGTGTGCAGCTTGTCGACGAGCACCTGCACGTCCTTGGCTGGTGCCACCTTGTCGGCGTCGCCATGGATAATGAGTCCGGAGGACGGGCAGGGCGCCAGGAAGGAGAAATCATAGGTGTTGGGCTGCGGCGCGATCGAGATGAAGCCCTCGATTTCGGGACGACGCATGAGGAGCTGCATGCCGATCCAGGCGCCGAAGGAATAGCCCGCCACCCAGCAGCTCTTGGAGTCTGGGTGCAGCGACTGCACCCAGTCGAGCGCGGCCGCCGCGTCGGAGAGTTCGCCCGCGCCATGGTCGAACTCGCCCTGGCTGCGCCCGATGCCCCGGAAATTGAAACGCAGCGTGGTGAAATTGCGCTTCTGGAACATGTAGAAGAGGTCGTAGATGATCTTGTTGTTCATCGTGCCCCCGAACTGCGGATGCGGGTGCAGCACGATGGCGATCGGCGCGTTCTTCTCGGTGGAGGGCTGATAACGCCCTTCCAGCCGACCGGCCGGACCTGTGAAAATGACCTCGGGCATGTAAAACTCCAGTTGCGGCCTCGACGGAACGGCACTTGCATCGGCTCGGAGCGGCCGTCCGGGCTTGACGCGGACCGGCCATCTCCATAAAACCTAGTTTAGAATGGTTCAAAACTGAAAGTGCAAGGACGTCCCGTTCGGCAATGCCGGTAGATAGGACGCCAGGCATTGCGATTTCAAGGAAAAAGGCCTTCCGGCCCGGTACTTGATTCGCATTGGGCCGCAACCGCCACCAGAGGGCCTTGGAAGAAGACGATGTCGGGCAGGCGTGTCTATCTCGACCACAATGCGACCGCGCCGCTGGTTCCTGCGGCGCGCGAGGCCATGCTGGCCGCGCTTGAGACCGACGCCAACCCGTCATCCGTCCATGCTGAAGGCCGCAGGGCGCGCGCCCTGGTCGAAAAGGCGAGGCGCTCGGTGGCAGCCCTCTGCGGCGCTCGCCCCGACCACGTGATCTTCACCTCCGGCGCGACGGAAGCCGCGAACATGTTGCTGACGCCCGACTGGACCATGGGCCGCGCGCCGCTGCGTCTGTCGCGGCTTTACGTTTCCGCTTCCGAGCATCCTTGCATTCTCGCGGGTGGGCGTTTCGCCCCCGACCGGGTGACCCGGATACCCGTGGATGCGGAAGGGGTGATCGATCTGGCCGCCCTCGAGGTGGTGCTTGGCCGTCACGACGCCGCCGAGGGTTTGCCCCTGGTTGCGGTGCAGGCTGCCAACAACGAAACCGGCACCCTTCAGCCGATCGCCGGGATTGCCGCCATCGTGAAGGCGGCGGGCGGCATCCTTGTCTGCGACGCCGTTCAGGCTGCTGGACGCATTCCGATCGACATTTCCGTTGGTTATCCCGATTTCCTGATTCTGTCCTCACACAAGATGGGCGGTCCCAAGGGCGCCGGCGCGGTGGTCGGCATGTCGGATCTCGCCATGCCGCGGGCCTTGATCGCGGGCGGCGGCCAGGAGAAGGGTCATCGCGGCGGCACGGAGAATGTGGCGGCCATCGCCGGTTTCGGTGCGGCGGCGGAAGCAGCTCGCATGCAGCTCGACGGCGTGGCACGGATCGCTGCCCTGCGCGACCGTTTCGAGGCTGCCGTGCTCGACATCTGGCCCGCCGCCACCATATACGGGCGAGGCGCGCCGCGCCTTGCCAACACGTCCTATTTCTCGGTTCCCGGTCTCAAGGCCGAAACCGCCCAGATCGCTTTCGACCTGGAGGGCGTTTCGCTGTCGGCCGGCTCCGCCTGTTCCTCCGGCAAGGTCGGCGAATCCCACGTGCTTCAGGCCATGGGACACGGGGGCAAGGGAGGCGCCGTTCGGGTCTCGATCGGGGCCGGAACCGGCGAGGAAGAGCTTTTGAGATTCCGCGAGGCACTGGTCGCCATTGCCTCGCGACAGGCACGTGACCAGCACGCGGCCTGAAATTCGTGCCGCAAGGGTGCATTCGCGCTCCCGGCACACTAGATAATGCGCATGCCGCGCCTGGCGCGGAACATATGCGAATCGACAACGGCCGGGCCTTGAACCCGGCATGGATGGAGAGCGCCGATGCCTGCTGTGCAGGAGACGATCGATCAGGTCCGCAAGATCGATGTGGATCAGTATAAATACGGCTTCGAGTCCCTCATCGAGATGGACAAGGCTCCCAAGGGCCTGAACGAAGACATCATTCGTTTCATCTCGGCCAAGAAGGACGAGCCGGAGTGGATGCTCGAATGGCGCCTGTCGGCCTATCGCCGCTGGCTGACCATGGACGAGCCGGACTGGGCACGCGTCCACTATCCGAAGATCGACTTCAACGATCTCTATTATTACGCCGCGCCCAAGAACCAGTCCGGCCCGAAATCGCTCGACGAGGTCGATCCGGAACTGTTGCGCGTCTACGAGAAGCTCGGCATTCCGCTGCGCGAGCAGGAGATCCTGGCTGGCGTCGAGAAGCCCGTGGCCGAGGATGGCGAAGCCAGCGACAACGTCTATGCATCGGGCCGCGTGGCCGTCGATGCGGTGTTCGATTCGGTCTCCGTCGTGACCACCTTCAAGGAAGAGCTGAAGAAGGCCGGCGTCATCTTCATGTCGTTTTCCGAGGCCGTGCGCGAGCATCCCGAACTGGTGAAGAAATATCTGGGAACGGTGGTGCCGACCTCGGACAATTTCTACGCCACGCTCAACTCCGCGGTCTTCACCGACGGCTCCTTCGTCTACGTGCCGAAGGGCGTGCGCTGTCCGATGGAGCTGTCGACCTATTTCCGCATCAACGAGAAGAACACGGGCCAGTTCGAGCGGACCCTCATCATTGCCGACGAGGGTGCCTATGTCTCCTATCTGGAAGGCTGCACCGCCCCGCAGCGTGACGAGAACCAACTGCACGCCGCCGTGGTCGAGCTGATCGCGCTCGACGATGCCGAGATCAAGTATTCCACCGTCCAGAACTGGTATCCGGGCGACAAGGAAGGCAAGGGCGGCATCTACAATTTCGTCACCAAGCGTGGCGACTGCCGCGGCGATCGCTCCAAGATCTCCTGGACCCAGGTCGAGACCGGCTCGGCGATCACCTGGAAGTACCCGTCCTGCATCCTGCGCGGCGATGACAGCCAGGGCGAGTTCTACTCGATCGCCGTCTCCAACGGTTATCAGCAGATCGACAGCGGCACCAAGATGATCCATCTCGGCAAGAACACGACGAGCCGCATCATCTCCAAGGGCATTTCGGCGGGCAATTCCAACAACACCTATCGCGGCAAGGTCTCGGCCCACCGCAAGGCGGAGAACGCACGCAACTTCACCCAGTGCGACTCGCTGCTGATCGGCAATGATTGCGGCGCCCACACCGTGCCCTACATCGAGGCCAACAACGCAACCGCCAAGTTCGAGCACGAGGCGACCACCTCCAAGATCTCCGAGGATCAGCTTTTCTACGTGATGCAACGCGGCATCCCGGAGGAGGAGGCAATCGCGCTGATCGTCAACGGCTTCGTCAAGGAAGTCATCCAGGAACTACCGATGGAGTTCGCCGTCGAGGCCCAGAAACTCATCGGCATCTCGCTCGAAGGCTCGGTCGGCTGAGCCGCCAGGAACTGGAAAGAAGAAACAATGCTTGAAATCAGAAACCTGCATGCCCGCATCGCCGATGACGGCACCGAGATCATCCGCGGCCTGAACCTGACCGTGAAGGCGGGCGAGGTCGCCGCCATCATGGGGCCGAACGGATCCGGCAAGTCGACGCTCTCCTACGTGCTGGCCGGGCGCGACGATTACGAAGTCACCGAGGGCGAGATCCTCTACAACGGCGAATCCATCCTCGAGATGGATCCGGCCGAGCGCGCCGCCGCCGGCATCTTCCTGGCTTTCCAGTATCCGATGGAAATCCCCGGCGTGGCGACGATGGAGTTCCTCAAGGTCGCCATGAACTCCCAGCGCAAGGCGCGCGGAGAGCCCGAGCTGAAGATCCCCGAATTCATCAAGACCGTGCGTGCCGGCGCGGAATCGCTCGGCATCGACATGGCGATGCTCAAGCGCCCGCTCAATGTCGGCTTCTCCGGCGGCGAGAAGAAGCGCGCCGAGATCCTGCAGATGAAGCTCCTGGAGCCGAAACTCTGCGTGCTCGACGAGACCGATTCCGGCCTCGATATCGACGCGCTGCGAATCGTGGCCGACGGGGTCAACGCGCTGCGCGCCCCCGACCGCGCCATGGTGGTCATCACCCACTACCAGCGCCTGCTGGACTATATCGTGCCCGACACGGTGCATGTGCTGTCGCGCGGCCAGGTGGTGAAGTCCGGCGACAAGACGCTCGCCGCGGAGCTCGAGAAGAGCGGCTATGCCGGCGTGATCGGCGAGGCTGCCTGAGGTGGATGCGATGAACGTTCATGCCACGACAAACCACACGCCGGCCGAACGCGCCCTGATCGACCAGTTCGAGACGAGCCTGCCGGGCCTGCCGGGCGATGCCACGGTGGCGGCCCGCCGGACGCGCGCCTTCGACACGCTGCGCAAGGGCCTGCCGACGCGCAAGGTGGAAGCCTGGCACTACACCGACCTGCGCCGTCTGCTCGCGTCGGTCCCGTCTCCCGACGCGAAGGCCGGGGCTGCTGCGCTTGCCCCCCTGCTCGAAGGATCCACGATCCTGTCGGTAGCGAATGGCAAGGCCGCCCCCCTCGCCGACCACATCGAGGGCGTCGCCCTGACGACGATGCGCGACAGGCTTATGGCCGGCGAGGCGGTTGACGGCTTGCAGCCGGCCACGGCCGACGATGCCGTCGGCGCGCTCAATTCCGCCTTTGTCAGCGATGGCTTCCGGCTGTCGGTTGCCGCCGGTGCCGTGATCGACCGTCCGATCGAGTTCCAGAACCTTCAGGCCGGCGGCCAGTCCCATGCCCGCTTTGCGGTTTCGGTCGGCGCGGGCGCCAGGGCGACGATCGTCGAGCGCCAGACCGGCTCGGGTGAGGCATTGGTGTCGTCGGTCTCCGAGATCGACGTGGGTGACGATGCCGAGATCACCTGGCTGATCGTCCAGGAACAGCCCGATACGGTGACCCAGCTCGGCCAGATCAACGCGACGATCGGCAAGAACGCGAAACTTACCGTCTTCTTCATGAACACCGGCGGCAAGCTGGTGCGCCAGGAGCTGCGCATCGTGGCCGCCGGCGAAGGCTGCGAATTCAAGCTGCGAGGCGTCAACCTCCTGGCCGGCAGCACGCATTGCGACGTCACCATGGTGCTCGATCACGACGCCTATGGCGCGACCTCCACCGAGACCGTGCGCAACGTCATCACCGACCGCGCCCATGGCGTCTTCCAGGGCCAGATCCGGGTCGATCGCGAGGCGCAGAAGACCGACGCCAAGATGGCGTGCAACACGCTGCTTCTTTCGGACGAGGGCCAGTTCTCGACCAAGCCGGAGCTGGAGATCTTCGCCGACGACGTGGCCTGCGGTCATGGCGCTACGGTGACCGAGATCGAGCGCCAGCATCTGTTCTACCTGATGGCGCGCGGCGTGCCGGAGAAGCTAGCCCGCGGCCTGCTCGTCAAGGCCTTCGTCGCCGAGGTGATCGAGGAACTGGACGACGACGCGGTCGTGGAAGCGCTGGTCGCCAAGCTGGACGCATGGTTCGTCGAGCACGGCTGAAGCAGGGAGCGCGGCGATGCCGCTGGCGGATTGATGGATCAGAAAGTCGAAAACAGGCCCTATGATGTCGAGGCGATCCGCCGCGACTTCCCGATCCTTGGCCGCGAGGTCTACGGAAAGCCGCTGGTCTATCTCGACAATGCCGCGTCTGCCCAGAAGCCCCAGGCGGTGATCGACGCGATCACGCACGCCTATGGCCATGAATATGCCAACGTCCATCGCGGCCTGCATTTCCTGTCCAATGCGGCAACCGATTCCTACGAGAAGGCGCGCGAGAAGGTGCGCGGCTTCCTCAACGCCGAAAGTGTCGACGAGATCGTCTTCACCAAGTCGGCGACCGAGGCGATCAACACGGTGGCCTATGGCTGGGGCATGCCGAACATCGGCGAGGGCGACGAGATCGTGCTGTCCATCATGGAGCACCATTCCAACATCGTGCCCTGGCATTTCATCCGCGAGCGGCAGGGCGCCAAGCTGGTCTGGGTGCCGGTCGACGAGGATGGCGCCTTCCACATCGAGGAGTTCGAGAAGCGCCTGACAGAGCGCACCAAGCTCGTCGCCATCACCCACATGTCGAATGCGCTCGGCACAGTGGTGCCGATCAGGCAGATCGTCGAGATCGCCCATGCGCGCGGCATCAGGGTTCTGGTCGACGGCAGCCAGGGTGCGGTCCATCTGCCCGTCGACGTGCGCGACCTCGGCTGCGACTTCTACGTCTGCACCGGCCACAAGCTCTACGGCCCGTCCGGTATCGGCGTGCTGTACGGCCGTAAGGAGGCGCTGGAGGCGATGCGCCCCTTCCAGGGCGGCGGCGAGATGATCGAGGAAGTGAGCGAGGAAAACGTCACCTACAACCATCCCCCGCATCGTTTCGAGGCCGGCACGCCGCCAATCGTCCAGGCGATCGGCCTGGGTGCCGCCATCGACTATATCGAAAGTGTCGGGCGCGAGGCGATCGCCGCCCATGAGGCGGAACTCGGCGCCTATGCCGAGGAACGCCTGTCGCGCATCAATTCGCTGCGCATCTTCGGCACGGCCCCCGGCAAGGGCGCCATCGTCTCCTTCGAGCTTCAGGGCATCCACGCCCATGACGTCTCGATGGTGATCGACCGCTCCGGCGTAGCGGTGCGGGCGGGCACCCATTGCGCCCAGCCGCTTTTGAAGCGTTTCGGCGTGACCTCGACATGCCGCGCCTCCTTCGCCATGTACAACACGAAGGCCGAGGTGGATGCCCTGGCCGAGGCGCTTGAGAAGGCGCGGACATTTTTCGGGTGAATGCTATGACAGACACGACCGACAACACCCCCGCCAGCGACGGCCCCCAGGGCCCGGCCTCCGCCATTCCGCAGGAGGAACTGGCCCGGCTGACCGACGACATCGTCTCGGCATTGAAGACGGTGTACGATCCCGAGATTCCGGCCGACATCTACGAACTCGGCCTGATCTACAAGATCGACATCGAAGATGACCGCTCCGTCAAGATCGACATGACGCTCACCGCGCCGGGCTGCCCCGTGGCCGGCGAGATGCCGGGCTGGGTGCAGAACGCCGTCAGCACGGTGGAGGGCGTGTCCGACGTCGAGGTCAACATGACCTTCGATCCGCCCTGGACCCCCGACCGTATGTCGGAGGAAGCTCAGGTCGCGGTGGGCTGGTACTGATGCGAAACGGCCGGCTCGCTTGCGCCGCCCGGCCGAGGACCTATATTCGCGACGCCAGCGAAAACCGGAAATGCCAGTGCTGAAACAGCCCGAAATCCATCCCCAGGACTATCGCGATGCGATGGCGAAGTTCGCGGGCGCCGTTCATGTCGTGACCACGGATGGTCCCGCCGGCCGCCGCGGCGTGACCGTGATTGCCGCCTGCTCGGTCTCCGACGACCCGCCGACCATCCTGGTGTGCCTCAACCGCATCAAGACCGAAAACGATGTCTTCGCCGAAAACGGCGTTTTCGCGCTCAACACCCTGGCCGAAGGCCATGTCGAGATCGGCAATGCCTTTTCAGGCCTCACAGGCCTGTCGCAGGACGATCGTTTCGCGGCCGCGCACTGGGACACGATCGCGTCGGGCGCGCCCACGCTCACCAATGCGCTGAGCGTGCTCGACTGCCGCATCGTCGAGACCAACGACATGGCCACGCATCGCATCCACTTCGGGCGGGTGATCGGCGTGCGCATCAACCCGGACCAGCGTCCGTTGATATATCACGATCGCGGCTACAAGCTGCTTTGAGCGGGAGGGGCCCGGACATGAACGCAACGCCGCCGCGCCCGCTGCCCCAGTCCATCGACGCCACACTGGCTCTGCTCTCGGATGCGGGCTATGTCGCCGATAGGGCGCTTGCGACCGTGCTTTTCCTCAGCCTGCGCATGCAGCGCCCGCTTTTCCTCGAAGGCGAGGCAGGCGTCGGCAAGACCGAGATCGCCAAGGTTCTCGCCAATACGCTCGGGCGAAGGCTCATCCGCCTGCAATGTTACGAGGGCCTCGACGTCTCCTCCGCCGTCTATGAATGGAACTATGCCGCCCAGATGATCGAAATCCGCATGGAAGAGGCGGCAGGCAACGTCGACCGCTCCCAGATGGAGAAGAACGTCTTTTCCGAGAAATATCTGATCCGGCGCCCCGTCATGGAGGCGCTGACGGGCAAGCAGGGCGCGGCCCCCGTCTTCCTCATCGACGAGCTCGACCGCACCGACGAGGCCTTCGAGGCGTTTCTTCTGGAGATTCTGTCCGACTTCCAGGTTACCGTGCCTGAACTGGGCACGATCAAGGCCGAGGAGCCGCCCATCGTCATCATCACCACCAACCGCACTCGTGAGATCCACGACGCGCTTAAGCGGCGCTGCCTCTATCACTGGGTTGATTATCCCGACGCGGAGCGCGAGCTGGAAATCGTGCGCCGCAAGGTGCCGCGCGCCAACGAGCTTCTGTCGGCCGAGATCGTGCGTTTCGTCCAGAAGCTGCGCGAGATCGAGCTTTTCAAGGTGCCGGGCGTGGCAGAGACCATCGACTGGGCCGGCGCGCTCACCGAACTCGACAAGGTCGCGCTCGACCCTGAAACGGTCTCCGACACGATCGGCGTGCTCCTGAAATATCAGGACGACATCGCCCGTATCGAAAGCGGCGAGGGGAGGCGTATCCTCGACGAGGTCAAGGCCGAACTCGCCACGGCCCCGTAGAGCCGGTCCGTGGAGGCCACGCCCGACAGCGCTGAGCCGCATGGCCGCCTTGCCGACAACATCGTCTATTTCGCACGCACGCTGCGCAAGGCCGGCATGCGGGTCGGACCCGCCGCTGTCACCGACGCCATCGGGGCGGTGCTGGCCGCTGGCATCGGCACGCGCGAGGATTTCTACTGGACGCTCCACTGCGTGCTCGTCACCCGCCGCGAGGACCACGCCACCTTCGACGAGGCCTTCCGCCTCTTCTGGCGCTCGCGCGAACTGATCGAGAAGATGCTGGCCATGTTCTCGCCCGTCGCCCCCGACACACGCGAGCGCCAGAAGCCGCGCGCCGCCGAATCCCGCGTCGCCGATGCGCTGTTTGAAGGTCACCGCAGGAACCAGCGCGTCGAGGAGATGCCGGAATTCGAAATCGATGCGCGCTTTACCACCTCCGGTCGCGAGATCCTGCGCGAAAAGGATTTCGCGCAGATGAGTGCGGCCGAGATGGCGCAGGCGCGCCGCGCCATCGCCGCCATGCGGCTGCCCTTCGACCAGGTGGCGACGCGCCGCTTCCGGTCGGATCCGCACGGCCGGCGCGCCGATCCCCGCGCCACCATGCGTTCAGCCTTCCGCACCGGCGGCCAGCTCATCCTGCCGAAATTCCGCTCAGCGAGGCTGCGCCAGCCACCGGTCGTGGTGCTTGCCGATATTTCCGGCTCGATGAGCCAGTACACGCGCATCTTCCTGCATTTCATGCATGCGCTGATGGAAAGCCGCCGCCAGGTCCATGTCTTCGTCTTCGGCACCCGCCTCACCAATCTGACGCGCCAGATGCGCCACCGCGACCCCGACGAGGCGCTGGCCAACGTGTCGGGCGCGGTCCAGGACTGGTCCGGCGGCACCCGCATCGGCGAGGTGCTCGGCGAGTTCAACCGGCGCTGGTCGCGACGTGTGCTGGGGCAGGGCGCGTCCGTCATCCTGATCACCGACGGGCTGGAGCGCAGCGATGTCGAGGGTCTGGAACACGAGATGGAGCGCCTGCACAAATCCTGCCGTCGCCTGGTCTGGCTCAATCCGCTTCTGCGCTTCGACGGGTTCGAGCCGCGCGCCCGCGGCGTGCGCGCCATGCTGCCGCATGTCGACGAGTTCCGTCCCGCCCATAATCTCGAGGCGCTTTCTGATCTCGTGCGTTCGCTGTCGGCCGGCTCGGGCCGGGCCGAGACCGACCCGCGCCGCTGGCTGACCCTTGGCAAGGACCGGGTGGCGTGACCATATTGAAGCCGGGAGAACCATCATGGAAACAGCCGCGACCGGCAATGACATCCGCGATCCGCTGACCCTTGCCGAGTCCTGGCATGGCGAAGGGCGCAAGGTCGCACTGGCGACCGTCGTCGAGACCTGGGGCTCGGCCCCGCGCCCGGTCGGCAGCCATCTGGTGATCGATGCCGAGGGAAATTTTGACGGCTCCGTCTCCGGCGGCTGCGTGGAAGGCGCCGTCGTCACCGAAGCGCTGGATGTCATCGAGAGCGGCACGCCGCGCATGCTCGAATTCGGCGTGGCCGATGAGACGGCCTGGCAGGTCGGCCTGTCCTGCGGCGGCCGCATCAGGGTCTATGTCGAGCGGCTCGGCTGATGGACGCGCATCTCCTTGCCGAACTGAACCGGGAGCGGCGGGCCCGACATGCCGTGATCCTGGCCACCGATCTGAACAGCGGCGCCTCCCGGCTCATCCGCGAAGGTGAGCCGCTTTCCGGCGAACTGTCCGAAGCCGTCCTTAAGGCCTTCCGCTCCGGCAAGTCAGGTCAGGTCGAGGCTGACGGCAGGACCCTTTTCCTCAACGTCCATCTGCCGCCCGCCCGTCTGGTCGTCATCGGCGCCGTCCATATCAGCCAGGCGCTGGCGCCTATGGCGGCCATCGCCGATTTCGACCTGGAGATCATCGACCCGCGCACGGCTTTCGCCACGCCGGAGCGTTTCGGCGCCGCCACGCTGCACGCCGAATGGCCCGAAGACGTGCTCAAGCGCAGACCGCTCGACGCCTGGACCGCGCTCGCCGCCGTCACGCATGATCCCAAGATCGACGACTATCCGCTCCAGGCAGCACTCGAGGCCGGCTGCTTTTATGTCGGCGCACTCGGAAGTCGAAAAACCCATGCCAAGAGACTGGAAAGGTTGGCGGAAAATGGTGTTGACCGCGCGAAACTGGAGCGCATTCACGCGCCGATAGGCCTGCCCATTGGGGCCGCCAGCCCAGCCGAAATCGCGGTGGCGACGCTGGCCCAGATCATCGCCGCCCTGCGCAGTCGTGACGGCGCCGCGGCGCCGGGCCGGGAAGGCGCGACATGAAGTTCGGCCCCGTCTCCACGCGCGACGCCGAAGGCGCCATCCTGGCCCATGGCGTGCGTGCCGGCGATCTGCGTCTTCCCAAGGCCCACCGCGTCAAAGCGGCCGATGTCGCCGCATTGGAGGCGGCAGGCATCCATGAGATCATCGCCGCGCGTCTGGAAGCGGGCGACCTTTCCGAAGACGAGGCGGCCGCGCGGCTGGCCGCAGCACTCGATTGCCCCGGTGTGCGGATCGGCGAGGCCGCCACCGGCCGCGTCAACATCCATGCCGCACAGGCCGGGCTGTTCCGGGTCAATGCCCAGCTGATCGACGCCTTCAACCTGATTGATCCCGCCATCACCATCGCCACTCTGGCCGACTTCGCGCCGGTGGAGCAGGACGCCTTGGTGGCGACGGTCAAGATCATTCCTTTCGGTGTCGCCGCCGCGCTGGTGGCGGAAGCCGAGAAGGTCGCGTCCGCCGACGAGGCGTTTTCGGTCGCGCCCTTCAAGGCCCACCGCATCGGCCTCATCCAGAGCACGCTGCAAGGCACGAAGGCCAGCGTCCTCGACAAGACGGCAAGGCTGACCGCGCAGCGTCTTGCCCGGTCAGGCAGCCATGTCGTGAACGAAATGCGCGTGAATCACGATGCGAAGACGATCGCGCAGGCCATTGAAAAAATGAGGGAAAAAGTCGATCTGATCGTCGTATTCGGAGCGTCCGCCGTCAGCGACGACCAGGACGCGATCCCCGAAGCGATCAGGCTGGCGGGCGGTCGCGTGGAACGCACCGGCATGCCGGTCGACCCCGGCAATCTGCTGGTCCTCGGCGAGGTCGGGAGCATGGGCGTGATCGGCGCGCCGGGCTGCGCACGCAGCCCCAAGGTCAACGGCTTCGACTGGGTGCTCGACCGGCTGATGGCCGGCATGCACGTCACCTCCGCTGCCATCGCTGCGATGGGCGTGGGCGGGCTCCTGATGGAAATCCCGACCCGTCCCCGGCCGCGCGAACGTGCGGCCGACACACAGGGCGGCCCCCTTTGGGGCCTGCTGATGGCGGCCGGCCGTTCGACCCGCATGGGCGGGCCCAACAAGTTGCTGGCCCCTCTGCAGGGCGCGCCGCTCGTGCGCCTTGCGGCCGAGGCGATGGTGGCCGCCCCGCTTGCCGGCACGCTCTGCGTGGTCGGTCATCAGGCCGACGAGGTTCGTCGGGCGCTCGAAGGCCTCGATCTGGAGTTCGTGGAGAACCCCGACTATGCCGCCGGCCTGTCGACCTCGCTCAAGGCCGGCATCGGCGCCGTGCCAAAGCATGCGGCCGGCGTGCTGATCTGCCTGGGCGACATGCCTTCCGTCACCTCGTCCGACCTCGGGCGCCTGGTCGAGGCGTTTCGCGCGGCGGGCGGCACCTCCGTCGTGCGCGCCACCCACGGCGGCAAGCGCGGCAACCCGGTCCTGCTGCCGGCGTCACTCTTTCCCGCCATCGCCACGATCGATGGCGACACCGGCGCGCGCCACATCGTCGAGGCGGGCGCGGCACCGGTTGTGGAGGTGGAGATCGGCGCCGCCGCCAGCCTCGACATCGACACGCCGAACGACCTCGCAAAACTGGACGCGGCGCTGCGCTGAGCAGGGGACAACCTCCGACCGCCCGGTTTCATTCGGTCCACTTTTGTTCTATTTTGCGGTGAAACCTTCAATTTCTGATCGCACGAGTGTGGAGAAGCGTCATGGCGGGCAGCGTCAACAAGGTCATTCTGGTCGGCAATCTGGGCGCCGATCCCGAGGTGCGTCGCCTGCCCAGCGGCGATCCCGTCGTCAACATGCGCATTGCCACGTCCGAGACCTGGCGCGACCGCCAGTCCGGCGAGCGCAAGGAGCGCACGGAGTGGCACAATGTGGCGATCTTCAACGACCAGCTCGCCAAGGTGGCCGAGCAATATCTGAAGAAGGGCGCCAAGGTCTATCTCGAGGGCCAGTTGCAGACCCGCAAGTGGCAGGATCAGTCCGGCCAGGACCGCTACACGACCGAGGTCGTGCTGCAGAAGTTCCGCGGTGAATTGCAGATGCTCGACTCGCGCGGGCAGGGCGGCGGCGGCGATTATGAGTCGGACCGTGGCGGCAGCGATCGCGGCGGCTCCGATTTCGGCCAGTCGCGCCCCGGCAATGATCGCGGCGGCATGGGCGGCGGTGGCGGCGGCGGTCGCGACATGGACGACGAAATCCCGTTCTGAGTCGACGCCGGGCCTTCACGACTAAAAAAACAGTCTAGCGACGGCGCGGTCTCATGGCCGCGCCGTTTTTGCGTCGGCCCTGGCTGCCGCGTGCGGTCTGGCAGGCCGGGCCCACTGCCGCTGGGTTAACCTTAACCTCAGACAGGGGGCCAGCCTGCATTGACGACGAGAACAAAACACGAAAATATAGGGAACATAAACAGATCAATGGAGGTTCCCATGCTTGGATTTGTTCGTGATGTCGTATCCCTTCTCGCCATGGGCGGATTTCTCACCTGCGCCAGCCTGTGGATCACGCTGATCTGACAGGCGCCACCAGGCCATCGTCCCCCCGTGCCATGCATTGCAGGGCGCCGCTCCGCATCTTTCCCGTGGGCGCCGCCGCCAAGGGCTGCATCCGGGCTGGACCTTGCTTGCCGCCTCGGGCTTGATGTATTGCGGGCGTGGCGACTCGGCGCGCGTGCCCGCCCGCCTTCATCAATGGCGCCCGCGCGACAGGCAGGAGACGCATGGCCAGACAGACCGGCGAGGACCTTTACCCGGCTCCCATCGTGGACCAGTCGGCTCGTCCCGGCATAGCCGCGCGGCTTCTCATCTTTATCCTGGCGCTGGCGGGTGCGGCGATCGTCTTCACGCTCTTCCGCGAACGGCTTGGCGAGAGTTTCCTGCTCGGCCTTCTGGGCGTGCTGGCGATGATCGGCATCGGCTATCTCTTTGCCTCGACCATCGGCTTTATCCGCATCGCCCAGCGCACCGGCGCGGACGACCTTTCGCGCGCCTTTCTCGACACGACGGGGCAGGGCGTTCTCGTCACCGACCAGAAGGGCCGCATCGTCTACGCCAACAAGGCCTATGCCGAGATGACCGGCGCGACCGGTCCGGCCGACCTGAAGACGGTGGAGAACCTTCTTTCCGACAGCGTCGAGGCCTCCGAGACCGTCATGCGGCTGTCGGCTGGCCTGCGCGACGGCCGCCCCGGCGATGGCGAGTTCCGACTCACCCAGTCGCTGGGCGCGACCTACGACAAGGGCGCGCGCTGGTACCGCATCCGTGCCCGCACCTTCCGTGCGCCTGGCTACCGCACGCTCCTGTCGGCCTGGCAGATCGCCGACATCTCCGACGAGCGCGCCGAGCAGGAACGTTTCTTTCTCGACCTGCAGCAGGCGATCGACCATCTCGACCATGCGCCGGCGGGCTTCTTCGCCGCC
This sequence comes from Chelativorans sp. ZYF759, assembly GCF_012911015.1. Taxonomy (GTDB): domain Bacteria; phylum Pseudomonadota; class Alphaproteobacteria; order Rhizobiales; family Rhizobiaceae; genus ZYF759. The sequence continues at coordinate 137,078 of NZ_WVVV01000006.1, read as the reverse complement.
GATGCGGCCGGCCGTGTCACCTATGTGAACGCGACGCTTGCCGAATGGCTGGGCATCGACCTCGCCGGCTTCCGCCCTGGCGACGTAACGCTGCCGCAGATCACCGCCGGCAACGGCATGGCGCTGCTCAATTCCGTCAAGGCCGATCCCGGCACCACCCGCAACGCCGTCATCGATCTCGACATGACGACCTTGTCGGGCGAAATACGTCCCGTGCGCTTCCTGCACCGCGTCTCGGCCACCCGCGAGGGCATGCCGGGGGCGACCCGCACGATCGTGGTCAACCGTGGCGAGGGCGAGGGGTCGTCCTCCGACAACAGCGCCGCCGAGATCCGCTTCACGCGCTTCTTCAACTCGACCCCGATGGCGATTGCCGGCATCGACGACGAAGGCCGAATCCTGCGGACCAACGCACCCTTCCTGTCGCTGTTTGCGCGCGTCGTTGACCGCGATTCGGTAGACCGCCGGGTGCGTCTGGAGACCGTGCTGCACGAGCGCGACCGGGCCGAATTCGCCGCCGCTCTCGAGCGCGCCCGCCACCAGCAGGCCGACATCGCGCCGATCGATTCCGTCCTGCCGGGCGACGAGGAGCGTCACGTGCGTTATTATGTCAACGCGGTGGCAGACGGCGGCAGCGGCGCGGAGGCCGAGGAGGCGGCGATTGTCTATGCCGTCGACATCACCGAGCAGAAGGCGCTCGAGGCCCAGATGGCCCAGAGCCAGAAGATGCAGGCGGTCGGCCAGCTCGCCGGTGGCATCGCGCATGATTTCAACAACGTGCTGACCGCCATCATAATGGCCTCCGATCTGCTTCTGACCAACCACCGCCCGTCGGACCCGTCCTTCCCCGACATCATGAACATCAAGCAGAACGCCAACCGCGCCGCGTCGCTGGTGCGCCAGCTGCTCGCCTTCTCGCGCAAGCAGACGCTCCGGCCCGAGGTCCTGAACCTCACCGATGTGCTGGCCGATCTGCGCATGCTGCTCGCCCGTCTGGTCGGCAACGAGATCACGCTCAGTGTCGAGCACGGCCGCGACCTGTGGCCCGTCAAGGCCGATATCGGCCAGTTCGAGCAGGTCATCGTCAACATCGCCGTCAACGCCCGCGACGCCATGCCGAAGGGTGGCGAACTCACCATGCGCACGCGCAATGTCGAGGCCGACGCATGCGCCTCCTTCGGCCAGCGCGAACTGCCCGAGGCCGATTACGTGCTAGTCGAGATATCCGACACCGGCACGGGCATCGCGCCCGACGTGCTGGCCAAGATTTTCGAGCCGTTCTTCACCACCAAGGATGTCGGCAAGGGAACCGGCCTCGGCCTGTCCATGGTCTACGGCATCATCAAGCAGACGGGCGGCTACATCTTCTGCGAATCAGACCTAGGCCAGGGCACCATCTTCCGCATCTTCCTGCCTCGCCATGTGGCGAGCCAGGCCGAGATCGAGACGGAGGCAGCCCTCGAGGCCTCCGGCAAGGGGCCGGGTGCGCCCGAGCCCGCGCGCGATCTCTCCGGCTCGGCCACGGTGCTGCTCGTCGAGGACGAGGATGCCGTGCGGCTGGGCGGCGTGCGTGCGCTGGCCTCGCGCGGCTACACCGTTCACGAGGCGTCTTCCGGCGTCGAGGCGCTGGAAATCTTCGAGGAGCTTCAGGGCAAGGTCGACATTGTCGTCTCCGACGTCGTCATGCCCGAGATGGACGGCCCGACGCTGCTGTCGGAACTGCGCAAGGCCCAGCCCGACATCAAGTTCATCTTCGTGTCGGGTTATGCCGAGGATGCGTTCGCCAAGAACCTGCCCGAGGATGCCCAGTTCGGGTTCCTGCCAAAACCCTTCACGCTCAAGCAGCTGGCCACCGTGGTCAAGGAAATGCTGGAAAAATAGCTGCGCGGAAACGGGCGTTCGATCGGCCAATGGTTAAAATCCGCGCCGTTTCCCTAACGGCACATCCATCCGTCCGTGTCATTTTCCGATCGTCACACGCGATTGGAAGACGACAACAAAAATGGAACTGTCTGCACTGACCATCACGGGCGCGCGGCCCATGCGCGCCTCTTTGGAGATGTCGGACGGCGCCGGATCGGGGGATCTGCGCGCCGCCTGGCTGACCCGCCTCCCATCGGTGGGCCCGGGTGCCATCTCGGAGGCCTACCGCTCCTTCCGCGCCCAGGAGGGCGCGGAAACCGCGTCCCTGCCGCCGCCGGCTCTGGCCGTCGCCCCGCCGCTTGTCCAGCCCCCCGCGACCGGCCAGCCGCCGGTCCTGACCGGCACCCTGCCGGCCGCCTTTGCCGCCTATGGCGAGACCATGGCGGAGTAGGCGATCGGCAACACCTTCTCCCCTTGGGGGAGAAGGTGGCGCGAACGGCCGGACCAGGGGGCAGCGCTAGGCGGCTGCCGCGCGTCGACAATGGCGGGCGGCGGGCGCTTTGCCGTGCTCGCCTGCCATCTGTCATTCCCATCCCGTTTTCGCCGCAATTCGTGTTAAAGGGATTTTCCTGAAGGGCCCACGAGGAGAGGGAATCAAACATGCGTACCAAGATCATGGCCGTTGCGGCCGCTGCCATCCTGGCTGCCGGCTGCACGTCCGACCCGTTCACGGGCGAACAGCGGATGTCCAACACGGCCGCTGGCGTCGGCATCGGTGCCGGCCTCGGCGCGCTGGCGGGCCTGGCGGTGGGCGGTAGCCCGCGTGCGCAGCGCAACGCCGTGCTGATCGGCGCCGGCGTCGGCGCGCTGACCGGCGGCGTCGTCGGCAACTACATGGATCAGCAGGAAGCCCAGCTGCGCAACGAGCTGCGCGATACCGGCGTCTCGGTCACGCGGCGCGGCGACGAGATCATCCTCAACATGCCATCGGCCGTCACCTTCGACACCGACCGTGCCGAACTGAGGGCCGAGTTCTTCCCGGTCCTGAATTCGGTCGCCCGCGTGCTCAGCCGTTACGACCAGACGCTGATCGACGTGGAAGGCCATACCGACTCCACCGGTAGCCGCGGCCACAACCAGGATCTGTCGGAGCGCCGCGCGCTGTCGGTCGCGCGTTACCTTGGCGCGCAGGGCATCGACCAGCGCCGCTTCTCGGTGCGCGGCTTCGCCGATACCGAGCCGGCCGCCACCAACGCCACGCCCGAAGGCCGCGCCCAGAACCGTCGTGTCGAGATCTACCTGGTCCCGATCACAAGAGGGTGAGGAGCGGTCGGCCGAAGGCCAAGCGATCGACAACGATTTGTCGATCGCAGCGACGAACGCCCGGAGCCATAGCGGAGGGCCGGCGGCAGCCGGTTCGCGCAGCGAATTCGTCGTGCCAGTGGCACGACGAAAGGTTGCGAACGCCGGGGAGGTGCCGGAGGCAGCGGGCCCCGGCCTCCTCCCCTTGCGGGGCCCGCGGGGCGCGGCGAGGCACGCGGATCGGCGCGCCAGCGCCGAGCGGATGAAGGATCTTTGAAACCTTAAAGCGCCCGCGCGATCCTTGCCGCAAGCCGCGCGTTGTTCTTCACCAGCGCGATGTTGGTGGCCAGGCTGCGCCCGCCAGTCAGCTCCACGATCCGCGCCAGCAGGAACGGCGTCACCGCCTTGCCGGTCACGCCCTGCCGTGTCGCCTCCTCCTGCGCCGCCGCGATGAAGCCCGCCATCTCGTCGGCCGGGATCTCTTCGTTTTCCGGCACCGGGTTGGCCACCAGCATGCCGCCGGCAATACCCATGTCCCCACGCGTCTTGTGGAAGCGGGCGATGGCCTCCGCCGTGTCGAGGCGCAGCGGCGCGGGATGGCGCGAGGCGCGCGACCAGAAGGCCGGCATGACGTCGCTGCCGAACGTCACCACCGGCACGCCGCGCGTTTCCAGGACTTCCAGCGTCTTCTCGATGTCGAGGATCGCCTTGGCGCCGGCCGACACCACGATGACGGCCGTGCGAGCCAGCTCGTCGAGATCGGCCGAGATGTCGAAGCTCGTTTCCGCGCCCTTGTGCACGCCGCCGATGCCGCCGGTAGCGAAGACGGAGATGCCGGCCATCTGTGCGCCGATCATGGTGGCGGCCACCGTCGTGCCGCCGCTGCGGCGTTCCGAGATGGCGAAGGCCAGATCGGCGCGCGACAGCTTCAGCGCGCCCTGCGTCTGCGCCAACTCACGGCGTTCTTCGTCCGACAGCCCGACCCGCAGCCGCCCGTCGATGACGGCGATGGTGGCGGGCACCGCGCCCTCTTCGCGGATGACGCTCTCGACGGCTTGCGCCATCGCGTCGTTGTCGGGCCACGGCATGCCATGGGTGATGATCGTGCTTTCTAGCGCCACGACCGGCCTGCCGGCCGACAGCGCTTCGGCGACTTCGGGATGGATGTCGAGCAGGGGATGCGTGTTCATCACCGCCTCATGGCACGGGCACGGGTTCGGGCACAAGAAGAAGGCGCGCCTCCAGCGCGACCCGGTCGAAAGCAGGGGCGGCGCCTTCGCTTTCGACCGTGAGCGTGGCGGCCGCGATGCCCGCGCGCAGCGCCGCGGCAAACGGCTCGCCGCGTATCAGGCGGGCGATCGTGGTGCCGGCAAGCGCATCGCCGGCCCCGGTTACGTCGAGGATCAGGTCCGGGGGCGGCGGCGTGATGTCGAAAAGGGTCTCGCGATCGAAGCCGATGACGGGGCCCCCGCCTTGCGTAATGACCCCGCTTGCCAGCCCGGCCCCGCGCAGCGCGCGGGCGGCTCCATGCGCGTCGCCCGCGCCGCTGAGGACCTCCGCCTCGCGCGCATTCATGAAGAGGCATGCCAGCCGGCCGAGATGCGGCTTCAGCCGGCCGGCCTTGGCCGGCGAGATGGCGATGGCGTGAACGGGGCGCGTGCCGGCCGCCATGATGAGGCGCGCGATGGCCGCTTCGGTCAGGTTGGCGTCGGTGAGGATGCAGTCGGCGCCGGCAACGAATTCGCGCACGCCCTTGCGCCTCAGCTGACGCTCGAAGGCGGCCTCGTAGAGGCCCATGTCGGCCAGCGCCGCCACCACGTCGCCCGCCTCGTCGAGAATCGCGGTGTAGCTCGGCGTCGCGCGGTCGAGGAAGACGGCCGACCGGTCCTCGATGCCGGCTTCGGCAAGCGCCCGCGCCACCGTTTCGCCCGCCGCGTCGCCGCCACGAACCGAGGCGAGGGCCGCCTTGATGCCCTCCCGCCGCACGGCCCTCAGCGCATTCAGCGTACCGCCGCCGGCCTCCTCGCGCATGGTGCCGGGGTTGGAGGCGCCGGGCACGAAGGCGACAGCCGCGCGGCCCCGCCGGTCGACATGCGCCCCGCCCACGCCGAGAACCGTCGGGCTCATGGCGCGATTCGCCCCGGCAGGCCGCAAACGCCCCGCGCGGCGTTTCGTCCACCTTCGGGGGAACGTTGCGTCACGGGAGCGGACGAAAACAGAACATGATCGGAATAAACGTTATACATCAACGGGTTGGCGACCCTTGCAAAAACAGAACAAAAAAGGTACAAAAATCACTGGGACACCGGCTGGACCGGCTTTCGCTCATCACCAAGGGGTATGTATGATGGCACAGAACAATTTGCGGCTTGTAGAGGAAAAATCGGTGGACAAGTCAAAGGCCCTGGATGCGGCACTTTCCCAGATCGAGCGTGCCTTCGGCAAGGGCTCGATCATGCGGCTCGGCGCCAATGAACAGGTCGTGGAGATCGAGACGATTTCCACCGGGTCCCTGGGTCTCGACATCGCGCTTGGTGTCGGCGGCCTGCCCAAGGGGCGCATCATCGAGATCTATGGCCCGGAAAGCTCGGGCAAGACGACGATGGCGCTGCACACGGTGGCCGAGGCCCAGAAGAAGGGCGGCATCTGTGCCTTCGTGGATGCCGAGCACGCGCTCGATCCCGTCTATGCGCGCAAGCTGGGCGTCGACCTGGAAAACCTCCTGATTTCGCAGCCCGACACGGGCGAGCAGGCGCTGGAGATCTGCGACACGCTGGTGCGTTCGGGCGCCATCGACGTGCTGGTGGTCGATTCGGTGGCTGCGCTTACCCCGCGCGCCGAGATCGAGGGCGAGATGGGCGATTCGCTGCCCGGCCTGCAGGCCCGCCTGATGAGCCAGGCGCTGAGGAAGCTCACCGCCTCCATCTCGCGCTCCAACACCATGGTCGTCTTCATCAACCAGATCCGCATGAAGATCGGCGTCATGTTCGGTTCGCCCGAGACCACCACCGGCGGCAACGCGCTGAAGTTCTATGCCTCCGTGCGCCTCGACATCCGCCGCATCGGCGCCGTCAAGGATCGCGACGAGGTCACCGGCAACCAGACCCGCGTCAAGGTGGTCAAGAACAAGCTCGCGCCGCCCTTCAAGCAGGTCGAATTCGACATCATGTATGGCGAAGGCGTGTCGAAGACTGGCGAGCTGATTGATCTCGGCGTCAAGGCTGGCGTGGTCGAGAAGTCGGGCGCCTGGTTCTCCTACAATTCACAGCGCCTCGGCCAGGGCCGCGAGAACGCCAAGCAGTTCCTGAAGGACAATCCCGAGATGGCCAATGAGATCGAGCTGTCCTTGCGGCAGAATGCCGGCCTGATCGCCGAGCAGTTCCTCGAGAATGGCGGCCCGGGCGGTCTTGATGAGGATGGCGCCGAAGCAGCCGAGATGTAGGCCTCTTCTCATTCACGGCTTCATTGCCGCCGGTCACGGGATGCCCGTGGCCGGCGGTTTGCGTTTCAAAGACATCGCGTCGTTGCGCCTGCATCCATGCGTTTCTGGACAGTGCGCGGAGCGGACGCTAAAAGGCGCGGTCTCTTTCCCCGCGCACCACGCGCAGGCATTCACGAAGGCAGTGGCATGAGTGGCGTCAACGACATCCGGTCGGCATTTCTCGACTATTTCGGCAAGAACGGTCACGAGATCGTTGCCTCCGGTCCGCTGGTGCCGCGCAACGACCCGACCCTCATGTTCACCAATGCCGGCATGGTGCAGTTCAAGAACGTCTTTACCGGTCTGGAAAGCCGTCCCTATGACCGCGCCGTCACCTCGCAGAAATGCGTGCGCGCCGGCGGCAAGCACAACGATCTCGACAATGTGGGCTACACCGCGCGCCACCACACCTTCTTCGAGATGCTCGGCAACTTCTCCTTCGGCGACTATTTCAAGGAAAGCGCGATCGAGCTGGCCTGGAACCTGATCACCAGGGAATTCGGGATCGACGGAAAGCGCCTGCTCGTCACCGTCTACCACACCGATGACGAGGCGGCCGATCACTGGAAGAAGATCGCGGGCCTCTCCGACGACCGCATCATCCGCATCGCCACCAGCGACAATTTCTGGTCGATGGGCGATACCGGCCCCTGCGGGCCTTGTTCGGAAATCTTCTACGACCATGGCGAAGACATCCCCGGCGGTCCGCCCGGCAGCCCCGACGAGGATGGCGACCGCTTCATCGAGATCTGGAATCTCGTCTTCATGCAATACGAACAGGTCTCGAAGGAGGAGCGCGTCGACCTGCCGCGCCCGTCCATCGATACCGGCATGGGGCTGGAGCGCATCGCCGCCGTCCTGCAGGGTGAGCACGACAATTACGACATCGACCTCTTCAAGGCGCTGATCCGTGCCTCCGAGGATGCCACCGGCGTCAAGGCCGAGGGCAAGAACCGCGCCAGCCATCGTGTCATCGCCGACCATCTGCGCGCCGCGAGCTTCCTCATCGCCGATGGCGTGCTGCCGTCGAACGAGGGCAGGGGCTACGTGCTGCGTCGCATCATGCGACGCGCCATGCGCCATGCCCAGCTGCTCGGCGCCGCCGACCCGCTGATGTGGCGGCTCGTGCCGGCGCTGGTGCGCGAGATGGGCCAGGCCTACCCCGAACTCCAGCGCGGCGAGGCGCTGATCGCCGAAACGCTGAAGCTGGAGGAAAGCCGATTCCGCAAGACGCTCGCCCGCGGGCTCGGCCTTCTCAACGAGGCGACCGAGAACCTCGGCGAGGGCCAGAGCCTTGATGGCGAGACGGCCTTCAAACTCTACGACACCTACGGCTTCCCGCTGGATCTGACCCAGGATGCGCTGCGCCAGCGCGGCATCGCCGTCGATCTAGAAGGCTTCGACACGGCCATGGAGCGCCAGAAGGCCGAGGCCCGCGCGGCCTGGTCGGGCTCGGGCGAGGCGGCGACGGAAGCCGTCTGGTTCGCGCTGCGCGAAAAGCACGGCGCCACCGATTTCCTCGGCTACGCGACGGAAAAGGCAGAAGGCGTGGTCAGCGCCCTGGTGCGCGACGGCGCCGAAGTGACGAATGCGGCCGACGGCGATGATGTCGCGCTGGTTGTCAACCAGACCCCGTTCTACGGCGAATCCGGTGGTCAGGTGGGCGATACCGGCATCATTCGGGGCGAGGGTTTCGAGATTGCCATTTCCGAAACCCAGAAAAAGGCCGATGGCCTCTTCGTGCATCTGGGCAAGGTCTCGCGCGGCATCATCGCCACCGGCGCCATCGTCGAGATGGAGGTCGACCATGCCCGCCGCGCCCGCATCCGCGCCAATCATTCGGCCACCCATCTGGTGCATGAGGCGCTGCGCGAGGTGCTCGGCACCCATGTCGCGCAGAAGGGTTCGCTTGTCGCGCCCGATCGGCTGCGTTTCGATTTCTCGCATCCCAAGCCGATTTCCGATGCCGAATTGCAGGTCATCGAGGACATCGCCAACCAGATCGTGCTGCAGAACGAGCCGGTGACGACCCGGTTGATGGCCGTCGATGATGCCATCGCCGAGGGCGCCATGGCGCTCTTCGGCGAGAAATATGGCGACGAGGTCCGCGTGGTTCGCATGGGCACCGCCTTGCAGGGCGACAAGGCCGGCAAACCCTATTCGGTGGAATTGTGCGGTGGCACCCACGTGACGGCCACCGGCGACATCGGCCTGATCCGGCTTGTCGCCGAAGGCGCGGTCGCGGCGGGCGTGCGCCGCATCGAGGCGCTGACGGGTGACGCCGCCCGTCGTCATCTCGACGAGCAGGACCGGCGCCTGAAGGCAGCTGCGGCGGCGCTGAAAGTGGCGCCTGCAGAGGTCGTCAGCCGTCTTGAGGCCGTTCTCGACGAGCGCCGCAAGCTCGAACGCGAACTGGCTGAGGCACGCAAGAAACTGGCTCTTGGCGGTGGCGGAGCAGCCGGCGCCCAGGAGACCGAGACCGTCAACGGCGTGGGTTTTCTCGGCCGCGTGGTTGCCGGCGTGTCGCCGAAGGATCTGAAGCCGCTGGCCGACGAAGGCAAGAAGCAGCTCGGCTCCGGCGTCGTCGTCTTCATCAGCACGGCCGAGGACAACAAGGCCGCCGTGGTGGTCGGCGTGACCGACGATCTGACGGCCCGGCTGAACGCCGTCGAGCTGGTGCGCCTGGCCTCGGCGGCTCTGGGCGGGCAGGGCGGCGGCGGGCGGCCCGACATGGCCCAGGCCGGCGGCCCCGATGGCGACAAGGCGCAGGAAGCCATCGAGGCGGTCAAGGCCGCGCTCGCCTGAGGCAACTCAGGCGGCCGTACGGCCCATCTGCACTTCCGCCTCGCGGCCGTAAGTCTCCATGAAGGTGGCGATTTCCGGCTTCCATTCGAGCTGCTGGGCGTAAAGCCGCCCCAGCGCCTTGGTCAGCCGGCCTTCCTTGCCGAGCGCGGCGTCGGCAAAACCGATCATGCGCGAATTCGGCCAGATCTGCGGCCGGATCGAACGCAGATGCGCAAACACCTCGTCCTCGTCGGCTTGCGGGTGCAGCTGGCACAAAAGCGTCGTCATCGCCGCCGTCGAGCGCGACACGCCCATGTGGCAATGCACCAGCACATGGGCATCCGCGCCGATTGTCGGCTCGGCCGACAGTTCCTCGCCGAACTTCAGCACCGCCTCCACATCCTTCGGCTCTGGCAGGATCATGTCTCCCATCGGCTGGATGATGTCGTGAAAGCGCAGCGTGGTGCGGTGATGCCGGTCGTAGCTGGCGAAATCGTCCGGATCCGCGCGATCGGGATCGAGAATCGACAGCACATGGGTGACACCGCTCGAGCCATGCTGTTCCAGCTCGGTCAGCCCGCAAATGGTGAGAAGGGAGATGGAGAGGTCTTTCATGGTCGGATATCTGGGCTCCTGAAGCGAGGATACAAGAGGAAGATCACCTCCAAATGACAGAAGCCGCGGTGGGGTACCGCGGCTTCTGATGGATCGTCGGCAGCTTTCGCGCCAGTCGTCAGGCCATCGCCTTCTGAAGGTTCTCGTCAACCTTGTCGAGGAAGCCGGTGGTCGACAGCCAGGGCTGGTCGGGGCCGATCAGAAGCGCCAGATCCTTGGTCATGTGACCGGATTCCACCGTGTCGACGCAGACCTTCTCCAGCGTCTCGGCGAACTTCTTCAGATCGGCATTGTTGTCCAGCTTGGCGCGGTGTGCGAGGCCGCGCGTCCAGGCGAAGATCGAGGCGATCGAGTTGGTCGAGGTTTCCTCACCACGCTCATGCTGGCGGAAGTGGCGCGTCACGGTGCCGTGCGCTGCCTCGGCCTCGACGGTCTGGCCGTCCGGCGTCATCAGGACCGAGGTCATCAGGCCGAGCGAGCCAAACCCCTGCGCCACCGTGTCGGACTGCACGTCGCCATCATAGTTCTTGCACGCCCACACATAGCCGCCCGACCATTTGAGGTTGGCCGCCACCATGTCGTCGATCAGGCGGTGCTCGTACCAGATCTTGGCTTCCTTGAACTTCTGCTCGAACTCCGCCTCGTAGATCTCCTGGAAGATGTCCTTGAAGCGGCCGTCATAGACCTTCAGGATCGTGTTCTTGGTCGACAGATAAACCGGATAGCCGCGCTGCAGGCCGTAATTCAGGGAGGCGCGGGCGAAATCGCGGATGGAATCGTCGAGATTGTACATCGCCATCGCGATGCCGGCCGACGGCGCGTCGAACACCTCGTGCTCGATCGTCTGTCCGTCCTCGCCCACGAACTTGATCGTCAGCTTGCCCTTGCCGGGGAACTTGAAGTCGGTGGCGCGGTACTGGTCGCCGTAGGCGTGGCGCCCGACGATCACCGGCTTGGTCCAGCCGGGCACCAGGCGGGGCACGTTCTTGGCGATGATCGGCTCGCGGAAGATGACGCCGCCCAGGATGTTGCGGATGGTGCCGTTGGGCGAGCGGTACATGCGCTTCAGCCCGAATTCCTCGACGCGCGCCTCGTCCGGCGTAATCGTCGCGCATTTCACGCCGACGCCGTATTTCTTGATCGCATTGGCCGCGTCGACGGTGATCTGGTCGTCGGTCGCGTCGCGGCTTTCCATGCCGAGATCGTAATATTTCAGGTCGATGTCGAGATAGGGGTGGATCAGCTTGTCCTTGATGAACTGCCAGATGATCCGCGTCATCTCGTCCCCGTCGAGCTCGACGACGGGATTCTCCACCTTGATCTTCGCCATGTGCGTGCAGCCTCGTTCTTTGAAATCGGGACGCGACGTCCCTAATGTGTCTCGGAATGCGGCCCCTATAGCATTGCCGGCCCGCAAGGCAAACCGGGGTGAGGGGGCGTTGGGAGGGAACCGGCATGGGAAAGTTCGGCTTTGGCGAGCACGATACGGGGGAGGCGCGGCTTCGTTATGCCGAAATCGGTCCGCGTGACGCGCCGCTGCTCCTCTGCCTGCACGGTTTTCCCGAATACTGGGTGGCCTGGAAGGGCGTGATGGAGGCGCTTTCGGGCGATTTCCGGCTCGTCGCCCCCGATCAGCGCGGCTACAACCGCTCCTCGCGGCCGCAGGAAGTCGAAGCCTATCGCGGCAAGCGCCTCGTGGCCGACATCGCCGCGCTTGCCGATCACCTGTCGCCCGATGAACCCTTCGTCCTGGCCGGCCACGATTGGGGCGCCTCGGTCGCCTATGCCTATGCGTTCAGGCACCCCGAAAGGCTTTCCCATCTGATCATTGCCAATGGCGTGCATCCGGTCTGTTTCCAGCGCGCCATCTTCGACGACCCCGCCCAGCGCGAGGCCAGCCAGTACATCAACCTCCTGAAGAGCGACCGCGCCGAGGCGCTCCTGTCGGCTGACGGATACCGCCGGCTGATGGGCATGATCGAGAAATTCTCGACCGCCGATTTTATGGATGCGGAGACCCGCGCGGGCTATCTCGACGCCTGGTCGCAGCAGGGCGCCCTGACCGGCATGCTCAACTGGTACCGCGCCGCGCCGCTCGTCGTGCCGGAAGGCGGCGCCGTGCCTGGCGCCTCTCTTGTCCTGAAGCTTACCGAACTCGGCGGCTTCGAGGTGAAGATGCCGCATCTTCTTCTCTGGGGCGAGGCGGACCAGGCACTGCGGCCCTCCACGATCGAGGGGCTTGATCGCTACGCCCCGGACCTCGCCATCCGGCGCTTCGCCGATGCCGGCCACTGGATCCTTCACGAGAAGCCGGTCGAGGTGGCCCGCGCCATGCGGGACTTCCTCCGGCGCTGAAACCCGCGCCGGCTCTTCCGTTTTGGCGCCTGTCGTGCCAATGGCTGGCCAGCGAAGGAGCAGACGGACATGGCAGGCACGGCCAGCAACAAGCAACTCATCACGGACGGACCGGTCATCGTCCTGGTCGAGCCGCAGCTTGGCGAGAACATCGGCATGGTGGCGCGCGCGATGGCCAATTTCGGCCTGGCGGAACTGCGCATCGTCAACCCGCGCGAGGGCTGGCCCAACGAGCGTGCGCGCGCCGCCGCCAGCCGGGCCGATCATGTCATCGACGGCGCGCGTGTCTTCGAGACCGCCGAGCAGGCGCTGGAGGGCCTCGTCTTCGTCGTCGCCACCACGGCGCGCGAGCGCGACGGCTTCAAGACCGTGCGCGGCCCGGTTGAGGCAAGCAACCTGCTGCGTGCCCGCCATGTGGCGGGGCAGAAGACCGGCATCATGTTCGGCCGCGAGCGTTGGGGACTGACCAACGAGGAAGTCGCGCTCGCCGACGAGATCGTGACCTTTCCCGTCAATCCTGCCTTCGCCTCGCTCAACGTCGCCCAGGCGGTCCTTCTGATGTCCTATGAATGGATGAAGTCGGGGCTCACGCCCGAGACCATGGTGCCCTTTTCCGGGCCGGAATTCGAACCCGCCGACAAGGCCGCGCTTTTCAGCCTGTTCCAGCACCTGGAGGAGGCGCTGGAGGCGCGCGGCTATTTCCGCCCGGCGCCCAAGAAGCCGAAGATGATTGATGCCATGCGGGCCGTCCTGACGCGCCCCGGCTTCTCGGATTCGGAACTGAAGGTGCTGCGCGGCATCATCTCCTCGCTCGATTATTTCTCGCCCAATGCGCCGCGTGGCAGCGGCTATCCCGAACGCAAGGCGAAAGCGGATGCGCTGGCGGGCGGCCGGCAGCCGGTCGAAGAGGGCGACTGAGATGGACACCCGGCCGGTTCTCGTCTTCGATTCCGGCATTGGCGGGCTGAACGTGCTGCGCGAACTGCGCGTTCTCGCGCCCGATCGCCGCTTCGTCTACGTCGCCGACGATGCCGCCTTTCCCTACGGCGCGTGGGACGAGTCGGCGCTCAGCGACCGCATCGTGGAGCTCTTCGGCGGGCTCCTCGCCGAGCACGACCCGGTGGTCTCCGTCATCGCCTGCAACACCGCCTCCACCATCGTGCTGGCGCCACTGCGGGCGGCCTTTCCCGGACGCCACTTCGTCGGCACGGTACCTGCCATCAAGCCGGCGGCCGAGCGCACCCGCTCGGGCGTCGTCGCCGTGCTCGCCACGCCCGGCACGGTAAAGCGGCAATACACGCGCGAGCTGATCCGCGACTGGGCGCAGAAATGCCATGTCCGCCTCGTGGGCAGCGACCGGCTGGCCGGCCTTGCGGAGACCTATATGCGCGAGGGCCGTGTCGACGAGGAGGCCGTCCGTGCCGAGATCGAACCCTGCTTCGTGGAAACGGACGGCCGGCGTACCGACATCGTGGTTCTGGCCTGCACGCACTATCCGTTCCTGGTCAATCGTATGCGCAAGACGGCACCCTGGCCGGTCGACTGGATCGATCCGGCCGAGGCGATCGCGCGCCGCGCCTTGACGTTTCTGAAGGGTGATGAGGCGGAGGCGGACCGCGACGGACCGGACCTCGCGATCTTCACCTCCGGCACCCCGCCGCGTGCGACCGCCCGCCTGCTTCAGGGTTTCGGGCTGGCCACTTGATGCTCTCGGTCAGGCTGCGGCAAAGCCGTCGCTGAGCGCGACGTCGTGTTTGGGGTCGTGGATTGCCCAGCGATTGCGCCCGCTGCGCTTGGCCCGGTAGAGCGCCAGATCCGCCCGGTGCGCCGCTTCGTCGAGTCCTTCGCCCCGTGGCGACAGTCCGGCACCCATGCTGACGGTGATGGCAAGATGCGAGCCGTCCGGCAACGCGACCGGCTCATCGACAAGCCCCGCATGCAGCCGCCGCAGGCTTGCCTGAAGCCGATAATCTTCGCAGTCGGGAAGAATCACCACGAACTCGTCGCCGCCCCACCGTCCGCAGAATTCGCCCTCGCTGGTCAGCGCGAGCAGCCTTTCGGCAACCGCGATCACCACCGCATCGCCGGCCCGGTGACCATGCGTGTCGTTGAATTCCTTGAAATTGTCGATGTCGACGAGAACGAATCCGGTCGTCTGGTCTGCGCCGCCGGCGCGTTCGGCCTGCGCGAAGGCGTCGACCGCCCCGCGCCGGTTAAGGATGCCGCACATGGAATCCAGATAGGCGATGCTCTCGAGCCGTTGCGTCCGCTCGCGCACGGCGAACTCGAGTTCGTCCCGGTTGAGCTTCACCGCCGAGGACATGCGGTTGATCGTGGCGGCCATCCGGCCGATCTCGTCGCGGCCGAAACCATCGAGGCGGCGCGAGAAATCGCCGGCCTCGACGGAGGAGAGGGAGGCTTGGGCCTGGGCGAGCCGGTCGAGGACGCTGCGCTTGAACAGCCAGACCGCGAAGAACGCCACACTCGCCATCATTGTCAGGAGCAGGGCGCCAACGGGCAGGAACAGCCGCCGGTCGATGATGGCGTCCACGTCCATGACCGTGACATTGTACCAGCCCAGCTGATCGAGATAGCCGACCCCGACCAGGCGTTTGCGACCTTCCACCCGCATGAAGGTGGCGGAGACGGGCCTGTTCTCGCTCCTGGCGACGGTCATCATGTCGGCCAGTTCGGCCCGGTCGGTTGCGCGATCGAGCATGTGGAAGATGGTCCTGCGGTCCTCCTCCTGCCGCGTGATGCTGTGGAACTCGATGCGGCTTGCGTCGCGTGTCGCCTGGATGGCGCCGCCCTCGTCGACGAAGAGGCTTTCCACGCCGGTCTGGTCGCTCTCCACCACGTTGCGGATGAAGGTCGACAGGTCGATGCCCGTTCCCACCACGCCCAGCACGTCCTCGCCTTGCTGCACCACGCAGTTGATCCAGACCTTGGTCACCCGAAGCTCGTCGTCATTGTCGACATTGAGCTGGCAGCCCGGCCCCATGGCGGAGGTGGCGTAGTACCATCCATCGCGGGGATTGCTCGGCGAAAGCCTGTAGCGCAGCTGGTCGCCCGTATAACTGCCGTCGCGATCGTTGAAATAATAGTTGCCAGATGCATCGACGACGAAGAAGTAGCTGCCGTCCACGAAGGCCTGGCGATAGTGTTCCAGTTCCGCCAGCCCGCGATTGCGCAGCGGCGCTACCGATTCGGCCCGGGCCCAGTCCATGATTACCGGCGAGCGCGACAGCGTCTCTGCGAGCGCGACTTCGCGGTTGAGGGCGCCAAGCCCGCGCTGGCGATCATAGAGGATCTGCCGTTCGGCAAAGAGCGTGCCCAGCGTGAGTGTCGTGCTGCCGATGATCCATTGAAAGGCGAACGTGGCCGGGACGGCGAGCAGCAGAAGTGCCCCCAGCACCAGCAGCAGAACCTTCAGGCGAAGGCTCCGGGCGATCGTCGTCCAGACGCGCCCCACGGCAGATTGTCCCATTCCATTGTCCCCGGCGATTCTTTCGGCGTGCCGATCGACCGACCCCTGCGTAAACTTCGACGTAATTCCTGTAGATGACGTTAAGCCCCGCGCGGTTGACACGTGGCCGGCTTTCGCCTATTTCCGCGCCATTGCCGGGCCTTCGTGTCCGGCAATTCATTTGACGTGTCCCGTGGCCATTCCCGCAAAGCGTGCGCGGTCTGGCCTGTCGGGTTCCCGGTGAGGGAGCCAGAGGAGGGCGCGTTTCCTTCGTCCGTCACTTCCGGTGGCGGATACAAGCGTTTGAAAAGGAAATGCGATGAGCAAGCGCCATTCTGCGAAATACAAGCTCGACCGCCGTTTGGGCGAAAACATCTGGGGCCGTCCGAAGTCCCCGGTCAACCGCCGTGAATACGGCCCCGGCCAGCACGGCCAGCGCCGCAAGGGCAAGCTGTCCGATTTCGGCCTGCAGCTGCGCGCCAAGCAGAAGCTGAAGGGTCACTACGGCGATATCTCCGAGAAGCAGTTCCGCAAGACCTACGAGGAGGCCAACCGCCGCAAGGGCGATACGCCCGAGACCCTCATCGGCCTGCTGGAGTCGCGCCTCGACGCCGTCGTCTATCGCGCCAAGTTCGTTCCCACGATCTTTGCCGCGCGCCAGTTCGTCAATCACGGCCACATCAAGGTCAACGGTCGCCGGGTCAACATTCCGTCCTTCCGCTGCAAGCCGGGCGATGTGGTCGAGATCAAGGACGCCTCCAAGCAGCTCGCGATCGTTCTGGAAGCTTCCCAGATGGCCGAGCGTGACGTGCCGGACTACATCGAGGTGGACCACTCCAAGATGGTCGCCACCTTCGGCCGCGTTCCCGGCCTCTCCGATGTGCCCTTCGCGGTGCAGATGGAGCCGAACCTGGTCGTCGAGTACTACTCGCGCTGATCATGTTGCGCCGGACATCGCCGGATTGAATGCAGGCCCCTTTCGGGGCCTGTTTTCGTTTGGGCCTGCTCCCGGCGCGCGCGGCGGGGAGGAGGGGTGGCGCCCTCAGGAGATGAGGTTGAGCAGCATGAACATCGCCATGGACAGCAGCGCGGCTGCCGGCACGGTGACGATCCATGCCGCGATGATGGTGGTGAAGTGGGCCCGGCGCACCAGCTTGCGGCGAGCGATCTCTGCGCCCGCGCCCGAGGTCTCCCCGGCCACGCCGAAACTGTAGCCAGCGATGCCCAGGGGCAGGTCCTCCTCCAGTTCGCTCGGCATCTCGCGCTTGCGATCGGCCTTGGCCGCGGCTGCCTTCTTGCCGTTGCGGGCCTGGCGCTCGCGATCGACCTTGCGCTCCAGATAGGCCTTCCGGCGGCTTGAATTGGCCGTGTACCACTCGCGGAAGAAGCCGACGCCGAACACCGCCCCCACCGCCGTGTGGGTCGAGGAGATGGGCAGGCCGAGCGCCGAGGCCAGGATGACGGTGATGGCGGCGGCAATCGCCACGCAGAAGGCGCGCATCGGGTTCAGCCTTGTGATCTGCTGGCCCACCATGCGGATGAGTTTCGGCCCGAACAGCACCAGGCCGATCGAGATTCCGATCGCCCCGATCGCCATTACCCATAGCGGGATGCCGACGGCGCCGGTGACTTCATTGGCCTGGACGGTCGCCACGATCGCCGCCAGCGGCCCCACCGCGTTGGCCACATCGTTGGCGCCGTGGGCAAAGGACAGCAGCGCGGCCGAGATGATGAGCGGCATCTTGAAGAGCGCCCTCAGCGACTGGTTGCGGTTCTCCATGCCTTCGGACGCCTTGCGCACCTGGATGTGGGCCAGCGCCCATACGCCCAGGAACACCGCGATGCCCACGGCCGCGATCTGCCCCGCGCCCATCGGGATGACGCGCGACAGCCCCTTCATGGCGAGATAGGCGGCGAACGCCCCGCCCATGACGCCGATCAGCACCGGGACCCAGCGCCGCGCCGCGGCGATCTTGTCGTCCTGGTAGATGATGGCTTCCTTGATGAAGGCCAGGAACAGCGCCGCGATCACCCCGCCCATCAGCGGCGAGACGATCCAGCTGGCCGCGATCCCGCTCATCGTGAACCAGTTGACGGCCCACAGGCCTGCCGCCGCGATGCCGGCGCCCATCACACCGCCGACCACCGAATGGGTGGTGGAGACGGGCGCGCCGATCCAGGTCGCCAGGTTGATCCATAGAGCCGAGGAGATCAGCGCGGCCATCATCGCGTTGATGAAAATGGTGGGCTGGCCGACGCTTTCTGGCGCGATGATCCCGCGCGACACCGTCGCCACCACCTCCGCTCCGCCGATCAGCGCGCCGGCCGTCTCGAAGACGGCCGCGATCGCCAGCGCACCACCGATCGACAGCGCCTTGGAGCCGACCGCCGGCGCAACATTGTTGGCGACGTCGTTGGCGCCGATATTGAGTGCCATGTAGGCGCCGATGGCGGCCGCCGCCACGATGACGACCGCGCCCGGCTGGCCCATCACATAGAGCGAGGCGATGACGGCCGACAGTGCCAGGAAGAGCAGCGCCAGGCCTGGCGCCACCAGCCCGCGGGAAAGGAAGCTTGCCGCCTCGCCGACATGGACGAACTTGTCGAGATCCTTGTCGAGCGTGTCCTTGCGGCTCTGGACGCTTGTATCTGCCATCGGTTCCGGTGATTGCGTTGGGGGCGGCCGACCGACCGCCGCGTGACGACAACCGGATTAGGTGGCTAATGTTCCCGGTGCAAGGCAGGAGTGGCCGCCGACTGCCTTCAGGCAGCCGATTTCTTTGGATTCTGCCCGAATTCGACAATCAGCTCGGCAAGGTCGGGCTCATTGACGAGGTTTGCGGCCTCGGTGGGCTCGAACCATTGCCGGGTGCGACGCTTCTTTTCGGGCCATTTGTCGGCGGTTTTCTTCACCTCGAGCGGGAAGACCAGCACCTGGCAGCGCCGCTCCAGCCCGGTCGTCAGCCGCTTGCCGTAATAGTAGCTGCCGAGCTCTGTGGTCGTGATCCGTCCGGAAATGCCGGCTTCCTCATGTGCTTCGCGCGCGGCGGCTTCGCTCAGGCTTTCCATGCCCTCGGGCCAGCCCTTGGGCAGCACCCAGCGGCGCGTTTCCCGGCTGGTCACCAGCATGATTTCGAAAGCGCCCTTCTTGCCAAGGCGCCAGGGAAGGGCCGCCACCTGCAGGCGCGGGGGCGGGCTGCCGAACAGGCTGCGCAGCCTCTCGGAAAGCAATATTCTCTTGCCCTGGCTCCACAGCATGGGCTTCCAACTCCCTGGTCTATCGTCTGATCTGCGAACCAATATCGTGTATCGGATCGAAAATTCAAATCATGCCGAGAGCAGGGCGAAAGCGAATCGCCCCGTCACGCCATGACGATAGCATGAACGGGATTCGTTATCTTTTGGAATGGCTTTGCCCCGTTCAGCGGGGCGCATCCTGCGAGATCGGCTTCTGGTAGGCGAAGCCCAGATCCCAGGGGAAGTAGATCCAGGTGTCCTGCGAGACCTCGGTGATGAAGGTATCGACCATGGGTCGGCCCTTGGGCTTGGCGTAGACCGCCGCGAAATGGGCCTGGGGCATCATCGCCCGCACCACGGCGGCCGTCTTGCCGGTATCGGTGAGGTCGTCGACGATCAGCACGTCCTTGCCCTCGTTCTCGAGCAGTTCAGGCGTGATCTCCTTGAGCACCTGCAACTCGCCCTGCTCTGAATATTCGTGATAGGAGGCCACGCACACCGTCTCGATCAGCCGGATATCGAGTTCGCGCGCGATGATGGCGGCGGGCACCAGCCCGCCGCGCGTGATGCAGACGATGGCGCGCCATTTGCCGTTCGCGCTGGCCAGCCGCCAGGCGAGCGCGCGCGCGTCGCGGTGGAACTGGTCCCAGGAAACGGGAAACGCCTTTTCGGGAAACGTCATCTGTCTGCACTCCGGAGGGGAATGCAGGCGGAATTAGACGTAAAGGCGCCCTGTTGGCAAGGGCCTCACGCTCAGCGCGACATGAAGGTGGCGCAGGTCATCGATTGCATGAGCGACCGCGTCACGCCCCCGAAGAAGAATTCCTTGAGCCGCGACTGGCTGTAGGCGCCGGTCACGAGCAGGTCGGTGCCGGCATCCGCGACATGGTTCTGGATGATGTCGGCAACCGACACGTCGCCCGAGCGCTGGTTCTGGATCGTGATCTTCACGCCGTGGCGCGCCAGCGCGCCGGCGATCGCCGTGCCCGAGAAGACGTCATCCTGGCCGACATTGGTCTCCGCGTCGACGACCAGCAGCGTCACCTCCTTGGCCGCCTTGAGGAAGGGCAAAGCATCGAAGGCCGCGCGCGCCGATTCGGACGAGCCGTTCCAGGCCAGCGCAACCTTGGGAAAAGGCGGCTCGACCTTCATCGCATAGGGCACGAACAGGACCGGCCGACCCGAATGGAACAGCAGCGCCTCGAGATCGGCCACGATCGACTGTGCCTCCGGATCACGCTGCTGGGCCACGACGAGATCCGCGCAGCGCGCGCTTTCCAGGCCAGACACGGCGCTGTCGCCCGAATAGCTTTCCATCGCCCGCCATTCGCCCGAGATGCCGCCGGAGGTGCAATGCTTGGTGAAGATCGCCTCGATCTCGGCCGCGCGCTCGCGCGCCATCTCGCTGCCCGCCTCGATGAAGCCGGTATCGGGAATTCCCATCGGCGTGGCATGCGGGATCGGCAGCGCCTCGGCATGGAGTCCGATCAGGTGAGCCTCGTGCTTGACGGCGAGCGGAATGGCGCAGTTGAGCACGCGCGCGGCGTCTTCCTTGCCCTGCAGAATGGCGAGAATGGTCTTGAAGCTCATGATGATGGTCCTCCTGGCGGCATGCGGTGCACGCTAGCAGCGATCCAAGAGCAATCCTTGATCCAACGCAAGCATTGGTGAGGCTCAGCCGGCGAGCCCGGCCAGCATCTTGCGCACCGCTTCTTCGGCGCGCGCCAGGGCATCGGCGTCGCGCGAGCGCACCACCAGCTCGGTCCAGAAGGTGCCATCCTGATATTTGGGATAGGAGCCGATGATGGTGTCGGGATGGGCCTTCTGGATCTCTCCCAGCGGCCCGCCGATCGTGCCTTCGCCGAACGGGCAGTGGATGCTCGTCGA
This sequence comes from Chelativorans sp. ZYF759, assembly GCF_012911015.1. Classification (GTDB taxonomy): domain Bacteria; phylum Pseudomonadota; class Alphaproteobacteria; order Rhizobiales; family Rhizobiaceae; genus ZYF759. The sequence continues at coordinate 116,088 of NZ_WVVV01000006.1, read as the reverse complement.
CATCAGCTTGGTCCCGGCCTTGAGCGTCGGGACCACATTGTCGAGCATGGCCTGGAAGATCGCCGGCACGCCCGCCATGACATGGACGTTCTCGATGCGGAAGCCGGGCGCGAGCGAGACGGGATTGTCGATATGCTCGGCGCCCACCGGCATGCGTGCCATGCGCTTGCGCGCCTCGGTGAACTCGATCTCGCGCTTGGCGTAGTGCTGTTCGAGCATCGCCAGCGCCTTCGCATCGTGCACGCAGGGCAGGCCGAAGGCTTTCGACACCGAATCGGCGGTGATGTCGTCATGCGTCGGCCCGATGCCGCCGGAGGTGAACACGTAGTCGGTGCGGGCCCGCAGGGTGTTGATCGCCTCGACGATCGCCGCCTCGTCATCGGCCACGATGCGCACCTCCACGAGATCGATGCCGATGGCGGTCATGATGTCGGCCAGATGCCCGATATTACGGTCCTTGGTGCGCCCCGACAGGATTTCATCGCCGATGACGATCATGGAGGCGGTGACGGTTTGGCTCATCTGGGGCGATCCGGTTGCGTGGAGCCTTGCACATAGCGCCGGGGAGGGGGCGCGGCAATCTCTCCCCCTCGCGCATCTTCCGGCTTGTCCGGTGTCGGCGAACGGCTAGTCTCGCGGCGCAACCGGGGGCCTGCCTATGGACTGGATCGCGTTTCTCCTCATCGTCGTCGTCGTGCTGCTTGGGGCGGCCCTGGCTGTCGGGCTCTATCTGGCCCGCGCCACGCGCCGCATCGCCGCCGAGGCCGAGCGGCTGGTGCCGCCCGGCGGCCGCTTCGTCGATGTCGACGGGGCAAGGGTGCATTATGTCGAGCAGGGCGAAGGGCCGGTGATCCTGATGATCCACGGGCTGGGCGGCCAGCTCCACCACATGCGCCGCCCGCTGATGGAGGAATTCGGCCCGGGCTACCGGCTGATCTCCGTGGACAGGCCGGGTTCGGGCTATTCGACAAGACCTTCCGGCCGGGCCGATCTCGCCGGCCAGGCGCGTTTTGTCGCCCGCTTCATGGAGACGCTCGGCATCGAGCGCGCGCTGCTTGTTGGCCATTCTCTGGGCGGCGCGATCGCGCTGCGCGTGGCGCTCGATTATCCCGGCAAGGTTGTCGGGCTGGCGCTCCTGGCGCCGCTGACGGGCGAGCTCGGCGAGGTGCCGCCGCAATTCCGCCCACTGATGATCCGCTCGCCCTTCCTGCGCCGGCTGGTGGCCGGCACGCTCGCCGTCCCGGCCTCTGTCCGCAACGCCGAGGCGACGCTGGATTTCGTCTTCGGCCCGCAAAAATCGCCGCAGGATTTCGCGGTTGCGGGCGGCGCCATGGTCGGCCTGCGCCCGAGCCATTTCATCGCCACCTCCGAAGACATGGTGGCGCTCCACGACGACAGGACCGACCGCACGGCGCGGTATGGCGAGATCAGGGTGCCGGTGGGCATCCTCCATGGCGATGCCGACCGGGTGCTGAACATCGACGCGCATGGCCGCGCGATGGTCGGCCGGATTCCCGGCCTGGAACTGGAAATTCTCGAAGGTGTCGGCCACATGGTGCAATATGCCGACACGCCGCGCGCGGTCGCCTTCATCCGCCGCATCGCCGAGCGTTCATTTGCGCCTTGATCGCCCGTGCGGCCCCATGGTCTATACGCGGCCACGCGGACGTGGCGAAACTGGTAGACGCAAGGGACTTAAAACTCCCCTGCATCCGAACGGCAATGATTTCAATGAGTTATGGGGAACAATTTGGGCTGTATTTTCACATCGATATTCTGCAATTCGAGGTTGAGTTGATGCAACTACTTGTGGATTATAGTGAAATTTTGCTGCGTGAGTGGAGAATTCCCACAAACTTTCCCAAAGCGCGGCCGGAAGGGATATCGCGACAAAAGTTGTGACAAATGAGATGGCGTCAAGCGCCTGCCGTAGGTCGAGAGGACGGGTTAGGGGGGAGATGTGAAAACGCCGTTCAACTGGCAATGCGCCTTCTGCGGTCAGACCACAACCATCACAAGTCCAAACTTCGACGAACAATTTCATCGCATCGAGACCAGCCTGTCTAACCACGGCGACATCGGCGTATTGGTGGCCGCAATAGCCTGTCCCAACACAGAGTGCGCGGAACTGACCCTTTCTGTGGGCTTGATGAAGGCAGTACGCCAGCCGGGACTCTGGGTCAGTGGGCAAGCCCTGCGGGTATTTCCACTATTGCCTCGGTCGAGGGCGAAGCCCCAGCCTTCCTACATACCTGCAAGCATCCGGGCCGACTACGAGGAGGCCTGCCTGATCCTGCGTGACAGTCCCAAGGCCTCAGCCACCATGGCAAGACGATGCCTTCAAGGGATCGTGCGAGACTTCTGGGGCATACCGCAGAACAGACGAGGCAATCTCGGCGCTGAACTAAATTACATCCGAGAGGAGCTGACGCCGGACACTTGGGACGCCATCCACGCGGTCCGCTCGGTTGGCGATATCGGCGCTCACATGGAAAAGGATGTAAACGTTGTCGTCGATGTGGAGGCAGAGGAAGCCGAACTCTTGGTCGGTTTGATCGAGACCCTCCTCTCGGATTGGTACGTCGAACGGCATAAGCGAACCGAGCGCAATCGGGCGCTTAAGGAACTTGCCGAAAGGAAGCTATCGCAGAAGCGAGAGGCCAAAACAAAGTCCGCTGCCATCGGAGCAAACGATGGACAGAAGGGATCGCAGGACATCAGTTGAATAGGCTGGCAACATGTGACAAACCCGGTGACAAATGCCGACGTTTTGTCACGCGGACGTGGCGGAATTGGTATACGCAGCAGACTTAAAATCTGCCGGTCTTTCAGAGACTTACGGGTTCAAGTCCCGTCGTCCGCACCACTTCTAGATGGGACTTAAAATCCCTCGACTTCGGTCATGCGGGTTCGAGCCCCGCCGTCCGCACCAGATTGACATGCGTCGATGAGGGCCAGTGTTTGCCGTCAGTCGCCTTGCCGCAGCTCTTCTCGCAGGCCCATTTCCCGACCCGTCACTATTTTAGCGTGCAGGAGTCGACAATGAATACGCTTTCTGATTGTGTTCGGCTGGTCGCGTGAAGACTTGCATTCGCGGCGATCCCAGGGGAGGGAATATGAGACTTCTTGTTTCGTTGCTCGCGATGGCCTTCTTGATATCTACGCATGCAGCGTCTGCGCATGGTGGGGGCTGTCGGAAGAGTTCGCCGCCTGGACAATGCTGCCACATGGACAACAGCACGGGGACCGTGCACTGCCATTGATGTGAACAGCGGCCCGAGAAATTTCTCGGGCCGTCTGCAGTTCCACCAACCGCCCCGCAGCGTTTGCGACAACGCGCAACCGAACGGCAAGGAGTGAATCGATCCCGGCGTCCTGCGGCCGATCGAGGGCCCGGCCTCAGCCCGCTCAGTCCCGCCCCAGCCCCCCATACACCGCCCGCTCATAGGCCTCATAGGCCGCCATCAGCGTCTCGTCGGCGAAGGGGGCGAGCTGGGTCATGAAGAGGCCGGCGATGCCGGTTTGGGGATCGAGCCATGAATGGGTGTTGAGCGCGCCCGCCCAGAATTGCGAGCCGGCCCGGCGGCGCCCCGGCGCGTCCTCGTCCAGCCGGCACCAGGCGAAGGAATGGCTGAGCGCGAGGCCCGGGAAGGGATCGTGGTCGCGCGAAACGCGCGGGGCGATCGAGCGCAGGGGCGAAACGGCGATCCCGCCGCTGCGCGCCGCCAGCAGGGAGGCCACGCTTTCGGGTTTCAGGATCCGGTTGCCGTCGAGCTCGCCGCCCCTGAGCACCATGCGCAGGAAGCGCCCATAATCGTGCGTGGTGGAGTAGAGCGCGTGCCCCATGCCGTAAAATTCCGGCTGGGGCGCCGGCCCGCTGCGCGACGGCCGAAACCCCGCGCCGTCGCGCGACACGGCGTCCGCGAGCCTGCCGTGGAGCTTCTCGTCGAGTTCGAAAGCGGTCGAGCCCATGGCGAGCGGCTCGAATATCTCCTGGCGGCAGAAATCGTCGATGCGCCGCCCGTCTGCCGCCTCCACGACACGCCCCAGCCAGTCGACGCCCGGCCCGTAATGCCATTGCGTGCCGGGGTCGCTGACCAGCGCATAGTTCAGGGCCGAAAGCTTGCCCGAAAAGACCGTCGGATGCCCGGTGATCTCCATCCAGCGTTTGGTGTCGGCGTTCCAGTATTCATAGGCGAGCCCGGATGTGTGGCTCGCCAGATGGGCGACCGTGCAGACCGTGCGCTGTTTGCGCAGCCGCGGCGTCTCGCCGTCAAAGCCCTCCAGCACCGGCAGGTCGTCGAAGGCCGGCAGGATTTCGCCCACCGGCGTGTCGAAGCCGAACTTGCCGCGCTCGATCAGGATCATCGCCGCCAGCGCGCCGATGGCCTTGGTCTGGGAGAAGATGCGCAGCACCGTGTCGTCGGCGGCCGCTACGCCCGGCCGTGCCACGCCCGCCGCGTGGCAATGAAGCGTGGCTTCTGCGCTGACGGTCTGGGCCACCAGAAAGGGGGCCGCCTGCGCGGCCACGGCCCGGTCGAGAAGCGCGGCGATCTCGCCCATGCCCCTCTACGGCCCGTCGATCAGTTCGATGACCGGCTCGGGATTGATCTCCCCGTCATAGCTCGCATCCACGTCGTAGCGCACCAGCGTGAAGGCGCCGGAACGGAAGATCCACTTGCCCGAGGCCGATGCGTCGCCCACCCCGCGCCATTGCGAATGGGCCGTCATGGTCAGCGTGTCCGGGTCGTAGTCGGAATTGACCAGCTCGGGCCGCGCCGTGAAGCCGATCACGTCGATCGAGCGCACGCTCTCCCGCGTGTCGTCGTCCTCGTAGCGTATGTCGAGTTCGGGGACGACGAAATTGACGGGCATGATCTCGCCCGCCGCCTCGGCGAGATAGTGGACGTGGAATTCGTTATAGGCGCCGCGCGTGCAGAAGAAGCGGATCAGCCGTGCCTCCTCCATCTCGCTGTCCCAGGCACGGCGGAATTCGATTCTGAAGCTTTCCGGCGCAGGCAGGTCCTCGGCGGCGATATGGTCGCGCAGGCAGCTTTCGCCGAACCCGGCCTCGAACATGGTCGTGGCTTGCTGCAGCACCAGGTCGGTGGCGGGCAGTTCCGGCCCGTCCTGCGCGCAGCGCTGCGGCAGGGCGGCCTCGAGCGCGGCGTCGGTCGGCTCGATCAGCCCGTCGGCGATGCGGTAGGGCGCGAAATCGTCGGCCGCGTCCGACTGGTCGAGAACCGTGTAGCAGCCGGCCAGCACCTGCGTCTGCCCATCCTCGCCGGTGACGGCCACCGCCAGCGGCACCGCGAAGCGCCGGTCGGGTGCCTCGCCCTCGGCCAGCGGCTCACCCGTGACGACCCGCATCTGGCTGGTCCCGGCAAAGATCTCCGCGAAAGCCTCGGCCGTGTCGGCGGGCCGCTCGTCGAAATAGGACATGGCGCGCCCGTGCTCGGCGCGGTTGATGGCGTTGTAGAGCGATTTCACCAGCGCGGCGGGCGAGGACCGGTCGTCGAGATAGGCCGGTTCGCCGGCCAGCGCCGGCGGCGCGCCAAGGAGGCAGAACAGAGCGGGCCAAAGCCGATGCCGCATGTCGAAATCTCCGAATCGCGCCGCAACTCTATCGCGCCGCCGCGCCGGCGGAAACGCCTTTCCGCCCGACCCGCCTCAGCGCGTGGCGGTGTAGTAGAAGATGTGGCGGCCGAGCTTGCCGGTTCGCTCGAGCTTGGCCGACCAGAACGGGTTCACGTAATCGGCGTGGTAATGGGTGGAACGCGCGATGTCGCCCTTCCAGGCCCGGCAGCCGCTGTCGCAGCGATAATTGACGGTTGCCACCTGCATCGCCTTCTCGAACGCCTCCTCCTCGCGGATGGTGACGTCGGTCCCGTCGCAGGCAAAGGAGAACTGGCAGGCGTTCCTCATGTGCTGGTTCTGGTACACCACGTCGCACACCGTGTCGGGATAATAGGCGCTGTCGACTCGGTTGAGGATGACGCGCGCCACCGCGTGCTGGCCGGCCGTGCTCTCGCTGCGCGCCTCGAAATAGACGGCGCGCGCCAGGCATTCGATCTCGGCGCGGTAGCTCTTGAAGAGCGGCGCCAGAACCTCCGATTTGGCGGGCAGCGCGTGGGCCTGCGGCATGGCGGCATGCGCAAGGAAACCGGCGGCCGCGGCCGCGCAGAACAGGCTGGATTTCATTGAATTACCCCGGATTGTTGTCCCGCGGGCCTTCTCGGGGACAAATCTGGCGCGAATCTGAAGCCCCAAGGGCGGCATTGCGGCAATCGAGTGATGATTTGATGCGCTGCCCAAGGGGAAGGGCCACGCGCCCGGCGCCGGGAAAAAGAAAACCCGGCTCAGGGGGGAAGCCGGGCTTTCTCGTTGGGATAGCTACGATTGGAGGTCGTGACGTTTCAATGCGCCAAGGGTCGCATCGGTTCCCGCCCGCTGGACGAAGATCTTGCTGTCGGAGAAGTGCTGGTGATTTCAGGGGATTGCTGGCGATCCCGGCAGGACTCGAACCTGCGACCATCGGCTTAGAAGGCCTATTATGACAATTGATTTCATTGAAGAAAAGGGCGCTATGTCACGCCCATGTCGCGGAAAATTAGCTCAGGATTTCCGATAGTCAGCAAAGAGCGCGTCCGCTGCATCGGCCAGTTCCTTCGTATCATCCTTGCGCGGGAAGAGATGCGAGTAGACATCAGCCGTCACCACGATGGATGAATGGCCCATGCGGGCCTGCACGGTTTTCATGTCCAGCCCGAGGCCGCCGGACTCCTTCGGATTGATCAGCCAGCTCGCATAGAAGTGTCTCAGCGCATGCAGGCCGCTATAGCGCGCCGCAAGGATGGCGTTACCGTCGTCATCCACCTTGCCGGTGTCGATCGTCAGGCTGGCCTTCTTCATGGCGGGGATCAGGCCACGCTTGATGATGTTGGAATGCGACTCGGGATTACCTTGGCCATTCGGGAAGACAAGCTCACCGGGCGGGCACGCAAGCTTCCACTCCTTCAGCGTGTTCACCACGACAGGCGGAACCGGCACCGTCCGCTGGCTGGAATGAGACTTCGTTGATCCGATCTGGCCCCATTTGTCGGAGCGCTGGCGCACGTCGATGGTGGCCCTATCGAAGTCGACGTCCTGCCACCTCAAGCCGCGAAGTTCCGATGATCTCAAACCACTGAAGACGGCGGTTAGCAGGAGAGGGCGCCATCGGCCTTCCAGCCCTGCCAGGAAGGCCTTGATCTCGTCGGGCGCGGGTATGTCGACCCCAACCTGAAGAAGCTTCTTGCTGCGCTTCTCCGAGCCGTTGCGGCGGCGGCTCATCTCCTTCACCGCGTTGCGCGTCACGAGGCCGCGCTCCTGCGCATCGGACAGGATGGCGCCAAGGGCGGTGAGCGCCTTCTTGACCATAGCAGCCGACCGGCCTTCCTCGCGCAGCTTATCGGCGAAACCGCGCACGACAGGAACTGTGATCTTGGACAGTTTCTCGTGGCCGATGAACGGCACGACGTGCAGGTCGAGGCGCTGCCGATAGGCTTCGAGCGTCGACCGCTCCAGTTCGGCGGCTTCGCTTGTGGATATCCACAACTTGCCGGCCTTCTCCACCGTCACCGTGTCGCGGTCGGCAACGTGAGTTCCTTCGCGGACTTCGACCTTGGCCGTAGCGGCGAACTGGTCCGCGTCCTTCTTCTTCGTGAAGGTCTTCAGCCGGCGTTTGCCCTTGGTGTCGGTATAGTCGACCACCCAGGCCGATTTCTCGGCGCCCTTGCTGTCGGTCCAGGTGCGCTTGCGGATGCTCATTCGCCATCGTCCCAAGGAGGAGGCGCGTCCGGATCGCCCCAGTTCTCGCGATAGTATTCTTTAAGCCATCTCTCGATCGCGGCGTAGGCAGCTTCTGGCTCAGCGAATTTAACCTCACCGAGACGAAACCACTTGAGTGCCCGCTCCGGCTTTCCTTCTTCCATCGCCCGGATCGCGGCATAAATGGTGTCGCCACCGAACTTCTTCAGCAGCCCGCGATCAAGCTCCCTTTCCAGATCGTCCGTGGCCACACCGTACTTTTGAACGCGCCTCCACCGGACCATTCTGTCGGAGACCTTTTCCCAATCTTCCATCCCTTTTAACGGAAGCCGCTGCACGTATTGATCGGGCTCCAACCCGGATGCCAAACGATCAGACAACTCATCGAGGGCGTCGACCAGCACCTGCCGGTAAGGAATGTTCGAAGCTGCGTGCGCTTTGCTGATCGCCGAATGAACGCTCTCTAGAACGTCTTCGAGCGTCGGCTCAGGCGGATAGTAGGCTTCCAAAGCCGTAACAATCTCCGAATTCATAGATCGCCCGCTTCTCTCGGCCGCCTTCTTTATGCGGTCGCGCATCCCCGCAGGCAATCGGATCATGAACTGATCCTGCTTATCGCTGGGGTATTGGGACTTCTTTGCCATAACGGAAACGTGAACGCCTGTCTGTGGATAGTAGCGAGTTGCTACATTTCGCAGCTTGCCGCAATCGTCGCGAGTCGCTAGGGTTAATATGTAGCGAATTGGTACGATGAACGGAAGGTAAACATGCAACAGCAGGAAGAACTGGTTTGGGGCGCGAACTCCATCGCCAAATTCATTGGGCGAACCGATCGTCAGACGTTTCACATGCTGAACGCCGGCCTGCTCCCAGCCAAGAAAATTGGCGATCGATGGGTAGCGTCAAAAGCAAAGCTGATTGCGGCATTGACCGAAGAGGACGCCGCATGAGCGTCGCCACCAAAAAGAAAGGCCCGGCGAAGGCTGCAACCTTCCCGGACCACGGTTCCACCACACCGGCTAAGGAAATGGCTATGAACAAGCACTTTAGTAGCACTGAAACCGCCCCGGCGGCAACACCGATCATGGAGCTGGCCGCCCGTTTGAGGAACGCCTATCGGAACGGCGAAGCCGCAGAGGGAGAGGCGAGTGACGCGAGAAGGGCCGGCAATCACTCGCTCGAATGGCGTAGAGAAGCTGCGTATAGCCATTTCGATGACAGCCGGATTTCGTGCAGCCATATGCTTTCGATGGAGCGGGCTACAACGATCGAGGATGCGCTGGTCCAGGTCGGCGCGATGGTCAATCTGCTCGATCTGATCAAGGACGGGTATCCCGAAGAACACGAGGACTATCGCGTCAAAAGCGAGTTCCGCGCCATGGAAAGGCTGCTCTTTTCCGTGTTGGCAGTCCTCGACCAACGATCGGAACGGTCCCTGCCGGACTTGGTGTGCACTTCCTTCGCCAACTTCCATCTCAGCCCGTGGGGCAAGATGGATGACGTTTGTGGGCAGGAGGCGGCCCGATGAGCAACCGCATCAAACTGATCAACGCCATCGATACCTTGGCCGATGCCGAGCATCTGGTCGAAGCTACATTAATGGCGGCACAAGCCCTGACCCGTCAGGAAGGCGACGCCATGCAGGCCGTGATCATGGCGGCGCAAAGGAAGATCGAGAAGTGCAAGGCCCTCCTCTACGTCATCCATGAAGGCGGGAAAGGCGGTGATGCATGAATACCATCATCATCACCACCCGATCCGAAAAGCTGTTGGCCGGCGATCTGCTGGATCGTGGCCTCGACAATCTGCGCACCATCCACATGGCGCTCAACCCAGACAACAAGGGCTGGCTGGACGATAAGACCCTACTTGCAATCTGGGCCTCGCTCGATGGCGTCATTCGAGAACTTGAGCCCTTGCGTGAGGCGCTTCAGAACCCGGGTGCCCATCAGGGCGAGGAAGGCGGTGTTGCATGCGACTGATCCGCGCCCTCATCACCTTCTACCATGTCCGCCGTGCCCTCAGGCACTCCCGGCTTTACCGCCACCATCTAGGGAGGGCTCAGGCCCTCTCCGACAGGAGGTCGGCATGATGGAGGACGATCTCGATAATATGGCCGCAAGGCTGAAGGAGGAATGGGGCGTCAAGGAGTGGCGCCCCACCACCCTCGCCAAGGAACACAAGCCAATCGCCGACAAGCTTCTGGGCAAGGACGAAAGCCAGCGTCTTCAGAACTGGCGGGCCAATTCCCGTCCATTCAAACCGAAGAAGCCGATCGTGGTGGCGGAATACTACGAGGTCCCGTCTCGCGAAACGAGCTACGGTTTCTATGGCGGCGGTTGGCGGATCGACATCCGCGTCAACGGCATCATCCACAAGTCGGTTGACGGGCTCGACCGCGTGACGTGCACTAGGCTGATCGCCGGCTGCCAACGGCGGGGCGTCCAGATCAAGCCGATCATCACGGAATGGATGAAACAGCAGCCACCCAAGCCAGAAAACCGCCGCAAGGCCATTCTGGAGGATCTGGGAGGCTTCAGCCTATGAGCGACGACAAGCGCACCAATGCCGCATCGTTCAAGCTGTCGACCTTGGAAACGTGCACGGCCGACCCTTTCACGAAGCCCACCGATGTGACGCTGCTCGTGGCCTACCTCAAATATATGAAGTGGCCAGCGCGCACCGCGTACCTGACTAATCTCAAGGCGCGGATCATGACCGGGGGCAAGAAGGTCGCGCAATCGACCATCACGCGCAGCCGTGCCCGCCTCGTCAAGCACGGCTATCTCCGGAAGGTAATGGACAAGCTCAATGGGGCTGGCATCTACGAGGTGAACAATCCGCGCGCAGAGATCGTGGCAGACCACGTGGCCATCGCCGAAGAGACCTTGAAGGAATGGGATGCCCAACGGAAGGCCGATGCCCGGCGCAGGGTAAGCAAAATGACTACCCCAAAACAGCTAGAGGGTAAGCAGAATGTGCCGGACAGGGTAAGCATAATGCTCGACAATTCCTTAGATCATTCCCTGGATCGAAGGGCACTGAAGAAGGAACCATGCTCAGGGGACGCTTCTCGCCCGTCCTATGGCGAGTTGCCAGAAGACGACCCCCTCGCGCCCTATCCCGTTCCTCATAGTGAAGATGAACTCGCCAGTGCATTGGCAGATTTTCGGGCGCACGGATTTTCGGCGGCAGTCGTGGGCTATTTCCGCATCGAACTTCTTGCGGGCCGATTGACCCCAGCCATGGTCGAACAACAGCGGAGCTTGGCAGCATGACCCAACTCGACCTCTTCGAATGGGCGGCAAATCGTCCGACAGCGAAAATCCTCGACGCCATACCGCGCATTGCGAAGCGAATGTGGGCTGAACGTCTGGACCCTATCGCCGCTCGGGAGGGCACGCTGGTGCCAATGCCGCTGCGCCATACGGAACAAAGGAAGTCGGCATGACCGAGATCGTCCATCCTGGCGTGGGGGCAAAGAAGCATGGGGGCTGGATTGCTGGCGAATTTTTGGGAGGTGCCGCATGACCTATCGCATGCCAGATGAGCTACGTGACCTGCGACAATGGCTGGCCGAGCGGGGAGCGGATGTCGACAACTTCGCGTCGGAGCGCCAAGCCGCGTTTATCGCTCAGAAATTGGCCGACCAGAGGTTCAAGTTTCCCGCCGACCGAACGGCTTCATGCTTCCCGATCCTGAAAAAGATCCAGGCCATCGTATGCCATGGAGCGAAGGCCAGTCGGCCGGTGCCGAAACCCGGCACGATCGAGTTGGATCAGAGCTCGCCGCGCGGGCCGGTCGCTAAGAAGCAGCCTAATCCTCGAACCGAGGGCGCTAACGGGACGCCAGTAAAGGAGCCCGGGCTCGCGATCTATTGCGATGGAGCATGCGAGCCCAATCCCGGGGCAGGGGGCTGGGGCGTCGCCGTCTATCTTGACGGTAAGGAAATCGACAGTCGTTCCGGCGGACTCGCCGAGACCACCAACAACGCCATGGAACTGACCGGCCTTCTGATGTCGCTGTCGTGGCTGGAAGCCGAGCAGCCGAAGGAGCCAGCGCTGATCCTGTGCGACAGTCAGTATGTCGTTCAGGGCATCAATGACTGGGCTCCAAAGTGGAGAGCCAACGGCTGGCGCCGGAAGGGCGGGAAAGCGAAAGCGGAAAACCAGGCAATTGCCAATCTGGACCTTTGGAAGCTGACCATCGCTGCCAGAGAGCGACTGCCGCATGTCGCGATCGGCTGGGTGCGGGGTCACGCCGGGCACGAGGGCAACGAGCGGGCGGACGAGCTCTCTCTCATTGGGCGGGAGGAATCGTTGCCTGAGCCAGAGGCGGACATGATCGAAGATCAGTTGAGGTACGAAATATGAGCAAGGTTACCGACACCGCTATCGGCAGGGAGGCTCAGCAGGACATGCTTCAAGTCATTGATCCCGCCCGCCGCGGGCCCGTCCCTGATGACGACGCGTGGAAGATGGACTGGATGAATGGCGAGGAGATCATCGTGCAAGAACAGCGGGCCATTGCGGTCTACCGTAACCGGGCAAACGGCGTTGTGATTCGTGCCGAGAGAACATGGGATGAGGAAGAGGACGTGTTTGTCGTTCTATCGTCGGAAACCGCAGTTCGTGCGGTGATCGCCCAGCTGCAGCGCGAACTGGAGCAAGTCGGCTGATGACCCTCGAGATAAATCACACCCAGCCCACCGTATCGCATCGCGTCATTTGGACGGCATCCGCAATCGGGCGGCGCATAGGAACGTCGGCCGATTTTGTCCGTGACAAGCTGGCAAAGGCGCCATGCAGTCCTATCAAGCAGATCGGCGGGCGTTACTGCGTCGTAGAGGCCGATCTGATCGAATTCTTCAGGACACGCCAGCGCTAATTCCTATAATAACCCACTCCAACCCATTGTTTCCGCAAGAGATCGTTTGCGCGCGCGCGTATAATCCACCGCATGACATGGTATGCAGTTCGCACCGCGCCCGGTTCCCAAAAACCCAAACGTGAATACGTGGTCCAGTCCACCTCTCTGGGCTGCGATGGTCGGCCGCGCGGGAAAGGTTACAGGATCATCCCCAGCCTCGATCCGAACGTCTCAGCGATCGAACGCGCGCTGACGGACGCTGGCTTTGACCACTACATGCCGGCCGAGAAGCGGTTGGTCCGGGACCGGCGCCATACTCACCTCTGGAAGGTGCGCCGGTTCGCACTCATGGTCGGTTACATCTTCGTCCGAGAGCCAGACTGGGGCGTGCTGAGAGAAACGCCCGGTGTTCTGGGCATCGTGGCATCGCCAAAGGGGGAGCCACTACCTCTACGCCTGGAAGACATCCTGCTGGTTCGCGCCGCCGAGGCGAAGACCGAAGTGGAGTTCGATCGGCAAACCAGAGAAGCCCGCAAGAAGCTGCGGAAGAATGCCAAGTCGGATCCGCGGCTGCAGATGTTGGTCCAGAAGCTGGATATTGCCGGAACCATCTCCATGCCATTGGATAGTGAAGCCGTCCTCGACGTGGCTGCTTGAGTAGCCATCTCGCCTAAATGTCGCCGTCGGTGAGGCGGCTGTCGCGTCCGAGCACAGATTTCTGTACGCTAATCGGAAAAGCATGGGAGAGTTTGATGCTTGTCGCACAACGAGTGAACGATTTCATCACCGGGCTCCGTCCAGATGCCGTTTGCGACAGATGCCTATGTGAGGCCATGAGCTTTAACTCGCATGCCCATGCTGCACAAATTACAGGCGCGCTCGGCACCACCTCGGACTTCGACCGGCGGCAGGGCCAATGCAGTCTGTGCAAGAATGAGAGAACTGTGATTCGCGCCAATCGGACCTGAAGGACAGAATCAGCGCAAACAACTACTACCGCGGCTTGACTTCGTTTCGCATCCGAAACTATATTGAGTTCGGTGATTTGGCGCGACGGGGATACGTCCCGGCGCCCGGCGGAGAGGTTCACCACTCCGCGCTGCGGAGGTTTATGTCCGTCCACTGGTCACCAGAGGCAGACCTTCGCATCATCCAGATCGTACGCCCCGTCCACGCAAGACCGGATCTGCCTGATCTTCCGCTCTGCATCGTCGAACTCGGATTGCAGGTTGTTAAAGCGCCGAACCAAGTCATTGTACTGGCCCCTCAGCCGCTCGCATTCGTCTGCCAACTCTTCAAGCGTCGATTTGCACACGAAGCCACGAAAGTTGCACGTGAAATGGTTGAAGCAGGTCGAGTTGCTGTCGACGACCTTGTCACCATAATCGAGACAGGCCGCGCGTTTGCCCCATGGGCAGGTGAAAGAAGATTGAGCGAAGCCGGGTTGAGTGCCGAGGCTTGGCACAGCACCAAAAGCAAGGAATGCCGCTGCCGCCGCCACTAGCGAAGTTCTAAGTACCTTCATCGGATGCCCCCGCTCTCCGTGGTCAAACCTGTCAGACCTGACCACCATCGCAGCGGCTCGACAACCCCGTTGGGCGGTTTTGATCAGATGACAGGACGCATCGCCAGTCACGCGTATCTCTACAACTCGGCAGCCTGGCGCGGACCCCACGGCCTCCGAAAGCAGGCCCTCCGGCGCGACAAATTCACCTGCCAGCGCTGCGGCTGCATGCTGGTAGCGGGCAGCCCCAACCACCCTCGCGCCGCGACGGTCAATCACCGCATCGCGCACCGTGGCGACGCGGAACTGTTCTTCGACCTAGAGAACGTCGAGAGCGTCTGTAAGACGTGCCACGACGGTCTCATCCAGCGTGAGGAAGAGCGCGGCTATAAGGTTGGATGTGATGGGGAGGGACGGCCGGTTGATCCGGCACATCCTTGGAATTTGGAATAACGCGACTTCCGGCTGGCTAGACTCTGATCAGGTTTCCCGCTTTCATGTAACCGAAAGCAGAATAGGGGGGACTTTGTGAAAAAGGTCGGTCATTATCGCCGCGCTGTTTGGCTTCAGAGCCGGGGTACCACACTCCAGAGCGCGCTCGGACGGGCGATAGCTGCCATACCTGCGCAAACACTTCACGCCTTCGACGTGAATGACGACGAACAGTGCCTTGTGGCCGTGGCGAATTCAGTGGCAGGTTCGGTATTTCTTCATTTAGTCGTTTATGAACAAGGCGCTGGTGCTGCGGTTATTAGTACCCTGACGCGAGCCCGACAGGCGAATGCTAATGAAGAACCGCCGCCGGCCGGGCGCGAGTACATCATTTCCCAAGTCTTTTGCCACGTTCAAGGTAACCACGTCATTTGGACGACGCACAACACGCCTCTGCGCGATGCGTCCATTTACATGCTGTTCGCAGGTTTTTTGGAATCGCTGATTGGAGCCCAGGCCCCAACCCAATTTGGGCTTCGCGCAATACTGGATCAAGCGGCCTACCGACGCGCTTTTCAGCGGGGAATTGAGGAGATAGATCTGGGGCTCGGCGATTTCCGATCCACGCTTGAGCGCCTTGTGAGTGGCGGCAATTTGCCGAGGATGGGGTTCGTAGATCATTTAAGATCGCTGGTGGGAACTACGCCAACACGACAGGAACTCGAAGCGGCTGCCATGGTAGAAGGCAGGCTGACACTTCGCCCAGGCCGCGACTGGAGCCATCCGCAAGTGGCGAGCGTGCTGTCAAAGGTGGCTAGGTCAGTCGTCGCCAACCACAGTGATGAGTTTACAATCCTTACCAAAGATGGGCTGCGTTTGACCCGCGACAAGATGACCGTGCAGCGCGATTACCGGGTCGACGGCAATAAGCGCGTGCTCAATCAGCCTCAAGTACGTCAGTCCCTGCAGCGCATATTCGGTGAACTACAGAATGCCGGAGTGATAACTTGAAACAAAGCGTATCAGTCGAACGTCTGGCTTTCGCGATAGCTGTGATATTAATTTCGGCTGGAGCTTCCTATTTTCTGGCTGAGCCGCTGCGCCTGTCGGAAAAGCCTTCGGAATATATAGCTGTAATTTTCTCGATTTTAGCTGCTGCACTATTTGCGGTAATCGCAATTATTGGGGATCCGAGTATGCTTCTACCTGGAGGCGTGCGAGTGGGTTGGGAGAGCGCGAAGTCAATTCAAGCAAATCTGCAAAAGTTTAATCATCTATTTCTTTTGTACCTTTGCACTCTTGGCCTTCTTGTAATATGTGAGATTGTTAAAAGCGAGAAAGCGGATAGTTTTTATTGGCTTTATTACGTATACACGTTCTTTGCATCGTTCGGTTTTATAGCGTCTCTTGCGCTACCGTATGAGCTTTCGCGGGTCCAAAGCCAGCGGCTCGCTGAGGAAATCGACGCACGATCTCGTGGCGGATCTACATCCTTTTAGCCTCATCAGGTAGGGGCGGCCGCAATCCCTTTTTCGATCGCGCCGGCAACCCGACCCCCACCTCCGAATTCACCGAGACCAGTTTCAGAACAAAAAGTTGAGGCCATCCCGAAGGGATGAGGTGTCATGGATGTGATTGAAGGGACCGGCGCGATCGTTGCGGAGCCGGATTGGCCCTCGCTGTTTTCGGACGTGCTTGAGATTGCAGCTGCGCAGGAGCATTGGCGCGTCATCACGATCGAGCTGAGGGAACGACAGTTGCTTGCCGCGGCCAACGGGCACTCGATCCAGCGGCTCGTCTGCGCCTACGTGATGTTCGATCGCATGTATCGGGAAGTTGCTGAGCAGGGCGTCGTCATGAAGCCCAAGCGCGGGAATCCGAAATCGATCGCCAGGGTTAGCCCCTACTTCACGGCACTGCGGGAAGCAGGATCCGACGCCACGGCCCTTGAAGGCGAGTTGGGACTGTCGCCGCGTCGCCGTGGTGCGGTGACGAAAGCTGAACGCAAGGTCAAGCGAGAACGGGCGGCGGATGCGTATCTCGGCAAGACCGGCAGCAAATGACCCGGCGACGACCTATGCCTGCGATGTCCTCGACGGGAAGGTGGTTGCCGGTGGTTTGGTCAAGGAAGCGTGCAAGCGGCATCTGAGGGATTTGGACACCGGGTCGGCGCGGGGCCTGACCTATGACGCGGATCACGCGAAACACAAATGTGGGTTCTTCCCGGCTGTCCTGACAGTGACGGAAGGCACGGCGGCGGGCCAGCCCTTCCACCTGCTGCCGTGGCACGGCTTCACGGTGGCATCGCTTCACGGCTGGAGACGGTCGGACGGGCTGCGTCGGTTCCGCATGGCATGGCTGGAGACAGGAAAGGGGCAGGCAAAGTCGCCGCTCATGGCCGGCATGGGCGTCGACATGATGGGCTTCGACGGCAAGGAACGTTCGGAGGTCTATGCCATTGCAGGCGACAAAGATCAGGCGAACGTCTTGTTCAAGGACGCTGTTGCCATGTGCCGGTCGACCATTCCCGACTGTGACGAAGGCGACACGCTGGAGGCGCGGGGCACGGTCATCATTCGCGGCGTGGGGGACAATGCATGGAAGATCGAGCACCGGGAGACCGGATCGAAGTTTCAATCCATGGCAAGCGTGGATTCGATATCTGGTCCGCGCCCCTATGCGGTTCTGGCTGACGAGATCCACGAATTCAAATCGTCCTATCCGCTACAGATTTGGAAGGCGGCGATCGACAAGATGAGCGGCGACCCGCTCATGATCCTGGGGACCAACACGCCAGCGTCAAACCAGATCGTCGGGACGGAGTATTCCGAGCTCTTTCAGAAGGTGGTGAGCGGTCAGGCCGAAGATGACAGCCTGTTCGGCTTCATCGCGCGGGTGGACAAGGCGGACTACGACACCGTCTTCGATGATGAGGCGTGCTGGCAGAAGGCTCTACCCGCGCTCGGCGTCACCTATCCGATCGACAATATCCGGAAGCGGGTCATCACAGCCAAGCTGATGTTGACTGAAGCACTGTCTACCAAGCGGCTCTATTTTGGCATCCCGGTGGGAACCGAAGGCTTCTGGATCTCGGAGGAGGCCTGGAATTCAGTTCAGGGCGAGGTGAACGACGCCGAGTTGAAGGGCAGCCCATGCTGGCTGTCGCTGGATCTGTCGAAGAAGAACGATCTCACGGCGCTGTCTGCGTGCTGGCGCAAGGACGGGCATCTGTACGTCAAGACTTGGTACTTCACCACGAAGACGGGCATTCACGATCGCTCGCGTGACGACAACGCACCCTATGCCGATTGGGCAGAGAAAGGGGTGATTGAGGCCGTTCCCGGCGCGACGATCGATTACGAGTTCGTCGCGGCCAAGGTGCAGGCGATCAGCGGAGAGCACAATGTTCAGTTCCTGACGTTCGACCCCGCCAAGATCGGCGACTTCATCGACGCCTGTGGCCGGATTGGCTTCGATGTGTGGAAGTTCGAGGGGCCGGACAAGCCGACCGGCGAAGGCCTGATGCTGGTCAGCCATGGCCAGGGCACGCGGGTGGTCTTCCAGGATCGCGCCTTGTGCATGCCTCGCTCGGTTGAGCAACTGGAAGACGTAATCCTGGCAGGGAACATCACGATTGAGGCGAGCCCGGTGACCACGATGTGCGCCGCCAACGCGGCGATCACCTCCGATGCAATGAACAACCGGGCCTTCGACAAGAAGCGCAGCCGGGGAAGGATCGACGGCATGGTCTCGATCGCTCAGGCCGTAGGCGCCTCCAATGCCGATCTGGTGCCGGCATCTCCATCGTCACCATGGGACGATCCCGACTACAAATACGAGGCAGCCTGATGGGCTTTATGAACAGGTTGCTTGGAAGGGAAGAGCGGTCTTCCGTCGAAAACCCGAGCGTGCCGATCTCCTCGCCGAACATAGTCGCCTTCCTCGGTCTCGACGCCATGTCGGCTTCCGGGGAGACGGTGACGATCGACAGCGCGCTTGGCGTTCCAGCCGTGTGGGCGGCCGCGAACTTTCTTCCCGGCACGCTCGCTGGCTTGCCGCTCCACCTCTACAAGCGGACCAGCAGCGGGAGGGAGCGGGCCAGTGGCGGCCTCGCCACCGTGCTGCACGATGCCGTCAATCCTGGCATGTCGTCCTTCGACTGGCGGATCTATATGTTCGGACAGGTCTTCACCGAGGGACGTGGTGTCACGTTCATCGAGCGGAACGCGACCGGCAAGCCCATGAACCTGTGGCCGCTCGATCCGGGCGGTGTGACCGTCAAGCGGAAGAATGGCCAGAAGGTCTACGAATACCGCGACGGACAGTCACGGAAGGTTGTCTACGAAGCGAGCGAAGTCATCGACATCCCGTTCATGCTCAAGCGGGACATGCTGGGGCACCGCTCGCCAATCCTGACGAACAAGGACGTGGTCGGTCTGGCGCAGGCCGTCACCAGGTACGGATCGAAATTCTTTCAGAACGGCGGTGTGCCGCCCTTTGCGATTACCGGCCCGTTCCAGTCGGCGGGAGCACTGCAGCGATCTGCGGATGATCTGGCTGCGGCCGTCCAGAAGGCTGCGAAGGAAAATCGCCTGGCGCTTTCGCTCCCGCCTGGCCATGACATCAAACAGCTTGGCGTCGATCCGGAGAAGTCGCAACTCGTCGAGCTGCAGCGCTTTATCATCGAGCAGATCGCGCGCATCTACTCCCTGCCGCCCGTGTTCCTCCAGGACCTGACGCACGGCACCTTTTCCAACACTGAGCAGCAGGATCTGCATCTGGTCAAACACACCATCAAGCGATGGGTGGAGCAATTCGAGCAGGAATTGAACCTGAAGCTCTTCGGGCGGAACAACAATCGCCAGTACGCCGAGATGAACGTCGACGGCCTTCTGCGCGGCGATTTCAAAGCGCGAATGGAGGGTTACGCCAAGGGCATCCAGAACGCGATTCTCAAGCCCAACGAGGTGCGCCGGCGCGAAAACCTTCCCGACGATCCCGAGGGCGACAAGCTGCTGGTCCAGGGCGCGACGGTGCCTCTTGGTAGCCAGCCCAACCAGACCCAACCTCCCGCAGGAGATGACGATGACGCGTGAAATCCGCGGCGGCATTCCCGCCGAAATCCGGGACGAGGATGACGGCATCCGGGTCTCCGGCTACGCCGCCGTGTTCAACGAGGAGGCGGACATTGCCGGCCTGTTCCGTGAGATCATCACTCCCGGCGCGTTCAGGGAAGCGATCGGTCGCGACGACGTGCCCTTTCTGATCCAGCATTCGGGGCTGCCACTGGCGCGCAGCAAGTCGGGCACCCTGACGCTGATCGAAGACAGCAAGGGCCTCCGCATGGAGACGGTGCTCGATCCAGATGATCCTGATGTTCAGCGCATCGTGCCGAAAATGAAGCGAGGCGACCTGTCCAAGATGAGCTTCGCCTTCAAGGCCAAACGGCAGAAGTGGGACGACACGCAGGATCCGCCGCTGCGAAAGGTTGAGGAGGTCGAATTGCTGGATGTGTCCATCGTCACGATGCCCGCTTACGACGGAACCGAGATCGGGCTTCGAAGCCTGAAGCAGCACCGTGAACAGGTGCGCAGGACCGAGAATTTCCATGCGGCGCAGAAACGCGTCCGCATGAAAATGGACCTTGCTCTTCGGGAGCGAGAGAACGGCTGACAGCTGCCTGCTGCGGCCTATTCATCACCAACCCAGATCAGGAGACTACCATGTCCGTACAGCTCAAGGAGCTGCGCGAGCAGCAGGCACGTATTGCCACAAACGCTCGCGCGAAGTTCGAAGAGATCAAGGACGACACGCCGGCTGAGCGTGCCGCCGAGATCGAACGCGAGTTCGATGCCATGATGGCCGAGTACGACAAGCTCGGCGAGAAGATCGAGCGAATGAAGAAGCTCGAAGAGGCAGAGGCCCGCGCCAACGAGGGCGATCCGCGCCGTCCGCGCGGCGATGACGGCGAAGCGCGCGGCAACGGCGGTGACGAGACGCCGCCGGAGTACAAGGACGTCTTCGCAAAGGCGATCCGCTTCGGCGCTGCATCGCTGTCGGGCGAGGAGCGCTCGATCCTGCTGCAGGGTCGTGCCGATGTGCCTGAAGAGGTGCGCGCTCAGGCCACGACCACAGACGCCGCAGGTGGCTACACTGTTCCGGAAGGATTTTCCGGCGAGATTGACAAGGCCATGGCCGCCTGGGGTCCGATGTGGGACGCCGACATCGTTCGCGAGTTGGTCACCTCCAGCGGTAATCATCTGCCGTGGCCGACTGTCGACGACACCAGCCAGAACGGCGAACTGAAGGACGAGAACGATCCGGCGACGGATGACGGCTCTGGCGATGTCGTGTTCGGGGAAAAGGCGCTCGATGCCTATGTGTACGATACCAAGATCGTCCGCATTCCCTACGAACTGCTTCAGGACTCGGCCTTCGATGTCGAGGCGCTGATGAACGACTTGTTCGGGGAGCGTCTTGGGCGCAGGGCGAATGCCGTGCTCACGACCGGTACCGGAACCAATCAGCCGCACGGCATTGTGACGGCCTCCTCGCTGGGCAAGACGGCAGCATCGGCGACGGCCATTACTTCGGATGAGATCATCGACCTGCTGCATTCGGTCGATCCGGCCTATCGCTCCTCGCCGCGATGCCGCTGGCAGTTCAGCGACACCACGCTTGCCACCATCCGCAAGCTGAAGGATGGGCAGGGCAACTATCTTTGGCAGATGGGCGACGTCCGTGCCGGCGAGCCCGACCGGCTGCTGGCTCATGCGTATTCCGTCAACCAGGCGATGGCCAGCATCGCGACCGGCACCAAGCCGATCATCTTCGGCGATCACAGCCGCTACGTGGTGCGCAAGGTGCGCGGCTTCACGGTGCTGACCCTGCGTGAGCGGTATGCCGAGAATTTCCAAATCGGCATGGTCGGCTTCAAGCGCTTCGACGGGGAGCTACTCAACACGGCAGCCGTCAAGCACATGATCATGGCCTGAAAATTCGGCTTTGCAAGGCGGGCGGCTTCGGCCGCCCGCTCTCAAAACCGAAGGAGAGCAGCAATGAAAATCCAACTCCTTGTCTCTCGCGCCGGTCCTGCCGGCGCATACTCGCCCGGCGACGTGATCGAAGTCTCTGATGTCGAGGCCAAGCGCATGTTCGAGGCCGATCCTCCGCAAGCTGTACCGGTGCGGGACGGGGTATCGCCGGAGTTCGCGGCGTTCGACCGCAACGGGGACGGTCGCCCGGGCGGCGCAAATCGTCCCAATCGCAAGAGCGGCAAGAAGATCTGATCATGTGGAATGGTGTTTCCATCGTTCAAAAGCCGACCGGTGAACTGCTCACGCTCGCCAAGCTGAAGTCGCGGCTTCGGGTGGACCATGATGACGACGACGATCTGCTGACCGATCTGCTGAAGGGTGCCATTGCACGCATCGACGGCCCGAACGGTATCGGCTTTGCCATGATGGAGCAGGCCTGGCGCAAGTCCATGGATGCCTTTCCACACACGATCATCCTGCCAGGCGCGCCCATCAAGAGCGTCACATCAATCACCTATGTCGATCCTGCCGGGGAGCAGCAGACGCTCGATCATGATGCCTATCGTGTCGACGTGGATTGCGAGCCAGTGCGCATCGTGCCAGCGGTCGGCAAGTTCTGGCCTGCCACACATCATGTCATCGGGGCCGTGAAGGTGAATTACGTGCTCGGCGAGGTCGATGCCGCGAATGTGGCGCCGGACCTGATCGATGCTGTCTGCCTTCTGGTTGGCCACCGATACGAGAACCGCGAAGCCGTCAATGTCGGCAACATCGTGTCCGAATTTCCACTTGGGTTCGAGGCAATCGTCGCAGAGCATCGCCGCGGGAAGGTGCTAGCCTGATGGGCGCGGGGGAGCTGCGGCATCGGCTGGCGTTCGATCGGCGCGAGGCAGTCGATGACGGCTACGGTAACACGGTCGGCGAACAGTGGGTCGAGCAGTTCGATCGCGCGGCCGGGCTCACCTATGAGCGGGGCAACGAAGCTGTGATGGCGGCGCGGCTCGAAGGGCGCTCGATCATCCGGGTGAAGCTGCGCAAGGACAGCCAGACATGTGCCATCACGACGGACTGGCGGGCGCGCGACGTCCGCAGCGGCGAGTGGACGAACGATGATCCGTCGGTCTGGACCGGCACGGTCTATGCCATCAGTGACGTTGATGCCGTGACCGACCGCAAGTGGGTCTGGCTCAGGATCGAGGAAGGGCAGCCGGCCTAGGGCGCATCCTGAACCGTCGTCGGTCTACATGAAACCGAATGCAGGCCCACCATCGTCATCGGCACCTCATCGTATCCGGCTGTGCCCGGAGCCAACAAGCGTACACGGCCACGGGCTAGCGTCAGGGCCTCACCCGCTTCGTTTCGATAGGTGCACTCGAACATAATACGGTCGATGGCGCAGTCGGAGCGGTTCTCGGCCCTGACCAGGGTGATGGTCCGGTCACCCTCGCGGCGAACATTTTCGATTTCCAGCGGGAACATCGCGGCCGTCGCGACGCATCCTCCAACGAAGAGCATTTCGATCATGGCAAAAGTCCAGGGTCTCGATCGGTTGAAGCGCAAGCTAACACAATCGATCCCGCAGCGCGCGAAGGCCGTCACCCGGCAGGCGATGGAGAAGAGCGCCGAGGAGATCGTCAAGTCCATGCGGCAGCTCGTGCCGGTGAAGACGGGGCGGCTGCGCGACAGCATCGGATGGACCTGGGGCGATGCGCCGGAGGGTGCCGTCGTCGTCGGCTCATCGGCCCCGGTCGGCGCCGGCACCATGAAGATCACGATCTATGCCGGGATCCGCGGCAACAACAATTACGACCAGGGCTTCTATGTGCGGTTCATCGAATTCGGAACACAGGCCATGGCGGCGCAGCCCTTCTTCTTCCCGGCCTATCGGCTGAACAAGAAGCGATCAGCCAACCGTATCAAGCGGGCCATCCGCAAGGGCGTGAAGGAGGCGATGCAAGGATGAGTGCCTCGGCCGAACTGCAGAAGCTGATCCTGGACACGCTCACGGCTGACACGGAAGTGATGGCGGAGGTGAATGGCATCTACGACCGGGTGCCGGAAAAGCCGTGGGGGACGGCCAACCAGTATATCAGCTTCGGGCCTTCCGACGTGGTCGAGGACGATGCCGAATGCATCGTCGGCGGGGAGCACACATTTCAGATCGACTGCTGGTCGCGGCGCGTCGGCATGGTGCATTGCCGGCGACTGGTCGACCGGGTGAAGGCGGCGCTGCACGAGAAGGATCTTGAACTCGCGGAAAACGCGCTGGTGCAGATCCGCGTGACCTTCCGGCGCATCCTTGGCGATCCCGACCCGCTGACCACGCATGGCGTAGTGACGGTGCAGGCGCTGATCGAGGAGACGGATTGATGGCACAAACGAACCTGACGCTCACGGTGCGGCTACGCTGGTGGGTCCGGCCCTACATATGGTTGCTTCAGGCTTTTATCTGGACGGCAGCGCTGGTGCTTGATGAGGATGACGACCGCCTCGACGAATTCCTCTCCAAGCAGGGCTGCTTCATCGGACGCCATGGCCTGAAGTTCTTCAGCGAAAGCGGCGAGGCCGTCTGATGCCCTGGGCGATCTTTCACCGGCAGTTCAATTTCGATTTTCGCCCGGCGCGGGCGGTCTGCATCACCGTGAAGCCTAAGCCGGTGCCGCAGCAGTTTCCGGGGCCCATCATCGATGCCGCCGTCAAGGCCGGCGCGGCCGAGCGGGCGAAGAGCCCGACGGCGCAACAGAAACGCGCATTCCAGCGCGCCCCGGGCGGGAACACGCCCATCACCTGAGAGCGGGCATGACGCCCTTTCAACCCGGCTGGTGGCTCACCGGCCTCTTCCCGCATGGAGAGAACTATCATGGCACGTGCAAAGACTGCCAATTTTGAAGAAATGGTGCTCGAGGTCGAGTTCGATCCCGTCTCCGATGAAGGCGTCTTCACGCCGATCTGCGGCATGATCGACGTCACGATCAACCGCACCTCCAATGTGGATACGTCCGAAGTCCCCGACTGCGACGACGAGAGCCTACCACTGTCGATCGAGAAGCAGGTGCGAAGCCAGGAGGTGAGCATATCGGCCACGGGCTCCTGGGCTCTGCAAAGCCACCAGAAGATGATGAACTGGTGGCGGACGAGCGCGACACTCAACGCGCGCATTCGGAACAAGAAGGTCGAGGCGGAAGGCGAGACCGGCGACATCTATGAGGAGAGCGGGCCGGCCCTGCTGGTGAACCTCAACAATGGCCGCACTAAGGGCACGAAGGTAACCGCCGAGATCGATATCCAATTCGATGGCGTGCCGGACGTGACCACGAAGCCGGCACCCTGATGCGCGGCCTCGATCTGACCTGGGCGGGCGGGGAGCACAGCTTCCTGCTCACCATCGAACTCCTGCGTGCGCTGCAGGACAAGTGCGATGCCGGGCCGCCGCTGGTGCTCAAGCGGCTGTCGGCCAATCTCTGGACCGTCGACGACGTGATCCAGCCCATCCGGCTCGGCCTCGAAGGCGGCGGGATGGACAAGGAAGAGGCGCGGCGTCTCGTCAAGAAGCATGTCGAGGACGAGCCGCTGCAGCTTTCCGTGATGACCGCGCAGGCCGTGATGATGGCCGCGCTCTACGGCATGGAAGACGATCCGGTGGGGGAGTCGGAAGCGGGGGAGGCGAAGCCGGGCCGGCGCCGCTCCCGCGCGAAAAATGGCGCTTCTCCGGCTTCTACGCCTGGACCGGCATTTTCGGCTGCGACATCGGCCGAATGAGCATCTGGGAATTCCTCGCCGCGCGCGACGGCTACCTTCTTTCCAAGGGCGACAAGGCCAAGGGGCGCGAGATCGACGAGGATCGTCTCGCCCAGCTCGGCATAGCGGGGTTCTGACATGGCACAGGATTCGGAACGCCTCGTCGTCGCGCTCGAGGCGCGGGTGACGCAGTTCGAGCGCGAGCTGGCCAGGGCCGAGCGGACGGCGAACCGGCAGGCGACCGCGATCCAGAACCGCTTCAACGCGGCCAACCGCAACGTGCAGGGCGGCATGCAGCGGCTGGCCGGCACGGTGCGCATGATCGAAGGCCCGCTGGGGGGCGTGGCCGGCCGGTTCACCAACTTCAACCAGCAGCTGCGCGAGGTGGGGCCTGCTGCAGCAATTGCCGTGGCGGGTGTCGCCGGCCTGACGATCGCGGCGCAGCGGCTCTATGCCTATGCGCGGTCGACCGTCTCGGAACTGTCGGCGCTGGCCAAGGCGGCTGATCGGGTGGGGCTGGCTACCGACGACTTCCAGCGGCTGCAGTTCGGTTTCAAGCTTGCTGGCGTCGAGGCCAACGAATTCGAATCCTCCATGGAGCAGTTTTCGCGGCGTATCGGCGAGGCCGCAACGAATGGCGGTCGCCTGGCAGACATTCTCGAGGCGAATGGCGTTTTGCTTCGTGACAACGAGGGGCGCATTCGCCCCATCAATGAGCTGTTGCGCGAATACGCGGAACTGATACGCCGCGCCGGCTCGGACCAAGAGAGGCTTGTGCTTGCGCAGGAGGGCTTCGGCCGCGCAGGTCTGGATTTTGTCAATGCGCTTCGCAAGGGTGAGGCTGCGCTCGATGACATGGCAGACGCCGCGAATGAGGCGGGTGGCGTTATCGACGAAGAGCTGTTGCGCAAGGCTGAAAAGTTTGACGACCGGTGGGAATCCGGTTGGCGCAGCTTCTCCGTACACGCCAAGACCAGGATCATGGAGGTGCTGGTCGAGCTGGATAAGCTCTCACAGCACTCGATCTGGCGGCAGCTGGCCGCGCTGGCTACCTTCTCGCCACTTGGCGCGGCGCTTGGCAACCCGACGATAGCCGGTCTGCTTGATGCCCCCAACGAAGTATCCAGCGCGCAGCGCCGCATCGATCAATTGCGCGAGATGCAGCGCAATGCCGAAGATTTGGGCTTTGAGGCGGGCGAAACGGCGGCGGCGATCGAGGAGGCTGAAAGGCATCTCGACAGGCTGATCCGGGCCTATACGTCCGGCTTGCACGGTGTATCCGCTCCAACACGCGCCGCGCCGGCATCGCCCGACGAACCCGAAACCATACTGCCGACAAAGCCGGAGCGCGCTAGCCGCACGCCGCGGGACCGCGCTGCAGAGCAGGCGCTGCGCGAGGCGGAGGCCGTCGCCAAGCTGGTCGAGAACCTCGAACACGAGCTGGCCATTCTCGGCCTGAGCGATGTCGAGCGGGCCAAGGCCAATGCGCTGCGGCAGGCCGGGGCGGCGGCCACGGACGAGCAGCGCGAGAAGATCGGCCAGCTGATCGAGGCCATCCATGCCGAGCGCGACGCGATGCAGCAGGCGGCCGAGATGGCGCAGTTCTTCCAGCAGCAGGCGGAATCCGCTTTCGACGCGCTGCTGCCGAAGATCGAGACCGGCAACCAGGCGCTCGACAATCTGCTCAACACGCTGATCAAGGTCGTGGCGCAGGCGGCGCTTTTCGGTAAAGGGCCGCTGGCGGGGCTCTTCGGGGGCGGGCTCTTCGGGGGCGGCATGAATTTGGGTGCGGGCCCGTGGGGCGCAAGCCTGCCTGGCTACGCCAAGGGCACGGCGAATACCGGCGGGCGCCGCGGCGAAGTGCGCGGCGKCGTGCATGGTGAGGAAGCGGTGATCCCCTTGCCCAATGGCGGCAAGGTTCCCGTCGACGTGCGTATGCCGCCATCAACCGTGCAGGATTCCGGCGGCTCACGTCAGATCACGCTGCGGGTGATCGGCGAAGAAGGCCCGATGTTCCGTCCGACGATCCAGGCGGAGAGCCGGGACATGGCGGTGAATGTCGTCAAGGCCAATGACAAGGCCCGCAACAAATACTGGCAGAGCGGCGGTGTGCCCAAATGAGCATCGAGATCCTCGATCTTCCCTGCGTCGGGCTCGAGACGCTGCGCTTCGACCCAATCGTGCCGAAGAGCGTGAACCGGATGATCGGGCGGCGCACCGAAGGACGGCGCTATGGCACGCCCTACTGGGTGGCGGAATATCTTTCACCCTCCCAGAAGCTGGGCAGCTTCGGCGAGGTCGACGCCTTTCTCGCGCGGCTGGAAAGCGGGGCCGTCTTTCGCGCCTGCGACACGAGCCGGCAGCGGCCGATCGCCTATGCCGGCGCGCCGCTTTCGGGCACGCGCGCCGGCGGCGGTGCCTTCGATGGCAGGGGCCACCTGTCGGCCATCGCCAACCCGCACACGATCACGGTGCAGCAGCTTCCCGCCGCCTTCCAGCTGCGGCCGGGCGATGCCGTGGAGCTGCGCATGTCGGCGTTGGTCACGAGCCTGCACCGGATCACCGCCGAAGCCCAGGCGAACGGTTCGGGCACGGTGACGCTGGCCGTGCATCCGGCGATCGACACCCAGAACATCACGGCCGGGGGCACGCTGCGCGCCCGGTTCGAGCGGCCCTCCTGCATCATGCAGCTGGCCGGCTTCGAGGCGCCGCGCCGCCGCGGTGGCCGTTCGCAATCCTTCTCCGCCCAGGAGGTGTTCTTCTATGAGCCCTGATCCTGCCGTCGAAGCCGCGCTGGAAAGCGGGCAGATCGTCACGCTCGACCTGATCCGGTTCGAGCTGCCGGGCGGCCCGTTCGGCTATCACATGGGCGGCCGGCCCTATCCCCATAACGGGCTCGTCTACAAGCCGAACCGCTGGCTTTCCATGGGCGAGATGCGGGGCGATCTGGGTGTGGCGGTCTCAACGCGCGAGCTGGTGTTTTCGAACGTGCCGGTCGACGATCCAGATGACGCGATCGCCAAGATCGAAGAGTTCTCCTATCTCAACGCGCCGGTCATCATCACGCATCTGCTGGGCGAGCCGGACAGCAACAATGTCCTCGGCATCCTCGCCTCGCATCTCTACGAGATCAATCAGGTCTTATTCGAGGACGGGGCGGCGGGCGCCAATGGCGAGCGCACCCTGACCATGACGGTGGAACTCGAGCCGCCCGGCCGATCGGCGCGCGGCGCGACCCATGTGCGCCGAGCGCAAGCCGAGCAGCAATTCGACAATGACCCGACCGACACCGGGCTGGAGTACGTGAACGTG
Organism: Chelativorans sp. ZYF759; assembly: GCF_012911015.1. Lineage (GTDB taxonomy): Bacteria > Pseudomonadota > Alphaproteobacteria > Rhizobiales > Rhizobiaceae > ZYF759. The sequence continues at coordinate 87,387 of NZ_WVVV01000006.1, read as the reverse complement.
GCCTCGCAATGGCCGCGCGAGTGGGGGCAGGTCTACCGATGACCCGCTTCGAGATCGCCAATCCCGTCATCGAACGGGAGATGACGAAGCCCTATCGCTATGGCGAGAGCGACTGCTTCTTCCTCGGCTGCCGGGTGGCGGATGCGTTCGACAAGAGCCGGCGCCTGGGCCCGGACAATTATCGCGCCTACAAGACGCTGTTCGGCGCGCAGAAGGCGCTGAGGAAGCGCGGTTTCTCGTCCCTGGTCGATTTCTTCGACGCGCATCTGGAGCGCATCGGCGCCAGCCAGTGCCGGTTCGGCGACCTGGCCATCATGGATCTTCCCGATGGCGAGCATGTCGCTGTGTTCACCGGCCAGCGGTTCATGACGAAGACGCCCAAGGGGCGCTCGCATCACGACCTTTCGGCCGTCAAGGCTGCCTTCCGCACCTAGCAGGTTTCATCCATGGCGATTTTCACGGCGATCGGCACAGCCATCGCGGGAGCGCTCTTTGCTGGCTCGGCGCTTGCCGCATCGCTTATCACGGGTGCTCTGGCATTCGGCGCGCAACTGCTGGTTTCCTATTTCAACCGGCCGAAGAAGCGCGCCTATTCCGCCCATCAGGATGAGGTCCAGATCGGCGGCCGCGTGCCGGTGCAGGCGCTGTATGGCAAGGGCGCCACCAAGGGCCACCACGCCTATTACGCCAAATACGGATCCGGCAACAAATTCAACGCCGACATCTTCATCCTGTCGAACGGCTGGTGCGACGGGATGGAGCCGGAGGTCTATTTCTACGGCGAGAAGTTCGACCTGATCGAGCGCACGCCCTATGCCAACGAGGTCGCGCGCTACGAGACGCAGAAGTTCGGCAACAACCTGACTTTCCGCTTCTTCGACGGGCGCCCCGGCCAGCAGGCCGACAGCCGCCTCGTGGCGAACACGGCCAATCTGGAGGCATCCTGGAAGAACACGTCGCGGCTCACTGGCCTGTGCTATGTCGTGGTCGAGCGGGAATATGACGAGCGCTTCGAGAAGGGCCCGCCCGACTTCACCTTCGTGCTTCGCGGGATCAAGGAATACGATCCGCGCTACGATTCGACGGTTGTCGGGGGCGACGGCCCGCAGCGCCTCGACGATCCCGCCACGCATGTGTGGACCGAGAACCCGGCCGTTCATCGCCTCAACTACCAGCTCGGCCTGCGCGGCCTGATCTCCAACCGGACGCTGGTCGGCGAAGGAAAGACGCTCGGGCAACTGGACCTCAACTCCTATTTCGCCGCGATGAACGTGTGCGACACGCTTCGGAACGGCAAGCCGACCTATGCCTGCTCGCTGTTTGCCAACGGCGACGACGACCACACGGAGGTGCTGAAGGAATTCGACGACGCCATGGCCGGCTACGGCATGAACCGCCGTGGGCTGTCGGGCGTGATCGTCGGGGCGCCGCAGACGCCGGCCGAACCTCTGACAGACGCCGACATCGATATGGAGCGGCCGAAGCAGATCCAGCACCGCAAGAGCGCCTTCGACCTCTACAACCATCTGTCGGGCCAGTTCACGAGCCAGGAGGCGCAGTGGGGCGCGGAAAGCCTGACGCCGATTTACGTCAATGCCGACATCGCGGCAGACGGGCGCACGCGGCAGACCTCCAACGACTTCCTACAGGTCACCGATCCGGACACTGCGCAGTATCTGCTTCAGATCCGCTATCGCCAGCAGCGCAAGGGCGGCTCGGCGACCGTGCCGGTTTCGCGCCGCTATGGGTTCAAAAGGCTTGAGGGCGAGTGGATCCCCTATGCCGGCAAGACGTGGCTGATCACGGGATGGCAGGTTGACGAGGATCTTCGGATAACGCTGACGCTGGCTGAGACCGGCTCGGATGTCTATTCGAGCGCCGGCATCGAGCCGGGGCCTATCGTGATCGCGCAGCCATCGCCGATCAATCCGTCGCTGCTTTCGACGGTGCAGAATTTTGGCGCCGCTGGCGGCTACATTACCAACGAAGCCGGCCACGATGTGCCGTCGATCTATGTGACGTGGACGCCGCCGGAAGACCCCAGCATCACGCAGGTCAGGTTCGAATATCTGATCGACGACGGCAATGGCAATCTGAGCGCCACCACGCTCATGCGGGATGCCATGGCTGCGCCCGAGGCCGGCGAGTACTACATCACGCGCGGCGTGCTGGGCGAGCGTCCCTATGCGGTGCGCGCCACGATCACGACGGTTCCCGACCGGGTAAAGACGTTCACTCCATGGGTGACGACAGCGACTTCGACAGGCAGGTTCCGCTATCCCATCGATATCGACGATCTGAAGGAGGATTTCCGCGATCTCGTCGATTGGATCGAGGACACCGGCTTCGGGCTGCCGGACGGCATCGCCACCAATGCGCAGGCGATCGTCGACGAGGCGCAGGCGCGGCAGGATGCGGTGCAGGCCGAAGCGCAGGAGCGCATCGAAGACGCGGCCCGCACCTTCGCACGGCTGAGGCAGGAGGCAGAGGAACAGGGTCGCATCGCGCTGCTGCTGGCCGAACAGGATTTTGCCAATTACAGCGACCGGGAATCGCTCCGGCGCGAGGTGAGGCTGGCCGAGGACCGCAGCGAGGCGGCCTTCACCGAGGCAATCACCGTCGCCATCGGGCCGGGGAGCGCGCTTGCGACACAGCTGGTCACGCTGGAATCCCAAGTCGGAGACAATGCGGCGGCCATATCAAACGAGAGCACGGCGCGTGTTTCTCAGTTCGATGCTCTGGCCAACCAGATCACGCTACTTTCGGCGGGATCGAACAGCGCGTTCGACTATCGCCGGATATGGCGTTTCGTGGAGGGGATCGAGGGTTGGTCGGGCAACGGCACACCTACCTTCTCGCTCGGCTATGTGCGCCCCGCCAACCACGCGTCCGACCCCTATATCGTCTCGCCGGACGAACTCGGCATCAACGCGAACCAGTACCGGCAGGTGCGCTTTCGCATCAGGGTCACCGGCACGCCGACCTTTGGCGGGTTTGTGTGGTGGCGGCGCCCGGAAGACGCGACATGGGAGACGGCACGCCGGGTCTCCTTTGTCGATCCGGTCCCCGACGCGGAAGGGTTTGCCAACGTCACGGTCAACATGCCGTGGCAAGACACCGTCAATCGGATCAGGATCGATCTGACCGAAGCCCAGACCGCGACGGACTTCGTCGAGTATGAGTGGATCGCGATCGGCCGGGCATCGCCGGGGGCATCGGAGGCCGCCCTTCTGGCCGAGCAGGTGGCGCGGATCGCGCAGGGCGAGGCGCTGGCGGCCGACATCACGACGATCTTCGGCTCGGTCAACGCGCTGGACGGCACCGTTGCTGGCAACGTGACCGCGATCAGCGAGCTTTCCGGCAGGGTCCAGACCGTCGAAGGCAACGTGACGCAGATTAATGCGTCACTCAACAACATCCTCAACGTCCAGCTGCCTGGCAAAGCCGACCAGACGGTGGTCGACGATCTCTATGCCGAGGTCGAGGGCCTGGGTGGCGGTGGCATCGTGGTGCAGGGGCAGACGATCCGGTCGCTGCGCGCGCAGCTCAACAATCTGGCTCTGCTCGCCGCCGATCAGGACTTCGCAAACAAGCTCGACAAGCGCGACCTGCAAAAGATCGTGGTCGACGTCAGCCAGCAGATTTTCAGCAGGGTCGAGGTCAACGAACAGCAGATCGGCATCCAGGCCGGGCTCATCAACCAGATCAATATTGCGCTGGGCGACTATGCCAAGCTGACGGTCACGGATGCGCTGACGTCTCGGGTGACGCTGACGGAGAACTCCATCGTCAGCCAGGGCTCGGCGATCACCTCGATCCAGAACGAGCTGCCTGGCAAGGCCAGCGTGACGGCGCTGAATGCGATCGACACGCGGGTCGAGACCGTGGAGGGGCAGACAAGCGCGCAAGCCACCTCCATCCAGGACCTGTTCGTCTCACTCGGCGGGTCGACCAACCAGACGCGGATCAAGATGGAGGCGCTGTCGGGGCCTTCGGGCTATTCCCGTCTCGGCTTCATCGGCAAGACGGCGGGCTTCGCAGAGCGATTGGCATCGGCATTTCTGGACGTGCCGAACAACGCGGCGCTGCCGACCCGTTGGCTGTTCTCGGTCGACGAATTCATCGTCCTGTCGGGCGGCAACACCCGCAAGCCCTTTGTCTTTACAGACGGTGCGCTGTGGTTGGACGAAGTAAACGTCAACTGGGCCAACATTGTTGGCGCGAATATCGCTTGGGCGGATATTCAGACAGCAGTCGTCGGAAACCTTACCGTACAAGACGCGATGATCCCAGCCAATCTGATCACCTCCTCGGGCTCAGGGATGTTCGGCCCGGCCGCATGGCCGAACATAGGGATCAGCGGAAACTGGGGGGACTGGATAACTTTCGCCACCTTCGTCCTCAACAGCCCTTCATCCAAGCCGATCCTATGCTTTCCGGATATCGATGCGCAAACCGTTGCTGATACGGCCGGCGGGGCCGGTTGCGGCATCCATATCCAGATCCTGCGCAACGGCGTTGTTCTGCGGGAATGGTTACAAACGCGCGGCGGCAACTCCGGCATCCTGCGAATTACCGACTCTGGTGCATTCGCTTCGCCGGACGGCTATCCAGCGGGAAACCAGACCATTGTCTTGCGCGCTCGCGCGTACCGGTCAGGCACACCGTCATCAGCCACAATTCACAGAATGTCCCTCGTCGCGCAGGTCGCGCGACACTGATCGATCAGGAGAACCCATGTCGACCGACCCGCAAACCCCACCCGAACAGCCACAGGAGCAGCAGATCGCGATTGATGCTGTCGCGGCCTATTTCCAGAAGCGCATGAACGCGGCCGAACAGGACGCGCTGATCCTCGCCGCGCGCAACCGCGATCTGATCGACATCGTGCGCCGGCAGCAGGCGTTGCTCCAGCAGCAGGAAGAAGCCCTCGGCGAAGAACTCGCTGACGCGGCGCCACAGAAGAAGACCAAGCCCAAGGGCTGAACCCTCCACAATTCATGACTGCAACAACCCTGCTCATCGGCGGGGCGATGGCGCACATCCAAAGGTGATCCATGAGCCTGGTATCCTACCACTCCCAAGGCACGGCGAGCGTCAATAACGGCCAGACGGCCGTGACGTTCTCCGGTGCCTCACTCGTGTCGGCCGGCATACAGCCGGGCGACTACTTCTTCGCTCAGGGGCTCATGATGCCCATTGCCGCAGTGGGCGGACAGAACGCCGCCACGCTGGTTTCGGGCTGGCCTGGCACTAATCTGTCGGGCGGCAACTATCAGATCGTGCCTGCGGCGGAAGGCGCCCGCGTGGCGCTGTCGGCCCGTCTGGTGCTAGAAAAACTGACCAACGGCAATGTGGAGGCGTTGGTGGGCCTGAACCTAATAGCCGACCGACTGCCCTACGCATCAGGGGCGGGGCAGTTGGCCCTCACGCCATTCACTACGCAGGCTCGGCAGCTTCTCGACGACACATCTTTCGCAGCGATGCGGACGACGCTGGGAGTAAGTGCGCAGGAGGTTGGCACTTTCACGCCGGGACTGGAAGGCATCACGACCCCCGGAACGCCGACATACACGGCGCAAGACGGCAACTATCTCAAAATAGGAAATCGTGTTCTCGCGAGCTTTCTGCTCACCGTTACAAGCCTTGGGGGTGCGACTGGAGCGCTCCGCGTGACAGGTCTTCCCTTCAGCCGTGCCTCCGGGAATGGACGTCGATATTCAATGTCGATCCCTTTCTGGCAGGGCATCAATCTGGGTTCTGGGTCCTCGACGCTGTTTGGCTTCTTTCAGGACGGTGGAAGCGTCGTGCGACTTATCAAGCACACGGCGACAACGGGGTCGACTGCCGTCTCACATACCGACGTGAGCGGGGCGGTCGTTCTCTACGCGACAATAACCTACGAGGCATCATCATGACCTTTGACGAGATCCAGCTCGATGCCACCGGCGTCATGATCCGTTGGAAGAAGCCGGACGGCGGCTTCCATCGGGAAGTGCGAGGGCCGAACGATCCAACGGATGACCTGCCTGTGGAGGTCGCAGGGCAGATAGGGTCCTTCTGGACCCCCGCGCGAAAGGCTGCCTACAACGCTGCATACTATCCCGAAGAGCCGGCGCCGACACCCGAAGAGATCGTCGAGCGGTTTCGCACGGCCATCGAGGCGCATGTCGACGAAGTGGCCCGCCAGCGCCAGTATTCCGGGGCGGTGTCGATATCGACCTATGTCAGTTCGACCAACCCGGCATGGGCGGCAGAGGCACAAGGCTTCATTGTCTGGCGCGATGCGGTCTGGGTCTATGCCTTTACCGAACTCGCGAAGGTGGAGGCCGGCGATCGCGCGGTGCCAGAGGTGGGGGATTTTCTCGCCGAGCTTCCGGCGATGGAGTGGCCAGATTAGTTGACGGCGGTCGTCCGCAGCTTGGCCGCGACGTTCAGGCCAATGATTGCGGCCAGCTCTCGCGCGGCCCTGGCTTCCGCTTCACGCTCTGCTCGGACGCGAGCAAATTCCTGGCCGCTGAGGTCGAAGTTGGCCATGGTCTGCGCGCGACCGACGGTGATCTGCTCCCCGGTATGGACATTCACAACGGAATAAAGGGCGTTCATGGTGAGGATTGATGATGTCGGCCTGTCCAAGCGCTCCGAGACCGACGCCGTGGCCGGAATTCGCGCCGCCCCTTGAACCGTGGTGGTGACCGAAAAATCAAGATGATAGCGCGGCTCGGTCGGTTGGGCCGCCCCCCCATAGAGCATGAAGGCCAGCTCGTTCCTAACCAACTGATGAGATCGGTCGGACGGCTGTGAGATGTAGACAGCGGCCAGTTCCGGCGCCGCCTCGCGATACTCTGCAATGGAGCTTGTGAGCCCGCCATAGAGCGGCTGAACAGTGCAGCCAGCCAGCACGAGGCATGATGTAAGGCCAAGGGCCACGAGTGCTTTCATCGGGCATCTCCTTCGTGCCGTTCGATAGCCGCTTTCGAGGGGCTTCGCAACCAACACTAATCCCAAAGGAAACCCCCATGTCACTTCGCATTCTCGATGCGGGGCGCCTTGCGCGTGTCCCGATGACAGGCATTCGCGGCCACTGGACGGGCGGCGGCCACAAGGCCAATGCCAAGGATCTCCAGCACTATAACGTGCTGACCGAAGGCGACGGCGCTATCCAGTATGGCGTCGACATCGCGCTCAACCGGACCAACCCGGCGACGGGCCGTCTCTTCGATGGCTATGCCGCCCATACGCTGAACAACAACACCAACAATATCGGCCAGACCATGTGCGGCATGCTCGGCGCGCGCGAGGCGCCCTGGCACCCCGGCACCCAGCCGTTGACGCTGGTGCAGTGGAACCGCTTCGTGATGGCGACGGCCGACCTGGCGGAAGTCTTCAAGATCCCTGTCACACGCAAGACGATCCTTTTTCATGCCGAGGTGCAGCCGACGCTTGGCATCGCGCAGCGCGGCAAGTGGGACGTGGTGCGGCTGCCCTTCGACGAGAGCGTGCGGGGCGCACACGCCATCGGCGACAAATGGCGCGACGAGGTGCTTTCGGCGCTGCGGGGCAACGGGCCGTCGGAACCACTGCCGGTGCGCGAGCCGCTGCCGGCCGGCTTCGAGGGGGGCACGGCGATCACGATGGCACGGCCGCATCTGAATTTCCGCCGCGGGCCGGGGGTGATCCACGAGCGCATCGGCGACGGTCTGCCGCCCGGCGTAACGCTGACGGTGTTCGAGGCACAAAGCGACTGGCTGAAGGTCCGCACGCCCAACGGGCACGACGGCTGGGTCCATGGCGGCTATGTGCAGATGATCGACACGGCGCCGGCCGAAGGTGCGGGCAGCGTGCCCGATCCGATCCACACGCAGTTCGCCGCGGTTCGCTCCTTTCTGGACCAGGTCGAAGCAAACCTGCCCGCCGATCGCGACACGCTATCGCGCATGCTGCGCAACATGGCGAGCGACCTCGAGACCTATAGCTGACACCAAAGGAGACCATCATGAATGAATTTCTCTGGGATCTCTGGCTGATCCTGCAACCGATCGTGCTTCTCTTCGTCTCCACCGTGGGGCCGGTGCTGGTGGCGTGGCTCGCCTACCGCCTCACCCAGGTTCTGAAGATCGAGGACGAGGCCGCGCGCCGCGACATCGAGGCGAAGCTGCGCGACGCGCTGCACCAATCGGCCATGAACGCGGCCAAGGTGGCGCTGGCCAGGCTGGGGCCGGATGCGAAGACGGCCGAGCTGGTGAGCGAGGCGATCTCCTATGTGCAGGCGAAGAACTCCGAGGCGGTGAAGAGCTTCGGGCTGGGGCCGAACGAGCTGACCGACATCGTGCTGTCCAAGGTGCCGGAGGCGATGAAGCTGGTGGGGGCTGCGCGCGGGATCCTGGGGCGCTGAGGCAAGGGGTCGGTCATGATCATTCTTCGCATGCGTGATGGCATCATTGCGCATTTCCCCTCGCGCGTGTCGGAATGGATCATGACGGCCGCCATCCTCGGCTGGTACGGCGTCCTGTCGGCCGATCCAGGCACGTTCGAAACGTCCCGCTCCTTCACCGTGCTGGCCTATTACGGCAGCGAGAAAGCCTGGGCGATGCTCTGCCTGCTGGTCGGTCTGGTCCGGCTCGCTGCGCTGGTCGTCAACGGCACCTTCCGGAGCTTTCGATACTCGCCGCATATGCGTGGCTTTGCCTCGATCGTGGCCTGCATCTTCTGGGGGCAGATCACCCTGGGCGTGATCATCGCCTGGACAATGGGCGGCGCCGGCACGGGCGTCGTGGCCTACGGCACCTTCATGATCATCGAGATGTGGAACCTGTTCAGGGCTTGGGCCGATGTCGGGGCAACACGGAAGGCAGGGTGAATGCTTGGCATACCGATTGAACACCTCATCCCGGTCGCCAACTTCATCGGCCTTGCCGTTCTGGGCCTCCTGGCCTGGATGGGGCAGCGATGGGGGCAGCGCCAGACGGCAAGAGAAGGTTCGACGATGGAGATTGCCGGCGCTCTCGTCGACAGCTCATCCATCCGAGAACTGACGGCCGCGGTATCGGCCCACACGGCAGAATGCGCCGCGCTGCGCCAGGAGAACGAACGCGCCCGCAAGCTCGGTTATGAAATTATCGAGACCCTGGGTGGCCTGACACGGGAACTTTCCGAGATCCGGAGCGAGATGCGCATGAAGCGGCGGTGATGACATCCGGCCACCGAAAGCTCCGAAGCCCGCTCGCCCGGCAGGGCTTCCTACCGTTTTTTTCCGCATCTGCCGTTCAAGGCCCGGCCACCGAAGTGACCGGGCGGGCATGCTTGTGTGGGTGTGTGTGGCGGTCAACGGCCGATGCTCAAGCCTCCCACACTGGCATCGATGCCGCCGTTACCGATACTCACGCCGATACCACCTTCACCACCCAATCCGGCGTTGATGCCACTATCATTTCCACTTCCGGCACCGGTGCCTCCTCCGCCGACATCTGCATTTATGCCGCCGGTGTTGCCGGTGGCGGCATCCTCTCCTACACCGATGCTGATGCCACCCGTGTTTCCGGAGGCGGATCCCGTGCCAACGCCAGCATTGACACCTCCGGTGTTGCCAGACCCGGCGTCGGTTCCAACGCCAGCGTTGATACCGCTGGTATTGCCGGATCCCGCACCGGTCCCGGCTCCAACGTTGATGCCGCCGGTATTGCCGGATCCCGCATCGGACCCTACTCCGACGTTGATACCGCCGGTGTTGTTCTGTCCGCCGCCGCCGACACCCACGTTGACACCGCCTCCGGTAGAGGGCGAGCCGGGCTGCCCGGGGACTGCAGGTTGCCCTGGAACGCCGGGCTGACTTGGTACCGCGGGTTGACCTGGGACACCAATCGTGGCGGTTCTTGCTTGAGCGTTCGGTAAACAGGCTCCATCAGCCACGGCCTGAAGTTGAGCCTGGCTGAGGGCGCTTGCGGGCAGTTCGCAGATATTCGCCTGCGCAGGACCCGTCATAATCAGGCTGCTGGCGCCAAGAGCGAATGCTGATGCAAGCATCAAGGTGAGGCTGGATTTTGCTTTTGCCATGGTTCTCTCTCCCATTGGTTTTCCTCCCCACAAGGAACAATGGTTGGAAGGACTGAATGGTTCAGAACCCGCATCAACTTAGAGTTAATCATTTTTCTGCGGAGAAAGATGACCAAGCCTCTGAATGCTGCCGATGAGTAATCATGAATCTGTTGCGAGATAGCCTGCGGCAAGCAAGGTAAGCTCGGCCGGCGGCTGCTCAAGGTCGGCGGGTGGCTGCTCTCGGCAATGGCCGGCGCGGAAGCCCAAACGCAGCGAGATCTCCAGCGCCATCAGCAAGAACAGCAAGCTCAGCAGGAGCGGGCTCGGTTGCAGCTTGAAGAGGATCGGCGCCAGGAAGCACGCCGCCAACAGCTTGAACGCGACCTCCGCCAGCAAGAAGCCAATCAGGCAAGGGTTCGGGCTCAAACCTCCCGGGACAGCAACATGCCGGATCGTCATATCGGACGGCCTCCGCCAGATCAAAATGGAAAGCCTGCCGTCTGGTGCGAAGGTTTAGGTATGTGGGGTTGGGGACCGTACAATTCGCCCGAAGAGGCCTATAATCTGCCCGGGTGGTGCGGCGACTCGAGTTGTTCGGGCATGTTTCGCCGAGTTTTCATCGAAAAGTGCGGGCACGCGCCGCGTTAGGCCGGAAGTGCCTCTTCCACTCCGGCGTCAAGCGGAAGTTGCTCCACAACGACAGTGCCCAAATCGAAATGCTTGTCAGCAGATTCATAGATCTTTTGGTCTTCGGTGGCCTCCGTTCGTCGATCTGCATCCTGTCGTAGCAAGGGGAACAGGGTGTGTGATGGATCTTCTCGCCGACCCGGTTGATGACGTCCTTTATGGGGAAGCCGGGCAGCAGTGACGCCTCCGCCGCTCTATCCGAGCGACAACTGCGGGCCACAAAACCGGCACGGCTGCAATCAGCGGCTTCATAAGAGCAACTCTCCTCCTAATCGTCCCGCAACGGCAGTAATGCAATCAGGAAGTGTAGCCGACGTCTTTCCGCAGCGACTTTAGACGCCTCGCTCGGAGATAAGCAGCATCGTCACCGCATCCCGCCGCGGCCAAGCCGGAAACTTTTTAGTCCGACGTTTCGAATGCGAGATTTCCAGCGAAGCACCTCTCAACTTCTTCTCCTTATGGTGCCCCCATTAATCGGCAAGGGGTCGGGGATGAAAACTTGGCTACAGGGTGTTGCCGCTGCCTTTGTTTGCGCGGCGCAAGTGACTCTCGCGCATGCGGCGCAAACGGGCACAATTGCTCACGCCCAAAACATGATCTGGGTGTGTGACGACGAGCGGGCGCTCGCGCGCATCATGTTTGGTGGTTCGGCAGATGCGATGCTTGTCGAAGCGGCACGATCGGGAGGTTGTTTTCGGTTGGCTGCTGGCACCGCCATTCAGGTTCACGGCGCAAATGGCCGCATCGGGTTTGGCAGCATTTTTGGCTACCCCAAGCCCATCTACTACCCCGTGCCCGGCGTGGTCTTAGGTAGTGTAGGGGAGAGCCCCACTTTTGTCGCCCCGGCGGTCAAGGCAAACCCGCGTGCCGCTCGGCGAACCCCGCGTGACGTATGCGCCGCCGGCATTACGGCATACTTCTTCTTGGGAGCAGAACCCAGACACGAGCGAACAATTGGCGACACCCACCATTTTCGCAGTTCCTCCAACAACGCGTATCTGTGTTCGGTAGAGCTCGATCTGATCATGATGAGCTGGCACGATGATGCTCGGCTTCGGCATGCCTCGGTCACCTATGAGATTGACGGGACGGGTGACCTGATTGTGCAGACCGACACTGGCGCGCGCCGATTTCCCTAGTGTTTCGCCAAATGGCTGGGAGAGAGTAGTCCTGTGTAAGTCGACCCGCGAGAAGCCGGCTGGCTAGTAGTCGCGAATGGGATTGGGGTGCTGAGGCTAGCACCACATCATCAATGTGACTTCAAGAACGCGCCTACACCCTTAATCCAGCTTCTAATGGCGCCGAAGTCTCTGGATCCGGTGCCGAGTGAGGGTGTCCAATTGGGCTGCGGCGGGACGTCTCTTGCGCCCCTGGACGTCATCAAGTTCGGGGGAAGGGGAGGGCTCATAGGCCTCAACAGCTATGCCAGTTTCTACCGAAAGCACGTCTTCGATCCGAATCCGGAGAAGCTTCTCGCCCAATCTGAACGCCCGCAATTCTCCCCGTTCGATCATGTTGCGAACGTGTTGTTCGGAACAGTGCCACCGCTCGGCGAGCGTAGCGGGCGTGAATACGTCTGGCTGCCATCCGGTCATAGACGTATCCTTCTCCGACCTTCCTTGGAATTCGTGGCGAAGGCCCTCTTGCCCGCTGAGGTTAGCGTAAGAGTCGTCGGGCGTCTTTCTTCAAGGGTTCCGATGAAGCCTCGAATGACCAAGCGTTCCAAGGTAGCAGGTCCTGCAAATTCCAGGGTCGAGGCAGATTGGGGTTCATCAGCGCGCTGCAGAAGCTGTTCCATTACCCGCGTCTCCCGGTGGTCCAACGCACTCCCCGGAAGGTCCCGCTTCCATTCGGTCAAGACTTTCGCGTGCCGTGCCGATCTCTGTGGGTCGCTTTCGTGGCGGCCGCTTCGGCTCACTTCGAGATCGGACCGGCTTAGTGCTTCGCCCTTGCTCGGCAATGGTCGCCGGGGGAGAAGCGACCAATCATCGAGCATCTGGTCGAAATAATTCTCGTCTTTCCGCTGGCTCTCAGCGCAGGCCCGTTCCTCGGGAACCAAACGAACGAAGACGTCACCGAGTTGAATGACCGGAGCGTATCCGGCCTTCTGGGCGCCCTTGCAGAGCGCGGTCACCTGGCGCGCGGTGATGTCCAGCTTTCGGGTCATCGATGTCGTTGACGTTTGGCCTCAGCCAAGCGAGCCCGCACCAGTTCTAGGTCCGTATTTTGAACCCGCTCCGTTGGCCCTGGCTTCCGAAGCGGCCCGGCGAGTGAGCCGCTGCGTTGTCGCGGCTGGGGCTGGCTGGCTGCCAGGAGTGCCTGGACATCATCCTGACTGAGCAGCATTCTCTTTCCAATTATGCGACATGCTCCGATCTGGCGGGCCAGCCAGCGAACCGTTCGTGCGGAACACCCCGTTGTACTGGCAAACTCTTCAGGGCTTATCAGCTTCGGAATAATGGGTGGATCACTCAAAGGACAGGCTCCCGCAACAAGCCGTTCCCGCCCTTCTTGCCATTGCGCCAACGACGATATTCGCCCAGCGTTTGAAACTCCTCGGGTACCCGGTCAGCATTGGAGGCCAAAATGTCTCGATCCGATACCCCGACATAGACTTCCACGAGGTCGCCATCGAAGCTCACTTTGGAGACTGGCAGGCCGGCCGATCGAACGGCCTTGACCAATCTAGCAACCTCGTCGTGCGATATCCGGGCTTTTCGTCTCGTCATTCGCTTAGCGTAGCTGGAGCGGCCGCCATTCCACCAGACGCGAGTCTGGCGCCGTCATGTGGATAATGGGGATAGCCGTCGTTGTTCTGTCGGCCATGTCGCCCTCGGCCCTATTCCCAGTAGTTCCTTTTCTCTGGCGGCTCGCCTTCCGGATCATGAAGATCATCCGGCTCAGGAAAGAGGTTCTGATCCAGCAGCGCTCGCTGGACTGCTGCGGCAGTCGTACGCTGGATAAGGAGTGCTAGCCGCTCTCTAGCCCACCCAAGCATACGCTCGTATTCCGGCATGCCGTCCTCTCCCTGCGGGACAAGACCGATGGTAGCGCGGAGATCCTCCACCTCACGGCGATCGTTCGCAAGAGAGGTGAGGAATCTATGTCGGGCCTCCTCCCTAAATTTGCGCTTGACAGCGAGTTCGCGACGGAAGGCCAGATGCTGCTTCCGCTCTCGCTCCACGCGATCTATTTCGTCCTGCTCCTTCTGGACTGCCAGATGTATCCGATAGTTTTCGACGATCTGTTCGATCCGGTGTTCGACCTTCTTTTCATCCTCATCGACCCAGTTCTTTCGGACGCCTTGCGCGCGGCCGACAATCTGGAACGCCAAACGGCCCACGAAAACGTTCTCGTGGCTTTTCCACTGATAGCTACGTCCAGACGCGCCCACATAGGTTTGTTCTCTGACAGTCCGCTTTTTGGGGCTGGTAAGAATAAAGTCGACCGCAGTTGAGCCTTGTACGAACTGCACACGGCTTCCAGCGCCTGAAAAGGTGACCCCGTGCGGCTCCAGTTTGTGTGCAAGAGCACTCAGAAAGGACACCACGCGTGGCAGGCTGTCGCGGTGGATGTGCACCCATTTGACATCGATCGCGCCCTCCCGGTCTGCTTCCGCAGTCCGTAGTTCCTCTGCGAATGACCTGAGTGAGGAATGGAGCGGGCGAGGACGCTGCGGGATCGGCGCCGGCTCTTGGTATGGGCTTGTGCTCTTCTTTTGAAGCTCGGCCTTCTCCTGCTTCAGACGCTGCCTCGCCGCCTTTGTGGCGGTCACCGCCACCGCCGCTCTCGGATTCGCGACCGGGTCCACACCGCCGATGTGCACGGTCTCTATCGCGGGGTTTTCAATGAGCCACAAAGGCGTCTTGTTGACCGTCTGGCCGGATTCCACTCTGGCCCAATATCCACGGCCGGGAACGGGAATTTGATGAGCCTGGCAGATTTTGGCCAAGCCTCTGTCGGAAAGCCCGAACTGCTGGGCCAGTGTCGAGATCGGCGTCGTCCAGACGAGATCGTAGAGTTCCCGTCTTGAGAAGCTTCGCTTCAAAACCGATTTCCTCTCACGCCAAACGCATCGAATATCAGTCGCACCCGCTATCCGTACACCGTGCGGTGTACCAATCCCGGCGGTCCGGGGAACGGTAGGTGCAGGCGATGAGATATTCATCGCGATACTCGACGTCGACCAGATGCCAGCCGGCTCCGTCACGCTCCTCACATAGTACGTAGTGGTGCTGGGGTGCGCGTTCACAGCCAGCGAGGCCGACGGCAGCAGCGCAGATGCCCCAAATACGAACGGACGTTGCAACTCGATGAAAGTGGCGCCGACAGGGCTGGTCTACCAGTTGCATGCTTCACGCAAGGGCTGGATGACCTCCTCAATGCCGGAAATGTTGAACTCACCAGAGACGGCACTCTCTGAGAATGGCGTTGCCCGCACATACAGCTTCTGTCCTCCGAACAATTCTCGCAGCCAAGGAATTGAGGCAGACCCTCCCCAAAGCCCAAGAACGGAATGATCGTTCGATTCACGGAAATTTCGATGCCGAGCCGCCTTTTCATCGACGCGATAGTCGACACGTCCCTTACCTTGGATGTCGGACATGAAATGCTCTGCGAAGCTGATATAGGCGTTGGTACGATTCTCTCGGCAGATAATCGTCAGCGTCAGCGGCTTCCTCCGTCCGTAACGGTCTTGGTGGACATCGTTGGACCTGAGCGCCAGCTGGACGCTAGCACTGTCATCGAGCTGTGACGTGCCCCGCCTTACGTCCCAATGAGCCAACCGCACTGCCTCTGCAGCACGACGAGCACCTTCCTCTGCGTGCAGGTCCAGTTCAGAATCTTCTGCCGATGCATCTACCTCAGCCGCCGCCGGCCGTTCAGTCTGCAACCTCGGTTGGGTCGAAGAAGTCTGCGTTTCCTGGCCCGTGCCGATAATGACGGCGATCATCCCTACAAAAGTAACTGCCAATAGGAGGAACGAGCCCCTTGCAAGCCGCGCGCCCCTGGCCCTGGTGCTGGGCAGCACAAGTAGAAGTGTGCCGATCGCCAAGCCTACCAGGCTGAGCAGTATGCCAGCGGCTAGCACTGCAGACATCGTTTCCCCCTCCACATCCCGGTTGCATCGTGACGCAACCGGAAGACGAGGGCAAGCCAGAGATAAACGCGGACTCGAATCAGGCTGGGATCATCAGCAGCATCGAAACGATGCACGTTCCGATCGTGGTCCCAACCCCCAGCTTAACCTTGGTGTCATTGTCCCAGCGGGGGCATTCCCAAGGACCGTCTGCGGCTCTGGTAAGTGCTATGCGAATGTTACTCATGGTCGCGTCTCCTTGGGAAAGACAACGACAAGGCCGGAAAGAGGTTCACAGAATTCATAGATGACTGGGCTTGCCGGGAGAAGGCGAGGCCGGCAACGCAGGGGGCTTCTAGAGGAGACGGCCTCGCCACGGTCCCTTTCAGGTCCGCCTCAGAAGAATGCAGAGATCGTGCTTGGAGTCGAGCATGTTGCATTCCATGTTGCATGGAACTGCCGCGCACCAGCGGAAACCCTTGGAAACCAAGGGAAGTCAGTTGCAACATGATGCAACATGAACAGGGTAGGGCGGACGGGCTAAGCCATTGAAAAGACTGGCGATCCCGGCAGGACTCGAACCTGCGACCATCGGCTTAGAAGGCCGGTGCTCTATCCAGCTGAGCTACGGGACCGCTGCGGCGCGGCGCGGCGCCGGTCAGTGCGTCCAGGGGACCTTGCGGTCATAGCGGAAATTCTCCGCATAGGAAATCACGCGCCGGCTGGTCTTCTTCGGCTTCTCGACACGGTAGGCGATGCCGTTCTTCTCGGCATAGGCGATCGCCGCTTCCTCCGTGTCGAAGCGCAGCCGGATCTGGCGCTTCATGTCTCCAGACGAGGTGTAGCCCATCAGGGGCTCGATGCTGCGCGGCTGGGAGGGCTCGAATTCGAGCACCCACTGGCCGGTGCGTGCGGTTCCGGATTGCATGGCGGTCCTTGTCGGGCTGTAGATACGGGCGGACATTCTGTGCTCGTCTCCTCGGCGGATGGTCGGAGCGGCAGGATTTGAACCTGCGACCCTCTGGTCCCAAACCAGATGCGCTACCAGGCTGCGCTACGCTCCGAGCGGCCCGAAGGCCTTGGTGCGTATAGGGTTAGGGCGGCGCGGGCGCAAGCCCGGTAATCGAGAAAAACGGAACAAACGGCAGACAGTGGCACCAAGCGGTGCAGAAAGTGCCACAGAAGTCCCACGGGACGTTCCCTCATTGTTTCGCCCGCCGCGCCGGTCGGGCGGGCCTCGGCCGCGCCGCGGCTTCCATGCCGGCGCGCAGGTCGTCCTTGGTCACGTGGGCGTAGCGCGAGGTGGTGGCGATGTCCGTGTGGCCAAGCAGCTGCTGGGCCATCTTGAGGTTGCCGGTCGCCCGCACGAGCCTGGTGGCGGCCGTGTGGCGCGTATCGTGAAAGCGGAAGTCCTTCACGCCGGCGCGGTCGCGCGCGCGGCGCCATTCCGTCTTGAAGCCTTCCATGGTGATCGGCTGGCGCGCGCCGCGCCTGGCGCCGGGGCGCGGGCGCTTGGCGACATAGGTGAAGACGGACTGGGCGTGATGGTCCTTGAGCGACCACAGCAGGTCATGCATGGCATCCGTCATGGGCAGGGTGCGCGAGCGGTCGCCCTTGCCGGTCACCGTGAATTCGCGGTTGAAGAAATCGACATCGTGCCAGGTGAGGCCCACGATCTCCTCGCGCCGGCAGCCGCTGAGAAGTGCGAATCGGAGGGCCGGGGCATAGTCGCCGCGAATCGCCGCCATGATGGCCGCCTCCTCGTCGGGGCTGGCTTCGCGCACGCGTTCCTGCGGCTCCTTCAGCACATGGTCCTTCCACTCGATCTCGTGCACGGCCTGTTTCCAGGTGCGCCTGGCGCGGCGCAGGATGGCGCGCAGCGGCTCGCAGACGGACCGGTTGACCGTGGCGGCCGAGAGTTCGCCCACGCGGACGCGCTTGCCCTTCCTGTCGGTGCGCCATTTGCCCTCGCCGCGGCGCCGCGCGACCAGGCGGGCAACCATGGCGTCATCGATGTCGGCGAGCTGGGTGGCGCCGCCGATGTGACGCTCCAGCCAGTCGAGCGCGGCCAGCGTCTCGTCGGCATTGACATGGTGGCAGCCGACCTCCTGCCAGTAGAGGGCGGCGGCGGCCTTGAAGGGCAGGGGTTTTGTGGTGTCGAACTGCAGCGCCTTTACGCGCCGCTTCTCCTCGTCTTCGAACCGTTCCGCATCGCGGCGCGTCGTGCATCCAGTCGAGCCTGAAAATCGCTGGCGTCGATAACGGAAGTCGAACGTGTAGACCGTCTGGCCGGGGCGCTTGTAGACCGACATTTGCGGGCCTCCCTGAAAGCTGCGAGGTCTTCGGGATCGTAGCGCCGTGTCTCGCGCTTCGTGCCCAGGCCGATATTGACGTAGCGGATGGCGCCGGCCTCGGTCAGGCGCCGCAGCTGGGTATCCGAGATGCCGAGTTCGGAGGCTGCCTGATCCGGCGTCAAGAGCGGCATGGCGTCAATCCCCCTTGTCCACAGCTTCCGTGGTCGCGCTGTCGCGCCCGGCCTCGCTCCGGAGCGGGTGGTCGACGTCGGCCGATGCTCCCGCCGATGCCTGGAGGGCAGACGTCATGCCGGCGATGGCGCGGCGCAGCTCGTCCGACTTGCGGATGGTCTCCTGTGAGACGAGGCCGCCATTGCCGCCCTGGAAGCCTGTCGGCAAAGCGATTCCGTTAACGTCGAAAGAGATCGCGTCGACGACGTCCTTCGCTGCCAAGAGAAGCCGGGCGAGGGTGGGATCGTCATGCATCGTCGTTTCCCTTCCCGCGTGGGGCGGCTCGGTGGGTTGTTTGGACGCCTGTTGAAGCGGAAATCCGGCTTTCGGCAATGCGGGTCGCAAGACTTTTGCGTGGCTTTGCCGCATTGGCCTGGTCGACCACATAGGCCACGTCCTTGGCTGTCCTGGCGGCGACGAGCTTGGCGGTGATGGCGGGCTGCAACGGATCGATCGCGAGCACCGAGGGCTTGCCGCAGGACGGGCAGTCGACGGTCAGATAGCGATGGCAGTCATGGTTGAAGCCGTCCGAGCCGGTCATCACGAAGCGCGGGATCGGCCAGTGGGCCAGAAGATCGCCGAGCGACACGGACGCCTCGTCCATATAGGCGCCGCAATGCGGACAATCGGGCGTGTCGCGCTCGGTCAGGAGCCCGGTCGTCATGCGGGGTTTCACGGGCGCCACTCCCAAAAACCCTGAGCCCCTTTGGCGGGCTGGTAGGGTTCGAGCGTTTCGATCTCCGTCAGCGGCCAAGCCCAGTTGCTGTGCTGGTGGCGATCGCTGTCGTTGAGCCTTGCGCCGAATTCCTCGACGATCTCAAAGGCCGGCCGGGGCTCTCCCAGGATGGCGGTGCCGAGTATCGAGGACAGCGGCAGGATGCCGGGTGAGCTGTAGGCGCCCTCCAGCAGGGGCATTGCGATCTCCGGCATGAGCCCGGTCGTCCACGCGTCCTCCGATCGAAGGCTGATGATCAGGTCGGCGATCTCGGCCTTGCGGACAGGCCGCGCGCCCGCGTGGATGGCGATCCGCTTGCCCCGAAGCGATCGCGGCGCCGGCCAGCCTCGGAATTCATATGGCTTCGCGCCGGCCATGATCAGCGAGGCCCATGGCTGCCAGATGGTGAGCGCCTTCATGGCCGCCGCTCCGTCATTTCCCGCTGTTGGTCCTCCGAAGTAGCGAAGTTGGCTTCGACAAGCCTCCGGTATTCAGCCTCGACTGTCGCTTTGCACGTCTCCACGGATGGCGTCCGGCGGTAGGCCGCGGACCAGAACGGTTCGCAGTAGCCGTCTCCGTCGCCCATTTCGATAATGGAAAGCCGGCCAAAGGGGGTGTCTGCGATATGGGCACAAAGGTCGTCGCTGGTTTTCCACTCAAGCGGCTTGAAGCGCAGATCGGCCATCAGCACACCTCTTCGAAATAGCTATTCAGGATCTCGTTGGTGAACGGCGGGGCATCCGCCATGGCGGCCGCCTGCTCGGGCTCACCTTCGCCGCCACAACAGACCTGTTCCATCTGCTCGTCGGACAGCGTTGCGAGCCACGCATCGACCGGCTTGATCTCATGTTCCGGCTGCGTTGCGAGCCAACGCGCCATCTCGCGTTCCTGCTGCTGCTGCGAGCGGAAGCGGTTGATGCCTCCGTTGTCGAGGGCGATCAAAAGCGCGGCGCGGGCGATGCCGGGATAAGTGGTCTTTGGATCAACCATTGCGCGCCTCCAGGCCGCAGGCCTTGAGCGCACGGAAAAGAAGATCGTAGACGCCACGCTGTGTACGATGATGGCCTTGGACGAGCGCGGTTACACCTTCCTCGTCACTTCCCGCTATGGCCCCATTGATGCGCCGGTCATCGCTGGTGAGCTTCCCCTTGCGCCATGCTTCGCGAAGCGCGCCACGGAACGGTGGCGTCTTCTTGAGGGCGACGGCATAGTCGGCAGTGCCGTCCAGATATGTCGCGACGTTGGCGATCTCCATGAGGCCGATCGTGCGGGCCTTGGTCTCATCGCCGCCGGGCAGCAGTTCGAAGGTTATGCGGACCATCACCAGCCCCATTCGTTCGGGTTTTCGAGGAAGTCGTGCCGCCCGCGCGGTTTGCGGCGGCGCGTATGCTTCGAGCGCCTCAGCAGCAGGAAGGCGAGGATGCCGCCGGCAAGGGAGGCGGCGCCGATGAACAGGAGGAGTTCCATCGTCAGATCCTCATCGGCATGATGACGAAGAGCGGGTCGGGATCGGCACCCCGCACGAGTGCCGCCGCGCCGCCGTCTGCCAGTTCGAAGACGATCTCGGGGCCGGCGACCCGGCCGGCCACCTCGAGCGCGTAGCGGCCGTTGAAGCCGATGGTCACGGGCTCGCCCGTCGCGGCCTTCACCGACACCTCGTCGCGGGCGTCGCCCGAATCGGGGTTGACGCATTCGAGCGCGGCTTCTGTCTCCGCGAAGGCGATGCGCACCGCACGGGCCCGGTCGGCCGTGATCGTGGTCACCCGGTCGAGCGCGGCCACGAAGGTCTCGCGCGCCAGCGTGAAGCTGTTGGCGTTGCCGGTCGGGATGACGCGGGCATAATCCGGAAAGGTGCCGTCGATCAGCTTCGAGGTCAGCGTCACCTTGCCGATGGTGAGGCGGATCTTGGCGTCGGAAATCTCGATCTCGACCGTCGCCTCGTCGGCGCCGGCCAGAAGCGCGATCGCCTCGGCCACGGTCTTGCGCGGCAGGATGATGCCCGGCATGCCCGCCGCGCCGTCGGGCGCCGCCATCTCGCGCCGGGCCAGGCGGTGGCCGTCGGTTGCCACGGAGCGCAGCCGGGTCGACGCCACATCCTCCACGACATGCAGATAGATGCCGTTCAGATAGTAGCGCGTCTCCTCGTTCGACATCGCGAACTGGCAGGTTTCCAGAAGCGGGGCGAAATCGCGCGCGGCGACCGCGAAGCGGTGCGAGAAGCCGTCCGCCTGCATCTCGGGGAAATCCTCGGGCGGCAGGCAGTGCAGCGTGGCGCGGGTGCGCCCGGCCGAGACCTTGACCTGGCCGCCTTCCAGCTTGAAGGCGATCTCGGCCTTTTCCGGCAGCTTCTTCACGAAGTCGCGCAGGAGGGTGGCCGGCAGGGTCACCGCCAGATCGGCGCCGGTGGCCGCCAGCGGGGCATCCGCCTGCATCTCGATGTCGAGATCGGTGGCGGTCACCACCAGCCGGTCGCCCTCGGCCACCAGGCGCAAGTTCGACAGGATCGGAATCGTGTTGCGCCGCTCGACGATGCGGTGCGCCCGGTCGAGCACCGGGGCGAGATCGCCCCGGTCTATCGTGAACTGCGCCTGGGCGGCCATCAGCGTTCGCCTTCCGGCTTGCCCTCATAGGTGGGCAGGCCGGTGTTTTCGCGAGCATCGAAAAGCGTGTGGCGGACATGCTCCGTGATGGCGAGGTCGGGCCGGTAGATCTGATAGAACCACATCACCTTGCCCTCGCGCACCCGGTAGCGCAGGCGCACCGGCACGCGGATCTTGTCGCCCATGAAGAAGGGCGCGATGTCGAGGATGAAGATGCCGGGCACCTTCAGCTTCTGGCCCGCCCCGTCATTGTGGGTTTCGTCGAACTGGATGGAGCCTTCGCCGGTCTGCAGCGTGGTGTGGGCCTTCACGCTCGACGCGACGGCCACCGTCAGCCCGCGCGACAGCTCCACAACCTGGGCAGGCGTGGCGACTGTCGTCTGGAACTGATGCTCGAGCTGCGTCTTCTCCACATCCGTCGGCGCCGAAAGCTCGGCCACCCGGTCTTCGAGGAACCAGGCAAAGTCCTGCTGCGACATGGCCTGGCCGTTCTGGCCGATCCATGCCTGCCATTCCTCCGACAGCGGGAAATCGTAACGGATGCGGTGTTGGCAGAAATCCGCCTGGCCGCCATTCTCTTCCGCGTGGTGATAGTCGATCACGGCGGTGAGGGACGGTTTCTGCCAGGCCGCATCGGCGAAGATGGCGGAATGTTCCGTCCTGTGACGGTTCACCAGGGCGCAGAACGCGTCGAAGGTCTGGGCCTGCGCCGTGCCGGCCTTGCGCTTCGGGAAGAGGCGGTATTCCTCCAAATGGCGCTGCACCGATTCGACGGCGGGGTGCTCGCCGCGTTTCAGCGCGATCGGGACCGATACCGGCAGGCCGGTCAGCCCGTCCGTGACGATCGTGGCGAGTTCGACGCCCTTGGCCTCGGCGCCAAGTGTCGCGGCCGTTTCGAGGTCGAGGGGAAAGGTGGAAAGTTCCGGCAGTTTCTCGCCTGCCGTGGCGTCGGTTTTCGCGGCCATGCTGGCCTCCTATCGGTTCGGGGGTGGTCAGGAAGTCTGGCGGGCCTCGCGGGGCCCGGCGAACATGTCGGTCTGCTGCGGGTGCTCGGTCGACAGCGAGCCGTCGTCGAGAACCCAGTAGAAGGAAGAGCCGCGCATCGGCTTGGGCCGCTTGGACGCAATGTCGGCCGTAATCACGGCGGTGCCGTTCTCGACCTCGATCTCGAGCTTGAGCGTGACCGAGCCCTTGACCTTGCTCTTCGGCCGGTCGCCGGAAAGCTCCTTGAGCTTGGCCAGCGTCTCGGTGATTTCTCGGCTCAGCTCGGCCGCGGCCTCGCCGCCCTCGAGCGCACCGATGATGGTCTGGGAATCTCTGATGCGTTTCATGCTCACCTCCATTCGGGTGCAAAGGGGATTTCGTCGTCGAGATCGCGGCCGCCCGTGGCGCCGGGTGGCGGGTCGGCCTGGCCGGGATCGCGCGTGCGCGTCTGGCCGTAATCGTCGGGGTCGGGATTGCCGCGCCCGCCGCCGGGCGAGCCGAGCATTTCCAGCTGGCCGCGGAACTTCTGCAGCACGATCTCCGTCGTGGTGCGCTTCTGCCCGGACTGGTCTTCCCAGCCGCGCGTGGCGATCTGGCCTTCGAGGTAGACCTTCATCCCCTTCTTGAGGAATTGCTCGGCGACCTTGGCGAGGTTTTCGTTGAAGATCACGACGCGATGCCACTCGGTGCGCTCGCGCCGCTCGCCGGTCTGCTTGTCACGCCACGTCTCGGACGTGGCGAGCGAGAAGGTGGCCACCGGGTCGCCGTTGGGCGTGCGGCGGATCTCGGGATCGCCACCCAGATTGCCGACGAGGATCGCCTTGTTGACGGAGCCGGCCATCAGGCCTGTCCTCGCGCAGCCGGGCCATGGCTGATGAAATGGATCTGACCCGCCGCCAGTTGGCGCCGTCGCCGCGCCTTCTCGCGCTCGCCCTGATGGGGCATGCGGTTTCTAGTTGCGGATGCCGTGGCGGTTCTTCGTGGCCGGCGTTTTTTCGGCTTGGCTTTCCTCGGCAATGCCGAGCCGAATTCCTCGACGGCGACGCTGGCTGCACGCGCGCTGCCGGCGAAACCGGCCAGCGCGGCCATCGCGGCGGCGGATATGATGGGCATGCGATTGCTGAACATCAGACTTCTTCCCCCTTCAGAACCTTGACCTTGGTGATGGCCACGCCGGGGTGATCCCGCTTGGCGTCGCCGCGGGCGATGGCGGCATTGGGGGCGGTGACGTTCACCGTCGTGCCGTCGGCGAAATGGATGCGGAAGGCCACGAGGCCCTTGCCCTGTTTCATGATGGGTCTCCTGCTGGGGTTGCCGCCTGCTCGAGTTCGGCGATCTGCCTTTCGGCCTCGGCGATCAGCTGGGCGCGGCAGCCGGCCAGCCAGTTTGCGTGCGGGATGCATTCCATCGCGCTGTTGAGGTCGGCGCCGATGACGATGCGGACCGGATCGCCCGCCTGAAGCCGCGCCAGCAGCGCGCGATAGCCCTGAAGCTGCGTCTGCCGCACAATCTCTGTGGCCGATGCCGAGAGTTCTTCGGTCTTCACGACAGCCGCTCCGCGATGCCGAGATAGCGGTCGAGGCGCGTCAGCCAGGCTTCCTCGGCCCGCATCGCGCCCCAGGCGCGGATCGCGCCGGTGAGTTTCGGCGGCGGCAGGTCGCCCGCGCCGACATGTTCGCCGGCTCTGGGGCCGAACAGGGCCAGTGCCTCGGCGCGCAGCATGCGCTCGTCCATGTTGCGTACGATCGCCTGGTAGCCGGGCACCCGGTCGGGCGGGGCTAGGCCGGCGCGCGTGTAGATCACGCGGTCGATGGCCAGCTTCGCGGTGTGGATCGCGCTGGCCAGACGCTGCCTGCCACGTGCGCCGAGCAGCCGGCCGATCAGATCGGCCGTGGGCCGGGGCACGTCGCCCAAAAGCGCTTCATGCGCGTCGTGCAGCAGGAAATAGCCGGCCGCCACCGGGTCGCCGGTCTCGGAAAACACTGCGTCGGCGCCCATCACGCAGTGCTGGCTGACCGAAAAGGCGGGGCCTGACGGGCGCGCATTGAACCGCGCTATCTTGGAAAGGCCAGCCGCGATTTCCGGCCAGACGATGTCGTCGAGCCGCAGCTTCGCCAGGTCGAGCACCGAGCCGTCGGGGCGGAAGGAGGGAACGGCTTCTGCCGCAGCCTTCTTGCGCGGGGCGGGCGGAACGAGCGTGCCGGAATGAAGTGCCATCAGACGAGCCTCGCGGCGAGCTGAAGGTCGAGCTCGTGCAGCCGGATGACCAGAAGCACGCCGGCGGTGGCGACGGCGAGGCATGCAGCCACCGCGAGCATCATGCGCGGCGCGTAGCCCGAAAAGGCCTCGGCCGCCGCCTGGCGGTTCATCTCGATGATTTGCAGCGAGGAGGGGAAGTCCGACATCAGCTCGCTCCGCCGACATGACGCACCGAGCGCTGGCGGGCGAGGCTGGCCGCGGCTTCCCAGTGCGCGTCGATCTCGGCCAGCGAATAGCCTTCGAGGAAAAGCGCGCCGCGCTCCACATTGCGCCCGGCAAAGGCCAGTTCGCGCATCGTCTCGGCCATCCTCGTCGTCACGCACGCGCCGCCGGCTGCGGCAAGGGCGGTCGAAAAACCGGCAAGGCTGCGATCAGGGGCTTGCGGCGGGGTGGGTCGAAAAGCGATCATGGAAATGGCCTCCGTTGCGATCGGCCACAAAATGGCGTAATAGGCCAAATCATGTCAAGCCATAAAATGGCCATTCACGCCATTGATGTGGCGCGGCCCCTGTGTGGAGGTTGGAATGAGACGATTGGTGCTGGTGCTGGCCCTGTCGGTTGCCGCGTCATCTGCCCAGGGCGGCGCGCTTGTCGGCCAGTGGTGCGACCGGCCGCTCGAGGCCATGGCGTCGCTCGACAGCGTGATGCGTATCGAGATCCGCGAAAGCGGTCCGGTGCTGGTTGATCTGTTTCGCGGCAGCGCGCGCGAAGTCGATCTGCGAGACCAAGGCGAGGGGGTCTTTGTCGAGGCGGGCGGCGACGGCTATCGCATCGCCGGCGCGGATCTCGAGCTGTTCGACGAGATGGGCGTCATCCGCACGGCGTCCCGGATGGATGACGATGCGGCGGAAGAGGAGTGCTGGCGATGATGGACGTCAATCTCTCGGCCCTTTGGGCTAGGCTCGCCGACCGCTACGAGTTTGGCTCTCGCTGGCATAACCTGAGCGCGCTGGGAACTTCGCCTGCGGTTCGCGTCTCAGTTCTGATGCCGGTCGCAGGTTATCTTCTCCTCCTCAATGAACAATTCGTCGAGCTTGCGGGGCAAATCAGCGAAGATTTCCAGCTGATCATAACTGACGTGCCTTGGCGGCTATTGCTGCTTTTCTATGGAAGCTTCTTGGTGGGTTTTGCTACCATTTTATTCGGGATGTTTTGCCCCTACGTCCCAAAGAGGTACCGCTCAGCGGTGGATTTTGTCGCCCATGAACAGACGTTCTTTACAATCTCCTCTCATAAGACCTATTTGATAGAGACGTTTGAAGAAATATATGAACCGTTGCCCGGCGGCCTGAAGAAGGATCACGTCCTCCAAGGTGCGAATCGGATAAGGTCGGTATCTGAAATCGAGCAACTGACCTTGTATTGGCATGTGCGCAACATGCAATCGCCCGCTTGGCGGCGAGCTATCCGCATTTTGTATGACGTCGGCTTTTTCATTCTGGCAATACCAGCCGCAGCTACGTTAGCTGGCGTTACTTGGTATGTCGTCAAACTAATTTATAGAATGATAGTTTAAACCCCGAACAACTCGTTCATGGTCAGCACCTTGTGGATGTCGATCACCGTGTCGAGCTTCAGCTGCACCTGGGCTTCCGGGTTCAGCTTGCCGATGACGATCATGGTCGGCGTCTTCTTCAGATAGTGGCCGATCGAGGCCTCGATCGGCTCATTGGCGCCGACGCGCACCTGGACGATGACCGTGTCGCCGATTCGCGGCGGGCGGCCGGGATGCACGAAGCGAAGATCGCCGGCATTGTGTTCCGGCGCCATGGATGACCCTTCCACGTAAAGCGCATAGGCCTTCTTCGCGCCCGTCAGCGCGGGCGGGCGGCGCACCCAGTCGACGATGTTCGCCTCGTCCATCTGAAAGGCGCCGCGCAGATGCGAGCCAGCGGCCGTGCCCAGCACGGGCACGTCGTTGGGCATGTCCTGCGGGGCAGGCACCGGCACCGCGGCCGGGCGGAACGAATCGCTGCCGATGCCCGGCTGCCGGGCTATTTCGCGCTCGCGATGCGCATCGTGCATGTCGTGCGGAACGATCCCCGGCATGTCTTCCGGGGATGCCAGGATGTCGTCGACGCTGACGCCCAGCGCTTTTGCCAGCGGCAGGAGCCACCGTTCGTTCAGCCGCATCCGGCCCCGCTCCAGCTTGTTGATGGTCGAGGGGTCGGTGCCGACCATCTCGCCCAGCTGCTCGAGCGTGATCTCCCGCGCGCGGCGGATCGCGCGCAGCGAATTCGGGGCTTTGGGAGCGGATTCGGTCATGGCGGCGATCATGGCCGAAACCGCCATTTTCCGCCATGGCGCAATAGGCCATAAAATGGCTTGACAATAATTGGCCCATATGGCCATTTTTGTGCCATGGAACTCAGACACTGGCGATTGGCGGCGGGAAAGTCACAGGGCGAATGCGCGATGTCGCTGGGGCTCGATGGGGGCGCGCGTTCCTTCCAGCGCATCGAGACCGGCCAGAACAAGGCCGATGCCGACCTGGTCGAGCGCATCGCGGCGCTCACCGAAGGCGCGGTTGCCGCCCAGGACATGCACGCCACGCGGCTCGACTGGCTCAGGGCGAACCGGCCGGAACGGTTTCTGGAACTGGGGGAGGCAGCAGAATGAGCAGTGAGGCTTGCCGTTACGCGCCCTGGGGTCGCGAGAAGCTCGTGCAGCAGGACATCGCGCCTGGTGTCGATCCCCGTCCGGGTATCGACCTGCGCCTGCCCGAAACCGTCTGGCCGCTGCTGATCCTGGCTGCCGCCCATGATGGTGTCTCCCCTGCCAAACTCGTCGAGCAGCTCGTGTGTGCGCGCTGCGAGATGATCGGCCTCTCCGCTCTCTACGCCGAACATGATCGCGCGCTCACGTCGCGTCACGGCAATTCCCGCGCTCATTCTTGCCGGGGCGGCGACCATGGCTGAGCTGCGCGAGACCACGCCGCAGGAACGCCGGGCGCTGTCCATGTCAGTGCGGCGCGCCGCCAAGCTCGGCGGCGGTGCGGCTTCCGTCCAGCACATGACCCGGGTCGGCGAGGCCGATCTGTCGCGTTACGGCGCGCCCGAACAGGATGACAGGCATTGCCCGATCGACGTGGCCGTCGATCTCGACCGCATGGCGGGCGGCCCGGTCGTCGTGGCCGCCATGGCGACGCTGCTGGGCTACCGGCTGGTGGCCGAGGCGCGGCCGGCCAATGGCGATCTGTGCCTGCGCGAGATCGCCCGCATCGGCTCCGAAAGCGCGGAAGTCGTGGCCGCCATCCTGCATGCCATGGCCGACGGCACGCTGTGCGAGGCCGACCGGCGCCGCATCAACATGGAAATCGAGGAAGCCTGCCGCGTGCTGCGCTCCGTCCAGGGGCGGCTCGGCACGATCGGCATCGTCGTCAAGAACAACGCGGGAGGCGACTTCCCATGAGCAGCTGGACGGAGAAGCGGATCAGCCATGCAGCCAGGCTGTGGAACGAGGGGCTTTCCTCGGGCGAGATCGTGGCCGCGTTGGGCGACGTCTCGCGCTCGGCGGTGCTGGGCATCATGAACCGCCACCGCGACCGGTTTCCCCTGCGCGGCCGTGCCGGCCGCTCCGGGCCGAAACCCGGCTCCCCCAGGGCGGCAGCGCCAATCCGCCGCGCCGAAAAGCCGAAGCCGGCACCGCCACGCCCCGTGCCGGCGCCCGATCTCGATTCGGCGCCCTTCCTGCAGGCGGTCGAAGCCGGGCTCTGCCTGTTCTTTGCCGGCCCGCCGCTTTCAGCCTCGGGTCCCGACATGCCGGTCTGCGGCGCGCCGCGCGCTTCCGGACGCTACTGCGCCCACCACGCCCAACGCGCCACGCAGGCCGGGCGGGAATTGCTCGAGGCGGCGGAATGAACGCGCTTCCCGCCTATGCCGATTTCCTGAAAGCCAAGGCGAAGCTTGCCCCGCAGGCCGGGTTCGAGGTCGATCCTGGCGGCGTCAACCCGCTTTTGAAGGAGATGACGCGGGCGATCGTACCTTGGGCCTGCCGGGGCGGGCGCCGCGCGCTCTTCCTGCGTTTTGGGCTGCACAAGACCTCGACGCAGATCGAGATCCTGCGCCAGTGCATGAAGCACGAGGGCGGCCATGCGTTGATCGTGGTGCCGCTCGGCGTGCGCCACGAATTCTTCCTCGAGGCCGAGACACGGCATCCGAACGTCCGGCTCAAGTTCATACGCTCGGCCCTTGAGTTGGAGCCTGCGAATGCGGCGGGCGGCGACCAGGTCGTCATTCACCTGACCAATTACGAGACGGTGCGCGACGGCAAGCTCGACCCGTCGATCTTCACCGCCGCGTCGCTCGACGAGGCGGCCTGCTTGCGCGGCTTCGGCGGCTCGAAAACGTTCCGCGAGTTCATGGCGAAATTCGCCGGCGACGACCGCAAGGCCGGGGTCAAGCGCGAGGGCGTGAAGTACCGCTTCGTGGCCACGGCCATTCCCGACCCGAACGAATTCATCGAACTGCTGGCCTATGCCGCGTTCCTAGGCGTGATGGATGTGGGCGAGGCAAAGACCCGCTTCTTCCGGCGCAATTCGGAAAAGGCCGACAAGCTGACGCTCCACCCTCACAAGGAGGAGGAGTTCTGGCTGTGGGTCGCGAGCTGGGCGCTGTTCGTCCAGAAGCCCTCCGATCTCGGCTATTCCGACGAGGGCTACGACCTGCCGCCGCTCGACATTCGCTGGCACGAGGTTGCCACGGATCATGGCGAGGCGGGTGCCGAGAAGGACGGGCAAAAGAGGCTCTTCGTCTCCACCGCGCTCGGCGTGGTCGAGGCCAGCCGGGAAAAACGGCGCTCGCTCGACGCCCGGATCGCAAAACTCATGGAAATCCGCAGCGAGGATCCCGCCGCGCACCGCATCATCTGGCACGATCTGGAAGACGAGCGGAAGGCGATCGAGAAGGCGATACCCGGCGCAAAAAGCGTGTGGGGCACGCTGAAGGAAGACGAGAAGGAAGCCCGCGTCATCGGTTTCGCGCGCGGCGAGTTCCAGGAGCTGGCGACAAAGCCCGTTCTCAACGGCTCGGGCTGCAATTTCCAGAAACATTGCAGCTGGGCGGTCTATCTCGGCATCGGCTTCAAGTTCCACGATTTCATCCAGTCCGTCTTCCGCATCCAGCGTTTCGGGCAGGAGGGGCAGTGCCGGCTCGACCTCATCCATACCGAAGCCGAGCGGCATATCCGCCGCGAGCTGGAGCGCCGCTGGCGCCAGTTCGAGGAACAGGCCGAGAAGATGGCCGCGATCATCCGCCGCTTCGGCCTGGCCGAGCAGGCGATCGACGGGGCGCTCAAGCGTTCCATGGGCGTCGAGCGGCGCGAAGTCACCGGCCGGAACTACCGGCTCGTGCACAATGACTGCGTGGAAGAGACGAGGGCGATGGAAGACGACAGCGTCGACCTGATCGTCACCTCGATTCCGTTCTCCACGCAATATGAATACACCCCGTCCTTCAACGATTTCGGCCACACGGACGACGACCCGCATTTCTGGGCGCAGATGGACTTTCTGACCCCGCAGCTCCTGCGTGTGCTCAAGCCCGGCCGGGTGGCGGTCATCCACGTGAAGGACCGTATCGTGCCGGGTGGCATCAACGGGCTGGGCTTCCAGACCGTCAGCCCGTTCTCCGACGACTGCGTGGCGCATTTCCGAAAGCACGGTTTTGCCTTCCTGTCGCGCGTCACCATCGCCACCGACGTGGTCCGCGAGAACAACCAGACCTATCGGCTGGGCTGGTCGGAGCAGTGCAAGGACGGGACGCGGATGGGCAACGGCATGCCCGAATATCTGCTGAAATTCAGAAAACCGCCGACCGACCGTTCCAATGGCTATGCCGACACGCCGGTGACCAAGGCCAAGAAGGAATGGGCCGAAGACGAATGGCTCAATGCGGCCGGCTACAGCCGGGGCCGCTGGCAGATCGACGCGCATGGCGTGTGGCGGTCAAGCGGAGACCGTCCGCTTCTGCCTGCCGAGCTGGCCGACCTGGTCGGTCGCGACGGTCGCGACGTCTATCGCGGCTGGAAGGCCTGGGCACTGTCCAATGTCTACGACCATGAGGCGCATGTCGCGCTGACGGAGGCGCTGGACGAAAAACACCGGCTGCCGCCGACCTTCATGATCGCGCCGCCCCATGTCGCCCATCCCGAGATCTGGAGCGACGTGGCGCGCATGCGCACGCTCAACATGATGCAGAAATCGAAGGGGCAGGAGATGCATCTGTGCCCGCTGCAGTTCGACATCGTCGACCGCACGATCCTGCAGCATTCGATGGAAGGGGAGACCGTCTTCGACCCGTTCGGCGGCATCATGACGGTGCCGTGGTGCGCGCTTCACCTCGGCCGCAAGGCCGTGGCCGTCGAACTCAACCCCAGCTATTTCGCCGATGGCTGCGCCTATGCCGAAATCGCTTCGGGCGGGGGCAGGGCGCCGACGCTGTTCGATTATCTCGCCGAAATCAGCCCCGAACAGGCGGAGGCGGCGGAATGAACGTGCCCCCGCGTGTCGACGCCTTCGATCCTGCCATGGTGGATTTCGACGTGTTCGCGCTGTTTCTCGAAGCGCGGCGCATCCATCGCCGCAAGACGGTGCGGCGGGTGGCGCGCGAAAGCGGCATCGAGCCGGACGCCGTCCAGCGCGCCGCGCGCGGCCGCAACCCAGGCGCCTACGAATTCTTCGCGCTGTGCGACTGGATCGGCGAACAGCCGACGCTGTTTCTCAGGGATGCCTCACGCGCCGTACCGCAGGCTTCGCCTGCTGGCACTCCGGCGGGGCGGGCCACGCGGCCCGACGCCCGGTCGGGCTTGCGTGCTTCGGGCGGGGGACACGCGCAATGAGTGGGCTCCAGAACGCGCGCTCGCCCGAGCGGGCCGATTACGACTGGCGCGGCTTTGCCATTCTGGTGCGCGCGCGGCTGTCGGCCGATGGCAGCGGCTATCGGGCGCTGGCCGGCACGATCGGCGTCACCTTCACGGATCTGTCGCGGGCCGCGTCGGGCCAGATGATCGCCGTGCACAAGGTCATCGCCATCTGCGACTGGCTCGGCGTCGACATCCGCCGCTTCTACCTGCCGCCCGAACAGATGCCAGCGAAATCAGGCTGTTGCAGTGCTTCAAACGTGAAACGGACCCCGGCCAGCCGGGCAGCTGAGGAGGATAGCAGGCATGGGTGAACTGACCATCATCACCACGCGGCCCGAGCGGGCGCTCGTCACGCTGTTCGGCCGCCCGCAGCCGCCCGAAGGCGTCTCGGTCGTGACCACCAGCCAGGCGATCGGCAATATTCCTAATGGCAGCCGCTGCTTTGCCATCTGGTTCGAGCCGCGCAAATACCGCTCCTCGGTCGAATGGGCGTGGATCATGCGGCGCGAGCGCGGCGGCGTGGTCGGGCTGGAACTCGAGGATCTGCATGCGTTCGGCCTGTTTGCCCATCACGCGCGCGGTGTTCCGCAGCCGGCGCCCCGAAGCACTTCCATGGGCCATCTTCCCGCCGTCACCTCGGTGCGGGCGGCTGGCGGCGAGGTGTCCGCATGACCGCCTTTGGTGTGATCCCGCGCCCGCGCGGTCCTCGTATTCCCGATCGCTTCGGGCAGGCCTTTCCCGATCCTGCGCGGCTCGAGGCCTTGCCCGACGCCATGCGCCACGAGGCGGGACTTCTGGCGCGCGAGGCCGGGCTTGCCGTGCCGCCCGGCGCGCTGCGAGGGAAGGCGCCCCAGCCGCATGCCCTTGTGCAGGAGAGTTTTGCGGGGGCCGCTCCCATGAAGACGGCGCGCCAGCTGCTCGACGAATTCGTGACCGCACATGTGGTGGCGGCGCCTGGTGCCTGGCTCCCGATCGAGAACGTCCAGGCCGCGCTCTACATCTTCTGTCACGACCAGGGCGAGACGACCCCCTCTGACCGGGCACTGCTCAGCACGCTGATCCGCCACTTCGGGACGCCATCCCGGCCCTCCAAGGGCGCGATCAATGGATTTGGCGACATCGCGCTTTCGGGGGGAAAATCATGACCCTGCTCATCGTCGCGCCCGACCATCTGGCCGCCCGCAAGATCGCCCGCGATCACGGGCTGCTCTGCGAAACAGGCACGGCGGTAGAGGTTGCCGACGACGTGCGCACCATCACGCGGGCCGCCCAGCTGGTCGGCTGGTCGCGCGGCACGCCGGTGATCTTCTTCGACCTCGCGTTCTGGCCGACCAATACCGCCGCTCGGTGCCTCATGGCGGGGCTGCTGTCGGGCATCCAGTCCGGCCGCCTGCGCGTGGCTTCGCCCGACGACATCGCCATGCGGGAAGTGAGGGCGGCGGCATGAAAACCCTGTTCGATACCGTTGCGCCCATGGGCTCTGCCGGCGAGGCGCTGATCGTCGATTCCTTCGCGGGCGGCGGCGGGGCCTCGACGGGTATCGAGATGGCGCTCGGTCGCTCACCCGACATCGCGATCAACCATAATGCCGATGCGCTGGCCATGCACGAGGTCAACCATCCCGCAACGCTGCATCTGTCGAAGAACATCTGGCAGGTCGATCCGCTGGAGGCGGTGGGGCATCGGCGCGTCGGGCTCGCCTGGTTCTCGCCCGACTGCAAGCATTTTTCCAAGGCCAAGGGCGGTCGTCCGGTCAAGCGGTCGATCCGCGATCTGGCCTGGGTCGTGGTGCTGTGGGCGCGGCGCGTGCGGCCGGAAGTCATCATGCTGGAGAACGTCGAGGAATTCCGCGACTGGGGGCCGGTGACGGCGGAAGGCAAGCCCTGCCGCGAGCGCCGCGGCCAGACTTTCGCGCTGTGGACGGCACAGCTGAAGCGGCTCGGCTATCGCATGGAATGGCGCGAGCTTCGCGCCTGCGACTATGGCGCGCCGACCATCCGCAAACGCTTCTTCATGATCGCGCGCCGCGACGGGCGGCCGATCGTCTGGCCGGAGCCGACGCACGGGAAGCCCGACGATCCGGACGTGATCGCGGGGCGCAAGAAGCCCTGGCGGACGGCGGCAGAGATCATCGACTGGTCACTGCCATGCCCTTCGATCTTCGACAGCGCGGCCGAGATCATGGACAAGCATGGGGTCAGGGCGATCCGCCCGCTGGCCGACGCCACGATGAAGCGCATCGCACGCGGGATCGTGCGCTACGTGCTGGAGGCGAAGAAGCCGTTCATCGTGCCGGTGGCGCATGCCGGCGACGCCCGCGTGCACTCAGTCGACGAGCCGGTGCGGACGCAGACGGCTCACAGCCGGAGCGATCATGCAGTGGTCGTGCCGGTCGTCACTTATGGCCAGCATGGTGGCGGCAACAGGTCGGTTGACGCGCCGCTGCACACGGTGACCGCAAGTCCGAAGGACCAGAACGCGGTCATTGCGGCCCATCTGACGAAGTTCCAATCCGGCTCGACCGGATCCGGCCTCGACGAGCCGGCGCCGACGGTGACGGCCAACAGCTACATCAAGAAGCCGGGCGGGGCGGCGCCGATCGGCGTGGTGGCGGCGACCATGGTGCAGACTGGCTATGGCGAGCGGAAGGGTCAGGCGCCCCGCGCACTTGATGTCGACAAGCCGCTTGGCACGCAAGTGGCCGGTGCGGCGAAGCATGCGGTCGTGGCGGCGCACGTGACGTCCTACTATGGCGAAGGCGACGGCGGTCATGATCGCGGCAGGCGGCCGGAAGAGCCGCTGGCGACCGATACGGCGGGCGGCAACCGCCATGGCGTCGTGGCCGCGTTCCTCGCCCAGCACAATACCGGCGTGGTGGGCCATGATGCGCGCAAGCCGGTGGCGACAATCACGACGGGCGGGGCATTCGGTGCCAGTCAGCAGAGCGTCGTGGCGGCGCATCTCTCGTGGTCCTACACCTCGAACACGCGGGGCGGAGAAGGCGATCTGCGCAAGCCTGCCAAGACCATCATGGCGGGCGGGCAGCACGCCGCCCTGATCTCCGGTTTCCTCACCAAGTACTACGGCACCGGGGACGGTTCGGTCGTGACGGACCCGATGCACACCGACACGGTGAAGGACCGCATGGGGCTGGTGACAGTCGACATCGACGGCGAGACCTTCGCCATCGCCGATATCGGCATGCGCATGCTGACGCCGCGCGAGCGGTTCCGGGCGCAAGGGTTCCCCGACAGCTACATCATCGACCGGCGGCCGGACGGCAGCCCGATCACGGCAACCGTGCAGGGCTCGTGCTGTGGCAACAGCGTCTGCCCGCCGCTGGCCGAGGCGCTGGTGAAAGCCAATTGCGGCCACCTGGCGCGTGTGCGGGAGGCGGCGGAATGATCCAGCTGCCAAGGTTCTCCGCCGATGATGCCGAGCGTGCTTTCGATGAATGGGGAGCGAATTGCGGACCGGGTGCCATCGCCGCGATATGCGGTCTCACGCTCGACGAGCTTCGCCCGCACATGGGCGATTTCGAGACCAAGCGCTACACCAATCCGACGCTGATGTGGCAGGTCCTCGCCGGTCTCGGCGTCGCGTTCTCCTATCGCGGGGGCGATCTGGGTCGGGCAAGCTGGCCCCAATACGGGCTGGCGCGGATCCAGTGGGAAGGACCATGGACAGCGCCGGGGGTGCCGATCCGGGCCCGCTATCGACAGACGCACTGGGTCGGCGCTGCCCGTCACCCCGAGCGTGGGGTCGGCATCTTCGACATCAACGCCATCGGCAACGGCACCGGCTGGTGCGCCCTTGCCGACTGGGAGACCACGCTCGTCCCCTTCATCCTGAGTGAATGCGTACCGCGCGCCGACGGCAACTGGCACATCACGCATGCCGTCGAGGTGAAGCGATGAGCTTCATCTGCCCCTGCTGCGGCTCCCCCATTGCCAAGGCTGCGCCGATCGAGGCGCTCGACGCCGCGGCGCTGTCGCCGCAGGAGCGGCGGGTCGTGGTCGCGCTGGCCGGAATCTACCCGCGCAGCGTGGAACGGCGGGCGCTGATCGACACGCTGTATTTCGACGATCCGAATGGCGGTCCCGAATGCGCCAACAATGTGCTGGGCATGGTGCTGGCCAGGCTGCGCAAAAAACTGCCCTCCCATGGCTGGACGATCCCGAAGAACTGCGCCGGCGCCGGCAGCAACAACCGATATCGGCTCGTGGCGGTGTCGGCATGACCGACGAGATCAAGGAATTCATCGAGGATGCGCGTGCCGTGTCGGTCGGGGCCGCGGCGAAGCTGTTGGACCTCGCCTTCAAGGCCGCCGGCGACGAGCATCCACAGCCCTGTCCCGTGTCGGGTGGCAAGGACCGGTTTTCCTTCAACACGCGCAAGAACGCCTGGCACTGCCGCCATTGCGATGTCGGCGGCAAGGATGCGATCGGGCTGGCCGCGCACTGCCTGGAACTCGATCTCAAGAGCCGCGCCGGCTTCCTCGAGGCGTGTTCGGCCGTGCTCGGCCGAGATATCCCCCAGGGCGGCGAGCGCGAGAGCGAGGAAGAGCGCGCCGCGCGCGAGGCCCGCATTGCCGAGCGCCAGCGCCAGGCGGCGCAAGACGAGGAAAAGCGCGCGCGGGCGGGCAACGCGTTTCGCGACAAGGAGCGGGCAAAGGCGCGCGGGATCTACGAGGCGGGCCGCACGATCGGTGCCGATCCGGTGCACTATTATCTATCCATGCGCGCCTGTGGCGTACCTGGCGACAAGTGGATTCGCTACGCGCCGTCGCTGCCCTACTGGCATGGCCAGGACGATCACGGTGCCCCCGTCGCCATCCACGAGGGGCCGGCGATGGTCGCACCTTTCATCAGGTTCGACGCATCGCTTCACGTCGAGCTGATCGGCTGCCACATCACCTGGATCGACCTCGATGCGCCGCCGAAATATCGGCCGCTGCTCTATGGACTGACCAAGGAAGGTCGTCTGGGCGGCCGGCATGATTGGCGCGCGGGCTCCTCGCTGCCGACGCAGATCGATATCGCGGCCGGGCTCTACGAGATCCTGCCGTCCAAGAAGATGCGCGGCACCAAGAAGGGGGGCGTCATCGGCCTTTCCGGGCGGCCGTCGGCGCTGCGCTGGCTGGGGGCGGAAGGCATCGAGAACACGCTGGCCTTTGCCGGCTGGGAAGGGTTTCGCGACGACACGTTCTACTTCGCGGCCGGCGACCTCGGCAACATGGCCGGGCCCGCCGACCCGAAATCCGCCTTTTCCCATCCCGAGCTGACGCGCGAGGATCGGAACGGGCGCGTGCGCCCCGTGCGCGTGCAGGGGCCGGTGCCGCGGCCGGGACGGGAAGGCAACGACGCGGACGCGGACGCGATGATGATCCCCGATCATGTCGACGAGCTGGTGCTGGTCGCCGATGGCGATTCCGAGCGCGTGGCGACGGCGTCCGCCATGGCCCGGGCGCGGGCGCGGCATGCGCGGCCGGGAAGGCTGATCCCGGTGCTGTGGCCGCCGGAGGATGCCGCCGTGATGGCGGCAATGTTGAACTTGCGTGACGGGGCGGACCAGGAATGACCAGGAAAAACGGGGGGATGCCACCCGAAGTCGCATCCATGATGGAGGATGCGCGCCGCCAGGCCGAGCTTGCCCATGGCGCCAAGGCCCCGTCCCCCTTGCCGGGCGGATCGCGGGGCGGCCTGTCGGCGCCCGACCGGCCGATGCCGACTGCCGACGAGCCCGAGCCCGATTTCCAGGAGCTTCTTGCCGCCTGCGCCTTCGAGCCAGAGACCGATATCGGCAATGGGCGGCGCTTTCTCGCGCGCTACGGCCGCAAGGTCATCCATGTCGCGCGCATCGGCTGGCACGGTTTCGACGGCTGCCGCTGGAAGGAGGACGAGGACGGCTCCGTCGTGCGCCCGCTTGCCCAGAAGACGGCCGAGCTGATTTCGGACGAGGCGATGCTGCTCACCGCCACGGAGGAAGAGCAGAAGGCGATCGATGCCGGCAAGAATGCGAAGCTCGAAAAGGGCAAGATGGGGCGGCCGTCCAAGGACTGGGATCCCGACAAGAT
The DNA here is from genome assembly GCF_012911015.1 of Chelativorans sp. ZYF759. Classification (GTDB taxonomy): domain Bacteria; phylum Pseudomonadota; class Alphaproteobacteria; order Rhizobiales; family Rhizobiaceae; genus ZYF759. Next base: position 49,565 of record NZ_WVVV01000006.1, on the reverse strand, counting down.
GGCCCGCTGGATGGAACTCGACGATGCGATCGAGGAAGGCGAGGAAGCGCGCAAGAAGGCCAATGGCCGGCGCTCGGCGCGCCACCGCCATGCCAAGAGTTCGGCCGGATCGTCAAAACTCGACAACATGATGCGCGAGGCGCTGCCGCATGTCGCCATGATGGTGGGCGATCTCAACCGCGATCTTTTTGCCGTCAATTGCCGGTCGGGCACGCTGCGCTTCGCCAGGACCGAGAACCAGGAATCGGACCCTGAGGACCCGACCTTCACCTGGAGCGTGGCGAGCGACCCGCACCGGCCGGGCGATTACATCTCCAAACTGGTCGAACAGCCGTTTTCGCCCGGCTCGGCCGCGCCCGCCTTCGACAATTTTCTCAAGCGCGTCCAGCCCGATCCTGAGATCCGCGCCTTCCTGCAGCGTTTCGCCGGCTACTGCCTGACCGGGCTGACCGTCGAGCAGTGCCTGGTCTTCTTCTACGGGGCGGGGCGCAACGGCAAATCGACCTTCGTCGACCTGCTCTGCGCCATCCTGGGCGACTATGCGGTCACGCTGTCGATCGACAGTTTCGCCGGCGAGACGCGGCGCGGCGGCTCGGAGGCCACGCCCGACCTGGCGCGGCTGCCGGGCGCGCGGCTGGTCGCTGCCTCCGAGCCGGAAATGGGCGTGAAGTTGAAGGATGCGCTGATCAAGACGCTGACGGGCGGCGAGAAGATCGCGGTGCGGCGCCTGCACCAGGACTTCTTCGAGGTCGAGCCGCAGTTCAAGATCATGTTGTCGGGCAACCACAAGCCGCGCATCGACGACACGTCGGACGGCATCTGGCGGCGCGTCTATCTCGTGCCCTGGGAAGTGCAGATCCCGGAAGAGGAGGTCGACCGGAACCTCGCCAAGACGCTGCGCGGCGAGGCCGAGGGCGTGTTCGCCTGGATGGTGCAGGGCGCGCTCGACTATCTGAATTTCGGGCTGCGCCCGCCCGAAAAGGTGCTGGCGGCCACCCGCGAATATCGCGAGGAGAGCGACCCGATCGGGGCCTTCCTGCGCAACGCCTGCCTCGTTACCGGCCGCGAGGAAGACTTTTCCTCGCCCGGCGATCTCCACATCGCCTATGCCAATTGGGCCGCCCGCGAGGGCGCGCCGGAGTTCAAGGGCTCGACCTTCTCGCGCAAGCTGCCCGACTACACGCGGCTGACGTGGCGATCGCCCGACGGCCAGATGAAGATGTTCTGGAAGGCCAAGAGCGGATCGACGCTCTATCGCGGCATCCATGCGCGCGAGGAATTCGTGCGGCCGTCGGGCGCCGATCCCGGCCCGCGTCCGGAGGATTACGGTTTCGATGGCTGACCCTTCTCCCCCTTCCTGGGCCGGAGTGCTGCCCACCGTTGCCGCCTCCCGCCGCCCCGTTCGGGGACGAAGAAAGGGCAGCGAGGGACGGTAGGCGAAGGATTGGGGCGCAAGGGCGGGCCAGAAGGGTGTGGGAAAACAGACGTTTAGGACGCTAGGGACGCTAGGGACGATGATTGTGGGGTTTCCCGTGCACGTGCGCGCGTAAAGGGGAAGGGGCTGGCCTTTAAAAACAGGCGCAATCTTTTCCATGTGTGGCGGAGTTTTATCGTCCCTAGCGTCCCTACCGTCCCTTTCCTTCGGAATTGTGTTTTTCTTTCAATGGTTTGGAGAAATCAAGAATTGGGACGGAAGCGAAGAATTTGGGTCGATAGGGCCGAAACTGGGACGCTGGAGCAAAAATCATGAAGACGATGACCATTGAAGAGCTGGCATCCTGGGCTTTCGTGCACGAGCTGCCGAAAGGCGGCGGCGTGGACGGGCTCGACAACGCCAATTCCGCCTGGCGCATGCTGGAGGCGACCAGCTGGGGCAGGATCAATTCCTTTGCCGAGCTGATGACGCTGGTCGATGGCGGTCGGCGCGACCACGAGAATTTCTTCATCGAGCAGGGCGCGCCGCATGACGATGCGCTGGCGGTGGGCGAGGCGGTGGCCGGGCTGGCGCGCTGCGAGGCGATCATCCCCGAGGGCTGGGCCGCCCTTGCCGACTGGCCCGACACGGGCGGGCTGGCCGAGGCGGCGGTGGCGCGGGTGGCCGAGCGCTACCGGCTTCGCCCGTTTCGCCAGCGCGCCGCCTCGCTGATGTCGCTGGTCATCGGCACGGCGGTGCTGGGCAAGCGGCCCGACTGGTCGGCCCCGGTCAGCAAGGTGCGCATGGTCGAGCGCGGCGGGAGGCCGGCCTGGTTCGTGGAAAAGGCGGTCACCGACGTGTTCGGGCGCCGGAGCCTGATCGAGGTCGACGGGCTGCACCCGCGTTCGCGCCGCCCGGTACGTGGGGCCTATCGCAAATATGAGCTTTCCGACGACCCGACCGGCGACATTCTCTCGCGTCTCGACTGGCAGCTCTGGGTCGCGGCGATGCGTTATCTCGAAGGCAATCTCGCGCTGGCCCTGGTGGCGCATCGCTTCGCGCCGTTCGATGAGCGCATGACGCCCTGGCTTTCGCATGAGGGCGCGGGCGTGCGGCTCTTGGAATTGGCCGGCGCGGCTAAAAATTAGCTGAACCCGCTTGACGCGCGCCGAAAACTTGACGTAGACCTGATCACGGTAAAAAAGAAATCACCCGCCCGGCCAGCCCGCGGCGGGTTTTTCATTGGGGCGATGCCTTGCTGGTCATGGGGTGGCAGAACGGGGAGGGCATTGCCCGCTTCGCCGATGCGCTCCGCTCGCTGGGCGATGCGCGGTTTCGCGCCGTCGGCGCCCGCGTCGTCAACCGGACCGGCGACATGGCGCGCACCAAGGTGCGGCGCACTCTGACCAAGCAGACCGGGCTGAAGCGCAAGACCATCGTCAAGGCGGTCCGCGTCACGCGGGCCAACACCGCCAGCATGGTCTATGTCATGCGGGCCAAGGGCGGCGACGTGTCGCTCAAATACTTCTCGGCTCGCGAGACGGCGCGCGGCGTCAGTGCCGCGCCGTTCGGCAAGCGCAAGATCTTCGCCAGCACCTTCATCAAGGGCGGGCGCTTCCCCACCCGCGTGCCGATCGGCATGGGCGGGCATGTGTTCGCGCGTGCGGGGTCGGGGCGTACGCCGATCGTCAAGCAGAAGTCGGGTGTGTTCATCCCCACCGAGATGGTGACGGGACAGACCCGGGCCGAGTTCGAAGCCTCGGTGCGCACGGTCCTGCCGCAGCGCATGGCCCATGAACTCAGGCGCATGACCGGCGGCGCCTTCAGCTGACCACGGACCCGGCGGCGCGCCGCCGACCCGCCCGCACCGGCTAGGGACCGTTCCCCGCTCCCCGGCCGGACGGTGCGAAAGTGGCCCGGAATCTTGCCAGTCGCAGGGGCTCGAAAGTTGGGTTGTCAGGGTTGTCAGCCATGACGAAAGGGGTTGTCACGCGGTCGCGGGGGCTTGCCGCACAAGGGTTTCGGCCCGGTTGCCAGAGGAATTGGTGAGGCGATGGCCGGCGATCAGCATGTAATGGTCACGCCGGGCGAGGTGGCTGCCCGCGACAAGGTGAGCAAGGCCGCGGTGACCAAGCTGGTGCGCCGCTTCGTCGAACAGCACGGCCTGCCGGTCGAGCGCGACGCCCGCGACCGCGTGGTGCGCTTCTCGCTCGCTCATTACGACCATATCCGCGGCGAGTTCTCGAGCTCGGAGAAGGTAGCGGCCGCGCGGCGCGAGGAACCCGTCGCCACGGCGAAGCCCGTCGGCGGCAGCCAGTCGCGCGACGAGGCGCTTCGCCAGGAAGCCTGGCTGAAGGTCGGCCGCGAGAAGCTTCGCCGCCAGGAAGAGATCGGCCAGCTCCTGCGAGCGGACAAGACCCGCGAGGCCATGACCGTCTGCGGCCGCGAGATCCAGAGCATGGTGGCGCGGCTCCAGAACCGGGCCGACGACATGGCGCTGGCGGTCGGGCGTGAAGGTGTCCACGGGCTGCGCGTCCTGCTTCGGCAGATCAGTTTCGAGCTCAACACCGAGATCGCCAACCGCCTCGAGGAGATCATGACGGGGGCGGCGGAGCAGGATGATCTGGTCGAGGATCACGAGCTGTGACCATTCACGTCGATCCCGGCCATCCCGCCGCGCTGCGGGTGGTGGCGGGCACGCTAGCGGAAGCGATCCGGCCGAAGCCGCCGGTGTCGTTCCGGGCGTGGCTGCCGAAGAACATCGTCCTGGTCGATGGGCCAAAGAAGGGGGAGTTCTGGTCGCTCGAGGATGCGCCCTATCTGGGCGAGATCGCCGACACGCTCAATCCGGAGCACCCGGCCAACCTGGTGACGGTGCGCAAGAGCCAGCAGACGGGCATCTCGATCCTGGCGCTCGCCTGGCAGCTGTTCATCGCCGAGACGGCGCCGGACAATTCGATCTACGGCCTGCCGTCGATCGACTTCCTACAGGACATGAACAGCCAGAAGCTGCAGCCGCTGATCGATGCGTGGCAGAAGGCGACGGGAAAGCAGATCATCTTCCCCGCCCTCAGCCGATCGGGGGCAGGGTCGACCATCTACGAGAAGCGCTTTGCCGGCGGCTCCCTGATGCTGGCGAACGCGAACGTGGCGACGGACCTGTCGGGCAAGACGACACGGTTCGGCGTGAAGGACGAGGTCTCCAAATGGCAGACCCATCCCAACGGGGATGATCCCGAGACACTGTTCTTCGGTCGCTTCACGGCCTTTCGCCGGACCAAGACCTACAAGATCTTCGAGCTGTCGACGCCGGAGATCGACACGGGCGACGAACTGGGCGAGGGTCCGGGCCACTGTCGCATCGACCGGTCCTTTCGCCGATCCGACCAGCGGTTCTGGAATATCGCCTGCGTCGAATGCGGGCACGAGTTCAAGCAGGTGTTCGAAGGCTTCCATCTGGACCGCTCGCACCCGCACAAGAGTTTCTACGGCTGCCCATCCTGCGGCCATGTGATCTCCGAGGCCGAGCGTGTCATCGGCGTGCGCAAGGGGCGATTCCTCGCCACCGCGCATGGCCCGGACCGGCATCCCGGCTTCCATGTCGATGCCTTCGATTCGCTCATGATGAGCTACGAGGCGATCGCCGAGGACGTTATCAACCACGCCAAACCGGGCGGTCTCGGCGACAAGGGCATCCGCAACCTGGTTCTCGGCCTGCCGGCCAAGGAGCGCGGCAACGCACCCGACCACGAGCGGCTCATGGAGCGGCGCGAGGCCTATGCTGAGCTGACGGTGCCGGCCGAGGTGCTGATCGTGACGGCCGGCGCCGACGTCCAGCACAACGGTATCTGGGTCGAGGGTGTTGGGTTCGGGCAGGATCGCCAGAGCTGGGCGCTCGGGGTCCGGTTCTTCGAGGGGCCGACCGATCATCCCGGCATGGGAGCATGGGAGCAACTCGACCGCTTCTACATGACACCGCTCACCGACGTGTTCGGAAATCCGCGCCGCATCGAGGCCCTCGCGGTCGACGGCGGCGACGGTGGGCGAACGAACCAGGTGATGGAATGGTGCCGCCGGCGCCCGAACGCCTACGCCATCAAGGGGCAGGGCGGGCGCGGCGTGCCCGCGATCAGCGTGCCGGCCAAGAAATCGGTCACCAAGCGGGGCAGGCGCAAGCGTTTCGGCGCGGCCATGCTGTGGCCGGTCGGCACATGGGGACTGAAGTCGGAGCTGTTCGCCAATCTGCACAAGCCCGGCCTCGCGGCGGGGGAGGCGACCGATCCGCCCGGCTACTGCCATTTCGGGACGTTTCTGGGGAAGGAATACTTCCTCCAGCTGACAGCCGAGAGTTTCGTCACGGCCGTGGTCAAGGGCCGCTTCAAGGAGGAGTGGGTCCGGCTGCGGACCGACAACCACATCCTCGACTGCCGGATCTACGCCATGGCCATGGCAGAGCTGCTCGGGCTTTCGACGATGACGGACGCCCAATGGGCCGAAATCCGGGCGCGCGTGCAACTGCCCGCGGAGCCCGACCTGCTCATGTCCAGGCCAGCAGCGGCCGAGGCGCCCGCGGTGCCGGCCGAGAAAAAGCAAGACGACGATGCCCGCCGCGAGCGGCGCGAAAGGTGGAAACGGCGCATATGAGCGACAAGGTCAGGACGAGGGTGCGCAGCGTGCCGGCGATCTCGCCCGCCACGCGTCCGACGCCCCGCGGCGCCTATCTGCGCGACACGCGCTCGTCGATCATCTCGACGCGACCGGCCTATCTGCGCGACCATCGCGACGAGGTGCGGGCGGTCTGGCGGCGCACGGCAGGGATTGCTCTCGACCTGATCCAGAACTCGGGGCGCCTGCGCGGCGCCGCCGACCAGGTCATCGCCGACACGGTCGGGGTCGAGCTGGTTCTGAATCCGCAGCCGGACCTGGTCGGGCTCGGCTACTCGGAGAAGGAATCGGCCGACCTGATCCGGCTGATCAAGCGCGAGTGGAAGCGTTATTCGTGGAACCCGCGCGAATGCGACCTTCGCGGCAAGTTCACCGTGCCGCAGATGATCGACATCGCACTACGCTGGGACATGGCCTATGGCGAAGCGATCGGCGTGATGTCCTACATGCCGCGCGCTCAGCGGCAGCGTTACGGCATCGTGGCCGGAACCAAGATGTGCATGGTCTCGCCGACCAAACTCGTTCAGGACACGAACGAGATCGAAGGGATGTTTCAGGGGGTCATCCACGACACGAACCAGCGGCCGATCGCCTATCGCTTCCAGGAGAAGGAAGCGGGCATCATGCGCAAGCGCGATCATCTGGCCTATGACCGTGACGGGCGCCAGGTCGTGGTGCACGTCTTCGATCCGATGGATGCGGACGACGTGCGGGGTATCTCGCGCATTGCGCCCGCGTTCCGGCAGCACATCCAGCACGAGACGCTGGTCGACGCCACGATCCAGACCGCAATCCTGCAGACCGTCTTTGCTGCGGCGCTGACCAGCGAGAAACCGTCGGCGGAAGCCTTCGAGGCGCTGGAGGCGATCGAGGACAAAGATCTGAAGGGCGACTATCTCGACTTCTTCAAGGCGCAGATGGAGCGGGCGGCGGAGAGCGAGATATCGGTCGGCAGCGATCCACGCATCTCTCAACTCGCACCCGGCGAGAAGCTCGAGCTTCTCGCCAGCAGAACGCCCGGGCCGGAGTTCCTGCCCGTCAGCCGGGAGCTCTCCCGGGAGATGGCCCGCGCGATCGGCATTTCCTTCGGCGGGTTCACGATGAACCACGAGAACGCGACCTATTCCTCCGTCAGGATGGAGAATTCGTCGATCTGGCCGGTCGTGGTGCGGCGGCGCGAGCGGCTGGCGGCGCCGATCGCCCAGGCGCACTACGAGAACTGGTTCGACGAGGAAGTCGGGGAAGGGCGCATTCCGGTCAAGGGCGGCTACGCGGCCTTTGCGGCCAACCGCGACAAATTCTCCTGGGCGCTCTGGCAGGGTCCGGCCAAGCCAACGGCCGACGATTTCAAGAGCGCCAAGGCCTCGACCGAGCGCATGCTGAACGGCACCTCGACCGTCGAGGACGAGTGCGGCGAGCTCGGCAAGGATCCCGACGAGGTGTTCGACATGCGGCTTCGCCTGCACAAGCGCTATCTCGCCGAAGGCATGCAGTCGCCTTACGAGCGCCGCCCGGGCCGCGCCGATAGCGGCGAGGAAGACAGCGAGGCGCGCCGCGAGCGCGCGAACGGCTGATGGATACGGTCGAGATCAATGGCGTGCAGGTCGACTTCGACGACCCCTGCGCCGTGGCCAAGGCCCTGCGGAAGGCGGAGCTTGCCATCGTCACCGGCAGCGGCGTCGCAACCACGCGTTTCGGCGACGACGAGGTGCGCTGGCATGCCGGCAACCTTGCGCGGTTGCGCGAGCTGATCAGCCAATATGAGGGCCAGTGCGCCGCCAAGACCGGCAAGCGGGTCCGATTCGCAAAAAGGATGCGGTTCGTCCGCTAGAGATCATGGCAGCTTCATTCGAACGCATCTGCAGCGTGCTTTTCGACACGCCGCATCTCTACCATCCCGGCAAGGCCGAGACGGTGGTGCGCATGCTCGGGCCCCGACTGACCGGCATGCCGATCACCATCGTCAATGGCGAAGGCGGGACCGAGCATGTGGCCTTCGCGAATGGCCGGCCATCGGCGGGCGTGATCGGCGACCGGCTGGGCCGCGCCTATGACCGCGCGGGTCTGGCGCCCTTCCAGATTGTCGACAATGTCGCAGTCATCCCGATCGAGGGCACGCTGGTTCACAAGGGCGCCTGGATCGGGTCGAGTTCCGGGGAAACCTCATATGAGGGGCTTCGCACCCAGATATCGCGGGCGAAGCGCCATCCGGACGTCAAGGGCGTCGTCTTCGAGGTCGACAGCTTCGGCGGTATGGTGAACGGCGCTTTCGAGACGGCGGCGGACATTCGCGACCTGTCACGGGCCAAACCGACCATCTCGATACTGACCGACCATGCCTATTCCGCCGGCTACATGATGGCCAGCCAGGCAAGGCAGATCATCATGCCGCGCTTCGGCGGGGCCGGCTCCATCGGCGTCGTGATCATGCATGCCGATTTCAGCGGTCATCTCGAGCAGGAAGGCATCAAGGTGACCTTCATCCATGCCGGCAAGCACAAAGTCGAGGGCAATGCCTTCGAGCCGCTTCCTGACCGGCTGCGCGCACGCTGGGCGGCGGAAGTCGAAACCATGCGCGGCGCATTCGCCGAGGTGGTGGAAGCGGGCCGTGGCCGGCGCATGTCGAAGAAGGCCGCTCTCGACACGGAAGCCGACACGTTCGATGCGGCCGAAGCCGTGCGCCTCGGCCTCGTGGACGCGATCGGGGACGGGCAGGAGGCCTTCGAGGCCTTCATCAGCGAAGTCAACCGGAGAGCCTGACCATGGCCAGCAGCATGCTTGCCGCGATCCGCGAGGCTACCCTCGCGGACGCGGATACTGTCCTCGACGAGGACGAAACCCGGCGCGCAGGCGCCAGCTCAACCCAAGAGGATGGAGCGATGTCGAAAGACGATACGCCTGCCGGCGGCGCCAAGAATGCCGGCATTTCGCAGGCCGAGCACGATGCGGCAGTTGCCGCCTCGCGCGCGGAAGGAAAGGACGAGGGTGCGCGCGAAGCGACCTCTCGCCTTGTGACCGCGCTCGGCGCCGAAGGCGTCAAGGGCGATCCTGGCCGCATGTCGGCCGCGCTCGACCTCGCGGAGAAGTCGCCGGGCATGTCGGGCGAGGACGTGGCCGCCTTTGTCACGGCCAATGTCGCGGCGGCAGCGGGACAGAAGCCCGCCGCCGACTATGAGACCAAGCGTCTCGCCGCGGCTGGTCTGGCGCAGCCTGGCCCTCGCCGTGAACCCGGCGCCGACCGCAGCGTACTTTCCGCTGCAGTCGAGCGCACCAACAAGCGCCGCTAGAAGGAGGCGACCATGTCGAGAATTCTCGAACAGGATCGGTTCACGACCGCTCACTACATCGTCTCCGAAGCGAACGGATATCGCTCCCGTGAGGTCGGCATCATCGCTTCGGGGTCGGGCGTGCTCAAGGCGGGCGCTGTTCTGAGCCGGGTGACCGCATCGGGCAAGTATGTGCCTTTCGACCCGGACGGGGAGGATGGTTCCGAGAACGCGGCCGCGATCCTCTATGAAGGATGCGATGCTTCCGAAGATGACGTGCGCCGCACGCTCACCGCCCGCGACACCGAGGTTCATGCAGACGTCCTGCAGTGGGCCGATGGCGTCTCCGACAATGACAAGACCGCCGCGCTGGCCGCGCTTGCCGACTTCGGCATTGTCGGTCGCTAGAGGGAAGGACCCTACCCATGGCCATCGTAACCGATATCTTCAACCAGAACGCCTGGGGCGCGATCGAATTCCACGAGGAAATCGTGGAGCGCATCGACTTCAAGCCCCAGCTTCTGGGATCGCTCGGTCTGTTTGAACCGATCTATTCGCGCTCGCGTACGATCGCGGTCGCGAGCAGGGAGGGCACGCTGATGCTCATCCCGACCTCGGAAACCGGCGCGCCCCCCGAGGAACTCATTCCTCGCGGAGCAAAGGTCCGGAAGTTCGACGCCGTCCGGCTTGCCAAGGGCTCCACGATCTACGCGATCGAACTCGCCGGTGTTCTCTCTCTTCCGTTCGACGAACAGACCAAGGAGATCGCCGAGGAAGTTACGGAGCGAACCGCCAACATCCTCGACGACATGGAGCTGACCTGGGAATATCAGCGTTTCGGCGCCGTCCAGGGCCGCGTTCTCGATGCGGACGGAACGACGGTTCTCTTCGACTGGTATGACGAGTGGGGCATCGCCGAGCCGACCGAGATCAACTTCGCACTCAACGATGCCGCCACGGACGTTCGCAAGAAGTGTCGTGACGTCAAGCGTGCGATGCAGAAGGCGGCGAAGGGTGTCTGGTCACCCTCCACACGCATCGGCGCTCTGGTCGGCGACACCTTCTTCGATCTGCTGGTCAATCATCCGCAGATCAAGGAAACGAAGCTTGGCACCGAGCGTGCAGCGATGCTCGAGAACATCGAGGGGTTCTCCGCGATCGAGATCGAGGGCATCACCTTCATCAACTATCGCGGAACCGACGACGGAAGCACCATCGCGATCGACACGGCCAAGGCGCGGTTCTTCCCCATTGGCGCGCGCGGCGCCTTCAAGGTCGGCTGGGCACCTGCCAGCGAGTTCAAGCCCTACGTCAACAAGAAGGGGCGCGAGTACTACGGGCTGGTGCTCGAGGACAAGTCGGGGCGCGACGAATGGGACCGCGTCGAGATGTACAGCTATCCGCTGTTCATCTGCACCCGCCCCGAGATGCTGCTTCGCGCACGGGCGCAGTAGCCATGAGCGCCCGTGCGACCCCCGGCTTTCACAATGGCCGGTACGTGAAGGTCGGGCTTCAGCATCCGCCGGTCGCGGAAACCGCTTCTGGCGATGTATCGCTCGAGAGCCTCACCAAGGCAGAACTGCTTGACGAGGCGAAGCGCCGCAACGTCGAGGTATCCGAGCGTGCGACCAAGGCGGAGATCATCTCCGCGCTCGAAGCCGCCCGGGGCTGACATGCTCCCGGCTCGCTTTCATGTCCTGCGCGATCGCATGATCGCGCAGGTCGACCGGATATTCGCCGGCCCGGTTCGTCTGGCGTATCTGAAGGACGGGCAGGTCGATCCGGAGCGGGCTGCCGTCGATATCGAGGCGGTGTTTCGCTACGGCAATTCGGCCAATACCAACATGACAGGTGGCATGGCGCAGCGCTGGAGCGTGCGCTTCGATACTGCAAAGGCAATCCTGGCGATCGACCGCGCCCGATATCCGGATGTCCGGCTGCGCGGCGGCGACAAGATTCGCGTGCTGTCGATTCCGGGCCAGCCCTGGTTCGAAGTCCTGGGCGTCGACGACAGAAATCACACCAGGCTGTTTGCCGGTCTCGGAGAAGCCTGATGTCGCTGGTACGGATCGGGCTGCGGATCGCTGCCGTGGAGGCGCTCAAGGGCCAGACGCGCGTCCTCGACAATGTGCTCGACAGCCAGATTGCCGCGCTCGACATCGGCGCGGACGGCGCGGTGCGCACGGACGAGGAGAAGCCGTTCATCGCGGTCTACACCAGCGGTGCCGTGCACGAGGGAAGCAACGATCTGCGCATGATGCTCGACAACGGGCTGACGGAAATCGAATTCGAGATGGGTATCTCGGCGGCGATGACCGAGACGAACGACAACACCGGCGAGTCCTTCATCGTCGAGGGCATGCCCGCGACCGATCCGGCCTATGAATTCCACCTCGACATGGTGGCGCGCGAGATCGCGGACACGCTCAACGACCCCGCCAATGAGTGGGCCGAAATCTACCGGGGCCTGGTCATGAGCTACGTCAAGATCGAGCATGCGCGCACGTCGAGCGGGCATATCGGCGTCAAGCTCGCCGGGCGCCAGATCAGGGTGACGGCGCAGCTGATCGAGGACCCTGCGAAGGGGACCGTCCTGCCGCCGGAAGCGCCGCTCGCCAGGCTGATCGCCAAGCTTGCCGTCCACGCGAACCCCGTGCGGCAAGTCCAGGGCGCCATTCTGGCCAGTGCGATCTCGGGCTCCGACGAGCCGTGGGACGCCGTGCGGCGTCACCTGGGCATGACGGCGGACGAACTTGCCGCCCTCGGCCTGTCGCCCCTGGTGGGCGACGACGGCGAACCGGCGCCCGAAGGGACGCTGGCGACACTGGATATCGAGGGCAGGGCAGGGATCGAGGTCGAGAATGGCTAGCGTCGTCGCCGAGATCAAGGCGGATGTCGAGATGCTCAAGACGGCCTTTGGCAATTCGCTGAAGGTCGGGCCGGTCGAGGAAGTGGACGCGCAGAAGGGCTATCGGCTCAAGCTCGGAGAGGGGCCGGACGGCCCCTACCTCTCGCCCTGGTATCCACATCCGGAATCGGGTGGCGCCACCAAGAGCTGGGCGCCGCTCTCCAAGGGCCAGATCGTCGGCGTCATCAACCCGACCGGCGACCCGCGGCAGGGCATCCTGCTTCGGGCCGGGTTCTCGGGACAGGACGGCGCGCCGTCTTCCGACCTCGCGGAGAATGTGCTGCAGTTCGGCGGCGTCACGCTGTCGATCAAGGATGGCGTGCTGACGATCCACGGCGACGTGCAGATCAACGGTTCGATGCTGCGGCACAATGACAGGAATGTCGGGGACGATCACGTCCATACGGACGTCAAACCGGGCGGCGGGACCAGCGGACCGCCGCAATAGGAGCATCCAGATGGAAACCCGCCAGTATCGCGTCCGCGAGGGCGTGACGATGGTCAATGGCGCCAAGGTGCCGGCCAACCGGATCGTCACCCTGACGCCGACACAGGCCCGCTACGACCTCGATCACGGGCGGATCGCGCCCGCCCGCAAGGCAAGGCGCCGGCGCCCGGCTAAGGACGATCATGGCGGGCGTTGATCGGGTCACCGGTCGGCCGCTCGCAAATCTGGCCTCGGCCTTCCAGTCGGTCGAGGTGATCCTGTCGACGCGGCTGGGCGAGCGCGTGATGCGCCGCGAGTTCGGCGGCGGCATGGCCGAGCTTCTCGGCCGATTGGTGACGCCGCAGCTCTTCGTGGCCTTCCAGACGCTGATCGCCACGGCGATCGATCTGTGGGAACCGCGCTTCGCCGTGCGGCGGATCGTGGCTACCGGCTCGGTGGACGGCATCCGGCTCGGGCAGGTGAGTTTCGCAATCGAAGTCGACTACCGGCCGAGGGGCCATCTGGGGGATGACAGGGTGGAACGCGTGATGAGCTTCGGTCTCGCTTTCGGCCAGGGCCGCGCCCGGGTGATCGCATGAGCGCGCCGACCACGATCGACCTGTCGCGCCTGCCTTTCCCGGCCGCGATCGAGGCCCTCGACTTCGAGACGCTGTTCGCGGCTTTCCGCGACCGCTTCCAGGCGGCATGGGACGAAGCGCGTGCGGACAATCCCGACCTGCCGCCCTATGAGGTCGGCGGGCTGGAGACCGACCCGGTCGCGATCGTCGGGCAGGCCTGGTCCTATCTTCGGCTGCTCGACCGGGCGCGTGTCAACGACGCCGTGCGGTCCGTGCTGGCGCCTATGGCACGCGGGTCGGACCTGGATCAGATCGCCTCGCGGCAGGGCGTTCTTCGCCTCGAGCTGGTTCCGGCATCGGGCAACGAGCCCGCGGTCATGGAAGGCGATGCCCAGCTGCTGCGGCGTTACCTCCTGTCGTTCGATCGTCCTTCGGCCGGTTCCGCCTCGCGATACCTCTATGAGGCGTGGACGTCGGCGCCGAAGCTGCACGATGTGCGCGTCAACGGGCGCGCCGTCCATGGGCGGATCGGCGACACGGACGTGGTCATCATCGGCGAGAACGGTGTGGCGGCGACACAGGCCGAACTTGCGGTCGTGCAGGCCGCGGTTCAGGCGCCCGACGTGAAGCCGGAAGCTGTCGGCGTGTCGGTTCTGCCGGCCACGCGCCACGAATTCCAGGTCGTCCAGACCATCCTCGTGCCGGTCGGGCCCGATGCCGAGATCGTGCGCAAGGAAGCGGAAGACCGGGTTCGCCTGATCGCCGACAGCCGCATGAAGATCGGCGCCGGCGTGCCGCGCGATCTTCTGGCAGGCGCATCCTTCGGGCCGAGCGTGATCGACGTCCAGCATCATGAGCCGGTCGCCGATATCGTGGCGCACCCCTACACGGTTCCGGTGCTGACCTTGATCGACATCACGGTCGAGGTGGCGTCGTGACCGACGCGGCGAAGATCCTGCCGTCCAACGCGACGGCATTCGAGAGGGCTGTCGCGAAGGCGCTGACCGACATCCTGCCGGTGCCGCTGCGCGATATCCTCGATCCGGCGACCACGCCGGCTGCATTCCTGCCGTTCCTGGCAGCCCATGAGAGCGTCGATCTCTGGTTCGACGACTGGCCGGAGGAGCGCAAGCGCCAGATGGTCGCCGAGGCTGTCCAGCTGGCGGCGCTCAAGGGGACAAGAGAGGGCGCAAGGCGCTTCCTCGCCTATGTCGACGCCGAGATCACCTGGCTGATCGCGCACCCCGCGCGCTTCGTCATCGGTCGATCGGCGATCGGTGTCAGGCCGATCAACCACCGGCCGATGACGGCGCACTATCTGGTCAAGGTTCCGCTTGCCCAGCCCGTCAATCCGTTTCGGATCGGCCGGGCCGTGCTTGGGCTGTCGGCCATGACGAGCATCAGCCTCGAACCGCTGCGCCGCGCACAGATCGCAGCCAGCGTGGCGAAGGCTCCCGAAACGCTCACCAGCGTCAATTTCGCGTGGCGTCGGCGCGCTCGCTTCGGCGATCGCCTGCCGCTCGACGGTTCCATTCACTTCGGCCAGTTCATCGACCGGCCGCGGCTCTAGAGGGATGAGATGAAGCGTATCCTTTTCGACGATGCCGAGATTGCCGGGCATAATGATTTCAATGCCATCGGCGCGCACTCGCAGGCAGCACTTGATGCCCTGGTCAACGACGCCATCGGCTATCCCGCGCATTGGGCGGCGTTCACCGTTGCGCAGAAGTCGGCACAGGAGGTGACGGTTTCGGCCGGTCGCTACGTCACCCGCGAGAAGATTTTCGGGCTCGACGAATCCGTCGATCTCAATCTCCAGATCCACATTCCCCTGGTCGCGTCCGACCAGCGCTGGGTGGCGCTGATCCTGCGCGGCGAGGAAATCACGGTCAACGAGAACCGCAACTTCGAGACGTCGGTCGATCCGGAGACTTCCATCCCGGTCAATATCTCGACGCCGAAGCGGGTCGAGCGGCGCGTCTTCATCGTCGTCCAGCAGGGCAACGCCACGCCGGCGCCGGCTCTCCGGCCGGCGATCGCCGAGACCGACGCGGTCGTCGCCTTCGTGCTTCTGACGTCGTCGGGCATTGCATCGATCGAGCCTGGCGAGGGCTGGCGCGTCAAGACGCTGTACGAGCTCGACGGCCGCCTCAGCTCCGTCGAAGTCAATCTCGATGCGCTGTTCCGCCGCACGGAATCGATCGAGACCGACATCGCGAACATCACGTCGCGCCTCGGCGAAATTCCCCGGCCGACGATCATCCGGCAGATGCAGCGCGACATCGGCGCGGCCCGCATCCAGCTGCAGCTGCCCGAAGAGCAGCGGGCCTATGTGTTCGATCCCGCCCTGACCTACGCCCAGTGGGACACGACGCATGCGGGCTGGCTGGCGCGCGTACGCGAGGGCGTGCGGTTCGCCTATGCCAACGAGAAAGACCAGCAGCTGGCGGTCCTCAACGAGGACAACCCGGCCATCATGATCGGCGCCAACCGCCGCATGATCCCGGCCTATGACGAGGCGCTGCGCATCGCCAATGTCGGGCGCGATGCCGCGCTCAACATTTCGCAGCAGGTGCACACCGTCGTCACGGCGGTGCTGAAAGAGGTCTCGCGCACGTCGATCCGCTACGGGACGGCCGTGCATTACTGCACGAACCAGCGCTACTGGTCCGATCTGCTCGCCAATGTCCGCGTCGGCGAGATGTTCTTCCATCAGGGCGAGGAATACCAGCTCGTCGAGCGCCCGGCCGGCAGCGTGCGGGGTCCGTCCTGGCGCTGGATACGCCGCGTGATCCGCGAGGAATGGACCGAGACCTATTGGGAGTATGAAACCGAGGAAGTCGGCGTCAACGGCTCGATCTACGGCCAGACCTTCCTCGTCTCCCAGCCGATGATCGTGACCTCGATCGATCTCGACTTCGCCACGGTCGGCGCTTCGGGCGACGTGCACCTGTTCCTGTGCGAGACCAATTCGGTCGGCATGCCGAAGTTCGACGAGGTCCTGGCCTACACGACGGTGCCGCAGAACGCGCTGGTGATCGGCTGGAACAAGTTCACGCTGCCGATCACCATGCTGGAGAGCGGCAAGCGGTACGCCTTCTTCACGGTGACGACGGGCAATCACGCCGTCCACACCACGACGGGCAACAAGTTCACCTCCGGCACGCGCTTCTATGCCACCGACGGCGTGTGGGCCCAGGGCGAGGGCACGAGCGACTTCGCCTTCAGGATCTTCGGCGCCAAGTTCCGCGACGTGCGCACGGTCGTCTCCTTCGACGCGCTGACGCTCGAGAACGGCATGACGGATATCGAGTTCATCATGAAGGCATGGGCGCCGGGCGGCACCATGCTGGAATGGGAAATCCGGCCGAGCGGCCAGACTGAGTGGCGGGCGCTCGAGGAGACGTCCGATATCGGCACGCATCCGCTGGTCGGCCTGCCGGCGCTGGTCGAGCTGCGGCTGGTGCTGATCGGAACGGTCGACCTGGCGCCGATGGTGGTGCTCGACAATTCGCTTCGCGCCAAGCTCGGCCGCCACCGCGGCGACATGGTGGCGGTAAGCGAGGAATTCGAGTTCGGCCTGTCGACGGAAACGATCGTGACGCAGTTCACGGTCGACGCGTTCAACGAGGCCGAGCACACCTTCACGCCGCGCATCATGGTCGGCACGGACGTCATCACGCCGGACGCAACCGAGATCTGGATCGATCCCAACGAACCGGAGCGGCGCCGCTACACGTCGTTCTACGAGCTGGCGGCACCGGCCACAGCGGCGCGCATGCGCCCGGCCATGACGGCGTCGAACGTCGTCTCGGTCCCCTTCATCGAAGATTGCTTCCTGGCTGCGCTTTGAGGTTTGCCCCATGAACCTGCATACCGACCAGATCAAGGCTCAGGCCGCTGTCAAGATCGGTGAGGCGCTGCTGAAGGCGATCAACGCCCGCTTCGACGCCTATCGCGGTTATGTCGACAACGACCCGTTGTCGGTGCTGGAGAGCCTGCCGGCCGTGCTGCAGGCTCGCGCCGAGGTGTTCGGTATCGCCGAAACGATCGAGGCCTGGCTCCAGCAGCTTGCGCAGATTGCAGACGGGTTCGAACACGAGTGGCAGGGCACCGCGGTGCGCTTCCGTCTGGGCGGCGGGGAGTGGGGTGATTTCGTCGATCTCAAGGGCGAGGTCGGTGATACCGGTGAAGTCGGCCCGAAAGGCGACAAAGGGGATAAGGGCGATCAGGGCGAGCCAGGCCCCAAGGGTGACCAGGGTGATATCGGCCCGAAGGGCGACGACGGCAGTTCGGTCAACATTCTCGGCACGCTGGCCAATGTCAGCGAACTGCCGGCCAGTGGCGATATCGGCGACGGCTATGTGATCGACGGTGATCTGTGGGTCTGGAATGCGACAGACGAGGAATTCGTCAATGTCGGTCCTATTCAGGGTCCCCAGGGAGAGAAAGGCGATCAGGGCGATACCGGCAAGAGCGCCTATGAACTCGCGGTCGACGAGGGCTATGAAGGCACGCTGGAAGACTGGCTTGGCGACCTGGCCGATCTCTCAAGTGCTGTCGAGCGCTCACAGGCGTTTGCCGACGGCACCGAGCCCGATGGGCCGGGATCGAAATCCAGCCGCGAATACGCGCAGGAGAGCGGGGAGCACAAAGATCAATCCAAAGCCTGGGCCACTGGCATCAACCCTGACGGCCTTGGCTCGCTATCGGCGAGAGAGTGGGTGGAAGAATTTCGCACTCGCTATCTTGGCGCTTTTGTAGACGACGCCGCCGCGACGGCCTTTGCTGGTGGATCACCAATCGAAGGCGCTCTCTATGTCCGGGAAGCGGACGATGCCATGCGCCGCTGGAGCGATGGATTGTGGACGACAGTGGTGGGCGACAAGGGCGATCCTGGCCCACAAGGCCCACAAGGCCCACAAGGCGAGCGGGATACGCGGAACTTCTGCTGGCAGGGAGCCTTCGAACACTGGCCGATGGGCGCGACTATCACTGGCACGGCGGCTCGGATCATTGCTGCCGCTGGAGCGACCATCGCCCGAACCAGCGGTGCGACCGGTGTCACCGTAACCCGGCAGCAGGGGTCCAGAGGCAATAATTTCGCTCTCCGTGTGCACCGCACACCGGGCGACACGAGCACCAACGCGATCAACTTGGTTCTTCCGTTGGAACGCTACGATGCTGTTGCACTGGCGGGTAAGCCTTTCAGCCGCACGTTTCGGTACCGCACCGGCGCTGACTTCTCGGGGGCGCTGTTTATCGGCGAGAAATCTACCAACGCGCTAACGCGCCAAGTCATTGCGTTGACCAACGGGAACTACTCGGTTGGTGACAACGCCGTTACTTCAGCAGCCCTCACGCCTTCCACGTCATGGCAGACATTTACCCTTTCGGGAACATATCCGTCCGACATGACGCAGAACGCGGCTCGCTTCCAGCACGTTCCAGCGGGGACGGCTGGTGCCAATGACTGGTCCGAGATCGAAGAAGTGCAGTTGGAGATTGGCGCTGTTGTCAGCCCTTATATTCCAGGCGATCCGATCTACAGCAAGATGCGGATGCGCTCCATCATCTGGAAGACCTACGATGACGACATAGCGCCAGGCACGCCTGTCAACTACAGCGGCTCGAAGCGCTTTACCGCCAACGGAACTGGGGTTGCAACAGCCGTATCGTTTACTCCCGAATGGGATATGGAAGCCACGCCCACGGTGACCGTCTATAGCCCGCAAACCGGTGCTTCAGGCCAGATGGCGCAAGCTTCCCCCGCTGCCGACATTGCAGCCGCTGTGACGCATCCTGGACGAAAGGGGTGCATCATAGCAAATAATGCCGCTGCGATTGATCGAACGCTTTACTTTGCTCACATTCTTGCGACGTGCCACCCATGAGCATTTCAGCGATCTCTTCGGACGCAAACACGATCCTGATGGATGTCGATGGGAGGATTTCAACTGTCCCGAAGTCCCTCGACAATCCCGAATATCAGCGGTGGATGCAGCTCGGGATGAGGGCGATCCGGCTGGAGCGGAACGAATACAATGCCTTTCCGAGTGCGATCCACAAGAAGGTCACCTCCAGCACAACCGCAATCCTTCTGTTCATCTTTTCGAGCGGCATCGGGCACGCCCAATCCCAGCGGCAAAGATGGGTGAAGGTGTATGTCGATTTTTCCGACCCCGATGATGTGCAGGTCATCGACATTCAGCAGGGGGTCTATTTCGAGAACAGCGCCGGGTTTCAAACCTTGAGCTTTCTGGATGACATCCTGGAACCCGGCGAGGTGTTCGGCGGCAAGAACATCTTCCGTGCTCGATGCCTTTCCCCAGGCGTCTACGAGACAAAAATCCAGTCCACCATTGCCGTCACCACGGCGGGGGGTGACAACGGGACCTATGCGATATGGGCGGGCCGTCCGGTGCAGGATGGCAGCGACATCATCATCACCGGCTACCGCGTCAGCCCGACACCGTTCGTTACGGCCGCGTTTGTAAGCAGCAATGGCGGCTGGGACTTCACATTCAAGGAAATCATCGGGTCCAATCCTGCGCTTGCTTTCGGTGAAGCTGGCTATGTCATCGCGGGCAATGGCGATCATGTCTGTGTTATGCGCGAGGAGACGGGGGCTAATCGACCTCTGTATCAAACCCGGAAGACGGGCGGCGTAGGACCGTTCCCCGCGCCAGCTCTCATCACGCCACGCGGTACGCAGCCCGAGCTACATAGGCTGCCAAACGACGATTTGGCTCTTCCCCTTGGTTTGCGGCAACCCAACCGCTCTGGCCTCGATGCAGCGGGACGACTGGCGAGCGGGACAAAACTGACAGGCGTCGGTGCGCATCGCTCGACAGATCACGGCGTAACCTGGCCGAACTTCGCGCAGATCGGAGCCGGTTGGTCGACGGACGTAGGGCAGTTGATGTTGACCCTCGTCGTTGGCAGTTACGCAATGGGTGCTTGCTATCTCGCGCCCGGCGCGACGAATGGTGACTATGGTGTCGAGCCGGGCATCTATCTGGTGGGGGTCAACCTTGGAAGGATCACAGGCTGATGAACAACCTTTCAATCATTGTGCAGGGTGAGCCGGGGAGCGGGAAAACGCTCATGACAAACAGGCTGCTCATGATGCTTCGCGCCGAAGGGTTTGAAGTGGAGACGCTTCCCGGCGAGGACGATCTGATCGTGATGAGCCCGCTTGATCGGCTGTTGGAGACCAGCGCCGGGCAGGACGAAAGCTCCAGCTAGCTACTATTCCTCCCACGGGCCATCATCGTCATGGTGGTACAGTTCCCTGCAAACGCGGTTGGCCGAGCCCTCGCACGCACGGATATGCTCCTCCATCTCCAGGGCCTTGATCCCATCGTTGTCATTGACGGGTCTTACGAGTACGGCGACGTTTCGGTGGTTCATGTTTCGGGCCTTCCATCTTGAGAGGGGCGGGCAAGTAAGCAACGGGCTCGGCGCCCTTGTCAAATTCAAAGAACCGGCTGGCGGCCTTGGTTACATGTGGGTCGCCATTCTGGTCCAAGTCAAGGATCTGGTCTTCGTAGAAGATGTTGGGGCCGATGGGCTTGTTGGTCGCTGGCCGTCGGAAGTAATGGAATGGGATTGTAACGAACCCCGACTTCATAAATTGCATGTAGGCGATGGCGCGTTCAACCGTATGGACCGGGATTTCTCGCGGGGAAACTCCTCTGAACACTCTTGTGTAGTCGTCCAGCGTCCGCAGCACAGGAGCGTCTATAGGGTAGTCCTTTTCCGCCCAGATGCTCTCCGCAAAAGCAGGGCAGCCCAGCACCTGATATTCAGCATATGCCGTTCCGTTCCAAAGAAAGCAGCCATCAACGTGGTCGGCAAGCTCCGACGAATTAAACGAGGAGTGGCCCAGGAAAATGACGTTATCGGGCAGGACCTCGGGCAGCAGATCTCGAAGTTTCTGACACCCGTCCTGAACGATCTCACTACGCAATTCGTGGGGGTGGGGCTTGATAATCAGCAGCGAGTTCGATTTCGCGGCCATGTCCACCAAGGCCCTTGCCCAAGTGGGGAAATCCTTGAAAACATTCCCCCGGTCGTCGGGGGCCGCGAAATCGATGAGAACCTTTCCGAAGGCGCAAAACACCTTTCGCCCATCTTCCTTGGCGGCACTGATCGCCTGAAGAACCCTCTGGCGCTCGGATTCGTCTGAATCGCTGGTCCCGCTTCGGTTCATGTTAATCATCCCCAGAACCAGGTCTCGCCTTGTGACGGCTTCCGGGTCGCTCGCCAGGTACTGGTCAAGGCGGTACCGCCCGGCAAGTAGGGGATGTCTAACATCTGGTCGGGCCGTCATGTCCTCAACGGCCACGGTGCGGGCCTCCAGAGTTGAAAGATTGGAGAAGTAGTTTTCGTATGCGACGGATAACCCCACCATATGGATGTTGTATCGCTTCCCTATTTGTTCGCACCAGCGGCGCACGACGCCCTGGGGAGCGAAGTGAGTATCCATCGCGACTACTCGAACTGGCTTTCCGGTCGTCTCAGCGAGGGTCACCAACCGCTTGCATATGACCAGTGCAAGGTCGCTTCGATGGAGCATGGAGTGGAACAGGTTGACGGCTTTGGCAGTGTCCAGTTTGCCGCGATATACGCCTTGCAATTTGCTGATGCGCTCTGAGAAAAACGTGTAGTAATTCACCCCGTCGCAGGACACCATTTCATGGTCCCAATCGACAACCCAGTGATTGTGGAGCCGATCGGACGTCCACGGCTCGTCCGAAAGAGATGACCCGTTGGTCCTGATCGCACCAGAAATGCCGTGTAGCTCGGGACGCCGGGAGATCGGCATAGTTGACGGGATGACCGAGGAAACATCATACCCTTGTCGGAACAACTCCATGCCGATGGGGACCATGAGCCCAGATGTGATGCGGTGGTTGAGGTCGAAAAGAACGACATAACCTTTAGGTGTGGATTGGCTGTGCCGGTCGACGTATCGCGACAGGAACTCGTACCCCTTGGCTGCAAAAAGGGTAAGTGCGCGCCGGGAGCGAAGACTTGGGCTTTGAGCGATATCCGATGCTCTGGTCTCGAATCCTCTAATTGCCAGGTCAAAGCGGCCGATATCGCGCAGGATGTCCCAGCAAGCTCGCAGATGGCTAGGATCGACATCTGCGTTGGGCGGGATCATGGCGGCGAGGTCGGTAGCAAGGCGCAAATTGCCACGCCTGTATTCCAACGAGGCCCAAATAACGAGAGCATCCGAGGCCAAATCCGAGACGCCCTTCACGGTCGCATCGTCCAACTGCTTGATCGACATGGTGCGAATAAGATTGGAAAAGGCTCTTGGTCGGTTCGCGACGGGGGTGACAGGCTTCGGCGCCTTAACCGGCAGATTGTCTGGCGCGGAGCGAGTAGACTTCAGTCGCACGACGGGTTCGCCGGCAAACAACTGCTTGTTGTTTCTCAGCCTCCACAGGGCTTGCCTCACACTGTAGGGAACGATTTTCCTGATAATCGTGCGCATCGCCTCACCATATTTACTGAAGAGCGGCACCGCTTAGCGCATGCCGGTAGACAAGTCACTCCTGTTCCGCGCTTTCTTCCTTTGGTTGATCGCGTGGCGGAAGGACATCAATCTCCAAATATGTCGAAGGATTAACGGGATTGGAGTTGTAGATGTGGGTGAAGTCATAGATTGCTTCTCGCACTATGAACCGCTTGGCGTTCACCTGCTTGTTGATGCAATTCATAGCGTTTCTGTTATATTTGACGCGCCAAGAGTTGATGGCGGCGGACATCGCGACCGCATGGGGTGCATGCAGGTCATCGAAGCGCCGAACGACCATCGCCTTTAAGAGGTTGTCGTTCTCACGGACGCGCGCCTTGTATAGATCAGGGAAGCGCTGCCATCCGATAGGCTCGCAGTGGATAAGTTTCGTTGGCTCTTTTCGGGCCGCTATCGTTTGGTGAAGCAAGGGAGATATTTCCTCAACCTGCTCCATCGAGTGATGCGAAAAGATCAACATGCGCCCTGTAGGGGGGAGCACGGACAGGTCGGGGTTTCTGTAATCGAAGAAGTGCGCTTCGATTGGCAGGCTTTCATGCTCGGCAAGAAGCTTGATGATTTCCAGCCCGGCATCAGAGTACTCGAGACCAAACAGGCGCTTTCCGTGCACGGCCTTGCCCAAAAAGGTCGAGAGGTTGAACAGGTTCCACCCCGGCCCCGCGCCGAGTTCAACTATCGTGTCCGCATCCAAGGCATGTCGGTAGATGGCGGTCATCGGGTCGAAGTTTGGCTGCGCGACGAACCGGCTGTTGCATACTCCGAGACGTGACGTCGGATTGCCATCCGACGTAGTTTCGTTGAAGTCGGGCAGCGCGTTCTTGGTGATCGCGTCGGTGCCCTGATTGTTTCTCAGGAGGTGGGGCTGGCTGCGAATACCGGCGAGGATGTGAGCGATTGTTTCGCCGCCGGCTATCTTTTCACGGATACTCTCAACCCTTCCACCCCAATGGTTTTCGTAGCTTTGCTTAACGAAGTCAGCGTTGGCGCCGCCTTTTTCGAGGGGGGAATGTGCCTCCATTTCTTTCGCGGCTCTGATAGCCGACGCAATCCATTCTTCCATCGGTGGGTACTCTCCTAAGGGCTCACGGATTTTAGCCGCCCTGCCCCCCTAGCCGACCGTTCCACCCCTGGCAAGGCGCCTGCCATGCGCCCGCCTAACCCGGATCATCGCAATGCTTTACCTTCGCGCCGGGGTGGCGTGGCTGTTGTGTCTGATCGGCTTCGGCCTGACGCTTCGATGGCAGCCGCTCTACCCGCTTCCTGCATAGGGGATCGCCGCCCCGAAACGTATAATGCCGGCGCCCGACAAGAGGAAACCTCAATGGCCACGAAGCCTTACAACGAAAAGAAGACCTATTCGGTCAAGCTCAGCCGCGCCGTCCAGCATGGGCGGATGCGGTTTCTGCCGGGCGGCGTCTACGAAATGAAGGGCGCCTTCCTCAACAAGCTGGTCGACGAACACGGGGAGAACTGCGTTGACACTGCCGACGCCATCGCCTGAGAACGGCTACACGGTCGACTCCCGGTATGAGATGTCGCCGGACCTCTTCAACGCGGTCTTCGGCTCCATCCATGCCCGCCTGGTCGAGCGCGAAGAGCTGGAAGGCACGTTCGAGAACCTGATCGCGCAGGGCACGCAGGCCGCGCTCGATCTCATACAGGTCAATATCGCGCCCGAACTCGGCGAGTTGCAGCAGGCGATCCAGACCGCCTTCGACAATATCGCGATCATCGTCGAGGGCGTCGCGCCGAACTCGGTGCTGCTCAACAGCCAGCCGGCGAGCTTCTATCTCAATCCGGCGAACTTCTCGACCTCGGCCACGATCAAGAGCTTCATGGCGGCGGCCGACCAGGCCGAGGCGCGCACGGCGATCGGGGCGGCATCTGCGACAGGCGTCGCGACTGCACTCGATGCTGTGGCTGACGAACTGGCCACCAAGGCTCCGGCGGCCGATGTGACTGCCGCACTCGATACGAAGCTCGACAAGGCGGGCGGCACCATGACCGGGCCGCTGCGTCTGCCGGCCGGTACCGAGGACGCCGCGCCGTTGCGCATGCCGCACGGCACGGCGCCGGGCGAGTCTGTAAACGGCGATCTGTGGATGACCACGGCCGGGCTCATCGCGCGGTTCAACAACGCGATCCGCACCTTCTGGCACAGCGGCAACATGGCGCTGGTCACGGAAGGTGAAGCGCGCTCCGGCACCGCCGCTACGGTCCGCGCCTGGACGGCACAGCGCATCGCACAGGCCATCGATTCTCTGGAGACCAAGCCGGAGGTCGGGCTGTTCACCGGGTCGGGCACTAATGCGACGAACTTCCCGCTCGGGCATCCGGTGATGGTCCTTCACGGTGCAGCGGTCGATCGTAACGACAGCGCGACTATCCGGCTCGATACCAGTTCGCCACACCGCTACACCATCGGTGGCGGCGGCGCGGCACTCAGCGGCACCTTCCGTGCTCGGGGCCGTGACGGCAGCCTCAATGGGTCGCTCTTCCAGAGGATGGCATGATGCAGCTGCACGAGATCACCGCGGTCCGTGAGACCGAAGAGCCGGGCGTATATATCGTGGCCGCCGATCTTACCGACATGGAAGGCCAGCGCTACGTCGCCGACTATGCCTCGCGGCCGGATGACGGTTTCGGCCTCGCGCCGCAGATCCGCGCCGGCCTCGATCTGTGGATTGCCGAGGGCAGGCCTGTCGCCCCCTACGTCCCGCCCACTGCCGAGGAACTGCGCGCGGCCATGCCCGAACTCTCGCGTCGCCAGCTGCGGCTCGGCCTGCTCGCCGCCGGCATCACCTCGACACAGGTCACGGCCGAGATCGACGTCATGCCGGAAGGCAACGCGAAGGAAACGGCCAGGATCGAATGGGAGGATGCGACCGTCTACCAGCGCACCCATCCGCTGATCGAGACGATCGGCGCCGCGCTCGGGCTCTCGCCCGAACAGATCGATGACATGTGGATGGCCGCCAGCGCGCTGTAGCGCCCGGCCACCGAGCTTTTCCCCGACCCGCCTTCTGGCGGGTTTTTCGTTTTCGGCGTCATGCCGGAGCCCGAATGGCCCTTGGGCAAGGCCCCTTCACAACACACCAGGAGAAACCCGATGTCGGCACCGACTTTCGGCATGACTTTCACGCGGCCCGAGGACGAGCCGGTTCCCGTGCTCGGGGCCGATTTTTCAAAGGCTCTTCTGATCGAAACCTCGCCCGACGCCTCGGCCGAGGCCTATCCGATCGGCGTGCCCGTGCGCATTTCCACGTCCGATCCCGATGCCGTCGAGGCGCTGGGCACCGGCTACCTGGCCGATGCCGTGCGCGGCATCAACAGCCAGATCGCCGGGCTCAATGCCGGGGCGGATGTCGTCATTCTGCGCGTGGCGGAAGACGACGACGAGGATCCCGCGGCGGCGCTGGCCAACACGTCGGCCGCGATCGTCGAGGCGCTGCAGGGCGTCGGCTCCATCCCCTCCATCGCCAACATGACGCCGCGGCTCATCTTCGCCGGGCGCACCGCCTGGCGCCCCGACGAGGAGACCGCCAATCCTGTCGTCGCCGCGCTGCCCGCCGCCTGCGAAAGGCTGCTCGCCATCGCGCCGATCGACGTCGACGACAGTTCTTCGGCGCTGGCGATCGATGCCCGCGAGACCATGAATTCGCAGCGGCTCATGCCGATCGGCGTCGCCGCCCGCGTCTTCGAGGGCGCGGAGGTGGTCACCAGGCCCATGGCGCCGCGCGTCGTCGGGCTGTTCATGCGCGTCGACGCCATGCATGGCGGGCGGCCCTTCAACCCGATCGCCAACCGGCCGATCCAGGGCCTGGCCGGCCTGTCGCGGCCGATCCCCTTCTCGCTGCTCGACGGCTCCACCGAAGGCCAGCAGATGCTGGAGGCGGAAGTCTCGATCGTGGCGCGCGGCGAGACCGGCGTCGACGGGGCGGTGGGCGATGGCGGCTTCGTCTTCATCGGCACGGACAACACCGAGACCGGCGAATTGTGGAAGCAGATCCACCAGGTGCGCGGTGCCGACTATCTGACCGTCGCGCTGATGCAGATCACGCGGGAATTCCTCGGCCGTCGCATCACGGCCGACATCGTCGAGGCCTGGCTGAATTCGATCCGCTTCATGCTGCGCGACCGCAAGGCGGCCGACGACATTCTGGGCTACGACGTCCAGTTCCGCGCCGACCGCAACAGCCCCGAGCAGATCAGGCTCGGCCACCTGACGGTCAATCTGGGCATCGAGCCGGCGCCGGCCTTCAAGCGCGCCGACCACGAAATCCGCCGCTACCGTCCGGCCGTCGAAGGTCTCGTCTCCGAGATCGTGGCGCGGCTCGGGGGGATTTAGGGGAAGTTTTTCACTGCCTCACGGGCGTTCGGCTGCTTCGCAGCCCGCCCTCCGGCCGGGCGCGCAACGATGCGCGGCGTCCGGTCGAACGCTCGGCCTGGCGGCCGTTCATCGACACAATCTCAATCTCCTGAAAGGGCACTGCCATGCAGCCGCTTTACATGCTGACCGCCGTCGACGTGCGCCGGGCCAACGAGCCCGATTCCTCGCGCGCCACGACGATCTCCAAACTGACCATCCCGGCCATCAAGTTCATGACCGCCAGCCACAATCCGGGTGGCGGCGTGATGGCCGTCGACTTCACGCTGCCGCGCGTGGAGCCGATCGAACCCGCGATGGAGATCAAGGGTTTCGACACCGACATCTTCCGCGGCCTGGGCATGCCCGAGCGGTGGACCTTCGCCGGCGCGGTGCGCGACAAGAAGACCGGCATTGCCGTGCCCGCCCGCGCCATCATCGAAGGGTCCATCACCGAATGGGAACCCGACGAGGCGAGCCCGGAAGAGTTTGTCGGCTGCACCCACGCGCTCAAGGAAGTCACGCATTTCGAGTTCTCGCTGAACGGGCAGGAGCTCTTCTACATCGACTTCTGGGAGCGGATCATGCGCCGCAACGGCGAGGACCTCTTCGCCGCCGACAGGCGCGCGCTGGGGGCTTGATATCGCTCACGGGCCGCACCGCCGCTTTGCGGCTGGCCCTGCGCGGGCGCGCCGGACGGCCGGCGGCCCGCAGTCGCGGGCTTGGCTTGCGGCCATTCTGTTCCGTTTTCAACACACATCATGAAGGTTCGTTGCCATGAGCAATCCCACTTCCGTTACCGTTCCGCTCGCTTTCCCCGTCCCCTATGAGGGGCGTGAGGTGAAGGAGCTTACCTTCCGTCGCATGAAGGCCAAGGACACGCTTGTGGCCGAAGCCGAGAAGAACCAGACGCGCGCTGGCTACATGCTCTTCGCCGCGCTGGCCGGCGTCGATCTCGCGCTTATCGAGGAACTGGACGTCGAGGATCTCGAGCAGATCGGAGAGAGGATCGTTCCCCTCATGGGAAAGTCCGCGGTGGCTGCCCGCCGGAAGGCGCTGGCGGCAGCGGAGGCGAGGGAGGCGGCGGAGGCGATGTCGCGGATGGCCGCGAAGGAGGCGG
Organism: Chelativorans sp. ZYF759; assembly: GCF_012911015.1. Taxonomy (GTDB): domain Bacteria; phylum Pseudomonadota; class Alphaproteobacteria; order Rhizobiales; family Rhizobiaceae; genus ZYF759. The sequence continues at coordinate 21,271 of NZ_WVVV01000006.1, read as the reverse complement.
CGTCCGCTGGCGGGACCTGATCGTCGGCACCGCGCGCCACGTCCATACACCGCTCGACCAGATCGAGGAATGGGATGTCGACAAGCTGATCGACTATTCCGCCTCGCTCACCCGCGTCCTGAAAGCGGAAAACGGTCGGCGCAAGCGCTGACCGTTCTTTTGCCTCACGCGCCGCATCGCGGGCCTTGCCCGCTGGCGCTCCGGCGGGCGGGCCATGCGGCCCGACGCCCGGTCGGGCTTGCCGCCTCCGGCGGTTCTTTCATCACAAATTGAGGCTTCCATGGCCACGCTGACTTCCCAGCTCATCGTGTCGCTGATCGACAGGGTGACGGCTCCCGCGCGCGGGATCGCCGCCACGGTCGACCGGCTGCAGGATGCGCAGCGGCGCAACAATGCCCGCATGGACGAAATGCGCGGCCGCATGGTCGACGCGGCGGCCATGGCCTATGCGATGGCGCGCTCGGTCGGCGCGCCGGTGCGTGCTGCCGCCGATTTCGAAACCGCGATGAACCGCGTCACCGCGCTGTCGGGGGCCAGTGGCGAGCAGTTCGACCAGCTGCGCCAGCAGGCATTGGAACTCGGCCGCTCGACCCAGTTCACCGCCAGCCAGGCGGGCGACGCCATGGGCTTTCTCGCCATGGCCGGCTTCAAGGCCAACGAGATCCTGGGCGCCATGCCCGGCACGCTGCAGCTGGCTTCGGCCGCGCAGATGGACCTGGCGCAGACGGCGGATGTCGTTTCCAACATCCTCACCGGCTACGGCAAGGACGTCTCCGAGCTGGCGCATGTCAACGACGTGCTGGTGAAGGCCTTCACCTCGGCCAATACCGATCTCTCACAGCTTGCCGAGGCCATGAAATATGCCGGCCCGATCGCATCGGCGGCCGGCGTGCGCTTCGAGGAGACGGCCGCCGCCATCTCGCTGATGGGTAATGCCGGCATCCAGGGGTCGATGGCCGGCACCTCGCTGCGCGGTGCGCTGACGCGCATTCTCAACCCGACCAGCGGCGTGGCCTCCGCCATGCAGGAAGCCGGCCTGTCGTTCACCGACGCGCGTGGCCGTCTCCTGCCCTTCGCCGATATCATCGAACAGCTCGAGCCGCATGCCGAGGACGCAGGCCTGATGATGCAGCTCTTCGGCCAGCGTGCCGGCCCCGCCATGGCCGCCCTGGTCGGGCAGGGCTCCGACGCGCTGCGCGAGCTCGACGAGGAGCTGCGCAATTCGGGCGGTACGGCCGAGCGCATCTCCAATGTCCAGATGGCCGGCTTCAACGGCATGATGAAGGAGTTCTGGTCGGTCGTCGAAGGTGTGCAGATCGCCATCGGCACCGCTCTCCTGCCGGCCATGACCGATATGGGCCGCACGATGATCGCGCTCCTGGGGCCGATCGCCGCCTTCGCCGAGGCCAACCCGCGGCTGACCGCGACGATCGTCGGGCTGGTTTCCGCCCTTGTCGCGCTGCGGGTGGCCGTGGTGGCGGCACAATTCGCCTTCCTGTGGATGAAGGGCGGGGCGATCTCGGCCGCGATCCTGTCCATGCGCACATTGCAGGGTGCGTTGTGGGCAACGCAGCTGGCCTTCCTGCCGTTCACGGCGGCGCTCAGGGGCGCGCGGACGGCCATGGTCGGCTACACGGCAGCCGCGGCCATCGCGGGCCATGGCGGGGCCCTGTCGGCCATGGGCGCCAGCATGCTGGCCCTGCTCAACCCGATCCGGCTCGTGCGCGCGGCGATGCTCGCGCTGCGCGTCGCGCTGATCTCGACCGGTATCGGTGCCATTGTGGTCGGCATCGCCATGGCTGGCGCCTGGATCTGGCAGAACTGGCAGGGGCTGGGCGAGATGTTCGCCGGCATCGCGGAAGGCATAAGCGAGGCGTTCCCGGCCGCGGGCGCCATCATCGACGGCATCTCGTCTTCGGTATCGACCCTGATCGGCTGGTTCGGCGAGATGACCGGGCCGATCGACGCCAGCGCGGAAGACTGGCGCGGCTGGGGCACCGCCGTCGGTCAGGCCGTGGGCGGGGTGCTGCAATATGTGGCCGATCTTCCCGGACGCATCGCCGGCGCGCTGGCTGCTGGCGGCGTCGCGCTCTACGAGGCCGGCACGGCCCTGATCCAGGCAATGTGGGACGGGATCAAGGCAAAGTTCGACGAGGTGCTGGCCTGGTTCCGCGAACTCCCCGGCCGCATCATCGCCGCCATCGGCTCGATCGACCTGTCCGGCATCATCCGATGGCCGTCCATGCCGTCCTGGCTGGGCGGCGGCGGTCCGGCCGTGGACGGCGCGCGTGCTGCCGGCGGGCCGATCACGCGCGGGCGCGCCTATCTGGTCGGCGAGGAAGGTCCCGAAATCATCACCGCCGGCAGCGACGGCTATGTGCACGATGCAGGTGCCAGCCGCGACATGATGCGACGCGAGGGCGGCCGGCCGGGATCGGCGGGCGGGCGCGACATCGCCATCAGCTTCGGCGACATCGTCATCCAGGGGGTGAGCGATCCGCGCGCCATCGCGCGCGATCTCGTGCGCGAGGTCGACCGGCAGCTGCGCGCCGAGATCGCCGGCCTCCAGGCCGACAGCGAATGGGGGACCGCCTGATGCTCTACATGATCGGCACGCTGACACTGGACACGCGCCCCTTCAGCGTCAACGAGGTGACGCGCCAGGCCGGCGCCGACATCGCCTCCAAACCGCTGATCGGCACACTGCCCGGCAAGGAATTCATGGGCGAGGGCGACGACCGCATCACGCTCACCGGGCAGCTGCTGCCCTTCAAGACGGGCGGGCTGACCGAGCTGGAATTCGCGCACCAGATGCGCCGGCAGGGCACGCGATTTCCCCTGCACCGGGGCGACGGGCAGCGGCTCGGCTGGTTCGCCATCACCAGCATCAAGGAGAGCCACCGCCATCTCGACCGCACCGGCGTCGGCCATGTGGTCTCGCATTCCATCGCCATGGAAAAGGTGCAGCCGGATGCCGGCGCCGGCCAGCAGATCATTTTCGGGCTTCTGGCCCTGTTCGGGCTGGAGCGCTGACATGGAACGTATGGTCGTTCAAGGCGAGGGCATCACGCTCGACCTGATCCTGTGGCGCCTGCACGGCGTGCGCGGGCGCGGGCTGGTCGAGGCGGCGCTCGCCGCCAATGCCGGGCTGGCCGATGCCGGCGCGGAGCTGCCGATCGGCACCGTCGTCCTCCTGCCGGCACTTCCGGCCGAGACGGCACCGGCGCCGCGCCCGGTAATCAGTTTGTTTGGGTGAGCCGATGCCGTGGAAAGTGAACTGGCAGGTCTTCATCGACGGGCGCGACATGAGCTCGGTGATGGCGCCCTTCCTCATGGATATCGATGTGACCGACAAGGACGGGACTTCTTCCGACACCTGTTCGCTCCGGTTCGACGATGCGGGCGGGCAGGTTCTCCTGCCGCCCGATGGGGCCAAGGTGCGGGTGCTTCTGCAGGGCGTCCAGGTCTTCTTCGGTACCGTGGACACGGTTCGGTCATCCGGCTCGCGCGGTCGCGGCATGGTGCTTCAGGTCTCGGCCAAGGGCATGGACAGCCGCGGCCGGATCAAGGAACCGCAGGCCTTCCACAAGGACGATGCCAGCCTTGAGGAGTTTCTCCAGACGGCTGCCGAGAGGGCCGGGCTTGCCGGCGTGCGGGTGCTGGGCCGGCTGGGCGCCATCCGGCGCGGCTATTGGGCGGCCGACGGTGAAAGCTTCCTCCATCTCGGCCAGCGCCTGGCGCGCGAACTCGCCGCCACCTTCAAGATCCGCGCCACCGACGCGGGCGACATGGCCGTGCTCGCGCCGCGCGAGCATGATGAGCCGCTGCCCGTGGTCGAGGGCGTTGTGGGCCGCAACGTGATCTCGTGGGACATCGCGCCCTATACGGGGCGCCGCGTCTTCACCAGCGCCCGGGCGCGCTGGTTCGACCGCGAAAGCGCCACCTTCCGCGAAAGGGAGGTCACCTTCGCTCTCGACCGCGACCTTCCGGAATCGGTCAACGTGCTGCGCTCCACCGTCCATGACGAGGACCAGGCGGAAGAGGCGGGCGCGGCCCGCAAGGCCGAGGCCGAGCGAGAGGGTGGGGAGGGCAGCGTCGAACTCGATCTCGTGCCGGAGGCGCAGGCCGAGGGAAGTTTCGTGCTGACGGGCGCGCGCCCGGCCGTCGATGGCACCTATCGCATCGCCTCGGTCACGCACCGCGCCAGCCGCAATGGCGGTTCGACCACGAGCCTCGATATCAAGCGGCCCCAGGGCGGGGCCGGCAAGGACGATCGGGGCTGAAGGCCCTTCAAGCGACCATCAACGGAGAAGAACGATGTCGATAACCAGATTGTCGGCCGCCGGCGAAGCTGTGCTTGTGGCCGAAGAAGGCGAAGTGCTGCGCAGCTATGTCTGCCCGGCCGGTGTGCGCACGATCGGCGTGGGCCTCACGCGCGCCTCCGGCGTGGTCGATCCCAAGCCCGGCATGACCATCACGCGTGAGGAAAGCCGGCGCCTCCTGCATCTAGCGCTCGACCGCAACTACATGCCGCGGGTGAAGCGCGCCGGTCTCGACCGGCGCCAGGGCGAGTTCGACGGCTCGACCCTGTTCGACTTCAATACCGGGCGCATCCACAACGCCTCCTGGGTCGGCCACTGGCTGGCCGGTCGTGCCCGCGAGGCCGCGCAATCCTTCAAGAGCTGGACCCGCGGCGGCGGGCGCGTGCTGCCAGGTCTGGTGCGCCGGCGCGACGTGGAATGGGACATGATCGAGCACGGCCACTACCCGGCCGGCAAGGCGGCCGCTGCACCCGCCTCGCTCTCGTCGCACGAGGACTACCGCGATGCGCTGATCAGGCTCGGCTACGACACGACGGGTGCCGAAGGCCTGGCCAAGGCGGTGCGCGCCTTCCAGCGCGACCACGGTCTCACCGTCGATGCCAAGATCGGCCCGGCCACCCGCGCAGCCTTCAAGCGCGCGCTCGACCTGCACGCACAGAATCGGGCGGCGGGCTCCGGCGGGGCGGCGGGCGGCGTGGCCGGCGGTGGCGGCGAGATCGCGACCTCCGGCGAGGCGACGACCGAGACGGCGCTCTGGGCGCTCGGCCTCGGCATCTCGGCCGCCCTCATCATCATCGCCCTGTTCCTCGTCTGGCGCTTCCGTGGGCCGCTCTTCGCGTGGGCGCCCGAAGGCGTGAAGGACTGGTTCGAGGACCGGGGCATCGTCATCGGCCGCCGCGTGCGGACCTGAAGGGGAGAAGACACATGCAACTCGCGCACTACCGCAAGCTGATCACCATGCTGGTGACCGGCATCATCATGCTGATCCTGTCGAGAGTCGGCCTGACCCCGTCCGATCTGGCCTTCTATGGCCTGCCTCTGGGCGATCTGCAGGAGGCGATCGTCGACTTCCTGATGCAGGTCGGCATTCCGGCCGTGTTCATGGTCGCGCAGCCGAACGCGGAGGGCGATTCGCTCTGGCGATGGTGGCACTGGATCCTGTGCGGGCTCGCCATTGTCGCGCTGCTGACCCTGATCGTGGCCGGCGTGTCATGGATCTTCTGAACCTCATCCCCGGTGGCGGCGTCACGGCAGGCCTGGCCCTGGTCGCCACCTGGCTTGCCGGAATCGTCGCCGCATTTCTCCGGGGCCGGCGTGCCGGCCTCGACACAGCCAAGGCAAAGGAGGCCGAAGCCCATGAACGCGAACTTTCCCGCACCCGCAAGGCTGCCGATGCTCGCAGCGATGCTGAGCGGCGCGCTCGTGCTGGCGAACTGTCAGACGAGTGGACCCGCGACGACTAGCGGCGCCTGCGCGGTCTGGCAGCCCATTTCCTCGAGCGTCAACGACACCGAGCAGACGCGCGTCGAGATCGTCGCGAGCAACGCGGCGCGGCGCGCCTATTGCCATGAACGATAGCCCCTGGCGCATCATGGCGGCGGCCCTGGCCGGCGTCGGGCTGGTCGCCCTGGCGATGATGCTCGCAACTGGCGAGGCGCGGCCGGCGCCGATCCTGGCCTGTATGGAGTTGTGCCCATGATCTTTGCCCACATCACCAAATCCCTGCGGGAGACCTTTCCCGGCCGCGCCTCGGAGTGGGCGCTCTCGCTGATCCTGCTCAACTGGGGGATCATCCTGCTCCTCAACCCGCTGCTCTTCTCCTCACCCTCCTATCGGCCGCTGGCGGGCCTTGCCTATCCGGAGAACTGGTCGATCTTCTGCATGGTTGCCGGCGGGGGCCGGCTTCTGGTGCTGGCCATCAACGGCGCCTGGCGGCGCTCGCCTCACATGCGGGCGGCCGGTGCTTTCGTGACGTGTTTCTTCTGGTTCCAGATATCAATCGGCTTCCTCCAGGCGGGGACGTGGAGCACAGGCCTTGCGGTCTATCCCGTCCTGCTCTTGCTCGATTCCTACAATGTGATCCGCGCGATGGGGGAAGCGGCCATTTCCGATGCGGCGGGAAAGCGGGCGAAGAGACATGAACCTGGGGGCTGAGATCTGGATTGCCGCGCTTTATGGCGGCGTGCTTCTGCTGGCGGCGGTCGGCCGCTACCTTTCCACACGGCCGGGTGCCAACAGCCAGGCCCACATCACCGCCATGGGGCTGGCGCTCGATCGCGACCAGATGGAGCGCGGGCTCAGCTATCTCTCGCGCATCGCCAAGGCGCTCGAGGCGATGTCCGACAAGCGCCAGGCGGACATGCAGGGGACGCTCGAGGAGATCGTCGAGCACCTCAAGCAGCCGCAATCCACCCGGGCGCGGAAAAAACCCGGAGAATGACACGCCCCGCCAGCCGCCCGGCTGGCGGTGCTTTTTTCGTTTGGGGTGCTGCTCTACATCGTGGCCATGAGCGAGTATCAGCCGAAATATCGCTGGCGCCACACAGGCTTCGCCAACGAGCAGGATTTCTGCTGCTGGGTTGGCGAGCGGAATGTGGGGCGCATCTATCTGGCCAACGAGATGAGCGAGGACGGCTGGCGCTGGTCAATGTATGCGCACGGCCCCGACATGGATCGCCAGGGCCGAATCACCCACGGTTATGTGGCGACGCCGCGGGAAGCGGCGCGCCACGTCGAAGAGGCGTGGGATTTCGCGAAACCGAAGGACCTGCGGATCGTCACGTCCGACCGGACATGATCTCGATGGCCGGGCGCAGCAGCTCAAGACGCTCGCGGGCCTCGGCAGGATCCTCGGCGTGCCTGTCGATGGCCGCACAAAGGCTCTCATTCAGATAGGCGGCGTCGCCGGGGCTATCGATCGCCCACGTGGCGCGCAGCGCCAAGCGTCGGCAGGCGGGTACGTCGAGCGGCCCCTCGGCGGCCAGCGCGCGCGCGAGTTCGTCAAGGGATTCTTCTGGTGAAGGCCTCATGCGGAAAGTCCCACAGGATTTGCCACGGCTGCGGCAGGATACCCCGCCAAGCGACTGATATGACGCCACATTCTGTTGCAGGACAAACCGGTCCCAAACCAGATGCGCTACCAGGCTGCGCTACGCTCCGACGCCAGGGCAGGCTCTAGAATGTCCGGCGCCCGACCGCAAGCCGAAACTGCCCACAAGCCGTCATGAGCTTGCCGCGCGCGCCGCCTTGAGGGCCTCGTCGAGGTCGGCCTTGAGGTCGGCCACGTCCTCCAGTCCGATCTGGAGGCGCATGACCGGGCCCTCCTGCGGCACCGGCGCGATGGTGCGGTCGCCGAGAAAGACGTGCACGGCCAGGCTCTCGTAACCGCCCCACGAATAGCCGAGACCGAAAATCTCCAGCGCGTCGAGGAAGGCGTGTGCGGCCTCTCTGCCGCCGCCGTCGAGCACGATGGAGAAGATGCCGCTGGCGCCGGAAAAATCGCGCTTCCACAGATTGTGGCCCGGAAAGCCCGGCAGGGCAGGGTGGAGCACCCGTGCCACGCCCGGCTGCCCCTCCAGCCAGCGCGCCAGCTCCAGGGCGTTCGCCTCGTGGCGGTCGAGCCGCACCCCCATCGTGCGCAGGCCGCGCAGCACCTGGTAGACATCGTCGGGTGCCGCGCAGCAGCCCATGGCGATGTGGGTCTCGTGCAGCTGCCCCCAGGCGGCCTCGTTGGCCGAAACGGTGCCCAGCAGCACGTCCGAATGGCCGGCGGGATACTTGGTCGCGGCATGGATAGAGATGTCGACGCCATGTTCGAGTGGGCGGAAATGGATGGGCGTCGCCCAGGTATTGTCCATCATCACGACGGCGCCCCGCGCCTTCGCCGCCCTGGCTATTGCCGGAATGTCCTGCATCTCGAAAGTGTTGGAGCCGGGCGATTCGGTGAAGACGACGCGGGTGTTCTCCTTTATCAGCGCCGCGATCTCTGCGCCCGCATGCGGGTCGTAATACTCCACCTCGACCCCAAGCCGCTTCAGCATGGTGTCGGCGAAATGGCGCGTCGGATGGTAGACCGAATCGACGATGAGAATGTGGTCGCGGGCCGACAGGAAGGCCAGCAGCGGAATGGTCACGGCCGCCAGCCCCGACGGCACGATGATGGTGCCGGCCGAGCCTTCCAGCTCGTCGATGGCCTCGGCCAGCGCGTCGCTCGTCGGCGTGCCGCGTGTGCCGTACACATATTTCTGGTTGCGACTTTCCATGGTCGCCGCGTTCGGAAACAGCACGGTGGAGGCATGCACCACGGGCGGGTTCACGAAGCCGAAATAGCCATGCGGGTCGTGGCCCGAATGCGCCAACCGCGTGTTGATTCCCTTGTGTTTCCTGCTGTCTCTATTCATAAGCGGCCCGTCCGTGCTCCGTTGCTGAGCCAGCCTTAGTCAGCGCGGCATGAAGAGGCAAGCTTGCAGGCGAAGGGCGGCAATGGTCGACTGGTCGGACGGAAAGTTGGAGAGGCCCCACGCCTGGCGGAGAGCACCGCTGCGTTTCGCGCTCGCCATGCGCGCCTATGTAATGGCGCCGTGGGGACCACGCCTCTTTCCGTGGGAGGCCACCTGGACCCGCGACATGACGCGCCTGGCGGTGGCCTTTCTGGCCGTCGCCGCGGTGCTGACCCTTCTCGATGCCTACGCCATCAATCACGTGCGCCAGACGCGCGGCATGCTGCATGTCGTGATGCACGCCATCACCGATCTGGGCAAATCGGAATGGTATCTGGTGCCGAGCCTCGTGGTCGTGCTCGTCCTGGCCGCGCTTAACTGGAAGCTCCGCGAGCCCCGCATCCGCGCGCAGCTGGCCTTCGTCTTCGCCCAGGCCGGATTCGTCTTCGCGGCCGTGGCGATCACCGGCATCGTGGCCAACATCTTCAAGCTTTTCATCGGGCGCGGCCGGCCGATCCTGTTCGACGAGGGCGGCATCTTCCAGTTCCAGCCCTTTTCGACGCAATACGCGAATCTGAGTTTTCCCTCGGGCCATTCCACCACCTGCGGCGCGCTGGCCATGATCCTCATCCTCTGGTTTCCGCGCTGGTGGCCGGCCTGGAGCGCCTGGTTCCTGGCCATCGCCATGTCGCGTGTGCCGGCGGGGGCCCATTATCCGAGTGATGTCGTGGCCGGCTTCGGGCTGGGTCTTCTCTACACGCTCTGGCTTGCCCGCTGGCTGGCGGTGCGCAAGGCCGGCTTCACGCCGCGACCCGGCAGAATGTTGCCGGCGTTGCGCCATGCACGCGCCTGGTATCTCACGCCGCGACAAAGCTGAAACGTCAAATATAGACATATCAGGCGTCAATCAGGTTTCTTGCTTGACCATCGTTACATTATCGAATTCGATGCTTGTTGCGCTGCGGGGTGTTCGCCGGCCCGGCCCGCTGTGCGCCGAAAGGGAGAGGGTTGGCGGCTGAAAACAACGAAAAGAGAAGGCTCGCATGTGCGTTGCGTGCCTCCAGAGAAGGGTAAGTGGGAAATGAAAACAGTCATCAAGGGAATTCTGGGCTCGGCCGCATTGGCAGTCGTCGCGACGGGAGCTTCGGCCTCCACGCTCGAGGAAGTGCGCTCCAAGGGTTATGTCCAGTGCGGCGTGCATACCGGCCTGATCGGTTTTGCCGCACCGAATGACGATGGCGAGTTCGAAGGCTTCGACGTCGACGTATGCCGCGCGGTCGCTGCCGCGATCTTCGGCGATGGCGATGCGGTGCAGTACACCCCGACCAACGCCACCGAGCGTTTCACCGCGCTGCAGTCGGGCGAGATCGACATGCTGTCGCGCAACACGACCTGGACGCTGAGCCGCGACACCTCGCTCGGCTTCAACTTCGCCGGCGTGAACTACTATGACGGCCAGGGCTTCATGATCAATTCGGCCAATCTGGAGGGTATCAATTCCGCCCTGCAGCTGTCCGGCGCCGCGATCTGCGTCCAGACCGGCACCACGACCGAGCTGAACCTGGCCGACTATTTCCGTGCCAACAACATGGAATACAACCCGGTCGTCTTCCAGGGTTTCGACGAGACCAACGCCGCCTATGAGGCGGGCCGTTGCGACGCCTACACGACCGACCAGTCGGGCCTGATCGCGCTGCGCCTGACGCTCGCCAACCCCGACGACCATGTCGTCCTGCCCGAGATCATCTCCAAGGAGCCGCTTGGCCCCGCCGTGCGCCAGGGTGACGACGAGTGGTTCAACGTCGTGCGTTGGACGCTGATGGCGATGGTCCAGGCCGAGGAATCCGGCATCACGCAGGACAATCTGGAAGAGATGATGGCTTCCGACAATCCGGAGATCCGCCGCATTCTCGGCCAGGAGGCTGATTCCTCCATCGGCGCGGGCCTTGGCCTCGACAATGAGTGGGTCGTCAACATCGTGCGCGAAGTCGGCAATTACGGTGAGGTCTTCGACCGTCATCTGGCGCCGATCGGCGTGCCGCGCGGCCTCAACGCCCTGTGGACCGATGGCGGCCTGATGTACGCCATGCCGCTGCGCTGATCGCGCGACGGTGATCGGGGGGCGGGCCTCGTCCGCCTCCCACATATCTCTCTTGTCCAAGGCAAGGAGTGGTCATGGCGACCGACACGAGCCTGCGCGGTAATGAACCGCCGCGTGCCAAGAAGGCCGCGCGCGCATCCTGGATCAACGACCCCTGGATACGCGGCATCATCTACCAGGTCCTGGTCGCGGTCGCTCTGATCGCCTTCGTCTACTGGATCGTCGGCAACACGTCCGAAAACCTGCGCCGCGCCAACATCTCGTCAGGCTTCGGCTTCCTCGGCGGCCGCGCTGGCTTTGATGTCAGCCAGTCGCTGATCGACTATTCGGCGGATTCGACCTTCGGCCGCGCCCTTATGGTGGGGCTGTTCAACACGCTGCTGGTGGCCGTCATCGGCATCGTCACGGCAACGTTCCTGGGCTTTCTGATCGGCGTCGGACGTCTGTCGCGCAACTGGCTGATCGCCAAGATCTGCACGGTCTATGTGGAAATCTTCCGCAACCTGCCGCCGCTGCTCGTGATCTTCTTCTGGTATCTCGGCGTGCTGTCCGTGCTTCCGGGACCGCGTGACAGTCTCGACCTGCCGTTCGAAACCTTCCTCAACAATCGCGGCTTCTTCATGCCCAAGCCCGTCTGGGGCGAGGGGTCGTGGCTCATCCCCCTGGCATTCGTCGTCGCCATCGCGCTCAGCTGGTTCGTGGCACGCAAGGCCTATCGGCGCCAGATGGCGACCGGACAGCGCTTCCCGGTGCTGCGCACCGCGCTGGCGCTGATCGTCGGCCTGCCGCTTCTGGCCTATTTCCTGGCCGGCAGGCCGCTCACCTTCGACGTGCCGGTGCTGGGCGCCTTCAATCTGCAGGGCGGCGTGCAGGTCGCGCCCGAATTCCTGTCGCTCTATCTGGCGCTGTCCTTCTACACCGCCTCCTTCATCGCCGAGATCGTGCGAGCCGGCATATTGGGCGTCAACAAGGGGCAGACGGAGGCCTCCTATTCGCTCGGCCTCCAGCCCGGGCTCACGCTGCGTCTCGTCGTGGTGCCACAGGCGCTGCGCATCATCATTCCGCCGCTGACCAGCCAGTATCTCAACTTGACCAAGAACTCCTCGCTCGCCGTCTTCATCGGCTACGCCGATCTCGTGCAGATCGGCCAGACGGTGATGAATCAGACCGGGCAGGCGATCGAGGTGGTGGCGATCTGGATGATCATCTATCTGGGCCTCAGTCTCGCGACGTCGGCCTTCATGAACTGGTACAACGCCCGTATGGCGCTGGTGGAGAGGTAGGGCCATGCAGGAACACGACCTTTCCTATGTCCGGATGGAAATGATCAATGCGCGCGAGGCGCCCTTGCGCGAACGCGGCTTCGTGCGCTGGTTCCGGGTCAATCTCTTCGCCACGCCGCTCGACACGGTGATGACGCTGCTGGGCCTGCTGTTCGTGGCCTACTTCCTGCCGCCGGTGATACGCTGGGCCTTGATCGACGCGGTGTGGTCCGGTCCCGACCGCTCCGTCTGCGCCACCGTGGCGCAGGGGGGCATCCAGCCCGATGGCTGGTCGGGCGCCTGCTGGGCTTTCGTCAACGCCAAGTTCTCGCAGTTCATGTATGGCCGTTATCCGGTCTTCGAGCGCTGGCGTGTCGATCTGACGGCGGTGATGTTCGTGGCGCTCCTGGTGCCGCTGCTTGTTCCGCGCGTACCCTACAAGCTGTGGAACGCGCTCGCCTTCTTCGTTGTTCTCCCGCTCGTCGCCTACTTCCTTCTGGTCGGCGGCGCGTTCGGGCTGCCCTATGTGTCCACCACGCTGTGGGGCGGCCTTCTCGTCACGATGGTCCTGTCCTTCGTGGGCATCACCGTCTCGCTGCCGATGGGCATTCTGCTGGCGCTCGGGCGACGATCGAAGATGCCGGTCGTCAAGATGATCTGCGTCATCTTCATCGAGACCGTGCGCGGCGTGCCGCTGGTGACGGTTCTGTTCATGGCGAGCGTCATGCTGCCGCTCTTCATGCCGACCGGCGTCACCTTCGACCGCTTCCTCCGCGCGCTTGTGGGTGTCGCACTGTTTGCCTCCGCCTACATGGCCGAGGTCATACGCGGCGGCCTGCAGGCCATCCCGAAGGGGCAGTATGAGGGCGCCTCGTCGCTCGGTCTCGGCTACTGGCAGTCGATGGGGCTCATCGTGATGCCCCAGGCGATCAAGCTGGTCATCCCGGGCATCGTGAACACCTTCATCGGCCTCTTCAAGGACACGAGCCTTGTCTACATCATCGGCATGTTCGACTTGCTCGGCATCGTGCGCCAGAACTTCGCCGACGCGAACTGGGTCTCGCCGCAGACGCCGATGTCGGGGCTGATCTTCGCGGGCTTCGTGTTCTGGATCTTCTGCTTCGGCATGTCGCGCTATTCCATCTACATGGAACGAAGACTGGATACCGGCCACAAAAGCTAGCCCGGCCGTACCATCGGCCGGGCGGGCGAAGCCGGGAACAAGACAAGGCGGAACCGCCAAAGGGGAACGAAATGAGCGAAAACAAGATCAGCGCGGAAGAACTTGCCGTCAACCGCGCCAAGATGCAGGTCTCGACCACCGACGTCGCCATCGAGATCGTCGACATGCACAAATGGTACGGCGATTTCCATGTGCTGAAGGACATCAATCTGAAGGTCATGCGCGGCGAGCGCATCGTGGTCTGCGGGCCGTCGGGCTCCGGCAAGTCCACCATGATCCGCTGCGTCAACCGGCTGGAAGAACACCAGGAGGGGCGCATCGTCGTTGACGGCATCGAACTCACCAACGATCTCAAGAAGATCGACGAGGTCAGGCGCGAGGTCGGCATGGTGTTCCAGCACTTCAACCTCTTCCCGCATCTGACCATCCTGGAAAACTGCACGCTGGCCCCGATCTGGGTGCGCAAGGTGCCCAAGAAGGAGGCCGAGGAGACGGCCATGCACTTCCTGGAGCGCGTCAAGATCCCCGAGCAGGCGCTCAAATATCCGGGCCAGCTGTCCGGCGGCCAGCAGCAGCGCGTGGCGATTGCCCGATCGCTCTGCATGAACCCGCGCATCATGCTCTTCGACGAGCCGACTTCCGCGCTTGATCCCGAGATGATCAAGGAAGTGCTGGAGACGATGGTAGGCCTTGCCGAGGAAGGCATGACCATGATCGTGGTCACCCACGAGATGGGTTTTGCCCGCCAGGTCGCCAACCGCGTCATCTTCATGGACCAGGGCCAGATCGTCGAGCAGAACGTGCCGGAGAAATTCTTCGACAATCCGCAGCACGAGCGCACAAAACTCTTCCTGTCGCAGATCCTGCACTGAGCAGCCGGCGCAATTCGCCACGCAGAGGGCTTCAGTGGCGCGGCGCGCTGCCTATATGAACCCGATGGCACGCCAGCGCGGAAGCTTGTTGAGACGTTTGGCGGTTGCCCTGGCCGGCTTCCTGTTCACCGTGGCGGCCATGGTGGCGTTGGGCATACTCGTGCCGCGCCCGCTTCTCTCGGAGCCTGGCCCGCCACAAGGCCAGCCGATGCGCGAGATCCTGGTGCTGGCCAACCCGATCCACACCGACATCGCCTTTCCCGCCGATCCGGATGTCATGGAAAGGCTGGGCTTCGTGGCCGATGACGGTCTGGAGACCGACCATCCCGGGCTCCACTGGATCCACATGGGCTGGGGCAGCCGCAGCTTCTACATCGAGACGCCGAGCTGGGCGGATCTTCGCCCCGGCTCGCTGCTGCGCGCCTTCACCATCGATGAATCGGCCATGCACGTGGAACTGGCCGGCGACATCGATCCTGCCATGGAGGGCGTGATGCCGATCGCCGTCAGCGAGGCGTCCATGTTCGCCATGCTCGACGAGGCCCTCGCCACCTTCGAGCACGACGGGGAGGGGCGGCCGATACTCATCCCGCACGCCGCCTATGGCGAGTTCGACCTCTTCTACGAGGCCGAAGGCCGCTTCAACGCGCTTTATGGCTGCAATGAATGGACCAGCCGCGTGCTTCGCGCCGGTGGCATCCGCACCGGCTGGTGGAACCCGCTGCCGCAAAGCCTGCTGTGGTCGATCCGGCTGGCGAACGATCTGGGCGAAGGCGCTTCCTGAAAGAAGAAGCCCCGCACGGCTTGGCCGGCGCGGGGCGTCGTCGATCGGACTGCGGCCGAAAGCCGTTATCAGTCCTTCTTCGCGCTCGGCGCGACGCGCAGGTGCAGTTCGCGCAGCTGCTGGGGCGAGGCCTCGGCCGGCGCGCTCATCAGGAGGTCCTGCGCCTGCTGATTCATCGGGAACATGGTCACCTCGCGCAAATTCTTGGCGCCGACCAGCAGCATTACGATGCGGTCGATGCCGGCCGCCATGCCGCCATGCGGCGGCGCGCCATACTGGAAGGCGCGGTAGAGCCCGCCGAAACGCTCCTCGACGGTCGCCGCATCGAAGCCCACCTTCTCGAAGGCCTTGACCATCACGTCCGGCAGATGGTTGCGGATGCCGCCTGACGCGATCTCGAAGCCATTGCAGACGAGGTCATACTGGTACGCCTTGAGCGCCAGCGGGTCGTCGCCTTGCAGCCCGTCCATCCCGCCCTGCGGCATGGAGAAGGGGTTGTGGGCGAACTCGATCTTCTTTTCGTCCTCGTCCCATTCGTAGAAGGGGAAGTCGACGATCCAGCAGAGCTCGAAGCGCTCGCGGTCGACGAGGTTCAGTTCCTCGCCCGCGCGCGTACGGGCAGCGCCGGCAAAGGAAGCGAATTTCTTCGGGTTGCCGGCGGCGAAGAAGCAGGCGTCGCCAGCTTCGAGACCGAGTTGCTGCCGAATGGCTTCAGTGCGTTCTACACCAATATTCTTGGCGATGGGTCCTGCGCCCTCGTTTCCACCGACATTTTCCCGCGCGACTGCGTTGATCATGTCGTCAATCCTGTCTGGATTTCCTTGATCAGAGTCGTGGGCGTCCGAGAATGACGGCCCTGACTCCATTTCTCGCCAGAAGATGTAGCCCAGCCCCGGCTGGCCTTCGCCCTGCGCCCATGAGTTCATGCGGTCGCAGAAGGCGCGGGAGCCGCCGGTCTTGGCCGGAATGGCCCAGACCTGCGCCTCGGGATCGTTGGCGAGGATGTTGGCGAAGACCTTGAATCCTGATCCGCGGAAATGCTCCGACACGTCGGCCATCTCGATCGGGTTGCGCAGATCCGGCTTGTCGGAGCCGTAAAGACGGATCGCGTCGTCATAAGCGATGCGCCGGAAGCTCGGGGAAACCGGCTTGCCCTCGGCGAATGCCTCGAACACGCCGCGCATCACCGGCTCCATGGTCGACAGCACGTCTTCCTGCTCGACGAAGCTCATCTCGAGATCGAGCTGGTAGAATTCGCCGGGCAGCCGGTCGGCGCGCGGGTCCTCGTCGCGGAAACAGGGCGCGATCTGGAAATAGCGGTCGAAGCCCGACACCATGATCAGCTGCTTGTAGATCTGCGGCGCCTGGGGCAGGGCGTAGAACTTGCCCTCGTGCAGCCGTGACGGCACCAGGAAGTCGCGCGCGCCTTCAGGCGACGAGGCGGTCAGGATCGGCGTCGAGAACTCGGTGAAGCCGGTCTCGCCCATGAGCCGGCGCATCTCGGCGATGATCTTCGTGCGCTGCACGATGTTTTTGTGCAGGCTCTCGCGGCGCAGGTCGAGGAAGCGGTATTTCAGCCTGATGTCCTCGGGATAGTCGGGCTCGCCGAAAACCGGCAGCGGCAGTTCCTTCGAGGCCGACAGCACTTCCATGTCGCGCGCGAAGATCTCGATCTCGCCGGTCGGCAGATTGGCGTTCACGGTCTCCTGAGTGCGTGCCTTGACCTCGCCGTCGACGCGGATCACCCATTCGCCACGCACCGTCTCGGCTATCTTGAAACAGGGCGAGTCGGGATCGGCCACCACCTGGGTGAGGCCGTAATGGTCGCGCAGATCGATGAAGAGCAGCCCGCCATGGTCGCGCACGCGGTGCACCCAGCCCGAAAGCCGCACAGTCTGGCCGACCTCCGTCTTCCTCAATTGAGCGCAATTGTGGCTGCGATAGCGGTGCATGGATGATCGTCCGGTGTCTGGTGTGAAGGGCGGCAGGCGCCGCGATGCGGCGGGCCCGGATTCGGGCGCGAAAAGCGCATGGGAGGGCGTTTTTGTCAAGGCTGGGAGGGATTGTGACCGGTCTGGCGTGAAACGGTGTGCAGCCGACCGATGGTGCGTTAAGGGGTTGCCGACGGCTCGGCCAGATGGAGAATTTCCCTCATGGTGTCGGATGGCCGGTTTGTCCGCCGTCCTATGTCGCCGATCCGAGAAATGGAGACGCCCGATGACCGACCTCATTGTCACGACTTACGACTGGGTACCCAAGGTACCGCGTGGCTATGTCCGGGATCTGCGCATCTGCTGGGCGCTTAAGGAGGCTGGCCTGCCATATCGCGTGGAAACCACGCCTTTCGCCACGCGCGAGGCCGATCATCTCGCACATCAGCCTTTCGCGCAGGTGCCATGGCTGACCGATGGCGACATGTCGATCTTCGAAAGCGGCGCGATCCTTCTGCATCTGGGCCACCGAAGCGACAATCTGCTGCCCGATGATCCGCAAGGTCGAAATGCGGCGATCGCATGGGTCATCGCGGCCCTCAACTCCGTCGAGATGGCGAGCGTGCCATGGTCGCTGTTTCATTTTTCCGGCGACGTAGGCGAATCGGCGGCGTGGACGCGCACCGATGCCTTCCTGCAGTCACGTCTCCAGCGACTGGAAACCGTGCTGGCAACCGGCCAATGGCTGGCGGGTCCGTTCTGCGTGGCCGATATCCTGATGGCGGACGTCCTGCGCCTCGTCGACCGGTTCGACGGGCTTGCTGCCTATCCGGCCTGTCGCGCCTATGTCGGTCGGGCAATTTCCCGCCCCGCATTCCTCAAGGCACATGCCGAGCAGATCGCGCATTATGAGGCGGCGGATCGAAGCAGGGCCTAGAGATCGATAGAGGGGCGCCGCAGCCGCACGGCTGAGGCGAGGGCGGTGGAGCGCCCCCGCCTGCTGGCGCGTCTTTATCCCAGTCTAAGCGCGATCAGCTCGAAGGGCAGGCCGTTATCGTCGGTCGGTCGGCGCCCGGTCTCCACGAAGCCGAGGCGGCGATAGAAGCCGAGCGCGGCCTGATTGCGGGCATAGACCTCGAGGTCGAGCGCCCCTTTCAGGCTCATGGCATGTGCTACAAGCAGCTGGCCGATGCCGCCGCCTTGGCGGTCGGGATCGACGAACAGCCCGCCAATATGCTTGTCCAGCAGCCCGATGAAGCCGACGGGCAAGCCTGCGCGTGTCGCCACGAAGGTCTCGGCCTTCGTCAGATAGACCTCGCCGACCAGCCGTTTTTGTTCGGCCACCAGTTCAGGCGGCAGGAAATCATGCGCCTTGAGCGAAGCGCGTAGCCAGATGTCCAGCAGGCGCGGTTTGTCGGCCGCTTCATAGGCCCGGATGGTGATGGGTTCATTGTTCAAGGTGATTGACTTTCAGTCAGGCGCCGCGACGGGCGCGCGGAAACGGCGAAACACCGGACATGGCCGGGCTTCGGTGATCTCGATCTTCAGATGATGAGGCTTCCGCGCATGAAACTCCTGGACAAAACGCGCGTCTGATAGGCGATGCGCCGCCGCGATGCAACGCCGGTGGACCGGTTGCCCTGGCACAAGAGCGTCGGGGCGCTGCGGCATCGCGTTTGACGTCTTTCGCCCCTATGGTCGCGTCGTTTCTCCGGTCCCGCCCCATGCACAGCCTGCGCCCGCTCTTTCCGCTTCTCATCACCGCCGGCATCCTGCTGGCCGGCAACGGCCTGCAGGGCACGCTGATCGCGTTGCGCGGCGCGCAGGAGGGGTTTTCGGCCGGCCTCATCGGCTTCATGGGTACGGCCTATTTCGCCGGCTTCTTCCTGGGGTGCCTGTTCATCACCCGCATGCTGCGCGAGGTGGGCCACATACGCTGCTTTGCAGCCCTGGCGGCCCTTGCCGCCAGCGGCACGCTGGCGCTGGTCATGTTCATCGATCCGGTCGTCTGGATCGTCATGCGTTTTCTGGTCGGCTTCTGCTTCGCCGGCCTCTTCACCACCATCGAGAGCTGGATCAATTCCGGCGTCGCCAATGAAAACCGGGCGAGGGCGCTGGCCTTCTACCGCATCATCGATCTGGTCTCGGTCACTGTCTCGCAGTTCATGATCCCGCTTTTCGGACCGGGCGGGTTCATCATCTTCGGCGTGATGGCCATCATGATCACCCTGTCTCTGGTCCCGGTGTCGCTGGCCGACCGCTCCAACCCGACGCCGCCGGCCGAGATGTCGCTCGATCTCAAGGGTGTCTGGGCGCTCTCGCCCTTGGCCTGCATGGGCTGCATAGTGGCAGGCCTGTCCAACAGCGCCTTTCGCCTCGTCGGCCCGGTCTATGCGGAAGGCATCGGGCTTTCCATCACCGAGATCGCGATCTTCATCAGCCTCGGCGTCATTGGCGGCGTGGTGCTGCAATATCCGCTGGGCTCGCTGTCGGACCGCTGGGACCGGCGCTGGGTGCTCTTGATCACCTCGGCGGCCTCCATGGTGCTGGCGCTCGCTTTGGCATTCCTGGCCGGACAGGACCGCATGGCAAATTTCGTCCTGATCTTCCTCTTCGCGGCCTTCGCCATGCCGATCTATTCGCTGGCCGCCGCCCATGCGAACGACTACGCCGGCAAGGGCGGCTATGTGAAGGTGGCCGCGGCCCTGATGTTCTTCTACTCGATCGGCGCCATCGTCGGGCCGCTTGTCTCCTCCTTCCTGATGGAGCGTTTCGGGCTGAGCGCGCTGTTTGTCTATTCGGCAGCCGTCTATGCGCTGTTCGTGGCGGGAACCGTCTGGCGCATGGCGGCGCGCTCCGCCTTGCCGCACGCCCAGCGCGGGCGCTTCGCCTCGCTTCTGCGCACTTCTCCCTTCTTCGTGAAGCTCGCGTATCGCGGCGACCAGCGCGCCAAGCCAACGGTGGACAGGGAAGAATCCGGTTGACGCGACCCCGTCGTTGCTTGAATTGAGGGTTCAAGATAGCGAAACGCTCGGAAATCGATGCATCTTATCACCAGACAGGACGAACTGGAGGCCGTGGTCGCACGGTTCGAGGAACAGGAATTCGTCACCGTCGACACCGAATTCATCCGCGAGACGACATTCTGGCCGATCCTGTGCCTGATCCAGATGGCCGCCCCTGGCATCACCGCGCTGGTCGATCCGCTGGCCAAGGGTATCGACCTCGCCCCCTTCTACCGGCTGATGGGCAATGAGCGCGTCGTCAAGGTCTTCCACGCCGCCCGCCAGGATGTCGAGATCATCCACCACCAGGGCGGGCTGATCCCGCAGCCGCTGTTCGATACGCAGGTCGCGGCCATGGTCTGCGGTTTTGGGGATTCCGTTTCCTACGAGCAGCTGGTCCAGAAGGTGACCGGGGGGCGCATCGACAAGTCGTCGCGCTTCACCGACTGGCGCCGCCGGCCGCTGACCGAAAAGCAGCTCGAATACGCGCTGGCCGACGTCACCCATCTGATCGACATCTACCGACATTTGGTCGGCGAGTTGGAACGCGAGAATCGCGCCCACTGGCTGAAGGAGGAGATGTCCGTCCTGACCACCCCCGCCACCTACGCGCCCGATCCCGGCGACGCCTGGAAGCGGTTGAAGCTCAGGGTCCGCAAGCCGCGCGAGCTGGCCGTGCTGCAGGTGCTGGCCGCCTGGCGCGAGGTCGAGGCGCGCGCCCGCGACGTGCCGCGCCAGCGCGTGCTCAAGGACGACGCCGTCTACGAGATCGCCCAGCAGGCCCCGCGCGACGCCGAGGCGCTGTCGCGCCTGCGCACCATCCCGAAGGGCTGGGAGCGCTCCGCGACCGCCGCCTCCATCCTCGAGATCGTCAACGAGGCGCTGGACCTCCCGCGCGAGGACATGCCCGAGATGCCGCGCCAGGTGCAACTGCCCGAAGGCACGGGCGCGGCCACCGAACTGCTCAAGGTGCTGCTCAAGCTCGTCGCCGACAAGGAGGGCGTGGCCGCCAAGATGCTCGCCTCGGGCGACGATCTCGACCGCATCGCCGCCCATGGCGAGGAAGCCGACGTCGCCGCTTTGTCGGGCTGGCGCCGCGAGGTTTTCGGCGAACAGGCGCTCCGCCTCGTGCGCGGCGAACTCGGCCTCAAATTCGACAAGCGCCGCATCCGCGTCTTCGAGACGGCGGGCAAGGCGGCTGCGGAGTAGGGGCGGGCTTTCCGCTTTCGACCTCATGCACGAACCCGCTTCGCGGGAGGGGCGCCTTGGCCTGAGATGGCGTAGTATTCGTAGTCTTTGAGCAGGTGGCGGCGGGCGACCCGACCATGGAGTTCCCTTCAACGAGAGGAACTCGCCATGGCTACCCCATCGA
>NZ_WVVV01000041.1 GCF_012911015.1 Chelativorans sp. ZYF759 | reverse complement strand
CGTCAAGCGCCGCGGCAAGGGCTGCGAGGCGCTGGGTCAGGCGCGTGGCGCTGATGAGGTCGTCGGAGGAAGGTGGCGGCGGAAGCGGTGCGGGTTCGGTCACGCCGGGCACGACAATGCGCGGGGCGGCGTGCGGGGGCACGGTGGGACGGCGCCGGCCGTAAAGGGCGAGGCGGCGCGGAGGATCGAAGAGGGGGAAGGCGGGGATTCGCTTTGCAGGGGAGGATGTACCGTCGCGGGTGGCATTGGCTGGCGCCATCATCACGGCGATGCCGAGGCGGCGAAGGAGCGGTTCGATCGGCTGGGGCCGGGGCTTTGGCTGGCGCGGGCGTGGCGGTGGCACCGTCAGGCCCTTTGCGGCGGCGATGATCAGGCGGCGCGCGGCGGATTCGGCCGGGCGCAGCAGGGCGAGGATCGCGCGCCACAGGATGCGGGGGAGGGTCGCACGGAGCTCTACCTCCCCCTTGTGGGGAGGTCGACGCGAAGCGTCGGGTGGGGGTTGCGACCTCAAGGTCACCCCCTCCCGCGACTGCGTCGCGACCTCCCCCATCAAGGGGGAGGTGAGAGGTTGCGCCAGCCCCGCCATCTCGACCAGCATGGCGACGATGCGGGTGAGTGCCTGCCGGTTCGCCTCGATTGCCGCAGTTCCATCCATCGCCGCCTCCGTTGGTTGGGCGCGGGGAGTATGGGGTCGGTGGTTGGGGGTGTGGACAGATGGCGTCAAAAAAAGATGGGGCGGAGAAATAGCGGGCGCGGCTTGCCCTCGTCCTTCGAGGCTCCGCTGCGCTCTGCACCTCAGGATGAGGGCTGAGAGGTTGCGCACCTCAGGATGAGGGCAGAGATGTGGGCGCCGGGCTTTGGGCTCGCCCAGACGCCAGCTCGGGGAGCTACAGCCGAAGCGGGCCGCACCGGCAGCCCTCATGGTGAGGTGCGAAGCCGCAGCGAAGCGGAGGCGCAGCCTCGAACCACGAGGGCGGAATGGATGGCGCAGACCCCTCATCCGACCTCCTGCCTCGCCGTTCGCCATGCTCACGGCTCGTTGTCGGCCACCGTTCGTCGCTTTGATCGACAAATCGTTGCCGATCAATCGGCCTGCGGCCGACCGCTCCTCACCCCACAAGGGGAGAAGGGAGTCGCGCTGCGTCAGCGCCGAGAC
>NZ_WVVV01000040.1 GCF_012911015.1 Chelativorans sp. ZYF759 | reverse complement strand
TCCGACAACGTCCTATGTCGGGAAATTCTGGCTGCTTAGGTCAGCAGGTCGTGTGGCATCCGGCTGTCCGGATACCTTGATAAGGTTGCCCAGACGGGCTCTGCGGTCAAGAAATGATCTCATCCATAGCAAACACAGGGTACGCGATGGCGGCCCTCACCGTCCTTAATACGAGATCCGAAATCCCAAGCAGAAGGCCCAAACATTATCTACGAGGTCAGAGAACTGCCTCCACGGCACTGGTCAGAGAGAGGTCCTTCCGCCTGGGCTCACCCCCTCGAAGAAGGGGCGATAGGGTTCGCCGTGATTGACCACGGCGTGTACGGTGCGCGCCATTTTGGCAGCGATCGCGGTGTAGGCCTTGCGGCGCAGATGAGCGTTATGTCGATCCTTCGAGATATAGCGTTCGAACTTGTCCCGGAAGCTGTTGGTCTTTGTCAGGACAGCTGTCTGGCCGGCCATCCAGAGCGTGCGGCGCAGCCGGGCATTGCCGTACTTCGAGATCCGGCTCTGGCCGCGGAACATGCCGGACTGCACGGTGGCGAGGTCCATGCCGCAGAACTTCAGAAACTGCCGATGATGCCGGAACCGGCGGAGGTCCCCGGCCTCCGCCAGGATGGTCATGGCGTTGATCGGACCGATGCCGGGGATCGTTGTCAGCAACTGATAGTCCGGCAGATCAGAGAGGAGCTCGACCGCACGCGCCTCGATCTCGTTGCGCTGACGGACAAGACTTCTGCCTTCGGCAAGGACCAGACGGAACATGCGGACGGCGTCGGAATCCGGTCCGACGGGCAACCCAACTGAGTTGACCGCCGTGGCGTAAATATCTGAAAGCAAGCGTTCTTTGGAGACCTTCTTGCCCACCACCTGCCATGCATCAGCGATGAAGGCGTCCCGGCTCATGGCCGTAATCATCGTCGGTGTTGGATACTTCTCGAGGAATGCCAGGAACCAATCGGTTCGAGAGCTTCGATGAAACCGCTCGGCCTCGGGGAAGTAGAGCGGCAGGTAGTGCGTCAGGATGCGGTGCCAGAGCTCGGTCTTCGAACGTGAGACGATCTCGTGCGTCTTCGACAGCTCTTGGATGTCTGCGGTCCCGACGACCAGCGGGTCATGGAAGAACTGCACGGCGCCGATCTCCAGCATGTGCAGGATGACTTGCGCGTCCTTCGGGTCGTTCTTGTCCCAGCTGTTGTGCAAAGCCTCGCGTGTCCGGGCGAGGCCGACAGAGGAGACAAGCTTGAGGTCGAACCCGGCCTGTCCGAGATGATGCGCCAGCGGTCTGTGATAGTTGCCAGTCGCCTCGAACCCGATCCGCACTGGCAGTCCGTAGCTGACGAGTGCCGCAGACAAGCGTTGGAAGTCTTCCAAAGTGTTCATGATCGTCATGCGGCGACGACGCTTCTTGCCCGGGACCCCGATCAGGACCTCATGGCGATGCTTGGAAATGTCGATGGCGACCAGGACGGTCGAAGGGATAGAATGGGTGGCGGTCATAGCCGGTCTCCTCAGCGGTGTGGTTCAGCAAAACCACTGTTGAGACCTGAGACCCGGTTATGGCCACCCGCTGCGCGATGTGGAGGCTGCGCGCGTGGCCATAACCTGTCGGCAGCACCTGTTCCCGACGTGCTACGGCCCGGAGTTCATCGCCA
>NZ_WVVV01000005.1 GCF_012911015.1 Chelativorans sp. ZYF759 | reverse complement strand
GCTTCATCCGTCCATCGACGGCGGCGACCAGTGTCGACGACCTCCAGCCGGGACACTTCGTGAGTGTGAGTGTGAGTATGCATATCCATACGCACAATCTCTTGGCCGCCTTCCAACCGCACAAGGCGTCCTACGCCGAAGGGTTACAAAATGAGAGCGATGCCAGCGATCCAGATCGCCGCCCAATTTCTCATTACTTTTACAGCTCTTTCACCTGCTTTGCGCGCAAGGTCATCAGTGTTCAAGAATGTCTCTGGAAAAATCGTCGAAGCTGAATTCTGTATTGTTTTCAGGTATTCTTTCAGATCTGGAGCCTTCCGAATTCTTTCTTTTGAAACGGGCTCGTGCTCAAATAGACTCACGCGCAGAAATGGCTCCCCCTGATGTATAGCGAATTTCGTGCTCCTGAAATTTAACAGTGTTGTGGCTACCGGGCCGTCCCACCCAGGGTCAACAATACCTACTGTGAGCGCCCATATACCTTGGCTAGTTAAGCCTGTTTTGTAGGTCACATGTCCGGTAATATGCGGCGGCAGGTCGAACACCTCGTTCGACACTACCTGAACCATATGTCCAGGTGCCAGAATATATGGTCCGTTGACCTCCTGCCCCTCGCAGTCATAGATTTTTCCTATGGTCAGATCAAAACTGGAACCTTGGCATCTAGGAATGCCTTCCTTGAAAAACTTCTCATGATCTAGCCCACTTGCTGATACAAGCGTCATCCCTTCCTCCCAACCCCGCTAGGTGTTGATAACTTCGATCGTTTCTGATGGCAATTTCTCACAACGACCTCCGATTGCTCCGCCAGAGCCAAGCAGCCCAAGAAGGTAGCCATGATCCCCATCGCAAGGTGGGAGCGGTGATCGCCGATGCTAACGGACGCATCCTTGGGGTTGGCGCCAATGCCCCGCCCAAACGTCTGAGCCTAACTCTGCTTCAGAGTCATGCTGCGGTGGAAGGTGACCCCCACTGGAAGTATCACGTGCTGGAACATGCAGAACGAAATGCGATCTTCTCCGCGCTGCAGAATGGTTCACAGCTGCTCGGTGCCACGATGTACGGGACATTGTTTCCCTGCGCCGATTGTGCACGAGCCATCGTAGCAGTTGGCATTGCGCGAGTGGTAGTCCCAAGTCCCGGCGGCGATGCCGTACGAGACCAGAAATGGCTTGACCACTATCGATATGCCCGCAGCATCTTTGAGTTGGCGGGTGTCACAGTGGAGATGGTACCCCAGCACCTTCTAGCCCAACCCGTTGAAGAACCAACCGACACCCCGCACCCCTCTGGAGCAAGCTAGCTTTTGGCTTTGTCATGCCACCGCCTTGGTGATTTGGATGGCGACATTACCTCTGGAGCGGGGTGATGCCTCTGCCTTTGCCAGCCAATCCCGGTGCAGCCTGAGCGCTGCCCGCAGGTCGGATTTCGTACGGGTTGGAAGAACTGAGAACCCTGCGCGGGTTTCGAGCGTGGCCAGTTCGATTCCGAGGTCGGCATAGGTGCGACCGCCCAGAAGGCGGCGCGCGCGATTGACCTGAGACTTCACGTTCCTTGCAGCTTGGTCAGATCGTCCGCGCTTCCGCAGCCAATGGAGGAAGCGGCCCTGGATCTCGGGGATCGTCTCTCCTGCTGCGCGGGCCAGAACCGCGCTGCCGATCGCCTGGGCTAGCGGTGCCGGCACGGCATTCGCGATCATCTGGTCGATGTCCCTCATTGTGGCTCCAGACCAGTCCCACCAGGGCGGGAATCCTTGGATTCGCGAAACTTGGTCCTGCGTGAGAATTGCCGCTTCCAACGGGTGGACGGGATCGGCAGGGTGCGGGCTTGAAAGGTAGTGGGGGCGAGGTCGCTCCCGTGATGTACGTATGATGGCAGGCGACGGCTCGTCGAGCGTCCGGACACCCCGACCCGTGCGATAGGGTCGGGTGAAGAATGAGGCCCTCTCCAGGAGCGCGATGTCATCGGGATGCATGCGATACCCTTCGGGCATAGGGCGCCGGGAGGAAGCGCGCATGGTGGGAGCCGGCTCGTCCGCCGACCACAGGCCGCGCTTCCCAGGCATCCGCGGATGGGCATAGAAGGCATCGCCGAGACCATCTCCAAGCATGTCGCGGACGGTCATCTGGCGGGGAGATTTCGCGGCGGCCAGAGCGGTTTCGAGGAAGCCATGAGCTTCTCCGAGGCGCCCGATCACGAAAAGCCGTTTCCGGACCTGGGGCACTCCATACCAGCTGGCATCCAGCTTGGCCTCTGTCAGGCCATAGCCGGCCTTGACGAGCATTCCTCGCGCATCAGCCCATGCCTTTGAGGAGGAGGCGCGGGCCACATTCTCCATCACAAACCATTCGGGACGCGCTATCGCCACCAGCATCGCAAAGGCCCGCGTAAGAGCCGCGTTTTCGCGCTCGACGCGCTGCCCAGCAGACGAGAAATCCTGGCAGGGCGGCCCACCCACTACCATGTCTGGAGACAGGGAGGCGAGCATTGGGCCGAATCGGAAAATGTCCTTGAGGTCAACCTGCCAGACGTGGGGACCCACGTTGCGGCGGTAAGCCTCCACCGCCGGCCGCCATGCATCGTACGCCTGAATGATCTCGAATCCCGCCCTTTTGAGACCAAGGCTCATGCCTCCGGCCCCACAAAAAAGCTCCACCGCTCGCATCTGTTTTTCCCGCCGCCCCGTAATGGATATCTCCGTTACCCCCCGATCCGTTAAAGTGCAATTACTGATAAAGGCATGGGTCCGCAGTGGCCGTTTCGGGTAGATAACGGACTGGCAGTGTCCGGGCGGGAAGCTGGGATAGCGGCCGTTCAGGTCGCCGCTGCGCTTCAACGGCAATGCGCCCCGAGCCGGTCGTTCGCCGATTCACGATATAATCCCGAAAGGGGTCAGTCACCGCAGCTGCGCATTATCTGAGGGCAAAGCCAACCAACAGCTGACCTTCGACTGCGGAGCCTACCACCGCACGCTCTATCGTCTACCAACACCAGCTTGAGCCATTCTCCGCCTCCTGCAGAAATCCAGCGTAAGGTATGCCGTGTAAAGCTGAAAATAGGTCGTCCTCTCCACATTCAACACTAAGTACATCAGACGAAGTCCAGCCCAATGCGCGTCATCGAGACGCCCAGCTTCTGCAGCAGGTTGAGCGCGTATTCGTAGCGCAATTGCGCGACGATCTGGGACCGATGAACAGTCGCGATTAGCCGCTTGGAGCCCGCGCTCATAACCGATACCTTGAGATTGAAATTCTTATCAAGAAGGCCTCGACGTTCGGCGTAGAACGTACGCCAGATTGGAGCTGTCGAGTCCTTTCCCTGAGAATTGAAGCAGAACTTCTTCACCCCGTCTTCAAGTGTGAGGAAGAGATATAGGTTGGAGTTTACGTCGTGATCGCCGTCGGCCGCCACTGGGTGCAGCTTCACAGCCATGAATGGTAGGCGGTCGCCGAAGTCCGCGTTCCGCGTCGCCGCTTGGCCCGGGACCAGATCACACAGTGGCGACAGGCATACCCAGTAGTCGTCGTCCATCGTGAGGACATGTCCAGTCGTGAGATGCCAGCCCTCAGGTGCCTTGCTCGACACAAGAGCATTGTGCTCCCGTTCTGCTCTCTTCTTCGATTGCTCTTTGCTCAGATCGACGCTGAAATGCTGCAGGCACCGCGCGTCGACTTCTTTGCCCGCCGCCTTGGCCTCCGCTTCTACCAACCCACTCGCAAAGGACTCCACACGTCTCAGAATGATGTTCAGTAACTGATCCGAATGGCGCCCGACGCTTTCCGCAATTAGCCATCGGCGCTCGTCGCCCTCGGAACGGAGCAGCCGCGCATACCAATGCGCCAGTGCATGTTGCCGCTCGAGTGCTTCAGTTTGCGCAACGACACCGTACTCATCCATTTCGGCGCGCAGCTTCGCCATAAACAAACGGGATGGCGCAGGATTCCATGCTTCCAATGCCGTTTGGAGATCCGCAAAAAGATCGTCGTGATCGGACTTGTTGGAAAAGGCAATGAACACCGATTCCGCCTTGACCCATTTCACGGCCGACTTCGACCATTTCAATCCTGCGGCGGAAGTGCCATTTAACTGCGGCCGCAGCGGCTTCTCAGCATCAGACAGCAGTCGCCGCAGCACCAGTTTCCGACTGGCATTGTCCCAATTGGCCTCATCGGCCAAAACAGCGAAGCCCGTATAGGGTTGTTCCTTCTTGCCCATCGTTCGCAGATAGGTGTCCGGATGGAGCCTAGCATGCAGATACTGATCAACGATCACTGCCTGATGCAAAGCATCGAGGATCCCTTCTTCCGCGTCCTCGCGATCGGCGATAAGCTCGTCCACCACAGCCCGTTCCTCGCCAGTCAAACTTGTTTCCATCGGTCCGAGCAACCCGAGGATGATTTCCCGGTACGCCTTATCGAGGTCTTCACTCGTGTGAACCACGACGAGGTTGAAATGGTCGTTCGCCATCAGCCCGCGCAGGATTTCGATCGCGCGCGCGCCGTCGCCGCGCCGTGCCTTGTCCAATTCATAGTCGAGTACCAGCAGATCCGACTGATGCAGATGTGAGGCAACCTTGGCATCGCCCTTTGCATCGACGTTAACGCCGTCATGAATGTCGACCAGGAGTGGGCGTTCGGGTTTCCGAAATCCATCTATCACGCGCTTGATGCGCTCGGGATTCCGATACCATGTCTTGTTCGTCGCGGGCGGCTCGCCGTCGCCCTTCTTTGCTATTTCCTTGTCTAGGATTTCCTCCAGCGTCGGATAGTCGTCATCCACAATCAAGACCGAACGGATCGGCTTGACGAAAGCCTCCGCGATGAATTTGGCGTAATGTTCATTCGCCATCGAATTCCGCCCCCCTGAACTCGATTCCAAAAGTGGCTCCGGAAAGCGGGAGCGTATCCGACGGTGCCATATAGCGGATGCGGTGACCGCCCGCGGCGAGGTTCGCTCGAGAGAGATACAGCCCCACGCCGCGTCCACCGCGAGCCTTGCGCGTGAAGAACAAGCTGAACAAATTGTCGATGTCCTCTACATCGATGCCTGGTCCGCTGTCGGACACAACTACGATGTCGTCGAGAACGTCGAGAACAATTCGCCTATCGTCGCGCTCGGATGTTCCGACCCAGTACAGGCTGTTGTTCACCAAGTTGATGAAAACCGGATAGAGCCGCGATTGCTGGTCATAGACCCTGAAGGATTTGAATGCGTCGGTGGCGGACAGCGTTATGTGGTTCTTGGCAAGGGAGAGCTTAAAGAATTCGCCAAGATATTCGGCAATTTCCTGACCAGTGATCCAGCGCTGGATCTTCTGGCCGGCGAGACGCAGCGGCGACAAGAACCGCAGTTGATCGGTTAGCCCCTCATAGCCAAACTCGATGTCCTTCGCTGCCTTGCTGTCGCGCACTTCAGCAGGCAATCGCCGCAGAGCCGCTCCGATGATATCGTCATAGGACTGCAGTTCGTGACCGACGATCTCCACCGCAATGCCTAATTGTGCGAGGCTGTTCAGGCGGTCGAGTTCCGCGCGCATGTCTCCCGCCTCTTCCATGCCGAACGCGGCGAGATGCTCGAGATCGATGCTTTCCTTCAGGCTTTCCAACGCGCCGATGTAAGGGAGGAACAGATCTTCGTTTTCCTGATCGATGCGCTCCTTTTCCTGCTCCATCAACTTCGCGGCTTCGGCAAAGGACAATTCTCCGCGATCAAACCGCGCCAAGAGCGGACTCGCCTCGGCATGAAAATACTTGTTCCTATCCGTGATCAGATCCTTGACACGTTCGAACTCCGCCCGCTGCAGCCCTTCAATCGCCTTCTTCCATTGCTGGATACGATGCGCAATCTGCGAGGAATGTCGCGCCAGCTGCCTTTCGAGGAGTTCGCGGGGCTGGGTGGGGTTGATCTCCTCAATCTGTCTTTCGATTTCAATCGCTGCTGTCTCGATCAGCGTTGTCGCCGACCGCATCGAATCCCGATAATCGGCATATTTGTCCTCAAGCGAGCCGAGGTTCTTCGGCGCACCCGAAAGGCGAAAGTCCGCGACCCTGTCCTTGAAGCTCTCGAACGCCGCCTGGGCGTCGGCAATCGCACTCTCGTCTGCGATGTCGAGATGTTGCGCGAAGTCCTCAATCTCGTCCACCAGCGCCGGTAGTTCCTTAACATACCTGTCGAGCTTGGACCGGAACTCCTTGCGCTGCCGCTGGCGCAGTTTGTTGCGCTCAGTTTTGGCGCGTTCGGCCTTGTTCGACGACTTGACTTGGGGGAGCACCTCGCTGCGAATGGACGAAGCCGAGCCGAAATATCGTCGGGCCGACTGGCTGAGGATATTGGCGACGATCAGCTTAAGCGTCTTAGCTGCTCGGTTGTCCAGCAGTCCTTCACGCCCCGCCTTGTCTTTCAAATTCGGATTAGCACCTCGTGTGATCGCGAGACGTCCGAACATCTGCCGATGATTCCAGAACTCTCGGCCAGCATTCTTGCTGCGTCGCGATTCGATTTCGAAGAAATCGTTGTCGGTTCGACCGTAGGGAAGGACGCGTAATCCGTCGCGAAAGATCATGAAGCCAGAATAACGCTCGGCCAATTCCTGATAGCGCTGGAACTCCAACTTCGGCAGCGTCGTGTTCGCGGACACAAATTCCATCGAAGCTATGTACATGTCGAACGGACCAACTTCGGTATCCGCTCGCGTTGGGATTGCCAGATCGCGCGGCGGTTCGATGCGGCAGGTCTCCTCAACCCAGTGGCCAAACGCCTTGACCCGACCTTCAAAGACCCCGTCTGCGTTAACCGTGCCGATGATCTGATGCTCAAGCCCGTCGAGCAGCCTGCGATCGAACTGTTTCTCGCTCCCGACCACGAGCTCGGGAACATCATGGTGCCAGGTTCTCACGGTGTAGGTGAAATCGAGGTCCACGGCACGGGCTTCGGGATGCTTGGGGTCGACGAACGGATCGACGAAACTCGATAGGGTTTCAAAAAAACGTTCGCGTGCGGCGCGCGCCGAGGAATCCGCGATCTCCGTTTCAAGCTGCACCTGGAGATCGTAATTGATGCCCGACACGAGCAGCGCCGTGCCATGTTCGGATTCGCCTGACCACACTGGCCACTGTGCAATATGGCGCGATTCAAAGTGCAGCTTCTTGATCGACGAGCGAATCTCCAATGAAGGCGCGCCGATCTTGTTGCTCACGCCTTCGGCCTGTTCCTCATCGTAGAGGTTGTCATAGGCGGTCCAAGCTGCTTCGAGACGCGCTGAACGCTCTTCGTTTTCGGGGTCGTTGAGATTCCTTAGCAGTCCCTCGATGAGGACCGGGACCTGGTTGAACAGCTCCGCCTCGGTCTCGAATTCAACGACCGGGATATGGACGTCCGATAGAACTAGAAATGGGTTCTCAAACAAACGCCAATCTAAGAGCGCAGCGACAAAGGGTCGATCGCGGCGCTTTGACACCAACAGCAGAATCGGCCCCAAATTCGCGCAGGACAAGCGACCAATACCCTTCTGGCCCTGGCGCGGACGAGGATAGAGGCCATTCCGGTCCTTGTCGGGCGTGCGTTCGGTAGTTGCCTTGGATTCAGTGCCCACCACAAGCCAGCGGTTGACGAATTCGTCACGGTCCATCCCGTGACCGTCGTCTCCGATCACGGCGACCGGATTGTCCCCGTTGAATATGTCGAGCGCCACGTTCCGCGCATAAGCGTCGAATGCGTTCTTCCACAGCTCGGATATCGCCGTCGGCGTGTCGGCGATTTGCTCGCGGCCCAGGTGATCTACGGTCCGCGCCTTTGTCTGGAATGCGACGCGGGTGATCATACGGTTTCGAGTTCGTCGAAAATACCAGAATGGACGGTGGCGACCTCCCGCTCCTTCACGATGCGGCCGCGGCGCAGCAACGGCAATAGGTGCGTGATCAACTGCCGCCCGAGTTCTACGGGAACCGCATTTCCCACCTGTTTGCCGGCGGCCATGAGGCCGCCGCCGAACACGAACTCGTCGGGAAATGTCTGAATCCTCGCTGCTTGTCGAACGGTAATGCCGTGATGCTCGATGGGATGCACGAAACGGCCCTTCGACGGGTTGATGCAAGCGGTCGTCATCGTCGGAGCGGGCTGTAGCGGATCGATCCGCCCGTACACGTCCCTATGCCCGTCATGAGTTCGGTGACACGGGAGCTCGCGCCCCGAATCCTTTCGGCTGCCGCCGTTGGCCGGTGTCCTCCGAAACGCCTCGATAAGTTCTTTGCTGTGCGTCATGTGGACGTCGTTTTCGTCTTCTGCAGGAGCATTGGCAAATGCCGAGGTGCAATTCACCCAGGGTAACAGATCGGGATTGCCCTTTCGCGCGGCATCGCTGCCGTGTGTGGGCGCTGGGGGCCATGTCAAGCCAGACGCATCCAACCCACTGCGAATGCCGAGAATGAAGACGCGCTTTCGCCTTTGGCCGATCCCATAGTTGCGGGCATCGACTATGACCGCATCCCTCACGTCGTACCCTGCCAGCGCCCCTTCGAGATAGAAACGATCCAGCACCGCCGCGTGCCTCTGCCAGAGCATTCCTGGCACGTTCTCCATTAGAAACACGCTGGGCGAAAAGGCGCGGACGAAATCGAAGTAGGTATGAATGAGATCATTTCGATGATCGTCGACGCCAGCATCGTTGATTCGATGGGTCGAGAAGCCCTGGCACGGCGGTCCTCCCAATAACAGATCGCACTGATCTCCGTCAGGAAAGGCATCCCGAAAAGCCTTCCAGGCATCGATTTCGGTAATGTCATCCGTAAGCAGCGTTGGTGCCAGTGGGCCTTTGCAGAAATTGTCTCGATATGTGCCGATCGCATGTCGATCGTTTTCAACCGCTAGACGAACCCGCAGCCCCGCCTGTCGCGCAGCCAAGGTGAATCCGCCAGCGCCGGAGAACAAATCCGCGCAGTTCAACATGATTTCAGTATTCGTTTGGCGCAGAATAGCACCGCTGCTCCGACACCCGCCATCTGCTTGCATGCGCTCCCTTGCTTGTTCTTATGGTCGAGCAAAATCAGTTTGTCGAGTGCCGGTCCGTGTCGCAAGCACGCATCCCCAGCTTGTCCTTCAATCGAGTGGCGGACCATAGGCTAGCACGATTCGCGTCAAAAACCGTTTGAGTACGACCGTTTTCGCCTGCCTGGGCGTCACCTTTGAGCCAGACGCGACCAGGCGCTTATTGCCTACGAATGGCGGCTTTCCCCATATCGAGGCCAGAAGGCGAACATTCCGTTCACAACTCCAGTTCTGTCGGATGGGCGATGTGGACGAACGGCATCAGGCTTCGGGTGACGCCAGGTGCATTCCGAACGGCGACAATGGGGTCGGCAGCAGAAGTTCATTCGGGACACTCTGAGTCTATCGATCCCGCTGCATCCTGACGAGGTGAAGCCATCCTCCCAATTTCGACCGCAGCCCTCGCGGCCTTCGTGCCGGACGTGATCGACCTCGGATTAGTCGTAGAAGCGTTGCCCTGCACAATTTCGTCGGCCGGAGCCCTTTCTCATCGTTAGCTTGTCCTTCGGTGCCATACCTCCCGCACTTGAGGCCGCACGAAGCCGTTTCCTCCACACCTGTTACGGCAGACGCGCCGCTTACGCTCATGACCAAGCGCGAGCGCGCCTGCGGCGGTCAGCTTGCGTCCCTTTCCTGCCGTGAATGGCTTCTGGAACGGCTGCAATGGTGCGGCCGATGATGGAGGCCAGGATGGCAAGCAAAGAACCCACTTCGGCACGTCCGAAGGAACCACCCACCCACGGCGTATTCGTCGTCGAGGGCGACGGCAAGGATGCCTTCTGGACCCGGATCGGCGGCGCGTGGGCGCACCGCGACGGACAAGGCTTCAACCTAACCCTGGCGGCCTTACCTCTCTCCGGACGTCTCGTCGTCCGCGCGAACAAGGGGGGCGAACAATGATCCCCGCCCCGCTTCGCGCCCGCCTTCTCGCCAACGGCCGGAAAACGGCTGCCGGAATGGAGATCGATCCCTATCCCGTCGTGAAGGTTTTCGCGCCGGGAGGCTCCGCAACCTGGTTGCTCACCGAACTCGACCCCGACGAGCCCGACCGCGCATTCGGCCTTGCCGATCTCGGGCTCGGAATGCCTGAGCTCGGCTATGTCAGCATCTCCGAACTGAAGGCCTGCCGGACCAGGCTGGGGCTGCTCCTTGAAGTCGATCGGTATTTCGTCGCCCGACAGCGGCTTTCGGAATGCGCCAGCGATGCGCGAGCCCACGGTCGGATCGTCGCCTGACACGATGGCGTTCCGAAGCATCGGTCGTCGGAGCGATCTGGCGGCCGACCTTGTGCCGGATCAGCAGATCGACGTCTTACAGCCGTGACCCTGAACCCATGCCGGGTCGAGAATCGCGCTGTATGAGGCTGTAGACGGGAGAACTAATTCCTATTCCGGCCGATTGAGCCAATTTCGGGCCATTCGGCCCAAACACGCCATGGGCTCTTCGTCGGAGGCAGGCGGCCCCGTGCCCCGCTTCGCGGCGCTATGCTGACACTCCTTCGGCTGCCTGGTTAACCGATCTCAGAGTCGCGAATTTCCCCAGCCGGGCCGCGCCATTGGTCCGAATGATCGGACGCGGCCCCGGCTGTTCCTTATGCGCTGCTCTTTTTTTCTGGCCGGCCCCGGCCGGCGCTGGACGCCTGCTTCCCGGCGCCGTCCAATTGAATACGCGGCCCATCATCGGGAAGGGGTTCCCTCCGGGCCGCGTGTTCAGTCTGGAGTTCCATCGTGATGAACGGCCACGCACAGGTCAATATTTCCCACCGCGAGGGCGCGTGAGCACGGCGACAACCGGCCGCCACCTCCCCCCGACGCCCCCTTCTACCCCTCAGACCAAAAATGTTGACGACCCCGTCCGCCATTTCGAAACGCGGTGGGCAGAGGAACGCTGGCTGCGCGACGTCATGTCCGAGTGGACGAGCGAGCCTGGCCGGCGCGCCGACCGGGAGAGTGCCGAGTTCTTTCGGGGGCGCGCCGAAGTCAGGCGCGAGCTGATCCGCCGTCGGCTGGAGGTCGGGTTCGAGTGCCACGGAGAGGAGATCGGAGGGCGTTGGCGCAAGCCATTCGTTGAAGAGGGTTTGCGCTCGGAGACGAGCCATGTGCTCCGACGCATCGTGCAGCTTGTACCCAAGGCCTCACGGATGGCGACCGGCCGCTCGAAGGACATCCTGCGGTCCACGGATTCAAAGCTTCTGGGACTGGACGAACCCTATGTTGTCCTCAACGGCAAGGTGCGAGGCGTTTTCCGGCTCGATCTCGATCTTACGTTCTGGTCTTGGGAAGCGTTGCGCTCTCAGGTCGCGCAGCTTCCACTCCCATGCCTGCCGCACGCGGCCATCGCGTTCGAGCTGCCAGACGGCAGCGTGGAGCGGCCTCACCTTCTCTATCTTCTCCCCTACGGTTCCGAAGTCTGGTTCGATCCGGACGATGACCGCTGCCGCAGGGACATCATGGGATTTTGGCGTGGTGTGCACGCGGGCATGTGCAAAACGTTCCTCCCGCTCGGAGCCGATCCTGGCGCCCTGTCCAACCCCATGCGGATCAAGTGCCCCTTGTCGCCGTTCTGGACCGTGAAGCTCTGGAACGAGTCCCACTTCCCCGATCTCTCTGAATGGGCCGGCTGGGTCGACACTGGCGCAACGCGCGACAGCATCATTCGGGAAAGCGCCGCCGCTCTTTCCGGTGTCGAACGCCGCGCCTCCAACGCCCTTTTCACGACATTCCAGGAGTGGGCCTATGGGTCGCTGCGCGAAATGCACGGTGCCGGAGAGAGCGCATATGTGAGCGCCATCCTGAGGAAGGACCAGGATGCACTGGCGGAAATGCTGTTCGACCGCCTGGTCGGGCAAGCCAGCAAGGTGGCTGACAAGTCGAAGCAGGCCCAGGCGATCCTCTATCGGGTCGTGACTTACGCGGCGGATCACTGGGACCCATCGCGCGCATCTCGCGACGGAACACGAGACCGACGTGCCTGCGCTGCGGACGTCGAGGGGATCGTCGGGGTACGCGACCGGCAAATCGTGGGCGCGCGCTACGCGGCGCAGTTGCGTGGCAAGCGCAGCCTGGAAAGGCTCGTCACCGCCATGCGCGAAGCAACGAGGGAAGGCCGCGAACTGACGAAGTCAGGAATGGCAGTCAGGGCCGACCTGTCTCGGCCGACCGTGCACAAGCACTGGCGCGAAGCCCTTGCCCAACTGAGGCAGGTGTAAAGATCGGTGTATAGATAAAAAGGAAGCCAGTCTCCCGCCCCACGCAAATGCCAGAATGGGCGGGCTTTTCCTGATTTGGGCCAAATCTGGGGTTGTTGGCTCGATCAGATGAACCCACCAAGCGAAAGACGATCCATCCCCACCTTCCTGCAGCGCCGCTCGTCGGCCCTCGAGCTGGCGGAACTGTAGCGGAAGGAGTTTGCACGCCTAGCCGGGCAACCGCCGAATGGTTGCCGTAACCGCCAGCAGCGGATACGAGGCCCACTGCGCGACAGCGTGCGATGGTGCCCGCCTGTATCCAGGACCCATGGTAGGCTAGCCGCTTCCGCCAGCCAGAAGGCCTCAATGCGTAACGGACATGTCCGTTACGGTCGTGGTAGACGATATGCTGAATCTGAGCGATGAACGGGGCCTTCCAGAGGCGTGGACAGCAGGTCGAGAACCGTGATGCGGTTCGCCTCGCCCATACTGGGCGAGGCCATCTTTTGCCGGGGTGTCCACCGAAGCAATTCCACAGATCAGTAAAATCCGACCCAACAGCGTAAGCATCCGTTCATGGGGTCGCGGCTAGCTTCGCGTCAACTGAGCCGGCCGCAACAGCATGCGGTCCACCCACGGCGCGAGACGCGAAAGGAGGCACATCATGACGACTATCGCGACATGCAGCGCTCCTTTCGTACCATCCGGCCGACCCACGGGGTTTGTGTCCCCCTTTGCGCCTGGAAAGGGCCCCTCCTGGCGAGGGGTGTTCCAGCCACAAGGAGGCACATCATGTCAGAAAAACTTTCCCATCTGCTCAGTTCTGTCGCACGCCTGATCGAAGCAAGGTCAGGGTCTATCGGAAAGTACGCTCTGGAGGAGAGGCTTGAATTATGGGTGAGTGCCCATGACTCTGGCATCGACGTTCTCTAC
Organism: Chelativorans sp. ZYF759; assembly: GCF_012911015.1. GTDB lineage: Bacteria > Pseudomonadota > Alphaproteobacteria > Rhizobiales > Rhizobiaceae > ZYF759. Next base: position 313,445 of record NZ_WVVV01000005.1, on the reverse strand, counting down.
CTCGACCCTACGAGCGGGGAACCGCTCGCGGAGAAGACCTACGTCCACGGCAAGAGGGCGCTGCTTGCAATCCGGTCGAAGCTGGCCAGGCTCGGGATCTTCACCGAGGAGGCTTGCGTCGTGGAGGATGATGTCTCTGACTCCCGCCATTGCGAGGGGAGCAACGACAATCGTCGTCAGGTCGTTGCAGACAGGGCTCCCGTCGAATCCCGCTGGCGCAAGGTGCCCGTAGCGTTCGTGCAGCAGACGTCGCGGTCGCGGGCCGGCTGCGAAGTCGTCGGCGAGGTCGGCGAGCTTCCGGAGGGCGGGTTCGAGGCGAAGGTGACGTTCGAGGGCCGCACGCGGACCTGGGAATTCGATACCGAGTGGGAGGCCAAGAACTTTGTTCTGGTCATGCTCGATCATCTCCTGGAGTGGGCGTCGGCAGCCTGACGTTTCCACGAACGGCGCCGAAAAGGGCGGGCGGCCTGTTGGCCGCCCGCCCTTTCTTTTGGCCATGAATGGAGCGGCTCTGTCGGAATTTCTGCCATGGCGGACTGCCCCCGAGATTTCGTCTGGGGCCGCAACTGGCCGTCGAAATTCGCTCCTGGACCGCCTAATAGGAATTCGTTCTCCCGTTTAGAAGCCCATACAGACGCAAGTCTGACCCCTCCCATATGCGGATACCCTGGCATCGGGGTCGATTCCGGCATCATGGGCCCTTGCCCCCGTTTCCGCCGGCAAGCACGCTTGAAGGGTGAGCCAGCAATGGCAGGTGCTACGCCCTGCCGCTGACCAGGGGAGGCATTCCCTCCCCGTGGACCCCACCCCGCCACAGGCGGCTGACAGGAGAACGGACATGGAAGACTGGAATGGAATGACCAATGACCAGATTCTCATCGGCTGCCTCGCGGGCACCAATCTGGCTCGCTGGGAGGGCGACCGCGAACGGATGCTTGCTTACCAGCGGCGGGCACTTGGCGTGCTCCGGACAATGGCGACCGAGGAACCCGAACTCCGCGGATACTATCTGCGGCTGGCCGCCGGTCATGCCATCCAATGGGGCATCACCCTCGATGGTGACCCGCTGCCAGCGGGAACCTGAGGAAGCAGCATGCCCAGCGCGACGTCGACAACGAGCTTCCGCCTCTCTGGCAGCGAGCGTGCCGCCCTTGATGCCGCCGCCGCGTCGGCAGGGCTGGGCCCGTCATCCTTTGTCCGGCGCGCGGTAATGGCCGCCTGTGGCCAGACGGCTACCGTGCGCCAACGCCCAGATGGGCTGGCGCGTGCCGTGGGCCGGGCACTGGGGGACCTCGGCCGCATCGGCAACAATCTCAATCAGCTGGCGCGCGCGGGGAATCGGGGGTGCCCTGTTCCGGATGAGGCAGTGAATGGATGCCGTCATGAACTGGCGCGCCTGACCGCTGCCGTGCTCGCCCTGCGGGAGCCACCGAGATGATTGTCTCTACGACACGGCACGGGCGCACCCGTCGCGATACGCGGTATCTGCTTAAGCACCTTGGGCGTCAGGAAGGCCAGCGGGCCCGCGTCGTGCATATCGCAGCGCCGGTTTCCGACGAAGTAGAGGCGCTCCGTTACATGGAGGCGCTTCGCGACGGATCCCAGGCCAAGGTCGCCTATCACCACATATCGTTGTCACCTTCCGCGCCCCTGACCGACGCGCAACGCGACGAGGCCGTGGAGCGGGTCCTCGCGGCGATGGGTGCCCAGGATCATGCCCATGTCCTTTGGGAGCATGCCGGGAAGACCCGACGTGGGCGCGACGTGGACACACACTACCACCTGGTCCTGTCACACGTCGGGCCCGATGGCAGGGCGCTGAAAGACGGCCACAGCTTCGTCCGGCTGGGAGCCGCCGCGCGGGCGATGGAACATGACTGGGGTCACGACCTGACCCAGGTCCGCAGCGTGGCCGCCATCGCCGACGAACTCGATCGCATGGGTCGTCCCGATGTCGCGGCGCGGGTCAGGGGCGAAGCCATGCCCAAACCTCCGCGCGCGGCCATGTCCAGCCGGCAGAGGGCGAGGGCCGAAAGACTTGGAGTTTCCCTTCCCGACGTACGCGTCACGGTGCGGCAGGCGTGGGAAGCAAGCGACAGCGCGGACGCCCTTCGCGCCGCCCTTGCAGAAGCCGGACTCGGTGTCGCGCGCGGCGACAAGCCGGGCGTGTGGATCGTCACGGGCCCAGATGGTGCGGCGCTGGGCGCGCTGGACCGACTGGCCGGCCAGCGTCGCCGCGCGGTGCAGGCACGCATGCAGCAGGAGGCACCCGACCATGCAGGACCAGACACCACCACCACCCGCCATGCGCGCCCTCAGAGCGACCTACGATCAGGCCCGAGGGAGCCGGGAGGCGGCCGAGGCACTGCGACCGCTCCTGTCGCTCCTCGACCCGACGCAGTTAGGCGAAGGGAGCGCACTGGACGAGGTGACGGAGCTGCTGTCGACCATCGTCCAGACGCAGCTGGAAACCCTGCGAGCCATCGAGGTCCTGTCCGACAGGCTGGACGAGCGGAGCTAGCCGCCGCCGGTGCGATGTCGAGCCATGGTCCCAGGCTCTTCGGAATTCGAAGGATCTCACCTCGCAGCCGAGCGCATCTGGCGATCGATGCGAGAAGGCTGGCCCGCGTCGACCTCAACGAGATCCTCCGCCTGGCCGAAGAGGCGGGACGGAGAGCGGCCGAACTGATCGCCCACATGGTCCAGGGCTGGGACGAGGCGGCAGCGCTGCGGGCCCGGATGCGGGCCGTTTCGGGCAGTCCGTCAACAAAACGTCGCGCTGGAAGGCCCATACAGCGCGATTCTCAAGCGGACCCGACCCACGACCCGTCGGAAACCGCGACGTTTATCGGGCCACGCAGATGAAGGGGGAGATGATGGAAAACGGTTCGAAGAACCAAAAGACGAAGCGCAGGAGCTGTCTGGACATCTGGCGCCATCGCCGCCGGCGCATCCGGAGGATCGATCCTGCGGCATCGACGGCGCTGCAGCTGCTGCTCATCATCCTGATCCTTGTAGGACGCGCACCAGTCGTTCCGGACTGGTGGCCCTGGAAGGTGGCGGCCCTTCCACTTCCGCCCCGCGACGACCGGTGCGCCCAGCAGGCAGAGAGGGAGCGCGGAGAGGGTGGCAGCGGCATCATACAGCTCAGGTCAAGAGCGCCCAGGATGCATGGCCGCTATCGGTCAGCCCCGTCCTACAGACGGCTTGTGGCGGACCTCCGTCGACCGGCTGCACGTGCCGAGGCTCTCGACGTCCTGAGGCGACGGCTCGCGCTGCCCGCTGCCGCGCACGGCTGGCTTGACGAAATCAGCGACAATCACGACTGGGCCGTGCTTGCGACCTGCGCTCCGCCCGGGAAGATCGACGCGGATGCCGAAATAGCGCTGCTCCGATCCGCGCTGGGCTGGCTGGAGGCGCAGCAGCAGGAAGAGGATCGTTCGACCGACAGCCGGGAAGCAGGCGGGGATGGTAAGGGGGGCAAGGATTTCCGTCCGCCAGATGGCGACGATCCCCAAAAGGGTGCGCACGCACCCTGACCATGCCAATGGGCACGTCCAAGTCTGTCAGCCAGTACTGTTGGATCGGCATTTCGGGGCGCGGCGAGATCCATCCGCAGCTCATCGGCAGATTTTGCTTGCATTCATTCGCTATCTGAATATATTCAGAAACCGAATGAATAACGTGAGGATATGCCGTGGATACCGAAGTGGGTGAGTTGTTGTCGCTTGTGAGATCGCAATCCGACAAGACGCAGAAGCAGGTCGCGGATGCCATGAAGGCGAACCAGACCAAGATCTCTCGAATTGAGGCTGGCGGGGGCGATACAGTTGATGTAGCGGCCTATCTCGATGCTATCGGTACCTCCGAGGCGCAACGTCTGAAGGAGCTCCTCTCCATCGAGTGGGTCCACATCCCAAGGCCGTCGCTCCGCCATCCCGATCTGGATGCACTTATTGAGATCGAACACGGTTTGGCCACGGTTCGGACCTTTCTTGCCGATGAGACGGTTCCAAGCACCCTAGCTAACCAGGCCGCCTTGCTCGATAAGCGACTGGAAAGTGCTGGACAATTCCTCCTCTCGGTCGACCACGATGTCGTCTATGTCGGAGAGATCGGTGTCGGTAAGACGACAGCTGTGTGCCGCCAGACTGGCCTCGTTCTTGATGAGGCCACTGCTAGCGATCTCAAGGGCATGCTGCTTGACACCGGCGGCGGTCGAACGACGATCTGCGACGTTCGCGTCGTAACCGGAGATCGCTTCTCGATGGCGATCGAGGCAGTGCCAGACGAAGAAATATATCGGCTCGTCGCCGAGATGGGACGGGGCATCTACGAGAAGGTATCTGGCGAGGCCGGTGACGCGTCGGTCGAATTCAAGCCGCCAGAGGAAGTCGAGCGTGCTCTACGCAATATGGCCAGTTTGCCGCGGCCTCCGCGTGCCAGGAGAGGTGTGGCCCCGGCAGCTGATCCGGCCATCGAGTTGGCGCAGACTTTCGGAAGCCGCGAGGGGTTTGTCACGGAACTGGGATCGCGCCTAGGTCTGTGGCGCCGCAAACGAAAGACCCTTGAGTTTGAAGGCATCGATCCGCAGGCCGGACGTCGGTGGTTGAAATCCACGTTCATGGCAATCAACAATGGGCGTCAGGATGACGTGTCTTTGCCAGCGCGGGTGACCGTGACCGTGCCGTTCTCTCTTCTGTCCGATGCACGTCTAGCCATCTCAGTGGTTGACACCCGAGGTGTCGATGGAAGCGCGGTCCGCCCCGACATCCTTGACCATATCAAGAATCCACGTGCCGTGAACATCCTGTGCTCGAAGTGGGGCAGTGCCCCGGACCCGAGCGCCCAGGCTCTGCTAGAGCATGTCACGGAGACCCACGCAGACCCCACCCTGTTGAGCCGCGCCGTTGTACTGGCTTTGGCCCGGGCTGGTGATGCCTTATCAATGCGTCACGACTCTGGCGAGGCGGCACAGGATGTGCACGAAGGATACGATATCAAGCTCGGCCAGGTCGACGATGCCTTGACCAAAGTGGGGCTGAACGGCGTAGAAGCATTCGCCTACGATGCGAGCGTTGACGACCCCTCCGCGCTGTCTGATTTCGTCCTAGGTCGTATCCGTGCCGTCCGCCAAGCACAGGCTGAGGCGGCCAGAGCGACGGTCGCGGCTATCAAGCAAATGATCGAGAACAGGGCTGAGGCTGAGACCATGGCCGCGTTGGCAGAGGTCAGTGCCACCCTTGAACGCTTCGCAGACCGCAGTCAGGTCCTCCCGAAGAAACGACGCGGCGCCCACGAACGGCTTCTTGCCGCCGTAACAACGAACCATGCGCGCACCGTCTGGGCCGCGACATTGCGGAACGGCCGATTTTGGAACTTCAACGCCTTCCAGTATCTGGGCGACGGCGCGGCCGGTGTGGCGAAGGCGCAGTCCAAGACCGTGCTTGATTCGCTCTGCGCCATTATCGATTCCGACATGGATAATCCCGAATACACCTCTGCACGGAGCTTTTTGGAACAGGTGCGGGCTGATGCGCAAAGCTGGGAGGCCGACTTCGTCAACGCGGTGCGCCACCAAGCCTCGGCCGTCTATCTCCAACCGCTGAGCCGTGATCAGGCGCTCTGGGATGCCTGTGAGGATGACTACGGACGCGGCGTGCGCAACTACCGCGAAGGTGTTGCGAAACTTCTAAGGCAGTGGTTCGATGACCATCCCGAGCTGAGCGAGGAACTGGACAGACGCGTTGCCCGGGCGTGGGAGACAACTTTCATCGACCGTCTTCGCAAGGCGGCCGGACAGAGCGAGGATGTGTCGCATGGCGCCGACGGGGCTTGAGTCCAGAGTATATGGGCCGGCATCTTGCCGGCCCTCTCGGCATTTCGACGTTAGTTCGATTGTCCCGCGCTAATTCGACCATCTCGAACACCTCTTGTTCTCTTGACAGCAGTTGATCGCGGCGCGTTCCTTGATGACACGCGACCAGGACGCGAAAGGCTTGGAAAGGGGTCACATCAGTGGTACACAACCCGCCTGCAATGCGGTTGTAGAACCCTAGAATTCAGGGCTTCTGAGCATTGAGCGGAAGAGTCCCCCCCTCTCCGCCACCCTTACCTGCCCTGGAATGTTGGACATGCCGCTGTCCTGCGGGGTTGCGCCCTCAAATCCATCATTCCCGCCACTTCTCGCAGCCACCTCAACGGCCTGGCAGCGCTGATATTTACATCAACCCCGGAACGCTGCGGTAATGCGGCTCTGCTATTAGGCACGTGGATTGGCACGTGGACTTGGTGGGCGCCTCAGCCCATGGTCCGTGCGGAAGGGAGAAGGGCGATGGCGAAGCAGGTGCTGTCAGCGCGACGTGTCGATGCGCTGGCGAAGGTGCAGGGCACACATCGGGTTGACCAGAACCTGTATCTTCAGGTTCGCCCGGACGGGACGTGCTCGTGGGCGTTCCGGTACATGCGCGACGGCCGCAAGCGGTCGCTCGGCCTGGGCGCGCGGCGCGACGTCTCGTACGACGAGGCGAGAGCCTCAGCGGCCGAACTACGAGCCAAGCTCTGGCGCGGCATCGACATTGCGGCCGAGCGCAAGCAAGCACGCGACGAGCGCCGCAAGGCCAGGCCATCCCCATCGACCACTGTTCCTTCGTTCGACTGGTGCGCCGCGCAATTCATCGCTGCTCATGAGGCGAGCTGGAAGTCCGAGCCGCATCGACGGCAGTGGCGTCAGACGCTGGCCGACTACGCCAGCCCAGTGTTCGGGAGCAAGCCGGTCGACCAGGTTGAGGTCGAGGACGTCTTCGAAGCGCTGGAAGAGGTTTGGTACGAGAAGCCTGAGACGGCGGGGAGACTGCGCGGGCGCATAGCCAAGGTCCTCGACTGGGCCAAGTCAAGGAAGTTTCGCTCAGGCGACAATCCTGCCGCGAAGGATGGTCCGCTCCTCCACCTCCTCCCGCCGCTGTCGAGCTTCCAGGTCATCGAAAACCATCCCTACGTACCCTGGGAGGAGATGCCTGAGTTCTTCGGGCGGCTGCGCAAGGAGGAATATCCTGCTGCTAGGGTCCTGCAGCTCGTTATCCTGACTGGCGCCCGCAGCGGCGAGGCCAGAGGCGCGCTGTGGGAGGAGTTCGACATGGACCAGCGCATCTGGACCATCCCGCCTCATAGGATGAAGACCAAGCGCATCCACCATTCGATGCTTGCCGACGTGACCATCGAGTTGGTGCAGGCTCAGCCGCGCACAGAGGAGCTGGTCTTCCCCGGTGGGAATCCGGGAGAGCCTCTGAGCTACAACGCACTGAACAAGTGCGTGAAGAAACTCCGCGCTGGGCAGGCACACGCCACCGTCCACGGCATGCGAACGTCGTTCCGCACCTGGGCAAGCGAGGTTGCGAAGGCGCCACGGGAGATTGCGGAGCTGGCCATCTCACATGACATCCGAGGCAAGGTGGAGCGGATATATGACAAGTCTTACCGTCGCGACGAACGCCAGGAACTAATGCAGCGATGGGCGGACTATCTGATGGGGCGCTGAGCAGCCCTTCCTTGCCGCCTGTCGCGCCCGTGTGCGGCAGTATCGCCTTCAGGTGGCACACCGACCGCTTCCGGCCTACCGAACAGCGATACTGGCGCTGTGGCCGAGCAGAACCTCGCGCCTCGGGCACCCGCCCGGCCTGCTCGGCCACAGGCGCGATACGCGAACGGATACGGCCGAGGAGTCGCCTCCCCGGCCGCACCATGCACCATCCTCGGTCTAGGCGTCGATGGTGGGTTGTCGGGACTCTTCCCATGCATCGAGGGCATCTTGGCCGAGCGGCAGGAATGCCCGCCAGCTGAATTCATCGAAGTCCTCAAGCTCGTCCAGCGTCAGCTTGCCAATCCTCCGCATGAACTCTCGATCAACATCGGGGCCGACCAGCACCCGCTTCATTGTTCGCACCATACTCATTTCGAACCTCCGAGCGCCTTGGCTGGCAGATGCATCAGTCGTCGCGTCATGGCCTCGTCCGCCCGCCACGCACTCAACGCATGTCTATCCATGGGGCAGCCCTGATGGATGCACCACGCCGCGAGAGAGGTCTGCTCGCGCGGGGTCAAGTCTGGTAGCGCATCCAGCGGGATGACAGCGGGCGTGAAGCGACAGGGGAACGTTCTCGCCCGGTGGTGGTGGTCGGCCTGCCACGCTTCGAACACGGCGAGGCTCGGCTCCACGCCGTTGCCCGCGAGCCACCGTTCCCATGCCTGTCGTGGCCGGATAGGGAGGGCGAGGACGCGGCGATGTAGTTCAACCTCTGGGGCGAGCGGTTGTGGCTCCTCGGCCCGATGCCTGGGGCGTGAGGGGATGTACGGTCTGGGCGGCGCCTTCGGCTTGAGGCCCAGCATGAGGCGGATGGTGTTCAGCATGGTGGTGGTTCTCCCTGTTGAGTTGGGAGCTGCACTCACGCTTGAAGGTTCGAAGGCTGGAAGTCGTTCTAGAACAATGGGTTAACGACACCGAGGAGGGCGCTAACCACACCTCGTTGATGGCGGTGGACTACCTCCGCACGGCAAGTCCTTGTCGGCTCCCTGGCATATGAGGAGGTTCGACGATGGCAGCACCGCACCCTGATGATTGGCCGAGCCTACCAGGCTCGCGGCTGGAGGCAGTCGCGGCGGGTGAGCCGTTCTTCTATCCCGAAGGGACTTGCAAGCATGGGCACGTGTCGGTGTGGCGGGTGACGAGGAAGGGCAAGGGACAGCAGTGCATGGGGTGTGCGCGCGAGAGCGACCGCAAGCGCTGCGCCGACCCGGAAGTCCGCGCGGCCGAGAACGCCCGCGTCCGCGAGTGGTACGCCAGCAACGCCAGCGTCCCTGAATGGCGCGAGGCCCGGAACGCCAGTGCACGAGCGCGCCTCGCCATCCCCGAGAACCGCGAGGCCGATAACGCCCGCATCCACAAGCTTGCTGAGACCGGATACTTCCGCGAGTACGGCGCAGCATGGCGCAAGGCCAACCCCGGCCTCGCCAAACAGCACGCGCGGCGCAACCGTCACCGCACCCCGCCATGGCTCACCGACGCCGAGCGCGCAGCCATCGTCGCCATCTACGATTCCTGCCCGCCCAGCCATCACGTCGACCACATCATCGGGCTAAAGAGTAAGCCAATCGCCGGGCTCCACGTACCTCAGAACCTGTGCCACCTACCCGGCCCGGAGAACCAATCCAAAGGCAACAGGCTCAACTTGACGCCCGTAGAGATGGTCGAGTGCATCGCCCGAGGCATGGCGGTCTGGGCTGACCACACCGACAACGTCCCGCGCCGCTACAAGGTCCCCTGCTGGGAGAAGGTCGCCTATGCCAATCCATCGGGCGAGGTCGATATCCCTCCGATGCCACGTCCGCGCAGGCAGGTGGTGCGCCCGGCCACTGCGAGCGAGGAGACGGTCGAGGCGTAGCGACAGTCCACATGTACCATGTCGCCCACCACCGTCCACCCGACGTCGCGGTCGCGCCCACAGGCCCCGCAACTCCGCCCTTCTCGTCCAGTATCGCTCTCCGACCCCTACAGGGACGCCACTCCATAGCGATACGTGCGTTTCCGCCTCGTAACCCCCTGTAATCGCTGGGGCTTATTCGGCCGAATACGCCACATACCCTCTTCTTCGGGACTGGCAATCATTAGGTAACTATGGGTTAACGCTTGAGCTGAAAGCGAGGTGTGGAATGGCGGTCGATAGAGCATGCATGAACTGCGGTAAGACGTTTCAGGCGAAGCGCAGGGACACTCGCTTCTGCAGCGGTGCCTGTCGCGCCGCGAGCACCCGCGTCTCCACGTCCCGCAGTACCGGCCCGAGCGCGATTCGCTCCATTGCCGTTCCCAACCCCGAGGAGACCCTGGACGTGCTGGTGGCCAGATTGGGCCCGACGCCCGTACCGCCTCCGCAGCCGCTTCGCTGGGAGAAGCTTGACGCGCAGCACATCAAGCTCACTGACGGGGTCCTCGTCAGGATGGACGGTCCAAGCCTGAAGGGCAAGGAGTACCAGACGCCCCGTGCGATTGCGTGGGTCTTCGACAAGGGGATGGACCGGCCGTCATGGCATGCTGCGCACAAGAAGTGGGTCATCGGACCCGCCTGGATGGAAGCGGCCGGGCTGTCGATGGATAGGCCCGGATTGTATGAAGCGAAGATGGTTGCGATGGCCATGGCGACGGGCGACGTCCGGCCGCTCGTTCTCGCCGCTCACCAGTTGGATGACTGCACGGAAGACATGCGCCGCGCACTCGACGGGATGCTGGAGATTCTGGAAGAGCGTGTGACCGAGGATGAAGAGGAGGAGGAGACCGAACTCCCCGAGGTCAACACCGAGGAAATCATGGTCGTCCGGCTGAGCCGCCAGTGGTGCATCGTGGAGGATGGAGGATTCTGGATTCTCCAGCGCCGCATAGGTGATGGCGACCATTGGGAATGGGCCGCACGGATTGACACCAAGCAGGCGCTGCTCGACGTGGTCGACATCCTTGTCGACGATGCTGGCGATGAGGCACTGGCGGTCCTCGAGTTGCTGCCTGAGAATGCCGGTTCTCCGGCCCCTACCCGGCTCTAGCGGCCGGTATCGCTATCTTGACCCTACAGGGACGCCAGTTCAGAGCGATACGTGCGTTTCCGCCTTGTAACCCCCTGTAATCGCGGTGGCTATTTCGGCCGATTCAGCCATGGACCCACTTCTCGCTGACACCGGCCGACGATTCGCGAATCCTCGAACCATTCCTTCCAGCCCGAGGAATGATGCCGGTGGAATCAACCTCGGGGGTAAGCGTGACTCCTCCGTATGGAGCACACGACACATGAATCCCACGCACGCGGCCGACCCCATCCTGGCGCGCTACGCCCGCCAGCCGCGTGGCGCGAGGACCCTGGCCTCATGGAGCAGGCCGTCCTCGAAGCCGAACAGGCCCTCCAGCTGAACCGCGAACACCGTCGCGCAGATCACCTCCTCACCATCGGCCGGGCGGTCGATCACCTGACCCGCATAAAGCAGTCGCTGCCCGCCTACATCCACAGCGCGCTCCGCACCGCCTGGGCTCTCCGCCGTGCCAAGGTCGCTGCGGCTGAGGTCGACGTATGGCTGTTGGTCGAGCCAGGCCGCTGGGGACGTCAGGAGCGGCTGGCCCTGCTTGGCCATCTGCACGCGGTGGCTGATCGGGCTCTGAGCTACGAGGAGTGGTTCGCGATACTGAGCGCCCTCGGCCTGGTGGGCAAGCGCGGGCTCACCGCCCATGCCATCCGAGAGATTCATGGCGTCGTCCTCCACGAGGAATTCCGTGCCGCCGCACGACTGACGGCCGAGGCCGAGGTGGTCGGTCGGCCGCTCTCAATAAGGCAGCTGGCGGACCTGATCGGCGTGTGGCCGCGAACCATCATCGATTGGCGCCAGCGCCCAGAATGGGAGCGGACGCTAGAGGTCGAGCGCCTGGTGGCCGGGAGCGACTCGAACGAGGAAGTCGCTTCACCACCGGGAGACTACACAAGCGCCAGCAACATAAGTCCTAATGCGAGCACTGGAAGACAGCGCGGCTGCGGTCGCACAACGCAACATTGCAAGTGAGGTACTGAATCATGTTCGGACTCAAGACAGCCGCTGCGCCTGACGCGGCACCAACCACCACCCGGCCCAAGGACCGGATTGCATCCTTGCCCGAAGCGGCTCAGCGCCGACTCGGCTGGCTCGCGCAGCGGGCCGATGAACTCGCCGACCTTTCCGAGGGAGCCCACCACGCCACAACCAAGGCGGAAGCTCGGTACCTCGATGCGCGTGCCCTCGTCGAAAGTCTCAAGGAGGCTGCGGCCGAGGAGCGGGCCACACGTAAGGAGGTGAGCGCGGCAACCAAGGCCTCGCTGGCCTCAGCCGAGGAAGCTCTGCCGCGCGCACGGCGTAGCCATGAGCGTGCGATGCAGGCGCAGAGCGAAATCATCCGCCAGCTCCATGCCACGCGCGACCTGCAGGCGGAAGCGAAGCGCTTCGTCAACGGTCATCCTGCGGGAACGCTGGTCGATGCCAGGCCCGAGCTGAAGCTGCCCGCCACGGGCGGCTGCGCGGCCCTCGTCGCGAAGTATCGCTCCGACGCCCTGCGCCTGCGCGAGGATAAGAAGGAGGCGCAGCATGCGCCGCTCTCGGCCGAAGAGGTTAAGGCCAAGGTACGAAGCGAAGTCGAGGCCCTCGCCAGGCGCGGCGCCCCGACCGTCTCGGGCGCGGGCGAACCCTTCATCGATCATGGTGAAGGCCACATCCATCCGCCGAGCGTTGGCATCAGCTGGCCGAAGAAGCGTCTGAACGGCATCACCGACATCACGCCCAGCGTGGTCGACGCGGCCGCGCTGACGGCCTGGTTGTTCAAGGAAAAGTTGATCGAGACCCTCGAGGCCAACATCGACGAGGCCTACGACACCACTGACGGCATCGACGCGCTTGAGCGCCGCAAGCTGGTCCGCGCTCTCGACCGACAGATTGCCGATGTCGAGCGCCTCGAAGCCGAAGCCGTCTGGCAGGCCATCGACTCTGGCGAGGACGTCACGTGGCGAGCGCTGCCCGCCGACGCAGTGCTGGGCCTACGAGTTGACGTTGCGCTGCTCCGCGAAGCGCGGGCGCAGGAGACCGAGGTCAGCGGCGGCGGCGGGCGGCAGATGATCACCGGACATTAGTATTCCTCGCGAGGCGTAGATGAGTTGGTATCGTCTCGCGAGGACGTTGGCCGGTCAGGCCAGAAGCTGACCGGCCGTCACAGCGCAGCGCTCGACGGGCCACATCTTACCCAGCCCCAGATGCGCGCGTGTACCTCCCGGCCGGATGGAGTCGTGTCCTCCCTCCGTCTGGCCGGGAAAGAATAGCAGGCGGGTCGGCAGGGAACATCGACGCGTCTCCTTGTGGCCGGAATCGCCCGTCCTCTCTCAGAGCGGTTCCGGCCACGCCCTATCAACACCACGAAAGGAACAGCATCATGCAGACCGACGAACCACGAATTGCAATCACCGGCTATGCCACTAGCGGCCCGGTCGCCGTCTTCCCGGAAAGCGCGGTGGAGGCTTATCTCGAAGCGACGGCGGCATTCATGACCGACCTCCCAGAGGACGCCACACCTGCCCAGCGCGAAGCGCGCCTCGAGGCAATCATGGCTGCTTACACGAAGCTCGACACCTCGGGCTCGATGGCTGAAGCATCCAGCCTGACTACTCTTCGGGCTTCTGCCGATGGCAAGCGCCTGGAGCCTGCGAAGGCAAAGAGCATGGCCGAGGTATCATCGCGGTATTGGGCGAAGCATGGCACCTGCAAGGCCAACACGGATGATGGCGTCGACCGCTCGATATCTGGTCATGGACCCGGCTACGACACCCTCAAGCGCATCGTCGGCGCGAAGCCTCGTCCGAGGGGGCGCTGAGCCTAGCAGGCCGGGCAGGCGGTCAGTGCTGCTCGGGCTTTGAGGCTGAGGGGACTGCTCGCCCAGCCGACCACTCGCTCTCCCTCACGGAGGCGGGCAAGCTGAAAGCCGAGGAGTTGCTGCTCGATTCCTCAGGAGAGACCGGTTAGCAGAAGCCCGGAGTTCTGCGGAGTCCAGCGCTGGACGGTTTACCGCTGGACTGGCGACTGGACTGCCCCTTTTATGGCCTCCCGGCACCCCTGTCCAATGGACGTGTCCAGTCGAAGGACAGTGACTGGACAAGTAGGCATAGAAGCCCGGAGTTGTGCGGAGTCCAGTCACTTGTCCAATCGCCTATACAATGACGAGCGGAGCATCCTCGGCGCCCCCTGTCCAGTGGGACCCCTGAAGGGGGTCTCCACTGGACAGGGCGGTGCTACCGACTGGACTGGACAGTTGGAATGGTAGAAGAACACTCCAGCGAGGAGCCTTGGCGGACGAGAGCGGGCCGACTGGGCTGTTGCCACTTTGCCTCGTAATGCTGGCAGGCGAGGAAGCAGTACGCGCTCGGCGCCTTAGGGGTCGACCTGGCCGCGCCACCCCGCAGAACCTCGACACGCGCGAGCGCAGCGAGCCGTGACAGAGCTGGGCAGATGATGGGGAGCCAAGGCCTTCGAGGCTGAGAGGCCTCACCCAGGTCGAGGCTCTCGTCTTGAACGGGACCCGGGAACGCCATGGACCCATGAGGGAGGGCGGGAGCCCCGATGTGGGGCTCCGCATGGAGTATTTATTCCCATAACATCATGAGGTGGTTCGGCCGATGGGTCAGTATGGCTGTCCTAGTAAGCAACGACCGTGGCGGCATCCAGCCCGCAGACGATGCAATCGATGCAGTCCGCCCTATCGTCTGTATCCGCGCAACCGCCCAGCCGCTGGGGCTTCGTCTGAATCGGACCATGTGGTGTAAGCTGTCGGGCCCGCGAGGCGATGCTCGCCATACTGATATATGAACCCGGGCGGAGTCCGAGACAACGTCCGCCGCGCGTGGAGGGCCACGCCTTCGGCCACGCGCGGCCACACGGGCGGTATCAGTCGGTGGTGGGGCTGCGGGGCGATATGGCATTGCGAAGAGCGATACGCGGGCAACGGCGCGCGCGCGCTTGGGTGACCTCGTCCGAGGGAACCAGCGCGCTCTTCTACTTCGAGGATTCCTCGGACCAATCTACTGCTTGGACCATGGACCGGACCACGGCTGCCGCGCCCGGACCATGGACCCCCCTTCAAGGGGTCCTTGGTCCGGGGCACAGCGTGCAAGCCCTGAGCACCGTGGTCCCACCGTGGTCCGACCGTGGTCCGCCCAGAGTTCCGGGCTTTCTGCAATCCTGGTCCGCCGTGGTCCGCCGTGGTCCGCTTTGGCCAAACAGGCCCAAATCGGACCAGACCAGGGCATCGGACCACGGTAAAGCGGACCACGGTGAGAACCGCGCAATTCCGGGCTTCTGCTATTCCTCGAGACGAGGGAATTCTGGGCTTATTGCCTGGCTGGCGGGCGGGCTTCCTCGCCGCCAGCGCCACCGCGCGCTCTTCTACTTCACCTCGAAGGCTCGCAGGCCAATGGAGCCAGGCCAGGGGACGCGCGCTCAGGCCAACTGGTGGGCCTTAGTGGCCCACCGTTGGCCTGAGTGCTGCAGCAGGCCCGAGGACCGTTGGCCTCCATATTGGCCTCACCGTTGGCCTCCGCAGGTTTCCGGGCTTCTTGAGAGTACTGGCCAGGCCAACGGAATCTCTGGCCTTTGGGCAAAGGCCAGAGGCCAATGGGCAAAGGCCAGCGGTAAACGGGCCAACGGTGGGAACCGCGCAACTCCGGGCTTCTGCTATTCCTCGCGACGAGAGGATTCTCAGCATCTCGCGCCCACCCGCCAACATGATCAGGGTGGATTTCGTCCCGCCTACCAAGCCAGACTCCTCCTCGCCCCCATGGACGAGGAAACCCGATGGACACCCGCCACCTCCTGGCCCGAGCGGCCGACACCGAGCTGACCTACCCTGAGCGCGCCGCAGCACTCTCAGCCGCAGCGCGCTCATCCCTGCCCGACGACACCTGGCCTGCGCCACCACCAGGCCACGCCTGGCGAGACGGCCGGGTCGTTCTATGCAACTCGATCATCCCGCCCCTCCAGGTGCAAGCGTGCCAGCCCGACGAGATGGCGCCCGAGGTGCCCGTCGCGGCGGAGCCGGTCGAGCAGCCCATCGCGACGGCGCCGAAAGCCGATGAGCCTGAGAGGACCAAGACCGTCCGCCCGCCCAAGCCTGGCTCCAGCGCCGCCCGCATCATCGAGTTGCTGCGCCGCCCACAGGGCGTCTCGGTCGAGGAGGCTGTGGCGGAGCTGGGCTGCAAGCCGATTAGCATCAAGGCGCTGATCAGCATCAACTCGCGCCGTGTCGGAGGCCGGGCCTTATTCGAAGAAGGACGCTACAGGATGAGGTAGGAGGTGTCGCGGTGCGGCCCGAGAAGCCCGGAGATGCGGGGTTCCGTCCAGTATCGCTTTCCGACCCCTACAGGGACGCCAGATTCGAGCGATACGTGCGTTTCCGCCTCATAACCCCCTGATATCTCGCGGCGAATATTGGCCGATTCAGCCATGGACCCGCTTCCTGCGACCTGCGGCCACGAGCGGCCCGCGTGGCGCCGTATCCCAGCCGGGCGGATGGTGGTGGGCCGAGGAGCGGGACCGCCCGTGTGGACGCGACAAGGCCGGGAAGCGCTCCCGGCCCTACGTCATGATGCGCCCGGTCTATCCCTCGCGATAGTAGCGACCGTCGCGGCAGACGACCTTCCAGCCTCGCTTTTTCCTGAGGTGAACGGTAATCAACGCTCGCGCGCTGTGGGGCAGAATTTCGAGGGCCTCGATGATTTCGACGAGCGAGGTGCCGTCAGGTCGGTCGACCATCTCAGCAACCCGCTCGCCCTGTGTCGGCTCTCCTGCGGCGCGGGTGCGCGGAGGTAGCTTTCGGCTAGATGGTCGGCGCGGCGTCTTCGGGGCGTTGGTCGTGGCGGGCTCCTCGGCCTCGACCTTGATGACCTTGGCGTCGACGCCTAGCGTCCCCTCGACCGTGTACCCGGCCGGGGCAACGGGCCAGTCGATGCGGCTCGGCTCGAGGCCATGCTTGGCGACGATGTCGGAAGCGGTCTGCAGGGCCGAAGCGGCCTCGCCGGCCGTGCAGCCGTTGGCTTCAATCTTGGCGACGAGGGCGCGGGCCTTACGGTAGTGGTTGCTGGTGGTCATGGTTGGTCTCCTGTGAGTGCGGTGTCCTGTTACCGCTTGCTTCGAGGAGCAACGCCAGTCGGAAGTGTGGCCATGATGCTAGGTTGGTGGTCTAGGTTAATGTTTGGCCTGAGCAGGGGACGGAGACCTGGTCGGGTATTCCGCAGCGGGCAGATGTGCTACATTTGTTCACGTAGAATCACCGCTGAGGCGACGTCATGGTCGACATATCGAAGTTCCTGCAGCCCACGGAGCAGCTCTCGGACACGCCCGCTTCGCGCTTGATGAAGCATATTGGTGACGCGTCAGCACTCCAGGGTGCGGCAGCTCGTGCAGCACATATGGCTGACGGCGCCCTGCAAGCTCGGACGGCTATTGAGGCAATCGAGCGACAGAGCTTCGGCGCCATCGCGCAGTTTCAAGCGGCAGGGTCACTGGCCGAGGCCGCGAGGATGACGGAGTGGTCGCGCGAATTCAGTCAACTAACGAGCGCGCGCATAGCAGATATCTTCGGTCCAACGCCCAGCGTGGTCCAGGAGATGGCGCGGCTGCAGAGTCGCATCCAAGAAGCCTTCGCGCCGCTGCGCGCCATAGGCGAGCAGGCGAAGTTCGCCACGGGCAGCTTGGCGCTAGCGGCCGGGGGTGCCCTAGTGTCCGAAAGGCTAGCGCTCGCGAGTGGACCATTGGTCACGACTCACTTGAAGGTGGCAGCCTTCGCTGAAGCCACCAGCCTCCTCCGACCCGGCGCGCTCGCGAGCAAGGTTGCCTTCGAATCACTCCTGGGCAGCTACCGCACGAGGATTGACCTCCCTCAATCCTTCTGGCGCCATCGAGAGGTGAGGCGAGAAGTATATCGGGAAGCGGAGGTGGACCAGGGACTTGTCGAGGCCAAGCCAACGGACGTCGTCGAGATATTCATCGACAGTGGTATAGCGGAGGCGGGTCGCCAGCAGGGTGCCCGTGCCGTGGCTGTCTTGAACCTCGGTCCGGTTGAGGTCCACGTCGCCGCGTCTCAGCCCAAGGTCGGCGCCTTCCGGGTGATAGATACCTTCGAGGTATATCTGAGAGAGTTCGTTGCCTGCAGACTGGAAGCCGTGGCGGGCATAGAATGGTTGAAGCACCGCGCTCCCGGCGACCTGTTGCTTGCGACCAAGACGCGGCGGAAGGAGGCGCTACGACGAGGAGAGAGCTTTGCCCCGCTCCACCACTTCCTGCACCTCGGTGAAGTGTGTTCGATCATCCTACGTCGCGATAACTGGGATGCCCTGTTCGGAGAGGTATTCCGCAGGCGTGAACGTCTGCAGGTCGACATTGAGCGGCTGATTGGTATTCGCAATCCGACCATGCACCCTCGGAGCATCGATGCCGTTCAGCTCTTGGAGGTTGTCGCGACAACCGTAAGGCTCCGCAAGGATATTGACCGGGACGGTCCAATCGACGCGGACTGGGAACAGGACTGGTAGAGTTCGATACAGATGCCACATCGCCAGTATCGCAACGAGCAGGGCTCCCAGCTGGGAGCCCTTAGCGATACTGGCGTGTGGCGCAGCCCGTCAGCCGGGGTAGCGGATGGTGATGGCCTCGCCCAGCGCGAGCATCAGACGCTCGACCTCAGCCTCATCGCCTTCGAGCGCAGCGGCCTCAATGAGCGCATCCCAGTGCGCGAGGAACTCCTCGTCCGTCATCGGCCGGGCATCCGTCGCCCAGCGGATGTCCCGCAGCGACTTGGCGCCTGTATCCCGAGCGGCCTGCCAGCCTTCGAGGACCTCGGCCGTCTGCTCGGCCGTGAGGCCGTTGTCGCGGCTGTAGTCCATGACCTCGGCCACGGTCGCCCGACCTGTGATGTGGAGCCGGGCGCCTGCCTTGTGGTGGTGGTGGGTTGGGATGGTCATCGGCCGGGCCTCCATCAGCGTGCTACCGTCAGGTCGCCGTGGGCCTCAATGGCCTTGAGGGCCAGCGCGGTGGCGTTGACGATGGTGCTGACCACCCCGTGGCTCTCCCGCATCACCACCTCGCCCCGGTCGAGGCGGTCGCGCTCTGCGGCGCTGAAGCACTCCTCGTACTCGGCGCCGGGCGTGACCTGCTGGGTGTAGGTGTTGGTCCACTTGGCGGCTGTCTCGGTGGTGACGATGGTGATGTTCATGGCGGTCTGCCTCCTTGTTCGTAAGGAGACAATCGCTTGGTCGCGGGCGAACATCCACTCGAACCGGCCAGCGGATTCGCGTGTTACTCCAGTAGGTTAACGTTGGCCTGCTCTTAGGCACGTGGTCTGGCACGTGCGCATATTTGTCCGCCCGCAAGACCGCACACTTCCGGGATAGTCCGCTGACCCCCTCTCCGCCATCTTCATAATTAGCCACGTTGCTAAAGTCCGCGGATTCCGGGCGGTTGCGGCCTATTCACTCCAGACATGGCAGAGATTTGCAGGTTTTGTCGGTGCTCCAACGGGTCGATGTTCACAAAAGTTGCGGTGTTCTGCGGGATCGGGGCCTCTGCTCCACCGTCTGTCGTCCCGTCTGTCCGATCGTCCAATTGCCGCGGCCGATCCACTCTGCTGTCTCGGCGCGACTGCTTTGCCGGACAGCACTTTGGAGTACCTGACGGCTATAGCCAGGAAGGGGATGCTAGGAACTGCTTGTCGCCCTGCCCTCGTAATGGACTGAAGGCCGCCAAATCGACAGCAGGCGGCATTGCACACCCGCCGACAAAACGAAGTGGTTTCCGGCCCTGTGATCAGAAGATGTTCACGCTGGTAAAGTATCCGCCGGGCGGCGTCAGGCGCATCAGCACGAACATGCCGTTGATGCCCACGATCAGCACCCCGGTGTAGATGAGTGCCGTGATCCACCGCATGCCCGCGAATCTGACGAGCACGAACAATAGGAAGGCGAGCGTGGCGAGGTTGAGTCCAACGAGTGCAATGCCAATGCCGTAGAGCAAGAGCATTGCGGCGACCGGATACTCATTCCAGGCATCAAAGATGAAGGCGTCGCGCTGGGTAAGGAACGAGCGCACCTCGCGCACTAGGACGAAGAGCGACAGCGCGAGCCCCGGAATGATGGCCAGCATCGGCAGAAGCCTTGCATTTGCCCTGAAGCCGGATGTCTCGAAGGCGGCATAGGCGAACACCGCCACCGCCAACACCGCCAACATCAGGCGCGAGGTGGTGGTGCCGCGCGGCCCGTCATCCTCTGCCGACAGCAGTGGCTCGAGCCCGATCGCGGCCGCCGCGTCGGCGAGTTTGCGACGGCGTGCCATGACCGCCTTCCACAACATTGGAACGACGATGAGGCCGGCTATGATGAGCACGCCGGGCCGGACGAGCCAACTCCAGCCGTGGATCTGATTGGAGAGCCAGAAATACTGCTCCATTGGGGCCGCCAGCACGAAACCCACCAGAACCGGCGCACGCGGCCAGTCGGCATGCTTCATGAACCAGCCTACGATGCCGAGGACCAGCAGCACTGCGATGTCGCCAAGCGTCTGGGTGGACTGATAGGCGCCTGCCACCATGATCAGGAGAAGCGGGGCCGCAATGAGAGCAAAGCGGATGCGGGTCAGCCGCGCCATCAGCGGCGTGATGGCAAAGCAAATTGCCGCGCCCACCACGGAGGCAAGCGCCACGCTCCACACGATAAGATAGAGCAGCGTCGGCTGTTCGCTCACCATCCGCGGTCCGGGATAGAAGCCAAACGAGAACAGCGCGCCGAGAAAGATCGCGGCGGCCGGACCGCCGGGCACGCTAAACAGTAACGTCGGCACGAGATCGGAGATTACCGTTGCATTGTTCGCGCCCTCGGCGGCGGCGATGCCACGCGGTTCCCCCTTGCCGAAACGCGACTTGTCCTTGGCCGACCGCATCGCGTCGCCATAGGCGACCCACGTCGATGCATTGGCTCCAACGGCCGGCACGAAGCCGCCAAACGTGCCGATGATCGCTCCGCGCAGGGCAAGCCATTTGTGTTTCCAGAACACGGCGAAGCCAGTCGACCAGTTGCTGACCACTTGGCGTCCGCTGGAGATGCCACCGCCCCCAGCCAACATGCCGATCACCTCGGCGATAGCGAACAAGCCCAGCGCGACGATGGTCAGCGACAGCCCGTCGAGAAGATAAGCCTGTCCGAAGGTGAACCTGAAATTTGCTGCAGCCGGGGCAGGGCCTATGGTGCCGAGAAGCAGCCCGAAACAGCCGGCCAGAATGCCGACGGCAAGATCCTTGCCGACCATGCTTGACGCGAAATAGAGACCCACGAGGGCAAACATCAGCAGTTCGGGTGTGCCAAGCGCGAGCACGATCGGTCCCGCGATGGGTATTGCCAGCGCAAGCGTGACTGCGCCCACCAATCCACCCAGCATAGAGGACAGGAAGCCGACGCTGAGCGCTGTCGAGGCCTCGCCGCGTTTGGCCATGGCGTGGCCCTCGATGGCAGTCGGGGCCGAAGCCGGGGAACCGGGGGCGCCAAGCATCACCGATGTGATGGTGTCGGAGGTGTAGACCACCGCGATCGCGCCGAGCAACAACGCCAGCCCGCCCATCGCGTCAAACAGGAAGATGAAGGGCAGCATAATCGACACTGCCGCGACGCCGCCCAGGCCTGGCATCATGCCGAATAGCATTCCGGCAATCATCCCGGTGAACAGTGCCAACAGGCGCATTGGTTCGAAAAGCTCGCTCAGGGCAGCCAGAGCGTGTTCCATCAGGAAGTGTTCCCCGTGAGAAAAAGGCGGCGGTGCCGAAGCACGACCGCCGGTCGACCTGAGTCTAACTGATGCTAGAAATCGACATCGTATTTTTCAGATAGAAGGTTGATGAGGTACTCGCGAACCTCGTCAGAGGGCTGGAGCGCCGCACGCAACGGGCCTTCGGCTTCAATCGGCGAGGACAGCGGGTAGCCGCCGACGACCTGCTGCGATTCTTCCAGGAACTCAGGATCGGCATTGATCCGCTCCACGGCATCCGCATAGAGCTGAATGATCTCTTCCGGCGTGTCCGCGTGCAGATATGCCGAAAGGCCGAAGCCGAGGGTAAGGGCCGCCATTGCGTTGTAGGCGTCCCACTCCACGCCGCTTGGCGCTTCACCGTGCAAATCCACGTAGGCCTCATAGACGGAGGGCAGATCCGGGACGGCTGGATCGCGATCTGTCATGTTGCCGTCAGCGGCCATGTAGCCGCCCGACATGAGGGCGACCGCGTTGCCTGCCTCCACGGTGTCGGCGACCTGGGTCAGGTAGACGGGCGTGAACTGGAAGTCGACATTGGTCTCTCCGCGCTCGAAGGAGAGACGGATTGGACCGCGTCCGGTGAAGCCGAGCGCCGACTGCACGTCGACGTCGAACAGTTCGAAGGACAGAAGTGTCGGCAGGTCGCTCGCCGCCGCGCCGATGCCGCCGTAGATTAGTCCTTCGGCATTGGCGAAGTCCTCAACGGTGGCAATGCCGGTGGCGGACGAGACATAGGTTACGCTGCCGAAGGGGAGACCGTAAGCCACGCGGTAGGCGGCAAGGTCATATTCCACTTCGGGCTGGCCGAGCACATATGGATTGGCCGTCGACGAGGTGGTGAACAGCACCCGCTGGCCATCGGGTCGGGCATTCGCTTCAAACCAGTTGGCGCCCAGGATAGAGCCGCCGCCCTCCCGGTTGACGACCTCTACATTCGGATTGCCGGCGAGATGCCGTTCCAGGTATTTCTCGAGAAAGCGCGCGGCGACGTCGGTCGCGCCGCCCGGCGCGAAGGGCACGATGATCTCGATTGTCTGACCCGAAAAATCGGCGGATGCGGGGCTCGGCGCCACGAGTATCCCCGCCACAAGTGCTGCTGCGGCGGTGGATGCGGCGTAGATTTTCGTAGGTGCTTCCATGTTCTCCTCCTGCTTGGTTGATTAGACGACCGGGTTGGTCAGAGTGCCGATCCCGGAGATGCTCACCTCCATGCGATCCCCGGGCTTCAGATATTTCGGCGGCTGGAAGCCGATCCCGACGCCGGCGGGGGTGCCGGTGGCGATGATGTCGCCAGCCTGCAGCGTCATGGTCGCTGTCAGCGTCTCTATAAGGGTCGGGATGTCGAAGATGAGGTCGGCGACCCTGGCCTGCTGGCGTACCTCGCCATTGATCCTGGTCACCAGCTCCAGTTCGCCCACGTCACCGATCTCGTCGGCCGTGACGATCCAGGGGCCGAGCGGACCGAAAGTGTCGAGGCTCTTGCCAACGAGCCACTGGTTGTGCCGCTTCTGCAGTTCACGCGAGGTGACGTCATTGCAGATCGTGTAGCCGAAAATGACGTCGAAGGCGTTTTCCTTCGACACGCGGTTGGCGGTCTTGCCGATCACGATGGCGAGTTCCCCCTCATAGTCGACGGTTGCGGTTGGATCGAGCGAGGCGCGCACGTCGTCTCCCTCGCCGACCAGGCACGAACCCGCCTTGGCAAAAATCACGGCTTCGGACGGCACCTCCTCCTTGGCACTCGAATCGAAGCCGCTGCCGAAGAATTCCTTGGCGTGGGCCTGGTAGTTCTTGCCCACGCAGATTACTGCCGAACGCCTCGATACGGTGGGCGGCAGGAGCTTTACAGCAGATAGCGAGACGCGCTTGCCGTTGCCATCGCCGGATTCCTTGCCCTCAATGAGTGAAAGAAGTGCCTCACCGGCATTGCCTTCCCGCAAGATTACCACCTCATCCCCCTCGACCCTGCCGAGGGCCTGGCGGCCATCCAATTCGAACGCTGCGATCTTCATCAAATCCTCGTGGGTTTGCCTTTTTATCGATAAAATCAGAAACCACCGTGATTGACTTGTCAAGGTTGTTGGGCGATTTCTAGCGCATGAATATCCGCCCGCCGACGCTTGCCGAACCCTCACTGGTCGAACAGGCTCTCGACCGACTACGCTCTGACATCATCGCCGGGACCCGTCAGCCAGGGGAGAAGCTGCGCATCGAGAGGCTGCGCTCGCTTTACGGCATCGGACCGTCGCCGCTGCGCGAGGCGCTGCAGCGACTGGCCGCCGACGGGCTGGTCATCGTCAACTCCAATCGCGGTTTCCAGGTCGCCCCGCTCGATCCCGACGAGTTCATTGACCTCAACCGTGCCCGCGTGGCCATCGAGACCGCGGCACTGCGGCTCTCGATCGAGCATGGCGACGAGGACTGGGAGGCAGGCGTCGTGGCGGCGGCCTACTCGCTTGAAAAGCACGACGTGCTGCTGATGCGCGGCGAGCTCCAGGATTTCGGCCGCTGGGAACTGCTCAACGGCCGTTTCCACACCGCGTTGGTCGAGGCCTGCGGTAGCCGATGGCTGCTCAAGCATCGGGGCATGCTGCAGGAACAGTGCGAGCGGTATCGCCGCGCGTCGGTTTATCACGCCAGGTTAGAGCGCAATCTGCTGGAGGAACATCGCGCGATCACGAAAGCAGTGCTTTCGCGCGACGCTGAGGCGGCATGTATCCTTGTTGCCGAACACTTCGATCGCACGGCCGACAATCTAGTCCATCTGCTACGGAACAATCCCTTAAGATCAATTGGCATCGATCAATGAGGCAATTGGGTCAGCGGCCGATCAGACTGCAGACCTAGTATCCCTTCAGCCCAATGATATGGGTCCAGCGCCATCACTGGGAGCCGAAGGCCACGCTATCGCCTGACAGGTTCGGCGTGGCGCCCAAGATGCACCACCGGAGCCTGCGAGATCCGCCGCCTCGCTGACCGACCGGCAACCGCCTAGTACTCGCCGTGGTCTTCGGGCCGATCCGCCTCCGGGCGGGATATCTTTTCCACTGCGCCCCACCTATGCCCAAGCACCGGTCCGGCTACCTACCCGTTGCACGTCGATGCTCCGTATCTCGGCGAGAGGTGAACGGCCCGCAAGACTTCATCTCACAGCTTGCGACCTAATTCAGACGCTTGTCCAAGCAATACGGGAAGCACCCTTTCGCGCAGGTCTTCCAGAGTAGACTGGCTAGCGAAGGCTACAATACTCATCGCCGCATGGGTGATCCCGCGGGCGTCGACCACGGGTACAGCGAGGGTCCTCACGACATTCTGTATGTCGACTAGGTGAGCGAACCCGTCTTCGCGTACCTTTTCGATCGCCTTTATGATTTCAGCTCTGGCCGCCGCCGGCTGGGACGTCGGCGGGTGCTGGTCGGCCAGCCGATCTATGCTTTCCAGGACGAAGCTGTCTTCCATGGATGCCAGAAGGACGCGCCCTGTTGAAGATAACGGCGCCGGCAGGCGTGTGCCCACCTTGACCGCCGCCGTAACGACCACATCCACCTCGGAGCGGGCAATGAAGACCGAGAAATTGTCTTCCAGGACCGCAAGCGAGACAGATTTGCCGGTCGCGTCTCTGACGGCATCCAAGTGAGGCCGTGCCAAGGTAGGCAGAGGCAGATCCGTATAGGCTGCTGCAAGGCGGCTGAGGCGCGGTGTTAGCCGGTAATACTTGCCGTCAAATGCGACGAACCCTAGCTGCTCGAGTGTCCGAAGGCATCGGCGTGCGGTCGCCGGCGAAGTTTCCGTCAGCCGTGACGCCTCGCTGATGGATAGCCGCTGATGGTTGATTGAGAAGCTCTCAAGGATTGCGAGCCCCTTCGCCAAACTGCCCAGCGTTTCACTACGCTTAGAAAGCTTTTCATCCACCACAGTAAGGCCGTCAGATGTCATGAGTTCCTTTTTCCGCAAGCCACGTCGCGTCCTTATTTTCGTTGGCCAGCCGTTGGCGAATTGTCCTCGGGCCGGCCGATCTGGGCTTCTCCTGATGGCTGGGAAAGTAGCTTCGTATAGGGATCGCCAGCCTCCTTATCAACAATACAAGCACTGGCAGTCGACCTCACCTCCGGCAAGACGCCGTCAGGGCTCGGGAAAAGCACAGTTCAAACCATCCACCACAGCGCGAACCACGGCACTGCAATCAACAAGCCGACGCGAATGATGTCGCTCATCAGGAACGGCACCACTCCCTTGAACGTCTGTACAATCGGAACATCCTTGGCAATCGAGTTTACGACATAAACGTTCAACCCGATCGGCGGTGTGATGAGGCCCATCTCGACCATGATCAGCGCCAGGATACCGAACCAGATGGCGAACGCATCCGGCGAGAGCCCGAAGTCGAGCGTGGCGAGAACAGGATAGAACACCGGTACCGTGATGAGGATCATCGACATGGCATCCATCACGAAACCGCCGATGAGATAGACCAACAGGATGAAGATCAGGATGATGTAGGGCGACAACTCGCTGCCCACGATCATGTCGGTCAGGGCGCGTGTGACGCCCGACACTGCGATGAAGGAGCCATAAAGTTCCGCGGCGATCAGGATGAGGAAGATCATCGCCGTGGTTCTTGCCGTATCCATCAGCGCGGCATGGACCTTGGCAGCGTCGAGTTCACCACGAAGGAAGGCCGCAAGAGCGACGAGAAAGACGCCGATCGCGCCCGCCTCAGTGGGTGTGAAGATGCCGACATAGATGCCGCCGATCACGATGGCGAAGATGGTCCCGATCGGGACCAGGTCGTAGACGATGCGGAAGCGTTCCCGGAACGGGACGCGGGGCGCCGCCGGCCCGGCGTTTGGATTGCGCCAGACGATGATCGCGACCGTGGCGACATAGCCCAGCAGGGCTATCAGTCCGGGCACCACGGCGGCAAGGAACATCGCCCCGATCGACTGTTCGACGAGGCTGGCATAGATCACCAGGATGATGGAAGGCGGGATGAGGATGCCGAGCGTCCCGCCGACGGCCAGCGTGCCGGTGGAAAGCGAGCCGGCATAGTTGTAGCGCTTCATCTCGGGCAGCGCGACGCCGCCCATGGTCGCCCCTGTGGCCACTGACGAGCCCGATATGGAACTGAAGGCACCGCAGCCCAGCAGCGCAGCGATGGCCAGGCCGCCCGGCCAGTGGCCAACCCACGTCCTGACGCCCTCGAACAGCGATCGACCGAAACCGCCATGAAGCGCAACCTGGCCCATGAGCACGAACAGGGGAATGACGGTCAGGCCATAGTAGGAAACGCGGCCCCAGGGCATGTTGTTGAGCAGGTTGAACAGCGCGTTCCAGTTGGTAATTAATCCGAAGCCCACCGCGGCGGTAACGAACATCGCCACCGCCACATGGACGCGCGCTACGATCAGGCCAATCATCGCAATGAGGAGGATCAGCGCAAGGAGGGAACCGGTCATGTGCTGCTCTGGCTCCTGAACCGTTGGGCATAGTCGAAAAGGCGATAGACGGCCACGATGACCAGCAGGCTCATGGCGAATGTGGCAGGGATGTAGGCCCACCAGATCGGCATCTGCGTGTACATGTATGACTGGCCGTCCGCCATACGCCGCAATCCCCCCATCACGAACCGCCAGGTCAGCAGTCCGGCGGTTGCCAGGAACAGCACTTCGGCAATCATGTTGAGCAGCTGCTTCCAGCGATCGCCCAGATTGTCCGTGAAGAAGGAGGCCTTGATGTTACCCGACGCCATCTCGCAATAGGGAAAGAAGAACAGGATGGCGATCCCGCAGCCGATCCCGACGATTTCGTAGTCGCCGGGTACGGGCATGCGGAACAGGTAGCGGCCAGCCACGCTGGCGGTGGTCATCAGGACCACCGCCAGCAGGATGAAGCCGCCCAACAGCGCCAGGCCGGCCGAGGCCTTGTACAGCAGCAGACCGAAGCCCGATGCCGGCAGAAGTTCGTCCTGATCGTGCTGAGACGCCATGAGGTTCTACTGCTGTCCGTCTTCGTATTTCTCGATCAGCGCGCGCGCTTCGCCGAGCATCTCCCGGCCGGGAAGGCCGCGTGCGTCCATGGCGGCGACCCAGCTGTCGAGCACCGGCTGCGCGGCTTCGTGCCAGGCGGCCAGTTCCTCCTCGCTCGGCTCGATGATCTCGACGCCGGCCTCGATGGCACGATCACGTGCATCAGCCTCGTCCTGGTCCCACAAGACGCCGGCCTGCTTGACCAGTTCCATGCCGCTGTTGTCTTCCAGCACCTGCTGCAGGTCATCAGGCAGCGCTTCGAAGGTCCCCTTGTTCATGAAGAGGACAAAAGTCGATGCCAGAATGCGCAGATCGGTTGAATAGGCGGTGACTTCATAGAGCCGCGTTGGCCCCATGATGGTCCAGGGAAGGAGCGCACCTTCCATCACATTCCGCTGCAGGGCTTCATAAACCTGCGGAACGGGCATTCCGACCGGAACCGCACCGAACTCCTCAAGGGCAGTCAGTCCGATTGCCGAGGGTGCCCTGATCCGCACACCTTGCATCTCGTCGACCGTGCGGATGGGCGTGCTGACCGTGTGCAACCCGCCAGGCGCCGTCATGTGGAGGGCAAGCACCTTCACTTCTGACCATTCGTCCTGAAGGTACAAGTCGTGGAATTCCATCAGCGCGGGTGCGGTAGCGGTAGCGGAACCGGCGATAAAAGGAAGTTCGAATACTTCAGTGATCGGGAACAGTCCCGACGAATAGCCGGGCAGCGTCCAGCCGATATCGGCCACGCCGTCGCGAACCTGCGAATAGACGTCCGAAGCCGAGCCGCCCATCTGAAGCGCCGGGAAGATGTTGATTTGGAGCCGCCCGTCAGAGGCCTCCGCAATCCGCTCAGCCCAGGGTTCAAGAAACAGCCTGTGCCCGATCGCCTGCGGAGACAGGTGATGCGTCATGTTGAGCGTGTATTCCTGAGCATGTACCGCGGTAGCTGCCAGCGTGCCAGCAAACAGCGGCAAAGCCAGTTTGGCCAGTTTCATCGTCAGTTTTGTCATCGATTTTCCTCCCTTGATTCCAGGTATTGGGGACGCGCGCTACGCCCGCCGCGCGGCCTCTAACGCTTCGAGTTCGACATCGTAGTCGTAGAGCCATCTGCGGAACTTGGCCGAGTTGGCGATTTCCTCGTCGCGCTGCCGGATATCCTGGTATTCTGAATCGTACCGGCGCCCGTTCTGTCGCGACTCGAGTTGGACAATTGCAGTTCGCTCCCGGCGGAACTCTTCGTAGGCGCGCAATGCCTGAGGGGCCTCGCGCCGATCCTTGCCGGCCAGGAAACAGGCCAGCGCGACTCCATCCTCTATGCCCTGATTGGCGCCCTGCCCGAGATGCGGCAGCATGGGATGGGCGGCGTCTCCCAGAAGACCCAAGCGGCCCTTTGTCCAGCTGGGCAGTGGCTCGCGATCGTAGAGACCCCACCAGAAGCAGGATTCGACGCGCGACAGAAGGTGTTCAACCCGGGGATCCCAGCCCTTGAACTCGGCGGCAAGTGCGACGGGGTCGCCATGGGCAGACCAGGATTCCGCCGTCTCCTCCGTCGTCGGTACGAAGGCAACGTAGTTGAGCATCGTGTTGCCGCGGACGGGGAAGGCCATGAAGTGCCGACGCTGTCCCATCCAAACCAGGAACGCCTTGTCGCGCCAGCTGTCCAGCCTATCAAGCGGCATCAGGCCGCGAAACGCAACCGAGCCTGAATGAACCGGCTGGGTAGGCTCGGTGATGAATTCCCTAAGAACCGAATGAATGCCATCCGCCGCGATGACGAGGTCGGCGTTCGCGGTCTGGCCGTTGGCGAAATGCAGTGTCGCCTCTTCGTCGGTCTGCTCGAACCCCACACATTGGTGGCCGGTGACCACGGTGCCTTCGGGGAGCTGATCGGCCAGAATCGAAAGTAGATCAGCGCGGTGCATGCCGTAAGTCTGGTTCAGGGCCGAATCGTGGGTGAGGATCGGCGAGACCACCGTTCCGTCCATGTGGCAATATTCGGACTTACCCGACACATCACCGCCAGCAGACTTCAGCGCCTTCTCCATGCCCATCGCGTAAAGCGGTCGGAGGCTGTTCGGTGTCATGTGGATGCCCGCTCCCACTTCGCCCAGCGTGTCGGCGCGCTCGAAGACCTGGACGGATACACCCTTGCGCAAGAGCGCGGCGGCAGCCGCCAGACCGCTAATGCCTCCACCCACGATCGCGACGTTCAACTTCCTGGCTTCCATCGTCTGCCTTTTCACATAGCGAAAATTCTTCTCCATGTGAACAAATCAGCTATCGGCTTGCCCGTCAACCGGCCCACTGGGTGGGGACATACACCGTGTCCTTCTTAACCGCCCCCCCGAGTAGCAAGGGGGACAATTGCCAAGTTACTTTCAGGCGCTGGACTATGCCCCCCGACCAAGCAATCATCCCGCCTTGAACAAACTCAACGACGAGGTCAAACCCCATCGCACGGCGAGGCGCCCTGTCTCAGCGAGAAGTGGATGGCCTGCGTGAAAGCGGCATGCACTGGGTGGACGACAATCTGTATCTCCAGATCCGCGACCAGGGCACCAGAAGCTGGCTACCGCTATTGGGTGACTGGCAAGCCGAAGGTGGTCGGGCTCAAATCCGCCAGAGACGTCAGTCTGGAATCATTCAGTTCGCGGCCACTTGCCTTAACGCTACCAGCCCGAGCACCGGCCCAGCCACCAGCAACACGAAAACATACTGCGCTCCGACGATTTCGATGAGCAAGGCAAGGAGCGCGATCGAAATTGCTGTGATTGAGAAGCCGATGCAATTGGCGATCGTCAGCGCCGAGCCGACGAGCTTCGATGGAGCGAAACGGGCGTTGAGTGCGGAGAATTGCGGCGAGTCGCCCGCGATGACCACGCCCCAGAACAGGAGAAAAGAGAGGAACGCCGGCAATGGTGCCATGAACATCAACGGCGAGAGGAGGCAGCACGAGCCGGACGCCGTCAATTGGATAGAGGCAACGCGCAGGCTTCCGATGACCCTCGAGAGGTATCCCCCGACAACGCAGCCGAGAAAGCCGGCGGCAATTGCCGCAAAGCTCCACAAAGAGGTCGCGGCGCCATCGCTGCCGAGGCGCGCCGCCAGCAACACCGGCAGGAACGCGTAGAACGCGTAGAGTTCCCACATATGGCCGAAATAGCCGAAGGCTGACGCGCGGAATTGGGCCGAGCGGAAGATCGTCGCGAATGCGGTCGGATCGAACCTTGCGCCCGCTCTGAGATGCGGGCCGTCCGGAACGAGAAGCAGCATCGCCAGGCCGCCAGCGATCGCAATCGCCGAGACCGACAGGATCACTGCCTGCCAAGGCAAATCGCCACCCAGCCCGCGGACGAGATGGGGAAGTGCAGTTCCAAGTACCAGCGCCCCAACCAACCACCCCAATGCGAGGCCGAGGTCACGGTCGTACCAGCCCGCCGCAATCTTCATGCCTACGGGGTATATACCAGCGAGAAAAAAGCCGGTTGCGAACCGCGCCGCGAGCAGGACCTCGCCTCCACTCAGCAACGTGGCGGCATTGGCTGTCGCGCCGGCGAGCGTGGACAGGAAGAAGATGATACGCGGTGAGAAACGGTCCGAAATCGACAGCCAGGCGAAGACCAGTGTGCCAGCGATGAAGCCAAGCTGCACGGCGATCGTAATCTTGCCGACGGCAGAAGTCGGCAAGCCCGCACTGCGCTCTAAATCGGGCATCACCGCATTTGCGGCGAACCACAGCGACGTAGCGGCGAACTGCGAGATGACAATCGTCGGGAGAATCCGAACTGGAACGACAGACATGTCGGGCCCTCCTATGCCGATCTGACCAGTTCCTGGGCTGCAACGCGCGGCATCGTGAAGTCGGCTGCGTGGCCAGCAACTCACTGCCGTCGCGATATCTGCCCCAAGAGCAATCCCAAAGCGCGAAACCCTCGAAGGACCTCAGCGATGCGGCAGGATCACCAGTGCATCGTCGGAAGCGCTAGACCGTCTTCAGGCTCAGTGGAGCAAGGCCCGACATGCCCACTAGAGGAGGTGTCGGGCCAGTGCGTGTCAGGCGGCTGCAGCGGTTGCTGGCGGCCTCACGGTCGCCTCAGCCTTGGTGAACACGATGGCTGCGAATACGAGCACCGACAGGAAGGCAACGATCGAGCTGATCGCCAGAAGTGGTTCGATGGCGGTAAAGCCCATATACATCGCGTACAGGGACGGCGCGAGAATGACGGCAGCGACAGCGAATGACCAGAAATGGATCCGGGCGAGTCTGGTCTCTGCCTTTGCTGGATTGACGGCGTAATACCCGCCGAAGAGCGCCATCGTAACCCAGCCGACCAGGTTGGTGTGTGCATGCGCGCCGATAACGCTGTGGTTGCCGCTGATCGACATCTGGAGTCCCATGAGAATTCCGAAGATCAGGAAGACGACGGCCAGCTTGAAGAAGTTCTCTGCTATTTGAGGCATCTGTTTAACCCTCCCCTCAAAGCACCAGTGAGTTTGGCGAGAGCAGAATACATCTGAACGCTTGAGCTTGCTATCGGCAAAATGATGTCGGCCTGTGCACTGTCTTCGTGGTCGGTGGACCTGCTTCGTCGAAAGCCCTGCGTCAGATCCCAAGCGTTCCGGCGGGGCACGATGTGATGAATTCGCTAATCCTCTTGCCCCGCCCGCACTGGACTGTTCCGCCCGACCAAGCAATCATCGACGGCGAACGATCAACGACGAGGACGAACCCCATGGCACGGCGACGCGCCCTGTCTCAACGAGAGGTGGACGGCCTGCGCGAGATCGGCATGCACTGGGTGGCCGACAATCTGTATCTGCAGGTCCGCCATCAGGGCACCAGAAGCTGGCTCTACCGCTATTTGGGTCAATGGCAAGCCGAAGGTGGTCGGGCTCAAATCCGCCAGAGACGTCGGCCTCGCCGAAGCGAAGAACCAGGCTGATCGGCTGCGCATCCAGATCCGTGATGGCGCCGATCCTGCCGGCGACAGAAAAGCCGCCCGGCAGGAGAAGCACCAGCAGCACGCGGCAGCCAAGCCCATGCCGACCTTCGAGGAATGCGCCCGCATTTACATTGCCTCGCATGAGGCGAGCTGGAGGAACGAGAAGCACCGCCGGCAATGGTCCTCGACCTTGAAGAACTACGTCTATCCCGTCTTCGGCAACAAGCCCGTCAACGAGGTCGGAATCGATGACGTCGTGAAGGTGCTAAAGCCCATCTGGCATGAGAAGCCGCAGACGGCCGGCAACATCCGCGGCCGGATCGACAAGGTGCTGGGCTGGGCAACGGCCATGGGATATCGGACCGGCGACAACCCTGCCAGCCGCACCGGACCGCTCGAACATCTCCTGCCCTCACTGGGCAAGGTGAAGCGGGGCAAGCAGAAGCATCATGCGGCCGTGCCCTACCGGGAAGTGCCTTCCGTGGCGGCTGACATCGGCACGCTGGCCTCGGTGAGTTCGAAGGCGCTGCTGTTCACCATCCTTACGGCAGCGCGAACCAGCGAGGCCTTGCTGGCGACATGGGTTGAGATCGATCTGGATGAGAAGCTGTGGTCATTGGCGGCTGACCGGATGAAGGCGGGTGCGGAGCACAGTGTGCCGTTGTCGGCGGCGGCAGTCGATCTGATCGCTGGCCTGCCGCGGACGAGCGAGTACCTGTTCCCCGGGGCCAAAGCCCCTACCCTGTCCAACATGGCTATGCTGCAATGTCTTCGCGGCGTCCGAGATGACGGCGCCACTGTCCATGGCTTCCGCTCGTCCTTCTCGACATGGGCGCGCGAACAGACCGATTACTCGCCGGAGATTATCGAGGCGGCGCTTGCGCACCAGCAGGCCGACAAGGTGGTGGCCGCTTATGCCCGCACGACATACCTCGACCGGCGGCGTGAGCTAATGGAGGCGTGGGGGCGGTTCTGCATGGGCGGGTGAGGTCGTATCGCTTTTGCAACGGGGATGGATGACGGTCGGATTGCGATACTGGGGGACAGGCGGGACGTGTCGCCCAGCTGGTGGATGGGTGTACTGGGCCAATCGCGAAGGACGTGTTCGGGGCCGACTCCGGACTGTCCCCTCCCGGCAATCGGGGGGGCGAAAGCGGCCGTTGACCAGTGGCTGATCTCCAAGGCGGCTCCGTATCCCTGCGGTCGTAGACCCTGCTTCGACTTGGCCTGACACCTGCCGCTACAAAGACAACTGTTTTTCCCTGATGCGCTGCAGGTCGGGTTGACGATCAGCGCGAGACGCCGGTAATTAAGCCCCATGGGGATTGCGAGCTCCCCACGAGGCGCCAGCCGAAGATCGCGTTCCACATCAATCCCGGCGACGGAGGAACGCACATGCCTGCGCCCAATGCCATTTCATTCGACAAACTCACCCGTATCATCGGAACTCCGCGCGCACCGCTCTTGCTCGACGTGCGGTCCGAGGAAGATTTCGCCGCCGATCCACGGTTGCTCCCTGGCGCCGCCCGGATCGATGACCAGGCGCTTGCCGCTCTTGTGCCGCAGCTCGGCGGGCAGCCGTCCATCGCCGTCTGCCAGGCCGGCCACCGGCGCAGCCAGGGCACAGCCGCCTGGCTTCGCGCCGAGGGTTGTTCGTCGGAATATCTCGAAGGCGGGTTCGAAGCCTGGCGGTCAGTCGGGCTGCCGCTGATCGATCCGGCGAAGCTGCCGGCACGGGATGCACAGGGCCGCACTGTCTGGGTCACGCGCTCCAGGCCCAAGATTGACCGCATCGCCTGTCCCTGGCTGATCCGTCGCTTTCTCGATCCGCGCGCAGTCATCCTGTTCGTGGCGCCTGCCGAGGTGGTGGGTGTGGCCGAACGCTACAATGCGTCCCCCTTCGATATCGAGGAGGTGTTCTGGAGCCATCGGGGCGAGCTCTGCACCTTCGACGTGATGCTGGATGAGTTCGGACTTGCCATTCCGGCGCTCGATCGGCTCGCGACCATCGTGCGCGGCGCCGACACCGCCCGGCTTGACCTCGCTCCGGAGGCGGCAGGGCTGCTCGCGGCCTCGCTCGGCCTGTCGCGGATGTATTCCGACGATCTGGAACAGCTCGACGCCGGGATGCTGCTTTACGACGCCTTTTATCGCTGGGCGCGGGACGCAAGCGACGAGACTCACAATTGGCCCACCAACAAGCCGAAGGCAGACTGATGCAGGACCGCGCATATCCAACCCTGGCTTCGGCCATCCGCATCTGGGGCCGCATCGGCCTGCTGAGCTTTGGCGGCCCGGCGGGCCAGATCGCGCTCATGCACCGCATCCTTGTCGAAGAGCAGCGATGGTTGGGCGAGAAGCGGTTCCTGCACGCACTCAACTACTGCATGCTGCTGCCCGGGCCGGAGGCAATGCAGCTTGCCGTATATATCGGCTGGCTGATGCATCGCACGCTGGGCGGCATCATTGCTGGCCTCCTGTTCGTGCTGCCTGGTGTCGTGGCGATCATGGCGCTCAGCTGGGTCTACGCACTCTACGGCAATGTCGGACCGGTCGAGGCGCTGTTCTTCGGGCTCAAGGCCGCGGTACTGGCCATCGTGGTCCAGGCGGTCATCCGCATCGGCTCGCGTGCACTGAAGAACAGCGCGATGGTCGCCATCGCCGCCGCCTCGTTCGTGGCGATCTTCGGCTTTGCCATTCCGTTCCCGC
Source organism: Chelativorans sp. ZYF759 (assembly GCF_012911015.1). Taxonomy (GTDB): domain Bacteria; phylum Pseudomonadota; class Alphaproteobacteria; order Rhizobiales; family Rhizobiaceae; genus ZYF759. The sequence goes on along the minus strand of NZ_WVVV01000005.1, from coordinate 278,389 downwards.
TGATCATCCTCGCTGCTGGCCTGATCGGGTTCTTCGGCGCGCAGGCGGGTCTGCCTGCGTTCCAGGGCGGCGACGGACACGGCAAGGTGGGCAAGGTCCAGGTCGATGATGCCAATACACTGCTCGGGGAGGAGTCGCCGGAACATACACAGGTCAACCGCGCCTGGGCGTTTCGCATCTCGGCGGTATTCCTTGTGCTCTGGCTCGCGCCGGTCGGCCTGCTGTTCGCCGTCTTCGGTCCGGCTAATGTCTTTGCCCAGATCGCGGGCTTCTTCAGCATCATGGCGGTGGTGACGTTCGGCGGCGCCTATGCGGTGCTGGCCTATGTCGCGCAGGAAGCGGTGCAGAACTACGGGTGGCTCGCTCCGGGCGAAATGCTGGACGGGCTCGGCATGGCGGAAACCACCCCCGGCCCGTTGATCATGGTGACGCAGTTCGTGGGCTTCATGGGAGCGTTCCGCGAGGCGGGCGGCCTGTCTCCGCTGATGGCGGGAACGCTTGGCGGGCTGCTGACGACATGGGTGACCTTCACGCCCTGCTTCCTGTGGATCTTTCTTGGCGCCCCTTTCATCGAGCGCCTCCGGGACAACAAGGTACTGACGGCAGCACTGACAGCAATCACGGCCGCAGTGGTGGGCGTCATCATGAATCTGGCCCTCTGGTTCGGTCTGCATGTCGTCTTCGACGAGGTACGAACCGTGACGTCATTCGGCCTCGAACTCGATGTGCCGGTCTGGTCGACGCTGAACGTGGCGGCTGCGGCACTGGTACTGCTGGCCATTGTTGCAGTCTTCCGCTTCAAGCTAGGCCCTGTGACCGTCCTTTCAGGCTGCGCTATAGCTGGCCTCGCGCTGCACTTCGTCGGAACGGCGTGAGCAGTATCCTTCGCCCCAGGGAACTCTGCTTCCACGTTTCTAGGTGCCTCTAGCTGCTTGAACGACAGTGGCTGCCTGCCGTTCTTGGTGCCCAACGGCAGGTTTTTGGGCATACCACCCCGCTTCAGTCGTTGGTGGCAGCCCCATACCCGGCTGCTGGAAGATCATTTCTGCCGTCGTTCCAGAGCACGAACGCGGACTTGTCAGTTCTCGCAGGTCCACAGGGAAGAGTGGATGGGGCTGCGGTGAGGCCAGTTCTATTTTACAAGACATCGACTCCCAGACGCCCACCTCCCCCGCGCGGTAAGTGCGAGGCCGTTCGCAGAGTGCATCTGTCCGCTCGCCAGTGGGCCTCAATTCGTTCCCAACCGGTGCCGAATCCGAAGGAGGTGGCGTTCGACATCGACAAATCTGATCCCATGGAAGGCGCCGATCATGCCGACGAAAGGGGCCAGCCTGTCCCACTTCTCTTTCGGCCCGGGGGTTCCAATGCAGTGCACGCATCTCGGCCTCGACGATTTCAGTGGCCAGAAGCAGTTCGTACTCCGCCGCCGACTGCAGGCGGCTGCCGACCGGAAGGACGATCAGCGCAACGCGCCCGTCACGAATGGTGGCCCCATTCTGCCAGAGCAAGTGGTTGCGCCAGGGCGCCGATCGTACCATCCAACCTCGACGCACCAGTTCATCGACGCGAGCGTTGAACCATGGGCTGAGCGCACCGTTCGATTTCCAGGGCCGGCCGCGATAGAGCATCATATGATTCCCCGCCCGGCAGCATTGCCAACCACCCCCTCAGCTATTATCACGATCTAAACGGTCGAGTTAATAGAGTATGGATCAGCGCTGATCGTCAAGCCGAAGGGGGGCGATTTGAAACTTGAATCCGGGGACCCCGCGACCTGGGCCGCCGATGCCCCAATAGCCAGAACGTCCCGCCCCGATCTGAAGGTTTTCCTTGACGTCGGACCGGGCAAGAGCAAAACCGAGACGATGATATCCCAAAAGGCCAAATATGCACTGAGGGCACTGGTAGCCTTGGCGAAGACCGGGTCGCCCGACGAGACCCGCCTGATATCCGATATCGCGGATGAGCAGAGCATACCCAAGAAGTTCCTTGAGCAGATACTGCTTGATCTGAAACATCATGGGATCGTTGCGAGTCGGCGCGGCAAATCGGGCGGGTATTTGCTGTTGCGGCAGCCTGACCACATTACTTTCGGTGAGGTTCTGAGGATTATCGACGGTCCCGTCGCGCCCCTTCCGTGCCTTTCGCGCATGGCATATCGGCGCTGCCAGGATTGTGCCAGCGAGGAACGCTGCGAGATAAGACGCGTCTTCGCAAGGGTGGCAGATGCCACACGAATGGTGCTGGATCGCACGACCATCGCGGACAGCCTTGCGGCGGATGAGCAAGAATCCCTGGGCAAAGCACGCCTTCCCTAGAAGATAATTCCAAAGAGCCGCTGCATTTTAGGATGAAACTGCATTTCATTACTCGACCAACTCGATAGAGTTAAGGTGCAACGAATGGAGGCAGATATGGCCCACTCTCGACGATCCCTGCTCTTTACCGCAGCACTAGCCGCGACGGTTCAATTCGGCGGCCTGGGCTTCGCTTTTGCCCAACAGACGCTGGTCAACGTATCCTACGATCCCACACGCGAACTTTATCGGGAGTTCAACGCCGCCTTCGCCGCTCATTGGCAGGAGACGACCGGGGAGACGGTCGACATCTCCACCACTCATGGCGGTTCGGGCTCTCAGGCGCGCACCGTCATCGACGGGCTGGATGCCGACGTGCTGACCATGCCTCTGGCTGGAGACATTCTCGCGGTCGAGGCGGCTGGCCTCATCGAGCCCGGCTGGCAGGCAAAACTCCCACTCAACTCATCGCCGTATCTCTCGACCATCGTCTTTCTGGTCCGTTCGGGCAATCCGAAGAACATCCTGGACTGGGACGATCTCGTCCGCGATGACATCGAGGTCATCACTCCCAATCCGAAAACTTCGGGAGGGGCACGCTGGAACTATCTCGCCGCCTACGGCTACGAACTGCGGCGCACCGACGGCGACCATGCAGCAGCCCAGGACTTTGTTGGTCGCATCTATGGAAATGTTCCGGTTCTCGACAGCGGCGCGCGCGGTTCGACGACCACGTTCGTGGAGCGTGGCCTGGGCGACGTCCTGCTTGCCTGGGAAAACGAGGCGTTCCTAGCGCTGGAGGAACTAGGACCAGGCTCCTTCGACATCGTCGTGCCGTCACTTTCGATCCTCGCCGAACCGCCGGTCACCGTCATCGACGCCAATGTCGACCGGCGTGGCACGCGCGAACTGGCGACGGCCTATCTGGAGTATCTGTACACGCGGGAGGCACAGCGCATCATCGCCGCCAACTACTACCGTCCGCAGTTCCCCGAGCATGCCGATCCCGAAGACGTAGCTCGCTTCCCCGATGTCGAGCTTATCACCATCGACGAGGTGTTCGGCGGCTGGGCTGTCGCCCAGGGCGAGCATTTCGGGGACGGCGGAATCTTCGACCAGATCTACTCCGACAACTGAACGACATCCTGAAACGGCAGGGGCTGCAGGTGCGCAGCTCCTGCCTGGATTTCTACCAGCGGCGGTGAGGCAGATGGCAAAAATTCGATTCCGGGAGGCGAGCATCATTCCGGGCTTCCGGCTAACCTTCGGCTTCACAATCTTTTACCTGTCGATCATCGTCATCATTCCGATCATCGGCATCTACATCCACACATTCCAGCTCGACTGGGACGCCTTTGTGCGCATCGTCACCGGACCAAGATTCCTGGCCGCCCTGCAGCTGAGTTTCGGCGCTTCCGCCCTCGCTGCCATGTTCAATGTCGTGATCGGCGTGCTGATTGCCTGGGTACTCACCCGGTACAGCTTTCCCGGGCGGCGCGTATTGGACGCGGTGGTGGACCTGCCCTTTGCGCTGCCGACGGCTGTGGCCGGCATTTCTCTGACCGCCATCTACGCCCCGTCGGGCGTGATAGGGCAGTTTTTCGCGCCGCTGGGCATCCGCATTGCCTATACGCCCATCGGCATCTGGATCGCGCTCGTCTTCATCGGGTTGCCCTTCGTCGTGCGCACGGTGCAGCCGGTGCTGCAGGATTTCGACCGCGAGGTAGAAGAGGCTTCGGCGACGCTCGGCGCGTCACGCCTGACGACCATTGTTCAGGTGCTTCTTCCAAACCTGGTACCGGCTATCCTTACCGGCTTCGCGCTCGCTTTCTCGCGCGCGGTGGGTGAATACGGCTCAGTGATCTTCATCGCCGGCAACCTGCCGCGGCAGACCGAGATCCTGCCGCTGCTGATCGTTTTCCGCCTCGAGGAATTCAACTACCCCGCCGCCGCCGCCATCGCCGCCGTCATGATGACGGTCTCGTTCATCATTCTCCTGGTGATCAATCTGATCCAGGCATGGAGCAGGAGGAGGTTCGGCCATGTCTGATCTTGCCACGCATCCGATCGCCGGGCGTTCGGTCGGCACGACCTTTCGCCCTGTCCAGACGCCGCCCACCACGGAATCCCGCACGGTCCAGTACGTGCTCGTCGCCCTCGTCGTCGCGGTTCTGTCGCTCTTCCTTTTGCTGCCGCTGGCAACCGTCTTCGCGCAGGCGTTCCGGCTCGGGATCGGCGAATATCTCAACACGTTTCGCAGTCCGGAGGCGCTGGCCGCTATTCGCCTGACGCTGCTCGTGGCTGCGATCGCGGTGCCCTGCAATCTGATCTTCGGCATCGCCGCCGCCTGGACAATCGCCAAATACCGCTTCCCTGGTCGCACCTTCCTGGTCTCGCTGATCGATCTGCCTTTCTCGATCTCGCCCCTCGTGGCAGGACTCGTCTACATTCTGCTCCTGGGCACCAACTCGGTGATCGGCGGCTTCCTCCTCGAAAACTTCGAGATACGCATCATTTTTGCTGTGCCGGGCATCGTCCTGGCGACTATTCTGGTGACGTTTCCCTTCATTGCGCGCGAGCTCATTCCGCTGATGGAAGACCAGGGAACCGGCGATGAGGAAGCCGCGCTGTCGCTTGGCGCGAATGGGTGGCAAACTTTCTTCTTCGTCACGCTGCCCAACGTGAAATGGGCACTTCTCTACGGCGTGCTGCTCTGCAACGCACGCGCGATGGGCGAATTCGGCGCGGTTGCCGTCATCTCGGGCAGGCTTAGGGGGCAAACGGTGACGATGCCGCTGCAGGTCGAGCTGTTCTACAACGAATACGCCTCGGTGGCCGCGTTTTCGCTCGCTTCGCTGCTGGCCGCGCTGGCACTCGTCACCCTCGTCATAAAATCGTGGCTTGAATGGCGCTACGCGGATCAGATCGCCGCTGCCGGCAGAGGACATTGAGGAGATCGTCATGGAACTCATCATCAGGAATATCCGCAAGGAGTTCGATCGCTTCGCCGCGCTACACGACGTTTCTCTCGACATCAGGTCGGGCGAACTCATCGCGCTGCTGGGGCCTTCGGGTTCCGGGAAGACGACGCTGCTCCGCCTCATCGCCGGGCTCGACTTCCCGACCGCGGGAGCGATCCTGTTCGGCGATCAGGATGCCTCCGAAAAGACTGTGCAGGAGCGAAATGTGGGCTTCGTCTTTCAGCACTACGCACTGTTCCGACACATGACCGTGGCCGAGAATATCGGTTTCGGCCTGAAGGTTCGCCCGCGCGGCCTGCGTCCCTCGCCGGAGCAGATTCGTCGCCGGGCCAGCGAACTCCTCGAACTCGTCCAGCTCCCCGGGCTCGAGAAGCGCTATCCGAGCCAGCTTTCTGGCGGGCAGAGGCAGCGGGTTGCGCTCGCCAGGGCGCTGGCAATCGAACCGAAGGTGCTCCTGCTCGACGAGCCGTTCGGAGCCCTCGACGCGCAGGTGCGCCGAGACCTGCGGCGCTGGCTGCGCGAGATTCACGAAGCGACAGGCCACACCACGGTCTTCGTCACGCACGACCAGGAAGAGGCGCTCGAGCTCGCCGATCGCGTCGTCGTGATGAGCCAGGGTCGCATCGAGCAGGTGGGTACGGCCGACGACGTCTACGACAAGCCGCGTTCGCCCTTCGTCTATGGCTTCATCGGAGACTCCAGCAGATTGCCCGTGCGGATCGAGAACGGAGAGCTCTGGCTTCACGACAGGAGCATCGGCATATCGGATATCCGGGCGCCGAATGGCTCTGGGACCCTGTTTTTCCGACCACAGGACGTCGAGCTCGTCGATGGCTGCTCCGGCTGCATAGCAGGAACCGTTGTCTCCAGCCGTCGCGTGGAGGCGATGCGGCGCGTCGAATTGGCGATCGGCGGTCAACATAGCCTCGTCGAGATCGAACTGCCAATCGACCATCCCGCTGCCAGCAGGACGCGCGTTGCGTTTCGCCCCAGGAGCTGGAAGCTGTTTCCCGAGAGCACGGCACCGCAGGCTGAACGGGTCATCGAGTCCGCATGAATCGACCGCGCGAAAGGGAGGCGTGCCGGTGTTGATGTGCTAGAAGGACGGCTGCGGTTGAGGAACGGCTGACCTTGGCACTCGAGCAGACACTTCTGATCATTCTGTTGTGCGGGATGCTGGTGGTCTTCCTGTTGGACCGCTTCCGCATGGAGGTCGTGGCGGTTTCGGGCCTCGCGCTTGGTGTTCTGCTTGCCCTGGTGCAGCCTGCCAACGTCTTTTCCGGCTTCGCCAATCCAGCCTTCATCACGGTCGTCGAGATCCTGCTGATTGTGAAGGTGCTTTCGCGCACCGGCCTCCTCGAACAAATGGCCGAACGCATTGTCGCGCTGCATCTGCGACCAACCGCCTTGCTCTCCTTGATGTGTGGCGTCACCGCGACGCTATCTGTGTTCATGAACAACATCGGCGCACTTGCGTTGATGATCCCTGTGGTCTTCAGCGTGTGCCGCGCCAGCCATCTCAACCCCCAACTCGGTCTCATGCCCATTGCCTTCGCCGCCCTGCTGGGGGGCATGTGTTCTGTTGTCGGGACACCCGCCAATTTGATCGTCGGCCAGCAGCTCGAAGCGGCGACCGGCCGTGGCTTGGCTTTCTTCGACTTTGCCTATGCCGGCCTGCCCACCGCCCTGGCAGGATTGTTGGCGATCTGCATCTGGGCGCCGCGGGTCCTGCCGATGTCCGGCGAAAGTTCGGAGGAGCCGTCCTCGCCATCTCGGAGCATCTTCACCGAGGTTGAAGTGCCTCAGAACTCCAGCCTTGCCGATAAGCCCTTGGCCGAGCTGCCCTTCATCGTCCATTCAGTCGCTCGTGCCGGACAACGTCTGTTCATGCCAAGGGTCGCGACAATGGCGCCTGGGGATCGGGTCCTCGCCGAGATCGACCATATGGAATTGTCGCGATTGATAGAGCACGGTGCCCTCCGACATCGGAGCGCATCGCCTGGAACGCTGGCGCGTCAGGCTGTTGTCATGCCTGAAAGCACAGTCGTCGGATCGAGAATAGGAATGCTGGAACAGCTCTCGTCGCGCGGCATCGTCGTCCGCGCTGTCGCGCTCCAGTCGCCCCGGATCGAAGGAACGCTCGACGACCTTCAGCTTTCGATCGGCGACGTTCTATATCTCGAAGGCGATGCTCAGGAACGGCGCGAAGCCCTGGATGACACCGAAATGTTGGCGCTGGAAAGTCTTGGCCCAGACCCTCGGGGGCCGGCCGACTGGCGACCGCTCGGAGTTTTTCTGGGCGGCGTGGCACTCGCCGCCTTCGGCTTTGCCTCCCCCCAGCTTGCCTTTGGCGCGGTGGTCGTCGGGCTGGCGCTCGCCGGCTGGCTGAATCTGCGTGAAGGACTTTCGGAACTGCCGTGGCCCGTTCTACTCATGCTGGCAGCCATGATTCCTATTGGTGAGGCGGTGGAGACGACGGGTACTGCCAGGGTTATTGCCGATGGGCTCCTCTCAATCCTGCCGGCCGGTGATGTCACGCTCGTCGGCGCCATGCTAGCGCTCGCGGTGATCATCACGCCCTTCGTGAACAATGCTTCCACAGCCATCGTGCTGGGTCCGATCGCGATCGGCCTGGCAAATGCTGCGGGACTGCCGCCTGAACCGTTTCTACTTGCCATTGCTCTGGGCGTTTCCCTCGATTTCCTCACGCCGTTCGGCCACCACAACAACATGATCGTCATGAGCCTGGGAGGCTACCGCTTCACTGACTTCATACGGCTGGGTACTCCCGTGACGCTCGCAGCCGCCTTGATTGGAGTTGTGGCTCTGATCAGCTTTTGGCTCTGAACGAGGGTGAACGCTTGCCCATCCGACAACACAAACATGACCGCGATTGGCACTCGGACAGTAGCGGCCCCTTGGGCAACGTCGCCGCTGCATGCGCGGAACGAATGTCGGCTTTCGGAGATTCTCAAAAACCAACTGAACGGCCGGGATTGCGCGCAAAGCGGCCTCAGTATCTTCGTCGAGATTTGGCGGGGACTGGGAGCGTGTCAATTGTCCGCAGCACGTTACGAAGGCGATCAAGCTGCTGCTGCGTTCGACGCAGATCGCTTAACGTTAACTTCCTCAGGCCGCCGTCGAGCGTACTGCAGATAGCGTAGGACTCGTAGTCAGCCGACCATGGATCGCTATGGCAAGACGCGAGCCCGTGCGCAATGGCATTTCGCACACCACGAGGCTCGGCGAGGTCGATGAGGAACATTCTCAAAGGCTCAGTAGCTGCTTCAGGGGCGGCATGACGCCAGTTGGTCTTGGCGTCGATCATTTCGCCCTCGAGCCACCCCCAGATCACAAGGGTCCTGCCGATCTCGGCGTGCAGATCTTCGAGCGTTGGTCCAAGTTCCTTCACCCGATGACGGTACATGCGTATCGTTACCGATTGCCGAATGCTGCCGCCTTGAGTTGCTCGATCGTCACGTCTCCCTCTGGTCACCTCTTCGTTAAGCCGCGCCTCATGCCGGCGAGCCAGAAGACCCTCGAGCCAATGTGGTATTGTCACCAGTAGCTCTTGTCGGCCTTACCGGTTCCGAAGCACGATGCATGCGGCTCCTGCACCACGCAGCCTATCGCAGATGCGATCTGCTTCGGCCTGATCGCTTGCGCCGATGCGCACGGCATGAATGCCCCTGCGCCCCCTTGCCGAGCGGACATTGCTGACCACCGGCTCATGATCGGCAAGTAGCGACGGATGGCTGGCCCTCAGCCTTTCCCATTGCCTGATTGCCACATCGCGGCGGAAGTGGCCCGCGACCTGCACGCCCCAAGGTTTCACCGGCACGCTCGCCATTGCCACGGTGGCCGCCCCGCTGATCGGGAGGGCACGACAGGCGGCTGGGAACGGCTGGCCAGGGTCGAGTGGCTGCACGCTGGCACGGTGTGTCCGGTCCACAAAGATGTCGGCCGGCTCGCCTAGAATGCCGAGGACATAGTTCTCCGTTTCCAAAGGCAGAAAACCGCCCTGGTCCAGCCAGCGCGAGATGCGGCCCTCACCTGCATTATAGGCGGCAGCTGCCAGGCCCAGATTCCCGTATTTCTGTCGCAGCTCGGCAAGGTAGGCCGCCGAAGTCGGAATCGCTTGCTCGATATCGAACGCGTCATCGAGCCCACGCATTGCGGCTGTGGTGGGCATGAACTGGGCGATTCCTTCCGCCCCCTTGGGACTGACGGCGTTGGGGTTGAACCGACTTTCCTTCCAGATCAGACGTGCCAGGAAGTCGCGTGGCAACCCGTTCTGGTCGGCATGAAGCGCGACCAGGGCGCATATCCGATGAATTATTGGCTGTTCGCTCGCTTCAGCCAGCGCCGGGGACGAGATAATCAACAGGACAAGCAGCCCAGCGCGGATGGACGCCAAGAAGAAATCGTCGACGGTCCGCACGAGGCTGGCAAGGATTGACAGGCCTGTATCCATTACCTCCGCCTCGATTTTGTTCGGCCCGCGCCGCGGGGAGTCAGCCTATCCCGTTTTGAAGTGTAGCTCTCCCCTCGATGACGAGACCGCGACTGTGTGAACCGGGTCTCAGATACCAGCGCCAAGCCTCTGCATATTGCAGGAGGACAATCGGTCAGCAGTTTCGGCCATACGCCGGTACACTTTAGAGCCGTTGGTCGGTTAACGTTCTGCGCAGCTACGAGCGAGGGCAGCGCCAGATACTCAACGTCGATCAAGGCAATGCGGCAATCGACAGCTGCCAGCCTAAGAGATCATCAGAGTTTGTCCCAGGCTTTCAGGCCTGGTGCCAGATTTTCTCGACCCTGTCATAGCTGTCTTTTCGTAAGTCGTCCGTGGCGGCGATCAGCTTTTGCTTGGCGATCTTGTGCGAGGGAGTACGGGGATAGTCGTCAATGAAGGCGACATAGCGCGGCACCTTAAAGGCGGCCAGCCTCTGCCGACAATGTCCGAACAGGTGGTCTAGTGAGAATGCGTTTCGATCCACGCCAACTTTCAGCTTCAGATAGGCCTTGACCTCTTCTTTGCGCAGTGGATCCGGCACCGGAACGACAGCTGCCTCCTCGACCCCATCGAATTCTTCCAGCACGGCCTCGACCTCGCGCGCTGATATGTTCTCGCTTGAGCGGCGCACCATGTCCTTAATACGGCCAACGATGCTCAGATAGCCATCTTCGTCCTGGATAAAGAGGTCGCCTGTCCTGAACCAATCGCCATCGAAACTGTCGGCGTTGGCGTCTGGGCGCTTGTAGTAGCCAAGCAAAATACTGCGGCCCCGGACATGAAGCTCGCCCGCCTCACCATTCGCGCAAAGACTTCCGTCCTCCCGGACCACGCGCGTTTCACGGAAGGGCGCGGCTATTCCGCAGGTGCGCTTGTCCAGCTTGTGGGTGGCGGAAATCGGCACCATCATGCCTGCGCCAATCTCGGTCATGCCGAAGGAATCGCGGGCAACCACTCCGAAGCGCTCCTCCGCCTCCTTCGCCGAAGCTGGAGACCATCCAAACGCGTTAATGTAGCGGAGCGACATCTGTTTGTCGGCCGGGCTCGGCTTCAGGGTCTTCAACGCCGCCTCGGGGAAATAGGTGTAGTTGATCTCGAGGTCCCGTACCCAGTCGAAGAACCGTGAAAGGCTCATTCTTCTGGCCACATATGCAGTGGCGCCGAGCTGCATCGTCATGAGGAGCTGCCACTGCGGATCCATGTAGAAGAAGGGTGCCCACAGGAGCGATCGCTTGACCTTATCACTGCCCATACCGACCGCGGCTGCGAACGCAAGAAGCAGCCAATAGTCGTGCGTCAGCATGCAGCCTTTGGGAAAGCCGGTTGTGCCTGAAGTGTATTGAAGACTGGCCAGGTCTGTCGCCACGACCGGCCAAGGGGCTTTCCATTCCCTCTCTTCATCAAGCATCTCGTCGAGCGACACATAGGGAGCGCCTCCACCGCGGACGAAGACGCGGGCATCGTCGAGGCATGATGGCCGCTTCGCCATTCCCTCGAGAGCGGGGAGCAACGAGGCATCGACGATCAGCGCCTGGGCATCGGATTGGTTTAGCAGGTAGTCGAGTTCCGAACTCGTATAGGCGGTGTTCGTCGGCACCAGCACCGCGCCCAGCTTGGCCAGCGCGAACCAGGAGAGCACGAACTCCGGGCCGTTGGGCATCATCAGCGCGACATGTGCGCCTTTGCGGATACCGCGTGCCAGAAGGCTGGCTGCCAGCGCGTCGGAGCGACGGTGGAGATCGGCATAGCTCAGCGTTTCGCTGGTCTCGAACCAGACGGCGGCCGGCGCGTCGCCCATCGCGGCGGCGCGCTCAGCGACGAAAGCACCGATCGAGGAGGGAAAGTCGGTCGCCGCGAGTCTGCGCTCGGCTTCCTGCATTTCGACAATGCCGGGATCGCGGGCCATCTTCACTTCTCCCTCGAAGCAAGCGGGGGCGTCTTGTCGAAGGTCGCCCGGACGAGTTGGTACATGTGGCTGGAAAGAGCCATGGCATCGTCGCGGCTGAGGTCGAGAGAGCGGTAGAATGTCTCCATCTCGACGCGCACCGCGCGCGGTGGCAGCGCCGCAATGCGGACCGCAATCTCTCGGGCACGGTCCATCAAGCGATCGAGTTCCACCACCTCGTTGACAAGGAAACAGCGCCTGGCCTCCTCTGCGCCAATTGCCTCGCCAGTGAGTGCCAGCCACAGTGCCGCCGTCTGGGGGATCTGGCGCCCCAGGCGCGTGACGCCGCCTGCCCCGGGCATCCCGTATGCGATCTCGGGCATCCCGAAACGCGCATTCGGCGCAGCGATCCGCAGATCCGTCAGAAGGAGCAGATAGATCATGCCTTGGCCCATGCAGGCGCCGTTGACCGCAGCGATTATCGGCTTTGTGCGCTTCAGCGACAGGATCTCCTGTTCCCATCCGGGATACTCCGCCGCATCGCCCTCACGTCGCGGCGTGAGGTGACGGTCTACGATCTCAGGCGTCGTCCTTTCGGGCCGGACCGTCTTCACATCGTCGCCGGCGCAGAAAGCGCGGTCGCCCGCGCCTGTCCAGATGCCGCAGCGAACCTCCGGATCGGAGTAGAAATCCTTTAGGATGCTGTAGAGTTCCTCATGCAGTTCCGGCGTAAGGACGTTGACCGGCGGGTTGTCGAGTGTGATAATCCCGATTCCCTCAGACTTCTCGTATCTGAACATCAATTGCTTCCCTGTCTTCTTGTGGCGCGGATGCGCAGGACTTCCGCCAGTGTCATGGCGAGAACGGTTACGACGACGAAGAAGGTCGAGATAGCGGCGATGGTCGGGTTGATCTCGAAGCGGAGATCGTTCCAGATCCGAACCGGTAACGTCTCAGATCCGCCCATCAGAAACAGGGCTATGACGAGTTCATCGAAGGATACGAAGAAGGCGAAGATGAAGGCGGCGAGGATGCCGGGCGCAAGCGGCGGTACTGTCGCCGTCCAGAAGGCACGCAGCGGACCTGCGCCAAAGACGCGCGCTGCCTTCTCCAGCATCGGGTCGGTCTGTCGGTAAGCAGCGCCGACGATCATCACGACGAAAGGCAGCCCAATCGCGGAATGCGCGAGGATAAGCGTCACCTCGCTGTCGGTCGTGCCGAAGCGCAGCGCGAGCATGAAGACACCGAGTGCGATGATTACGTTGGGCACGATGGCCGGCGCCAGCAGCATACCCGTGACACCAGCCCGCCAGCGGCCCGAGAGTCTGGCGAGGCCGACAACGCTCGCGGTTCCAACAAGGGTGGCGATGAGGCTGGCGAGCGACGCGATCCGCAGCGAACGCCACGTGGCGGCGAGCCAGCCAGGATCGGAGAAATAGGTCTGATACCAGGTCAACCCCCAGCTCCGCGGCGGGAAGCCGAGGAAGCGGTCCCCGCTGAACGACATCGGCGCGACAATCAGGATTGGAAAGAAGAGGAAGAGCACTGCCAGCGCGAAAAGCAAGCCGGCGAGAATGCGAGTCGGAGACCTCATGCCTGCGCCTCGCGCGGTGAATAGACAAAGCGTCCCATGACGAGGCGCACCAGCCCTAGCAGCACGATCGTCGAGACCAGCAAAATGATGGCCAGCGCCCCGGCAAAGCCCCAGTTCGCCTGTCCAACCTGGTTGACGATCATGTTGCCGAGAAGGACATCACGTCGACCGCCGACCAGCGCCGGCACGATGAAGAAGCCCATCGACAGAATGAAGATTACCGACCAGCCAGTGATGGCGCCTTCCATGCTGAGCGGTAAGAAGACCTTGCGAAAAGCAGCGAGGCCGCTGGCCCCGCAGATGCGCGCCGCGCGCACCAGCGTGGGATCGATCTCCGTCATGATTGAGTAGCAGGTGATGACCATGATCGGGAGCAGGATCTGGACCATGGCAACAAAGACGGCCCCGGTGGTGAACATCAATGTCAGCGGGCCGTCTGTCAGGCCTGCCCATTGCAGGGCGCCGTTGATGATGCCTTCCCTGCCAAGGACTACCATCCAGGCATAGGTGCGCACGAGGATGCTCATCCACAGCGGCACGAGGACGAGGAACAGTAGCAGCGGCCGCCGCGCCGGCGGTTGGCTCACGATAAACAGCGCCATCGGATAGCCAATCACCAGGCAGATTGAAGCGACCACCGCCGACACCACAAGCGTGTTGAGGTAGACGGAGAGATAGACAGGTCGCGAAAAGAAGCGGTCAAAATGGGCGAGCGAAAACCCGGGGGTAAAGATCGCCTCGGCAAAGACGAACGCAACCGGCACCGCGAACATCGCGAGCACGAGTAGAGCTGCGGGCAGAAGGGTTAGGCGTTCGCCGAAGCGCATCATTCAAATCCGATTGAGGTAGACGGCAGCGGCGCGCGATGCGCCGCCGCTAGAGCGGTTTCAGTCTAGAAGCCATTCCTGCCAACGCTCCTGAAGCGCATCCATGTTCCTGGCCCAGAACACGGCGTCCACCACGAACTGGCTGGCCATGTTGTCCGGATGGGTCGGCAGTTCGCGTCCGACCTCCGGATCGAGATGATCGTAGAGGCCCTGCACCATGCCTGGGTAAGCAACCATCGCAGCGAATTCGGCACTGCGCTCAGGATCGCCGATCATGAAGTGGATGTACTGCTCGGCCTCGGTCTTGTGCTGTGTGCCCTTCAGGATGCCGACATAGGAGGGCTTCAGGGCGCCTCCATTCCACATGGTCTCTACCGGAATGCCATCCTGTCTAAGCTGGGTAATGCGGCCGTTCCAGGCAGTCGTAAAGGCGACTTCGCCATCAGCCAGCATCTGGACCGGCTGCGCCCCTGCCGACCACCAAGCGGCAACGTGCGGCTTGATTTCGTCGAGCTTGTCAAAGGCACGGTCTACGCCTTCCTCGGTCGACAAGACGTTGTAGACCTCCCGCGGCGACACGCCGTCGGCGATTAGTGCGAATTCCAGGTTCTCCATTACCGAATCCTGGAGGGCGCGTGGGCCGGGGAAGGCCTCCACGTCCCAGAAATCAGCCCAGGAGGCCATCTGCTGCCCCTCGGGCAACATGTCGGTGCGCTGCGCCAGGATCGTCGAAAAGGTCGCCGCGACGCCGGCATCCTCGAGCTTGGCTTCCTCCGGAAGGAGGTTGTCCGGATCGGCTACCGACCAATCGATCGGCTCGAGCCAGCCTTCGATTGAGGCGGTCGCATATTCGACGGGCGTCAACTCGGCCACATCCCAGATCGGGTTACCAGCCTGCATCATCGCCCGCATCGCTGAAATTCGGTCGGTCGTCGCAATCGCCCTGATCCGGATGCCGGTCTCCGCCTCGAATGGTTTGTCGAACAGAATGTCCATGACCTGGGCCAACCCGCCGCCGGATCCCGCATAGGTCAGCTCGCTACTCTGCGCGGTAGCTGCAACGGCAAACAGCGGCAGGGTGGCGGTAGCTGCAAGCAGGCTTCTTCTCGTCAGACCTTTCATAGCATTTCTCCCATTAGTTGGTTCATTCGTAGAGCGGCGTCGCATCTTCCGGCACGACATTGAGCCGCACGGTTTGCCCGATTTCAGGAAGGGCGAGTGCCGTCGCTCTCGCCTCCGACATGCGCAGTGACAGTCCGCTCGCGGTCTGCAGCCGGAACTCGGTTGCCGCCCCCTTAAAGGTGACGTCCTGAACAATGGCTTCGAACCCACCGCCGAACGCGGGAGGCTGCCGGCGAAGCTTCTCGGGGCGGAGGCTCAGCGCAACCGCTCCGTCGGGCGCATTGGAAAGGCCAATGGCGGCTGCGTGATCACCAGCATCGATCGGCACGATGTTGGTCCGCCCTATGAAATCTGCCACGAAACGGCTGGCAGGCCGGTCATAGAGAGTGGTGGGCGTATCAAGTTGGCAAAGCCGGCCGTGGTTCATAAGGGCGATTCGGTCGGATAGAACGAGTGCCTCGCCCTGATCATGCGTCACGAAAATGATTGTGGTGCCAAGCGTACGGTGCAACCTGCGAACCTCCTCCTGAAGGTCCTCGCGCAGCTTGAGATCGAGCGCCGAGAGACTTTCGTCCATCAGGAGAACCGGCGGCTCGGCCACGACGGCGCGCGCCAGCGCCACGCGCTGTCGCTGCCCGCCCGACAGCGCGCCAGGGCGCCGGCCGGCGTAGCCGCCGAGCTGGACCATCTCGAGCGTTCGCTCCACGCGGGCTCTGACTTCGTAGGCTGCGACCTTGCGCATGCGGAGGGGAAAAGCGACGTTCTCAAACACGCTCATGTGCGGAAAGAGCGCGAAGCTCTGGAAGACCATGCCGACATTGCGCCGTTCCGGTGGCAACGCTCCGACGGCGCGCTCACCGATGAAAACTTCGCCCGAGGTGGCGCGATCAAAGCCCGCGACGATGTTGAGGGCGGTGGTCTTGCCAGAACCGCTTGGGCCGAGGAGGGTCACGAACTCCCCCGCCTTCACGTCCAGGCAAAAATCGTCCAGTGCCACCACGCTACCGAAGGCGCGCGATACGTTCTGGAATCGGATCGGGGCTCTTCCCTGCGTCATCGCACCTATTTCCGACGTTACCGTCATTAATGACATTGACGTCATTTCTTTATCCCGTCAATGTCCGATTTATGGATGGGCAACCACAGATAATGAGTTTGGACGAGCCGCCGGAGGCTGCGGCTTTCGAATTTGTGGAACTGCTGGCGCGACGAGCGGTGAATATGCGCGGGCGTCCGAAGCGGGCACGTACGAGGGCGAAAATTCTCGCCTCGGCCGCACGGGAACTGGCTTCCAAGGGATATGAGGGCCTGACGGTTGACGGCATCTGCGCCGCCATCGGCATGGCCCGCGGCACATTCTATCTCTACTACCCGGATCGCTCGCGGATCGCGGTGGTCGTCTACCGTATGTTCTGGGCCGCCGTTTATCGCGTCCGGCCACGCCTGCGCGGACGAAGCCTCGAAGAGCGCATCCGCGTAACCAACGCCTTCTACATTGCGCTGTACGCGCGTAACGCCCCCTTTCTCGCAGGGCAGTCCGCACTTGGTCGCGAGCGCCCGGAATTCGCCTTGTGGCATGACGCCTCGAACCACCGGTGGTCGCAGATAATCGCAGCGAACATGCCTGGCCCACTGCCGCGCGACGAGAAGGTTCTGCGCGCACGCGCACTCGTAGCGATGGCCGACGAGCTGCTGAGCAACATCTTCACAGCACGGACGCCGAGCCTGCACCACTGGGCCGACGAGCCTGGCCGCTTGGCTAATGGGCTAACTGCGATCTGGACGCGCGTGGTGGCGGACTGAGACAGCAGATGACAATCGAGGAGAGACCGATGTCGGAACGCGGAGCGCTGGACCATTTTGCGTCGGAAAAGCTGAACGCACTACTCGGGCAGGAGTACGTCTCGCCCTGGCGCGTCATCGATCAGGAAACAGTCAACCACTACGCCGTTGTTTCAGGCGATGGCGAAGGCGAATGGATCCATCTCGACCCCGAACGGGCGGCCCGCGAAGGACCCTATGCCGGAACCATCGTGCCCGGCTTTCTTCAGGTTGCCAATCTTACCCGTCTTCATGGCGAAACGGTTCGCGGGTTCGGCGGGTTCGATCCCAATCACATCCTCAACTACGGATTCGACCGGTTGCGCTTCGTCGCACCGCTTCCCGTCGGCGCGTCCTTCCGTGCCCGCATCCGCATCAGCGAGATCCGGCCTCGCTCCGAAGGTGTCATCATCAAGCAGGACGTAGCGCTGGAAAGGGAGGACGGGACCCCTACACTGGTCGGCGAGTGGCTGTTCTATCTGACACAAAACGCCCTCCAAGGAGCGCTCGAGGCAAAAGACCCGTGATGCAGACCCGCAATTTGGAGGGGCTTCTTGGAGCAGCAGCATGACGATTGCGCAGGCACCAAGAAAAGCGATACGAACCAGGCGCACGACTACGACGCGTTGCATGGTCTCGTCCGATGACAGGGCGACGGCGGCCGCGGCGCTCGTGATCGTCAGAATGACGACTGCGATGAACAGCATTTCCATGGTCAGCATCTCTGGTCTCCGCTTGTCTGGGATACGACCATGATGACTCCCATTTTGAGGACGTGGATAAATCCGCTTCCCGAAAACCTGCTGGCTACCGCGAGGTCTTCTCAGCTTTGAGCGAAGTAGGCTATCTTCACAATCACGGCCGATTGGCGAAGCGTTCGCTACCGCCTGCCACGCTCGCACTTGAGTTCTGGGTGGGCTAGGCTCTCCACAGAGGGACTCAGATAAGGACCACGAATGGTTCGGCTGTTTGTAGCGGTCACCGACAAGGCGTGGTTCGACATGTTGGCTGCTTCAGCGCCGCACGATGAGGTCAATTTCTGGCAGCCAAGCGGCAACACACGGTTCAAGGCACTGCAGCCTGGCGAACTCTTTCTCTTCAAGCTCCACTCGCCCAACAACTTCATCGTCGGCGGCGGCGTGTTTAGCCACGCGTCACTCGCGCCACTTTCACTTGCCTGGGAGGCGCTCGAACAGAAGAACGGTGTGACGACCCGGTGAGAGATGCGGGCGCGAATCGCTCACTACCGGCGTGATCCGGCCGTACTCGACGACCGTCATGAGCCAGTCATTGGCTGCCGGATCCTGACACAGCCATTCTTTTGGCCGCGTGACATGTGGGTGCCGGTCCCTGAAAGCTGGTCGCCTAACATCGTCACAGGCAAGCGGTTCTCGGTAGAGGACCGTGATGGACTACACCTTTGGCAAGCGGTTGCTGACCGGATGCAGGCAGGCAGATCGACCATTATCGAAACCGACGTCGTACGGTATGGCAACCCTACCCTTATCAAGCCGCGCCTGGGACAGGGCGCGTTCCGACTGAGCGTTACCGACAGCTACGAACGGCGCTGCGCTGTCTCGGGCGAAAAGACGCTGCCTATACTCGATGCCGCCCACATTCACTCCTTCCATGCTGGAGGGGATCACGACCCTTCGAACGGTTTGCTGCTGAGAACCGACATCCACCGTTTGTTCGATCTCGGCTATGTGACCGTCTCGCCTGACAAGCGCTTCGAAGTCAGCCATCGATTGAAGGACGATTTCGACAATGGTCGGCACTATTACGATTTCCACGGCACCTGGGTCCGGCCGCCGCGCTCAATTGAAGCGCTCCCCTCGGCTGAAGCGCTCGCATGGCACCGAGAGAACCGTTATCTCGGCTAGTCATGTCCATCATCGGCATCATCTCAGACACACACGGCCTCTTGCGCGAGCAAGCGGTCGAGCTGCTTGGCGGCGTCGAACACATTATCCATGCGGGTGACATCGGCAGCCCGGAAATCATTGACCGGCTTGAAGCCATCGCACCGGTCACAGCCATCCGCGGCAATGTCGATGTGGCGGATTGGGCTTCAAGGTTTCCCGAGACGCTAAGGCTTAATCTCTTCGGCCGGAGCATTTTCGTGGTTCACGACCGCAAACAGTTGGCGGGCGATAACTTGGGCGACGGAATAGATATGGTGATCTCGGGCCACTCCCATCGTGCGGGCGTCGAAACGATCGAAGGCGTTCTCTTTCTCAATCCCGGCAGTGCTGGCCCGCGACGGTTCCGACTTCCGGTAACCGTTGCCACCCTCGAAATTCGCAGCGATGTGGTTCTGCCGTTGATCCACGAGCTTGGCGTCGGTGACGCAGAGGAGAAGCGGCGCTGACGTTCTCGCCCAGTGCCGATCGCAGTTCCTGCCGGTTACTCAAGTCGCCCAGCGCGACGCTATGTCCTGCTGCGGGTCACGCGGATCATTGAACACACCCAGGAACCGGCCGAGCAGTTCGAACTGACCGCCAGTCATGGCACGGCCACCAATTATTGCCAGCCCGAGTGCCGCTGCATCAGCGAGAAGGCGCGTCTGGAGGGGTTCTGTAATCGCGTCGGCCACGAAACTACCGCGCTGCATCGTGGCAAGCAGCCGCTTGTCGAACAGGGAGCCAGGCGCATGTACCATGCCCACAGGGCTTGCGTCGCTACCGTCGCCCGCGAACAGCCCATCTGGTCCACGATCTGGTTCCAGCTTACACCTCTATTGCGCAGGCCGACCGGGCAAAACAGCCTTCAAACTAATCAAGGAGACGCTTCGAGAGAGCGGGGCCGTTTGAAGGCTTTGCCGAGCGTCGGCGTCGACTGTCGCAACTCGATCGTTTGCGGACAAGCTTGCGGAACTCCGCCAAAATCCGAAGTGTCAAGCAGGAAACCACCCCGGTTTGGAGGTTGGCGTCAACCCATCCGACCACTGCGGGAAATGATGTATGGCCCGCCCTCCGTCTGCAAGATGAATGTCGAATGGCTGTTGCAGTCTGCATCAATGTATCCGGTCTTTGCGTAAGGGCTCGCCCTTTGACCACGGTGGAGATTCGCGCGCCTGGATCCTCATAATTTCCTCGGCCGCGGACGGCCTTCATTTCCCTCAGGTTCTTCCAGGCGCCGATCGACTGGCTATCCTCCCTTCCGCTCGCAGATTTCGTTGGCGGTCGTAGTTGCCGCCGGTTCGTTAAGCCGTCGCCGCTGCCCTGGGCTGCCTGGCTGCAAAAGGTTGCCCGCTGTTCAGGATCGCCCAGGCAATACGCGCCAGCCGATTGGCCAGCGCCGCCACCACCTTGTTCACATGCATCCTGCCACGCAGGCCCTCCAGCCAAGCTTGCAACGGCGCTGGGGACGTGCGCAGGACCGACCGCGCGCCATGCATGAACAGCTTGCGCAGGTAAACATTGCCTCTCTTGGAGAGGCCAAGCAGTCTGGTCCTGCCGCCAGTGCTCGACTGGCGCGGAACAAGCCCCAGCCAGGCCGACAGGTCGCGGCCCTTCGCAAACGCGCTGCCGTCACCGATCGCGGCAACCAGGGCCGAGGCGGTGAGTGGCCCGATGCCAGGCACTGTCATGAGCTGCTTCATTCGTTCGTCGTTGCGGCAGGCCTGCGCGATAGTCGCCTCGGATTGTGCGATGCGTTCATCCAGGCGCTGCCAGTCCCGCCACATGTCGAGCAGGACAGAACGAACCAGGTTCGATATCCCCTCCGGTGCCACTCCCGCTTCAATCTCGCCCATGTAGTGGGCAAGGCTGGCCTTCTTCTTCGGGATTGAGATGCCGCGCGAACAGGAAGGCGCGCAACTGGTTGATGAGACCGGTCCGCTCGCCGACGAGGCGATCGCGCAGCCGATGCACCGATTGCAGGTCCAGCTGTTCCTGGCTCTTCAGCGGCACGAAACGCATGGTCGGCCGGGTCGCGGCTTCCGCGATCGCCTCGGCATCCCGATCATCGCTCTTGTTCGTCTTCACATAGGGCTTCACGTAGACCGAAGGCATCAGCCGGACCTCGATGCCGTGCGCCTGACACTGGCGACCGAAGAAGTGCGCACCACAGCACGCCTCCATCGCGGCCACTTTCGGCTCCAGTTTCTCTATCGTCTTCAACAATCCGCTCCGCCGGATCGTGCGCCGCAGCACCACCGCGCCCTCCTCATCAAGTCCAACCAGGCTGCAGAACGTCTTGCCAAGGTCCACGCCCAAAACGAAAATGCTCATGGTTCGCTCTCCTCTCCGCGATCGACACCCCGCATTGTAGCAGGGCGCCCGAGGAGGGCGTGCCATCCCATAATTTCTCGTGTGTCGCCATGGCATCAATTGGTCTCTCCTGACAGGCACTCCGGCACCAGACCGGGCTCTTGACGTCGCCCTCGGATCTGGGCACACAGGTGATGCACGAAATGTGGCAAGACCGCTTCGTCCGACTGAAATTCCCAGCGATCTCAAAGATCTAGCCGGGAAGCGCCCTTCTTCTGGCCGGGAATCCAGGTCCCCCAGCCACTCGATTACCAGAGCATTGAATTGGACGGTAATTCACTCACTGAGAACCCTCTTAGCCAGCGCTATCAGAATCCTCTTTTACCAGCATCTTGTCTACGCTCTTCAAGCCCTTGAAGTACTCACCGGGTTGCCCGGCACATCCGGAGCCACGCGCATTGGAACCTGCTGCAGAAGCGGGGCTCTCAAACGTTGTGTATCGTGGTAGGTATCGTGGAAAGTATCGCTGATGCCGGGCCTTTGCGCTGAATGGCCGGAAAAGCCTTGTTTTGCCCGATTGCGGGGTAGAGTCCCCCCTCTCCGCCAGCCCGTAGGGCACTCTCCGCCAGTTCTTTGCCTGCCATTCCCGGCAATCGGAACGCCTCCCGCCCCGAATCGGGAGACCGGAGATGGCCCACAGTGACGGTGTATCGCGCCGTGTAGCACTCGGTGTATCATTTTCAGAGCCAACAGATGACGGCGAAGGGCAGCGCCCGCGCAAGGCCCGTGGACCGGGGCCGTATCTGGCTCGATCAGGATCGGTTGCCATTTGCAGATCAGGTCGCCGACGCGTTCCAGATCAGGTTGCCGAAAGTGCCGGACGGGCGGCGGGCGCGGGTCGCGCCACCTGGAATCGGGACTTCGTCGACGCCGAAAAGAACGCTGTGAGGAACGGGTCGGTCTTCGCGATCTTCCTCAGCCATTGAAAGTTCAGCCGAACTGGCATCCTTCGGCCGCACGGGGGCGGACACCTGACAGGAGGCCCTTCCGCAGACCGCATCATTTCCGGCTTGAAATCGATTTCATCTTCGTCCTAAAGTCGATTTACAAGCTTTACCAAGGGAGGAAGACCTGTGAAGAAATTTGCACTACTGGCGCTTGCGGGCGTCGCTTCGGCCGCCATTTCGACCTCGGCGGTTTTCGCCGCAGACTTCAAGATCGGCCTGTCCAATGGCTGGGTCGGCTCGGAGTGGCGCACGCAGATGATCGACGAGGCGCAGGCCGCCGCTGCGGCCTGGTCCGACAGGGGCCACAACGTCCAAGTCGTGGTGCAGAGCGCCAATGTCGACGTGCCCGGCCAGATCGCCCATGTGCGCAACTTCATCAGCGAGGGTGTCGACGCCATCATCATCAACCCCAACAGCCCGACGGCCTTTGACCCCGTCTTCGCGCAGGCCAAGGAAGCCGGGATCCTCGTGATTTCGACCGACGCCGAAGTATCGTCGCCCGACGCGATCTATATCGGCATCGACCAGACCGCATGGGGTGCCGCCGGCGCCGAATGGCTGGCAGAGGCATTGGGCGGGGAAGGCAAGGTCGTTGCCATCAACGGCGTGGCCGGTCACCCGGCCAACGAAATGCGCGTGGCGGGCTACCGCTCGGTGTTCGAGCAGCATCCCGGCATCGAGGTCGTGAACGAGGTCAACGCCAACTGGGACCAGGCGCAGGGCCAGCAGGCCATGCAGAACATCCTGGCCACCAACCCGGACATCAACGGCGTGTGGGTGCAGGACGGCATGGCCGCCGGCGCCTGGCGCTCGATCATGGACGCGGGCAAGGCCGACCAGATCGCGGCCACCGGCGAGATCCGCAAGGACTTCATCGATCTGTGGACCTCGGAGAACCTCAACTCCGGCGCCACCGTGAACCCTCCCGGCGTCATGGCTTCGGCACTCAATGTCGCCGTGTTCATGCTCGAGGGCAGAGAACTGAAGGAGCCGGCGACGGCGGGCCAGTATGGCAACGCCATGTATCTGCCGATCCCGTTCATCAGTTCCGAAAACCTGGCGGAGGCCGCGGCCCAGGTCGAAGGCCAGCCGGGGCATTATTCCTACACGAGCGTGCTTTCGATCGACGACGCCGAGGCGCTTTTCGAGTAGATCGTTCCTCCCGATCTGGAGGCGGGGCCTTGTCCCCGCCTCCAGACCAGGCTCTGTGGGATATTCCCGACATGGCGAAGCTCAGTATCAGCGGCGTGAGCAAGGCTTACGGCGCCACGGTGGCGCTCAGTCACGGCGACCTCGATCTCGAGGCGGGCGAGGTGCATGTGCTCATCGGCTCGAACGGATCGGGCAAGAGCACTCTTTGCAAGATCGTGGCCGGTTCGGTGAAGCCGGACAAGGGAAAGGTGGTGCTGGACGGCGCGCCGGTTGCCGTCAGCGGGCCGCGCGCGGCCAAGGCGCTGGGCATCGGCATCTTCTATCAGGAACTGAGCCTCGCGGCTCGACGCACGGTCGAGGAGAATATCTGCCTGCCGGACCTGCCGATGACAGGGCCGTTCGTCGACCGCAAGGCGTTGTCGGCTCGCGCGGCGCGTTACATTGCGCTTTTCGACGGGGTCACCGGCGAGGATTTCGCCGCGAACACGACAGTGGACGTGCTGCGCGCCGACCAGCGCCAGCTGGTGGAAATCATGAAGACGCTGGCCACGGAAGCGCCGGTGCTCATCTTCGACGAACCCACATCGGCCCTTGACCGCACCCAGGTTGACCGCTTTTTCGAGATACTCCGCCGTCTCAAGGGCGAAGGGCGCGCGATCGTCTTCATATCGCACCGCATGGACGAGATATTTGCGATCGGCGACCGGGTCACCGTGCTGCGTGACGGGCGCACCGTCGGCACCACGCGCATCGCCGATACCAGTCCGGCGGAGGTGGTCCGCATGATGGTCGGCGAAGAGACCTCTCTGGTCGTACCCGCGCAGGCGGAGGCCGCCGCATCCCCCGGGGCTGTGGCGCTGTCGCTCCGCGGCTTGTCGGGCAAGGGTTTCTCGGAGGTTTCGTTCGATCTGCGGCAGGGCGAGATCCTCGGGTTCGGTGGCCTGCACGGGCAGGGTCAGTCAGCCGTGCTGCGCGCCCTCTTCGGCGCGGCGCCGGCCGCTGCGGGCGACATTGCGCTTGACGGCCAGCCCTTCGTGCCCGCAAACCCGCGCGTGGCCATCCGCGCAGGCATTGCCTATGTCTCGGGTGACCGCGGCCGCGACGGCATCATCCAGGGCCGGACAATCCTCGAAAACGTGACGCCGATCCATTTCCTCCGCAACCGGCTGAAGCTCGCAAGCGCCAGCACCTTGCGCGCCAAGGCGACGCCGGCGCTCGCGGCACTGAACACCAAGTTCGCCGGCTTCTCGCACCCGATCGGCTCGCTGTCGGGCGGGAACCAGCAAAAGATCGTCATCGCACGCTGGCTGATCGATCGGCCGCAGGTGCTGTTGCTCGATGATCCGACCAAAGGCATCGATCTGTCGGCGAAGGCGGATCTCTTCGCGCTGGTGCGAAAGCTGGCCCAAGAGGGTATGGCGATCATCCTTTATTCGTCCGAAGACGTCGAGCTCCTGGCCAATGCCGACCGCATCCTCGTCTTCAATGCCGGTCGCGTGACGCGCGAACTGACGGGAACCGATCGGACGCGTTTCCACCTCTATGAAGCTGCATACGAGGCCGCCTGATGGTCGATGCCGTAGCCCAGCCGCCGCGCAATCCCGGCTCGATCAAACGCTTCATCGAACGCTATCCGTTCCTGCCGGCGCTCGTCATCATGCTGGTGCTTCTGGCGCTCAACGGGCTGTGGCAGCCACGCAGTGTTGGCCTCGTGGGGCTGACCGGGCTGGCGAAGACCTACCTGGCATTGATGCTTCTCGCGGTCGCGCAGACCTATGTCATCTACGCCGGCGACATCGACCTCTCGGTCGGCGCGATCGTGTCGCTGGTCAACGTCGTCATCGTCGCCTTCATGTCCGCGATGGGTGGGGACACGATCACCGTCCTCGCGGCGATGGTCATCGGCCTTGGTGTCGGGCTCGCCTGCGGCATCGTCAACGGCGTCGTCGTCGCCGTCTTCCGCCTGCAGGCGATAGTGGCCACCTTTGCCACGTCGATCTTCTTCACCGGGCTGGCGCTCTGGGTCATGCCGGTGGCCGGAACGCCTGCGCCGGCGACCTTCTGGCGGGCCTATGGCGGGCGCATCCTCGAGGTTCCCTTCGTCTTCTGGGCGGTCGTCGTCCTCGCCATCATGCTCTATCTGATTGCGCGCACCCGTCTGGCAATCCAGCTTCTGGCCGTGGGCGACGATGTGCAGGGCGCCTATCAGAGCGGGCTGCCGGTCACCGCGATCCGCATGCGCGGCTATGCGCTCTGCGGCCTGTTCGCCGCTCTGGCCGCGTTCTGCATTACGGGCGACACTGCCAGCGGCGACCCGCTGGTGGGCGGCAAGATGACGCTGTTCTCGGTGGCCGCGGTGGTGCTCGGCGGCTCGGCGCTCGCCGGCGGCCATGGCACGGTGGTCGGCTCAGTGTTCGGGGCACTGATCATCGGGCTGATCAACTCGCTGGTCTATTTCGTCGGCACGCCGTCGGAGTGGCAGAATCTGGTGCAGGGTCTGGCCATCCTGATCGCCCTCGTCGCCGGCATCCTGATCGGTCGGAGGGCGCGCTCATGAGCATGCTTGCCGAAATTGCCAAACGGCCGCTCGTCGTCGCGCTGGTGCTGATCGTCCTCCTCCTGGCGGCCGGCGAACTGCTGTCACCCGGTTTCGCCTCGCCCACCCAGATCATGCGGCTGCTGATCGTGGCGGCATTGCTCGGCATCGTGGCGGCCGGACAGAACCTCGTGATACTGGGCGGCAGGGAGGGCATAGATCTGTCGGTCGGGGGCGTCGTGTCCCTGTCCGCCATCATCGCCGGCAATCTGATGAACGGTGCCGACAGCGGCATCGCGCTGGCCATTCTCGGCTGCGTGGCAACCGGAGCCTTCTTCGGCCTGCTCAACGGCCTTGGCGTCACGCTGCTGCGCATTCCGCCGCTGGTCATGACGCTCGGGATGCTGGGCGTGCTGCAGGGGCTGCTGGTCGTCATCCGCCAGGGCATTCCCTCCGGGCGGGCGGCGCCCGGCCTGTCGCAGTTCGTCACCCAACCGTTCCTGTTCGGCCTGCCGGGCATCATCTGGCTGTGGGTGGCGATTGGATTGCTGCTGGCATTCCTGCTCTCGCGCACGGTCTACGGCTATCGCATCTATGCGATCGGCTCCAACGAGCAGGCGGCGCGGATGGCCGGCGTGCCGGTGGCCACGATCCGCGTCTCGCTGTTCGTTCTTTCGGGCGTCTTCGCCGCGATCGCCGGCATCTGCCTGCTCGGCTATTCCGGCTCGTCTTTCGCCAATGTCGGCGAGCAATACATGCTGCCATCGATCATCGCAGTCGTCTTCGGTGGCACGTCGCTTGCCGGCGGCAAGGGCGGCTACACCGGCACCATGGCCGGGGCGATGATGCTGACGGTGCTGACCGGCATCCTGACGACTATCAACATCGACGAATCCGGTCGCCAGATGATTTTTGGCGCCACGCTTCTGCTGCTGATGCTTTTCTACGGCCGCGGCCAGGCGATGCGGGCATGAACGAACGGCCGAGGATCAAGGACGTCGCCAAGCGGTTGGGCGTATCGCCTGCCACCGTGTCGCGCGCACTGTCGGGCAGCGGCCTGGTTGCCGAACCGACGCTGTCGCGCATCCTCGACGTCGCGCGCGAGCTCAATTACCGCCCCAATGTCAGCGCCCGGAACCTGCGCACCCAACGCTCCATGTCCGTGCTGATGGTCGTGCGCGACATCGGCAACCCGTTCTATCTGGAGGTCATGAAAGGCGTGGAGCAGGCCGCACGCGAGGCGGGCTACTCGGTGCTCATGGGCAACACGGAAAACGATCCGGATCGCGAGAGCGAGTATTTCGACATGCTGCGCGACGGCCACGCCGACGGCATGATCCTGATGACCGGCAAACTGCCGGCAAGGCTGGAGGCCGAGGGCCTGGTGGGAGGATTGCCCGTTGTCGTGGCGCTGGAAACGATCGAGGATTCCGGCCTTCCGCATGTCCAGATCGACAATTTCGCTGCCGCACAGGACGCGGTCCGTCACCTGATCGAGCTTGGTCATCGGCGGATAGCCCACATCACCGGCCCTTTGCCCGAAGGGATGTCCACATTGCGCCGCGACGGCTGGCGCGCGGCGATGGCGGGCGCAAAGCTGCCGGTGCCAGACGGTTACGAACAGCTTGGCGACTACCAACTTCACACGGGTCAGGTCCTGTGTGGCCGGCTTCTCGATCTGCCGGAACCACCGACGGCGATCTTCTGTGCCAATGACGAATCGGCCTTCGGCGCCGTTCACGAACTGCACCGTCGCGGTCGCGCTGTACCGGATGACGTCTCCGTCGTCGGCTTTGACGACATCTATCTGAGCGAGGCGATCTTTCCGCCCCTGACGACGGTCAGCCAGCCGCGCGCCGATATCGGTCGCGAATCCATGTCCATGCTCCTGGAACTCATCGCAGGTGGCAAGGTGGCGCTCGATCCGATCGTGATGCCGACCGAACTCAAGATCCGCGGGACGACAGGTCCCGTCGCAAAGCCAAACTAGGGAGAAGCTGAATGGTCGAAACGAGGGAGCGCTTGCGGGTGGGCTTCGTGGGATCGGGGTTCATTGCGCATTTCCATCTGAAGTCGATGGTGGGTGTGCGCAATGTCGACGTCACGGGCGTCTACAGCCGCAGCGCGGAGAAGCGGCAGCGTTTCGCCGATGCCGTGACCGAGCAAGGGCTCGGTGCCTGCAGGACCCACGAGACGCTGGAGTCCCTGCTCGAGGCCGACGATGTCGACGCCATCTGGATCCTGTCGCCCAACGATACGCGTCTCGACGTGATGAAGGCGCTGCACGCGGCGAAGAAGGCCGGCCGCAGCAAGGTCTTTGCCGTCGCCTGCGAGAAACCACTGGCGCGGACCGTGGCCGAAGCACGCGAGATGGTGCGCCTTGTCGAGGACGCTGGCCTCAACCATGGCTATCTGGAAAACCAGGTGTTCTGTACGCCGGTCCTGCGCGGCAAGGAGATCATCTGGCGGCGCGCCGCCTCGACCACCGGACGGCCCTATCTGGCACGCGCCGCGGAGGAGCATTCCGGCCCGCACGAGCCGTGGTTCTGGCAGGGCGAGAGGCAGGGCGGCGGCGTGCTGTCGGACATGATGTGCCACTCCGTGGAAGTCGCACGACACCTTCTGACGGCCCCCGGCGCGCCGCGCAATTCGCTCAAGGTCAAGGCTGTGAATGGCACTGTCGCGAATCTCAAGTGGACGAGGCCCGCCTACGCCGAGGACCTGAAGTCGCGGTTCGGGGCCGAGGTCGACTATCGCAACCGCCCGTCGGAGGATTTCGCGCGCGGCACTATCGAACTGGAAGACGAGGACGGCAACCAGTTGATGATCGAGGCGACGACCTCGTGGGCCTATGTCGGTGCCGGCCTGCGTATCCAGCTCGAACTGCTGGGGCCGGAATATTCGATGGAGTTCAACTCGCTTGCAACCGGCCTCAAGGTCTTCATGTCACGTGCCGTGACCGGTTCGGAAGGTGAAGACCTCGTCGAGAAGCAGAATGCCGAGCAGGGCCTCATGCCGGTGCTCGAAGACGAGGCCGGCATCTATGGCTACACCGACGAGAACCGCCACATGGTGGAAAGTTTTCGAACGGGCGAGACGCCGATCGAGACGTTCCATGACGGCCTCGCCGTGGTCGAAATGCTGATGGGCCTCTACATGTCGTCGGAACTGGGACGCACCATCCGTTTCCCCGAGCCCGAGCTGGAAGATTATGTCCCCGTCGTCGCCCGCCCGCGTTGAGCCTGTGGCCATTCTCGACCTTGTGCAGGAAGGGAGGCGAAGGCAGAAGGCAGACCTGCCGGCCAGTCTCCACACCCCCCGCCGGGAGGCGAAGACGATCGCCGGGCGTCTGCGCAGGGAGGCCGCATGACCGCGCCGATCCTCGTTCTGGGCAACGTCAATGTCGACCTCGTCATGGGTCCGGTGGACTGCTGGCCTGCCATTGGCACCGAAGTCGAGGTCGAGCGCGCCGAGATGCGCGCAGGGGGCTCGGCCGGGAACACAGCGCTGGCACTTACCGGCCTGCGAGAGCCGCACCTCCTCATTGCCTCGACCGGAGACGATCCGAACGGTGTCTGGCTTCGCGGTGAGTTCGCTTCCGCCTGCTGCGACTGGATCGACGATCCCGGCATGACCACGACCACGGTCGGCATCGTCCACAAGGGCGGCGACCGCGCCTTTTTCACGACGCCCGGTCATCTCCAACGCGCATCGCCCGACGTCCTGATGAGCCGGGTTCCTGCCGCCCCACGGCCCGGCGCGGTCGCTCTCTTGTCCGGCAACCTGCTGATGCCGGCCATTCGCGATGCGACGGCTGGGATCCTGGCCGGGCTGAGGGCGCGTGGATGGGCGACGGCGATCGACCCCGGCTGGCCGCCGCAAGGATGGGCGGCAGAGCTGCACGCGATGTTTGCCGAATGGCTGGCTCTGACCGACCATGCACTCTTGAACGAGGAGGAGGTTACCGCCCTTGCCCGGGGCGCCGACGTGAATGCCCTGGCCGGGCGCCTGCCGAAGGGTGCGACGCTGGTGGTCAAACGCGGACCTGCGGGTGCGATATGCATCAGAGACGGGGTTCGCCACACCGCGTCGGCCCCACAGGTGGAGGTGATCGACACCGTCGGCGCGGGCGACAGCTTCAATGCGGCCTTTCTTGCAGCCCACGTCGCGGGGGCGTCGCCGCATGCAGCGCTCGCACACGGGGTCGCGGTGGCTTCCCACGCGGTCTCCACCTTTCCCAGACGCTATCTGACCTGAGCGCCGGCGTGGAGCGGGCTTCAGGGCCGAGAGGAGCACGCGTCGCGTGCAGCCCTGCTTACGATCGACATGCCAAGCGGCCACGTCCATCTTTGCGGCCCGCATCGCGATCAGCTGCGGAACCAGTCGAGGCAGCCGAGCGGCACCAGCGAGTTGCTGACGAGAAGGGCACCCCTGCCGTAGAGACCGGCGGTGTTCCTGCCGGGGGGAACGTCGATGGCCCAGACCTGGTCAGTCGCATCGGACCAGACCAGACGCCCGTCGACGCTCGCCATGGCGGCAAAGGCGTCCGACGCCGTCGTGCCGGGGGCAAAGACCACGATCAAGGGCGCATTGTCGACATCCCCGGGAGGCAGCGCAGCGCCCACGCCACCGACGATGGCGAGTGCAGCCAGGCTCGCCGGCCCGCCTGCCTTGAGAAGGCCGGCATCGTCGCTGTCGGGCCTGATCAGCCAGCCGATGAGCAGCGGAACCAGGCCGAAGGCAACGACCCAGATGAGGTCCCAGAGCAGCGGAAATTCGGAATCCATTCGGATGCGGTGGATGCCCAGCAGCCAGTGTGAGGCCACGGCATCGATGACGTGCCACGCGCCAAAGCCGATAAGCGCATTGGAGTATAACAGCCTGTCGGCTCCCGTGCGGCCGAACTCGGACCGCGACCGCCACAGCAGCCACAGGCCCACGCCGCCCACCGCATACATCAGCGCGTGAAAGACTCCGTCAGCAAGAATCTGGAAGCGGAGGTCGGAATAGGGCGCGCCATCGAGAGCGGACAGCAGGTGGTGCCACTGAAGAATTTGATGCAGAAGGATGCCATCGAAGAAGCCGCCAATGGCAAAGCCAAGCGCATAGCCCGACCAGCGATATGAGCCGGAGAATGGCGAAACGGCCGAGCGGCTGCCGGTCCCAGGAATCACTGGCGTCACCTCCATCTGCCTGCCCAACCACGAGACGCGCGAAATCGTTCCCTCGGCCTTCAAGGGGCGACGGGAACCTTGATCCGCACTGCTGGTTTGGCCCCTCGGTAAGGAAAGGCTACGCCATGCTTCCGGCAACTGAGCAGGGATTTCTCCCATCCACCGCCTCCGCGGTCGACCGTCGCATCGAGCGCGGGACGCAGGCGCGCGTCGAGACTTGCGCCGCGCGTGCGACCGAATTTCCCCTGCAGCTCCACGAACTTCATCGCTGACAAGGCCTGCCCCCCATGCATCGCACAGGTCTCCTCCACGGTCCGCTCGGCACCGATTGCCTTCACATCTGTGTCGACATGCAGACGATCTTCCTGCCGGCCTCGCCCTGGGGCACACCCTGGATGGAGCAGCGGCTTCCGATGATCGAGGCGCTGACGGAAGCGCATGCACCGCGGACCGTATTTACTCGCTTTGTACCGGCACGAGACGCGGACGAGGCCGTCGGCACCTGGAAGCGATATTACAGGAAGTGGGACATGATGACCCTGGCGCGGCTCGACCCCTTGCAGGTTGAGCTTGTCCCCTCGCTCGCGCGCCTGGTGCCGCCGGCCACTGTCGTCGACAAGAGGGTCTATTCGCCGTGGACCGAAGGCCGGCTGGACCGCCTTCTGGCCAGTTCGTCGGCCAATACGCTGATCGTGTCCGGTGGCGAGACCGATGTGTGCGTTCTCACCACGGTGATGGGGGCGATCGATCGCGGTTACCGGGTCGTGGTCGCTGCCGATGCCGTATGCGGCTCGGCCGATGAGACCCATGATGCAGCCATGACCATCTTTGCGTCGCGCTTCGGCGAACAGGTCGAACTCGCCTCGGTCGATGAAATCCTTGCCGCTTGGCGCTGACAGATGTCCCGCGACGAGGCGGACGGAAATCACGGCGGCAAATTCCGCTGGCCCGTCCGCTTCCGGCGCGACCCTCACCCCGCGGTCGCGTCGTGAGATGCGCGAGGAACCGCCGGGGCCGCTGACGAGTTTGATTGGCGCGCGAATGCATGAGTGAAGGAGATGCGCATGAGCTCCTCGGCTCTTACATCCGAAGCCTCGCTTCTTGAGGAAAGCAGTAATGTCTGGCGACTGTCGGAGGCCGAAAAGGTCGCATTTCTCATCGACGCCGAGCCCTATTTCCGAAACCTGAAGATTGCCCTTTCCCGGGCGCAGCGCAGCATCTGGATCCTGGGATGGGATTTCAGCGGCGATATCCGGCTGCGTCCGCTCGACGAAGACTCCCCGCTGCTCGGCGACTATCTGCGGCAATTGGTTGAGGCGAACGCGGACCTCGACATCCGGATCCACGTCTGGGGCATGGGTCCCGCCTATTCCCAGAAGCGGGTCGGCCTTTATGTGGGACCGAAATGGGCTGACCATCCGCGCATCACCCTGTGCTTCGATACAAGCCATCCCTTGCGGGCGGCGCATCATCAGAAGATCGTCCTGATCGACGATTCGCTGGCCTTCGTGGGCGGCATCGACCTGACCGAGGGGCGCTGGGACACCCGCGAGCATCTCGTCGAACAGCCGGCCCGCACCAAACCTGACGGCGCTCCCTACCCGCCTGTACATGATGTCCACATGGCCTTCTGCGGACCCGCCGTAACCCACATTGCCGAGCTGGTGCGGCGTCGCTGGCACAAGGCCAACGACACTTGGATCCCGATCGCAGAGGAGAGAGTGGACTGCTGGCCAGGGGGGCTGAAAACCGATCTCGAGCATTGCCGGCTGGGCATCTCGCGCACCGAGCCTCGGACCCTCTTCCGCAAAGGCGCCGAAGAAGCCATCAAGCTGACGCTTGATGGCATCGAGAAGGCGCGCGAGCGCCTTTATATCGAGACGCAGTATCTCTCCTCCTACGAAGTGGGGAAAGCGCTTGCGAAGCGGCTGCGGGAAGCCGAGGGGCCCGAAATGGTGATCGTGGTCACCAAAAGCTCGCGCGGCATCTTCGAGCAGTACGTCATGGCCCACAACCGAAACCGTGTGATCCGGCAATTACGGGCGGCCGACAAGCACGGCCGTCTGCGGATGATGTACGCCATGCTCCCGACGGAGGAAGGCGGCGAGCATGAATTGCTCATCCACTCCAAGGTCATGGTGATCGACGACCGGCTGCTGCGCATCGGGTCTTCAAACCTCGCCAATCGCTCCGAAGGCATGGACACCGAATGCGATGTGGTGATCGAGGCCCGCTCCGCGCATGAGAGGGACGTCGTGAAGCGTTTCCGCGACACCCTGCTGGCCGAGCATCTGGACTGCACCGCGGAGGAAGTTGCCATGGCTCATGAGCAGGCCGGCTCGCTCATCGCAGCCGTTGACCGTTTGAACGTCAACGCGCGCTGCCTGCGCTCCTATGAGGTCAGGCCTGGGCCCCGGGAAGTCGGCTCTTTGCCCGGCACTGCCATACTCGACGCCAGGAAGCCTTACTGGCCGCTCCAACGGTGGCGCAAACGGTGGAAGCAGGCCGCCGGCCGTCTATTCGGTTGGATGGCCTGAATGCCTCCGTCTCAGCACATATTCGCTGCCGAGGAAGAGCGGCAGCCCAAAGGCGAGTGGCACGAAGAAATAGATCACGCGGAACGCCACCAGCGCGGCTAGAGAGCCGGCCCCGGGAACCAGATAGAGGACGGTGGCTTCGAGCACGCCAAGTCCGCCGGGCACATGGCTCATGAGGGCGGTCGCGTTGCCAACAACATAGATCGCTGCCACTTTGAGATAAGCCAACTCTTCGAATGCGCTCATGAGCTGGTGCAGGCACCCTGCGACACATCCGAAATTGGCGGTTCCCACAACGATCTGCGGCACGGCGAGCCGAGACGTCGGAAGCTGGATCGACCATTTGCGGATGTGAAGCGGATGGCGCACGAACTGGCATAGGGCGAGGTAAAGAACCGGCGCGGTCAGGCAGGTAATACCGATCCCCATGATTGCCGGCCGCTCCAACCCGAGCAGGCCCTCCGCGTCGGCCGGATAGAGCATCAGCCCGATACCGCCAAGCGTCACCAGTCCCAATCCAACCGTCAGCCCCGAAAAGATGATCACCTTGGCGACGTCGCCTGCCCTAAGTCCCCAGCGCGAGTAGAAGCGATAACGTATGGCCCCGCTGCTGAGCGCGGCCACGCCCACATTGTGTCCGATGGATAGGCTGCAGAAGGACGCGAGCGCGGCCCGGCGATAGGTAAGCGGCTTTCCAGCGTAGTGGAGCGCCAGGAAGTCGAAGCAGGTCAGGCATAGATAGGACAGTGCGGCAAAGCCAAGCGCGCCGGCAATGTGCGCGACGGGGATGGCACGAAGCGACGCCATCACTTCGTCGAGCGAATACTCCCCGACGGCGCGGTAAATCATGTAGCCGGCGCCGGCCAGAATTATTGCGATGGCCAGGCGGATGAGAATCTTCGGGGCGGTCATCGGTGCTCGCTGCGCGAATGTCCGTTTGAAGGAACGATCGAGCCGACATTTGGTTGATTTTCATGCGCGAAAAAACCGCCCCGCAGAACGCCCCGGCTTCACGGCGTTTGCGCGTTATGACCTACAATGTGCGCAATTGCCGCGGGAGGGACGGGATATGCGATCCGGCCCGCATCGCAGAGGTCATCGCGCATCACAAACCGCATATTGTCGGGTTGCAGGAAGTCGATGTGGTGCGCAGGCGAAGCGGCGGCGTCGATCAGGCGCAGGCAATTGCCATGCACCTCAAGATGACGTCGCATTTTCATCCTGCCCTGCATGTTGCGGAGGAGCGTTATGGCGATGCCATACTCACCACCCTACCCTCCCGGCTGATCAAGGCTGGCCCCTTGCCTTCCACCGGCGAGCAAAGAGGCGCGCTCTGGGTCGCCGTGACGATTGGCGATGAAGAGTTGAACGTCTTTAACACCCATCTCGGCCTGCGCCCGAGCGAACGGGTACGTCAGGTCGAGACGCTGTTGGGGCCGACATGGTTGGGGCATCGCGATATGGCGGATTCTCTCGCCATCCTCATGGGCGATTTCAATGCGGGACCATCTTCGGCTCCCTTCAAGCTGCTCGACCGGCATTTTACGGAGGTTCAGACGGCAACGTCGAGCAGGAAGCGAGCCACATTCCCCGCCTGGTTTCCGCTGCTTCGGATCGACCACATTTTTGTCCGTGGCCTTGCAGTCGGTCAGTCAGAAGTCGATCGAAGCAGGCTTGCCCGTCGCGCATCCGACCATCTTCCGCTCGTGGCCACTATTGAGATTGTTCTGCCGTGAATCGGCCGACGCGGAACGGCGATCGGTCAAAGCGCCGGAACTCTCGTTCCGTTCTCATGTTGGAGTTCAAAAAACGGAGCAACCCGGATGTCTGAGCACAACATAAAGCCACATTCCCCCGGCTCTGCCGAGCCACGCGAAGCCAGCCTGGAGGGCCAACCGATGGCCGAGCAATCTCCGAGCCTGGATACGGAAGAGGTCGACGAGCGTTGGAAACGCACGAACGGGCTGCCGGAGGAAGAGGACGATAATTTTCCTGCTGCCATCGACGAGGCGCTGCCCGACGAGGCCGAGGAGAGGCTGATCCAGCGTGATCTCCTCGGCGAAAACGGCCGGCCGGAAGATGAGTGAGCCTGGAGGCAACGATGGCCCAGCAGAAATGGTCGCAGGACGTGACGGAAAACAGCGACGCGATGGACCTCGAAGAAGGCGTTTTCGCCAAGGATGATGCGCACGACATCGCCCTTTCACTGAAACGTTCTGCCGAGAAGAGCAACCGTCGCAAATCCGATCCCTATCGCTCGGCGATGTCGATGCTGACTTTCTACATCAACCGCGGAGGCTCCAATCTACCCGCCGAACGCAGGAAAATCCTTGAGGAAGCCAAGGACGAATTGCGAAAGGTCTATGGCCGCGACTGAGAATTCCGAAGGAGAAGGGCTGGCTTTTCTTACCCGGAACCGACAACCCGCACCTGGCGCAGGCGC
Organism: Chelativorans sp. ZYF759; assembly: GCF_012911015.1. Lineage (GTDB taxonomy): Bacteria > Pseudomonadota > Alphaproteobacteria > Rhizobiales > Rhizobiaceae > ZYF759. Next base: position 242,283 of record NZ_WVVV01000005.1, on the reverse strand, counting down.
AGGTGGAGATTCGCCTGCTCAACTCCCTCGTGTCATCCCACTTCAGGCGCAAACTCCCTCGCGGGCAATTTTACCTGAACAGCAGGATCGGCACCTTGCAGGAGCGTATCATCTCGGCGGTCGTCGACCCGATGATCATGGCGCGGATGCGCGAGTGGCCATAAGCGCCCATGACGAGCAGGTCGATGCCATCGCGTTCGACGATGCCGGCAATGGTGGATTCGGGCTGGCCGGCCACGATGTCGAACGTCGCCTCATGCCCGCCGGCCCGCAGCGTGGCCAGGGCGTCTTCGAGGCGCCGCCGCGCTTCCGCGTTATCGGTGCCGACCGTCAGGAGCTTGATCTCAAGCCCGACGAAGAGCGGTGAGCGGGCCACTTGATCGACCGCCTTCATTGCGCTGGGGCCGCCGTCGAAGGCGATCAGGACCTTGGCGATCGGCCGGAATGCGCGCGAGGCGACCAAAACGGGCTTGCTAGAGGAGCGGGCGATGCGCTCCAGATTGGAGCCGAGATGCAGCCTCGCGAAATCGGCTGCCTCGCCGCGCTTGCCGATGACGACGAAGCTTGCTGCCTTCTCGGCCTCGGCGACCGCTTCGATGAGATCGCCGTTGCGCAGGCGGGGCGCTACCGTTTCGACGCCCGCCGCACGCAGGATGGTCTCCGCATCTTCCAGGATCGCGCGGCCCTTCTTCTGGGCCAGACGCGCACGTTGTTCATCGAGGCTGCTCAGCTCCTCCAGCAGCGCCGTGCGGGCACCGAGGGCGATCGAGCCCGACAGGTCGGAGGCGCTTGCTGTCTCGCGCCGGCCGAGCACGTGCAGGAGTTCGACGCCCGAATTGAGCCGGGTCGCCAGCCAGCCCGCATGCTCGCACACGCTGCGCGCATAGATGGAGCCGTCGATGAGGGCGAGAATGCTGTTGGTCATGAAATTCCTCCCGTCAGAAGACTAGCCGCCCTGCCGGATGGGGGGCAATGCAAGAATATCCGCATCTTCAGTGCCCCATCAGCTTCTCGAGCGCGCCCGGCTTGTCGTGTACGGCGAGCCGGTCGACGATGGTCTCGCTCGCCTGGTTGAGGCCGACGATCTCGACCTCCGCGCCGTCGCGGCGGAATTTGAGGATCGCCATGTCGAGTGCCGCCACGCTGGAAATGTCCCAGATATGGGCGCGGCTGACATCGATCGTCACCTTCTCCAGCACCTCCTTGAAGTCGAAGGCGGCCATGAAGTCCTCCGACGACGCGAAGAAGAGCTGGCCTTCCACGAGATAGGTCCGATGACGACCGTCCGCGCTCAGACTGGACGAGATGCGGAAGAGTTGCGCGATTTTCCAGGCGAAGAAGATGCCCGACAAGAGCACGCCGATCAAAACGCCGACCGCCAGATTGTGGGTGATGATGACGCCCGCCACCGTGGCCAGCATGACGATCGAGGAGGAGCGCGGGTGGTCCTTCAGGTTCTTGATCGACGACCAGGAAAAGGTGCCGATCGACACCATGATCATCACGGCGACGAGGGCAGCCATCGGGATCTGGCTGACGAGATCACCCAGCACCAGGATCATGAAAAGCAGAAACACGCCGGCAGCGAATGCGGACAGCCGCCCGCGACCGCCCGATTTCACGTTGATGATGGACTGGCCGATCATCGCGCAGCCGGCCATGCCGCCGATGAAGCCGGTCGCCGTGTTGGCGATGCCCTGGCCGACGCATTCCTGGTTGCGATCCGAGGGCGTGTCGGTGAGATCGTCCACGATCTGCGCCGTCATCAGCGACTCCAGCAGGCCCACCACCGCCACCGCCAGCGAATAGGGCAGGATGATCATCAGCGTCTCGAGATTCAGCGGGATGTCGGGGATGAGGAAAACCGGCAGCGTGTCTGGCAATTCGCCCATGTCGCCCACCGTGCGCAGGTCGAAACCGAAGAACATCGCCACTGCCGTCAAGAGCACGATCGCCACCAGTGGCGAGGGGATCGCCTTGGTCAGGCGTGGCAGCAGATAGATGATGGCGAGCCCCGCGGCGACCATGACATAGGTCAGGCTCGGCACACCAACGAGTTCGGGGATCTGCGCCATGAAGATGAGGATGGCGAGCGCGTTGACGAAGCCTGTCATCACCGAACGCGAGACAAAGCGCATCACACGGCCGAGCTTGAGCAGGCCTGCCACGATCTGGATAAGCCCGGCCAGCACCGTGGCCGCGAGCAGATATTCGAGCCCGTGGTCGCGAACCAGCGTGACCATGAGCACGGCCGTCGCGGCTGTAGCCGCCGAGATCATGCCGGGCCTTCCGCCCACGAAGGCAATCAGCACCGCGATGGAAAAGGAAGCATAGAGCCCGACCCGTGGATCGACGCCCGCAATGATGGAGAAGGCGATGGCCTCGGGAATGAGCGCAAGGGCGACGACAAGGCCGGCAAGCAGGTCGCCGCGCACATTGCCGAACCACTGTGCGCGGTAGGTCGAGAGAAAATTCATGAGAATCCAGGTCATGGAGCCGCAGCCGGCGCGGGGAGGAGCGCGGCAAGAAGGCGGCTGAGATGGATTGTCCGGCGGATCGGCGGCCGGAATAGCCACCCGGAATTACACCGGGTCCAAGCGAGGTGAGGCGATATAGCCGAATAGGTTGCTGCAATGCAACATCTCCTGTGCATGGCAGCCATGCAGCGAGCCGCCGCCTTCGTTCGTCTCCCCTTTCACTGCGCGGCTCATCCCCAGAGTTGCCCCCCGACGACGCCATCGTTCAAGAAACGCTCCGCAAGCCAAACCAGGGCGCTCGACGCTGCCCCGGACGAGCCAACCCCGCCGGCTCCGGGTTGGGTTTCGTACTGCTTTGGCAGATCCATGATCATGTGGTGGATCCGGCGACGCGTGCGGCACCGACGATCTGGTAACGAACGACCGACAGACCTATTGTGCGCCCATGACAACACCCACCGATAAACAGATTGCCGATCTCGGCGCGGCGCTGGAAGTTTTCGCGCGCCGGTTCAAGCTGACCGATGCCGCCTCCGGGAAACCCCTCGCCGAGATCGATAAGCAGATATTGCTCTATGTGGAGAAGCATCCCGGTTGCGGACCGACCGATGTTGCGCGCTTTCTCGGCGTGGCGACCACGACGATCTCTTCGGCAACCGACCGCATGGCCAAGCGCGGACTGCTCGCAAGAGAGCGCCCCGAGGACGACCGGCGCGCGGTCGCACTGAAGCTGACAGCCGCAGGCGAAACCTATGTCGCGGCCCACAGGCAGGCCTATTTGGAGATGTTCAAGTTGATGCTCGAACCGCTTTCGCCCGAGGAGCGGGACAGCCTCGTGGCCATGATGACGAAAATTGCATCAAACGATTATTGAATAATACGATATTCGTATTATCTTGATGCGCAGGGTCGACCGATCCGCAAAACGCGCAGCGGGATAAGACGATGGCGATACGCATCAACGGCAACGAGGTGGCCATACCGGACGACCCGCGGGTCTCCCTGGCCGATCTGCTGCGAGAGCAGCTTCACCTGACCGGCACCAAGATCGGCTGCAACCAGGGCGCCTGCGGCGCCTGTACGGTCCTCATCGATGGCGAGAGGGTGCTGTCATGCCTGACGCTGGCGGTGCAGGCGGACGGCCGAGCCGTCACCACGATCGAAGGGCTGTCGTCCGAGGGGTCTCCGCATCCGCTGCAAAGCGCCTTCATCGAACATGACGGCTTTCAGTGCGGCTACTGCACGCCCGGCCAGATCTGCGCCGCTGCCGCGATGCTGCGTGGGGTGGCCGACGGCATGCCCAGCTATGTGACAGCCGACCTCGGCGAACGCGCAATCCTCTCGCCCGAGGAAGTCCGCGAACGCATGAGCGGCAATCTGTGCCGTTGCGGTGCGCACAACGGGATCGTCGAGGCCATTCTCCAGGTCGCGAAGGAGGATGTGGCATGACGCCTTTTTCCTACAGACGCCCGGCGTCCAGCATGGATGCCAGCGCGCTCGCCGCCCTCAAGGGCCACAAGCTTCTGGGTGGCGGAACCAATCTCGTCGACCTGATGCGAAAAGGCGTGGAGCACCCGACGACATTGGTCGATGTGACCGCACTGTCCTCGGAGATCATCGAGATGGAAGGTGGTGGCCTGCTCATCGGCGCGGCCGCCCGCAACAGTGCTGTCGCCGCGCACCCGCTGGTGCGTGCCCATTATCCGATGCTGTCGCGCGCGATCCTTGCCGGCGCGTCGGCCCAGATCCGCAACATGGCGACGGTGGCCGGCAATCTGCTGCAGCGCACCCGCTGCGCCTATTTCAACGATCCCGCCGCTTCGCGCTGCAACAAACGACAGCCCGGGAGCGGCTGTGACGCGCTGGAGGGATTCAACCGCTATCATGCGATCCTGGGCGGATCGCCGGGCTGCATCGCGACACATCCCTCGGATATGTGCGTGGCCCTGATGGCGCTCGATGCCCAGATCCATCTTGCGGGCAGTGCGGGCACACGCATCGTCCCGCTGGCGGATTTCTACCGGCTGCCGGGCGACAGCCCTCATCTTGAGACCACGATGGAAATCGGCGAACTCATCACCGCCGTCGAGATACCTGCATCGGCGATGGGGCAACGCTCCGCCTATCGCAAGGTGCGCGACCGCGCGAGCTATGCGTTTGCGCTGGTGTCGGTCGCGGCGGGCGTCTCGATGCAAGACGGCACGATCGAGGACATCAGGCTGGCATTCGGCGGCATCGCGCCCAGACCATGGCGCGCCCTGCAGGCCGAAGCGGCGCTGCGCGGCGGCCCCGCGACGCCTGAAGCGATGGCGGCCGCCATGGACGCCGAACTCGCCGTCGCGCGTCCTGCCGCCGGCAACGCCTTCAAGGTCGAACTTCTCAAGCGCACCACAGCGGCCGTTCTTCTCGAACTGACCGGAGACAGATCATGAGCAGAATGCAGAACGTCGTCATCGACTCGGTCAAGACGGTGCTGGGCTGGGTGCCTGAGCGTTGGCTGCCGGGCGGCACGCCCGATCCGCTGATCATGCGGCGCGGCGCGGTGGGGCGCCAGGTGTCGCGGCTGGATGGCCCAATCAAGGTGGGCGGTCAGGCACGTTTCGCAGCCGAAGTGGCGATGGAAAACATGTGTTATGCCTCGCTTCTCCACAGCCCGATCACGCGCGGGCGTATGAGGCACCTCGATACGAGCGCGGCGGAGGCAGCCCCGGGCGTCATCCTGGTGATGACGCACCGCAACATGCCGCGGCTCGATATCATCCCGCTGGTCAGCGTCACCAATCTGGGAGCGGTCGGCGCAAGCGCCCTGCCGATCATGCAGGACACGGAAATCCGCTACAATGGTCAGGTGGTGGCGCTGGTGCTGGCGGAAACGCAGGAACAGGCCGACCATGCCGCCTCGCTGATCCAAATCGATTACGAGACCGCAGGGGCCCGAACCCATTTCGAGGCCGCGAAAGCCACGGCCAGGACCCCTGCCTCGGTTCTGATAGAGAAGAACCATACGGTAGTCGGCAATGCAGAGTACGAACTCGCGCAGTCGCCCTTTCAGGTCGACAACATCTACCGCACGCCCGGACACAACCACAACGCCATCGAACTCCATGCCGTCACGGTGGCATGGGACGGCGACACGCTGGAGGTCCATGATGCCAGCCAGATGATTTCGGGAAGCGCCGCCGCGCTGGCGAAGCTCTTCGGACTGAAGAAAGAGCAGGTTCGCGTGCTGTCACCTTTTGTCGGCGGCGGGTTCGGCGGCAAGGGGATGTGGGACCACCAGGTCGTGGCGGTCGCCGCGGCACGCATCGCCGGCCGCCCCGTTCGCCTCGTCCTCAGCCGCGACGGCGTCTACCGCATCGTAGGAGGGCGCACCCCCACCGAGCAGCGCGTGGCGCTGGCGGCCGACGCGGGCGGCAATCTCACTGCTCTCATTCACACGGGCCATTCGGTGATGCCGCCTTATTCCGCCTGTCCCGAACAATACACCCTCACCGGGCGCGCCCTCTATCGTTCGAAAAGCTACGCGTTCGTGCAGCACCATCTCGATCTCGACATCGTCCCCAACACCTATATGCGTGCGCCCGGGGAATCGGTCGGGACCTTCGCGCTGGAAAGCGCCATCGATGAGCTCGCGCACGAGATGGGAATCGATCCGATCGAACTGCGCCTGCGCAACGAGCCCGAGACGCACCCGCTTTCCGGGACGCCCTTTTCGCAGCGCGCCCTGGTGCAGGCCTATCGGGAGGGTGCCGAACGTTTCGGCTGGGCGCGGCGCCAGGCGACACCCGGCACGCAGCGGGACGGCGAATGGCTGATCGGCATGGGATGCGCGACCGGCAGCTTCCCCTATGCCCGCATGCCGGGCGCCAGCGCCAGTATCCGGCTGACGCGCGAAGGCAGGGCCATCGTGTCGTGCTCCGCGCAGGACATGGGGATGGGTACCTCCACGGTCCAGATCCAGCATGCAGCGGACCGTCTCGGCCTGCCGATGGAAGCCATCGTCTTCGAGATGGGCGATTCAGCCCTGCCGACGACGCCCATGGCCGGCGGCTCCTCGCAGACCGTCTCGATCGCCGCGGCGATTGCGGCCGCCGCCGAGAAGCTTTCGGGCGAATTGCTGCGTCTCGCCGGCAATTCGAGCCCGCTGGCAGGACTTCGGGCCGGTGAGGTGCGCATGATCGATCAGAAGCTGGTGAGCATTGAGGACCCATCGCGAACCGAGAGTTTCCAGCAGATTCTGGCCCGCGCGTCGCGCGATGAGATATCCGTGTCCGCAGCAGGCAGCGCGCCGCTCGAAATGCTGAAATTCGCGATGCACAGCCTGTCGGCGAATTTCTGCGAGGTGCGGGTCAGCGAGGTCACCGGCGAGGTCCGCGTGTCACGGATGCTGGGTTCGTTCGACTGCGGCGCCATCCTCAACCCCAAGACCGCGACGAGCCAGTTCAAGGGCGGCATGATCATGGGGATCGGGCTCGCGCTGACCGAGGAAACGCTGTTTGACGAACGCAGCGGCAGGATCATGAACGCGACGCTGGCCGACTATCACATCCCCTCGCATCTCGACGTACCCGATATCGACGTGATGTGGACAGGCGTTCCCGACCCGCGTTCGCCGCTCGGCGCGCGCGGCATCGGCGAGATCGGCATCACCGGCGTTGCCGCCGCCATCGCCAACGCGGTCTTCAACGCGACCGGCAGACGTGTGCGCGACCTGCCGATCACGCTGGACAAGCTGCTGTGACCGCATGTGCTAAGAGGGGTCGGCAGTCCGCAGCAGTTCTGAAAGAAAGTGCTCGCATGCGGCGAGTTGTTCCGCGGCAATGAACTCGTCCGGCTTGTGGGCCTGCGCGATGGAGCCCGGGCCGCAGACGACGGTCGGAATGCCCAGTTCGTGGAAGAGCCCGGCTTCGGTCCCGTAAGCGACCTTCTGGTGCCCGTTTCTCCCGGCGGCGCGCTTGACCTGTCCGACAAGCGGATGATCGGCGGGCATGTCGAGCCCCGGAAAGGCAGCCGTCAACTCGATGGCTACGCCTGCGCCAGGAGCGGAAGCTTTCATTTCCGGCTCGACCTCCCGGCGGATGAAGTCGGTGATCTCGCCGACCAGGGCGTCGGCGTCTTCCTGCGGCAGGACCCGGAATTCACATGTGATCTCACAGCGATCCGGTACGATGTTGAGCGCGGTGCCGCCCTGCATCGTCCCGACATGGGCGGTGGTGTGGGCTATGTCGTAAAGCTCGTCCAGACCCGTGCCGGCCGCCAGCCGCCGACCGATCTCGCGCATCTTCACGACGATCCGCGCGGCGTGTTCCACGGCATTGACGAATTCCGGCGCGCGCGAGGAGTGGCCCGACGTTCCCTCCACCGTAATCTTCAGGCTGCGCTTGGCCTTGTGGCCGATGGCCACCTCCATCATGGTCGGCTCGCCGACGATGCACGCCAACGGGAGCCGGGGCTTCAGCGCCAGTTGGGCAAGCAGCCCGCGGACGCCGATACAGCCGACCTCCTCGTCATAGGAGAAGGCGAAATGGACGGGGCGGGCAAGGTCCCTCCCCGCCATGTCATGTGCCGCCGCAAGCGCGACGGCCACGAAACCCTTCATGTCGCAGGCGCCCCGCCCATAGAAGCGGCCGTCGCGCTCGACAAGCTGGAAGGGGTCCGTCGACCAGGCCTGTCCGTCGACCGGAACCGTGTCGGTATGGCCCGACAGGACGATGCCGGGCTCGTTTTCGGGACCAATCGTGGCCCAAAGATTGGCCTTGCTGCCCGTCTCGTCATAGGTCCGCTCGGTACGGGCACCGCACGAAGCAAGAATTGCGTCTGCATAGTCGATCAGCTCAAGGTTCGAATTGCGGCTGGTCGTGTCGAAACCGACCAGGCGCGAGAGGATCTCGACGGTGCGGGCGTGCGGACGGGCAGTCATGCGGTCTCCGGCTGGGAAAGGCTGAACGAAAAGGGTGTGGTGCCGCTGCGCACATGCGCCATGAAACCCAAGGCGGCCGGCGCCACCGGCACCGACGAAGGAAGGAGAAAGGAGGCCGCGAAACGAATCGAAGGCCGGAAAGGACGAACCACGACATCCCTACCCAGCCTGCCGGCGACGGGGAAAGGGTTGAGCAGCGTGACGCCCAGCCCCTCGCGAACGAACTCGGCGGCCGAAACCGCGGTCGATGTCTCGATCGCCGGTCGGCATGTCATGCCGGCCTCCGAAAAAACCGCGTCGATCGCAATGCGCGCGGAATGGCGTCGGGTCAGCGCGATGAAAGGCTGGTTCACGAGATCGGCAGGCGTGATCTCCTTGCGCTGACACAGCGGGTGGCCTTGCGGAAGCAGGCAGACCGCCTCCGTGGTCAAATAGGGTTCGACGCGAACCCCGGCATGCGCGGTATCGACATCCGCGAAGGCCAGATCGATGCGGCCTTCGGCAACCTGGGTGACGAGGACGTCGCTCGACAGGACGTCGAGACTGATGCGCATTTGCGCGTGGAGCCTGGCATAGGCCGCCAGCGGACCCGGCAGGAAGCGGTGCGCGATGGTGGGCGGTGCCGCCACGCGAAGCGTCGAGGGCTGAATGGTGCGCTGATCGGCCCGCTCCCTGATCCTGGCCAGCGCAGCAAAGGCAGGCTCCAGCTCGGCATCGATGGCGAGCGCTTCCGAGGTCGGCATGAGCCGCCCCGCATCGCGGAAGAAGAGTTGCCGGTCGAGCCGCCGTTCCAGCCTCGACAGGGCGCGGCTGACGGCAGGCTGTGAGATGGAAAGACGGTGGGCTGCCGCCGTCGTCTTTCCCGTGGCGACCAGGGCGCGCAGAATCTCGAGTTCTCGAAGCGTTATCGAACCGGGCGACAGGTCTTCCGCAGCGGCCATGTGATACTACTATGCCTTAATGTTATGAAGTTTCCCCTTCACAATTCAGATAGCGCATAATAACGTTCGAGGGAAGGTTGCCAGCTTGTGGAATGGCGCGGCAATCCGACAAATGGGAACATAACAATAATCCGGCAAAACAGGAGGACACGGGAACATGTCCATCAATAGGTCCATCCGTGGTGCGCTGATGCCTGCGACGTTTGCGGTATTTGCGGCCATGAGTGCTTCCGCTGCGGCAGATACACTCACCATCGGACTATCAGCGGAACCCACGTCTGCGGATCCGCACTATCACAATCTTGGTCCCAACAACGCGCTTGCCAAACACATCTTCAGCGCGCTGATCGAGCAGGACGCCCAGCAATTGCTCGCGCCCGGCCTGGCCGAGACATGGGAGCCGCTCGACGATACGACCTGGGAGATCGGCTTGCGCGAAGGAGTGTCCTTCTCCAATGGCGATCCCTTCACCGCCCGCGACGTGGTGTACACGGTCTGCCGCATCCCAACCGTGCCGGACGCGCCGTCCCCCTTCACGCTCTACACCAACGCCATTGCCGGTATGGAGATCGTCGACGACCACACCATCCGGATCACCACGGACGGGCCGGCGCCGCTCCTGCCCAACCATTTGTCGACCTTCACCATCATCTCGGCGTCGGCGAGCGGTGCCGAGGACGAGGTGGCCTTCGATGCAGAGGGCTGTTCGGGTCTGGGCGACACGCCGGAATCGCAGGCGTTCACCGACCCCGACTTCGCGATCGGAACGGGACCCTATGTGCTGAGTTCCTTTGTGCGCGGCGACAGGATCGTGCTCGAACGCAACCCCGATTACTGGGGTGAAGAGGGCGCATGGGAAGAGATCGTGCTTCGCCCGATCACCAATCCAGGCGCCCGCGTGGCCGCGCTTCTGGCGGGCGACGTCGACATGATCGAGAACCCGCCGACCCAGGACATCGAACGCATCGAGAGCAGCGGCTTCAAGGTCTCATCCGGCCTGTCGAACCGCGTCATCTACATCGCGCTCGACCAGGGCGAGGCGCCGACGCCGGGCATCTCCGGCGACGCCAACCCGCTGCAGGACGCCAAGGTTCGCGAGGCGCTGGCGAAGGCCATCAATCGCGAGGCGATCCGAGACCGCATCATGCTGGGCTATTCCGAGCCTGCCGGCGAACTCCTGCCGCCGCCCATGTTCGGTACCAATGCCGACCGCGAAGCGATCCCGTTCGACGAGGCGGCCGCGCGTGAATTGCTGGCGGAAGCCGGCTACGAGGACGGTTTCCAGATCACGCTCGGCACGCCAAACGACCGCTACATCAATGACGGCCAGATCGCTCAGGCCGTCGCACAGATGTGGAGCCGCATTGGCGTACAGACGGATGTCGACGCCAAGACCTTCTCCGCCTTCATCTCCGACCGCAACGGCTTCGCCTTCTCGGCATTCCTGGCCGGCTGGGGCGCGGGCACGGGTGAGATGTCGTCGCCGCTGGGAGCGCTGGTTGCCACGCGCAACCCGGATGCTGGTCTGGGCGGCACGAACTTCGCCCGGCACTCCAATTCGCAGATGGACGATCTTCTGATCGAAGCGCTGCAGACGGTCGACGAGGAGGCACGCGAGGCGCTGCTTCAGGAGGCGAGCCGCGTGGTGATGGACAGCTACGGCATCATCCCCATCCATTACGAGCTGACGACCTGGGCGATGCGCGACGACCTCGACTACGAGGCGCGTGCCGACCAGTACACGCTGGCCTACGAAGTGGTGCCGGCCAACTGAGCCAAAGGCCGGCTTGCGGGCGTTCGCGTCCGCAAGCCGGCCATCAAACCCTCAGGCTGGGCAGCGCGCCATGCTCGTCTATTTCCTGCGCCGGCTGGGCCAGAGCCTGATCGCCATCATCGTCATGGCGATCCTGGTCTTCATCGGCGTCTATGCCATCGGCAACCCGGTGGACATCCTGATCAATCCCGAGGCCACGCAGCGGGAGATCGACGCCACCATGCAGCGGCTGGGTCTCGACCGCCCGCTCTGGGAGCAGTTCTTCATCTATTTCGGCAATCTGCTCCAGGGCGATTTCGGGCGGTCCTTCGTCTACGGGCAGCCGGCCATGGAGATCATCCTGCAACGGCTGCCCGCGACGCTGGAACTGGCCTTCGTGGCGCTGGTGATCGCCATCGTCTTCGGCATCCCGCTCGGCGTGATCGCGGGGCTCAAGCCCGATACGGTCCTAGGCAAGTCCATCATGGGAGGATCGATCCTCGGCTTCAGCCTGCCCAATTTCTGGCAGGGTCTGATGCTGATCCTGATCTTCGCCGTGCTGCTGGGCTGGCTGCCGGCGGGCGGCCGTGGCCCGACCACCGAAGTGCTCGGCATCCGGGTCAGTTTCCTGACCTGGGAAGGGCTTCGCCACCTCATCCTGCCGGCGGTCAATCTCGCCTTGTTCAAGATGGCGCTGGTCATCCGCCTGGCGCGTGCGGGCACCCGCGAGGTACTGCTCCTGGATTACGTCAAATTTGCCCGCGCCAAGGGCCTGAGCGAGCGCCGGGTGATCACGGTGCATGTCCTGAAGAACATCATGATCCCCGTCGTCACGGTGCTCGGGCTCGAGCTCGGCTCCATGATTGCCTTCGCGGTCGTCACCGAGACGGTTTTTTCCTGGCCCGGCATGGGCAAGCTGCTGATCGATTCCATCAACCTCCTCGATCGGCCGGTGATCGTGGGCTACGTCATGCTCACCGTCTTCATCTTCGTCTTCATCAACCTCACCGTTGACCTGGTCTATTCGGGGCTCGATCCGCGCGTGCGTGCCGGCATGAGAAACGAATGAGCGATCAGACCCTTCCTGCGCAGAAGCCCCGGGGCGCCGAGAGCCCGCTGAGGCGCATTATCGCAGAGTTCTTCGAAAGCCGAACGGCAGCCGTCGGCCTCGTCATCTTCGCGCTGGTCGCCTTCGTGGCGCTGTTCGCGCCCTGGATCTCGCCCCAGAACCCCTATGACCTTTCCCAACTCGACATCATGGACGGCACCTTGCCGCCGGGGTCGGAGAGCTTCACCATCGGCACCTACTGGCTCGGCACCGACGTTCAGGGACGCGACATGCTATCGGCCATCATGTACGGGCTTCGCATGAGCCTGATCGTGGCGGGCACCGCGACCTTGCTGGCGCTCGCCATCGGCATCGCCACGGGCACGGCGGCAGCCTATTTCGGTGGCTGGGTCGACACGCTGATCATGCGCATCGTCGACATGCAGCTGTCCTTCCCGGCGATCCTGATCGCGCTGATCCTGCTGGCCATTCTCGGCAAGGGCGTGGACAAGGTCATCATCGCGCTGGTGATCGTGCAATGGGCCTATTACGCGCGCACGGTGCGCGGCAACGCGCTGGTCGAACGCCAAAGGGACTACATCTCGGCCGCGCAATGCCTATCGCTCGGGCATGGGCGGGTCATGTTCCGTCACCTTCTACCCAACTGCATGCCGCCGCTGATCGTCGTCGCGACCGTGCAGATCGCCCAGGCGATCGCGCTGGAGGCAACGCTCTCCTTCCTCGGCGTCGGCGTGCCGGTAACCGAGCCCTCGCTCGGGCTGCTCATCGCCAACGGTTACAGCTACCTGCTGTCCGGCCGCTACTGGATCAGCTTCTTCCCAGGCATCGCGCTGCTGATCACGATCGTGGCCATCAACCTCGTCGGCGACCAGCTTCGCGACGTGCTCAACCCGAGGCTAAGGAAATAGCGTGAGCGATACGGTCATCGAGGTCCGCGACCTCAGGACACATTTCTTCACCCGCGCCGGCGTCCTGCCGGCCGTCGACGGTGTCAGCTTCTCCGTCCGGCGCGGCGAGGTGCTGGGCATCGTCGGCGAATCCGGTTCCGGCAAATCGGTGACGGGGCTCTCGATACTCGGACTGGTGGATGCGCCGGGACGGATCGTCGGCGGGGAAATCATGTTTCGCGGGCGCAACCTGACCGAACTGACGTCACACGAACTGCGCGCGGTCCGCGGGCACCAGATCGCGATGATCTTCCAGGACCCCATGATGACGCTCAATCCCGTCCTGCGCGTCTCGACGCAGATGATCGAAGCCGTGCGGGCGCATGAGAAGGTGTCGAAGGCCGAAGCACGACAGCGCGCGCGCGACGCGCTCGGCCGGGTCGGCATCCCCTCCCCGGACGAACGCCTCGACGCCTACCCGCATGAATTCTCCGGCGGCATGCGCCAGCGAGTCGCGATCGCTATCGCGCTGCTGCATTCGCCCGATCTCATCATCGCCGATGAGCCGACCACCGCACTCGATGTCACGATACAGGCCCAGATCCTGGCCGAGGTGCAGAAGCTGGCCACCGAGACCGGCATGGCGCTGATCTGGATCACCCATGACCTGGCGGTCGTTTCCTCGCTCGCCGATCGTATCGCCGTCATGTATGCCGGCCGCATCGTCGAGGACGGGCCGGCGCCGCAGGTGCTTTCGGCTCCGCTGCATCCCTACACCGTCGGGCTGATCGGCTCCGTCCCCAGCCGCAACCGGCGCGGCGCCGAACTCGCGCAGATCCCTGGCATGACACCGTCGCTTCTCGACCTGCCTGAGGGCTGCGCCTTCCGGCCGCGTTGCCCACGCGCCCTGGACCAATGCCGCCAGCCGCAACCCATGCGGCTGCTGAAGCCCCGACAGGAGGCGCGCTGCTGCAACCCCCATCTCGAGCCGCTCGAGGTGACCGGATGAGCCAACCCATCCTTTCGCTTCAGGGCCTGACGAAGCGCTTCGAGAAAAAGCTCGATTTCGCGGAGAAGATCGCCGCCCGCCTGGGCTCGAGCGTCCATGCGTGGCAGGTCCACGCGGTCGATGGCGTCGATCTCGATATCGCCCAGGGCGAGGTCGTCGGGCTCGTAGGGGAATCCGGCTCAGGCAAATCGACCATCGGGCGGATGATTGCCGGGCTCCTTCAGCCGAGCGAGGGGCGCATACTGTATCGCGACCGCGATATCACGGAGCTCAGGCGCGCGGCATCGCGCAAGGCAGCGCTGAAGATCCAGATGATCTTCCAGGACCCGATGTCTTCGCTCAACCCGCGCATGCGGGTGAAGGACATTATCGGCGAGGCGCCCGCCGTGCATGGGATCGTCCCGAGATCAAAACTGCGGCCCTATGTCGACGAGATGATGCAGCGGGTGGGTCTCGATCCTTCGGTGCGCGACCGCTATCCGCACCAGTTTTCCGGCGGCCAGCGCCAGCGCATCGGGATTGCGCGGGCGCTCGCCGTGCAGCCCGATTTCCTGATCTGCGACGAGAGCGTCGCCGCGCTCGACGTGTCGATCCAGGCCCAGGTGCTCAATCTCTTCATGCGGCTGCGCAAGGAGTTCGGCCTTACCTACCTTTTCATCAGTCATGATCTGGGCGTCGTGGAGCACCTCTCGGATCGTGTGGTCATCCTCTATCTGGGACGCGTCGTCGAAGTGGCGCCGACGGAAGCCCTGTTCAGCGGGGCCAACCACCCCTACACCCAGGCGCTGCTCGACGAGGTTCCGCGCATCTCGCCCGAGAAGAGGCAGTTCCACCCGATCCGCGGCGAAATCCCCTCGCCGATGAACCCGCCGCCGGGCTGCCATTTCCACACGCGTTGCCCGAAGGTCTTCGACCGCTGCCGGGTCGAACGCCCTGCCCTACGCCCAATCGCGCCCGGCCGGCTATCGGCCTGTCATCTCAACGATGTCCAGACGGCGAGCGGCTCACGCCCGACGACTACAACAATCCCTCGAGAATCGATCTATAGTCGTCGTGGGTAAGGTCGCGGGGATTGGTCGGGTGGCTGTGGTCGGCGAGCGCGCGTTCGCACGTCCACTCGACTACATCGCGGGTGACACCCAGATCGGACAGCCTTGCCGGTATGCCAAGCGTCCGGTTCAGCCGGTCCAGTTCATCGGCCAGATCACCTGTGTCGCTAAGCCCGATCGCAGCTGAGAGCCGCGCGATCTTGGCTGGCGCTGAAGCCGCGTTCCAGCGCAGGACGGGCGGCATCAGGATCGCGTTCAGCGTGCCGTGATGGAGCTTCAGGGACTTGAGGCCGCCGAGCGCGTGGCTGAGCGCATGCACCGCACCAAGACCCTTCTGGAAGGTCAGCCCGCCCTCCAGCGCGCCCATCATCAGCTCGGTGCGGGCATCGAGATCGGACCCGTCCGCATAGGCCCTGGGCAGGGCCGCCCAGATGCGGGCAAAGCCATCCAGCGCGATGGCCTCGGCGGGCGGGTTCACGCGCGGAGACAGATAGGTCTCGATGCAGTGCGAGAGCGCGTCGAGGCCGGTCGCCGCGGTCAGTTGCGGCGGCAGGCCGAGCGTCAGTTCGGGATCGCAGATGGCCCGCTTGGGGATCAGATGCGGGCTGATGAAGCCGAGCTTGCGTTCATCGTCGAGGGTAATGAGGGCCGCGCGCCCGACTTCCGAGCCGGTGCCCGCGGTGGTGGGGATGGCGATGAGGGGTGCCACCGCCGCGGTGATGCGGGGGATGCCACCCAGTATCGCCGCATAGCTTTCCAGATCGCCCGGATGGGTTGCCAGCAGGGCCACGCCCTTGGCCAGATCGATGGGGGAGCCGCCGCCAAAGGCGATGACGCCGTCGCAGCCCTGCGACCGGTAGAGCGCGAGCGCCTCCTTCAGCGCCGCCTCGGTGGGGTTGGTCGGCACGTCGAGAAAGACGGGCGCGTCCTTGCCGACAATTGCCTCGAGCCTTTCAAGCAGGCCGGCCGCCGCGATGCCGTGATCGCTGACGATCAGGGGCCGCGATATCCCGAGTTCCGACATCGCCGCGTCAAGCGACGACAACGCCCCGGCTCCGAAATTGATCGTCGTCAGATAGTTGATGATGTGCATGTAGGCTCCGCAGGTTCCGTGCGACCGCAATGGTGGCGCGTCCGGGTCAGGTGATCAGGTATCCGCCGTCGATGGGCAGGATGACGCCGGTGACGAAGGCGGCGGCCGGCGATGCCAGGAACAGGACCCCGCCCACCACGTCTTCCGGCCGGCCCCATCGCTTCATCGCCGTGCGCGCCAGAATGGCCTCGCTGCGCCCGGGATCTTCTTGCAAGTCCTGCGTCAGGGAGGTCGTGATCCAGCCCGGCGCGACAGCATTGACCCGGACACCGTCACCCGCATAGGCGATCGCCAGCGACTTGGTCATCTGGCCGATACCCCCCTTGCTGGCCGAATAGCCGGGGACCAGGCCGCCGCCCTGAAAGGTCAGGACCGACGCCAAGTTGACGATGGCGCCCTGGCTGGACTGCGCTAGCAGCGGCCGGGCCGCCGCGCAGACCCGCATCGAACCGTTGAGATTGATGTCGACCACCGAGGCGAAGACATCGGGATCGAGTTCGTCGCCGCGCCGGATGATACCGGCGCAGTTCACGACGACATCCAGGCCAGGCAGGGCCGATACCAGCGCGTCCACGCCCGTCCGGTCGCGAACATCGAGCTGGCGCAGTGTGGCGCCGGGGCGACCTTGCAGGTCGCTCGCCGCGATTTCGCCATCCGTCGCCCCGGTGACGGTGACCGAGGCGCCGGCTTCCAGGAAGGCCGCCGCGATCGCGGCGCCGATGCCGGACGATCCGCCGACCACGAGCGCGGAACGGCCCTTGAAGAAGGGGATCGCCCATTGCGGATCGGGCGCCGGAGTCGGGGTGATGTGCATGTCGTCGGTCGGCCCTTGCTGGGGGGATGCCTAAAGCGTCGCGTTGATCGCGCCGCCGTCGAGGAGGATGTTCTGGCCTACGATGTAGCCGGCATAGGCGCTGCACAGGAATGCGCAGGTCGCGCCGAATTCCTCGGTCGTGCCGAAACGCCCCGCCGGATTGGCGCCATAGGCCTCGGCGCGCGCCTCCTCAACGGAGATCCCCTTGTTGCGGGCGGTATTGTTCATCAGCGATTCGATGCGGGCCGTCTCGTGCTGGCCTGGCAAAAGATTGTTGATGGTGACGCCATGTCGGGCGACCTGGCGCGACGTCCCCGCCACGAAGCCGGTCAATCCGCAGCGCGCCGCACCCGATAGGCCCAGCTCGGGAATGGGCGACTTCACGGAGCCCGATGTGATGTTGACGATGCGGCCCCATTTGCGCTCGATCATGCCCGGCAGCACCGCCGTGATGAGATGGATCGGAGACAGCATGTTGGCGCGGATGGCGCCCTGCCATTCCGCCTCGCCCCAGTCATGCCACATGCCGGGCGGCGGGCCGCCGGCATTGTTGACCAGGATGTCGGGCGCCGGACAGGCTGCCAGGAGCTCGTCACGGCCTTCGGGTGTCGTCACGTCCGCGGCGACCGCAACGACCTTCACGCCATGGGCCTGCGCGATCTCTTCGGCGGCCTTCTCGAGTTCCGGTCGGGAACGCGCGTTGAGCACAATGTCCACGCCTGCCTCGGCAAGCTTTTCGGCCGATCCGCGACCCAACCCCCGGGACGCGCCGCATACGATCGCCGTTTTTCCTCTGATGCCAAGATCCATGGTGCTTCTTGCTCTTCTGTTTGGGTAGGTCCGACAGGCTGGAGGTCCCGCCGCCCGGAAGCGGCGGAACCTGGTTTTCGGGGTCGACTACGGCTGGAAGGAATAGCCCTCGCCGATGGCGACATCCGCCGGGATCTCCGGCAGATCGGAGAACAGTTCCGGATGATCGGCCATCACGTTGACGATCGGCCCGGAATTGATGTGCTCGTTCACATCGAAGGTACCGTCGATGAAGCCGAGCCCATGAAGCGTTTCGACGGCTGCGTGAAGTGCAGCATAGTTGTTCGCCGAGAGGCGCCGATCCGCCTGCTGGATGTTGTACTCCATGGCTTCGAGGGCCACTGCCGGGTCAAGACCCGGAATCCAGCGGGTGGCGATCTGTGCGGCATCCTCCGGATTCTGTCGCATCCACTGGTCCGCCTGTGACAGCGCGGCCAGGAATTTCTCCAGGATCTCGCCATTCTCGTTGGCCCAATCCCGCATCGCGACGTTGAAGCCGAGATAGGAGATATGATTGCCACCGCGAACGACCTCATAGGCGCCGGGCACGTCCTTCTGCGCGACGATGGGCCAGGGGTCCCATCCGACGAAGGCGTCGATGCCGCCCGAAAGCAGGGCGACAGTCATGTCCGGCGGAGGCGTGTTGACGAGATCGACATCGGCAACCTCAAGACCCGCGGCATCGATCAGCGCCAGAACGTAGAGATGGTTGATCGTGCCGAAGGACGCGGCAACGCGCTTGCCGCGCAACGTGGAGAGATCGTCGCCCGAAATCTCCGAGCCTTCCCGTGCCACGAGCGCCATGGTGGTGTCCGAGCCCATCTGGGCTGCGTTGCCGCTGTAATTGGCAAGCGCGACGAGTTCCATACCGCGAACGACGGCACCGATCATGGGCACGCCGACCTGGACCGTATCTACCTCCCCGGCCTGCAGGGCATTGAGCGCATCGACGCCGGTCGCGTAGGGGTTGGCGATCGTGACGTCGAGCCCGTGCTCCTCGAAGAAGCCCTGCTCGAGTGCGATCGGCAGTCCCAGCTGATCGATCGCAGACACCATACCGGCATTCAGTTCTATGAGGTCGTCGTCCTGTGCGCTTGCGGCGATGGGCACCGCTAGCGCCAGACCGACGGCCAATACCAGTCGTCCAATCATGATTTCCTCCTCAATTGAGCGGCTCCACCCTCGCGACCCAGAAGGGCCGCGCGAGCGTGGAAAGATCCGCCCGGTTTACTCCGCGCACCTGCACGGAATTCCCACTCGTTCCCGAGACTCTTCCGATCTTCTGGAACTTCTGAATGTGAAAGCGTTCCGGTGGAAAATTG
Source organism: Chelativorans sp. ZYF759 (assembly GCF_012911015.1). GTDB lineage: Bacteria > Pseudomonadota > Alphaproteobacteria > Rhizobiales > Rhizobiaceae > ZYF759. The sequence goes on along the minus strand of NZ_WVVV01000005.1, from coordinate 223,139 downwards.
AGCGTGACCAGAACATCCACGCGTCTTGTATCGGTCGGGATGCCGTCGGCGATCTTGCCCGCGGCTGCAACGCTCAGCCAGACCTGCCAGCCGACCAGCACCGCGATGACGGCGAGTACGACCTTCGTGCGCGGCGAGGCTATGGCGTCCCGCATCATGCTCATGCCGAACGCACCAGTTGCAGCACCTGATTGGAAAGGGCCTTGAAATCATCGTCCTCGACCAGCCTGTCCCAGGACCGGGGGCGCGACAGCGGGATGTCGACCTGCTCGAGCACATTGCCCTTCGACAGGACGACCACCTTGTTGGCCAGAAACACCGCCTCCGAGACATCGTGGGTGATGAACACGATCGTCGGCCGCCTCTCCTCCCAGATGCGGGTGAGTTCCTCCTGCAGCGTCATGCGGGTCTGCGCGTCAACGCTGGCGAAAGGCTCGTCCATCAGGAGAACATCCGGGTTGTTGGCGAGCGCGCGAACGACGCCGACACGTTGCTGCATGCCGCCGGACAGTTCGTTGGGGTAGCGGTCGGCGGCATGCGAGAGCCCGGCCAGCGCCAGATATTCTTCCGCGATCTTCGCCCGCTCGGCCTTGCCGACGCCGCGCATCTTGGGCCCGAAGGTGACGTTCTCCGACACCGTCTTCCAGGGAAAGAGCGCGAAGGACTGGAACACCACGCCGCGGTCGGGCCCCGGCCCCTTGACCTCGCGCCCGCCGACCAGAATGCGCCCGGAGGTGATCGGGACAAACCCGGCGATCATGTTCAGGATTGTCGACTTGCCGCAGCCGGAAGGGCCGACGACGGCGACGAAGTCGCCCTCCTCGACATTCAGCGACACATCCTTCACGGCCGTGAACTGTGTGCCGCGATACGGGTCGAAATAGGTTTTCGACAGGTTTTCGAGAGCCAGACTTTTCATTTCGTCACCAATCCCCACCGTTCGCCGGTTGCCCGCTCGATCGGCGCCAGAAGCCAACTGTCCACGATGTACCAGAGGATCCCGAGGACGATCATTCCGACCACGATCTCGTCGACCGATCCCGCCCGCCGCGCGTCGAACATCAGAAAGCCGATGCCGCTGGTGCCCACGATGATTTCGGCTGCGATCAGCGCGCGCCAGCCATAGCCTAGCCCGTTGCGCAGACCCGTGATGATGTTGGGCAGCGCGCCCGGCAGCGTGACCTCCAGCAGGATCCGGCCGCGCGGCGCGCCAAGACTTTGCGCGGCCCGGTGCAGGTCGGGCTTAGCCGAACGGATGCCCAGCACCGTGTTGAGCACGATCGGGAACAGCACCGTGTAGACAATGACGAAGGTCATGGTGGTCAGGCCGAAGCCGAACCACACCAGCAGGATCGGCAGCCAGGCAATGTCGCCGATGGCCTGGAAGAAGAGCAGGATCGGCCAGCTGAATTCATGCGCCCGCTTGTTGAGGCCGATGAAGATGCCGAGCGGAATGGCGATGGCGATGCCGGCGGCCGCCCCCACGGCAAGCCTGGACAGGCTGTCGATCAGATAATCGCCGAGAATGCCCTTGTAGGTCAGCTCCCAGGCCTTGCCGATCACGTCGAGCGGGCCGGGCAGGAACACCCGCGGAAACAGCTCCAACCACACGATGAAAGCCCAGATCGCGATCAGCGGAATGAAGGGGATGAAAGCCGCCAGCATCGGCCAGCGCGCAGTCCAGCGGGCATAATAGCCCCATAGGGTGTAGATCGCCATCATGACCGCTGCACCATTCCCCAGCGCTCGATGGTGGAGCGCTCCAGCGGGGCAAGAAGAAGCCTGTCGAGGACCAGCCAGATGATGCCGATGACGATCATGGCGAAGACGATGACTTCCGTGCGGTAGAAGTCGCGGGCCAGGAACAGCATGTAGCCGAGGCCGACATTGGTGGCGATCATCTCGGCCGCGATCAGGCCGCGCCAGGCGAACCCCATGCCGGTGCGGATGCCGGTCACGATGTTGGGCAGCGCGCCTGGCAGCAGGACATGAGTGAGCATCTGCCAGCGGCTGACGCCCAGCGAGGCGGCGGCATGGCGCAGCGGCATCGGAATGGTGGAGACGCCCAGCAGCGTGTTGTAGGCGACGATGAAGAAGACGGCATTGAAGATGACGAAGGTGATCGCGCCGAAGCCGTAGCCGAACCACAGCGTGGCGATGGGTATCCAGGCGATGCCGGCCAGCACCGAAAAGAAGCGCAGCAGCGGGCTGAGAAAATCCGACACGCCGCGGCTGACGCCCATGGCGATGCCGAGCGGCACGGCCGTGACGATGCCTATGAAGGTCCCCACCGACACCCGCCAGAGACTGGCGCCGACATGCGAGATCAGCGACCCGTCGGCAATCGTGCCCCAGCCGGCGCGCACCACGGTCGGCACGTCGGGAAAGATGCGCGGATTGACGTTGAAGAGCGTCACGATCAGCTGCCAGAGCACCACCAGCAGCAACAACGGCGTGAGGAACTTGACCGCCTGCCAGGTGCGCCGATAGGGCATCGGCGAAAAGGTCACCGCCTGCTCAGACATGGGCGCCGTCATCGCGGTTTCGCGTCAACTGATACGCGGCTGCTCGCTTCATCGAACCTGCTTCCTCCCCATCATTCTCCCCTCCCCGGTAAGTCCTTCACGCCGCCCGCCTCCTCGCGGCTAGCGGATGAACTGGTCGATGAATGTGCTTCCGAGCCCGTTGCCGGCGTAGTGCGCCCGGCATTTGTCGATACGGGTGAAGACGTCGTCATAGCCCACGGTATTGCCGTCCGGATCGACGTAGATCATCGCGCCATTGACCTGGAACATCGTGATCATCTCCTCGACATGCTCGTCGACGACCAGCGTGTGGGTCTCGCCCGGCGCCTCGTAGACATAGCCACCTTCGCGGGCGACCCAGTCATGCTCGAGATAGCGCCACTCGCCCTTGATGACGTAGCCATGGACCGGCTGGGGATGTCTGTGGCGGGAAAGGACACCGGATTTGCGGACCTTGAGGAGGTTCATCCAATAGCCGCGCGAGGTGCACATCAAAAGCGGACGGAACCAGACATTCTCCTCCACCGGTACCCAGACGCGCTCGTCCCTGGGGATGGCGTCGGGAATGACGAGTTCCGGCGGAGACTCGGCCGGCTGCGGCTTCCGATAGGGAAGCCACTTATCGCTCGCAGCGGCCGCCTGCGGCTTTTTGTCGGTCATGGTGCTCCTCCCAAAGCCCCACCCCGCTGGACTAGCGACCCTCCGACGCATCCGTGTAGAGATGAATCGAAAGAGGATGGATTTGACCAGTTGTCCACATTGTGGTCAACTTGCCCACATTATCGACAGCCCCCTCGGGCTTGTCAAGCTCGGATCGAAGGAACCCTGATGGCCGAAAACGACCAGCCGCGCAGCCGCACGCAAGCCGGTGTGCAACAGGTGAAGGGCACGGCGTCCTTCTCGAAGTTCATGGTTGTTCTGCAGGCGATCGCCGACGACCCGGGCAGGCTGGACATCGTGCGGCTGACGAAGCTCCTCCCCTACCCGCGGGGCACGGTTTATCGCATCGTCACGGCGCTGGCGGCCGAGGGCCTGATCTCCGAGATCAGGGACCATGGTACCTACCAGCTCGGTCACCGGCTGATCCATCTCGCCTCCAAGAGCTGGGAGACTTCGGACCTGCGCTCGGCGGCGCGCGACTACATCGAGGCCCTGCGCAATGCGACGGGCGAGACGGTTCACCTCGCGGTGCCGAGCGGCACCGGCATGGTCTATATCGACAAGCTCGAAAGTCCCCGCACCGTCCGGATGACATCACGTATCGGGACGCGGGTGGAACTCTATTCGACCTCGGTCGGAAAGGCCTATCTGGCGGCCCTGCCAGTAGATCGCCTGCGTCAGGTCGTGTCCTCGCTCGACATGCGCCCACGCACACAGCACACCATCACCAATGTCGACGCGCTTCTGGCCGAGATCGAGCGCACGCGGACGCGTGGCTATTCCTACGACAACGAGGAAAACGAACCCGACATCAGGTGTTTCGGCGGCGCGATCGTCGACCGATCGGGCATGCCGGTCGGCGGGGTAAGCCTGAGCATACCCATCTATCGCTACGACGAGGAGCGACACGACGTCTATTCGCAAAAGGTTCGTGAAACGGTGGCAGCGATCTCCGCCGGCCTGGCCGACATTGTCTGAGAGGAAACGCCCATGGCGGGCGCGGTCTGACTGACTCTCATCCCGCGGGCCCGCCGGGAAACCTTCGCTATGCCGGGCGCTCGGAGGCCGCCTCTTCGGCCTTCGCCACCTCCTGCTTGACGGCCACGAAGCTGTCGGGGCTGACCGAGATGGAATCGATCCCGCATTCGACGAGGAAGGCGGCGAATTCCGGGTGGTCGCTGGGCGCCTGCCCGCACAGGCCGATCTTGGCCCCGGCTTTCCTCGCCGCCTCGATAACGCTGGCGATCATCCACTTCACTGCCGGATCGCGCTCGTCGAAGAGGTCGGCCAGTTCGCCCGAATCCCGGTCGACGCCAAGTGTTAGCTGCGTCAGATCGTTGGAGCCGATGGAAAAGCCGTCGAAGCGTTTTGCGAATTCGGCGGCCAGGATGACATTGGAGGGCACCTCGCACATCACGTAGACCTCGAGCCCGTTCTCGCCGCGCTTCAGCCCGTTCTCGGCCATCACCTCCAGCACGCGGTCGGCCTCGGTGACCGAGCGGCAGAAGGGGATCATGACGACGACATTGGTAAAGCCCATTTCCTCGCGCAGCCGGCGGATGGCCCGGCATTCGAGCGCGAAGCCCTCGCGGTAGCGTGGCGAATAATAGCGCGAGGCGCCGCGGAACCCGATCATCGGGTTTTCCTCGGCAGGCTCGAATTCCGCGCCGCCGATAAGGCCGGCATATTCGTTGGTCTTGAAGTCGCTCATGCGCACGATGGCCGGACGCGGCCACACGGCGGCGGCGATGCGCGAGAGACCGCGCGAGAGGTGATCGACGAAGAACTCGGTCTTGTCCTCGTAGCCTGCGGTGAGCTCGACGATCTCGGCGCGTGCGGCCTCGTCCTTCAGCCGGTCGAAATGGACCAGTGCCATGGGGTGCACGCGGATATGGTTGGAGACGACAAACTCCATCCGTGCGAGTCCGACGCCGTCGGCGGGCAATTGCCACCAGCGCAGTGCCGCAGCCGGATTGGCCAGGTTGAGCATGATGGAGGTCTTCGTTTCCGGAAGCCGGGTCAGGTCGATCGTCTCGACCGAAAAATCGGCCACTCCCTCATAGACGAAACCTTGGTCGCCCTCCGCGCAGGAGACGGTGACCTCCTGCTCTGTGTGCAGGATGCGCGTGGCGTCTCCGGTGCCAACGATGGCCGGCAGGCCGAGCTCGCGGCTGACGATGGCCGCGTGCGAGGTGCGCCCGCCATGGTCGGTGACGATGGCGCTGGCGCGCTTCATGATCGGCACCCAGTCGGGATCGGTCGTGCCGGTGACCAGGATCGCTCCATCGACGAACTGGTCGATATCGCGGGCGTTTTCGATCAGGCAGACCGGCCCCGTCGCCACCGCGCTGCCGATGGCCAGACCCGTCGCGAGCTTCCTGCCCTTGTTTTCGAGATGGTAGGTCTTGAGCGCGCCCGCACCAAGCTGGGACTGGACGGTCTCGGGTCGGGCCTGGACGATGAACATCTCGCCCGTCTCGCCATCCCTGGCCCATTCCATGTCCATCGGGCAACCATAATGCGCCTCGATGGCGACGGCCCAGCGGGCAAGCTGCAGGATCTCGGCGTCGCCCAGCACGAAGCCCGCGCGCTCGGCCTTGGAGGTGGGCACGTTGCGGGTCGGCTCGCTGCCCGAGGCGTAAATCATCTTGATCGCCTTCTCGCCGCGCTTCTTGCCGATGATGGGCACCAGGTCGCCCTTTTCCAGCAGGGGCTTGAAGACCTGGTATTCATCCGGATCGACCGCGCCCTGCACGACGTTTTCGCCCAGCCCCCAGGCCGCGTCGATGACCACGACATCCTTGAAGCCGGTCTCGGTGTCGATGGAAAACATGACGCCGGAGCCGCCGAGATCGGAGCGCACCATCTGCTGCACACCGACCGAGAGCGCCACCTTCATGTGGTCGAATCCCTTGGCGATGCGGTAGCTGATGGCGCGGTCGGTGAACAGCGACGCGATGCAGCGCTTGCAGGCCGCAAGCAGGGCCTTCTCGCCGCGAATATTGAGAAATGTCTCCTGCTGGCCCGCAAAACTGGCGTCTGGCAGGTCCTCGGCGGTGGCGCTGGAACGCACGGCGACATCCACATCCGCCTTGCCGGTGCGCGCGCACAATGCGCGATAGGCGCCGGCGATGGCCTCCGCGGTTTCGGCCGGCCAATGTCCCTTGAGCACCGCCTCCCGGATCTCGCGGCCTGTCTGCTGGAGCGTGGCCTCGCCCCGGTCAAGCTCAGCCAGCAGCCCGGTCATCCGCTTCGTGAGATCGTTGGCCTCGATGAAGCGCCAATAGGCCTCCGCGGTGGTGGCGAAGCCGGGTGGGACGCGGATGCCCTTGGGCTCCAGGGTCTGCACCATCTCGCCGAGCGAGGAATTCTTGCCGCCCACCTGGCCGACATCGGCGCGGCGGACGTCATCAAACCGGATCACGAGGGTCATGGGGATCACTCCGCTGCCGCCGGTTCCGTCGCGAAACTGTCGAAGGCGCGAAGCGCCTCGCCGGCATAGACGACCGCTGGACCGCCGCCCATCTGGATGGCGACACCGATCGCCTCCACCACCTCTTCGCGGCTAGCGCCCAGTTCGGCCAGCCGGGAACCGTGATAGGCAAGGCAGCCGTCGCAACGGGCCGCGACGCTGAGCGCAAAGGAGATCAGTTCCTTGGTCTTGGTGTCGAGCGCGCCGCTGGCATAGGCGGCCCGGCCCAGCGCACCAAAGGCCTTCATCGTGTCGGGAGCGGCTGTCGCCAGCAGGCGGCCATCGCTCCGCACAGTCTGGTCGAGTTGCGTGAAGTCCTTGGCCATATGCATCTCCCGGGTTCGTGACAGGGAAGCCCGAAACGGCGACACGCGGCATTGATCCGCGTCAAGCCAAGCGGCACGGCGGAAAACGGGAACGTCGACCGCAGCCTCTCAAATCCGCCGGCAGCGCACAAGCGGATGTCTCTTATTCGCTAATCTTCGAGCTGGCAGGCCGCCTCAGGATAGCCCTAAGCTTTGCCTCCTCTTCCACAAGCAGGCGATTCATGACCTGGCGAATTTCGGCATCGCACTCCTCCGCAAGCTTGTTGCGGAGATGCTCGATATTGAGCTCGGCAATGCGCCTATCCATGATTCCAGTCCGCCGGAGGTGCGGCAATCGAGGCCGCGCGGTGCGAGAAGCTGAATGCTCACCCTATCGACAAACCCACGCGCCATCAACCAGCGGCTGCAAGCTGTTGCAGTCGCGGCACCCATCAAAGCGCCACGGCGGCACCACGCAGGCCGGCATCAGCTGCAATGACCACCCGAAGCGGGACTGCCTCAAGCAAACCGGACAACCGGCCCTTGTCGCAGAACGACTCCCAGAACGGGCCGGTCTCGAGCAGGGCCAGTATTCGTGGCGCGATGCCTCCGGCGATGTAGACGCCGCCAGCCGCACCATAGGCGAGCGCCATGTCCCCGGCAAAACGGCCGAGCCACCTGGCGAAATAGGTCGCGGCGTCGGAGGCAATGGTGTCGCCTCCCTCCGACGCCAGCTCGAAAAGCCTGGCGACCGTGACCGGATCGCGCGGAGAACCTCTCAAGTCGCCCAGGATGGCATACACCTCTGCGAGTCCCGGACCCGAGACCAACCTCTCGGTGGAGACGCGTTTGACCAACGCCGCCATACGCCTGGCAATCGCCACCTCCTCGTCGGTTTCCGCGGCAAACCCGATATGCCCGCCCTCGCTGGCCACCGGAATCCAGCCCTCCCCGCCATGCACCAGTCCGGCCATGCCGAGGCCGGTACCCGGGCCGAGAACCACCTTGGGCATGAGCCCGGCGGGCTCTCCGCCGCCGATGCGGTGCAGATCCTGGGGTAGCAGATGCGGCAGCGCCCGCGCCTGCGCCTCGAAATCGTTGATCAACCGCAGGTCGTCGATGCCGCTGGCCGCGCGCAGGCTGTCGGCTGTGAAGGTCCAGTTCAGATTGGTCATCCGCACCGGCTCGGCCCCCAGCGGCGCGGCGACGCCAAGACAGGCCCGGGCCGGCACCCGAGGCAGCGTCTTCAGATAGGCGCCCAGCGCTTCCTCGAGCGAAGAGAAATTGCGGCAAGGATAGGCAGCGAACCGATCGAGGGACAGCGTCTCCGGGTCTGCCAAAGCGAAGCGGGCATTGGTCCCGCCGATGTCGCCCACCAGTGCCTGTCGCGTCGTCATGCTGGCCGTTGAATTCTTCACCTGAAACCGCCCGCCAGTCAGCTGCTGGCCGAAAGACGTTTGCCGGTCTCGGGATCAAACAGCTTGGCGCGTTCCATATCCACCTCGAAGCGATACATGGAGTCGACAGGAGCCTTGTCTTCGGGATGGACTCGGGCAATCGCCTCGACGCCGCCGAGAGTGAAGATGATCAGCGTGTCCGGGCCCGTCGGCTCGACCACGTCGATCCTGCGTTCGAACGCGAAGGTCTGCCTTCCGCCGCGCTGCTCGCCTTCCTTGACGATGGATTCGGGCCGCAGCCCGAGGATCAGTTCGCGACCGAGAAAGCTCTTGGCCGTGGCAGTCAGTTCCCTTGGAATGGGAAACAGCACCGTGCCCTCCTCATCCGTCACGTCGAGCTTCAGCCCGTCCGACTGAACCACCTTGCCCTTGACGAGCGCCATGGCCGGCGATCCGATGAAGCTTGCGACGAAGAGATCGACCGGTCGCTCGTAGATCTCTTCGGGCGGCGCGATCTGCCGGATCGTGCCGGCATCCATCACGGCGATGCGCGTCGCCAGCGACATGGCTTCGACCTGGTCGTGCGTGACGTAGATGATCGTCTTGCCCAGCCGCTGATGCAGTTTCTTGATTTCCGTGCGCATCTCGACACGCAGCTTGGCGTCGAGATTGGACAGAGGCTCGTCGAACAGGAAGACTTCCGGGTCGCGCACGAGCGCGCGGCCCATGGCGACCCGCTGGCGCTGGCCGCCGGAAAGCTGCCCGGGCTTCCGGTCGAGCAGCATTTCGATATGCAGGAGATCGGTGACCTCTTTCAGCGCCTTCTGGCGCTCCTCCTTCGGCACCCGGCGCGTCACCATGCCGAAAGTGATGTTCTCCTCCACGGTCTTGGTGGGGTAGAGCGCGTAGGACTGGAAGACCATGGCGATGTCGCGGTCCTTGGGCGCGATGTCGTTGACCTTCCGCTCGCCGATATGGACGTCGCCGTCCGACAGCGTTTCCAGACCCGACACCAGGTTGAGCAGGGTGGACTTGCCGCAGCCCGAGGGGCCGACGAGGACGACGAATTCGCCGTCCTCGATCTCCATGTCGATGCCCTTGATCACCTCGTTGGAGCCAAAGCGTTTCCAGACATTGTCGAGCCGGACCTTGCCCATGGATCAACCTTTCACTGCACCGGCCGCCAGGCCGCGGATGAAGTACTTGCCGGCGAATACGTAGACGATCAGCGTCGGCACGGCGGCGATGATGGCGGCCGCCATGTCCACATTGTATTCCTTCACGCCGGTGGAGGAGGCGACGAGGTTGTTGAGCGCCACGGTCACCGGATTCGAGTCGCCGACGGTGAAGGCGACGCCGAATAGGAAGTCGTTCCAGATCTGGGTGAACTGCCAGATCACCGTGACCACGATCGCTGGCGGTGCCATGGGCAGCATGAGGCGGAAAAAGATGCCGAAGAAGCCGGCACCGTCGATCTTGGCCGCCTGCACGATACCGTCCGAGACGCCGACGAAGAAGTTGCGGAAGAACAGCGTCGTGAAGGCCAGTCCGTAGATCGTGTGGACCAGCACAAGACCGGGGACGGTGCCGGCCATGCCGAGGATGCCCAGCGTGCGCGCCATCGGCAGGAGGACGACCTGGAACGGAATGAAGGCGCCGAACAGCATGAGTCCGAAGATCAGGTCGGAGCCGCGAAAACGCCATTTCGTCAGCGCGTAGCCGTTGATCGCGCCGAGGAAGGTCGAGATGATGACGGCCGGAATGACCATGGCCATGGAGTTCCAGACATAGGGCTTCAGCCCCTCGCAACGCACGCCGACGCAGGCCGAATCCCAGGCGCGCAGCGCCGGCTCCAACGTCGGCTCCTGCGGCAGGCTGATCAGCGTGCCGGTCCTGATCTCCTCCAGCGGCTTCAGCGCGGTCGCGATCATGACGAAGAGCGGCATGAGATAGTAGAGCGCGAAGAGCCCGAGGATGGCGAAAAGCAGGAGCCGCAGGAACGTGTTCAGCGGGCTCGTGGCGCGGACGATGCCGTGGATCTGACGCGCGCTCATTTCCGGCTCGCCCTCAGTTCCGAGTAGAGATAGGGGACCACGACCGCCATGATGGTGACGAGCATCATCACCGCGCTTGCCGCCGCCAGCCCGAGTTCGCTGCGCTGGAAGGCATAGGCGTACATGAAGGTGGCGGGCAGATCCGTGGCGATACCCGGCCCCCCGGCCGTCAGGGCGATCACGAGGTCGAAACTCTTGATGGCGAGATGGGCGAGCACGATGATCGCCGACAGGAAGACCGGCCTCAGCATCGGCAGGATGATGCCGACATAGGTTCGGAAGGGACCGGCGCCGTCCATGGCCGCGGCCTTGACGATCTCGTCGTCGACCGAGCGAAGCCCGGCCAGGAAAAGGGCCATCACATAGCCCGACGATTGCCACACGCCGGCGATGACCACGGTGTAGATCGCCATCTCGCGATTGACGAGCCAGTCGAACTGGAAATTGGTGAAGCCGAGATCGATCATCACGCGCTCCAGCCCGAGAGTTGGATTGAGGATCCACTTCCAGGCCGTTCCGGTGACGATGAAGGACAGCGCCATCGGGTAGAGATAGATGGTCCTGAGCGCCCCTTCCGCGCGGATGCGCTGGTCGAGCAGGATCGCCAGGAAGATGCCGATGACGAGGCAGCCGACCATGAAAAGGCCGCCGAATATCAGCAGGTTCTCCAGCGCAACGTACCAGCGCGGCGTATTCCACAGCCGCACATATTGCACGAACCCCGCCCATTCATAGCGCGGCAGGATGCCCGAACGGGTGAACGAGATGTAGACCGTCCAGGCGATGAAGCCGTAGACGAAGAACAGGCTGGCGGCGAAGGACGGCGCGACGACGACCTTGGGCAGCCAGATATCGGCGCGCCGCACAAATGCCAGCGCTCTGCTCGCTTGACCGGACATGGGCTCTCTCCCCCAAGGACAACCGTACCGGGCCGCGTCTGGCGCGGCCCGGGCGTGGACAGCGTGCCGGGTTGGCTACATCGCCCGCTGAATGGCGGCGACGAGACGGTCGACGGCTTCCTGCGAGCTCATGTCGCTGTTGAAATGCTCGGTCACGACATCCAGAAACTCACCGCGTACAGAGCGCGACACCGCCATCTCATGGGCCATCGAGGGCACGAGCGTATCGGCCGCGATGGCGGCGGTCAGATCGTCATGCGAGCGCTGGGCGCAGATGTCGAAAGCGTCGAGGGAAACATCGACCCGGGCGGGAATGGAGCCCTTGGCGAGGTTGAAGGTCTCCTGGAACTCCGGCGACATGATCAGGCTGGCCAGAACCTGCTGCCCCTCGATCCGGTCATCGCCGCGCACGTTGAACATGACGAAAGAATCGGAATTCAGGATGAAGGCGTTGCCCGGAGCGGGGGCACAGAGAAAGTCCTCTCCCGGAACCTTGCCCCCGGCCAGAAACTCACCCTTGGCCCAGTCGCCCATGATCTGGAAGGCGGCTTCGCCATTCATCACCATGGAAGTGGCCAGGTTCCAGTCACGTCCTGAGAACCCGGGATCGACGTAAGAGCGCATCTTGCGCATCTGGTCGAACACCTGGATCATCGTGTCGCTGTTGAGCGCATCCATGTCCAGCTCGACAAGTGCGGCCCGGAAGAAATCGGCGCCGCCCAGGCCGAGGGCGACAACCTCGAACACGGTCGCGTCCTGCCAGGGCTGGCCGCCATGGGCGAGCGGCGTGATGCCCGCTTCCATGAGCTTTTCGGCGGTGGTGTTGAACTCGTCCCAGCTCGTCGGCACATCGGCGTCGACCTGCGCCAGGAGTTCCGGGTTTGCCCAGATCCAGTCGACGCGGTGGATGTTGACCGGCGCGGCGACGTATTTGCCGTCAAATTTCATGATCTCGGCCAGCGCCGGGGGCAGGACGTCGTCCCAGCCTTCCGCCGCCGCGACGTCCTCGACATCGGCGACCGCGCCCTCGACGGCCCATTCCTGGATGCCGGGGCCCTTGAGCTGGACCGCAGTCGGCGGATTGCCGGCCACGACGCGGGCGCGCAACGCTGTCATGGCAGCATCGCCGCCGCCGCCTGCGATCGGGGAATCGATCCAGGTGCCGCCCTGATCCTCGAATGACTGCTTCAGTTCGCCGACTGCCCTTGCTTCGCCGCCGGAGGTCCACCAGTGCAGGACCTCGACGGTTCCGCCGGCATGAACATGCGATGTGCCGGCCAGCATCATCGCGACGCCGGCAGACAATAGAAATCCTCTTGCACTACGCATCATTCGTCTCCTTCCCAAGACAGATCCGGCCACGAGGGCCGACCCGAAGACACTGTTTCAAATGCCTGGAAGGGCTGCCTTGACCCTGATCAGACAGCCAGGCTGACATGGTTTTGAGAATGGAGCCGGGTGCCTCCGATCGGAGAGGCCTTCACGTGCGCGAACGAGCGGCGAATGGGTGAAGAAACGGCAGAACTTAGCTCGGCCTCAAGCTAGTTGGACAGAAATCTGCTCAGGGAGCCGTCGGTGAGAAGCGAGCGAGTGACGCCACCAAAGGCCCACTCGCGAAGACGGCTGTGTCCGTAAGCTCCCGAGACCACGAGATCCGCTCCCACGTCGCGCGCCAGATTGGCAATGGCCACCGCAGGTGGTGCGCTGCTTGCCTGAAGCAGCGCTTCCTCGGCCTTGATCCCATGCGCTGCAAGATGGCGCACTGCCTCAGCACAGCTTTCACGAGCCCGTGTCTCGTCACCTTCCGGAACCGTGGCCACGATGACCCGATCCGCTGCAGCCATTAATGGCAGCGCGTCGACCACGGCACGCCGCGCCTCACGCGCATTCTTCCACGCCACGACGATCGTTCGCGCGGCCGGCGCGTCCTCGTCCGCCCCGAGGACGAGCACGGGCCGTCCCGCTGCCACCACCAGCCTTCCCAGATCGACACGCCGGTCGCGCTGGAGGACCTCGCCCATGCGCGGTGTTCCCACCACCAGCAGATCGGCCGCGGCGGCGTGGAGCGCGAGAAGTTCGGTGGGATGTCCGATCCGGCCCATCCAGACGACACCTGCCCCTTCGCCTGCCAAATCGACGAATTCCCGATGCAGCAGCTTCAGGCGCGCCGCGATCTCGTCCCGGCGGCCGCGCTGGGCCTCCGCGACGGCGCGCCCTCCTTCATAGGGAAGGTGAACGCGATAATCGGCGGCGCAAAACGCGATGAGTCCGGCCTCGAAGCGACCCGCGAGGTCCAATCCACTCCGCAGCCGCTTCTCGGCGGGTTCGTCGACGTCGAGCTGAACCATGACGGTCTTGATGCTCACAGCACGGTCTCCTTGTGCTCCGCCGCACGGCATTGTCGGTGGGAACGGTGCGCAAGACTAGGACGACCCGGCTCCAGCGGCGTTGACCGGGATCAAGCCGGGATCGGAGTCGGTCGATCAGGCGCCGCGGCTCATGCGCTGACCATGGGGTCGCCCTGACCCCAGACGGTCCAGAGGTCGGTCGCCCCCGTATCCTGGCCAAAAGCAGTCAGAAGCGCATGGATCTGGCCGCGATGGTGGGTCTGGTGGTTGAACATGTGCACCACCCGCATCGCCTGGGGAGAAATGAACTCACGCGGCGTGCCCGCGAACCACACGATGGGGGTCGCGAGGAAGTCCACCGTGACCGTCTCCGCCCAATCGACGATCTCGCGGTCGGTGCGCCGACGCAAGATGGCCAGTTCCTCGAAGTCCTCGACGAAGCTGGTGCTCTTTTCGCGCGGATGGGTCGGCTCCTTGGCTCCCGCCAGGCGCCAGAGCCAGACGCGATCCGCCCACAGCAGATGGTTGAAGGTCGCGTGAATGGAACCGAAGAAGGCGCCGCGGTCGGCCCGTCTTTGCGCGTCGGTGAGACGGGCGGCCGCGGCCAGCCAGCGGCCGTTCATCTCTTGATTGTAGCGCGCCATGAAGGTGACGTAGTCGGGTTCGATCATTCGCTCTGCTCAGACCGACACGACGACATAGTCGCCTTCCTGCGACACTTCGTAGATGTCGATGCGGTAAGGGCCTTCCTGCAATTGCGCGCTGTCTGTGACCGCAACGTCGTAGCTTTTCACCCGGGTGCGCGCAGGATCACACCACGACCGCCCGGTCTTCAGATCAAACTCCCAGCCGTGCCAGGGGCAGCGCACGAACTCTCCCTGGCGGATCATGCGATACTGCCCTGGCTCGTCGGATTGGGCGAGGCCCATGATCTGGCCCTTGCACAGGCTGGCTCCTTCATGCGGGCAGCGGTCGCCGATGGCGGCGAATTCGCCATTGACGTTGAAGATGGCGATCTCCCTGCCCTCGATCTCGACGCGTCTGGCCTTGCCCGGCGCGATCTCGTCGACGCGGCACACCACATGGCGGACCGTTTCACGCCTGGGGCGCCCTGCTGCAGCCTGGCTCATTTCAGGCCGAACAGCGCGATCGCGTTGTCCCTCAGCATGGCCTGCTTGTGGGCCGGGTCGATCGGCACCTTGAAGGCATATTCGGGATGATCGAAATCCCAATGCGGATAGTCGGTCGAAAACATCAGCCGATCGTGACCCACCCACTCCAGCACGTCATAGAGGTGACGGTTGATTTCCGGCTCCTCGATCGGCTGCGTGGTCAGCCAGACATTCGACTTCACATATTCGGAAGGCCGCTTCTTCACGTGGCGAAGCTCGCCGCGCATGCGCTCCCATTCCCGGTCCATGCGCCACATCAGCGGCGGCAGCCAGGCGAAGCCGCCTTCCACCAGCACGAGCTTGAGGTCGGGAATGGCATCGAAGACGCCTTCGAAGATCATGCTGGTCAGCACGGTCTGGCTGGCGTTGGAGAAGGCGAAGTGTTCCTCGATGTAGAAGGACGTCCAGCCGCTGCCGGTGTTGGCCCGGCTGCCGAAGGCGGCCGAATGCATGCCGATCGGCAGACCGTAATGGGCGGCGGCCTCGTAGAGCGGCCAGTAGCGCTTGCGCCCGGCCGGCTCGAGCGCACGCGGCGGCACCGAGATCTRCACGAAGCGCTTGTCGGAGACCCGCGCCTCGATCTCGGCGATGGCGCTGGCGGTATCCTCGTTGGTGACGCAGATCGAGCCCTTCAGGCGCGGCTCCTTGTCGAGCCATTTGTCGATCTGCCAATCGTTCAGCGCGGTGCACAGCGCGATGCCGAATTCCTGGTTGAAGACGGCACTGCCGGCCGCCAGCGGCTGCAGGATACCGAACTCGATGCCGAGCGGATCAAGCAGCTGTTCCTGAAGGAAGGCGAGGTCGGAGGCCGGCGGGCCACCATTGGGCGGCCAGGAATCGCGGCGCATGCCGTTGCCGGGCGTGATGCGCGGATAAGGCATGGCTCCCAGGAAGGCGTTCGGCGTGCGGATCCCGTAATCATGCGCATGCTGGCGCCAGCGCTGCGGCAGGTAGCTGGGCAACTCATCGGGGGAGGAAAAGGCGGGATGGATGTCGCAATCCACGATGCCGATCTTGCTCGTATCCTGGCGTTCGCGTTCGAGGGTCATCTCGTTCATGAGCCGATCTCCAGGCGTTGATAGGTTTCCCTGACATTGTCCCGTACCAGCCGTGCGGCAAGGTCCTGGGGCAGGTTTTCCGGCCAGTACGACACGTCGCGGCCGTGATCGTGCGGAAAGTCGGTAGAGAACAGCAGCATCTCCTCGCTGTTGAGATGCGCGATGGCTTTGGCCGCCTCTTCCACCTTCGCCGGCCCGTCGAAGGGCTGCGTGGTCATGCGGAAATGATTGCGGATGATCTTGGCAGGCATCTCCTTGACCCACGGCACCTCGATGCGGGCGCCGCGCCAGTCCTTGCTCATGCGCCACATCAGACCGGGCAGCCACGTGATGCCGGATTCGATCAGCACAACCTTGAGATCGGAAAATTTGGCGAAGACACCCTCCGCGACTAGGCTGCCGACCTGATTGGCGAAGCCCTGCGCCTGGTGGATGTGGTCTTCGGCCAGGAAGGAGGGAAAACCGCTTTGCGTTAGCGCGTGGCGATAGGTGCTGCCGGCATGGATGGCGAGCGCGAACCCGTGCCTTGCCGCCGCCTCGTAGATCGGCCAGAAGGTCCGGCGTCCGAGCGGCATCTCGCCCATGGCGAGCGCCAGGACCTGAACGAAGCGGTTGTCGCCCGCATGACGCTCGATCTCCGCCACCGCCTCGTCCGGATGCTGGAAGGGCACGAGCAGCGAGGCGCGCAGGCGCTTGTCCCTGGCCAGCCATTCCTCGGCCAGCCAGCGATTGGTGGCCGAGCAGAGCGCGGTCGCCAGATAGGGGTCGTAGACGGCGTGGATGCCGGAAACGACATTGAGGATCGCGGCCTCCAGGCCCAGCGGATCGAGATGCGCCCCGGCCATCCCAGCGGCGTCGGCATTGACCCGCTCGCCATCGGCGTGTCGATAGGGCAGCGTCGATTCCGGATAGCTCATCAGTTCCAGGCGGTCGATGCTGCGCGACATGAATATCTCGCGCCAATAGGCGTCGAGGAATGGCATCAGATCCTCGCGGCGCGGCGAGCGCGGATGCACGTCGCAATCGATGGCGCCGAGCCCCTTGATGGGCAGCGGGGTGGCGGTCTTGGTCATCTCGTCTGCGCTTGTACTCATGCGGCCGCCCGTTCGTTCGTGCCGACGTCGAGCGTGGTGGCGCGCCTCAATTCGCGCGGCTGCGACAGGTCGAAGCGCCGGCCGCGGTGAAGCGTTGCGCGGTTGTCCCAGATGACAAGGTCGTTGGGCCGCCATTTGTGGGCATAGACGTATTCGGGCTGCGTGGCGTGTTCCAGCATGTCCATCAGCAGCATGCGGCCCTCGGCCACCGTCCAGCCCTTGATGGAGCGCGCATGGATGCCGGCGAAGAGGATCTTGCGGCCCGACCCCGGATGGGTGCGCACCAGCGGCCACCAGACCGGCGGCAGGGCGGCCTTCTGTTCCTCGGTGTAATCGGTGTCGCCAAGCAGGAAGCGCGAGTGAAGCGCGTAGTGCTCGGCCTCCAGCCCCTCGATCTCGGTTTTCATCTCTTCCGGCAGGCCATCATAGGCGGCCCTGAGATCCGCAAATTCCGTGTCGCCGCCGCTTGAAGGGACCTGCACCGCGGCCAGCATGGAATAGCGGGCCGCAGGCTGCTGGAAGGAGGAATCGCTGTGCCAGAGCTGGTTGGCGATATTGGAGACGATCTTCTTGCTGTCGCGGGCGACCGTCCCGCCGGCATCGCCCACATTGGAGATGTCGGCCAGTTCCGCATGTTCCAGGCGGTCGGGCTGCTTCTTCAGCTTCTTCAGACCCATGTCGAGGGGACCGAAGGATCTGGCGAGGTCCAGCTGCTGCGTCTGCGTCAGCGGCTGGTCGCGGAACACGAGGACCGCATAGGTGTCCATCGCCCGGTTGATCTCGTCGATCGTTCCCGCGTCGAGCGGCTGCGAGAGGTCCACGCCGGCGGCTTCGCCGACAAAATGCTTGTGCAACTGCGTGATCGTGAGGGTCATGGTTTCCTCCTCCTATCTCTTGCTCCTAGCCGCGCTGAGTGTCGGCCAGCGGCTCCGGTGTGGCAGGTGCCGGACCGTCCTCGGCTGCATCCGGCTGCCAAGCCAGCCCGCGCAGGGCCAGTATCCCGGCGGTTACCGCCAATCCGCCAACCGTGCTCATCCATTCGGGGAAGCCGATGCACAGGCCCGCGGCAAACAGGATCGGCCGCGTCCACGCCTTCAGCCGACCAAGATACATCATCCTGCCTTCCGAGGCGCCCGCGATGATCACCACCGCGAGGATGTTGAAGGTCACCCAGATCGCGGTGAGGTGCAGCGGTCCCTGCAGGATGAGCGCCGGCTCGAACAGGAAGAAGATCGGGATGAAGTAGAGCACGATACCGAGCCGCGCGGCATGCACGCTGGTCAGAAGCGGGTCGGAGTCGCTGATGCGGGAAGCCAGGAAGGCGGCCAGCGCGATCGGCGGCGTGATGGCGGCGAGCGTGGCGTAATAGGCGATGAACATGTGGATCGCCAGCGTGTTGAGGCCCGCCATCTGTTCGAGCGCCGGCGCCAGCGTCAGGGCCAGCATCAGATAGGCCGCCACGATCATGCCCAGCATGCCGAAGACCATGCAGACAGCAATGCCGATCGCCAGGACGGGAATCACGCTGTCACCGCCCATGCGCACCAGTTCCGACGCGATGACGGGGGCGACGCCCGTCGCCATCAGGCCGCCAAGGATGAAGCTGGTGGGCAGAAGCAGGCCGATCGTCTGGCTGAGCATCTTGCCGATCTCGTAGATGATGTTCGGGATGCGGCTCAGCGTGATGCGCAGTTCCTTCTTGAAGAAGGTCAGGAAGATCAGCAGGCCCGAGGCGTAGAAGGGCGCGAGGCGCTCGAGCCGCAGGAAGACAAGGGCGTAAATGAGGAAACCCAGTACGATGATGAACGGCCAGCCATCGATCAGCGTCTTGCGCACCGATGGCAGTTCGATCTGCGGCAGGCCCTTGATGCCGTGCTTGGCCGCATAGCCGTCGACATGGCAGTAGAGGCCGAAATAATAGAGCGCGCTCGGGATGATCGCGGCCAGCACGATGACCCCGTAGGAGGTGTTGGTGAAGTCGGCCATGATGAAGGCAACCGCGCCCATGACGGGCGGCATCAGCATGCCGCCCGTCGAGGCGCAGGCTTCCAGCGCACCGGCATAATAGCCGGGAAAGCCCGACCGCTTCATGGCCCGGATCGTGACCGAACCGGTGCCCACGACATTGGAGAAGATCGAGCCCGACAGGCTGCCGAAGAAGCCCGAGGCGATTACCGCCACCTTGGCGGGGCCGCCGCGCGCCTTGCCCAGCAGGGCGAGCGCGAGCTTGAGAAAAAAGTCGGCGGCACCAGTGGCGACCAGAAGCGCTGCAAGGATGAGGAAGCCAATGATGGTCTCGCCGACAACTCGGGTGACGACGCCCAGCATGGCATCGCCTGAAAAGACGTTGAACGCGACGGTCCGCGCGAGTGTCGTGGGAGGCCCCCAGAACATGCCCGGCATGTAGACCGCGTAGATCGGATAGAGCGACAGGGCCAAAACGATACCGAGGAAGATGTAGCCGCCGGCACGCCGCGCCGCATCGAGGATCAGGATGTAGATGCCTGCCCCCACCACCAGCTGCCAGGTGTGGGAGACCGGCACCCAGGTCTGGAAGATCAGCGAGCGGCCCATATAGGCCATGAAGAATGTCAGTCCGCAGATCGCCAGAGCCGGAATATAGGAGAAGATGCCGACCCGGACCTCGCCCTTGTAGGCGGGCAGGAGCAGGTAGACCCATGGCAGGTAGAGCGCCATGAGAAGGAAGTAGTATGTGACGTCCAGGAACGGCACGATACCGAAGATGTAGACGACCGCCAGAAGTGCGCCAGCCGCCGACATCGTCTGCAGGATCACGCGCACGGCGAGCGGCATGCTCTGCCAGCGCTCAAGCGTCCGGTCCCGCAGGTCGGCGGGGACGGCTTCTTGACTTAGGGCCTTATCCTTCTCGCTCAGCATAGCTGAAGCCTTTCCAATGGGCTGTGCCTGGCACGCCTCGACGCGGGATCATGCAAGAATGGCCCGGCCGCCCGCGAGACGCGGGCGGCCGGTTGGCAACATCAGTTCAGCGCGAGCACTGCCTGGCCGAAGTTTTCAGGCAGGCCGTTTTCCGCGCGATAGGTGCGCCAGAAGTCGATCCAGGCCTGGTTGTCGGGCTCGATCGCGATGCCTTCGGCCTCGGCCGCCTCAATGGCGGCGCGGTAGCCGGCCTCCTGCGCCTGTGCCATTTCGACGAGCTGGTCCTGGCGGGTCTGGTGTGCCTCAGTCCACCGGCCGATTTCCTCGAGATAACGGATCGCACCCTCGTGCAGCGGCTGAAGCGCGCCGTTGTCGAGGAAGGCCACGAGGTTGTCGATGCTCATCATGTGGGCGTGGGTGAAGTCTTCCTTGAAGGAATCGTGCTGCTCATCCATCCACTTCAGCAGCTGATAGACGAACTCCGGATCCTCGTCGGCGCGCACATGGTTGGCCTGGAAGGCATGGTCCATGTAGAGGCCGTGCGAGGTGGTGACGCCGGATTCGACTTCCATGGCGACGTAGCCGGGATGCTGGGCGCGATAGCGGGCGAAGGCTTCCGGATCCTCCTCCTCACGTGGCAGTGGCAGCCAGCGGATCGAATTCGGGCCGGCTTCCGCCTCGTAGCTCGGACCCGATGTCGGCGAGGTGAAGGTCACATCAGCACGGCCTTCCGGAATGACGGCCGTATTGGCGCCGTAATTGCCGACCTCCACCAGGGTCACATCCTCGGGCGTAAGATCCCGATAGGCGAGCAACGCCTGGACGCCGGAAATCAGGAAGGAGGAGCTGGGCGAATACGAAACGCGCGTGCCCGGCCCGATATCGTTGAAGCTCTCGATCGCCGAATCGCCGCGAACCATGTAGCCCCAGCCGGTCACCTGGTTCATGTTGATCATGCGTGTGTCGGTCGGTCCGGCGTCGCGCGTGGCATAGCCATCGGCGGCGTCCATCTGGTCGAAATAGTCGGATGCCTGAACGAGCACGATACGTCCCTCGTCCTGGTTGAGCCAGGCGGCGCGCGAAAAGCCGTTGGGGGCAGGCAGAACGCGGGCGCGCGAACCCGTCTGGGCGGTAAATTCACCTGTCCAGGCAACGGCCAGAGAATGGTTCGCGGTGCCCACGATCGGGGTGATCACGTTGAAGAATTGCGGCCATTCGTAATTGTCTTCGGCGGCGGCATTGTTGGCCGTGCCGGCCATCAGGCCGATTGTGAGCGCTACGCCGGCAAGGCCGGCAAGGATGGATGTGCGGTATCTCGACATGTTGATTCCTCCTCTGTCGAACGCGAAACAAGGGTTCTGTGTGGCTGTCGGCCGGATCCTCCCGAACCGTCCCTTGCGTCTTGGGTTGCGCGGGCGCGTGCCCGCAAGTCTCAGCTCTCGCTCCTTCTCGTGACGGTGATGATTCCGGCATCGGCATCGACGACCACCCAGTCGCCGGTGCGTATCGTCTCGATGGGATCTGTGTCGCACTCCGTCATCGCGGGTACGCGTGTCACCACCGCGCCAAGCGCGATCTTGGTCGTCATGCGGTTGAAGATCATCGCCTTCGGGGCGACGCCGTTCAGCCGGGTCATGTGGAAGAAGGCGGACCAGCCCGAGGACCCCTTGGCGCCCGGGAAGATGAGCACCTTGTCGGCAAAGGACTGGCCGTGCAGCTCGTGCAGACGCTCGATGATCGAGCCGTCGCGCTCGTTGATGCCGCCCCAGCCCGAGATCGTGTCGGTGGTCACCAGGGCCTCGCCCTCTGACCGGCCGCCCACGACCTTGCGGCCCTTGATGACGAAGGTCTCTTCGGTTGCGGCGAGGTTGGTGGTCATTGGACGCCTCCCCGCCACTCGCCGGCCACCGCCGCCTCGACGCAGTCGGTGACCGAGCCGAACCAGCCCTGGACCTTGGCGATTGCCGGCAGGTAGTGGGCCTGCTTGGCCGAATCCGTCGCGATCACCCGCACGCCCGGTGGCAGACGGCGCGAGATGGCCGGACAGGTATCGCTCATCACGACCCCGCCCGCCGCGCTGATGATGTCGCAATAGCCACTGCGGTCGGCGACCTGGCGGATGGCGCGCGGCGTGTGCACCCATAGCTGCACATCCGGATGGATCTTCCTGCCTTCGAGCAGATGCGCGATCAGTTCCATCTGCTCGATGGAATTGTGCGGGCAGCCAAGCATGATGAAATCGACCTTGCGGTCGGTCGCGCTCTGGATCTTCTCGTAGGTCTCGCGGCGCTCCTTGGCGCCGTAGCGGATCGTCTCGACCGCGCTGCGCGGCCCGAATGCCGCCTCAAGCGTATCGGCCTCCGGCGTCACACCGGGGATGTGGTACATCTCGACTCCGCCGGAGGAGGCAGCGGCGGCGCCGAAATGCTTGAGCTTGATGAGTGTCGGCTGGTGCGAGGCGCCCTTCAGGACGGGGATGTTCTCTTCCACCGCGTAACCGATGAAGTAGCCGAGCAGCCCCCAGTCCATCATGTCGTCGACCTCGATGTCGAGTTCGATCAGATGGCTGCCGAAGCGGTTTTCCGGCAGGTGATAGCCCCAGTAGGGGATGCGTCCCGTCAGCGCTGCCGCGCCGGTCGATTCCTTGCCCTCGACATTGGTGCGCGCGCCCAGGACCGAGTTGCAGTAGATGACGGCGGACGATTCCATCCAGGCGCAGTGCTCGCCCTTCACCGGCACGTTGCCGACCTGATAGGGCGTGCAGGTGGCCATCAGGTTCACGCCGCGCTGGCCAAGATAGCGCTCCGACTGCTTCTGCAGTTCAGCGAGCCCGGCGTCGACGCCCTGGACTTCCCAATTGTCGTTGTCGATGCCGGTGATCAACTGGCAGGTGGGAACCGCCATGCGGGGAATCTCGACGGTTTCGTCGCTGTCGAGATTGAGTTCGGAAAAGACCTTGTCGAAACCCTGTTCGGCGATGTGGCGGATCGACGGCGTCGATGCGTTGAAGGCGCCGGCGACATTGTTGGTCTCGACCAGCCTCTCGGCACCCAACGCTTCACCATAGCGAACCAGGAGGTCCATGGCGCGCGCCCTGGCCGCGCCATGCTGGCCGTCAAGCATCGCCTTCTCATGATCGGTCAGGCGCATTGGCAGATCTCCTCCCTCGTCCTCCTCAAGCCGTCACGGCCTGGGCGAGTTGCGTCTCGCTCCAGCGATAGTGCTGCTTCTCGACATTGTCGGCCACGCGCTGGCGCATCTGGTCCATGTCGATCTGATGCACGCTGCCCGAGCCCGCCAGATCGAGCGCATGGGCAGCAGCCATGCCCATCGCCATGCAGGGGCCCATGACCCTCACGCTCGAAAGGGCTGCCGAATCCGCGTCGATGCAGCGGCCGGCCGCCACGACGTTGTGGCAGTCGCGCGAAACCAGGCTACCGAGCGGGATGTAGTGGGCATGATCCTCGTCGAAGACGATCCAGTGATGGCCGTCGCCATGGTCGTGCAGCTCGATCGGCCATGCGGTGCGGCCGATGGCGTCGTCGAACTTCGTCTGGGCCTTGATCTCGTCCACCGTCAGATGGTGCCGGCCGACGATCCAACGCGTCTGGCGGATGCCCGGCAGGCCGAAGGAGCGCACCCGCGCATTGCCGTAGCATTCGGGGAATTCCTTCTTCAGGAACTCCACCGCGCGCGAGGCCTGCTCCTTGCCTTCCAGCGCCTTGGCGGAGGCTTCGACCGGATCGAGCGGCGTTTCCACATGGGTCATGTTCATGGCCGCGATGCCACGGCCGGGAATGGTGAAGCCCAGGCCCTCGCGGCGCAGCAGGCCGTACTGATCGCCCTTTTCCTTCATGCGCGCGGAGATTTCCTCGCGCGGCGGCTGGCGCGCCTCGTCGATGTGTTCGAGCACGACCATCTGGGTGCCGAAGACGCGATGATTGGCGGGCTCGCGGCAGGGAAAGCCGGCCTGCCACAGAAGGGCCGCATCGCCGCTGGCATCGATGAACCCCTCCGCCTCGACGGTCACCGCACCATAGCGCGTCATGAAGTCGACGCTGGCGATCCGGTCGTTTTCGACCCGGGCATCCATGATGGTCGCCCCGAGGATAGGCGTCACGCCGGCGCCGAGAATGCTGGTTTCGACCCAGCGCCCGAGCGTCACCTCGTCATAATAGACCACAGTGGTGCGCGGACCGTTGCGGTAATGCACCGCCTGTTCATGCGCCTCGAGATAGGAAAGCAGATCGTCGGCCACGCCATAGGTGAACTGGTAGCCATGCGTCCCGTTCGAGAACAGGCCGCAGAAGGTGGCGATGATGGAATTGACCGCCTGGCCGCCGAGCGAGGGCTGGCTGTCGACGAGGATGACCTTGCGGCCGAGCTTGGCGGCCTGGAGCGCGGCCGTGATGCCCGCGATGCCGGCCCCGACCACGCAGATATCGGCAGCCAGCTTGCGCGGCGCGGATTTGGCCTGACGGCGAACGATGACGGTTTCGGTGCTCGGCGAAGCGGCCATTCCAATTCCTCCCGATCCGGCGCCTGCGCGTTTTCCTCCCGCACGGGCCAGTCTTCTCATTCCGTGAGACACACTACACAGTTGTGCAGCGCGAAAAAAAGAGGCAATTCATGCAAGGAGCTTTCGCGTTTCGCGAATGATGATTGTTTGCCGGGAGGCCGCGATGGATACGCTCGACAATATGAGGACCTTCATCAACGTGGTGAAAGCAGGCAGCTTTTCGGCGGCCGCACGGGCGATGAACACGGTGCCGTCGGTGGTCGCCAAGCGGATCAACCAGCTGGAACACACGATGAAGGCGCCGCTCTTCCACCGTTCCACCCGGCGGCTCGAATTGACGAATGTCGGGCATCGCTGCCACGCGCGCTTCCTGTCGATCGTCACAGACGTGGACCACGCCTTCAAGGACATCGGCGGATCGGGCACGCGCCTGGAGGAGCGCCTGCGCATCAAGTGCCCCACCACGCTGACGGTCGTCCATTTCGGGGACCTGCTGACCCGCTTCCAGGCCGCGCATCCGGGCGTCAGATTGGAGCTGGTGCTGCTCGACCGCTCGGTCAATCCGCTGGAGGAAGCCTTCGACGTGGCCATCGGCGCCCTGCCGACCTCCTACGCCAGTGTCGCCGACATTCCGCTATGTCCCATGCCGCGCACCGTCATTGCCGCGCCGGGCTATCTGGAGCGGGCAGGCACGCCAACCGACCCGCGCGACCTCAGGAACCATGATTGCCTTTCCTTCCTCGCCACCGGGACCAACTGGCAGTTCAAGGGCGCCGGCGAAATGATCACCGTGGACGTGCCCACCAATTTCAGCGTCAACGACAGCCATGTGCTGCTGCGCGCGGTGGAGGAGGATATGGGCATCGCGATGCTGGCCCGGCACATCGCCCGCGCCAGCCTCGAGGCTGGGCGCGTGGTCGAGGTTCTGCGTCACTTTCCCGTGCCCGATCTCTGGGTGAAGGCGCTGGTGCCGGAAAACCGTCGCAAGAGCCCTGCCATCCGCGCCCTGCTCGAATGGCTGATCGATGCCTGCCAGCCGCTGGCCCCATGGGACCGCCCGCCCTTCAGATGACGAAGATCGCGGATGCGGCGCTAGCCGCCCGCGCAATCCTCTTCTCAAGTGGCTAGCGGAGCGAACGCCCGAAAAGACCGGCCACCTGCGACAGGTCTGCCTTTATGAGGACGCGTACGGTCTTCGGCCCGAGCCGTCCGCTGGGATCGACGACAGTCATGCCGCGCGTCAGCCCCGGAGCGAGCGCAACCGACACAGCCGCCGGCAGCATCTCGGTGGCGATGGCCGGATCTATGACCACCGCTGCGGCCAGTGGATCAACAAAACGGAAGATGTCGCCATGCCCATAACCCGCCGTGACGCGCCTGGCGTGATCGGCGAGTGCCCTGGCGAAGCGGGAGACATCTGTCTCATCCATTCCGGCGAACAGATCGTCCACGGCCGGACCGTCCACGAAGTGTGCCGCACAGGTCTCCCAGGGCACGAGCACGATGTCGAGACCTGCCGAGAAGACGATCTCGGCGGCTTCCGGATCGGCATAGATATTGAACTCGGCCGCCGGAGTGACATTACCACGGCCGTTGACTGTTCCACCCATGATGGTCAGCTGGCCAATACCCGCCGCACATGCGGGGTCGGCACGCAGGACGAGCGCGATATTGGTCAAAGGTCCGATGGCGAGGATGTCGACGGCCTGCCCTTGCGCGGCCGCCTCGGCCAGGCAGGCGCGGAGAAACTCCACGGCATCGGCGCTTGCCGGCGCTGCCGCCGCGGCAGGCCGGGGCGCACCGCCAAGACCGTCCGCGCCATGGATGGCCGCGGCATCGATGACCGGCTGCACGAGCGGGCGTGACGCACCCTCGTGAACGGGAATGCCGTGATTCAACACGCTGAGCGTATCGAGAATGTTGCGCGTCGCCTGCGCGCGGCCGACATTGCCGAATGTGGTGGTGATGGCGTCCGGCGCGCGGCCGCCGGCCACGAGCATCATCAGCGCCTGGGCGTCATCCACGCCGCCATCGGTATCGAGTATCAGCCTGTTGGTCATGCGTGTCGCCTGATTGAATCGTTCCACTGGGGCCAGATAGCCTGCGCCCGACCGGCTGTCATCGCCCAAATCCACGACCCAGCCGACCAAGCCCACCTCCCACCGGCGAGGCCGTTGTCCTGCCAACCCGTGCCGTGAATTCGTGTCGGCGATTGTGACGATCGCAAACCACGCGCGCCGCGTGTGCCCTATAAATGAGCTTGCCCTGTGGATGGACAAAAATTAGGCTTTCGGCACATCCGCGTTCCGTTAGAAGTCGCGGCCGACAAATCAGAAAGGAATTGCCTCCATGAACATCGCAAGGGGAACAGCCCTCTCCGTCCTCGCTGTGGCGGCCGCCATGGCGGCGACGCCGGCCATGTCGAAGACCCTCACCATTTCCTGGTGGGGCTTCAATGGCGACAAGCTGCAGGAGATCATCCTGGATCCCTTCCAGGAGATGTGCGAATGCGAGATCGTCATTGAGACCGGCAACAATGCCGATCGTCTCAACCGCGTCCAGATGCGCCAGGGCGGCGGCGTCGATGTCATCTATCTGACCGACAGCTTCTCCCAGATGGGCGCCGAACTCGGCCTGTTCCAGCCGGTCGACCGCTCGATGGTTCCCAACATCGAAGGCCTCTACGAGATGGCCCAGGCGCCTCAGGGCGAATACGGCCCGGCCTATACGATCGGCCGCGTCGGCATCGTCTACGACACCGCGCAGGTGGATGAACCCATCACCTCGTGGAACGATCTGTGGCGCGAGGACCTCGCTTCCTCGATTTCGCTGCCCGGCATCACGACGACCGCTGGTCCGATGGTCGTGTTGAAGGCCGGCGAACATGCCGGCACGGACGCATTCGAAGACGCCGGCCCCGCCTTCGCCTCCCTCGAGGAATTGCGCCCCAACGTCGTGAAGAACTACAATACCGGTTCAGAGATGATCAATCTGTTCTCGACCGGCGAGATCACGACATCCATCGCGCAGGATTTCGCGCTCGGCCAGATCAAGGCAGCGGTGCCGACGGTCGAATGGGCCGATCTCGAGGAAGGCTCGATCGCCACGCTGAACACCATCAACATCCCCGCGGGCGCAGCAGAGGTCGAACTGGCGCATGAGTACATCAACTTCGTGCTCTCGCCGGAAATCCAGCAGCGCCTGGCAGAGGAGGGCATCGACGCGCCCGTCCACACAGCTGTCGACCTCACCGACGAGCAGGCCGCGCAGTGGACCTATGGCGACGACATGATCTCCAGCCTGCAGCGCATCGACTACACCAAGATGAACGCCGCCAAGGAAGAGTGGATCGACCGCTGGAACGAAACCTTCGGCATGTAAGCGCCGGCTGACAACCGCAATCGCTTTCGGGGCGGCGCCGGCCGCCCCGTTTGCTTGACCGCCGCACGCGCGGCGGATCCTATCGAAGAGATATCGTCACATGAAACGCTTCGCAGGCTGGATCATGGCGTCGCCCGCGACGCTGGCGGTCGTGATCTTCCTGATCTTGCCGGTCGCCGCAACGATCAGCGTCACCTTCACCGACCCGCGCGGATTGCTCGGCCCCTACATCTGGTATTTCGAGTCCGGCTTCCGCCGCACGGTGCTCTGGCGCACCTTCGAGATCGCCTTCGCGACGACGGTCATCTCTCTCTTCGTCGGGTTTCTCACAGCCTACGTCGTCTCCAAGAGCCCACCCTGGCTGAAGTCCATCCTCATCGTGCTTGCCGTCTTTCCGCTGCTGACGGGCGTGGTGGTGCGCTCCTTCGCCTGGCTGATCGTTCTGGGCCGAAACGGCATCCTCAACAATTTCATGCAGTGGATCGGCCTCACCGACGCGCCGGTGACCATGCTCTACACGCAGGGCGCGGTGATCGTGGCGATGGTCTATCTCTTCGTGCCGCTGATGGTTCTGGTGCTCGTCGGCGTCCTCGACAACATTCCCGACGATCTGGTGCAAGCCTCCGCCTCGCTCGGCGCCACGCCGGTCGGCACCTTCCGGCAGGTGATCCTGCCGCTCGCCACACCCGGTCTCATCGTCGGCGCGGTGCTGGTCTTTACCGCGAGCTTCACCTCCTATGCCACCCCACATCTTCTGGGCGGCGACCAGCAGATGGTCATGGGCACCTTCCTGCACCAGCGGGCGATGGTCGCCTTCGACTGGGCCGGCGCCTCGACGATTGCGGCGATCATGGTGGTCGTGACCATCGTCACGGTGCTGGTCATGACGCGCATCGCGCGCCGCCTGAACCCGATGGCGGTGTGAGATGACAACACGCGTGAACCCATTCCTGATCGCCTTTGCCGCGCTGGTCTATCTGTTCCTGCTGGGCCCGCTGATCATCATCTTCGGCGCGTCGGTGAGTGACACGAGCTACCTGACCTTCCCGCCGCAGGGTTTCACTCTGCACTGGTTCGAGAACATCTGGAACATCAGCGCCTTCAGGCGCACGATCGTCACCTCGCTGCAGATCGCGTTCCTGGCGACCGGCCTTGCACTCATCATCGGCATCCCAGCGGCCTACGCTCTCAACCGCTACCGAATCCAGTTGCCGGGCTGGCTCTCGACGCTGTTCATCCTGCCGATCCTGGTGCCGGAGATCGTGCTTGGCTTCTCGCTGCTGCGCTCGATCAATGTGGGCGCCGGCTTCCCGATCTTCATGACGCTGCTGATCGGCCACACGCTGCTCGTCCTGCCCTATGTGGTGCGGGTGATTTCGGCGGCACTCTCCTCCTTCGACTTCAGCATCGAGGAGGCCGCCATCAGCCTCGGCAGCCCGCCGCTGAAGACGTTCTTCACCATCGTGCTGCCGAATGTCCGGGCGGGCGTGATCGCCGCCTTCATCCTGGCCTTCATCACCTCGATCAACGACGTGTCGGTCTCGCTGTTCCTGACCGGGCCGGGCATCTCAACGCTGCCGATTCAGATCCTGGCCCATGTCGAGCAGTTCTTCGATCCGACCATCGCATCGGTCTCGGTGCTGCTGATGGTCCTGACGGTCATCGTGATGGCCATCGTCGAACGCACGCTCGGCCTGACCATCGTCGCGAAATAAGGGATAATCCCGTGAGCCTTCCCCTATCCATTCAGTCCGTCACGGCCCATTACGGCACCACCAAGGTGCTCGAGGATCTTTCCCTCGACATCCGCGACGGTGAACTCGTCTCGCTTCTCGGCGCGTCGGGCTGCGGCAAGACGACGACGCTGCGTCTCGTGGCCGGGTTCCTGGAGCCGACCTCGGGCACGATCCGGCTCGGCGACAAGGATCTGACGCGCCTGCCGGCCCACGCGCGCAACATTGGCCTGGTCTTTCAGAACTACGCCCTGTTTCCGCATCTGAGCGTGCGCGAGAATGTCGGCTTCGGCCTCAAGCAGCGCGGTGTGGCTTCCGCCGATCGCAACCGCAAAGCCACGCAGATGCTGGAGCGCGTCGGCCTCGCCCATCTCGCCGACCGTCTGCCGGCCGCGCTGTCAGGCGGCCAGAAGCAGCGCGTCGCCCTGGCGCGTGCGCTCGTCATCGAGCCGCCGCTGCTAATGTTCGACGAGCCTCTGTCCAATCTCGATGCCAAGCTGCGCGTGGACATGCGCGTCGAGATTCGCCAGCTGCAGCGCGCCAACGGTACGACCTCGGTCTATGTGACGCACGACCAGGAGGAGGCCTTCTCGATCTCGGACCGCGTGGCCATCATGAGCGAGGGCCGCATCATGCAGCTCGACACGCCCGAGACGCTCTATCAGCGTCCGGCCAACGCCTTCGTGGCGCGCTTCGTGGGATTCGAGAACCTCATTTCGATGCAGGTCGAGACGCGCGAGGGCGGAAGCGTTGTTGCCCGTACGGCTGATGGCGCGAAGCTGAAGCTGTCGGCCCAGCGCTTCGGCGAGATCCCCGACAGCTTCGTCCTGGCGACACGCCCTGACGGGCTCCTGGTGACGAGCGACCCGTCCACTGGCGGCATCCCCGCCACATTGGGGCTGCGGACCTATCTCGGACGGGCCTACCAGTACCAATGTGAGACCGGAGCCGGCCATCTGGTGGCCAACGGTCCCCTGTCATCTCCCCTCTCCATCGGCGAGAAGGCCTGGCTCGTGCCGGTCATCGATCAATGCGCCATCCTGGCGCCGGAATGAGCAAACGCCTCATCGTCAATGCCTGGGTGCTGGCCGTCGACGAAGCGATGTGCGAGCATCGGCCCGGCTGGATTCATATCGAGGACGACCGGATCGTGGCGCTGGGCGGTGGCGAGCCACCCGCGATTCCCGGTGCCGAGATCCTCGATGTCGAAGGCGACATCGTCCTTCCCGGCATGGTCAACCCGCATTGTCACATGCCGATGAGCCTGTTTCGCGGCCTGGGCGAGGATGTCGACGACCGCCTGTTTCGCTACATGCTACCGCTGGAACGCAAATTCGTGTCGCCCGAGATGGTGCGCATCGGCAGCCGGCTGGCCGCCTATGAGATGATCGCCGGCGGGGTAACCACGGTCGCCGACATGTACTACCACGAGACCGAGATCGGGAAGGTCATCGACGAGGCGGGAATGCGCGGCGTCGTGGGACAGACACTGGCCGATTTCGATCCGCCGGATCACAAGGACTTCGAGGAAGGCTTCGCGCTCGCCGGGGAACTGGTCGAGACCTTCGCCGATCATCCCCGCGTGACGCCATCCATCGCGCCCCACGCGCCCTATTCGACGGGGCCGGCCGTGATGGAAAGGGTTGCGCAATGGGCCGCCGACCATGGCGACCTGCCGATCCAGATCCACCTGGCAGAGACCGAGGCGGAGAGTGCCTGGGCGCGCAAGGAACATGGCGTCTCGACCGTCGAACTCGCCATGCGCACGGGCATCCTGCGCCCCAAGACGGTATGCGCCCATTTCCTGCTCGTGGATGACGCCGACATCCGCATCCTTGCCGAGAGCGGCGCGGCCGTGGCCCACAATGCGCGCTCCAACGGCAAGGGCGGGCGGGGCATGGCACGCGTCGACGACATGCGCGCCGCGGGCATTGCCGTCGGCATCGCCACCGACGGCGCCATGAGCGGGAACACGCTCGACCTCTTCTCGCAATTCGGTGTCGTGTCGATTTTCGCGAAGATTCGCGGACAGTCGCGCAAGCCGATGCCGGCCCGCGACGTCATCCGCATGGCGACCCTGGAAGGAGCACGGGTGCTCGGAATGGATGCTGCCATCGGCTCGCTGGAGCCCGGCAAGCAGGCCGACCTGATCCGGATCGATCTCGCCGCCGCCCGGTTGCATCCCATCTACGACCCCTACGCCATGCTGGTCTTTTCCTCGATGCCGACCGATGTCCGCGATGTGATGGTCGCGGGCGAGTGGATCCTGCGCGATCGCACAGTGACGACGCTGGAAAAGGCCAGCGTGATGCGCGACGCGCTGCAGATGGCCGACCGCTTCCGGTTGGAGATCGCCGCGATCGATGCGGGGCTCGACCAACGATGAGTCCCCGTCAGATCGTCATCGACACCGATCCGGGCCTCGATGATGCGATCGCGATTCTCTTCGCATTGGCCTCCCCCGCTCTTTCCGTGGCCGCTGTCACGACCGTTGCCGGCAACATCGGCCTGGAGCGGACGACCCGGAACGCCGGTCGTCTTCTGGCGGCGGCCGGGCACGACACCATTCCGGTCGCTGCCGGGGCATCCCAGCCATTGGTGGGTCGGGGCATTTCCGAAGAAGCCATTCATGGCGATGACGGGCTGGGCGGGGTGCCCCTGCCTGGCCCCATGTCGCCGCCGGTCGCAACGCCGGCCGCCCGCTTCCTTGCGGAGATGCTCATGTCGCGCCCGGCCGGCAGCATCGACATTCTCGCGCTGGGGCCGCTCACCAACGTTGCGCTGCTTCTGGACGAAAGCCCCGAAGCGGCCGGCCGCATCGGCCGGATCATCGCGATGGGCGGTGCGGTGAACGAACGCGGCAATGTCGGTCCGCGCTCCGAATTCAACCTTGCCTGCGATCCGGAGGCGGCGGCCAGGGTCCTGGAATCGGGGCTTGACGTCACGCTCGTGCCCCTGGACGTGACGCGCAAGGTGCGCGCCGATCGGGACTATCTCGACCGGCTGCGGTCTTCCGGCACCTTGCCGGGCGCGGTGGCGGCCGATCTGATCGCGGCCTATTTCGCCGGCGCGCGCGATCAGGAGAGCCGACCACTGCACGACCCCTGCGTCATGCTGCTTGCGGTGCAGCCCGCGCTGTTCGACGTCCGGCGCATGCGGCTGGCCATCGATTGCGGCAATGGGGTGGATCGCGGGGCGCTGGCGCCCTCGAGCGAGGTGCCGGAGATCGCCGTGGCGATGGATGTCGACGCGAAGGGCGCCCTCGAACTGCTGGCGCAAACACTCACCTGAAAGCCTCAGGCCGAGCGCGCCAGCTCGTGCTCGACCAGCGCCGTCCAGAATCGAACGCCCGTCGGGATCGCCGCGTCGTTGAAATCGTAGCGCGTGTTGTGGTGCAGCGCGCCATCGACGGCCGGTCCGTTACCCAGCCAGACGTAGCAGCCGGGAACCCGCGCGCCGAAGAAGGCAAAGTCGTCGCCCGCCGTGGAGGGCGGGAAGTCCGTCCGCACATTTTCAGCGCCCACAACTCGGCACGCCGCGCGGTAGGCGCTTTCGGTCGCCGCCCGATCGTTGACGACGGGCGGAATACGCCGCAGGAAATCATAGCGCGCCTCAATGCCGAAGGTCGCCGCCACCCCGTGCGCCAGCCTGCCGATCTCTTCCTCCAGGACGTCGCGAACCTCGGCCGAATAGGCGCGCGCCGTCCCCCCGATCCTGACCTCGTCGGGAATCACGTTCAGCGCCCGGAAATCGCCGGCCTCGACCGCACAGGCACTGATGACGGCCGGTTGCAGCGGGTCGACCACCCGCGCCACGATGCTGTGAAGGGCTGTCAGGAAATGCCCGGCCGCCGTAACCGCGTCGCGGCCAAGATGGGGTTTGGCACCATGCGTGCCCACGCCGGTGAACACCACTTCCCATGAATCGGAGGAGGCCAGTTGCGGACCGGCGACAACAGCCATCTCTTCTGTGGCCAGCCCGGGCATGTTGTGGAGACCGAAGGCCGCATCGACGGGGAAGAGGTCGAAGAAGCCCTCGTCAACCATCGCCTTGGCGCCACCCCGGCCTTCCTCAGCCGGCTGGAAGACGAAATGCACCGTGCCGTCGAAATTGCGGGTGCGGGCCAGATGCCGCGCCGCGCCGAGAAGCAGGGTCGTGTGCCCGTCATGGCCGCAGGCGTGCATCGTATTGCCGACCGTCGAGCGATAGGGCCTGTCAGCCAGTTCTGGCATGGCAAGCGCATCCATGTCGGCGCGAAGCGCGATGGCGCGCCCGCCGCTGCCCACCTTCAGGGTGCCGACGACCCCCGTCTTGCCGAGACCCCGATGCACCGCGATGCCCGCCTTCTCGAGCTGCCTTGCCACGATGCCGGCGGTTCGCACCTCCTCGAAGCCCAGTTCCGGGTGGGCGTGCAGATCGCGCCTAAGTTCCGTCAGCGTCTCGATCTCGGCCGCATCCAGGGTGATCGTCGATTCGTCCAGTGCCATATCGCCTGCGATCCGTTATGTGCGTCCTGGCGACCGTGCCGCCGATTCCACAGAGGCCATTGCATGCAGCCCCATCAATACTGGCAGACGCTCGCGCCGCCGCTTTCGCATGACATATCGGAAGGCGCCACCTTCCGCGAGGCCTACCCGGCCGTTCTCCCCGACGGACGGCAATTGCTGCTTCCGATCCGCGTGCTGCCGGGGGATGGTCGTAGCGCGGTCGCCTCATTGATCGTGAATCAGGCGAGTTTCGAAGTCGAGGATGCGCTAAGCGAGGCGATGAGCGACATCGCGCGCCGTCTCGATCCGGATATCATCGTCGGCGTGCCGACGCTGGGTCTGCCACTGGCCAACGGGGTCGCACGCCGCCTTGGCCACACGCGCATGGTGGCCCTCGGAACGTCACGGAAATTCTGGTACGAGGAACAACTGTCCCGGCCGATGCGATCCATCACCAGCCCCGGCCAGGAAAAGCGCCTCTACATCGATCCCCGCATGCTGCCCGTCCTCGAGGGCCGGCGCGTGGTCGTCGTGGACGACGTGGTCAGCACGGGAACCTCCATTGCCGCTGTGCTTGCCCTGCTGGCAGCCGCAAGAGCCGATGTGGTGGGTGTGGTGGCGGCCATGCTGCAGAGCCGGCGGTTCGAAGAGATGCTCACGCGCGCCGATCTGGCGATCGTCCCGCCTGTGGAGGGCGCTATTTCCTCCCCTCTCCTCCGGTCGACACCGGAGGGCTGGGTCAGGGACGCGGCCGGATGATGGCAAGGTCCTGCCTGTGGGTATCCCTTCGCGGCGCTTCGCGGCGGCGGTGCGCAGATGCTAAGGACAGGCGCAGAAAGGGCATCTCATGAAGGTCGACATCGACATGGGCGCCGCGCCGAAAGGCGACCCGGCGAAGCTGGATCTCGAGGAACTGCTGGCCACGCGGCTGCTGGTGCAGGGTAATTCCGGCTCCGGCAAGTCACATCTGTTGCGCCGCCTGCTGGAGCAGAGCGCGCCATGGGTTCAACAATGCATCATCGATCCCGAGGGAGATTTCGTCACGCTGGCCGAACGCTACGGTCACCAGGTCGTCGATGCCGCGCGCACCGAGGCCGAATTGACCCGCATCGCCGCGCGCGTCCGCCAGCACCGCGTCTCCGTCGTGCTCAATCTGGAAGGGCTTGAGGTCGAGCAGCAGATGCGGGCTGCAGCAGCATTCCTGGGCGGCATGTTCGATGCCGACCGCGACTACTGGTATCCGGTGCTGGTGGTGGTCGACGAGGCCCAGCTCTTCGCCCCCGCTGTCGGCGGCGAGGTTTCCGACGAAGCGCGCAAGCTCTCGCTCGGCGCCATGACCAACCTGATGTGCCGGGGACGCAAGCGCGGGCTGGCAGGCGTCATCGCCACGCAGCGCCTGGCAAAGCTTGCCAAGAACGTCGCCGCGGAAGCCTCGAACTTCCTCATGGGCCGCACATTTCTCGACATCGACATGGCGCGCGCCGCCGACCTTCTCGGCATGGACCGCCGCCAGGCCGAGATGTTCCGCGATCTGGCGCGCGGCCATTTCGTGGCGCTCGGGCCCGCGCTCTCGCGCCGCCCCCTGCCGATCACCATCGGCCCGGTCGAGACCTCGGCGCGATCCAGCAGCCCGAAGCTCATTCCCTTGCCCGAAGCACCCGAGAACGCGCTCGATCTGATTCTCACCCCTTCGCCCGACGAGCCCATCGTGCCGATCCGCCGGCCGCAGCCCAAGCCTGTTCCCACCGTCGATCTGCTGGCCCAGATCTCGCGGCCGAAGCCCGCGCCGGAGCCCGTCGAGGAGCCGATGTTTCCTATCGTCGACGAAGCCGAGCGCGAGGCCGGCATCGAGACGGTGCTGCGCGAAATCCTGGAAGATCCGGACGCGGCTTTTCGGTCCGACGCGGTACTCTACCAGGACTTCCTGGTGCGCAGCCGCATCCGCCGCGTGCAGGGCGAACCGCTGCAGCTCGCAGCCTTCCGCCGCCGGCTGGCGGTCGCACGCGCTGGGGTGGACGAGGGATCGGGCGGCGAGACCTGGGCACGGGCGCTCGCGCTTTCGGAAACGCTGCCGGACGATCTTCAGGGCGTCTTTCTGATGGTTGCGCGCGCGGCGACCAACAAGGACCCCTGCCCTTCCGACGCGACGCTCGCGCGCGCCTATGGCAGCCATTCGCCGCGTCGCGCGCGGCGCCTGCTCGCCTATTTCGAGGAGCGGGGACTGCTCGTGGTGCGCACCGACTTCCACGGGCGTCGCGTTCTCGCCTTCCCCGATCTCGAATGTGAGACAGAGCCGGGTCACCCCGATGCGCCTGACGAGACGCAGCGCGACGCCGCGGAATAGGCTAGCCGCGTCAGTCCACGAACAGGTCCGGCTGGGCCGCCGCGATCTTCGGCAGCGACTTGAGTATCTCGGCCAGATGGTCCCGCATCGCCACGGCGGCGGCATCCGCGTCGCCCGTCTCGATGCCCGAGAGGATACGTTCATGCTGGGCGATCAGGGTCTCGACGGGCGTTGCCAGCGGCATGGAGAGGTAGCGGACGCGGTCCATCTGGGCCTTGAGGTTCTCCAGCAGCCGCCAGGCGCGTTCGCAGTCCACGCTCAAGGCAATCGCCTGATGGAATTTCTCGTCCTCGCGCAGGAACCAGGCAATGTCGCCGCGCTGATGCGCTTCGCGCTGCCTTTCCAGCGATTTGGCCATCTTCTCGATGGCCTCCGGCGCAGCCTCGGCGGAAGCCCGTCGTGCCAGCGCGACCTCCACTGCTTCGCGGATGAAACGCGCATTCTCGACTTCCTTGCGCGAGATCAGCACCACAAACGTACCGCGCTGCGGTCGAATCTCAACCAAACCCACCTCGGCGAGCTTGATGAAGGCTTCGCGCACAGGCTGCCGCGAAACCCCTAATTGTTTCGCGACCTCGGCCTCCGAGAGGAGGTTGCCGGGCCGCAACTGAAGCTGGACGATGGCCTGCTTGAGCGCTTCGTAAACGCGATAGCCCATGGTCGCCTGGCGAAGCCGGGCGCTGTCTTCATCAAGTGCGTTCAACTGGAAGGGCATGTTCATGTTGACATCAATTATACTACCATACTAGTCTATTTCAATGACGCGGACAAAGCCAGCCGCGATCAGGGAGGAAATCATGAAATCACTGCCCCTACGAGCGCTTGCGCTCGCCGCCACCGTCAGCATTGCCTGGTCCGCTTCCGCTCTTGCGGCAGATTACCAGCTAAACGTCAACACCGCACTCGCCACGAGCGACCCGCTCTACAAGGGGCTCGAGGCATTTCAGGCCAATGTCGCGGAAGCTTCCGACGGACGCCTGGAGGTGAACCTCTACCCGAATTCGCAGCTCGGCCCCGACGAAGACGTGCTTGAACAGGCCCGCGCCGGCGCACCCGTCGCGGTGGTCGTCGACGGCGGCCGCCTCGCGGTCTTCCAGAACGAGTTCGGCGTGCTCGGCGCGCCCTTCCTGGCGTCCGGCTACGACGGCATCCGCAAGGTTGTCACCTCCGACATGTTCGAGGAGTGGGTGGACAAGCTGCGTGACGCTTCGGGCCACCAGGTCCTGAGCTTCAACTGGTGGCAGGGCGAGCGTCACCTGCTCACCAACAAGGAGATCAACGGACCCGCCGACCTCAACGGCGTGCGCATGCGCACACCTGGCGCGCCGGTATGGATGGAGACGATCAGCGCCATGGGCGCGACGCCGACTCCGATGCCCTGGGGCGAGGTCTATTCGGCGATCCAGCAAAACGTCATCGACGGCGCGGAGGCCCAGCTTCCGGCGATCGTGGGTGCCAATCTCGACGAGGTGGTGACCCACATCACCAAGACCGGCCACATCAACCTGATCACCGGTCTGGTGACCTCGGCGGCGTGGTTCGACAGCCTGCCGGATGACCTCCAGCAGATCGTGCGCGAGGAAGCGCTCAAGGCCGGCGACATCGCCTCCTACGGAACGCAGGATTCGCTCGACCAGATCGAGGCAGACCTGACCGCCAAGGGAGTTGTGATCGCCGAGATCGACACGGAACCGTTCCGTGAAGCCACCGCCGACGTCTACGACAAGCTCGGCTATGGCGAATTGCGCGACCAGCTTCGCGCCATGGCCGAAGAATAGCATCCGGCATCCCTCAAGGCATGGGGCAGGCGCACCGCCTGCCCCGGTCGCGCACAGGAGCACGACATGTCGCGCCGTATCGCCCGGATCGAGCTCTGGCTGGGCATGAGCCTGCTCGCCATCATCGTGGGACTGGTCTTCACGGCCGCCATCATGCGCTTCTTCAACCGCCCGCTGATCTGGTCCGTCGACCTCGCCCAGCTGCTGTTCATCTGGCTCTGCTTCATCGGCGCGACCCGCGCGATGCGCGAGCGTGCGCATCTCGGCGTCGACCTCCTGGTCCGCAACCTTGCGCACCGACACCGCCTTTATCTCGAGATCCTGCTCGCTGTCGTCTTCGTGGTCTTCATGAGCGCGTTGGCATGGGAGGGCTACAAGCTGACCATGCTCAACCGGGAGCGCCTCTTTGGCGATAGCGGCCTCTCCTATGCCTATGTGACCATCGCGGTGCCGGTTGGCTGCCTGTTCCTGACGCTGGCCATCCTCACCAACGGCATCGAAGCCTGGCGCGCGCGTGCCGAAGGTAGCCTCCTCATCTTCAACCGCAATGACGACACCGACATCCATCAGGAGCTTTGACCTTGCTTTTGATCGGCGTCGTCTTTTTCGTACTTCTCCTGCTGGGCGCTCCGGTGGCATTTGCCATCGGCATCTCCGGCTTCATGTTCTTCCTGACCTCGGACATCATGCCGATGTCGATCGGCGTGCAGCGCATCGCCACGGTCTCGCAGAGCTTCCCGCTGCTTGCGGTCCCTTTTTTCGTGCTGGCCGGCCATCTGATAAACGAAAGCGGCATCACCGATCGCCTCTTTCGCTTCTCTCATGTCGCCGTTGCGTGGATGGCCGGAGGACTTGCCCAGGTCTCGATCATCCTGTCGACGCTGATGGGCGGCGTCTCGGGCTCGGCGGTCGCCGACGCGGCCATGCAGGCGCGTATCCTCGGCCCCCGCATGATCAGCCAGGGCTATTCCAAGGGCTACACCGCCGCTGTCATCGCGCTCAGCTCGCTCATCACGGCGACCATCCCTCCTTCCATCGGCCTCATCCTCTACGGCTATGTCGGCCAGGTCTCGATCGGCCAGCTCTTTCTTGCCGGCATCGTGCCGGGCATCCTGATGATGCTCTTTCTCATGGTCGCGGCCTATCTGGTGGCGCGACGGCGCAATTACGTGGTGGCCGATTCCGTACCGCCCACCTGGCGCTCGCTCGGTTCGGCCGCCTGGGATGCCAAATGGGCCCTGCTCTTCCCCGTCCTTCTCGTGATCTCGATCCGGGGCGGGGTCTTCACGCCCTCCGAGGTGGGTGCCTTCGCCGTGGTCTACGCGATGGTCGTGGGCAGACTCGCGCATCGCTCGCTCGGTCTCGCTGCCCTCAAGCGCGCTTTCGGCAAGGCCGTCTCGGACATCGGGCTGATCATGCTCATCATCCTGATGTCGGGCATGATCGGTTTCGCCATCATCTTCCTCCAGGTGCCCCAACAGGTGGCGGGCGTCCTTCTCGAGGGGATCGCCAACCCGCATCTCGTCGTGGCCATCATCCTGCTCAGCCTGTTCCTGGCCGGCCTGCTCTTCGAGAGCACGATCCTGGTGCTGCTGCTCACGCCCATCTTTGTCCCGGTCATCCGCAGCGTGGGCTTCGACCCTGTGCATTTCGGCATTCTGATGATGACGGTCGTCACGCTTGGCTCGATGACGCCACCCGTGGGCGTAGCGATGTACACGGTCTGCAGCCTGCTGAACTGCAAGATCGAGGACTATTTCCGCGAATCGCTTCCCTTCCTTGCGGCCATCGTCGCGCTGGTGGCGGTGCTGCTCTTCATACCCGACATCGTGCTGTTCCTGCCGAGGCTCGCTTTCGGATGAACCCTGACCATTTGATGGCGGCCAGCGCCGCAGGAGCGAGTGCATGAGACAGACGTGGCGCTGGTTCGGACCGAACGACACCGCGAGCATCGACGACATGCTCCAAAGCGGCGTGCAGGGCGTGGTGAGCGCGCTGCACCACGTGCCGACGGGCGCGGTCTGGAGCCCCGAGGAGATCGCCAGAAGGCAGGGCGAGATCGCCGCGCGCCGCAATGGCGAAGCCTCGGGCCTCGCATGGGAAGTCATCGAAAGCCTGCCGGTCTCCGAGGATATCAAGAAGCAGAGCGGCGACTGGCGGGAGCACATCGCCAATTACCGCGCCTCCATGGAAAACATCGCGGCGGCCGGCATTGAGGTGATCTGCTACAATTTCATGCCCGTTCTCGACTGGACACGGACCGACCTCGCCTGGCGGCTACCGCATGGGGGAACCTGCATGCGTTTCGACCTCGTCGACTTCGCTGCCTTCGACCTCTTTGTCCTGGCCCGCAAAGGCGCACCGGCGGACTATTGCGAAGATCTCAAAAGCCGGGCGAAAGCCCGCTTTGCCTCCATGTCGGATGACGTGAAAAGCGCACTGGCAACCAACGTCACCTGCGGGCTTCCTGGCGCTGCCGAAAACCTGACGCTCAAGGGCGTGCGCGCGCATCTCGCCGAATATGACGGCATCGACGCCGGCCAGTTGCGCGGCAATCTCATCGCCTTTCTCGAGGAGATCGTGCCGACCGCCGAAAAGCTCGGACTGCGGCTCTGCTGCCATCCCGACGATCCCCCCTTCCCACTTCTGGGCTTGCCGCGCGTCATGTCGACGGAGGCGGATTACCGCGCGATCCTGGAGGCCGTCGACAGTCCTGCAAACGGCATCACCCTGTGTTCGGGTTCGCTTGGTGCAAGGCCCGACAATGACTTGCCCGGCATGATGCGTCGGCTCGGCCATCGCGTGCATTTCCTGCATCTGCGCAACGTCAAGCGCGATACCGCCGACCAGGTCGGCTCCTTCTTCGAGGCCGAACATCTCGACGGCGACGTCGACATGGTGGCCCTGATCGGCGAAATCCTGGGAGAGGAAGCACGGCGCCGGCAGGAAGGTCGCGACGACCACAACATCCCGATGCGGCCAGACCACGGCCAGGACATTCTCGACGACCTTGGCCGGCGCTCGCAACCGGGTTACCCGACGATTGGCCGCATGAAGGGCCTGGCGGAACTGCGCGGCGTCATGCGCGCGCTGGAACACGGATTCCCGCAATAGGTTGCCCCGAGCTGCCGCAACACCTTTCTTGCGGCGTTTCTAAAATATTTAAGCGACAGCAGCGATCCGGCGAAACCATAATCGCGCGAAACGGTTAGGAAGCGCTGCCCGTCTGTTCCGGGCGCGCCGGATGCTTGGAGCATCCTTCGACGGGCCGGGTTCGGCCATCGACGGGTGCAGCTTTCCGGCAAGAGCGGTCTTCCGGCCGCGGCTTTTCGAAGGGAATGCGACTGTCCATGGGCAAGCGGCCAATCACCAACCAGCAGATGACAACGATCAACGCCATCGAAGCCTACCTGAAACGGTGCAGCAAGAACCAGTTGCTCGTGATATCCCGGGCAGTGGAAGAGGTTCATGCCGACCTCGCCGAATGCGAACTCACGGATGACGAACTGGCGCAGCTCATCGCGCTTCACGCCGTGGCTGCCGGCTTCACCATGATCTCCTTCGACCTCAAGGCTCACCGCTACACGATCGAGTTGCCGGTCGCGTGGTCGGTCCCCGGCTGGCCGATAAAGAGCAGGACTGTCCGCGCGGATTCCGTTGCACTACGGCCTCTGCTGCCTCAGCTCGTAACCGATCCCGCCACCGACATCTGACTTTGAGCGGCCCGGCGAACGGGCCGACGACGCGGAACATGCAGAGGCGCGCCGCCAGCCAAGGGCCAGCGGAGCGCCTTTGTCGACGGTGGTGAGCAAGCTCGTTCAGCCCTGCGGCGTCAGCCGCAGCACCTCGCCGTCTTCATGCTCCGTGAGGAGCCAGATCGAACCGTCGGGATGCACCTGCACGTCGCGGATGCGGCGGCCAATCTCGACCCATTCCTCATCCTGCACGGCGTTGTCGGCAATCGTCAGGCGGATGAACCCCTGCGCAACGAGGCCGCCGATCAGCATGTCGCCGTGCCATTCCTCGAAGGGTCCGCCATCGACGAAGGCCTTGCCGGAGGGCGCCACCGTCTCCTCGAAGAAGTGGAACGGGCCGATCATG
Source organism: Chelativorans sp. ZYF759 (assembly GCF_012911015.1). Taxonomy (GTDB): domain Bacteria; phylum Pseudomonadota; class Alphaproteobacteria; order Rhizobiales; family Rhizobiaceae; genus ZYF759. The sequence continues at coordinate 180,914 of NZ_WVVV01000005.1, read as the reverse complement.
CCCTCATTGTCGAGTCCGACGCCGATGGGTGCACCGGAATAGTCCTCGCCCGCCGTGATGTAGGGCCAGCCGTAATTCTGACCGGCTTCGATGAGGTTGACCTCGTCGCCGCCTTCCGGGCCATGCTCGTTGAGCCAGAGCTCACCCGTATGGGGATGGAAGGCGATGCCCTGGGGGTTACGCTTGCCCATGGCGAAGATGTATTCGTTGGGCTCCCCTTCCTCGACCCAGTCTGCCGAAATGAAGGGGCCATCGGGATGGGGTTCGCCTTCATCGGTCATGCGCAGCACGCTGCCGGCCTGATCGGCGCCATCCTGGGCCCGCGAGATGTTCCGGCGATCACCGATGGTCAGATAGATGCTGTTGTCATCGGGATCGAAGGCCATCCGCCCGCCGAAATGCAGGCCGCTCGAATCCTGGTCGTCCTCCTGCATCTCGAAGATGGTTTCGACGTCTTCCAGGCCGGCCTGATCGCCGTTGAAGACGAGTCGCGCCCGATCGATGGCGACGGCAGCCCCACGCTCGGTCGGCTTGGAGTAACTGAAATAGACATAGTCGTTGTCATCGAATTCCGGATGCAGCTTGACGTCGAACAGCCCGGACTGGCTGCGTTCGGTCTCGCCCTCGTAACGGAACACTTCCGGCGATCCGTCGAGCGGATCGGAAAGATCGCCACCGACCGTGCCGATCCTGATGTGGCCGGTATCGCGTTCAGTGACGATGAAGCGGTCCTCGTCGATGAAGGCCAGCGCCCACGGGTGCGCGAGCCCGTCCACAATGGTCTCGACACCGATCTGATAGGCCTGTGTGTCGACCGAGTCGGGCACCTGGGCGGATGCCGGCGCGGCGAGTGCAACGGTGATGGCGGCCGTGCTGACGGCCGTGGCGAATTTGGTAATCATGCGTATCTCCCTTGCTGGGCCGAACGGCGGCCCTGCCGATGGGTGAAATGGAAAGGGGCACGGTCAGAACCGTGCCCCTGTGGTCGGAGAGCGATCGTTCGACTACTGGTCGATCCAGCCGCACACCTGCTCGATGGACGCGGTGATCTGGGCGTCGCCCATGGCGTCCATGTCCTGGCTGAACTCGGTCTCGGTCTCGAACGCGTCGACATCGGAGGCACCTGTTGCGCCGGTCTCGATCTCGCTGTCGATGCCCTGGTCGGCCTCGCCCGTCTCGAACTCGCTGTCGAGGTCGGAAGTGGCGCCCACGTTGGTGCCGCGCTCGACATCGGTATCGACATCCGAAGTGCTGCCGATGGCGGCGCCGGTCTCGATTTCCTCGTCGAGACTCGTGCCGGCCGCCGTGTCGGTTTCGACCTCCGTGTCGAGGTCCGCCGCGCCCGTCTCGATCTCTTCGTCGACGTCCAGATCGGCCAGATCGTCGTCGAGGCCGTTGTCGAGATCCGTATCCATGTCGGCGGCGCCCGTTTCGATTTCAGCGTCCGTGTCGAACTCGGCGACGTCATCGTCGATATCCGTGTCCAGATCCTGGGCCAGATCGCCGGTGCCTGCGCCGTAGCCGGTCGCACCCGCGGTGTCGACCAGCGCGCAATGCGAGCGGATCATGGCCTGCTGATCGGGGCTGAGCCCTTCGAAGTTGTCGCGCACATCGGCTTCGGAGCGCAGAACGCCGCTGTCGGCATCCTCGAACAACGCCTCGCTGATGTCGCCTTCCCAGCCCGCCGGCATGCCTGCGCCATAGCCCGTTTCCATGTCGGTGGTCTGCGCCATGGCGGCGGTGCCGAAGCTGAGTGAAAATGCTACTGCTGCGATGATCCGGGTTTTCATTGACTGTTCCTCTTCCTGTTTTTGTGGGGCTGCCCGTACGCTCGGGTCCCTGCCCTAACCGGCCTTTCCTGGGGATGTTCCAGGAAACCGGCGGAATCCGCGCCCGGAGTCTCGGCAGGTCGGGACGCCAGGATTCGGCGTTTCGCGAGCCGGCTGCGCAGCCAGGCTGGCGAGAACTCCGCGAGAATGCTCGAAAAATAGGAATTCATAGTCTGCTCTCCGCTTAGGTTGGAAACCCAACCCGAAGACGCAGGCACCTGTTCCGCGCGGCTGTTTCGTTCAGCCGCGAACCGCGGACGGCGAGTTGACGGGATGAAGCTCGGAGTTCGTCAAGGCCCCAGAAATCGTGTCCTCGCTCAATTCCTGAAGCAGCCTGAGGCGGCCTCGGTTGAGGCGGCTCTTGACCGTCCCCATCGCGCAACCACAGATCTCGCTGGCCTCTTCATAGCTTTGGCCAAGGACCCCGACGAGCATGATGATCTCGCGCTGTTCCTGGGGAAGGCGCTGAAGAGCGGCCGCGATCTCCTTGCCGCGGGCGGACCATTCCTGCGTCGCGTTGGTCGAAGGCTTGGCGGATATGCAGTCCGCCGCGCCAGGCTGCTCACGCTGGCTACGCTTGATCTGGGTGTAGAAGGTGTTGCGCATGATCGTGAACAGCCACGATTTCATGCTGGTGCCCGGCCGGAACTGATGCATGTTGGCGAGCCCTTTGGAGAGCGTCTCCTGTACGAGGTCGTCCGCCTCGTCTCGATCTCTGTGGAACGTGCGGGCAAACGCACGCAGGGCCGGCAGAAGTTTTACGATCTCGGCTTCGCCGGCAGGCTGCGCCGCCGGCCGCTTCGGTACCATATTCATGGATAGGACCCGTACTCGTATTCCCGCCTGAGGGTTCAATGCAGATCGCGGACGTAGGTTCCGCGGGGCTGGGAAAATCCCTCGGAACGATCCTCCGACGTGGCGGTTCGGTCCGAAGGAGGCTTCCCATGGAGATTATCTGGCTCGTTCTGCTCATCATCGTCCCGCTCTTCGCGGGCGCCATCTTCATGCTCTACAGGCAAACGCAAAGCGCCGGACCGGGGCCGCAAGCGGCTGACCGCCGGACGGATAGTCGGGCCGTGGAGGATCGGCGCCGGCTGCCCCACGGCTTCGGGCCGATGGGCCTGTTGCTGGGCGCCACCGTGGCCGGAGCCGTTATCGCGGCCATCGTGATCGGGTTTCCGATTTTGCGCGCCATGCTGATCGCCTTCAACGCTCCCGTCGACGCCGAGTGAGGGAACCAGGAAGGCTCGCAGATGTTCGGTTTGGCGCTCGGGCGGAGCTGCCCAACCAAGGAGTGATGCAATGCCAGCCAAGTCGAAATCCCAGCAGAAAGCGGCAGGCGCCGCACTGTCAGCCAAGCGTGGCGATACCAAGAAAACCGATCTGCAAGGAGCCTCCCGCCAGATGGCCGACAGCATGAGCGAGAAGGAGCTTCGCGAAATGGCCTCGACCAAGCGGAAGGGCAAGAAGGAACACGATTCCAAATCGTGAGCGTATTGCCGCTCGGCTAGCGACGATCAACTCGCCTTGCGCTCAAGCCAGCGCAGCAGGATTGTCTCTTCCCGATCCAGGCCGGCAACCGCGCGCCGATGGCGGCTGGAAAGGTCGCGCATTTCTTCTTCCAACCGCCCTGCGAGCCAGCCTTCTGTTACCTGCGGATGAATATAGCAGCGACGGCAGACGGCACGCGTGTTGTGCAGCCGCCGGGCCACCTTGTCGATGCAGGCATTGAGCATGATCGTCTGCTGACGCTGGGTCTCCGGTAGTGGAAGCTTGCCAAGCTGGAAGGCGGCTGCCTTCGTGGCGCCCCACGTTCGGAAATGTTTGGTCGAAAATTCCGCTCCCATGGCCGCGCGAATATAATCGTTGACGTCATGCGAATGGACCGGTCGCGGCCCCTCCTCGCTTGCGTACTGAAACAGCTTCTGCCCAGGCAACTCCTGTAGCGAGCGCATTACCGAAGCCAGACGACGGTCACGCAACTTCACGTTCCACTCCTGGCCTGACTTCCCGCGAAATGCGAAGCGCAACTGCGTGCCTTCCACATCGACATGGTCCTGGCGCAGGGTCGTCAGGCCGAAGCTTCTGTTTTCACGGGCATAGGCCTCATTGCCGATCCGGATCATCGTATCGTCCAGGAGCAGGACCACGCTGGCGATCACTCGCTCCCTGGCGAGTGATCTCTTGCGCAAATCGCTTGCTGCCTGCGCACGGAGTTTCGGCAGCGCTTTGCCAAACGCGGCAAGGGTCGAGAACTTCGCCTCGTCGCGGCATACGGTCCATGCGGGATGATAACGATACTGCTTGCGTCCCTTCAGATCGCGTCCGGTGGCCTGGATATGCGCATTTGGATCGGCCGAAATCCAGACATCGGTCCAGGCGGGCGGTATGGCGAGCGAACGGATGCGGCTCAGATCTTCTGGCGCCGCGAGCCGTTTGCCTTCGGCGTCGACCAGACGAAACCCGCGTCCGTGCGGCAGCCGCCGGATACCGGGTTCTTCATCGGTGACATAGACGAGATCCGCTCGCCGGGCCGCGTCGCGCGGATCGAGAAAGACCTGGCTCTTACCATCCATGCGACGCAAGGCGCGCCCCTTTTCGCGATGTCTGAAAGAGGAAGGCGCAGTGCCCTCACCTCCCGGTCAGAGCCGAATGGTCGAACTGAAAGAAGGTTCCAGCAGCCTGCCGCAATTGGCCATTCGCAATTCCGGCCTTGCATTTTGATGGTCCAACCTTGATAGCTTGCCGTAAAGGGACACTCATATGTTAAGATGGCCCCATGAAACCGCGCATACCCAACGACGCTGAATTGTCCAAAGCACCACCCGCATCCGAACTCGACGATCTGTCCATCCTGCTGGAAGAGATCCAACACGAGAAGGTGCCGGAACGGCTGTTGGGCCTCGCCGAGCAGTTGCAGGCGGTACTCCTCGCCAAGCGCAACGAGGGTCTTTCGGACCAGGATTGAGTTGCTCACGCTCGCGGCCTGAGCAGCAATTCGTCACAAATCTCGGAACTTTCATCTCCCTTGCCCGTTCGCAAAAAGGGGCACAACTGTCGTGTGCCCGCTGCGAGGGAGGCAGAGGGGATGCCATCACACCGCATATCGAGGCGCAGCCTGTTGCGAAATTCGCTCGCGGCAGGGACGGCGCTGTTTCTTGGTCCGCAGCTGGCGATGAGCCGCGAATTCCCGGGGGGAAGTGCTCCACCCTGGTCGCCCAACGTCGCTGACGAACCTTATTACGGAACCGAATACGGACATTTCTTCACGCCCGCCGAACGCCGCGCGGCGGATGCCCTGACGTCGAGGATCATCCCGAGCGACGAGAGCGGGCCGGGAGCACGCGAGGCGGATGTGGTCGTATTCCTTGATCGCCAGTTGAGCGGCTTTTACGGTCGCGGTCAGCGCTGGTACATGCGGGGGCCATTTCCCGAACCCTTGGAAACGCAAGGTTATCAGTCGGAACACGCGCCAGCCGGCCTTTGGCGCCACGGTCTCGCCGCCCTGGACGCCCACTGCCGCCAGACCCACGACGGTCGTGATTTCGCGGACTTGACCGAAGAGGAGCAGGATCTGGTCCTCACGGCGATCGACGACGAGGAAGTCGAGTTCGAGAGTATTTCCGCCAAGCAGTTTTTCGACTTCGCCAAGGAAATGACCATCGAGGGCTTCTTTTGCGATCCAGCCTATGGCGGCAACCGCGACATGGCCGGATGGCGCTATGTCGGCTTTCCGGGCGCCCGCTACGACTATCGCGATTATCTGCACCACAATGGCGCGCGGGTCGACCTGCCGCCCGTCGGGCTGATGGGCGCTCCGCACTGGTCCCGTTGAACAAAAACAGAGGAAATCAGCGCATGGCGGAAAAACGCTCTTCGGTCGACGTGGTGCTCGTGGGTTTCGGTTGGACGGCTGCCATAATGGCGCAGGAACTGACTGAAGAAGGCCTCGAAGTCCTCGCACTGGAGCGTGGTGGCTGGCGCGACACCGGCACCGATTTTCCCACGACCCATGCCCCCGACGAACTGCGCTACTACTGGCGCCACGGCATGTTCCTGGAGACGGCGCGCGAGACCCAGACCTTCCGCAACAACCGCAACCAGATCGCGCTGCCGATCCGCCGCTGGGGTTCCTACCTGCCGGGCGTGGGCGTGGGCGGGGCCGGCGTGCACTGGAACGGCCAGACTTTCCGCTTCCTGCCCTCGGACTTCATCGCAAGGACCCACAATGAGGAGCGCTACGGCCCTCTGCCGGACGAGATGACGGTCCAGGACTACGGCGTCACCTATGACGAGCTGGAACCCTATTTCGACAAGTTCGAGAAGCTCTGCGGAATATCCGGCAAGGCCGGCAACCTCCAGGGCCGGATCGTCGAAGGCGGCAATCCGTTCGAGGGCTGGCGCAGCGACGAATACCCCAACCCGCCAATGGAGATGACGTTCGCGCAGAATCGTTTTGAGGCAGCCGCGAACGAGCTGGGACTAAATCCCTTCCCCGCCCCTTCCGCCAATATGAGCCGCGGCTACACGAATCCGCTCGGCGTCCAGCTTGCGCCCTGCACCTATTGCGGCTTCTGCGAGAAATTCGGCTGCGGCAACTACTCCAAGGCGAGCCCCCAGACCACGATCATCCCCGTGCTGATGCAGAAGCCGAATTTCACCCTGCGCACCCATTGCGAAGTGCTGAAGGTACTCAAGGACAGGAACGGGGAGCGCGCAACCGGCGTCACCTATGTCGACGCGCACGGCAAGGAATGGGAACAGCCCGCCGAAATCGTGATCCTGTGCGGCTACCAGCTGTCGAACACCCGGCTGATGATGCTTTCAGGTGTCGGCGAAACCTACAATCCGCGCACCGGCGAAGGGCTGGTGGGCAAGAACTACACCTACCAGGTCATGTCGGGCGTCGACATCTTCTACGAGGAGGAATTCACCAACCAGTTCATTGGGGCCGGCGCGCTCGGCATGGTGGTGGACGACTACAATGGCGACAATTTCGACCACTCCGGCCTGGGCTTCATCGGCGGTGCCTATATCGCGTCATGGACCACCAATCAGCGGCCCATCGAATCCCATCCCGTTCCTGAAGGCACGCCCGAATGGGGTGTCGAATGGAAGCGGGCCGTGCAGAAGAACTTTCTCAAGCACACCTCCCTTTCCGTGCACGGCGCATCCATGGCGCATCGCGAAAACTATCTCGACCTCGATCCGAACTACACCGATCACTGGGGCCGTCCGCTGATGCGCATGACCTTCGATTTCACCGAGAACGACCGGCGGCTGTCCGACTACATCACGCCCATCGCCGAGGAGATCGCGCAGAACATGGGCGGTCGCGAGATCAACGTGAACCAGTACACCGACGACACCTACGATATCGTGCCCTATCAGACGACACACAACACCGGCGGCACGATCATGGGCCAGACGCCGGCCGACAGCGTCGTCAACCGCTATCTGCAGAGCTGGGAACTGCACAATCTCTTCGTTATGGGAGCCGGGGTGTTTCCCCAGAACGCGGGCTACAACCCGACCGATACAGTCGCCGCTCTCACCTACTGGTCGGCGCAGGCGATCCGGCAGCAATATCTCCGCAACCCCGGCCCGATGGTGCAGGCATGAGGCGGCAGGCGCTCATCGCGGCCACTGCCGCGACCTTCATCGCCGGCGGCGCTTCCGCCTTTGCCCAGGAGCTGTCTTCCTCGCAGATCGAACGTGGCCGCTATCTTGCCATCGCCTCGAACTGCGTGAGCTGCCACACCGACGTGGACAATGGCGGGATCCCGTGGGCTGGCGGGCGGGAAATGGCAACGCCATTCGGCGTGATCACCACGCCCAACATCACCTTCGACGACGATACAGGCATCGGCCGTTACTCGCGCGACGATTTCTGGCGTGCGCTCCATGAAGGCGTGCGCCGCGACGGCGCCCAGCTCTATCCCGCCTTCCCCTATCCCTACTACACCCGCATGCCGCGCGAAGACGTGGATGCTATCTATGATTACCTCCAGACGATCGAGCCCATTCGCTCCGACGTCGTTCCCGAAGCCGAACTCGCCGCACCGTTTCGGGTGCGCGAGGCAGTGCGCGGTTGGAAGCTGCTCAATTTCGACCAGGGAGTTTTCGAGCCCGATCCCACGAAGAGCGACGACTGGAACAGGGGCGCCTATCTGGTGCGCGGACCGGGTCATTGCGCGGCCTGCCACACCGAAAAGACGCTCACCGGCGGCGATGCGGCTGGCGAGGATCTTCGCGGCGGGGTGCTCGAGAACTGGCACGCCCCCAACATTCGCGGCGGCCAGGATGGTGGCATCTCTCATTGGACCGAGGACGACATCGTCGATTATCTGGCGACCGGTCGAGCCGAGCACACCATGGCCATGTCGCGCATGGGCGAGGTCGTGGGTTATTCGACGCAATTGATGCGCGAGGACGATCTCCGTGCGATCGCCGTCTATCTCAAGGATCTCGACGACGAGCCGCGAGATACTTACGACCCGCCGGAAGATGCCGTGATGCAAACGGGCGAGGCAATCTTCTTCGACAATTGCGCGGCCTGCCACAGGAGTGACGGCGCCGGCGTCGACCACATCTTCGCCCGGCTCGATGGCTCCAACAAGATCAACTCCGACGATGCCACGACCATCATCCGCGTGGTGCTGGAGGGGGCCCGCGCCCAGCCGACCGAACGCTGGCCGCATGGCCTGGCCATGCCCGCCTTCTCGTGGAAACTGACGGATGAACAGATCGCGGATGTACTCAACTACGCCCGCCACGCCTGGGGCAACAATGCCCGCCTGATCGACGCTTCCGAAGTGGCGGATCTGCGCGAGGCTTTGGAAGAGTAGTCACGGCCGAACGGGATGGACTGGCTTGGAGAGACCCGGGCCGAAGCCCGGGTCTTTTTGTTGTGGCGCCGTCAAGCGGCCTTCTTTGCCTTGGCTGCCTCGTTGGCGGAAGTGTCCGCCAGCTTGGTGAGGTCGCCATCCGTCTTCTTCTCTTCCGCGAGCGTTTCGTCGAGGAGCTTGGCGGCGTCCGCCATGCCGAGTTCCTCCGCCCAGCGCTTCAGCGTGCCGTAGCGCGCCATCTCGTAATGCTCGACCGCCTGGGCGGCGGAGATCAGGCCTGCATCAAGGGCGGAGGTACCCTTGAACTCGTCCATGATCTCCTCGCCTTCCTCGATGATGCCCTCGATCGCGTCGCAGGTCTTGCCGCGGGCCGCCTTGCCTAGGATTTCGAACACCTGCTGCAGGCGCTCGATGTGGCCCTCGGTTTCCTGGTGGTGCTTCTCGAAGGCTGCCTTGAGCTGTTCCGACTGGGCGGCGCGCTTCATCTTCGGCAGTGCCTTCAGGATCTTGCGCTCGGCATAGTAGATGTCCTTGAGCGTGTCGTGAAAAAGATCCTCGAGTGTCTTGTCCTTCGCCATGATGCGTTCCTTCGTTGTTCGATTGGTGCCACGGTCACGTGGCCACCCCGAACCTCGCCTGCCCTTGATTGTTCCGGGCAGGTACATCGCTTGCGACGAAGGTCGGATCACAGAGAAAGAAGCTTGCGCGCATTCTCCTTGAGAACCAGCGGCCGCACCTCTTCCTTGATGTCGAGCTGCTCGAAATCGGACAGCCAGCGGTCCGGGGTGATGGCCGGCCAGTCGGAGCCGAAGAGCATCTTGTGCTTCAGGATCGAGTTCGTGTAGCGCACCAGGATCGGCGGGAAGTACTTCGGCGACCAGCCCGACAGGTCGATATAGACGTTCGGCTTGTGGGTCGCGACCGACAGCGCCTCCTCCTGCCACGGGAAGGAGGGGTGGGCGAGAATGATCTTCATGGCCGGGAAATCGACGGCCACGTCGTCGACATACATCGGATTCGAGTATTTCAGTCGCATGCCCATGCCGCCCGGCATGCCCGAGCCGACGCCTGTCTGCCCGGTGTGGAACAGCGCGATGGCGCCTTCCTCCGCAATCGCCTCGTAGAGCACGTAGGCGGATCGATCATTGGGATAGAAGCCCTGCATGGTGGGGTGGAACTTGAAGCCTTTCACCCCATAGTCGCGCATCAGGCGCCGCGCTTCGCGCGCACCGGCCTTGCCCTTTGCCGGGTCGATCGAGGCAAAGGGAATCATGATGTCGCTGTTGGCGGCGGCGATCTCCGCCACTTCTTCGTTCTTGTAGCGGCGAAAGCCGGTCTCGCGCTCGGCGTCGACGGGGAAGATCACACAGGCGATCTTGCGGTCACGGTAATATTCGGCCGTCTGCTGAACGGTTGGCAGCATGCCGTCAGCGCCTGCCGGGTTCTTGAAGTATTTGGCCATCGCGGCCTGAAATTCCAGATAACCGTCATCGCGATGGTGGCCGCAGCAGGGTTCCTCGGCATGCGTGTGGATGTCGATGGCAACAATTTCGTCCAGATTGATCATGCATCTTCTCCCAATGTCAGGCACCGGCTCCACGGCCGGCAATCTTGCGGCACAGCTCGAGCAGCCGTGCATATTCCTCATCGTCCAGCATCGCCAACGCCTCGCGGTCCCCCGCCTTCAGCGTGCCGACAAAGGCATCTGCGCGGCGAACGCCCTCAGGCGTGGCTCTCAGCGCGACAGAGCGCCGGTCGTCGGGCGGGACGTGGCGCTCGATCAGGCCGCCCTTCTCCAAGCTACGAACGAGCTTTGTCATGTTCGGCCATTTGATCTCCAGGAGATCAGCCAGCACGCCCTGGCGGATGTCTGGATTGCGCGAGACGGCGTGAAGGACGGTCAGTTCGCTCAGCCGCATCTCCCCGAGCTCCAGGCACGCGAACAGCCGTTCAAAAACCGCGAGCTGCGCAAGTCTTAGCGCCAAGCCGGCGACATGTTCGAGTTCGCCGAGCGAGACCGCCGCCTGCCGTTCCGCCACGCTGGGGCCGGTCCCCGTATCGGAGAAATGCGACATGGCGGTACGCCCAGCAATTTCGGCTTCTGCAGACGGCATTGTTTCCTCAGAAATTGTTTTCTAGTAAACAATCCCGAGTTCGTGCGTCAAGTCCCCTCGACGGCGGCCGCGCCGACGTGACCCGCTAAAGCAACAGAATATCGGCGCGGTCACCCCATACCTCGCGCGCGGCTTCGGCCACGCTGCCATGATGGGTGAAGACGATGGGCTGGAATATCTCGCTGGATTCGCCGAGCGCACGGAGCGCGGCGGCCGTCCGCGCATCGTCAAAGGTCTGGAAGAGGTCGTCTGCGACGAAGGGGACCGGTTCGTTGCTACGGCAATAGTCGGCGAGATAGGCAAGCCGCAGCGCCAGATGCAGCTGATCGACAGTGCCGTCGCTCATGCCGGACAGCCGGACCTCCGCCCCGTTCTCGCGTAGAGCCACCAACTCGGCCGCGTCGCTCTCGTCGAAACGCTTGGACAGGGCTACGAAGGCGCCCGCGGTCAGCATGCCAAAGATGCCGCCGGCCCGTTCCAGCGTTGGATCTGCATTGGCCTGACGCTGCTGTTCGAGAGCCTCGCCCAGCAGTAGGGAGGCAAGCTTCAACACAGTCCAGTGCCGCGCCGCCGCCACCATCTCGGCTTCAGCTGCATGGCGTTCGAATGCTGCTGCCTCCGCGCCCGGCGCCTGGCTGAGTTTCGTCCGCTCAGCGCGCAGAGCCGACAGCTGCGCGTAGACCTCGTTCACCTCGGCATCGAGGCTCTTTTCTTCGGCTTCAAGGCGCGCCAGTTCTGTATCCGCCTCGACGAGATCGAGGCCCCGCAACGTCTCGCGGACACTTTCTTCGCTTCGGTCGGGTGCTATCTGGCGAAAGCGGTTCCGGCAGGCATCGAGCTTGCCGCGAAGTTCCGCACGCGCGCGGAGTCGCTCGGCAAGCGCGGAGGCTTCCTCAGGCGCAGCGCTATCGCCAAGCAAGGTCACGAGAGCCGCTTGCGCAGCTTCGTATCCATGACGCGCCTGCGTCAGTGCCTCGTCGGCCTCTTCCAGTTCCGCGCGCGCTTCTTTCTCACGGGCGGCGGCCACTGACGCTTCGCGCGCCCGCTCGTTCAGCGCTCCTATGGCCTGAGCGGGCGGCTGCCCCTCCAGGTCGGGCGCGAATTGTGCCACGAGTTCCGCGACGTCCTTCTCGAAAGCCCCGATGTCGCGCTCCATGCCGCGCACGCGCCTGTCCCTGTTCTCGCGTTCCAGCCGCAGCGGCGGCACCTGCTTCCAGACGGCGAGTGCCGACCGCACTTCGACGGGCGTGGCCGTATCTCCCACGCCAAGCGGCCTTGCATGCTCATGCAACTCACCGAGCAGGCGCAGCCTCTCGGCTGAGACTGCCTCTCGTGACTTGCGGAATTGCTCCAGCCGTGCCTCGCACTGGCTCCGCTGGATGGCGTTCTCGCGACTGTCCTCCCACACGCGCTGGATCGCTTCGAGCCTCTCCTCGACGGCACGAGCGAGCGCAGCCAGAGGAAGGCCCTCAGGGTTCGGAAGACCAACTCCCTCGCCGATCCGGCGCAACGGCTCCAGGAGCGAGTGCCCGAGATGATCCATGCCGGAAATCCGCTCTGCCTCGGTCTCGATTTCTTCGCGGAGTTCGAGGAGTTGTGCGACCTCGGCGAGCCAGTCGAGCATATTTTCGGGCGAACGCGGCTGAATGCCCGTCGCCTGGAACGAGGCCTCGTAGGCCGCCTGTAGCGACGCCAGTTGAACGCGCGCCTCGTCCAGGATGGTTTCCTCGGTCGCGACTGACACCGAGATTGCAGCCTGCCGCTCTCTGGCGGAAGCAAGCCGAGCCAGCCTCTCCGTCTCGCGCAAGGCCGTGTCGACCAACGTGTCGGCCACCGCCGTCAGCGCCTGCACGCCGCGTATCTCGCGCGACAGTTCTTCTGCGCTTGGAGCACCCTGCACGCCACCGCCAAGCGCTGAGAGCGCCGCATCGCGGGCACTACGCGCGGCAGCGATGGATTCCAGCGTGGGCAGGGTGGAAAAATCCGCTGAAGTCGTCGTCCTGTCCAGTTCCGCCAATTCGGCGTGTAGCGAGTTCAGGCGCGCCTCGATGGCCTCGACCGCGCTGCGCGCCGCGTGGATCGCGTCACGCCGCTCGGCCGTTTCGGCGCGCGAGGGCAGCGGCGCGCGGGCTAGTCTGGCCAGTTCGAGGACGGGCGGATCAAGTCGGGCTGCGCGCTCCCCCAGCCTGCGGCGCCGGCCGGCCAGGTCGATGCTCGCTGCCTCGAAGGAGATCAGGCGGTCGAGATCAGGTTTCAGCGCCGCAAGCCGGCTGCGCCAGGGAGCCGGGTCCATCAAGGCTGACCGCGGCCTGTCCTCCTCGAGCTTCCGCAGCGCCTCGTCGTCTTCCGCCAGGCGACCGTCGAGTTCCTCGATGCGGCGCTCGGCATCGGCGTGCCTTGCCAGTTGCTGCTCGATCCGAGCGATCTCGGCATCGGTCGGCTGCCCCTCCTCGAACCGCTCGGGTCGGATACCGATCCGAGCCGCCATCTCCTGGATCTTCGCGGAAAACTGATCCCGCTCGCCAATGACGCGCGGCAGATCGGTCTGGTCCTTGGCCACGCTGCCGCGGCGGTCGAAGACGCCCGCCACCGGGACAAGAGCCGCTGCCAGTTCGGGTGTCACGGTGATGCGTTCGATGTCCCTGCGGATGCGGTCGACCGAAGCCTGCGCCTGCTCGATGGCCCGTCTGCCGTGTTCCGCATCGGCAAGGACGGCGAGCAAGCGGGGACCGAGTTCGTCGGAAAACTCCGCTATGTCGGCATAGGCCTCGAGCTGCCGCGCCTCGTCGTCAATCTCCGCAAGAACCGGCGAAAGACGCCGCAGCGTATCCGTTTCAGTCCGACGCTGGCGCACTTCCCCCCGCACGCGAACCCTGTCCTCGTGCTCGCCTTCGAGCCGCGCGATGTCGTCGTTGAGACGTTTCCACTCGCTGGCGCGCAGTTCCGACGATCTTTCGTCTGCTCGCGCCGTCTCGTGCCTTTCGAGGAGTTGGTAGAAGACGCGTTGGCCAGATTTCCGGGGCGTGAAGATCCTCTCGGCGTCAATCTCCAGCGCCTTGCGCGCCGCCGCCACACCCAGGATTCCGGACGACGCGGCAAAGAGCATGGCGCCAAGTTCGCCGCCGGATGCGAGCATCTCCTGAGAGCCCGCCCTGAGCCGGGCGGAATCGAGGCCAAAGGCGCGCTCGAAAACCGGCCGTGTAAGGTTGCCGAGAAACGGCGCCAGTGCGTCGTCGGGCAGCGCCTCTTCCTCATCGCCGGAAGAGAGCAACGTGTTCTTGTTGCCGCGACGCCGCCGGAAGGCGATGGTGCGGCCGTCGCGCGTTTCAAGCGTCGCCCCCACGCGCAGCGCGCTGCCCTCATGAAGGAAATCGTGCGTCTTGCGCTGGCCGAAGCCGAACAGGAGATCCGAGAGCGCACAAAGCGCGGTGCTCTTGCCGGCCTCGTTGGCGCCATGGATGACATGGACGGCAGCACCGGGCCGAAAGATCAGCTCGCGGTCACTGAGCGCACCATAGCGTATGAGATCAAGCCGGGCGATCCTCATTCCCGGTTCTCCATCGATCGCGCGAGCGCCACTTCGCGTGCTTCGGCCAGGAGTTCGGAGATGGATTCGCCCGACAGTCCATCGCCCTCGCCGGGAGCGAAGGGCATCTTGGCGCGGATTTCCTGGACAATCTCTTCCGCCCGCGTCGCGAGCGCCGGATCGGCCAGGACGGCATCGACCAGCGCTGCGAGTTCGACTGTCACCTCGCCGTTTCTCGGCGAGCCAAGGGGAGGACTGGCGAGATCGAGAACCAGTTTTTCGAGCCAGAAATCGGCACTCACCCGGTGGCACGCCGCCTGCAACTCGTCCGTCAGCTGGCTTCGCTCGGCCAGAAGCCACCCCTTCAGCGGGGTCTCGCCCGCCAGTTTCAGCCGGATAGCGTGCGGCACATCGTCGGCGCCCTCCAGGAGCGCGGAACATGTGGCCTCGCACGCACGCAGAATGTCGGGCAGGCTCTCGTATTGGGAAATGTCGATACCGACCTGGGCAAAGCGCGCCTGGTCGACGAATACCCTTTCAAGCCCCGCAACGCGACCGCCGTCGACCGCGACGAGCACGCCGCCCTTCGCGCCTGTCTCGCGGACATTGCGCCCCTGTATATTGCCGGGAAAGACAATGTGCGGATGTTCGGCCACCAGTTCGTAATCGTGAACATGACCGAGCGCCCAGTAATCATAGCCGCGCGACCGGAGATCCGCCACCGAACAAGGCGCATAATTGGCATGGGGCGGACGTCCTGTAAGCGAAGTGTGCAGCACGCCTATGTTGAAATGGCCAGGCACCGGATCGGGATAGGCCAGCGCCAGGTTGTCCGGGGCAGCACGGTCGGCGAAACTCTGGCCGTGGAGTGCCACCTTGATATCGTCCAGCACGATCGTGGACGGCTTGCGGCTGGCAAACTGGCGCACGCTTTCGGGCATGGTGATCGATCGTGTCACGACGCTGTCGGCATCGTGATTGCCCTTCACCAGCACGACCGGAATGCCAGCGCGATCCAGCCGCGCCATTTCTCGATTGAAGAAGAGGCCGATGCTGTTGTCGCGCCATTCGCCATCATAGATGTCACCTGCGATGACCATGAAGGCGACCTTGGACTCGATGGCTACGGTGACGAGACGGGAAAACGCATCGCGCGTGGCGCGCGCGAACAGCTCGGCCACCTGCGCGTCCTTGACGGCCAGCCCCAGAAAGGGACTGCCGAGATGAAGGTCGGCCGCATGCAGAAAGCGGAAGCTGGTCAAATGGTGATTCCCTGTCCTTTCGACCTTGCATGCGGAACATGTCCGGGCCAAGCGTGCAAGCATGGCCGGCTTGGCCTGCCAGCGTAAGGGCGCCGCGCGCCTACCAGCCGCCTGCCTCGATCCACTCTTCCATCAGTTCCAGTTTCTCGACCCCGAAGAAGGGCTCTCCCTCGACGATAAAGAAGGGGGAGCCGAAAACCCCCTTTTCCAGCGACCGGTCGACGGCTCTTCGCAACAGATCGGAGGCTTCGCCGCTTGCATGGCCTTCCGCGAGGGCACTGCGATCGATGCCATGATGGCCGGCGAGATCCAGCACCAGATCGAGTGACCCGATGTCGCGTCCCTCAAGCCAATAGGCCGCGAAGATAGCTTTTGCGAGTGCCTTCGCCTGCTCCGGTGCATGCTTGCGTGCCCAGTGAAAGGAGCGGCCGGCCGGCAGCGGATTGGCCGGGGTTTCTCCGAAGGGTCGCGCAAGCTCGATCCCGTGACGGCGGCAGTAGCGTTCGGCGTCATTGCGCGCGTACTCCCCCTTCAATGGAGTTGCCGGGATCGCTTTCAGGCCCATCACCTTCAGCACGCTGATGCCGACCAGCATGGACTGCCAGTCCGTCGCATAGCCGTGGCGCGCGCCGATCTCGTCGATCCGCAGGCTGGCAAAAAAACCGAAGGGAGAGATGAAATCGAAATGGAATTCGATCATGCCTGCCCGATTTCCACTCGTCATGGCTGTCCCCTTGTCATGCTTATACGGGCTGGGAATTAGCAGGGGACGGGAGGCTTGGCCAGAAGCGGTCGTTGCCGTGCCGGAGCGGTTCATCAGGGAAATCTCTGGGCGATGGAACCTCGTCGGCTCCCGGTCGTTGGGAGGTCGTTCACCGAAAGGACACTCCCATGTCCGCTGCAATCATCCTCGTCATGGGCTATGAAGCCTTTTCCACAAGCCTGGCCGTGATAGCTGCGGCCGGGATGGTCTATCTGGGCAAGGGCTTCACCGCCGAATAGGCGTCTGAACATACGTGCAGTGCGGCTTAATCCGCCGCATCCCCTCCCAAGCAGCCTTCCGTGTCGCCCTTTGCTAAACGGCCGTTACACGTCATGGTGGAACAGGCGTGAATGTCGCAGGGCGATAGCGCTTGACACTCCATTATAGTCCTGCTTCAATTTTAGCGTTGCTAAACAGAGGGCGGACGATGTCGCAACAGTTCAAGGTCTCAGAAGATGGGCTCTCGCCGCTGGGGGAGCGGCTGCGCGGCCGACGCCAGTATCTGAAACTGACCCTCAAGGAAGTCGCCCTCGGCTCGGGACTGTCCGTTGGCTTCATTTCCCAGATCGAGCGCGGCATAACCTCGCCGTCCTTGTCCTCGTTGGTCTCGGTCGCACGCGTCCTGCGGATGGACGTTGGCCAGTTGCTCGCGCAGCCCAAGCCGGAAGGCCCTGTGACCCGCCATGACGAGCGGCCGGTCTATGCCGTCAGCCCCAACTCGCTGACTTATGAGCGCCTGTCGTCGTCCTTCGAGGGGAGCACGCTGCGAAGCGTCATCATCCACGAGCCGCCCGGCCACCGATCCGAGCCGATCGCCCATGAAGGCGAGGAGATGTTCTACGTCCTCGAAGGGGCCGTTACGGTCGAGGTCGCCGGCGAACGAAGCGTTCTGGAAGCCGGCGATTCCCTGCACTTTCAGTCCACCAAGATCCACTCCTCCTGGAACCATACGGACAGCCCGGCGACCATTCTGTGGGTCGGAACGATGGACGTGTTCGGCGAGAAGGCACCCAAGGAGGAGACGACCTGATCACGACGGCCAAGCGTACGGACCGTCGGCAGCAAGAACAAGAAACGCATGAAGCTTCGAACAGTCAGAGGTGAAAACCATGAAGAGATTTGCACTCCCGCTTACAGCAGCTTTGCTAGCGGCAACGTCGCTTACGGCATTGCCTGCAGCCGCCCAGACCGTACTCAGCCTGGACGAGGTCCCGGTCGGTGAACTCGATCCCGGCAAGGCGTCGGACTATGCCGACTCCCTGCTGATGTTCAACGTCTACGACACGCTGGTCCTGCCCGCCCAAGGCGAACCGGGTTACAGCCCCCACCTTGCCGAGAGCTGGGAGATCGACGGCAATGATTTTGTCGTCACGCTGCGCCAGGACGTCACGTTCCAGAGCGGCAACGCCATGACCGCGGAAGACGTGGTCTTCTCCTATGATCGCATAAAGGCGCTCGGCCAGGGTCTGTCATTCCTGTTCGCGAACGTCACCGGCATCGAGGCTGTGGACGACCACACCGTCCGCTTCTCGCTCGATGAACCCTACTCGCCATTCATCGCCTCGCTGGTGCGCCTGCCCATCGTCGACAAGCAGCTTGTCATGGACAATCTCGCCGAGGGCGACGACGAGATGGGCGATTGGGGTGAAGCATTTCTGTCGGACAACGGTGCCGGCACCGGTGCCTATGTCGTGGTCTCGCACAATCCCCAGGAAGAGACCGTGATGGAGAAGAACCCCGACTATTTCCTCGGGGTGCCCGACGCCGCACCAGACACTGTCCGCCTCCGCTACGGCCTGGAAGCCGCGACCGTGCGGACGCTGATCGCGCAGAACGAGCACGACATCTCCTCGCAATGGCTTCCGCCGGAAGTGCTGCGGTCGCTTGCCGGCACCGGCGCCCAGCTCCTGCAGGAGACCGGCGGAGGCGCCTTCTATGTCAAGCTCAACACAACCAAGGCGCCGCTGGACGACGTCAATTGCCGCCGCGCATTGGTAAGCGCCTTCGACTACGAGGCGGCCCTTCAGATGGTGGCGATCACCGACGAGGCCGCGCAGGGCAGCCCATCGACCGGTGCGATCCCCGTCGGCATGTTTGGCGCCAACCCCGCAGACCAGATCCTGACGCGCGACATGGATGCCGCGCGCGAATATCTCGAGGCCTGCGAATACGACCCGGCCGATTTCACGCTGGAGCTGTCCTGGATTGCCGAAGTGCCAATCGAGGAGCGCTTCGCGCTGCTCATGCAGTCGAACTTCAGCGAGCTCGGCTTCAACGCTCAGATCCAGCGCGTACCGTGGGCGATGTTCACCGATCTGGTGACCAACCCGGAAACCACGCCGCACGTCTCGCAGATTTTCGTCAACGCGGTGACGGGCGATCCCGACACGCTGCTCTATCCGATGTATCACTCCTCGGTTGCGGGTACGTGGCAGTCGCCGGAATACCTCGACGATGCGGAGGTGGACGAGCTGCTCGAGCGCGGCCGTACGGCCATGACCGATGAAGAGCGCGATGAAGCCTACAGCGCCCTCAACGCCCGCCTCATGGATCTCGCGGCCACCATCTACGGCTATGATCGCCAGTCGATCTTCGCCGCAAGCAACCGGGTCAACGTCCCCGCCCTCTCCTCGCCGGAATACGCCTTCGGTGTGGACGGCATGGGCTTCTCCTTCCGCCTGATGGAGATGACCGCCGAGTAATTCGGGGCCAAACCGGGAAGCGGACGGCGTGTCCGCCGCTTCCCCTTCGAATGTGCAGGTTGCCATGTCGCCCGTCCTTCGCCTTCTCGCGAAGCGGCTGGTCACGTCGATGATTGTTCTCATCGGGGTGTCCATGCTGATCTTCTCCATCGCCCGGGTCATACCGGGCGATCCGGCGCGCATCGCGCTGGGGCCGAACGCCACCGCCGAGCAGGTCGAGAACCTGCGCGAGAGATTGCATCTGAACGAGCCATTGCCCGTTCAGTACGGTCACTTCGTTGCTGATCTGGCCCGGGGCGATCTGGGAATTTCGCTCTACACCAACCGTCCGGTCACGCGCGACATCGCGCAGTTCCTGCCAGCGACGCTGGAACTGATCTTCGTGGCCGGGCTGATGATGATCGTGATCGGCCTGCCGCTCGGCGCACTTTCCGCCCGCTACCGGCACACCTGGGCCGACAATACGATCAGGATGGTCTCGCTCCTCGGTGTTTCTGCGCCCGCCTTCGTGTGGGCGGTCATCCTGATGCTGCTCTTCGCCTATTTCCTGCCGATCTTCCCGATCGCGGGACGGATTGCGAACATGCATGTCGTTCCCTCGATCACTGGCTTCCTGCTGGTCGACACGCTGGTGGCGGGCAATTTGCGGGCCTTCGGCAGCGCCGTTTCGCACATCGTCCTGCCGGCCTTCGCGCTGGCGCTTTCCGGCATCGGCCAGGCCGCCAGGCTGACCCGCTCGAACATGGTCGAGACATACGACCGCCCCTATATCGAGATGGCCCAGGCCTATGGCTTTCCCGAACGGCGGATCGCGCGCCGCTATGCATTCCGGCCCTCGATGATCCCGTCGATGACCATCATTGGCCTCGACTTCGCGGCCATGCTTGGCAACGCCTTTCTCGTCGAGGCCGTCTTCGCGTGGCCGGGTCTGTCGCGCTACGGCGTGGCCGCCATCCTGCGCAAGGACCTCAACGCCATCGTCGGCACGGTGCTCTGCATCTCCGCGCTGTTCCTGATCGTCAACATCATCGTCGATCTGATCACCGCCTACATCAATCCCCGCATCCGTCATTCGCAGAGGGCCTGACCATGCAGCGCACCCTCTACATCCTTTTGCGCAACCCGATGTCGATGCTGGGCCTCCTGCTCGTCTTCATCGTGGTCTTCTCTGCCATCTTTGCCGATTTCATCGCGCCGTTTCCCGCGCACCGAGGCGCGGTGGTGGATTTCGCGAACTTCAACCGCGCGCCCGAGTGGCCCTACATCTTCGGTACAGATCTCGTCGGCCGCGACATCTTCACCCGCATCATCTACGCCTTCCGCATCTCGCTCATGCTGGGCGCGGTGGTGCTGGTGATCGCAGTGCCCATCGGCGTGACCATCGGTCTCCTGGCCGGCTATCTGGGCGGCTGGACCGAATATGTCCTGATGCGGCTGACCGACGTATTCCTCTCGATCCCGCCTTTGGTGCTTGCCATGTCGATCATGGGCGTGCTCCAGCCGACATTGACCAACGGCATGCTGGCGGTCACCGCCATGTGGTGGCCCTGGTATACGCGCCTCGTCTACAACATCACGCGATCCGAAAAGGAAGAGGGCTATGTGCTGGCCGCAGAGGTGATCGGCGCGTCGCGGCTTCACGTCATGTTCCGCGAGATCCTGCCCAACTGCGTGCCCTCGATCCTGACCAAGATGACGCTCGACCTCGGCTTCGTCATCCTGATCGCCTCCTCGCTCTCCTTCCTCGGTCTCGGCGTGCAGCCGCCGACCCCGGATCTGGGTTCGATGGTGGCCGAAGGCGCGACCTACCTGCCCGATTCCTGGTGGCTCACCGTCTTCCCCGGCCTGGCGATCCTCGTGGCGGTCTTTGGCTTCAACCTCGTGGGCGACGCGCTGCGCGAACTCCTGGGGGCCGACCAATGACCGCCCCCACGCTCCGCATCAGCGATCTGCGCCTGGGTTTCCGGCGCTGGGCGGGAACCGTGGAGGTCCTCCACGGCATTTCCATGCACATCCGCAAGGGCGAACGCGTGGCGCTCGTCGGCGAATCCGGCTCCGGCAAGTCGGTCACGGCCCGCATCGTGCTCGGCCTGCTGCAGCAAGTGCGCAGCGCACGCATCTCGGGCCTGGTCGAGTTCGAGGGACAGAATCTGGACACGCTTTCGGCACGGGACCGCGCGCGCCTGCGCGGCACGGCGATGTCGATGATCTTCCAGGATCCGACCTCGTCGCTCAATCCCGTGTACACGATCGGCGTGCAGTTCCATGAAGTTCTGCGCAGGCGCGATCCGCGCCTCAAGATGGCGGAGGCGCGCCAGCGCGCGGCCAGAGCCCTGGCCGACGTGGCGATCCCCAATCCTGACCGGGTGCTGGATTCCTATTCGTTCCAGCTGTCGGGCGGCATGAACCAGCGGGTGATGATCGCCATGGCGCTCGCCAACGAGCCTTCGCTTCTTCTGGCCGACGAGCCGGGAACCGCGCTCGACGTCACGGTCCAGGCACAGACGCTGCGCCTGATGCGCGACCTAGTCGAGGAGCACGATACCTCGGTGCTCTTCATCTCGCACAACCTGGGCGTCGTGCGCGAGTTCGCCGACCGCGTCTATGTCATCTACAAGGGGCGGATCGTGGAGCATGGCCCCGCCGACAGCCTCTTCGAAGATCCCCGGCATCCCTACACGCAGGCGCTGATGCGCGCCGTACCCCGCCTGACCGGCGGCGGCATCCCCGACATAGAGGACGTCTCGGAGGCCTATTTTGCGCCACTCGTGGTGCACGAAGGCTGCGGCGAGCCCGAGGGAGCGGCATGAGCGAAAACCTTCTTACGCTGAGTTCGGTCTCGAAGGTGTTCGACACGCCCTCGGGCAAACTGCGCGCCGTCGATGACGTGTCGCTCGAGGTCCGACAGGGCGAATGCCTGGCGATTGTCGGGGAATCGGGCTCCGGCAAGAGCACGCTGGCCAACATGGTGCTGGGCATCTATCCACCGAGCGAAGGCGAACTGCGCTACCGCGGCGCCCTTTTGCCTGCCCGGCGGGAGTTGGCGCATCGCCGCGCCATCCAGCTCGTGCAGCAAAACCCGATGTCCTCGCTCAATCCCCGCCGGTCCATCGGCGCCTCGTTGCGGCTTGCGCTCGACGTCCACGGCATTGGGGAGAAGTCGAAACGATGGCAGCGCGCCGGAGAATTGCTGAAGGAGGTCGGCCTGCCCGGCGACTACCGCTCCCGCTCGCCGGCCTCCCTTTCGGGCGGACAGCGCCAGCGCGTCGCGATTGCCCGGGCGCTCGCCTGCCAGTCCGATCTGGTCGTGCTGGACGAGCCGACTTCGGCGCTCGACGTGCTCGTCCAGGCTCGGGTGCTCAAGCTCCTGAACGATCTGCGCGCCGCGCGGGGGCTCACCTACATCTTCATTACCCACGACCTGTCCGTGGTCCGCAACATCGCCGACCGCGTCGCCGTTTTCGAGGCGGGAAAGCTGGTCGAACTCAATGCGACCGAGAAGATATTCGCCGATCCCGATCACCCCTACACGCGCCGGCTGATCGCCGCCGTTCCCGTCGTCACCAGAAAAGAGGAGGAGCTGCGCGCGCGGCTCGCCAAGAACACGCATGAAGATTCCTGAGTACACAGAATTCACCACCGCGCTTGCCGAACGACGTGACCAGCCGGTGGCCGTTTTCGACGCCTTGCGCGCACTGACCGAGGCCACGGTCGGCGTGAAGCTGTTCACGGTCATGACCTTCGATCCGCGGACCCGGATGGCTCAGCGCATCTATTCGAACATGCCCGACGCCTACCCCGTATCCGGCACCAAGCCCGCCAACCCGACCGACTGGTCGCGGCTCGTGCTGCAGGAGAAGAAGACCTTCGTGGCCAACAATATCGGGGGGATAGCCAAGGTATTCGAAGATCACGAGTTGATCCGGTCATTGGGCTGCGAGTCGGTGATGAACGTGCCGATCATCGTGGCTGGCGAGGTCATCGGCACCATCAACTGCCTTCACGAGGCAGGTTTCTACACGCCGGAGAAGATCCAGGCCGCCGAGGCGCTCAAGCTGCCCGGCGCATTGTGCCTGCTCCTCCAGCAACGCAATCCATCGAGTGGAGATCGATAATGGCAGACAAGACCTTGCGCGTCGCGACCGATGTCGGCGGCACCTTCACCGACCTGGTGTGCTTCGAGACCGATCCGCAAACCGGCGAATCCCGCATCACGACGGCCAAGTCCGACACGACCCCACCCAATTTCGAACAGGGCGTGCTCAACGTTCTCGAGAAGGCAGGAGTGGAGCCGTCGGCCATCAAGTTTCTGGCGCACGGCACAACCGTGGTCATCAACGCCCTGACCGAGCGCAAGGGCGTGAAGGTTGGTCTCATCACCACGGAAGGATTTCGTGACTCACTCGAGATCGCGCGCGGCAACCGCCCGGATTTCTTCAACCTGCACTATGAGAAGCCGAAGCCCTTCGTGCCGCGCTATCTGCGCCGCGAGCTGCCCGGCCGCATCACCTACAAGGGCGAGGAGCTGAAGCCTCTCGACCTGTCGGGGTTGCCGGCCATCGTCGAGGACTTCAAGGCCGACGGCGTGCAGGCGGTGGCCATCTGCTTCCTGCACTCCTATGCAGATCCCGCGCATGAGAAGGCGGCTCTGGCCGAACTCAAGAAGCTGTGGCCGGATGTCTCAGCCGTTTCCTCGCACCAGATCACCCGCGAATGGCGCGAATATGAGCGCACCAACACAGCCGTGCTCTCGGCCTACGTCCAGCCGATCGCCGAGCGCTATCTGGCGCGGCTGAAGGACGGCCTGTCGGATCGCGGCTTTGCGGGCAGCCCCTACATCATGCAGTCGAATTGCGGCGTGGATTCGCTGGAGGCGGTCTCGAAGATCCCGATCACCATGGTCGAATCGGGTCCGGCTTCCGGTTTCTGGGGCGCGGCCGAGCTCGGCAAGCTGATCGGCGAACCCAATATCCTGGCGCTCGACATCGGCGGCACCACAGCGAAGTGCTCGCTGATCGAAGACGGCCAGGTCCGCATCATGACCGACTACTGGATCGAGCGCGATCGCACCTTCGCGGGCTACCCGATCATGGTGCCCGTCGTCGACCTCGTGGAGATCGGCAATGGCGGCGGCTCGATCGCCTGGGTGGATGATTTCGGCAAGCTGCATGTCGGCCCGCAATCGGCCGGCGCCATGCCAGGACCGGCCGCCTATGGCCGTGGCGGCACCGAGGCGACCACCACCGACGCCAATCTCTGGCTCGGCCGCATCAATCGCGACTATTTCTGCGGCGGCGAAGTGGTTGCCGACATGGACCAGGCGAAATCCGCCATCCATGCCGTGGGCGAAAAGCTCGGCGTCGATGCCGACGAGGCCGCACGCGGCATCATCCGCATCGCCAACAACAACATGGTCAATGCGCTCAAGCTGGTCTCGCTCAACCGCGGCCATGATCCGCGCGACTTCACGCTCGTCGCCTTCGGCGGCGGCGGCGCGATGCATGGCGTGGCGCTGGCGGGCGAACTCGGCGTCAAGAAGGTGGTGGTGCCGGCCGGCGCTTCGGTCTTCTCGGCCTGGGGCATGATGATGTCCGATCTGCGGCGCGACTATTTCGTCACGCGGCTCGCTGACCTGAAGGAAGGAGCCGCAAAGGGCATCGAGGCACTCTTCGCCGAGACCGAGGAGCAGGCGCTTGCGCAGTTCGCCGCCGAAGACGTTTCGGCCTCAAAGGTCAAGTTCCTGCGCTACGGCAAATTCCGCTACCAGAACCAGGAACACACGACCGAGGTGCTCCTTGATGAAGGCGAGATCACCGATGCGCGGCTTTCCGCCATCGAGACCTCCTTCCACGACACCTATGAGCGCGAATACACCTACCGGCTCGACGCACCGGTCGAGATGGTGGGCATCCACCTCGTCGCCTCGGCCGAAGTCGGCAAGCTGACCGTCAAGGAGCGCCAGCCGACCGGGTCCCCGGCATCGGCAGCCCTGAAGGGCGAGCGGAGCGTCGACTACGCGCTCGAAGGCGTCCACACCGCCGACATCTATGACGGCACGAAGCTGGAACCGGGCATGGAATTCGACGGACCGGCCATCGTCGAGGACCCCGGCACGACCGTCGTCATCCACCCAGGCAACAAGGTCCGGATCGATGGTTATGGCAACATCCACATCACACTCAGCGCTTGAGGAGGCAGAGATGACGGCCAAGAACGACCCCATCACGCTGGAGATCATCCAGAATTCCCTCCAGGCGACTGCCGACGAGATGTTCGCCGCCATGCGCAAGACGGCAATGAGTTCGATCATCTACGAGGTGCTCGACATGGGCACCGGCATCCTCGACGCGCGCGGTCGGCTCGCAAGCTCGGGCGCTGGCATCCCGGCCTTCATCGGCGTGCTCGACAAGGCGGTGCAGGTGCTGGTGGCGAAATTCGACAAGCCCGGCGACATCGAGCCAGGCGACGTCTTCGTCACCAACGATCCCTATTATGGCGGCGTCACCCATCTCAACGACATTGTGGTCGCCATGCCCGTCTTCGCCGGCGACCGCCTGATCGCCTGGACGGCCAACATCGCCCACAATTCCGATGTCGGCGGCAAGTCGCCCGGCTCGCTGTCGGCGGACGCGACCGAGATCTTCCAGGAGGGCCTGCGACTGCCCGCCGTCAAGATGATCTCGCGCGGCGAACCCATCAAACCGGTCTTCGACATCATCAAGGTCAATTCGCGTATGCCCGACTATCTGGAGGGCGATCTGTGGGCAGCCATTGCCTCGGTGCGCATCGGCGCCCGGCGACTTGCGGAGATTGCCACCAAATATGGCGTCGACACCTTCGGCAACGCCATGGATTCCTTCATGGAGTTCGGTGAGAAGGTATCGCTTGCCGAGCTTGCCAAACTGCCCCACGGCACCTTCGAACTGACCGAAGAACAGGATGACGGCCGCTTCTACAATGTGAAGATCACCATCTCGGACACAGAATTCGTCGTCGATCTGCGCGACAATCCCGAGCAGGACACCGGCCCGACCAACACCAGCCGAGACGGCGTGATGGTCTGCGCACAGATGATCTTCAAGTCGCTGACCGACCCCTACTCGCCAGCCAATGAGGGCTCGTTCCGGCCGATCAAGCTGCTGACCACGGAAGGCACCGTTTTCCACGCCAAGGAGCCGTCGGCGCTGGGCTTCTATTTTGAGACGGAAGTCCGCGTCTATGACCTGTTGTGGCGCTGCCTCGCCGCCCATGTGCCGGACAGGCTCGCAGCCGGGCATTTTGCCTCGATCTGCGGCACCTTCATCGGCGGCATCCATCCCGACACCGGGCGCCAGTACACGATCGTCGAGCCGCAGATCGGCGGCTGGGGCGCCAGCAGCGGCCGCGATGGCAACAGCGGCATCTTCTCCGGCTTCCATGGCGAGACGTATAATTGCCCGGCCGAGATTTCCGAGGCGCGCAACGGACTGTTTGTCGACCGCATGGAGCTGAACACGGCACCCGGCGGCGAAGGCGAGTTCACGGGCGGCCGTGGCATCGTGATGGATTACCGCATCCGCCGCGACAACTCCTTCATGACGGCCGGCTACACCCGGTCGCGCATCCTGCCCTGGGGTATCGATGGCGGGCTGGAAGGATCGCCCAACTATGTCGAGGTGCTGCGCACCGATGGCAGTTCGGAACGCTATGCCTTCGCCTCCGGCATTTCTGTCGACACCGACGATGTGATCCGCATCCACACCGGCGCCGGCGGCGGTGCCGGCGATCCGAAGAAGCGCGACCGCGAGGCGATTGCCGAGGATATCCGCAACGGCTTCATCACCGCGGAGCGCGCGCGGGAGGTCTACGGATACTCGGTCTGAGACCGCGACAGGAGGACTAGATGAACCAGAAACCGCTGAAGATCATGTATTTCAGCCCCGTGGCGGGCGACGAACTGCATGACAAGGTTTTTGCCGAAATGGCGCGCGACAACAAGCTGCCGGGCACGGAGGTCCACGTGACCTCCCTGCCTCCCAGCGAGGGTGGTTTTACCCATATCGAGTTCCGTTCCTATGAGGCGATGGTGACGCGCGCCATCGTCCGCGCCGCGCGGGCGGCCCACCGCGAAGGTTTCGACGCCTTCGCCATCGGCTGTTTCTACGACACGGCTCTCCATGACGCGCGCGAACTCTCGGGCGACATGATCGTGACCGCGCCCTGCATGGCCTCATGCGAAATCGCCGCCAGCCTCGCCAACCGTTTTGGCGTGATCGTGGGCCGGCGCAAATGGGTCAACCAGATGGAGGCCACGGTCTGCGAGCATGGCCACGGGCATCGCCTCTCCGGCTTCTACCACGTCGAACTGGGCGTCAACGAGTTCCAGCAGGACCATGCCGAAACCGAACGCCGGTTGATCGAGGCCGGCCGCAAGGCCGTCGAGGAGGACCACGCCGAGGCGTTGATCCTGGGCTGCACGCTCGAAGTTGGTTTCTACCGCGATATCGAGAAGCGTCTCGGCGTGCCGGTAATCGATCCGTCGATCGCCGCGCTCAAGCGGGCTGAATACGCCGCGATCCTGAAGCGGCAATGCGGCTGGGTGCCGTCGCGCAAATGGTCCTGCGAGGCGCCATCGGAAGAAGAACTCACCCGTTTCGGCGGCTTCGACGAGGGAGAGGCCTTTGGCACACGCGTCGTCGTGCCGGCCGAAACGTCGCGCCAGACCAGCAGGGCGGCCTGAACAGACTGCCCCCAATCACGAGGAAGAAAACATGAAAGTCGACACGAAGGGCCGTCTGGCCGCGCTTCGCACCAAGATGGGCGAAACTGGCGTCGATCTCGTCGCCATCGCGCCTGGCTCGCACATGGACTGGCTGCTGGGCTTCCACCCGCATCCCGACGAGCGTCCCTGCCTCCTGCTGATCGGGCCGGAGAAGGAGACATTCCTGATGCCCGCCCTCAACGCCGACGGAACCCGGGAAGACACCGACATCTCGTTTCATCCCTGGAGCGACGACGAGGGCCCGGAAGGCGCGCTGATGAAGGCGCTGTCGGATGTCGGCGCCGCGAACGCCAAGAAAGTCGTGCTCGACGAGACGATGCGCGCCGACTTCGCGCTGCTGGTGCTCGACAATCTGCCGGGTGCCGGCCACGCCTTCACCACCGAGACGCTCGGCGCGCTGCGCATGGCCAAGGATCAGGCCGAATATGAAGCGCTGAAGATGAACGCCGAGATCGCGGACCGTGCCATGCTCAAGGCCTTCGACGCGATCGCCGTCGGCAAGACCGAACGGGAGATCGCCGATGTCGTCAAGGCGCACTTCGCTTCCGAAGGCGCATCGCCTTCCTTCTGGATCGTCGGCGGCGGCCAGAACGGCGCCTTCCCGCACCACCAGAGCGGCGAGCGCAAGCTGCAGGAAGGCGACGCCATCGTCATCGATATCGGCGCCAAGAAGGCGAGCTATCCGAGCGACATCACGCGCATGGTGGCGGTCGGCCGTCCGCCGGAAGGCTATGAGGAAGTGCATGCCGTGGTCGAGAAGGCCGTGCAGGCAGCACTTGCCGCCGCGCGTCCCGGGGTGAAGGCCAAGGCAGTCGACGCGGCCGCGCGCAACGTGATCGCGGATGCCGGCTACGGCGAATACTTCGTGCACCGGACCGGCCACGGCATCGGCATTGACGGGCATGAACCGCCTTACATCACGGCGACCTCGGAATCCGTGCTGGAGGAAGGCATGACCTTCTCGATCGAACCCGGCATCTATTTGCCCGGCCGCTTCGGCATCCGGCTGGAGGAGATCGTGATCCTGCGCGCCGACGGGCCGGAAATCCTGTCGACCCTGCCCCGCGACCTGCACGTCGCCAAGGTCTGAACGGGTCGCCCGACCTGGCCGGGGGCGGACGTTCCGCCCTTGGCGCCGGCACAAATCTGCTCTCCCCGCGATCTCCAGATGACCGAGCCAAGCGCGCATGACCCGACCTGATACCATCACCTCCAGCGTCATCCAGGCGAGTCTTGTGGCAGCCGCCGATGAGATGTTCGCGGTTTTGAAGAAGACGGCGATGAGCCCGATCATCTACGAGGTGCTGGATGTCGGCACGGGCATCACGGATTCGGTGGGCAATCTCGTCAGTTCCGGCGCGGGAATCCCTACCTTCGTCGGCGTGCTCGACAAGGCGGTGAAGCGGATCGTCGAGTTGCACGGCGCAGACAGCATCCGTGAAGGCGATATGTTCGTCACCAACGATCCCTATTTCGGCGGGGTGACGCATCTGAGCGACGTGGTGGTCGCCCTGCCGGTCTTTTCCCACGGACGCTGCGTGGCCTGGACGGCATCGATCGCCCACTGGAACGACATCGGCGGGGCAACGCCCGGTTCGATGGCGGTCGACGTGACGGAGATATTCCAGGAGGGCCTGCGGCTGCCGGCCGTGAAGCTGTTCGAAAAAGGCAAGCCGATTGCGGCCGTCTTCGACATCATCGCCGCCAATTCGCGCCTGCCCGATTTCGTCAAGGGCGATCTGTGGGCGCAGGTGGCCGCCAGCCGCAAGGCCGATACCCGCATCAGGCAGCTTGTCGAGACCTATGGCATTGCGGCCTACGAAGCCGCTCTCTTGGCCCTCTTTGACGAGGGCGAGCGACGCGGCCGCGCGGGCCTCGCGGCCCTGCCCGAGGGCCGTTACGAGATCGAAGAGGAGCAGGATGACGGTGCGATGTGGCGCGCCGCCATCACCATTGCGCCCGATCGTTTCCTGGTCGACCTCTCGGGCAATCCCGGACAACGCGCCGCTCCCTTCAACACCAGCCGCGATGGCGCCGTCATCTCGGCGCAGATGATCTTCAAGGCGCTGACCGACCCCACGCTTTTTGCCAATGCCGGCTCATTCCGGGCGCTTGAGGTGGTGACCGAACCCGGCACGATCTTCCACGCCACCGGCAACGCCCCGCACGGCTACTATTTCGAGACCCGCATCCGCCTCTACGACATGCTGTGGCGCTGCATGGCCAGGGCAATCCCGGAGCGCCTGCCGGCCGGACATTTCGCATCGATCTGCGGCACCGTCATTGCCGGCGATCATCCCGACACCGGCCGCCGCTTCACCATGGTCGAGCCGCAGATGGGTGGTTGGGGGGCGACGGCCACCCGTGACGGCCTGGATGCGATGTATTCCGGCAGCCACGGCGAGACCTACAACGCACCGGTCGAAATCTCGGAGGCGCGCTACGGGCTGGAAGTCGCCTACAAACGCCTGTCCGAAAGCGAGGCCGGGCGTGGCCGCCACAAGGGCGGGCGAGGCATGGAAACCAGCTACCGCATGCGCGGCAATGCCGTGCTGTCGGCCGGCTACAGCCGCAACCGCCAGCCCGTCTGGGGCTCGAATGGCGGCGAAGCGGGCGGCACCAACGGCCTGTCGGTGATCCATCCCGACGGCAGCCGCGAGGACCACGCCTACGCCTCCGGCGTCAGGCTGCGCCCCGGCGACGAAGTGCTGATCCACACTGCCAACGGGGGCGGCTGGGGCAGCCCCTGAGAGGCGTCGACTAGGCGGGCGCGGCCGCCGCATCGCCGCCTTCCAGCCGCTGGCGCCGCCGCGCCGCGTGCCGCTCGCGGCGATTGCCGTCCCATGCCAGAAGTGCCGGCGTCAGCAGGACCGTGATGAAGGTCGCGAAAGTGAGGCCGCCGACGATCGCCGTCGACAGCTGCACCCAGAACTGGCCGGACGGGGCGCCGAAGAACAGGTCGCGGTTGATGAAGTCGACAGTCATGCCGAGTACCATCGGCATCAGCCCGGCGATCGTCGTGATCGCCGTGAGCAGCACCGGGCGGAAGCGTTCCGCGCCGGCCTTCAGCGCGGCATCTGTCGGGGCCATGCCGTTGCCGCGATGCTCGTTATAGGCGTCGATCAGCACGATATTGTTGTTCACCACGATGCCGGCCAGCGCCACGATGCCGATGCCGCTCATGACAATGGAAAAGGATTCCTGTCGGATGACCAGGCCCACCAGCACGCCCGCGATAGAGAAGATGATCGCGGAAAGCACCAGCAGGCTCTGGAAGAAGCTGTTGAGCTGCGTCAGCAGGATCAGGAACATCAGGAAGATCGCGACGATGAACGCCACGACAAGGAACGTCATCGCCTCTTCCTGATCCTCGATCTCGCCCACGAAGCTGATGGCGACACCCTCCGGCAGGCCGGCCTCGGCGACGGATCGCTCCAGGCGTTGCAATTCTTCCGTCACCGTTGTGCCTTCCGTCAGCGCCGAAGAGACGGTCTGGACGTTCTGGCCGTCGATCCGGTTGATCACGGAAGCAGCCAGGCTGGGCACCAGCTCGACGAAATTGGCGATCGGCACCATGCCGTTCTGCGTCGAGATGCGCAGGTCGGCCAGCTGGGCGAAGGTTCTCTCCTCGGCCGGATAGCGCAGGCGGATCTCCACTTCGTCATCGGCATAGTCCGGCAGATAGCTGCCCAGCACCACGCCGTTCGTCAGCAACTGCACGGCCGTACCCAGCGTGTCGATGTCGACGCCGTAGCGCGCCGCCTGCTCTCGGTCGACGCGCAGCCGCACTTCGGCCGACGGGATGGGTACGTCGCTCGAAATGTCGACAAAGGAGCCCTGCGCAACCATCAGGTCCTGGAGCAGCGCGGAGGCCTCGGGCAGGAGATCGCGGTTTGCCGCCGAAAGACGGATCTGTACCGGACGCGCATCCCCTGGCCCTGCCTCCTGTTCCTCGACCCGCACACCGATGCCCGGCAGCTCCGCTGTGATGCCGCGAACCTGCTCGATGATGGCCGACGCCGGCGGACGCAGACGCCAGTCGGTGAAGTCGATCTGGATGGTGCCGATCACGTCCGGCGCCAGGTTCTGGCCGAGACGCTGCTCGACCGACCCGATGGTGCGCGAGTAGGCGCGTTCGATACCCTCGGTTCCGACCACCCGGTTCTCGACCATCCGAACAAGACGGTCGGCCTCTTGGACGGAGAGGTTGCCGTCGGCCTGGACCTGTATCTGGGCGCGTTCGGGCTCGACAGGCGGGAAGAAGTCGACGCCGCGCCCGAACAGGCCGTAGATGAAGAATGATCCCACCAGCACGAGAAGGCTCAGCCCGACGGCGAAGCCCGGCCGGGCGACCATGAAATTGAGACCACGCTCATAGACCTTCGGATGCGTCGTGGAATCCGCGCTCATCATCGGCGAGCGCCCGCCCGCAAACAGCGTCCCGATGATGGGCACGAATATCAGCGCCATGAAGAGCGAGGCGCCCAAGGTCACGATCACCGTCGCGGGAAGGTACATCATGAACTGCCCCGCCACGCCCGGCCAGAACAGAAGCGGGAAGAAGACCGCGAGCGTGGTGGCAGTCGAAGCCGTGATCGGCCAGGACATGCGCTGCGCGGCATTCAGGAAGGCCTCGCGCCGCGACATGCCTTCCGCGCGATAGCGCTCGGCGAGTTCGACCACCACGATGGCGCCGTCCACCAGCATCCCGATCACCAGGATGAGACCGAACAGAACGACGATGTTGAGCGTGAAGCCCATCAGGTTGATAAGCAGGATTCCAGCCAGGAACGAGCCCGGTATGGCGATCGCCACCAGCACCGAGGCGCGCAGGCCAAGCGCCAGGATCGTCGTCAGCATGACCAGGATGATGGCCGCGATGACGTTGTTCTCCAGATCGCCGAGCAGCGTCTGGATGTCTTCGGCCTGGTTCTGCATGTAGTCGACGCGGATCGTGTCCGACCATCCGGCGCTGGTTTCCTGAACCATGGCCTGGACCTGTGCGACCGTGTCGATGACATTGGCGCCGGCCGTCTTGCGGATGTCGATGCCGATGGTGGGCTGTCCATCGATACGCGCGAAGCTGACGGCGTCCTGGTAGGTCTGGCGCACCTGCGCCACGTCCTGCACGCGCACGACCGTCCGCTCGCTGACCTGGACGGGCATGGCCAGGACGTCGGCAAGCGTCTGGATCGTTCCGGGGATCGAGACGCCGATCCGACCCGCGCCGGTGTCGAACGCGCCGGCCGCCACCAGCTGATTGTTGGCCTGCACCGCCTGGGCGATCTCACCTGATGAAATGCCATAGGACTGCATCGCAAGCGGATCGATGATGATTTCAAGGAGATCCTCTCGATCCCCCGTCAGATCCGCCTCGAGAACGCCAGATATCGACTCCAGCCTGTTCTCAAGGTCGCGGGCCATCGCGATGAGTTCGCGCTCGGGAACCTCTCCCGACAGGGCGATGGTCAGAATGGGAAAGATCGACAGATCGATCTCGCGCACGATCGGTGCATCGGCGCCGGCCGGAAGGTCGGGTTGCGCATTGTCCGCCTCGTCGCGAACGTCCTGCAGGGCCCGATCCTGATCATAGCCGGGCTGGAATTCGAGCGTCATGGTGGCGAAGCCCTCGCCCGCCTGGCCGCTCATGCGTCGCAGGCCTTCCAGCGTCTGGAACTGGCGCTCCATCGGCTCGACGAGAAGCCGTGCGCTGTCTTCGGCCGAAATGCCGGAATAGGTGACGTTGACGATGAAGACGGGAATGTCGATCTCCGGCGCCGCTTCCTTGGAAATGGTCGCATAGGAATAGGCGCCGGCAATGAAGATCAGAACCAGGAACAGAAGCGCCGTCCGGACACGGCTGAAGGCCGCGGCGATGAGCGTATGCATCAGCGGTTCTCCAAGCCGTTCTCTTCAACTTCCTCGGCAACTGAATCGTCAGCGCCGATGCGATCCGAAACGGCTTGCATGGCATCGGATGCGCCAGAGCCCGCGCCGCCCAGGAGGTATTCCTCTGGTGTTTCCTGTACGTTGACCTGCTGACCTGGCCGCAAGGTTCCCTGGCTGATGGTGACGATTCTCGCCCGCTCCGGCAGGCCCGTAACCCACACGCCATCGGCGCGCGCCCTGATGATCTCGATCGGCGCGAACTGGATGCGGTCTTCCTCGTCGAGAATGTGGAGGCCGATGCGACCCTGCTCGTCCAGTCGCCCGAGCGCCGCCGAGACGCGGTGCGCGGGAACCGACTGGAAAGGTATTGTTACCTCCGCGCTGAGACCGGCCGGCAGCTCGCGGTCGGCGTTGTCGATCTGGATCTCCACGCGGAAAGTGCGTGTTGCGGCATCGGCAATCGGCGACACGAAGCGAACGCGTCCCTCCTTCTGGTCGCCCCCGATGAATTTGACGCGGGCGGAGGCGCCTACGCGCACATTGGGAATCTGGGCTTGCTGGACGTGGACCACGGCGACCAGCGGATCGTTGTCCACAATCTCCAACACCTCGCCGCCCGGCGATACATAGGCGCCCATCTCAGCGACAATCTGGTTGACGGTGCCGCTGATGGGAGCGCGCAAGGTCGTGTTGCCGATCTCCAGCTCGATGGCGCGCAGCTCCGCGCGCGCGGCTTCGAGTTGCGCAAGTCGGGCCTGCGCCTCGGCTTCAGGCCCCACGCCCCGCTCGGCCAACTGCTCGGCCGCGCGAAAATCTCGCTCGGCCAGGGCCAGTTGCGCTTCGGCGCGCACAAGCCGCGCCTCACGGTCATCGGAGGAAAGTTGCGCCAGAACATCGCCGCTTTCCACCCGTGTGCCCTGTGACACGACCTCCTCGACGATACCGTCCGTGCGTGCCCGCAACATGGCAACCTGGACCGGCTCGACATCGCCGTAGAGCACGAGTTCGCGCACGATCTCCTCGGCCTCGCTCCAGCTCGCAGCGACGGTCGGCATGCGCGTCTGCGCGCGCTCTGGCGGCGCGATGGGCTCGCGCGTGATCATGCCGCTGCCGATCCACACCACGACGAGGGCGATCAGGCCGAGAAAGACAAGGGTCGTTGCGTTGAAATAGCGGCCCATGCGGCCATCCTTTCATGTCACGGGCAATGCTGCCGTTCCACACATGGTTTCACCGGCGCTCACATCAACCGGAAGGGTGTGAATGCACCGCACTTATCCATTGAAACTAAACGGTGTAGTTAATATAAGTCGTGCCGGGCTTATTCAAGAGGCGCAACCCACAATGCCACCAGAAGGTTCAGGAGGAAAAGAGCGGCGGGGGGGGCGTCCGACCCGCAAGGACGCGGCCGCGCTGACCAAGCGTCTCGTGGCCACCGCGACCGATCTGTTCCTGAAGCATGGCTTCGAGAAGACCTCCATGGACATGGTCTCGGCCGAAGCCGGCATCTCCAAGCCGACCATCTACGCGCGCTTCGCCAACAAGGCCGACCTTTTCGAGGCGGCGGTGACGGAACTGGGTCACCGCAAGATGCGGGAACTGGAGGCTATCATCGTGCCCAAGGGGGATGCGCATGAACGCCTCCACGATCTTGCGCGCCAGCTGCTGGACATCATGATCGATCCGCAGGTCATAGCGCTCGAACGGATCATCGCCGGCGAGGCGCATCAGTTTCCGGAACTCGCCCACCGCATGTATCTGGAGGGTGGCGAGCGGGTAACGGCCATTACCGCCAGTCTCCTGCGCCAGCTCGACGCCTACGGCGACCGCACGGACGAAGCCGCGCGCCTGGATGCGCAGATACTTTTCGGCCTCATCGTCCTGCCGCCCTTGCGCCGCGCGATGCTGGAGAGCACTGCGGAAAAGGCGCTGGATTGCGCGCTTCTCGAGCGATCGATCGACATCTTCGTGGCCGGCGCCATGGGGGGAGAGGCCCGAGTCATTCCCTCCCGCTCATCCGGAGCCCTGCCCGCTTCATGACCTCAGCCGGGGCAACCCCAGAACAGCAGGATATTGCGCGGGCCGGCGACCAGTCGCCGGGAACGCAGCTATTCCTGTTCGACCTTCCGGGCCTCGTTCTCATGGCGGGGACGATGGTGGCCGCCGCATGGTTCGGCCTGAGCGGCCTGGTGCTTGTGGCGGGACTCGTCGCGGCAACAGGGCTGGTGGCGCGGGGGTGGGCCTATCTGTCGCTTCACGCCGTTGCGCTGTCGCCTGCCCTTTCGGCGCAACGCGCCTTTCCAGGCGACGAGGTGGGGTTCACGGTCGAGATCGACAACGCCAAGATCCTGCCGCTGAGCTGGCTCGAGGCCGAGATCTCGATGCCCGCCGAGTTGCTGCCGGGCGACGATCTGCTCGGAGCCGATGCGACAGGCGCGCCATGCCTGCGTTTCGCCACGGCGCTCGGCCCTTATCGTCAGGCAACCCTGCGCCGGCTGATCTCCTGCCGCAAGCGCGGCTACCACAGGATCGGCGCTGGCACCTTGCGCAGTTCCGACGTGTTCGGGTTGTTCATCAAGACACGATCCTTCCCGACCGGCCAGGCGCTGGTGGTCTATCCACGAATCTATCCGGTGTCCGAACTCGGTCTTCCCGCCTACCAGCCGCTTGGCGCAGCCCGGGACCCGCGGCGCCTGTTCGAGGACCCCGGCCGCCCGATGGCGCTCAGGCCCTACACGCCTGAGACTCCCTTCAAGGCCATCGCTTGGTCGGCGTCGGCCCGCACGGGCGAACTGATGGCGAGGCAATACGAGCCGACTGTCAGCCTCGATACCGCGCTCTATCTGGCCGTGGACAGCTTCGCCGTCGTGGATGACGACCTCTTCGAGATGGCAGTCAGCGCACTCGCCTCGATCGCCAGCCACGAACTGGAGAGCCGACGGCAGGTCGGCGTCTTTGCCAACGGTCTGCAGGGAGATGGCGCCGGTGCGGTCGCGGTCCCCGCCAGCAGGGCGCCGGGTCAGCAGACCGTCATCCTGGAAAGGCTCGCAAGGCTCGGCCGCTCGCCAAGTGAACCTTTCCGGTCGTTCCTCGATGTGACGCTTCCGGCCACCGCCGGACGGGCGACGCTCGCCGTCATCGCCAGACAGTTCGACGCCGCACTGCTCGCGCGCCTGCGCGAGCTCGACCAGCGGGGTCGTCCGATCGTCCTCCTCCAGGCGGGTCCGGGCGAACTGCCCGACACCTCGCTCTCCTGCCGCCAGCTCGGTCCACTGATCGGGGGCCTCGCGCCATGAACGACCGCGCGATCCCAAGAGTCCGGCTCCAATGGCCGGATCTCCAGTCATGGCTGTTCATCGCCATGGAGCTGAGCTGGATCGCCGCCTTGCTGCTCCTCCTCGACAGCGGTGCCGGCCAGAATACGGGCCTGCCCTTCGCAATCATCTGCCTGGCCTATCCGCTGGCCCTTCTTCTCGACGCCGGGCTGAGGCAATCCTCCCTGGGCCATTGGCCTTTGGGCGCCAGCCACGCCACGGCATATGGCGGCTTCGTGCTGGCCGCCTTCCTTCTCATCGCACCGCAGAGCGTCGCACATTGGCGCGGGGCCGGCTTTCAACTGGATTGGCTGATCAACGATCCTGCCGGACGGCAGGCCCTGATCCTTCTGACCGGCGCCGCGTTCTGCTGGGCAAGAGGGATCATGCTGTCCGGCAAGAGGCTCGATGCGCATGCCGTGGCGCTCGGTTTCCAGATTGGTCTTCTGGTGCTCCTCCTGGTGCTCGGCATCGGCCAGGCGTTACGAAACGATCAAGGGGTAGTGATGTGGCTCGCCATGGGCTTCATCGGCTTCGGGCTCGCAACATTGTGGCATGTCCGCGCCGGCGCCAGCGCCGCTGGCACATCGACCCGCAATCCGATCTCGGCGATCGTGGGCATCGCTGCGGTGCTGCTTGTCGGGCTGCTGGCAAGCGCGGTGGTCGATCGGTCGGTGCTGGACATCGTCCTGGCGCTGCTCATGCGGGGCCTGGAACTGGCTGGGTCCTTCCTCGCCTGGCTGTTCAGTTTCCTGCCTCAGCCGGAACCTGAACCCTTCGAACTGCCGGAGCCGGCGGGCGGCGGCGCCATGCCGGCTGCACCGCGTGAGCCGGTGCTGCGGGGCCCGGACTATCTGCGGCGGATTTTCTCGGTCCTTTTCTTCGGCACGATCGCCGTGGTGGTGGCGATCATATTGCTTGGCAATCTGCGTGGCCTGATCGCCTGGCTTCGCAAGCCGCGCCGCCTGACGACGGGCCTGGATTTCGACCGGTCGAACCACGGTCTGGGCGATACGCTGCGCCAGTTATGGAGGCATCTCGTCGGGCTGTTCGCTTCAGCAGCCAAGGGGGTGCGAGAATTCGCAGGACGTCTGAGGTTCGGTCGATCGAAAACGCGGAGCACCCGGCGCACCTATCTGCGCTTGCTTCGTGACCTCGACAACCGCGGGTGGCCCCGCGAAAAGCACGAAACACCCGCCGATTACGCACGCCGCATGCGCGGCATATGGCCCTCGCCGGGAGGCGATCTGGCGCTTGCCGGCAAGCTCTACAATGCCCAGCGCTATGGTGAAGCCGACGAGCTACCTCCGGGACGCTTTGCAAAGCTGCGCCGCAAACTGCGCCGCTCACTCACTCTGGTCAGATACAAGGAACATGACCCTTATGCTCAAGACGGCAAGCGAGACTGATCACATGCAGAGCCCGGGAGCCGAGGTCCAGCCGAGGGCGCGCGAGCTGATCGACGCCGTGGAACGCGTGATCGTGGGCAAGCGGGACACGGTGACGCTGGTCGTGGTCGCGCTGCTGTGCGAAGGCCATGTCGCGCTGGAGGATATTCCGGGCATGGGCAAGACCCTGCTGGCCCGCACCATGGCGCGCTGCATCGACGGCGACTTCCGCCGCATCCAGTTCACGCCCGACCTTCTGCCCTCCGACGTGACCGGCCTTAACATCTACGACCAGCAGCGTGGCGAATTCCGCTTCCGCCCGGGGCCACTTCTCGGCAACATCATCCTTGCCGACGAGATCAACCGGGCCACCCCGCGCACCCAATCGTGCCTCCTGGAAGCGATGGAGGAACGGCAGATCACGGTCGATGACCGCTCGCATCCCCTTCCGCGTCCTTTCCTCGTCATCGCGACGCAAAACCCCATCGAACAGGAAGGCACCTTCCCGCTGCCCGAGGCGCAGCTCGACCGCTTTCTGATTACGCTATCCCACGGCTACCCCAGCGAGGACGAGGAAGAGGAGATCGTCATGCGGTTCGAGCAGTCGAGCCCGCTTGAGTCGCTTGCTCCCGTCATCGACGGGCCGGAACTCATCCGCCTCCAAACCCTCTGCCGGCGGGTGAAGGTGGAGGCGAGCGTGCGCCGATACATCGTGCGCTTGGTGCGCGCCACGCGCGAGCTTCCCGGCATCCATCTCGGCGCCAGCCCTCGCGCCACCCAGCGGCTCTACGCCGCCGCGCAGGCCCTGGCCGCGATCAGAGGCCGCGACTATGTGGTTCCCGACGATGCCAAGGATCTCGCCGTCCCGGTTCTCGCCCACCGCATCGTGGTGGGTGCCGAAGCCCGCCTGAAAGGTGAGAACCGCAAATCGCTGATCGAGGCGGCCGTGAAGCGGGTGGAAGTGCCGGTCGACTGAGCCTCGCCAGCACGGCGCAGGCCAGAACTCCACAGTTCAGTTGTCGAGCGAGGGAACCCCGCCCGAGGTCGTCCGTTTGCAGATCATCGTCCTCCCCAAGGGACGAGACCGGCAAGGGACGGCCGCGACAGCGGGAGAGGCGCATGGCTGACAACAAGAACGATAATGGCACGCACGAAGCGAGCCGGGGCAACCCTTTGGACAAGGCGGGCGAGGCCCCATCCTCGAGACCTCGCCGAAGAGGTATCAACTGGGTTTCTGCGATAGCTGTCGCCGCTCTGATCTCGATCGTTGCCGCGGGCGCCATTACATGGTGGGCCTTGCGGGACGTCCCATGGCAACAGATCGCCGACGGAACACTGAGGCCGGTGGTCCTTCTCGAGAATGCCTCTGGCGACCCCCTCGTGCAGAGCGGCCCCTACCAGGGTGCCCACACGCCGCTGGAAGACTATCCCGACCACCTCGTTGGCGCGGTGCTGGCCATCGAGGATCGGCGCTTTTTCGATCATTACGGCATCGACCTGCGCGGCATCACGCGTGCCTTCGTGCGAAACATTGGTGCCGGCCAGGTCGTGGAGGGTGGAAGCACCATCACCCAGCAGCTGGTCAAGGTGCTCTATCTGGAGCAAGACCGGACCTTGCGGCGCAAGGTCCAGGAGACATTTGTCTCTTTCTGGCTAGAGGCAAGGCTGGGCAAGGAGGAGATTCTCACCCGATACCTCAACAGCATCTATCTCGGAGCGGGAGCAACTGGCGTTCCGGCTGCCGCACGCGTCTATTTCGACAAGGACGTAAGCGATCTGACGCTGGAGGAATCCGCACTGATCGCCGGCGTCATCCGCGCGCCCTCCGTTCTGAATCCTCGCCGCAATCCCGACGCTTCGCGCCAGCGCGCTGCTGTCGTCATTGATGCAATGCGCATCGACGGCCGGCTTACTGTCGAGGAGGCTTATGCAGCGGATCTCGAGGGTACCGAGATCGTGACGCGCCCGGCACCGGAAAGCTCTGGCAGCTGGTTTGCGGACTGGGCGATGGAGGAGGCCCGCGACATCGCCGGTCCCTATCGCGGTACGATCCGCGTCCAGACCACTCATGTTCCCGAGCTTCAGGAAATTGCCAGTGAAGTTGTCCGTGAGGCTATCGAGGAGAATGGCGAAACGTCCGGCGCCACTCAGGCTGCACTCGTTGCGATGGCACCCGATGGCGCCGTTCTGGCGATGGTGGGCGGCGTCGACTACGGCGAAAGCAGTTTCAACCGCGCCGTTGCCGCCATGCGCCAGCCGGGCTCGACCTTCAAGCTCTTCGTCTATTACGCCGCCTTGGAAGCCGGCATCGATCCCAACGATCTTGTCATCGATGAGCCTGTCGAGGTCGCCGGCTGGGCGCCAGAGAATTTCGGGGGCCAGTTCTACGGACAGGTGACCGTGGCCGACGCCTTCGCGCGGTCGCTGAACGCGGCCACAGTGTCGATCGCGGAGACAGTGGGCATCGACCAGGTAGCCGAAACCGCACGGACGCTGGGCATCGACTCGCCGCTGATGGAGACCCCTTCCCTGG
The DNA here is from genome assembly GCF_012911015.1 of Chelativorans sp. ZYF759. Taxonomy (GTDB): domain Bacteria; phylum Pseudomonadota; class Alphaproteobacteria; order Rhizobiales; family Rhizobiaceae; genus ZYF759. The sequence continues at coordinate 139,985 of NZ_WVVV01000005.1, read as the reverse complement.
CTCTCGGCACATCGGAAGTCAGCCTCCTCGACCTGACGGGCGCCTATGCATCGATCCGTTCCGGCATCGCACCGACCGAGCCGTGGGCGATTGCCTCCTTCAGCGCCGAGCAGACCGGCCGCCCCCTGCGCGTCGGACCTGCCCGCATGCGCACGCAGGAACTGGGCGCGTCCCGCAACCAGATGGTCGACATGATGCGTCTGGTGGTGGACGAAGGCACGGGCCGCAACGCGGCGACGGGCAGTTTTGCGGCGGGCAAGACGGGCACCAGCCAGAACTTCCGCGACGCATGGTTTGTCGGTTTTTCGGAAAACTGGGTGGTCGGTGTCTGGGTCGGCAACGATGATGGCACGCCGATGAACCGGGTGACCGGCGGTGGGCTGCCTGCTGAGATTTTCAGTTCGTTCGTCCATCAGGCAGATGCACGGTTTCCGGACGGCATCGATCCCCTGAACCACCGGCCGACCTTCAACGCGCCCCTGGACGAGCCTCAAGAGCACGGCTCGTCCCGCGACGACCTGGTTGCCCAGGCGGGTCCTTCCTGTGACGTCCAGGCATGCTCGCGCCGCTATCGCTCGTTCCGTGCGTCCGACTGCACCTACCAGCCCTACAGCGGTGGCCGACGGATGTGCGACATCGGCGCGGCAGACCCGGTCCAGTCACAGGCGCAATCCAACGGCGTGGAGGTGTTCACCCCCGGCGCGCGTCGACAGATGGCACGCAACAACGAGCGCACGAATGGCGCCGCTGGCGGTCGCCAGGGAGCAGCCGCGAGCTGCAACGTTCAGGCCTGTTCGCGTGCCTACCGCTCGTTCCGAGCCGCCGACTGCACATACCAGCCCTATCGTGGCCCAAGGCGGATGTGCCAGCGCTGAGCTGGCGGCGCGAGCCCTACTCGGGCACGTGCCGGACCGCGCCCTTGTCGGCGCTGGTGGTCATGGCGGCGTAGGCCCTGAGCGCTGCCGTCACCTTGCGCTTGCGGATTTCTGTCGGCTTGAAGCCGACATGGTCCAGCGCGACGCGTCGGCGCTTGAGTTCCTCCTCGGCGACCGTCAGCCGGATGGAGCGACCGGGAATGTCGATCTCGATCAAGTCGCCATCCTGGACCAGTGCGATCGTGCCGCCTTCCGCGGCTTCGGGCGAGACGTGCCCGATCGACAGGCCGGATGTGCCGCCGGAAAACCGGCCATCTGTGATGAGGGCACAGGCCTTGCCCAGTCCCTTCGATTTCAGATAGCTGGTCGGATAGAGCATTTCCTGCATGCCAGGCCCTCCGCGCGGGCCCTCGTAGCGGATGACGACCACGTCGCCGGCCGAGATCTTGTTGGTCAGGATCGCGTTGACCGCCGAATCCTGGCTCTCGAAGACCCGTGCCGGGCCGGAGAAGACCAGGATCGATTCGTCGACGCCGGCCGTCTTTACGATGCAGCCATTCTCGGCGAGATTGCCGGTCAGCACGGCGAGGCCGCCATCCTTCGAAAAGGCGTGATCGGCCGAGCGGATGACGCCGGTCATGCGGTCGAGATCGAGATCGTCCCAGCGGCGTTGCTGGCTGAAGGCCACTTGCGTCGGCACGCCGCCGGGCGCCGCCCTGAAGAAGTCCCGCACGCTCTCGCTTGATGTCCGGGATACGTCCCATCGGTCGATCGCCTCGCCGATCGTCGTCGCGTGGACCGTTGGGACATCGCGGTTGATAAGCCCGGCCCGGTCCAGCTGACCCAGAATCGCCATGATGCCGCCCGCGCGGTGAACGTCTTCCATGTGGACATCGGATTTGGCGGGTGCGACCTTGCACAGAACCGGCACCTTGCGCGAAAGCGCGTCGATGTCGTCGAGGTCGAAATCGATCTCGCCCTCGATCGCGGCGGCGAGGATGTGAAGCACGGTATTGGTCGAGCCACCCATGGCGATGTCCAGTGCCATCGCGTTCTCGAAGGCAGCCTTCGAGGCGACGTTGCGCGGCAACACGCTTTCATCGTCCTGCTGGTAGTACCGCTGGGCCACGTCGACGATGAGATGGCCGGCTTCCACGAACAGGCGCTTGCGATCGGCGTGTGTCGCCAGGGTCGATCCATTGCCCGGCAGCGAGAGCCCCAGCGCCTCGGTGAGGCAATTCATCGAGTTCGCCGTGAACATGCCCGAGCACGAGCCGCAGGTCGGGCAAGCCGAGCGCTCGATGGTCTGTACCTGCTCGTCGGTATAGCTGTCGTCGGCGGCAGCCACCATGGCATCGACGAGATCGAGCGCGACCTCCTTGCCGTCGAGCACAACCTTGCCTGCCTCCATCGGCCCGCCGGAAACAAACACGGCAGGTATGTTGAGCCGCATGGCGGCCATCAGCATGCCGGGCGTGATCTTGTCGCAATTGGAAATGCAGACCATCGCATCCGCGCAATGCGCATTGACCATATACTCCACGGAATCCGCGATCAGCTCGCGCGACGGCAGCGAATAGAGCATGCCGTCGTGGCCCATGGCGATGCCGTCGTCGACGGCTATGGTGTTGAACTCCTTGGCCACGCCGCCGGCAGCTTCGATCTCGCGCGCCACCAGCTGGCCGAGATCCTTCAGATGCACGTGCCCCGGCACGAATTGCGTGAAGGAGTTCACCACCGCGATGATCGGCTTGCCGAAATCGTTGTCCTTCATGCCGGTGGCGCGCCAGAGGCCGCGCGCGCCGGCCATGTTGCGTCCATGGGTGCTGGTGCGGGAACGATAGGGAGGCATGCTTTCGTCCGTGTCCTTGAGTTGCCTGAAACGCCCGTCCCCTAGCAGAGAACCGCGGCGATGCCTAATTGCGATTGCCAGGCATATCGACAACCCGCCGCAGGCTTCTACACTCGCCCGCAGGCAGACCGGGACAAGAAAACCGCCATGAACCAGCACGACAGGATCGCCTCGGCTTTCGAACTTCAGAAGGCCGGCAGTGCGCGCCGCAGGGTCGAATTCGGGCTGGCGGAAAGGCTGGCCGCCCTCAACGCCCTCAAGGCCGCGATCGACCGCCGCGAACAGGACATCGTGGCCGCCATCGCAGCCGACTTCGCCAAGCCGGAGGCCGAAACGATCTTTTCCGAGATCATGCCGGTGACCCAGGAAATCGCGCATGTGCGCCGGCACCTGCGCGGCTGGATGAAGCCGCAACGGATGTTGCCCACCATGGCCACCTTCGGCACGAGCGCGCAAATCCGCCCCGAGCCGCGCGGCGTCTGCCTCATCATCGCGCCTTGGAACTACCCCTTCAACCTGATGTTCTCGCCACTGGTTTCGGCACTCGCGGCCGGCAACAGCGCCATCCTGAAACCTTCGGAAATGACCCCCGCCACCTCGCGCCTCATCGCCGAGATGGTGGCGGAAACCTTCCCGCCCGAACTCGTCACCGTTATCGAGGGCGACAAGGACGTCTCGCAGCGACTGCTGGAACTGCCTTTCGACCATATCTTCTTCACCGGCAGCCCGCAGGTCGGCAAGATCGTGATGGCGGCAGCCGCCAGGAACCTGGCCTCGGTCACGCTCGAATTGGGGGGCAAGTCGCCCACGATCGTGGGCCCCGGCGCAGACCTGAAGAAGGCCGCGCAATGGACGGCGTTCGGGCGCTTCTCGAATGCAGGTCAGACCTGCATCGCGCCTGACCACGTCTTCGTCCATCAATCCGTCGCGGCGGACTTCACCGCGGCACTCCGCACCGAGATCACGAAATTCTATGGCGTGGAGGCCGAGCAGTCGGCGGACTTCGCCCGCATTGTCAACGATCACCACGCGGCGCGTTTGCGCGGGCTCCTCGACGACGCGCTGAAGAAGGGGGCGCAGGTGATCCAAGGCGGCAAAGGCGATGGGCGCTTCCTGGAGCCGACGCTGATCGAGGCGCTGACGCCCGAAATGGAAATCGACCATGAAGAGATCTTCGGGCCGATCCTGCCGATCATGACCTATGCCGACATCGGCGATCCGATTGTCACGATCAATGCAAGGCCCAAGCCCCTGGCTCTCTATGTCTTCGAGAGGGACAAGGCCTTGATTGATCGGGTCGTGACCGAGACAAGTTCGGGCGGGGTCAGCGTCAACGCCGCCTTCCTGCACTATACGCATCCCGGACTGCCCTTCGGCGGTGTCAACAATTCAGGGCTGGGCGCGGCACACGGCATCCATGGCTTCCGCGCCTTCAGCCATGAAAAATCCATCTTGACCAACCGCTTCTCTGCGGTTCCCATGCTGTTTCCGCCGTATACGGAGCGGGTGAAGCGGCTGATCCGCATGGCGCGCCGGCTGCTGGGGTGAGGGGCAGAATGGCATGTACGACTACATCATCGTGGGCGCGGGCTCGGCCGGCTGCGTGCTGGCCAACCGGCTGTCGCGCGATCCAGACAAACGCGTCTGCCTGATCGAGGCGGGGCCGCGCGATACCAGCCCGTTCATTCACATGCCCCTCGGCCTGGCGGCGATCGCGCGCAACCGCAAGATCAACTGGGGCTATCTGACCGAACCGCAGCGCGAACTGAACGACCGCCGGCTCTACTGGCCGCGCGGCCGGACGCTGGGTGGATCGAGCTCGATCAATGCCATGATCTACATGCGCGGCCACAAGGCGGATTATGAAGGCTGGGCCGAGGCGGCGGGCGGCGAATGGGGCTGGCGGCGCGCGCGCGAACTCTTCATCGCGATGGAGAACAATTGCGACATCCATGACGAACATCACGGCGTCGAAGGCGAGCTGGCTGTTGCCCATCTGCGCCATGCCAACCCGCTGAGCCATGCCTTCGTGGAGGCCGCCGCCCAGCTGCAATATCCGCGCAATGACGACTTCAACGGCGCACGGCAGGAAGGATTTGGCCTGTTTCAGGTCACGCAGCGCGACGGACGGCGCTTCAGTTCGGCCCGTGCCTTTCTCGAACCGGCACTGGGGCGCCCCAATCTGGAGGTGCGTACAGGCCAGCTGGTCCTGAGAGTCCTGTTTGACGGTCGTCGCGCGACAGGTGTCGCGCTTGCCCAGGGCGACCTCAAACTCAATCCCGGCGGCGAGGTGATCCTGTCGGGCGGCGCGATCAACTCCCCGCAACTGCTTCAGCTGTCGGGCGTCGGTCCGGGCGCGGAACTTCAGCGTCACGGCATCCCCGTCCTGCACGATCTGCCCGAAGTGGGCGAAAACCTGCAGGACCATCTCGATGTCACCTTGATGGCTGCAGCCAGCACGCGCGACGCCATCGGGCTGTCGCTGTCCTATCTGCCACGCGCGTTTCGCGCCTACCGGGCCTTTTCACGCGATGGTACGGGGGAGTTCACGAGCAACGTCGCCGAAGCCGGCGGCTTTGTCAGAAGCGGTCCGGAGCGCGACCGGCCGAACCTGCAGTTCCACTTCATCCCCGCCTACCTGCGCGACCACGGAAGGCAGATCTCGTTCGGCTATGGCTACACCATGCATGTCTGCGACCTCCTGCCGGAAAGCCGGGGCCGCATCCGCCTCTCCTCGCCCGATCCGACAGCCAATGCCCGGATCGAGCCCGACTATCTTGGCGACCCCCGCGACGTGGACACGATGCTCAAAGCCGTGAGGATCGGGCGCGCGATCATGGATGCCCCGGCCCTGGCCGCCCACCGCAAGGCGGAACTGCATCCCGGTCCCGATCTGCGGAGCGACGATCAACTGCTCTCCGACATCCGTGCCCGCGCCGAGACGATCTACCACCCGGCCGGAACCTGTCGCATGGGAAAGGACGGGGCCTCCGTGGTCGATCCGCAGTTGCGCGTGCGCGGCGTCGAGGGTCTGCGCGTGGTCGACGCCTCGGTGATGCCACGGCTGGTTGCCGGCAATACCAATGCGCCGACCATGATGATAGCCGAGAACGCGGCCGCCATCATGTTGCGTCGGACAGGCTGAAGCCAGCCGCCAGGCGCGCGAAAGACGCGCTAGAGCGCCACCCGTATCCGGCCACCCGGCGCCTTCGCGCGCGAGCAGCAGAGGATAACGCGCTTTTCACGCTCGGCAGCCGACAGCACGTAGTCGCGGTGCTCGATCTCGTCGCCCAGATGGCCACAGGCGCAGACCCCGCAAATGCCGTCCGAGCATTTGGTGGAGATGTGGATACCCGCCTCGGCGAGGACGTCGGTCGCCGATTTCTCCGCCGGCACCTCGATGACGCGTCCCGAATTCACCAGTTCCAGAAGGAAGGGATGGTTCACGTAATCCGGCGGCTCGGGAACGGTGAAATACTCCTTGGACAACGCCTCTTCCGGCCAGCCCCTGCCGCGGGCCGCCTCGAAAACGGCATCCATGTAACGGTCGCTCCCGCAGGTGTAGAGCTTCATGCCGCGGCGATATTCGGGAATGAGCGCCGACAAATCGCCCCGCCCACCTTCCTTGGAAAAGTGAAAGCCGGCCTTGTCCGCCCAGGGCTGGGCCTCGATCTCGTCGACGAAGCCGCATTCCTCGCGGGCCCGGGCTGAATAATGAAGCAGAAAATCCTTGTTCAACACATGCAGCCTGTGAGCCATGGTCAGAAGCGGGGTCACGCCGATGCCGCCACCCATCAGCACTGTGAAGTCGGCCTCTTCATCGAGCGGGAAGTGATTGCGCGGTTCGGAGACGAAGATGCGCCGGCCTTCGCGAAAGACGCGGTGCATGAGAAGCGAACCGCCCCGACCCATTTTTTCGCGCTGGATGCCGAGCACGTATTTCGAACTGTCGGCCGGATCGCCGGCCAGCGAATATTGCCGCTGATATTCCGGCGCGATGACGACATCGATATGGGCGCCCGCCGTGAAGGGCGGCAGCGGCGAGCCATTGGCGGATGTGAGTTCGAAGCGCACGACATCCTCGGACAGATCCTCGCGCCTGGAAACCACGACTGGAAAAACGGGCGGCTTCTCCTCGTGATGGCGCGGGCCAGGCGCCAGACCCTCGGTTTCGCCCTTCGAAAGCCGCTCGCGATAGGCCTGCGGCGTGAGCATGGAGCGATAGCGCTTGATCCCCTCCTCGCGGTTCAGCGGCTGGATGATCGGATAGGGCGCGGGCATGACATCGGCCGGATAGACGGCGAGTGTCTGGTCCTCGTATTTCAGGTCGATCTCGGTCGAAAGGCCACGCATATTGACGGCGCCTGCCGTCACGTAGCGCCCCGCCCTGGGATCGAGCTCGATGTCCCACCACCACTTCTTGACCGGATTGATGGTCCCGTGCCCGAGCTGGTCATCGAGCTTGGCCAGGGCCGGCGCCATCTGCGGAAAGTTCATGGCAATCGAGCGGAAGGCGGCGTCGGAGAACAGGCCTTCGAGGTTCCAGGGGCAGGTCTTCATGCAGCGCCCGCACATGCCGCCCGCCGTGTTGGTGAGTCGGTAGCGCGCGCATTTTTCGGCGTCGGACTTCCAGATCTCGTAACCGTTATACATCAGCTTCGGACCGGCGGTGATGGCGCCGGACGGGCATTCGCGGGCACATTTGTTGCAGTTCGAGCAGAATGTCTGGAGACCGAAATCGATCGGCTTGTCATGGGCCATCGGCATGGAGGTCGTCACCACGCCGGATTTGAGCCGGGGCCCGAGGAACGGATTGAGGATCACCTCGCCGATGCGGCTGACTTCGCCCAGGCCGGACAGAAGCAGCAGCGGCGGCTGCAGCACATCACCGTCGAGCACGGAATGCACCCGCGCCGAATAGCCGAGACGCCGCACCTGTTCGGCGATGACCCCGCCCAGAAGCGAGAAGCGCAGATAGGCGCGCATGGACTGCGCGACCGAAATCCAGTCGTCGCCGCTGGCGCCTTCCATGGTCTCATGACCCTGGTCGATCAGGATCGAAATGCCGCTGTCATGATAAGCCGCAAGCTCGTTGCCACCGGCATCATGCGAATAATAGGCCCATTGCGGCACGCGCGAGAGGCCGACGGCGTCGCTCGACAGATAATAGGCGGCAGCTTTCAGGTTCTCGGCGTTGCGCTTCGGATCGGCCGCCTGCGGCGCGACCGGACCGCGCGCCTCGCCGAACTGCAGCAGGAGCAGCGCGCCGAGCGCGCGGCGGGCACAGGCGCCGATCGGGCTTTTCATCACATACATGCCGCCCTTGGCCGCTTCCTGCACGGATTTGCCCATGTCGCCGAACAGCGCCCTGGCAAAAAAATCCGCCCGCTTCGGAAAACGCGGCACGCGTTCCTCGTCGATGAAGGTGGTGGGCTCGTCGCGCCGCTTCAGCGTCTCGAAAGGGTGGGGGCCCTTGCGGAACTCGCGGTCGCGATAGGGTTCGACCGTGGACGCCTTGCGCGCCGTGCCCTTGCCCAGCCACCAGGACGGACCGTGCGAGGCAAGCCCGTTCCGCCCGAGGTCGGGGGCGAGCGGCAAATCCGGCGCCATCTCCATCGTGGTGGTGATGGCGGCGAGGCCGAAGCGCCGGCCGACATAGGCGTTCTCGATCGCCACGCCGTTGCCATCCTCGACCATGCCAGCCAACCCGCAGGAGACGGCAAGGCGACGAAGATCGATCTCCGATGTTGTGGCCGTGTGAGCGCGTGCTTCGAAACCCAACATGCGCATGTAGTTGGCAAGCACGATCGCCGTGTTGGCCGTCAGCAGTGCGGCCCGCTCAGCCTGGGTGCCATGCAGCCAGTCCGTACCAGGCTCGTCCCGTCGCGGCTCGCGGACATGCTCGACCAGGAAGACCAGCGCATGCGTGTGGTGGCGGGCCGGCTCGAGCGTGGTTCGGGCCGACTCCAGAATGTCGGCATAGACCATGTCGACGCCTGCCGCATAACTCTTCGGCTGACCGGCCTCCAGTTCGGACCTGATCTGGTCGATCACGGGGTTGCGGAATGGCTGCGAAAGGAAATGCGCCTCGTTCAGCCGCGCGACGCCGACCATGGACGCATCGAAATAGTAGCCTGCCGCCTTCAGATGTTTGCTGCGCTCGACCGGGTCGGCTGGCACCTCCGCCTCGCCATGCACGATCGCGCCGTCGCGCACCGTATCGAACATGCCCATGAAACGGGCCATGGCATGGGTCAGCGAGTGCGGATCGTCGGCATGGAAGGCGAGCGGCTCGATCTCTGGCAGACGATCGAGATCGGGGGCCTCTTGGCTGCGCCGAAGCCGCTCCAGCGGAAAGGGCCCCAGATGAACCGGCCGGTCCTTGTAGGAAAAGAAACGCATGACATCTTCCTCCCGGCCGCAATGGCCGCATTACGCGTTCAAAGCCGCGTGAGCTGTTCGTCCTCACCAGCGGCGAGCCGGTCCAGCACGGACATGGCCAGCGCCAGTTCATCCGGCGCGATCTTGGTCGTGAAGTGATCGTTGACGGCTTCAATCGACGGACGCGCGGCTTCCAGCAGATCGCGCCCGAGCGGGGTGACGGACACGGTCCTGCCCCGTCCGTCCGCATCGCTGCCATTGCGTGCAACCATGCCCTTGGCCTCCATCTCGCGAAGAAGCCGCGACGTGGCAGGCCTAGTGATGCCGATATAATCCGCAAGGTCGGAAGGGGTCGTGACACCCTCCTCGCCGACGCCGGTGAGCACGCACCACATCAGCCGCGTCAGGCCCTGTTTGGCGATCAGGCCCTCGAGCCGGGACTGCATGATGCGCGACAGGCGCGAGACCCGGTAGCCCAGTCTTTGGTGCAGCTGAAAATCCGTCATCATTCCTCCCGCTTCCGGAGAATGGGAGCAATTAGTTACCGATGTCAACTAAGTAGTTGCCACCGGTAATCGGGCACCATGACCCTCGCCGGAGCGTTCAGGCTGTTCGCCGACGCAGCAGGTAGATGTCCATGATCCAGCCATTTTCGGCGCGGAGTTCGGCGCGGCGTGTTTCGATGGGGCCGGCCAGGTCGCGGAGCGGGCCGGCCATGATGGCCTCCTGCGCCATGCCCACATAAGCCCCCCACCAGATGTCGAGCCCGGCGGGATCAAGGCAGGTGAAGGAGCACTCGCCATCGAGCATGACGGCAACCGTGTCCGCGCCGTCGGGAAAACCCTCCTCGCGCAGGCGGCGGCCGGTCGTGATGACGACGGGCTTTGCGATCTCGTTGAGCGGGATGCCGTGTGCTGCCGTGAGCCCTTGCAGCGAGGTGACGCCGGGGATGATCGTGAGTTGCAGATCCACACGCGTCGACAGCCGCTCGGCGATACGGATCGTGCTGTCATAGAGCGAAGGATCGCCCCAGACGAGAAGCCCCACCCTGCCGGCAGTTCCATGAGCCGAAATCGCCTCCATCCAGCGTTCGGCGATCTCGTCGTGCCAGGCGTCGACACGCTGCCGGTAGGAGATGATGGCCTCATTGCGCACCGGCATGTCGAACTCGACAATGCGGGTGGTCGCGCCCAGATGTTCCTCGCAGATGCCACGCCGCAGATCGGCGAGGTCTTGCCTGTCGGCCCCCTTGCGCGGCAGGAGGATGAGATCGCAGTCGCGCATCTCGCGAATGGCCTGCAGGGTCAGGTGCTCGGGATTGCCGGTCCCGATGCCGATGAGCTTGAGTTCCAAGAGCTGTACCTCCGGTCCACCGCGGATAGCATGGCGCTTAGCCCCCCGCCACGCCAGCCTCCGCAAAGGTGGCCATCCCGTTGTGGCAGGCCACCGCCGAGCGCAGGACCGACACCGCCAGCGCAGCCCCCGAACCTTCGCCAAGCCGCATGCCGAGCGACAGGAGCGGTGTCTTGCCGATGGCCGCCAGCAGGCGCTGGTGCCCGGGTTCGGCTGATACGTGACCGGCGACGCAATGATCCAAGGCTCCGGCGAAGGGGTGCAGCACGGCGGCCGCCGACGTACAGATGAAGCCATCGAGAATGACCACGATGCGCCGTGCGCGCGCTTCCAGGACAGCACCGCAGATCGCGGCCTGCTCGCGCCCACCGAGCGCGGCGAGTGTCGCCAGTGGATCACCGATCGCTGCACGGTTGGCTTCCACCGCGCGGTCGACGACACGTGCCTTCAGCGAAACGCCTTCGGTATCCGCACCAGTGCCCGGCCCGGCCCAGTCCGCCCCGTTACCGCCAAAGACCGCACAGGCCAGCGCGGCTGCGATGGTCGAATTGCCGATCCCCATTTCGCCGAGAACGAGAAGCTGCGCTTGCGGATCGACGGCTTCTGCCCCCTGGCGCAGGGCATCGAGTGTTTCCGCCTCGTCCATGGCGGGTCCCTGGCTGATATCGCCTGTCGGCCGATCGAGCTCCAGGGCGATTACCCCCAGGTCGCAACCATTGGCCAGGCAGAGCTGGTTGATCGCCGCGCCGCCATTCTGGAAATTGCCAACCATCTGCGCGGTGACTTCCTGCGGGAACGGATTGACCCCTTGTGCGCAGACGCCGTGATTGCCGGCAAAGATCAGCGCCTGGGCACGATCGAGGATCGGCTTTTCGCGCGCCTGCCAGCCGGCCAGGAACACCGCCAGATCTTCCAGCATCCCGAGCGAGCCCGGCGGCTTGGTAAGTTCCAACTGACGTTGCCGCGCGGCTTCCATGGCCGAAGCGTCGGGGCCACGAAGATCGGAGAGGCTGAATTTCAGTTCGGCGAAACTTCCTGTCGGCAGGCTGGCAGCCATGGTGTCCTCTCATCTCGGAGTTGGGAAGAGATGTACCTTGTGGCAGATTCGCCTGCTGCATGAAGGACGCTCCAGACATCGTCCCCGGCTTTTCGTATTGGCTCAGGCAAATGCGAAAGTTGCCTGCATGCCCACCTCCCCGGATGGCGTCAGCGCTTCGACTAGTCCTCCGCCCTCGCCGTCCGGCTGCCCCCTCAGCCGGACGGGCCAGCCGAGAAAGAAGGGCCGCATGGCCCGGAAACGGAAGCTCCGGATGGCACGGCCGGCTTCCTCTTCCGCCAGCCGGCACAGCAGCGTTGCCAGAAGCGGGCCGTGGACGACGAGATCGGGATAGCCCTCTTCTTCTCTCGCGTAGCGCTGGTCGTAGTGGATACGGTGGCTGTTGAAGGTCAGTGCGGAATAGCGAAACAGGAGAACCGGATCGATTTCCCAGTCGCGCTGCCATGCCGCATCCGCCACCGTCTCGCTTGCCCCCGGGGCCGGAGTCGGGCCTCGATCTTCGAGATAGATCAGGTCGCGTTCCTCGCTCAGGCAGAGCTGACCTTCCTGGCGATACTCGTACTCCACGCGGACCACCACCAGGCGACCGCCAGCGCTGGCCTTGTCCTCGACGGCTGCGATTCGTTCCAGTTGCTCGACCTCCCCGCCAATCGCCAGCGGGGCGTGCTGAACCATGCGCCCGCCGGCGAACATACGTCGTGGCAACGATATTGGCGGCAGGAAGACTCCGCGCTGGGGATGGCCGTCGGGAGATGTCGCCGATCGCGGTGTCGTCTCGCGGAACAGCGCGAAGTGGAACGGCAGTGGCAGCGGCGCGCCGGGCGCGGCATCAAGCTCAAGATCAAGTGATGCCGCGAGGGCTTCGACGCGCCAGGGTTCGACGGTGTCTTGCGCACGGCGCGACCGCCCTACATAGGCTGCGTATTCGGTTCCTGACAATTCGCCCTCCCCATTCACGAGACCGCATTGTGGGTTGGACGGCGTGCGGAGCGCAAGCAGCGAAGCGTCAGATCAGACCATGATCGACGACGGCGCGGGCCAGCCTGCGGTAGGCGGCGATGTTGGCGCCGCGAACATAGTCGACCTCCGCCGTCGACTTGGCCGTGCCGCGATTGGCCTCCTCGCAGATCAGCCTGTGGATGCCGACCATGATGTCGCGAAGCAGGCCGTCGACCTCCTCGGCCGGCATCGAACGGAAGGCCGCGTTCTGGCGCATTTCAAGGGCCGAGACCACAACTCCCCCGGCGTTGGACGCTTTTCCGGGTGCATGGAGAACTCCCGCCTTCAACAGAACCGCCGCGGCCTTGTTGGTCAAAGGCATGTTCGCGCCTTCGGCGACAAAGCGGCAACCGCCTTCGACGAGCGCGCGCGCATCGTCCGCATCAAGCTCGTTCTGGGTCGCACAAGGCAGAGCTATGTCGCATTCGATTTGCCATGGCTTCTTTCCGGGCAGATATTCGAATCCCACGCGCTTTGGCGGCGTGTCCACGGACTGGCCGGCATCGGCACGCGCGGTGATCCAGTCCAGCGCTTCGACGCTCAACCCATCTTCAGCGGCAATAAGGCCGGAAGAATCGCTCAGGCTCACCACCGTCGCACCAAGTTGCATGGCCTTGCGCGCCGCGTGACGCGCGACATTACCTTTGCCGGAGATCGCCACCCGCTTGCCCTCGATCTCCTCTCCCGCACGCGCGAGCATGGCGCAGACGAAATAGACAAGCCCGTACCCCGTCGCCTCGACCCGCAATTCGCTCCCGCCGATGCAGAGCGCCTTGCCTGTGATCGCGCCCTCCGCCTCGCCGGTAGCCCGCTTGTAGGCGGCCGCCAGATAGCCGATCTCCCGCGTTCCCACGCCGATGTCGCCGGCCGGCACGTCGCGCGAGGGGCCGATATAGCGGACGAGTTCGCCCATGAAGGCCTGGCAGAACCGCATGATTTCGGCATCCGAATGGCCTGAGGGATCGAAATCCGAGCCCCCCTTGCCTCCGCCGAGCGGCAGATCGGTGAGGGAATTCTTGAAGGTCTGCTCGAAGGCCAGGAATTTGAGGATCGAGCGTGTCACCGAGGGGTGAAAACGCAGCCCGCCCTTATACGGCCCCATCAGGTTGGAATGCTGCACCCGCCAGCCGCGATTGAGCCGGATCTCGCCCTTGTCATCGGCCCACTCAACGCGGAAGGCGATGACGCGGTCGGGCTCCGCCAGCCGCCGCAGGACGCGGGCGGCCGTGTACTGCGCATCGGCCTTCTCAACCGTGATGACGGCCCGCACGACTTCTTCGACGGCCTGGAGATATTCCTCCTCGCCCGCGTGCCAGGCGGCGATCTCGGACATCAATTCGCGCGTCAGCGCGGCCGCGCGGTCGGACATGGAAGACCTTTCTAGTTAAGCACCACGGCGAAGAGCACCGCACACAGTACGGTGAAGCCGGTCAAAAGGATTGCGATGGCAAGCGCGATTTGCGGACGCATGAGGCTCTCCGTCAGACCATGTCGAAGATTTCGGAATCGATGTGCGTGAGCGGTGCGCCAAGATCGGTCAGCGCCTTCCGGGCGGCATCGGTCATCGGTGTCGGTCCGCATAGAAAATAGCGGAAACCCTTACGATCGGCCGGGAGGTGGCGTTCCATGATTTCCTTGTCGAGATAGCCCTCCTCGCCGTCCCAGTCATCGGGCGTTTCCTCCAGAATGTGAACCACCTTGAGGTCGATCTGCCCGCTTAGCGTTTCGAGCTCGTCACGAAAGGCGGCGTCATCCCAGCTCGAATTGGCGTAAAAGAGCACTGCGGGCCGACGGTCATTGCGCGCCTGCATGGCGTGGAGATTGGACATAATGGGCGTGATACCGACGCCGCCTGCGATGAGGACGAAACCTGTCGCGTCGGGATGGCTGTCGATCGAGAACACACCGTAGGGACCATCGATATAGGCGGTGGCGCCCTTTTCGGTCCCCACGGCCCGTTCCGAAAAATCGCCGAGCGGCTTGATGGAAAGCATGATGTTCGGCCCCTGCTCCGGCGCGTTGGAGATGGTGTAGGGATGCTCGCGCAGGCCGAAGGGCGAATTTTCCAGGGTAAGCCAGACGAACTGTCCCGGTTTCCATTTCGACAACGCCCTGCCCTGGGGCTCGAAGACCAGCGAATGAACCCCACCATGGCGCTCGATATTGTCGACCACTTTCCACGGATTGTTGCGCTGCTTCCACGGCTTGCCCAGTCGCACCCAAAGCAGCAGCACGAGCCAGCCCAGCGTGACCCCCAGCCAGAGCGCGCGCTGGTCGGCCGCGGCCGTAAAACGGCCGACGCCGAGCACATGCGCGACGGCTGCGCCGAAGCCTATGACGGCAAGGGCCACGTGCAGGTAACGCCAGAGCTCATATTCGAGCTTCAGCCACTTGCGGAATTCGGAGCTGACCACGAGCACGATGAAGCAGCCGAGCGCCACGCGGCCCGATGTGAGTTCCCAGCGTGCTTCCAGCGGATTGAGCACGCCAAGTGCCGGCTCGTACCAGATGTAAAGGATGGCGAAATGTCCGAGCATCACCGCAACGGCACCGATCGCCAGATAGCGGTGGAACAGATAGATAATGTCGACGCCGAAAGGATGCGTCATGCGCCTGAATCGGGCCGTCAGTGCGAATTGGAGACTGGCCAGCGCAAGTGCACCGAAGCCCAGGCCCATCGAGAAGTCGAACAACAGCGCATGCCCCTCGACCCGCTCTCCCGACAGGAGAACGAGGAAGGGCAGTGCAACCGCCACGAAGGCGGCGGCAATCCAAAAGATGATCTTCAAACTCATCGCGACTTCATATCCAGGCCTTCTGCGAAACGGGCCTGTCCGCGTTTGGTTGCCTTTGCGAGGCCGCAACAGCGCGATCAGTCCTCCGACAGACCGAACATCGTCACCCCGCTTCCGACCTGACCGGCGGGCGAATCCGGCCGGCGCGCAAAGGCCGGTGTCAGCGTGGTGAAGGCCTGCCAGCTTTCCGCGGCTGCCTCGCTTTCGCCTCGGTGATGCTGGCCCCGGTAGGCGGCATAGATGCGACCGGCGTCGACATAGCCGAGCCGGTCTTCGTCGAGACCAGCCAGGTAGGGATCGGAGGAAGGGGCAAGAGCCTCGGCGAGCAACCGATAGAACCCGTCCCTCTCCAGGCCGGTGACCCAGCGGGCACTGCCTGTCAGCACCGCGCGGTGGGTTCGCGGCGCCTGATACTCGATGATCGGCCGGTTGTCGGTGTTGATCGCGGCATCGCCAAAAAGGCCGCTTCGGGCGTTGCCGGCATAGAGTTTGAGCCCCATCGCCTCGAAATAGGCATCCGGCATGTCGGGGTTCGTCGCCGTGGCACGCGCATTCTCGCGCAGGACCGAGATGTCGAGCGGGGCCTCGTCGGTCGACCCCACAAGCGCAAGAATCGACCGCTCCGCATAGAGATCGCCGCGCCAGAGCGTCAGCTGCGGGAAGACCTCATTCATGGTGCGCGCGATGATTTCGAGCTCCGCCATGGACACCTGATAGAGCGGCACCCACTGGACATAGAAGCCGCCCTCCTTCAGGCGACTGGAAGCGATGCGGTAATGTTCCAGCGTGTAGAGATTGCCCGTGCCCGCCTTCCACGGCGTGAAGAGGTCGGCGATGATGGCATCGTAACGCGCCGTACTGCGCGCCAGGCAGTGACGCCCGTCCTCCGCATGGATGGTCACGCGCTCGTCTTCGAAGAGTCCGTTGGTGTAGGAGCCGAAATGCGCCTCGGCGAGTTCCACGACGTCCGGCAGGATCTCGCAGACCGTCACGCGCTCGGGATCCAGAAACAGCGCCGCCCCCGCAGTGATGCCTGTTCCCATGCCGAGAAAGAAAATCTCCCGCGGATCGGGATGCGCCAGCAGCGGGATCAGCGTCTGGTTGCGCTCCGCGATCATCGCGCCCGATCCGCCGAGCGTGTAGTAATTGTTGACCCGTATCGCCAGATTGCCCTCGCGCTCAATGACGGCGGTGTGTGCTGCGCGCCCTTCGCGCATCTCCACGAGGTTTTCGCCGCGCATGGGATTGATCCGGATCGTCTCCAGTTCGGGCGGAACGGTCACCACGAATATGGCCGCAGTGATCGCAAGCAACATGCCCGGCGCCTTCACGCTCAGCCTGATGTTGCCCATGATGCCAAGCGTCGCGGCGCCCAGCACCAGATAGACGGCAGCGAGCAACTGCAGGGACTGCCACGAGCCGAACACCGGCAACAGCGCGAAGCCTGCCAGCAGCGCACCGAGAATGGCGCCTGCCGTGTTGACGGCAATGAGACGGCCCAGCACCGCTCCCGGAGCTGCTCCCTCCCCCTGCATGAGCCGCAGGAGATAGGGAAGCACAGCGCCCAGCACCACGCCAGGCAGGAGCATCACGATGCTGGCCGCCTCGAGGACGGCGAGGACGTAGCCGAGGAAATCCTGTCCATGCCCGAGATAGCCGAGCCCGCCGGTCACGGCATGAAAGAGCCAGGGCGTGCCCGCCACGACGAGCGCGGAACCGAACAGCAGAAGGCTGAGCACATGGCCGGGGTGGAAGACCTTCTGGCGGGCCAGCCAGTTGGCGAGCCCCGCACCCAGGGCAAGCGCCGCTAGAAATGTCGTGAGCACGAGCGAGTAGGTGTAGACGGAGTTCTGCAATACCTGTGCGAAGAGGCGGGTCCAGATCACCTCGACTGCCAGTGTCACGACGCCCGACAGGAAGGCCACGGACCAGATGAGGAACGGAAGCCGGCTCGCGGAGGCGGCTTGCCTCTGCTGCGTCGCCATCGGAAGCACGCGCCTGGCCAGAACGACCGCCGAAAGACCGACCAGCAGATCCATGCCGACCGCCAGCAGATAGGCACCTGAATAGCCAAGCGCCATCGGCAGGACGAAGCCAGCGACGAGAGCACCGGTGGCGCCGCCGGCGGTGTTGATTGCGTAGAGGCGCGACCCCTGGCGTCCGAGTTCGTCTCGGGCGCGGACCACGTGCTGCCCCATCAGCGGCAGCGTTCCGCCCATCAGGAAGGCAGAGGGCATCAGGATCGTCGCGGCGACAAGCGCCTTGAGAAACGTTTCGAGCACCGGCGAAGCGCCCATCGCGGCGTAAAGCGTCGGGTAGATCGCGAAATAGATGTCGGCCACCAGGAAATGCCCCAGCGCGGTGATGGCCACGCCGATCTCCAGAAGACCGAAGGTCCTGAGCGGTCGCGGTGTCTGCCCGGCCCGCGCGCCCCAGAACCAGCCGCCGAGCGCAATGCCGGCAAAGAAGATGGCGATCGTCAGCGCAGCCGCTTCCGCGGTCGATCCGAAGAGCAGTCCCAGTTCGCGCACCCACAGCACCTGGTAGATCAGGGCGGCTGCTCCGGAGATGAAGAAGAGGATGGCGAGAAGGGCCGAGTGGTTCATGGCAAAGGGAGTCCGGGAAATCTGGGGGCGTTATTGTTGCGAAATTACAGGTGACACAAGCCGCATCATGTCGCCGCCGGCACGGCCTCGGGATCGAAGACCCAATTCAGCAGCCCGGCCGTGACCGCGATCGCCAGGCCTGGCCAGAGCATGAGCATCGGCGAATCGAAAACGAACATCCGGTACTCGAACAGCATGCCGCCCCAATCCGGCCGGGTCGGATCCGCCCCCAGCCCGATGAAGGCGAGCGCCGCATAGGCGATGATGGCCTGTCCGGCATTGCTGCCGACATAGGCAAACAGCACCGGCGCGGTGTTGGGCAGAATGTGGCGCAGCGTCATGGCGGCAGTTCCGGCACCCATCGCCCGCGCCGACAGCACGAAAGGCTGGCCGAGCAGACGCCGCGTGAGGGAATTCGACAAGAGCGTGTAGGGTCCGAGACCCGCCAGTCCGAGCGCCACGCCCGCACTCGTCGGCGACAGCCCCATGACCGCTGCCATTGCCAGGGCGACGATAAGCGTGGGGACGACGATGAAGGTCTCGGCAATCTTGACGATGACAGCCTCGCCCCAGCCGCCCATCAATGCGGCGACGGTGCCCAGCAGCGAGCCGCCCACCAGGCCGATCGCGCCTACGATCAGCACGACGAGTGCGGAGCGCCATCCCGCCACCATCATCCGCGAGAGAAGATCGCGCCCGAGATGGTCGGTCCCCAGCGGATGGGCCACCGACGGCGTGGCGTGCCGCGCAAGCAGATCGATCGCATCGGGATCGTGTGGCTGCCACACCCCGCCGAGAAGAAGCAGCATGAGCAGGCCGCCGAGAAGAAGGGAGCCTTTCATGCGTGCCTCGGATCGAGCCGGCGCATGGCAAACTGCAGGATTGCGTTCATCAGCAGCATCCATCCGGCGACGACCATCACATAGGCGATAAGCACGTGATAATCGCGAACCGCGATGCTCTGCACCAGGAACTGGCTGATGCCCGGCAGGCCGAACAACACCTCCAGCGTGGCGGTCGAGCCGATGACCCAGCCTGCTTCGGAACGGACCGCCGCGAGCAGCGCGAAAAAGGCGCTACGGTGGCAATGATGCCAGAGCGCCTGATGCCGCGAGAGACCCTTGGCCAGCGCGGTGCGGAAATGCGGCCGGCTCGCCTGCTCCAGCATGTCCTTGCGATAGACGCGCGAAAGCACCCCCATCGAATGCAGTGCGATGATGGCAGTGGCAATCGCGACGATGCTCGGTCCACCCGAGAAGGGCCGCACGATCTGGAGATGGACACCCAGAAGCCAGATCGCCACGAGACCGATCCAGAACGCCGGTACGGCCTGCACGGAGATGGCAATGAGCCGGCTGAAGCGGTCGGCGAATCCACCCGGTCGCTGGGCGGCGGCCAGCCCGAGTGGCACCGAGAGCGCGATCGCCAGGAGGAGACCCGACACGCCGACGCCAACCGACAGGGGAAGTCGGCGCAGGAACTCCGTCAGCACCGGTTCGCCAGTGCGGAAGGACAGTCCCCAGTCGCCGGCCACGAACCCGGTAAGCCAGATCACGTATCGTTCAGGCAGGGACCGGTCGAGGCCCCAGTTCTCGCGCAACGCGGCCACTGTTTCTTCCGTGGGCGCGAGGTTCCAGGCGCGGATCGCGATCATGACCGGGTCGGCCGGCATGAGCGCGATCAGCAAGAATGCCCCAAGCGACACCGCCAGCAGGCTGGCGAGCGCGCGAATGCCGCTCCCTATTGCCAGCCGTGCCATGTTTCCCTACCGACCTTGGCCGATCTCGGCGCGCAGGACGTGATAGTCCGAGCCCCAAGGTTCGTATCCCGCCAGCCTCTCCGAAAGCCCGACATGCCATTGCGGCGAGACGAGGTAGACGACCGGAACGGTCTCGAAGAGACGGTCCTGCGCGTCGAGTGCCAGTTCAGCACGCAATTCCGCATCCTCCGCCTCTACAAGACGGTCGAGGATTTCGTCGAATTGCGGATCCGCGTAGCGGCTGTGATTGATCGGCCCGCCGCTTCGGAGCATGGAAGTGAAATAGAAGGCAGGGTCGCCGGAAGGCGCGGTGTGCTGGGCCCAGAGGAATATGTCGAAGTCGCCGTCGGCCGCAGCCTCGCTGACATTCTCCACCACCCGCGTATCGACCTCGAAGCCGAGACCGGTCAGATGCGCGCGCACGACCGGCAGCATGGTCACCAGATCCGGTCGCTGCGGATAGGCAAGGATGCGCACGGACAAGCGCTCGCCATCACGTTCCAGCACGCCATCACTGCCGGCACGATAGCCGGCGTCGGCAAGCAATTCTGCGGCCGCCTCGACGTCTGAGGGGCGCGGGTCGGCTGGCGCGAAGCGGAAATAGGGCGCGAAGGCGCCCGTCGCCGGCACGCCGCCATTAATGGCCGCCACGAGTTGCTCGCGGTCGATGGCAAGGTCGATCGCCTGCCGCACGGCCTCGTCCTGCAGCGCGGGCCGGTCCAGATTGAGGATCGCCATGTATTGATAGCCAACCGTGAACGACTTCACCTCCAGCCCCGCCTGTGCCGCCAGCCGAGGCGCCATCTCGGAGGGAAGCCCGAAGGCCAGATCGAGTTCCCCAGCCTCGAAGGCGAGCGCCAGGGTCTGCGCATCGCCGAAGCGGCGCAGCGTCAGGTCGGAGCGCGCATCCGCCCCCTCGAAATACGGATTGGCGACCAGCTCGATCCGGTCGTCGGGATGGAAGGATTCGACGGCATAGGGGCCGGTGAAGACCGCTTCGCCATCATCATCGAGCGTGTAGGCGATCAGCGGCCATTCGGCGAACAGCGCCTCGATATAGGCCACGGGCCGCTCCGTCTGGACTGCCAGCGTGTGATCGTCGAACGCCGAGAACTCGATCATGCCTCCCGTAGAGCGCGCGGTAGAGTTGTTGGCGAATGTATTGGAAAAGCCTTCTGCCAGGGCTTCAGCAGTCACAGGTCTTGCATCGGAAAAGTAGCGACCCTCAGCGAGTTTGACATGCCAGGTCAGCTCATCGATGCGCTCTGCCCGCTCCGCCAGTTCCGGCACGAGACGCCCTTCGGCGTCGACCATGAAGAGCTTTTCCCCGATGCCGTGGCTGACCAGCGACCAGCCATTGGACCCGCGCGCCGGGTCGAGCCCGCTGGCCAGGAAGGTCGCGCCGACCTGAAGCTTGTCCTGGGCGATGGCGGCGACCGGCGCAGTGGCGGCGAAAGCGGCTGTCAGCAGCCCTGCGAGAAGTCTTGTGTGCTTGTCATGCATGAATTTCGTCCTTTTCTCGATAAGGCGTGGCGGAGTCGGCGTGCGGATCGCGCAGCCGTTGCTTCCTGCCGGTCGGTGGATATGCGTGTTTTTCAACGACCCGTCCGCCGAGTAGATGTTCCTCAACGATGGCGTCGATGGCGGCTTCGGTGACGCCCCCATAATAGGTTCCTTCGGGAAACACCTGCAGCACCGGCGCGAGACTGCACGGGCCGAGACAGGTGGATTTGGCCGTCATCACGCCATCTCCCGTCACGCGCAGCTTGCGCCGTTCCTGACAGTTGCGCAGGTGGCCCCAGATCGCGTCCGCGCCAGCCTCGTTGCAGGCACGCCCCGCACAGACAAGGACGCGGCGTTTCTGTGCCGGCACGATCGAGCCTTCGACCGCCAGCGGGCGGCCAGGTTCGGGAATGATCTCCACACGTTCGTCCGTCAGCACGGATTCAAGCAGGGTTTCGAGCGCCGGGCTCTCCGCAGGCCCACTGGCGATACTTAGGCGTGGCCACCGACCGGGAACTTCGCCTTGCCAGCGTCGCAGGCATCGGACGAGCCAGTTTCTGAAGCCGGGCTCGATCGGCAGCATCAGCGGCACGAGGGTGATCTCCGCCAGCCCCTCGCGTCTCAGTTCGAGCAGCCGCTCCAGCAGCGAAGGCGTGCCCTGTTCGATGAAGCAGAATTCGGCCCGGTCGACGCCCGGCAGGCGACCAGCGCGTGTCGCGATCCGGGCCATCTCTCGATGCGGGGCGGCGGCGAAGGCCGAGCGCGCGACGAGCAGCACCGCGCGGCCGCCATGCCCGGCAGATGCCTGATCAAGTTTGCCGGTCCTGGTCGACTGCATCATCGCTTCTCCTCAGTGCGGATGGGAGAAGCGGAAACCACGAGCGAAAAGACCTGCCGGCAGGCAGACTTCCCAAATGCGCGTGCGTTCCCATGGTACACCCCGCCCACGGAACTCTATGAGGTCAGGCAGGTCTCCTGGCTTGCGGGTCGTCGTCGCTCTGCCTGTCTTCCCGGCATCGAGATGCCAGTGACGTATTCGACAAAGCGGCTCGCCGCTTACAGTTGCGGGGCAGCTCCGGATTTCCCTCTCGCCGGGGGGCACCGGATTCCCTCTTAGCTTCCACGCCGGAAAACTCCGACCTGAAAGAACCTTGACCGGGCGGACGGTCGGAAAATCAGACGGCTTTGTCAATTGCTTTCGTCCTCCGGCAATCAGAGAAGGCTCTGCTCCGATAGCGTTATGTTATTACGTTTGTAAAGAGCTTTCGAAAGCGCGGGCGCGTGCGCAATCGGCAACGAGCGCGGGAAGCTGCCATTGACCAGGCTCGATGCCGAACCTAGTTTCGCGGCCAAGATACTTGTCCTCAAGGAACGCCATGAACCTCCAGTCCCCGGTTGCCGCCATACCCATCGACGAAGTCAGACTCGACAGGCTGGCGGAGGTTGCTGTGAAGGTCGGGCTGCGGCTCGAGCGCGGCCAGGACCTGCTCTTGACCGCTCCTGTGGAGGCGCTCCCGCTCGTCCGGCGGATTGCGGTGCACGCTTATGAGGCGGGCGCGGGTGTCGTCACGCCCTTGCTCTCCGATCCGGAATTGTCGCTCGCTCGGTTCAGACACGCCGAGGAGCAAAGCTTCGACCGGGCGCCGACCTGGCTTTATGACGGCATGGGGAAGGCCTTCGACGAAAACACGGCCAGGCTCGCCATCGTCGGTGACGATCCCATGCTGCTCGCCAACGAGGACCCGGAGAAAGTCGGGCGCGCCAACAAGGCGAATTCGATCGCCTATACCCCGGCGCGCGAGCGCATCACGGGCTTCAACATCAACTGGAACATCATCGCATGGCCGGGCACGGCCTGGGCCATGCGCGTCTTCCCCGAGCTGTCGGCAGACGAGGCGGTCAGCCGACTGGCCGATGCGATCTTTGCTGCCTCGCGGGTGGACACGGAAGGCGCGGTGACGCGCTGGGAAGAGCACAATGCCGCGCTGAAGCAGCGCTCCGACTGGCTCAACGGTCAGAATTTCCACGCCCTGCATTTCACCGGACCAGGCACCGATCTCACAGTCGGTCTCGCCGATGGGCATGAATGGATGGGCGGCGCCTCGCAGGCCAAGAACGGCATCATCTGCAACCCGAACATTCCGACCGAGGAGGTGTTCACCACGCCGCATGCTGCACGGGTCGAGGGTCACGTCTCCTCCACCAAACCTCTGTCGCACCAAGGCAGCCTTATCGACGACATCCGGGTGCGCTTCGAAGGAGGGCGGATCGTCGAGGCGCAGGCGTCGCGCGGCGAGAAGGTGCTGGAGAAACTGCTCGATTCCGACGAAGGTGCGCGCCGGCTTGGCGAGGTGGCGCTGGTGCCGCACGGCTCGCCGATCTCGCAAAGCGGGCTCCTGTTCTACAACACGCTCTTTGACGAGAACGCCGCCTGCCACATCGCGCTCGGGCAGTGCTATGCCAAATGCTTCCGCGACGGCGGGTCGCTGACCCGCGAACAGATCGCCGAGCGCGGCGGCAACGAGAGCGTCATTCACGTTGACTGGATGATCGGCTCCGCCGAGATCGATATTGACGGCGTGCACCAGGACGGCAGCCGCGTACCGGTCTTCCGCAAAGGCGAATGGGCCTGAACCGCGACGGGAGCGGCCTTCATCGAAGACGTATCGAAGCCGTTCTGGACGAGGTACGGGCAAGCGGTGCCCGCACCATCCTCGATCTCGGCTGCGGCGACGGCGATCTTCTGGTGGAACTGGCACGCCTGCCGCAGGTCGAACGCTTGTGGGGCTTTGATCTTCACGCCGGCGCCATCGAGACAGCCCGCCTGCGTCTGGAAACGCTGAACATGACGCTTCCTGGGGATGTGCGCCTGGATGTGCGCTCGCTGACCGACGAGCCCGGACAGCTGGCGGGATTCGATTGCGCCGTCCTGCTGGAGGTCATAGAGCATCTGGACCCGGCGGCTTTGCCGGCCGCCGAAGCGGCTCTCTTCTCCCTCATGCGACCCGAAACCGTCATTCTGACGACGCCGAACAGCGAGTATAATCCACTGCTTGGCGTGCCCGAGGGGCGCTTCCGTCATCACGACCATCGCTTCGAATGGGATCGGAACACGTTCGAGGAATGGGCAGGACGCATCGCGTCGCAATGGGGCTATGCTGTCGTCTTCAAGCCCGTGCCCGAAGGGCATCGGCGTCTTGGCGGCCCTTCTCAGATGGCGGCTTTCACCAGGCCCGCCTCAGGCGGTCCCTAGCCGCTTCCGCTTCGCGGACGGCCGCGGCGCCTTTCATTGAGGAGACCGGCAACCTCCCCGTCGAGCTCCACACCGGAATGATCGCGCTGCGGCAGCGCGTCGAGCGCCTGCGTCAGTTCCTTCAACAGGCCGTGCAGCAACTCCATGCGCTCCTTGCCGAAGGTTTCGGTGATCTCGGCATAGGTGCCTTCGGACAGCGGCGCGACGGCATCGATCAGCATGAGTCCATTCGAACTGATGGAGATCAACGATCTTCGCATGTCCGCTTCGGGATGTTCGCGCGCCACCAGCCCGCGCGCTTCCAGATCGCGCAGGATGCGCGACAGCGACGGGGCGAGAAGGCAAGTCGCCTTGGCGAGGTCCATCACCTCGACCTGATGCACGGAACTCAGCGCGCGCAGGACGCGCCACTGCTGCTCGGTCAGATTGAACAGGTGGAGCGATGGCCGGAAGCGGTTCATCACCGCCTCGCGTGCCACCAGAAGCGCCATCGGCAGCGATCGGGAAAAGCTCCTCAAGCGAACATTCGCAGGGCGGTTCTCTGTCACGAAACGCTCCTCAGAATTGACAGCTCACGCACCCATAACCGCCAAAATCGGCGACGATCGCGTCACCCGGACGGGCTTCCACCGGACGGATGAAGGAGCCCGACAGGACGATCTCACCCGCCCTGATGAAATCCCCATACTCGGCCAGTCGTCGCACCAGCCAAACGATGCCCTCGGCCGGATGATTGAGCACGCCGCCGCCAAGGCCGGTTTCCTCGGCCTCGCCATTCTTCATCACGATGGCGCCGATCCAGCGCAGATCGACCGCGCGCGGTCCGATTTTCTCGCCCCCAAGCACGATGCCGGCATTGGCGGCATTATCGGAAATCGTGTCGCAGACATTGCGTGTGGCACCCGTCTCGGAATCCATGCGGACGATCCGGGTATCAAGAATTTCCAGCGACGGCTGCACATAATGCGTGGCGTCGAGAACCTGGTCGATGCCCACATCGCCCTTCAGATCGGACTTCATGACGAAGGCGATTTCGGCCTCGATGCGCGGCTGGATGAAACGGTCGCGTGGAATGGCCGCATCGTTTTCGAACAACATGTCGTCAAAGAGGATGCCCGAATCGGGGATGTCGATGGAAAGCGCGGCCTGCATCGCCTTGGAGGTCAGTCCGATCTTGCGCCCGATGACCCGGCGCCCGTGGGCCAGCTTCTTCTGCACCCAGGCAGCCTGGACGGCGTAGGCATCGTCCATGCTCATCTCCGGGTGGGCGCGAGACAGGAGCCCGATCTGAGAGCGTGTCCGCTCCGCCTCGTCCAGAGCGGCGGCGGCGGCCCGGATTTCCTCACGCGTCATGCCGGTTCCTCGTCGACGATGTGATTGCGCAGGATCCCGATGCCATCGGCCTCGACTTCCACCACGTCACCGGGCTTGAGCCAGACCGGCGGGTCGAGCCGCGCGCCGGCGCCCGTCGGCGTGCCGGTCAGGATGACATCGCCCGGCACCAATGTGGTGAAGGTCGACACATAGGCGATGATGCGGCGGAAGGAGAAGATCATGCGGCTTGTGCGGTCCTCCTGCCGGACCTCGCCATTGACGCGCGTCACCAGCCCGATATCGGCGATCTGCGCTTCGTCTTCGAACGGCACTAGCCATGGCCCCATGGCGCCCGACGCATCGAAATTCTTGCCCTGTGTGACGTTGAACTTTGCGTGGCGCACCCAGTCGCGGATCGTTCCTTCATTGGAGAGCGAAACGGCGGCGACATGGTCAAGCGCGTCGGCCTCGGCTATGTGGCGCCCTCCCCTGCCGATCACGATCACCACCTCGCCCTCGTAATCCAGCTGCTCGGAGGCAAGCGGGCGCACGATCGGCTGTTCATGGCCAACGAAGGAGCGCGGAAAGCGCACGAAGAGCGACGGGTTCTCGGGCGCGTCCTGGCCGTCCTTGTACTCCGCATTGCGGTCGGGATAGTTCACGCCGACGCAGATGATTTTTTCCGGCGCCGGGATCGGGATTTCCCAGGCGATGTCGTCGAAGGAAAAATCCGTCTCCGCACCGGCGCAGGCATCGGCCACGCGCATGAGCGCATCCGATTCGATGACCTCGCGCAGCGTGGGCCAACGATCATGATAGCGGGAGTAGAGGTCGACGACGCCGCTGCCCGTCACCAGCCCGTAATGGCTGCGGCCGTTGGCGAAGAAGGCGGCGAGGCGGGGACGGTCGGTCAAGTAATCACTCCGTTGTCAGGGGGCTACGATGGGCTGGGCTTTCAGGGTCGCCTCCTCGATGCCAACACCCGTAAAGTGGGTGCCCTCCTCGAACCAGCTCTTCGGCGCCGGCGCCCCCCAAAGGGTCTGGCGCTGCGGGTCCTTCAGATCCCACTTGATTGGCTCCAGGTCGGGATCGACCGTCAGATAGTCCGAGCAGTAGATTTCGACCCGGTGCCCGTCCGGATCGCGCACATAGAGGAAGAAGGCGTTCGATATCCCGTGCCGACCGGGTCCCCGTTCGATGTTGGCAAGATAGCCGGTGGTCGACATCAGGTCGAGCAGGTCGATGATGGCGAGCGGCGTCGGCACCCAGAAGGCGACATGATGCAGCCTCGGGCCGCGGCCATTCGTGAAGGCCATGTCGTGAACGCCGCCCTTGCGGTGCATCCAGGCCGCCCAGAGCTTCTTGGTTTCCTCGTCCTCGGTATATTCCGTCACCCGGAAGCCGAGCCCGTTGTAGAAGGCGACGGAAGCGTCGACATCGATCGAGAAGCAGTTGAAGTGATCGATGCGCAGCGGACGCACACCGCGATAGAGCTTGTATTGCTGGTGGATGGCCGGCAGCTTTTCCATGTCGCAATAGAATTCCAGCGGCACGCCGAACGGATCGCTGGTCCGCAAGGTGCGGCCCTGATGCGGACGTTCCACCCATGACACAGGCAGTCCCCGCGCCGAGAAGAAGCCATAGGCGCGGTCGAGATCGGCGGCGGAATAGAGCTTGAAGCCCAGCACCTCGGCGGCCGGCTCGTCGCCCTTGGTGAGCACGATGCAATGGTGCCCGCGCTCCTCCAGGCCGCGAAAGCACAAGCGCTCGCTATCCTCATAGGTGACCTGGAAGCCGAGCGTGTCGGCATAGAAGGCGCGGCTGGCGGCGAGATCGCGCACGACCAGTTCGACATGCGACAGCCGGACGATGTTGAACTCGGGATAGAGATTTGGGGCGGGTACGGGCATTCAGTCCTCCGAAAAATGCGCCTGGGCGCTCGATCATGCGGCGCGGGCCGCATCCCTCCTTGATTGAGCGCAAGACGCGCGGGCGGTCAGCCGCCGAGCTTCGGCACTTTGCGCGGGTCTGTCGCGAAGGCGACGTTCTTGGTCTCCATGTAGAAGTCGAACGACCAGTCGCCGCCGTCACGGCCGATGCCGGAGCTTTTCGTGCCGCCAAAGGGCGCGGGCAGATGACGCACATTCTCCGAATTGACCCAGATCATTCCCGCTTCCATCGCCTCCGAGAAGCGAATGGCGCGCGTGATGTCAGAGGTCCACAGATAGCCGGCCAGCCCGTATTGCACGCCATTGGCGAGTTCCAGCGCCTCCGCCTCGTCGGCGAAGGGAATGGCGGTCAGCACCGGCCCGAAGATCTCCTCCTGCGCGATGCGCATGTCGTTGCGGGCGTTGGTGAAAAGCGTCGGCGCAACGAAACAGCCCTCCTTGCCGACCTTCTCGCCCCCGGCGGCGATCGTCGCGCCTTCCTTTCGCGCCAGATCGAAGTAGGACAGCACCTTCTTCTCGTGATTGGGATGAATCAGCGGGCCGACGACCGTGTCGGGATCCAGCGGATGGCCGACCTTGATGCGCTTCGCGCGTTCGGCGACCTTCTTCACGAAGGCATCGTGGATGGAAGCCTCGACCAGAAGCCGCGACGACGAGGTGCAGCGCTCGCCATTGAGCGAGTAGATCATGAAGACGGCAGCGTCGGCGGCGCGCTCCAGATCCGCATCGGCGAAGACGACGACCGGGTTCTTGCCGCCGAGTTCGAAGTGGACGCGCTTCAGCGTATCGGCCCCCTGCTTCATGATCATCGAGCCGGTGCGGCTTTCGCCGACGAAGCCGATGGCCTTGATGTCGGGATGTTCGCAAAGTGCCTTGCCGGCTTCCTCCCCGAACCCGTTGACGAGGTTCCACACGCCCTTGGGCAACCCCGCCTCCTCGGCGATCTCGACCAGCAGCGAGGCCGTCAACGGCGAGAGTTCGGCGGGCTTGTGCACGATGGTGCATCCGGCGGCGAGCGCCGGCGCGATCTTCCAGGTCGAGAGCATGAACGGCGTGTTCCAGGGCGTGATGACCCCGACCGGCCCAATGGGAAAGCGCCCCGTCACGTTAAGTTGCCCGGGGCCGCGCAGCGCCTGGCCGTCTCGCGCCGAAGGCGCCAGATCGGCGAAAAACCGGAAGTTCTCTGCCCCGCGCAGCGCAGCCTTCGACATGAAGCGCAGCGCCTGGCCCGTGTCCATGCACTCGGTGAAGGCGATTTCCTCGGCCCGCGCCTCGATGGCATCCGCGATGCGATGCAGAAGCTTGCGCCGGGCGGCCCCCTCCATGGCCGCCCATTCGCGGAAGGCGGCCTTGGCAGCCTTCGCCGCTCGATCGACATCGGAAGCCCTCGAACGGGCCACGTTGGCCAGCGGCGCCAGATCGATCGGTGAGATTGTCTCGAAGGTCCGGTCGCCGTCCGCCCAGACCTTCTCGCCCCCAATGTGGTTGGCCACACCGCCGGACTCGAATCGGGCGAGATAGCCTTTCGCCTTGGCGAGATTGGATTGCAGGGTCGACATGGGCGTCCTCGGTTCCTGACTCAGCCGGCCTGCAGGCGCGGATGAATGGTGTTCTTTTTCCAGCTTGTGCCGGGCATGATTTCCCTGATCTCGAGCGAGAGCGCGAAATGCGGTGCGTCGAGGCGCGGCGCGAAAAACGCGCTGGCAACCTCGAAAAGGGCGTCCCCCGCAGCCTTCTTGACCTCCGCGCTTCGGCCGGCCGCGATACGAAGCACCATGTCGGCGAAGGCGTTATCGGAGGCATCGTCTGCCACCGCGAAATGCTCACATCGGACCGCCCGCACCCGGATACCGCCGCGCTCGAAATCAGGCAAAGCCGATAGCGCGTCGCACAGCTGGCGGCACAGCGCCGTGAGATCGAAATCCGGCTCGATATTGGCGGAATACTGGACGACCAGATGCGGCATGCCGCGCCTCCCACGATAATAATAAATATGTTATCTAGTTGGGAAGGGCGAGTCAATATGCGTCTCTCGCTTCCTGCGGCAGCCTTACCCTGCCCCCAAAGGAGTGTTAGGAATCGAGAGAAGACAAAACGCAAAGCGGCGATTATGGCATCCATCCTCACGTTCACCCTGAACCCGTCCGTAGATCTCTTCAGCGAGGTCAAGGCGGTGCGTCCGATCCGCAAGATGCGCACGCAACAGGACCGTGCCGATCCTGGCGGCGGCGGGCTCAACGTGGCGCGGGTGGTGACCATGCTGGGCGGGGCGGCCGAGGCCGTGTTTCTGGGCGGCGGCCCGACGGGCGACTGGCTGGATTCGCTCCTGGGCAAGGAGAACATCCCGCGCAGGATGCTGCCGATCGCCGGGCAAACCCGCGTGTCCTTCTCCGTCAACGAGAAGAGCAGTGGCTACGACTACCGCTTCGTGCGCGGCGGTCCTGACATTGCCGCTGACGAGATGATGCCCTGCCTCGATATCGCCAGGGGGCACAAGGGCGGCTTCGTGGTTGCGAGCGGCAGCCTGCCGGCGTCCGCACCGCCCGACTTTTTCGCGCGACTCGCCCGCACGGCCGGCGAAAACGGATCGCGTTTCGTTCTCGACACCTCGGGCGAGGCTCTGAA
Organism: Chelativorans sp. ZYF759; assembly: GCF_012911015.1. Classification (GTDB taxonomy): domain Bacteria; phylum Pseudomonadota; class Alphaproteobacteria; order Rhizobiales; family Rhizobiaceae; genus ZYF759. The sequence goes on along the minus strand of NZ_WVVV01000005.1, from coordinate 109,664 downwards.
GACCACACTGGCCGAGGGCCGCGTCTATCTCGTCAAGCCGAGCATGGGCGAGCTTGAGGAACTCTTTGGTTCCGAACTGGATGAAAAGGCTGCATGCGAGGCGGCTCTATCCATCGTGAAGCGGGGACAGGCTGAGTTGGTCGCCGTGTCGATGGGCGCGCAGGGCGCGCTGCTGGCCAGCGCAGAAGGTGCCATTCGCAAGCCCGCCCCCCATGTGAAGGTACGTTCGGCCATCGGCGCCGGCGACAGTTTCCTGGGAGCGATGATCTGGGCGCTCAACGAAGGCTGGGTCGCAGAAGACGCCTTCGAGCTCGGCATCGCCGCCGGTGCGGCTGCGGTTATCACCCCCGGCACGCAACTGTGCCGCAGGACAGATGTCGAGGCGCTCTATCCGACGCTGACACGCAAGTAGCGCCGGCAGGCAGAAGACCCCCGCTCGGGCTTTGCTTCGTCACGTCCCCCTGGAGGGGGTGGGAGGAAAGGTGCCTTGCGCCCACCCGCTTCCTCTCCCCGTCGATCGGGGACAGGTGCTTCGCGACGCGAACCCTATTGGGGGCTCGACCGGCGCCGCGATAGCGGAAAACGCTGGGCGCTACGCGTTAAGCACCCGGACCGGCCGACCATCAAGCCATGTCGCGATGTCCTCCACGACCTCCGGAAACTGGATCGCGAAATTGTCCCGCGTCACGTAGCCGAGATGCGGGGTGGCGAGGACATTGGGCAGCCTGCGGAACGGGTGATCGGCGGGGAGCGGCTCACTGTCGAAGACATCGAGGCCGGCACCGCCGATTTGGCCTTTTTCGAGCGCGGCGATCAGCGCCGCCTCGTCGATGAGCGGCCCGCGCGACGTGTTGATGAGGACGGAGTCGCTCTTCATCAGCCCCAATTCGCGCGCGCCGATGATGTGGCGGGTCTCCGCCGTCAGCGTCAGGTGCAGGCTGACGACGTCTGAACGCTCCAGGAGCTCGTCCAGCGTTTCGGCATGGCCGATGCCGAGTTCCGCGCAGCGCGCCGCCGCATCCGTGCGCGTGAAGCCGAGCACGTCCATGTCGAAGGCCTTGCCGTAGCGCGCCACGCGGCTGCCGAGTTTGCCGAGACCGACGACGCCCAGCGTCTTTTCCTTGAGGTCGCGGCCGACCGAAAGCTGCCACTGATCTCCGCCGGCGCGGAGATTGGCGATCTCGCGCGGTATCTCGCGCATCAAGGACAGAAGCAGCCCCCAGGCGAGTTCGGCGGCCGGGCCGATCGAACTGCGCGTGCCGGCGACATCGATGCCGCGCGCCCGCGCCGCCTTCAAGTCGATGGCGGCATTGGCCATGCCGGTGGTCACCAGCAGGCGGAGCTTCGGCAGGCGCTGGAGAAGTGTTGCGGGAAAGGGCGTGCGCTCGCGCATCGCCACGACGATCTCGAATTCCGAAAGCGCCGCAGCAACGGCGTCCTCATCGCCCAGATGCCGGTCGAAGCGGGTGATCTCGACTCGATCCTTGAGGCTGCCCCAGTCGGCGGCCGACAGGGCATGGTCCTGATAATCGTCGAGTATCGCGCATCTCAGCATGTCAGCCAATTCCTCCTCCGCTTCCGCCGCGACGCATGGCAACCAGCCGCTCCGCACTCTCGGCCAGGTCCTCGCCGGGCAGGCGGTCCGCCGGCAGCGCACCCATCCTGTCATGCAGGGAGGCGACGGCGCGGGCAAGATCACCATCCAGGCCAAGAGCATCGAGCGTCGCCCCGCTCTCTCGCATCTCAGCGGCGCGACGCTTGCCGTGCTTGAGCATGCGCTCGGCATTGTATTCGGCGATGTCGGGCCATTTCAGCCCCGGATAGGAGCCGGAGAGCGAGGCCAGGACGCGATCGAGGCAGCCGGAGGCCGTAGCCGCCAGCATCGTCTCGACGGTGATCGCCTCCAGCCCCTTCACGAACAGGCTGCGCACCATCTTGATGGCCGTGGCGGCCCCCGCCTCCTCGCCCACGACGTCGAAATCGAATTCGAGACGGCCGAGCATATCCATGACGCCCGCCGTCTGGCCGGCAATGAGCACCGGCGTGCGGTGGCCACGCGGGTGAACCGGCGCCATCACCGCCATGTCGACATAGACGGCGCCCGAAGGTGCGAGCAGCGCTTCAGTCTCGCGCTTGCGATCGGGTGCGACGGAATTGATGTCGAAGAAGAACTGGCCGGTACCGAGAGAGGTGCCTACGGAACGGGCCGCGGGAAGGCTCTGATCGGCCGTTACCGCGCTGACGAGCCAGTCGGCGCCGGCGGCGGCCTCGCCGGGCGTCGCCGCCAGACGCACCCCGCGCTCGTGCGCCGCAGCGGCGCAGGCTCCCTCAGGCCCCTCGCTGTCGAACAGGATGTCAAAGGCAGAAAAGACAAGCGATGGCTCGTGCGCCTTCAGGCTGTCGTGGAAGGCGCGGGCGGCTTCGCCGAAGCCGATGAAGGCAATGTGCATGGGAAGCCTTTTACCCGAATACGGTTCCGTCGAACAGCTTGCGCGCCGTGCGCAGGATCGCTGTACGAACGACCTCGCCGTCCGGACCCAGCGTGGCAACCACGGTCATCTCGCCTGTCGGGTGCTCGATGGCGAGGCTACGCTCGGTCCCCTCGCCCGCATCAGACAGCTCGGCTGCGGGCCCCTCGGCAAGCAAGCAGGCCGTGGCGACACTGACCGCACCCAGGACACCGATCGAGGAATGGCAGCGATGCGGGATGAAGGTTCGCGTGGAAATCGCGCCGCCATTCTTCGCCTTCGAGACCATGGTCATCTTGGGCACGGAATTGTCTTTCACGTCGCCGAGATTCATCAGCGGTCCGGCCTTCAGCCGGATCGCCTCGAGTTTCGCGCGCAGTGCCTCGTTGGCTTCCAGGTCCGCTGGGGATTCGTCGCCCGAAATACCCATGTCGGAAGCTCTCATGATCACGCAGGGCATGCCGTTGTCGATCATGGTGACGGCCACGCCCTCGATCTCGTCCACCGCATTGCCGGTCGGCAACAGAGCACCGCAGCTGGAGCCGGCCGTATCCTCGAAGGCAAGCAGCACCGGGGCAGCCGTGCCCGGCACGCCGTCGATGCGCGCCTCGCCCTCGTAGGAGACCTTGCCACCGGGCGTCTGGATGGTGGCAATAGCCACCTGTTCGGTGTTTTCCATGAAAATGCGGACATCCGTCGTCTCGCCGCTCGGCTCAACCAGGCCGCGCTCGATGGCGAAGGCACCGATCCCGGCGAGGATATTGCCGCAATTCTGCTTGTCGGTGACGAGCGGCCGGTCGACGAAGACCTGCAGAAACAGGTAGTCCACATCGATTCCGGGGCGATCGGACTTCCTGACCACGCCAACCTTGGAGGTCAGCGGATCGGCACCGCCCATGCCGTCGATCTGGCGCTCGTCGGGCGAACCCATGACGCGCAAGAGGAAGGCATCGCGCGCCGCGACGTCCGAGGGCAGCTCGTCAGCGAGGAAGTAGCCGCCTTTCGAGGTCCCCCCGCGCATCCACATGCAGCGCACGCCGTCCGCCATGACCGCTCCTCCTAGACGTATTTCAAGCCTCTTTCGGCCAGGCGCTCGCGCATCTTGTAGATGTCGAGACCGAGTTCGCCGGCGGCAAGCCGCTTGCGCTTGTCCTCTTCCGCAGCTTCGCGCTTGCGCGCGGCTTCGAGCACGGCAGCTGCCTCCTCGCGGCGAACCACGCACACCCCGTCATCGTCGGCCACGATCACGTCGCCCGGATTGACCAGCGCGCCCGCGCAGACGACCGGCACGTTGACCGAGCCCACCGTCTCCTTGACCGTGCCTTGCGCGAAGACCGCCTTCGACCAGACGGGAAAGTTCATCGTCGTCAAATCGCGCACGTCGCGCACACCGGCATCGATGATAAGCCCAACGCCGCCCCGCGCCTGCATCGAGGTGGCGAGCAGATCGCCGAAATAGCCGTCCTCGCAGGGGCTGGTCGGCGCCAGGACCAGAATGTCTCCGGCTTTGACCTGCTCGATGGCCACATGCACCATCCAGTTGTCGCCGGGCGGCGCGGAGATGGTGACGGCCGAGGCGGCAAGCCGCGCGCCCGAATAGATCGGCCGCATGTAGGAGGCGAGCATCCCCTTGCGCCCCTGCGCCTCATGCACCGTCGCGACGCCGCATTCGCCGAGACCGGCCACGACGTCTGGGTCGGCCCGCTCGATGTTCTGAACGACGACGCCACCCATCACAATTCGTCCACGGTGCGCGGAAAGATCGACTGGAAGCCCTCGGCATATTTCGCCGCACGCCCGCCCGACTGGCCGCCGGAATTGCGCTGGAAATGGTTGGCGCGGTTCTCGGCGACGTTGCGATAGTAATGCCAGAGATGCTCCTGGCCTTCCATGCACTGGATGGCCGCCCACTTCTTGTCCCACACCTCCGTGATGTCGAGGAAGGTGTCGGGTTTCCAGTTCATCTGCTCGGTCTGGTGCGGCTCGAACAGATAGACCTGCGGGGCGCCGAGGATCTTCTGGCCGGGATTGTGGCCCCAGGCCTGGGCGATGGCCCGGCATTCCAGCGTCCATTCCGACACATACATGTGGTCGGTATTGTAGGGATCGTATTTGGAATGGCTCATCATGAAGGCGGGCTGGACGGCACGCATTACGTCGACCAGCCGGTCCTTGGCCTCGCGCGTCATCTCCAGCGGGTAGTCGCCGAGATCGAAGAACTGGATGTCGTGGACGTCGAGCGCCTTGGCCGCGTTCTCGGCCTCCCGCTGGCGCTCGGCCTTGACCACGTCCAGCGTCATGCCTTCCTTCTTCCACAGCTTGGCGCTTTCGCCACGCTCGCCATAGGACAGGCAAACGACCGTGACGTCGTAGCCCCGCTTCGCATGCAGCGCGATGGCGCCGCCACAGCGCCACACGAAATCCGCCGAATGCGCACTGACCACCAGTGCGGTCTTGTTGGCCATGTGTGTCTCCCGATTCCTACTTCGTTTTCAGCGGCGGCGTGCCGTGGGTATGGAAACTCTCGATGGTCTTCAGGCCCCAGGCCTGACCCTTCTTGCGTTCGGCCTCGGTCCACACGATGGGCTCCCAATCTGGGTCCAGGATCAGCCGGGCACCCGCATTGGCAATCTCGACGCGATTGCCGGCCGGCTCGTAGACGTAAAGGAAGAACGTGCCCTGGATAGCGTGCTTGTGCGGGCCGGTCTCGATGAAGACACCGTTCTCCAGAAACACGTCGGCGGCGCGCAGGATGTCGTCTCGATGGTCGGCCGCGTAGGTGATGTGGTGGAAGCGAGCCTTGGCGCCCGAATGGTCCTCGGTGCAGGCCATGTCGTAGCCCTTATTGTTGACCGTGAACCAGCAGCCGCCGATGCGGCCATTGTCGAGCTGGATCATCTCGGTCACGCGGCTGCCTATCGCCTTGACCATGAAGTCGCGGATCTTCGAGACATCGCTGGCCAGAAGGTTGAAGTGATCGATCCGGCGCGGGGCGGCACCGCGTCCGTGGAAACGCTGCGCGACGTTCTTCAGCGACGGTTTCTCGGCCTCGGGCGCCACGTATTTGTTGGTCTCCCAGTAGAGTTCGAAGACATGGCCGTCCGGGCTGTTGAACCGGTAGGAAGCCCCATGGCCCAGATCGCCATCGGTCCAACCGATGCCGAGCCCCATCTCCTCGATCACCTTGACGCGGCGATGCAAGGCTGCTTCCGACGAGGTGCGGTAGCCACAATGCGCCATCCCGGTGGTGTTCGAGGCTGTCAGCTTGAGCGAGTGGAACTCGTAGTCGTCCCAGGCACGCAGATAGACGGAATCGCCCTCGCGACCCGCCTCCGTCAGCCCGTAGACATTGACGAAGAAGTCGAGGCTTTCTTCGAACTTATCGGTCAGAAGCTCGATATGCCCCAGATGGGCGACATCGAAACAGGGTTCCTCCGAACGCATCATGCTCCTCCTGCGCTTGCCGCGAGCGCCCCTTCGGGCGTCACCTGTTCAGGCCAATAGAGCCTCGTCGGATTGTCGACAAGCAGCGCCTGCATCAGTTCTCGGCGCGGGGCTATAAGCGCCAGAAGGTCCACCAGCGCACCGTCGTCGGGCATGTACTTCTTGATGTTGGGATGCGGCCAGTCGGTGCCCCAGAGCACGCGGTCGGTGAAGCGCTCCACCAGCATCCGCGCAAAAGGTACGGCGTCGTGGAAGGGGGGTCCCGCCCGCGAAATACGCTCCGACCCGCAAACCTTCACCCAGAAGCGTTCGTCCTCCATCAGTTCGAGCAGCATGCCGAACGCTTCCTGCCCGACGCCCTGACTGGCATCCACGCGCCCCATATGGTCGATCACCATGGGCAGCGGCAATTCGGTCAGGAAAGGCTTCAGCTTCGCCAGCCGGTCGGCTTCGAAATGCACCACGGCGTGCCAGCCGAGTGGAACGATCCTCTCGACGATCGCGCGGATGGCGTCCAGATCGGCATCCTTGCCGAGATGCGAGACAAAATTGAACCGCACGCCCCGCACGCCGCCATCATGGAACCGTTGAAGCTCCTCGACCGAAACGTCCGCCTTGACCATGGCTACGCCGCGATAACGCCCATCCGAATGCGCGATCATGTCCAGCATCGCGGCATTGTCGGTGCCGTGGCAGCTCGCCTGCACGAGGACCGACCGTTCGATGCCGAGATGCCGGTGCAGCGCGAACAGCGTCTCCTTGGGGGCGTCGACCGGCGTGTAGGTGCGCTCGGGTGCGAAGGGAAACACCGCAGCCGGCCCGAAGACATGGCAATGGGCATCGCAAGCGCCGGCCGGCAGCGCGATATCCGGTTTCTTCGGTGACGGGTGGAAAGGCAGGTTCTCGGAAGTCATCAGGGCGTCGTGCTGCTCGGTTTTTCAGGGGTTGGCTGCGCCGAAAAGGGCCGCAGGAGGGTGAAGGCGAGAATGGCCATGCCGACGGTCCGCGCCGCGAGGGTCGCCGGGTCGAGCGCCGAGACCTCGGTCGGCCAGAGCACGAGAAGCGAGCCCGCAGCCATCAGCAACCGTTCGCCGGCACCCAGGGGGCGCACCAGCCACGCCGCGAACGCGACGGTGATGCCGATCACGCCGAGCGAGGCGAAAAAGGCCGACAGCGCGATCTCGATTCCCGAACCGACCATCAGCAGGCCCGGCATCGTGACGAAAAGGAACGGCACCAGGAGTTTGACGAAGCCAAGCCTGATCGATTCGATCGCCGTCTTGTTGGCGTCACCACCCGAAATACTGGCCGCCGCATAGGCGGCGAGCGCCACCGGCGGCGTGATCGCGGAAACGAGGCCATAATAGAAAATGAACATGTGCGACACGATGGGTTCGATGCCGAGCCGCGTGAGCGCCGGTGCGACCAGCACCGCAAGCAGCAGATAGGCCGCCGAGGTCGGCAGGCCCATGCCCAGGATGAATGAGGCGATAGCTGTCAGGATCAGGATGAGCCAGATGCGCCCGCCGCCCAGATCGATGATCATGCCCGACAGCATCAGCCCTAGACCGGTCAGGTTCAGGACGCCGATGACGGCACCGGCTGCCGCAACGGCCGCCACGATCGGGAGCGTCGATACGAGCGTGTCGCGGCAGACGATCATCAGGCCGACGATCCCGATCCGCGTCTCCCGGCTCCACGGCATGATGAGCAGCCCGAAGGCAAGGCAATAGACGGCCGCCCGCGTGGGTGTATAGCCGGCGAAAAGAAGAACCACGAGACCGACGAGGGGTAGCAGAAGATAACCCCTGCCAAGCACCGTCGACTTGAACAATTGCCAGCCGGCGTCCGGGTCGGGCGCGAGGCCCAGTCGCCCCGCCTCCAGCCTGACCGCCACGATCAGGGCCAGCACGTAGAGGACGCCCGGGATCAGCGCGGCGAGCGCGATGGTCCGGTAGGGAACGCCGATGATCTCGGCCATCAGGAAGGCGGCCGCGCCCATGATCGGCGGCAGAATTTGCCCGGCCGACGAGGCAGCGGCCTCGATCGCGCCCGCTACGTTCGCCGAATAGCCAGCCCGCTTCATGAGCGGGATGGTGAAGGTGCCCGTGGTGACCACGTTGGCCACTGCGCTACCGTTGATCGTGCCCATCAGGGTGGAGGAGACCGCTGCCGACAGGCCGGGGCCGCCCTGGACGTGACCGGTCACGCCGCGGGCGAGATCGACGAACACGCCCCCGGTCCCGATCTTCATCAGGAAGGTGCCCAGCAGCGCGAACAGGAAGATGTATTCAACCGCGACGCCCATCGGCAGGCCGAAAAACCCCTCCGTGGACAGATAAAGGGTCGAGGTCAGCCGCGACAGGTCATATCCGCCATGACCGTACCGGCCCGGTATGAGATGACCGAAATAGGCATAGAGCAACGCCACGCCCATCAGCACGATCAGCGCCCAGCCGAGCGAGAGCCGCACGAGCACGACCACCACCGCCAGCAGGCCGAGGAATATCCATTCGTCCAGCGCCGTCGACATGGCGCCGCGCATGATGATGTCGAAATAGGAATTGTAGAGATGAATGCCCGGCACCAGCGCGAAGGCCGCCAGGGCATAGCAGAAGAGGCGTATGGCCGGATTGGCGAAGCGCGAACCGACCAGAATGAGGCCTGCGGTCGATACTGTCGAAAAGAACATCGACCGCAGGAGAAGGGCGGTGATCCCGCCGAAATAGGCGCCATAGATGACGATGGCAGTGGTCGCCACGGCAAAGACCGTGAAGAGCAGCGACAGGACTGTCGCTTCCCAGTGGTTGCGCTCCTCCATGACGGCGAGGCGCAGCTTTCCTGTCCACTGCATCATCTTGTCCGGCTCCGGGCCTTACTGGCCGACTTCGTCGAAGTAGCGCTGCGCGCCGGGGTGCAGGTCGATCGGCGTATTGGTGGCCGTCTCGAGCGCGATCGCGCCCGCCTGCGGGTGGATTTCGGCGAGTTCGTCGAGATTGTCGAAGAGCGCCTTGGTGAGCGAATAGACCAGTTCCTCGTCCGCATCCGCCTTGACGAACAGGGTTGCCGGATCGTTGATCACCGTCACCGCTTCAGACTGGCCGGAATAGGTCTCGGCCGGGATGTCGTAGACCTGATAGAAGGGGAATTCCTCAAGCAGGTCGGCAACCATGTCGGCATCGACCGAGATGAGCTTCATATCGCGCTGGGCGCCGAGATCGATGAGGGCGGCGGTCGGCGCACCGGCCAGAACGACCGTGGCGTCGAGATTGCCGTTGATGATCGCGCCGGTGCCTTCGGCATAGGACAGGAACTGGGCATTGGCCGGATCGAAGACGCCATAGGCCTGGAGAAGACGCTGGGCCAGAACGGCAGCGTTGCTGCCGGGCGGTCCAAGATTGATCCTCTTGCCGGCAAGATCCTGCATGGTCTCGATGCCGGTACCCTCGATCGTGGCGATCTGGAGCACCGCGGGATAGAGATAGGCCATGCCCGCGACCGGAAGCGCCTCCTCGAACGGCGCGTCGCCGACGCTCGCCTCATAAAGCGTGGAAGACGAGGAGAAGCCGAAGGTCATCTGGTCGGCCGCCACGCGGCGGATATTCTCCACCGAGGCACCCGTCACCTCAGCGCGCGCGGTGGTGCCTTCCAGGTGACGGTTGATGACGTCGGCCATGCCGGCGCCGATGACGTAGAACAGGCCGCCGGTGCCCCCGGTGCCGATGGAAACTCGCTGGTCGGCTGCGGCCGGCCCCATTGCAAGGCCCGTCGCAGCTGCGACGACCAGTGCCAGATGTCTCAGTTTCATGATTCACTCCCTTGTCGATCTTCGTTTGGCGAACCGTGTGTTTCGGTTTGCGCCCTTGATGAGGTCGCAAGCGCGCGGAAGGTCGCAAAGCTTGCGGCCACAACCTCGGAAATGGCCTTCTCATGGTCGTTGCCGTCGACCAGGCCATCGGAAAGTCGTGTGATGCGCTCTGGATTGATCAGGGCGTAGTAGAGCGCGCCGAGCAGGAACTGGCTGCGCCAGACGATGTCTTCGCGCGCCGCGCCAGGCAGACACTCCCCGATCGCCTCGATGAAGGCGCGGCTCGTCTCGTCGAACATCTCGGCGATGATCTGGCGGGCTTCGGGATTGCCCTCGGCAGAAAGCACCGCGCGCATGCGGGTGAAACGCGCGCCACCTCCCGCCAGATTGTCGGAAGACAGGAAGGCCGGGCGCACATATGCGCGCAGGACGGCCATCAGGCGCTGCTCGGGGTCGGAAATGCGCCGCGCTTCGCCCAGAAGTTCGAGGCGGCGCTGATTCATGGGTCGGGTGTGGCGCTGATAGATCGCCTCCAGCAGGCCCAGCTTGGTTTCGAAATGATAGGTGATCGAGCCGACATTGGCCCCGGCTTCCCGCGCGATCTCGCGCAGGCCTACGCCGCCGAAACCCCGCTCGGAGAAAAGCCTCTCCGCCGCCTCCAATATCGCGTTTCTGGTCGTTTCGGCTGACATGAAGCTCCGGTCGCCCACTCTGACTTTGGACGAGCATCGCATAAATTTATGCGTTCGGATACTTTTTTTGTACAGATGTACAAAATTTGGATCGAGCAAACCCGATCCACCCTTCGTGAAAGGGGTCTAAGAGATCGGGTTTGTTCGGAAAATCACGCCGACGGCGCGCCTACTCAGGCTGCTCGAGCGTATGGAGATAAGCGAGGAAGCCTTCGATCTGCGCAGGATCGAGGACGAACACGGGCATTTCGGGATGACCCACCATGATGCCTTCGGCCAGAGCCTCCGCCAGATGCGTCACCGGATAGTTCTCGTGCAGCGTCCGGAATTCCGGTACATCCGCCATGGGGCTCTCGTCTTCGAGCCCGATCGCGTGGCACGAGGCGCAATGCTCCTCCGCGATTGCCCGGCCAAGTTCCACGTCTGCGGGCGGTGGCTGCGCGACGGCCGGAGACGATGCCAGCGCGAGCAGCAAGGCAGCGGGAAGAGCCAGCCGCTGAGGGCCGTCCTTGGAACTGGTTGACGGCATGGGCTCTCTCCTTCGAATCATTACCGGCGCCTGAGGCTTCCGATATAGGTGGCGACATCATCGCGTTCTGCCGGGAAAAGTCGATAGGTGGTCATGGGAAAATGGTCGCCGTCGAGAAAGGCGCGCAGCGCGACGAGATCGTGGCCGGGCCGGTTTGCGATCTCGGTGAATGCCGGCGCGCCATGCGTGGCGGAAGCGGACGAACCTACTGCATGGCACGTTGCGCACCATTGCGCCGCGACCGCCTCGCCACGAGCAACCGCCGCACCGTCCGGCTGCTGCGGCGCAAGACTGGTGCAACTGGCCAACGACGCTGCAGTTGCGATTGCAGCCATGACCTTGACGCATCCGCTCGTCATACCCCACCCTCCCTGGCCGTTCGTCCAGTCATCCTAGTCGATCGGATCGTCAAAGGCGCGAGTTGTTTCCACTTTAGCCGATCAGTCTCGTTTTCAATTCGATTGACGCCACCGCGGTGGGTGGCGATAGACGGTCGATCAACGGGAGCCATCATCATGCAGTCGGTCACCGCCATTCGCCACGCCATCGAGGCGGGGGAGAGAACGCCCAAAGAGGCGGTCGGAGCCGCCCTCAACGGCATCGCGGCCGCGGATGCCGGCGTCGGCGCTTTCGAACATGTCGGCGACCGCGACGTGATCCTGGCCACGGCCGGTCGCAGCAAGGGCCCGCTCGCCGGCATCGCGGTCGGCGTCAAGGACATCTTCGACACCCACGACATGCCGACCGGCTACGGCACGCCGATCTATGCCGGGCATAAGCCGCGCACCGATGCGGCGGTCGTCGCCATGCTGCGGCGGGCGGGAGCCACCATCGTCGGCAAGACGGTGACGACGCCCTATGCCTTCCTCGATCCCGCCGGCACGCGCAACCCGCTGAACCAGCATCACACTCCCGGCGGGTCCTCATCCGGTTCGGCCGCCGCGGTCGCGGCGGGTATGGTGCCGGCCGCCATTGGCACGCAGACGGGCGGATCGGTGATCCGACCCGCTGCCTTCTGCGGCGTCTCGGGTTACAAGCCGAGCTTTCGCCTCGTGCCCACCGTCGGCTTCAAGACATTCTCCTGGACGCTCGACACCGTCGGCTTCTTCGCGGCAAAGGCGGCGGATGTCGCGGCGCTGGCTGGGGCCGCCACCGGGCGCGCGCTGGCGGTCGACGCGTTCGAGGACAGCGCGCCGCGCATCGGCCTCTATCGCTCCGGTGCGTGGAATGAGGCTAGCAGGGACATGCAGGAGGCGCTGGCGGCCGTCGCGGAACGAGCGGCAAATGCCGGGGCCCGGGTCACCGACATCGCCGAGCCGGCCGAACTGTCAGCTGCCAGGGAAGCCCACTCCCTCATCCAGAACTTCGAGGCGGCGCTGGCTCTGTCCGATGAATTTGACCGCTTCGCCGACCGCATGAGCGCCAAGCTCGTCGAGGCGCTGCAATCGGGCCGGAACACGCCCCCCGAGCAATACGATCAGGCCAGGCGGATCGCGCGACGCGCCCGCACGATCTCGCACTCCCTGTTCGAGGAGGTCGACATTCTGCTGACCCCGTCGGCGCCGGACGCGGCCCCCGAAGGACTGGAAAGCACGGGCTCGCCGATCTTCGCGAAGCTGTGGACCCTGACCGGCAACCCGTGCGTCAATCTCACCGCAGGCTACAACGCTGCCGGGCTGCCCCTCGGCGTCCAGACCGTGGCGGCATTTGGTCGCGATGCGGCCGCCCTGTCGGGCGCACATTGGCTGGAGAGGCTACACTGATCTCACGGCGACGTGAGGCCGGGTTTTGCACAGACCGGGCGGCGGTCTTAGCGAAATAAAATCAATACGCAGGCGCAAATCCTGCAAATCCGAATTCATAAGTATTGTGCGCTGCAGCATCATTTTCTCTTGCCACAACACCCCCTTGCCGTAGACTCGGGTACGTAGTCTGAAGAGGAGGCTCGGACATGGGATTGGCCAGACCGATTCATGCTTTGATTCTATGTGCAGCGTTCGGTTTCATCGGCGCCGTCGTGATGGGTATCATCGTCTGACATAGACGATCAGGCATCACCAATGCCTCGGACAGACAAGAAAGGCCGGCATTGCCGGCCTTTCCTTTGCAATATCCGATCGTCGTTCCCGCAGGTCAGGCGGCGGCCTGTGAAACCATCTGGGGCCGGTTTTCTTCTGACCGCACACCGATGAGATGGCAGATGGCGAAGGCCAGATCGGCCCGGTTCATCGTGTAGAAGTGAAACTCGCTCACGCCGCGCTCCACGAGGTCCAGCACCTGCTCGGCGGCGACCGCCGCCGCCACCAGCGAATGGGTCTTCGGATCGTTTTCCAGCCCCTCAAATCTGTCGGCCAGCCAGGACGGCACATGCGCGCCGCAGCCGGCCGAGAATCGCGCCACCTGCCCGAAATTGTGGACAGGCAGAATGCCGGGGACGATCGGTATGTAGATCCCGGCCCGCCGCGCCCGCTCGACGTAGCGCTCATAGAGATCATTGTCGAAGAAGTACTGGGTGATCGCCCGCGTCGCGCCATTATCGACCTTGCGCTTGAGCATGTCGATGTCGGTCGCAAAATCCGGGCTCTCCGGGTGCTTTTCGGGATAGGCCGAGACGGAGACGTCGAAATCGCCCTTGCGGCGGATGGCGGCCACCAGTTCGGCGCCATTCGTGTAGCCCTCGGGATGCGGGCGGTAGACCGCGCCCACGCCTTCAGCCGGATCGCCACGCAGGGCGACAAACCGCCTGACGCCGAGTTCGGTAAACTCGTCGATGACACGGTCAACCTCCTCGCGCGTTGCATCGACACATGTCAGGTGCGCGGCCGGCGTAAGCCGCGAATCCTTGAGGATTCGCCCGACGGTTCGCACCGTGCGTTCACGCGTCGAACCGCCTGCCCCATAGGTGACCGAGACGAATCGGGGATCGAGAGGCTGCAGCCTCTGTACCGTTTCCCAGAGCTTCGTTTCCATCTCGTCGGACTTGGGCGGGAAGAACTCGAAGGAAACGGACAGCCGGGATCCGATACCCGGTCGCCGCGCCAGCCTGGTGTCCGAAATCATGCGGTAACCCTTTCCTCGTGCGAACTGTCGATTTCCTGGTCGGCGATCAGCAGCCGCGGGTCGCGGGCTGCCCAGATCTTGACCGTCAGCCCGTCGCCGGGACCGAAGGCGATCGCCCTCATGTCGGTGTGTTCGAGCCCCGCTTCCTCCAGCCAGTCCTCGATCTGGCGGTCGGTGAAGCCAAGCCGGATATGGGCATGCTCCTCGCGCAGGAATTCGAGATCGTGGGGCGCGAAGTCGACGATCACCAGGCGCCCGGCAGGCCGCAGGAGACGTGCCGCCTCCACGATCGCCCGGGCCGGCTCCTCCAGATAATGGAGCACCTGGTGCATGGTGATGAGATCGAAGGCTTCCCGGTCGACGGGCGGCGCGTAGAGATCGCCAAGCCTGACCTGGGCATTCTGCACGCCGGCATGGTCGAGATTGGCCCGTGCCACCGCGAGCATCTCGCGCGACAGATCGAGCCCCGTCCCGCGGCGATAGATGGGCGCGAAAAGTTCCAGAAGCCGCCCGGTCCCGGTTCCCAGGTCGAGCATGGACTGGATGGGGCTCTCGCCCACGACATGCTTCAGCACAGCCTCGACCTTGTCGTCGGGGGCATGAAGCGAGCGGATACGATCCCAGCTTTCGGCATTGCGGCTGAAATAATCGGCGGCGCGCTCCTGTCGCCGGCGCTTCACGCCGTCGAGCCGCTCGAGATCGCGCTCGACCGAGCCTTCACCCTCGTCGATGCGGGTCACGATGCCATGCAGGAATTCGCGCGCCCTGTCGCTGTCTGCCAGACAGAAATAGGCCCACGACCCTTCCTGGTAGCGGTCGATCAGGCCCGCATCGAGGAGAACCTTCAGGTGGCGCGACACGCGGGGTTGAGACTGGCCCAGTATCTCGGTGAGGTCGGACACCGTCAGGTCGCCACGCGACAGCAGCAGCAGAATCCGCAAACGGCTGGATTCGGCGGCCGCCTTCAGCGTATCTACCATCTGATCGAGACTGACGGGTTGCCGCCTGAGCATATGATGCGCTCCAAAGAGAATACGATATAAAGATATGTTTATATCGATAGGGCATCGAGCGCAAGCGCCGACCTCGATCTGTTGCGCGGGCACTGCGATTGGAGACAGCACATGAGCGAGCGACGCGAGGGTGAAGGAGCGCTTCCGATCGATCCTGGCAAGGTGCCCGATGCCACGGTTGCCTTCATCGGAAGAGTGGGGTCTGCATGGAAGGATCGGGCCGATTGCCCGAAGAACATGGCGGCCGCGCGCCAGACCGGCCAGCCCGCCATGCTCCAGCTGGATGAAGCCTACCGGCCCGGCCTGGATGGTCTACAGCGCTCCAGCCATGCAGTCGTGCTGACCTGGCTCGACCGCTCTGTGCGGGACCTCATCGTCCAGAAGCCGCGCCATGCCGCGGCGCCGAGCGGCGTCTTCGCCTTGCGCTCGCCGGCCCGTCCCAACCCGATCGGACTGCATGTCTGCCGCATCGTCGCTGTCGATGCCGCCAACGGCGTTGTGCAGCTCGATTCCATCGACGTCCTCGACGGAACTCCCCTCATCGACATCAAGCCCTATTTCGCGTCGACCGATTCAATCCCCGACGCTTCTCGAGCGGAGCGGGAGTCCTCGGATTGATCGGGCGCACCGGACGGGCCAAGGCCCTGGGCAAGGCCCTGACCGCGCTTTTGCCGCAGGCGCCCTATGCCGATATCGAAGCGATCCGCGCCATGGCCTCGGCCCGCAAGATGCGTGAACTCCCGCCCTCCATTGCCGTCTGGATCGCGACGGTCACCCACATCCGCCATGAGCACACCGAATATGACGCACTGCTCGAAGAGGGATACGACCGCGACGCGGCACGCCATTTTGTCGTCGACGAGATCAACGCGGTCCTGACCCTCTGGCGTGCCACGCGGCTGCTTGAGGCCGACGACCATGAGACCGACTGAGAGGCCTCAGGCGCGATAGATCCACTGCTCCGGAAGGCGAACCGATATCTGCTCGCCAACCTCGATGCGACCGGGCTTCTCCACCCAGGCCACCAGGCCACGCAACCGGCGCGCAACCTTGGGGAACAGCAGCGAGCCCGCCTCGTGATCCGGCATTCTGGCATGCTCGGCGATGGATCGCCCGGCAATCCGGCACGGCACGTTCTGCCCGTCGATCTTCAGCGTGACCCCGCCCTTGAAGAACATCATCGTGCCAGCCGGCAGCATCGAGAAATTCGCCACCTCGGAAATCAGGAGATTGGCGCCGATCCATTCCGGGCGGACCTGCGCAATGCCCATGGCCCGCGCGATCCTGGCAAGCTCGTCGGGGGCGACCAGGGAAAGCTGGCGCTCGTTGCGGAGCTCGGTGCCGCGCGGGTACCAGGGCTCGCGCCCGCCGGAGCGGCGCGTATGACCGGCATGGATGTCGCCTTCGATGCCCTGGAAGGTGAGGTCCAGCCCTGTGACCGCGCGCGTGACGAAATGGTTGGACGGGGCCAGAAATGCCCCTTCCACGCGCGCGCCGAGCTTGCGTGAGGGCCGGATCTCGATGTCCTCATCACGATCGAACATGTCCAGCACGGCAGGCTTCCCAATAGTGAACACGCAGCTTGTCTTGCGCCGGGTCTCAGCTGGCCTCGGCACCCAGTCCCAGCGCCGACTTCATGCTGCTGGCGACATCGTCCATCGTATACGGCTTCTGGAGGATCGGCCAGCGATGCCATTCCTGAGGCAGTCCCGCCTTCCCGTAGCCCGTCGCGAACACGATCGGAACGCGCTTGCTGCTGATGCGCTCGGCCAGGCCGAAAACAGGCTCGCCGCCCAGGTTGACATCGAGGATGGCGATATCGGGCAAGGGCGAACTCTCGAAGAATTCAACCGCCTTCGCCAGACGCATGACAGGCCCGACGACGCGACATCCCAGATCCGCCAGCATATCCTCCAGATTCAGCGCCACGAGCGCCTCGTCTTCCACGACGAGTACGTTGAGATCGGCCAGTTGTTCGTCGCGTTCACTCATTGTCGTTCTCGGTTCTTTCGTATGAATCGGTCGGGATTCGGAGGCTGCACGTGAAGCCCGTCTCCAGGTAATCGCAGCCGAACGTGCCGCCCAGTTCTCCGCTCACCACCCGGGTGATCATGCGCGATCCGAAACCTTCATGTTCCGGCGCCGACACGATCGGCCCGCCTGTTTCGCGCCAGTCGACCCGCAACGAGCCGTCCTCTACGTGCCAGGAGACGCGCACGTGGCCAGCATCGCCGCTTAACGCACCGTATTTGGCCGCGTTCGTCGCCAGCTCGTGGAGTACCATCGCCACCGCAATGGCCGCCTTGGGAGACAGCCTGATGTCGTGGCCGCTGGTTTCGTAGCGCGCCACCCCGTAGGCGGAGAGCTCGCTTTCCACAAGCGTCCTGATGCCCGCGTCCGACCATTGCCGCTCGGAAAGCAGATTATGCGCGCGCGAAAGGGCCAGAATCCTCCCTTCGAAATCGCGCCTTGCGCTGGGGATGTCGCGGGCGGTCCGCAGCGTCTGTGCGGCGATCGACTGGACAGTGGCGAGCGTGTTCTTCACGCGGTGGTTGAGTTCGGCCATCAGCAGCGCTTGCCGCTTTTGAGCCAGGGTCGCCTCGGTACGGTCCATGCCCTGCACGAAGACGCCGGTAACGTTGCCTTCGCGATCACGGATGGGAGCATAGGAAAAGTCGAGATAGAACTGCTCGGGCGGCATGCCGGTCTCCTGCCGCAGCATCACGCTGGCTCCGCTCGCGCCGCGTTGGATCCCGCGCGTGTAGACGTCATCCAGCATCTCGAAGAGGCCCTGTCCTTCCACTTCCGGAAGGGCGCTGCGCACCCGCATTCCCATGACCTCCCGCCCGCCGACCAGCTTGAGATAGGCGTCATTGGCAAAGGTGAACACGTGCTGTGGTCCCGACAACACCGCGATGAAGCCGGGGGCCTGCTGAAAGAGCCGACGGAAATCGTCGCTCTCGGCCAGCAGCTCGCGATGGGCCTCCTCGACCTCGCGCGCGTGCTCGAGAAGCTCCGAGGCCCCGGCGCGAACGGGAAAGGGCAGGCTCGCCGCCTCGCGCAGCCGCACGAGATCGGTCACGTCGACGGTGTTCTGGATGATGTAGGCGACCTTGCCGTCCTCATCCAGCAAGGGTGAATGCGAAGCGGTCCAGTAACGCGTCTCGTATCCACCTCCCTGGGACTCCGGACGTGCTATGTCATAGGGGATATAGGCGATTGTGTCGGGCTTGCCGGTGTCGAGAACGCGCTGAAACGAGGCGGCGAGACGGTATCCGCCCTCGCCCTCATTGGGAAACTCTTCGAAGATATACTGGCCGATCAGCTCCTCGCGGCAGCGCATCGTCGAGCGTTCATAGGCTCGGTTGGCCGCCACAAATCGCAACTCCCTGTCGAGGACCATATGCGCGCTCGGCAAGGCCTCGAAAATTGCCTGGAAATCTGGAACCTGCATTTCACCCCATACGGCAACCTGCCATCCGGCAAACGCCCCCGCTTGCCGCCCAATGATCTTAACGCGGCGACACCGAATTGGTTCCCGAGGATAACGGTTCAGTGAAGAGAGGGTTTATTACAAGCTTTGCCAAGGGGTTGCTGGACATCTGGGCGCCCGGCAATGATCGAACCACGGCCTCGCCGCCCGCGCCTCAGGACGTATCGTTGGGCATTGGTATCCAGCCGCCGAAGTTGACGCAAGGCCCGCCGGGACATTGCCAAATGTGGCCGGATGCGCAGCCGGGCCGGGCAGCCGGGGCGTTGAAACGGCAGATCACGGCCAACAGGGCGCCGAGCGCCGCGGCCAGCGCGTGGAAGCGCGCGGCGAGGCGGATTGCATCCGCAGGGTCGTTCGGGCTCGTCAAGATCGGCATGCTGGCCAGCGGCGCGCCCCTCGCCTCGAAGACGAACTGTGCCGCCGCGACTTCGGCCCGCCTCAGGACGCAGAGGACGAGACAGCGAACGGGAAGGGACCGGGCGGCGACCCGCTCGGCCAGGACGGCCAGCGCGACGAGCAGCGCCATGATGCGCCGTATCGTCCTTTCGTCCCCCATTACCGCATGCACGTCCATGTCCACGCCCTTCGTTCACCGGCGGGCATTATCCCCCTGGTCGCGGAGGACGTGGATCGAAATGAACCGGAATTCGCGCAACATGTTGATTCCATGAGGAACGAAGTCGGAATTTGTCCACGCATCGGCGGCAACACCGGTGCCGTTCTGCTCGGTCTGGAGTGGGTATCAGCGGTAGATTTCGCGGCGGTTGCCGATCGCTATGACAAGGATCGTCAGCCTTCCCTCGTGGAACTCGACAATGAGCCTGTAGTCTCCGACGCGGAAGCGCCAGAGTTCTTCGTCGGTCGCAGCGAGCCGCTTCGCCAGCGCACGGGGATCGGGATGAGCAGACACCCGTTGCGATAGGAAATTGACGATCCGGCGCTGATCCTGAATTGAAAGCCGCTGAAGGTCTTTACGCGATCTCGGCGTAAACTCGACCTTCCACCTCATTCGGCGGCTGTGCTCTTGCCGCCATCCTCCGCCTCGCGCGCGTCGATTTCGCGCATCACATCTTCGAGCGCAATTCGCACCCCGTCATCGCTCTTCAGTCGCTCCTCGGCGAGGGCTAGATCTTCCATATCCTCCAGATGCGCAAGGATCGCCTGGCGGGCATAATAGCTCTTGGTCCGGCCGGTTTTCCTGGCGAGATCGTCGAGGCGCTTTTCGATGTCGGGCGGCAGCCGAAGGGCGAGCATGGCGATGGCTCCTTTGCTATACATGTATAGCGAGTGCACGGAAGGGACAAGGTATTCGGCGGGTTCAGCGCTGCCAATGCTAAGGTCGTTTGCCGCTTACCGGACCTTCAGTTTTCTGCTCCATTAGGGTCACCAGAACTGATGTGACAAAAGACGGCGGGAATGAAGCTCGGTTTCGAGGAAGTGCAGCTTGCCTACACAAGCGGGTCACAGAAGGCCCGGGTGTGGACCGAGCAATGGGTCTCTCAGCAGCTCTATTGCCCCAATTGCGGCAACCCCCAGATCACTCAGCTGCCCGCGAATCTTCCTGTGGCGGACTTCTTCTGCCCGAAATGCAACGACCAGTTCGAACTCAAGAGCCAGAAGAAGGATTTCGGGGCCAAGGTCGCCGATGGCGCCTATCACACGAAATGCGAACGACTGGTCTCCTCTACCAACCCGAACCTACTGCTTCTCAGCTATGATCTTGAGGGCGCGGCGGTGCGAAACGTGAGCGTCGTGCCCAAGCACTTCTTCGTCCCGGACATCGTCGAGAGACGCAAGCCGCTGGCCGATACTGCTCGGCGAGCCGGCTGGATCGGATCAAACATACTCATCGGGAAGGTCCCTCAATCAGGGCGAATCCAAATCGTGCGCGGTGGCGTGCCCGAACCCAAGGAACGAGTGCTGGAAGCGTGGCAACGCACTCTCTTTCTTCGAGACAAGGGCCTGGAGGCCCGAGGCTGGCTGGTCGAGGTCATGAATTGCGTTGAAAGACTGGGACCAAGCGAGTTCACCCTGGAAGAAGTCTATGCGTTCGAAGCCCATCTAAGCCACATCTACCCAAATAACAGGAACGTCAAACCCAAGATTCGTCAACAACTTCAGGTCCTGAGGGACAATGGATTTATCGACTTTCTTGGCAAAGGACGCTATCGTCTACGTCAGGTTTGAACGAGAGGCGGGGCACGATGGCTTGGTTCCTCAACCATCATGAATGCTATCGTTGCGGCGAACACTGGACTGACGAATGGTCATGCCAATGTGACGACGAGTGCCCCTATTGCGGCGCAGGTGACTCTTCCCCTTTCGAAAGCGAAGATTTGTCCGGCTACATTGAGCAGGAAGCGGGCGAGCATATTGTCTATGTATCCCCAGCCAGCGCGGACGACTCTCCCGACTACGAGGAAGTCGGTCGATATCGCAGCGAACGGATCGCCAAAGGAATCATGACGCGGCGCATGCGGAAAGAATCGCAGAAGGCCTTTGGTTAACTCGCCTGCTGCGATCCCTACCTTGTCAGCCGCTTATACGTCACCCGCTTCGGGTTGACCGAGTCCGGGCCGAGCCTGCGTACCTTGTCGGCCTCGTAATCCTCGAAATTGCCCTCGAACCATTCGACATGGCTGTCGCCCTCGAAGGAGAGCATGTGGGTGGCGAGGCGGTCGAGGAACATGCGGTCGTGGCTGATGATGACGGCGCAGCCGGCGAAGTTTTCCAGCGCGTCCTCGAGCGCGGCCAGCGTCTCGGTGTCGAGATCGTTGGTCGGCTCATCGAGCAGGATCACGTTGCCGCCTTCCTTGAGCAGCTTGGCCAGGTGCACGCGGTTGCGCTGGCCGCCCGAAAGCGTGCCGACCTTCTGCTGCTGGTCGCCGCCCTTGAAGGCGAAGGAGGAGCAGTAGGCGCGCGAATTCACCTCGTGCTTGCCGAGCTTGATGATGTCGTTGCCGCCCGAAATCTCCTCCCACACGGTCTTGTTGGGATCGAGCGTGTCACGGCTCTGGTCGACATAGGACAGCTTGACCGTGTCGCCGATGCGGATTTCGCCGCCATCTGGCTTTTCCTGGCCGGTCAGCATGCGGAACAGCGTCGTCTTGCCGGCGCCGTTGGGACCGATCACGCCCACGATGCCGCCGGGCGGCAGCTTGAAGGTGAGGTCGTCGATCAGGAGCGTATCGCCATAGCCCTTGTTCAGGCCCTCGGCATCGATCACCACCTGGCCGAGCCGTTCGCCCGTCGGGATGACGATCTGCGCATCGCCGGGGCGGCGTTCGCTGGCCGACTTGACGAGCTCGTCATAGGCGCGAACGCGCGCCTTCGACTTGGCCTGACGCGCCTTGGGCGAGGCGGAAATCCACTCGCGTTCGGCGGCGAGCGCACGCTGGCGGGCACCCTCCTCGCGTTCTTCCTGCGCCATGCGCTTGGCCTTGGCTTCCAGATAGGCCGTGTAGTTGCCCTCATAGGGAATGCCGCGGCCGCGATCGAGCTCGAGGATCCAGCCGGTGACGTTGTCGAGGAAGTAGCGATCGTGGGTGATGATCAGCACGGAGCCGGGATATTCGCGCAGGTGCTTTTCCAGCCAGGCCGTGGTTTCGGCATCGAGATGGTTGGTCGGCTCGTCGAGGAGGAGCAGGTCGGGCTGGCGCAGGAGCAACTGGCAAAGCGCCACGCGGCGCTTCTCGCCGCCCGACAGCTTGTCGACCGAAGCCTCCGGCGGGGGACAGCCAAGGGCCTCCATGGCCATCTCGACCTGGCTGTCGAGGTCCCAGAGGTTCTGGCTGTCGATGATGTCCTGGAGCTTGGACCCTTCCTCGGCCGTCTCGTCGGAATAGTTCATCATCAGTTCGTTGTAGCGATCGAGGATTGCCTTCTTGGACGCCACGCCCTCCATGACATTGCCCATCACGTCGAGTGCGGGATCAAGCTCGGGCTCCTGCGGCAGGTAGCCGACGGTGGCACCATCTGCGAGCCAGGCTTCGCCGGTCCATTCCTTGTCGAGCCCGGCCATGATCCTGAGCACGGTCGACTTGCCGGCGCCGTTGGGGCCCAGAATGCCGATCTTGGCATCGGGATAGAAGGAGAGATGGATGTTCTCCAGGATTTTCTTGGATCCGTAGGCCTTGTTCAGGCCGGCCATGTGATAGATGAACTGACGTGCCATGCGCGCGTCGGCCTCCTGTGTCCTGAAAGGGGAAATCGAATTCGCGCCGTATCTATGCGAAATGACGGCCAAGGGCAATGCGGACGGGCCGTCTGTCGGAGGAGACACCTGAATGATCACCGAATACGTCCTGTTCCCCCTGCCCCAGGGCATCAGCCGCGAAAAAATCGTGGAGGGCATGCGCGAGGTCTCGCCGAAATGGCGCGCCAATGCCGATCTGATCCGCAAGACATTCGTCTATGACGCCGAGGCCGGCATGGCCGGCGCCTTCTATCTCTGGAAGAACCGTGCGGCTGCCGAGGCCGCCCATGACGCGGCGTGGCGCGAAAGCGTGCGCCGGCGCTACGGGGGAGAGCCCCAGATCCGCTATTTCGAGACACCAATCGTTGTCGACAATTTGCTGGGCGAGACGATCGAGGCGTGAGGCCTCAGGCGGCACGCAGGAAATCGCGGGAAAAGGCGGTCACCGTCTCCAGCATGATGCCGCCATCTCCCGTCGCGATGCGCCCCTCCAGTGCCGGGCGCGTCGCTTCGAAAACGGCCCTGTCGCCGGCACGCTGCGGGTCCAGCCGCTTGAAGCCCATCTGCCAATCGGCGAATGCGCGTTCCTCCGCGAACTGCTCGCACAGCACCATATAGTTCCTGTGGCGCCGATCATGGCTGATCCGGCGCGCCAGCGCCTTCACGGTTTTCTCGTCGCCCTCGAGCACCTGGATGAAGGCGCCATCGGAATAGAGAAGCATGCCCGTGACGCCCAGCGCGGCATTGTTGCGTCGGGACGACGAAAGTATCTGCTCGATCTCCGCTTCGGTGACGGCGCCGGACGCGCCGCTGACATAGAGCAGTTGGTAGACGGACATTTCCGGCGGCTCCGCAATAAGGTCGGTTCACAGGGAACCCAGCGTAGGCCTCAACGCTTTGCAGGAAGTTAAGGTTCACCCTACCTGAACACGATCCGCAGGACTTTCTGCATATCCCTGGAGCCGATGACGATGACTGCCGCCGAGGCGCCCTACGCGACCCATCCGCGCCTGACGAGAGAGGCTCGCGCCCGTGCCCTCGAGCGGCTCGACAAACTGGCTTTCGTGCTCGATTCCCGGTTCCGCATTCCTGGAACGCCGATCCGCTTCGGATTCGATCAGATGGTGTCGCTCGTTCCGGTGGTGGGAGACGCAGCCGGCGGATTGATGGCGGCCTATGTGGTGCATCAGGCCGCGCGCCATGGTGCCCCGCGCAGCCTGATCATCCGCATGATGCTCAATGTCGGCATCGACGTGGCGGTCGGTTCGGTGCCGGTGGCAGGCACCGTATTCGACGTCTTCTTCAAGGTCTCCAAACGCAACGTGGCGCTGCTCAGGCGCCATCTCGAGGACACGCGCGAAGGCTAGCCATCGGCCCCGGCGCTCCCCTCACGGTGCTTCTTCATCCGGTTCGCCGCGACCCAGGTCAGCATCGGCCCCACCAGGCAGGTGATGAAGATGACGATGATGACGGCATCAACCGTCACCGCATCGACAAGGTCGAGTTCGAGCCCGAGATAGACGACCGCGAGCGTGGCGGCTGCCTGCGGGAAGGACAGGCTGGCGATTGCCAGGCGAGCGTCGTTGCCGTAGCCGAATGACCTTGCGACGGACCACGCCGCCGCACCCTTGGTGACGAACACAATGGCGGCCAGCGCAGCCGCCATGCCCCAGGTCTGCAGCGCGCCCAGCGCCTCCAGCTCGAGACGCATGCCGGTTTCCACGAAGAAGAAGGGAACGAAGAGCATGTGGCCGACAAACTGCAGGTTCTCGCGCAGTTCCTTGCGGCTGTGCAGAGCGCGGTTGAGGCAGACGCCGGCAAGGAAGGCACCCAGAATGTCTTCGCCCCCGGCGAGTTCGGCGGCAAGCGCCAGCAAGAGCAGCACGGCGACAAGGAACAACGCGCGTTCCGGCATCGTGATATAGGCGGAGCCGAGCATTGAGCGGGCGAGACGGGGAACGAGCAGAAGGCCCGCCGCGGCGAGAACCGCCAGCATGCCAAAGGTGGCCACCACGCCTGCCAGCCCGTCGCCGGTCGCCAGCTGGATGACCATGACGAGAACCAGCAGGGCGGCCGTGTCCGTGAGCAGCGTGCCCCCGGTCGCCGTGACGATGGCGGGCTGGTGGGCAAGGCCGAACCGGCTGATCATCGGATAGGCCACCAGCGTATGCGAAGACAGCGCCGCGCCGACAAGCAGCGCTCCCGGCCAATCCAGCCCGAAAAGCAGCGCAATCCCCGTTGCCGGCACGAATGCCAGCACGAAGGCCAGCACACCGAAGGATGCCGCCTCCCGCTTGTGACTGCGCACGTGGTCGAGATCGATCTCGGCGCCAGCAAGAAACATGATGTAGAGGAGCCCGAGCGACCCGAACAGTTCGATCACCGGCTCGGTGGGCAGGATCGAGAGCGCGCCCGGACCGATCGCCATGCCGAGAAGCAGAAGCCCGATGATGCCCGGCACCCGCGTCCGTTCGAACAGGAGCTGCACCAGGAGGGCGGCCACGACGACGACCGCGAACTGGACGATGACGTCTTCGATGGGGAACGCAGGCAACGACATCAGATGTGCAGGGCCAGTGCGCGCCGCCGCGCGCTTTCGGTCCTGCCGGTAGACCGGCTCGGCTCAGCCCGCATCCATGTTGTGCGTATCGACACCTGGCATCTCCTTCCGCGGGGCCAACGCGGAAGGAGGCCGATGGTTCGGTTTCAACTCACATCCCCATGGTCTGCGAGCGGTGGGCCCATTTGGTCGAGCGCATCTCGATCCAGGCCATCAGCGCGTACATGGCGATGCCCTCGACGGCGAGCATGATCAGGCCGGCAAAGACCAGCGGCACGTTGAACTGAGACTGGGCGAAGGCCATCATGTAGCCCAAGCCGGAATTGGCCGCGATCGTCTCGGAGATGACCGAGCCGACAAAGGCCAGCGTGATCGCGATCTTCAGCGAGCCGAAGAAATAGGGCATCGAGCGCGGGATGCCGACCTTCAGCATGATGTCCATCTTCTTGGCCCCCAGCGCGCGCAGCACGTCCTCCGTCTCGGGCTCGATCGTGGCAAGGCCGGTGGCGACATTGACCACGATCGGGAAGAAGGCGATCAGGAAGGCGGTCAGCACGGCCGGAATGGTGCCGATGCCGAACCAGATGACCAGGATGGGGACCACGGCGACTTTGGGGATGGCATTGAAGCCGACCATGATCGGGTAGAGGCCGGCATAGATCACCCGCGACCAGCCGATGAGCAGGCCGAGCGCCAGCCCGCCCACCACGGCCATGGCGAAGCCGAGCGTGGTGGTGAAAAGCGTCTGGATCGAATGGCGCTGGATGGCCGGCCAGTACTGGTACAGGGCCCCGGCGATGGCCGACGGCGCGGGCAGCACCGTCTGGCGGATGCCGAAAATCCAGACCGCCGCCTCCCAGATGGCGAACAGGCCGATCGTGTAGAGCCACGGTGCGAGCTTGATCCAGTCGATCGTCCACCGCTTGCGCCGCTCGGCGACGGCGGCTTCCACTGGAGAGTTGTCGGGGTTTCCGGTGACGCTCATGCCGCCTGCCTCGCATCGGCGATCTCGCCGCGCAGCTCATGGACCTTTTCGGTGAAGTCGCGCTCATACATGAGTTCAAGCTCCCGCGGACGCGGGAACGTGATCGCGTGCTCGCGTGTGATGCGCCCCGGGCGCGCCGACATGACGAAAATCCGGTCGGCCAGAAACGCCGCTTCGCGCAGATCGTGGGTCACGAGCACGATCGTCACGCCCTGGGCGGCATGCAGGTCGCGGATGACCTGCCACAACTCCTCGCGGGTAAACGCGTCGAGCGCGCCGAAAGGCTCGTCCAGCATCAGGAGTTCCGGCTTGTGGATGAGCGCGCGGCAGAGATTGGCGCGCTGCTGCATGCCGCCCGAAAGCTGCCAGGGGAACTTGTCGCCAAAACCCTTCAGCCCCACCATTTCGAGCAGGGCTTCGGCCTGTTCGACATACTCCGCCTTGTGGCGGCGCAGGCGCTTGCGGTGTTTTTCGACAATCTCGAGCGGCAAGAGGACATTGTCGAGCGTCGTACGCCAGGGCAGCATGGTCGGGTTCTGGAATGCCATGCCGACGATGGAGATCGGCTTGGTCACCTTCGAGCCGGCGACGATGACATCCCCCTTCTGCGGAATGTGCAGGCCGGTCACCAGGCGCATCAGGGTCGACTTGCCGCAGCCCGAGGGGCCGACCACGGCCGCGAACTCGCCCTTGTTGACCGATAGCGTCAGGTCCTGGACGGCGAGTACGCCGCCATCTCCGCCATATCGCATCTCGACCTTGTCGATCGTGACCAGTGGTTGGGTCATGGTGTCGGAATCACATCTTCAGGAATGAGTCCCCCCGGCCCGCTGGACCGGAGGGAAGCTCGGATGGTCACTATGACCGGTGGTCAGAACATCCGCTCTTCTGCCGGCGGCAGGAACTGCATGTCGACCACGTCCTCCGGGCCGACGGCACCGGTCAGGCCCATGGAGACGGTCAGCTGGTCGAAGGCGCGCTGAAGGCGGTCCATGTCGATATCGCCAAAGCCGTTTTCCTGGACGTAGGCCGTGTTGATGTTCATCTCGTTGGCCATGGTCAGGCGTTCGATCTCGACATCGCGGTTGAGGATCTCGGCGCGCTGCAACACGGCGTCGATGCCGGCCTCGACATCGTTGGCGGCGTCACGAAAACCCTTGGTCAGGGCGCGCAGGAAGCCGCGCACCGCCTCCGGGTTCTCTTCGGCGAAGTTGGTGTTGACGAGAATGGCGTTGCCATAGAGATCGAGCCCGTGCTCGGCCATCAGGATCGGCACGATGTCGTCCTCTTCCACGCCCTGCGCCTTGAGGTTCAGGATGACGGAGAAAGCAAAGCCGAAGACCGCGTCGACATCGCCCTGGGCAAGCATCGGCTCGCGCACGGGAAAGCCGATGCTCTCGATGGTGATGGTGTCGGTATCGAGGCCGGCAACATCAACGAAGGCAGGCCATTGCGCGAAGGCTCCATCCGGCGGCGGGGCGCCAAGGGTCTTGCCTTCCAGCGACTGCGGGTCTTCCGTAATGCCGAGCGAGCGGCGTCCCACCACAGCGAAGGTGGGCGTCTCATAGACCATCATCACGGCCCGCACGTCCTGATCGGGATCCTGGTCCAGGAACTTGATCAGTGAGTTGATGTCGCCAAAACCCATCTGGTAGGTGCCGGTGGCGACGCGCGGAATGGCTTCGACCGAGCCGGCACCCGTGTCGATGGTGACGTTGAGACCCTCTTCCTCGAAATACCCGTTATCCTGGGCAAGGAAGAAGCCGGCTGCCGGCCCCTCGAAGCGCCAGTCGAGGGTGAAGGCAATGTTGGTTTGGGCAACCGCCGGCGTGGCAACGAACGCCGCGCCTGCGAGCACGGTGGCGGCGGCCAGATTGAACAATCTGCGCGTGATCATGGAAACCCCTCTGGAAGTCTTTTTCGATGGCTGGCATGAAACAGCCTCGCAGGTTGCTTGGCAAGAGGGATTGCCCACAATAACGGCATCTTTTTGCACTGCACATTGACTGCGCATGGCGATCGCGACGCGGCCCTCGCACCGGCGGCGCGCGCGATCCTGGCGTGTCCCTCAATCCGCGATGAGTGAAGGGGCCGGCGTCCCGAGCATTGTATCTCGGCGCCGCAAGAGCCAGAGTTCCATTCGCCATGAACGCCCCGACCGAAATCCTCGAGCTGCCGGCCTTCCAGGGTGCGAGCCTGCATGTCCGCAGGCACCTGGCCACGGACGCGCGCGGCATCGTTCAGATCAACCACGGTTTGGGCGAACATGGCGCCCGCTACGACGGCTTCGCCCGCCACCTCGCCCATAACGGATTTCACGCCTACACGATCGACCATCGCGGCCACGGCCGGACACGGGCCGCCGGAATGCCCTCGGGCGGATGGGCAGGCATCCAGATGGTGGATGCGGACCTCAGGGACCTTCACGAATTTATCACCGCCGAGCAAAAGGGCCTGCCGGTGATCGTCTTCGGCCAGGGGTCGGGCGCGCTGATCGCCTACAGCTTCCTCGTCCGCCATGCCCCGCGCCTTGCCGGCGCTGCCTTCTGGAACATGCCGGCGGTAAGCGACTACGCGGCCCGGTTTCTGGGCGGAATGCTGCGATGGGAGCGCTTCAGGCTGGGCTCCGACATGCCATCCCCCACGATGCGCAGGATGCTCGCCGGGTGGAATCGAAAGATCGGCGCGGGCCGCACGGATTTCGACTGGTTGAGCGACGACCCGGCCGTCGTCAACGACTATGTCGCGGATGAACGCTGCGGCGTCGAGCCGACCATCCGAGCCTGGCTGGACATGTTGTGGCTGGCGCAAAAGACGACCAGGAAGACCGGCTGGCTGAACATGCCGCGAGACCTGCCACTCCATGTCGCGCATGGCGGCGCGGACCCGGTCACGAGACAGGGCGAGATGGTCGCCGACTTCACCCGCCGCCTGAGCCAATCGCGGTTTTCGAATCTCGTCTCGAGGCACTACCCCGATCAGCGGCATGATCTGGTGAACAGCTTGAATCGCGATATCATCCGGGACGATTTCGTCGAATGGCTCGAAGCGGTTGCTGGCTCAACCGCAAGTCCGTGACGTCGCGCCCAACTCCTGCTAGCAAGCGGCAACTCGAACGGAGCCGATTCAGCACATGACACAGCCGCCCCTCGCCGGTATCCGCGTGATCGAACTCGCCCGCATCCTGGCGGGGCCCTGGGCGGGTCAGGTGCTCGCCGATCTGGGTGCCGACGTCGTCAAGGTGGAGAACCCGGATGGCGGCGATGACACGCGCAAATGGGGGCCTCCCTTCATCATGGGCCACGACGGCGAGAACCTGTCGGCGGCCTATTACCATTCGACCAATCGCGGAAAGCGCTCCGTCGCCATCGATTTCTCCCAGCCCGAAGGCGCGGACACGCTGCGCCGGCTGATCGCCACGGCCGACGTGCTGATCGAGAACTTCAAGTCCGGCGGGCTCAAGAAATACGGGCTCGATTACGAGAGCCTGAAGTCGATCAACCCGCGCCTCGTCTATTGTTCGATCACCGGCTTCGGCCAATCCGGACCCTATGCGGCCCGCGCCGGCTACGACTTCATCATCCAGGGAATCGGCGGACTGATGTCGATTACCGGCGAGGCCGGGCGAGAGCCGCAGAAGGTGGGCGTTGCAGTCTCCGACATCTTCACGGGCCTCTATGCGGTGATCGCGATCCAGGCCGCCTTGCGCCATGCCGAAAAGACGGGCGAAGGCCAGCATATCGACATGGCGCTGCTCGACACCCAGGTCTCGATCCTCGGCAACCAGAACCTGAACTACCTGGTCTCCGGAAACGTCCCGGTCCAGATGGGCAACGCGCACATGAACATCGCGCCCTACGAGGTGCTGCCCGTGCGCGACGGGTATATGGTATTGGCGGTGGGCAATGACGGGCAGTTCCAACGTTTCTGCAAGGTCGTGGGACTTGAACAGCTGGCCGTCGATCCCGACTTTGCGACCAATCCCGCGCGCGTGACCAACCGTTCAAGGCTGCGCGAGACGATCATAGCTGCGCTGGCACAATGGGATCGCGACCCGTTGCTGGCCGAACTGGAGAAGGCATCCGTGCCGGCAAGTCCCATCAACAACATCGCCCAGATGTTCGAGGACCCGCAGGTTCTTGCGCGCGGCATGAGGATGGACCTTGATGACGGACAGGGCAACATGTTGCCCTCGGTGCGCGCGCCGATGGTGATGAGCGGGACGCCGCTGCAATATCAGCGCCCCTCCCCGAGGCTCGGGGAACACACGCAGGAAATCCTGGCCGAACTGGAAAAGAAAGAATCAGCATGAAGAAGACAGGCGGACAGCTCATCGTCGAGGCACTCGAGGTCAACGGCGTCGACCGCATTTTCTCCGTGCCCGGAGAGAGCTATCTGGCCGTTCTCGACGCGCTGCATGATTCCAGCATCAGGAATTTCGTGTGCCGCCAGGAAGGCGGGGCGGCGATGATGGCCGACTGCCACGGACGGCTGACCGGCCAGCCCGGCATCTGCTTCGTCACCCGCGGCCCGGGCGCCACCAATGCGTCTGCCGGCATCCACATCTCCGCGCAGGATTCCATCCCGATGATCCTCTTCATCGGCCAGGTGGCGCGCGGCAACCGGCACCGCGAGGCCTTCCAGGAGATCGACTACCGCGCATTCTACGGCTCGATCGCCAAATGGGTGGTCGAGATCGACGATGCGGCCCGCATACCCGAACTGGTAACCCGCGCCTTCGCCGTCGCGACCTCGGGCCGCCCTGGCCCGGTCGTCATCGCGCTGCCGGAGGACATGCTGACCGACGAGATCGAGGCGCCCCGGCTGCTGCCCTACACACCGGTCGAAATGTCGCCGGGGCCGGACGAAATGGAACGGCTGGAAGAGCTGCTGAAGGGCGCCAAGCGGCCCTTCGTGGTGCTCGGCGGCACCCGCTGGACTGAGGAATCGGTCAAGCGCATGTGCGCGGGTCTCGATCGCTGGAAGCTGCCGGTCGGCTGCTCCTTCCGCCGCCAGTCGCTGTGCGATCAGCTGCACTCCTCCTATGCCGGCGATGTCGGCATCGGCATCAACCCGAAGCTGGCCGACTACATCAAGAATGCGGACCTGCTGGTGCTGGTGGGCTGTCGCTTCGGCGAGATGCCCTCGGCCGACTACACGCTGACCAAAAGCCCCTATCCCGACCAGAAGCTGGTCCACGTCTATCCCGACCCGCATGAACTCGGCCGCGTCTACCGGCCGGAACTGGGGATCGCGGCGACGGTCAACGGCTTTTCGGCTGCGTTCGCCCAGTTGAAGCCGGAAGGGACGCCCGCCTGGGCCGCCAAGACGGAAGAGCTTCACCAGGGCTATCTCGAATGGTCGACCCCGCCGAAGAAAGGCGTCGGCGACGTCCATATGGGCGAGGTCATGACCTGGCTGGAAGAGACGCTGCCCGAGGATGTCATCATCACCAATGGCGCGGGCAATTTCGCCAGCTGGGTGCACCGCTACCACCGCTACCGCCGCTACGATACGCAGGCGGCGCCAACTTCGGGCTCGATGGGCTATGGCGTGCCGGCCGGCGTCGCGGCCAAGGCACTGCATCCGGGCCGCGAGGTGATCACTTTCGCGGGCGACGGCGACTTCATGATGCACGGCCAGGAATTCGCGACCGCCGTGCAGTACGACCTGCCCTTCATCGTCATCATCCTGAACAACGGCACCTTTGGCACGATCCGCATGCACCAGGAGCGGGACTATCC
The DNA here is from genome assembly GCF_012911015.1 of Chelativorans sp. ZYF759. Taxonomy (GTDB): domain Bacteria; phylum Pseudomonadota; class Alphaproteobacteria; order Rhizobiales; family Rhizobiaceae; genus ZYF759. The sequence goes on along the minus strand of NZ_WVVV01000005.1, from coordinate 77,673 downwards.
CGGCCGGGTGTCGGGCACCGACCTCAAGAACCCGGATTTTGCCGCCTATGCCCGTGCCTTTGGCGGCCATGGCGAAACGGTGACGAGAACCGACGAATTCGCGCCGGCCTTCGAGCGCGCGCGCGCCAGCGGCAAGCCGGCGATCATCGAGGTGAAGATGAGCCCCGAGGCGATCACTCCCACCAAGACGCTCTCGGAAATCCGGGAGGGCCGCTGATTGGCCGCTTCAGACAGCCAGGCCGGGCCGGCCGACGCAGCAACGTCTGGAGAAGCGGCGCATGTCGATCATGCGTTGCTTGCGGCGGGTCTGGCCGTGCTTGCCTGCCTGTTCCTGTGGGCGTTGATGCCCGCCCACATGCTGTGGGATGCCGACGAGGGCTATTACGCCCGCACCGCCGCCGAGATGCTGCAGTCGGGCAACTGGCTGGTGCCGACCTATAATGGCGAACTCTTCGCCCACAAGCCGCCGCTCAGCTTCTGGCTGATGGCGGCGGGCATCTGGCTGTTCGGCGAAGGCGAGTTCGCCGTCCGCTTCTTCTCGGCGCCCGCCATGGCGGCCAGCGCCTTCCTGACCTTCCTGATCGGCCGGCGGCTGTTCGACGACCGCACGGGCCTGTGGGCGATGGGCGTTCTCGCGACCTCGCTGATGGCGGTCTATCTCGGCTTCGCGGCGATGCTGGATGCGGTGCTCCTGTTCACCGTCACGCTGTCCATCTGGGCCTATGTGGAGATGACCATGCGCCCCGGGCGGGCCTTGCTGATGACGGCCATCTTCGGCATCGGGCTTTATCTGTCGCTGCTCGCCAAGGGTCCGGTCGGCCCGGCAGTGGTGGTCACGATGGTGGCGGCCTCCTGGGTGATCATTCCCAGGGGAGAACGCATACCGTTCCGCCAGGGCGTGGGCCTCGCCGCCGTGTCGCTTCTGGCACTCGCCGCCTTCCTCGGCTGGGCGATTCCCGCCGACCGTGCGAGCGGCGGGGATCTGATCTCGGAGGGCATCGGCACCCACATATTCGGCCGCGCGCTGGCACCGATGGAAGGTCATGGCGGCAGCGGTCCGATCGGCTACGTCCTCACCCTGCCCGCCTATGTGCCTTTCCTGCTGCTCGGTTTCTTTCCCTGGATCATCCATCTGCCGGCGGCACTTCGCGGGTTCGTGGCCGGCAGCTTCGGCGATCGCCGCTCGCGCGTGCTCCTGTGGTCATGGGTACTGCCGACATTCCTGATGTTCACGCTGGCCGCCACCAAGCTGCCCCACTACGTCTTCCCCCTCTATCCCGCCCTTGCGATCATGGTCGCCGCGCTCATCGTGCAGACCGGAGACCGGCCAGACCGCCTGAAAGGCTGGCTGGCAGGCGGCGGCTGGCTCTATCTGGCCGGCGGCCTTGCCACCGGAGCGGCGATCGCGACCTCGCCCATGCTGCTGCCGGCACACCCGTCCTGGCCGGTGGCCCTGGGCTTGGGCATCGCACTTGCCGCCGTTGTGGTGGCCGTTTTCCGGGCCCAGATCGGCGGCCGCACGCTTGCCGCGAGCCGGCTCCTGATCATTGCCACGCCCCTGGCATTCGCGGGCCTCTTCTGGCTGGTCATCAGGCCTGTCGAGCCGGCCATCAAGCTGGCCGCGCCGATGGCATCGACGGTCGCCGAAGCTGCCGGGAATGATGCGGAGATCTATCTGGCCGGTTATGGCGAGCCGAGCTTCTTCTACTATCTCGGTCACCCGCATGACAGGCCGGTCCAGCGCATCCGCGAGTCGGAGGCGGGCCTGGAGCAGGCTCTGGGCGATGCCCGTGCCATCGTTCTCGTCGTCCCGCGCGACCTCATGGAGCAGGCGGCGGCGATGGCAGACGGCCGACCGATCGAGATCGTCGGCACGTTCGCAGCACACAATGTCAACCGGGGCGGCCGCTTCCAGGAGATGACCGTCGCCCGCCTGCCGGCCATACCCGAATGAGAGCGACGATGACCAAACCGCGCCTCGTCAGCATCGTGGTTCCCGTCTTCAACGAAGCCGAGGCCGTCTCCGCCTTCATGGTCGAAATCCAGAAGACGGCAGCTCACATCGCCCGCCGCTTCGAAGGCGGGATCGCCCTGGAACTCATCTTCGTTGACGATGGTAGCCGCGACGAGACGATCGCCCGGCTCCTGGCGGCGCCAAGCCCGGATCTGCCGTTTCGCATCGTGCAACTGTCGCGCAATTTCGGCAAGGAGGCCGCGATGTCGGCCGGCTTGTTCGAGGCGAAGGGCGACGCCGTCACGATCATCGACGTCGATCTCCAGGACCCCCCGGATCTGATCCCGGAGATGATCGAGCGCTGGTTGGAGGGGGCCAAGGTCGTGCTCGCCCGCCGCAGCGACCGCAGCGAAGACAGCTACATGAAGCGGCGCACGGCCAGCTGGTTCTACGAGTTGCACAACCTCATCTCGGACGTCCAGATACCGCATAATGTGGGCGATTTCCGCCTCATGGACCGCGCGGTTGTCAACGAGGTGAACCGGCTTGGTGAAAACCGCCGTTTCATGAAGGGCATCTTCGCCTGGGTGGGCTACGAACCGGTCATCATCGACTACAAGCGCCCGGCCCGGGCGGCCGGCACGACCAAGTTTTCCGGCTGGCGTCTCTGGCGTTTCGCGATAGAGGGCATCACGAGTTTCTCGACCGCACCGCTTGTGGTGTGGACCTATGTGGGCTTCGCCATTTCCGCCCTCTCGCTGGCCTACGCCATCTTGGTCGTGGTGCGGACGCTCATCTTCGGCGTGGACGTGCCGGGCTTCGCGTCACTGCTCGTCGGCATCCTGTTCCTGGGCGGCATCCAGCTTCTGGGCATCGGCATTCTGGGCGAATATATCGGCCGCATCTATTCGGAGGTGAAGCGGCGGCCGCCTTATGTCATTTCGGCCCGCCACGAAGGACCGACTTCTTCCGCCGCCATCTCGACGAAGGCACCAGAACTCGGTTCGAAGGCTCCTCCGCAGTGAGACAGGTCTTGCTGTTCGGTCTGGTCGGCGTCACCGCTTCGCTCGTGCATTTTCTGCTGGCGGCGGCGCTTTTTTCCTATCTTGGTGTCAACCTGTTTGTGGCCAATGTCTTCGGCTTCCTGCTGGCGATTTCCGTGTCCTATTTCGGGCACTATTACCTGACCTTCCGCTCGCGCCAGGCGCACCGGACCGCCGTCACGCGCTTCGTCGTCACCGCATTGACGGGGTTTGCCGTAAACAATCTCAGCCTTGCCATGATGACCTGGGCGATCGGCTATGAAAGCCAATGGTCGCTGGGCACCGCCATTATCGTGGCGGCCGCGGTGGTCTATCTTTTGTCGGGCAGATGGGCTTTCGCCGCACGTTGAAGGGCTTCAGCCCTTCCAGCGTCTGTCGAGCGCATAGCCCACCGCCGCCCCGAGAGCGATGCCGGCAACCATGCCAACGGGCACGTTGCCGATGACGATTCCGAGTACGGCGCCGATGCCGACGCCGATCGCCACGCCTAGTCCGAGATGCGATTGACCTTCCATCCCGCCTAGATGGCGCAATGGGGCACGGCTGGCAAGCCTCCGATCGGCAGTCCCCGGATCAATCCATGCAGCCGGGCCTCACCCCTTGCGTGCGAGGTCGAGCGCCATGCCGATTCCCGCACCGACCGCGATACCGATACCGATTCCCATCGCGACATTGTCCATCGTCGCGCCCAGACCCGCGCCAAGCGCCACGCCTACGCCAATGCCTGCACCGATCCAGTAGCCTGACTTCATGAGGGAAAAGATGGGCCGTGACGTCCGGACGTCAAGCCGGCATGGAAGCATCAACGAAGCCGTGGTATGAATCCTTCATACTTCCGAAGGAGCAACCACAATGAACAAGATCGACCGCCGCACGATCAGCCTGCCCGCCGAACAGGGCGATTACATCGACCGGCTCGTCCAGTCCGGCGAATACGGCTCGGCCAGCGAGGTTGTCCGCGCCGGGATCCGGGCGCTGCAGCAACACGACAAGGCCATCGAGCACTGGCTGCGCACGGAGGTGGCGGAGACCTATGACAGGATGGTGGCTGATCCGAGCCGCGGCATTCCAATCGAAGAAGTACGCGCCGAATTTGTCGAGCGATCGAAGAAGCGGCGTGAAGGTGGCCTGTGAAGAGCCGCCCCATTATCATCGCGCCGGAAGCCCGAGACGACCTGCTGGACATCGAAGAGTGGTTGATCGAGTCCGCATCGATACGAACGGCTGAAGGTTTCGTTCTGCGCATTATCGATTTTTGCTTTTCTCTCGACCTCGCATCGGAGAGGGGCGCGCAGCGCTACGATCTGATGCCAGGTTTGCGTATCGTTGGCTTCGAGCGACAATGCACGATCGCCTTCGCCGTGCATGACGACCGGGTCGACATTCTCCGCGTCTTCCGTGCCGGTCGCGACTGGGAGGCCGAGTTCGAGGAGGAGTGAACCGGCTCACGCCGCGTCGAAATCGAGCACCAGCCTTCTGGTCGTCGGGCGCGACTGGCAGGCAAGCGTGAAGCCGGCCTCGATCTCCCAGGGCTGCAGCGAGTAGTTGACCGCCATCTCCGCCTCTCCTTCGACGATACGGCAACGGCACGTGCAGCACATGCCACCCGCACAGGAATAGGGCAGTTCGAGCCCCGCCTTCTGAGCGGCCTCGATGAGGCCGGAATCGGCTTCTTCCAGCGTAAAGGACCGCCGCACGCCATCGAGCACCACTTCGATCGTTGCGCCCTGGCGGGCGGTTTCTTCGGCCTCGCGCGAACGGGGCCTGGGCGGTGGTGCGTCGCCGGATGGCGTGAAGCGCTCGAAGCGGATGCGGTCGGGATCGACGCCATAATCGCGCAGCGACTGCGTGACGCTGTCGATCATCTCACCTGGACCGCAGATGAAGATGCCGTCAGCCGCGAGTGGTTCGATGAGCTGGCGTTCGGCCAGTTGCACGATCCGCCCGCCATCGATGCGGCCATTGAGGATGTCCACGTCCTGGGTCTCACGCGACAGCATGTGGAGCATGCTGAAACGCTGGAGATAGCGGTCCTTGAGATCTTCCAGTTCCTCCAGGAACATGATCGAGCCACTGGTGCGGTTGCCGTAGACCAGCGTGATGGTGCTCATGGGCTCGTGGGCAAGAACGGTCTTGGCAATCGACAGCATCGGGGTGATGCCGGAGCCGGCCGCGATCAGAATGTAGTCGTGGCGCTCGCCGGTCAGCGAGGTGAAGCGGCCTTCGGGCGGCATGACGCGGATCGTGTCGCCGACATTGAGCCTTTCATTGACGAAGCCCGAGAAGCGGCCATCCGCGATCTGCTTGACCCCCACCTTGAGATGTCGTTCTCCCGGCGCAGAACAGATGGAATAGGACCGCCGCGCTTCCTCGCCGTCGATGTCGGCAGCAAGCGTCAGATATTGGCCCGGACGGAAGGAGAACACGTTCCTGAGATCGTCGGGCACTTCGAAGGCGATGGCGACCGCCTCCGGCGTCTCGCGCACGATCTCAGCGACCTTCAGTTCGTGGAAACGGGCCATGATCGCGATCCTAGATGCACTTGAAATAGTCGAACGGCTCGCGGCAGGTGAGGCAGCGATAGAGCGCCTTGCAGGCGGTCGAACCGAATTCGGAAACGCGCTCGGTCTCGCGCGATCCGCATTTCGGGCAGGCCACCTCCACCTCGCCGAAGAGCGAGCGGATCGAACCCGACGCCTTCTCCGGCGGGGCAATGCCGTAATCGCGCAGCTTTTCCCGACCTTCTGGCGTGATCCAGTCGGTCGTCCAGGCGGGCGACATCACGCGTTCGATGCGGGGTGTGAAACCGGCCTCCAGCAGCGCCGCCTCCACCGCCAGCTCGATGGCATTGACGGCCGGGCAGCCGGAATAGGTCGGCGTCAGCCGCGCAACCGCGACGCCATCGATCATTTCGACGGAGCGGAGAATACCGAGATCGGCAACGGTCACGCAGGGGATTTCGGGATCGGGCACCGCGGAGGCGGCAAGCCATGCCTTGTCGCCGGAGTCCCCAGCAGCCGTGATGGTCGCCCTCATGGCACTCACCACGAGGCCCCCGGATAGGTGCGCTGCATGTGCTGGAGCTCGGCCAGAAGATAGCCCATATGCTCGCCGTGCCGGCCCTGGCGGCCGCCGGACTGGGGCCACTGTGCCTCCGGCATGTCGAGCCCCGCTTCGGCAAAGACCGGCAGCACCACGCGATCGAAGGCAGGCCTGAGCGCCGCCGGATCGGGCGCAATTCCCGCCTCGGCGATGGTTTCGGTGAGCCCGTCGGTCTGGAAGAGCTCATCCAGATAGGGCGCAAGCGCCTCGACCGCCGCCTTCATGCGTGCAGCACTCTCCTCGGTCCCGTCGCCCAGCCGCACCACCCATTCGCCCGCATGGCGGATATGGTAGGCGACTTCCTTCACGGCCTTGCCGGCAATGCCGGAAAGCGTTTCGTCGGTGGATCGCTGCATGGCGTCCCACAGCGGATGAAGATAGGCGGCAAACCAGAACTGGCGCAGCATGGTGTGGGCGAAGTCGCCATTCGGCCGCTCGACCAGAAGGCAGTTGAGGTATTCGCGCTCGCGCCTGAGATAGGCGAAGTCATCCTCCGTGCGGCCATTGCCTTCGATCTCGGCGGCGTACTGGTAGAGCGAACGTGCCTGGCCGATCAGGTCGAGAGCCATGTTGGGCATGGCGAGATCTTCTTCCAGCATCGGCGCATGGCCGCACCATTCCGACAGCCGGTGGCCGAGAACGAGATTGTCGTCGGCCATCCGCAGCACGAAGGTCAGAAGCTGATCGCGCTCGACCGTCATCACATGTGCCCCACTTCGTCGGGGATTTCGTAGAAGGTCGGGTGGCGGTAGATCTTCGAGGCCGTCGGCTCGAAATTCTCCGCCCGCTGGTCGGGATCCGACGCGGTGATCGAGGCCGAGGGCACGACCCAGATCGAGACACCCTCGCCGCGGCGCGTATAGACGTCGCGCGCGGCCTGGAGAGCCATCACCTCGTCGGCCGCATGCACCGAGCCGCAATGCTTGTGGGCCAGCCCGTTGCGCGGGCGGATGAAGACTTCCCAGAGGGGAATTTCGTTTCTGCTCATGGTCTTCACTCCGCTGCCAGCTTCGTCGCTTCGCGCCGTGCCTTGCGCTTTTCCGCATGGGCCAAGGCCGCCTCGCGCACCCAGGCGCCGTCGTCCCAGGCCTTGCGCCGCGCCTCCAGGCGTTCCTTGTTCATCGGTCCGCCGCCCTTGACCACCGTCCAGAACTCGTCCCAGTCGATCGGGCCGAAATCGTAGTGACCGCGTTCCTCGTTCCACTTCAGCTCGGGATCGGGCACGGTGAGGCCCAGATACTCGGCCTGCGGCACGGTGGAATCGACGAATTGCTGGCGCAGCTCGTCATTGGTGAAGCGCTTGATCTTCCACTTCATCGACTGGTCGCCATGCTGGCTCTCTGAGTCGTGCGGGCCGAACATCATCAGCGAGGGCCACCACCAGCGGTTCAGTGCGTCCTGCGCCATTTCCTTCTGCTCTTCGGTGCCGGCCGCGAGCGTCATCATGATCTCGTAGCCCTGGCGCTGGTGAAAACTCTCCTCCTTGCAGACCCGGATCATGGCGCGCGCATAGGGGCCATAGGAGCAGCGGCAGAGCGGGATCTGGTTCATGATCGCCGCGCCGTCGACCAGCCAGCCGATGGCGCCGATATCGGCCCAGGTGAGTGTGGGATAGTTGAAGATCGAGGAATATTTCGCCTTGCCGGCCAGAAGCTCCTCGGTCATCTGCTCGCGGCTGACGCCCAGCGTCTCGGCGGCCGAATAGAGATAGAGGCCGTGGCCGCCCTCGTCCTGCACCTTGGCGAGAAGTGCTGCCTTGCGCTTGAGCGAGGGCGCGCGGGTGATCCAGTTGCCTTCGGGCAGCATGCCGACGATCTCGGAATGGGCGTGCTGGCCGATCTGGCGGATGAGCGTCCGGCGATAGCCCTCGGGCATCGGGTCGTTGGGCTCGATCTTTTCCTCGGCGTCGATGCGCGCCTGGAAGGCGGCGAGGAAGGATTCGTCCTCCGTCGTCTCGGTCTTCGCTCCGATCAATCCCTGGCTATACATCAGCGCTCCTCCGTGTTCGGATGGTGACATCCAACCGCCGCCATTCGATATGTAACAGAAATGGGCGGTACCTTCAATATTCTGTAACATATTTTCGGGGGAGCATATGTCGGCATTCGGCATCACGGAAGCACGCGAAACCCTTCAGAAGGTCTTTGCGCCCTGGATCGTCGCTCTGGGGCTGGAGCCTGTCGGCTTCGACGCCGCCGGCGCGGATTTCCTGCTCCCGGAGAACCCCAGCCTCGTCCATATCGGCGGCGTGATCTGCGGCCAGGCGACGGCTTCGGCCGCCGACACCTGCGCGGTCGTGGCGCTCGCCGCGCTCAACGGCCGTTTCCGCATCTGCACCACGGTCGACCTGACGACGCATTTCATCCGCCCACTCAAGCCGGGGCCGGTCGAGATCAGGGTCGACGTGCTCTCGAATGGCAAGCGCATGGCCTACACCCGCGTCGAGATGCGGGCCAAGGGGGAGGCCAAGGTTGCGGTGACGGCGACAAGCGCGTTTGCGTATCTGGAGGATTGAGCCGCCGACTTGAAAGCACCCCCTGATCAATCTAGATTATCAGCTAGATGGAGACAGGCCAAATGCGCGAGATCGGTCTTTTTGAAGCCAAGAACCGACTTTCGGAACTCGTCGGCAAAGCCGAGAAGGGCGAGGAAATCGTCATAACGCGGCGGGGCAAACCAGCCGCGCGGCTGGTGGCGCTCCGGAACGACGACGACAAGAGACATCAGGCCCTCGAGGCGGTCGCGCGTATCAGGGAGTTGCGCAAAGGCCTGACGCTTGGCGGACTGGACATAAAGGAACTCATCAACGAGGGCCGCAGATGAGCCTCGTGCTCGATGCATCCATGGCGATTGCGTGGCTCTTCGCCGATGAGACCACCGAGGCGACTGAAGCGATTTTCGACGAGGTTGCCGTGGCGGGCGCCAAGGTTCCCGCTATCTGGAGTCTGGAAGTGGCCAACGCACTGCAAAAGGCCATGCGACGGGGGCGCATGACTTCAGCGGAGCGGGAACTGGCTCTGAGCCAACTTGGAAATCTCCCGATCGAAGTTGATCCGCAGACGCATTTGCATGCCTGGGGTGCGACTCTCGAACTGGCGGACTTGCATGGCTTGAGCCCGTATGACGCCAGTTATCTGGAGCTAGCTCGCCGGGAGAGGAAGCCTTTGGCGACGTTGGACGCAAGTCTGGCCCGTGCAGCCAAGGACGTCGGGATCGAGCTGAAGACGCCGTAGCTCCGTCGGCCCTAAAGCCCCCTCACCCCGCCAACCAATATCCGCGTCGCCAGTCTTGCATAGTCGGCGCGGCTCACCGGGCCGCCGTCGCGGAACCACATATAGGCCCAGTTCATCATGCCGAAGAGGCTCATGGTGACCGGCTTGATCAGGGGCTTGCCCGCGAAGAGGTCGGGATCCAGCGCGCGCACGGCCTCGGCGAAGATGGCGACCAACCGGCGTTCCAGCTGTTTCAGCTTCTCCTGGTCGTCGTCGGGCAGGATCCGCATGCCCTCGACCTGGACCCGATGCTCGGCATCGGCATCGCGATACGCCTCCAGCAGGGCCACGACCAGAGCTTCAAGCCGGGCTTCCGGCGGAAGCATGGGATCGTCGGCCTCCTCCACCACCTCGACCAGAACCGTCAGGTGCGTTTCCACGATGTCGAAAAGCAGCGCCTCCTTGGAGGCATAATAGTGGTAGAGCAGCCCCTTCGAGACGCCCAGTTCGCCGGCGAGTTGCGCCATCGAGGCGCGGTCGTAACCGTCGCGCGAAAAGACGATCGCCGCCCGGTGCAGCATCGCCTCGCGCTTGTCGTCGTGATCCTTGGCGCGGGTGCGGGCCACCGTTTCCCCTACCCTTTCGGTCGGTTGTCGACGATGCGCTGGGCCTTGCCCTGGCTGCGCGCGACGCCTTCCGGCTCGGTGACGTTGACGATCACGGTCACGCCGATCACCTCCTTGATGTGCTCGCGCAGCAAGCCGGCACACAGGCTGCGCGACTCCTCTGCCGCCGCATGAGGCATCGCTTCAACATGCACCGTCATGCAGTCGAGACGGTCCTCGCGCCACAATTCGACCTGGAAATGGGGGCTGAGCCCCTCGACCTTCAGGATCTGCTCCTCGATTTGAGTGGGGAACACGTTCACCCCGCGCAGGATCATCATGTCGTCGGAGCGGCCGGTGATCTTTTCCATGCGCCGCATGGTCCGCGCCGTGCCGGGCAAAAGCCGCGTCAGGTCGCGGGTACGGTAGCGCACGATGGGGAAGGCTTCCTTGGTGAGCGAGGTGAACACGAGTTCGCCCCGCTCGCCGTCGGGCAGCACCGCGCCCGTCTCCGGGTCGATGATCTCGGGATAGAAGTGGTCCTCCCACACATGCAGCCCGTCCTTGGTCTCCACGCACTCATTGGCGACGCCTGGACCGATCACCTCCGACAGGCCGTAAATGTCGACCGCATGCATGTCGAAGGCGTTTTCGATTTCGGCCCGCATGGCGTTGGTCCACGGCTCCGCCCCGAAAATGCCGACCTGAAGCGGGCTCTCGCGCGGATCGAGCCCCTGGGCCCGGTATTCGTCGAGGATGGACAGCATGTAGGATGGCGTCACCATGATGGTGGTGGCGGCAAAATCCTCGATCAGCGTCACCTGCCTTGTCGTCATGCCGCCCGAGACGGGCACCACCGTGCAGCCCAGCCGCTCCGCCCCGTAATGGGCGCCGAGCCCACCGGTGAAGAGACCATAGCCATAGGCGATGTGGACGACGTCGCCCGGCCGCGTGCCCGAGGCCCGCATGGACCGCGCCACGCAGTCCGCCCAGACCTCGATGTCGTTCTTCGTGTAGCCGACCACCGTCGGCTTGCCGGTCGTGCCGGAGGAGGCATGGATACGCACGACCTTCTCGCGCGGCACCGCGAACATGCCGAAGGGATAATGCTGGCGAAGGTCGCCCTTGGCGGTGAAGGGGAACTTCGACAGGTCGGAAAGCGCCTTCAGATCGTCGGGATGCACGCCCGCCGCATCGAAGCTCCGGCGGTAATGCGGAACGTTGTCATAGGCGTGTTTCAACGACCATTTCAGCCGGTTCAGTTGCAGCGCGGCGATTTCGTCGCGCGAGGCGATCTCGATCGGGTCGAGATCTTCCTTCCTGGGTGTCAGATCCTTCATCACGTCCTCCCCGCGGCGCCGGGCCGCGCCTACTCCTCGAAATGCTTGCCGTCGATCTGGCGCGACGCGCCGCGGAATTCGGCGATCGGACGCCCATCCTGGTCGCTCACCCGCACGTCGTAGATGCCCGAGCGCCCGTAGCGCGCGATCTCGCGCGCCTGCGCAGTCAGCCGGTCGCCGAGCTTTCCAGGCGCGATGAAGGTGATGGTGTTGTGCTGCGCCACCACGATGCGGTTGTACGAATTGCAGGCAAAGGCGAATGCGGAATCGGCCAGGGTAAATATGTATCCGCCATGGCAGATGTCGTGGCCGTTGGTGTGGTGCTTTTCGACCGTCAACGACGTCGTCGCCGTGCCAGGCCCGACCGCGTCCAGGCTCATGCCGAGCCATTTCGATGCGTCGTCATTCGCCCACATGGCGTCGGCGCTTCTGCGCGCGATTTCCTCCGCCGACAATGTCATGATCTGCTCCTCCACCAGTCCCGGCAAGACTTGCATAAACCGACCGGTCGGTCAATAATACGCGCAACGGCACGACGATGCCGAGGGAGGAATCATTGACCGTGACGACCATTCTGGCCGCGCTCGCCGACACTTTCGACATCACCGCGATACCGCCGGCTTTCGCGGAGGATCCCTTTCCGACCTACCGGGCGCTGCTCGAGCACGCCCCGGTCAAGCATTTCGCGGACGGCTCGATCATGCTGTCGCGCTACGCCGATCTCGACCGGGTCTATCGCGACACAAAAGCCTTCTCGTCGGACAAGAAGGTCGAGTTCCTGCCCAAATATGGCGACACGCCGCTCTACGAGCACCACACGACCAGCCTCGTCTTCAACGATCCGCCGCTGCACACGCGGGTGCGCAAGATCATGATGGGCGCGCTGACCCCGCGCGCCATCTCCGCCATGGAGCCAGGACTCATCCGTCTGGTGGACTCGCTGCTCGATGCGATGGAAGAGAAGGGCGAGGTCGACCTGATCGAGGATTTCGCCGCCGCCATTCCGCTCGAGGTGATCGGCAATCTGTTCGTCATGCCGCATGAGGAACGCGGACCGCTGCGCGACTGGTCGCTCGCCATCCTCGGCGCGCTCGAACCGGTCCTGAGCGAGGAGCAGAAGGAGCGCGGCAACCGCGCGGTGGAGGACTTCAAGGCCTATCTGAAGGACCTCGTCGCGCGCCGCCGCAAGAACCCGGGCGACCCGGCGACCGACGTCCTGACGCGCCTCATCAACGGCACGCCGGAAGGAGAGGAGCTTTCCGAGACCGAGCTGCTGCAAAACTGCATCTTCATCCTCAATGCAGGCCACGAGACCACGACCAACCTGATCGGCAACGCGCTGTTTGAGCTCCTGGATTGGCCGGGTGAGAAGCAGCGCCTGGAGGCCGAACCCGGCATGATCGACACGGCCGTCGACGAATTCCTGCGCTTCCAGTCGCCCAACCAGCTCGGCAACCGGATGACAACGGAAGACGTGGAGTTCCACGGAGAGACGATCCCGGCCGGGACACGTATCCATCTGTGCATCGGCGCCGCCAATCGGGATCCGCGCCAGTTCACTGAGCCCGACCGGCTCGACCTTTCCAGAAAACCCAACCGGCATCTGGCTTTCGCGCAGGGCCCGCATCTCTGCGCGGGATTTTCGCTTGCGCGGCTCGAAGGCCGCATCGCCATCGCGCGTTTCCTGAAGCGCTTTCCCAACTACCGGCTGGCGGGTGAGCCGCGGCGTACCGGACGCGTGCGGTTTCGCGGCTTTGCCAGCCTGCCGGCGCAAGTGAATTGAAGAGGACGAGCAGATGACCATTATCCCCCTTCACAGCTTTGCAGCCGGAAGCTGGGTCGCGCCCTCGGGCAGGATCTCGCAGCTGAAAAGCGCCGTGACCGGCGAATCGATTGCCGAGATCGGCGCCGAACTCGACTTCGCGGCGATGACGGACCACGCGCGGAATGTCGGTGGGCCGGCTTTGCGCAAGATGACCTTTCACGAGCGCGCCTACGCTGTGAAGGCGCTGGCGCAATATCTCAACGAGCGCCGCGATCCGCTTTACGAGCTGTCCTACGAGACCGGCGCCACCAAGGCGGATTCGATGATCGACATCGATGGCGGCATCGCCACCTTGTTCGTGTTCTCCTCCAAGGGCCGGCGCGAAATGCCGGACGACACCATCTATGTCGAAGGCGCCCTGGAGCAGTTGTCGCGCGGCGGCAATTTCCTTGGCCAGCATGTGGCGACCTCGCTGCAGGGCGTGGCTATCCACATCAACGCCTTCAACTTCCCGGTCTGGGGCATGCTGGAGAAACTGGCGCCAACGCTGCTGGCCGGCGTGCCCGCCATCGTCAAGCCGGCTTCCTCGACCGCATGGCTGGCGGAAGCCGCGTTCCGCATGATCGTGGAATCGAACATCCTGCCGGACGGCGCGGTGCAGTTCGTGGCGGGCTCGGCAGGCGATCTTCTCGACCGGCTCGGATCGCAGGACGTGGTCTCCTTCACCGGTTCGGCCGAAACGGCGCTGATGCTGCGTTCCAACCCGAACCTGCTCAGGAACTCGACGCGTTTCATCGCCGAGCAGGATTCGCTCAACGCCTCCATCCTGGGGCCGGATGCTGCCCCCGGTACGCCGGAATTCGACACCTTCATCAGGGAAGTCCATCGTGAGATGACGGCCAAGGCGGGGCAGAAATGCACCGCCATCCGCCGCCTCATCGTGCCGGAGGGCCATCGCGACGTGGTTATCGACGCGCTGTCCGGGCGGCTGGCGAAAACGGTCGTCGGCAACCCGCGCGACGAAGCGACGCGCATGGGCGCGCTGGCCAGCCTCGCCCAGCGCGACGACGTGCGCGCCAAGGCGAGGATCATCGCCAGCGAAGCCAGGCTCGTCTTCGGCGATATGGAAAAGGGGGGCATCGACGGGATGGAGGCGGGCGCCTTCCTCGCGCCGCTGCTTTTTTCCTGCGACAACCCAGACAATGCTTCCCGCGTGCATGAGGTCGAGGCCTTCGGTCCGGTCTCGACGATCATGGGCTATCGCGACGTCGCCCATGCGGGCCACCTTGCCAACCGCGGCGGCGGCTCGCTGGTCGCGTCGATCTTCACCCATGATCCGGCGGTCGCGCGGGAAGCCGTGCTGGCGATGGGCGCGCATCATGGCCGGCTCTATTTCGCCAATCGCGACACCGGCAAGGAGGCGACCGGCCACGGTTCCCCCCTGCCCCACATGATCCATGGCGGACCGGGGCGCGCCGGCGGCGGCGAGGAGATGGGCGGCATCAGGGGCGTCATGCACTACATGCAGCGCTCCGCCATCCAGGCCAGCCCCGACCTGCTGTCCGGCATCACCCGGACATTCGTGCCGGGCTCCAAGACACTACCGAAGGAGGTCCACCCCTTCCGCGTGAAATTCTCCGAGCTGGAAATCGGGCACACGCTGGAGACCGCGTCGCGCGAAATCACGCTGGCCGACATCGAGCATTTCGCGGAATTCACGGGCGACAATTTCTACGCGCACATGGACGAGGATGCGGCCGCAGCCAACCCCTTCTTCCCCGGCCGCGTCGCGCATGGCTATCTGATCCTGTCCTTTGCCGCCGGCCTCTTTGTCGATCCCGCACCCGGCCCGGTGCTTGCCAATTACGGCCTCGACAATCTGCGCTTCATGAAGCCGGTCTCGCCCGGCGACGCGATCCAGGTGCGCCTGACCGCCAAGGACAAGAAGGCGCGCAACGAGGAATATGGCGAGGTGCGCTGGGACGTGTCCGTCACCAATCAGGACGACGAGCAGGTCGCCGCCTACGAATTGCTGACGATGAACGCCATATAGTCAATTTTGGTATGGAAATTATACCAAAACCATACCATATTGCCTTATGGAGTTCGAATATGATCCATCCAAGAGTGCGACGAACAAGGACAAGCACGGGATCGATTTCGAGGAATCGAAAGCGCTCTGGCAGGACGAGTGGCTGCTGATCCTCGATGCGCGCACGGAGACGGAACCAAGGTTCCTTGCGATCGGCCGCATCGCCCGCGTGAACTGGACCGCGATCTGCACAGACCGCGCCGGACGCACGAGGATCATTTCGGTGCGTCGGTCGCGGCAGAAGGAAATCGAAGCCTATGAAGAAGATCACCGCAGCTGAGTTCGACCAGAAGTTCGAAGACGGGGAGGATATCTCCGGTCACGTCGACTGGGCATCGGGTCGCCGACCGAACCTGCAGCCCAAGCGCGTCAATGTCGATTTCCCGAACTGGATGGTTTCCGGGCTCGACCAGGAAGCCAGTCGGCTGGGAATCACGCGTCAGGCGCTCATCAAGATATGGATCGCCGACCGACTCAAAGAGGCCTGAGGGCCCGCGCACTGCCATGGCGATAGTGCCACC
This sequence comes from Chelativorans sp. ZYF759, assembly GCF_012911015.1. Taxonomy (GTDB): domain Bacteria; phylum Pseudomonadota; class Alphaproteobacteria; order Rhizobiales; family Rhizobiaceae; genus ZYF759. The sequence continues at coordinate 62,039 of NZ_WVVV01000005.1, read as the reverse complement.
AGGCGATGAGCATGAAGGTCACGGCGCAGACGCACAGGAGCAGGAAGCTGTAGGCCAGCGCGCTGCCGCCGGCGAAGACGACCAGCACCGAGACGATGATGGCCGCGCCGATCTGGCTCACGACGCCGAAGACGGCGGCCGCAAAGCCCGCGATCTCGCCATGCGGATCGAGAACCAGCGCGGAGGCGTTTGAGAACACGACCAGATATCCGGTGGCGAACAGGATCAGCATCGCCGTCATCAGATAGGCATTGATCCAGCCGACGAGTGAGAACAAGACCATCAGTGCCGCCGACAGGATCAGGATGCCGTTGGCCGCGAGCATGGCCGGCACCGTTCCGAAAATCGGGATCATGCGGCGATTGATCAATTGGCCGACGACGATGCCCGTGCCATGCAGCGCAAACAACAGCGCGAAACCGACGCCCGTCACCCCGAACGAGACATCGTAGACGCGCGGCAGCGCCGACAGGTTGAACACCATCACCGACATGACCGGAGCAGACAGAAGCAGGAAGTAACGCGACTGCGGATGCGCGAAGAGCCGCACCAGACCGCGCCACAGAATGGCCGGACGCAGGGCGTCGGGAGAGCGGTGCGGGATCGTCTCCTTCAGCCAGATCAGCGGCAGGAGAAGGCCGATGCCGATCACGCCCAGCAGCGCATAGACGGACCGCCAGCCGAATGGAACCAGCACGGCTGCGCCCGCCAGCGGCGCCAGGATCGGCCCGACGGCGAAGATCGCCCAGGCAAGTGCCAGGTTGCGGGCCAGTTCCTGCCCCGAATAGAGATCGCGCAGGATCGCGCGCGCCAGAACGATGGCCGCCGCAGCGCCGAAGCCCTGCAGCAGCCGCCCGGCGAGAAGCCATTCGATGGTCGGCGCGAGCGATGTCAGGACCGAACCCAGCAGGAAGACCGACAGGCCAATGGCCATGACCGGGCGGCGCCCGAAGCGATCCGAGGCGGGACCCCAGACAAGCTGCGCCAGGCCGGCGGCAAACATGTAGGCTGTCACCGTCCACTGGACCGTCGCATAAGGCGCGTCGAGCCGGACGACCATCTCGGAAAAGGCCGGCAGGGTGATGTCGATCGCAAAGGACGAGATCGACATCAGCACGCCGCAATAGACGATGATCGCAAGCGGGCTCAATGGGGCTTCGCGGTCCCGACGAATTCCATTCCGTCGACGAGACCGTCGGCGAGCCGGAGTGCGGTGGCGGTGGCGACCGACATCTGCGGCAGGACCATCCATTCCAGTGTCCACGCCGCACCGGAGCGCTCGCCTTCATGGACGAGCGAATGATGCATGGCGGAAACGAGCGTGGCGTTGAAGCGCGCCAATGCGACCAGCGTCTCGGCGCCGACGGGATTGACCTTGTGCGGCATGGCCGAGGAGCCGCCGCCGGAGGCAAGCTTGATCTCGCCGACCTCGGTTTGTGCCAGAAGGGCCATGTCCTGGCCCATCTTGCCGAGCGAACCCGATACCATCGACAACCAGTTGGCGAGCGCCACCTGGCCATCGCGCTCCGAGTGGCGGGCGCGGATGACGGCGCCCAGACCAAGCTTCGATGCCAGCCTGCGCGACACGCCGACGCCCTTGTCGCCGAGCTCGTCCAGCGCGCCTACGGCGCCGCCGAAATGCAGGATGGCGATCTCGTTCTCCAGCACCGTCATGCGGTCGCGGTGACGCAGGAGCGGCTCTCGCCAGCTCCGGATCTTGCGCGCGGCCGCTACCGGCAGCGCCGCCTGCATGCGGGTATGCGCCATGGTCTGGATGCCGCCCTGGCGTTCTTCCAGCAGGCTCAACCGCTCGACGAGGTGGTCGAGCCGCCCGCCCAGGATGGCCAGCAATTCGACCAGCCGACGCGCCAGCCCGGTATCGATGACGTCCTGGCTGGTGGCGCCGAAATGCACGCTCGCCCCGTGGGGTTCGCCCACCAACGCGCGCAGCTGGCGCACGAACTCCGGCACCACGACGCCGTCGCGCGCGGTGCCCCGCCTGAGCGCCGCCATGTCGAAATTTGCCGTGGAGAGAGCCGTCGTGATCGCCTCGGCGGCTTCGGCCGGGATCACGCCCTCCTCGGCTTCAGCCTGGGCGAGCGCCATCTCGAAGCGCACCATGGCCGCGATCTCGGCCTCGACCGAAAAGCAATGCGCGGCCTCCTCGTCTCCGAGAAGGCCGCCCAGAAGCGGGTGATCGAAGGGTGAAACGCTCACGTGGCCAATCAGCTGTCGAAGAACACGGTTTCCTTCTCCCCCTGGAGATGGATGTCGAAACGATAGGTGTTGCCGTCGCGCGGCGCAATAAGGGTCGGAACCCGCACCCGGTGTTCGATGCGCGCGAGAATCGGATCCTCCTCGTTCGCCTTCTCCTCGTCACCGAAATACATGCGCGTGTTGAGGCCGATATTGATGCCGCGCGCCACGATCCAGAACGAGATGTGCGGGGCCATCAGGCGGCCGTCCTTGAACGGCACGCGACCGGGCTTGATGGTCTCGAACACGAATTCGCCGGTGTCCATGTTGCCCGGGCTGCGGCCCCAGCCCACGAAATTGGGATCGGCCGTGCCGCGGGTCTCGGAGGGCGAATTGTGCAGGCCATCGGCGTCGGCCTGCCAGATCTCGATCAGGGCGTCCTTGAGGGGTGTGCCGGTGCCGTCGATGACGCGCCCGATCACCGTGATGCGCTCGCCCTTGGTCTTGTCGTTGACCATCTTGGTGCCGAGATCCTCGGGATAGACCCCGCCGATCTCGCAGAAATTCGGCGTCAGGCCGATATGGACGTAAGGGCCCGCGGTCTGCGAAGCGCTTTCCTTGAGGCGATTGAGTGGCTGAACCATTGTCGGAAGTCCTCCGTCATTCCTTTGTTGCGGCGCAAGGCGCCTGTCAATTTCCTTCGAGGCGGTTCTCGAACAGGGTCGAGCGGCGACCGCGCAAAACGATGTCGAACTTGTAGGCCCGTGAATCCATGGGGATCGTGGCCTGCATGTCGAGCGCCGCCGTCAGTCCCCTGATGGCCTCGGGATCGTTGATCGTCTTGACGATCGGGCAGAGGTCGATCATCGGGTCGCCTTCGAAATACATCTGCGTGATGAGGCGCTGCGCGAAGCCGTGGCCGAAGACCGAGAAGTGGATGTGGGCGGGACGCCAGTCATTGACGCCATTCGGCCAGGGATAGGGGCCCGGCTGGATGGTGCGGAAATTGTAGAATCCGTTCTCGTCGGTAATCGTCCGCCCGCATCCACCGAAATTGGGATCGAGCGCGGCGACATAGCCTTCCTTCTTGTGACGATAGCGTCCGCCGGCATTGGCCTGCCAGAACTCCACCAGCACGTTCGGCACCGGCATGCCGCGTTCGTCGAGCACGCGCCCATAGACGATGATGCGCGGGCCGATGGCCGTCTCGCCGGGCTTGGCGAAATTGATCAGGAGATCGTTGTCGTGCTCGCCCAGGATGTTGTGGCCGAATGTCGGCCCGGTGATCTCCGACAGCGTGTTGTCCATCGACAGCAGCGCCCTTTGCGGCGACCGCGTGACGGAGGTCTTGTACCAGGGCGTAAAGGCCTGCGGGTGCCATTCGCGATCGCGCTGGAAGAACGCGCCCGTTTCCGGTCCCTTGTTGGTCATGTTGGCGTGGTTCATCGGCCCTTCTCCCTTTCCATCTCGTCAAGGACTTGCTTGACGATCTTGATCGCATGGTTGGCGCGCGGCACGCCGGCATAGATCGCCACGTGCATGAGGACTTCGCGGATGTCTTCCGCGCTGGCCCCGGTATTGGCGGTTGCGCGCGTGTGCATCGCCAGTTCCTCGTAATTGCCGAGCCCGGCCAGCAGCGCCAGGGTCAGCATCGAACGCTCGCGCTTGGTCAGGCCATCGCTGGACCAGACATGCGCCCAGGCAGCCTCGGTGATGAGCTCCTGGAACGGTGCGTCGAATTCCGTCTTGCCAGCCTCGGCGCGATCTACATGGGCGTCGCCCAGCACCTGACGGCGTGTCTTCATCCCCTGCGCATGGCGGGCTGACTTGTCGGTCTTGTCGTTCATGCATGTTCCTCCAGTCGTGCCGCTCAGTAGGGCAGGCCGACATAGTTCTCGGCGAGCGACCGCGAGGCTGCCTCCGATTGCGACAGGTAGTCGAGTTCGGCTTCCTGCATGCGCTGGCCGAAGCGTCCCGTCTCGGGGAAGCGGTGCATGGTGTTGGTCATCCACCAGGAGAAGCGCTCCGCCTTCCAGACCCGCGCCAGCGCCCGCTGCGAATAGGCGTCGATCGCCGCATTCGACTTCTCGCCGTAAAATTCCTGCAGGCCCTCGAAGAGATAGTGCACGTCGCTTGCCGCCAGATTGAGACCCTTTGCGCCGGTCGGGGGCACGATGTGCGCGGCGTCGCCCACCAGGAAAAGCCGCCCGAACCGCATCGGCTCCGCCACGAAGGAGCGAAGCGGCGCGATCGATTTCTCGATCGAAGGACCGGTCGTGACCTTCTCGGCGGCCTCGGCCGGCAGACGTCTGCGCAACTCGTCCCAGAAAGCATCGTCCGACCAGTTGTCCACGCGGTCGTCGAGCGCGCATTGCACGTAATAGCGGCTCCGCGTCGTGGACCGCATCGAGCACAGCGCGAAGCCGCGTTCGTGGTTCGCGTAGATCAACTCATGGCTGACCGGCGGCACCTCGGAAACGATACCCAGCCAGCCAAACGGGTAGACGCGCTCGAACTCCTCGAGCCCCTTGTCGGCGACAGATTTGCGCGACACCCCGTGATACCCGTCGCAGCCTGCGATGAAATCGCAATCGATGCGATGCGTCTTGCCGTCCTTTTCGTAGGTGACATAAGGGCTGGCGCCATCGAAATCGTGCGGCGCGACGTTTTCGGCCTCGTAGATCGACACGCCACCGGTGGCGGCGCGGTGATCCATGAGATCCTTGGTCACTTCCGTCTGGCCGTACACCATCACGCGCTTGCCGCCCGTCAGCCCATGCAGGTCGATGCGGTGGCGGCGGCCGCTGAAGGTCAGTTCGAACCCGTCATGCGGAAGACCTTCTCGGTGCATGCGTGCGCCGGCGCCGCTTTGGTCCAGGAGCTGGCACATGCCCTCTTCGAGCACACCGGCGCGGATGCGTCCCAGAATGTAGTCCTGGCTCACCCGATCCAGCACGACATTGTCGATCCCGGCATTCGTGAGCAACTGTCCCAGAAGCAGGCCCGACGGCCCGGACCCGATGATGACGACCTGTGTGCGCAAGACTGGCTCCTCCTAAGCGGCAGCAAGATGGACCGTATACAGGATGTCCACAATGGACAATTCCGGCAATAAATTGCACTATCCGAACCTCATCCGGAGAGTCGGCAATGCGCCCTCAAGTCCCTTCCTATCAGCTTTACGGCGAAAGACCGCAGGAAACCGCGGAATTCTGGTTGCACTGCGAGACGTTGCCCGAGAGGACGCACCTGCACAATTGGGAGATTTCACCCCACCGCCATGACGCCTTTTTCCAACTTTTCTGGTTGAGCGAGGGCCGCGGCGAGATCGTCGGCGGTGCCCAACCCCTGCCCTTCGAGGCTCCTTGCATACTTTTTATCCCGCCGGGAGCGGTTCACGGCTTCGCCTATTCACGCGATGTCGACGGACTGGTCGTCACCGCACTGGCCGACCGACTGCAGTCCATCAGCGCCGGCGACCGCCAGATCGGTCTTTTCGGCCAGAATATCGGTATCGTGTCCCTTGCCAACGGCGATGGCGACGCACGTTTTGCAGCCGATTGCATCCACCGAATCCATGCCGAACTGGCCGGTCAGGCGGTCGGCAGAACGATCCTTCTTGAAACGCTCATGACGGCTGTCCTCGTCTCGCTCGCCCGCGCCCACGGCGGTGGCGCCGGTGCAAGGACGGAAGTGGAGGAACGCGACAGGCGGCGCATGGAGCAGTTGCAGGAACTGATCGGCGCCCATTTCCGCGAACATCGCCCGGCTTCCTTCTATGCAGAGCGACTGAGCCTGTCGGCCGCCCACCTCAATCGGATCTGTCGGCGGACGACCGGGGCCAGTCTGCAGCAGATGGTGGCAAGACGCCTCATCGATGCCGCGCGGCGCGAACTGGTCTTCACGCCCAATCCCGTGCAGGAGATCGCCTATGGCCTCGGCTTCGCCGACCCGGCCTATTTCAACCGGTTCTTTCGCCAGCAGACCGGCACGACGCCAGGCGCCTATCGCGCGGTCGAGCGCAGCCGCCTTGATGCGCCAGGCTAGAGCGCGCGGCCATGCCTTCTCGCGCCCGGCGGTAAATCATTGGGAAAGAATGTTGGCGCTATGGTTTTCCGGGGCACGCCGGAGGGGCACGATATGCTGCAACCGCTTGTTATGTCAGCGATCGTCACCTTGGTCGTCATCGCCATCACGCAAGGGCTGAGTTACGCTGTCTGGGGCGGAATGGAAGGTGGCTACGCATTGTCGATCGTGGTGATGAGCGCTGCCATCCCCCTGATCACCTGTTACCCGATCACGCTCACATTGCTCCTGCAGGGACGCAGATTGCGGGAGATGGTCGTTGCTCTCGAATGCGCCCAGAGGCAGTTGAGCGAAAACGCCTCCCGCGACATGATGACCGGGCTGCTTCACCGCCAGGCATTCAAGGAACACCTTCAGGAGCGGCGGGCGGCGGGCACCCTGCTGATGCTTGACGTCGACCATTTCAAGTCGATCAACGACACCCATGGCCACATGGCAGGCGATGAGGCGCTTATGCAGATCGCCGAAGCGTTGAGAGCATCGACGCGCCAAAGCGACCTGATAGCCCGCTTTGGTGGCGAGGAATTCTGCGTCTTCCTGCCGGGCGCCACCGCGACGCAGGCAATCCCCCTCGCCGAACGGATCCGGACCGCCATTGAGGCGCTTCGGTTCACCCCCAACGGCGTGTCACATCCCCTCACGATCAGCATAGGCCTCGCTGCCAAGCCGGCGGCGCTTCCCCTGGACGCTGCGATGCAGGCCGCGGACGGCGCGCTCTATGCCGCCAAGCGCGGCGGCCGGAATCAAATCGTCTGCGCTGATGGAGAAGAACTGTCCCGCTCGATGAAGGCAGCATAGTCTCGATCCCGCAGCCGCCTCCAGCCAATGAAAAGGGGCGGTTGCCCGCCCCTTCGCAAGATCTTCCTTGAGAGACGTGCCGGCCTTAGTCGAGCTGGTCGGTGACCACTGACGTGTAGGCGCCTTCCGGCTCCTGGGTGATGGCCGGGTTGTCGGGCGAGACGGCCGAAAGCAGCGTCTGCACGGTCTGCTCATAGGCGGCCGGATCGAGGGCGGCGCTGTCGCCAACGAGCGCGGCGGCCTCGTTCACCTGATAGACCTGGCTTTCGAGCGTCAGCGCACCGGACATGTCGTTTTCAAGCACGATCTCGGCGGCTTCTTCCGGATTGTCCCGGGCATATTCCCAGCCGCGCATGGAGGCACGCACGAAGCGCACCATCTGGTCGACGAATTCGGGATCGTCGAGACGCTCCTCGAGCACGTAGAGCCCGTCCTCGAGCATGCCCACGCCTTCCTCGGTGAAGTCGAACAGCGTCAGGCTGTCCTCGGGGATGCCGGCGTCGAGCACCTGCTTGTACTCGTTGTAGCGCATCACGGAGATGCAATCGGCCTGGCCCTGCAGCAGCGGATCGGCGCTGAATGCCTGCCGCAGCACTTCGACGCCGTCCTCGCCGCCGTCGGTCGAAAGGCCGAGCTTGGCCATCCATGCGTAGAAGGGGTACTCGTTGCCGAAGAACCAGACGCCCAGCGTCTTGCCGGGGAAATCATCCGTCGAGGTGACGCCGCTTTCTTCCGAGCAGACCATCTGGAGCGCCGTATTGGCGAAGGGCTGGGCGATGTTGACCAGCGGAACGCCGCGTTCGCGCGCCGCCAGGCCGGCCGCCATCCAGGTGGTGATGACGTCGGCGCCGCCGCCTGCGATCACCTGCTCGGGCGCGATGTCGGGCCCGCCCGGATTGATCGTCACGTCGAGACCTTCTTCCTCGTAGTAGCCGAGGTCCTTGGCGACGAGGTAGCCCGCGAACTGACCCTGATTGACCCATTTCAGCTGGAAGGTGATCTGATCCTGCGCCATCGCCGGCAAGGCGGCCATCGCCACCGACGCGGCAAACAAACCTGCAACAATTTTTTTCATTCTGATTCCCCTGTTTTTGTTGAACTATCTCGTCTTTCCACCACGGATCGACGGATGCCAGAAGGTCACGGCACGCTCCGTAAGCGCGATGAGACCATAAAATGTCGAGCCCGCCAATGCGGCAACGGCGATGCTCGCCCAGACCATGTCGACGTTCAGCCGACCGATGGCCGAAGAGATGCGGAAACCCATGCCCACCACCGGCGTGCCGAAGAATTCCGCCACGATCGCCCCGATCAGCGCGAGTGTCGAATTGATCTTGAGCGCGTTGAAGATGAACGGCCATGCCGCAGGCAGGCGCAGCTTCATGAGCGTATGCCAGTAGCTCGCCGCATAGGTGCGCATGAGGTCCTGTTCCATGCGCGTCGACGCGTTGAGCCCCGCAACCGCGTTCACCAGCATGGGGAAAAACGTCATCACCACGACGACGGCGGCCTTGGACTGCCAGTCGAAGCCGAACCACATGACCATGATCGGCGCGATGCCCACCAGCGGCAGCGCGGAGACGAAATTGCCGATCGGCAAAAGCCCGCGCTTCAGGAAGGGCGAGCGGTCGATGGCGATGGCGACCAGCAGCCCCGCCGTGCACCCCAGCACATAGCCGGGGATGACCGACTTGATGAAGGTCTGGTGGAAATCGGCCCACAACGTGCCCGTCGAGGCCAGGATACGCGCCCAGATGACGCTGGGCGGCGGCAACAGCACCTGCGGCACGTTGAAGCCGCGCGTCAGCCCTTCCCACAGCACCAGCAGCGAGGCGCCAAAGAGAATGGGAATGACAAGATCGATGGCGCGCGCGACCAGACCCGTGGCCTTGACGCGCACCAGCCACTCATTGACGGCCCACGCCGCCAGCCAGAAGGCAACCGCGCCCACGATCAGCGTCGTGTTCATGGCTGCCCTCCCATGCGCGCCAGAACGATGCGCTGGACCAGCCCGACAAGCAGGATCAGCGTCGCCGACAAGGCCGCCGCCATGAACAGCGCCGACCAGATCTGCACGGTCTGGCCATAGTAAGATCCGGCAAGCAGCCGCGCGCCGAGACCGCCGGCAGCCCCGGTCGGCAGTTCGCCGACGATCGCGCCGACCAGGCTCGCCGCCACGCCGACCTTCATGGAGGTAAAGAGATACGGCAAGGAGGACGGAAAACGCAGTTTCCAGAAGGCCTGCCAGCGGCTGGCGCTGTAGGTGCGCAAGAGGTCGAGCTGCAGGAACTCGGGGCTGCGCAGCCCTTTCACCATGCCCACCACGACGGGGAAGAAGGACAGATAGGTCGAGATCAGCGCCTTGGGCACCAGCCCGGTCATCCCGATCGAGGCCAGCACCACCACGACCATCGGCGCAATCGCCAGGATCGGCACCGTCTGGGAGGCGATGATCCAGGGCATCAGCGAGCGGTCCGTCGCCCGGTTGTGGACGATGAGGACCGCGAGCCCCATGCCCAGCAGCGTGCCCATCAGGAAACCCAGCAGCGTCGCCGAAAGCGTGATCCAGGCGTGATAGACCAGGCTGCGCCGCGAGGTGATGTTCTGGCCGACAATGGTGTTCCACAGTTCCACCGCCACCTGGTGCGGCGCCGGCAGGACCGGACGGTCCTGCGACATCGTGCCGACGATGAACTCCCAGGCCGTGAACTCCGCCCCGGCACGGTCGAAGACCTGAAACTGCCAGCGCGCGTTGAGATAGATGGTGAAGGCGTACCAGATGACGAAGATGACGGCGAGCACGAGCAGGATCGGCACCGTGCTGCCCTGGCTCAACCGCGCCCACAGGCTCGGGCCCGAGACGCGCCCGATCGCCGAACCGGGCGCCGCGATGGGTGTCGTCGCGGTCATCTCGCAGCCGGACCCTTCCTACTCGTCATAGGAGTGCCCCGCGCGCAAGCCTTCGCGCACCCGCGCGGCGATGGCCAGGAATTCCGGCGTCTCGCGGATATCGAGCGGCCGCTCCTTCGGCAATGTCGACTCGATCACGTCGGTGACCCTGCCCGGCCGCGGCGACATCACCACGATCTTGGTCGAGAGATAAACGGCCTCCGGGATCGAATGGGTCACGAAGCAGATGGTCTTGTTCGTGCGCTCCCACAGTTGCAGCAACTGTTCGTTGAGATGGTCGCGCACGATCTCGTCCAGCGCCCCGAAGGGTTCGTCCATCAGCAGCAGATCGGCATCGAAGGCGAGCGCACGGGCGATCGAGGCCCGCTGCTGCATGCCGCCCGAAAGCTGCCAGGGAAACTTCTGTTCGAAGCCCTTCAGATTGACGAGTTCCAGCGTGCGCGCGATGCGCTGGCGCCGCTCGGCAGCCGAATAGCCCATGATCTCCAGCGGCAGCGCGACGTTCTTTTCGATCGTGCGCCACGGATAGAGGCCGGCGGCCTGGAACACATATCCGTAGGAACGCGCCTTGCGCGCCTCTTCGGGCGACAGGCCGTTGACCTTGATGTCGCCGGACGTGGGCTGCTCGAGATCGGCCACCACGCGCAGGAACGTGGTCTTGCCGCAACCTGACGGTCCGATGAAGGAAACGAACTCTCCCTTTCCGATGGTCAGATTGACGTCGCTCAGCGCCTGCACCGGCCCATCGGCGGTCTCGAAGGTGAGACCGAGGCTCCGGGCTTCGATGACCGGCCGGCCCGTGCCTGCCGATGGTGCCGCTCCGGGCCCCGAGGTGTCGACAGCCAGCGCCACGCCTCAGACCCCGCTCGCGGGAATGCCGGTACGCTCGATCTTGCGCGGGGCGACGACTTCCTTCCAGGTCGAAAGCGCCTGGTTGACCGCCCCCCTCGCCTCGCGTGCGACGAACTGGCCGTGGCCGGGCGTGGCCTTTACCTCGCCATTGTCGACGGCGACCTCGCCACGGGTCAGCACGTAGCGCGGCAGGCCCTTCACCTTGATGCCCTCGAAGACGTTGTAGTCGATCGCCGACTGCTGATCCTTGGCTGTGATGGTCTTCGACTTTTCGGGATCCCAGACGATGATGTCGGCATCGGAACCCTCCAGGATCGCGCCCTTCTTCGGATACATGCCGAAGATCTTGGCGACATTGGTCGAGGTCACGGCGACGAATTCGTTGGGTGTGAGCCGGCCCGTGCCGACGCCGTAGGTCCACAGCACCGGCAGCCGGTCCTCCAGTCCACCGGTACCGTTGGGGATCTTGGTGAAGTCACCCACGCCATTGCGCTTCTGTTCGGTGGTGAAGGCGCAGTGATCGGTGGCGACGACCTGCAATGAGCCCGCGGCAAGTCCGGCCCACAGTGAATCCTGATGCAGCTTGTTGCGGAAGGGCGGGCTCATCACCCGGCGTGCCGAATGATCCCAGTCCTTGTCGAAATATTCGCTCTCGTCGAGCACGAGATGTTGCACCAGCGGCTCGCCATAGACCCGCATGCCTTTCTGGCGCGCGCGGCGGATCGCCTCGTGGCTCTGCTCGCAGGAGGTGTGGACGACATAAAGCGGCACGCCGGCCATGTCGGCGATCATGATCGCGCGGTTGGTCGCCTCGCCCTCCACTTCCGGAGGGCGCGAATAGGCATGCGCCTCGGGGCCATTATTGCCTTCGGCCAGCAGCTTCTGCTGCAGTTGCGCCACCACGTCGCCATTCTCGGCATGGACCATCGGCAGGCCGCCGACTTCCGCGACGCGCTGGAAAGACGAGTACATCTCGTCGTCGTCGACCATCAGCGCGCCCTTGTAGGCCATGAAATGCTTGAAGGAGGTGATCCCCTTCTCCACGACCAGCGGCATCTCGTCGAACACTTTCTGGCCCCACCAGGTGACCGCCATGTGGAACGCGTAGTCGCAGCACGCCCGGGTCGACTTGTTGTCCCACATCTGGATGGCTTCCAGCAGCGACTGGTCTGGGGAAGGCAGGCAGAAATCGATCACCGTCGTGGTGCCGCCGGACAGCGCCGCGCGCGTGCCGCTCTCGAAATCGTCCGCCGAATAGGTGCCCATGAAGGGCATCTCGAGATGGGTGTGTGGATCGATGCCGCCCGGCATCACGAAGCAGCCGGTGGCGTCGATCGTCTCGTCGGCCGACAGATCGGCGCCGATCTCCACGATCTTGCCGCCATCGATCTTCACGTCGGCCTTCCAGCTGCGGTCGGCGGTGACGATGGTGCCGTTCTTGATGACTTTGGTCATTGTGTTCGTTCCCTATCTCGGGCCGGAAAATTGGCGTCCCGACAGTTGTGCTACCAATCCAAGATGGACCATGAGGCCCATATCGATCGCAGCCATTTCGCGGTCCAGAAGTTGGCCGATTGGTCCTCGAACCTTGCCGCGGGAAAAGGTCATTAGCTTTTCGATTTGAACTTGCGACGGTTGGCTCAAGACGTTTTCAGGTGTCGGTGTTACATCGACGCGCAGAATACGGCTTTCATCCGTGAGATCGCTCGTCAAGAAGCACGCAGTGACGCTTCCCACGACACTCTCCATGCGGCTATCCTGAACGACGACTGCGGGGCGCGTCTTTCCGTACTCACCCTTCGCAGACACCAGGACGACAGAGCCACGATCCATCAATCCAGATCATCCCAAAGCTCTTCCGCGAAAGCGTCAAGCACCTTGTCCATGCCTTGCCTGCGATCGGACTCTCGGATCGCCTCGCCTTCCTTCTGCATTTTCCGCCAGAATTCTTCCGAGTTCACATCTGGCAGCCAGACCTCATAGGGCCGGTAGCCCCTGGCGAGCAAATCTGCCTTCTGCGTTTCCGTCAGTTCCTTCGGCCGACCCATTGCGACCTCCTGTTTGCGACAAGTCAATTATCCGCATTCGATGGCGCACATTCAAGAACGCCGGCTTGCCTTGGGCAGAATGCTACGGCCTGATCTTTCTCATCTTTGGAGCCTGAAAGCAGATCGCTACGGACAACGGGCTTCGATTCAAACGCTCTCACTTCACGATCTCCGCCGTCTCCACGACGGCATGAAACAGCACGTCGGCACCCGCGCGCGCCCAGTCCTTGGTGATCTCTTCGGCTTCGTTGTGCGATAGCCCGTCCACGCAGGGGCACATGATCATGGCCGTAGGCGCCACGCGGTTGATCCAGCAGGCATCGTGGCCGGCGCCCGAGACGACGTTCATGTGGGAATAGCCCAGCCGTTCGGCCGCGTTGCGCACGGCCTCGACGCATCCTTCGTCGAACGTCACCGGCGCGAAATGGCCGACTTCCTCCACCTCGTAGCCGATGTCCAGCGCCTCCGCGATGGTGGCTATGCCCTGTTCGATGCGCGCGCGCATCGTATCCAGCACTTCCTCGTCGGGCGAGCGGATATCGATGGTGAAGACCACCTTGCCGGGGATGGTATTGCGCGAATTCGGGTGCACGTCGACATGCCCCACCGCACCGACCGCCTCGGGCTGATAGTCCATCGCCACCTCGTGAACCAGTTCGGTGATCCGTGCCATGCCGAGGCCGGCATTGCGGCGCTTGGGCATCGGCGTCGAGCCGGTATGCGCCTCCTTGCCGGTCAGCGTGACCTGCAACCACCACAGACCCTGGCCATGCGTGACGACGCCGATGTCGACGCCTTCGTCCTCCAGAATCGGTCCCTGCTCGATGTGCAGCTCGAAGAAGGCTTTCATCTTGCGGGCGCCGACTTCCTCGTCGCCTTTCCAGCCGATGCGTTCCAGTTCGTCTCCGAACTTCTTGCCCTTGGCATCGGTGCGCTCATAGGCCCAGTCGAGATCATGCATGCCGATGAACACGCCCGAGGCCAGCATGGCGGGGGCAAAACGGGTTCCCTCCTCGTTGGTCCAGTTGGCCACCACGATCGGGTGCTTGGTCTTGATGCCGAGATCATTCAGCGTTCGGATGATCTCAAGCCCCGACAGCACGCCGAGCACACCGTCATACTTGCCGCCGGTCGGCTGCGTATCGAGATGGCTGCCGACATAGACGGGAAGTGCGTCGGGATCGGTCCCTTCGCGCCGGGCGAACATCGTCCCCATCTGGTCGAGGCCCATCGTCATGCCCGCCTCCTCGCACCAGCGCTTGAAGAGATGCCGGCCCTCGGAATCCTCGTCGGTCACGGTCTGCCGGTTGTTGCCGCCAGCCACGCCGGGACCGATCTTCGCCATCTCCATCAGGGAATCCCAGAGACGGTCGGGGTCGATGCGCAGGTTTTCGCCCGGTGCTGCCATAAGCCGGTGGCTCCTCTCATTATGCACCGATGGCAGCGGTTCCCAGCGCCGCCACCGGCAAGATTGTAATTCTATCTAGTCTACAGTGTTCAGGACATCCCTGATGCAATCGATCAATTCGTCAATCTGGTTCTTCTCGATGATGAGGGGCGGCGACAGGGCGATGATGTCACCCGTGGTGCGAATGAGGCACCCTTTCTCGAATGCTTTCACGAAGGCCGAGAAGGCACGCTTGGTCGGCTGGCCGTCGATCGGCTTCAGCTCGATCGCGCCCACAAGACCGATATTGCGGACATCGATGACGTTCGGGGCGTCCTTCAGCGAATGCAGCGCATCTTCCCAATAGGGCGCGAGTTCGGCGCCGCGCGTGAGCAGGCCTTCTTCCTTGTAGGTTTCGAGCGTTGCCAGTGCGGCCGCCGAGGCGATCGGATTGCCCGAATAGGTGTATCCGTGGAAGAACTCGATCAGATGCTCCGGCCCGGTCATGAAGGCGTCGTGGATTTCCTTTGTCACGAAGACCGCGCCCATCGGAATGACGCCGTTCGACACACCCTTGGCGGTGACCATGATGTCGGGCGTGACGCCGAAATAATCGGCCGCGAAGGGCGTGCCGAGACGCCCGAAACCGGTGATGACCTCGTCGAAAATCAACAGGATGCCGTGCTTCGTGCAGATGTCGCGCAGGCGCTGGAGATAGCCTTTCGGCGGAATCAGCACGCCAGTGGAGCCGGCCACCGGCTCCACGATGACGGCGGCGACCGTGGAGGCGTCGTGCAGCGTGACGATCCGCTCCAGCTCGTCGGCGAGATCGCCGCCATGCTCCGGCACGCCGCGCGTGAAGGTATTCTTGCCGGGCAGATGCGTGTGGGGCATGTGATCGACGCCGGTCAAAAGCGTGCCGAACATCTTGCGGTTGGTAACGATGCCGCCAACCGAGATGCCGCCGAAATTGACGCCGTGATATCCGCGCTCGCGCCCGATCAGGCGGAAGCGGGAGCCCTCGCCCTTCACGCGGTGATAGCCAAGCGCGATCTTGAGCGCCGTGTCGACGGATTCGGACCCGGAATTGGTGAAGAAGACATGCTCCATCCCTTCCGGCGCGATGTCGACCAGGCGATTGGCCAGTTCGAACACGATGGGATGGCCCATCTGGAAGGCTGGCGCGTAGTCGAGTTCCGCAGCCTGCTTCTGGATGGCCTCGGTGATCTTGGGACGGCAATGGCCGGCATTGACGCACCACAGCCCGGCCGTGCCATCCAGGATCTGGCGACCGTCGGACGAGGTGTAGTGCATGTCTTTCGCGGCGACCAGCATGCGTGGCGCCTGCTTGAACTGTCGGTTCGCCGTGAACGGCATCCAGAACGCGCTGAGATCGTTCGGAGCCACCTTGAGCCTGTTGGACATGACCGAGCCTTTCCTTAATGTTCCCCAGATTGTGGTCGCGGCCAACGCTTGGTAGATCCGGTCTCCGGTGGTAGTTGAAATTTGACCGAATGGACAAACGTTAGCACCGCCAAACCGGCGGTCAAGGGATAAGTAGCGCAAATGGGAACGCTGTTGCGCGCACCAGCATCGGCCATACTGTGGTCCAGTTACTTGGGCCAGTCCAGCGCCGCAGTTTCACGCAGGAAGATTTGCTGATGGAAGGCTCCGCCAAGCGCCCCCGCACCCGAATCCAGTCCGAAAAACGGGACGTCATACTCGACGCCGCGCTCGACATTTTCTCCGCCAACGGTTTTCGGGGATCCACCGTCGACCAGATTGCCGAGGCGGCCGGCATGTCGAAGCCCAATCTGCTCTATTATTTCCGCGGCAAGGAAGACATCCACGAATCGCTGATCAAGCAGCTGCTCGATACCTGGCTCGCGCCCTTGCGCGAAATGGACGAGCAGGGCGATCCCATGACCGAGATACGTTCCTATATCCGCCGCAAGCTGGAGATGGCCCGCGACTTCCCGCGCGAAAGCCGCCTGTTCGCCAACGAGATCCTGCAGGGCGCGCCACGCACCATGCCGATCCTGGAGGAAGAGCTGAAGCCGCTCGTCGACGAGAAGGCGGCGGTCATAAGGGACTGGAGCCGGGCTGGGCGGATAGCGAAGGTCGATCCCTGGCACCTGATCTTCTCGATCTGGGCAACCACGCAGCATTATGCCGATTTCGACGTCCAGGTGCGCACCGTGCTCGGCCCCGACCGCGGCGGCGACGGGCGGTTCGAGGATGCCGCGCGGTTTCTCGAGCAGCTCTATCTGGACGGTTTGCGGGTCAGGAACTGAGGCGGACGGAGATGTATCGCCCTAGCGCGGAAGCGTAGCGCGCGTTTCACCCTCGCGCGCGCAGAGTTCCAGGATGGCGCCATGGGCCGCAGGCGTCAGGCTCGCGGCATTGATGGGGCTGACCGTCGGCTGCGACGGCTTGCGGCGCGGCGTCTCGTCCTCAAGTGAAGGAAGCTGATCTACCTGCTCGGCCGAAAGCGTCCTGGCGAGCTTTCTGACGGCCTTCACGTCGGCGGAGCCGCTGGCGCGGATGACGATCATCTCCGGTCGCTCCTTCTCGACGACGGCATGTTGCCTGCGGGGAAGATAATGGACGAGGCCGGTTAACCCTCTGTTAAACCGCCTCTCCTCAATCGCGGCTCAACGCCAGCACGACGAGACCCATGATCGTGACCAGCGCTCCGGCCAGAACGGACAGCGGCGCCCACCCATGGCCGAGCGCTCCCTCGATCAGGATAACGAAGGTCGGCGTGAGATAGGTGTAGGCAAGCACCTTGGAGGAAGGCAGCCGCATCGAGGCGAACTGCATCAGGAAGAAGGTGATCGAGGTGGTGAAGATGACGAGGTAGATGATCGCCACCCACACCACGAGTGGCAGAGAGAGCCAGTCGGTAGCCACGATCTCCGCCGCACCATATGCCACGATCCACAGGCCCGTCGCCGCCATGGTCCAGAATGTGAAGCCGATGAGAACCTCGCCGCGGTTGAAGCGGCGCACCAGCGGCGAATAGAGCGCGTGACAGGCCACGCCCACCAGGAAGATCGCCTCGCCGTAACCGAGATCGAAGGCGATGAGCGCGTCGACATCGCCGCGGAAGATCACCCAGACTGCGCCGAGACCGGCAAAGACGAGGCTCGCCATCACCACCCTGCTTGGCACCTGCCCGAGAATGAGCAGGCCGAACAGGGCGCCGAAGAGCGGCATCAGCGTGAAGACGGCGCCGGTGGAGACCGGATCGCTGTAGAGCAGCCCGACGAACATGGTGACGAAGAACACCGCCATCAGCCCGCCGAGGATCAGATAGCGCCAGGGCGCCACCGGCTTCGGGATACGCCCGCCGGTCATGACGAGGGCGATCGATCCGATCACCATGGTGCCCAGCAGGAAGCGCAGGGCGTTGAGCGCGGAGGGCCCGATATGCGGTGCGGCGAGCCCGCCCAGCGAGAAGGAGCCGGCCACCAGCAGCGCGAAGAGCAGCATGGCAAGATGCCCGAGCAGCTTGTCGCGCCCGACGGCATGGGTTCGGTGGACGGGGATGTCAGCCAAGGGCGGGACCGCCAGATGCAATCAAAAGGCAGCCCCGCCCTCGCCGGGAGGAACCGGAACTATTCCGCCGCGATACGCGCGGCCGGGTTGTTGGGATGCGTGGTCCAGTTGGCATATTCGGGAGATACCGTGCGGCCCGTACGCTTGTCGAGTTCGCCCACCGCGAGCGGCTCCAGCGTGATGCAGTTCTCGACCGGGCAGACGTTCACGCAAAGATTGCATCCCACGCATTCGGCGTCGATGACCTCGAAATGCCGCACCCCGTCGACCATCGAGGTGATGGCCTGGTGAGAGGTGTCCTCGCAGGCGATGTGGCAGCGCCCGCATTTGATGCAGAGATCCTGGTCGATGCGCGCCTTGGCGATGTAGTTGAGGTTGAGATACTGCCAGTCGGTGACATTCGGCACCGCCCGCGCTACGACGTCGTCGAGGGTGCGATGGCCCTTCTCGTCCATCCAGTCAGACAGCCCGTCGATCATCTCGCGCACGATCTTGAAGCCATAGACCATGGCCGCCGTGCAGACCTGCACATTGCCGGCGCCGAGCGCCATGAACTCCGCCGCATCGCGCCAGGTGGTGATGCCGCCGATACCGGAGATCGGCATGCCGCGGGTTTCGGGATCGCGCGCGATCTCGGCCACCATGTTCATGGCGATGGGCTTGACCGCCGGACCGCAATAGCCGCCATGCGTGCCCTTGCCATCGACCGTCGGCTGGGGCGCGAAATTGTCGAGATCGACGCCCGTGATGGAGTTGATCGTGTTGATGAGGGAGACGGCATCCGCCCCGCCCCGCCTGGCCGCACGCGCAGGGTAGCGGATGTCGGTGATGTTGGGCGTCAGCTTGACGATGACAGGCATGCGCGTGTTCTGCTTGCACCAGCGCGCGACCATCTCGATATATTCGGGCACCTGGCCCACGGCCGACCCCATGCCGCGCTCGCTCATGCCATGCGGGCAGCCGAAATTGAGCTCGATGCCATCGGCATCGGTCTCCTCGACCAGCTTGAGGATGGACTTCCAGTTCTCCTCCTCGCAGGGCACCATGAGCGAAACCACCATGGCGCGGTCGGGCCACTCCTTCTTGACCTTCTTGATCTCGCGCAGATTGGTCTGCAGTTCCCGATCGGTGATGAGCTCGATATTGTTGAAGCCGAGCACCCTGCGGTCCGCGCCCCAGATGGCGCCGTAGCGCGGGCCGTTGACGTTGACGACCGGCGGATCCTCGCCGAGCGTCTTCCAGACCACGCCGCCCCAGCCTTCCCGGAAGGCGCGCACGACGTTGTATTCCTTGTCGGTGGGCGGCGCCGAGGCCAGCCAGAAGGGGTTCGGCGACTTGATGCCCACGAAGTTGCTGGTGATGTCTGCCATGGTCATGCCCTCCCGTTTGCGGTGAGTGCGCGGTGGATGCTCTCCGCGGCGTCGCGCCCCTGGGCGACGGCCGTCACGGTCAGATCCTCGCCGCTTCCGGTGCAGTCTCCGCCGGCCCAGACCATGGCGGATGAGGTGCGGCCCTCCGCATCGACGCGGATGCGGCCATTCTCCAGCTCGAGGCTGCTGCCGCCGCCATTGAGGGGCAGCGGGTCGAAACTCTGGCCGATGGCCTTGAAGACCTGATCGGCATCGATCCAGAGACTCTCGCCCGTGCCCGCCAGCCGGCCATCGCGCAGCGTCGTGTATTCGAGTTCGACGCCGGCGACCTTTCCGCCCTGTTCCACGATCCGGAGCGGGCGCACCCAGTGGCGGATGACGACACCTTTCGAGGCGGCGAGATCCTGCTCCCACTCGGAGGCATTCATGTGTTCCTTGCCGCGGCGGTAGCAGATGGTGACCTCTTCGGCCCCCAGCAGCCTTGCCTGGATGGCTGCATCGATGGCGGTCATCCCGCCGCCGATCACGACCACGCGTCGGCCGATCGGCAGTTGCGACAGATCCTCGGCCTGGCGCAGCACGGCGATGAAATCGACCGCATTGTCGACGCCGCTGAGTTCCTCGCCCTCGGTGGCCAGCCCGTTGACGCCGGCAAGCCCCATGCCGAGGAAGACCGCGTCATACCGGCCGGTGAGATCTGCCAGCGTGAAATCGCGCCCCAGCGCCTTGCCGTTCTCGATGGCGATGCCCCCGATCCCGGTTATGTAGTCGACTTCCTCCTGCGCGAAGCCGCCGGGCGTCTTGTAGGCGGCAATGCCATATTCGTTGAGGCCGCCCGGCTTCTCGCGGGCGTCGAGGATCGTGACCTCGTGGCCATGCATGGCGAGGCGATGTGCGCAGGCAAGCCCCGCGGGACCGGCGCCGACAACGGCGATGCGCCGCCCGGTGGGCGCGGCGCGCTGGTAGAACTGCTTGTCCTGCCGCATGGCGACATCGGTGGCATAGCGCTGCAGCCGCCCGATCTGCACGGGCTTGCCCTCGGCGATCTCGCGCACGCAGACCTCTTCGCACAGCGTCTCCGTCGGGCAGACGCGCGCGCACATGCCGCCCAGGATGTTCTGATCGAAGATGGTGCGGGCCGAGCCCAGCGGATTGCCGGTCGCGATCTGCCGGATGAACATCGGAATGTCGATTTCCGTCGGACAGGCCTGCATGCAAGGCGCGTCATAGCAGAAATAGCAGCGATCGGCCTCGACCAGCGCCTCATGCTGATCGAGGGCGGGATGCAGATCCGCGAAATTGTCGGTGTATCGTTCCAGTGGCAGCCGCGCCCCGGCTATTCCACTCCTGAACTGTCCTTCAGCCATTGGCAGTTCCCCATTGTCTTATCTTTTGAAGGCGAGGCTAGCACGTTCTGGCTTTTTATCAATCGGTCAAATTTTGAATTGGACTTTGATTTCAAATACTTGAGTGTAATTGTCAGGTTTTCATGAACTGGCTTCACCGGAACTCTGCGCAACATCGCACAGCGCCGCGCGGGGCATATGCCGAAGGGACCGGGGTATGGACAAATTGCGGGGGATGGCCGGCAGTTGTTGACCGCTTCAAGCCACAAGGCTGCATTAAATGGCGCAGACCCCTCATCCGACCTCCTGCCTCGCCGTTCGCTCTGCTCACGGCTCGTTCTCGGCCACCTTCTCCCACAAGGGGAGAAAGGGAGTCGCGGGGGGCTCGCGTTCCGGCTAACCGAAAAGGTTGAAGTATGGCGTGGACGGCGCCGCCGCCCGCTCCTTCTCCCCTTGTGGGAGAAGGTGGATCGGCGCGCAGCGCCGAGACGGATGAGGGGTCTGTCAGCTTGGAAAGCCGCGTGCAGCATCGGATACGCGCTGCACCATTCACCAAGCGTGGGCAGCCCCGACGCCGGCCTTGCGCTGGATGTGGGCCAGCGCATCCCTGACCGAGGGATTGGACCGGATGGCGCGGCGGCCGGCCTCGATGACGAAATCCACCTCGGCCTGCTGAAGCGAAAGGCGTGTCGGCACCTGGTCGAGCCGGGCCTTGGTCTCCGCGTCGAGACTGCGGAACGACACATGCTCCACCGCCAGCCTGACATTCCTGCAATCCCAGCCATCAAGCGTGCCGCGGTGCTTGCGGATTTCGGCCATGGACAGGCCGCAGCGATAGCGCACGATGTCGTTGCGCCAGTGCGCCACTTCGAGTTCCAGCGCGTCGAAACCTTCCCTGGTGGACGAGGAGATCGCAGTATCGGAGACGGCAGCCAGGAGATCCGGCAGACCTGGGCCCCGAGCCGAGGCACCCCAGACCGGCGCACGCTCGCGGCCGGCATCGGTGACAATATAGAGAAGCCTGTCGAGCTTGACGGCTTCGGCCGGCGACAACGGCCCATGTGGCGTGGTGGCGGCCGCGCGCTCCAGCGCAAAGCCGGTGATGCCGATATTGTCGGTCAGACCACCATCGAGGAGCCGAACATGGCTTGGCCCCTGCCCGCCGCGATAGGAGTCCAGTGCACGGGCATAGGCGGCAAGCCGCAACGGCGTTTCGCGATCTGTCAGCGCCCGCTCCTTCCAGGCAGGCTGCCGATAGCCGCAATCGGGTGCGTCGGCGGCCAGCATCACAGGCGCGAAGACGACGGGAAAGGCGGCCGACGCAGCGACCGCATCCGCAAGGCGCACCTGGTCCAGGTCGCTGCACAAGGCGGCGAAGGTGTCGTAGGTGAAGAGGAACGGCGTGCCGTTATAGATGTCGGAGGCGGTCAGCCAGACGATAGGCGCGTTGGAGCGCTTGAGCCTTTCGAAAGTCGCGCCTTCGAACAGGTTCCGGTCGAGCCAGCGCGCGAAGGCACTGCGGTCGTTGACCCCGCCCGACCAGGCACGCGCAAGATTGGCTGGCGAATTCATCGACGTGCGCAGTGCCGATTCCGCGTTCTGGAGCAGGAAACGCTCGCGAAAATCCCGGTATTCGTCAGGCCCGCGATAGCCGAAATAGGCCGCCATGATGGCGCCGCCCGAGGTGCCCGAGATCATCCGGATGTCGTCGACCATCGTGCGCCGATAGGGCACCTCATCGATGACCGCTTCGTCGAGTTCGCGCAGCACGCCATAGGCGAAGGCCGCAGCCCGGGCGCCGCCACCCGAAAAGGCAAGGCCGACCACCAGCGAGCCATCGTCGCCCGGATCGGGGATGAATTCAGGAGAAGCCGGGCCGACTTCGGCCACGAAGACGTTGATGGGGCCACGATCGCCGGCCACGCAGCCCGCCAGGAGCGCCGCGGCAATGCCGGCCAGAAATGTCGCAAAAGGTCTCAACCGACGCCCCCCCAATCGCAACCACCGACTACCGCATAAGGCAGGCCGGTTCATATTTGATTAGCCGCAGGCGGTGTTTTCAGCCGGGCTCGCCGTCCTTCGGCGTCGTACCGGGTTTCACCCGCCCGCTGGCTGCCTGCCGACCATCGCCGGCTTCCGTCATGGTCTTGGAAGGGTCGGATTCGCCAGGGCGAGCCGACATCCTGGTCGCCGAGGGCCGCGGCTTCTTCGCCGTGCTTCCCGGCATCTCGCCCTTCGGGACCGGACGAGATGCCTGCACCGGCTTCTGGCGTGCGCCCGCGCCGGGCGCTTCCGTCGACGCGTCCTGGACCTCCTTCCCCTTGAAGGAGATCACCGGCTCCATCGACGCGAGTTCGGCATCGTCGAGCCAGCAGAGGCTGAAATGGCCTTCGCCCAGCTTCTTCAAGGGCGGCACCTGGGTCTCGCATTTGTCGCCCGGCACCCGCTCCTTCCAGCGGCACCGCGTCTGGAACGGGCAGCCCGGCGGCGGGTCCATCGCGGAGGGAATGTCGCCCTCGAGCACGATATGCTTCTTGACCACGGAGGTGTCGGCGATGGGAATCGCCGACAGCAATGCCTCCGTGTAGGGGTGATAGGGCGGCGCGAAGATCTGGTCGGTGGTGCCCTGCTCGACGATATGGCCGAGATACATGACGACGACCCGGTCGGCGAGATAGCGCACGACAGACAGGTCGTGGCTGATGAAGAGCATGGTGGTCTGGTGCTCGCGCTGAATGTCCATCAGGAGTTCGGTGACGGCGGCCTGCACGGACACGTCGAGCGCGGAGACCGGCTCGTCGGCGACGACGACCTTCGCATTGCCGGCAAAGGCACGCGCGACGCCGATGCGCTGCTTCTGGCCGCCCGACAGCTGGCGCGGCATTCGGCTGGCAAAAGCACGCGGCAGCTTCACCAGGTCCAGAAGCTCGAACATGCGCTGGCGACGCTCGTCGACCGTCTTGCCGATCTTGAACTTTTCCAGCGACCGCATGATCTGCGAGCCGACCGAATGGCTCGGATTGAGCGTGTCGAACGGGTTCTGGAACACCATCTGGATGGCGGCGACGGTGGCGGTGTCGCGCTTCTCGACCGGGGTGTCGTGGATCGGCGTGTTGCCGAGCATGATGGTGCCTTCGGTGGCCGTCTCCAGCCCGAGCAGCACCTTGGCGAGCGTTGACTTGCCGCAGCCGGACTCGCCCACGATCGCCACCGTCTCGCTCTCGCGCGCCTCGAAGGAGATTTCCTCGTTCGCCTTGACGGTGCGCGTTTCGCCACCGCCGAACACCGCGTTGGCGGCAACGTGGTAGTATTTCTTCAGGTTCTCGATCTTGAGCAGCGGGGCGCCTGGCTTGATCGGCTCCTTCTCCGTGGTGGCCCCTTCCGGCACGGCGTGCCAGTCGATCTCGGCAAAACGCACGCAGCGCGACAGATGGGCCTCGTGCCCCTCGACCGGGATCATCGGGATTTCGCCGGCGTCGCACAGGCCTTCCACGAAATGGTGGCAGCGCGGGCCGAAATTGCAGCCCCTGGGCCGCTCGTGCGGCAGCGGCAGCTGGCCCGGAATGGCGATCAGCGGACGCTCGTTCTTGTCGGCGCCGGGCAGCGGGATCGAGCGGAACAGCCCCTGCGTATAAGGATGGCGCATGCGGTCGAAGACGTCCTTGACGGTGCCCGTCTCCACCGCCTCGCCGGAATACATAACCGTGATACGGTCGCAGGTCTCCAGGATGAGTCCGAGATTGTGCGACACGAAGATCATCGACGTGCCGAATTCCTTGCCCAGCCCCTTGACCAGTTCCACGATGCCGGCCTCCACCGTGACGTCGAGCGCGGTGGTGGGTTCGTCGAGGAGAAGCAGTGCGGGTTTCGACAGGAGCGCCATGGCGATCACGATGCGCTGCTGCTGGCCGCCCGACAGCTGGTGCGGATAGGATTTCATCATCCGCTCGGGATCGGGCAGGCGCACGGCCGTGACCATCTCGAGCGCGCGATTCCAGGCCTCCTGCTTCGACACCTTGTCGTGGATCAGCGGCACTTCCATGAGCTGCGCGCCGACCTTCATGGCCGGGTTCAGCGAGGCCATCGGCTCCTGGTAGATCATGGCGATCTTGTTGCCGCGGATCGAGCGCAGCTCTTCCTCCGACAACTCGCCCATGTCGCGGCCCTGGAACTTGATGCGGCCGCCGACGATCTTGCCCACATTGGAGAGGTCGCGCATGATGCCGAGCGACACGGTCGACTTGCCGCAGCCACTCTCGCCGACGATGCCCATCGCCTCGCCGGGCATGACGGTGCAGGAAAAATCCATCACGGCCGGGATCTCGCCAGCGCGGGTGAAGAAGGAGATGGAGAGGTTCTCGATCTCCAGGATCGGCTTGGCGCCTTCGGTGCTTTCGGTTTTGACGGCTTCGTTCATGGCATCAATCCTTCAGCGACTGTTCGCGCAGCGCGTCGGCGAGCAGGTTGAGGCCGAGCACGAAGGACATCAGCGCGACCACCGGCGGCAGCGCCGGGTGGATGTAGGCGCGCAGGAGACGGCTCGAATCCTTGATGGCGGTGCCCCAGTCCGGGCTTTCGGGCGCCAGCCCCAGGCCGAAATAGCCGAGCGTGCCGAGCAGGATCGTGGTGTAGCCGATCCTCAGGCACACATCGACGATGAGCGGACCGCGCGCATTGGGCAGCACCTCCCACAGCATGATGTACCACGAGCTCTCGCCGCGCGTCTGGGCAGCCGCCACGTAGTCGCGCGTCTTGATGTCCATGGAGAGCCCGCGCACGATGCGGAAGACGCCGGGCGAGGAGGCGAAGACCACGGCCACGAAGATGTTGAGCTCGTTGGGCCGGATCGCGACGATGCCGAACGGATCGGCATTGAAGACGAGTCCCGCATAGATCCAGCCGCCGATCAGCACGGTCAGGCCGATCTGGATCGCGAGCAGCCCCGGCCGGTGGCTGTAGCGCGTGTAGAACAGCGTGCAGAAGAAGATGATCGGGAAGATGAAGAAGATGCCGGCCATCGTGTAGGGGATCGGCGTCTCCATGATGCCCGGTGTCACCAGGAGGTAGAAGAGGAGGATCACGGGAAAGGCGAGCACGAGATTGGCGAGAAACGACAGGAAGGTGTCGATCTTGCCGCCGAAGAAACCCGCGGGAAGCCCGAGCGTCGTGCCCACCATCAGCGCGAACAGCGTGGCGGCGGGTGCGATGATCATCACGATCTGGCTGCCGAAGACCATGCGCGAGAAGACGTCGCGCGCCAGCGTATCGCCGCCGAACAGGAAGATCTGGCCCGAATTCGGCTCGATGGCGCCCGGCAGCGCGTCCTTCATGATCGGATACTGGCCGAGCGGGTTGAAAGGCGCGATCGTGCCGGCGAAGATCGCCGAGAACAGCCAGAAGCCGCAGATGAAGACACCGGCGATGCCGACGCCCGTGTCGAGTATCTGGCCATAGAGGCCAAGTCGTTTCTTGAAGGCGAAGGAGAGCGCGAAGAGAACGGCGAGCGCCAGCCAGACCGGCCAGAAGCGCCACAGCGTGCCAAGCAGGATCTGGAACCAGCCGACGAATTCGAGTTGCATCCGGCCCCTCCCCTACTGAACCCGAATGCGCGGATTGAGATAGGCATATCCCAGATCCGAGATGAGCTGCGTCGACAGGACGACGAACACCGACACCAGCGACGCGCCGAGAAGCAGGTCGATGTCGTTGTTGCCGGCCGCCGAGACGAGCGTGAAGCCGAAGCCCTGATAGCGGAACATGACCTCGACGATGACGACGCCGGTCAACAGCCAGGGGAACTGCAGCATGATGACGGTAAAGGGGGCGATCAGCGCGTTTCTCAGCGCATGCTTGACCACGACCGAGCCGAAGCCCAGCCCCTTGAGCCTGGCGGTGCGGATATATTGCTGGGTCATGACCTCGACCATCGAGGCGCGCGTCATGCGCGCGATATAGCCGATGCCGTAGATCGCCATCGTCATCACCGGCAGCGTGAAATTGTAGAAGCTGATGCCTTGAGAGGTGGCGGTGGCGGCCGAACCGTTCAGCCAGCCCAGCCACGAGGCAAAAACCACGGTGAAAATGACGCCGGAGACATATTCGGGGGTCGCCGTCGTGGTGATCGAGGCGACCGACAGAGTTCGGTCCGTGCGCGTACCCTCGCGCATCCCGGCGAAGATGCCGATCAAGAGCGAGACCGGCACCATCACCACCATCACCCAGAACATCAATATGCCCGTCGCGCCAAGTGCGGGCCACAGCCTGTCGGCGACCGTCGTGCGGAAGGTGGTGGAACAGCCGAAATCGCCCTGGAGAACGCCCGAATAGGTCGGCTCGGAAGGCTCGGTGCAGTAGCGGAAGCGCGAGACGGGGTTGCCGGCCTCATCGGCGGCCGGCTGCTTCTGCACGACGCCGATCCACTGCCCGTAACGCACGAGGAAAGGCTCGCGATACCCCATGCGCGTCAGCCAGCTTTCGATATGCTGTTCGGACGAACGCATGTCGATCTGGCTCAGCGCCAGACGGCGCAGATTGGGTTCCAGATTGACGAGATAGAAGACGACCAGCGTCAGGCACACCATCGTCAGCGCCATCACGCCCAGACGCCGCAGGATAAATGTCAGCATCGCCCCCCTCCGGGGTAGGTTCTTGTCGTTATTATTGCCTGCCAGGAGCGCGAAGAGGGGCCGCGAGGCCCCTCTTCAATTCGTCGGATCAGGTGTCGAGCCAGACCTTGGAGACCTCGATCTCGAAGGTGGGGTGGATCCCGTGGTTGCGCACCTCGGGTGCGGAATGGTTGTAGATCGAGCGCCAGTAGGGCTGGATCATGATCCCGGAATCCTGAAGGATCTGCTGGATATCGCGCATCACCTCGCGCCGCCCGTCATCATCCGCGATGGTGAGCGCCTCGGCGATCTTCTCGTCCAGCTCCGGATTGGAATAGGCCGTCTCGTTCCACGAGCCGCCGGTCCGGTAAGCGAGCTGGATGACCTGGATGCCCAGCGGACGCTGGTTCCAGATCGTCAGCGAGTAGGGATAGCGCGTCCAGTCGTTCCAGAAGGTGGAACCCGGAAGAACCGTGCGGTTCACGCGGAAGCCGGCCTCGCGCAGCTGGGCGGCGATCGCGTCGCCCGTGTTGCGCTGCCAGTCCTCGTCGACCGTGATGATCTCGTGCTCGAAATCCATCTGGCCGGCTTCTTCCATCAGCGCCCGCGCCGCGTCGACGTCCCGCGAGATCGGCGGAAGCTCGGCATATTCGGGATGGATGGGGCTCACATGGTGGTTTTCGGCCACCTCGCCGGCATTGCCGTAGCCGAGCGCCAGCACCGTCGCGTTGTCGACGGCCAGTTGCAGGGCCCGCCGCACGCGTTCGTCCTGATAGGGCTCCTGCTCGACATTGGTGCGGGCCACGATGGTGTTGGCGGTGAGAACCTCCGACTGCTGCAGGCCGAGACCGTCGAGGATCGCGACATAGTCGGTCGTGGTCTCGTAATTGGTGTGGACCTCCAGCGCCTCGAACGCCGAAACCATGGCCGCGGGATCCGTGCCGTAATCGATGAACTCGACGCCGTCGAGATAGACCTCGCCACCCCACCATTCGCCATTCTCGCGGCGCTTGAACTCGGCGCGGTTGCCGACCTGATGCTCGACCAGTTCGAACGGGCCGGTACCGATCGGATTGCCGACAAAATCGGCGCCCGTCTCGTCGAAGGAGCGGTGCACGATAAGGGCCGGATAGTCGGCCATGCCGGGAATGATCGAGATATCGGATTCGTTGAGGTTCAGCTTGACGGTGTAGTCGTCGATCTTCTCGATGGCACCTTCGCGCGCCTGGCCGTCCTCGATCAGCGCAGACATGCGCTGGGCCATGGAATTGCCTTCGGCGCCTTCATCGCACCAGCGCGTGATGTTGAAGATCACGTCGTCGGCATCGAATGTGTCGCCATTGTTCCAGGTCACGCCCTGACGAACATGGAGGACATATTCGGTCGCGTCCTCGTTGATCTCCCAGCTGTCGAGCAGGTAGCCCTCGAAGGTGAAGTCGCGGGTGTATTTCACCAGCGGCTCCAGCACCTGGCGCTGGACGTTGGCGATCTGGGACCAGTCGGCCGTGCGCGGATCGCGGTCGCCGCGAACGTCCATGGCGATGCGCAGCACGCCGCCCGTCTTGGGCTCCTCGGCGCGCGCCTCGGTGGGGGCGACAAGGCCCAGCATGCCATAGGCCGTCGCCGTCGTCGCGCCGAACATGCTGGCGAGAGCGAGGACTTCGCGGCGGTCCATGCGGCCCTCGCGGGCTGCTTTGACAAGGCCCGCCACCTTCGACGGAATCTCGTCACCCTTGCTTTTGAAGAATTTCATCTGCGCTCTCCCGTTTTCTTGAATCCATTGCCCCAGCATTCCGCATCCCGATCGCATTGTCAAAACCGGACTCCATCAATTCGCCGCAAGCTGATCTTGAAATGTTCTCTCGCTCGATCGGCACAAGTCCCTGCAAGATCGTCATAAATGCTTCATACCTCGCGATCTTGACCAGCCTTGCCGCGGCGAATGCCGGCGCATGGCTCCGAGCATTCTGGCGCAGGTGATGCAGGTCGCGCCGCGCTACAGCACCGAGGTGTATGGCTCGACCGTCTGGACGCGACGGCAAGCGCGGTATAGTCAATCGACACAATTATCGTGTTCAGCATTTTTCGGGGTGGCATGAATTTCGACATCGTCATCATCGGGTCCGGCCAGGCCGGTTTCCAGACCGCGGCCAGCCTTCGCCAGGAGGGGTTCGAGGGCTCGATCGCCCTGATCGGCGAGGAACCGGGCCTGCCCTACCAGCGCCCGCCGCTGTCCAAGGCCTATCTCAAGGAGGGCGTGGCCGACCGGCTCTATTTCCGCGATGCGGGCTTCTTCGGGATCAACAGCATCCTGCTCGAGGATGGGTGCCGCGTTTCTTCCGTCAATCGCCACGAGAAGCAGGTCAAGCTCGATGACGGGCGCAGCTTCGGCTACGGCCATCTGGTGCTTGCCACCGGCGCGCGCAACCGCCGCCTGCCGATCGAGGGCGTCGATCTCGAGGGCGTCGCCGATCTGCGCACGCTCGCCCATGCCGACGCCTTTCGCGCCACGCTTCCCGCGGTCAAGCACCTCGCCGTGATCGGCGGCGGCTTCATCGGGCTGGAGATCGCCGCGACCGCGCGCGCCATGGGCGCCGAGGTCACCGTGCTGGAGGCGACCGACCGGCTGATGTCGCGCGTTGTCTCGCCGCCCGTCTCGGCGCATTTCCTGGCCGCCCACCGCGAGGCCGGGATCGACATCCGCCTCGACACGATGGCCTCCCGCATCACGGGATCGGACGGCCGCGCGACGGGCGTCGAACTCCAGGACGGATCGCGCATCGATGCCGACCTGGTGCTGGTGGCCGCCGGCGTGGTGGCCAACCAGGAACTGGCCGAGGCCGCGGGCCTCTACGTCCATGACGGCATCCGCGTCGACGACCAGCTTTCCACCGAGGATCCCGACATCTCCGCGCTGGGCGACTGCGCTTCGTTTCCCTTCGGCCATGACGGCATGCCGACCCGGCTGGAATCGGTGCAGAATGCGGTCGACCAGGCCAAGTGCCTGGCCCGGCGCCTGACCGGCAAAGCGGAGCGCTATGCCGCCCTTCCGTGGTTCTGGAGCGATCAGGGCCCCTACAAGCTGCAGATCGCGGGCCTTGCGGTCGGCGCCGACCATCACGAGCAGCATTCGGGGGGCGAAGGCAAGCTGACCGTGCTCTGCTTCCGGCGTGAGGAACTGATCGGCGTGGAGACCGTCAACGCGCCGGGCGACCACATGGCCGCCCGCAAGCTGCTCGCCGGTGACGCTCCCGTCACGCTGAAAGAGGCCCGCGACGCAGGCTTCGATGTCACCGCGCTCTTCAAGGCCCGCAAGGCATGAGCGGGCCGGCCAGCGTCGAGGACTACCGCAAGCTCGCGAAACGCCGCCTCCCGCGCGCGGTCTTCGACTATATCGACGGCGGCGCGGGCGACGAACGCGGCGTGGCCCGCAATCGGGATGCGATGCACAAGGTCCTGTTCGACCCGCGCGTGCTGGTCGACGTTTCGACGCGCGATATCTCCGTACCCTTCTTCGACACCCGCCTGCCGATGCCCTTCATCGTCGGCCCCACGGGGCTGAATGGCGCGGCACGACCCGGCGGCGATGCCATGCTGGCGCGCGCGGCCGCCAGGGCCGGCATACCTTTCGTGCTGTCGACTGCGGCCACCACCTCGATCGAGGACATCGCCCGGGCGACCGACGGCGAATGGTGGTTCCAGCTCTACGTCATGGAACGCGACTTCGCCGCCGAACTCTGCCGGCGCGCGCTGGCCGCGGGCTGCCGCACGCTGGTGCTGACGGTGGACTGCCAGATCGGCGGGCGGCGCGAGCGCGACACGCGCAACGGCTTCGTCGTGCCCTTCCGCATGAACCCACGCTTCTTCGCAGGCTGCGCGATAAGGCCCCATTGGGCGCTGAGCCAGATGCGGAACGGCGTGCCGAAATTCGGCAACATGGCGATCGACAATGCCGGCGATGCCGCTTCACAGGCCGTGCTCATGCAGCGCAAGCTCGACACGTCCTTCGACTGGGAGGATCTGGAACGCCTGCGCCAGGACTGGCCGCACCGCCTCATCGTCAAGGGCGTGATGCGTGCCGACGACGCGGCCCGCTGCTATGCGCTGGGCGTCGACGGCGTGGTCATCTCCAACCATGGCGGGCGGCAACTGGAAGACATGCCGGCGCCCATCGAGATCCTGCCGGAAGTGGTGGTGCCGAAGGGCCGCATGCTGATGGTGGATGGCGGCTTCCGTTCGGGTTCTGACGTCGTCAAGGCGCTGGCGCTCGGCGCGCATGCCGTCATGCTCGGCCGCGCGACGCTGTTCGGCATGGCGGCGGCCGGCGAGGCAGGTGCCAGCGCGGTGATCGAGCTGATCCGCCAGGACATCGAGCGCACGCTGGGCCTCATCGGCTGCCCCCGCGCGGAGGATCTGTCGGCGGAGTTCCTGCGGCCGGCATAGGCCGACATGCGCGGCCAGCCGCCGCAGCCTGCCGCCTCTGGCCGAAGCAGAGCGGCGGCCTATCTCTTTAGTCATGGAAAAACTCACCGTCTGGTTCGATGGCGACTGCCCGCTTTGCCGGCGCGAGATCGCGCTGATGCGCAGGCTCGACCGGCGTGAGGCGATCGACTTCGTCGATGTCGCCGAAGGCGACGGCACCTGCCCGCTCGATCGCGGCGAATTGCTGGCCCGTTTCCACGCGCGTGAGAACGGCAGGATCGTGTCGGGTGCCGAGGCCTTCGCGGCGATGTGGCGCGCCATCCCTGCCCTGCGCCCCTTTGGTCTTCTGGCACGCAACCGGCTCGTGCTGGCGCTGCTGGAAAAATCCTATCGCGGGTTTCTGAGGATCAGGCCTCGCCTGCAGGCGCTTGCGGTGCGCGCGGAGGCCCGATGACGGACGCAAAGGGGCTGGCGGTGGTCATCGGCGCCAGCGGCGGCATCGGCTCGGCCATTGCCGCGCGCCTCGAAGAAGGAGGCGAGCACGCCGGCCTCATTTCCCTCTCGCGGGCAAGCACGCCACCGCTCGACCTTCTGGACGAAGAGACCATGGCGCAGGCCGCGCGCTTTTGCGCGGCAGCCGGCGAGGTGCGGCTGGTGATCGACGCCACCGGCTTCCTGCATGATGACGACGCCATGCCGGAAAAGAGCCTGCGCGACCTCGACGCCGACCGGCTGGCGCGCCATTTCGCGCTCAACGCGATCGGTCCCGCGCTTCTGATGAAGCATTTCCTGCCGATCCTGCCCCGCGAGGGACGCGCCGTGTTCGCTACACTTTCGGCGAAGGTGGGCAGCATCGGCGACAACCGGCTTGGCGGCTGGTACGGCTACCGCGCCTCCAAGGCCGCCTTGAACCAGTTCGTGCGCACGGCCGCCATCGAGCTTGCGCGCACCCACCGCCAAGCGCTCTGTGTCGCCGTTCATCCCGGCACGGTGGACACAAGACTGTCGGCGCCCTTCGCCAAATCCGGCCTGGCGCTGCAAACGCCCGACGAGGCGGCGGCCGCGATCATCTCGATGATCGCGGCCCTGCCCCATGATGCCAATGGCGGCTTCTTCGACCGCACGGGCGAAAGGCTGCCCTGGTAGCAAGGCGTCCCTAGCGGATCGTCACCTCGACCAGGGCGGGCTTGCGCTTTTCCTCGATGTGGCGGATGGCGTCGGCGAACGCCTTGGCCAGGTCTTCGGCCTGGTCGACGCGCACGGCGTAGTGCCCGCTGCCTTCGGCGACCTTGGTGAAGTCGGGGCTCGGCTGCAGCGAGGTGAGCGGCATCAGATTGGCCTTGGCGGCGTAGCCGTCGGGATAGAGCCCGATCACCGACTGGCGCACGGCGGCCCACTCCGAATTGTTGAGGATGACGACGAGGAGCGGCAGGTCGAGCGCCTCCATGATCTGGTGGCAGACGACCGGGTTGGCGAACATGTAGGAGCCGTCGCCCATGGTGGCGACGACGAGGCGGGAGCGGTCGGCGATCTGCATGCCCATCGCGCAGGGCAGGCCCCAGCCGAGCCCGCCCGAATGCGGCTCCTGTCGCCATGCCTGATGCTCGCGGATGGTCATGTAGTCGAGCGGGCAGCCGAGTTCGTTGACCACCTGCGCGCCTTTGCCCTCGATGGCGTCGGAGAGCACGCGCGCCACATGCGCCTTGGTCATCGGGTGGCTGGCTGCGGCTTCCTGCTCGGTTTTCGCGCGAATGTCCTTCACCCGTCCGGCGAGCTGTTCCTTGCGCCGCATGCGCGTGCCGACATGGCGATGGAGCCGGCCGTGCATGGCGTCCTTCAAGGCTACCAGCCCGTCGCCGGTGTCGCAGGCGATGGACAGGTCGGAGCGGAAATTGCGCACGGGAAAGCGCGAGAACAACGGGTCTGGACCGAGATGGATGACCTTGGCGTCGGGCCGCGTCTTGTGCACGTCCGGCGACCAGGGCGCCAGGCAGTTGACCACGAGGATGACGTCGGCTTCCGAGATGAAGGGATCCAGCGACCAGCCGACATTGGAGGGGTGATCCGACGCGATCAGATTGGCGGAGGCCCACCACTGGCTGACCGGGATCGACCAGTCGCCGGCCAGCTTCGAAAGCGCGGCGAAGCCCGCCTCGCTGCCGGCGCCACGCTGGCCGATGATCAGCGGCGCCTGCGCTTCCGACAGCCAGCGCGCGGCAAGCTCGATGCTGGCCGCGTCTGCGCCGGCCACGCTGGGCTTCATGATCGCGGGACGCTCCATGCCCTCGGCGGGGACGTTCTCGCACAGCACCTCGCGGGGCAGGCTGAGATAGACCGGGCCCTTGGGCTGCGAATTGGTGATGGCGAGCGCACGGTCGAGAATCTCGGAGACCTGTTCGGGGAACCGTAACTCGTAGTCCCACTTGGAGGCTTCGCGCACCAGGGCGGTCTGATCGCGCATCTCCTGGCCCCAGCCGATCGGCACGGTGCGGGCGCCGAAACGATCCTTTTCCATCACGGGCGTGCGGCCCGACATCAAAATCATCGGCACCTGGTCGGTGGCCGCGTTGATGGCGCCGATGGCGCCGTTGGCGAGGCCGACATTGGTGTGCAGGATCACGGCCTGCGCTTTGCCGGTGGCGAAATAATAGCCATGCGCCATGGAGACCGCGGCATGCTCATGCGGGATGACGACGGCTTCCGGCAGTTCGGTATCGTTGGCCGCGGCTTCGGCCAGACCCTCGATGATAGGCGGGAAATCGGTGCCGGAATTGCAGAAGACATAGTCGACGCCGAGCGCCTTCAACCGCGTGAAAAGCGCGGCGCCGGCCGTCATTTCGGCCTCCTGGCCGGTATCGGACGAAGAAGCTGGGGATCGGTCGAGCATGGTGTCCTCCTGCAGGCCGCCTCCCGGGACAGCCACAAACTAGTTTGATACCAAACATCTTTCCGGGGCGTTATCAAGGCCCGCCTTCGCGTGGCCTCACTCGATTTCGGCAGCGATGCGCCTCAGCAGCGCGATCAGCTCGGCCTTTTGCTCGCCCACGATCGCGTCCAGACGCGCGTCATGTTCGGCGGCGCGCGCGGAAAACTCGGCGAGCCGGCATTTCCCCGCTTCGGTGAGGGTCAGCCCGTAGCTGCGCCTGTCGGTGGCGCTGGCGATGCGTTCGACATAGCCGCCGGTGAGCATATCCCGGAGCACCGGCGTCAGGGTCGACTTGTCCCGCCCGCTCCCGCGCGAAAGCGCCATCGGCGTGATGCCGGGATTGTCGCCGATCAGCGACAGCACCGCGAACCAGCCCGGTTTCAGATCATGCTGACCGGTCTTGCGCTGGAAGGCCCGGAAGGAGGCGTTCTGCGCAAGCCGCAGGTGATAGGCGATGTAGGTGTCGAGTATGCCCGGCTCGAACTCCGCGACCTGCGGCTCGCTCGCGTTGGTCAAATCCCTGCTCATCGTCTGATCGTCCAGGTCTGTTTCCATCCCACTGCCATTC
Organism: Chelativorans sp. ZYF759; assembly: GCF_012911015.1. GTDB lineage: Bacteria > Pseudomonadota > Alphaproteobacteria > Rhizobiales > Rhizobiaceae > ZYF759. The sequence continues at coordinate 26,964 of NZ_WVVV01000005.1, read as the reverse complement.
CTCCCAGCAGCATGCGCCGCGACCGGACCGAATGCGCGCGCATAAAGAACATGCCTGTAGTCGATATGGTTATGCAACAGTATAGTTTGATAACAAACCGGTTGCCAGCAGATCGGATTCGGGCTTAGGATCGAGGCTCGCTTTCCCCAGCGCTGCCAAGGCGGCCGTGGGAAAGCAGGAGGAAATCTGCATCGGGAGGATCATGATGCTTCGCAATTTCACGTCCCTGGCGCTTGCCGGCGCCTGCGCGCTCGCGATCGGTGCCAGCTCCGCACAGGCGGACAACCCCGTCGAGCTTCGCCTGGCCCACTGGGTCCCGCCCACGCATCCCATCCAGGTACATGGCATGACGCAATGGGCCGAGTCCATCAGCGAGGCATCCGGCGGCACGATTACGGTGACGCTTTACCCGGCCCAGCAGCTCGGCCAGGCCAACGACCACTACGACATGGCGCGTGACGGCATTGCCGACATCGCCTTCGTCAACCCCGGCTACCAGCCGGGTCGCTTCCCGATCATCGCCGCCGGCGAGTTGCCCTTCCTGGTGACCAACGCCAAGGGCGGTTCGGCCGCCATCGACGCCTGGTACCGGGAATATGCCGAGCAGGAGATGTCGGACGTCAAGTTCTGCCTGATGCACCTGCATTCGCCCGGCACCTTCCACTCGCGCGAGCAGATCCGCGTGCCGGCCGACATCAGCGGCATGAACGTGCGTCCTGCCCACGCCACCATGGCGGCCTTCATCAGCGAGCTGGGCGGCCAGAACTTCCAGGTTTCCGCGCCTGAATCGCGCGACGCTCTCGAGCGCGGCGTGGCGGATGCCATCACCTTCCCCTGGAACTCGATCATCCTGTTCGGCATCGACGCGGCGGTGAACTACCACCTGGACATGCCCTTCTACGCGACCACCTTCGCGTGGGTGATGAACCAGGCCAGCTACGACAACATGTCGGAAAGCCAGCGCCAGGTCATGGACGACCATTGCACGACCGAATGGGCCGAGCGCGTGGCAACCGGCTGGGCTGACGAGGAGGATGCGGGCCGCGAGAAGCTTCTCTCCATGGAAGGCCATGAAGGCTACGAGCCGACCGACGAGGAAGTGGCGCTGTGGCGCGAGGCCGCCGAGCCGATGCGCGAGCGCTGGGCCGCCGGCGTGCGCGATGCCGGCCACGACCCGGACGCGGTCATGTCGGGCCTGGCTTCCGAGCTCGAGGCACGCGATTCCGCCTACTGACGCGGACAATCGACTTGGCGCGCGCGGACGGCTAATCTCGCCATCCGCGCGCGCTTGCCGAAGGCGACTGCGAGCGCCTCCGGGGGGAGCTATCGAGGGACATCTCCGACATGCGTGCATTCGAACGTATCATCGGCCGTGTCGCATTCGTCGTTGACGGTGCGGCGGCAGTCTTTCTGGCGATCATCACCATCCTGACCTTCACGGCGGTGGTGATGCGCTATGTGTTCAACCTGCCCTTTCCCGGCTCATTCGACGTCAGCAGGCTGCTGCTCGGCGTCGCGATCTTCTGGGGGATAGCGGCGGCTTGCTGGCGCGGTGAGCACATCCAGGTCGACATTCTCTGGCAGTTCCTGCCGGTGCGCGCGCAACGCGCGCTCGACATCTTCGCCGACATCGTCTTCTGCGTCTTCGTGGCCGGCATAACCTGGATGCTCTACTGGCAGGTCTGGCGGGTGCAGGCCTCGCGGCAGACGACCTTCGAGATGTCGATCCAGATCTGGCCGTTCTACGGCATCGCCTGGCTCGGCATCGCCTTCTGCTTCCTGGTCCTGCTGGCACGCATCCTGCGGGCCATCATCAATTTCAACGCCCCCATTCCCGATTCCACGGCAGCCCAGTCATGATGACCACCGATTTCGTAGCGATTGGCGGTTTCGCCATCCTGTTCGGCCTCCTGCTTCTGCGCGTGCCGATCGGCGTGGCCATGGGCATGGTGGGCATCGGCGGCTTCGGTATTCTGGCCGCGTGGAACCCGGCGCTCAACCTCCTGGCCATCTCGCCGATCCGCACCGTCACCGACTATTCGCTCGGTCTCATTCCGATGTTCATCCTGATGGGAGCGGTCGCTTCGGCCTCGGGCATGAGTTCGGAACTCTATCGGGCCGCCAACGCCTTCATGGGTCACCGCAAGGGTGGTCTCGCCATGGCGACGATCACCGCCTGCGGCGGCTTCTCCGCGATCTCGGGCTCGTCGGTGGCCACGGCCGCGACCATGTCGAAAGTAGCCCTGCCGGAAATGCGGCGCTACGGCTATCCCGACTCCATCGCCACCGGCACGATCGCGGCCGGCGGCACGCTCGGCATCCTCATCCCGCCCTCGATCGTGCTGGCCATCTACGGTGTCCTGACCGACACCGACATCGGCCGGCTCTTCATCGCCGGCATCGTCCCGGGCATCCTTGCCATCATCATGTATCTGATCACCGTCAGGGTCTATCTCGCCTGGCGCAAGATCGACCTGCCCGTCCAGGCGCGTGCTCCCTGGCGCGAGCGCCTGGCAACGTTGAGGGGCATCTGGGCGATCATGCTCTTGTTCGTCTTCGTGATCGGCGGCATCTATGGCGGCATCTTCACGCCTTCGGAAGCCGCCGGCATGGGCGCAGCCGGCGCCATCATCATCTCGGCGCTGCGCGGCCGGCTGGGCTGGAAGAAACTGTTCCAGTGTCTGCTCGAGAGCATCCAGGTCACCGCCGGCATCTTCATGATCCTGATCGGCGCCATCCTGTTCGGCTACTTCCTGACCATCACCCAGGTCCCTCAGAAGATCGCCAACCACCTGCTGTCGCTGGAACTGGGCGCGTATCCCACGCTCCTGATCATCCTGCTCTTCCTGCTGCTCCTGGGCTGCATTCTGGACGCCATGGCGATGATCATCCTGATGATCCCGATCCTGTTCCCGGTAGCAATGGCGCTCGGCTTCGATCCGATCTGGTTCGGCATCGTGGTCGTCATGACCGTCGAACTCGGCCTCATCACGCCGCCGATCGGCATGAACGTCTTCGTCATCAACTCACTGGCGCGAGATGTCAGTCTGCAGAAGATCTATGCCGGCGTGATGCCCTTCGTGCTCACGGACATCATCCGCCTCGGCCTGATCCTGCTCTTCCCGGCGCTGGTGCTGTTCCTGCCCGACACGATGCGGTAGCGCTCGAAACCGCACAGCCCGACTGAAAAACAAAGAGCCGGTCCCAGGGCCGGCTCTTTTGTATCCCCGGGCGGGCCGAGAAAGACATGGATGATGCAGGCCGCGCATCCGGACCCGGCCGCAAGGATTGCCTGTCAGTCCATTTTCAGCGCCGCACCACCGATTTGAGCACGTCCTGGACGCCGATCGCGCCCTGGAAGCGGGACTGGTCGTCGAAGATCGCGACAGGTGCGGTCTGCGACTGGTGCATGGCCTGGATGACGGTCTTGAGCGGCGTGCCTGCCGACGCCCAGAAGACCTGCGGCCGATCCTCCGGCAGTTGCTCGATGTTCTCGCACGACACCCAGATCGCCGGTTGGCCACCCCTTTCGGCGTCGATCACCAGCATGTTGCTGTCGAACTTGAAGCGGGTCGTCCGGCGCCGGTCGAGCCATAGCCAGCCCTCTCCTGCCGGCTCCAGGTCGCGGGCGTCGCGCATGATGTTCCAGGCCGTCAGCACCGACATCGGGTTCACGTTGGCGATGAACTCGCGCACATAGTTGTTGGCCGGCGAAAGCACGATCTCCTCGGGCGCGCCCGTCTGCACGATGCGCCCGCCTTCCATGATGGAGATGCGGTTGCCGATCTTCAGCGCCTCCTCCAGATCGTGGCTGACGAAGATGATGGTCTTCTGCAGCTTTTCCTGCAGTTCCATCAGCTCGTCCTGCAGCTTGGTGCGGATGAGCGGGTCGAGCGCGGAGAACGGCTCGTCCATCAGGAGGATCGGTGCATCGGTGGCGAAGGCACGCGCCAGCCCGACGCGCTGCTGCATGCCGCCGGAAAGCTCGTGGCCGTATTTGCCGGCCCAGTCCGTGAGGCCGACCAGCTGGAGTTGCGCCGCGACACGCTCCTTGCGCTCCTTTGCCGGCACGCCGGCAAGCTCCAGCCCGAAACCGACATTCTCCTCGACCGTGCGCCACGGCAGGAGCGCGAATTGCTGGAAGACCATGGCCACGCACTCGCGCCTGATCTTGCGCAACTCCTTGGCCGAGCACGACACGACATCGGCCGACCAATCGCCGTCATGCACGATGACTTCGCCCCGCTCGGGATGGTTCAGCCGGTTGACGGCGCGCAACAGCGTCGACTTGCCGGAACCCGACAGCCCCATCAGGACCGAAATCTCGCCCTTCTCCACGGTCAGGCTGGAATTGGCGCAGCCAAGGACGACGCCGGTTTTTTCCAGGATCTCCTCGCGCGAGGCGCCCTCGTCGATCATGGCCAGCGCCGCCCGGCGCTGTTCCTTCCTGTCACCGAAGATGATGGTGACGTCCTTGAACTCGACGGCAACCGTCATCGGCTCGGGTCCTTTCCGATGCGTGCCATTCGGTCGAGGATGATGGCGAGGATCACGATCGCAAGGCCAGCTTCCAGCCCGAGCGGGATGTTGACGGTATTGAGCGCGCGCACCACCGGGCGGCCGAGCCCGTTGGCGCCGATAAGGGCCGCGATCACCACCATGGAGAGGGACAGCATGATGCACTGGGTGAGACCCGCCATGATGGCGGGCGTCGCCGAGGGCAGTTCCACTTTCCACAAAAGCTGGCGCTTCGTCGCGCCGAAGGCCTGGCCGGCCTCGAGCATCGGCTTCGGCACCGAGGTGATGCCGAGATAGGTAAGCCGGATCGGCGCCGGCATGGCGAAGATCACGGTCACGATCATGCCCGGCGCGATCCCGAGACCGAACAGGATGAGGACGGGGATGAGATAGACGAAGGTCGGCAGCGTCTGCATCAGGTCGAGGATCGGCTGCAGCACGCGGTAGACGCGTGGATTATGCGCCGCCCAGATGCCGATCGGCACACCTATGGCCATGGATGTCGTCGCGGCCGCCACGACCAGCACAAGCGTCTCGACCGTCTCGCGCCAGAGTCCCTGGTTGATGATGAACAACAGGCCCACGATCACGCCCACAGAGAGCTTCCAGGAACGCTTCAGCGCGTAGGCGAGTGCCGCGATGGCCAGCACCAGCGCGATGGGCGGCAACATCAGCAGCAGGTTGACGATTCCGCCCAGGAAGGCCGTCAGCCCATCGGCGAGGGAGTCGAAGAACCACGCGAAATTGTTGGTCAGGAAATCGAAGAAGTTCCGGCCCCACTGGCCGACCGGAATTTTCCCTCCCGCGACGAATTGCGTGATCGGATCCATGGTTCTGTCGCTGCCCCCGCCCGGATCGTGGGCGACCAGCCTTCAGGCGGGCCGCCCTCGATCGGTACCCTGTTCAGTTGATGCCGAGTGCCGAACGCACGACCTCGACCGATTCCGCCGCACCTTCGAAGGTCGTCACGTCGGCCAGCCATTCGTCGAGCTCGCCCGGGTTCTGGCGCAGCCACTCGGTTGCGGCGGCTTCCGGATCCTGGCCGTCGTCGAGGATGGCGCCCATGATCTCGTTCTCCATCTCGAGCGAGAAGACGAGGTTCTCGAGGAAGCGTCCGACATTGGGGCACTCCTCGGTGTAGCCGGCGCGCACGTTGGTGTGCACGGTGGCGCCACCGTAATCGGGACCGAACACGTCGTCTCCGCCGGAGAGATATTCCATGTCGACATTGGCGTTCATGGGATGCGGCGCCCAGCCGAGAAAGACGATGTGCTGTTCCTGGCGCGCGGCGCGCATGACCGCCGAGAGCATGCCGGCTTCCGAGCTTTCGACGAGTTCGAACCCGTCGAGGCCGAACTGGTCCGCCTCGATCATGTCGAGGATCAGTCGGTTGCCGTCATTGCCGGGCTCGATGCCGTAGATCTGGCCGTTGAGCTGGTCACGGAACTCGGCAATGTCCTCGAAGCTCTGGAGGCCAGCCTCGTAGGTGTAGGCCGGCACGGCCAGCGTGTATTTCGCGCCTGTCAGATTGGTGGTGACGGTCTCCACGGAGCCGTCCTCGCGATAGGGCGCGATGTCGGCTTCCATGGTCGGCATCCAGTTGCCGAGGAAGACGTCGATGTCGCCGCTGGCAAGCGAGGTGTATGTCACCGGCACCGAAAGCACCTGGGTCTGCGGCTGGTAGCCGAGCGCCTGCAGAACGACCGATGCGGTCGCCGTGGTGGCGGTGATGTCGGTCCAGCCGACATCCGAGAAGCGGACGGTCTGGCAGGCCTGCGGGTCGGACGCCAGGGCGGATCCGCTCGCCAGCGCAGTGGACAGTCCCAGGGCGGCTGCGAAGAGTGCGTTGCGCGACATTTGGAATACGTCTCCCTCTGTTTTGTTGTCGTGATGACGGCCGGCACGGCAGTGCCACGCGGCCCTTTGAAAAGTGGCGCAAGCCAAACACCATTTGACTGGCGTTTCAAGCTTGCTGGCCCGGCCATGTGCTGCGCTTCTTTGTGGAAGGCGACATTCACCCCCTCGCCCGCAGCACCGAGGCGCTATTAATGGGCGATGGCCAAGCTCTATTTCCACTACGCCGCCATGAACGCGGGCAAGACGACCCTGCTGCTGCAGGCGGCGCACAACTATCGTGAGCGCGGAATGTCGACCATGCTGTTCGTGGCCGGCCACTACCGCAAGGACGACCAGGCCGGCTACATCGCCTCCAGGATCGGGCTTGAAGCCGACGCGGAGATGTTTCGCCAGGGCGACGATCTCTTCGCGCGCATCGGCGAGCACCACCGCCATGCCACCACCCATTGCGTCTTCGTCGACGAGGCGCAGTTCTTGGAGGAAGAGCAGGTCTGGCAGCTCGCGCGCGTCGCCGACCGGCTCGGCATTCCCGTCATGTGCTACGGGCTCAGGACCGACTTCCAGGGGCGTCTTTTCCCGGGCTCGCAGGCGCTGCTGGCCATCGCCGACGAATTGCGGGAGGTACGAACCATCTGTCGCTGCGGACGCAAGGCGACCATGGTGGTCCGGCTCGGCCCCGACGGAAAGGTGGCGCGCCAGGGTGCACAGGTCGCCATCGGCAAGGATGTCTACATCTCGCTTTGCCGCCGCCACTGGGAAGAAGAGATGGGCCGCATCGCCCCGGAAGACATGATAGGTTTCGCGCGCGAGTGAACTCGCCCGCATTGTTGCGGAACCCGCGACGTCCTATCTGAGGCAGGTACATGGAGACGCCGCCAGGCTGGCGTCCTTGCGGGTGGATCGGGGCGGCAGATGTTCGAACGGCTGAAGGAATTCCTCGCGCGGGCCTGGACGGCCCTGCGGCGCACATTCGCTGGATTGCTCGCCTGGCTTGCCGCGCCTTTCGTGCGCGGCGGCTCCTGGGTCTATGGCCGGCGCTGGTGGATCAAGGGACCGATCCTCGCGCTGCTCGTCCTGCTGATCGTCTCCTATGGCTATTTCTTCGTCCAGACGCAGCGCTGGACGGGCTTCGACCCCAATTACGCGGCTCAGCTGCGCTTCATGGCGGCACCTGCCGACGCCGCCGAGACGGAGCCCGTGGGAAGCGATGATGGCGTGATCCGCAGCTGCACCCGCTCCGGCATCGTGGAAGCCTCCGCCGCGCTCATCGACTTCAACGTCAACCAGAACGCATGGATTTCATCCATGCTGCTCTACCGAATGGGCTTCTTCGGCATTTCCTGGGACCACACGCCCTTCTTCGACAACAAGGCGTCCTTCCAGCGCGGCGTGAACCAGGCGGTGCGCCGGACCACCGTGGAACTCGTCGATTCACTCGGCCGCGTTCGCGGTACCAGCCAGGTCGACCAGGCGCTTCAGAACGCGCGCGGCTCCATGCAGTTCGACGAATACACGTGGTATTTCGGCCTGGACCCGTTCGGGCCCAAGACTCCGACGCCGAGCTTCTACCGCTCCGCGATCCGTGACCTGAACACCTTCAACGAACGGCTGGAAGCCTGCCAGACCGTGCTCGACGCGCGGGCCGACAACCTCGTGCAGTTCCTCGACCGCATCGCCAACGACATCGGCTCCACCTCGGCCATCCTGCGCGAGCGGTCCGAGAACTACAATTCCGGCTGGTTCGACACCCGCGCCGACGACCGTTTCTGGTTCGCCTATGGCCAACTCTATGGCTATCACGGCATCCTGCTGGGCGCGCGGCATGACTTCCAGGACGTGATCGCCACCCGGAGCATCGAGGCATTGTGGCAGTCGATGGAAGACCAGCTGACCTCGGCCCTGCGCATCCAGCCCTTCATCATCTCGAACGGCCGCGAGGATGGCTGGATCATGCCCACCCATCTTGCCACCATGGGTTTCTACATCCTGCGCTTCCGCTCCAACCTGGTCGAAGTGCGCCAGGTGCTGGACCGCTAGGCTAGCCGAAGCGGGCCGGCGACAGCGCGGCGATCAGGCTTTCGGTCGCGGCGGGCGGGGTCCGCCCCTCGACCAGCGCTGCCGCCAGTGCCGACATGGCGGGCGCCGTCTGCATGCCGTAGCCACCCTGCCCCGCCAGCCAGAAGAAACCTTCCGCCGAGCCGTCGAAGCCCGCCACCGGCGTGCGGTCGGGCGCGAAGGTGCGCAGGCCCGCCCAGCTCGACTCCACCCGCGTCACCTCCATGGTGACGGCCTGCTCGAAACGGTGGAGGCCTTCCGCCAGCACCATGTCGTCGACATAGGCGTCATGGGGCTCGACGGGATCCTCGTCGGCGGGCGAGACAAGCAGACGTCCCGCCTCCGGCTTGACGTACCAGCGGTCGCCCGCGTCGGCCGTCAGCGGCCAGTCTCGCGTGACATGTCCCTCCGGCGCCGGGAGCACGGCCATCGACCGCCGCATGGGTTGGAGCCCGAGACGCCGCGCACCGAAGAGCGCGGCGATCTCGTCTGCCCAGGCGCCCGCCGCATTCACCACGATACGCGACGACACGAGGCCGTTCGGGGTCTCGATCCGCCATCGACCGCCTTCCCGGCTTGCCCTCTCGACCGGGGCGTCCAGGATGAGACGCGCACCGCCCTCGCGTGCCCGGCGCAGCCAGCCCTGGTGCATGGCATCGACATCGATGTCGCTTGCATCCTCCTCGATCGCCGCGCCCGCAAGCCAGCCGGGATCGAGGATCGGCATTGCCTGGAGTGCCTCGCGCGCCCCGATCTCGCGCAGGCCTTCCGACTGGGCGAGCAGCCCGTCGAGCGCCGCGCGCGTCGCCGCATCACACACGAACAGGATGCGGCGTGGCGACAGCAGTGGCACGGCGAAATCGCGGGCGCCGCCCTCGCGAAAGAAGCGGCCGCTTTCCCGCGACAGCCCGCGAATGGTGGCATTGCCGTAATTCTGGATGAAAACCGCAGCCGATCGGCCGGTCGAATGATGCCCCGCCCGCTTCTCCTGGTCGAGCACCACCACCCCGGCCGCGTCCGCGAGATGGGCGGCAATCCCGGCCCCCGCTATACCCGCCCCGATGATCGCGACATCGCAGTCGATCCGTTCCGTCACTTTTTTTCTCCATGCGCTGCGGCCCCCGAAAGCCCGTCCGCAAAAGGCCTCGCGAGTCCTGCGGATTCGTCCACAGAAGCTTGCCTCGCAATTCTTGACACATGGAATCTTGACGTGAGTCCCACGCTTTCATATCCGTTGGCACAGGCTAGGACTTCAGCTGATTCGCACCGCTCAGGAGGGGATCGCAGTCTGGGCGGAGCGCGGGTTGCGGCGGTTTACCCGTGTTCCGATATCGTCCTGCCAGCGTGTTTGCCTGTCCGTTCCGACGGGCGTGTTTCATGTAAGTTGATGCGTATCGCACCTTGGGCGCCCATCCGGGAACCCGAGGACGAGAATGGATTCTGCGCGGGGAACTGAAGACCAGATGAGCATCGACGCCTCCCATACGCTCAGGCAATCCGGCTATGCGCCGGCACTGGGCCGAGGCGATCTCGTTGCCATCATGCGCGACATATCCACCAGGCTCGGCGCCGAGCACTACATGGTGCTCCAATGTCTTGCCGGACGTGCCAACGAAGACAGCCGCATCCTCGCCTGCAACTGGGTGTTCGATTCGCTCCAGGCCGTCGGTCAGGCCCATCTCGCGCGCATCGTGCGCAGCCACCTCGCCACCGCACTCGGCAGCCACGCGAGGCCCTTCACGCTGGAATGCATGGCGGGACTGCTCCCCGCGGAAGTGGTGGAGAGTCTTGAGGAGAATGGCCATCGCTCCTTCGCCTGCCAGCAATTGCTGATCGGCCAGGCCCGCTTCGGCATCCTTTTTTCGGCAGCCACACGGGAGTTGTTCGACGAAGCGGCCGCCGCCCATGCCCACATGATTTCCTGCTACGCGCTCTCGCAGATCGCACCGGACCTTGTCGTGGAGCCGGGCGATCCGCTTTCCGAACGCGAGCGTGAATGCCTGCGGTGGGTCTCGGAAGGCAAGACGACCGATGAGGTGGCGATGATTCTCGGCGTCTCGTCGAACACGGTGAACAGCTATGTCACGCATGCCATTCAGAAACTGTCGGCAAGCAATCGCGCCATGGCCATGGCCACGGCCATCAGGAACGGACTGATCTAGGGGGATCGCGGATGGGACGGGTGGGGGCACTCGCGCCGATACTGGAGGATGGGGCGACAGGCGATTTCGTCGATGTTGCGCCGTCCTCCAGCGGTCCGGTCCAGAAACGGATGCGGGCGATTGCCGCAAGGCTGGGGGCGGACGAGTTCTGTCTCTTCTCCGTCCTGTCCTCGATCGGCAGCCTGCGCCTCGTCCCCCTCGCCAGTTCAGGCCTCGAATATGCCGGCACTCTCAAGCACCAGCATGTCAGCCTCGCCATCGTGATGGACGCGGCTACCCCGGCGACATGGTCCGCTGGCGACCTTGAAGTGCATGCAAGTCGATCGCGCTGGACGCGATGCATCGTCGGCCCCGCGGACGGACGTGAGGGCGGCATCGCGTTTCCGATGGCGTCCGAACACGGCGGCGCCGGGCTCGCCATTTTCGCGACCGGCAGCACATATGACGACGAGACACTGAGCTCGGCCCATATGGGCTGCTACGCGCTCTTCGACGAACACGCGCGGACCAGGAACCGCGCGGAAGCGCAGCTGCCACCGCTTTCCAAGCGCGAACTTGAATGTCTCAAGCTGACCGCCGATGGCCTGACGAGCGACGAGATCGCCTGCCGCCTCGGCCTGTCGGTGCATACGGCCAATCAGTATCTCGCCAACACGGCCCAGAAGCTGAATGCCGTAAACCGCATGCACGCGGTGGCCAAGGCGCTGCGCGGCGGCCTTTTCGACTGACACGCCGGCCAGCCGGGCAAACGCCAGCTCAGGCGGCGCGCCCCGCCTCCATGCCCCACTTCTTGCGGATGCGGGCATTGTCCAGCGCACCCGCCAGATAGGCGGTGTTGGCGTCCGGATCTTCCGCGGGGTTGTCGAACGACACGTAATTGACCTCCACCGCCGCCGCTGCGTCAGCCATGTGCAGGGTGAAGTACACGCAGGCGCCGGCTGGCCTGAGCTCGAGATCGAGCATGATGGAAGGCTTGTCCTCCCACCCCACGCGCGCATCGCCGCCATGGCCGAGCAGCAGCGTGCCGGGCATGAGATAGAGTTCGGACGCCGACTGCACGATATCGGCGATGCTGGCGAAACGCTCGAGGCGGATGAAGGCGATGTAATCAGCGACATCCACCATGCGGAGCTCGCTCACGACATCCTTGATCGCTTCTGCCACGACGATTTCGCGGTCTATGGTATTGGGCTGGCGGTTCATGAAACACCTTTAACCGGCGAAGGTTGCGCGGTCCTTGCGTAGATGGTGCGGACCAGTTCGGCGACTGCCTGATAGAACTGGGCGGGGATCATCTGGTCGACCTTGACCTGATCGTACATCGAGCGGGCGAGCTGCACTTCCTCGAAGACGGGGATGCCGTGTTCGGCGGCGACTTCCCTGATCTTCAGGGCCACGAGATCCTGACCCTTGGCCACCACGACCGGCGCGGCGTTCTCGCTGCGGACATAACGCAACGCGATCGCATAATGGGTCGGATTGGCGATCACGAGCGTCGCCTGGGGCACCGACTGCATCATCCGCCTGCGGGCGCGATCGCGCTGCAGCGAGCGCATGCGGGCCTTCACGATTGGATCGCCATCGCTCTGCTTGATCTCGTCCTTGACCTCCTGGCGTGTCATGCGCAGTTCCTCGCGCCAGTGATAGCGCGACCACAACAGGTCGACGGCGGCGATCACCACCATGACGGAGCCGATCGTGACGACGATCTCGACGGCGAGGTCGCGGATCACGGAGGTGAAGGCCATCGGATGGGTGATCATGCCGGCCAGCAGACGATCCTGCGCCGCGCTCATGGTGTAGACCAGAAAGCCGCCGACGATCAGGATCTTGCCGACCGATTTGGCGAATTCGACCCAGCCCTTCTTGCCGAACAGCCGTTCCCAGCCTTTTTTCAGGGAGATGCGCGACATCTGCGGCTGGATACGTTTCAGGACGAATTGCGGCACGTTCTGAAGCGCGGAGGCTGAGAGGCCGGCGAGCATCAGCAGGAACATCAACGACCCCAGGACCTTGGCGATCTCCATGAAGACCATGCCCTGCAGCATCATGGCGTCGTGCGCCGTGGCCATCTGCCACTCATCCGCACGCTCGACAAACATCGCGAGAAAGCCGCCCAGCTGCGCGGCGCCCGACTGGGCAAAGAAGATCATGAAGGCAAGGATCGCGAGGAAGGATGCAAAGGCCGGAACCTCGCGCGCAAAGGGCACCTGACCCTTTTCGATCGAGTCCTTGACCTTCTTCTCGGTCGCTTCTTCGGTTTTACTGTCCTTGTCGGCTTCTTCGGACACGCCGTCCTCCCCTGATCCGCCTTAGGCGGCGAGATCGCGAGAAGGAAGTTCGAGCTGGCCGGCAGCGGCCAGGTCGAGCGCGGTCGACGAGATCGTCTTGCGGGCGCGCTGGATATCGTCGTCGCCGATATCCGCATCCATCGAGAGTTCCGCCTCGATCATGCGCCGCGAACGTGCGCTGAGCGAACCAAGGACCGCCTCCACGATGTCGGAATCAGCATTGCGCAGCGCCAACGCGACAATCTCGCTGGACAGGTCGTCGAACAGGCGCACGAGAGCCTTCTTGCTGAGGCCGAGAATGTCCTCGAAGGTGAACAGCTTGGCGCGCACGGCGTCGAGATTGCGCAAACCACCCTTTTCGAGGTCCTCCAGCACTTCTTCCATCTCGTCCTTGTCGAATTCGCGCAGCACGCTGGCCACGCGGGTCTCGCCCTCGGAGCTGTTGCGGGCGAACATGTCGCCGCTGACACGGTGTTGAAGCTGTTTCTCCAGCAGCGTGCGCATGGCCGGCTTGACCTGCGTCATCGACAGCATGCGCTTGACGATCTCGCTGCGCAGGGGCCGTTCGAACTCACGCAGGGCGAGTGCGGACTGGCGTGGCGAGAGATTGGAGAGCACGTAGGCGATCGATTGCGGATGCTCCTTCGCCAGGATGCTGGCCAGTTGCCCGGCCTCCAGCTTCTCCAGCTTCGGCCAGACGGACGGTGCCTCCTCGACGCGGCCGGGGCGATTGCGTCCCACCAGCGCGTCAAACTCCTCCGGCGGCAGTGATTCGTTCAGGATCGTGTCCATCTGGTCGCCGGAATCCAGCAGACCCGCGCCTTCGGCGAACTCCGTCTCGAACTCCGCGACGATCCTCTCCAGTTCGTTCTGAGGGATGGTCCTCAGCTTCCTGGCCGCGTCCAGGAGGGCTTTCAGTTCCTCCTGCTTGAAGAACTTCAGGAGCCGGCCGGCGGCGGGCTTGCCCATCGCCACGAGGATCGCGGCGGCCTTCTGCGACTGGGTCAGGCCGCGGGCGGAGCTGGTGGCTGCTTTGGACTTATCGGACATGGGCTGAGCGATCTTCCGCTACCTGTTCCTCAGCCCTGGCGGCTGGAATCGACGATGTGGGTCAGCTTGATCCCGAAGCGGGAAGGGTCGCTTTCGAGGACCGTCACTTCGCCCGAGGCGATCTTGCGGCCATTGACGACCACATCAACCGGCTCGCCGATGCGACGGTCGAGCGCAACGGTGGAGCCCTTCTGGAGAGCCATCAGTTCCGAGACCGGCATTTCCGTGCTGCCGAGCACGATCTGGACATCGACGGGGATGTCCATGATGACACCGTGGTTCTCATGCTGCGCGGCCGCGGCTCCGAGCCCGCCTATCCCTGTGCTCTCATCGATCGCGGCGCCGCCTTCGTGCAGGACGTCGCGCAATTCGTCGATCGCCGCGCTCAGCTGATCTTCTTCGTCTTCTTCGGCGGGCACGGCGTTGGCGTTGGGGTTCATCGACTCACTCCGGTCAGACGCCCTTCAGCGGGGCATCACTTGTTCACGAGCCGGTCGAGGAAATCCTTCCCGGCATCGAAAGGCTGGCGCACGCGAACCGTAAAGTGATTCCCGAGCTTTCCGAACTCACATACGAAGATAGTCTTGCGCCGGGCTGACAGCTGGGTCTGCGCCTGGGCATTTCCCGGCATTTCGATGGTCTGTCCGACCTGCCACTGGGCGATCTCGCCGAGGGTGAATTTGGACAGCGGGACCGTCGCTTCGAGATTGACCTTCGAACGCATCACTTCTTCGCTGAAGCGGGCCCGCCATTTGGAGGCGACGAGCGGGCTGTCGGCTTCGGCGCTGCCGTCGGCGCGGTGCGTCAGCAGAACGCGCTGCGGCATCAGGATGGAGATCAGACCGGAGGCAACGGGCGAATGAATACGGAATTCGAGGATCGCCGCCGGACCGTCGCGCCGCGGCATGCGCGGGATTTCGGTGCCGCTGATGACCTCGCCGAGCGGAAAGCTGATGCCCAGCGCGCGTTCTCCGGAACCTTCGAACGTCTGGGCGATGACCTCGAACATGTCGGCCAGCATCATGCGTTCGATGCCCGACAGATCCCGCTGGATCGGCGCCACCGAGATGTCGGGGTCGCCGCCGAAGGCCGCGCTTACCAGAAGCGCCGCCGCGTCGGCATCGATCATCATGGTGAGCGCATCTGAAGAGGAGGACGACGGAGCGACGCAGATCGCCATGTGCGAGGCCTGGGTCGGCAGGGCCTCGGCGAAACGCGTGACCTTGGCAGACTTCAGCTCCATGTCGAGCGAGAAGGCCAGACGATCGTTGATCGCGCCCAGCATCACGCCGCGCACGCGCTGGCCAAGCGCCTTGGCCGCCGCGATCACCTGCTGCGGCTCGCCTGTCTTGCCAAGCAGGCTTTCCACCACGTGGTTGGAGGAAGTCTCGGCTGCGCTGTTCATGCGATGAATGTCCCGTCTGCGTGCCCGGCCATGGCTCAGGCTGCCTTCTTGGCTTCGGCAGGGCCCGTATTGAGCGTGCTCTGTTCCACGGCGTCGATGGAAGGACGGTCATGCGAGGAGATCGTCTTGCGGCCGAACTCGATCGCCACCTGTGGAAGGGAACCGTTCATGTAGGCGAGCAGCGTCTGCTTGACGATGATGTAGAGGCGCACGCGCTTGTCGCGCACATATTTGATCTTCACGGCCAGCGGACCGGCAATGGCGTAGGCCAGGAAGATGCCGAGGAAGGAGCCGACCAGCGCCGCGCCGATCAGGCCGCCGAGAATTTCCGGCGACTGGTCGATCGCGCCCATCGCCTTGATGACGCCGAGGATGGCGGCCACGATGCCGAGCGCCGGCAGGCCGTCCGCCGCCGTCTGCATCGCATGGCTGGGCTTCAGGAGATCGTGGCGGACGGTGTGGATTTCCTCGTCCATGAGCGCCTCGATCTCGAACGGCCGTGCGTTGCCGATGATGATGATGCGGCAGTAGTCGCAGATGAAATGCGTGAGGTGATGGTCGGCCAGCACCTTGGGATAGGCCTGGAAGATCGTGGATTCCTCGGGCGCATCGATATGCGCCTCGACTTCGTTGCGGGACTTGGTGCGCAATTCGCGCATCAGGCTGTGCAGGACGCCGAGAACCTCGAGATATTCCTGCTCCTTGGGAATGGCGTTCTTGAGTACCTCCAGAAGCGCCCTGCCCGTGTCCTTCACCGTGGAGAGCGAGTTGGCGACCAGATAGATGCCAAGCGCGGCCCCGCCGATAATGACGAGTTCCCAGGGCTGCATGAGGACGTCGAGATAGCCGCCCATGGCCATGTAGCCGCCAAGGACGCAGCCGAAGGTAACGACCATACCGATGATAATGCCCAAGGATCCACACCCCGCAATGCCGGTTCACTGATCGGGAACTACCGGTCATGGCTTGCGCGAGGCTTAAAGCGTTGCGCGCAATTGCATCGATCCCGCATCGCGCTCCGCACAGGCGCCAAAAGCTTCGCGCAAGGATGGAGTTCTAGGAGGAAGGCTGCCGGCAACCGCCCGCGGAGGCGAACACGTGATCAATACCTTTACCAGCTACCAGCTGATTACGCGCGACATGAACCAGTCGCTCAACCGCGTTCAGACCCAGCCGATGGTGCAGCGCGAGAGCGAGTACTATCTCCAGAACATCTCCAAGGTGAAGTCGATCGACGACTTTCTGGGCGACGAACGCCTCTTCCGCTTCGCGATGAAGGCGCACGGGCTGGATGACATGGCCTATGCCAAGGCCTTCATGCGCAAGGTGCTCGAGGAAGGGATTGACGATCCCAATTCCTTCGCCAACAAGCTGACCGACAAGCGCTACCAGGAATTCGCGCGCAGCTTCAACTTCGTCAGGCATGGCGCCGACACCACCATCTACAACGCCGCGCAGCAGGGTACCGTCCAAAACTATCTTCTGCAGGCGGTCAAGAACGGCGTGGCCGCGGACAACCCCGCCCTGAAGGCCAACACCGACTACTACATGGCCAACATCACCTCGGTGCGCTCCATCGACGACTTCCTGGGCAACGACGTGATCTTCCAGTTCGCCATGCGTGCCCACGGGTTCGAGGGCGAGCTGCCGTCCAAGGAGGTGGTGCGCACCATGTTGGAAGGCGGCATCGACAACCCCGACAGCCCGGCCAACAAGAGCACCGACGAGCGCTTCGCCAAGCTTGTCGCAAGCTTCAACTTCGCCCGCTACGGCGAAGAGGCGACGACCGTCAATCCGGCGCAGAAACCCGCAATCGACAAATACATGCGCCAGACGCTGGAGGAAGACGCCGGGCGCAACAACGAGGGCGTGCGCCTCGCCCTGTATTTCGAGCGCATGGCGCCCAAGATGACTAGCTATTACGAGATCCTCGGCGATCGGGCGGTGGGCTCTGTGGTGCGCACCATTCTGGGCCTGCCTGATTCGGTCGCCCAGCTCGATATCGACAAGCAGGCCGCGCTCATCAAGTCGCGCATCGACATCGAGGATTTCAAGGATCCCAAGAAACTGCAGGACCTGCTGACGAGGTTCACCACCATGTGGGAGATCAACAATCCCACCTCCTCCCCGCAGTCCATGATCACCACGCTGTTCCAGCCGCCGGAATTCGGCATCTCGCCGGACGTGATGATGGCGATCGCCAAGATGAGAAGCTGAGGAAGAAACCGTGCAGACAGGACTCTACGTCGCCCTATCGTCGCAGGTCGCGCTCGAGCGCCGCTTGAACACCATCGCCGACAACGTCGCCAACGCCACCACCACCGGCTTCCGCGCCACCGGCGTGAAGTTCGAGGACGTCGTCACGGGCCTCGGGCAGGATTCCATGTCCTTCGTGTCGTCCGGCACCAACTTCCTGTCGACCGCCGGCGGTGCGCTGGTCCAGACCGGCAACCCTCTCGACTTCGCCGTGCGCGGCGACGCCTGGTTCGCCATCCAGACGCCCGAGGGACCCGTCATGACCCGCGACGGCCGCTTCACCATGCAGCCGGATGGCCAGCTGGTCAGCATTGAAGGCCACCCGGTGCTCGATGCCGGCGGCGGCGAGATCCTGCTCAACCCGGAGGGCGGCACACCCATCGTCGCCGCCGACGGCGCGATCCGTCAGGAAGGCCAGCTCGCCGGCGCCATAGGCCTGTTCGATTTCCAGCCTGGCAACGATTTCCGCCGCTACGGGAATTCCGGAATCATCCCGCAAGGCGAGCCGCAACCGATCATCGACCAGGCCAATATCGGCGTGGTGCAGGGTTATCTCGAGGGCTCCAACGTGGACCCGGTGCTGGAAATCACCCGCCTCATCCAGGTCCAGCGCGCCTTCGAGGGCGTCTCGGCCCTGTTGCGCGACAGCGAGAGCTCGCTGCGTGATGCCATCAAGACGCTGGGCTCGTGAGCACGGCGATGACGACCGAGATGCCGGGCGATGTCGTGGACCCCCCGGTTTCCGCCCCCGAACCGGATCCCGCCGGACCGCCGGCCGACGACGCCTTGGCCATCGTGTCCAGTGCGGCCGAGCCCGTGACCCTTCCGCCGCGCCGGACCACCGCCCTGGAAGCGCTGGAGACCATCTACAAGCGCTTTTCCGGCGAACGCGGCGCGGTCAGGATGGGCGGCCGCATCGAGGAGGTCAGCGCCTCGCATCTCGCGGTGCGCGGCATCTCCCATCAGGCCCGCCTTGGCGACATCGTGGCAATCGGACGGTCGGGCCAGCCGCGGCTCGGCGAGATCGTCCAGATCAGCCAGGGAACCGCGCTGGTCGCGCCGTTCGACCGCTCGGTGCAGGCCGGCATCGGCGAGCCGGTCTTCCTGCGCGGTCAGTTCGCCGTTGCCGCCGACGAAAGCTGGCGCGGCCGCGCCGTGGACGCCCTGGGCCGGCCGATCGATGGCGGCCCGCCTTTGCGGCAGGGGCTCGGTGCCGCTCCCGGCCACCCGCCTGCCGCGATGGAGAGACAGCGCGTGGATTCGGGCTTCGGGACCGGCGTGCGGGTCATCGACATTTTCACCCCCATCTGTTTCGGCCAGCGTCTCGGCATTTTCGCGGGTTCGGGCGTCGGCAAATCGACCCTGCTCGCCATGCTGGCGCGTGCCGATGCCTTCGACACGGTCGTCGTGGCGCTGATCGGCGAGCGCGGGCGCGAAGTGCGCGAATTCCTGGAAGACACGATCGGCCCTGAAGGCATGAAGAAAACGGTGGCCGTCGTGGCCACCAGCGACGAGAGCGCCATGATGCGTCGGCGCGCGCCCGACACGGCCATGCGCGTGGCGGAGCATTTCCGCGAGCAGGGGCAGCGCGTGCTCCTTCTTCTCGATTCGATCACCCGCTTTGCCCATGCGCTGCGCGAAGTGGCGACCGCGACCGGCGAGCCGCCGGTGGCCCGCGGCTACCCCGCCTCCGTCTTCACGGATCTGCCCAAGCTGCTGGAGCGCGCCGGGCCGGGCACCGAGGGTTCGGGCTCGATCACCGCCATCCTGTCCGTGCTGGTGGACGGCGACGACCACAACGACCCCGTCGCCGATTCCACGCGCGGCATTCTCGACGGTCACATCGTCTTGTCGCGTTCGATCGCCGAACAGGGTCGCTATCCGCCCGTCGATCCGCTCGCTTCGGTCTCTCGCCTGGCGCCCAAGGCATGGTCCGACGACCAGCGCGTGCTCGTCGGCAGGCTCAGGGCCATGATCTCGCGCTACGAGGACACCCGCGACATCCGCCTGCTCGGTGCCTACCAGCCGGGTGCCGATCCGGAGCTGGACATCGCCGTGCGGCAGGTGCCCGTCATCTACGCGGCCATGGGCCAATCGCCGACGGAAAAACCGTCCCTCGATCCCTTCGCGGATCTCGCCCGCTTTCTAAAAGGCAAGGAACTCAACACCAATGGCGATCAACTTCAGCAACCCGCTGCGTAGGACATCCGGCGACGCCACGCAGGACCGCGAGATGCTGGTCGCGCAGATCGCGAAATCCGAGCGGCCGGCCATCCTGACCCGTCGGGGGAAGTTCAGCAGGAGCGATGCCGTCATGGCGGCGCTGGGCGTGGGCCTCGCCCTCGTCTGTGCGATCTTCCCCTGGTACATTTTCTACAATCAGGAGCAGTTCGGCGTGCGCGCCATGAAGTTCGAGGGCAATCCGTCGAACCGCGCGCCGGGATCGCTGTCCCCGCAACCGTTGCGGATCGGACAACCCATGAACACGCGCGACATCCCCGTCATGGAGCTCGACCTGCTGGCGACCGCCACAGTTCCGGCTCCCGAAGAAGCGACGGAGGCCGTGGAAATCGTGGACCAGCCATTTCCGCCCGACACGGTCGAGTACCACCTCATCCACGTCGCCAATGGCCGCGCGATGATCGAGGACGGGGATGGCATCTGGGTGGTTCAGCCGGGTTCCATCCTTCCCGACAGCTCGCGCGTCGCCGCCATCGAGCAGCGCGACGGGCGATGGGTCATCGTGACCACCTTCGATCGCATCATCGAAGAGGCGCGGTGAGGCAGGACCGCAAGGCTGACGCAAGACTGGAACGCTAGCTTGCCTCGAATTCTGCCAAAGGGGCAAGGAAACCGGCATGAACCCAGTCAATCTGTTCGACCTCGCATCACAGCAGGCGCGCTGGTTGTCCGTGCGTCAATCGACGGTTGCCAGCAACGTCGCCAATGTCAACACGCCCGGCTTTCGCGCAGGCGACGTCGAGCCATTCGAGCAGGTGCTCGACAAGAGCCGCGTGGCCATGGCCACCACCCACCCGACGCACATCTCGCTCGGGTCCACCAAGGACCAGTTCGCGGTACGGGAGGTCGCCGACAATGGCGCCGCCAAGCTGCCTTCGGACAACACGGTCGTGCTTGAGGACGAGATGCTGAAGGCCGGACAGATCGGTTCCAGCTTCCAGCTCAACACCTCGATCGTGAAGGCATTTCATCGCATGATTCTCATGGCAGCACGGAGCTGAACCGGACATGGATCCGCTACACACAGCCTTGAAGGTCGCCTCCAGTGGGCTCGGCGCGCAGTCCGAGCGGTTGCGCATCGTCTCGGAGAACCTGGCCAACGCCCAGTCCACCGGCAACTTCCCGGGAGCCGACCCCTATCAGCGCAAGACGATCACCTTCGCTGCGGAACTCGACCGCGTCAGCGGCGGCCATACGGTCGAGATCAACTCGATCTCGCGCGACAATGCGCCCTTCACGCTTGAATTCCAGCCCGGACACGAGGCCGCCGACGCCGATGGCTACGTGAAGCTGCCGAACGTCAACGTGCTGATCGAAATGGCCGACATGCGCGAGACCAACCGCAGCTACGAGGCCAACGTTCAGGTGATCAAGCAGGCGCGCGAACTCATTTCCATGACCATCGATTTGATGAGGAGCCAGTAAGCATGCAGGGACTTTTCGCCGTCTCGCGGATCGGCACGCAGAATTTCGCGAACGAACTGGCGCCCGCACAGCCACCAGCCGCAACCGCCGCTGGCGCGCCCAGCTTCGCGGAAGAGCTGCAGACCAGGCTGGCGAGCACGGTCGGCCGCCTCGAGCAGGCGGAAACGATGTCGATCGCCGCGATCCGGGGAGAGGCGGAGACCCGCGAAGTGGTGGATGCGGTGATGAGCGCCGAACAGTCGCTCCAGGCCGCGATCGCCATCCGCGACAAGGTCATCCAGGCCTATCTCGAAGTCAGCCGTATGCAGATCTGAGGAGCAGAATAAGATGAAAGCACTTGCAATCGCGGCGACGGGCATGAACGCCCAGCAATCGAACCTCGAGGTCATCGCCAACAACATCGCCAACATCAACACGACCGGTTTCAAGCGGGCGCGTGCCGAGTTCACCGACCTGCTCTATCAGGTCGACAAGATGCAGGGCGTGCCCAACCAGGGCAACCAGGCCGTCATTCCCGAAGGCGTCAAGTTCGGCCTCGGTGTCAAGCTGGCTGCGATCCGCAACGTCCACACCCAGGGCGCGCTGACGGCGACAGGCAACGCGCTGGACATGGCCCTTCTCGGCAATGGCTGGTTCCAGATCAACGGCATCGACGGCGAGCCCTTCTACACGCGGGCCGGTTCCTTCAACACCAACGCGCAGGGCGAGCTCGTCACCGTTCACGGATTGCAGGTGAACCCGGCCATCGTGGTGCCGGAGGATGCGCTGGAAGTCATCGTGAACAAGTCCGGCCAGGTCTTTGCCCGGGTGCCCAACCAGGTCGAACCCGTCGAACTCGGCCAGCTGACCGTCGCCGTCTTCGCCAACGATGCGGGCCTGATGCCGATTGGCGACAACCTCTTCCAGGAAACGCCGGCCTCCGGCGCGGCCAATATCGGCGTACCGGGCGATCCGGGCTTCGCCGCCATCGAGCAGGGATATCTGGAGGCTTCCAACGTCGATCCGGTCAAGGAGATCACCGACCTCATCTCCGCCCAGCGTGCCTATGAGATGAACTCCAAGGTGATCCAGGCCGCCGACCAGATGGCCTCCGTCGTTTCCCAGGGCATGAGATAGACCATGAACCGCCTGGCAAGGATCTTTCTGTCGGTTTGCACCGCCCTTGCCGTGGCGGCGCCTCTCGCCGCCGAAGCATTCGATGGACAGTCGCCGACCGTCGTGGTTCCCAACCGGATGATCTACCCGGGCCAGGCAATCCCGCGCGAAGCGCTCGACGTCGTCCCGCTGCGCCGGCAACTGCCCAATCCCGGCGCCTTCGTGATGACGCCGGAAGAAGCCGTGGGCCAGATCGCCCGCAGCACCCTCCTGCCGGGCCGCATGATGTACACCACGGCCGTGCGGCAGCCCTATCTCGTCGAGACCGGCGCCCCGGCACGCGTCATCTTCGTCAGCGGATCCCTGACCATTTCCGTCGTCGGCGTGCCGCTGCAATCGGGTGCCGCCGGCGACCTCATCCGGGTCCGCAACATGGACAGCGGCATCGTCTTGAACGGCATTGTCATGGCGGACGGAACGATCCGCGTGGGAGCCACATGACCCGTATCGTCCTCGCCATTCTCGCGGTCATTCTCGCCGCCACCGCCGCCCAGGGGGGATCGCGCATCAAGGATGTCGCGATGCTTCAGAACGCGCGCGACAACCAGCTTGTCGGATACGGTCTCGTCATCGGCCTCCAGGGCACCGGTGACAACCCGCGCAATGCGCCGTTCACGGAACAGTCCATGCACGCCATGCTGGAGAATCTCGGCATCGCGACGCAAGGCACGCAGGCGCGTTCGCGCAACGTGGCGGCTGTCATCGTGACCGCTAACCTGCCGCCTTTCGTGCGCTCGGGCGACCGCATCGACGTCACGGTCTCCGCCATGGGCGACGCCAACTCGTTGCGTGGCGGCACCCTCGTCATGACCCCGCTGCGCGCCGCCGACGGCGATATCTATGCGGTGGCACAGGGCCAGGTGTCCGTGTCGGGCTTCGACGCACAGGGCCAGGCGGAAACCGTCACGCGGGGCGTGCCCACCAATGGCCGCGTCGCCAACGGCGCCATCGTGGAGCGCGAGATCCCGGCTGCATTTTCCAGCGAAAGCGTGCTGTCGCTGCAATTGCGCAATCCCGATTTCTCGACCGCCGTACGCATCACCGATGCCATCAATGCCTATTCGCAAAGCCGTTTCGGCCGCAAGGTGGCCAGCGAGCAGGATTCGCGCACGGTTCATCTGCGCCGCCCCGAAAACGTGTCCACGGCACGCTTCTGGGCGGAACTGGAAAACCTGGTCGTTGAATCGGATGCGCCGGCGCGCGTCGTGGTCGACGAGCGGACCGGCACCATCGTGATCGGGCAGGACGTCCGCATCGCCCGCGTCGCGGTCAGCCATGGCAACCTCACCGTGCGCATCACCGAGATGCCGCAGGTGGTCCAGCCCGAGCCGTTCAGTTTCGGCGAGACCGCCATCGAGCCCTTCACCCAGATCGAGATCAACGAGGAGGACGGACGCGTGGGCATCCTCGACGGGTCCACGCTCGAATCGCTCGTCTCCGGTCTCAACAGCCTCGGCGTCAAGCCCGACGGCATCATCGCAATCCTCCAGGGCATCAAGAGTGCGGGCGCCCTGCATGGCGAACTCGTGCTCCAATAGGACGGGACAAATGTCGGCCTTCACCCAAACCCCCGAACGCAAGCGCCTGATGCTCGCCGCCGCGACCGCGCTCGTGCTGGCCTTCCTTGCACCGGTGCCCGCCTCGACGCAGGCCGTCCCCGAACAGCTCGAAGGCATGGTCAGCGACGATGTGCGGCGCTTCTGCACCAACATCGCCGACGCCGCGCGCGACCGGCGCTATTCGCTGCAGCGCATGGAACTCGAGACGCTGCAGGCCGACATCGAAAGCCGCATCGCGGCGCTGGAGGCAAAGCGGGCCGAATACGAGTCCTGGCTGAAGCGGCGCGACGAATTCGTTGATCAGGCGCGCGGCGGCCTCGTCGACATCTACGGTCGCATGCGCCCCGATGCGGCCGCCGAACGGCTCGCCGAACTGCGGGTCGATCTCGCGGCAGCGATCCTCATGAAGCTCGATTCCCGCCAGGCCAGCGTCATCCTCAACGAGATGGACGCCAAGGTGGCCGCCACGCTGACGGCCATGATCGCCAGCGCCTCGCGCACCGAGGACCCGGCATGAGAGCGGTCCTTCTCTCACCTGCCGCGGCCCTTCTGCTGGCCGGTTGCGTCAACACCGCCGAGATCGGGCGTGAGCCGGCGCTGTCGCCGGTCGTCCCCTATTCCGGCACGGCCGTTCCCTATCCCGAATATGCGATCTCGAAGGCACCCCGCACGGCGGCCGAGCGCTCCTCGCTCTGGAACGACCGGCAGAGCCGGCTGTTCACCGACCCGCGCGCGCTGGAGTCGGGCGACATCCTCACCGTGACCATCCTGATGAACGACCGCGCCCAGCTGCGCAACCAGTCCGAACGCCGCCGCAACTCCAGCCGCGACATCGGCCTGTCGGGGTCCTTCAGCTTCGATGGCGGAGCATCGGCTGCCGGCGAAGGTTCCGCGCAGATCGGCGGCGGCACGCAGAGTGCGGGCCGCGGCGAGACCCAGCGCTCGGAAGACATCCGCCTGCGGGTGGCCGCCATCGTGATGGACGTGCTGCCGAACGGCAACCTGCTTATCCGGGGCTCGCAGGAAGTCCGCGTCAATGCCGAGCTTCGTGTCCTCACCATCGAGGGCATCGTCCGGCCGGCCGACATCGGCGCCTCCAACACAATCGCGTATGACCGCATCGCCGAGGCACGCATCTCCTATGGAGGTCGCGGACGCCTGACCGAGGTTCAGCAGCCGCCCTACGGCCAGCAGATCCTCGACGCGGTCCTGCCGTTCTAGGGACAAGCAAAGTGGCCGCCAAAGACGCAACTGCCGAAAAGCCCGCCGGTCCTTCGCTGGTCGTCCAGCTTGCCGTGCTGGCCGCGTTGACGGCCGGCGCCATCGGCGCCGGCTGGGTGGCCGCCTCGATGATCGCTGTTCCCCAGACCCAGGCCAGCGGGGAAGTGACCCCCGAGCGGGCGACCGAAACCCGCACCGGCGAGATGTCGAACGGCGTCGGCATCGTTCATATCGACCCGATCACCACCAATATGGGTACGCCCGTGGACATGTGGATCAGGCTTGAACTCAGCCTCGTCTTTTCGGGCGAGCCGGATCTGGCCATGGCCGAACTCATCCACCAGGACCTGCTCGCCTACATGCGCACCGTCAAGGTGCAGCAGATCCAGGGCGCCAGCGGCTTCCAGCATCTCAAGTCCGACCTTGCCGAACGCGCGGACATCCGCAGCGAGGGTGTGGTCCGCGACGTCCTCATCCGCACGATGCTGGTGGAATGAAGACGCTTCTCGCGACCATCGCCGTCCTGCTGCTGACGCCCGCCCTCGCCGCCGCGCAGACGATCGACCTCGGCGGTCTCGCCGGCGGGCTCGAAGGCAGCACGATCGGCTACATCATCCAGATGTTCGGTCTGCTGACGATCCTGTCGATCGCGCCCGGCATCCTGATCATGGTGACGAGCTTCACGCGCTTCATCATCGTCTTCTCGATCCTGCGCGCCGGCCTGGGCCTGCCGACCACGCCCGCGAACATGATCCTCATCAGCCTGTCCCTGTTCATGACCTTCTACGTCATGTCGCCCACCTTCGACCGGGCATGGAATGACGGCATCCAGCCGCTGATCTCCGAGGAGATCTCGGAGCAGGAGGCCGTCACGCGCATCGCGGCCCCCTTCCGCGACTTCATGATCAACAATGTACGCGAGCGCGATTTCGACCTGTTTGTCGATCTCGCCCGCGAACGCGGCGACACCGACATCTCGATCGAGAACCCGGATCTGCGTATTCTCGTCCCGGCCTTCATGATCTCCGAGATCAGGCGCGGTTTCGAGATCGGCTTCCTGATCGTCCTGCCCTTCCTGGTCATCGACCTGATCGTGGCCACCATCACCATGTCGATGGGCATGATGATGCTGCCACCGACCGTGGTCTCGCTGCCCTTCAAGGTGCTGTTCTTCGTGCTGATCGACGGCTGGAACCTGCTCGTCGGCAGCCTGGTGAGATCCTTCGTCTGAAGTCGTTAATCTTAACGCCCGATCGAAGAACCTGTTAACCGCTTCCCTTATGCCTTTGTGAGGACTCCCCGCCCGATAGTCCGGCCATAAGGACGGGTCGACCAGATATTGCGGTCGATGGGCATGAAGCCGCTCCGTCTTTGCCGGTTGAAGCCCGGTATGTTTGTTTTTGAGTTTTGTATCGGGGGAGTTTTTCCCAAATGGCTAGCATCAATACGAACGCCAGCGCGATGACTGCGCTGCAGACCCTCACCGCCACCAACAAGAACCTCGCCACCACCCAGRGCCGCATTTCGACGGGCCTGCGCGTCGGCGAAGCTGCCGACAACGCCGCCTACTGGTCGATCGCCACCACCATGCGTTCCGACAACAAGGCGCTGTCGTCCGTGCAGGACTCCCTGGGCCTCGGCGCCGGCAAGCTGGACGTCGCCTACACGGCCGTCAACGCCGCCATCGAAGTTGTCGAYCAGATCAAGCAGAAGATGGTTTCCGCCGTCGGCGCTTCGGAAGACGACAAGCTCAAGATCCAGACCGAGCT
>NZ_WVVV01000038.1 GCF_012911015.1 Chelativorans sp. ZYF759 | reverse complement strand
TGAGCAGCTCGATGTTGCCGATCACCTTGCGCCAGGGCAGCAGCGTTGCATCCTGGAACGTGTAGCCGAGATGGTCGCGGTCGACCTTGACGAGGCCGTCGGTATGGGGAAACAGGCCCGATGCGATCTTGAGCAGGGTCGACTTGCCGCAACCCGACGGCCCGACGATCGACACGAACTCGCCTTGCCCGATCGTCAGCGAGATATCGTCCAGCGCCTCCGTCCCGTCCGGAAACCGCATCGAAACACCGTCAAACGAAAGCGAGACGTCGCGGTCCGGCTCGGCATGATAACGGGATACGATGCTGTGCATCGGCTCTTGTGCCTCGATGATCTGCGAGTGCCTCACGTCAGAAGCGAGCCATCTCGTGGCGTACCGTGCTCATGAAGCGCTCTACCCGGTCCTGTGTCACATTGTTGATGTCGTAGAGGGCGTGATAGCGAACGCGCACTCGGGGGTTGCAAACCACGCGCAGAAAACGTGTGCCGTTCTTGCGCGGCGGGTCCCCCAGCACCATCGCGCGCCAGCGCTTTGAACCGTAGGTCGTCACCGTGGACAGCTTGCGGATATTGGTCAGTCCTGGAGAGACCGCGCCATCCGCCATCTTGAAGGATACGTCCGGCAGGAAGATGCGGTCGAAATAGCCCTTGAGGATCGCCGGCCACCCGAAATTCCAGACCGGGTGGCACAGAACCAGCGCCTCTGCATTCTGGAGGCGGCGTACATAGGGATCGACGCGGTGCCGGTTGATCGAGACATCGTGGTAGCATTCCCGATCCTGCGGCGACAGAACGGGATCGAACCCTTCGGCGTAAAGGTCGAGGTCATCGACCTCGTGGCCTGCATTGGTCAACTCGTCCACGACGATCTGGTGCAACTGCCCCGCCAGACTGTCCCGCAAAGGGTGAGCGTAAATCACGTGAACACGCATTCATTTATCCCACAAAGCCGCGACGACCTTGTCGCGAATAGGTCCCAATCTGCAGGCGTTGCCTTCACCAGGCGGGCATCGCCAAAACGACTTCCCAAAAGAGCTGCCGGCTCGTTTGCACCTTCTGAATAAACTTCGTTTGTGCGATTATCGAGCGTTCGTTCGTTCATCGTTGCAATAATCGGGGGGGTGGTCAAGTGGGTTTCATGCATGGCGCTCGCCCACCGGGGGCTGTTCACACTCCGCCGCTCGCGCGCCAAAAACCCATGGCGCGAACCTCCCTTATCGAGGAAAAGAAATCTGCTACTGGCGTGCCGTTGCCGCTCCTGCGAAGTCCGAGCGTGGCGCCCGTCCAAGACAGCAAGGAAACCCGGATGAACCAGTCAAAGCTGTTTTTTGGCCACGAACTCGCCGACACGATCCACGTCCGGACCCGTGCGTTGATCCGCCGACTGGGTCGGCCGCCTCGCTGCAAGGTGCTGTATGACCGGGGCAGCGCGCCGATGATGGCCTATGCCGGGCGCCAGAAGGCTGCGGCGGAAGCGGTCGGTATCGAGCTTGTTCTGGAAGAGTATGCCGCCGCCGACCCGGAGGTTCTGCGGCAGTTGGCGCGGATATGCGACGATGACGCGATCGATGCAGGCTTTCCGCTCTATCCCTTGCCTGACGGGCTCGATCCGATCGACGCGGCAGAGGCACTCGGCAGCCGCAAGGATGTCGATGGTCTTCATCCGCTCAGTGCCGGCCTGCTGGCGCTCGGAGGCCGGGCACGTGCGCCTGCAACGGCACGGGCCTGCGCGGCCGCGATTGCTCATCTTCTTCCCTCACCAAAGGGTGCCGAGGTGGTGCTCGTTGGGGCGTCCAGGATCGTTGGGCGCCCGCTTGCCGCCCTGCTTCTCGATGCCGAAGCCACGGTGACGGTTTGTCATGCGGCCACGCGCGACCTTCGTGCCCACACGCGCAAGGCCGATGTGCTTGTCACGGCCGCCGGCGTGCCCGGGCTCATTGGCGCGGACGCTATCCGTGACGGCGCCATTCTCCTTGATGTGTCCGTCGTGCCAACGCCGAATGGGCTTGTGGGCGACGTCGATCTGGCCTCGGTGGAAGGCAAGGCCGCCATTGTGAGCCATGTTCCTGACGGCATAGGCCCGATCACGACCGCCTGTCTGTTCGAGAACGTTGCGCGCGCCGCACTCGATCGCTGATCGTCACCATCTGTTCCTCGTCAATTCTCCTTTCCGCCGGATTCGTGCCATTCGGAGAAGAGTTTGTGTCCGAGCCATGTGAATGCGACGTAGACGCAGACGGACATGAGGGTTGCGACGATGAGGGCTGCGTACATCTGCTCGTATTTGAAATCGATCTTTGAGTTG
>NZ_WVVV01000037.1 GCF_012911015.1 Chelativorans sp. ZYF759 | reverse complement strand
AGCATTCGCGCTCGCCCAGATGGATGACTGTGCCGTGCCTGTCACCCAACACCTGGATCTCGATGTGGCGCGGCTCGGTGACGAATTTCTCGATGAAGATGCGGTCGTCGCCGAAGGAGGCCTTGGCCTCGCCCTTGGAGGCGCGGAAACCGTCACGGGCCTCCGCGTCGTTCCAGGCAATCCGCATGCCCTTGCCGCCACCGCCGGCCGAGGCCTTGATCATCACCGGGTAGCCGATGGAGGCGGCGATGCGCACCGCCTCGTCCGCATCCTCGATCAGGCCCATATGACCCGGCACCGTGGAGACGCCCGCCTCGGCCGCAAGCTTCTTCGACGTGATCTTGTCGCCCATCGCCTGGATGGCGTTCACCGGCGGCCCGATGAAAGTCACGCCCTCCTCCGCGAGCGCCTCGGCGAAGAGCGGATTTTCGGACAGAAAGCCGTAGCCCGGATGGACGGCATCGGCCCCGGTCTGGCTGATGGCCTTGAGAATGTTGTCGATGACGATGTAGGACTGGTTGGATGGGGCCGGGCCGATATGGACCGCCTCGTCGGCCTCGCGCACATGCAGGGCGTCGCGATCGGCATCGGAATGGACCGCGACGGTGGCGATGCCGAGCTTCCTAGCGGTGCGAATAACCCGGCAGGCGATCTCGCCGCGATTGGCGATGAGGATTTTTGAAAACACTAACTTCTATCGCTCCACTATGAGAACTGCAGAGTCGCGGTGCCGCTTCCATGTTAGGCCAGCTCGATCGAGCGTGGTCGATACGTCGACAATGCAGAGACACCAATCCATCTGACCGACATGTTCCTTCCACGCGAGACTCTCTGCCCCGCCGATGTGTGAAGCCAATTGTCGAGGCGTCGAACAGATCAACCCGTCTATGAGAACCCGAGTGCACTGAGCTGGGCTCACAGCGGGATCGTGTCGTGCTTCTTCCACGGCTGTTCCTGCTTCTTGGTCCTCAGCATGGCAAAGGCCCGGGCGATCCGGCGGCGCGAGGAATGCGGCATGATCACCTCGTCGATGAAGCCGCGTTCGGCCGCCTTGAACGGGTTGGCGAAATTCTCCTCATATTCGGCCGTGCGCGCGGCGATCTTTTCCGGATCGCCGAGTTCGGAGCGGTAGAGGATCTCGGTCGCGCCCTTGGCGCCCATCACCGCGATCTCGGCGGTGGGCCAGGCATAGTTGATGTCGGCGCCGATATGTTTCGACGCCATGACGTCATAGGCGCCGCCATAGGCCTTGCGGGTGATGAGCGTGACCATGGGGACGGTGGCCTGGGAATAGGCAAAGAGCAGCTTGGCGCCGTGCTTKATGACGCCGCCGAATTCCTGGCTGGTGCCCGGCAGGAAACCCGGCACGTCGACCAGCGTCAGGATCGGGATGTTGAAGGCATCGCAGAAACGCACGAAACGGGCGGCCTTKCGGGAGGAATCGATGTCGAGGCAGCCAGCCAGCACCATSGGCTGGTTGGCGACGACGCCGACCGACTGCCCCTCGATGCGCAGGAAGCCGGTGATGATGTTTTTCGCGAAAGCTTCCTGGATCTCGAAGAAGTCACCCTCGTCGGCGAGGCTGAGGATCAGYTCCTTCATGTCGTAGGGCTTGTTGGCCGAATCCGGGATCAGGGTATTCAGCCGCGTCTCGAGGCGTTCGGGATCGTCGTGGAAGGGCCGGGTCGGCGGCTTGTCGCGATTGGACAGCGGCAGGAAATCGAACAGGCGCCGCACCTCCTCCAGCGCGATGACGTCATTGTCATAGGCGCCGTCGGCTACGGAGGATTTCTGGGTGTGGGTGCGCGCGCCGCCGAGCTCTTCGGCCGTCACGATCTCGTTGGTGACTGTCTTCACCACGTCCGGCCCGGTGACGAACATGTAGGAGGAATCGCGCACCATGAAGATGAAATCGGTCATGGCCGGCGAGTAGACCGCGCCGCCGGCGCAAGGGCCCATGATGACGGAAATCTGCGGCACGACGCCCGAGGCATCGACATTGCGCTTGAAGACATCGGCATAGCCGGCAAGCGAGGCAACGCCCTCCTGGATGCGCGCGCCGCCCGAATCGTTGAGACCGATCACGGGTGCGCCGTTGCGCATCGCCATGTCCATGATCTTGCAGATCTTCTGGGCATGGGTCTCGGACAGCGAGCCGCCGAGCACGGTGAAATCCTGGGAAAAGACGTAAGTCAGGCGGCCGTTGATGGTGCCCCAGCCGGTGACGACTCCGTCGCCCGGATATTTCTGTTCGGCCATTCCGAAATCCGTCGCCCGGTGGGCGACGAACATGTCGAATTCCTCGAAGGAGCCCTCGTCGAGGAGCACTTCGATGCGCTCGCGCGCGGTCAGCTTGCCCTTGGCGTGCTGGGCGGCGA
>NZ_WVVV01000036.1 GCF_012911015.1 Chelativorans sp. ZYF759 | reverse complement strand
CCGGCGCCGAGGCCCAGGGAGTCCTGCACGGACGACAGCGCCTTGTTGTCGGAACGCATGGTGGTGGCGATCGACCAGTAGGCGGCGTTGTCGGCAGCTTCGCCGACGCGCAGGCCCGTCGAAATGCGGCCCTGAGTGGTGGCGAGGTTCTTGTTGGTGGCGGTGAGGGTCTGCAGCGCAGTCATCGCGCTGGCGTTCGTATTGATGCTAGCCATTTGGGAAAAACTCCCCCGATACAAAACTCAAAAACAAACATGCCGAAACCGGCTAAGGCTGTGTTGACATCATGTCTATCGGAGAAAACCGACCAACCTCAGGTTTCACACCTAGTGTCCAAAAGCTGCCGGTTCCTTAACGCCCGCGTGAAGCTGATTCGATAGCCGGTTATAAACTGCGATCGTGGGGATGCGCTGTTAGGTCGACCTCATTCAACCCATTGTAATTATGTAGAGTTTCCATATACCGTAATATTTACGATTCGCTAAGCATAAGTGCAGGTTGCAAGCGGGAGACCCATGGAACTGACCGAAACCGATCGCGGATTGCTGACACAAGCGCCAGACGTATGGGCTCCCTTAAGTGCCGTTGCCCGCTACGTGGACCATGTCCAGCATCTTTGCGACATGGGGCTGGTGAGGACTCGAATGATGCCGCTGGAGAACAGGCCGGGACACGCCCGAATGGAATGGCAGATTACCAAGAAAGGGCGCCGGGCCCTGGCCCCGTCCTCGAAGGCCTAACTGTGGAGGACTTCGATTCTCGGAAAGCTAAGTCAGCCATCCTGCCCCAACGAGGGGGAGGTCATGGAGAATCGGCTTCTGAAGCCGGCAAAAGCCACAAATTGCTTTATGGGCGGATACGACCTGGCCCGTCTCTGAGCAGGGGCTGCATCCGGACCAGGACCCACGCCATCCCCTAGGACATCAACCATCTCTGGCTACCAACTCTCCCCGACAGAAAGCGCCCCTTTCCCCGAACGGCCAACTTCCACGATGGCTTGGCGATGCTATCTGATCGAAGGCGGCGGTGATCGCGAGCGTCGCGCCGGTCTACCATCGCTTCGCCCGTCAGACGTGCCGGCTTCGCCTTACCCGGGACTTCCGGCTCGTTCTGGTACGACATCACGATCATGGCGTAAGCCCACCTCGCGCTTCGCGTCATGCCAGACCATCCGATACAGATATTGCTTCACCGCAATGAAGGGACCGACCGCCATATCACTGCAGGATGCCAGCGAGTCCTGACCCCGAGCCGTTAGTGGTACGGTGCGACTGCGTCCAGACTTCGTGATCCAGGAAGTCGCCCTCCCCTTCTCGAAATCATTCCAGCGCAGCCCGATTGCTTCACCGAGGCGCGCGCCGGTGTCCACGAGGAAGACGGACAGGTGAAAGTAGATCCCCGATCACGCCTTGATGGCGGCGAACAGCCTCAGCTCCTCATCGGGATCGAGGAACCGGATTCGGCCCGCCTTCTCCTTCAGGCGCTCTATATCTGGCACGCTGCGGATGTCGCCCATCGCACGCGCCTTCTTGAGTAGCTTGCCGAGCGCGGAGAACTTTCGGTTGATGGTCGCGTTGCTGTTGCCGCGCTGTCGGAGCAGGGCCGCGAGCTCATTTAGGCGCTCCTGCGGAAAATCGGTGAATGGAGCAGGGCCGAGCAGCCGGTCCAGTTCGCGGATGAAACCGGTGAGACAGTACTTGTGCAGGCCCGCTTCCCACAGCGTGTCCTGGTACTTCGCAAACAGCTCATCGAGAGTGTGGCCCTTGCCGGACTCGGTGTACCGGTGGGCATCAGCTTGGATGTGAGAGGGCCAGGTCGACCAGTAGCCGGGCTCATAGGTTGCACGCATTCTCGGTTCTCCTTCTCTACGGAGCATTGGAATGCGTACTTCTCGGGACGCGGCAAGCAAAATGAATTGGGAGGGCTGGAGGGGACAGCGGTGCCCAGTTGACGGTCAGGGGCGGCGGTCACATCAAGTTGAATCCGAGCGCGCCGCTCCGCAACGGAACATTAGTGCACTGACCTCGTTCGCCGGGCATGCCGATGAGGCAAAGCGAAACCCAACGAGGAAGGGAACATCATGAATATCAGAACATTGATTGCGGCCGCAGCCATCACGGCGTTCACGGGTTCGGCCATCGCCCAGACCGCAGACGTAGGTACAGACCAAGGCGACCCGCAGACCGC
Source organism: Chelativorans sp. ZYF759 (assembly GCF_012911015.1). GTDB lineage: Bacteria > Pseudomonadota > Alphaproteobacteria > Rhizobiales > Rhizobiaceae > ZYF759. The sequence goes on along the minus strand of NZ_WVVV01000036.1, from coordinate 888 downwards.
CGAGTGGGGTTCAAATCAGGAACAGATGCTGTTCCAAGAGCATGGCACCACTTTGTGGCCTGCTGCCGGTTTTTCGGACACCAGGTTAAGCTAACATAGCTTGCTCCTCGAACTCGACGGGGCTCAGATAGCCCAGTGTCGAGTGCCGTCGCCGAGGGTTGTAGAAGCGCTCGATGTAATCGAACACATCCGCCCTGGCATCGTCCCTTGTCCTGTAGACCTTGCGCGCGGTGCGTTCGGTTTTGAGCGACGAGAAGATGCGGCGCGGCGATCAACGTGAGAGGGCAGCGTCAATCAAGATGAGAACGCCGCTGGATGGGAACGCAGGGAGGGCGTAGCCCGACCGGAGTTTCCATCCAGCGGCGGCGGCCCGTTTTGAGGGCCTTTCTGGTGTTCGCGGTCGGCCGGGTATGCCGGTGGTTTTTCCGATTCGGAGGAACCGCTTCGTGCCCGGCCGCCACCTAACCGATCACCAGATGAGGCTCTACATGAAGCTCCGCCAAACCCACCCGACGTCCGTCGCCGCCGCGAAGGCGTCGCTCAGCGTGGCGACCGCATATCGGATCGAGAAGGATCCACATATGCCGTCCCAGAAGAAGCCGGTTCGCGGCCGTCGCCGACCCGATCCGCTCGAGAGCATCTTTGATGCCGAGATTGTCCCGCTGCTCAAGGCCGCGCCCGGTATCAGGCCCGTGGCGATCTTCGAGGAGATGATGCGACGGCATCCCCAACTGAGCAGCGGCATTCGCCGGACACTGGAACGTCGCATTCGATCATGGCGGGCCATTCACGGCGAAGAGCAAGAGGTGATCTTCCGGCAGACCCACGAACCCGGCCGCCTCGGCCTGTCGGACTTCACCGACATGAACGCCAGCGGCGTCACCATCG
>NZ_WVVV01000035.1 GCF_012911015.1 Chelativorans sp. ZYF759 | reverse complement strand
ATGGCGAAGGGTTTCGGGTGCCGTCAGGCGTACGAAAGCCTCTCATGCAGGAACCCGCGGGCGACAGTCGATATCTATGGGGATTTCGATTTGCGGCTGATGTCGGCGATGGCGCGACCGTCATGGGGAAGCGGCAGGATGGATGCGGACAGGCGGCTTCGTTGCTCCTCCGCACGCTGTTGTCGGCACGGTAAGTGGCTGAAGGCGGCCCCCTCGGCGTCGGCGGTCACCATGGGCGCGCGCGGATCCGTTGCCGGAGGCCGATGGCCTGCAGTTGAACGTTGGATGATGCCATGCCGGGTCATGGGGCGTTCTCCCGGTTCGCCGCCGTTGCGTGAGGCGGCCCGCGCGGCTGCCTCCAGCGTTCGAAGGTCTCGATGACGATCATTCGTCCGCCGCAGCAGGGGCATGGCGGGCGGTAGTCGTTCGGTTCGCCTGGTGTGTCGTCATCGGGCGGCGCGGCGACGTTCAGCAATTCGCGAGCGCGCGCAAGGCTGACCTTGCGGGCGGAACTGGCGAGCAGGCCGTAATGCCGGATGCGATGGAAGCCGCGCGGCAGGACATGGAGCAGGAAGCGTCGGATGAACTCGTCGATCGCGAGCTTCATGACCTGCTGGCGGTCCGTGCCGTGGCGACGGTAGTCTTTGTAGCGGAAGGTGACGCCGCCCTCGTCGAAGGCGATCAGGCGGCGGTTCGAGATCGCGACCCGGTGCGTGTAGCGCGACAGGTAGGCGAGCACCGCCTCCGGCCCGGCGAACGGTGCCTTGGCGTAGACCACCCAGCGCTTCTTCCGGACGGCAACCAGGTGCTGCAGGAATGCCCGGCGGTCGGTGAGGTGCGCCATCGATCCGAAGAAGCCGAGCCGGCCCGCCTCATGCAGAGCGACCAGACGGGTCAGGAACAGTCGGCGGAACAGCTTGCCGAGTACGCGCACCGGGAGCAGGAAGGCCGGCCGCGACGGTATCCAGCGTGACCCGTCGAGCGAGACGCCACCGCCCGGCACGATCATGTGGACATGCGGATGGTGCGTCATCGCCGAGCCCCATGTGTGGAGCACGGCGGTGATGCCGATGCGCGCACCGAGGTGCCTGGGATCGGCGGCGATGGTCAGCATCGTCTCCGATGCCGCCTTGAACAGCAGGTCGTAGACGAGCGCCTTGTTGTGGAAGGCGATGTCGCCGATCTCGGCAGGCAGCGTGAACACGACGTGGAAGTAGCCGACCGGCAAGAGGTCGGCCTCGCGCTCGGCCAGCCATGTCCGCGCCGCCGCGCCCTGGCATTTGGGGCAGTGCCGGTTGCGGCAGGAGTTGTAGGCGATGCGCCACTGGCCGCAGTCCTCGCAGGCCTCGACGTGGCCGCCGAGGGCAGCGGTGCGGCAATGCTCGATCGCCGACATGACCTTCAGTTGCTGCAGGCTCAGGTGACCGGCATGAGCGGCCCGGTAGGCCGACCCGGCAGCACGGAAGATGTCGGCGACCTCTATCGAGGCACGCACGGCTCAGCCGGTCGGCGTCTTGCCCTCCATCAGCGCCATCAGCCGATCGAGTGGCCCGGCGACCGCATGGATCGTCCGGGTGGAGACCTTGGTGTAGAGCGCGGTGGTCTCGAGCTTGCTGTGCCCAAGCAGGACCTGGATTACGCGGATGTCGACATCCTGTTCGAGAAGGTGGGTGGCGAAGCTGTGACGCAGCGTGTGTGGGCTTACGCGCTTGCGGATGCCAGCAGCTTCGGCGGCTTCCTGGACCGCGCGGTGCAGTTGCCGCGACGAGACCGGGTCGGTGCGGCTGCGTCCCGGGAATAGCCAGCCATGCGGAAGCATGACCCCGCGCCGCCTGCCTTCGCGCCACCACAACCGCAGGAGTTCCAGAAGCTGCGGCGAGAGCATCGCGTTGCGGTCCCGGCGTCCCTTGCCCTGTTCGACGCGGAGCAGCATGCGTGTGCTATCGACGTCGTCGACCTTGAGATGCGCAACCTCGGATACCCGCAGGCCCGCGCCATAGGCGACGCCAAGCGCGGCCTTGTACTTGATCCCTGGCGCGGCTTCGAGCAGACGCGCCGCTTCCTCCACGCTCAGCACGTCGGGCAACTTGCGCTGATACCGCATGACCACCAGCGCACGCGCCAGATCCCGACGCTTCAGCGTCACCAGGAACAGGAACCGCAGCGCCGAGACCGTGCCGTTGATCGTCGCGGGTCCGACGCCGTTCTCATGCTGATCAAGCTGGAAGCGACGGATGTCCTCAGGCGTTGCGGTGTCGGGCGAGCGCCCGAGGAACGCGGCGAAACGCCGGACGTGGCGAACATAGTCCTGCTGCGTATGGGAGCCCAGGCCCCGCATGAGCATGTCGTGCTGCATGCGCTGGCGTAGCGGGCTGATAGGTGCATCGGTCGATGGGGTAGCCATGGCGAGTTCCTCTCGTTGAAGGGAACTCCATGGTCGGGTCGCCCGCCGCCACCTGCTCAAAGACTACGAATACTACGCCATCTCAGGCCAAGGCGCCCCTCCCGCGAAGCGGGTTCGTGCATGAGGTCGAAA
>NZ_WVVV01000034.1 GCF_012911015.1 Chelativorans sp. ZYF759 | reverse complement strand
GTAACCCTTCGGCGTAGGACGCCTTGTGCGGTTGGAAGGCGGCCAAGAGATTGTGCGTATGGATATGCATACTCACACTCACACTCACGAAGTGTCCCGGCTGGAGGTCGTCGACACTGGTCGCCGCCGTCGATGGACGGATGAAGCCAAGCTTCGGATCATTGCCGAGAGCGAACGTGGCCCCCGGCTTGTCTCAACGACGGCTCGCCGGCACGGGATCTCGCCCTCACAATTGTTCGGCTGGCGAAGGGCGTTTGGGCTGGTTGGTTCGCGGGCGGCGACGCCGGAGCCCACCTTCCTGCCGGTTTCGGTTCACTCCGCCGATGCCACTGCTGCTGGCAAGACGTTGCCAGCAACGGAACCCTCTCGCGTCGAGATCGCGCTATCGTGTGGCCGCATTGTGCGTGTCGATGCCGGGATCGATCAGAAGGCGCTGGCCCGCATTCTCGATGTCGTGGACCGGCGGCGTTGATCCCGGTTCCGAGCGGCGTCCGGGTCTGGCTGGCGACTGGCCATGTAGACATGCGCAAAGGATTCCCGGGCCTGAGTTTGCTGGTCCAGGAGACACTGAAGCGGGATCCGAACAGTGGTCATTTGTTTTGCTTCCGTGGTCGCAGAGGCGACCTTCTGAAGGTGATCTGGCACGACGGCCAAGGCGCATGCCTGTTTACGAAGAGGCTGGAACGCGGCCGGTTCTTATGGCCGTCGCCGGCCGATGGCGTGGTGACGATCTCGGCGGCGCAACTCGGCTATCTGCTTGAGGGGATAGACTGGCGCAATCCCCAGAGAACCTGGCGTCCGAGCACTGTTGGATAGGCAGTAAAGCCTTGCATTGCAGGGGTTCTGTGGCAGAATCAACTCCACCACGACCTGCTTCGGGCCTTCCTCCATGGCCGCTTTACCGGACGATATCGTCACCCTGAAGGCTGCGCTTGCAGAGGCAGAACTGCGGGCCGATCTCGCCGAGGCGGAAGCGGCCCGAGGGAAGGCGATGGCCTCGAATGCCGAGGCTCTGATTGCCCATCTGACGCTGACCATCGAGAAGCTGCGGCGGGAGCTCTACGGTAGCCGCTCGGAGAAGAAGACGCGTCTACTCGAGCAACTCGAGATGCAGCTTGAGGATGCTCAGTCCGGCGCCACCGAGGACGAACTCGCCGCCGAGCAGGTGGCATCGAAGACAACGACAGTTCAGACCTTCACGCGCAAGCGTCCATCGAAGAAGCCATTCCCGGAGCACCTGCCGCGCGAGCGCGTCGTGATTGACGCGCCGACGTCGTGCCCGTGCTGCGGCTCGGGCCGCCTGTCGAAGCTCGGCGAGGATATCACCGAGACGCTGGAGGTGATCCCGCGCCAGTGGAAGGTGATTCAGACGGTCCGCGAGAGATTCTCCTGTCGCGAATGCGAGCGGATCACCCAGCCGCCAGCGCCGTTCCATCCGACGCCTCGCGGGTTCCTTGGCCCCAACCTCCTGGCGATGATCCTGTTTGAGAAGTTCGCCCAGCACCAACCGTTCAACCGGCAGTCCGAGCGCTACGCCCGCGAGGGGATCGATCTCAGCCTGTCGACGCTGGCCGACCAGGTCGGCGCATGCACTCACGCCCTTCGCCCGCTTCATGACCTGATCGAGGACCATGTGCTGGCGGCGGAACGGCTTCACGGCGACGACACGACGGTTCCCATCCTTGCAAAGGGCAAGACGACCACCGGCCGGGTCTGGGTCTATGTCCGCGATGATCAGCCGTTTGGCGGCACGGCGCCGCCGGCGGCGCTGTTTTATGCCTCGCGGGATCGATCGGCAGAGCATCCTGAACGTCATCTCGCGGGCTATGCTGGCATCCTTCAGGCCGACGCCTATGCAGGATACGCTCGCCTGTATCAGGCTGACCGAAGTCCGGGGTCGGTGACCGAGGCCCTGTGCTGGTCCCACGCCAGACGCAAGTTCTTCGAACTCGCCGACATCGCAAGCAGCGTCCGGCGAGGCCGGAACGCGGCACCGATCTCGCCGTTGGCGCTGGAGGCGGTGAAGCGCATCGACAGGCTGTTCGACATCGAGCGCGAGGTGAACGGCAAAGCCGCCGACGAACGCCTGGCCGCCCGGCGCGAGCGCAGTGAGCCTGTCTTTGCTGATTTGGAAGACTGGATGCGAACAGAGCGGGCGCGAATGTCGCGCCATGCTCCGGTCGCCAAGGCAATGGACTATATGCTGAAGCGCTGGGACGCCTTTGCCCGCTTCAAAGCCGACGGGCGGATATGCCTCTCGAACAATGCCGCCGAACGAGCAATCCGCGGTCTCGCCCTCGGCCGCCGCTCATGGCTATTTGCTGGCTCCGAACGTGGAGCGGATCGGACGGCCTTCATGCTGACGCTGATGGCAACAGCGAAGTTGAACAATATCGATCCGCAGGCCTGGCTGGCCGATGTGCTTGCCCGCATCGCCGACATGCCGCAGAACCGCCTCGACGACCTTCTGCCCTGGAATTGGGCAGCCGGAACTCTTGGGATCGAAAAGGTAGCCGCATAGCCACAGTATCACCGCAGGCCCTTCAAGCCGCGGTCCAGGCCGGACGGTTAC
>NZ_WVVV01000033.1 GCF_012911015.1 Chelativorans sp. ZYF759 | reverse complement strand
GGAATTCGGCGGCGTCATAAAGCACGGCGCCAAGCTGCTCTTTGCCTATTCCCAGGCCACCGTCCCCATGGTCACGCTCATCACCCGCAAGGCCTATGGCGGCGCCTATGACGTGATGGCCTCGAAACATATCGGGGCCGACATCAACTATGCCTGGCCGACGGCCGAGATCGCGGTGATGGGCGCCAAGGGCGCGACCGAGATCCTCTACCGCTCCGAACTCGACGATCCCGAAAAGATTGCCGCGCGCACGGCCGAATACGAGGAGAATTTCGCCAACCCGTTCAAGGCGGCCGAGCGCGGCTTCATCGACGAGGTCATCATGCCGCATTCCTCCCGCCGCCGCATCGCGCGCGCCTTCGCCATGCTCAGGAGCAAGAAGCAGGAACAGCCGTGGAAGAAGCACGACACGATCCCGCTGTAGAGGTGGTGGAATGCCGGTGATCCTCCGCTGGAGAGGCCACCGCTTCCTCTTCTATTCCAGGGAGATCGGTGAACCGCCACACATCCATGTTTTGAAGGATGCGAAGCAACTGAAAGTCTGGCTCGCCGATATCCGTGTCGCCCGCAATGTCGGCTTCGCCACGCACGAAGTGAATGATATTCTGGGCGTCGTAGCAGAGAACAGGCGAAAATTCCTGGAGGCCTGGAATGACTACTTTGGAAATTGACGACAAGCAGTTGCTTGTTGCCACCGTCGAGGTCACGGACGAATTCATCGCCTTCGACATGGCCGATGGTCGCAGGATCGAGGCGCCGCTGTGGTGGTACCCCCGCTTGTTTGCAGCGACACCCGCCCAACGCAGGAACTGGGAGATCCTGCCTTTCGGTGATGCCGTCGGCTGGGAGGAGGTCGACGAGTATATCAGCGCCAAGGCCCTCATCGTCGGTGGCGCAGCGCCCGGCGCGGTGCCACCTGCACAAGCTGCCGAATGATCCCTACTTCAAGAGCTCGAGAAATTCTCAAGCCCAACATGAAGGATGAACAGGAATAACATGACCGACACCACCAAATTCCCGCCCGAAAACAACCTGCCGACCGGCTATCAGCCGCCCAAGATCTGGAAGCAGGAAGGCGAGGGCGGGGGCACGTTTGCCTCGATCAACCGGCCTGTCGCCGGCCCCACGCACGACAGGGAACTGCCGATCGGCAAGCACCCGCACCAGCTCTATTCGCTGGGCACGCCCAACGGCGTCAAGGTCACGATCATGTTCGAGGAGCTGCTGGAGGCCGGCCATGCGGACGCCGAATACGACGCCTGGCTGATCGATATCGGCAAGGGCGACCAGTTCGGCTCGGGCTTTGTCGGCGTCAATCCGAACTCCAAGATCCCGGCCCTCATGGACCATGCGCCCAGGGGCGGCGGCGATCCGGTGCGCCTGTTCGAATCGGGCTCGATCCTCGTCTACCTGGCCGAAAAATTCGGCGCCTTCCTGCCCACCGACCTGCGCACCCGCACCGAGGCGATGAACTGGCTGTTCTGGCAGATGGGCTCGGCGCCGTTTCTCGGCGGCGGCTTCGGGCATTTCTATGTCTACGCGCCGATGAAGATCAAATACGCCATCGACCGCTACGCCATGGAGGTGAAGCGCCAGATGGACGTGCTCGATCGGCATCTGGCCGATCACGAATACATGGCGGGAGCCGAATACACGATCGCCGACATGGCGATCTGGCCCTGGTACGGCCGGCTGGCCGCGCATGACGCCTATGAGGATGCCGGCGCGTTCCTGGAGGTCGACGGCTACACCAATGTCCAGCGCTGGACGAAGCAGATCAACCAGCGGCCGGGCGCCCGCCGGGGATCGATGGTCAACAAGACCAGTGGCGAGCCTTCCCGGCAATTGCACGAACGCCACGACGCCTCGGACTTCCAGAACAGGACGCAGGACAAGATCGCGGGAGCCTGATGTTCAAGAAAATCCTCATAGCCAATCGCGGCGAGATCGCCTGCCGGGTCATTCGCACCGCAAAAAAGCTCGGCATCGCCACCGTCGCGGTCTATTCCGATGCCGACCGCGACGCGCTGCATGTGCGCGAGGCCGACGAGGCGGTCCATATCGGCGCGGCGCCCTCGAGCGAATCCTACATCGTCATCGACAGGATTCTCGAGGCCATCCGCAAGACCGGCGCCGATGCCGTCCATCCGGGCTATGGGTTCCTGTCCGAAAATCCGCTTTTTGCCGAGGCGCTGGACAAGGAGGGCGTGACCTTCATCGGCCCGCCCGTCAACGCCATCCAGGCGATGGGCGACAAGATCACGTCGAAGAAGCTGGCGGCCGAGGCGGGCGTCTCCACGGTGCCGGGTCATATGGGCCTGATCGAGGATGCGGACGAGGCGGTGCGCATCGCCGCCTCCATCGGTTACCCGGTAATGATCAAGGCGTCTGCCGGCGGTGGCGGCAAGGGCATGCGTATTGCCTGGAACGACGCGGAGGCCCGCGATGGCTTCCGCGCCTCCAAGGGCGAGGCCAAGGCCTCCTTCGGCGACGACCGCATCTTCATCGAGAAATTCGTCACCGAGCCGCGCCACATCGAGATCCAGGTGTTGGGCGACAAGCACGGCACCGTCATCCATCTGGGCGAGCGCGAATGCT
>NZ_WVVV01000032.1 GCF_012911015.1 Chelativorans sp. ZYF759 | reverse complement strand
CGCGGGAGGGGGTGACCTTGAGGTCGCAACCCCCACCCGACGCTTCGCGTCGACCTCCCCACAAGGGGGAGGTAGAGCTCCGCGCGACCCTCCCCCGCCTGCTCTGGCGCGCGATCCTGGCCCTGCTGCGCCCGGCCGAATCCGCCGCGCGCCGCCTGATCATCGCCGCTGCCAAGGGCCTGACCGTGCCACCGCCGCGCCCGGGCCAGCCAAAGCCCCGGCCGAAGCCGATCGAACCGCTGCTCCGCCGCCTCGGCATCGCCGTGATGATGGCGCCAGCCAATGCCACCCGCGACGGCATATCCTCCCTTGCAAAGCGAATCCCCACCTTCCCCCTCTTCGATCCGCCGCGCCGGCTCGCCCTCCACGGCCGGCGCCGTCCCACCGTGCCCCCGCACGCCGCCCCGCGCATTGTCGTGCCCGGCGTGACCGAACTCCATCGCCTCCCGCCGCCACCTTCCTCCGACGACCGCATCAGCGCCACGCGCCTGACCCAGCGCCTCGCAGCCCTTGCCGCGGCGCTCGACGATCTCCCCGGCCAGGCCCGCCGCTTCGCCCGCTGGCAGGCACGCCGCCAGACGGCCCGCCTGCCCATCCGACGCGTGCCGCCCGGCGGCCGGCTCTACCGCTACGACCCCGCCGCCGCCCATCCCCCGAATATCCGCGAGATCGACGAGATCCTGGCGCACGCCCATTCGCTGGCGCTCCACGCGCTGGAAGGCCCCGACACGTCGTGAGGGGCGCCCAAAGCGCGGTGCGGCACGTGACAAAAAAAGGCCGAAGGCCAAGGCGGCGATCGGCGGCGGCGCGACGATGGCGCGCGGCTTACCCTCCCCTCGATGGGGAGGGTCGTGGCGATGGACGGAACGAAGTGGAGGTCATCGACGCGGGGTGGGGTGGTGGCACCGCCGCTCACCCCCCTCCCGCGACTGCGTCGCGACCTCCCCCATCAAGGGGGAGGTAAGGTGCGTATCGCCGTCCTCAGAACACCGGCGGGAAGGGCCGGCCGCCGCGGTCGAGCGTGATCCAGCGGGTCTCGGTGAAGGTCTCGAGCGACCAGCGGCCGCCATGCTTGCCGACGCCCGATGCCTTGAAACCGCCGAAGGGAACATGCGGCTCGTCGTTCACGGAAGAGCAGTTGACGTGGCAATTGCCCGTGTCGAGGCGGTTGACGATGGCGAGCGCGCGGCTTTCGTCGCGGCTCATCACGCCGGCCGACAGGCCGTATTCGCTATCGTTGGCGATCGCGATCGCCTCGTCATCGGTGCGGAACGGGATGACGGGAACCACCGGGCCGAAGGTCTCGTCCTGGTAGATCTTCATGTCGGGCGTGACGCCGGTCAGAATCGTGGGCTCCACGAAACGCCCGTCAACCTTGCCGCCGAGCTCCACCTTGGCGCCCTTGGCGATGGCGTCGTCGAGCTGCTCCTTCACCTTGGCGGCCTGCTTGTCGTTGATGAGCGGGCCGATCACGTTTTCCTTGCTCTTGGTCGGGTCACCGACCTTGAGGCGGCCGGCGCGCTCGACGAACTTCTTCAGGAACTCGTCGAAGATCTTCTCGTGGACGAGCACCTTTTCGACCGACATGCAGATCTGGCCCTGATGCATGAAGGAGCCGAAATTGGCGGCCTGGGTGGCGCGCTCCATGTCGGCATCCTCGAGCACGATCATGGAATCCTTGCCGCCGAGCTCGACACAGCACTTCTTAAGATGGGCGCCGGCCTTGGCGGCGATCTGGCGACCCACGGCGGTCGAGCCGGTGAAGGAGATGCCCTTGACGTAAGGATGCTCGATCAGCTCGTCGCCCACTTCCTGCACATTGTCGCGCGAGCAGGTGACGACGTTGAACACGCCCTTGGGCAGGCCCGCCTCCTCGAAGATCTCGGCAAACAGAAGCCCGCCGAGATAAGGCGTCTCTTCCGACGGCTTGAGCACGATCGTGTTGCCGGCCGCCAGGGGGAAGAGGAAGCCGCGCGCGGTCAGGATGCAGGGGAAGTTCCAGGGCGAGATGACCGAGACGACGCCCATGGGACGGCGCACGGCCATCGACACCTTGCCATAGTCGGACGGCAGGACCTCACCGGTCGACTGCCAGACCGAAGCGGCCGCGGCATGGAAGACCTCGGTCACGTAGCCGGTTTCGAACATGCCCTTGCCGAACCAGCCGCCGCCTTCCGCCTGGATGGCGTCGATGATCTCCATCTTGCGGCGCTCCCAGATCTCGGCGGCCTTGTGGAGGTAGTGCGCCCGCTTCGAAAAGGGGAGCGCGGCCCATTCCGGGAAAGCGGCATGGGCCGCCTCGATGGCCGCGGACGTCTCGGCGCGGCCGGAATCCGGCACTTCGGCCCAGACCGAGCCGTCGGACGGATTCAGGTCCTTGAAGGTCTTGGAAGCCGCGGACCAGCCGCCGCCAATATACATTCCCTCGAATACACGTGCCATGATGAGGCTCCTTGTGCTTGCTGCGCCGCCCACGCGGCTGGGTTTGTCCTCCGCCGTCGGCGGATGGGTGGTCAGTTGGTGCCGTTCTTGCCCTCGCCATGCCGGGACACGGCGAAGGACTGCACCGTCAGTTTCTTGCGGCTGGCGACGAGATGCGCGGTTTGGATCGCCGCCGCGCGCTCGGCCAGCGAGGCGAAATCGAGCGGACCGGAAACCCGCGCCCGCCCGGCATTGTTGTCGTCTTCATCCTCCATGTCGAAACCGGCACTGTTGTGGCCAAGCATCGGCGAGGAGGCGGCGCCGTTGGCAGGGCGCGGATCCTCGCTCGTCTCCGGCCGGCGCGAAGGTGCCGGTCTTGAGACCAGACCCGCGAGCTCACGCTGGCGGCGAACATGGTCGGCGAGTCTCTCGGTGGCGCGCTTGGTCAGTGCCGCGATATCGAGGCGATCGGCGGGCGCCTGGTCCTGCCGGTCCTCGGGGGGACTGGCAGGCGCATTTCCGGACGCCGGCACCGGCGGCTGTGCCGCCGCGCTGGCGGCGCCGTCGCGCTGGGCGCGGATATGGCCGGAGAAGCGTTCGCCGGCGCGGCGCGCCAGTTCGGAGGGATCGAGGGCGCTGCCCGACGCCGGAGCGGCGGGCGCGGGTGG
>NZ_WVVV01000031.1 GCF_012911015.1 Chelativorans sp. ZYF759 | reverse complement strand
GAAGATGGTTTCCGCCGTCGGCGCTTCGGAAGACGACAAGCTCAAGATCCAGACCGAGCTGAAGGAACTGCAGGGCCAGCTGACCAGCATCGGCCTCGCCGCCAACTATGCCGGCTCGAACCTGATCGCCAACGACCAGTCGGAGACCTCGCTCAACATCGTCTCATCCTACGATCGTGCGTCTGATGGCACCGTCACGGTCAACAAGGTCACGCTTGATCTGACTGAAACGCAGATCCTCGACCAGACCGGCACGACTGGCGGCATCTTGACTGGCGTTATGGCAATTACGTTGGCCGGCACCGAGAACGATGCAGCAATCGAAGCGCACATTACGACCATCGAGACGGCACTGAAGGGAATGGCGGACGCTGCTTCGACCATCGGCGCCACCAAGAGCCGTGTCGACATGCAGATGGACTTCGTCTCCAAGCTGAGCGACGCCATCGACCGCGGTATCGGCCAGCTCGTCGATGCCGACATGCAGGAAGAATCGGCGCGTCTGTCGGCCCTGCAGGTCCAGCAGCAGCTCGGCATCCAGTCGCTGTCGATCGCCAACTCAAACGCACAGAACATCCTGTCGCTGTTCAGGTAATCTCTGCATTGTCGGAGTGGGTAACCCGTCGCCCTCTGTGGCGGCGGGTTATTTCGTTGGGATAGATGCCGGCCTTAAGGCGCACGCCCTCTCCAGCCTCATCTTCAAACAGGAAGATGATTCCGGCCTCTTCAAGTGCTGCTCGTATAGCGTGGGCGGTCGTAGGTCTCCCTCCCAATATTCCGCCAGCCTGTTCGAGATATTTTACGGTCGGCGCCGAAACCCCGCAAGCCTCTGCCAGCTCGCTCTGGTTCCAACAGAGCAATGCCCTGGCTGCCTTGACTTGGCGCACCGAAAGTCGCGCTTCCATCTTTGCCTCCTGTCTTTAATCGACCACTGTGCCAAAGGAAGCTTGCCTCAGTCTGATTTGGGGGCTTTCGTTCCCTTTCGTAGGGCAACTGCGCAGAAGTTGACGTCATCGTCGGGAAGAAAGACCACTCCCTCTTTCTCGAGCGCCTTCTTGATAGTGGCCAGCCCCGACATCTGCAGATGCGGAACCGGGGTGTCTCTTTCGGCGCGCTTGATCATGTCGCGTGACACCCCTGCAAGTTCAGCGAGCCCCTGGGAAGTCAGCCCCAGCAGCGCACGCGCAGCCCGTATCTGAGGCCCTCGGATTATCGCCAATTTCTTCCGCATGTCTTTGCTTAGGCCCCAGGGCGCGGCTTTGCCAGAGAGATAATGGCGGTCTGCGAGCGAGTCACACGGGCAAAGTCACCGGAACCGCTTCTCTCCGACCCGTTGACAAGCGCGACAACGAGGCTTGGGTTCAGTGCTGCACACATCATTCCGACGATTTCTCTGTGTTCCTATGCTTCTGGGTCTAGCGTTGCCTGTAAATGGCGGCTTCACTCTGTTGCCAGAGGAGCTGTTCACCCAGGAGTTTCGGTCTGACCGGGCTACTGCGGCGGCGGTAACGCAACCTCTGTTGTTCCGCACGAAACGGTCATGTCGTATGGCCGCGAGGTCCGGCTCGTGGGCGTGCCGTTTCTACCCGACGAAAATGGTTCGATCGATTTCACAGAACGGGTGGAAAGCGCGTGGTGGTCTTCTGCGGCCGAATTTGCTTGGGCTTTGGTTTGATCCGGCTGACGACAGTCTATTCGAAGTAGCTTCTGATAACGAGCTTCAGTTGGCAGATTCCACACCTTCTTCCTCCTCACACTAAAGCGGATGGCCGCGCGCTTAAGTCGCGTCGTGGCGTATGTGTGCAGATAAAAAGGTGCCTAGGGGCCCTGTACTCGGAGAAACAGGGAAATCTTCACTACTCCAGGTCTATTATGGGTCCTTCGACTGTTGTCCCATTAGTCTCAGAAGGCATATGGAAGATCCGTTTCAGCAAGAGGATGTGGTTAGCCGCATCGGCCACCAGATGGCGAAGGCTGGTGTCGACGGGCGCCCTCGAAACTTCGCGCTTTTCTATGAGGCCTATGCCGGCGACAACGAGAAGCTGCGTTTTCATCTTGAGATGCTGGACACCAAACCCACCCAGGAAAAGTTGGACGAGCTCAACCGCCTGTATGGGACCGACGCCCAACTTGGCAATGAGATGGAGGCTGCTCATGCGCGCATAGAGCAGGCTCTCTGTGAAATAATGGAGCTGCTATCGCGCGAGCAAGGTTCGCTGGAGCGCTACCTGCAGCTCCTCGATTCCACCACCGCTGGCATCGATGGGAAGGAGGTGGGGCAGGAGGCCCTGGTTAAGATTGCTTCTATCCTCGCTAAAGCTACCAGCGCCACGGTGAGGCAAAGTCAGGAGAGTAGGCAAATCGTGACGGCTCGATCAGACGAACTCAGAGAAGTCAGGCGGGAACTCGAGATCTACAAGAACCTCGCTGAGACCGATCACCTCACGCAATTATGGAATACCAGGGCCTTCAGCCGATCGCTGGGCAGGATATATAAGGAAGACCGGCTGCGGCTGATGAGTTCTCTCGTCATCCTGGATATTGATCGTTTCAAGGACGTCAATGATCGCCACGGTCACTTGGTGGGGGACAAGGTCCTGCAGGTGGTGGCGCGTATCATGAAGTCAAAATGTGGGCCGCATGTCTCTGTGTTCCGGGTGGGCGGTGAGGAATTCGCCCTCATCGTCGAAGGCGGCAGCGATGCCTCCACGGAAAAGTTCGTCGAAGGCATTCGCAAGGCAATCGAACAACATTCCTTCGGTGAACCGGTTCCGGGATTGGCTATCACCATCTCGGCCGGCATCTGCAAGGCGGTGGATGCATCCCATTCAGACGATCTCTATGCGAAAGCCGACAGCGCGCTCTATGCCTCAAAGACACAAGGCCGGAACCGGGTGTCCACTTACCCTCTGCCCGATAAGGCTCCCCAGCGAAAGAACTGGATTCTCTATCAGGAAGGGTAAGACCGGCGTCGTCGAGCGTGGAGTCCCGACGTCGACCACAAGCGGAAGTGGGGGGGGCGGCGTGTTCATCAGGATAGCCGGGGGCAATTTCGGCGCGCCTCCCAACTTCCGCTCGTGGGCCTTCAAAGCGCTATGGGTATCCATCTGGCCGTGAACTGACGGCCATTACGAACACGCTCTTCGCGGCGCACAGGATCCAAGATCTGCACCGGCGCCCACTGACTTTGAACGAGCGTGTTTGGAACGATTTCCGGCGGCTCAGCACAAATGACAGCGATCCTGCGGCTACCTTGATCGTGTCCGAGAATTACGACGGATCTTTTGAGGCGGATGGGGCGATACACGCCGTAGCGCGCCATCCCGTCAACAGCAATCCGGACAGCTTTCGAAAAGCCACGGTGGACTTCGGACGGACTGCTCAGCTTGCCACGACCTACAGCAAATTCTTCAGTCGATGGGAAGGCCGTCTTCGATGTTGCGCACGGTGTCCAGGGAGCGCTTGAGGGCGCTTTCCGCGTTGGGACGGCGCTGCCCCTCAATGTCACGAACAGAATAGCTGTTGCCCTGCCGGCATACCTCATGCACCCGTCCAGTTGCATAGGTCAGCCGGTAGCATTCGCTAGTCTCCTTGGGAACAGATTGACACCCCAAGAGGACCATCTGCGGCGCAACAATCAACAAGGTTAGCCAGTATCTGATCGGCATGAGGCAGCGTCCCTGCTTGGCTTCCGGCAAAGACTGATGGGTTGAGCGCAATTCATTGTCCCAATCATCACGGATCTCAGTTGTTGAGAATGGAAAGGCGAAAATTATGGGCTCTCTCTGTTGAAGGCAGTTTAAAATCAGCTCTGATTTTTGAGCGGAGCAGATTTATCACAGGCAAAGACAAGCGGTTTTTGATCCTATTTACGCTCAAGGAGTTGATACTAATCCATTGATTTGATGATCGGTTCTATTTGATAAAAGTTAATTAAAATTAAACAAAAAAAACGTTATTAACGATATATTAAAGGCAGTATATCTGCCGTCTGTTATTTACAAAAAATGGTCGTTATCGTCAGATTGTGGGGCAGGGGAGTTTAGGTTTCGATATTGCCTCATTGTTTGACGTAAAAAGGAGTCTATCATGAAAGGCAAACTTGCGTTGATTGGCTTGGTATTCGCTATGGCGATGCCAGCCCAGACTTTCGCAGCGACCAAGACCTACACGGTTACCCCAAATCGGGATAACTGTTACGCGGTGGAGTACATCCCCCGTACTGTGCAGGAAAATACCCGTGGGCAACTCGTTCGCGGGGAGTCGACGGCCTGGGTCGGCAACGTGACCGACGGCAACCTGGTTCGTCATCAGCGTAACCCAGCGCTCTACAAGACGACAACGCGGATCGTTGAAGAAGAGCACTACACCATGCGCTCGGCACCTTGCCCGGCACGTAGCCGCTAAGTGCAGTCGGAGGGGGGCGTTCCGTCCCCCTCTCTCTCTCTCTCATTCCGATGGAGGACCAAATGATCGAGACGCTGCTGTTTGCATCCGCTTTGTCCAGCTGCATCGAAAGAGAAGCTAGAACTTTTGAGGAGCTCGTCACGAATCGGGGCCAAAGCATCGTGGAATGCGGACCTCGCTCTTACACTGAAGTTGCCGTCTACCAGAGCTTCTCGCTAGATAGCGCAGGCACGTCATCAGTGCGCTTCGAATTTGTCGACATTGATGCTGATACCGTGGCCGTGCACGAGATTTCGCCTTGTAGAGACTTTGACCTGGGCGAGGAGGGTATCGGGGAAAGTCTGGTTACCGAAATACACTGCAATGGCAGGCTGATAACCCTGATGCTTGGACCAGGTTCGCTACAAATAAGGGCCGACGCGGACGAACTGTTCAGCTACCCGATCGATAGCCGCTACGTCATCGTTAACGAAATGCTGTACGAACTGGCTCATTTCGCCGAAGGCGAATAAGGGTTCTGGGGGCAAATCTGGAATGGTAAACGGCGCGGCAAATGCGGGCGGACCCCGACAACGGCGGCGGACGATTACGACGACAGCGGGATGGGCGTCCGAGGGGCCAGCGGCATGGGTGGGCCGCGAATTCGGCTGAAAGTAACGCCAGGCGGCATTCTGGTTCTCTTTCAGTACGGGAGCCGGACACAGAGGGCGGTTTTGAACCGGGTCTTCGTCGAAAGGACGTCGAGCGCCTGGCAGTAGCTTTCGGCCGCGCGCTTGGAGGCACCCATCACATTGGTCGGATTCACCACCTTGTCGGTCGAGATCATGATGAAGCTGCTGACCTCATTGGCCAAGGA
>NZ_WVVV01000004.1 GCF_012911015.1 Chelativorans sp. ZYF759 | reverse complement strand
GCCCGCATCGCCGACATGCCGCAGAACCGCCTCGACGACCTTCTGCCCTGGAATTGGGCAGCCGGAACTCTTGGGATCGAAAAGGTAGCCGCATAGCCACAGTATCACCGCAGGCCCTTCAAGCCGCGGTCCAGGCCGGACGGTTACCTCATTTTTGCTCTCATTCAGGTATTCGCACCTTACTGGCATCCGGATTATGTGGGTGAACAACGCCGCCTGATCACATTAGAAAACCAACTCGAGGCCATCCAAAGGCAGCTCGAAGAGTTTGAAATAACAGGCCCCTCGGTCCCTGATGCTGTAGACGGACCTGACCAGGTTGGTCCTCCGATGCCCGATAGCAACATTTCCGAAGGAGCTGATCCGTCTGATGCGAACTAATTGGCAGGCGGCTGCAGAAACAGAGTCGTTTCCTTCAAATGCAGCCTTCCATTTGGGACCTCTCCTAGGTCTGTCGACTGACCACCAGAGCGAGAAACGCTGAGACATCCATCAGCCAGTCCCTCTGTGCCGGCCTGAAGGTCTCATGGAGGCCTCGCGGCACCACCAGCTGCAGGAGTTTGGACCGCATCTCGTCGGTCTGGTTTTCCGACACCCCAGGCTGAAGGGTCAGAAGATGCTTCTGCTCAATCCTGATGGCTTCCGACAGCACCTGTCGCCAGCGGTCCTTGAGCGTGGATTTCGCTCCCAGCATTGTCAGGCGGGGCGAGGGGAAATCTGGATCACGGTATTCGTCCTGGCCGGGAAACAGGAAATCGGGCTTGTTTCGATTTTCCGTCTCGACCCCTCGCGCGTGGCGGAGACCGTGGACATCGAGAATGGCCGCCATGTGGTTCTCCAGAGCGGCACCGGCGCGCGACTTGCGTCGGTTCTGCACGCTCAGGGAAAACCCGAGGAAGCCGTCCACATCCACCGCATCCTCCGTGGCGAAGCCTTCCCGAATTCTTTCAGCCACGATGTGCCGCTCCAGCCTGCGGAAAAGCTGCTCCTCGCGCTCCATCCACAGGACCAGAGCCTCGTCGGGATCGTCCTTCGGATTCACCTCGGGAAGGGACATGCGCGCCAGTCCAGAAAGGACACGGGTGGGGGGGAACTTCAGGCCGAATTTTTCGATAAGGCTGTCGAGGCGATCCGCCTCGGGTTCTTCCGGCTCGATGCCAAGTTCGTCGAGGATGTAACGGGCCGCGAAGTCCAGCTCGGCATCCGTGTCCCTGCCGATCTCCTGCGATTCGAATGCCAGACCTATCTGATCGTCCAGTCCGAAGAGCCAGAGCAGCTGGTTCCGGATCGTTCCCCCATCTGGGGTGATGATGAACAGAAGGTGGCCGTCGGTCGTTCGGGCGAGGAACAGGATGTCGCCTGGCGACATCATGTCGGTTACGGGGTTGCTCTGGTAGTAGAGGCGCCATTCCGCACTCCGCTTGGGATCGTTACGGCGGGAGTCGTACCAGGAAAGCCACCCTTCTTCCGCGAGAGCCACCTGCTCCCCTTCCAGCCAGATGTAGGTCGCTGGAAAACGGTTGTCCTCACCGCCACGGGGAAATTTCCGGTCCTCGGGCCCGAGTATCCGGACGAGCGGTTCGGAGCCTGTCACCTCATGCTGGTTCGAGGAGTCGCGGCTGGCGTCCACCGGGGCCAGCTTCTTGACCGCCACACCATCGAAATGATGCGAGAGGTGGCCTCGCCTGATCGTCATTCCCGCCCCCGGATTTCCAGACTGTCGACATTGGATCGCAGCCAGTCCGCGCATGTCGCGATGACATCCTCCAAAGGAAGTCGGCTTCTCCCACGCAGGCTGCATTCCCAGACGATTCCCTGCCTCCAC
Organism: Chelativorans sp. ZYF759; assembly: GCF_012911015.1. GTDB lineage: Bacteria > Pseudomonadota > Alphaproteobacteria > Rhizobiales > Rhizobiaceae > ZYF759. The sequence goes on along the minus strand of NZ_WVVV01000004.1, from coordinate 327,543 downwards.
CCCAGTTCGCCGAGCGCCTGCAACACCACGGCATCCCGCTCCCTGTTCCGTGCGATCTTCGCCTGCCAGAATTCCGGACGCGTGCCAGGAAGGCGATGCAGATGACAGTCATGGCCGTGCCAGAAGCACCCGTTTGCGAAAAGCACCGCCCCATATCGAGGGAAAATGATGTCGGGGCTACCAGGCAGCGCACGGTCGTGCAGCCGGAAGCGGAAGCCTTGGGCATGCAGACCCTTTCGAAGGATCATCTCCGGCTTCGTGTTCGTCCCCCGAATCCTGGCCATGATCCGGCTGCGGATTTCGGGGGTCACGATATCAGGCATAGGCGGGTGTCTGCGGTCTCGCCGGCCTCGTGATGGTCGGCACGATGCGGTCCTTCTGCAGGGGCTGCCCCCCTGGAACCACGGCCCTGCGGATATGGGGTTCGATCGCTTTCGCGACATGCTCCACAACGGGGACCACCACCGCATTGCCGAACTGGCGGTAGGCCTGGGTGTCGGACACCCCGATCCGCCAGCGACGATCTCCCCGGTCAAATCCCATCAGGCGAGCGCACTCCAGCGGAGTGAGGCGTCGCGGCCTCTTCCCAGGCTGATCGATCAGGACTTCCGAGCCATCCTTGTAGTAGCGGGCCGAAAGGGTGCGCGCCACGTCGTCCGGGCCGAAGAGGCTGTACCCGAACCCGTTGCCCTTGGCCTGGTGCTTTGCCCGGTAATCCTGCAGGTACTGCCACAGGCGCGGTGTCAGCGTGTATTTCGGATCAACCTCCTCATGCGGCTGGAGAATGTCCTTCAGCTTTGGACCCGCGCTGGCATCCGGGAGCTCGACTGCCGCAAAGTCGAACTCCGTCGGCTCACGGAACCCGACGATGAAGATGCGCTCGCGCCGCTGGGGAACCCATGGCTCGGAGCTGATGACCCGGTGCTGGACATGGTAGCCCAGCTCGTTCCGCAAGACGTTCAGGATGGTCCCGAAGGTCCGGCCACCATCATGGCGCTCAAGATTCTTGACGTTCTCAAGGATGAAGGCCGCCGGCCGATGGTGGGCGATGATCTGGGCGGCATCGAAGAACAGGGTTCCCTGGGTGTCGCAAAGGAAACCGTGCGGCCGTTTCAGCGAATTCTTCTTTGAGACGCCCGCGATCGAAAATGCCTGACAGGGGAAGCCAGCCAGAAGCACGTCGTGCTCTGGGACCTTTCCGGGATCCGCCGAATACTCCCTGATGTCTCCACCGATCTCATGGTTGCTCCTGAAGTTGAGCGAATATGTCTTCTGGGCATTTGGATCCCATTCGGATGTGAAGACGCATCGGCCGCCGATCGCCTCGAATCCCAGTCGGAGGCCCCCGATGCCGGCGAAGAGATCGATGAAGCGGAAGGGGGCTGCATTCTTTTCCTGACCCGCAGACATCGGTGCCGCAGCATGCTCACGGAGTGTCCGGAGGGCGAGGCGGGAAACCCTGCCGCCGTCCTCATAGCGGTAGGCGGTCCGGACGGAGACCTCAAGAAGGTCCGCCGCCTGCTCGATCGTCAGGCAGGCCTGCTGCCGAAGGCTCGAGAATTCCGTCCGTTTGCTGCTGCGCATGCCGCTCCTGCCGAATCAGTCTCTGGGTCATATTTTGTCAAAGTGACAGAAGGCGGCCTCGTACGCAATGGATGTTCCTTTAATGTTCTATGCCAATCAACACCCCGTTCGGGAGGTCTGGGCATCGATGATCGGCAGCTTTGAAATTTCCCGAAACAGCGTTTTATGCTCGAAGTCGCCATAGTCTTCACCCACATTGGCGGGCGCATGTCCCTGCATGTACTGTCGGGCGCCAGGATTCATGTCTACACGCCTTGAGACCGTCGTGAACCTGTGCCGCCAGGCGTGGTTTGGCTGGATTTCTGTGTCGGTAATGCCAACCTCGTTCCGGACCCAGTTTGCAAGCCGCTCACCGACCTTTCGGTACTGGGCGTTTGCATCTGTTCCTCCACGACTCAGCGAAGGATCATAGAAGAGGGGGCCGGGTTTCGCCGTGGAGACAAATTCCAGAAACCCTTGATCGATGAGATGCGGATGGATCGGCACGTTGCGCGCATGGCCATCCTTGGTTGTTCCTGCTTCGGGGGTAATCCAGATCAACCAGATATCGTCGACCTTCTGTATGTCCTGTTTCCGCAGCTGGCCCATCTCTCCGACTCTCGCGCCAGTGTATGCGCACAGCCATGGAATCCATCTCCGTGCCATCCGATGATTGTGCCCGAGCCTTGCCGATTGCGGCTTCAAGGTTGCCCGCAGGATTAGCGTTGCCTCCTCGTCGGTGTAACCCTGCGGCCGCAGGCGCTTCTGCTTGCGCACTACGGTTTTGATTCCGCTTGCCGGATTGATGGTCAGACGCTTGTTGTCCACGGCCCACCCACACATTGCCCGCAGGGCCGCGATATGGGACTCGCGCACGTACTTGGGATCAAGGCCCTGATCCAGCAAGCTGTCTCGCCAGTCGATAATCCACTCGGTCGTAAGCTCGCGAAGGTCTGCGATCTCGCTTTGTACCCGGGCGATGTAGGGCCTCCACTTCTTGACGGTCTTGGGATTAAGATGGCTTCGCTTGGCATACAGATCGAAGATGTCCAGCGGAGCATAGGAAAACTTGGTCTCCTCGGGCTTGCGGACATCGGGCAGCGAGTCTGATGGAAATCGGTTCGCATCGGGATCGGGCCGATAGTCGCCCTTCGCCATGCGGTCCAGCTGTTCGCGTGCCTGTAGCACGGCCCGATCGACGGCGGTCCTGATCTTGGCACGATTATCGTCGTCGACCAGGAGCCCCTTGTCGGCAAGCCATCTGCTGGTGAACCTGTCGTTTCGTGTCAGGCGGAGTTTTTCAATCCATGCGCGGGTCTTTTCCGGGGCGGTGCCCATCGGAATGATCTTGGATTTTCCGTTGACGAAGGCCTGATCCAACATCAGAAATCCGATGCCACCTGGGACCTGATCAGGGTCCTCCTCGTGGATCGCCATCATTGCGCGGTAGATGTTCCCGGCGATCTCTTCGGCTTGCCTATGCGACAGCTTTTGTTGGCCCGCAGCCAGCTGTCTCCAGCGCGCCTCGACCTTCAGCGCGACCTCGGCGTGAAGGCGCTTGGCCTCCTCCGGATCGCGTGTTCCCAAACTGACTTTTTCCTCGGTCTTGCCGACCAAGGCTTGCAGGCATTCGGGCACCCGTTTGCGGAACCTGAAGATGCCTGTTTTCGGATCTCTGGTAGGACGTGCCATCGGAAGGACCATGTGTACCGCCTTTGTGTACCAATCTGGCGGTTACAGAATCCTTGATGCCCAAGGAATTGAGCGTTTTCAGCGACTTGATCGAGCGTATGGCGGAGAGGGGGGGATTCGAACCCCCGATACCCTTGCGAGTATGCCGCATTTCGAGTGCGGTGCATTCAACCACTCTGCCACCTCTCCATTGGGTCGGGCCGAGCGACGCCCGCTAGATAGCGATTGGCGTTGCCGGGCACAAGCCATTTCTCACGCCGATCTGCGATGGTCCTGAAGCCTTCCGAAGAAGCCTGTCGCGGCCTTGGCCCCACCGCTGCGGCGTCGGCTGAACAGCCTCAGTGCGCCTCGTCCCAGTTGCGGGCCGCGCGCGCGTCGACGGCCAGCGGCACCTTCATCGACAGGGCTGGCAGGGCGGCGTTCTCCATCACCTGCCGGATCACCGGGATCGCCCTTTCGGCTTCCGCCTCCGGCGCCTCGAAGATCAGCTCGTCATGGACCTGCAGGAGCATGCGCGTGTAATCCAGCCCCGCCTCGGCGAGCGCGGCTTCCATGCGGATCATGGCGCGGCGGATGATGTCGGCGGCCGATCCCTGGATCGGCGCGTTGATCGCCGCGCGCTCGTTGAAAGCGCGCATCGAGGGGTTGGAGGAGCGGATCTCGGGGTAATGGGCGCGGCGCCCGAAGATCGTCTCCACATAGCCGTTCTCGCGGGCAAAGGCCTTGGTGGCGTCCATATAGTCCTTGATGCCGGGGAAGCGCTCGAAATAGGCCTTGATGTAGCTTCCCGCCTCCTCGCGCGAGATGGAGAGCTGGTTGGCGAGCCCGAAGGCGGAAATGCCGTAGATGATGCCGAAATTGATCGCCTTGGCGCGCCGGCGCACCTCGCTTGGCATGCCTTCCACCGGCACACCGAACATTTCCGAGGCCGTCATGGCGTGGATGTCGACGCCGTCTTCAAAGGCCTGGCGCAATTGCGGGATGTCGGCGACATGGGCGAGCACGCGCAATTCGATCTGGCTGTAATCGGCGGAGATCAGGAGATTGCCGGGCTCCGCGATGAAGGCGGTGCGGATGCGCCGCCCCTCCGCCGTGCGGATGGGGATGTTCTGGAGGTTGGGCTCGGAGGAGGAAAGCCGCCCCGTCGTGGTGGCGGCCAGCGCATAGGAAGTGTGGACTCGCTTCGTCTCTGGATGGATGTAGCCCGGCAGCGCGTCCGTATAGGTGGATTTCAGCTTGGTCAGCTGGCGCCAGTCGACAATCCTGCGCGGCAGCTCGTGGCCGGCCGCGGCCAGATCCTCCAGTTCGCGTGCCGTGGTCGACCATTGCCCGGTCTTGGTCTTGGATCCGCCCGGCAGGCCCAGGCGCCCGAACAAAATGTCGCCCAGCTGCTTTGGCGAGCCGATGGTGAAGCGCTCGCCCACGAGTTGATAGACCTCGTCCTCGATGGCAGCAGCCTTTTGCGCCAGCTCGCCCGAAATGCGCGACAGGATCTGCCGGTCGACCGAGATGCCCTCCTGCTCCATGCGCGCCAGAACCGGCACCAAGGGGCGCTCCAGGCGCTCGTAGACGGAGACGAGCCCCTTGGCGACGAGGCGGGGCTTCAGCACCCGCCACAGGCGCAGCGTCACGTCGGCGTCCTCGGCTGCATAGGCCGTGGCCTTCTCGAGGTCCACCATGTCGAATGTGATCGCCGACTTGCCCGACCCGCAGACATCCTTGAAGGCGATCGGCGTATGGCCGAGCCAGCGTTCCGACAGCGCATCCATGCCCTGGCCGCCGGTCCCGGCATCGGTCACGTAGGAGATCAGCAGCGTGTCGTCATAGGGCGCGACGCCGATGCCGAGCCGCTGCATGACGACGAGATCGTATTTGAGGTTGTGGGCGATCTTCAGGACGGCCCTGTCCTCGAGCAGCTGCTTCAGCGCGGCAAGTGCCTCGGCTGTCGGCAGCTGGCCTTGCAGGAGCCCGCCGCCGAGCAGGTCGCCATCGCCTGCCTTGTGCGAAAGCGGGACATAGGCTGCGCGCCCGGGCGCCGTCGCGATCGAAAAGCCGCAGAGTTCTGCCTGCATGGGATCGAGCGAATTCGTCTCGGTGTCGAAAGCGACGATGCCGGCCTCGCGCGCCGCCTCGATCCAGCTTTCCAGTTCTGCCATGTCGGTGATGGTGACATAGGCCGAGCGGTCGATCCGGTCGCTCATGGCGGCCTGGGCGCGCGCATCCGCCAGCATCTGCGGCGTCAGCGCCCCGTCTGCGCGCGGCTCGCCCGAAGGCGCGATCTCTCCCTCGGCGCCCGGTTCCGCGGTGCCGCTCGCCGGCACGGTCAGGTCCGGCCCATGCGCGGCACCGGCTGTTTCCACCTCGACATGCGCAGGCTCGATCTCGCCGGCATCAGCGCCCGTCGCCTCGGCGACACGGCGGGTCAGCGAAGAGAATTCCATCGCCTTCAGAAAGCCGATCAGCTTCGGCCCGTCGGGCGGGTTGAGCGCCAGCGTCTCCAGCCCGTCGCCGACCGGGGCGTCATCGCGCAGCCGCACCAGCTCGCGCGAGATCCGGGCCATTTCCGCGTGCTCGATCAGATTCTCGCGGCGCTTGTTCTGCTTGATCTCGCCGGCACGCGCCAGAAGCGTGTCGAGATCGCCGAATTCCTCCAGCAGCTGGGCGGCCGTCTTCGGCCCGATGCCCGGCACGCCCGGCACGTTGTCGACCGAATCGCCCGTCAGCGCCTGCAGGTCGATCATCTTTTCCGGGCCCACGCCCCATTTCTCGATGACCTCGGGAACCTTGATCTCGCGGTCCTTCATCGGGTCGTACATGGAGACTGAAGGACCGACCAGCTGCATCAAATCCTTGTCGGAAGAGATGATGGTCGTGTCGCCGCCGGCCTCGCATGCGAGCCTGGCATAGGTTGCGATCAGATCGTCGGCCTCGAAGCCCTCCATCTCGATACAGGGCAGGTCGAAGGCGCGCGTCGCCTGTCGGATCAGCGCGAATTGGGGCACCAGATCCTCGGGCGGGGCGCTGCGGTTGGCCTTGTACTGGGGATAGAGCTCGTTGCGGAAGGTCTTGGACGAATGGTCGAAGATCACTGCAAAATGCGTCGGGGTGACGCCGACATCGGTATCGCGCGCATTCTGCAGGAGCTTCCACAGCATGTTGCAGAACCCCGACACCGCACCGATCGGCAATCCGTCGGATTTGCGCGTCAGCGGCGGCAATGCGTGATAGGCCCGGAAGATGTATCCCGAACCGTCGACGAGGAAAAGATGGTCGCCCTTTTTCATGGCGCAAACGGGTAGCGCGGGGAGGGGGACATGTCCATCGTCAATGCACCGCAGAAAGCACATGCTGGAACATCAGGAACCCGCTACTGACAAGGGCTGGCAAGGATCACGTCCATGTTACGTACTTGTAATGTTCGTGCCCTTGAATTGCCACGTTCGAATTCCAATTTTTCGGTCATCGGCAATTGATGCCGAAGTCCGGAATTAAGGCCCGTCCCCCGCCTAAACCGGACAGAGCGGCAGCCTCATCCCCCCTCTCCGGGCTGCCGCTCCGTTTTGACAAAGGCCGCCGTGGTTCCCCCTCCACCACGGCGGCACTTTTTTGCCGGGGCCTCCGACATCACCGTATTTTCGCCCGCCGCCGGCCTGGACCAAGGTCGGGTCCTTTGCTGTCGCGCGGGCTTCGCGTAGCGTTGCCGCTTTCCTCGCAACGGATCGCCCATCATGCTCGAACTTCCGACCGCGGCCGATGTCGAAGACGCCGCTCGCGCGATTGCCGGGGTGGCACGCCGCACGCCACTTCTGACCTCGCCGGAACTTGACGCCATCACCGGCGCGCGCGTCTTCCTGAAGTCCGAGATGTTGCAGCGCACCGGATCGTTCAAGTTTCGCGGCGCCTATAACCGCCTGTCGCGCATTCCCGAGGCCGAGCGCCAGAATGGTGTCGTGGCGGTCTCGTCGGGCAACCACGCGCAGGGCGTTGCAACAGCCGGGCAGATCCTCGGCATTCCGGTGACCTGCCTGATGCCGGCCGACAGCCCCGCCTCGAAGCTGGACCGCACGCGGCGAGCCGGGGCCGAACTGATCCTCTTCGACCGCGACCGCGACGATCGTTATGCGATGGCGCGCGCGCTGACCGACAAGCGCGGCTCCGTGTTCGTGCCGCCCTTCGACGATTTCCACATCATGGCGGGGCAGGGGACCGTCGGCCGCGAGATCGTCGAGGATCTGAAGGCGCTTGGCGTATTGCCCGAGGCGGTGCTGATCCCCTGCGGCGGGGGCGGCCTGACCGCCGGCTGTGCGCTCGCCATCCACGACCGCGCCCCGTCGGCGCGCATCTGGATGGTCGAGCCGCAAGGTTTTGACGACCAGGCGCGTTCCTTTGCGGCTGGCCACCGCCTTTCCAATGCCAAAAACTCGGGCTCGATCTGCGACGGCCTGCTGTCGAGCGAACCAGGCGAACTCACTTTCGCCGTCAACCGCCATCACGTGGCCGGCGGGCTCACCGTCTCGGATGACGAGGTCAAGCGCGCAGTGGCCTTCGCCTTTCGCGAGTTCAAGCTGGTGGTCGAACCCTCCGGCGCCGTCGCGCTGGCGGCGCTGCTCGAGGGCCGCCTCGACGTGAAGGGACGGATCGTCGCCGCGGTGCTGACGGGCGGCAATGTGGATGCGGGGCTGTTTGCCGGGATGATCGGGTGAGGATTGGTGACTTGCACTAGCTGGCCCTTCCAAGGGTTTGGCTTATTTGACGCTGGCATACCCCCCATCCGTCTCGGCGCTGACGCGCCGCCCCTCCACGCCATTCTTCAGTCTTTGCGGAGGGGACGCGGGCGCGCCGCGACTCCCCTTCTCCCCTTGTGGGAGAAGGTGGCCGACAACGAGCCGTGAGCTTGCCGAACGGCGAGGCGGAGGTCGGATGAGGGGTCTGCGCCATCAAGAAGCCCACCCCCTGTCACCATCTGCCAACAGTCTGCGCCTCGAATCTCCCCCCCAGCCCTTGCTCGGTGTGCACCGGACATGCGGGAGGGCGGCCGCGACTGTTGTCATTGGCGATCGCCAACCTTGCTCCTTCTCCACTGCCGGGAAGGGGGCTACTGGAGAGGGCAGAGCCCCCAATCACCCTGTCCCCGTTCCCTTTCGCGACCGCCCTCGCTAGTGTCGCGCCCGAAGAATCGAAAGGTAGGCCATGTCCGCAGTTACCCCCGTCCTCGACACACTCGATACCGAGATCAACGCCAGCGTCGAACGCCTGTTCGCATTGCTCCGCATCCCCTCCATCTCGACCGACCCGGCCTACAACGCCGAGTGTCGCCGCGCCGCCGAATGGCTGGTCGCCGATCTGAAGTCGATCGGGTTCGACGCGAGCGTCCGCGACACGCCCGGCCATCCGATGGTCGTCGCCCATCACGAGGGGCCGGCGGGCGCCCCGCACGTGCTCTTCTACGGCCATTACGACGTGCAGCCGGTCGACCCGCTGGAACTCTGGGAAGACGACCCCTTCGACCCCGCGCTGAAGGAGCGCGAAGGCGTCAAGGTCATCACCGGGCGCGGTTCTTCGGACGACAAGGGCCAGCTCATGACCTTCGTCGAGGCCTGCCGCGCCTGGAAGGCCGTGCATGGCTCGCTGCCCTGCCGCATCACCATCCTCTTCGAGGGCGAGGAAGAGTCGGGCTCGCCCTCGCTGAAACCCTTCATCGAGGCGAATGCAGACGAGCTGAAGGCCGATTTCGCTTTGGTCTGCGACACCGGCATGTGGGATGCGGAGACGCCCGCCATCTCCGTCGGGCTGCGCGGGCTGGTCGGCGAGGAGATCACCGTCAAGGCGGCCAATCGTGACCTGCATTCGGGCCATTTCGGCGGTGCGGCCGCCAATCCGATCCGCATCCTCGCCAAGGTGCTCGCCGACATCCATGACGAGACCGGCCGCATCACCATCCCCGGCTTCTATGATGGTGTCGACGAGACCCCGACCCAGATCCTGGAATCCTGGAAGGGCCTCGGCCAGACGGCCGAGAAATTCCTGGGCCCCATCGGCCTGTCCGAGCCGTCCGGCGAGACGGGCCGCTCGCTGCTCGAACTCGTCTGGGCGCGGCCGACGGCCGAGTTCAACGGCATCAATGGCGGCTATACCGGCAAGGGCTTCAAGACCGTGATCGCGGCCGAAGCCTCCGCCAAAGTGTCGTTCCGCCTCGTCCATAGCCAGGACCCGGCCCGGATCCGCGCCGCCTTCCGCGATTTCGTGCGGGCGCGTATCCCTGCCGACTGCTCGGTCGAATTCCACGAGCATGGCGGCTCGCCGGCTATCCAGCTTTCCTACGATTCACCCTTCCTCACCACCGCGCAGGGTGCGCTGACGGATGAATGGAACAAGCCGGCTGTCATGATCGCCATGGGCGGCTCGATCCCCATCGTGGGCGATTTCAAGTCCATGCTGGGCATGGAGTCGCTGCTTGTCGGCTATGCGCTCGAGGATGACCGCATCCATTCGCCCAACGAGAAGTACAATCTCGCCTCCTTCCACAAGGGCCAGCGAAGCTGGGCACGCATCCTGGATGCGCTGGCCAATGCGGGGGCGCGCTGATGACGATCCGTTTCCATAGGGGCGATCTTGCCGACCTGTCCCATTACCAGGGCGAGGCGGTCGCCATCGACACCGAGACGCTCGGTCTCAAGCCGCATCGCGACCGGCTCTGCGTCGTGCAGCTCTCGCCGGGCGACGGTTCGGCCGACGTGGTGCAGATCGCCAAGGGCCAGAAGGAGGCGCCCAACCTCGCCGCGCTCCTGGGCGACCCGGCGATCACCAAGATCTTCCATTTCGCGCGCTTCGACGTCGCCGTGCTCGAACACGCATTCGGTGTGGTGACCGGGCCGATCTTCTGCACCAAGATCGCCTCGCGCCTGACCCGCACCTACACCGACCGGCACGGCCTCAAGGACATCTGCAACGAGCTTCTCGGCGTGTCGCTGTCCAAGGTCCAGCAATCCTCCGACTGGGCCGCCGAAACGCTGAGCCCCGAACAGCTGGAATATGCCGCCTCGGACGTGCTGCACCTCCACGCGCTGCGCGACAAGCTCATCGGGCGGCTGGAGCGGGAAGGGCGCATGGACGAGGCGGAAGCCTGTTTCCGCTTCCTGCCGACCCGGGCCAGACTCGACCTGATGGGCTGGGACGAAGCCGACATCTTCGCCCACAGCTGATGGGGCTACTCGGCCGGCTGCGGCGCCGTCGGCCTGACGCGTCCCGACTTGTCGATCCAGGCCCAGTCGGGCCGCCCGAACAGGAACTTGCCCCAGCCGGTCTTCTTCACCGCGAGGAAGAGGATGACGGGCCCCACGATGCCGGCGATCGTGACCATCAACGCCACCAGTCCGACATCGGTGATGATGCCGGTGCGCACCAGCACGACGCGCGTCATCGCCATCGGCAGGAAGAAGGCGAGATAGACCACGATCGAATGGGCACCCAGCCAGGAGAGCCAGGCTGCCCAATCCTTGGTCGCCACCAACGAGGCGACTGCCACGACGGCCGCCGCGCCCGCCAGGCCGAGCAGGAGCGAAACAAATGGCAGCTCCGCAATACCGCCCGTGCCGCCGGTCACTTCCCCGTCCGGTGGAATCAGGCCGGCCAGCATCTCGGGCGCCGCGGTGAAGACCAGCACGCCGTTGACCACCGCCCACCAGGCCAGGAACGCCAGCGCCGCCTTGCGGTGGGTGCGCATCCAGATGGCCAGGTGAAACACGTTCTGGGCGAAGGCATAACCCACGAAGAAATACACATAGCGTGCGCAGAACTCGTCGAAGATCAGCCATCCGGTATGAATCGGCATGATTTCCAGCGCCGCCGCCCAGACGAACACGAACCACACCGGCAGCCGCTTCACCAGCCGCGTGAAGAGGAAGAACAGCGGCAGGATGTAGATGAACCACAGTGCCCCGTAGGGCTGAACGAAGGCCCAGAGATATTCCTGCACGGGTGCAGTCCACCCGCCCTCCATCGCCATGCCTGGCGCCTTGAAGGCGAACTGTATGGTCAGCCACAGAACGTAGAAATAGGCGAAGTGCACGACCTTGCGATCGATGTAGCGCAGCCATGGCCGGTCGATGACGAGGCCGAGGAATAGCCCTGACAGAAGGAAGAAGTCCGGCATCCGGAACGGGCGGGCGAAGGCCACGACGTCATGCATGAACCCTTGGCCGCCCATGGCGATGCCGACGCCCAGCGTCGAATGCATCATGACGACGAAGATGATGCAGATGCCCTTGGCGGCATCCACCCAGGTCACGCGCGGATCCGCTCCGCCTGCTCTTCCGCTGCTCATGACCTGCCTCGCTGCCTCGGTGCAACTGGCGCAATTATGCGCTCGCAGCCAGGTGCGAAGCATTAAGGCGGCCTCATCTGCGCAGAACTTTATCCAATACCGTTAACGGCGCGTTATCGGCATTGGCGGGCAGCACCGATTGTCCGCGGCCATCGGGAGCGATCAGTTTAACCCCCCCTTAAATCGCCGCATTTAGCCTGCAGCGCATCCGGGGCAATTCGCTGAAACGGCTTCCGGTGACGGGGATGACGGGCAACTCTGACATGAGACGAATCGAACCGAGCTTCGATGCGCCCGGGCGCTCCGACAACGGCCTGTCTCTCAGCGAGGAGGATCGCGTTCTGCCGACCAAGGGAAAGCGCAAGCCGAATTCGTCATCGCGCACCAGCAATGGACGCGCCCAGCCCGCGAGCCGAAAGCGTGGCACTTCCGGCCGCAAGGCGAAGCGCCGCGGCGGTTTGTTCGGTTTTCTGCGCGGCATGGTCTACTGGTCGCTGGTGCTTGCCCTCTGGGCCGGCATCGCGGGAGTGGGGGTGGTGGTCTATTACGGTGCGAGCATGCCGGCAGCCACCACCTGGTCGGTTCCCGACCGACCCCCAAACGTCAAGATCGTCGCCGTCGACGGGGAACTGGTTGCCAATCGCGGCATGACTGGCGGCCAGGCGGTTGGCCTCCATGAAATGTCGCCCCACTTGCCGAAGGCTGTCGTGGCCATCGAGGATCGCCGCTTCTTTTCCCATTTCGGCGTAGACCCGATCGGCCTTTCGCGGGCTATGGTCGAGAATGTCGTCAACCGCCGCTTGGTGCAGGGCGGCTCCACGATCAGCCAGCAGCTGGCCAAGAACCTCTTCCTCGATCCGTCGCGAACCATCGAGCGCAAGGTTCAGGAAGTGCTGATGGCATTCTGGCTCGAGGCGGAGTTCTCCAAGGAACAGATCCTCGAGATGTATCTCAACCGCGTTTATTTCGGCTCCGGCGCCTATGGCGTCGAGGCGGCCTCGCGGCGCTATTTCAATAAATCGGCCCGCGACATCACCCTGTCGGAATCTGCTCTCCTGGCGGGTCTCCTGGTCGCGCCGTCGCGCCTGTCGCCGGCCCGCGATCCGCAGGCGGCCGAGGCGCGCTCGCAGCTCGTTCTCGCCGCCATGCGCGATCAGGGCATGATCGGCGACAGCGAGATGGCATCGGCCATGAGCGCGCCGGCCACCCGTGCGCCGGCCTTTTGGACCGGGTCCGAACATTATGCCGCCGACCGGGTGATGGGCGAGCTGCGGCGTCTGATCGGCGATGTCCGCGACGACATCATCGTGGAGACCACGATCGACCTCAATCTGCAGAGGCAGGCCGAACGCACCATCCGCGCGATCATCGACGAGAACCGTGACAAGGCGAATGCCAGCCAGGCAGCGTTGGTATCGATGGATTCGACCGGTGCCGTCCGCGCCATGGTGGGCGGCTACGATTATGCCACGAGCCAGTTCGACCGGGCCTCGGAAGCCCGCCGCCAGCCGGGCTCCGCCTTCAAGCCGTTCGTGTTCATGGCAGCCCTGGAGAGGGGTCTCTTCCCCGACACGATCCGCAACGACCAGCCCGTACGTTTCGGTCGCTGGGCGCCGGAGAATTTCCGTGGCCGTTACGAGGGACCGATGACGCTGTCGGAAGCGCTGGCGAAGTCCTCGAATTCGATTGCCGCGCAACTCGCGATGGAAGTGGGACCGGAATCGGTCGTCGAGAGCGCCTGGCGCATGGGCATCCAGTCCGACCTCGAGCCCAACGCCTCGATCGCGCTTGGCACGTCGGAAGTCACGCCGCTCGAACTCACTTCAGCCTTCGTGCCCTTCTCCAACGGTGGCTACCGCCCCGAGATGCATTTCGTGCGGCGCATCACCACGGAAGCCGGCAAGATACTCTATGAAATGAGCCCGCAGCGCGGACCGCAGGTGGTCAGCCCCCACGTGGTGGGCATGATGAACGCGATGATGGCCGAGACGCTGAAGGACGGGACCGGACGCAACGCCGCGATTGCCGGCTGGCCTGCAGCCGGCAAGACCGGCACCAGCCAGAACTCACGCGATGCCTGGTTCGTGGGCTACACGGCAAAGCTGACCACCGGCGTATGGTTCGGCAATGACGACGGCAAGCCGATGAACAACATCACCGGCGGCTCGCTGCCTGCGCAGGCTTTCAGCCGCTTCATGGCGTCCGCCCATGAGGGTGTGCCCGTCGCTGCCCTTCCGGGGGACTGGCAGGGCGGCACCATGCAGCGCATCGAGGATGTGCTGCGCGCCGAGCGCGAGCGCGAGCCAGCCTTCCCCGTCCAGCCCGTGGCCGGCGATGGCGGGTACGGCCATACCGGTTCGATCGACCGTCCGCTTCCGCCCGCCGAAGTCGGTCGGCAGAACGGGGGCCGGATCGGTTCCATCATGGATGTGATCCTGGGAAACTAGCGAGGCACGCCGGCCCTGTGCGGTAAGGCTTGGGCCGGCGCTCCGATCGGCGCGGTGACCTAGCTTGCCATCAGGATCTTTTCCATCTCGTCGACTGTGTGGTTGGTCAGAGTCTTCGGCACCTCGGCTGTCACCTTGTCGGCGACTTCCTTGTGCAGATCCTTTCGCAATTCGCCCAGGACCACCGGGGGCGCAACCAGCACGATCTTCTTGAAGGAATGGCGATGGGCCATCTTGTAGAGCCTATCCGAGAGTTCCTTGGCGAAGCGGGCCTTCTCGATCCGGTGCCAGTCGGTTTCCTGGACGGCACTTCGGTGGGCCTGGGTCCCGTCATGAAGCCTGCCGGGCCGGTCTGTACCCTGGTCATGGGTCGCCGGATTGTCCTCATGGATTTCGCGAAAGACCTCCAGATGCGGGTATTCGGCGTCGCCCTCGTTGCGCAGAAACAGCGCCTTCTCGCCATCGGCAACCAGCACCCAGATGTCATGTTCCAATCTCACGGCGGACATGTGAAAACTCCTTGAACGCATTCCGTTTTTGGCTCCCTTCAAAACGTTTCTCATCCAGTCGCGTTCCGCCTTGATCGGAGGCAATCGCGGGAACGGTTTTTCGCGTCGCTCACAGCCCGCGCAAAACCAATTGCCCGCTCGCGCGCACGGCGCCAGCGGGTTTCTTCAATTCCCGGAGCAGGCACCGGAGAATGGTCGCCATGATCCGGAGACCCTCCATGTCCGCCACTCGCCCGCGAAAGCTCGATGCCTTCCCTGTCTTTCTGAAGGTCGCCGGCCGCATGGTTGCGATCGTCGGTAATGGCGAGGAAGCGCTCGCCAAGGCGCGGCTCCTGGGCCAGTCCAGTGCCCGGCTGCGCCTGATCGCCGATGCGCCCGAGCCCGCCCTTCGTCTGTGGGCCGAGGAAAACGACGCCGAATTGCTGGAGACCTCCTACGCCCCGCATCTGCTGGAAGGCGCGGCGATGGTATTTGCCGCCACCGACGATGAGGCGGCCGACTGCCGCATCATCTCCGACTCGCGGGCGATGAAGATTCCGTCCAACGCCGTGGACCGTCCCGAGATCTGCGACTTCTATACGCCGGCGCTGGTCAACCGTGCCCCCGTCGCGGTGGCCATCGGCACGGAGGGCGCAGGCCCGGTGCTCGCGCAGATGATCCGCGCCCGTGTCGACCGGATGCTCTCGCCATCGCTCGGCGCGCTGGCCGCGCTGGCAGCCTCCTATCGTATCGCGGTCGAAAAGCTGCTCCCACGTGGCAGCGCCAGGCGCAGCTTCTGGCGCGAGTTTTTCGCGGGTGCCCCTGCGCGCGCCATGGAAGTCGGCCACATCTCGGAGGCGCGCCGCGCGGCGACGCGGCTCCTGCGCAACGAAGGCCGCGCTGACGGCCAGGTCGCGCTGGTGGGCGCCGGCCCAGGCGCCGAGGATTTGCTCACTCTTCGTGCCCACCGGCTCCTGATGCAGGCCGACGTCATCGTTCACGATGCCCTCATACCCGATGCGGTCATCTCGATGGGGCGACGCGACGCCGAGCGTATCCCGGTCGGCAAGCGCAAGGGCGCGCATTCCTGGTCCCAGGACGAGATCAACCGTCTTCTGGTCGACCTGGGTCGTGAGGGCAAGCGGGTCGTGCGGCTGAAGTCCGGTGACCCGTCGATATTCGGCCGTGCGGCTGAAGAGATGGCCGCCCTGCGTGCTGCGGGCGTCGCCTACGAGGTTGTGCCCGGCGTCACTGCGGCTCTCGCCGCTGCGGCCGATCTGGAACTTCCGCTGACCCTGCGCGGTGTCGCATCCTCCCTGGTGTTCACCACCGGACACGACCTGAAAGGCGGGACGCTGCCTGATTGGGCTCGCCTTGCCGTCTCCGGCGCCACCGTCGCCGTCTATATGGGCCGGTCGGTTGCCGCCGAAATCTCAGCGCGTCTGGTCGAGGCAGGTCTCTCTGCCGCCACGCCGGTTGCCGTCGTGGAGAACGCCAGTCTCGCTGACCGGCGGCTGATGCACGGCTCCCTCGCCGATCTCGCCCTGGTCGAAGATCGAAGCGACCTTTCCGGGCCGGTCTTGACCATCATCGGCGAGGCGGTGACCGCCGCCAACCTCCGGAACTCCGAACCCCTTGCCGCGCCGCTTGCAGCGCTATCCGCAGCCTGAACGAGGACATGTCCATGAAGATACTGACCGCCAACCGCCTGATCGATGGGGAAGCCGTGTGGCTTGCTGCCGACCACAGCTGGGCCGAGACGATTCACGCCGCCGACATCGCCCGCGATGACGCGACCGTCGAGAAACTGGAGCGTGCCGGCCGCGCCGCGCTCTGCAAGAACGAGGTGGTCGACGTCAACCTGATCGACATCGAGATCGCCAATGGCGAGATCCGGCCGCTGCGCCTGCGCGAGCGCATCCGCGCCGCGGGCCCGACCACGCACCCTCTTTTCGGCAAACAGGCCCGTCCCGGCATCTCGATTGCCGCCTGAAGACAGCACCTGAAGGAAAGCGCCATGTATCGCTATGACGAGTTCGACCATGCCTTCGTCAAGGCCCGCGTCGCGGAACTGGCCGATCAGGTCGAGCGACGGCTGGCCGGCGAGATAACCGAGGATCAGTTCAAGCCGCTCCGGCTGATGAACGGAGTCTATCTTCAACTCCACGCCTATATGCTGCGCATCGCCATCCCCTACGGCACGCTGTCGTCGCGGCAGATGCGGATGCTGGCGCATATCGCGCGCAGATACGACAAGGGATACGGCCACTTCACCACGCGCCAGAACATCCAGTTCAATTGGCCCGCGCTCTCCGACATTCCTGCGATCCTGGACGAACTGGCGAGCGTCGAGATGCACGCCATCCAGACGTCGGGCAATTGCATCCGCAACGTGACCGCGGACCATTTCGCCGGTGCGGCCGCCGACGAGGTTGCCGATCCGCGGCCCTATGCAGAGATCCTGCGGCAGTGGTCGTCGGTGCATCCGGAATTCTCGTTCCTGCCGCGCAAGTTCAAGATCGCCGTGACCGGCGCCGACCGCGACCGCGCCGCCATCCAGGTCCATGACATCGGGCTGCATCTGAAGAAGAACGGGAAGGGCGAACTGGGCTTCGCCGTCTATGTCGGCGGCGGTCAGGGTCGCACGCCTATGGTTGCCAAGAAGATCAGGGACTTCCTGCCCGAAGAGGATCTCCTGTCCTACACGACCGCGATCATGCGCGTGTACAATCTCAACGGCCGCCGCGACAACAAATACAAGGCGCGTATCAAGATACTCGTGCACGAGACCGGCGTCGGGGAACTGACGCGCCAGGTGGAAGCCGAATTCGAAGCGCTGAAGGACGGCGAGCTCAAGCTGCCGGAGACCGACATCCGCGCCATTGAACGCTATTTCGCGCCACCCGATCTCCCCGAACGGCCGGAAGGCTGGGCCGAACTCGCCGCCAGCCGCAAGGACGATGCGGCATTCGCCGCCTGGCTGCGCCGCAACGTCAACGACCACTGGCACCCCGACTACGCCTCCGTCACCATATCCCTCAAGGGGATCGGCGAGATACCGGGCGATGCCAGCGACGCGCAGATGGATGCCATCGCCGATCTCGCCCAGGAACTCGCCTTCGACGAAATCCGCGTCAGCCACGAGCAGAACCTGATCCTGCCGCATGTCGCACGCGCGGACCTCCGGCTTGTCTTCGAGCGGCTCGTCGAGATCGGCCTGGCCACGGCCAATGCCGGGCTTGTCACCGATATCATCGCCTGCCCGGGGCTCGATTACTGCGCGCTGGCCAATGCGCGTTCGATCCCGGTGGCGCAGGAAATCTCGCGCCGGCTCGGCGACCAGCAGCGTCAGGAGGAGATCGGCGACCTCAAGATCAAGATCTCCGGCTGCATCAATGCCTGCGGCCACCACCATGTCGGCCATATCGGCATTCTGGGCGTCGAGAAGAAGGGCACCGAACTCTACCAGATCACGCTCGGCGGTTCGGGCGACGAGAACACGACCATCGGCGAGATCGTGGGTCGCGGCTTTGCTCCTGACGAGATCACCGATGCCATCGAGACCGTGGTCGAGACCTATCTCGGCCTGCGCCAGGACAGCGCCGAGACGTTCCTTTCCGCCTATCGGCGCGTCGGGGCTCTGCCCTTCAAGGAGGCCCTTTATGGCTCGTCCGCCACTGCCGCCTGAAGCCTCGGCGCACGCGGAGGCGGCGGCGCTGGAAGCTGCCTACGGCACTCTGGATCCGCGTGAGCTCGTCGTCTTGGCGACCAACCGGTTCCGGCCAGGCGAACTCGCGGTCGTGTCGTCCTTCGGCGCGGATTCCGCCGTGCTCCTTCACATGATCGCGGAATTCGACCGCGACCTGCCCGTGCTGTTCCTGGATACCGGCAAGCATTTCGAGGAAACCCACGACTATCGCGATGCGCTGGTGGATGATCTGGGTCTGCGGGATCTGCGCATCATCGCCCCGCTGGCGGAGCGTCTGGACCGCGACGATCCCGCGGGCCTGCTCCATACGCGCGATGCCGAAGGATGCTGCGCCATCCGCAAGGTCGAGCCCATGCAGCGGGCGGTGCGGCCCTTCCGCGCCTGGTTCACCGGCCGCAAGCGCTTCCAGGCCTCGACCCGGGAGAAGATGCCGGTCTTCGAAGCGGTGGGACCGCGGATCCGGATCAACCCGCTTGCCGCCTGGGGTGCCGACGAGATCGCCGCCTATATGGACGAACACGGCCTGCGCCAGAATCCGCTGGTCGCCTATGGCTACCTCTCCATCGGCTGCTTTCCCTGCACCCAGCCGGTGGCAGTCGGCTCCGATCCCCGCTCGGGTCGCTGGGCCGGGCAGGCCAAGACCGAATGCGGCATCCATCTGCCGGGCGCCCTGGGCGAGACCCCGGCCAAGCTATCGTGAGAAAGCCATGACCGAAAAGCTCGATCAGAAGGAACCGCGCCTGTGGACCCGCGAGGGATTTCGCGAAGACGACTGGACGCGGATCGGCAGCCCGGATGAGGCCGTGCCCGGGGAAAGGCAGATCGCGCCGCTGGAGGTGTGGCTTGCACTCAGCGGGAACGAACGCGCTGGCATGGGCGTACATGTCGCTCCGGGCGAGGCTCTGGATGCCCTGGTCGATCATCTGGACGAGATATCACTGATATCGCTCGGCTTTCCCGCCTTCAGCGACGGCCGCAGCTTCTCCAAGGCCGAACTGCTGCGCTCGCGCCATGGCTATGAGGGGGAAATCCGCGCTTCCGGCGACGTTCTCATCGACCAGATCCCGCATATGCTGCGCACCGGTTTCGACAGTTTCGAGATCGTCAACGAGACCGCGCTTCGGCGCCTCGAAGAGGGGAGGGTGGGCGGCCTTCCGGTCCACTACCAACCGACATCTGTGCGCGCCGCCGGCGAACGCTATTCCTGGCGCCGCGTTCCGGGCTGAGCCTACTTGCTCTCCTGGCGTTTTTCACGCCGCCAGCCGATGAACTCTTCCAGCACGATCAGGATCGCACCGACCGTGATGAATGCGTCGGCGAGGTTGAAGATCGCGAAGGACCAGCCCGGCAGGTGGAACAGGAAATAGTCCACCACATAGCCGAGCCACACCCTGTCGATGAGGTTGCCGAAGGCGCCCGACAGCACCAGCGCGAAGCCGATCCGGCCCATTGTCTGATGGGGTTCGGTGCGCAGGGCCAGCCAGGTGACGAATGCGATCACCACGATGGTGATGAGGATGAGGAACGGGCCGGCCATCCAGTCCAGCATGGAGAAGGCGATGCCGGTGTTATGGGT
Organism: Chelativorans sp. ZYF759; assembly: GCF_012911015.1. GTDB lineage: Bacteria > Pseudomonadota > Alphaproteobacteria > Rhizobiales > Rhizobiaceae > ZYF759. The sequence goes on along the minus strand of NZ_WVVV01000004.1, from coordinate 307,745 downwards.
GCGATAGAGCGCCAGGAAAGGCAGAACGTCGATCGCCACATGCATGTCCATGCGTGTCTCGACCAGCCACTTGATCCACTGGTCGAGTGCCACGCCGATGGCGGCCAGCAATCCGTATAGCCCTATTATTCTCATCCCGGTCCCTGCGTTTCGCCGACCATCGGCAAAGCCTTGCGGCGGATTTCGTAAAGCATCACGCCCGTGGCGATCGACAGGTTGAGCGAATCCGCCCTTCCGGCCTGCGGGATGCGCACCAGCACGTCGCACGCCTCGGCAAGCGAAGGCGGCAGGCCCTGCTGCTCGTTGCCCATGACGAGCACGACCGGGCCGTCGGCGTAATCAACGGTGCGATAGTCGACCGCGCCTTCCAGATGCGTGCCCACCAGGCGCGCGCGGCTGGCCTTGCTCCAGGCGAGAAACTCGTCTTCCCTGGCTCTTGCCAGCGGCACCGAGAACAGCGAGCCCATCGTGGCGCGCACGGTTTCCAGGGAGAACGGATCGGTCGTGTCGCCGACGAGGATCACGCCCTTGGCGCCCACGGCATCCACGGTGCGAATGATGGTGCCCAGATTGCCGGGATCACGCACCCGATCGAGCGCCACCCAGACATCGCCATCCTGCGGCTTGATCTCGGGCAGCTGCGACAGACGCTGCTCGAAGACGGCCGCCACCATTTGGGGATTGTCGCGACGCGTGATGGCACCGAGCACCTTTTCCGGCACTTCCAGGACCAGCGCGCCGGCCGCCACGGTGCGGGCCGCGGCCTTTTCGACGAGGGCATTGCCCCGCCCTGCCTTGGCATAGATGAGGGTGCGGATCTTCCAGCCGGCATCGAGCGCGTCGAGCACCAGTTTCAGGCCTTCCGCCAGAAACACCTTCTCCCTGTCGCGGAACTTCTTGAGCGCCAGCGCGCGGATGTCCTTGATGATGGGATTGGCGAGGCTGGTGACCTCCTTGACCTGCCCGGGCGCCCTGGCGCTGCGCTCCTCGCTCATTTGGCCACCCATCTGGAAAAGAGCGAAGTCGAAAGCGCCCGCCCGGCGGATGCCTCGCGAATGATCAGTTCGCCCGACTCCACCCGGCCGCCCATGCCGGCAAAGGTGTCGCGCACAAGCCCGTGGATCGAGAAGAACGATGCGCGGATCGAATAGGCGGTCAGCACCATCGCCAGCGGGCGGTCCGACAGGATCGCCCGGCAGGTCTCCACGAGGAAGGGCAGATCCTCGAACAATTGCCAGACCTCGCCCTTCGGCCCGCGCCCGAAGGCGGGCGGGTCGAGCAGGACGATCTCGTAGCCATTGCCGCGCCTCACCTCGCGTTCGGCGAACTTGACGGCGTCCTCCACGATCCAACGGATCGGCTTGTCCGAGAGCCGTGCCATGTCCTGGTTCTCCCGAGCCCAGCCGACCGCTTTCTTGGAGGCGTCGATATGTGTCACCTCCGCGCCCGCACGGGCGGCCGCCAGCGAGGCGACGCCGGTATAGCCGAACAGATTCAGCACGCGCACGGGCCGATTGGCGCCCTTGATGAGGTCTTCCATGTGGCGCCAGTGGGAGGCCTGTTCAGGGAAGACGCCGACATGCCGGAACGAGGTAAAGCGGCCGAGATAATCTATCCCGTCATGCTTCATCGGCCAGGTCTCGCCCAACGGCGCCTTCGGGAAGCGCCAGCGGCCCATGCCCTCCTCGTCCGTATCGCCGGTGAAGATGGCGTCCGCGTTGTGCCATTCGTGGTCGGGCAGGGCGGGGCGCCATATGGCCTGTCCTTCGGGGCGCACGATCCGGTAGTCGCCGTAGCGCTCGAGCTTCTGCCCGTCGCCGGAATCGAGCAGCGCATAGTCCTCGTTGGGCTCGACCTCCAGGATCACCGGCAGGCGTTCGGCCGGGAGCTTGCCGTCACGGCGCGGCGGCAATACCCGCGGACCGGGAGCCTCATTCGCCGGTTTCTCACCGCCCACCACGGTCGCCGCCTGCGGATCGCGCCCGCGCGCCTCCGGCTTCCCGGTCTTGCGGGGCGGGCGGTCCTTGTGACGCGGTTTGCGGGAGGCGTTCAAGCAGGGGGTCTCCGGGTGGCAATCGACCGCGCTTCTGCCACAGCGCGATTGCGCTCGCAACAGAAGCCGCGGGCGCTAGAGCTGCAACAGTTCCTCCGCCAATATGCCATGCACCAGCCGGATTCGCGGGGCAGCCTGCAATTCCTGGTGGGTAACAAGCCAGAGCGGCACCTCGATCGGCTTCGTGTCCGGCAGCAGTCTCACCACGCCCGGTGTCCGGTTGGCGATCTCGCGCAGCATGGGCGCCACACCCATGCCACGCCGAACCATTTCCCAGATCGCGACGGAGGAACTGGAAAGAAGCCGGAAGTCGGCCTCACCGGCCGGCACGCCCATTTCGCGCAGGTAGCCGGCGTAGCGGCCGGCGTCTTCGAACCCGATCAGTTCGAGCCCGGCCAGATCGGCCAGCGCCTCGGGCTGCCCGTTCCGGGCTACCCATTCCTGCGAAGCGTAGAAGTCGGCCTGCGCGTCGCGCAGATGCTGGCCGACAAGGCCGAGGCGGTCGGGTGCGACGTGGCGGATGGCTATGTCGGCCTCGCGCCGGTGAAGGTTGCTCAGATCGTTGGAGGCGAGAAGGGCGATCGTCAGTTGCGGCGCTTCCGAGCGGATGCGCTGGATGATCTCGGGCAGGATGTAGGCGGCATAGGTGTCGGTGGCGGAAATACTGACGCGCCCGCTGATCTCGTTGCCGCGGCCGCTGGCGGCAAGTGCAACGGTCTCCGCTGCCTCGCCCATCATCCGTATGTGGGCCAGGAGATCGGATCCCGTAGCGGTCAGGACAAGCTTGCGGCCGACCCTGTCAAAGAGGGAAACGCCGAGTTCGGCTTCCAGGGCAACCACTTGGCGGGACAGCGTGGGTTGCGTGAGACCGAGCTGTCTGGCTGCGGCCGAGAGAGAGCCAGCGGAGGCCGTGGCATAAAAGGCCCTTATGTGGTTCCAGTCCAGCGTCTTCATGTATCCGCGTATATCATTCTTGCGAATTTCGGCAATTTTCTTCTTCAGTGCATATGCTAGATCGCTCCCCGAAGGAGATCCCCATGATCAGCACCGCACGCGACGCCCGCTTTTGGGACCGGGCATCCGAAAAATACGCCAGATCCACGATCAAGGACCAGGCCGGGTACGAGCGCACGCTGGAGCGCACGCGGGAACTCCTGCCGGCCCATGCGAGCGTGTTGGAACTGGGCTGCGGCACGGGGACGACGGCGCTCCGGCTTGCAGAAAGCGTGCAACGCTATCTGGCCACCGACATCGCGCCGGCGATGATCGCCATTGCCCAACAGAAACACGAGGCCAACCCGCTTCCCTCGCTGGCATTCCAGGTTGCGACCGCCGAGACGCTGGCGGACGAGGCAGAGGTCTTCGATGCTGTTCTGGGCTTCAACTATCTCCATCTGGTGCACGACCTGCCGGCCACGTTGCGCGCGGTTCATGGTTTGCTGGCGCCTGGCGGCCTCTTCATCTCGAAGACCGCCTGCCTCGGCGACATGAACCCGTTGATCCGGCTGCTGTTGTTGCCTGTCATGCGCGTGGCGGGGCTGGCACCAACCGTCGTCGTTTTCGACGCGGCCGGTCTGGAGCGCGAAATCCGCGCGGCGGGGTTCGAGATCGTCTTGCGTGAAAGCCATGCCTCGAAAGGCAAGGACACGCGTCCCTTCATCGTGGCGCGCAGGAAATGAACAGGGTGGCTAGCCGCCGAGCTTTTCCCAAACGGCAATGCCGGCCGCGAGATCCTCGATTGCCGCCCCCACGGACTTGAAGAGCGTGATCTCGTCGTCGCTCTCGCGGCCCTTCTTCTGGCCGCGGCAGAGGTCGTAGAGATCGGCCTGGATATCGTCTCGGGACAAGGCGCCGCTTTCCAGTGCCTGGACGATGTCGCCCGCTTCCTTGGTCGCGCCGCCAATGGTGTCGACAAAGACGCGCGCGCGGCGGATCGCCTCGTCGTCGCTTTCGCGCATGGTGGGGGCGAAGGCACCGACCAGATCGACATGGGTACCGGGTTGCAGCTTCGCCCCGTGGATCAGCGGGACGGACGAGATCGTCGCGCAGGAGACGATATCGGCTTCACCCAGTTCGTCGTCGATCGTCTCCGCCAGCCGCGCCTCGAAGCCATCGGCCTGAAGGGTTTCGACCAGTCTTTCGGCATTGGCGGGCGTCCGGTTCCAGACCGCCACGCGCTTGACGGGTCGCACGGCCGCATGGGCGCGCACCAGGAAGGGGGCCAGTGCGCCGGCTCCGACCATCAGCATGCTGGATGCGTCCTTGCGGGCCAGATAGTCGGCCGCCAGCGCCGAGGCGCAGGCGGTGCGCCACAGCGTGATGCGCTGGCCGTCGATGAGCGCACGCGGCTCGCCCGTCTGGCCGTCCAGCAACAGATAGATGCCCATGATGGCGGGCAAACCCTTGGCGTTGTTGTCGGGCGAGACGGTGACGATCTTCACGCCGACATACCCATCACCCTCGAAGGCAGGCGCGGAAAAATCGCTCCAGGCCGGCATCAGAAGCAGTGTAGATGCCGTGCCGGCTGGCCGTTCGACGGTGTGATGATGCCGCAGCGGCTGGACCGCGCCTTTGCGAAAAGCCTCTCGCAGCGTTTCCACCAGACCGCCATGGGTCAGCACTCCGTCCACTTCCTCGGCCGAAACGAAACGCATGCTTGCCCTCCCTACGCTGCGGATTGTTCTGGTTTTGGGGTAACGGGGCGGAAAATGATCAGACGGTGCGGGCGGGAAGCACGGCGTTCGCGCGATGCTCGCGCTCCTCCTTGACCTCGTGTTCGCGCGCCACCTTGCGGTATTTGTGCTGCTTGAACCAGGTCACCATGCTGCCGGCGATCAGGCCGAGGGCAAGCGTCAGAAGGAGAAGCACGAAGAGCGGCATCTGCACGCTCAAGGCCGGATTGCCGGGATTGAACGGATCGAGGGTGAAGATTGTGGGCGCGCGGTTCGCGACCGACACGGCGATCAATGCGATGGCAATGGGAACGACAACGAGGACGGTGAAGATGCGGTGCATCATGGTCTGGTTCCTTCCCGCCTCAGATGTCCGAGCCGCCGGGATTGAGCCGGTCGCGCAGTTCCTTGCCGGTCTTGAAGGTAGGGACCCATTTTTCGTCGACTTCAACCGACTCGCCGGTGCGCGGGTTGCGGCCGACGCGGGCCGGGCGGTTCTTCACCGAGAAAGCGCCGAACCCTCTGAGCTCTACCCGATTGCCCGTCGCCAGCGCCTCGCTGATCTCGTCCAGTATCGCGTTGACGATGTTCTCGACGTCGCGCAGGTACAGGTGAGGATTGCGATTGGCGATGGTTTGGACAAGTTCGGACTTGATCATATCGACGTTCCCGGCATCCCTGTGGATACTTACTTAGTACAATGTTTTTATTGATTTTTCGGCTATTCGGACAAGCGGCCGAGATCAGGTTGCCAGACCGACACCAGCCCGTCAAGGAAGATGCGGTCGGCGCCCACGCGTGCCAGCATGTGATCGATGCCGTCGAAGCCCATTATCCATGCGGCCAGGGTGCCAATGCCGGGGATGCGGAAAAATCCGTCGCCGGACGAGCGTTCGCGCCATTCCACCACGTCGAGATCGGCACTCAGCCCCTGTTCGACCAGCCATGCCTTGGCCACGTCCTCGCCGCCCAGCGCGTCGATCAGGCCGCGCTCGAGCGCCTGGCGTCCGGTGAAGATGGAGCCGTCGGCCAGCTGGAGCACCTGCTGGCGCGTGAGGGCGCGCCGGTCGGTCACCAGGTCGACGAACCAGTCGTAGCTGTCCATGACGAGCGCGCGCAACATCTCGCGTTCCTCATCCGTGGTCGGCGTGAAGGGGGAGGGCTCGGCCTTGAGCGGCGAGGATTTGACGGCCTCGTAGCGCACGCCGATATTCTCCATCAGGCCGGTGACGTCGGGAAATTGGACCAGCACGCCGATCGAGCCGACGATCGAGGACTGGCGCGCGACGATGTGGTCGCTGGCGGTGGCGATCATGTAGCCGGCGGAGGCCGCCAGCGTTCCCACCTCGGCGACCATGGGCTTCTGCTCCGAGAGCTTGCGCAAGGCCTCGAAAATGGCTTCGCCGCCGGTGGTGGTCCCGCCGGGCGAGCTGATCGCCACGATCACGCCCTGGACCGCGCTCGACTCGCCGATACGCTGGATACGCCGCTGCAGTTCGCGGTTGTCGGTGATCGTGCCTTCGATGCGGATCTTGGCGATATGGCTGCCCGCGGTGGAGGTATCCTGGAACATCCAGGTTGCGGCAGCGAGCACCGCGGCTGCGGCAACGAGGACCGCGGCGCCGCGCCAGAAGGTCAGCTTGCGCCGCAGCCGCCTGCGGTCGATCATGTCGTCGGCCTTGCTTGCCATGTGTGACTCCCGATCGTTTGTGCGCGGGTTCGCGCCCGTCGCCGCCTCATGGCTGCCTTTTAGATCATGCCGGCCCAATGGGAAATGGCCCGATCCGCAGCGCGACCATTTGTGATGGCGGCTCCGTGGTGGTGGAAATACAACCCAAAAAAGCCCATATTCCTTCCGATACACCCTTTCAGTCGGGATTGCGCGGCGGGCATTTGGGGTTCGCGTCCGCCCGCATCGCGCCGTCAGGCCCCCCGCACCCAGCCAGGTTGACCTTGCCAGCATGAGCAGATCCCGCAGCGACCAGTTACCAGACCCGGCGGCTTCCAGCCCCGTCTCCGGCACGCCGGAGGCGGGTGCGGCCTTCGAACACGCCTATCGTCGGGCGCAGCGTCATTCGCGCCGGGTGCGGATCCTGAAGGTCGCGCTGCCCGCCCTGGCCCTTCTGCTGGTCGTCGGGGTGGGGCTGTATTCCCTCGTCGGGCTTCCCTCGGGGGTCTCCGTCAGTCTCAGCGGCACCACGCTGGAAGGCGGTCGCCTCGTCATGGCCAATCCGGAGCTGGATGGCCACACGCCCGATGACCGCCCCTATTCGATGCACGCCGAGCGCGCGATCCAGGATGTCGGCAACACCAGCGTGATCCAGTTGGAGAAGATCGGCGCCCGTCTGCCGATCAATGCCGAGAACTGGGCGGACGTGGATGCCGAACGCGGCGTCTTCGATCGCGAGGCCAATACGCTCGAGCTCTCCGACGGCGTGGTCTTCACCATGGATACCGGCATGACGGCCAATCTGCGTTCGGCAATGGTCGACATCGGCCTCGGCGTCATGTCCAGCACCGAACCGGTTGAGATAAACATGGAAGGCTCTACGCTTTCCGCGGATTCCATGCGGGTGACGGAACGCGGTGGTGTAATGATATTCGAGAATCGCGTCCGCATGCAGGTCGACCTGCAGCGGCTGGACAGAGCACAAGCGAACGAGGAAGCGTCGAATGCCCAATAGATTTGTCGCGCCGGTATTGGGGCTTCTGGCGGCCTTTGCGACCGCCGGCATGGTTCTGCCCGCCGAGGCGCAACAGACACGCATGACCGGCATGCAGCTGTCCGGCGACGAGCCGATCCAGATCGAGAGCGACCGGCTCGAGGTGCGCGACGCCGAAAGCCTGGCCATATTCACCGGCAATGTGACCGTCACCCAGGGTGACACTGTCATGCGGGCTGGTACCATGCGGGTCTTCTATTCTGGAGAAGGCGGTGCCGGCGGTGCCGGTGCGGGCGACATCGAGCGCCTGGAAGTCGAGGGGGGCGTCCACATGCGCTCGGGCGATCAGATCGCGACCGGCGACACCGGCGACTTCAACATGCTGACCGAGGTTCTGGTTCTCAGGGGGCAGGAGGTCGTGCTGAGCGAAGGCGACAATGTCATCATGGGCTGCAAACTGACGGTCCAGATGCAGTCTGGCCTCGCCCAGCTCGATGGCTGCACCGACGGGTCCGGGAGCAGTCGCGTCAGGATGCTGCTTCAGCCGGGTTCGCAGGACCGCTGATGCCGGTCTTTTCCGGCCTCATGTCCAGATTCAGGAGGGACGGGCAAAAGCCTGTACCTGCAACCGAATCTGGCGACCCGTCGCGATCCAAGGGCACGCTGATCGCCCGCGGCCTGAGCAAGAGCTACAAGGGACGCCAGGTCGTCAGCGGTGTTTCCTTCGGCATTCGCGCGGGCGAAGCCGTTGGCCTCCTGGGGCCGAACGGCGCCGGCAAGACGACCTGCTTCTACATGGTCACCGGCCTGGTGCCGGTGGACCAGGGCACCATCGAACTGGACGGCCACGACGTCACCGCGCTGCCCATGTACCGGCGGGCGCGGCTCGGGGTCGGATATTTGCCGCAGGAAGCCTCGATCTTCCGGGGTCTTTCGGTGGAGGAGAACATCCTCGCAATTCTCGAAGTCACGGAGCGCGACCGCAGCCGCCGGAAGCGGCGGCTCGACGAGCTGCTGGAAGAATTCAACATCGCGCATCTGCGCAAGGCACCCTCCATTTCGCTGTCCGGCGGCGAAAGGCGCAGGCTTGAGATTTCTCGTGCCCTGGCCAGCGACCCGCAATTCATGCTGCTCGACGAACCATTCGCGGGCGTCGACCCCATCGCGGTGTCGGACATCCAGCAGCTCGTCAGGCATCTGACGGGACGCGGCATCGGCGTGTTGATCACCGACCACAATGTGCGCGAAACGCTTGGATTGGTGGAGCGCGCCTACATCATCCATGCCGGGCAGGTGCTGACCCACGGGCTTCCCTCGCAGATCGTCGAGAATCCCGATGTGCGGCGGCTCTATCTGGGAGAGAGCTTCTCGCTCTAAAGGCTTCTACCAGGAGTCGTTTTTCCATTTGATCGAGCAGCCCATCGAGGGCTGCTGCTCGCGGGGACCTTCCCCGGAGCGGGCGACCTTGACCATTGCATCATAGAGATCGCGCTTCATGTCGTCGGGCGCCGGGCCGGTGCGCGCAGCGTCCAGCCGACCGCGATATTGCAGCTTCAGGTCCGCGTTGAACCCGAAATAGTCCGGCGTGCAGACCGCACCGTAGGCCCGCGCGACGTTCTGCTCTTCGTCATGGAGATAAGGGAAATCGATGCCATGCTCGCGCGCGAAGACCTGCATCTTCTCGAAAGAGTCCTCAGGATGCGAGACGGCGTCGTTGGAGTTTATCGCCACGAAGCCGATCCCCATCGGTCGCAGATCGCGCGCATCGCGGACGATGCGTCCGATCGAGGACTTCACATAGGGGCAATGGTTGCAGATGAAGGCAATCACCAGCCCGCCCGGGCCGGCCTGCTCGTAGAGCTGATGGCGCCGTCCGTCGGTGCCGGGCAGGTGAGCGTCGATGGCCGGCCAGCCGAAATTGCAGAGGGGTGCCGTTTCCGCCATGTCGTTCGCTCCCGAATGAACCTCGTCGTTCAGGCGGCGTTCCCGACTGCAAGATCGGCCGCCTGCCTGATCGCGCCGATGTTGGCACGATAGGCGTCCGCCTGGCCACCCTTGAAGACGGCTGAACCGGCAACGAGCACGTCGGCGCCCGCCTTCGCAACCAGCGGCGCGGTCTCGACCGTCACGCCGCCATCGACCTGAATGTGGATGGGGCGCTCGCCTATCATCGCCTTGATGCGCCGGATCTTGTCGACCATCGCCGGAATGAAGGCCTGGCCGCCGAAGCCCGGATTGACCGTCATGACCAGGATCAGGTCGAGCCGGTCGAGCACATGTTCGATGGCGCTCTCGTGCGTGGACGGGTTGAGCGAGACGCCTGCCTTCTTGCCCAGCGCCCGGATGGTCTGCAGCGAACGATCGAGATGCGGCCCGGCTTCGGCATGTACCGTGATGATGTCGGCGCCGGCCTCGGCGAAGGCGGCCAGATAGGGATCGGCCGGCGCGATCATCAGGTGGCAGTCGAACACCTTGTCGGTGCGGTCGCGGATCGCCTTGATGACGGGAGGGCCGAAGGTGATGTTAGGCACGAAATGGCCGTCCATCACGTCGAGATGAACCCAGTCCGCCCCGGCGGCGACGATGGCTTCCACTTCGTCGCCCAATCGGGAGAAGTCGGAGGACAGAATCGAAGGAGCGATGAGGGTGGGTCTGTTCATGATCGGCATTCCGGATGGTCGGCGGCGTCTGCGCCCCGCCTAGCCCGGTGCCGTCGAGGAGTCGAGCGGAATCGGGACCGAAGCCGGGCAACGAACGGGGATAGGCCCTACGAAGGGCGCTTGCCTGCGTCCTTCTTGGGCTTGCGGGGCGGCTTGCCGCCGCGCGCTTCCTTCTCGGCGGCAGACCATCTGGGCTTGACCTTGCCTTTGCCTTTCGGCTTGGGCTTGTCCCCGTCTCTCGCGCTGCCCTTGGGGGCCGAGCTTGGCTTGCCACCGCCACTGCCACCGCGGGTGATGGTGATGCCGCGTTCCAGCTTGCCCTGGTTCAACTGTGCGGCAAAGGCGTCTGCCTTGTCGGAGGAAATCTCGAAACGGGTTTCGGTGTCGTCGATCTTGATCGAACCCACGTCGCGTTTGGTGACGCCACCTGCCTTGCAGATCATCGGCAGCAGCCATTTGGGATCGGCGCGCTGCTTGCGACCGACTGAAAGCGTGAACCAGACACCGTCCGTCATGTCGGGAGCGCGCGGAGGGCGGCCGCCGCCCTCGGTTCCGCCGGCATCGAAGCGGTTGTCTCGGCGGATGGTGGTCCGTCCATCCCTCGACAGGGGAAGGGCTGCAATGTCTTCTGGAACGGGTCGCTGGCTTATCTGCTGGCGGAAGAAGGCAGCAGCCAGGCGTTCCGGCGAGACACGCTCCAGGAGCTCGGCCACGAAGCCGGCCTCGGCTTCGTCGGGCTCGGCAGCTTCAAGTGCTGTCTCCATGATCTGGCGCCGATAATGGGCCTCGATCTCGGCAATGTCGGGCGCGCTGCGTATCGTGGCCGTCAGATTGGCATTGGAAAGGACCCTGGTGGCCGCCCCGCGCCTGTGCTCGGGCACGATGAGCACGCAGATACCCTTGCGCCCGGCCCGCCCCGTGCGCCCGGAGCGGTGGAGGAGCGTCGCCGGGTTACTGGGAATGTCGGCGTGGATCACCAGGTCGAGATTGGGTAGGTCGATGCCGCGCGCTGCCACGTCGGTTGCCACGCAGACGCGTGCCCGCCCATCACGCATTGCCTGGAGCGCGCTCGAGCGTTCCGACTGGGCGAGTTCGCCCGACAAGGCGACGACCGAGAAGCCCCTGTTGGCGAGCCGTGCCGTCAGGTGCCGGACGGCCTCGCGTGTGTGACAGAAGACAAGTGCGCTGGTGCTGTCGGCATGCAACAGGGTGTTGATGATGGCGTGTTCGCGCTCGTCGCGGCGCACCAGCATCAACTGATATTCGATGTCCGAATGCTGCTGGCTGGCGGCACCGGCTGCGACCCTGATGGCGTCGCGCTGGTAGGTCTTCGCCAGTTCGGCGATGGCACGCGGCACCGTTGCCGAGAACATGAGGATACGGCGCTCGTCGGGCACGGAGGCCAGGATGAACTCCAGATCCTCGCGAAAACCGAGATCGAGCATCTCGTCCGCCTCGTCCAGCACCACCGCACGCAGTGCGCCGGTGTCCAGCGAGCCCTTCGTGATGTGGTCGCGCAAACGGCCGGGCGTGCCGACGACCAGATGCGCTCCGCGGTCGAGCGCGCGCCGCTCGTTGCGCATGTCCATGCCGCCGACGCAGGTGGCGATGCGGATGCCGGCATCCGCGTAAAGCCAGTCAAGTTCACGCTGGACCTGCATGGCCAGCTCGCGTGTCGGGGCGATAACGAGGCCGAGCGGTGTCTTCGGCGCGTCGAAACGCTGCGCATCGCCGAGAAGTGTCGGTGCCACGGCAATGCCGAATGCGACCGTCTTCCCGGACCCCGTCTGGGCCGAAACCAGGAGGTCGGCGCCGTCATGGGCGTCATCCAGCATCGCCGTCTGAACGGGTGTGAGCTGGGTATAGCCATGCGCGCCGAGCGCGGTTGCCAATGCGGGATGCACCGCGGCCGGCAGGGCCGCAGGCGTATCGGATGTTTGTTCTGTCATCGAAAGGGCCTCGTTTGCCCGCCGCATATCAGCTTAATGGGCGGTTGGGCCAGTCTTTCCTGCCGGAAACGGAAATCAGGCCTGGCCGGCGGGTGCGGGTTCGGGGGCAGGGCGGCGGATGGTCTTGGCTGCCTCGACCACCTGGGGCTTCAGTCCTTCGCCGCCCGCATCGACGATGTCGAAGAATTGGCGCCGCATGCGTGGCTCCCAGAATTCGTTGATGTGCTTGGCAATCCCTTCTGAAGCGGCATCCCCTGGCTGGGCCTCGAAGAAGGTTGCGATCTGGTTGGCCATGTAGATGAGCTTGTCCCTGCCGGCGCGGATACTGGGGTCATGCGACATGCTGTGCGGCTCCGGATGAGATGCGGTCGGGGTGGGTGAAGATGTCGTATTCATCGCCGCGCACGAGTGCGACCAGCGTCATGCCGGCCGCTTCGGCAGTGCGGATGGCGAGCGCCGTCGGGGCGGAAACGGCGAATATGAAGGGCGAGCCGATGGCGGCCGTCTTCTGCACCATCTCCACTGATACGCGGGAGGTGACGACCACGGCACCCGTGGCGCCATCGATACCGGCACGAACCAGTGCGCCGGCCAGCTTGTCGAGCGCGTTGTGACGGCCGACATCCTCGCGGGCAGCCACGATGCCCCTGCCGGGGACGTAGAAGCCAGCCGCATGGACGGCTCCGGTCTCGGCGTGGAAGGGCTGGTTCCTGGAGAGAAGACGCACAGCATCCGAAATGGCGGCTGGTTCCAGCGGGGGATGGTTCCCGCCGACCTTGCTGGCCTCGCGCATCGCCTCTTCGATCGACTCGATGCCGCACAGCCCGCAGCCGACAGGACCTGCAAGACGTCTGCGCCTGGCCTCGAAGCGTCGGTTGGCGACATCCTTCAGGTGGATGCGGATGTCGATGCCGGGTCCCATCTCCTCGACCTCAAGCGTGTCGATCTCCTCGGGCGAGGCGATAATGCCTTCGGTTATCGAGAACCCGATCGCGAAATCCTCGAGATCGGCAGGCGACGCCATCATCACCGCGTGGGTGGTCCCCGCGTAGGAAAGCGCCACCGGGGTCTCCTCCGGCACCATGCGCGCCGACGCGCTCGTGCCGGCCGCGCGGCGCGCGATGCGCGGGGTGGAGGCGAGGGGAGGTCGGGTCATGGCGAACCTACTCCGCCGCCTCCAGCGGGGCGATGCGCCGACTCTGGCGGGCCTGTTCCGAATATTCCTCCTGCCAGTCCGATGGTCCGTTGGAGGGCGCTATCTGGACCGCCGTCACCTTGTATTCGGGACAATTGGTGGCCCAGTCCGAAAACTCGGTCGTGACCACATTGGCCTGCGTGTTGGGGTGGTGGAAGGTCGTATAGACCACGCCCGGCGCCACGCGTTCGGTGATAAGCGCGCGCAGGGTCGTCTCGCCGGCCCGGCTCTGGATCTTCACCCAGTCGCCTTCGCGCACGCCGCGCTGCTCGGCATCGTGGGGATGGATCTCGAGCCGATCCTCGTGATGCCAGGCGACATTTTCGGTGCGCCGCGTCTGCGCGCCGACATTGTACTGCGACAGGATACGACCGGTCGTGAGCAGCAGCGGAAAACGCGGTCCCGTCTTCTCGTCGGTCGCGACATATTCGGTGCGGATGAACTTGCCCTTGCCGCGCACGAAGCCATCGATATGCATGACCGGAGTGCCCAACGGCGCCTTCTCGTTGCACGGCCACTGGACGGAGCCCTCCCGCTCCAGAAGCTCGTAATTGACGCCGGCGAAGGAGGGCGTGGTCGCCGCGATCTCGGCCATGATCTCGGAGGGATGCTGGTAGTTCCAGTCCCGGCCGAGTGCGCGGGCGAGCTCCTGGGTCACCTCCCAGTCGGCAAGACCGTTCTTGGGCGCCATCACCTTGCGCACGCGGTTGATGCGGCGCTCCGCATTGGTGAAGGTGCCGTCCTTTTCCAGGAAGGTCGAGCCCGGCAGGAAGACATGGGCGTAGTTGGCGGTCTCGTTGAGGAAGAGGTCGTGGACGACCACGCATTCCATCGCCGCCAGGCCTTCCGCCACGTGGCGCGTGTTGGGATCGGACTGGAGGATGTCCTCGCCCTGCACATAGATGCCCTTGAAGGTGCCCTCGACGGCGGCGTCCAGCATGTTGGGAATGCGCAGGCCGGGTTCGGGGCTGAGTTCGACGTCCCACAAGGCCTGGTAGATCTCGCGGGCGGCGTCCTCCGACATGTGGCGGTAGCCCGGCAGCTCGTGCGGGAAGGAACCCATGTCACAGGCGCCCTGGACGTTGTTCTGGCCTCTGAGCGGGTTCACGCCGACGCCCGGCCGGCCGATATTGCCGGTCAGCATGGCCAGATTGGCGATCGCCATCACCGTGGTCGAGCCCTGGCTGTGCTCGGTGACGCCAAGGCCATAATAGATCGCACCATTGCCCCCGGTCGCAAACAGCCGCGCCGCCTCACGCACGCTCTCAGCGGGCACGCCGGTCGTGGCTTCCATGGCTTCGGGGCTGCGGGTCTCTTCCGAAACGAAGGCGGCGTAGTCCTCGAATTCCGACCAGTCGCAGCGCTCGCGCACGAACGCCTCGTCGAACAGGCCCTCGGTGACGATCACATGGGCAAGCGACGTCAGCAGCGCGACATTGGTGCCGGGCCGCAGCGGCAGATGGTGTGCAGCCTCGATATGCGGCTGGCGCACGAGGTCGATGCGGCGCGGATCTACGACGATCAGCTCGGCACCCTGGCGCAACCGCTTCTTCAGCCTGGAGGCAAAGACCGGGTGACCATCGGTCGGGTTGGCGCCGATGACCATGACGACGTCGGTCTGCTCAACGGAATCGAAATCCTGCGTGCCGGCCGAGGTGCCGAAGGTCTGCTTCAGGCCGTAGCCGGTCGGTGAGTGGCAGACGCGCGCGCAGGTGTCGACATTGTTGTTGCCGAAGCCCTGGCGGATCAGCTTCTGGACGAGATAGGTCTCCTCGTTGGTGCAGCGCGAGGAGGTGATGCCGCCGATGGCGCCCTTGCCGTACTGGTACTGGATGCGCCGGAACTCCGATGCCACATGGGCGAATGCCTCCTCCCAGGTGACCTCGCGCCAGGGATCGGTGATCTTCTCGCGGATCATAGGGTTGAGGATGCGGTCGGTGTGCGAAGCATAGCCATAGGCGAAGCGGCCCTTGACGCAGGAATGGCCGCGATTGGCCTTGCCGTCCTTGTACGGCACCATGCGTACCAGCTCGTCGCCACGCATCTCCGCCTTGAAGGAGCAGCCGACGCCGCAATAGGCGCAGGTGGTGACGACCGAGCGATCGGGCTGGCCGATTTCGATGACGGACTTCTCCCGCAACGTGGCTGTCGGGCAGGCCTGCACGCAGGCGCCGCAGGACACGCACTCGGATTCCAGGAACGCCTCATGCATGCCGGCCGAAACCCGGCTTTCGAAGCCACGGCCCTCAATGGTCAGCGCGAAGGTGCCCTGCACCTCCTCGCAGGCGCGAACGCAGCGCGAGCACACGATGCATTTCGACGGATCGTAGGTGAAATACGGGTTCGACTCGTCCTTCGGCATCCAGTGGAAATTCGCTGAGCCGTCCTGACGGTCCCTGGCGAAGACATGGTTCTCGCCGTCATTGCCGTAGCGCACGTCACGCAGGCCGACGACGCCGGCCATATCCTGCAGCTCGCAGTCGCCATTGGCGGAGCAGGTGAGGCAGTCCAGCGGGTGATCGGAGATGTAGAGCTCCATCACGCCGCGACGGATGTCCTTCAGCCGGCCGGTCTGGGTGTGCACGACCATGCCGTCGGAGACCGGCGTGGTGCAGGAGGCAGGCGTGCCGTTGCGGCCCTCGATCTCGACCAAGCAGAGCCGGCATGAGCCGAAGGCGTCCACCATGTCGGTTGCGCAGAGCTTCGGGATCGCGATGCCGGCCTCCACCGAGGCGCGCATGACCGACGTGCCCTCGGGAACGGAGATGGTGTGGCCATCGACCGTCAGCGTGATCTGCTTCTCGGCTTTCGAGGCGGGGGTGCCAAAGTCGATTTCCTGAATGAGACCCATGGTGGTTCTCCTATTCCGCTGCTTCCGCGACGAGGCGCGGCTTGAAATCGTCGGGGAAGTGGGTGAGCGCGCTCATCACCGGATAGGGGGTAAACCCGCCCAGAGCGCAAAGGGATCCGAACTTCATCGTGTTGCACAGGTCGGTGATGACCTCGATCTGCCTGTCGGGCTCGATGCCGGCGGCCAGCTTGTCGAGCGTCTCGGTCCCGCGCACCGAACCGATGCGGCAGGGCGTGCACTTGCCGCAGCTCTCGATGGCGCAGAACTCCATGGCAAAGCGCGCCTGCTTGAGCATGTCGGCGGTGTCGTCGAACACGACCAGCCCCGCATGGCCGATGAGCCCTTCCTTGGCGCTATAGGCCTCGTAGTCGAAGGGGATGTCGAAATAGGAGGGCGGGAAAAAGGCGCCGAGTGGTCCGCCGATCTGGACCGCCTTGACCGGCCGACCGGAGGCCGTACCGCCGCCGATTTCGTTGACGATCTCGCCCAGGGTCAGGCCGAAGGCTGCCTCGAACAGGCCGCCATGCTTGACGTTGCCGGCGATCTGGATGGGGATCGTGCCGCGCGAGCGGCCCATGCCGAAATCGCGGTAGAACGCGGCGCCCTTGTCCATGATGACCGGCACGGAGGCGAGCGATATGACGTTGTTGACCACGGTTGGCTTGCCGAACAGACCCTGGATCGCCGGAAGCGGCGGCTTGGCGCGCACAACGCCGCGCTTGCCCTCGAGCGAGTTGAGCAGCGACGTCTCCTCGCCGCAGACATAGGCGCCCGCGCCGACGCGCACTTCCATGTCGAAGAGGTGCTGCGAGCCCAGAACGTTCCACCCGAGCACGCCTTCCTTGCGGGCAATCTCGATGGCCGCGTTCATGACGCGGATGGCGTGCGGATATTCGGAGCGCAGATAGACATAACCCTTGGTCGCGCCCACCGCGATGCCGGCGATTGCCATGCCTTCGATCAGGACGAAGGGATCGCCTTCCATAATCATGCGGTCGGCGAAGGTGCCGCTGTCGCCTTCGTCGGCGTTGCAGACAATGTATTTGTGGCTCGCCGGCGCGTCGTGCACCGTCTGCCACTTGATGCCGGTCGGGAAGCCCGCGCCGCCCCGGCCGCGCAGCCCGGACTCGGTGACCTGCTTGACGATGTCGAGCGGCGGCATGACGACGGCCTTCTCGAGGCCTTTCAGGCCGCCATGGGCGCGGTAATCGTCGAGCGACAGCGGGTCGGTGACGCCGCAGCGCGCAAAGGTGAGACGGGTCTGTTTCGCCAGGAACGGTAGCTGTTCGGGATCTCCAAGCGACAGGGCATGCGTGCCGCCCGAAAGGAAATCGCTCTCGAAGAGGGAAGCGACGTCCTTGGTTCGCACCGGACCATAGGCAACGCGCCCCCGTTCGGTCGCCACCTCCACCATCGGCTCCAGCCAGTAGAGCCCGCGCGAACCGTTGCGCACGATCCTGGCCTCGATGCCGCGGGCAGCAAGCTCGGCCTTCATGGCCGTGGCAACCTTTTCGGCGCCCAGCGCCAGGGCGCCGGAGTCGCCTGGAATGTAGATGACGGGGGTCATGCTCGCACCTCTGCGACGATCTCGTCGAGGGCTTCGTCGTCAAGCCGCCCGACAGGCACGCCATCGACGAGGGCCGCCGGGGCGCAGGCACACAGGCCGATGCAATAGATCGGGTCCAGCGTCACGGAGCCATCGGCAGTGGTTTCATTGAACGAGATGCCCAGCAAACGCTGAAGCTTCGCAGCGATCTGGTCGCCACCTACCGATTGGCACGCCTCGGCACGGCACAGCTTGATGACGTGGCGTCCGGCCGGCTGTTCCCGAAAGTCGTGATAGAAGGTCATGACGCCGTACACTTCGGCGCGCGACAGGTTCAGCGCTTCGGCGATCACCGGCAGGGTCTCCTGGGGGACGCAGCCGAACTCGTCCTGCATGCCATGGAGAATGGGAAGTAGCGGGCCTTCGCGCTCGATGTGCTCGGCGATCACGGCTTTGGCGCGCGCCTCGATCTGGGTACCTTGCGCCTGCATGATGCAGCGCCCTCCCTGTATACATGAACCTGTCGACAGGGGGCATGAGTGCGGCGAAACTGTGAAAAAATCAATAAAGCAAATTCGTCATTTGATAGAAAGTTTCTATCAAAGGGGGGTTCTGTATACAGCGTGGCCTAGCCGTCGAGATGGGATTGCCTGCGGGCCTCGGTGAGAAGGGCCGCCACGAGCGGCGTGTGGGGTTCGCGCTGCGCCGCCACCAGTCCGACCGTATGGCGGGCATCCGGCTCGACGATCGGAATAGCGCGGATCGGCTCGCCGAAGCCGAATGTCTCAGCCAGGTTGAGCGGCATGATCGACGACCATTTGCCGGTCCGTATATGCGAGAACAGCACGATCATCGAGTTGGATTCCAGCGTCGGTCGCGCCACCGATCCGGCCTCTGCCAGGTGCTGGTCAATCAGCCGTCTGTTCTGCATGTCGGGGGTGAGCAGGCAGAGCGGCAGTTCCCCGACTTCGGCCCAGCTGACGCGATCGCGATCGGAGAAGCTGTTCCCCGCGCCCGTGATGAGGTGATAACGCTCCTCGTAGAGCGGCACGGAGACGACACGGCCCAGCGGCTCGTTGTCGAGATAGGTGATGCCGGCATCGATGTCGAAATTGCCGAGCAGAGTCAGTACCTCGACCGAAGTCCTTGAAAGGATGGAGAACGTCACGCCGGGATGTTCCTCGCGAAACGGTGTCGTCAGCCTCGCGACCATGGCCAGCGCGGTCGGGATCGCGGCAATGCGCAGCCGGCCGGAAAGACCATGGCGCGCGGCGCGCATCTCCTCCTTCATGGTGCGCGCATCGCCGGTGATACGGCGTGCCCAGGCGAGAACCTGCTCGCCCTCCGGTGTCAGCCCCTGGAAGCGCGAGCCGCGCTTGACCAGCATGACGCCGAGTTCCCCCTCAAGCTGCTTGATGGCTGCCGAAAGTGTGGGCTGGGTGATGCCGAGCTCTTCGGCTGCTCGGCCGAAATGCTGCGCCCTGGCCAGCGCGATGAAGGATTCGAGCTTGTCTATCATGGGCCGACCCTAGTCTGGTCGGCGCGCAAGTTCCACGATGTTCTTGTCAGTCCTTCGCCACCCTTCAGGCCGCCGCTTGCTCCTGCTCGATCATCCCGCAATTGATCATCCAGGGCGTACCAAAGCGGTCCCTGACCATGCCGAACTGCCTGGCCCAGAAGGTCGGTCCATAGGGCATGACGATCGTGCCGGCCTCGGCGAAGGCGTCGAAGATGCGCTGGGCGCGCGCCTCGTCATCGATCTGGATGGAAACCCAGAACCCGTTCATCGTCGCGTCGCCCGTGTGGGGCGGCGCGTCGCAGCCCATC
Organism: Chelativorans sp. ZYF759; assembly: GCF_012911015.1. Taxonomy (GTDB): domain Bacteria; phylum Pseudomonadota; class Alphaproteobacteria; order Rhizobiales; family Rhizobiaceae; genus ZYF759. The sequence goes on along the minus strand of NZ_WVVV01000004.1, from coordinate 288,329 downwards.
AGTTCCTGCTGGCCGAACACCATATGCGCGTTCATGATCTTGTCGTCCCAGTCCGGGTCCATCCCGGACCCGCCCGGCGCCTCGCCGAAGGTGAAGATTCCGGTTATCTCGCCGTCCAGCAGCTTCGCGTAGAACTCGAACGCCTCGCGGCAATCACCCTTGAAGTTCAGATAGGGAACGAATCTCATCTGCTAACCTCCTGTTTGCCGATTCAAATCCGGTCTCCGCGATGGGCGGCTTCGAGCTGCGCGACGTCGATCTTGACCATCTGCAGCATCGCCTTCATCGCGCGTTCGGCCTTTTTGGGATCGGGGTCGCCGATTAGGCTGGGCAGGGCCTCGGGTATGATCTGCCAGCACAGGCCGTAGCGGTCCTTCAGCCAGCCGCATTGCTGCGGCTTGCCGCCGCCATCCAGCAGCCGGTCCCAGTAATAGTCGACTTCGGCCTGGTCCTTGCAGTTCACATAGAGCGAGATGGCCTCGGTGAACTGGAATTGCGGCCCGCCATTCAGCGCCATGAGTTTCTGCCCCGCCAGTTCGAACTGGCCAAGAAAGAACTTTCCGTTCTGCCGCTGCACGTCGCTTATCCGCGCATCGGGGAAGATCGAGGCATAGAACGCGATCGCGTCCTCGGCATCGTCGTTGAACCAGAGAAAGGGCGTGATGCTGGCCATGGGCTCCTCCTTCTTTGCTATTGCGTGCGAAGGACGGGACAGGGCCCGGCGATCCGACACATCGACGCAATTCTTTTTCCGATGGTGGCGCTGTCGCTGGCTCTGGTCGCCGCGCGTTTCATGGATATATGATCAAGCAGATAACGCGGTCGACGAAGGGAGGTATTCGCCGGCATGCAGCAAAAACATAAGCTCCGATTCCACGTGCCGGAGCCCGAAGTCCGCCCGGGCGACCAGCCCGACTTCTCCAACGTCAAGATTCCGCGCGCCGGCACCGTGCCGCGTCCCGAGGTCGATGCCGACCCGCGCGACATGCGCGACCTGGCCTATTCCATCATCCGGGTTCTCAACCGCGACGGTGAGGCGGTCGGCCCCTGGGCCGGGACGCTGACGCCCGACGAATTGCTCGACGGTCTCAAGCACATGATGACGCTGCGCGCCTTCGATGCGCGCATGCAGACCGCGCAACGCCAGGGCAAGACCTCCTTCTACATGCAGCATATGGGCGAGGAGGCCGTCTCCTGCGCCTTCCGCCGCGCCCTCGACGATGGCGACATGAACTTCCCGACCTATCGCCAGGCCGGGCTGCTCATCGCGGGTGGTTATCCGATGGTCGACATGATGAACCAGATCTATTCCAACGAGGCTGATCCGCTGAAAGGCAGGCAGCTTCCGGTTCTCTATTCCTCGAAGGAGTACGGCTTCTTCTCCGTCTCCGGCAATCTCGGCACCCAGTACATCCAGGCCGTCGGCTGGGCCATGGCCTCCGCCATCAAGGGCGACACCCGGATCGCCGCCGGCTGGATCGGCGACGGCTCGACCGCCGAAAGCGACTTTCACGCGGCCCTCGTCTTCGCCTCCACCTACAAGGCGCCCGTCGTGCTCAACATCGTCAACAACCAGTGGGCGATCTCGACCTTCCAGGGCATCGCGCGCGGCGGCTCCGGCACCTTTGCCGCTCGGGGCTTGGGCTTCGGCATCGCCGCGCTCAGGGTCGACGGCAATGACTATCTGGCGGTCCACGCGGTCGCCAAATGGGCGGTCGAGCGCGCGCGGCGCAATCTCGGGCCCACCCTCATCGAGCACGTGACCTACCGCGTCGGTGCGCACTCCACATCCGATGATCCCTCCGCCTATCGGCCAAAGACCGAATCCGATTCCTGGCCGCTGGGCGATCCGGTGATCCGGCTGAAGAACCATCTGATCAAGATCGGTGCCTGGAGCGAGGAACGGCACGTCCAGGCCGAGGCGGAGGTCAAGGACACCATCATCGCCGCGCAGAAGGAGGCCGAAAAGCACGGCACGCTGCATTCGGGCGGCAAGCCTTCGGCGCGCGACATGTTCGAGGGCGTCTATGCCGACATGCCGGCTCATCTCAGGCGCCAGCGCCAGAAGGCGGGGATCTAGCCGATGCCGCGCATGACCATGATCGAGGCCATCCGCGATGCGATGGACGTCTCCATGGGCCGCGACGAGGACGTGGTCGTGTTCGGCGAGGATGTCGGCTATTTCGGCGGCGTCTTCCGCTGTACCGCGGGTCTGCAGCAGAAATACGGAACGCATCGCTGTTTCGACGCGCCGATCTCGGAGCTCGGAATTGTGGGCGCCGCCATCGGCATGGCGGCCTATGGGCTGAAGCCCTGCATCGAGGTGCAGTTCGCCGACTACGTCTATCCCGCCTACGACCAGATCGTCTCCGAGGCCGCCCGCATCCGCTACCGCTCGGCCGGCCAGTTCACATGCCCGATGGTCATCCGCATGCCGACCGGCGGCGGCATTTTCGGCGGCCAGACCCACAGCCAGAGCCCGGAGGCGCTGTTCACCCATGTCAGCGGGTTGAAGGTCGTTGTCCCCTCCAACCCGGTGGATGCGAAAGGCCTTTTGATCGCGGCAATAGAGGACCCCGACCCGGTCATCTTCCTGGAACCCAAGCGGCTCTATAACGGCCCCTTCGATGGCCATCCCGACCGTCCCGTCACGCCATGGTCGAAGCATCCGCTGGGTGAGGTCGGCGAGGGGCATTTCGCCACCCCGCTCGGCAAGGCGATCGTGCGTCGGCAAGGGGCAGCCGTCTCGGTTCTGGCCTATGGGACGATGGTGCATGTCTCGGAAGCCGCCGCCCGGGAAGCCGGAATCGATGCCGAGATCATCGATCTCAGAACGCTCCTGCCGCTGGACCTCGAGACCATTGTGGCCTCGGTCAAGAAGACCGGGCACTGTGTCATAGTGCATGAGGCGACACTCACCTCGGGTTTCGGGGCGGAACTCGCGGCGCTTGTCCAGGAGCACTGCTTCTATCACCTTGAGGCGCCGATCGCCCGGGTGACCGGCTGGGACACGCCCTATCCGCATGCCCAGGAGTGGGACTATTTCCCCGGACCGGCGCGCATCGCCAGGGCCCTTGTCGAAGTGATGGAGGCCGCGTGATGGGCGAACACACCATCAAGCTGCCGGATGTCGGCGAAGGCGTCGCCGAAGCCGAACTGGTCGAGTGGCACGTCAAGGTCGGCGACCCGGTTCGCGAGGACGACGTCGTGGCTGCGGTGATGACCGACAAGGCGACCGTGGAAATACCGACGCCCGTCGACGGCGAGATCATCTGGCTTGGTGCCGAAGTCGGCGATGTCGTGGCCGTGGGCTCTCCGCTGGTGCGCATCGGTATCGCAGGGGAGGGCACCCGATCGGCGGAACCGGCTGCTGACGCTGCCGATCCGATGGATGACGGCCAGGGCGAGGCACCCATCGCAGAAGGCATGGCCCCCGAGGGTGAGCACCTGCCGCCACCGTCAAAGGAGGACGTGGTGGAGGCGAGGCTTCCCCAGCCATCCGAGGCCGACCGGACGCGTGTCGCACAGCGTGCTCCCGCCGAAAAGCCGGTTGCGTCGCCGGCGGTGAGGCTGCGCGCCCGCGAGGCTGGCATCGATCTGCGCCAGCTCGCGGGAACGGGTCCGGCAGGCCGCATCACCCACGAGGATCTCGACGCGTTCGCATCCACTGGCCCTTCCACAACTGCGGGCCCGGCACTCTTGCGCGACAGTTCCATCACCGAGGTCAAGGTCACGGGCCTGCGCCGTCGCATCGCCGAAAAGATGACGCTCGCGAAATCTAAGATCCCTCACATCACCTATGTGGAGGAGGTCGATGTCACCGAATTGGAGCATCTGCGAGGCAAGCTCAACCGCGAGAAGCAGGGAGAGACGAGATCCAAGCTGACCCTGCTCCCCTTCCTCGTGCGGGCGATCGTCAAGGCGGTGGGCGAGCAGCCCGGCATCAATGCGCTCTTCGACGACGAGGCCGGCATCGTCCATCGCCATGGCGGCGTCCATGTCGGCATTGCGACGCAGACCCCGTCGGGCCTGATGGTACCCGTCCTGCATCACGCGGAAGCTCGCGACATATTCGGATGCGCGGCCGAGATTTCCCGGCTTGCTGAAGCGGCCCGCGATGGCTCGGCACGACGCGAGGAACTGTCGGGTTCCACCATCACCATCACGTCTCTGGGTCCGATGGGGGGCATAGTCACCACGCCCGTCATCAATCATCCCGAGGTGGCCATCGTCGGGGTGAACAAAATCGCCGTCCGGCCGCATTGGGATGGCTCGCAATTCATCCCGCGTCGCATGATGAACCTCTCCTGCGGTTTCGATCACCGGGTGGTCGACGGGTGGGATGCCGCCACCTTCGTCCAGCGGCTGAAGACGCTGCTCGAGACACCCGCGCTGATCTTCGTGGAGTAGGCTGATGAAGGAAATCTCATGCAGGCTGCTCGTGATCGGCGCCGGTCCAGGGGGATACGTATGTGCGATTCGCGCCGGGCAGCTGGGCATCGACACGGTGATCGTGGAGGCAGGCCAGGTGGGCGGCGCCTGTCTCAATGTCGGCTGCATCCCGTCAAAGGCGCTGATCCACGTGGCTGGAGAATATGAAAAGGTTGCCGGGCTGGCAGCCGGAGACAGCCCGCTTGGTATCGGCTTGAGCGATCCCAGCTTCGATCTTTCCCGTGCGGTCGAATGGAAGGATGGCATTGTGGGTCGTCTCACCACCGGCGTCAGCGGCCTTCTCAAGAAAGCCAAGGTCAAGATCGTGCACGGCCATGCGCGTTTCAGGGATGGCAAGACGGTCGAGGTCGAGTCGGAGACCGGCAGGCAGGTCATCCGCGCCGAGAACGTGGTGATCGCCACCGGTTCGCGTCCGAGCGAACTCTCCGGTCTTCCCTTCGGCGGCAAGATCATCTCCTCAAGCGAAGCTCTTTCGCTGACCGCGCTGCCAGGATCGCTGGCGGTTCTGGGGGCCGGCTATATCGGGCTGGAGCTGGGTATGGCCTTTGCGCGTCTGGGAACCAGCGTGACGATCGTGGAAGCGGAAGAGCGTATTCTGCCGCGCTACGACCCGGAACTCACCCGGCCGGTCGAGAAGCGGCTCGGGGAACTCGGCGTCGAGTTGATGCTTGGCGCCAGGGCGCGCGGGCTATCGTCCCGCGAGGGCGTGCTCCTCGTCGAAACCGCTCAGGGCGAGGAGGCCCGGCTGGCCTGCGACAACGTTCTGGTGACGGTAGGACGCAGGCCGGTCACGGATGGGTGGGGTCGCGAAGAGCTCGTCCTCGACATGGATGGGCGTTTCATCCGGGTCGACGAAGGCTGCCAGACCTCCATGCGGGGCATATATGCCATTGGCGACGTTACCGGCGAGCCGATGCTGGCACACCGCGCCATGGCTCAAGGAGAAATGGTCGCCGAGATCGTGGCCGGCCATCGTCGGCTGTGGGACAAGCGCTGCATCCCGGCCGTCTGCTTTACCGACCCCGAGATCGTGACGGTTGGACTGTCGCCGGAGGAGGCCCGTGAAGCCGGACGGGAAATCCGCGTCGCCCAGTTTCCCTTCACGGCCAATGGCCGCGCCATGACCATGCAGGCGGAGGAAGGCTTCGTGCGGATCGTGGCCCGCGCGGACAATCACCTGGTGTTGGGCATCCAGGCGGTCGGCCACGGGGTTGCAGAGCTGTCGTCCGCCTTCGCGCTCGCGCTCGAGATGGGCGCGCGGCTGGAAGACATCGCTGGCACGATCCACGCACATCCCACGCAGGGCGAGGCCTTTCACGAGGCGGCCCTGCGCGCTTTGGGCCACCCGCTGCACATCTGAGCTGTCTGGCCGCGCCTCTATTTCTTGGCGGTGCCGTCCTTGTTGAACAGGCCAGGCACCATGCTCGCCAGTTCCATCGGGAAGGGGAAGACGATGGTCGAGTTCTTCTCGCCGGCGATGAAGTTGAGCGAGGAGAGATAGCGAAGCTGCATGGCTTCGGGCCGCCTGCCGAGGATTTCGGCCGCTTCCAGAAGCTTGGCCGCGGCCTGCTGCTCGCCCTCGGCATTGATGACCCGGGCACGCCGCTCGCGCTCGGCCTCGGCCTGGCGGGCAATGGCGCGGATCATGCTCTCATTGATGTCGACATGCTTGATCTCGACATTCGCCACCTTGATGCCCCAGGCATCGGTCTGCGCGTCCAGGATCTCCTGAATGTCGTTGTTGAGCTTGTCGCGTTCCGACAGCATTTCGTCCAGCTCATGCTTGCCCAGTACCGAGCGCAGCGTGGTCTGCGCCAGTTCCGATGTCGCCTGCATGTAGTTCTCGACCTGGATGGTCGCTTTTTCCGGGTCGATGACGCGGAAATAGATCACCGCATTGACGCGGACTGAGACGTTGTCCTGGCTGATCACGTCCTGGCTGGGCACGTCGAGGACCAGCGTGCGCAGGTCGATGCGGACCATCTGTTGGATGTAGGGGATCAGCAGGATCAGGCCGGGGCCTTTGGTGCCCGTGAAGCGGCCGAGGGTGAAGACGACGCCGCGTTCGTATTCTCGCAGAATTTTGACGGCCGAGCCAAGGATGGCCAGCAGAATGACGAGTATGACGACGTAGAAGATGAGGTCGCCGAAAATATCCATGGTGTCGCTCCTGTCGGTCTGGTCCGGCAGTTCGTCAGCCGGTCGGGGTCTCTTGCGCCCCTTGGGTGTCTATCTTGAGGGTCAGCCCGTCGAGTGCGACGACGCGCACCGGCTGCCCGGGAATCATCGCCTGATCGGCAGTTGCCTGCCAGCGTTCTCCGTGCACGAAGACGTGGCCCTTCTGTCCCTTCCAGTCGAGGACTTCGGCCATTGCGCCGATCAGTTCCTCGCGGCCGCTGACCACCTTTGAGCGGGTCGAACGCAAGGCGAGGCGTGCGATAATGAGCGTCAGGATGAGGCTCGATGCCGCGACGCCGCCGATGACGGCCCAGGAGATTTCGATTCCGGGCACGTCGGTGTCGAAGAGGATCGCCGCGCCGAGCACGAAGGCGATCGCGCCACCGATGCCCAATATCCCGAACGAGGGTGCGAAGGCTTCCGCTACCATCAGTATAAGGCCCAGGATGAGAAGCCCGACGCCGGCATAGCTGACCGGTAGGACGGCGAGCGAGTAGAGGCCCAGGATGAGGCTGATGCCGCCGATCGTGCCGGGCACCAGTGTCCCGGGATTCATGAACTCGAAGATCAGCCCGTATACACCCACCATCATGAAGATCAGGGCCACATTAGGGTTCGTTATGATGGCCAGAAGCTGCGTTCGCCAGTCGGGCTCCACCACTTCGATCGTAAGCCCCCGGGTCTCGAGCACCGTCTCCGCCTGCCCGAGCTGGATCGTCATCCCATGTGATTTCTCGAGCAGGTCCTCGACCGAGGTTGCCGTGAAGTCGATGACGTTTTCCCGGCTGGCAGCGCTGGATGTCAGCGTGGCCGCCTCGCGCACGGCGCGTTCTGCCCAGTCGGCGTTGCGACCGCGCATCTCGGCCAGCCCGCGGATATAGGCAACGGCATCGTTGATGGCCTTGGCCTCCTGCGCGCTGGCCGGCGGACGGGCGGTGCCACCTGAATCATCCTCACCCTCGTCGTCCCTGCCGCCGAATGGCATGCCGCCACCGCCGATCGCCACCGGCGTGGCCGCGCCCAGATGCGTGCTGGGCGCCATGGCGGCGACGTGGCTGGCATAGAGAATATAGGTTCCGGCACTCGCCGCCCGCGCGCCGCTCGGGGCGACATAGGTCGCGACTGGTATGGGAGAATCGATAATTGCCCGGATGATCTGGCGCATCGAACTGTCGAGGCCGCCTGGCGTGTCCATTTCGATGATGACGATGCCTGCGTCACGCTCTGCCGCGCCATTAATACCGCGGATGATGTAGTCGGCACTGGCTGGCGTAACGGCGCCTTCGAATTTGAGAACTACGGCCGTCCGTTCGCTGCCTGAGGCCACTATGCCCCAGGCGCCCAGCAACGCCAGCATCGCCAGTACGAGGATGCGCGAGACCCTGAGAACGGACATGGGTCTTTGCATGGTCCGGACAGTGTTCGTCATGCTCACTATATATTTCAGTTGCCGCCAAATATAAGGGGCTGCGACCGTATGGGCTTGCCGACAGGGCAACCCTCCCGATACCAGCATGCCTGGACGGTCTGGGAGAAGTGAATGCTGGAGGCCCTTGAGGGTTGGTGGCCTTACATCGTGGCGATGGCGAGCGGCGTGATCGGAATCACCGCTGCCATTCACGCCGCCATGACGAAGGAGGACCCTCGCGCCGCCATCGCCTGGGTCGGCGTGATTCTGCTTTCGCCGTTTGTGGGCGCGGGGCTCTATCTCGTGGCCGGCATCAATCGCATCCGCCGCGTGTCGATCGGCAATAAGCGTTTCCGCGCCGAAAGCAGGCATCATCGTGCCCTCCATGGCGCGGGGGCTTCGACGGGCCTTATCCCGCCCGAGGCACGCTTCCAATCCATGAAGAAGCTGGGCGACCGGGTCGCGCCCTTTCCCCTGATCGGGGGGAACCAAATCGAGCCTCTGGTGGGAGGCGATGCGGCCTATCCCGCGATGCTGGAGGCCATCCGCTCGGCCAGGCGGCATATCGCTCTTTCCAGTTACATCTTCGACAATGACGGGATGGGGCGGCAATTCGCCGACGCGCTCGTGGCGGCTCGGCAGCGAGGCGTCGAGGTGCGCGTGCTGATCGACGCGGTGGGCGCGCGCTATTCGCGGCCGCCCATTATTGGCGCCTTGCGTGAGGGGGGCGTTTCAGCCGAACTCTTCCTCGGCGCATTGCTGGGGCTGAGGCTGCCCTATGCCAATCTGCGCAATCACCGCAAGATCATGGTTGTTGACGGTGAGACAAGCTTCACGGGTGGGATGAACATCCGGGCAGGATTCCACAGCGACTTCGCTGGCGCGGCGGTCGGTCGCGACATGCATTTCAGGGTGCGCGGTCCCGTCGTCGATCAGTTACTCGCGGTCTTCGCCGACGACTGGAGTTTCACCACCGGCGAGACGCTGGAGGGCGAGGCCTGGATGGGGGGGACAGCCAGACCGGTGGGCAAGTCGGCTGCGCGCTGCATCGTCTCCGGTCCCGACAGCTATCTCGCCGCCACCCACACGATGGTGATGGGCGCGATCTCGGTTGCCCGCCACCGTATCGCGATCTGCTCGCCCTATTTCCTGCCCGATCAGCAGCTCATTGGCGCCATCGGTGTCGCGGCTCGGCGCGGCGTGGAAGTGGACATCGTCATACCGGCTGCCAACAATCTGCGACTGGTCGACTTCGCGATGACGGCGCAGCTCGATCAGGTGGTTGCGGCGGGCTGTCGCGTATGGCGCACGCGCGGCACCTTCGATCATGCCAAGCTCATGACAGTTGATGGAAACTGGGCTCTGCTCGGCTCGTCGAACCTCGATCCTCGCAGCCTGCGGCTGAACTTCGAACTCGACATGGAGGTCTTCGACGCGGACCTCGTTGCGGGGCTCGACGCCCATATCAGCGCGCGCATGGGCGATGCATGGCAGGAGACCCTGGAAACTCTGGGCGCGCGGCCATTCTGGAAGCGGCTGAGAAACCGTGTCGTATGGCTGGCCTCTCCCTATCTTTAGGAACCCGGAACCTTTCCCGCGAATTGGACCAATTGTGACTACGATTTGAGGCAACAATCAGCTTAGGCTCGCGCATGCAACGGATTCGCCACGGACGGAATGAATGAAGAGGACCAAGCGGTTGACGCCGCGGCTGCTGACCGCATTGCAACCCATGCAAGGCCCCTATCTTCGCGCTCCGGAGGAAGGTGGCCACCGCGGCGACTTCCTCATCGCTTCCTACAACATCCATAAATGCGTCGGCTCGGATGGCCGGTTTGACCCTGGCCGGATCGCGGAGGTCATCGCCGAAATCGATCCGGACGTCATCGCTCTGCAGGAGGCCGACAAGAGATTTGGCCGCCGCGACGGACTTCTCGACATGGAAGCGATCGAAAAGCGCACGGGCCTCGTGCCCGCCTCCGTCTCGACGCTCGCCAGCGGCCATGGCTGGCACGGCAATGCGCTTCTCTACCGCTCGGGCGCGATCACCGGTGTGGAGCGGCTGAAACTGCCGGGCGCCGAACCGCGCGGTGCCATCATCGTCGATCTGGAACTGGAAGCCTCGCCCCTGCGCATCATCGCGGCCCATCTCGGCTTGCTGCGCCATTCGCGCAAGCGTCAGCTGCAGGCCATCAAGGCCCAGGTGAAGACCGATGGCCCGCCGACCCTGATCCTGGGCGATCTCAACGAGTGGCGCATTGGGGATCGCTCATCGCTGCTCACGCTCGATCCGCATTTCGGTCCGGTGGGCGCGCCAGTGCCAAGCTTCCCGGCACAGTTCCCGGTCTTTGCCCTCGATCGCGTGTTGAGCAGCCCCGGTGGGCTGGTAACGCGCATTGAGGCGCACGATTCGCCGTTGGCACGCGTCGCCTCCGATCATCTGCCGATCAAGGCCACGATCGATCTCGCGCGGATCACGTCAGGAAACGGCCAGTTCCCTCGCGATCCCGCCCTGTAGGGCAAATCTTACAGGGGCCGTTTCACCCACTTTGAGATCACGCCGACGATGCCTTCGCGGAACAGCAGGACGGCGATGACGAAAATCGTGCCCTGCACGATGGTCACCCAGGCGCCCCACGTCGCGAGATAGTTCTGCATGGTCACGATGACCGTGGCGCCGACGATGGGGCCAAAAACGGTACCCATGCCGCCGATCAGGGTCATCAGCACCACTTCGCCAGACATCGTCCAGTGGACGTCCGTCAGCGAGGCGAGCTGGAAGACAAGCGCCTTGGTCGCACCCGCAAGTCCGGCGAAGCCTGCCGAGAGAACGAACACGGCAAGCTTGTAGCGGTTGGTGCGGTAGCCGAGCGAGATCGCGCGCGGCTCGTTCTCGCGGATCGCCTTCAGCACCTGCCCGAAGGGGGAGTGGATGATCCGGTAGATGAACAGGATGCCACCGAAGGTGATGGCCAGCACCACGAAATAGAGCGTGAAATCCGGGCGCAGATTGAGGAGCCCGAACAGATGGCCGCGCGGTACGGCCTGGATGCCATCCTCGCCGCCCGTAAAGGGCGCCTGAAGGGAGAAGAAGAAGACCATTTGCGCGAAAGCCAGCGTGACCATCGCGAAATAGATGCCCTGGCGGCGAATGGCGAGCGAGCCGATGAGCACGCCGAGGATCAAAGCCGCCCCGGTGCCGGCCAGGATGGCGAGTTCCGGCGTCAGGCCCCATACCTTTGCGGCATGGGCCGCGACATAGCTCGCCGCGCCGAAATAGGCAGCGTGGCCGAATGACAGCAACCCGCCGAAACCGAGCAGCAGGTTGAACGCGCAGGCAAACAGCGCGAAGCACAGCACCTTCATCAGGAAGACAGGGTAGAGGAAGAAGGGTGCGATCAGGCCGGCAACAAGCAGGGCGGCGAAGATCGCCATGTGCAGGGTCGACATGCCTTTCGCGCCCCGCTGGGCGACGGGTGCGACATTTGAGGTAGTCTGAACATCGACGGCCATCAGGCGGTCCTCCCGAACAGTCCGGCTGGCTTGATGAGCAGCACGATGGCCATGATGACGAATATGACGACGGCCGAGCCTTCAGGGTAGAAGACGCGGGTCAGACCCTCGACGAGCCCGAGGCCGAAACCGGTCACGATGGCGCCCAGGATCGATCCCATTCCGCCGATGACGACCACGGCGAACACCACGATGATCAACTCGGCACCCATGTTGGGGTTGAGCGAATAGATCGGCGCGGCAAGCACGCCGGCAAGCGCTGCCAGCGCCACGCCGAAACCGTAGGTGAGGGTGATCATCAGCGGCACGTTGAGGCCGAAGGCGCCCGTCAGCGTGGGGTTCTCGGTGGCGGCACGCAGATAGGCGCCGAGCCGCGTCTTCTCGATGACGAACCAGGTGCCGAAACAGACGATGACGGAGACGAGGATGATCCAGGCGCGATAGTTGGGCAGGAACATGAAACCGAGATTCTGGCCGCCGGAAAGTTGAGGCGGTATCGAGTAGGGCAGGCCGGATATGCCGAAATTGTTGCGCAGCACGCCCTGGATGATGAGCGCCAGGCCGAATGTCAGCAGCAGGCCGTAGAGATGGTCCAGGTGGTAGAGCCGCGATATGAAGAGTTTCTCGATCACGATGCCGGAGGCGCCGACGATCAGCGGGGCCAGGGGGAGGGCCCACCAGTAGCTCAGGCCGAAATAGTGCAGCAGCGCCCAGGTCACGAAGGCGCCGAGCATGTATTGCGCGCCATGGGTGAAGTTGATGATGTTGAGAAGGCCGAAGATGATCGCCAGGCCGAGGCTCAGCATCGCATAGAACGAGCCGTTGATCAGGCCCAGAAGCAACTGGCCGAAAAGGGCCTGTGGCGTAATTCCCAGTAGCTCGAACATGGCTGCGTCCTGCCGGAAGGATGACTTTGGGGCAGGGCGCGCCGTTCAGCGCGCCCTGTTCGTGTTGTCAGTCGGTCACTGCACCAGCGGGCAATTGCCGTCTTCCATGGGGCGGAAGGCCTGAGCCGCAGGGATCGTGGACAAGGTCTCGTAATAGTCCCAGGGGCCCTCGGACTCCTCGGGCGTCTTCACTCTGAAGAGGTACAGGTCGTGGATCTTGCGCCCGTCCTGGCGCACCTCGCCCGGGCCGAACAGCGGATCGTCGGTCGGCATTTCCTTCATTGCCGCCACGACTTCTTCGGCATCCTTGCTGCCGGTTTCCTCGACCGCCTTCAGGTAGTGGAGTACGGAGGAATAGACGCCGGCCTGAACCATGGTCGGCATGTTGCCGGTGCCGAGTTCTTCAGCGAAGCGCTCGGACCATTCACGCGTGCCTTCGTTCAGATCCCAGTAGAAGCTTTCGGTCAGGACGAGGCCCTGTGCGGTCTCCAGCCCGAGCGCGTTGACGTCGGTGATGAAGACGAGCAGGCCCGCAAGTGCCTGGCCGGCCTGGGTAATGCCGAACTCCGCTGCCTGCATGATCGAGTTGGTGGTGTCGCCGCCTGCATTTGCCAGGCCGATGACGCTGGCGCCGGAGGCCTGCGCCTGCAGCAGGAAGGACGAAAAGTCCTGGCCGGGGAAGGGATGGCGGACGGTGCCGACGACCTCGCCGCCGGCTGCCTCGACCACCGCGGAAGTGTCACGCTCCAGGGCGTGGCCGAAGGCGTAGTCCGCCGTCAGGAAGAACCAGGTATCGCCACCCTGTTCCACCATCGCGCTGCCGGTGCCGTTGGCGAGCGCCCAGGTGTCGTAGGTCCAGTGGATGGTCGTCGCGTTGCAGGCGGGGCCGGTCAGATCCGACGTCGCGGCTCCGGATACGAGGAACACCTTGCCACGCTCGGCAGACAGTTCGTTGACGGCAAGCGCCGCCGAAGAGGTGGGAACGTCGACGATCACGTCCACGTCTTCCTCGTCATACCACTGGCGGGCCACGGTGGAGGCAACGTCAGGACGGTTCTGGTGGTCGGCCGAGACGATCTCGACATTGATGCCTTTCTCGGCGGCGCCGAAATCCTCGACTGCCATGCGGGCGGCAATCACGGAGCCTTCGCCCGAAAGGTCGGCATAAAGACCGGATCGATCGTTGAGGACGCCGATCTTGATGTTGATGTCGTCGGCATAGACAGCCGTGCTCATCAGCGATGCCGCCAGCGCGGCCAGGACGAAACCTGTCTTGTTCATGCTCTTCTCCTCCATTTTTGGCACCTTTTGGCGCCTGTTTGATCGCTGCTACACACCGAGATAGGCGTGCAGCTTATCGATATTGGCCTCCAGCTCCGCATTCTGGATCGTGTCGATCACCTTGCCCTGCTCGACGACGTAATGGCGGTCGGCGACCGACGAGGCGAAGTGGAAGTTCTGCTCGACCAGCACGATGGTGAAACCTTCGGCCTTCAACCGGGCGATTGTCGCGCCAATCTGCTGCACGATGACCGGGGCAAGGCCCTCGGTCGGCTCGTCCAGAAGCAGGAGGTTTGCACCTGTGCGCAGAATACGACCGATGGCCAGCATCTGCTGCTCGCCGCCCGAGAGCTTTGTACCCTGGCTTGACAGCCTTTCCTTGATGTTGGGGAACAGCTCGAAAATCTGATCGAGGCTCAGCCCGCCCGGCTTGACCCTTGGCGGCAGCATCAGATTTTCCTCGACGGAAAGCGAGGAGAAGATGCCGCGCTCTTCGGGCACGTAGCCCATGCCGAGCTTTGCGATCGCGCGCGCTGGCAGGCCGATCGTCTCGTGTCCGTCGAACACGACCGATCCCTTGCGTTTGGTCAGGATGCCCATCAGGGCCTTCATGGTCGTCGTCTTGCCGGCGCCGTTGCGCCCCAGCAATGTCACAACCTCGCCGGGTCTCACCTCGAAATCGATGCCGTGCAGCACATGGCTTTCGCCATACCAGCCTTCGAGGTTCGACACCTTCAGCAGCGGTGTCGCGACGTCCGTCCCCTGTACCTTGAGCGCTGCCTCAGCCATGTCCACCTCCGATATAGGCTTCGACCACGCGCGGGTCTTTCGATACGGTCTCGTAATTGCCCTCGGCCAGAACCTTGCCGCGGGCGAGAACCGTGATCGTGTCGGAAATGGTCGAGACCACCGAGAGATTGTGCTCCACCATCAAGATCGTCCGGTTGGCCCCGATGCGCTTGATGAGGGCTGCGACACGCTCCACGTCTTCGGGCGTCATGCCGGCCGTTGGTTCGTCCAGCAGCAGCATCTCGGGATCGAGGGCTAGCGTCGTCGCGATTTCCAGCGCGCGCTTGCGGCCGTAAGGCAGTTCCACGGCCTGGACGTTGGAGAATTCGGTCAGTCCGACATCCGCCAGAAGTTCCGCTGCCCGTGAGTTGAACTCGTTGAGCACCCTTTCGGACCGCCAGAAATCGAAACTGTCGCCGCGCTGGCGTTGCAGCGCGATGCGCACGTTCTCGATCGCGCTCAAATGGGGGAAGACCGCCGAGATCTGGAACGAGCGAACCATGCCGAGCCGTGCGATGTCGGCGGGCGACATGGCAGTGATGTCTTGGCCCTTGAAGGTTATCCGCCCCCGCGTCGGTGGCAGGAACTTGGTCAAAAGGTTGAAACAGGTGGTCTTGCCGGCGCCGTTCGGTCCGATCAGGGCGTGGATCGACCCCCGCTTGATGGACAGGTTCACGCCGTCCACCGCGAAGAAACCCTTGAATTCCTTCGTCAGATCCTCCGCCTGGAGAATCGTGCCTTCGCTTGCGGTCAAATTATCCTCCTCCATGGCCTCATCCGAACTCCCCTCTGGTCGGCCTCTCTGGGCAGATCCCGTGGTTCGCATGCGACACTGGTGAGAATGATGCACGGCTGGCTTGGAGATTCAAGCTAATGAAATCGCCACTCCGCTCGCCTGCCTGGCTTATCGAAGCGTGGAAAGGCCTGGAGTTCAGTATTCCCCTGCGGCATTCAACTTAAGTCTAATGCCGTCGGGCAGGCGCGACTTTCACTCCTGGCGTGTAGCTGGATCGATCCGCTCACCGTCCTCCTTGGTGAAGGTGCCGATATCGGGATTCGAGAGAATTTCCAGAACGGCTTCCGACGGTCTGCAGAGCCGGACGCCCTTCTCCGTGACCACGATCGGGCGGTTGATGAGGATGGGATGGGCGATCATGAAATCAATCAATTTGTCATCGCTCCATTTCGGATTGTCGAGACCGAGTTCATCATAGGGCGTGCCCTTGCGGCGCAGGAGATCGCGGGGCGAGATGCCCATAGCAGTGATCAATTCGACAAGCTTGTCGCGAGTCGGCGGCTGCTTCAGATACTCGATCACCTCCGGCTCCTCACCGGCTTGGCGGATCATGGCCAGCGTGTTGCGGGACGTGCCGCATGCGGGGTTGTGGTAGATGGTGACGGTCATTGGCCTTCACTTTCCTTGGGAAACCAGTGCTGTGTGCGGTTGGCGAAGGCGACGAGGGAAAGCATGACCGGCACCTCGACGAGCACGCCCACCACGGTGGCGAGCGCGGCACCCGAATTCAGCCCGAAAAGCCCGATCGCCACCGCTACTGCCAGCTCGAAGAAGTTCGACGTGCCGATCAGCGCGCAGGGCGCGGCGATGTTGAAAGGCACCTTCCAGGCCTTCGCCGCCGCATAGGCGACGAAGAAGATACCATAGGCCTGGATGAGGAGCGGTATGGCGATCAGCAGGATGACGAGCGGTCGTTCGAGGATAACGTTGCCCTGGAAGCCGAAGAGGATCACCACCGTTGCAAGAAGGCCGATTACCGAGGCGGGCTTGATGCGTGCGGTGAAGTCGGCAACGGTCTGGTTGCCTTCGCCGGCCGGCGACTGGGCGATGATCCGCTGACGGGTGATGATGCCGGCGAGGAGTGGCAGGAGAACGTAGAGACCCACCGACAAAAGCAGCGTTTCCCATGGCACCGTCAGGTCGGTCACGCCGAGCAGGATGGCCACGATGGGCGCGAAAGCGAAGATCATGATGACGTCGTTCACCGACACCTGCACCAGCGTGTAGGTCGGGTCGCCGCGCGTCAGCTGGCTCCAGACGAACACCATGGCCGTGCATGGCGCGGCGCCGAGAATGATCAGCCCGGCGACATATTGCTGGGCATCGGCCGGGTCGATCAGCGGGGCGAACACGTAGTCGAAGAACAGGACCGCCAGCGCCGCCATCGTGAAGGGCTTGATCAGCCAGTTGACCACCAGCGTGATGACCAGCCCCTTGGGCTTGGCGTTGACCTGGGCGAGGCTGGCGAAGTCGACATTGACCATCATCGGATAGACCATCGCCCAGATCAGGATGGCGACGACGAGGTTGACGGAGGCATATTCCATCGCCGCCAGCGTGCCGACGAGGCCCGGCGCCAGATTGCCCAGCACGATCCCGGCCGCCATGCAGATGGCCACCCAGACTGAAAGCCATTTCTCGAAGAAGCCTATGCCCGCGGGTGGTATGGGGGCGGCGACTGTTGCGTTTTCCTGGCTCATGCGCAAATCGGTCCTTGAATATGAGTGCCAACGTCAGGCGGCGTCGCCGTCTGCCCGGTCGTCCGTGCGGCCGATCGCGTCGAGCCGCGCCTTCAAGGCAAGCCGGTCGATAGTCGCAATCGGCAGGCTGAGGAAGATCGAGATGCGCGCCGAAAGCATGCGCCACGCCTCGGCGAACGCGAAATGGCGTTCGGCCTCCGTTCCTTCTGCCGCCGCCGGATCGGGCACGCCCCAGTGCGCAGTCATCGGATGGCCGGGCCAGACGGGGCAGGATTCGCCTGCGGCGTTGTCGCAAACGGTGAAGATGAAATCCATTTCCGGCGCGCCTTCTCCCGCGAACTCCTCCCAGCTCTTGGAGCGGGCAAAGCCGGTATCGACATGAAGCCGTTCCAGCAGTTGCAAGGCATAGGGGTGAACCTCTCCCTTGGGCTGCGAGCCGGCCGAAAAGGCGCGGAAACGGCCACCACCCAGCTTGGTCAGAATGGCTTCGGCGAGGATCGAGCGCGCCGAATTGCCGGTGCAAAGAAACAGGACATTGTAGACGCGCGCGCTCACGGCTTTTCTCCGATCAGTTGCTGCAGGTGATGGCTTCGATGACGGGCTGGCAAAGCTCTGGCGCGCCCTGACAGCAATCCTCCATGAGGAAGGCGAGGAGGTCGCGAAAGCCCGTCATGTCGGCCACGTAGCGGATCGAGCGCCCGTCCCGTTCCGCCCGGACGAGCCCTGCCGTTGAGAGGATCTTCAGGTGGGCGGACATGGTGTTCTGGACGGTGTCGAGCCGCTGGGCGATCTCGCCGGCTGGCAGGCCCGGTGTGCCGGCGCCGACAAGCAACCGGAACACGTCAAGCCGCGTCTCCTGTCCGAGTGCCGCAAGGGCGGCAAGTGCATCTCTCTTGTCCATATATCCAAATATCTAGATTAAACAGGAATTGTAAACCCCCGATGGTCGTCCGCCCTTGATCGTCATCACCGAGCGTGTATGTCCTTCCCGGCGGCACAGGAGCCTTCGCATGGATTTTCTCCCCCTGATCGATCTCTTGGACGAGAGCGGCGCGGCGATTGTCGGCGGCGCCGCCATCGGGCTTGTCTTCGGGGTCCTGGCCGAACGCAGCGCTTTTTGCACGCGAACTGCGGTTCTGGACATGGCCCGGGGCAGGGGGCTGAAAGCCATGGCCACATGGGCCCTCGGCTTCGCCTGCGCGCTTCTGGCGGTTCAGATCCTGATCGGGCAAGGCGATTTGCGGCTCGCCGAGACCCGCTTCTTTGCGACCCCTCAAAGCCTGTCGGGCGCCATGATCGGCGGTCTCCTCTTCGGCGTCGGCATGGCGCTGGCGCGCGGTTGCGTCTCGCGTCTCGTGGTCCTGACCGGCACCGGCAATCTGCGCGCGCTGTTCTGCCTGGCGGTCGTGGCCTTTGTCGGGATGGCCACCTTGTCGGGCTTCCTTGTTCCCGCGCGCGACCCGATCGCCGCCCTGTGGAGCACGGCAGCGATCGGCGGGAACGATCTTCTGGGTCATCTGCGTCTCGGACCCGTCGCCGGCATGGCGATGGGGGGCGTCGTCCTGGCGCTCGCCGTGGTTATGGCCTTCCTCGCCAGGATATCGGTCTGGCGCGCACTGGGGGGCGCAGGCATCGGCCTCTGCGTCGCCGCCGGTTGGTACTTCACCTACCATTTGTCGGCCCAGCTCTTCGACCCGATCCCGGTCGAGAGCCTGTCGTTCGTGCGGCCCGTTGCAACCACGGGTGCGTTGATCGTCGACTGGTCGCTCATGCCGGCAATGGACCAGGGGCTGGTGGCGGGCGTCATTCTTGGCGCACTGGCCGGGGCGCTGATCGGAGGCAAGTTCCGCCTCCAGTCCTTTGCCGAGCCGGGGACGCCTTCGGTTTTTCGTTATGCCGCCGGGGCGGCGTTGATGGGGTTCGGCGGTGTTCTGGCCGGCGGCTGCACGGTCGGCGCGGGACTTTCCGGCGGCTCCATCCTGGCTGTCACCGCGTTGCTGGCCCTGCTGTCCATGGCCCTGGGAGCCGTGGTGGCGGACCGCATCGTCGACCGCGAATTGCCGGCCGACGAGAAGCAGAGCTCCAGGGCGGCTTGACGTCTTTTCGAATGAAAGCGGCGGGCCGAAGCCCGCCGCAAGTCGCTGCCTGAGATGTGGGAGCCTGACGGCTCAGCTGAACATGTCCTCGATGATGCCGTCATACCAGCCGAGGCTTTCCTCGTAGGTCTCCTTGCGCAGTTCGTCGCTCTCGCCGGTCTGCGAGATGAAGGAGGAAACGCTTTCGATCTTCTCGTCGGTCGGCTGGTACTGCGCACCGACCTTCACACCATCGTCGGTCTCGATCAGCGACCAGCAGGTGTTGGCGTAGCGGGCCGGGAACACGTTGGCATCTGTCAGGTCGCCGCGAATGTTCATGGCAGCCACCTTGGCCTGGCTGTTGGCCGAGAAGCCGGATTTCGGCATGTCGCCGGCCACCGTCGCGTCGCCGAGCACGTAGACCTCCTCGTCCTCCTGGCTGCGCATCGTATAGGGGTCGATCGGCACCCAGCCGGCTTCGTTCGTCAGGCCCGCCTCGTGGGCGATGGCGCCCGCGCGCTGAGCCGGAATGATGTTGAGGAGCGCGCCTTCGAACGTGTCGAAGTCCGTCTCCACGATGCCGGCTTTCGCATCGACATTGAGAATGCCGCCATGGATGTCGGGGCCGTACCACTCGACCATGCCGGGGTAATGGCGGGCCCAGCCCTCTTCGAACAGCGCCTGCTTGGAAAAGGCCTCCTTGGGATCGATCACATAGATGCGCGAGTTCTCGAAACCCTTGCGCTTGAGCACATGGGCGAACATCGAGACGCGCTCGTAGGGGCCGGGCGGGCAGCGATAGGGGTTGGGCGGCGCAACCATGACGATGTGCTGGCCGTCTTCCAAGGCGTCCAGCTTTTCCTTCAGGATCTGCGTCTGGCGGCCGGCGCGCCAGGCGTGCGGCGCGATCTCGGAGACCTCTTCGGAATAGCCAGGGACTGAGTCATAGACGATGTCGATTCCGGGCGAGAGAACGAGCCGGTCATACTCGACCGTATCACCATTATCGAGCGTGACCGTCTTGGCCGCGCGGTCGACGCCGGTTGCGTAGGCCGTGATCTTGGTGATGCCGTGATTGGCGACAAGCTGGTCCCAGTTGTGGGTGATGTCGTCGAAGGATTGGAAGTCACCCAGATAGAGATTGGAAAAGAAGCAGGTCGTGAAGGTCTCGTTGGCGTCGATCAGGGTGACGTCGATCTCGCCATTGGAATCCTTGGCGATGTAGCGCGCCGCCGTCGCGCCACCCGGACCGCCGCCGACCACCACGACGCGCGGCCGCCCCTGCGCCCTCAGATAGGCCGGCATGGCCAGCGTCGCCGCGCCTGCACCCAGCAATGCGCCGAAATGGCGCCTCGTGATGCTGGTCTTGAATTTCTGCGTCATGGTCGGTTCCTCCGGAACATCTTGCCTGAATGATTACGTCTGTCAGCGTGCCGCACGGTCGGTGAAATGCGCGGCCAGCGCCGCGATCTCTTCGTCGGAAAGCCGCGCTGCGGTCGTGCGCATGACTTCGTTGGTGCGGATTCCCTCGCGATATTCGACCATGGCATGTACGAAGTGTTGCGGGTCGATCCCGCTGATCTGGGGAATTCCTTCGGCCGGTGCGCTGCGGCGATGGCAGGTCGCACATTCGCCGCCCAGATATTCGCCGAAGGCCGGGTCCCCGTCGATCGCCAGTATGCTCTCGACAATGACCTCGATCTCGGTCGCGTCCTCGGCCGCCACGGCTGCGGGAATGCCGGCAGCCAGCGCGGGCAGGACGATCGCCATGATGGCCACATTGAAACGCAGTCGCGGCACGCACTTCCTCCCTCGGGTCGTTCCGCCCAAGTCTTGCCTGATCCCGGCAATTTCCCACGGCCAGAGTTGGAATGCAGGGCAGAAGATACTCTATTTCGGCAGTTTTGCGCCAGATGGTTCTGGAAACACTGTCGATATGGGAATGGTGTTCCGCATTGGCGGTTCGTCAGCCCACGCTGATGGTACGCTCGTCCGTATAGACCGACCCATCGTCGTCATGCCACTCGAACTGGAAGGTGCCGCTTTCGGGCACCTTGGCGGTGAACTCGAAATACGGGTTGGCCGCGATCGCGGTATCGAGATCGCAGGCGAAGACCGGCTCGCCGTTAAACGCACAGGTGAAGCGGTGGATGATCTGGCGCGGCACGGTTTCGCCACTCGAATCGCGCCGCTGACCGTTTTCCATCACATGGCTGATGAGTGCGCGAATGGTGATGATTTCCCCTGCCTCGGCGGTGTCGGGAAGACTCACGCGGGGTCTGGACATGATTTCTCCTTCTCGTGGTCAGGTCACGCAACCGCCGATGGCGACATCGACGTCGCGGTCGGCGCGCCAGACGCTGCCGTCGGCCATGCGTGCGACCGCAACGACTTTCTGCGACGCGGCCAGGCGGACGCGGGTGGAAACGACCGCCGATCCGCTCAGCGCCGAGAAATGGAAAGTGGCCACGACGGGGTTCGGGTTCCCTTCACCGAGCAGCATGACGGATTCGACACGGTCGTCGCCTTCCATGGCGCTGTCGACCTCGATGGTCACCGGGACGGCGCTACCGTTTTCGACGCGGTCGGAGATCAGGAGGCGCACCTTGCCGCTCTGCGGCGTTTGCCCCTCGGCAAAGGTTGCGATTTCGTCCGCCACCGCTTCGGGGCTGGCAAGCGCCCGCGCGAAGGGCAGCAGCGCAAAACCGGTCGCGGCTGCGGTTAGTCCCAGCAAATGGCGTCGGGAAATCGATCCTGTCATGTTGCGTCTTTGTCCTGTCTCACCGTTCAAGCTGAAA
This sequence comes from Chelativorans sp. ZYF759, assembly GCF_012911015.1. Taxonomy (GTDB): domain Bacteria; phylum Pseudomonadota; class Alphaproteobacteria; order Rhizobiales; family Rhizobiaceae; genus ZYF759. Next base: position 266,452 of record NZ_WVVV01000004.1, on the reverse strand, counting down.
GATAGGGCGCATCGCGCGCAAGCTCAACGGCTGAGCCCGGAACGGTTTCGCGGACGGGAAGGCGCATGTCGAACTCGCTTCCCATGCGGGCGGCCATTGTGGAACGGATTGCCTCGCAGGCTGTTTCTGTCGCATCCTGCCCGCCTGAAGCCCCCGGAGCCTGCAATCGACGTGGATGAACCCGAAGAACCCATCACGGAGGCCGAGCGCGCAAGCCTGGCATGGCGCACGGCCACGGTCGTCGGCGTCGTCCTTGCCATCACCATCTCGGTCTTCATCGTCATCTATGCCGCCAGCGGGTTCCTGCTCATCTTCGCCGGCATCCTGTTCGCGGTGTTCCTCGACGCGTTGACGACAGCGCTCGAGCGCGTCCTGCCGGTGCATCGCGCCATACGCCTGACGCTTGTCTGCCTGGTCACGGCCGCGGCCTTCGCAGCCTTTCTGGGCAGCGTGGGCACCGTCGCCGTCGGCCAGACGCCCGACCTCCTTGCCACGCTTGAGGAGGAACTGCGCGAATTGCAGCGGATGGTGCGCGAATTCGGTGCGGTCGACGAAAACGGCAACGAGCCAGCAGCCGATGAGAACGATTCTGACGGTGGTTGGTCAGACTGGCTGCCTGATCCGGCCGGGCTGTTCGGCCAGGTGAGGGTGGCGTTCGAAATGACCTTCGGCGTGTTGGGCAACATGGCCGTCGTCGTCGTGCTGGGCGTGTTCATCGCCGCGCAGCCGCCGCTCTACCGCGACGGCCTCGTCAAGCTCGTCTCTCCGCGCAGCCGCCGCCGCTTCGGCCAGGTTCTCGACGAGATCGGCACCACGCTGCGCTTCTGGCTTATCGGGCAGTTCGTTACCATGACGATTATCGGGCTGGTGGTGTGGGGTGCACTCGCCGCCGTCGGCCTGCCGGGAGCAATCCTCCTCGGCCTGACCGCCGGTATTCTCAATTTCGTGCCGATCATCGGCCCCATCCTGGCGGGCATCCCGATCGTCCTGGTCGCGATGGCCCAGGATTGGTGGATCGTGTTCTATGCGGTGGGCGTCTACCTGTTCATCCAGTTCCTGGAAGGAAACATCCTCACGCCGCTTATCCAGAGGCGCGCCGTCAACCTGCCGCCGGCTCTGATTATCGGGGCGATCGTCATAATGGGGCTCTTGTTCGGCCTGCCCGGCATCATCCTCGCCACCCCCTTTGCGGCGGTTGTGATGGTCGCGGTCAAGCGTCTCTACATCGAAGACGTGCTCAACGACTGGGGTTGATCGGCAATCCGCCCCCTCAGCAGGCGATCACGGCGTAGCCACCGCACGACCAGCATCACGGCAACCGCCGCAAGCCCGATGCAGAGGCCGAGCCAGATGCCGGCCCCGCCGAATCCCGCCCAGAAGGCAAGCAGGATACCGCTCGGCATGCCGATGCCCCAGTAGCCGATGGCAGCATAGAACATAGGGACCTTGGTATCGTGCAGGCCGCGCAGCATGCCGCCCGCGACCGCCTGTGCACCATCGACGATCTGGAACAGCGCGGCGATGGCCAGGAAGATCACGGCCAGGCTGATGACCTCGGCATTGGCCGGATCGTCGAGTTCGAGGAACGCGGAAATGAGTAGATGCGGCAGCGTCACCATCACGGTGGCGGCGACGGTCATGAAGGCGATGCCCAGCCCGAAGGCCGCCCATCCAGACAGGGTGATGCCCTGACGGGAGCCGGCGCCATAGGCCCGCCCGACGCGCACCGTCGCCGCCTGGGCGATGCCCATGGGCACCATGAAGGCGAGCGAGGCGAGCTGGATCGCAATCGCATGGGCTGCGAGCGAAGCCCCACCGATGAGGCCCATCAACAGCGCCGATGCGCCGAAAAGGCCGACCTCGAAGGTCAGGATGCCCGAAATCGGCAGACCGATGCGCAGCATCTCGCGGAATCGCGGCCAGTCCGGCCGCCAGAATCGGCCGAATACCTGATAGCGCCGGAACTTCCTGTGCAGGAGCACGACGAGTATCAGGCCGCCGCACATCAGTGTCGCCGACAGGGTGGTCGCGACCCCGGTCCCCACGATGCCAAGTGCGGGGAAGCCCAGATTCCCGAACATCAGTACCCAGTTGGCGAAGCCGTTGAAACTGACGGCCACAAGCATGATCGCGAGTGCCCAGCCCGGCCGCTCCAGCGCGGAGACGAAGGAACGCAGCACCACGAAGAAATAGAAGGGCAGAAGTGCCCACTGCATGGCGCGCAGATAGCCGCCCGCTGCCGCCGACAATTGCGGGTCTTGCCCCATTGAGACGAGGATCGCCTCGCCGTTCCACATGAGTACCCAAAGCGGCAGGGCAACCATCAGTGCGACCCAGAAACCCTGGCGCACGGTGCGGCGAACGTCGCGTACCGAATGGGCCCGGCGCCCGATCTCGAAGGCGACCATGGGTGCGACGGCCAGGAGCAGACCCATCCCGAAGATCATCGGGGTGAAGTAGATGTTGAATCCCAGCGTGCCGGCCGCCAACGCCTCCGGCCCCAGCCAACCCATCATCAGGACGTCGGTGGTCTGCATGGCGTTCTGGGCGAGGTTGGTCAGCACGATGGGCCATGCCAGCACGGCCATGGCCCGTATTTCGCGCCGCCAGGCCTCGCCGCCCGCGCCGATTGTCGTCGGTGACATGGTCATGGGCCTGCAATAGGCCGCACGCTCGATCGCGACAGGACCACCTGCGCCTTTCCGCTTGGCGCAGCCTTTACCCGGTCGGGATAATCAGTGGGTCAGGCGGGCGCGTTCGTCGGGACAAACGTCATGGCCAGGCCGTTGATGCAGTGGCGCTTGCCGGTCGGCGCTGGCCCGTCATCGAATATGTGGCCCAGATGGCCGCCGCAACGGCTGCAGTGGCACTCCGTGCGCACCATGAAGAAGGAGGAATCCTCCATCGTGCCGATGGCGCCTGGTTCTCCATCCCAGAAGCTCGGCCATCCCGTGCCGGAATCGTATTTCTTCTCGGAGGAGTAGACGGCCTGGTCGCAGCCGGCGCAGTGATACATGCCGGGTCGCGTCTCCTTGTCGAGCGGGCTCGAGAAGGCGCGTTCGGTGCCGTGGTCGCGCAGGATTGCATATTGCTCTGGCGTTAGGCGCTCTCGCCATTCCGCTTCGGAAAGGACGATCTCGAAATCGCCCTCGGGCGCGGCCTTGGCGGGGCTCGTCGTTCGCCAAAGCGCGGCGCCGCCGAACAGCGCCGCCAGCGCGGCGGCCCCGGCCGAGAATGCATGACGTCGGTTCATCGTATTCTCCTCATCTCGTGCAAATCTAGCATGACTGCGCGCCAAACCGGCAATCAACTCGTCTTGAGCCTGTCCGCCGGCTTTGGCTATGCGCGCCATCGGCGCGGTGTTAGACATCACCTCCTTCTACGAGACGATTGCCGGAAGAGTTTGCAATGGCCGCCGATTTTTTGAACCATCTCGCAACCGAACTGGACGGTCTGAAGGCTTCGGGGCTCTTCAAGAGCGAACGGGTCATCACGACCATGCAGTCAGCCGAGATCGAGGCCGATGGCAGGCGGGTGCTGAATTTCTGCGCCAACAATTATCTGGGCCTCGCCGACAACGCGGAACTTCGCGAGACAGCCAAGGCCGCGCTCGACCGCTACGGCTACGGCATGGCCTCGGTCCGCTTCATCTGCGGCACCCAGGAAGAACACAAGCAGCTCGAGGCACGCATTTCCCGTTTTCTCGGCTTCGAGGACACGATCCTCTATTCGTCCTGCTTCGATGCCAATACGGGGCTTTTCGAGACCCTTCTCGGTGAGGAGGATGCCATCATCTCGGATGCGCTCAACCATGCCTCGATCATCGACGGGGTGCGGCTCTGCAAGGCAAGGCGTTACCGCTACGCCAACAACGATATGGCCGATCTGCGCGCGAGGCTCGAGGAGGCCCGCGACGCGCGCTTCAAGCTGATCGCCACCGACGGCGTGTTTTCCATGGATGGCATCGTCGCCAATCTGAAAGGCATCTGCGATCTCGCGGAGGAGTTCGGTGCGATGGTCATGGTCGACGACAGCCATGCGGTCGGCTTCGTTGGCGAGAACGGGCGGGGCACGCCGGAGCATTGCGGCGTCGAAGGCCGTATCGACATCATGACCGGCACGCTCGGCAAGGCGCTCGGCGGCGCTTCGGGCGGCTACACTTCGGCCAGGCGCGAGATCGTCGAATGGCTTCGGCAACGCTCGCGGCCCTATCTGTTCTCGAACACGCTGGCGCCCGTCATCGCCGCGACCTCGCTCAAGGTCTTCGACATGGTCGAGGAGGGTGGAGACCTTCGCCGGCAGCTCTATGCCAATGCCGAGCGCTTTCGCGACGGGATGGGCCGCCTCGGCTTCTCGCTCGGCGGCGCCGGCCATCCCATCATCCCGGTCATGGTCGGCGATGCGGCGCTGGCGGGCCAGATGGCGGAGCGACTGCTCGACCACGGCATCTATGTGATCGGCTTCTCCTTCCCCGTGGTGCCCAAGGGCAAGGCGCGCATCAGGACGCAGATGTCGGCGGCGCACAGTTTCGAGGACATCGATCGCGCGGTCACGGCGTTTGGGCAAGTGGGGCGGGAATTGGGTGTGATCTCGTGATGCGTGTGGGCACGATACATCGGCCGCGAGCCTGGCTCCCATCCTCTCCCCCGGGCAGGGGGAGAGGTGGCACGCGAAGCGTGACGGAGAGGGGGTGCTTCAAGCAGCCCTGCGCCTTCTGCGGAATCACCTCATGAGCAAGACTATGCGCGCCCTTGTCAAAGCCCGTGCCGAACCCGGCATCTGGATGGAAGATGTGCCGGTTCCCGAGATCGGCCCGAACGAGGTGCTGATCAAGGTGCGGCGCTCGGCCATTTGCGGCACCGACATCCACATCTTCAACTGGGACCAGTGGGCGGCCAGGACCGTGCCCGTACCGATGGTGGTGGGGCATGAATTCGTCGGAGAGGTGGCCAAGCTCGGCTCTTCCGTTACCGGCTACCGCGTTGGCCAACGTGTCGCCGGCGAGGGCCACATCGTCTGCGGTCAGTGCCGCAACTGCCGCGCGGGCAGGGGGCATCTGTGCCGCAATACGCTCGGCGTCGGCGTGCAGCGCCCGGGTTCCTTTGCCGAATATGTCGCCCTGCCGGCGCATAATGTGGTCGCCATCCCAGACGACGTGCCCGACGAGATCGCCGCGATCTTCGATCCGCTCGGCAACGCCGTTCACACCGCGCTGTCCTTCGACCTGGTCGGCGAGGACGTGCTCGTGACCGGGGCCGGGCCGATCGGCATCATGGGCGCGCTGGTCGCCCAGGCCGTCGGCGCGCGCAAGGTGGTGATCACCGACATCAATCCCTACCGGCTGGATCTGGCCCGCCGGCTCGGCGTCCACCACGTCGTCGATGCTGCGCGCGAAAACCTGCGCGACGTCATGCGCGAGGAAGGCATGACGGAAGGCTTCGATGTCGGGCTGGAGATGTCGGGTTCGGCGGTCGCCTTCCGCGACATGATCGACGTCATGAACAACGGCGGCAAGATCGCCATTCTCGGCATCGCTTCGACTGCCTTCGAGATCGACTGGAACAAGGTCATCTTCAAGATGCTGACGCTCAAGGGCATCTACGGGCGGGAGATGTTCGAGACCTGGTACAAGATGATCGCCCTGGTGCAGGGGCCGCTCGACGTGTCGGGCATCATCACCCACCGGCTCGGTATTGATGACTACGCGGAAGGCTTCGCCGCCATGAAGAGCGGCGAGTCGGGCAAGGTTGTGCTGGAGTGGTAGGAGGCGTCCACACATGGCGCGTGGTCGTCGCATGACATTCATCATTCGCCGATAACCGGTGCGATCATGAAGCCCTTGGACGCCTACATGATCTGCACGGCGCCACGCAGCGGGAGCACGCTGTTATGCAGGATGCTGGCCGCCACCGGGGTGGCCGGCAAGCCGGAATCCTATTTCTTCGGGACCTCGCTGGAGGGCTGGCTTGAGGATCTCGACATCAAGCCCAAACGACCTGCCGGGGAGGCCGAACTCATTGCGGCTGCAGTCGACGCCGCCATTCGAGAGGGCCGGGCGGGAACCGGCCTGTTCGGGCTGCGCATGCAGAGCCACAGCTTCGGTTTCTTCCTAGAAAAGCTCGCCGTCATCCATCCTGCCGAAAAAGGCGCGCGTGAGCGGATCGACGCTGCCTTCGGCACCACGCTCTATATTCACCTCTCGCGGGTCGAGAAGGTGGAGCAGGCGGTCTCCTATCTTCGGGCGCAGGAGACCGGGCTGTGGCACGCCGCACCGGATGGCACGGAAATCGAGAGGATCGAGCCGCGCCGCGAGCCCGGCTACGACCGCGATGCGATCCGGGCCACGGTCGCGGAGATGATCGGCCAAGACCGGGCCTGGGAGGCATGGTTCGGCGAACAGGATATCGAGCCGCTGAGGATCACCTATGAGGAACTGTCGGCCGATCCTGCCCGTGAAATCCGCCGGGTTCTGGAGGCGCTGGGCGCCGATTCCGCTGCCGCCGCCGGCATGGCCCCCGCACTGCGCAAGCTGGCGGACGACACGAATGCCGATTGGATCGCCCGATACCGAGCCGAAGACGCTCTGGGCTGAGGTATTCGTCGGACTGCGAAGGGCGTGGCGGATGCGCGAAGACGGCGACAGTCAGGTTGCGTCGGCCTGTTGCACTTTGCACGCCTTGCCGCTATAAGCCGCGCCTGTCGAGCCGTCCGGCAGGGCATGCCGTGGCGGTTCCTAATGCTGAAAAGCTCACACTCATAGCGCAAGGCGTGGAGCGGTCTTTTGTCCGCAGCCGTGAAGACGGCAGCCCGCCGAGCCGTCCGCCAGGCGGACATGGCGTGGGCACGAGAAGAACGGAGTAGCAAAATGCCCAAGATGAAGACCAAGTCTGCCGCCAAGAAGCGGTTCAAGATCACAGGCACCGGCAAGGTCAAGGCGGCCGCTGCCGGCAAGCGCCATGGCATGATCAAGCGTTCCAACAAGTTCATCCGCGACGCGCGCGGCATGATGGTTCTGGCCGAGCCCGACGGCAAGAAGGTCGTAAAGAACTATCTGCCGAACGGCGGCGGACTTTGAGCCTGAGACGAATTTAAGGAGATCATGACATGGCACGCGTAAAGAGAGGCGTTACCTCCCACGCCAAGCACAAGAAGGTTCTCGCTCAGGCCAAGGGTTTCTACGGCCGCCGCAAGAACACCATCCGCATCGCCAAGCAGGCGGTCGAGAAGTCGCTGCAATACGCTTATCGCGACCGCAAGGTTCGCAAGCGCAATTTCCGCGCGCTCTGGATCCAGCGCATCAATGCCGCCGCCCGCGAGCACGGCCTGACCTATGGCCGCCTGATCGACGGTCTGGGCAAGGCCGGCATCGAGGTCGACCGCAAGGTCCTGTCCGATATGGCGATTCACGAGCCTCAGGCCTTCGCTGCCATGGTCGCCAAGGCCAAGGACGCGCTCGCCTACCTGAAGGACACGACCCCGAACGCTTTTGAGAGCGCTGTCAGAGCCTGACCAGCGCTTCCCAAGCATTCGAAAACTGTTATTGGGAAACCCGCGCTGGCAGGGCTGGCGCGGGTTTTTCCTTGTTCGCCGAAAGGACACGAGACAGGTGACCGAACAGATGAGCGACCTGAAGACACTCGAGGCCACGCTGATGGCCGAGATCGAGGCAGCCGGTGACGAGGCCGCGATCGAGGCGGTCCGCGTTTCCGCGCTCGGCAAGAAGGGCTCGATCTCCGAGCGGCTGAAGACGCTGGGTTCGATGTCCCCCGAGGAGCGGCAGCAGGCCGGACCCGCCATCAATGGGCTGAAGACCCGCGTCACCGATGCGATTTCGACCCGCAAGGCGGCACTGCGCGACGTGGCCATAGAGGCGCGGCTGGCCGCCGAGAAGCTCGACGTGACGCTGCCCGTGCGCCAGTCGCCGGCCGAGCGCGGCCGCATCCACCCGATCAGCCAGGTGATCGACGAGATCACCGCGATCTTCGCCGACATGGGGTTCTCGGTCGCCGAAGGTCCCGACATCGAGACCGACCACTACAATTTCACCGCGCTGAACTTCCCCGAAGGCCATCCGGCGCGCGAGATGCACGACACCTTCTTCTTCCCGCCCGACGAGACCGGCGAGCGCAAGCTCCTGCGCACCCACACCTCGCCGGTTCAGATCCGCACCATGGAGGTCCAGGAACCGCCGATCCGCATCGTCATCCCCGGAAAGACCTACCGGCAGGATTCCGACGCCACCCACACGCCCATGTTCCACCAGGTCGAGGGGCTCGTCATCGACAAGACGGCCAATGTCGCCAACATGCGCTGGGTGCTGGAAGAGTTCTGCAAGGCCTATTTCGAGGTGCCGTCCGTCAAGATGCGCTTCCGGCCGTCCTTCTTCCCCTTCACCGAGCCGTCGCTCGAGGTCGACATCCAGTGCGACCGTTCGAAGCCCGGCGAGGTGCGCTTCGGCGAGGGCAATGACTGGATGGAAATCCTCGGCTGCGGCATGGTTCACCCCAACGTTCTGCGCTTCGCCGGGCTCGATCCGGACGTTTATCAGGGATTTGCCTGGGGCATGGGCATCGACCGCATCGCCATGCTGAAATACGGCATGCCGGATTTGCGCGCCTTCTTCGACGCCGACGTGCGCTGGCTCCAGCATTACGGCTTCCGCCCGCTGGACATGCCGACCTTGTTTGCGGGGTTGAGCGCGTGACGGACCAAGCGCCCGACTGGCTATCCGTTGTTCAGGCGGCGATGCCATTGGTCGCGGCGCTCATAGCTGCCATTTTGGCAATTCCAGCGTATTTGATTAACGCCCGTATCAACAGAAACGAAACGCTACTGGCAAAAAGGCGAGAAGTATTTGCGACCTACGTCACCGCCGTGCAATTTAATATGATCGGCCAAAGAGAGCCCGCGATCTACCAAGAGGCCTATGCCAATATCTTCATCTACGGTACCGATGATGTCATCCGTGCCGTCAGCGCATTCCACGAGCAGATGGCAGATAAGGTTGGGCAGATTGACGGTACGCGCGCTGCGGATGCGTATGCACACATGGTGCTGACAATGCGCGCAGATTGCTTTGCCTCGTCCAAACTTAGTTTGCCCGAACTTAAAACCCTTCTGCCGTTCAAGTACCAGTAGGCTAACAATGAAATTCACCCTCTCCTGGCTCAAGGAACACCTCGAGACCGACGCCTCGCTCGATCAGATCGTGGAAAAGCTCACCATGATCGGGCTCGAGGTCGAATCCGTCGACGACAAGGCGGCGCTCAAGCCTTTCGTCATCGCGCGCGTGCTGACGGCGGAAAAGCACCCCGACGCCGACAAATTGCGCGTGCTTTCGGTCGACACGGGCTCGGGCGATCCTGTCCAGGTCGTTTGCGGCGCGCCGAACGCGCGGGCGGGACTGGTCGGCGCCTTCGCCGCACCCGGCACCTATGTCCCGGGCATCGACACCACGCTCTCTGTCGGCAACATTCGCGGCGTGGAAAGCCGCGGCATGATGTGTTCGGAGCGCGAATTGATGCTGTCGGACGAGCATGACGGCATTATCGACATCGTGGGCGACGCCCCCGTCGGCACGCCGTTTGCGACATGGGCCGGGCTCGACGATCCGGTGATCGAGATCGGCCTGACGCCGAACCGGCCGGACGCCACGGGCGTTTACGGCATCGCACGTGATCTGGCCGCCGCCGGCCTTGGTATGCTCAAGGACGGCGCGGTCGCGCCCGTGTCAGGGCAGGGGCCATGCCCAGTGAAGGTGACCATCGAGGCGCCCGATCTCTGCCCCGGCTTCGCCCTGCGTCTCGTGCGCGGCGTCAAGAACGGGCCGTCGCCCAAATGGCTGCAGCAGCGGCTGCTCGCCATCGGCCTGCGTCCCATCAACGCGCTGGTCGACATCACCAACTACATCACCTTCGACCGCGGCCGGCCGCTGCACGTCTTCGATGCCGCCAAGGTCAAGGGCAACCTCGTCGTCCGCCACGCCAGGAATGGCGAGAAGGTGCTGGGCCTCGACGAACGCGAATATGAGCTGACGTCGGAAATGTGCGCCATCGCCGACGAGAACGGAGTGGAATCCATCGCCGGCATCATGGGCGGCGAGCATTCGGGCTGCGACGAGAACACGACCGACGTGCTGATTGAATCGGCACTTTGGAACCCGATGGTCACTGCCAAGACCGGCCGCGAACTCGGCATCGTGACCGATGCGCGCTACCGTTTCGAACGTGGCGTCGATCCCGAATTCATGGTGCCGGGCCTGGAGCTGGCGACCAGGATGGTGGTGGAACTCTGCGGCGGCGAGCCGTCGGAGGCCGAAGTGGTCGGCTATGAGGGCTACACGCCGAACACCGTCTCCCTCCCGCTGGCAGAGGTCGAGCGCCTGACAGGGCTCGACGTGCCGCGCGCCGAAAGCCTGTCGATCCTCCAGCGGCTGGGCTTCACGCCCTCGGGCGAGGGCGACACGGTCGAGGTGTTTGTTCCCTCCTGGCGGCCGGATATCGAGGGCAAGGCCGATCTGGTCGAGGAGGTCATGCGCATTCACGGTGTCGACGAGATCGCGCCGCAGCCGCTGCCGGCCCACAACACGGTCAATGGCAAGGTGCTCACCACGCTGCAGAACCGCACGCGTGCGGCGCGTCGCGCGCTGGCCGTGCGCGGCATGATGGAGGCGGTGACCTGGTCCTTCATCCCGCACGAACATGCAAAACTCTTCGGCGGCGGTGCCAGGGCGCTCCAGCTCGCCAATCCGATCGCCGCCGACATGTCCGACATGCGGCCCTCGCTCCTGCCGGGCCTCATCGCTGCCGCCCAGCGCAACGCCGATCGCGGCTTCGCCGATGTCGCCCTGTTCGAGGTCTCGGGCGCTTATGAGGGCGATCATCCGGAAGGCCAACGTCGGCTGGCCGCCGGTGTCCGGCGCGGCACGGCGCGCATGGAAGGCCAGGGACGCCACTGGGCCGGCAATGCGGGCAATGTCGGCGTCTACGACGCCAAGGCCGATGCCATTGCAGTGCTGGAAGCCTGCGGCGCTCCGGTCGACAAGCTGATGGTCGAAGCCGGCGGCCCGGACTGGTATCACCCGGGCCGTTCCGGTTCGATCAAGCTAGGCCCCAAGGTGGTGCTCGCCACCTTCGGCGAGTTTCACCCCAGGGCGCTGGAGACGCTCGACGTGTCGGGCCCGCTTTGCGGCTTCGAGGTCTTTGTCGACGCGATCCCTGAGCCCAAGGCCAAGGCCACGCGCACCAAGCCCCGTCTCGACATTTCGCCCTTCCAGGCGGTCAAGCGTGACTTCGCCTTCGTGGTCGGCCGCGAGGTCGAGGCGCAGACCTTGGTGAAGGCCGCCGCCGGGGCCGACAAGAAGCTGATCACCGGCGTGCGCGTCTTCGACGTCTTCGAGGGCGCATCCCTTGGCGCTGACAAGAAGTCGGTGGCCATCGAGGTTTCCATCCAGCCCACCGACAAAACGCTGACGGACGAGGATTTCGAGGCGCTGGCCGCCCGCATCGTCGAGAATGTCGGCAAGCAGACAGGCGGTGAACTGCGCGCCTGACCAAACAACAGCGCCGCCGGGGCATGGCCACCGGCGGCGCTGTTGTTTCAACTGCTCAATCGATCAGAAAAACGCCTGTATCCCCGTCTGCGCCCGACCCAGGATCAGCGCGTGGACGTCGTGGGCACCTTCATAGGTGTTCACGGTCTCCAGATTGGCCGCGTGGCGCATCACGTGGTACTCGATCTGGATGCCGTTGCCGCCATGCATGTCGCGGGCCTGGCGGGCGATATCGAGCGCCTTGCCGCAATTGTTGCGCTTGACGATGGAGATCATCTCCGGTGCCATCTTGCCTTCATCGAAGATGCGCCCGACCCGAAGCGAGCCCTGCAGCCCCAGCGCGATGTCGGTCTGCATGTCGGCCAGCTTCTTCTGGAAGAGCTGGGTGGCGGCCAGCGGCCGGCCGAACTGCTTGCGGTCAAGGCCGTACTGGCGGGCGCGGAACCAGCAATCTTCCGCTGCGCCCATCACGCCCCAGGAGATGCCGTAGCGGGCGCGGTTGAGGCAGCCGAAGGGGCCCTTGAGGCCCGACACGTTGGGCAGAAGCGCGTCCTCGCCGACCTCCACGCCCTCCATGACGATCTCGCCGGTGATGGAGGCGCGCAGGCTCAGCTTGCCGCCGATCTTCGGCGCCGACAGGCCCTTCATGCCCTTCTCGAGCACGAAACCGCGGATCTGGTCGTCATGGGCGGCCGACTTCGCCCAGACGACGAAGACGTCGGCGATCGGTGCGTTGGAGATCCAGGTCTTGTTGCCGGTCAGCCGGTAGCCGGTGGCGGTTTTCTCGGCGCGGGTCTTCATGCCGCCCGGATCGGAGCCGGCATCGGGCTCGGTCAGCCCGAAGCAGCCGATCAGCTCGCCGGCGGCCAGCCCCGGCAGGTACTTCTTGCGCTGCTCTTCCGAGCCATAGGCATGGATCGGGTGCATGACGAGCGAAGACTGCACGCTCATCATCGAGCGGTAGCCGGAATCCACCCGCTCGACCTCGCGCGCGACCAGGCCGTAGGTGACGTAGCCGGCTCCCAAGCCGCCATATTCCTCAGGGATGGTGATGCCGAGCAGGCCGGCCTCGCCCATCTCGCGGAAGATCGCCGGGTCGGTCTTCTCCTCCATGTAGGCGTCCTGGACGCGGGGCGCGAGCTTGTCGGCGGCAAAGGCCGCCGCCGCATCGCGGATCATGCGCTCGTCTTCCTCCAGCTGGTCCTCCAGCAGGAAGGGATCGTTCCAGACGAAGGAGGCCTTGGCGCTCTGGGCTTTGACGTCGATGTTCATCGGGGTCTTCTTCTTCCTTCTTGGTGATGCGCCTACATTAGGGCGTCGCTTGCCCCCGCCAAAGCATTTTCGTCACGTGACGTCAAACCGTCGCGCCGATCACACCCGCAACGCGTATCTCAACCCGTCATAGATCGCGGCGTGGATGTTGCGCGAGGCGATGGCGTCGCCGATGCGGAAGAGGTCGAAGCGGCCTTCCGGATTGCGCTCCGGGCAGAGGCGCCCGCCGCCGATCAGCGCGGCGTGGTCCACCTCGCCCCAATTTCGCGATCGGGGCTTGAGCGCGAAGTACAGCTCGTCATTGGGCATGGTGCCATGCTCGACGACGATCTGGTTGACTTCTCGCTCGTCGCGCCAGCCCGGCGCATAGTCGGAGGCGAGCGTGGCCACCAGACGGTTGCCGTTGCGGCGGACCGCGATCAGGCGCGTATTGATGGTGATTCGCACCCCCGCCTCGTGGAAGGCGCGCATGTAGGGAACATGGTTCATGCCGCCCATTTCCGGCGCGAAGAAGCGTTCCGGCGACAGCAGTTCGAGCGTGACGCCGGCATTGGCGATCGCCTCGGCCGCCGACATGCCCTGATGGCCGCCATTGTCGTCGTAAAGCAGCACGCTGCCGGCGGGCTTGGCCGCGCCCGACAGGATGTCCCAGCTCGAGACGACCAGATCCGCGCCTTCTTCCAGTGGCGGCGATTGCGGCAGGCCGCCGGTGGCGATCACCACCACGTCGGGTTGAAGTTCCAGGACGTCGGAAGGCTCGGCCCAGCAATCGTAGCGGATCGGCACGCCCAGATGCTCGAGTTCGGCCAGTCGCCAGTCGACGATGCCGGCCAGTTCGCGGCGACGCGGCAGCTGGGTTGCGAGGTTCAGCTGGCCGCCAGCCTTGCCAGACGCCTCCAGCACGCTGACGACATGACCGCGTTCGGCCGCCACCCGCGCGGCCTCGAGCCCCGCCGGCCCGGCGCCGACCACGACGACGCGCCTGGGCACGCCCTCGGTCCTCGCGATGACATGCGGCATGGTGGCCTCGCGGCCGGTGGCGGCGTTGTGGATACACAGCGCCTCGCCGCCCTCATAGATGCGGTCCAGGCAATAGGTCGCGCCGACACAGGGGCGCACCCGGTGTTCGAGCCCGTTTGCCACCTTGCGTGCGATGTGCGGGTCGGCCATGTGGGGCCGCGTCATGCCGACCATGTCGAGTTTTCCTGCCGCCACCGCATGGCGGGCGGTCGCCACGTCGGCGATGCGGGCCGCGTGGAACATCGGGATCTGTGTCGCCTCGCGCACCTCGCCGGCAAAATCGAGATGCGGCGCCGAGCGCATGCCGGTGATCGGGATCACGCCGGTGAGTGCGGCGTCGGTGTCGATGCGGCCGCGGACGATGTTGAGGAAGTCGATCTGGCCCGATCCGGCCAGCCGCCGGGCGATCTCGACGCCCTCACTGCGGCTGAGCCCCGCCTGGCTGTCTTCGTCGGCGACCATGCGGATGCCGACGACGAAGTCGGGTCCGACGGAAGCGCGCACCGCGTCGATCACCCTCCAGGTGAAACGCAGCCGGTTGTCCAGCGACCCGCCAAAGGCGTCGTCGCGGCGATTGGTGGCCGGCGACCAGAAGGCATCCATCAGATGGCCATAGGCCTCGAACTCGATGCCATCGAGCCCGGCGGCCTGGCAGCGCTGGGCGGCACTCGCGTAGTCGGCCACGATGCGTTCGATGTCCCATTCCTCAGCTTCCTTGGGAAAGGCGCGATGGGCCGCCTCGCGCACCGGCGAGGCGGAGAGAACCGGAAGCCAGTCTGCCTTGTTCCAGCCGGTGCGGCGGCCGAGATGGGTGAGCTGGATCATCACCTTGCAGTCATGCGCGTGGCAGGCGTCCGTCAGCTCCGCCAGCCAGGGCACGATCTCGTCGCGATAGGCGTGGAGATTGCCGAAGGCCGCTGGGCTGTCGCGGCTGACGAGCGCGGAGCCAGCGGTCATGGTCAGCGCGATGCCGCCCTTGGCCTTTTCTTCATGATAGAGCCGGTAGCGCTCTTTGGGCAGGCCGTCTTCGGAATAGGCCGGCTCGTGCGCCGTCGACATCAGCCGGTTCTTGAAGGTCAGATGCTTCAGCTGGAAGGGCTGGAGCAGGGGGTCGCGGGAAGGGGATTGCGTCATCGATCTGCCTCTCGATCGCGCGATTGACAGAGCCGGCGCGCCGACGCTTTCATGCGGCTGCGTCCCAAGGAGGAAATCGATGTCACGGCTGCCACTCGCATTCTCGCTTCTCTTCCTGGTCGGGCTTCGCACGGCTTCCGGTTCCGACTGGTACACCGGCGACTATGAAAGATGCGGCGATCTGACGTCCACCCTGGAGATCGTCGAATGCGTGACCGAGCTTTACGATGAATGGGACGCCCGGCTGAACGCGATCTACAAGGTGGCTCTGGACGCCCAGCAGGGCGAACGCCGGACGGCTTTGCGTGACGTTCAGCGGGCCTGGCTGGCCTATCGGGACGCCAGTTGTACATTCTACCGTTCCGGGGAGGGCTCAATTGCCGCCATCGAGGGCAACACCTGCATGTTTGCGCTCACCAGGGACCGCGCGCTTGAGCTTGAAGCGATCTACGGCAACTAGGCCGGCACGGGAGACGTCGTGGCGGCGCGGTCCGGATCTCAATACCACGCATCCTCCATTCCGGCCTTGCGCCGAGCCATGAAGTCTTCGAGCCCGTCGGCAATGCCCGGGTCGAGCGGCGGCGCTTCATACTCGGCCAAGGTCTTCTTCCACTGCCGGTTCGCGCGTGTTGCGGCATCGTCTTCGCCAGCCTCGGACCACGTCTCGAACGGGTCGTTGTCTGCCAGACCCGATTCCCAGAAGGCGGTCTGGTAGTTCGCCATGGTGTGGGCGCAGCCGAAGAAGTGGTTGCCGGGGCCGACCTCGCGAAAGGCGTCGAGAGCGAGTTCGTTGTCGTCGATCTTGATCCCGTCGAGATAGGTGTGCAATGCGCCGCACAGATCGCAGTCGAGCACGAATTTCTCGTAGGACATGGACAGGAGCCCGTCGAGGAAGCCCGCCGAGTGCAGGATGAAGTTGGCGCCGCAGTGGATGGCGGCCAGCATCGACATGGTGCCTTCCGTCATGGCCTGGGCGTCGGGCAGCTTTGAGGTGGTGAAGTTTCCCGAGCAGCGCAGCGGCAGGGCGAGCCGCCGCGCGAGCTGGCCGATCACCATCGATCCGATGGCCGGCTCCGGCGTGCCGAAGGTCGGCGATCCCGATTTAAGCGCCATGGAAGACAGGAAATTGCCGAAGATCACCGGCGCGCCCGGCCGTTCCAGCTGGGTCAGTGCGCATCCCGCCATGGTCTCGGCCAGCGACTGGGCGATGGCACCGGCATTGGTCACCGGCCCCATGGCGCCGCCGAGGATGAAGGGTACCACGACGCCTGCCTGGTTGGCGCGGGCATAGGCCCTCAGCACCTTCGTCATGGTGCCGTCCCAGACGAGCGGCGAGTTGACGTTGACATTGCCGAGAATGACGCAGTTTTCCTCGACGAAGTCGCGGCCGAACAGGATGCGGGCCATGTCGATGGAATCTTCAGCCCGTTCTTCCGCCGTCACCGAACCCATGAAGCCGCGGTCGGAATATTTGATGTGGCTGAACACCATGTCGAGATGGCGCTTGTTGACGGGCACGTCCACGGGCTCGCAGATCGTGCCACCCGAATGGTGCAGCCAGGGCGAGGCCTGGGCGAGTTTCACGAAATTGCGGAAATCCTCGATCGTGCCGTAGCGGCGCCCCTGGTCGAGATCCATCACGAAGGGCGAGCCATAGGCCGGCGAAAAGACCACGTTGTTGCCGCCGATCTGGACCGAATGCGCGGGATTGCGCGCATGCTGGGTGAACTCGGCCGGCGCGGTCTTGAGGATTTCGCGCAGCATGCCGGGCTCGAACCGCACCAGCACGCCGTCGACATGGGCACCGGCACGTTTCCAATGGGCGAGCGTGTCGGGATCGTCGCGGAACTCGATGCCGATCTCGGCCAGGATGCGATCGGCGGTCGCCTCGATGCGGAGAAGGTTCTCCTCCGAGAGAATGTCGTAATTGGGGATGTTGCGAATGATGTAGGGCCGGCCAAGCCCTTGCGGTCCCTGTTCCCGCTCGGCGCGGCGCGCGCTGCGACCTGATCGCTGCGGCCTTGCATCTGTTGCCATAATGCCTGCTTCTGTCATCGAACACCGCTCCAGCACCAAATGCAGACTAGGCATGGGCTGGCGCCGTGTAACGCTGGAAAAGATTCATCGAGTTGATAAGCTGAATTTATGGAAACGCTCCGTCATCTCATCCCGTCGATCAACGGTCTTGTCGTGTTCGAGGCGGCCGGTCGGCTGGCAAGCTTCAGTGCCGCCGCGCGCGAGCTTGGCATGACGCAGGCGGCGGTCTCCTACGCGATCGGTCGGCTGGAGGTGCAGCTTGCCACCACGCTCTTCCTGCGCGAGCACCGGCGGGTGCGGCTGACCGCGGCCGGGCAGCGTTTTCATGCCGACGTGTCGCTGGGCCTGTCGCATATTCATCGCTCGGCGCAGGGCCTTCGTGCGGTCGCCGTCGGTGGCCATGTGACGCTCTCGGCATCGACCGCCTTCGCCGCGTTCTGGATGGTGCCGCGCCTGCAGCGCTTTCGCGAGGACCTGCCGGAGATCGACTTGCGCATCCAGACGGCCGACCGCGACCTGGACCTGGTGGGCGAGGGGATCCCGCTCGGCATACGCGGGGGCGAGGCGGGGGAATGGCCCCACTACAAATGTGAAATCCTGGCCCCGGAAGAGATCTACCCGGTCTGCGGCGTGAGCTACGTCGCCCGCTTCGGTCGCCCGGAGACAGTCGAGAATCTGCTGTCCCACCGCCTGATCCACCACGAGGAGCCTTTTCGTTCGACGGTCACCTGGAGCGAGTGGTTCGCTTCGGCGGGCATTGCCGGCGGCAACGCGCCGAAGGGCCTGCAGATCAACGACTATGTCGCCGTGATCCAGTCGGTCATCGAAGGTCAGGGGATTGCCCTTGGCTGGGGGCATCTTACCGACGGCCTGGTCGAGAAGGGCGTCCTGCTGCGCCTCACCGACCACAATCTCCTGACCGGCAAGAGCTTTCACGTAGCCTGGCCGAGGGGCAGGCCGCTCTCACCCTTGGCCATCCAGGTGCGCGACTGGCTCACATCGCCCCACAATCGATGAGGCGGGGATCGTGGCGGCCAACAACTTCCTGTCGATGCCGCCCGGTCGACCTATCGCAGCCAGGGCGAATCCGCCTATTGTGGTCCCATGCCCATCCGCCAGCTCCCAGAGACCACGGTCAACCAGATCGCCGCCGGCGAAGTGATCGAGCGACCGGCCAGCGTCGTCAAGGAACTCGTCGAAAATGCGCTCGATGCGGGTGCACGGCGCATCGAGATCGCGACGGCTGGCGGCGGGTTGTCGCTGATTCGCGTCACCGATGATGGGGCAGGCATGCCGATCGGCGAGTTGCCGCTGGCGATTGGCCGCCATTGCACCTCCAAGCTCGATGGCGGGATCGATGCCATCCACTCGCTCGGTTTTCGTGGTGAGGCACTGCCGTCGATCGGATCGGTGTCGCGGCTGACGATCCGCTCGCGCCCGCGTGACGCCGTGGAGGGTGCCGAGATTTCGGTCGAGGGCGGGCGGGCGATCGCGCCGCGCCCTGTCGCCGCCAATCCCGGAACGCTCGTCGAGGTGCGCGACCTGTTTTTCGCCACGCCGGCACGTCTGAAATTCATGAAGAGCACGCGCGCCGAGGCCACGGCCATCACGGAGGTGGTCAAGCGCATCGCCATCGCCTTTCCCGCCGTGCGCTTCATCCTGACCGGCACCGACCGCTCGACGCTCGATCTGGCGGCCGGCAGGGACGATGCGACAGGCCTTCGCGATCGGCTGGCCGACGTGCTCGGGCGTGAATTCGTGGAGAATTCTGTTGAAATCGCGGCCGAGCGGGAAGGTGTCCGCCTCACCGGACTGGCATCGATCCCGGCCTTCAGCCGCGGCAACGCGATGCAGCAATTTGCCTATGTGAACGGCCGGCCGGTGCGCGACCGTTTGCTCGCGGGCGCGGTGCGCGGGGCGTATGCGGATATGCTCGCCCGCGACCGGCACCCGCTGACGGCCCTCTTCATCGAACTCGATCCCGCGCTGGTCGACGTCAACGTGCACCCGGCCAAGGCCGATGTGCGCTTCCGCGATTCAGGTCTTGTGCGCGGCCTGATCGTCGGTGCTGTACGGCAGGCGCTTGCGGGGGAGGGAATTCGCGCCTCCTCGCAGGCAGGCGATGCCATGGCACAGACCTTTCGTACAGGGTCTGTCGTTCCCTTCGCCCAGAGACCGCCATCCGGGCCCAGCCGGGAGGCCGCCCACGCCTTCCACGCGCCGCTCGATCGCGGCTTTTCGGCAGGGCCGCAGGCCGCCTTCGACATCGGCGCGGTCGTCAGTGCGGATGTCCGGCCCCCGCCCGAGGCCGAGACCGCCGTCCTGCAGGCGCCACTCGGTGCCGCGCGCGCCCAGATCCACGAGAACTACATCATCGCGCAGACGGGCGACTCGCTCGTCATCGTGGACCAGCACGCCGCCCATGAGCGCCTCGTCTACGAAGCGATGAAGGAGGCGCTCTACGCCAGGCCGCTGGCTTCCCAGATGCTGCTGATCCCCGAAATCGTCGATCTGTCGGAAGAAGATGCCGACCGACTTGCCGCGCATTCCGGGTTCCTGTCGCGTCTGGGTCTGGGGCTCGAACGTTTCGGGCCGGGCGCCGTCATCGTGCGGGAGACGCCGTCGATGCTGGGCGAGGTCGATGTCCCCTCGCTGGTGCGCGACCTGGCCGATGAGGTTGCCGAGAACGACAGCGTGGACAGCCTCAAGGCGCGGCTCGACAGCATCGCCTCGACCATGGCCTGCCATGGCTCGGTCCGGTCGGGACGTCAGCTTAGGCCTGAGGAAATGAACGCCCTTCTGCGGCAGATGGAAGCGACGCCGGGTTCGGGCACCTGCAATCACGGCCGTCCTACCTATATCGAGCTGAAGCTTGCCGATATCGAGCGGCTGTTCGGCCGTCGATGACGGTTGCTTGACCTCTCCGGCATTTTGTGGCGGAACCGTTCCGCAAAGAGGCGATTGTCGATGAACCGTTTTGAAGGCCCGGGTGGGCGGGAAGCGCATATACGCTATCTGGATGGCGACTTTCAGGTGGTGACGCCCGGCGCATTCGTGCGGTGTGCCGTGACGGGCCGCTCCATTCCGCTCGACGAACTCAAATATTGGAGCGTTGCGCGCCAGGAGCCCTATGTGGACGCCGCTGCCTCGCTCAAGCGCGAGAACGAAACACTCGCACGCGACTGAGCCTGCGGCTTCGGCTGCTTCAGACCCGCTGGTCCTTGCGTTTCTGCCAAGCCGCGAGCGTCTCGCGAATGATCGTGGCCGGCGTTCCGGCCAGCTCGAAATTCGTGTCGATCTCGATCACCGTCACCGCCGCCGCCAGTTCCTCAAGAGCCTTGGAACCGTGCAGCAGCCTCACGGCATCCTTCTGCGTCGTCACCAGACGGCCGCCCAGCCGCTCGGCAGTGCGCAGGAGGTCGCGCGCTTCCTCGTCGGTATAGTGGTGATGGTCCGAATAGCCGCGTCTGAGCGCGATGTTGCCTCCCATCTTTTCGACCGTGCGGAAGAACTTCTCCGGATGCCCGATACCGGCAAAGGCGATCAGCGGAGCGTCGGTCAAGCCGGCGACGTGGCGTGGCTGCGTGGCGGCCTGGTGCACGGGCCGGCCCGCGCGCGCGGCCTGACGGACCACGTCGTCGGCGGCATCGCCCTCGCCGATCTTCACGATGGCATCGACGTGGCGCATCTGGTCCACCAGGCTGGCGCGCATCGGCCCGCCCGGCAGCGTGTGGCCGTTGCCGATCCCGCGATGCGCGTCGACCACGATGAGGGCGTAGTCGATATGGATGCGCGCGCTCTGGAAGCCGTCATCCATGATGATGAAGTCGCAGCCATGAGTGATCAGCAATTCTGCACCTGCGACACGATTGGGCGTGACGACTGTGGGCGCGGTGCGGGCCAGCACCAGCGGCTCATCCCCTACATGGCGCACGGTATCGGTGTCGGCATCCACCAGATGGGGTTGATAGACAGCCCCGCCATAGCCGCGCGACAGGAAACCGGGCTTGAGATTCTTGGTCTCGGCCTGCTTGGCGAGAGCGATGGCGACAGGTGTCTTGCCGGCGCCGCCGACGGTGAAATTGCCGACGCACAGGACGGGAGCCGAAACCGGGTGCCGTTGGGCCGTTTCCAGGCGGTGGCGCGCAGCTGCCCCGTAGAGGCGCGATGCCGGATAGAGCGCCCAGGCGCGCCAGTCGGCTTTTTGCCACCAGAAGGGAGGAGCCTCGCTGACCACGTCGCCTCCGACTAGCCGTCGTTGCCGTTGCGGCCATGCAGGCGCGACTTGACGACCAATGGTTGGATGAATGGTTCGAGCGCTTCGGTCGTGCGGGCAAGCGCGCCGCGCATGTCTTCGACCGTCTGCGCGCCGGAGCGCATCATGGCGCGACGCACCGGATCGTTGCCGAGGAGATAGTTCACCGCGCCGGCCAGCATCTCTTCGTCGCGCACCAGCTTGGCGCCGCCGCTTTCGAGAAGTTTCTGGTAGGAATCACGGAAGTTCTGCACGTTGCGGCCCGCAAGCACTGCCGTTTCCAGCATCGCCGGTTCGAGGGGGTTCTGTCCGCCCTCCCAGGTGAGCGAGCGGCCGACAAAGGCAATCTCGGTCAAGCGCAGATAAAGGCCCATTTCGCCGATCGTATCGCCAAGAAAGACGTCGGTATCGGCTTCGATGGGCGCACCGGAAGTGCGGCGCACGACCTTCAAACCCAATTGGGCCAGATCGCTTGCGATCGTCTCGGCCCGTTCGGGGTGACGGGGAACGATCACCGTCAGGATATCGCGATGGCGCGCCTTGAGGCGCGCGTGGACGCGGCCGGCAATCACTTCCTCGCCATCGTGGGTCGATACCGCCGCCCAGACGGGACGAGGCCCGATCTGGTCGACAAGTTGATCGAGCTGCGCCTGATCGACCGGCGGCGCAGGCGCATCGACCTTCAGATTGCCGGAAACCGTGACCGGTCGCGCCCCCAGGACCCGGAATCGCTCCGCGTCCACCTCGGATTGCGCCACCACATGCGAGAGGTTCTCGAACAGGGCCTCGGCCAGATAGGAACGCTTCTTCCAGTTGGCGAAGGAATTGTCCGACAGACGGCCATTGACGAGAATCTGGGGCACGCGCCGCGCGCCGAGCTCCAGAATGGTCATGGGCCAGATCTCGGATTCGGCAATGATGGCGAGATCGGGCACCCAGTGGTCGAGGAACCGGCTGACGGCGGGCTTTAGGTCAAGCGGCACATATTGGTGGATGACCCGCTCGCCCAGCCTCTCGCGCGCCACCTGCGCGGAGGTGACGGTCCCCGTGGTCAGCACGATGTTGATGCGATGGGACAGGATGTGCTCGATCAGCGGCACGACGGAGACCGTCTCTCCGACGCTGGCCGCATGCATCCAGATCAGCGGGCCCGGCGGTCTGGCGAATTGCGTCTTGCCGTAGCGCTCCTTGCGCCGTGACGTCTCCTCCTTGCCGCGGCTGGCGCGCCAGGCGACATAGCCGCCGATCAGCGGATAGACGGCCGCGCCCATCCAGCGATAGGTCGACAGCATGGCGCGGGCCCAGCGCTCGCTCATCGCGCGTCCACCAGGCGATAGGCCTCGGCCGTCGTCTCGTTGAGCCTGGTCGTGACCAGTTGCCGGAAGGTCTCGAGCGCTTCGGCATCGGCGTCGGCAGGAACGCTGATCGGATCGCCCATCAGCAAGGCGCACCGGCCGAATGGCAGGTTGATGGTGGTTTTGTCCCAAGTCGATTCCAGCACCTTGCGGCGACTGGTGGCGACGGCAATCGGGATGATCGGCCGGCCCGACAGTTTGGCTAGCGTGACGACGCCCAAACCCGCCTCGCGGGGCTTGCCGTGCGGGATGTCCGCGATCATGCAGACGCTGGTCCCGCGATCGAGCGTCTTCTTCATGGCGATCAGGGCCTTGGCGCCGCCCTTGTCGAGAACACTGGTGCCGGGCCTGCCGCCCGAACCGCGGATGACGGTGAGGCCGAGTTTCTCGGCGGCGAGCGCATTCAGTTCGGCGTCCGCGCTGCGCGAAAAAAGTGCGGCCAGGGGCAGGTTCTTCGGCTTGGCGATCGGCGCCATGAGGTGCTGGCCGTGCCACAGGGCGCCGATGGCGGGTGCAAGCTTGGCTGCCTCCTCATCGGCATTGTGCGAGCCTTCCACCCGGCGATTGGTCAGGTCGATAAAGCGCACGGCAAGGGCGATGCCCGAGGCGACCGCCTCCCTCACGAAGCGGGATTTGCCCAGAGGTCCGCGGATCGACTTCCACATCGCCTTGAGGGGCTGCGGCCGGCGGGCGGGGCGCGCTTTCCGGCGGTGTTGTGGGGAGGCGACCGGTTTTTCCTGCATCGATTTCAGGACTGACCGTCTTTCGGCGTCTCCGGGTCGAGCAGGCGGTGGAGGTGGACGATGAAGTAGCGCATATGCGCATTGTCCACGGTCTGCTGCGCCTTGGCGCGCCAGGCCAGTTCGGCCGATTTGTAGTCCGGGAAAATCCCGACAATGTCGAGATCCTCGAGATTGCGGAAATCCACGCTCGTCAGCGACTTGAGCTCGCCGCCGAAAACGAGGTGCAGGAGCTGCTTTCGTTCGGTGTCTTGGGTCATGGTGCCTATCTTCGCGCGCGGCGGGTCGTTTCCCGCTCACCCTCCCGAATTCTACTGCGTGGGCTGTAGATGAGTTCGCGCCATTTTGGAACCACGTATGCGGCGATTCAATGGTCCAGCGCGGCGATCGTGAGCGACAATCTGCTCAGCAGTTCGCCGCTGCCGGCGACGAGCGTACCGTGCCGGGGATCGGTGTCGAAATAGAGCGGTGGCCGACCTTCACGTGTCAGAAGGCTGCCGCCGGCCTCGGCGAGGATGAGATCTGCAGCTGCCAGATCCCAGTCGTGGGAGTTCGGCCGCACGAAGCTGGCATCGAGACGCCCGCTTGCCACCATCGCGATGCGGTAGGCCAGCGAGGGGACATAGGGCGCACGGTCGATCTCGCCCGGCGCCATGCCCAACCTGTCGACGAGTTCCTTGGGGCCGGTGATGCGGGCCGGGCCGCGCGGCGGAAGGACTCCCAGGACCTCGCCATTCTTCCAGGCGCCGCGTCCCCGGACCGCCCAGAAACGCTCCTCGCGGGCGGGGCAATCGAGCACGCCGGCGATGGGGCGCCCATCCTCGACGATGGCGACACTCACGCACCACGTCTTGCGGCCTTCGATGAAGGCGCGGGTGCCGTCGATCGGGTCCACGACGAATGCCCGACCGGACTGCCCGTTGGTCCGCGCATCCAGGGTTTCTTCCGACAGCCAGCCATAGTCGGGCCGCGCCTTCAGAAGCGCTTCCCGCAGGAAGGTGTCGACGGCGATGTCGGCCTCGCTGACCGGCGAATCGCCCACCTTCATCCAGACGCTGGGATCGCGCCGATAGTAGCGCATGGCGATGTCGCCCGCCCGTGCGGCCGCGTCCGAAAGAAGCGCGATCTCGCCTTCCAGAGGTTTTGCCAGGTCATTCACCGGCAATGGTCATTCCTTCCACGAGCAGAGTAGGGGCTGCGGTCCCATGGTTGCGGTCGACATCACTGGCAGGGACCATGTTGAGGAACATGTCCTTCATGTTTGCCGCAATCGTGATCTCGGAAACGGGGTAGGCGAGTTCGCCATTCTCGATCCAGTAGCCGGAGGCGCCGCGGCTGTATTCGCCGGTGACCATGTTGACTCCCTGCCCGAACACCTCGGTCACGTAGAACCCGGATTTCACCGAGGCGATAAGATCCTGCGGGCTGGTCTCGCCCGGCTCGATGGCAAGATTGGTCGAGGACGGCGAGACCGAGGAAGCCGAGCGCGAGCCGCGCCCGTTGGTCTCGAGACCCAGTTCCCGGGCCGTGGCATGGGACAGGAACCAGTGCGCAAGCACCCCTTTCTCGATCATGACCAGGGCCTCGCCCTCTACGCCCTCGCCGTCGAAGGGGCGCGACGCCAGTCCCCGGCGGCGCAGGGGATCGTCGGTCACCGTGATGGCCGACGAAGCCACCGGCTGGCCCATGCGGTCGCGCAGGAATGACGTCTTGCGCGCCACGGAAGCCCCGTTGATGGCGCCGGCCAGATGTCCGGCGAGCCCGCGCGCAACGCGCGGGTCGTAGATCACGGTCGCGGGGCCTGTCTTGGCCTTGCGGGCGTTCAATCGGCGGACTGCGCGCTCGCCGGCGCTGCGGCCGATCGCGGCGGGCGCCTCGAGGTCGGTCTGGTGCAGCCGCATGGAATAGTCGTAGTCGCGTTCCATCGCCGTGCCTTCACCCGCGATCACGCTGACGGATCGGGAGAAGCGGGAGCGCGTGTAATGGCCGACAAATCCTTCGGAGGTGGCCAGCACCAGCCCGCCGAGGCCCGAACTTGCCGACGCGCCGCCGGAGTTCTTCACCCCCTCGACCGCGAGTGCGGCCTCTTCCATCTCCAGCGCCGCGGCGCGTAGTGCTTCCGCCGAGATTTCGGTCGCGTCGTAAAGGTCGAGGTCCTTCGGCGCGCGGGTCAGGCGTGTCGGATCGACGAGGCCCTGGAACGGGTCTTCCGGCGAGACCCGCGCCATGGCGACGGCGCGCTCGGCGATCGCGGCGGGATCGGAGGTGGCATTGGCCGAGACGCTTGCCGTGCGCTGGCCGACGAGCACCCTGAGGGCGACGTCGTCGCTTTCGGCGGCTTCCGTGCTCTCGACCTTGCCGAGCCGGACCGTCACGCCCTGCGAGCGGGAGCGCAAGGTCACGGCATCGGCTGCATCGGCACCGGCGCGGCGCGCCGCCTCGACCAACCGTGTCACGATGTCGGTCAGCCGGGTCGTGTCCGTCATGTCATTCATGGAAAGCCGTTCGTCTTTTTTCTTGGGATGGAAGCCATCGTGGATACCCACCACATCTATTGTCCGCGGACGCGCCGTGCAATGGTCGGGGCGCCCGACCCACTGGATCACTTTGAGCCATGACGCCATTTCACCTTGCCTTCCCGGTCCGCGACCTCGATGAAACCCGACGCTTCTATGGCGAGGTGCTGGGCTGCAGGATCGGCAGGTCGTCCGAAACATGGGTCGATTTCGACTTGTTCGGGCACCAGATGTCGGCGCATCTGCGGCCGGGACAGGGCCTTGCCGAAGGGGGCGGGAAGGTAGATGGGGTCGAGGTGCCGATCCCGCATTTCGGGGTCGTGCTGCAAATGGAGCAGTGGCGCGAACTGGCCGCCAGGCTTCAGGCCGAGCCCGGCATCGCGTGGATCGAGCGGCCGATGGTGCGCTTCGAGGGCCAGCCCGGCGAACAGGCGACGCTCTTTATCCGCGATCCCTCGGGCAATGCGCTCGAGTTCAAGGGTTTCGCCGACATGGCGGCAGTCTTCGCCAGCTGAGGGGCGCAATCAGTTCCGAACCGCCTTCTCCTTGGTTGATGGCGACTGGCGGTCTTCGCGTTGCCTGCGCAGTTCCAGCCTCTTGCGGAAGCCAGACCGCGTCGTCTCCTCCCGGTCGAGTATCTGGGCACCCCAAGGCGTCCATATGGTGACAGTCTTGCGCTCGATGGGCCGCATGTTCGTGTTCATCCTCGTTTCCTCCATGACCATCTGGAACGAGATTGTGGCGATAGTCGCAATTTTAAAGATTAAATCGCGGTAATGTGAGTTTCGGCGTCACGCTTGTTCGATCTCTTCTTGCAGGGCTTCCATGTGTGCGGCGGCGGCCTCGTTGGCGGCGCGTTCAATGGCGCGGTAGCGCGTGATCACCGCCATGCCAACGGGCGTGAGTTCCGCGCCGCCGCCGCGCCGGCCGCCCTTCTGCGCTGCAATCACCGGCTTGCCGAAGATGCGGTTCATCTCGACCACCAGGCCCCAGGCCTGCTTGTAGGACATGTTCATGCGCCGTGCGCCCGCCGAGATGGAGCCGAAGGCGGCGATATGCTCGAGAAGTTCGATCTTGCCCGGGCCAATCCGGCCATCGGGATCAAGGTCGATGCGCAGGCTGAGCTGGGGCATGGCGCGACAATCCTCCTCAGGTCGCCGGGTCGGCGCGGACATCGTCGCGCGCGACCGCCATGGATTTGACGACGGCAAAGCACGGCGTGCCGGGCGCGAGCGCCAGGACCCTGACCGAGCGCGCCGTCAGCTGCGCCAGGATCGGGCTGCCGCCGACATCCAGGCGCACGATCACACCGGGCCCGTCGCCGCCGTCGATGGCGGTCACGGTGGCCGGGAGCATGTTGAGCGCGGAGATGCCTGCTGGTTTCTCGCGGGCGATGATGACGTCATGCGCCATGATGCGCAGGCTGACGGCGGTGCCGGGTTCGCCTTCAACGCGTGGCAGCCAGACGGGGCCTGCCGCGGCTCTGAGACGCGTCAACTCGTCATCCTCCTGCGCCTCGATGACGGCCGGCAGGCCGGAGCCGAGTTCGCGCAGCCCCATCGCGCGAAGGGCGACGGGGTCGGACATGATCTCGGCCGTCGAGCCGGCGCCCGCGACGCGCCCGTCCTCGATCACCACCATGCGATCCGCCAAGAGGCGGGCTTCCTCGAGATCGTGGGTGACCAGCACGGTAGGCATGGCGAGATGGGCGCGGAGCTGCCGGATTTCCTCGTAGAGACGGTCGCGTGTGGCGCGGTCGACGGCGGAGAACGGCTCGTCCAAGAGCAGGGCAGACGGCTCGCGGGCCAGAGCGCGTGCGACCGCCACGCGCTGCTGCTGGCCGCCGGAGAGCGTGGCCGGCTTGCGGGCTTCGAGCCCCTCGAGATTGACGAGGCCGAGAAGTTCGCGGGCTCGTCCCTGGCGATCGGTTGACGGCAGATGCCCCATGGCGGCCATGACGTTGGCCAGCGCGCTCATGTGCGGAAAGAGTGCATAGGACTGGAAGACGATGCCGACCCGGCGCCGGTGCGGCGCCAGATCGATCCCGCTGGACGTATCCAGCCATGTCTCGCCATTCACGCTGACACGGGCCTCGGTCGGGCTCCACAGGCCGGCGATGGTGCGCAGCATCGTCGATTTACCCGAACCGGAGTGGCCGACGAGCGCCAGTAATTCGCCGGGCTCCACGCGGAAGGCGATGTCGAGCGGGATGGGCGTTGTGGCCCTGGCCATGACCTCCAGCGCCATCAGGACAATCTCCGCCCGATGCGCGAGGACAGCCAGAAGGTGATGGAGATCGTGGCCAGCGATATGGCCAGCAACGTGGCCGACATGATGCCCGCTGAACGGTCGTCGAACGCCTGGACGCGGTCATAGATGGCGATGGCGATGGTCTTGGTCTCACCCGGAATCGATCCGCCCACCATGAGCACGATACCGAATTCGCCGAGCGTGTGAGCGAAGGTCAGCACCATCGCGGTGAGCACGCCGGGCCAGGCCAGCGGCAGCTCGACCCTCGCCAGAGACTGCCACGGGGAGAGCCCGGAGCATTGAGCGGCCTCACGGACCTCGACCGGTATCGCCTCGAAGCCACGCTGGGCGGGCTGGATCGCAAAGGGCAGGTTGAAGATGACGGAGGCGACCATCAGTCCCTCGAAGGTGAAGACCAACTGATGCCCGAAGGTTTCGCGCCAGAACTGGCCGATCGGGCTGTTGGCGCCGAAAGCGACCAGCAGGTAGAAGCCGAAGACGGTAGGGGGCAGTACCAGGGGCAGTAGTACCAGCGCCTCGACCAGCCCCTTTGCGCGGAACTGGCGATAGGCGAGGAAGCGGCCCATCAGGACCGACACCGGAAGCAGGATCAGAACCGTCCAGCCGGCCAGCCCGAGCGACAACCAGAGCGCTGTCCAATCCATGCCCTATTCGTCCTCAGGCAGGCCGAAGCCGTAGCGGACCATGATCTCTCGCGCCGACGGTCCGTTGATGTAGTCGTAAAAGGCTTCCGCCACGGGTCCGGCATTGTTGAGCAAGGCCATGCGCTGGCGCAAGGGCGCGTGCCAATCCTCGGGGATCAATTCGTAGGTGCCGAGTTCCTGGACATTTGGCGCAAGCGCCAGCGAATAGGCGATGATTCCGCCATCGGCATTGCCCGATAGCGCGAATTGCGCGGCCTGGCTGACGTTTTCGCCCAGCACCATGAAGGGCTGGAGATCGTCCCACAGTCCCTTGTGGCGCAATGCCTCGGCAGCGCGCATGCCGTAGGGGGCGTGCTCGGGATTGGCGATGGCGAAGCGGTTGATCTCGCCCGCTTCGAGGGCCGCCGCCAGTGTGTCGAGCTGGCCGTCGGTGACGAGAGACGAGCCGTGAGGGACCATCATCACGATGCGACCGATCGCATAAAGGTCGCCTTCGTCACGCGTGAGCCCGTCGGCATGCAGATCGTCGATGAATTTTTCGTCGGCTGCCATGAAGATCTGGAACGGCGCGCCCGCGCGAATCTGGCGAGCGAAATTTCCGGTCGAACCCATCGACAGACGAACCCGCATGCCGGTTTCCGCAGCGAAAGCGGCGGCGATCTCCTCAACCGCGAATTGCAGATCAGACGCTGCAGCGATCACCGGAGGGTCGTCTTGGGCGCTTGATGCAGTGATCCCGGTAGCAAATGCCCACCATGCAATCAGCCCGATTGCCGCTCTCCTGCGGATTTCGTGAAGCATTGTTGGTCCTGCCGATATGTCTGGTCGGACATATCAAGATGACGGCCGGCAGATTGGCAAGCGTAAAGTGAAAGCGCGGAGAGGATGGCGACGCTTTTGCCGGCGCAGACCCTTCATCCTATGTCTCCTCATCCACCCCGCGAAATGCGAAAGACCCACACCGGCCCGGTCTTCTCCTGCGACAGCATCTTGTGGCCGTCTTCGGTCACGAAATGCGGCACGTCGATGGCCGAGACGGGGTCGGTGCATTCGAGCACCAGCACGTCGCCGTGCGACAGCGACCGCATGGCCTTGCGCGCCTTGAGCACGGGCAGGGGGCAGTTCAGCCCGCGCAGATCCAGCCGTTTTTCCGTCATTCTTTCGCGACCCTCGCCCGCACTGGCCGTGATCTAAGGCAGTGCGGGCGGCGGAGCAACGATGTCGCTCACGCCTTGCCGTAGCCGCCGGCGGTCGGCGTGACGACGGTGACAGCCTCGCCGGCCTCCAGAATCGTCTGGTCGCAGGCCCTGAGGCGTTCGACCGTGCCGTCCAGCCGCCTGACCTCGGTGCGGCCCGGCAGGCCCTCGCCTCCGCCCTCGATGCCTTGCGGGGCAAGGGTACGGTGGGAGGAGAGGATGGCGCAGTCCATGCGCTTGAGGAAGCGCAGGGTGCGTGTCGTTCCGTCGCCTGCCGGACAGGCGCCCTTGCCGCCGGATCCGGCCCGCAACGCGAAATTTTCCAGCATGACGGGGAAACGCATTTCGAGAATTTCCGGGTCGGTCAGGCGCGAATTGGTCATATGCACATGGACGCCCGAGGTGCCCCGGAAACCGCGGCCGTCGTTCATGCGACCGGCGGGCGAGCCCGAGCAGATGGTCTCGTAATACTGGTACTCGTCATTACCGAAGGTCAGGTTGTTCATCGTGCCCTGGCTGTTGGCAATCGCCCCCAGCGCACCGAAAATGGCGTTGGTGACGTGCTGGGAGGTCTCGACATTGCCGGCAACGACCGCGCGCGGATAGGCGGGCTTCAGCATGCAGCCCTCGGGGATAACGATCCGGATTGGCCGCAGACAACCGGCATTCATGGGAATCGGGGATTCCACCATGACGCGGAAGCAGTAGAGCACCGCCGCACGCGCGACCGGCTCGGGCGCGTTGAAATTGTTCTCCATCGCGGCGGACGTGCCGGTGAAGTCGACGGTCGCCTCGCGCTTCTTGCGGTCGACGGTGATTTTCACCTTGATCACCTGGCCGGTATCGGTCGGGTATTCGTATTCGGCATCCTCCAGCCGCCCGAGCAGACGGGCGACCTCTTCGGCCGCGTTGTCCTGCACATGGCCCATATAGGCCTGCACGACATCAAGGCCGAACTCGCTCACCATCTTGCGCAGTTCGGCGATGCCGCGCTCGTTGGCGGCGATCTGGGCCTTGAGATCCGCAATGTTCTGCGCCGGATTGCGGCAGGGGTAGGGGTGGTCGGTCAGGAGGTGGTGCAGCTCCTTCTCGCGGAACGAACCCTGGTCGACGAGGCGGAAATTGTCGATCAGCACGCCTTCCTCGTCCACCGTGGTGGCGAGTGGCGTCATCGAGCCGGGGGCCGTGCCGCCGACATCGGCATGGTGGCCGCGCGAGGCGACCCAGAAGAGGATCTCCTTGCCTTCTCCATCGAAGACCGGGCTCACCACGGTGATGTCGGGCAGATGGGTGCCGCCATTATAGGGGGCGTTGAGCGCGAAGACGTCGCCGGGCCGTATCTGGCCCTCGTTGAGGCGGATGATGGTTTCCACCGAGCGGTCCATGGAGCCCAGATGCACCGGCATGTGCGGCGCGTTGGCCACCAGCGCGCCGTCGGCGTCGAAGACGGCACAAGAGAAGTCGAGCCGCTCCTTGATGTTGACCGAATGCGCCGTGTTCTGCAGCGCCACGCCCATCTGTTCGGCGATGTTCATGAAGAGGTTGTTGAAGACCTCGAGCAGGATCGGGTCGGCCTGTTTCGTGCCGATGGCCTGGCTGCGCTGCATCTTCTCGTGGCGGGACAGGACGACATGGTCGGCATCGGTGATGCGGGCGGTCCAGCCGGGCTCGATGACGATGGTCTGGTTGGCCTCGATGATCAGGGCAGGGCCCTTGACGCGGTTGCCAGGGGCTAGCCCCTCGCGGCGGTAGATGCCGGCCTCGCGCCACTCGCCGCCGGAGAAGATGCGGCGCGTGGTGTCGGTCGACGCATCGGCTTCCTGCAGGTCCGACTTCGTTTCGGCAGCCGCCGCATCGGCGATCTCGGCGCCCTCGACCTCGACCGCCTCGACGGTGATCGGCTTGTCGGGTGTGATGAAGCCGAACTGCGCCTTGTGCATCTCCTCGAAGATCTTGCGCACGGCATCGAGATCGCCGTCGAAGACGACGTCGAGCGTGGTGTCGGTGCCGTCATAGCGCAGATGCAGCTTGGTGCGGGTCATCACCTCTTTGTCGGAGATGCCCTGCTCGGCGAGTTCGGTGCGCACGGCTTGCGTCAGCTCCGCCTCGAGGGCCGACATGGCTTCACTGCTTTGCGGCGACAGCGGCTGGACGAGACCCTGCTGGCGGCTGGCGGTGACTGTGGCAAGCCCCATGCCGTAGGCCGACAACAGGCCGGATAGCGGATGGATGAGGATGTTCTCCATGCCGAGCGAATCGGCCACCAGGCAGGCATGCTGGCCGCCGGCACCGCCGAAGGAGTTAAGCAGATAGCGGGTGACGTCGTAGCCGCGCTGGACCGAGATCTTCTTGATGGCGTTGGCCATGTTCTCGACGGCGATCTTGAGGAAGCCTTCGGCGACCTGCTCGGGCGAGCGGCCTTCGCCGACATCGCGCGCGATGTCGGCGAATTTCCCGGCAACCGCCTCGCGGTCGAGCGGCTGGTCCTGGTCGGGGCCGAAGATGGCGGGGAAGAATTCCGGGTTGAGCTTGCCCAGCATCACATTGGCGTCGGTGACTGTCAGCGGGCCGCCCCGACGGTAGCAGGCGGGACCCGGATCTGCCCCGGCCGAATCCGGGCCGACGCGGAAGCGGCCGGGATCGGCGTGCAGGATCGAGCCGCCTCCGGCTGCCACGGTGTGGATGCGCATCATCGGCGCGCGAATGCGCACGCCGGCAACTTCGGTGTCGAAGGCGCGCTCGAACTCGCCCGCCGAATGCGCTACGTCAGTCGAGGTGCCGCCCATGTCGAAGCCGATGACGCGCGGGAAGCCGGCGAGCTCGGCCGTGCGAACCATGCCGACGACGCCGCCGGCAGGGCCAGACAGGATCGCGTCCTTGCCCTGGAACTTCTCGGCCGCCGTCAGCCCGCCCGACGACATCATGAACTGCAGCGTCGGGCCGGGCTCGCCGGGCGGGGTGGCGCCCAGCGTGTTTGCCACGCGCTCCACATATCGGCGCAGGACCGGCGAGAGATAGGCATCGACTACCGTCGTGTCGCCACGCCCGACCAGCTTGATCAGCGGCGAGACCTCGTGGCTGACCGAGACCTGCGCAAAGCCCATTTCACGCACGAGCTTGGCAAGGGCCGCCTCGTGCTGCGGGTTCTGCCAGGCGTGCATCAGCACGATGGCGACGGCCTCGATTCCGTCCGCACGGGCCTTCTCCAGGGCAGGGCGCACGGAATCCAGGTCCAGCGGCACTTCGAGCGTGCCGTCGGCCATCAGACGCTCCTCGACCTCCTCGACGCGCTCGTAGAGCTGTTCGGGAAGCACGATCTCCTTGGCGAAGATGTCGGGGCGGGCCTGATAGGCGATCCTCAACGCATCGCGGAAACCGCGCGTGATGAGCAGCAGCGTGCGGTCGCCCTTGCGCTCCAGAAGCGCGTTGGTGGCGACCGTCGTGCCCATGCGCACCGTGCCGATGATGTCGGACGGCATGGCGGCGCCGGCCGCGACGCCGAGCAGGCGTCGGATGCCCTCGATCGCGGCGTCCTCGTAGGCCTCCGGGTTCTCCGACAGGAGCTTGAGGGGCTGGATGTCGCCGGCCGGATCGCGGCCGATCACGTCGGTGAAGGTGCCGCCGCGGTCGATCCAGAAATCCCAGCGTCCGTGCGTGCCCTGACCTGAACTCGACATAAGATTCTCTCCGATCCCACCCCCGCGACACGTCGTTGCATCGCTCACTTACAAATCGTTGACAAATTGCGAATGAGCAGTCAACCTCCGATTTGACGCCACGTAATGGCGCCGCGAAGGAACAGCCTCCTTCGCAACCAACAGAGGGAGACTTCAGGTCATGAAACACTTCACCAAGGCCGCACTGACGGGAGCCGCCATGGCCGCGCTGATGGCGGCGCCGGCAATGGCACAGACTGCCTGGGACATGCCGACCCCCTATGGCGACGGCATCTTCCACACCCAGAACATCATGCAGTTCGCCGACGATCTCCGGGAGAAGTCCGACGGCGCGATCGACATCACCGTCCATTCGGCCAATTCGCTGTTCGGCCATGCCGAGATCAAGGACGCGGTGCGTGATGGGCTCGTGCCGATCGGCGAGATCCTCCTGTCGCGTCTTGCCAACGAGGATCCGATCTTCGCGCTCGATTCCATCCCCTTCCTTGCGTCGTCCTATGACGAGGCAGAGGCACTGTGGGAGGTCTCGCGTGAGGCCGTCTCCGAGGCTCTCGCAGAGCAGGGCCTGACCGTCCTCTACGCCGTGCCGTGGCCCGGTCAGAGCCTCTATCTGCGCCAGGAGGTCACCGACCCCGCGCAGATGGAAGGCCTCTCCTTCCGTGCCTACAATGTCGCCACCGAGCGGCTGGCCGAGCTGCTGGGCGCCACCCCGACCCAGGTCGAGGAGACCGACATCCCGACCGCCTTCTCGACGGGCCGCGTGGAAGCCATGATCACTTCGCCCTCGACCGGCGCCAACGCGCAGGCCTGGGATTTCGTCACGCACTACATCGACACGCAGGCCTGGCTGCCCAAGAACATCGTCTTCGTGAACACGGATGCCTTCGAGGCGCTGTCTGACGAGGAGCGCGCGGCGCTGCTCGAGGCAGCGGCGGAAGCAGAGACCCGCGGCTGGGAGATGTCGCGCGCCGAGACCGAAGAGAAGATCGCGGCGCTGGAAGAAGGTGGCATGGAGATCATGCAGCCCTCCGAGGCGCTTTCGGCCAAGCTGCAGGAAGTCGGCGCGACCATGACCGCCGAGTGGGAAGCGCAGGCCGGCGAGACCGGTGCTGCGGTTGTCGAGGCCTACCGCAGCCGATAGTCTTCCAACACGGGCGGGTCCTTCGACCCGCCCGAACTCTTTCTGGGACAAGCCGATGCGCAAGGCTCTGGACGGTCTCTATGCGGCCGCGCTCGCGGGCGCGTGCCTGGCGATGGTGATCATCGCTTCACTCGTATTCGTACAGGTTCTCGGCCGCATGGCAGACCGCGTCGGCGTCTGGCTCGGTGTCGGCCGGTTCGGCCTTGCCGTGCCGTCGCTGGCCGAACTCGGCGGCTTCCTTTTCGTGGCCGCCGCGTTCCTGGCGCTGCCCTACACGCTGCGGGCCGCGGGCCACGTGCGCGTGACCCTCATCCTGAGGTTCCTGCCGCCTGCCGCTGACCGCTGGATTTCGGCGCTGGTGCTGCTCGTCGCCATCGGCCTGATGTGTTTCGCGACCTGGTTCATGGGATGGCAGACGGTCGCCTCGTATGATCGCGGGTCGGTCTCGTACGGGCTCATCCCGATCCCGCTCTGGCTGCCGCAAACGGTCATGACGCTGGGCCTCGTCATCTTCGTGGTGGCGCTTGTCGACGAATTCGTCGCCGTCATGCGTGGCGAGGGGGCCGCCTTCCGCAAGGCCGAACTCGAACGCGAGCAGGCGGAGGGCTACCGCTGATGGATATGGGCCTCCTTTCCATCATTCTCGTCGTCGTGCTGTTCGGCTTCCTCCTGTCCGGACTGTGGGTCGGCTTCGCGCTGATGGCGGTCGGGCTGGTCGCCATGGAACTGGCGACTTCCGCACCCGTCGGCCAGGTCTTCGCCCGCCGCGTCTGGGGCGCGCTGAACAGCTGGGATCTCACCGCGCTGCCCATGTTCATCTGGATGGGCGAGATCCTGTTCCGGTCGCGATTGTCCTCCGACATGTTCGCTGGGCTGGCGCCGCTGACGCGCCGGCTGCCAGGGCGGCTGCTGCACGTCAACGTCTTCGGCTGCGCGCTCTTTGCCGCCGTCTCGGGCTCGTCTGCCGCCACAACGGCGACGGTGGGCCGCATGTCGCTGCCGGAGCTTAAATCGCGCGGCTACGATGCCCGCATCGCCATCGGCACGCTGGCGGGTTCGGGCACGTTCGGCTTCCTCATCCCGCCCTCCATCATCCTGATCGTCTATGGCGCGGCGACCGAGCAGTCGATCGCACGGCTGTTCCTGGCCGGCGTCATACCCGGCATCATGCTGGCGGCGATGTTTGCGGGTTACATCATGCTGTGGGCGCTCCTGAACAAGAACAAGATGCCCGAGCCGGAGCCCGCGCCGAGCTGGCGGGAAAAGATACACGCCTTCACGCTGCTCCTGCCGACGGTGGGTCTCATCATCGCGGTGATCGGCTCCATCTATGGCGGGCTGGCCTCGCCCACGGAGGCGGCGGTGGTCGGCGTGGTGGGCGCGCTGGCGATTTCCTGGGCAACCGGCGGGCTGGACCGGTCGAGCTTCGTGGCCTCGCTGCGCGGATCGGCGATCACCACCTGCATGATCGCCTTCATCCTGGCTGGCGCCTCCTTCCTGACCGTCGCGATGGGCTTTACCGGCATCCCGCGGGCGCTGGCGGCCTGGATCGGAGACCAGGGCTATTCGCAGTTCGCGCTGCTGGCGGCGCTGCTCGTCTTCTTCATCGTGCTTGGCTTCTTCCTCGACGGTATTTCGATCGTGGTGCTGACGACGTCGGTCATCCTGCCCATGGTGCTGGCGGCGGGCATCGATCCGATCTGGTTCGGTGTCTTCCTGGTGCTGGTGGTGGAGATGAGCCAGATCACGCCGCCGGTTGGCTTCAACCTGTTCGTCATCCAATCGATCACGGGGAGGGGCATCTTCGAGATCGCGCGTTATGCGCTGCCCTTCTTCCTGATCCTGGTGCTGGCAACCGCTATCCTGTCCATCTTTCCGGAGATCGCGCTATGGCTTCCGAGCACGATGATGAACCGATGATCGCGCCCGGCATCGGGCCGGTCGTCTCCTCGGCGCATCTGGCCAATTCCAGCCTGCCGGCCCTCTCGGAGGTGGAGTTCGCGCTGACGATGGCCAACAACGCCTTCCAGCGCTGGATCGTGCGCTGCATGGGGGCGGCCGGCGGGCCGGCCATGTCACCGCTCGAAGTGCTGATCGTTCATCTCGTCCATCATCGTGAGCGGCCCAAGACGCTGGCCGACATCTGCCTCGTCTTGAACATCGAGGACACGCATCTGGCCAATTACGCCATCAAGAAGCTGGTCGAGCACGGGCTGGTGAAGGCAGGACGCAGCGGCAAGGAAAAGACCATCTCGATCACCGAGAAGGGTGCAAAACTCTGCGCGCGCTATGCGGAGGTGCGGGAGGCGCTGGTGGTGCGCGCGGCCCGCCAACTCGGCCACGACCCTGCCGACATCTCGCGCATGGCGGCGCTGATGCGCACCCTGTCCGGTGCCTACGACCAGGCCGCCCGCGCCGCCGCCTCGCTCTGATCGATGCTGGCGGCTCTCCGCTTCCTGTCGCGCCACGGCAAGCTGGTGCTCATCGCCGGCTTGGTGGCCGGGGCGGGCCTGCCCGATCTCGCACAGGCGCTGAGGCCGGCGATCGCGCCGATGATCGTCTCGCTGCTTTTCCTGGCCGTGTTGCGGCTGGGACCCGAGGGGCTGAAGGCCGGCATGAAGGGCATGCACCGGGCGGCAGGCCTGGCGCTCGTCCTGCAACTGGCTCTTCCGGTGTCGGCGGCACTGGGTTTCGCCGCACTCGGCTGGCTGGCCCATCCGCTGGCGATGGGCGTGATCCTGGTGCTGGCGGCTGCCCCCATCACCGGCAGCCCCAACATCACGCTGATGGCGGGCGGCGATCCGGCACCCGCCTTGCGCCAGCTCGTCATCGGCACCGCGCTCCTGCCGCTGACCGTCATCCCCGTCTTCTGGCTGATGCCGGCCTTCGGCAGCCCGGTTGCGGTGGCGCGCGCCGCACTCGAATTGCTGGGGCTGATCGCGCTGGCGGGCGGGGCGGCGCTGGCGCTGAGGCACTTTCGTATCGTGCCGGGGAGCCAGAACGCCTATGACGCCATGGACGGGCTGGCGGCGCTGCTTCTGGGGCTGGTCGTAATCGGGCTGATGTCGGCCATTGGTCCCGCGATCCTCAACGACCGGCGTGACCTCCTGCTCGCGATGGCGGCGGTGTTCGCGCTCAACATACCGCTGCAGATGGTCACGAGCCTCGTCGCGCGCCGGGCCGAACCGCGCGCCGCGCCCGCGCTCGGCGTGGTGGCCGGCAACCGCAATGTCGCGCTGTTCCTGAGCGTGCTCCCGGCGCAGACAGCCGAGGAACTGCTGCTCTTCATCGGCTGCTTCCAGGTGCCGATGTATGTGACGCCCTTCCTGCTCGCCCGCTGGTACCGCTGGACGGCCAGGCCCTAGCCCCAGGGACCGACGAGTTCGTGGCGGGTCTCGCGCAGGATCTGCTTGTCGTCCTTGGTGTAGATCGGATCGGACTTCGGATCGAAGCGCGGGTCGAGTGCGCGGATGCGCTGGTCGAGCGGCGGATGGGTGGAAAACAGCCCCACGAAAGAGCCGGTGGCCTGCGCGAAGAACATGTGGCGCGCCTCTTCGGCATGCCCGTTCTCGACATGGCTGCCGGCTGCCGTCGCCCCAATCTTCTTCAGCGCGTTGGCAAGCCCTTGCGGGTTGCGCGTGAACTGCACGCCGGTCGCATCTGCCAGATATTCGCGCTTGCGCGACACCGCGCTCTGCAGGATGCGTCCGCCGAGCACGCCCAGCGAACCCAGCACCACCATGGCGATCCCGATGGCCAGCATCGGCGCCGCGCCCCTGTTGTCGCGGCTGCCGCCGCGCGACAGGGCCGCGCTGCGCAGCACGACGCGGCCGATCGTGTAGAGCGCCACGAGCCCGAAGACCATGCCCATCAGGCGCACGTTGAGCCGCGTGTCGAGATTGGCGATGTGCGCCATCTCGTGGGCGACGACGCCGGCAAGCTCCTCGCGGTTCAGCTTGACCAGCGCCCCATGCGTCACGCCGATGGCGGCCTTCTCGGGCGAACCGCCTGCGGCAAAGGCGTTGATGCCCTGCTCATGCTTGACGACGAAGGCCCGTGGGCGCGGCAGGCCGGCGGCGATCGACATCTCGTCTATGATGTTGAGATAGCGCTTCTTGAACGGGTTCTGGGTGTCTTCCGTCACCTCCTCGGCGCCGAGCGACTGCGCGACGCGCGCGCCGTCCGAGCCCAGGCTGGCGATCTTGAAGAAGGAGACGGCGAAGATGACCGCCATCACAACGAGCGAGACGCCGATGGCAAGTTCAGGCACCACCCGAAGCTCGTCAACCTGGGCCACCTGTTCCTCGACGAGGAAGATCGAGGCAAGCGTGCCCAGAATGCCGGCGATCAGCGCCACCATGACCACGAACAGCGCCACGAGCACGAAGCTCATGCGGCGAGACCGCTCCTGCTGGGCCCTGAAATCAAAGCTGGCCATGTGGGGTCAGGTCCGCCGGGTCAGCTGAACGACACCTTCGGCGCCTGCTGGATCGCCTCGCGGTCCTCGAATTCCAGCATGCCGACCTCGCGGAACCCGAAGGTGCTGGCCACGAAGTTGGAGGGCACGCTCTGAACGGCATTGTTGTAGGACATGCCTGCGTCGTTATAGGCCTGCCTTGCATAGGCGACACGGTTTTCCGTCGAGGTCAGCTCTTCCTGGAACTGCATGAAATTCGCGCTGGCCTTGAGATCGGGATAGGCCTCCGACAGGGCGAAAAGGCGGCCGAGCATGCCGCCGAGAGCGCCTTCCGCCTGGCCGAGCTGGGCCATGGCCTTCGGATCGCCGACCGCATTGCCCACCGCCTGGCGGATCTGTTCGGCCTGGTTGCGGGCCTGGATCACCGCCTCGAGCGTCTCGCGCTCGTGCTTCATGTAGCCCTTCACGGTCTCCACCAGCTGGGGGATCAGGTCGTGACGACGCTTCAACTGCACGTCGACCTGGGCAAAGGCGTTGATGTAGGCGTTCCGGAGCCGGACGAGGTTGTTGTAGAGAACGACAACAAAGACGACCAGCGCCACGATGACGAGCAGGACGATGATGAGTTCCACGCTGGGTCTCCTTGAAATGGGCTGGGCCGGCGCCGAAGCGTGCGACGCATGTTGGCGCGAACATAATCGCGGCGCAGCAGCGCGTCCAGACGTCGGGGCGGAAGTCCGGCTTCAGGCGAGCCGGCGCGGCGCCTCGGGGTCGCAATAGATGCCGTAGAGCGTCTCGAGAACGCGCTCCACCTCGCTCGAGGCCAGCGAATAGAAGATCTGCTGTGCCTCGCGGCGCGTGGTGACGAGCTTCATGGCCCTGAGCTTGGCCAGTTGCTGGGAGACCGCGGTCTGGTTCATGCCCAGGCGCTCGGCCAGGGTGCCGACGGTGCATTCGCCGTCCAGCAGATAGCACAGGATCATCAGGCGGTTGGTGTTGGCCATCGCCAGAAGCAGTTCGGAGGCTTCTCCAGCCACACGCGTCATCTGCGCGGCATCCATCTTGCGTTTATT
The DNA here is from genome assembly GCF_012911015.1 of Chelativorans sp. ZYF759. Taxonomy (GTDB): domain Bacteria; phylum Pseudomonadota; class Alphaproteobacteria; order Rhizobiales; family Rhizobiaceae; genus ZYF759. The sequence continues at coordinate 226,153 of NZ_WVVV01000004.1, read as the reverse complement.
CATATCTTCGCATATATGCAGTTTCGTTGATTTGTACAACTGCATTCTGGCACCCCCCGACCCCGATGACCATGGGCGATTCCGGAACGGTGCCGGAAAAGGCACCAGCGCTTGCGAGAGGAGACCGACATGAACCAGATCCTGCCCTTTGCCCCGCACACGAGCCTCAAGCCGGAGGTCGTCGCCTTCTTCGACGAACCGACCAACACGATCTCCTACATCGTCAAGGATCCCGGTTCCGACGCCTGCGCGGTGGTGGATTCGGTGATGGACATCGACTACGCAGCGGGCCGCATCACCTATGATGGCGCCGACGCGATCATCCGCTACATTGAGGAGAAAGGCTGGAAGCTGGAGTGGATCATCGAGACCCACGTCCATGCCGACCATCTCTCGGCAGCGCCCTACATCCAGCAGAAGCTGGGCGGCAAGCTCGGCATTGGCGAAAACATCACCATCGTCCAGGACACGTTCGGCAAGGTCTTCAACGAGGGCACGGAGTTCCAGCGCGACGGCTCGCAGTTCGACCGCCTGTTCAAGGATGGCGATTCCTACACGATCGGCACCATGACCGCTTATGCGATGCACACGCCTGGCCACACGCCGGCCTGCATGACGCATGTGGTGGGCGATGCGGCCTTTGTTGGCGACACGCTGTTCATGCCCGATGGCGGTTCCGCACGCGCCGACTTCCCCGGCGGCGATGCGCGCGAGCTCTACCGCTCGATGAAGCGTGTTTTGGCGCTGCCCGATGAGACGCGGCTCTTCATGTGCCACGATTACGGGCCGAACGGGCGCGACATCGAGTGGGAAACCACGGTCGCCGAAGAACGCGCGCACAACATCCATGTGAAGGACGGGGTCAGCGAGGACGAGTTCGTGGCCATGCGCGAGGCGCGAGACGCCACGCTCGCGATGCCCAAGCTCATCATCCCGTCGCTGCAGGTCAATATGCGCGCCGGTCAGCTGCCGCCGAAGGACGAAGGCGGCAAGACCTTCCTCAAGGTGCCGGTCAACACGCTCTGACCGGCACGCCCCAGCCCCCCGAAAGGAACCACGAAATGAGCATCACCAAGATCAGCGACGATTTCTTCGTCGGCCCCCAGATCGAACCGTCGGACGTGGCCGCGCTGGCGCAAAACGGCTTCCGGTCCGTCATCTGCAACCGGCCGGACAACGAGCAGGCCGGCCAGCCAAGCGCCGAGGCCATGGGCAAGGCGGCTACGGAGGCGGGCCTGGCTTTCCACTACATCCCTGTCGTTCCGGGCCAGTCCGGCCGGGCGGAGGTAGAGGCCATGGCCAAGGCGCTGAAGGCGGCCGACGGACCGGTCTTCGCCTATTGCCGCTCGGGCGCGCGCTCGGCCGGCCTGTTCCAGGCCGCGCGTGCGGCCGTGACCTGACGGGAAACCGTCCCGTTCGCGAAGGCGCGGTTGACGGCGATCAAGGCGATTGCCGGCCGGCGGGGCGAGAATGAAGCGAGAGAGCGGGCGGCGCCCACGGGAGGAGACCATGTCAGACATCCATAGTGATCACCCCATGCCCAGCCGGCGTGCGTTCCTGAAGCTCGCGCTGGCGGCGGGGGCCTCGACGGGCCTTCTGGGATTGGGGCAGGCCCGGGCCGCCATCCGGTCCAATGCCCGCATCGTCATTGCCGGGGCAGGGGCCGCCGGTCTCGCCATGGCCAACCGGCTCAACTCCATGCTGGACGGCGCCAGGATCACGCTCATCGACGGGCGCAAGGCGCATTACTACCAGCCGGGTTTCACGCTGGTGGGCGCCGGTCTCAAGCCGGCATCCTACGTCGAATCCACCACCGGCGAGTTCGTGCCCCGCAATGCCGAATGGATCGAGGAGGCGGTCGCCGAATTCGATCCGGACGGCAATGCCGTAGTGACTTCCTCCGGGCGACGGGTCGAATACGACTTCCTGGTGATCGCTACCGGCCTGTCGCTCGACTACGAGGCGATCCAGGGCATGTCGCCCGACCTCATTGGTCGTGACGGCATCGGCTCGGTCTATGCGGGGCCGCAGGCGGCGGCAGCCACCTATGCCGAGATGTCGCGCTTTGCCGATACGGGCGGCGTGGGTCTGTTCGGCCGGCCGGCCACCGAAATGAAATGCGCCGGCGCGCCGCTGAAATATGCCTTCATCACCGAGGACACGCTTACGCGGCGCGGCAACCGCTCCAAGGCGGAGCTGATCTATGCCGCCCATGGCGGCGCGCTGTTCGGCGTGCCGATCGTGAGCGAGAAGGTGCGCATGCTCTTTGCCGAGCGCGGCATCGATACGGTCTACCGCCACGTGATGACGGCGATCGATCCGGTGCGCAAGATCGCCACCTACGATACGCCGGACGGCACACGCGAACTCGGCTACGACTTCATCCATGTCGTGCCGCCGCAGCGTGCGCCGCAGGCGGTTCGCAACAGCCCGCTTCCCTGGCAGGACGGGCCGCTGGCAGCCGATGGCTGGGTCGAGGCCAATCGCCAGACGCTGCGCCATCCCCGATATGACAACGTCTTCGCCGTCGGCGACATCGCCGGCGTGCCGAAGGGCAAGACGGCGGCCAGCGTGAAATGGCAGGTGCCGGTGGCGGCCGACCATCTCGTCGGCACCATTACCGGCACACCCGCCACCAGCGTCTACAACGGCTACACATCCTGCCCGCTGATCACCCGCATCGGCCGCGCCATGCTGATCGAGTTCGACTATGACGACAACCTCGTCCAGTCCTTCCCCGGGCTGGTCGCGCCGCTCGAGGAATTGTGGGTGTCGTGGGTGATGAAGGAAACGGCGCTGAAGCCGACCTATTACGCGATGGTTCGCGGTCTGGCCTGAGGAGGATATCATGCAGGAACTTGATCCATTCGTCTTCTTCGCCGTCTTTCAGGAGATGCTGGGCTTCTGGCTCTGGCTGCTCCTGGCGGTCGCGGCTCTGGGGATCGGAAGCTTCGTCTATGCGCTGGTCAAGGACCGGGGCATCCGGGCCGGGCGCTTTGTCTATGCCCAGATCGTCGGCATCGCCGGCGGCTTTGCCGCGCTGTTCTTCATGTGGTGGATCACCAGTTCGTCGATCCGCGATGTCGGTGGTGCGATCGACGTGGTGCTCGTCCTGGCGATCTGGGTGGGTGGTTTCCTCGGCGGAACCATTCTGAGCTACGGGCTGATGGGCCTGACCGGGAGATCGCGCCGCGAGACGCCGGTCGTTACCCGCATCCCAGCAGATACAAAGGCGGCCTGAAATCAGGCCGCGGCGACGAAGAGAAGCGTTGCCGCGGCCAGCCCGGCGCCGATCGACAGGAACCCCAGCGTCCGGCGCCGGTCCTGGCGCGATGCGGCGCCGCCGCCATAATCGAACCGCTCGTAGACGATGTTTGCCATCGGCAGGCCAAGGTCGAGCAGCGTGTCGGACACCGCCGTCACCATCGGGCCGGGCCCGCAGATCAGCGCGACCGTGCGCTGGCGGTCCAGTCCCTCCAGAAGCTCGCCGAGACGGTCGCGGTCGAGACGGCCGATCAGGCCCTGCCAATCGGGGCCGTCCTCCTCGCTCAGATACATCGTGCGCAGGTCGAGCCCGGACTTGGTTGCCTCGATCTCGTTGAGGCAGGCGAAGTTCTCCGGGATACCCGCCGCATATGCCAGCCTCACCGGCCGGCTGTCTGCGCGCGCGTGCATGTCGCGCAACAGCCCCATGATTGGCGCGATGCCGACCCCGCCCGCAAGCAGCAGCACCGCGTCGCAATCATGCGATTCAAGGGTGAACTCGCCATAGGGACCGTCGATGCCGATCGGCGTTCCCGGCGGGATCGACCCTATGGTGCGGGTAAAGTCGCCTGCCTCCTTGATGATCAGGCTGAGGCCTGGCCTTTGCGGGCTGTCGGCGATGGAGAAGGGGTGGTCGAAGATCGGCGCGCGCCGCGACCCTTCCGTCATCCAGACGAACTGGCCGGCATGATAGCGTCGCGGCGGCGTTTTCGGCTCTGGCTGGATATCGAGTTCCCACATGCGGTCGGCTCGCTTCGTGACGCTTGCGAGACGCCAGGGGTGGCGGTGCAGTTTCCACCAGCGCCAGCCATGCAGGATGAGGATGATGACGATGACCGCCACGCCGAGCGCCAGCCAGTAGGCATTCAGCAGACCGTGCATGCTGAACCGTCCCACGGAGACGGCATGGTGCAGCCCGCCGACGACGGCCACGAGTGCCAGCAGCACATGGCTCAGCCGCCAGGCCTCATAGGGCCAGGGCAGGCGGTCGCGCAGGATCGAACTGACGATCAGAAGCAAGAGCGCGCCCAGCGCCACAAGCCCGCTGCGATAATGCGGAAGCGTCAGATAGGCGACCAGGCGCTCGGTGCCGAGGGCGGGGTTCTCGAGCCAGGTCGGAAGCACGTAGAGGAAGGGGTGCAGGACCAGCGCCAGCAATACCCAGACCGCCGCCTGCTTGTGAAAGGCCATGATCTTGTCGATACCGAGCCTGCCGGAGACGGCCTCGAAACGGCCGGAGGTCACGAACTGGACCGCCATGGCGGCAAGTCCCACCAGACCGAGCGCAGCTGCCGCCTTCTCCCAGGCATCGAAAGGCGCGACCGCGCGGCCGACCGCCAGCATCAGCGCCGCGCCGCAAAAGGCAATATAGACAAAGGCAAGCGCCATTCCCGGCAAGCGAAAATGCGCGCCGCGCGTTGGCTTTTCCTTGCCGATTTCGGTTTCAGGAAAGGTCATGGGTTCCAACATTACCGGGGAAATGCCAGCATAGTCCAATGGGGTCGGCCAATATGCCTTGATGCTCGTCAAGGCGGACCTCGATTTGATTGCGCATGCTTTGCTGCTGCGATCAATGACCGGAGGAGATATCATGCCGAATGCACGAACCATTCAGAAGATGCTCCTTGCCATGCTGGCGGTGACCTGGCTGGTCATGCCGGCTGTCGCCCAGGACGACGATCCGCTGGCCGCGCTGGTCGATGCCTGGCTGTCCTCGCCGCATGGCGACTATCATTCTCCCTCCTTTACCTATTGGAACGCTGACGGCGAGGTGCCCGTTGCCTGCGCCGCCTGCCACTCGCAGACCGGTTTCATCGATTTTCTGGGCGCCGACGGCTCGACGCCCGGCGAGGTGAACCATCCCGGTACCATCAATTCGCCCATCGGCTGCGCCGCCTGCCACACGACGGCCGCGCATGAGTTGGACAGCGTCACCTTCCCGTCCGGCGTCCAGGTCTCGAGCCTGGGCGATTCGGCGACCTGCAGCGTCTGTCATGGCGGCCGGCAGTCCGGCGACGCGGTGACAGCTGCCACCGGCGCCATCGGCGAGGACGACGTCTCCGGGGATCTGGGCTTCATCAACATCCATTATGGCGTCGCGGCATCGGTGATGCACGGCGCGGAGGTGCGTGGCGGCTATCACTACCCGGATCGGCCCTATGCGGGGCGCTTTGCCCACGTGCCGAGCGCCAACACCTGCACGGACTGCCACGACCCGCATTCCACCCGCGTCGCGACCGATTCCTGCATGGCATGTCATCGCGGCGTCGAAGACGTGCGCGACATTCGCACCCGCCACGGCGATTTCGATGGCGATGGCCATACGGCGGGCGGCATCCATGCCGAGATCGTGGGGTTGCATGGGCAGCTCTATGCGGCGATCCAGGCCTATGCCCGGGATGTCGCGGACACGCCCATCGCCTATGCGAACCGCTTCCCCTATTTCTTCGTCGATGCGGATGGCGACGGCGAGATCGCCCTTGAAGACGCCATCATGCCCAACCGCTATGCCAGCTGGACGCCGCGACTCCTGAAGGCGGCCTACAACTATCAGGTCGTCAAGAAGGACCCGGGCGGCTATGTGCACAATCCGACCTATATCCTGCAGCTGCTGCATGACAGTCTGGAGAGCCTGGCGGGCGAGGTCGATATCGACATGTCCGCCATGCAGCGGCCCTGACGGCGGGGTCGTCTGGGGTGGCTGACCGTCGGGGCGAACCAGACAATGGTTGACGGCACCCGCAACACTGCCGCCGCCGGCTGGGATCAGGCCAGCCTCCTGACCGCCGTCACGGGTGCAGGCATGGTCTTGGCCATGGTCGGCACGTGGGTCCTGCCCGACCCGGTGGGCGCACCGCTTGCGCTCGCAGGTCTCGCCGCGGTCTATGCGGCAGGCGGCATTCCGGCCGGTTTGCGCGCGCTGAGAGCGCTCATTTTCGAGCGCGTCCTCGACATCGATCTGCTGATGGTCGTTGCGGCGCTGGCCGCCGCGGCCGTCGGGGCGCCGCTCGAAGGGGCGGTGCTGCTGACGCTGTTCAGCATCTCCACCACGCTCGAGGCGCGCGCATTGGGTCGCGCTCGGCGCGCCATCGAGGCGTTGATGGCACTGCGGCCGGAAACTGCGTTACGCAAGATGAAAGGCGGCGGAGAGGAGGAAGTGCCGGTCGCCCTGCTCGCGCCCGGCGACCTGGTGGTGCTGCGTCCGGGCGCCCGGGTGCCGGCCGACGGCGTGATCGTGGAAGGTCAGGGCGCGCTGGACGAATCGACCATCACGGGCGAATCCATGCCTGTCCACAAGCAGCCCGGCGCGCAGGTCTTCGAGGCGACCGTCAATCTCGATGGCGTGCTGGAAATCCGCGTCTCCAAAGCGCTTGCCGAAAGCACGGTGGCGCGCATGATCGCGCTGGTGACGGAGGCGCAGGCCGCAAAGGCGCCGTCAGAACGTTTCAGCGCCTGGTTCGGCCAGCGTTATACGATCGCCGTCATGGTTGGCGCGACGCTGGCCTTTCTTGCCTTCCTGTGGCTCGGCCGCGGCTGGGAGGAGGCGCTTTACCGGGCCGCCGTGCTGCTGGTGGCCGCGAGCCCTTGTGCCATCGTGATTTCGGTGCCCGCCGCGATCCTTTCGGCACTGTCGGCGGCGGCGCGTGGTGGCGTCCTGTTCAAGGGTGGCGCGGCGCTGGAGACGCTTGCCACGGTCACGAGCTTTGCCTTCGACAAGACCGGGACATTGACCACCGGCACGGCCGAGGTCACGGATGTCGTCGTCATGGAGGACGAAGAGATGGAACTCCTTGCCGTTCTGGCGGGACTGGAGGCCCATTCCGAACACCATGTCGGCGCAGCGATCCGCCGCCATGCCGAAGCCACAGGCACCGTGCCGGCCCGTATCCGCAACGTCGTCTCAAGACCCAGCGAAGGGATCGAGGGCCACGACGGAATAGGTGTCGTATGGGCCGGCAATGCGCGCCTTGCCGAACGGATGCAGGCCCGGCTTGATCGGCCTGAACTCGCCGATCTTCAGGGCGGCGCCCAGACCATCATCTATGTCGGGCGCGGCGATCGGCTGCTTGGCGCGGTGGCGTTGGCCGATACGGTGCGCGCCAGTTCCGCCCGGGCCATCGCGGCGCTGCGCGCCTCCGGCGTGCGGGAAATCGTGATGATGACCGGCGACCGCAAGCCGGTGGCGCGCAGGATCGGCGCCGAACTAGGGCTCGCATCCGACGCCATACATGCCGACATGCTGCCGCAGGACAAGGTGCGTGAAGTCGGCGAGATGTCGGCGCGCGGCAAGGTGGCTTTTGTCGGCGACGGGGTAAACGACGCCGCGGCGCTGGCCAGGGCCGATGTCGGGATCGCCATGGGTGCCGCCGGATCGGAGGTCGCGCTACAGGCGGCCGACGTGGCGCTGCTGTCGCAGGACATGACGCGGCTGGCTGCCGCCCACCGTCTGTCGCGTCGCGCGGCAACCGTCATCCGCCAGAACCTGATCTTCGCCATCGGGGCGATGCTCATCCTGGTGACCGGCGGGCTCTTCTTCGACCTGCCCCTGCCGCTGGCCGTGATCGGCCATGAAGGCGGCACCGTGCTGGTGGTGCTGAACGGCCTGAGGCTTCTCGCCGATCCGATCCGTGCGGATCGCGACAAGCCTGCCCGGGCCGCAGCGGGGTTCGCGCCGGGCCACCGGCTGCATGCGCGCCGGGTGCCGCGCTAGCGGCGTGCCCCACTCTCTGTCAGGATCCGCCTTGCCCAGTCGCGCACTTTGGCGGCCATGGCGTCGAGGTGGTCGGCATGGGAAAGGCCGGTCAGTTTGCGGCGCGGCCTGAGGTCGTGGTCGCCATCCTCGAGCCAGAACAGTTCGATCTGCCGCGACAGACGGTAGGACGCAACCTCCTCGCGTGTGCCGAACGCGTCGCGCGTGCCCTGGCAGATCAGACAGGGAGTGGCCAGGGCTTCCAGGTGGGTCGTACGCAATTGCTGCGGCTTGGCGGGTGGATGGAACGGGTAACCGAGGCACAACACACCTGCAACACGGCCTTCTCGGTGCAGCGGGTCGGCGATCATTGAGGCCACGCGTCCGCCCATCGACTTGCCGCCGATGAAGAGCGGTCCCGGCAACGACACGGCGTCGATGGCCGCAAGGTATTCGTCGCGCAGCAATTCCGCCTTCGGCGGCGGCTTGCGCGCGCCCAGGCGTCGCGCTTCCATATAGGCGAATTCGAAGCGCGCGACGCGGAAGCCCGCCGTGGCAAGCACGCGCACAAGCGCGTTCATGCCGTCCGAATCCATCGCCGCACCGGCCCCGTGGGCGAGGATGAGGCTCGCGAAGGCGTCTTCCGGTCCGTCGATCAGATAGTGCACTTGCAGGGGTCTTTCATGGGCGGTCGCCGCTGGCATTGGTTTCCTTTACCCATTATCCGGGCGGGAGAGAAAGTCTGCTTGGGCCAAGGAGCCGATAGAATTGACCGACTACGTATTTCCGCCGGCCGAGCCGGCCAGTGTCGCGATCGCCGGTTCGGCGGCGCGTTTTCCGGTGCGCCGCATCTTCTGCGTGGGGCGCAACTATGCCGCCCATGCGATCGAGATGGGCGGAGACCCCGAGCGCGAGGCACCGTTCTTCTTCACCAAGCCTTCCGATGCGGTGGTCGACAGCGGAGTGACCATCCCCTATCCGGCGCTCACCAGCGACGTCCATCACGAGATCGAGCTGGTGGTAGCGATCGGCAAGGCCGGTTTCGAGATTGCGGAAGACGAGACCTTCGACCATGTCTGGGGCTATGGCGTCGGCATCGATCTCACCCGCCGCGATCTGCAGGGCGAGGCCAAGAAGGCGGGACGCCCCTGGGACTGGGCCAAGGGTTTCGACAATTCCGCGCCCTGCGCGCCGCTGCATGAAAAGGTGGGCAACGACCATCCGCGCGCGGGCCGTATCTGGCTGGCCGTCAACGGCGAACTTCGCCAGGACGCCGATCTTTCCGATCTCGTCTGGAACGTCGCCGAGATTGTCGCGATCTGCAGCCGCGCGGTCGAACTGCGAGCCGGCGACCTGATCTATACGGGCACGCCGGCCGGTGTCGGCCCGGTTGCGCGCGGCGACGTGGTTACGGGCGGTATTGAGGGCTTCGGTGAGATCGAACTACGGCTCGAATAGGCTGGGGTGGGCATTTTCAGGTGGTCGTCTCTGCGGCCCGCAGCCGAACCCGCTCGCCAATCAGGCGCCAGATGGTCTGGCCGGCGGGCGAGAGCGTCCGCGCATGCGGGCGCAGCATGGCATAGGCCGTCACCGCCAGATCGGTCGCGACGGGCAGGAGCGCGATGCGGGCATTGAGCCCGTCGCGGTCCGAAAAGAAGGTGGCGACGGCGCGCGAGACCGGCGCAATGGCGTTGGACTGCGAAATCAGCGCTAGCGTCATCAGCATGGAAGAGGTCGACAGGATGCGGGCCGGCAGCTCCAGTCCGCGCTCCAGGAGATGGGTCTCCACCGTGTGGCGCAAGAGCCCGCCCGGGGCCTGCAGGACCCAGTCGTAACCCACGCAGTCGTCCAGCGTCGTCGCCCCCGTCCGCAGCAGCGGATGGCCCTCGCGCACGACCAGCGCCACGGGCTCCTCGCCTACCGGCTCGGCGGCGAAGAGCCCATGGTCGAAATCCTGCGGGATGCGGCCGATGTAGAAGTCGAGTTTTTCCGAGACCATCAGCTCGGCGAGCTTGTCGCTCGTGTCGACCGTCACATTGCTCAGAATGCCGGGATGGGTCACCCGCACCTGGCGCAGCACCGGCAGCACCAGCTCGATGGCGGGGCCGGTTACTGCCCCGATCGCGACCGTACCTCTCAGCCCCGTCTCCACCTCCGCGATCTGGCGCCCCGCCGCGTCGAGGTCGCGCATCAGCTTGCGCGCCCAGCGGGCCAGCGCCAGCCCGCTGTCGGTCAGCGTGATGCCGCGCGAATGGCGCCGATACAGGGCGGCCTCGGCAATCCGGTCGAGCTCTCCGAGAAGCCGCGAGGCGGCGGGCTGCGACATTGCGAGCTGCCCGGCGGCGGCGCTGATCTGCCCGGTTTCGGCCAGGGCCGCGATGAGCCTCAGATGCGCGAGCTTCAGGCCCCGTCGAACCAGCCGGTCGCGGCCCTGGCCTGTCAGTCCGTCGGGGTCGGGCATGTCGATCATGGTTGCGATATAGCACAAACGCATATCACTTCCCAGATTGCGAATTTGACCTCGCATATCGCGCGTCGATAGCGTCGTGGTCCCGATGCTGATCGGGAGGAGGATCGCCGCGCCTGTCGGGCTGCGGCGAAAGGTTGAAAAAGCACCTTGGGAGGAATCAGGATGCGCTTCTTCACGGCCGCGCTCGCGGCAACGGCAATGACGGCGACCCTCATGGCGACGCCGGTTCTCGCTCAGAACAGCGGCTATGTCGGCATCGCGATGCCGACCCAGTCCTCGGCGCGCTGGATATCGGACGGCAACTCCATGGTGGAGCAGTTCGAGGCCGCCGGCTACACCACCGATCTGCAATATGCCGAAGACGACATTCCCAACCAGCTGGCGCAGATCGAGAACATGATCGTGCGTGGCGTCGACGCGCTGGTCATCGCCTCGATCGACGGCACCACGCTGACCAACGCGCTCGAGACGGCGGCAGCCGAGGGCATTCCCGTCATCGCCTATGACCGCCTCATCCGCGGTTCCGAGCATGTCGACTATTACGCGACCTTCGACAATTTCCAGGTCGGCGTGCAGCAGGGCCAGTCGCTGCTCGACGGGCTCGATATCGAAAACAACGAGGGACCGTTCAACCTCGAGGTCTTCGGCGGCTCGCCGGACGACAACAACGCCTATTTCTTCTACGACGGCGCCATGAGCGTGCTGCAGCCCCATATCGACGACGGCACGCTGGTCATCCGCTCCGGTCAGACCGGCATGGACACGGTCGGCACGCTGCGCTGGGACGGATCGCTGGCCCAGGCCCGCATGGACAACCTCCTGTCTGCTCACTACTCCGACGAGCGCGTCGATGCCGTGTTGTCGCCCTATGACGGGCTTTCCATCGGCATCATCTCCTCGCTGAGGGGCGTGGGCTATGGCGACGAGGACATGCCGATGCCGATCGTCTCCGGCCAGGATGCCGAAATTCCTTCCGTCAAGGCGATCCTCGCCGGCGACCAGTACTCCACCATCTTCAAGGACACCCGCGAACTCGCGAGGGTCACCGTGGGCATGGTGCAGGCATTGCTGGAAGGCGGCGAGCCGGAGATCAACGACACCGAGACCTATGACAACGGCGTCAAGGTCGTTCCGTCCTACCTGCTCGTTCCCGTACTCGTGACCGCCGAGAACTGGGAGGAGGTCCTCGTCGGCTCGGGCTACTACACACGCGAGCAGATCGTCGACTGACGCAGTCATGGACGTGAAGGACACGGCGGCTCGACCGCGCCGCCGTGTCCTTGAGACATCCCACAGGCAGAAATCGGAATCGGTGCACAATGACCGTCATTCTCGAAATGAAGGGCATCACCAAGACTTTTCCGGGCGTCAACGCGCTCGACAATGTCAACATGACCGTCGAGCAAGGCGAGATCCACGCCCTGGTGGGCGAGAACGGCGCCGGCAAGTCGACGCTGATGAAGGTCCTGAGCGGGGTCTACCCGCATGGCGACTATGACGGCCAGATCTTCTTCGACGGCGAGGAACGCCGGTTCTATTCGATCGCCGACAGCGAGCGGTGCGGCATCGTCATCATCCACCAGGAACTCGCCCTGATCCCGCTGCTCTCCATCGCCGAGAACATCTTCCTCGGCAATGAATGCGCCAGGGGCGGCATCATGGACTGGAACGAGACCTACAGGCGCACCCAGCACCTGCTCGACCGCGTGTCCCTGAACGAGAACCCGCGCACCAAGGTCACGCATCTGGGATTGGGCAAGCAGCAGCTGGTCGAGATCGCCAAGGCGCTGTCCAAGGAAGTGAAGCTCCTGATCCTCGACGAGCCGACATCGAGCCTGAACGAAAAGGACAGCGAGAGCCTGCTCGAACTCCTGATGGAACTGAAGCGCAAGGGAATCGCCTCGATCCTGATCTCCCACAAGCTCAACGAGATCACCAAGGTCGCCGACCGGATCACGGTCCTGCGCGACGGCGCGACGGTCTCTACCCTCGATTGCCACAGCCAGGAGATCAGCGAGTCCGACATCGTGCGCGACATGGTTGGCCGGGCGCTGAAGGATCAGTTTCCGCCGCGCAAGCCGGTGATCGGGGAAACCATATTCGAGGTGCGCAACTGGACTGCCTATCACCCGATCCATGACGGTCGCAAAGTCGTCGACGACGTCAGCCTCCATGTGAAGGCCGGCGAGATCGTCGGCATTGCCGGGCTGATGGGCGCCGGGCGAACCGAACTCGCGATGAGCGTCTTCGGGCGCTCCTATGGCAGCAACATTGGCGGCGAGGTTTTGATCCACGGACGACCGACCGACGTGTCGACGGTGCCCAAGGCCATCAAGGCCGGGCTCTGTTATGCCACGGAAGATCGCAAGACATACGGTCTGGTGCTCATCAACGACATCCGCCAGAACATCCCGCTTGCCAATCTGAAAGGGATCGCCAACGGGATCGTGGTCGACAATCGTCGCGAGCGCGAGGTGGCGCAGACCTACCGTGCGCGCATGTCGATCAAGAGCTCCGGCATCGACCAGAAGACGGTCAATCTGTCGGGCGGCAACCAGCAGAAGGTCGTGCTCAGCAAGTGGCTTTATGCCGAGCCCGACATCCTGATCCTCGACGAACCGACACGCGGCATCGATGTCGGCGCGAAATATGAAATCTACACCATCATCAACGACCTCGCGGCCGCCGGGAAGGCCGTCATCATCATCTCGTCCGAGATGCCGGAACTGCTCGGCATGTCGGACCGGATCTACGTGATGAACGAGGGCCGGTTCGTTGGCGAGCTGGCTTCTGGCGAAGCCTCGCAGGAGCGCATCATGGGCATGATCCTGCGCAGCGGCCGCTCCGTCACCGACCATCCCCCGACCGAAAAGACTACGGAACTGGACCTGCAATACCATGGCTGACACTACCCAGACCCGCGCCCAGCACGCGCAAATGCCAGCGATGGCCTATCTGCGCACGCATATCCGTGAATACGGCATCCTGTTCGCCCTGATCGCGATCATGGTGTTCTTCACAATCGCGACCGATGGCATCCTTCTGCGGCCGACCAACCTGACCAATCTGGTGCTGCAGAATTCCTACATCGTGATCATGGCGGTGGGCATGCTCATGGTCATCGTGTGCGGCCACATCGACCTGTCTGTCGGCTCGGTGATGGGCTTCATCGGCGCGCTGTCTGCGGTGCTCATCGTGCAATGGGGCATACCCTATCCGATCGCGGCCCTGATCTGCCTCGCAGTCGGGGCCGCCATCGGGGCTGCCCAGGGCTACTGGATCGCCTATTGGCGCATTCCCTCCTTCATCGTCACCCTGGCTGGCATGCTGGTCTTCAAGGGCATGATGATGGTGCTCCTGAAAGGGCAGTCGGTCGGCCCGTTCCCCAACGAGTTCCGCGCGCTTGCCTCGGGCTTCATCCCCGACGTGACCGGCTTCGACGGTTTTCACATGACCTCGATGCTGCTCGGCATCCTGACTGCGGCCATCCTGGTCTATGTCAGCGTCCGCTCGCGCCAGAAGGAAGCCAGCTTCGGCACGCCCGAAGAGCCCTTCGCCTTCTTCATCGGCCGCAATGCGATCGTGACGGTGGCGATCGTCTACCTGACCTACCTGCTGGCGACCTCGCGCGGACTGCCCAACGTCTTCATCGTGATGGCGGTGCTGATCGCAGGCTACAGCTTCATTGCCCGCCAGACGACGATCGGCCGACGCATCTATGCGGTCGGTGGCAACAAGAACGCCGCCAAGCTTTCCGGCATCAATGCGGAGCGGCTGACCTTCCTGACCTTCGCCAATATGGGCATGCTGGCGGCACTCGCAGGGCTTGTCTTTGCCGCGCGCCTCAACATGGCGACGCCCAAGGCCGGCGAGACCTTCGAGCTCGACGTGATCGCGGCCGTCTTCATCGGCGGCGCCTCGATGGCCGGTGGCGTCGGCACGGTGGTCGGCGCGGTGGTCGGGGCCTTCATCATGGGCGTGATGAACAACGGCATGTCGATCATGGGCATCGGCATCGACTGGCAGCAGATGATCAAGGGCCTGGTGCTGCTCGCGGCCGTGGTTTTCGATGTCTACAACAAGAACAAGACCTGAGGAACGAGCATGCTGCTGTCACAGATCAAACGCACGGACGGCTCGCTTGCCGTCGTCGCACGCGAGGGTACCGAGGCCTACGAGGTCAAGGGGGCTTCGAGCGTCTACGACCTCGCCACCAACTGCGCGGAGAACGGAACCGGCATTGCCGCACGCATCGACAGCCTCGGCTTCGGACGCGCCGTCGACCTTGAGGCGGCGTATGAGGAGGGCCGTCTCCTCTCGCCGATCCACCACCCGGATCCAGCCCACCTTCATCTGACCGGGACCGGTCTCACCCATCTCGGCTCCGCCGCGACCCGCGACGCGATGCATCGCAAGGCGAATGCGGAGGAAGAGGAGACGTTGACCGATTCCATGAAGATGTTCCGCATGGGCCTGGAGGACGGAAAGCCGGCCAACGGCCATGCCGGGGTCCAGCCCGAATGGTTCTACAAGGGCAATGGCGCCAATGTCGTGGCGCCGGGGGCAGCGCTGCCGTCGCCTGCCTTCGCGGAAGATGCGGGCGAGGAGCCGGAGATCGCCGGCATCTATCTGATCGGACAGGACGGCACGCCGTTCAGGATCGGTTTCGCGCTCGCCAATGAATTCTCCGATCATGTCATGGAGCGGCGGAACTATCTCTACCTCGCCCACTCAAAGCTGAGGCCGGCCGCTTTCGGGCCCGAGATCCGCATCGGACCACTACCCGCCGACATTCAGGGCACCTCCCGCATCCGCCGGGACGGGGAGGTGATTTTCGAAAAGCCGTTTCTCTCGGGCGAGCAGAACATGTCGCACAGCATTGCGAATCTGGAACACCACCACTTCAAATATGCACTCTTCCGCCAACCCGGCGACGTCCACGTCCACATGTTCGGCACCGCGACGCTGTCCTTCGCGGACGGCATCTCGACGAGGCGCGGCGACGAGTTCGAAATCGAGGCTCCGGGCTTCGGCCTGCCTTTGCGCAACCGGCTTTCGGTCGATGATGCGGTCGGCAGGCAAGCCGTCCTCGTTCACGCCCTCTGAGAGCGAGGCACAGCGAGGATGACCTTTCGAAAGGCTGAATGGCCGCGCAGGCTGCGCTCCGCCGAATGGTTCGGCGGGACCTCCCGCGATCATATCTATCACCGTTCCTGGATGAAGAACCAGGGATTGCCGGCCGACCTCTTCGACGGCAGGCCCGTGATCGGCATCTGCAACACCTGGTCCGAACTGACGCCCTGCAACGCGCATCTGCGCGATCTCGCCCAGCGCGTGAAACACGGGATCTACGAGGCCGGCGGGTTGCCGGTCGAGTTCCCGGTCTTCTCGACGGGCGAGAGCGCGCTCCGGCCCACGGCGATGATGTACCGCAATCTGGCGGCCATGGATGTGGAGGAGGCGCTGCGCGCCAACCCGCTCGACGGCGTCGTGCTCTTGGTCGGTTGCGACAAGACCACGCCGGCGCTGCTCATGGGGGCCGCCAGCGTTGACATCCCGGCTATCGCGGTCTCAGGCGGGCCGATGCTCAATGGCTGGTTCCGCGGCGAGCGGGTCGGCTCCGGCACGGCACTCTGGCAGATGAGCGAGGCGATCAAGGCCGGCACCATGTCGAGCGAGGATTTCCTCGAAGCCGAGCAGGCCATGAGCCGTTCGCCCGGCTCCTGCAACACGATGGGCACCGCGTCGTCGATGGCGTCGATGACCGAGGCGCTCGGCATGGCGCTGTCGGGTAACGCCGCTATTCCGGCGATCGATTCCAGGCGCCGCGTGATGGCGCATCTGACCGGCCGGCGCATCGTCGAGATGGTCAAGGACGATCTGAAGCCCTCCGACATCCTGACCCGCGAGGCGTTCGAGAACGCGATCCGGGTCAATGGCGCGATCGGCGGGTCGACCAACGCGGTCATCCATCTGCTCGCCATTGCCGGCCGTGTCGGCATCGACCTGACGCTCGATGACTGGGACCGGCTCGGCCGCGACGTGCCGACGCTCGTGAACCTCATGCCGTCGGGCAAGTACCTCATGGAAGAGTTCTTCTATGCGGGCGGCCTGCCGGTCGTCCTTCGCATGCTGGGCGAGGCGGGTCTGTTGCACAGGCAGGCGCTCACCGTCTCGGGGCAGGGGGTCTGGGACGAGGTCGAGGGCGCCCGCAACTGGAACGAGGACGTCATCCGCCCGGTCGACAAGGCGCTGACGGCCCAGGGCGGCATCGCGGTGCTGAGGGGCAATCTGGCGCCGGGCGGCGCAATCCTGAAACCCTCGGCCGCCAGCCCCCACCTCATGCAGCACCGCGGCCGCGCCGTCGTCTTCGAGGACATCGACGACTACAAGGCAAGGATTGGCGACGAGGCGCTCGACATCGACGAGACCTCCATCATGGTGCTCAAGAATTGCGGCCCACGCGGTTATCCTGGCATGGCCGAGGTCGGGAACATGGGCCTGCCGCCAAAAGTGCTGAGGAAGGGCATCACCGACATGATCCGCATTTCGGATGCCCGCATGTCGGGCACGGCCTACGGCACGGTGATCCTTCACACCTCGCCTGAAGCCGCCATCGGCGGGCCTCTCGCCATCGTGCGCACCGGCGACATGATCGAGGTGGATGTGGCCGCGCGTCGTCTGCATCTCGACGTGGCCGAGCACGAGATCGTGGCCCGTCTCGCCGCCTGGCGGCCGACCGTCCAGGCGCCTGCGAGCGGCTATGCGCGGCTTTTCCACACCCATGTGGAAGGCGCCGATACGGGCGCCGATTTCGACTTCCTCAAGGGCCGGCGCGGCAATGAGGTGCCCCGTGACAGCCACTGAGATCGCGATCGTGGGCGTCGGCAAGATCGCCCGCGACCAGCACCTCCCGTCGATCGCGGCCAACGCCGCCTTCCACCTCGCCGCCACCGTCAGCCGCAGCGGCGGCATCGACGGCGTCGAGAACCACGCCACGCTGGAAACGCTGCTGGCCGCGCGTCCCGACATCGGCGCCGTCGCGCTCTGCATGCCGCCGCAGGTCCGCTACGAGGCAGCCCGCGCAGCCCTTCTTGCCGGCCGCCACGTGCTTCTTGAAAAACCGCCCGGCGCGACGCTGGCCGAGGTGGAGGCGCTGAAGGCGCTGGCCGCGCAAAAGGGCCTGGCGCTCTTCGCCACCTGGCATTCACGCTTCGCGGCAGGCGTCGGGCCGGCGCGCGACTGGCTGGCCGGCAAGGAGATCAGCAAGGTCGAGATCGTCTGGAAGGAGGATGTGCGCCGCTGGCATCCCGGCCAGGACTGGATCTGGCAGGCGGGCGGACTCGGCGTCTTCGATCCCGGCATCAACGCGCTGTCGATCCTGACCGAGATCCTGCCCGTGCCGGCTCATGTCACCTCGGCAATGCTCGAGTTTCCCGAAGGCCGCGACGCCCCCATCGCGGCCGAACTGCGCCTGCGGGGCGCCACGGGCTTCGACGTGCAGGCGGAGTTCGACTGGCGCCAGACCGGGCCGCAGACCTGGACGATCGAGGTCGTGACAGGGGAGGGTCGCCTGCTACTGTCGCAGGGCGGCGCCGAGCTCGACATCGAGGGCGAGGCGCCGTTGCGCGACCGCGACCACGAATATGAGGGCATCTACGCCCGCTTCGCCGAACTGGTGGCGGCGGCCAAGATCGATGTCGATCTTGCGCCGCTCACCCATGTGGCCGATGCCTTCATGCTGGGGCGGCGGGTCGTCGTCGAACCTTTCGAGGACTAGGAACGGATATTGGAGATTTTGCAGTGACCGAGACATACCAGCCGCATGGCCGCCACCTGATCGCGGGCGAATGGGTCGAAGGCACGGAGACTTTCCGTTCCGATCCCGTTTCGGGCGCGGCATCCGCCTTCGCGGTGGGCGGGGCCGCGGAGATCGATCGCGCCTGCAAGGCGGCCGAGGCGGCCTTTGCCACCTATGGCTGGTCGCGGCGCGAAGAGCGCGCGGCCTTCCTCGAGGCGATCGCCGATGCGATCGAAAAGCGTGGTCCCGCCATCACTGACATCGGCACGCGCGAGAGCGGGCTTCCCGCCGCGCGGCTCGAAGGTGAGCGCGGCCGCACCACGGGCCAGCTCCGGCTCTTTGCCAGCCATATCCGCGACGGCGCCTATCTCGACAGCCGCCACGACGCGGCCATGCCCGACCGCAAGCCCGCGCCGCGCCCGGAAATCAGGCTCGTTCAGCGGCCGATCGGCCCGGTCGGCGTGTTCGGCGCGTCGAACTTCCCGCTGGCTTTCTCGACAGCCGGCGGCGACACCGCTTCGGCGCTGGCCGCCGGTTGCCCGGTCGTGGTCAAGGGTCATCCTGCCCATCCCGGCACGGCGGAAATCGTTGCGGAAGCGATCCTGGAGGCGATCGAGGCGACGGGCCAGCCGGCTGGCGTCTTCTCGCTGATCCAGTCCAACACCAATGCGGCCGGCGAGGCACTGGTGAAGCACCCCGCCATCAAGGCGATCGGCTTCACGGGCTCGCTGAGGGGTGGGCGGGCACTGTTCGACCTCGCCGTCGCGCGCGAGGAGCCGATCCCCTTCTATGGCGAGCTCGGTTCCGTCAATCCGGTCTTTGTCCTGCCGCATGCAGCCGCCGCCCGCGCGGCCGATATCGGCCGCGACTGGGCCGGCTCGCTCACCATGGGGGTGGGACAGTTCTGCACCAATCCGGGCGTGGTCATCGTGCCGGCGGGCGACCCGGCCCAGCGTTTCGAGGCGGCCGCGGGCGAGGCGCTCACCGCTGCCGGTCCACAGCCGATGCTCACGCAGGGCATCGCCAAGGCCTATCGCGAGGGTGTGGCGCGTGTGGGCGCCAGCAACGCCGTGCGCACCATACTGTCGGGAGCGACCGAGGGCCGCGAGGCCCTGCCGGCCCTGTTTGCGACCGATGGCGAGACCTTCGCCTCCAATCCCGAACTCGGCGAAGAGGTGTTCGGTCCCATGGGCATCGTCGTTGCCGTGGGGTCGGATGACGAGATGGTCGCGGTTGCCGGCCGCCTGCACGGGCAGTTGACCGTCACGCTGCAGATGGATGCCGACGACAGGGCGCTGGCGCGGCGCCTGCTGCCGCTGATTGAACAGAAGGCCGGCCGCATTCTCGCCAACGGTTTTCCGACCGGCGTGGAAGTGGTCGATGCCATGATGCATGGCGGGCCCTATCCGGCCAGCACCAATGCATCGGCGACCTCGGTGGGTACGCTGGCGATCAGGCGCTTCCTTCGCCCGGTCTCCTTCCAGAATTTGAGCGAGGAGCTTCTCGACGGCTATCTGGACGCCTGAGCCTGCTGCCGGTCGCGGCGGGCGTTAGCCCAGCAGCCCGCGGCCGGCCAGATTGCGCATCAGTGCGCCCGTCCCGAAGGTCCATTCGGGCGCCTCTGTGGAAAGCCGCACGGTGTTGACCAGCGCGCCCAGTTCCGGCGTGGCGATGTTCACCACGTCGCCGGCATGGTGGGTGAAGCCCTGGCCCGGCGCGTCTCGGTCCTTCACGGGCGCGAACATCGTGCCCAGATAGAGCATGAAGCCGTCAGGATACTGGTGGTGGCGCCCGCGTGTCTGGGCCACCAGATCAGCTGGATCGCGGCTGATCTCGGCCATGGAGGAGCGGCCGTCGAGCACAAAGCCGTCTTCGCCCTCCACCTTCATGGTCAGTTCCATCGCCCGCACCGTGTCGAGCGTGAAGTCATCGTCGAAGAGGCGGATGAAGGGACCTATGCTCGCCGAGGCGTTGTTGTCCTTGGCCTTGCCGAGAAGCAGCGCGGAGCGGCCCTCGACATCGCGCAGGTTCACATCGTTGCCGAGCGTGGCACCGACGATGCGGCCCGTGCTGTCGACGGCCAGCACCACTTCGGGCTCGGGATTGTTCCAGCTCGATGCCGGGTGCAGGCCGACGCTGGCGCCCCAGCCCACCGCGCTCATGGCTTGAGCCTTGGTGAAGACCTCGGCGTCCGGGCCGATGCCGACCTCGAGATACTGGCTCCACAGCCCCTCGGCCTGAAGCAGCGCCTTGACCTTCGCCGCCTCCGCGGAGCCGGGCACCAGGTCGCGCAGGCTCTCGCCGACCGCGCCTGCGATGCGCGTACGGATTTCCTCGGCACGCCCGGCGTCGCCGCCCGCGCGCTCCTCGATGACCCGTTCCAGCATGGAGCGGGCGAAGGTAACGCCGCACGCTTTCACCGCCTGCAAATCGCAAGGGGCGAGCAGGCGCGTGGCGTCATCGGGGCCTTCCCGGCTGGCTGCGGCGGCCTCGTCGAGCGAGCCGATATCCTCGCCCTCGACCGAGCCGACGAATTCCGCGAGGTCTTCGCGCTCCAGAAGGTCGCGCATCGTTGGCGCGGCCGGGGTGGTGATGTCGACCAGGCGCCCGTCGCGAAGGGTGACGACGGCCGGGCCGATGCCGGCGCGCCAGACGCGGCCGACGAACGATCCCTCGGAAGGAAGCCGGATCATCTCATTCTCCTTGTTCGAAAGCCTCTTCGCGCTTCGCAGCGCGCCGTTCGCGCACCAGCAGCAACAGGCCCGCGCCGATGATGATGCCGCCGCCGATCAGCATCAGGGCGCCGGGCACATCGGCGAAAAACAGCCAGCCCAGGATGATCGCCCATGGCAGAAGCGTGTATTGCAGCGGCGCCACCAGCGCGGCATCGGCCAGTTTCAGCGCGCGGTTGACGCAGAGATGCGCGCCCATGGCGACGACGCCCAGAAGGCCGAGCAGCATCCAGTCGATGCTACCGGGCGCCGCCCATTCGAAGGGTGCCAGCACCAGCCCCGCGACGCCCGCGCCGACCAGTTGCCAGAAGACGAGCGCGGTATCGGGCGTGCGCCTGAGTGTGCGGCCGGTCAATACCATCAGGGCGAAACAGAGCGATCCGACCAAGGCGGTGGCGGTAGCGAAGAGCGAGACTTCTCCCGATGGCGTCAGCGCCACCAGCACCCCGACGAAGCCGATGGCGATCGCCGTCCATCGGATCGCGCCGACGCGCTCGCCGAGCAGGAAGGGGGAGAGCGCGGCAACATAGATGGGGACGGCCAACCAGTAGGTCATCACGTCGGCGAGCGGCAATTCGCGCACGGCGGCGTAGAAACAGAACACTTCCGCGGTCGAGAACACGACGCGCATGGCCTGCACCTTCGGCCGCTCCAGGCTGAAGAGGCGCGCCGGTCCGAACATCCACAGAAAGGGCGCCAGGATGATGAGGGCCGCCAGGCTGCGGATGAGAAGCACCTGGCCCACGCCGTAGCTCGCCACCATCCACTTGCCCATCGCGTCGTTGAGCGAGAACAGGAACATGCCCACGAACATCAAGAGGACGCCGATCACCGGCGCGCTGAGAAGAGGCTGTTGCGCGGTGCCAACCGGTTGCATGCTGGGAATCCGAACGGGGTGGGGCAGGGGAGCCGGGGCGCGCGGGGCACCCCGGCATTTTCGTGATGGCCTATTCGCCGCGGATGCGGGCCAGCTCGGCCTGCATGCGCTCGATCACGTCGGCGCCGATGGTCTCGGCATGACGGTCATAGACGCCCGCCACCTCTTCGCGGATGCGGGTCATCTGGTCGGTATCGATCTCGTTGAAGGCCATGCCCTCTTCCTGCACCTTGGCCAGCGACCGGTCTGACAGCTCGCGGCTGACCCGCCGCTGCTCGTCGCGGCCGACCACCGCGCAGTCGCGCAGGATCTGCTGCTCTTCTTCCGAATAGGTGTCGAACATCGGCTTGGAAAACAGCACCATGAAGGGCGTGTAGGCGTGCTGCGTGGCCGACAGATAGTCCTGCACCTCGTAGAACTGCGAGGTGTCGATGGTCACATAGGGGTTCTCCTGCGCGTCGATGGCGCGCGTCTCGAGCGCCGTGAATACCTCACCGAAGGCCATCGGCGTGGCGTTGGCGCCCAGCGTCTGGAACGTGTCGAGGAAGATGTTGTTCTGCATCACCCGCACGCGCATGCCCTGGAAATCCTCGAGCGAGGTCACGGGCCGCACCGAATTGGTGAGGTTGCGGAACCCGTTCTCCCAGAAGGCGAGGTTCACCAGGTCGGATTCTTCCATCTTCTCGGCGATGAAGTCGCCGAAATCGCCATCGAGGACGGCGTCGGCCTCGGCCGCGTCGTTGAACAGGAACGGCAGGTCGAAGACGCCGAGTGCCGGTTCGATGCCGACCAGCGGCGAGGAAGAGGAGATCACCATTTCCTGCGTGCCGGAGCGCAGCGCCTGGGTGGCGGTAAGATCGTCTCCCAGTGCCGACGACCAGAAGGCGTTGAGTTCCCACGCGCCGTCGGTGCGCTCGGTCAGGCATTCCTCCATGGCGGCCACGCCATTGCCGACCGGATGGGTCTCGGCAATGCCGTTGGAGATGGTGATGGTGCGGCTCGAGATTTCCGCTGCGGCCGGCAATGCCACCAGCGCGGCGAGCGCGGTCGTCGCCGTCAGGGCCAGATAGGTCTTCATCGGTTCATTCCTCCCAAAAAGGTTGCGGTGTTCTTGTGCCTTCTTCTCAACGCAGCCACGCCAGCGGCGTGAGAACAAGCTCGGGGAACGCGATCAGCAGCAGCAGCACGGCGACCTGCGCGCCAAGGAAGGGCCACACGCCCCCGATGACCTTGCCGAGCGGCACGCGGGCCACGCCGCTGACCACGTTCAGGACGACACCCACCGGCGGCGTCAGAAGGCCGATGCAGGTGGTCATGACGAAGATGACGCCGAAATAGATCGGGTCGATGCCGGCAGCCCGGATCACCGGCATAAGGACCGGCGACAGGATCAGGATGGTGGGCGCCAGATCGAGCACCGTGCCCACCACCAGCACCAGAAGCACGATCACGAGCATCAGGAGCTTGGGATTGTCCATGACCGGGGCCAGGAAGCGGGTAATCTCGTTGGGAATGTTGGCCCGGGTGATGAGCCACGAGGTGACGAGCGCGGCCGACACGAGGAAAAGCACGACCGACGTCGTCTTGGCGGCGCGCAGCAGCACGAAATAGAGGTCGGCGGGCTTGAGTTCGCGGTAGATGAACATGCCCACGAAAAGCGCGTAGACGGCGGCGATCACGGCTGCCTCCGTCGGCGTGAAGATGCCGAAGCGAATGCCGCCCAGAATGATGACGGGCATCATCAGGGCCCAGCCAGCCTTGACGGTGGCCTGGAGGCGCTCCTGGCCCGAACGGCGCGGCAGGGGCTCGACGTTCTCCCGGCGCGAGACGATCATCCAGGCGCCGACCAGCGCCAGCGCCATGATCAGGCCCGGCACGATGCCGCCCATGAAAAGGCCGGTGATCGAGACATTGGCGGCGACGCCGAAGATGATGAAGGCGATCGACGGCGGGATCACGGGTGCGATCACGCCGCCGGCCGCCATCAGGCCCGCCGCACGGGGAACGTTGTAGCCGGCCTGGCGCATCATTGGGATCAGGATCGCCGCGAGCGCGGCCGAGTCGGCCGCGGCCGAGCCCGACAGCGAGGCCATGATGACGGCCGCGATGACGGCGACGATGCCGAGGCCACCCTTGATGTGGCCCACGAGCGCGGTCGCGAAATCGACGATGCGTCGCGACAGGCCGCCGGCATTCATCAATTCGCCGGCGAGCAGAAAGAAGGGGATCGCGAGAAGCGTGAAGGTATTTGCCCCGGTCACCATCTGCTGGCTGATGATCTGCGGGTTGAAGATGCCCATCCAGGTCATCAGCACCACGCCGCAAAACATCAGCGCGAAAGCGACGGGAACACCGACGGCCAGCGTGGCAAAGAGCGTGCCGAGGAAGACGCCAAGGATCATCGCTTGATCTCGCGCGCGGTGTCGCTTGCTTCAGGAATGTCGTACTCGCCGGTGAACTGGGCCATCTCGGCCTCCGTCACCCGTCCCGTCACGGCGCGCACGAGCCGGATCGCGGCGATCAGCGCGATCGCGGCGCCGGTGAAATAGGTGACGCCATAGACCCAGATCATGGAAAGCCCGATCACGGCCGCGCTCATCGAGGCATTGATGCCATGCTGCATCCAGGTGCCCCACAGGAGCACGACGGCGCAAAGCAGGATGATGGCGTTGGAGAGCGCGAGGCAGACGATGCGGCCCTTCGGCCCGAGCAGGCGCACGAAGGTCTCGACGCCGATGTGACCGTGCTCGCGGAACGTCAGCACCGCGCCGATGAAGGTCAGCCACACGAAAAAGTAGCGCGACATCTCCTCGGAGAAATTGATGCCGCTGTTGAAGCCATAGCGCAGGACGACATTGGTGAAGACCATTGCCACCATACCGGCCAGCAACGCCACCAATACGACCTCCGTCAACCGTACGATGACGGTCTCGAGCTGGGCGATTCTGCTCAAGCTTCCTCCCGATGTCATGCTTCGGCTGCGGTGGACGCGGCCGATCTCCTCTTGTGTCGAATTAGATGACAGCGTAAATCATTGTCAACAGCAGGCATCGATTATTGTTCGGATATCTCTTCTGAATGTCATCAAAAGATACTAGAAAACAATATCTTACGCTTAATGATGTGGCGCGGGAGGCGGGTGTTAGCGCAATCACGGCTTCGCGGGCCCTGCGCACGCCGGACATCGTGTCTTCGAAGACACGTGCACGGGTCGAGGCCGCCGTTGAGACGCTGGGATATGTGCCCAACCCGGCCGCGCAGGCGCTGGCTTCGGCGCGCTCGCGCCTGCTCGGCATCATCATTCCGTCGGTCACCAACCAGATCTTCGCCGATTTCATGGCCGGCATCATGGATGCGACGGAGGGCGGCCGCTTCGAACCGCAGTTCGGCAACACGCGTTATCGCATGCAGAGGGAGGTGGAGCTCCTGCGGCTTTTCGCAACGCAGCGGCCGGCCGGCATGGTGGTCACCGGCATCGACCAGTCGCCCGAAGCCCGGCGCATCCTCAAGCAGATGGCCTGTCCCGTCGTGCAGGTGCTGGAGGTCGGGAGCGATCCCATCGACATGATGATCGGCTGCGACCAGACGGAAGCGGGGCGTGCCGCGGTTCGCCACCTGATCGATCAGGGCTACCGGCGGATCGGGTTCCTGGGTGCACGGATGGACCCGCGCGCGCAGCGGCGTCTCGCCGGCTACCGCGACGTGCTGGCGGCGGCGGGGCTCGACGATCCCTCGCTCATCGTGACGACGCCGCAGCCCTCCTCGGCCAGCCTCGGCGGGCGTCTGATGGCCGATCTCCTGGCAGCGGCACCCGATCTCGATGCGGTCTTCTGCAACAATGACGACGTCGCGCTCGGCGCGCTGTTCGAATGCCAGCGTCAGGGGATCAGGGTGCCGAGCCAGGTCGGCATCGTCGGCTTCAACGATCTCGACGTGGTGTCGGTATCCGTCCCCTCGATCACTTCCGTGAGGACGCATCGCTACGACATGGGGGTTGAGGCGGTGCGCATGATCGAGGCCGCGATCGACGGCAACCCGCCGGCCATGGCGGTCATCAATCAGGGTTTTTCCCTGATGATCCGTCAGAGCACCCAGCGACGGCCGGAGAACGGTGCCGGCTAGAGCTTGGCTTCCATCCGGTAGCCGGGCGCATAGGTCAGTCTTACGAAGGTGATCGTGGCGGTGGGATTGCGGGTGGTCCGTTCGATCGCAAAGAGTGCGGCACCCTCCGCGCATTCCAGCTTGCCCGCCGCGTCCCGGTCGGCGGCCAGAGCATGGAAACCGATCTTTCCCCCGGAATAGGCGATGTTGCGCACGAGCCATTCGTTGGCGCTCAACGTACCGAATTCCACCTCACCCATCTTCACGATCTGCGGGTTTAGCCATCGGTCTTCCAGGCAGAACGGTCGTCCCTCTGCGAAGTGCAGCGCTGTCACATGGCGTAGGACCACATCCCGCGAGGTTTCAAATTCCGCCAGGACCTCGGCGGGTGGCGCCGCGAGCCGGTCGTCGATCAGGCGATAGCCATATTCCTGCGACCTGCCCTCGATGTCCTGCCGGATGATCGCGATCTCGAAGGTGGCCTTTCGCACCGGCGTTGTGGGGACGCGGGTGCCGCCCTTCCGGCGCCGTTCCAGAAGGCCGTCCTCGGCAAGGCTGCGCAGCGCGCGGTTGACGGTGGCTCTGGCGCAGCTGAACTCGGCCGCGAGCTCGGCCTCGTCGGGGATTCGCGCGCCGGGAGACCACAGCCCCGTATGGATGCGCCTCAGCGCTTCGGTGCGGATCGCCTGCCAGGACGCCGGACGCTTCATCAGGAGGCCTGCAGCCGCCGCGCGGTCTGGCGGTAGCGCTTCGTGATGGCGTCATGGTCGACGTGCCTTCCTGCGCGCACCTGGTGGCGCCCCGCCGCCCAGACGTCGCTGATGGCACGGTCGTCGGAAGCAAAGATCCAGCTGTCCAGCAGCGTGTCGCCCCGGCGTCCCTCGAGATCGATCCGGTCGGTGTCGAGTGCCATGAGATCGGCCAGCCGTCCGGCCTCGATCACGCCGGCATCGCGGGCCGTTGCCTGCGCCCCGCCGCGCGCGGCACTTTCCAAAAGCACTCGGCCGGTCGAACGGTCGGCGGTCGCGAGGGCGGCGCGCGAATGGTCGCGCAGGCGCTGCGAATGGTCCAGCGTGCGCAGCTCCTCCGACAGCGTGATGCGGATGTTGCTGTCCGACCCCACGCCGAAGGCGCCGCCGGCACCGGTCCATGCGACCCCGTCGAAAATCCCGTCGCCGAGGCTCGATTCCGTGATCGGGCACAGCCCCGCCACCGCCCCCGTTGCGGCCAGCTGCAATGTCTCCGCGCGCTGCATCTGGGTGCAATGGATCAGGCACCAGTTCCTGTCAACGGGCGCGTTGGCGAGGAGCCATTCGGTCGGTCGGGCGCCATAGGCTGCCTGCACCTCGTCGACCTCCGCCTCCTGTTCGGCCAGATGCATGTGGATCGGCCCGCTCTCGCGCAGGCCCAGGCAGGTGGCAAGCCCCTCTTGCGATACGGCGCGCAGGCTGTGCGGGGCAATGCCCAGCCGGGTGTCCTCGGGAAGTGCTGCCAGGGCGGCCTCCGCCTCCTCGAGAAGGCGGGCGAACCGTTCAGGATCGTTGCCGAACCGGATCTGGCCGGGGCCCAGCGGACGCCGGTCGCAGCCGCCATACTCGTAAAGCACCGGCAGCAGCGTCAGTCCGATTCCCGAGTGTGCCGCAGCTGCCGCGATGCGCTCCGACATTTCGCCCAGCCGCGCATAAGGTACCCCGCCAGGGGCGTGGTGCAGATAGTGGAACTCGCCCACCGCCGCATAGCCGGCTTCCAGCATCTCCATCTGTACGAAGGCTGCGATCGCCTCGACGTCGTCCGGGGTCAGTTGATCGAGGAAGCGGAACATCAATTGTCGCCAGGTCCAGAAGCTGTCGCGGGGGTCTGGGCCGCGGCGTTCGGTCAGGCCGGCCATCGCGCGCTGGAAGGCGTGGCTGTGCAGATTAGCGGGTGCCGGCAGAAGCGCGCCCACGCGGTGCGCATCGCCTGGAGGCGCGGTATTCGCCGCGATCCCGGCGATGAGATTGCCGTCGATCTCGACCGTGACATCCCGTGCCCAGCCATCGGCGGTAAGTGCCTGTTCAGCCCATACGATGTGCATGACAGTCCCCATTGACTCGAAAAATAAGTGTAGACATAATTTGCCATGCCGTGAGGGTAATCAAGTGAATTCACAGCGTCGCACCTTAACAAACGCGCGGTTGGCGGGGCCAGGAATGCCCGTCGAGGGTCTCGCCGCCATTGTTGTGGAGGGCGATCGTATCGCTTGGATCGGACCGGTGGCCGATCTTCCCCCCGGCCATCATGCGGCGGAAACGACCGATCTCGAAGGTCGCCTGGTCACGCCGGCACTGATCGATTGCCACACTCATATCGTACATGGCGGGAACCGCGCGGGCGAATTCGCGATGCGGCTCGAAGGCGCGAGCTACGAGGAAGTGGCACGCGCGGGCGGCGGCATCGTTTCCACCGTCAGTGCGACGCGGGGCGCCAGCGAAGACACGCTGCTTGCCCAGGCGCTGCCGCGTCTCGACGCGCTTCTGGCCGAAGGTGTGACGACGATCGAGGTCAAGTCCGGCTACGGGCTCGACCTGGAGACCGAGCTTCGCATGCTTCGCGCGGCCCGTCGGCTGGAAGAGTTGCGTCCCGTCCGGGTGCGCACCAGCTTCCTCGGCGCGCACGCCCTGCCGGCCGACTATAAGGAGCGTCCCGACGCCTATCTGGACGAGGTTTGCCTGCCGGCGCTGCGCGCCGCCCATGCCGAGGGACTGGCCGACGCCGTCGACGGTTTTTGCGAGAACATCGCCTTCTCGGCACAGCAGATAGAGCGCGTTTTCGTGGAGGCGCGCGCGCTGGGGCTGCCGGTCAAGCTTCATGCCGAGCAGCTTTCGCATCAGGGTGGAACGGCGTTGGCGGCCCGCTTCAACGCTCTTTCGGCCGATCATGTGGAATATGCGACCGAGGCGGATGCGCGCGCCCTGGCGGCTTCCGGCACCGTCGCCGTGCTCCTGCCCGGCGCCTTCTACTTCCTGCGCGAGACGCAGGCGCCGCCGATCGAGGCGTTCCGCGCCCACGGCGTGGCGATGGCGCTCGCCACCGACTGCAATCCGGGCTCCTCGCCGCTGACCTCGCTTCTGTTGACCATGAACATGGCGTGCACGCTTTTCCGCCTCACGCCCGATGAGGCGCTACGGGGTGTCACGATCAACGCGGCCCGCGCGCTCGGGCTCGATGATTGCGGCGAGATCGCTGTCGGCAAGCGCGCCGACCTTGCGGTCTGGGATGTCGAGACCGCGGCGGAACTCGCCTACCGGATCGCCTTCAACCCCCTGCATTCGCGCTATTTCGGAGGACGCCCATGCTGACGTTGACGCCCGGCGCCACGTCGCTTGCCACGCTGGAAACCCTGTGGCGGGAGGGCCTGCCGTGCCGGCTCGACGGCGCGGCACGTGCCGGGGTCGAGGCGGCTGCGGCACGCGTGCAGGAGGCAGCCGAGGGCGAGGTGGCCGTCTATGGCGTCAATACCGGCTTCGGCAAGCTTGCCTCGGTGAAGATCGCGGGAAAGGATACCGCGACCCTCCAGCGCAACCTCATCCTCAGCCATTCTTCCGGCGTCGGCGAGCCGATGGATGTCGCGACCACGCGTCTGATGATGGCGCTCAAGCTGCTCAGTCTGGGTCGCGGCGCCTCGGGTGTTCGCTGGGACGTCATCGCCCAGATCGAGGCGATGCTGGCGGCGGGCGTCACCCCTGTCGTGCCGTCTCAAGGGTCGGTCGGCGCCTCGGGCGATCTGGCACCGCTTGCCCATATGAGCGCGGTGATGATCGGCGCAGGCGAGGCGATCTACGAAGGCGCGCGCATGCCAGGCGCCGACGCGCTCTCCAAAGCCGGTCTCACGCCCCTCACGCTCGGCCCCAAGGAAGGCCTGGGCCTCATCAACGGAACGCAGTTCTCGACGGCGCTTGCGCTTGTGGGCCTCTTTGAGGGCTGGCGCAGCGTTCAGGCGGCGCTCCTCACCTCATGCCTCAGCACCGACGCGATCATGGGTTCGACCGCGCCGCTGGAGGAAGAGATCCACGGCCTGCGCGGCCATCGCGGCCAGATCGAGGTGGCAGGCGCCATGCGCGGGCTGATGGCGGGCTCGGTGATCCGCGAAAGCCACCGCGAGGGCGACGCGCGGGTCCAGGATCCCTATTGCATCCGTTGCCAGCCCCAGGTGCTGGGCGCTGCCGTCGACCTTCTGCGCTTCGCCGCGACGACGCTCGAGACCGAGGCGAACGCGGTGACCGACAATCCGCTGGTAGTAAGCGCCGGCATCCTGTCCGGCGGTAATTTCCACGCCGAGCCGGTGGCTTTTGCCGCCGACATCATCGCGCTCGCACTGGCCGAGATCGGGGCCATCGCCCAGCGTCGCGTGGCACTGATGGTCGACCCCACGCTGAGCCACGATCTGCCGCCCTTCCTCACCCCGGATGCCGGGCTGAACTCCGGCTACATGATCGCCGAGGTGACGACGGCCGCGCTGATGAGCGAGAACAAGCATCTGGCGAACCCGTGTTCTACCGACTCCACGCCGACCTCGGCCAATCAGGAGGACCATGTCAGCATGGCTGCCCACGGTGCGCGGCGCCTGTTGCGCATGAACGCGAACCTGTCGGTCATTCTGGGAGTCGAGGCCTTGTGTGCCGCGCAGGGGATCGACTTCCGCGCCCCGTTGAAGACGGCCCCGCGCCTTCAGGCCGCGATCGACGCGCTGCGCACCGAAGTAGCGACGCTCGATCAGGACCGTTATCTCGCGCCCGACATCGAGGCGGCGGCGCGTCTCGTCCGCGACGGCGCGCTCTGCCGCGCCGCCGAATTGGAGTTCGCCCTGTGAAGCCGGTCGAGGTGTCCCGCGGGGAGGGGCCGCTCGTGCTTGGACTGCCGCATACCGGGACCTGGCTGCCGGACGACATCTGGCAGAAGCTCAACGAACGTGGCCGGCTCCTTGCCGATACCGACTGGTATGTCGATCGTCTCTATGAGGGGCTGCTGCCCGGCGCCACCACGGTACGGGCCAGTTTCCACCGCTACGTGATCGATGCCAACCGCCCCCCAGACGATGAAAGCCTCTATCCTGGGCAGAACACCACCGGGTTGGTGCCGACGACCGATTTCGACGGCGAGCCGATCTGGATCGAAGAGCCGGATGCCGAGGCGATCGACGCGCGGCGGGTCGCCTACCACGCACCCTATCATGCTGCGCTTGCAGCCGAACTCGAGCGGGTGAGGTCACGGCACGGCATTGCGATCCTGTATGACTGCCATTCGATCCGCTCGCATATCCCGTTCCTCTTCGAGGGCGTGCTTCCCGATCTCAATATAGGCACCGCCAATGGCACGACTTGTGACGCGCGGTTCGAGCAGGCGGTGACGGAAATCTGCGCCCGTGCCGAAGGTTACACCAGCATCCTCAACGGGCGATTCAAGGGCGGCTGGACCACGCGCTGTTACGGCCGCCCGGCGGAGGGACTGCATGCGATCCAGATGGAGCTTGCGCAATCCACCCATCTGGACAGCGAAGAGCCGCCCTTTTCCTATTCCGAGGCAAAGGCGGCGCGCCTGCGACCCCTGCTTGCCGACATCCTCAACCGACTGGCCGATCTGGCCCTGAAAGCAAGGACCTGACATGTCCAATCCGCGCCACAACATCCGCGATGTCTTCCCGCCGACCGGCACCGAGATCAGCGCCAAGAGCTGGCTCACCGAAGCGCCGATGCGCATGCTCATGAACAATCTGCACCCCGACGTGGCCGAGAACCCGCACGAACTGGTGGTCTATGGCGGCATCGGGCGGGCGGCGCGCACCTGGGACGATTTCGACCGCATCGTCGCCGCGCTGAAGGAGCTGGAAAGCGACGAGACGCTGCTGGTGCAGTCGGGAAAACCCGTTGGCGTGTTTCGCACCCATGCGGACGCACCGCGCGTGCTGATCGCCAACTCCAATTTGGTGCCGCATTGGGCGACTTGGGAGCATTTCAACGAGCTCGACCGCAAGGGGCTGGCCATGTACGGCCAGATGACCGCCGGCAGCTGGATCTATATCGGCACGCAGGGCATCGTGCAGGGCACCTACGAGACCTTCGTGGAGGCCGGGCGCCAGCATTATGGCGGTGACCTCAAGGGCAAGTGGATCCTCACTGCCGGGCTCGGCGGCATGGGCGGCGCGCAGCCCCTGGCGGCCGTCATGGCGGGCGCGTGCTGCCTCGCCGTCGAATGCGATGAGACGCGGGCCGATTTCCGTATCCGCACGCGCTATTGCGACGAGAAGACCCACAGCCTCGACGAGGCGCTGGCGATGATCGAGCGCTGGACCAGGGCCGGCGAGGCGAAGTCCGTCGCGCTGATCGGCAATGCGGCCGAAGTGTTCCCCGAACTCGCCAAACGCATGAAGGAAGGCGGGCCGCGCCCCGACATGGTGACCGACCAGACATCGGCCCATGATCCCCTGCACGGTTATCTGCCGGTCGGCTGGAACGTCCCGGAATGGCGTGCCCGGCAAGAAAGCGATCCCAAGGCGGTCGAGAAGGCCGCGCGCGCCAGCATGAAGACCCATGTGGCCGCCATGGTCGAATTCTGGAACGCTGGCGTGCCGACGCTCGATTACGGCAACAACATCCGCCAGGTCGCCAAGGAAGAGGGGCTGGAAAATGCCTTTGCCTTCCCCGGTTTCGTGCCGGCCTATATCCGCCCGCTTTTCTGCCGCGGCATTGGCCCCTTCCGCTGGTGCGCGCTGTCGGGCGATCCGGAGGACATCTACAAGACCGACGCCAGGATGAAGGAGCTCTTCCCCGAGAACGAGCATCTCCATCGCTGGCTCGACATGGCGCGCGAGCGCATCGCCTTCCAGGGGCTGCCCGCCCGCATCATGTGGATCGGCCTCGGCGACCGGCACAAGGCGGGGCTGGCCATCAACGAAATGGTGCGCAATGGCGAATTGAAGGCCCCGGTCGTCATCGGCCGCGATCATCTGGATTCAGGCTCCGTCGCCTCGCCGAACCGCGAGACGGAGGCGATGCAGGATGGCTCGGACGCCGTCTCCGACTGGCCGCTTCTCAACGCGTTGTTGAACTGCGCGTCGGGTGCCACCTGGGTCAGCCTGCACCATGGCGGCGGCGTGGGCATGGGCTTCTCCCAGCACTCGGGAATGGTCATCTGCTGCGACGGCACCGCAGATGCCGACCGGCGCATCGCCAACGTGCTCTGGAACGACCCCGCGACCGGCGTGATGCGCCACGCCGACGCGGGTTATGAAACTGCCATCGACTGCGCGCGCGAACACGGGCTGAACCTGCCCGCAATCCTGAAAGACTGAACCCAAGAAAAGGAGAGGGACATGAAAAGACGTACATTTCTCACCGCCGCAACGGTAGGCGCTGCAGCAACCACGCTGGCCGCGCCCGCAATTGCGCAGGATGTCATACGCTGGCGACTAGTTTCGGCATGGCCACGCAACCTGCCGGGGCCGGGTATCGCCGCGCAGATGCTCGCCGACCGCATCACCACGCTGTCGGGCGGACGTATCGAGGTCGAGCTGTTCGCAGCCGGCGAGATCGTGCCGGGTCCCGGCGTATTCGACGCCGTCGGAGAAGGCACGGCCGAGATCTACCACGCCGTCCCGGCTTACTGGGGCTCGAAGTCCAAGGGCATCCTGCTCTTCGGCTCGCAGCCGCTCGGCCTCAACGCCATCGAGCAGCACGGCTGGATGCTGCATGGCGGCGGTCAGGAACTCTATGACGAGATGTATGCCCGCTTCAATCTGAAGCCCTTCCTGTGCGGCAATTCGGGTCCGCAATGGGCCGGCTGGTTCCGCAACGAGATCAACAGCGTCGACGATCTGCGCGGCCTGCGCTACCGCACGACGGGTCTCAACTCCGAGGTGATGTCCAAACTCGGCGTTGCCGTCGAGGCGATGCCCGGACCGGCAATGTTCCAGGCGCTCCAGTCGGGCGCGCTCGATGCGGGCGAGTTCATCGGCCCGTGGTCGGATTCCGCGCTCGGCTTCCAGCAGGTCGCGCCCTATTATTACGACAACGGCGTCGGCGAGCCTTCGTCGGCCGAGGAATGCGCCATCAATCTGGATGCGTGGAACGCGCTCGATGACGATCTGAAGCGGGTCGTCGAATTCGCCGCCGAGAGCCTCTACAACCCTGTTCTCACGGAATACAACACCATGCATGCGCGTTCCCTGCGCGAGCTGGTTGCGGCGGGTACCGAAGTGCGCCAGTGGCCCGAGGAGATCATCGTGGCGATGGGCAACGCGATGGGAGAGGTGATGGACGAGCTTCTGGCCGACAGCGACGAACTGGTCGTGCGCATCGCCGAGAGCTTCCTCGAGTACCGCAACCTCATGGTCGAGTATATGAGCCATTCGGAGACCGCCCAGCTTGCCGCGCGCGAGCTCGACTTCGACTATGGCGGCAGCAACTGACCTTGAACTTCAGCGGCAGGCGGGCATCCCGCCTGCCGCTCATTGACGGAAAGCCGCCATGACGCGCATCGCCGACGGACTGGACAACATCAACCGCGCCACGGGTGCGGTGGTGATGTGGCTTGCGCTGGCCATGGTGCTCCTGCAGTTCACCCTCGTCCTCTTGCGCTACGTCTTCGGTGTGGCCTCGATCTTCTGGAGCGAGGGTGTCCTCTATCTCCACGCATCCATCTTCATGCTCGGCGCCGGCTACACGCTGTGGGTCAACGGCCACGTGCGGGTCGACATATTCTATGCGCGCTTCTCGCCGCGCGGGCAGGCGGCCATCGACATTTTCGGCCATCTGGCGCTTCTGGCGCCTGCCCTGATCATGCTGCTCTACTGGTCCTGGCCGATGGTGCAGCGCTCCTGGGCGATCCGCGAGGGGCCGATCTCGGTCGGCGGCATCCCGGCGGCCTTCCTGCTCAAGTCGCTGGTGCCGGCCTTCTGCATCCTGCTTCTCATCCAGGGCACCTCGGCGCTCATCCGCGACCTCATCCGCCTCAAGAGGGGGGACGATGCCGCTTGATCTCCTGATGTTCGCCGCGCTCATCATCTTCATCCTGATGGGCTATCCGGTGGCCTTCACCATTGCGGGCATCGCCTCGGCCTTCGCGCTGTTCGGCTGGTGGATGGACGCCTTCCCCATCAATCTGATGGGCGCGCTTGGCCAGCGCTTCTTCGGCGTCATGACCAACCCGGTGCTCACCGCCATCCCGCTCTTCGTTCTCATGGGCGTCGTTCTGGAGAAGTCGCGCATCGCGGAGGAATTGCTGGAGACGATGGGCCGGCTTTTCGGCCAGATCCGCGGCGGGCTCGGTGTCTCGGTCATGGTGGTCGGGGCGCTGCTGGCCGCCTCCACCGGCATCGTGGGCGCGACGGTGGTGGCCATGGGCCTCATCGCGCTGCCGGCAATGCTGCGCAATGGCTATGATCCCAGGCTGGCGGCCGGTGCGGTCTGCACGGCCGGCACGCTGGGCCAGATCATCCCGCCGTCCACGCTCCTGATCATCCTGGCCGAAGTCATGTCGTCGGCATTCCAGCAGGCGCAATACTCGCAGGGACGCTTCTCCATCGAGACGATTTCGGTGGGCCAGACCTTCGCCGCCGCCCTGGTTCCCGGCCTGCTCCTGGTCGCGATCTATATCGGCTACATCCTCGCCCGCGCCTTGTTGCGGCCCCAGGATGCGCCTGCGATGCGCGAGAGGGTTGAGGAAGTCTCCACCGCGCAGGTCCTCGGGGCAATCCTGCCGCCCGTCATCCTCATCGTTGCGGTGCTGGGCGCGATTCTGGGGGGCATCGCCTCGCCGAACGAGGCAGCCAGCGTCGGCGCCGTCGGCGCGATCCTCCTGGCCGGTTATCGGCGCGGCGCCCCGCGCTGGCTGATCCTGTCGGGTGCCCTGGCGCTGCTGGCGCTGGCGGTTGCGGCCGGCATCGCGCCCGTCCGGCTCCAGCGCAGTGATGCCGGCGCGCTGCAATACACGGTTGGCGCCATTTACGGCCTGCTCGGCCTCTGGGGCATGGTGGCGGTGGTCTTCGGACTTCTCGCGCTCGCGCGGCAGAAGATGATCATCCCCGCGCTGGCCCAGACCCTGAGCGTCACCGCGATGATCTTCGCCACCATCCTGATGGCCTCCTATTTCAGCCTGGTCTTCGTCGGGCTGGGCGGCGAGCACCGCGTGGCCGCTATCATCGATGCCTTGCCCGGCGGCCCCACCGGGGCACTTCTCTTCGCCATGGCGTTCATCTTCCTGATGGGCTTCTTCCTGGATTTCGTCGAGATATCGGTGATCCTGCTGCCGCTCCTGATCCCGCCGCTCATCCTCATGGGGCACGATCCGATCTGGCTTGCCGTGCTGATCGCGGTCAATCTGCAGACCTCGTTCCTCACGCCACCCTTCGGGTTCTCGCTCTTCTATCTTCGCGGGGCGGCGCCCAAGAGCGTGACGACGGGCATGATCTACCGTGGCGTGGTGCCCTTCATTCTCCTGCAGGCTGTCGCCATCCTCATCATCTGGATGGCACCGCCCATCGCCACCTGGCTGCCCAACGCCCTGTTCTGAGTGGCCGGTACAAGCCCGCGGCCGCAAGGATGGGATCGAATAGGCAACGGCCAGCGAGGGTCGGTGCTGGTCAGGTCGGCGCGATGGCAACGCTTCCCGATGGTGGCGGCCGGCTCGATCAGCGAGCCGAATCTCCCGTTGGACGATAGTTCGCCAACAAGAAATGGATGGCAATGCCCAAAGCGGCAATTACCGCTGCCGCCACCGACAGCAATGTGACGTGGGCGGCGCTGAAGGCGGCCTTGCCGGCCGCGATGAGCGCCGCACCCTGTTCGGCCGGCAGTTGATTGGCCACCAGATAGGTGTCCCCGATCGAACGGCTGGCCTGTTGGGCCAACGGCAACGCCAGGTCCGGTGGCAGATCGATCGCGCGGCTGAAGACGCTTGCCATGAACACGCCGAACAGCGTGATACCGAGGCCTGTGCCCAGTTCGTAACCCGTGCCCTCCAGCGATCCCGCCGCACCGCCTTTTTCAGCTTCCACAGATCCCATGATGGCGATGGATGACGCCGTCAGTCCGATGCTCAGGGTAAGGCCGACAAGCGCGAGAGCGGCGGGAACGGCTAATCCCGGATTATGGAAGTCGGCACTGCCAAGATAAGCCAGCGACCCGGCACCGATCAGCAACGACATTGTCGCCACCGGGCGCAGGCCAAAACTGTTCGACAAGAAGCCTGCGGCGGGACCGCCGATTGCGGCCGCCACCATGATCGGGATCATGAAAATGCCCGCTTGGAGAGGCGTCTTGCCGATCACATATTGCAGTTCCAGAGCCAATGTCAGCTCGACACCAGCCAGGGCACCCGTGGCAACCAGCGCCATGATAATGCCGGCCAGGATGGCGGGGTGGGAAAACAGGGACAAGTCCAGCATCGGACCGTCCGATCGCAGCTGCTTTCTCACGAAGAGCAACATCATCACGACCCCGAACGCCACGATCGGAAGAGCAAGGGCGAGCGGTTGGCCGCCGCCGAACCCGGCCTTTGCGGCGTAAACAAGAGAGATAATGCCGGCGATCAGCAACAGCGCCTGACCGATGTGCCATTTGCCCGGCGTCATTGCTTCCGTGCGTGGCAGAAGAACATAACAGGCCGGCGCGACCACGAGCATGATCGGTACGTTTATGAGGAACACCGAGCCGAGACCTGCCTCGCTCAAGCGGCGCCATTCTCGATGACCGAAATCGAAGGAGATCTGTCTTGAAGCTCAGCGCTCCCTCCAGAGCCGACGTCATCTCGGGTCTCGTTGTCACCGTCATGGGTGTTGCCGGGCTGGTCGAGTCATGGCGCATGCCCCGATTTGAGAACCGCAACGCCGATCCGTTCACCGTGCCTGGCCTCACCCCCGGTCTGATCAGTATTGCATTGGCGGTCCTGGGACTGGTGCTGGTCTTGCGTGCGCTCTCCAGTGGCGGCGCGAAGGACCTGCCGATCCTGCATTGGACGGCCACGAGCGCGGCCCGAACGGCTTTCACGCTCGTCACCGTTGGGGTGTACGGATTCTTCCTGTTTGGGCAGGTTCCGTTTCTCGTGGCCACGGCACTGTTCATATTTGTTTTCACGGTCGGTGCGGAACTCCTGAACCGGGAGCGTCGACTGGCTCTTCTGCCACTGATTGCGGGCGCGCTTGTGCTGTCGGTCTGCGTCGCGTTCACGGTCCGCTTCGTGTTCGTCGAGGTCTTCCTCGTGAGGTTTCCCGGATGAGACACGCCCGAATATCG
This sequence comes from Chelativorans sp. ZYF759, assembly GCF_012911015.1. Classification (GTDB taxonomy): domain Bacteria; phylum Pseudomonadota; class Alphaproteobacteria; order Rhizobiales; family Rhizobiaceae; genus ZYF759. The sequence goes on along the minus strand of NZ_WVVV01000004.1, from coordinate 187,952 downwards.
CTTTGCAACGAAGTGCTGGCGCCGCTGTCGTTCGAAGAGCAATGCGCTCTGGCCGCCCGGCTTGGCTATGTCGGGCTCGAGGTCGCACCCTTCACGCTGTCGGACGATCCTGCGCGCATCCCAGCAAGCAGTCGCGCTGAGCTGCGTCGCGCGGCCGAAAACGAAGGCATCTCGATCACCGGGCTGCATTGGCTGCTGAACGTGCCTGCCGGGCTCTCCCTGACCAGCGATGACATGGCAACCGTTTCACGAACCCGTGCCCATATGACCGCCATGATCGAGCTTTGCGCAGATCTGGGCGGCCGCGTGCTTGTCCACGGGTCGCCACAGCAGCGCCGTCTTGCCGACGCGCGCGACCCCCGGCGCGCCCGCGATGCGGCAGTCGCCCATCTGCGCCATGCGGGAGAAGCCGCGGCGCAGCACGGCGTCACCTATTGCCTTGAACCGCTCGCCCCGACCCTGACCGATTTCGTCAACACCATCGACGAGGCAGCGGAAGTCGTAGCGGAAGTGGCATCGCCCGCTTGCGGCACCATGATCGACACGCTGGCCGCCTGGGGTGGCGAGGCGGAGGAGCCGGACATGCTGATCCGTCGGCATTTGCCCGCCGGCCATATCCGCCATGTCCATCTCAACGATGACAACCGTCGTGCGCCGGGACAAGGCGCGCGGCGCTTCGCGCCTATCATGCGCGCCCTCCACGATCTCGACTATGACGGCATCATCGCGGTGGAGCCGTTCGACTATTTTCCCGATGGCTCGACCGCAGCCGCGCGCGCCATCGGCTATCTCCAGGGTATTTGCGAAGAGTTCGGGAGCCGCACATGACCACGCCACGTGTCAGGTTGGGCGAAACCAGGTTGGGCATAGACAACGCCTTCGCGCGTATGCCTTTCCGTTTTGGCGTAATCACGATGGAGGCTGCCGCCTCTCTCTCGCTCGAACTCGACGTCATTATCGACGGCCGCAAATTTGTCGGCCGGGCGTCGGACCTTCTGGCCTACAAATGGTTCGACAAGCGGCCCGAGAAGACGCCCGCCGACAATGTTGCGGACCTTTTGTGGGTCGTGGAAGTTGCATCGTCGTTGGCGCGCGATCTGCCGGAAGGGACGCCATTCGAACTCTGGCGGCAACTTGACGCCGCCGTCGACCGCGCTGCGGTGGACGGCGGCTTTAACAGGCTCGGAGCGTCTTTCGGTGTCTCTATGATCGAGCGCGCGATGATCGACGCCGTGGGCAAGGCACGGGGCATGAGTTTCCGACGCATGCTCTCAGCCGACACGCTTGGACTGCGTCCGGGCGAGGTTTTCCCCGAACTGGAAGGGATCGGGGTCGACGAGGTGCTGCCGGCATCCCCCCTGTCGCGACTGGATCTGCGTCACACGGTCGGGCTCGTTGATCCGCTGACGTCGCACGACAGTCTTGACCCGGTTGGGGACGGATTGCCCGAGACGCTTGAGGATTATCTCCGCCACGACGGTGTCCGTTATCTCAAGATCAAGGTCGGCGGCGACCTGACGGCGGATCAGGAGCGTCTGGAAGCCATTGCGGGGCTGCTCTCGGTTGGCGGATTCCGCGTTTCCGTCACGCTGGACGGCAACGAGCAATATCGCCGCCTTGAAGATTTCGCGGCGCTTATGGAAGCGGTCCGTACCCGCCCGTCACTGGCTGATCTCTATGGGTCGATCCTGTTCGTCGAACAGCCGCTGGAACGGTCGGTGGCGCTTTCGGGAACCCTGGATCGCGCGGCGCTGGACACGATCGGGCGGCCGCTGTTGATCGACGAGGCCGACGGTTGGACGAGCGCCTTCCGCGAGGCAATCGATCTCGGCTATCGCGGCGTGAGCCACAAGAACTGCAAGGGCGTGATCCGCTCGGTCCTCAATGCCATGCTTGCCGCCCGCCATAGCCGAATTGCCGGCGAGCCGGGTGCCTATTTCCAGTCGGCCGAGGATCTGACATGCCTTCCGGTCGTGTCGCTTCATGCCGATCTGGCTGTGGTTGCTGCGCTCGGCATCACCCATGTCGAGCGCAACGGGCACCACTATTTCCGGGGCCTCGACCACCTGCCCGCGCAGGAGGCCGAAGCCGCGCTGGCGGCCCACCCCGACCTTTACGAACGAGCCGGCGAGCGCATCCAGCTCGCCATTCGCGACGGCGCGCTTTCGGTCGCCTCGCTCGATACGCCGGGTCTGGCCTCTACTGTCCAGCCCGATCTCGCCCGTCGCGTGGCACCAAAGGATTGGTCCTTCGCGATGTTGAACGACAAGAAAAACGCTTGATAATCAAGGGAATACTGAAATGAATGCTTGGCCGATCGAAATCCGCAACGAAGACGAACTGGAAGAGTTGCTGTCGCGCCCGAGCGATCAGCTCGTGAAGACGCTTGCCGGCGTGGACGGCGACATCACGATCCTAGGCGTCGGCGGCAAGATGGGGCCAACGCTGGCGCGCATGGCCAAGCGGGCAGCGCCGGGCAAGCGCGTCATCGGCGTGGCCCGCTTCTCCGAGCCGGGACTGAAGGACAAACTACATCGCTGGGACATCGAGACGGTGGAATGCGACCTGCTCGATCCTGCGGCGGTGGAGAAGCTGGAAAAGACGGCCAATGTCGTCTTCATGGCCGGGCGCAAGTTTGGATCGGCCGGTAACCAGTCGCTCACATGGGCCATGAACGTGCATGTGCCGGCAATCGTTGCCGAAGCCTTCCAGGAAGCGCGGATCGTCGCGTTCTCGACGGCCTGCGTCTATCCCTTCGTGGACATTGCAGGGCAGGGCGCGCGGGAGGATCTCGAACTCAACCCGCCCGGCGAATACGCCAATTCCTGCGTGGGGCGCGAGCGGATGTTCGAGCATTTCTCGCGCACCCGTGGCACGAAGGTGTCGCTGATCCGCCTGTCCTATGCCATCGACCTGCGCTATGGCGTCTTGCACGATGTGGCGAGCGCGGTCCAGGCGGGCGAACCGGTGCAGATCGACAGCGGACATTGCAACGTCATCTGGCAGGGCGACGCCAATGACATCGCGTTGCAATTGCTGGCGCATGCGGACTCCCCGCCCTTCGTGCTCAACCTTTCGGGTCCCGAACTTGTCAGCGTGCGCCGGCTTGCCGAGAAATTCGGCGAGAAATTCGGAACAGAGCCGGTTCTTGCCGGCCGAGAACAGGATATGGCCTGGATCGTGGATACCAGCCTTCAGCAGCAGCTCTTCGGCTATCCAAGCGTTCCGCTGCCGCGACTGATCGACTGGACCGCCAGATGGCTGTCGGACGGCGGACGCTCGCTCGGCAAGCCGACGCATTTCGAGGTGCGTGATGGCACCTACTAGGAACGAAGGCACCCGAGACGGGCCGGACAAGCAGCATCCTGACGAGCCCGAAAAGCCTCGCCAACAGCGCGATGCTGCGGCGACGCGCGCCCGTATCCTCAAGGCGGCGGAGAAGGAATTCGCTCGCAAGGGGCTGAAGGGCACGCGCATCGACGCGATCGCCCGTCTCGCCAGATGCAACAAGGCGATGATCTATCACTACTTCGGGAGCAAGGAGGATCTCTTCAGTGCGGTGCTGGAAGAGACCTACAGCAAGATCCGAACTGCGGAACACGCCCTCGATCTCGCGCACCGATCGCCGCAAGAGGCGATGCGTGAACTGATCATCTTCTCATTCGACTATGTGAGCCAGCATCCCGAGTTCATTTCCCTGATCAACGACGAGAACATGCACGGTGGGGTCCACGTCTCGCACTCCGCGCGCGCGCGCGATCTCAACAGCCCCCTCGTTGCACTGATCGCGGAGATCCTGAAGCGTGGAGAAGCTGATGGCGTTTTTCGCTCCGGGGTAGATCCGGTGCAGCTCTACATCTCGATCGCGAGCATTTGCTATTTCTACGTCGCCAACAGGCACACCCTGTCCGCCATCTTCGATCTGCCCAAGACCCAGGAGACGCTGGAGATTCGCCGGCAGCACGTCATTGAAGTCATCCTCGGATATCTCCGCCCCGTCGCTTCGCCAACCGAAGACTGAAAGCGCTCTCCATGAAGATCCACGACATCCCTGCCACTCCGCTTGCCGCCTTGCGCAAGGGGGGCGTGATCCCGGCCCACCCACTGGCGCTTGACGCCACGCGCACGCTCGACCCGCGCCGGCAGCGGGCGCTTTCGCGCTACTATCTCGATGCGGGTGCGATTGGCCTTGCGGTGGGCGTCCATACCACCCAATTCGAAATCCGCGACCATGGCCTGCTCGAGCCTGTGCTGTCCCTCGCCGCCGAGGAGGCCGCGCGGCACATGAGCGAGCCGTTTCTCGTGGCGGGCGCCGTCGGCAAGACCGGGCAGGCGGTGGCCGAGGCCAAGCTTGCGCGCGCCAAGGGCTATCATGCGGTTCTGCTGGGCCTTGCTGCCATGAAGGATGCCGGGGAGGACGAGTTGATCGCGCATTGCCGCGCGGTGGCTGAGGTCATGCCAGTCATCGGCTTCTACCTCCAGCCGGCAGTGGGGGGACAGGTGCTGCCGTACCGATTCTGGCGGCGCTTCGCCGAGATCGACAATGTCGTGGCCATCAAGATGGCCCCTTTCAACCGATACCGTACTCTCGACGTGGTGCGGGCCGTGGTGGATGCCGGCGCGCAGGATCGCATCACGCTCTATACCGGTAATGACGATCACATCGTCGCCGACCTCCTGACCCGTTTCAGTTTCCCACGCAACGGCGAGACAGTCAGCGTTCGCATCAAGGGAGGACTGCTCGGCCACTGGGCCGTGTGGACGAAGCGCGCGGTTGAATTGCTCGATGACATCCACAATCGCGAGGCGGCCCGCTCCCCCTCGCAGTGGCTGGAGCTGGACGCGCGCACCACGGATGCCAATGGCGTCCTGTTTGATGTCGCCAATGATTTCGCCGGTTGCATTGCCGCAATCCACGAAGTGCTCCGTCGTCAGGGGCTTCTGGAAGGTATCTGGTGCCTCAACCCGGATGAGACGATGGGGCCGGGCCAGAAGGCGGAACTCGACCGGATCGCCCGCGACTATCCAGAACTCAACGACGACGATTTCGTGCGCGCAAATCTGGGGCGCTGGCTTTCATAATCGTCGCCAGGTGTCCGTCGTTCCAAACGCAAGACGTGCAGACCTCCCCATCTTCGAGGTCCCAGAAGCGCTGGCCTGGGGTCGGCATGTCAGCGACCATCGCGACGCCTGGGAAATCGTTCGCCGGGCTGACCACGCATCGATTGGGCTCATCCTCGAGAGGCGCGGCGGCTATCGCGGATATGGCGCACCCAACCCAGGCAAATGGCAAGTGCCAGGCCTGGGGATCAAGTTTGGGAGCCGACCGGCGAGGGGCATGGCGGCTACGCTCGAACCTTGCTCATCTCCGGGTCGTAGAGCGGACGCGGATGATACCGGCATGGAACGAGCCTGCCGGCAACCTCCAGTTCGTACTCGCCTGCAGCCAGATAGGCAGCATCGATACCATCGGGATTGCGGACATAGCCGTAACCGATATTGCAGTTGAGCGTGTAGCCCCAGCCGCCACTGGCCAGATAGCCTGCCTTCTCCCCGTTTCGGAAAATCGTCTCGCGCCCGAGCAGGACGGTTTCCTTGTCGTCGACCGTGAAGCAGGCAAGACGCTTGCGCACGCCATCGCGGCGTTGAGCTTCCAGCGCCGCGCGCCCCTGGAAAGGGATATCGGTCGCGAGCTTGACCGCGAAGCCGAGGCCGGCCTCGAGCGGCGTGTCGTCGCTGGTGATGTCGCTGCCCCATGCCCGGTAGCCTTTCTCCAGCCTGAGCGATTCAATGGCTCGATAGCCGGCATTGGCAAGGTCGAAGTCGGGGCCCGCCTCGGTCAGGCGGTCGAACACTGAAGCTGCCGTCTCCGTCGGCATGTGCAGTTCCCATCCCAATTCACCGACATAGGTGACCCTGAGTGCGCGCACCGGCGCGCCGGCAATGAAGATCTCGCGCCAGGTGGCGAAGGGATGGGCTTCGCTGGAAAGATCGGCGCCGGAGACCGATTGAAGGAGCGCGCGGGAATTGGGACCCATGACGGACAGCACCGCATTGGCCGAGGTCACATCAACCAGACGCGCATCGAGGGCCGGATCGATGTTGCGTGTGATCCAGTCCCTGTCACGCGTGGCGTGGCCGGTACCCGTGACGATGTAGAAACTGTCCTCGGCCAGCCTCGATACGGTCAGGTCGCATTCGATGCCGCCGCGCCGGTTGAGCATCTGGGTATAGGTGATTGTGCCGACCGGGCGGTCCACGTTGCCGGCGCAGATCCAAGAAAGGGCCCGCACCGCATCCCGCCCGATCACCAGGAATTTGGCGAAGGATGTCTGGTCGATCATGCCGACTGCCTCGCGAACGGCGCGGTGTTCCCGGCCGACGGCGTCGAACCAGTTCTGCCGGCCGAACGAGTAGACGTCACACGCCGTCTCACCCTTGCCGGCGAACCAGTTGGGGCGCTCCCAGCCCAGCTTTTCACCGAAACAGGCACCGGCGGCAGCGAGGCGACCATAGAGGGGAGAGGTGCGCGCCGGGCGTCCGGCTTCGGGTTCCTCGTGCGGCCATGCCATCGTGTAGTGTTTGGCGGTTGCTTCCACCGTGCGCTGGCGTACCCATTCCCGCGAGCGGTGCGGCTGGCCGAAACGGCGGATGTCCACGGCAGCCAGATCCATGGGCGGCTCGCCGTTCACGACCCATTCCGCTAGCGCCCATCCCGCTCCGCCAGCCGAGGCGATGCCGAAGGCGTTGAAGCCGCAGCCGACAAAGAAGCCGCCGATCTCGGGCGCATTCCCGAGGATGAAGTTACCGTCCGTCGTGAAGGATTCGGGTCCATTCAGCAATTGGCGGATACCCGCCGTCTGGAGGGCCGGAACGCAGCGCAAAGACGATTCCATCAGCGGCTCGAACTGTTCGAAATTCGAGCCGAGCAGCTGGAACTGAAACCCTTCGGGTATGCCATCGATCGCCCACGGCAGCGGCGAACGTTCGTACCCGCCCATGACGAGGCCGCCGACCTCTTCCTTGAAGTAGATCAACCCATCGGGATCGCGCAGGGTCGGAAGGTCAGGCGTTACGCCCTCGATCTTCTCGGTAATCATGTACTGGTGCTGCATGGATTGCAGCGGCACGTTCACTCCGGCCATGCGTCCGATCTCCGGCGCCCACTGCCCAGCGCAGTTGACGACGGTCTCGCAGGCAATCTCGCCCTGATCGGTGACCAGTCCAACCACACGCCCGCCCTGGGTGCGGACCGCGGTAACGGCGACGTCCTCGACGATACGCACGCCTTGCATGCGCGCGCCCTTGGCCAGGGCCTGGGTCAGATCGGAGGGGTTGGCCTGCCCGTCGGTCGGCAGGAAAGCGGCGCCGACCAGATCGGAGATGTCCATCAGCGGCCAGAGCTGGCCGGCTTCCTGCGGTGAAAGAAGGTGCATTTCCAGGCCGAAGGAATGGGCCATGGTGGCCTGGCGTCGGATCTCGATCATGCGCTCGGCATTGCGCGCCAGCCGCAAACCGCCATTCTGCTTGAAGCCGGTCGCCTGGCCGGTCTCGGCTTCCAGCTTCTGGTAGAGTTCGACGGAGTATTTGAGCAATTTCGTGATGTTGGCGCTGGAGCGCAACTGGCCGACCAGGCCTGCTGCGTGGAAGGTCGTGCCGCTGGTCAGCTTGTGCCGCTCGATCAGCAACACGTCCCGCGCGCCGGCCTTGGCCAGATGATAGGCGGTGGAGCAGCCAATGATGCCTCCTCCGATGACGATGTATTGGGCGCTCGAAGGAAGCTTGCTCATGTCGATTTCCTGTCGCGAACGGTCAGCGCTCGAACTCGGCCATGGCGGCCGCGAAGCGGTTCAGATTTTCTTGCGTGTAGTCGGCAAAGTTGAACTCGATGGACGAATGGATCTCGGAAACCATGCTCCACATGGCCTCTCGCAGCGCCGAGACCGCCTTCATCGCGCGATAGGCGCGCCACAGTGATGCATCGGGTCGGCTGCCAAAATACTGCTCGAGGAGGAAGGTTTCGTGCGCCAGCTCGAGCTGGCAGTTGGCTGCCAGCCCGCCCAGATCGAAGAGCGCCGAATTGAAGCCGGCATAATCCCAGTCGACCAGCCAAAGGCGGCTGCCATCGTCGATGAAATTGGCGGGGAGCAGATCGTTGTGCCCGAATACCGGCGTTATCGGCCCAACCGCGCGCTCCAGCTCATCGGCCTTCTCGAGCAGAAGGGGCAAGCGTTCGTGATAATTGCTGCCGCCGCCGCGCAGCACTTCCGCGTAGTGCCGAACGACATGAAATGGCCAGAACATCAGCACCGGGGCGGATACGCGACGCGCCACCTCCTCATGGCACTTGCGCACAAGTGGAACTACGCGGCTCAGCATGGCCTCGTCGCGAAGGTCCTCCTCGCCCAGGGTCCTGCCCTCGATGAACGCCGTCACCAGAACGCCCGGCTCGGCATGCAGGACGGCGGGCGTGATGCCGGCCGCGTGAGCGGCACGGGCGGCCGCCAATTCGTTGAAGCGCATGACCCCATGAACCGGAATGTCGCTGCCGATGCGCACGAAATAGCGCCGGCCAGCGTCCTCGACCATGAAGTTGGTGTTGGTGATCCCTCCGGTCATCGCGACGGGCGCGACCGCGCCCTTCCAGATTGGCAGACCAGCCACGCGCTCTTGGAGAGTGGGTGAGGGCAGGCTCATCTTTCCTCCATTACGTCAGTCCCAACAGTCGTTTCCGCCTGTCCGCCCAGGCGCCGATCAGCCGGTCCGCCACGATGGCGATGAAAGCCACGCAAACGCCCGCGACGATTCCGTGACCGATGTCGGCCCGGGTGAGCGCGATGTAGACTTCCTGGCCGAGATCGTTGGTGCCGACGAGGGCCGTGATGACGAGCATCGAGAGCGCCATCATGATCGTCTGGTTCACGCCGAGCATGATGGCCGGCATGGCCAGGGGCAGCCTGACCTTCGCCAGGGTCTGCCACGGCCGGCACCCCGACATTCTGGCCGCCTCGATGATCTCGGGCGAAACGCCCCGCAAGCCGTGGTCCGTATAGCGGATGGCCGGGGCAAGCGCATAAAGGACGATGGCGATGATGGCGGAGAACTCTCCGACCTGGAACAGCATCACGACGGGGATCAGATAGACGAAGCTCGGCAGGGTCTGAAGCGTGTCCACGATGGCCTGCACCAGCCGGTGCATCCGCTCGCTGCTGGCGCCCAGAATGCCGACAGGAATGCCGATCGCCGTGGCAATGATCACCGAGATGCCGCACAGATAGACGGAGATCATGGCGTTCCGCCAGTTGCCGGTGATGGCGATGAAGAGGACCAGCAGCGTGACGACGACCGCCAGGCGGGGGCCACCCAGGCGCCAACCGGCGAACCCGACAAGGAGGGCGACGCCCGGCCAGGGCGCTTCCATCAACGCACGCTTGATCGGGATCAGTACATAGATCAGCAGCGTCGACTTGAACGCATCCAGATAGTCGTAGAGGTGGATGTTCACGAGCCGCACCAGCTCGTCCCAGAATGGCCCGGTACTCACCGCGAACTGCTGCGGAAAGACGGCGAGAGACGGCATCGCCGTGCCGACGAGGTAGGATGCGGCGAGTATGGCGATCATGCCCACACCGATGCTGACGCTGGCGAGCGGACCACGTCTGCCCCGCAGCCGCGCAGGCTTCGCCTGATATTCGGCGGTCGCCTTGCTCAGCCTGTCCAGCGAGATCGCCAGCAGCGTGATGGCCAGCCCCGCCTCCAGGCCGCTGCCGATCGCCAGACGCCGTAGTGCCGTCAGGACATCGTGGCCGAGGCCGCCCGCCCCGATCATGGAGGCGATGATGACCATGTTGAGCGAGAGCATGATCACCTGGTTGACGCCGACCATCAGGCTGTGACGGCTGGCCGGCAGCAGGATCTTCCACATCAGCTGGCGTGACGTGCAGCCCGCCATGCGGCCGAACTCGGTGATCTCCACGGGTGCGGTCTTCAACGCGAGCAGGGTCACCCGCACCATTGGCGGCATGGCATAGATGATGGTGGCGATCATCGCCGACACAGGTCCGAAACCGAACAGGAACAGGACCGGGACCAGATAGGCGAAGACAGGGACGGTCTGCATCAGATCCAGAATTGGCGTGATGGCCTTTTCCACGCTGCGGTGGCGGTAGGCCAGGATGCCCAGCCCGGCACCGGCCACGACACCCAATGGCACCGCCACGAGAATGGAGGACAGTGTCACCATGGCGCTTTGCCATTGGCCGAAAAGCACCAGATAGCCGAAGCTGCAGCCGACAAGGATCACGAGGCCGCGATCACCCACCCGCCATGCGAGATAGACCATGGCACTCAGCACCCCGATCCAGGGCAGTGGCGGCAAACGAAGGCCGCCTTCGCCAAGCGGCAGGACGATGCCGTGAGCGAGCAGATGGAGGCAGGCCTGCAGCGGGATATCCAGCAGCCATGCAAATGCTCGGGTCAGCTCTCGGAACGTGAAAAGTCCGAAACTGGCTTCACGCACCAGCCAGCGCATGAAGTCGCTGATCCAGTATCGGAGCGGAATGATCCAGTCCTGGGGATACTGCGTCAGCCAGCGATACTCGCCGGCCAGATACCAAAGGATCGAAAGGATTCCGAGCACCGCGAGCCAGCCGGCCCAGGCGGGCGAGAGAGCCATGGCATTCCGGCGGGAGGTCGCTCGGGCTGCAACGCTCACGGGATCATCCCTCGTCTGCCAGGACATTGATGATGGCTTCGCGATCGAGTTGGCCGAGGAGGTGACCGTCGCTGTCGCGCACCGCATAGGGCTTGTCGTCGTGGATGATCCGGCCGGCAATCTCCGCGATCCGGGCTCCCGGCGCGACGTCGCCGCCAAACGACACATCGGATTGGGCGGGTGACATTACCGTGGCAGCCGTCATGACCTTTGCCCGCGTTACCCCACGGGTGAATTCCGCCACGTAATCGGTGGCCGGCTTGATCACCAGTTCCTCGGGTTTCCCGATCTGGACGATCTCTCCGTCCTTCATGATCGCGATACGATCGGCGAGCCGGATCGCCTCGTCGAAATCATGCGTAATGAAGACGATGGTCTTGTTGAGCAATTGCTGGAGGCGCAGGAACTCGTCCTGCATCTCGCGCCGGATAAGCGGGTCAAGTGCGGAAAACGGCTCGTCGAGGAACCAGATTTCGGGTTCCACGGCCAGGGACCGGGCGATACCCACCCTCTGCTGCTGGCCGCCCGAGAGTTCGCGCGGGAAGTAATCCTCGCGGCCTTTCAAACCGACCAGTTCGATGACTTCGCGTGCTCGGGTCTCGCGCCTCGCGCGGTCCATGCCCTGGATCTCGAGCGGAAAGGCGACGTTGCTCAATACGGTGAGATGCGGCAGCAGCGCAAAATGCTGGAACACCATGCCCATCTTGTGCCGGCGAAGCTCGATCAGTTCGTCCTCCGAACAGGCAAGCAGGTTCTGCCCGTCAAGCAGGATCTCGCCTGCCGTCGGCTCGATCAGGCGAGACATGCAGCGCACGATGGTGGACTTGCCCGACCCCGACAGCCCCATGATGACGAAGATTTCGCCGACATGAACGTCGAAACTCGCATCGCGTACCGCCGCGATATGGCCGGCTCGCGCGACGTCATCGGGGCTGGGCGCATGCCCGTGTTCAGTCAGAAAAGCCTGGCCACCGCTGCCGAACAGCTTCCAGACATTGCGGCAACTGAGTTTGGGTTCCTTCAAGAGGGCTATCCTGAGAGATCATTTGGGAAATTCGCGCCCGACTGGCCCTGTTCTTGGGTGCGTCGGATCGAAGAAGATGAGCTGCCCGGTGATCGAGTGATCACCGGGCAGGTTGGTTTCTTCAGTTTTGCGGGACCCAGGCGCGCCAGGCTTCCTCGTTGGACTGCATCCACTCCTGAACGGCGGCCTCGGTCGGCATGCCGTCGAGATCGATCTTTCCGATGAGATCGCCCATTTCCTCGTTGGTGATCTGGAAGTTGCGAATGGCCTCGTATGCGGCCGGCCATTTCTCCTCGCCGCCCGCCCAGCCTACGGCCTTGATCCAGCCGCGCGGCTTGCCGCAATCATAGGCCATGTCGGGATTGATGCCCCAGCTGGGATCTTCGTAGCAGGCGTCTTCGTAAGGCGGGAATTCAACCCATTCGCCTTCGAACTGGATCGGGGCCCAGTGGGGCGTGTAGATCCAGGCCAGGATTGGCTGCTGCCGCTGATAGGCCGACTGTACTTCGGCGAAGAGCGCGGCATCCGTGCCGGCATGGACGACCTCGAAATCCAGTCCCAGAGCTTCGACCCGTTCGTCGTCATATCCGCCCCAGGTCACCGGGCCGCCAAGGTAACGTCCCTTCGGGCTCGTCTGCGCCGTCGCGAAAAGTTCAGCGCAATCGTTGAGGGCCTCCCAGTTGGGAAGACCCGGGCAATCCTCCTTGACGTAGAGTGGGTACCACCACTCCTCGATGGCCTCCATGCCCGTCTCGCCCAGGTCCACCGTGTCGCCGGTCGCCAGGGAAGCGTCGAGCGCATCCTTGCCGGTCGTCTCCCAGATTTCCATGGCTACGTGCAGATCGCCGCTCTCGAGACCGGCGAACTGAGCCAGATAGTCGGCCTGGATGTATTCGACGTTGTAGCCCATCTCCTCGAGAACCGAGCCCATGATGCGCGAAGTGACGTGCTGGCCCGTCCAGTCGTGAAGCGTGATGCGGATGGGGTCGGACGATTCGGGATAATCCTGCGCGTGCGTCGCCAGGCTGCTTGCAGCAAGAAGGCCGGCCGATGCGAGTGCAAGGATGCCTGTCCTTATGGTGGCTGTAGGCTTGCTCATGTCGTTCTCTCCGTTTCTTGTTCCCTCTGGGCGACGCGATGTTGGCGCGCCGCGTCGCAGGCTTGGACGAGAACAGAACCGGCGGCTCATGAACTCCGAGCAGGCCCAGCACTCCCTGCGGGTCTGCACCCGTTCGCCGTTTTAGCGCTCCGGACCCTGCCCCTGACTGCGTCACAAATAAGACGACTGAACTCCACACTAGTCAATCCAGAACCCACAAATTGCCACAGAATGACTTGATGAGTGCATCGTGCAACGCCAAGATGGCGTCAGCAGCACCTTACTGAGCCGGAACCCGAGACGCCGATGATGCATTGGACCGCACGCCACAGGGCGATCATGACCCTCGTCCAACAAAACGGCTCATGCCGTGTTGCAGAGCTCATGCAGCACCTCGGCGTCTCCGACGAGACAGTCAGGCGGGACCTCAGAGTCCTGGCGGACAAGGGTCTCGTCGACAAGGTCCATGGCGGTGCGATGATGCCAGCCTCCCGCCTCCATGAAGATCCGTTTGCGGCACGGCTGCGGATGAATGCACAGGCGAAGCGGATGATCGCCGAACTGGTGGCCGCCGAGGTCCATGATGGCGACAGCCTGATGCTAGACACGGGCAGCACGACGGTCTTCGTGGCCCGCGCCCTGACGCGCCGCCGCAATCTTGTTGTCATCACCAATAATGGTGAGATCGGCCGCATCCTGGCGGGCGGGCAAGGCAACAAGGTCTATGTGGCCGGCGGTGAAATCCGAGGCGATGACGGCGCGGTGTTCGGCGAAGCGGCGATCGACTTCCTGACGCGCTTCCGCGTCGACCGCGCCATCCTGTCGGCGGGGGGGATCCATCCCGAAACCGGCTTGATGGACTACCATCTGCCGGAAGCTGAAACGGCGAGAGCCATGGCCGCGCGGGCGGAACGCACCATGGTGGTGGCCGACCACAGCAAGTTCCTGTTGCGCGCTCCGGTCGCCGCGCTCGCCCTGGAGCGGCTTGACATGATCGTCACGGACAGGGCGCCGCCGCCCGTCACGCAAGAGGCACTGGAGCGTGAAGGCGTCGTGATCAGAACGCCTGCCGGCGACAGCCGGCCGATCGATGCTGCCCTCACCCCCGCCTGACGGCTGCAAGGTGAGCGGCGAAAGCGGGCTCTGCCATCAGCTGCTTGCAGCGCTCGAAGCGGGTGATCGAATAGGCCCAGAAATCCTCGGCGGGGTTGTTGTTGGCGTGCTGGATGAGGCCCCACAGCGTCCATAGGAGATCGCACATCGCCTTGTAGATGACCATGCGCCCGAATGCGGCCTCCGAAACGGTGGTGCCCATATAGGCGGTCATCATCTCCTCGTCCTGTGCTGCGTCGAATCCCGCCTCGACTGACAGGTCTCCGAGATCCCAGAGCGGATCGTTCATGCCGGAATACTCCCAGTCCACGATCCACATCCGGCTGCCGGTATCGAGGAAGTTCTCGCAGAGCGGGTCGCAATGGCACGGCGCGAGCCTGGCCGGATGCGCCTCGATCGCTTCACGCACGGAAGCCGCCTCGCTGACGACGTCATGATAGCCTTCGGGCAGCTCGGCGCCGAGCCGGGCCAGCACCTTGAGATAGTCTTCGATCATCGCGAAGAGCTCGAAACGGAACTCGAATGTCTCGCCGCTCTGATGCAGCTGCTTGAAGGCGAGGGCCGCGCGGGTGGGACCACCTGGGGTCGATCGAAACAGGTCCGGCGTCATCGTCGTCCCGGCCACATGGCGCGTGAGCATGATGCCGGACGCGGGATTGCAGAAGAAGACCTCGGGCGAAACCCCGGCGCGATACGCCGCACGCGTGTTGTGGGCCTCGACGTCGCGATCGATGTATTCTTCGGTCCCTTCGCCGGGGATGCGCAGCACCATATCCCCGTCAGCGCCGTCGAGGACGATGCGATAGACCCGGTTGGTCATGCCGCCGAGCCGCTCGACGCCTTGGGGCGAAACGTGCTCGTAACCTGGAATTTTGCGCAGTGCCTCGACAGCCTCCGATCCACTCATCCTGTCCCATTCTCCTTGGTTGATTGCGGGACGGGGACCATAGCAGGCGAGGCGCCGATGGGAAGGTTGCGAGGCCCCTTCAGGGGGCGTCCGGTTCCAATGCGAGGCGAAGGAGGGTATCAACCGCACGGACAACATGAGAAGGAGCAGCGAATGTCTTCCCCCCGCAAGGCAGAAAATCTCGATAGCGTTTATGACGCGAGCAGCCCGGAAGACGTTGCGCGCCGATACGACGCATGGGCCGAAAACTACGATTCCGAAATGTCGTCGCTCGGCTATCGGCACCCGACGATCTGCCTCGCCCTGCTCTGCCGTCACCTGGGCCACGGCTCAGGCCCTATCCTCGATGCCGGCGCCGGCACCGGGCTGATTGGCGAATGGCTGAAGATCGTGGGCTATTCGGGCGCCGAGGCGCTCGACATCTCGGAAGGCATGCTTGAGGTCGCACGCCGCAAGGGCGTCTACGATGCGCTTCACAGCGCCGCGATGGGGCAGGAGCTGCCACTGCCGACCGACCATTTCGCGGGGGCGGTCTGCGCCGGCGTCTTCACGGTCGGACATGTGGGCCCGGAAGGGCTCGACGAACTCATTCGTGTGGTGCGCCCTGGCGGCGTCATCGTGATCACGGTCAAGGATCGCCTCTGGGAGGACGGTTTCAAGGCGCGCGTGGAGCAATTGCGGGCGTCCGGGACATGGGATGTTCTGGAGGAGACGCCGAGCTACGTCTCCATGCCGGGGCGAGCCGATACGGTGCCAAGCCGGGCACTCGCATTGCGGATACGTTAGGGGGCGGGACGAACATCCCAGGAGCTGTCATGCGGCTGCCGAGGCAGGATCGCTTTGCCTCGGCTGATGGCCAAGCAGCGTCCGCTTCCAATGGACGGCAAGATCGAGATCTATGACTGAGCTGGGCGCGCGCATCCATCGCGGCAGGTGAGGGGGGCTTTGCGGCCGCCGGGACGGGCGAGATCTCGGCCAGAGTGCGAGGCAGAATGTCAGTTGCCAACTGAGGGGGCACTCGACAGAAATCCGGCTTTGGATCAATACCGGAGGAGAGTTGTGCTCCTGGGGGAGTGGTTCAGTGAAGCTGCTGTTCAGCCGGAATCCCAATCCGCGTCTCGCTGTCGCCGTGGCAAAATATCTGAGCGCCGATATCGAGTTCGAATTTGCCGCTCCACTCGCTCCTGGAAACGCTGGCAGGTTCCGCCATCTCAATCCCAATCTCAGGCTGCCCATTCTGCTGGTGCCCGAAGGCAGTGTCTGGGAAGCCGATGCGATTGCCTGCCGGCTTGCCAGGGAGCAGGGACATGCGTTCTGGCGCTCGGGAAGCGGGGAGCCCGAAATGATTCAATGGCTCAGCTGGGGCAAGGAAAACTTTGTGAGGGCCTGCGACATGGTGCATTTCGAGCGCGGCACCAAGCAGCGTTATGGAATTGGCCCTGTCGACGATGCCGCGGTGTCGGCCGGGCTTTCCCTTTTTGAGGAAAGTGCTGCGCTTCTGGATGCCGCCTTGGAACATCGCGCATGGTTGCTGGGCGATGAAGTCTCCTACGCGGACTTCCGGATGGCGACCTTTCTTCCGTTCAACGACGCCGCCCATCTCCCCCTTCAGCGCCATGCCTCTATCGAACGCTGGTACCGGCAACTGGAGGCTATACGAGCCTGGAGCGACCCTTTCGAGGGCCTGACCGCGCCGGCATTGCCACCCCATGATCCGGGAGAAGGCTAGAACCGGCAGTGTCCCAATCCAATTTTCACCCGGCAAGACAACGTTGCGCATAGCGGCAGACCAACTGCCCCCAAAGATCGGAACGCTTATGGATCCACATGCCTTTCTGGACGCCTTGATCTCGCCCGCGGCCCACGCCGACGTCCCGGACGCCCAAAGGATATTCGAGCCGTTCCTCGGCAGTTGGGCGCTCGTCGTGCGGTGGTTCGGCCCGGACGGCGATCTTGTGAGGCAGGAGGACGGCGAGTGGCATTTCTCCCGGGTGCTGGAAGGCCGTGCCATCCAGGATGTCTGGATTGTCCCGCCGCGTGGCAAGCGCGACGTCGGCGCCTATGAGTATGGCACGAGCCTGCGCTTCTATGACGCTTCGCTCGGCGGATGGCGCTCGACCTGGATCGGCCCCATGCACGGAGCCGTCTTGACCTTCGTTGCACGGCAGAAGGGCGATATGGTCGTATTGGAGACCACAGAAGGGATCCAACCCGCGCGCCGGTGGACCTTCCGCGATATTTCTTCGTCCGGATTCAGCTGGATCCATGAGGAAGAGGCGGGCGAGAACTGGCGCATCGTCCAGACATTCGCGGCACGGAGGCCGGACGTCGCCAGTTCCTCGCCGCAATAGGCGAACACTCGGCCGGTGTCCGGCGGACAGGCAGCCGCCAGCGATGGGACACCGTCATGATGCGTGCCCGGCCAGAAGCAGACGGGCAGCATTCTGGAGCAAGGGAATGGCCTCTTCCGGTGCCAGCATTCCGGCGCTGACGAAAGCTCCGTTGATCAGAAGCGCAAGCTGCCCGGCCAGCTCATCGGGGCGGTCGGAGCCCAGCCGAACCGCAATCGTCTTCAACCGCCGCCGCATCTCTGCCTTGTGGTCCGCAGCAATTTTCCGCGCCGGGTGCTTCGGGTCCGAGAATTCCGCTACGGCGTTTATCTGCGGGCAGCCGCGGTAATTGGGGCGTGCGAGCCGCGCTCCGATCCATTCCAGATGCGCGTCGAGTTCCGCCCCGGCATTGTCCGCGTAGCGGTCGGCAACTTCCTGCCAGGTCTGCCAGAACTGCTGGTCCTCGCGGCCGAGAAACGCGGCGATGAGATCGTCCTTGGTGCGAAAGTGGCGGTAGAGACTGGTCTTTGCCACCCCGGCCTCCGCCACGATCAGGTCGACGCCGACCGCACGTATTCCGTGCGCGTAGAACAGCGACGACGCGATTTCGAGAAGGTGATCCTTGAGGGCGGTCTGTTCGCTGGGGGCCATAGGGCTTTCGATATCACATATCGATTGACGGCGTACAGACCGGTTTGTATCGTTCAGAACAGACAGGTCTGTATCGCGGAGTTGCGCAGTGACACATCACGCCAGCAGGAAAATTGCCGTCATTGGGGCTGCGGGCCATACCGGTCGTTTCGTGGTTGCCGAACTCCTGCGGCGCGGCGCGGCGCCGGTCGCGGTGGGCAGGGATCGAAACCGGCTGATTGCCGCCGGCTTCCCGCCCCAACAGGTCGAGCTGCGGGAAGCATCGGCCGACGTCCAGGCGTCGCTTGACCTCGCCTTCGACGGGGTCGACGCGGTGATCAACTGTGCCGGACCCTTCCTGGACACGGCAAGGCCGGTGGCGTCGGCGGCATTGCGAGCGGGCATTCACTATCTGGATGTGAGCGCCGAGCAGGCGAGTACGGCCGCCATCTATGAAGAGTTTGGCGTTGCCGCTCGGGAAGCCGAACTGGTGTTTCTGCCCGCCATGGCTTTCTTTGGCGGCTTCCCGGACCTGTTGCTGTCGGCACTTGTCGAGAATGAGCCGGACATCAGCGATGTGACGATTGCCATCGCCCTGGATCATTGGCACCCCACGGAAGGCACGCGGCGGACCGGCCGAAGGAACACCGCACCACGACTGCAAATATCTGGCGGAGAGCTCGTCCCTCTGGCTCAGCCTTTGGAGGAGGCGCAGTGGGATTTTCCGGCACCGTTTTCGAGGCAGCGTGTCGTGGATCTGCCCTTCTCGGAAGTGCCCGTCATCGCCCGGCATCTTCGCCTGTCCCGGCTGCGAACCTATCTGACCAGCAACGCTCTGGCCGACATTCGCGACCCCGAAACGCCGTCTCCTGTCCCCGTCGATCAGACCGGACGCTCCGCGCAGAAATTCCTCGTGGAAGTCGTAGGGCATAGCGCTTCAGCCACCAGGCGATTGTCGGCAGCCGGACAGGACATCTATGCCTTCACCGCCCCGCTCGTTGGCGAAGCGATCGAGCGCATCCTGGATGGCCGCATCCGCGCCTTTGGAGCTCAAGCCCCCGGTGGCGTCTTTGATGCGGCGTCATTCCTGAAATCCCTTGCCGCGCACGGCCTCGTCACCCGCGCCGAGATCGCCCCTGATGATGAGAGGGATCGTCCCCACTCGGCGATGGGCGACCGAGCGCGGTAGTGTTGGAGATGAGCCAACCCGCTCACGCCTTCACATCGCCTCCTTCACCAGGTGCGGCCCGTTCCAAAGGTCTCGTTTGCTTGTTCACCGACACTCTCGGGATCTAACTTTTCGGGCCAGGCGCTCATCGCCACGGTGACGATTTCGTCCAGTTCGGATTCGGTCGCTCCATCGCGCGCCTTGATCGACATGCCCTGCAGGATGGTGGTGTAGAAAGCTGCAAGCCCTTTTGAATCGGCATCGGCGGGCACATCGCCGTTGGTCTTTCCGCGCTCGATGCGATCACCCAGTTCGGCCTCTCCCGCCTCTCGCCGCGCGACCAGGAGCGGGCGGATTTCCGTGCTCTCCGGTGTCCCGACCAGGTGCGAAAGCACGATCATGCAGCCACGCGGTCGTCCTTCCTCGACATAGACACGCGCATTGTGGCGGAGCGTTGCCTCGATGCCGGCACGCGCGGTCTGCGCATCGTCGAGCAGGCGCGTGATGACGCCGCCTTCGATGTCCTCGTAGAGCGCCAAGGCCTCCGCAAAGAGCTTCTCCTTGCTGCCAAACGCCGCGTAGAGGCTCGGGCGGTTGATGTTCATGGCCTGCGTGAGATCGGTCAGCGACGTTCCCTCATATCCCAAGGCCCAGAACATGTTCATTGCCGCCAAGAGGGCGGCATCGCGATCGAAGGATCGTGGTCTTCCAACTGGCGGCATGAGCACCCCTTTCTGTACCGTTCAGTAAATAACACTTGACCGGCAACCACAAGGTGACTTTTATGTACCGATAGGTACAGAAAAGGGCTGATCCATGAAGGAACTGAGAGGCAAGGCCGCGCTCGTGACCGGCGGCAGTCGCGGAATGGGGGCGGCGATAGCACGCGTGCTGGCCGCGCGCGGCGCATCGGTGGCCATCACCTATCGTGCTTCCGCCGACGCGGCTGAACAGGTGATGGCCGATCTGCGCCTGAATGGTGCGGATCACGTGGCAATTCAGGCCGATCATCGCGACGATGAAAGTACGGTCCGGGCAGCCGAGGCAGCGATCGCCCGGTTCGGACGGGTCGATATTCTGGTCAACAGCGCGGGCGTCTTTCCTTACGGCCCGATCGAGGAAACCGCCTTGGACGAGATCGACGACGTTCTCGCCATCCATGTCAGGACACCCTATCGGCTGGTGCAGGCCGTACTCTCCTCAATGGGCGAGGGCGGCAGGATCATCTGCATCGGTTCTTCGCTGGGCGGTCATGTCCCGGGACCGGGCGTAAGCCTTTATTCCATGAGCAAGGCCGCGCTGGTCGGGCTGACCAAGGCTCTGGCGCGGGAACTCGGGGGACGCGGCATCACGGTCAATCTAGTGAACCCCGGCTCGATCGATACCGACATGAACCCGGCCGACGGGCCGCAGGCCGATGCCGAGCGAAGCCTCATTCCGCTGGGCCGCTACGGCAGCGCCGGCGAGATCGCCGAAGCGGTCGCTTTCCTCGCCAGTCCCGCGGGCGCCTTTGTCAATGGCGCCATCCTTGCCGTGGACGGGGGAGCGACCGCATGATGGCGTGGGTTTACCTCATCGTGGCCGCGGCGGTCTCGAGATCGTCTGGGCGGTGGCCCTCAAGGCATCCGACGGCTTCTCCCGCCCCCTTCCGGCTGCCCTCGGGATGGCAATGGCGACATTGAGCCTCATCCTTCCTTCCCTTGCCTTGCGGTCCATGCCCGCGTCATGCTGGACGGAGTTGCCGCACTTCCGCGAAAGCCCTTGAAACTCAAGGGCGACCCAATCGCGACGGTGTGCGACATCAAGAAGGCCCTTCAGGGTCCCGACTCATTGAATGCAATGGTAGCGGAGGACTGCCACCGCCAATCCCTGCACCTGCCGGAATCCGTTACAGGCTCCGATGGTTCTCTCGGTTCATAGCGGCGTAGGCATGCCTGTCCCCGCTAACTCCCGCATTGCAACAGGCGCGCAAGAACCGGAGGAACGCAAGATGGGCCAACAAACGCGCTAATCCGCCCCGCTGCTCCTCGCCGTCGCGCTTCCGCTCCTTTTTGTGCCGGAGCTAGTTCTGTTCCTGCCGAAGGCGATCTTCGGTGCAAGAACTGCGTTTGAGACACCGCCCTGTCTGAAGGCAGTGTTGCTCGACGGAAAAGCTCTATCCAAAAATGGACCTAATCGTGCCGCCGTCAGCGCGGTGGGTCACACCGTTCATCGCGGCATTGGTCATGAGTTGTATCACGCCGCGCCCATGGAGCGCCGGATCGATCAGCTTCTGGGTCAGGTTGGATGGCTGCACCTCGCGATAGAAATCGCGCAGCGTCTCCTCGACACTCTTGCCCTGTTGCTTCGCCAAATCCGCGAAATAGGTCTCGACCGATTCGGTTGCGGTCGTTCCCGGCATGTAACTGTTGACCCGCACCGAGGTGCCGCGCGTCAGCTCGGCCAGAGAACGCCCGAGCCCGAGCATCGCCGTTTTGGTCACCGAATAGGGCACCATGTTGCCGATGGACCGGATCGCGGCCTCCGAAGAGATGAAGCAGATCGAGCCCTCGTCGCGTGCCAGCATGTCCTTCATGACGATGCGGGTGATGCGGATCGCCGTCATCAGGTTGTGCTCGAAATACTCGTGCCAGCGCTGGTCGGAGACTTCGAAGAAATCGTTGACGTCGAAGACGCCGACATTGTTGACCAGGAAGGAGACCGGGCCGAGTCGGCCTGCCTGTTCGGCCAGGATCTCCGACCCTTCCGCCGTCATCAGGTCGGCCACCACGCCGTGCGCATTCGGACCGATCGCGGAAGCGGCCGCCTCAATGCGGGCCTTGTCGCGGCCGTTGATGACCACCGTCGCACCTTCCTCAGAAAAAGTGCGGGCGATCGCGTTCCCGATGCCGGTTCCGCCGCCCGTCACGATCGCGATCTTGCCGTTCAAGCCGAAATCCATTTCTGCCTCCCTTGCGATGGGTTGCGCCGGTTTACGCGGCGCGCGTTGCCGTCTGCGCCGCCGCCCAGCCGGCCTTCATCAGATCGAGCGCAGAGCGCGCCGCCGCGTCGGAATCCGTCCAGGCTTCACGCCACAGGCGCACCCCGCCGACGAGATCCGGCCCCAGCACCTTCGAGGAAAACCCCTCGAAGGTGAGGTCGCCTTCATAACCGGCGGCTGCGAGCGCGCGGAAATAGGCTGCGAGATCGAAATTGCCCGTGCCGAGCGCGCCGCGGTGGCTGTCGGCGACATGCGCGTAGCCGAGCAGGCCGCCATTGCGGCCGATCGCGGCGGCGATGTCTGGCTCCTCGATGTTCATGTGGAAGGTATCCATATGAACGAACATGTTCTTGCCGCCTGATCGTCCAATCAGCCTCGCCGCCTGGTCGAGCGTGTTGACCATGTAGCTCTCGTAACGGTTGACCGGCTCGACGCCCAGCCGCAGACCGAGCTCACCGGCACGTCCATCGAGGCGCAAAAGGGAGGCTGCGACTTGGTCGAGCTGCCTGTCCGTCTGCGGTGCCGAATAGGTATTGAATGCCGCATAGGTGATGCCGCTCACGGCCGGCGCGCCTAGTTCGGAGGCTATCTCCAGTGCCAGCGCGACCGTTTGCTCGCCTCGCCTGGCAGTCTCTGGATCGTCGGAGGAGATGTCGGCATCTGCGCCCAGCGCCATGCCGAGGCGCAGCCCGAGCCCGGTTTCGGCGATCGCGCGGCGCGTCGCCTCTCGGTCCAGCGTCGCTGGGTCGAACATCAGCACCTCGATCAGATCGTAGCCGATCTCGGCCGCCTTTCGGCAGATCGCCGGCGCCGTTTCTCCGTCCCACCGGTCGGAGAATACGAGGCTGTGGACACCGAACTTCATGTTCATCGCGCTTCTCCCCGAGTTCCTGCTCACTCGCCGTAGGGTATCCAGATGTTCTTGACCTGCGTGGCTCTGGCCAGGAATAGTCGGCCCTGGCCCTCCGATCCGCCCCAGTTCCGGGCCGCACCGTCTTCGACCCATGTCTGCTTGAGATTGCCTGCGGAGGCCTCTTCGACCGCGCGACCGCCATCTTTCGTGCCGAAATACCAGACGGCATCGACGTCGTCGTGCTCCGCCAGCGTCTTTGTCAGCACCTCGCGCTCGCCGGTGACGATATTGACCACGCCGCCCGGCAGGTCGGAAGTGTCCATAACCTGGTAGAGATCGGTCGCGGCCAGCGGATGGATCTGCGAGGGAACTGCGACCACCCGGTTGCCCATGGCAATCACCGGCAGGACGAGCGACACGAAGCCGAGCAGGGGATGTGCGGTGGGGCAGGCGATCCCCATCACGCCTACCGGCTCGTTCATGGCCAGCGTGACATGGGCCGACTTGGTCGCGTGCACAGCGCCATCGAACTTGTCGGCCTGGGCGGCGTACCAGAAGATGCGCCGCAGCGCGGTCTCGACCTCACTCCTGGCCGCGGCGGCGGACTGGCCGAAACTCTTCAGCCGTTCCTCGAATTCCTTGGCGCGCGCTGACAGGTTCTCTCCGAGGAAGTAAAGCACCTGCGCCCGGTTGTGACCTGTCTGCGCACCCCAGCTTGAGGCCTTGTGAGCGGCTTCAACCGCATTGCGGATGTCCTTGCGGTTGCCCAATCCAGCGAGGCCGACAGGTCCTTTCGGGCCATTGACGGGATAGCTGTAGCCGCTGTCCGGCCGCGCCTGCTTGCCGCCCACATAGAGTTTCGCCGTGCGGTCGATATCGCCGCCCGCGATCGTTGCGGCCGGGACCGGTTCGAGCTTCTCGGGCGCGGCCTCCGGCTTCCTGGCCTGGGGCGCCGGCCACGCCAGATAGGCGGTCATGCCCTCGCGCCCGCCTTCGCGTCCAAAGCCGCTTTCGCGATAGCCGCCGAAGCCCGCGCCCGCGTCGAAGAGATTGGCGCAGTTCACCCACACCACGCCGGCCCTTATTTTCGCGGCAATGTCGGTCGCGAGATTGATGTTTTCCGACCAGACGGAAGCCGCCAGCCCGTAGCGGGTATTGTTGGCCAGCGTCACCGCGTCCTCGGGCGTGCGGAACGGCGTCAGCGTCACGACCGGGCCGAAGATCTCTTCCGTCGACAGCACCGAGGCGGGGTGCACGTTGGTGACCAGCGTCGGCGGGAAAAAGCAGCCGCCCGGCGCATCGGCCTGATGCAGCACCGCGCCTTCGGCGACGCCCTGTTCGACCAGCCCCCGGATGCGCTCGAGTTGCACTGGGTGAACGATGGCGCCGACATCGGTCGATTTCTGCAGGGGATCGCCCGTGCGCAGCTTTGCCAGGCGTCGGCGCAGCAATACCTCAAAACGCCTGGCCACGGCCTCGGCGACGAGGATGCGCGTGCCGGCGCAGCAGACCTGTCCCTGGTTGAACCAGACGGAATCGACGACACCCTCGACGGCCGCATCGAGATCGGCATCGGCAAAGACGACGAAGGGCGACTTGCCGCCCAGTTCGAGCGTTAGCGCCTTGCCCGAGCCGGCGATCTGCCGGCGGATGATTCGGCCGACCTCGGTCGATCCGGTGAAGGCGACCTTGTCCACGCCTTCATGCCCGACGACGGCTGCCCCCGTCTGCCCGTCGCCGGTGACGATGTTGAGCACGCCGGCCGGCAGGCCGCACTCACGCGCGATCTCGGCGAAGGCGAGGGCGGTCAGCGGCGTGTACTCGGCCGGCTTCAAGACCACCGTGTTTCCGGCCGCCAGCGCCGGCGCCACCTTCCAGGCCAGCATCAGGAGTGGGAAATTCCATGGAATCACCTGACCGCACACGCCATGGGGCCGGGCGCCCGGAAACTCGTCCTCCAGGATCTCCGCCCAGCCGGCATGATGATAGAAATGGCGGGCGACGAGCGGGATGTCGATGTCGCGGCTCTCGCGGATCGGCTTGCCGTTGTCGATCGTCTCCAGGACCGCCAGGAAACGGCTGTGCTGCTGCACGTGGCGGGCAAGGGCATAGAGATGCCTGGCACGATCGTGGCCCGATAGCGCCGCCCATTTCGGCTGGGCGGCGCGCGCCGCCTTCACCGCGGCGTCGACATCGGCCTTGGTGCCTTGGCTAACGCTGGCGATCTTTTTGCCGGTCGCCGGATTGGTGACGTCGAAGGTCTTGCCGGACGGCGTGAACTCCCCGCCGATGAAATGCCCGAAGCCGGATTTGTGCTGATCGAGCCACTTGCCGACAAAGCCGCAATCCTCTGGCGCGAGCCCGTAATCCATCGTTTCCAGTATCTTCGTTATCGCGTTCATCCTTGCCCCCTCAGCCGACCGCGTGGCGTGACGACGACGCGTAGCGTCCGGTGACGAAATGCTCGAGCTGGCGTTCGATGTCGGCCAGCATGGAAGAGGCGCCCAGGCGGAACAGGTCGGGCTCCAGCCATTCGCGGCCCATTTCCTCCATCATCAGGAACTGCCAGTTCAGCGCGTCCTTGGCACTCTTCATGCCGCCGGCCGGCTTGAAGCCGATTCTGTGGCCCGTCTCGTCGAAATAGTCGCGCAGCGCGCGCACCATGATCAGGCTCACGGGCAGCGTCGCATTGACACCTTCCTTGCCGGTCGACGTCTTGATGAAATCCGCGCCTGCCTGCATGGCGACCATGGAGGCGGCATAGACATTGCGCAGCGTCTGGAGGTCGCCGGTCGCGAGAATGGCCTTGAGATGCGCATGACCGCAGGCCTCGCGCATGGCCCGCACCTCGTCGTGCAGCGCCGACCAGTCAGCGTTGAGCACATGCTCGCGGGTGATGACGATGTCGATCTCGTCGGCGCCTTCCTCAACTGCGTAGCGGATCTCCGCAAGGCGCAGTTTCAGCGGCATCAGGCCGGCAGGAAAGCCCGTGGCGACCGAGGCGACCGGGATGCCGGAGCCCGACAGGGCCTTCACCGCGTGGGAAACCATGGTGGGATAGACGCAGACAGCTCCCGTGGTCAGCTCCAGTTCCTCGATACCCAGCCCCTTGACGATGTGCGGTGCGAGCGGCCGTCGTGCCTTGGCGCAGAGCCTGCGCACGCGATCGGCCGTGTCGTCGCCCGAAAGCGTCGTCAGGTCGATGCATCGGATGGCGTTCACCAGCCAGGCCGCCTGCCATTCCTTCTTCACCGAGCGTCGGGCGATGAGGCTGGCGGTGCGCCGCTCGGCGGCGCTGCGGTTGGCCGGATGGCCTTCGAACAGTACGGGCCGCAGCGCCATGCCGGGATTGCGGCGGTTGCTGGCGACGGAAAGCTGCGGGGCGGGTTGTGTGCCGGGTTCCATGTTCATCGTCGTTCTCCCGTCCTGGGATCGTCGTTCCGCTTAGGGCCTGAACAGCACCTTGGAGAAATGAATGTCTCTGGCGGCAAAGCGCCGGAAAATCTCGGGCAGTTCGGCGAGGTCGAGATCGTGAGAGATCATGAACTCCCATCGCAATTCGCCGGTGCCGAACTTTTCCAATGTCGTCGTCCATTGCGGGCCAGGGAAAGGGGGCCCGAAGCTGTTCCAGGACCCGTGCAGCGAGATCTCCTGGCGCAGGAAATGCTGGAAGGTCTTGTTGTCGAGCTTCACCTCGGGCACCGGAATACCGATGAAGGCGACATGCCCCCCAGGGCCGGCCAGCATGACTGCCGCGTTGATGGTGGCATCCAGCCCGACCGCCTCGATGACCATGTCGGCCCGGCGCGTGTTGGAAGCGAGATCGCCCGACAGGATGCAGACCGAGGCGCCGGCCTCGCGCGCAAGGGCGAGTTTCTCCTCCGAGACATCGACCGCGATCACCTCGCTCGCACCCATGAGCTTCAGCCATTGGATGGCGAAGAGGCCGATCGGCCCGCAGCCCACCACCGCGCCGGTCTTCCCCACAGTAATGCCGCCCGCTTTCCAGATGGCGTGGAGGGCAATCGAGGCCGGGTCCGTCATGGCGATGGCGCGCGGATCGAGATGCTGCGGCGCTTTGATAAGGTTTTCGACTGGCACGGCCACATATTCGGCATAGGCGCCGTCACGGCGGCTGCCGAAATAGTCGTAGTCGACGCAGCGCGAAAAATTGCCGGTCCGGCACTGGCTGCATTGACCGCAGGGCAGGAGCGGGGCGATGGCGACCAGTTCGCCCATATCCCAGCCTTCTACCCCTTCGCCGATTTCGCTGATGTGGCCGGCGAATTCATGGCCGGTAATTAGCGGCATCTTCCACGCACCCTTGACCAGCATCCGCGGCAGGTCCGAGCCGCACACGCCGACCGAGGCGACGCGGACCAAAACCTGTCCCGGACCGGCTTCGGGCCGCGGTCGCTCTTCGAGGCGGATGTCGCCGGGCGAATGCAGGACGATGGCGCGCATGGCGTCGTTGCTGGCAGCCGGTATTGTCATTGTCCTCCTCCCATCACGTTGTTTTCGGCAGAAAGCATCCGGTTCATCCGCGCGAAGAACGGTGAAAGTGTCGCTAGCGCGTCGATATAGGCGTCCACATAGGGGGCGTAGGCGGCCGTGACCTCGGGTCTCGACTTCGTCTCCGCCACGACCTTGCCGGCAAATTTCCTCGCCGTTTCTGCAATATCCGGGAACAGCCCTACGGCATGGCCTGCGATGATGGCGGAGCCCAGCGTTCCGAACTCCTCGCGCTCCAGTGAGTGGTAATCGATGCCCAGCGCATCGGCCTTGATCTGGCGGAGCAGCGGGCTGCGGGCCCCGCCGGCGATGTTGATGGCATGGCGGGCATCGTAATCCGGCGCGATCTCGCGCACGGCGCGCAGGTAGAAGGCATATTCGTAGGCGATACTCTCCATGATGGCGCGCACCATGTGCGGCTTGCCGTGCCGCCATGTCAGTCCCAGGAACGCGCCGCGCATGTCGGGATCGATCGGTGTGTTGCGGCCGGACAGATGCGGCAGGAAAAGAAGCTTCTCGGCGCCGGGCGGAATGGCAGCGGCCTCCTCCGCCAGCGCATCGTAGGGATTGATCCCCTGGCTCTCGCTCTGCGCCTTCTCAAGCGGAGAGACGCTGTCGCGGAACCAGCGGAGATTGAGTCCTCCGCCAGCCACATAGGCCATCGGGAAATAGAGGCCCTTGATGACATGCGGGCAGGTCATCAAGCATTTGTATTTCGTGTCGGTGCCGAAATGGTCGATTATGGTCGCGAAGACGGAAGCCGTGCCCGATGTGTCGAACACGACGCCCGGGTCGACGAGCCCCCCGCCCAGTACGTTGGCGCTCTGATCGCCGCAGCCGGCTGCGATCGGCAGGCCGGCCGGCAGGCCCGTCTCGCCTGCCCAGCGCGCAGTCAGGTGGCCGATGATCTCCCAGGGCTCTACGATGCGCGGGAATTTCGCGCGGTCGAGGCGGAAACGGTCGAGCAGGGCTTCGTTCCATTCGGCCTTTTCACCGGAGCCGAAGCCGGAAAAGACGAGATAGGTCCGGTCTGTGAAGGCATCGGCTCCGCTCAAGCCCGCCAGCCGTCCCGCGACATAGGCTGCAGGCTGGATGAAGCTGTGGATGCGCGCCCAGATATCGGGCCTGTCGCGCCAGTAGAGGAAGCGGGGGGCGTGGTTGAAGGCGAGAGCCATCCCGCAGGTGCGGATGATCTCGTCTTCATGCGGACGCAGCTCCTCCAGCCAGGGCGCACAACGCGTGTCCAGCCAGCTGTCGTAATGGGTCACCGGCTGCCATTCCGCGTCGATGGCCATGATCCCGGCCATCTGGCCGTCGAGCGCCATCGCCGCGATCCGCGAGGCATCAAGACCGGATGAAGCCAGCGCCGAGCGAATGGTGCGCACCGCCGAACCGAAGATCTCGTCGGGATCCTGCTCCACCTGGCCCGGCCCCGGATAACGCAGGATGGATTCCTCGAACGCGTCGCCGACCAGGCGTCCTTCTCGATCATAAATGCCGGTCTTTGTGCCGGTCGTACCGATATCGATGCCGATCACATGATCTCGCATGGCGGTCCTCCCTATTCTTCCCGCTCTGCCTGACTGGAACGGTTCCCCAGCATGCTCGTCTCTTGGCGGTCGTCCCAATTGGCGGCCAGCCGGCGGAACGGCGCCTCGGGCGCTTGCGGATAGATCACGATCTTGCCCGACACCTCGCCGCGATCGACGGCCTCCAGCGCCCGCGGCAGTTGCCTGAGCCCGCCTATGGCCTTCAGATTGGCGAGAAGATCCAGTTCACCCCGCTCGACCCGGGCGAGCACGTCTTTCATGTCGTCCACGGAACAGCCGGTCGAGCCGGTGAAACGTTTGTCCGAAACTGCCACGCCCGCCAGATCCAGCAGAACCGGGTTGCCGTAGGCGAAGCCGGCGAAGATGGCGAGCAGGCCGCCCGGTGCCAGCCACCGCGCGGCTTCCGCTACGGCTGAGGGGTCCGGCACCACGACCACCGCATCGTCCAGGCCCGCCGGCGCCTCGCGGGAGAGGGCAGCCGCAATGTCCGTGTCCTGAACCACAACGAGTCGCTTGGCCTGTGCCTGTGCCAACGCGGCGAAATCCTCTTCCAGGTCGCTTTGCCGACGCCGGCTGCGCGAGGTTGCGATAACGGTGGATGGACCGTTTTCCAGCTGCAGCAGGCGATGGACATGGATGCGGCCCATCGCCCCGCCGGCGCCATGGACCAGGACCGTTCCACCCGGCCTGACGTCGAAGCGCTGCCGTTGTGGGGCGAGGGCCTCCAGAATGTCGGGGGATGTCGTTCCTACGAAGGAGAGCGCGTCGTAGTGGATGCGCGCGGCATCGACCGGCACCGGATCGGCGGCACTGAGACGCGCCTGAAGCAGCATGCCGCCTTCGTTGAGGAGGGCGGGCAGTCGGGCGAGTTCGCCGGCATCCAGTTCTCCGAGCCCGACGATGTCGTCGAAGGTCTCGTTTCCGAGTTCGGCAAGTGACGAGACATGGAGGTCCGCGCTGCCGAGATTGGCCGGCAAGCATTTTTCGCTCGTTCCCACGACCACCGTTCGTCGCCAGCGCAGCGGCCGCGAGGCGTCGAAGGACTCCGAATTAGGACCCAGCACGATCAGGGCGGAACCCTCCGGCAGCAGCTCCTGGCGCGCATTCGGCCGATAGGCGCGCTCCACGCAACCATAGGGTTCCAGCAGCGCGATCTCTGCCGCCGTCAGCTTTTCGGGAACGTCGAAGACGTAGGCGTTCAGCGCTTCGGCGTCGAGGCGGAGATACTGGGCGAAGCCGCCCGGCACGTCGAAGCCGATCGTCTTGCGTTTGCCGTCCACCCGCATCGCCGGTTGCAGACCCAGCCGCTGGCCTGGTCGAAAGCGGTCGCGTTGCAGAGCGCCCACTTCCTCCACTCGCAGGCTGACCTCGTGGCCGAGTACCGTATCTCCTCCGTTCTCGGCTTGAGCGAGCAGCGGATGATCTACACCCATGCGAACGGCCTTGATGTCCGACGAACAGATCGAGACAGCCTCCACCCGCGCGATCACTTCGCCGGGTGCTGGCGGCGCGAGCGGCAGCGTTTCGGGCCGCGAGCGGAGCAGCGCATCGAGAGGCTCGCCGCGATAAGTCCAGCGAAGGTACTGCTTGCCTGCTGCGCCGGCGTCACTCGCTTCCATCATACTGCCTCACGCGACGGCTCTGCTGGATAAAGGCATCACCCCGCTGCAGCGAAGCCAGTGAAGTGTCGTAGTCCTGTACGGCGACGAGCGAGTAGAGGACGTCGATGGTCAGGAGCTGGCCGAACTTGCTGACCATGCTTTCGTACAGCGGCTCGTCGCCGGCCGCTGCGTAGCCCGTCGGGGTCACGAGGACGGCGTCAGCGGCTCGTGCAATCGTCGATTCCGTGAAGGATGTGATGGCGATCGTCTTGGCGCCCGATTCCTTGGCAGCTGTCAGGGCCAGGACCGTCTGGTGCGTGCGGCCTGAATCGCTGATCGCGATCGCCACTGCTCCGGGACGGATGGCTGCCGCGGCCAACAACTGGCTGTTGCGATCGCGATGGAAGATGGCGGGTTTGCCGATCCGAGAAAAACGCAGGAGCGCGTTTTCCGCCGCCAGCGCCGATAGGCCGGCTGCAAAGAAATAGATGGCTGGTGCTTGCTGTATCAGCTTGGCGGCCGTCTCGAGAGCAGCAGCATCCAGGGTCAACAAGCACGCCCTGGCGACATCGGCGTTGCGATGAGCCACTTTGGTGAGGATCGTCGAGGCGGTGTCGCCGCGCCCGATGGTCTCGTAGATCGAGCTTTGAGCACGCGGCAAATCTTCCTCGGCTGCCCCGCGCTCCTCTGCCATGCGGATCTGGAACGCCCTGAAGCTCGGCAGGCCGACCTCGCGTACAAATCGGCTGATCGAGGCCTCGGAGACGTCGCAGGCGGCGGCAAGATCCTTGATGTTCATGCCGCTGACCTGAGACGGACGCGACAGCACCGTATCGGCAACTGCCTGCAAAGTAGGCTTCAGCCGTCCACGGATCATCTGGATGTGCTCGAGGAGCCCGATCTCTCCACTCATTCTGTCGCTGGCCTCTCCCTTCAGCGCTCCGGCAACGCTGATGGACACACCATAGCCCGGTGTGAAATTTTCTTTCAAGGATTTTTCTTGCCTCGACAGAGAATTTCATGATTGCTATCGTTCGGTAAGGTTGCCGGATCGAGGACCGGCATCGTCACGTCACGGCGTCACGTTCTGGGAGGAGAACCGACGATGTTTTGCAGGGCTTCGTTCGCTGTCGAGGCACGTCTATTCGCGGGCGATCGCTTTCTCCCGATGACGGGCGGCCCCGCGCCGCGCGGCATCCTGTCGGCGGTGAAGTGATGGCCGAGCTGCGCATCGAGAACCTGGCAAAGACCTTCAAAGGCGGTTTCCAGGCCTTGAGCGGCATCTCTTTCGACGTGGCGGATCGCGAGGCCGTGTTCCTGCTCGGCCCTTCGGGCGCGGGAAAGACGACGACGCTGCGGCTCGTCGCCGGGCTCGAGCTTCCCAGCGAAGGCAGGATCACCATCGACGGGAAGGACGTCTCCGGGTGGCAGCCGCGCGAGCGCAACCTCGCCATGGTCTACGACAAGCACTCGCTTTTCCCCCACATGACGGTCTTCGAGAACCTTGCCTATCCGCTGCGCAACCGGAAGCTGAAGGACGCCGAGATCCGATCCCGCATCGGGACGGTAACGGAGACGCTGCAGGTCAGCGAATTGCTCGAGCGCTATCCGTCCCAGCTTTCCGGCGGCCAGATGCAGCGCGTGGCCATCGGGCGGGCCCTGGTTCGGGAAGCGAATGTCTATCTCCTCGACGAGCCGATCTCGCATCTCGACGCCAAGCTGCGCGCCCGCATGCGCGTCGAGTTCAAGCGGCTGCAGCGTGACTACCGCGCCACCATGCTCTACGTCTCCCATGACCAGCTCGAAGCCATGACCATGGCCGACCGGATCGTGCTCATCAATCAGGGGCGCGTGGAGCAGATCGCCCCACCCCAAGAGCTTTTTGACCGTCCCGAGACGCTCTTTGCCGCCACCTTCGTCGGCGAGCCGTCCATGAACGTCTTCGAGGCCCGGCTTCTCCAGCAGGATGGCGGCTTCGGACTTTCCTTGGGCAAATCGCGGATCGCGCTTGATCGCGACTGGTTTGCGACAGGCGAGCCGATTTCGCCCGACAGGGCCTATCTCGCGGGCATCCGTCCCCAGCACGTCACGCTGGCCGATGCCGGCGCGACGGGCGTGAACGTCGTCCACGGCACCGTCTTTGCCGTCGAGACGCTCGGATCGCGGATCATCTTCGACATCGAGGCGGAAGGTACGGTCGTTCGTGTTCTGACCTCGACGGACACGGGTCGCCAGTATTCACACGAAATCGGCACGCCGATCGCCTTCCGGGTCGCGCCCGAACTCATCTATCTTTTCGAGGCGCAGACCGGCCGCACCGTGCGCCAGGCGCAGTTCACGGACCCGGCAGGCCAGCTCGAAAACGGCTTCGCTCCCCAGGGAGCAAGAAGGCAGTGAAAAGAATGTCACGCTCATATCAGGAGGAGAAAACCATGAGACGGCGCATTCCTATAGCCATGGCCACGGCTCTGACGTTTTCGGTGGCTGCATCGGCAATCGCATATGCCCAGACTGAAGCGCAGCAAGAACTCGCCGGAGCCGAGATCCGGTTCTTGCAGCCGGCCATGCCGCAATTCGCGGCCCTGGAACGCTTCATCCCCGAATTCGAGGAGAAGTTCGGCATCAAGGTCACGGTCGACGAGATTCCGTTCGACCAATACCGTCAGCGCTCGCTGGTGGAAATGCAGCAGGGCACGGGCGCCTACGACATCTACGCTGTGGATGTGATGTGGCTCGCCGAATACGCCACGGCGGGTTTCCTGGAGCCGCTGATGCCGCTGGTCAGGAACGAGGATCTGACCGATCCGGACTATGACATTGATGACTTCCTGCCCCGCGTGATCAGCGGGACGGGCGTGTGGGACGACGTGCTCTACACCATTCCGCTCGGCGCGGGCCCGGTGGGCACGACCTTCCGCAGGGACGTCGCCGAAGAGGCCGGCATCACCATGCCCGAGCGCTTCTCGCCAGAGTTCACGACCGACTTCATGCACGAGGCGGCGACCAAGGTCCACAATCCGGAATCCGGCATGATGGGTTTCGCGCAGATGCCGGGCAGGTGGTTCTGGGGCATCACCTATCTGCCCTATCTCTACGCCTTCCAGACGCCGGAGACGGTGGGCGACGAATATGTCGATGAAGACTGGAACATCACCATCAATAACGAGCGGACGATCGAGTCGATCGACTATTTCGTCAGCTTCCGCGAGTTCATGCCGGCCGACAGCGCCAATTGGGGCATCGACGAGGCGACCTCGATGTACCAGTCGGGCCGCGCCTTCGGTCTGTGGAACTATCAGGACTTCATCAAGGGCTTCTTCGAGGACGAGGACGCGCATCCGGAGATCGCCGGCCAGAACGTTCATCTGCACACGCCGGCCGGTCCCCATGGCGTGATCGATCCGTGGTTCGGCGCCTGGTCGTTCGGCCTCTCGGTCGATTCCCGCAACAAGGAAGCGGCCTGGGTCTTCGTCCAGTGGATGACCTCCAAGGAGATCCAGGAGCGGGCCACCGAATTCGGAGCTGGTCCCTCGCGTCATTCGACCTACCGCTCGGAGACGCTCGCCCAGCACCAGCCCTGGTGGGTAGACGTCTATGACTTCATGCTGAACGACACCAACCCCGACGAGCGCATCCGCGTGCCGGAATGGGCCGAGATATCGGACATCATGGGCGAGGAAGGCAATCGCGTCTGGATAGGTGAGATCGATTCCGCAACTGCCGCGGCCAACATGGAACGGCGAATGACGGAAGTCATGCGCAGGGGCGGCTACTTCGTCCCCGGCCGCGAAGATCTGCCGCCGCAGCACTGGCGCGACCTGTCCTACTACGATCGTCTGCCGTCCGAGTGGAACTGACGATCCGCGAAAGATGAACTCGATCCGGGCGCGCGATGCGCCCGGATCTCCCGGCCCGACCAGATGCGCTCGCCGAGACGAGCTACGAGAACGAGCGGATGACCGACACCAAGCTGATCGAAGGCGAGAGATTGGCCCCCGTGGGTCCCATTGCGGGCGGCCCCCGGCGACGGCTGCTGGCCCGCCTCGGCCCGTCCAATCCGGCGGCCTTTCCGTGGGTCCTCATGGCGCCGACGCTGATCGTGCTTTTTGCCTTCGGCGTCTATCCGTTCCTGAATGCGCTCTACATCGCCAGTCAGAACATCATCCTGTCGCGACCGAACTCCCCCCGCTTCTTCGTTGGTCTCTACCAGTATCAGACAGTCATCCAGGATCCCGAATTCTGGCATGCGCTGCGCATCACCATCTGGTTCACGGTCCAGGCCGTCTTCATCCAGTTCTGGCTGGGGCTGGGATTGGCGCTGCTGTTCCGGCGCATCGTGCTCGGGGCCAGCATTCTACGTATCTTCATCCTCATCCCGATGATCCTGCCCCCGCTCGTGGCCGCGCTGATCTGGCGCTACATGTTCTATCCCGGGGGCGGGCTGGTCACCTATTATGCGGGCGGCATCACCCGCGCGCTCGGTCTGGGCGAAATACCGTTCCTGTCCGACCCCAGCATCGCCTTCCACACGCTGGTCTTCGTCGATGTGTGGGAGTGGACGCCCTTTATGTTCCTGATGATGACGGCAGGCCTCGCCTCCATACCGCGCCAGCCCTACGAGGCGGCCGAAATCGACGGCGCGTCCTCCTGGCGGGTATTCTGGACCATCACGTTGCCGCTCCTCAAACCTGCGATCCTGATCGCCGTGATCATCCGCACGATGGATGCCTTCCGCACCTACGAGCTGATCGTCGTCATGACCCGTGGCGGGCCCGGCAATGCGACCACCACGCTCAACGTCTATCTCACCAAGACGGGTCTGGAATTCTTCGACGCTTCGAAGGCGGCGGCCATCTCGCTGATCATGATGATGATCATCATCGTCATGAGCCTGATCTTCATTCGCGCCATGCGCATGCGCTCGCAAAGCGCGGCCTAGGGCTCGGGGAGTAATCATGACCAAGTCCCATACCCTGATGGTCTCTCCAGACGCCCCACCGGTCCAGCGCAACTGGTGGGCCTATGTGATCATCCTGATCATCTGTGTCTTCAACTTCCTGCCCTATCTCTATGTGGTCATGACGGGCTTCATGGATGCCACGACGTCCAACCGACCTGAACCCCAATGGTTCTTCACGCCGACGCTGGAAGCGTTCCGCTTCTTGCTCTTCGATAAGAACCTCATGCACAATTTCCGCAACAGTCTGGTGGTCTCGCTCTCCGCCACATTCCTGTCTGTCACGCTCGGCATGTTCTGTGCCTACGCCATCGCCCGTTTTGATTTCGGCGGCCGCGACGACGTTTCCTTCTGGGTGCTGACCAACCGGATGATGCCCCCGGTGGCCGTCCTGATCCCCATCTTCGTGACGTTCCAGACGCTGCGCCTGCTCGACACGTTGACCGGCCTCATCATCCTCTACACCGCCATGCAGCTACCCTTCGTGGTGTGGATGCTGACGGGCTATTTCAGGGACATCCCTCGCCGCTACGAGGAATCGGCGATGGTCGACGGCGACACCTGGTTCCAGGCCTTCCGCAAGGTGACCCTGCCTCTCATGATGCCGTCCATCACGGCGACCGCGATCTTCGTGATGATCCTGTCGTGGAACGAGTATGTGTTCGCTCTCTTTCTCACCTCCACCGGCGCCCGGACCATGCCGCCCGCCATCGTCGCCTATTCGATCGGTGCCAACATCTCGTGGAACGTTCTGGGCGCAGCCGTCGTCCTGATCACCGCGCCGCTCATATTGTTCGTCCTGATCGTCCAGCGGCAGCTGATCAGCGGATTGTCACAGGGAACCTTGCGCAAATGATGCCTGCATTCATTCCCATAGTGCAAATGAAGACCGCCAATGGCTGATCTCCTGATACGCGACCTCGTGAAGCGGTTCGGCGGTTTCACCGCCGTCGACGGTGTCGATATTTCGGTCGGCGACGGCGAATTCGTCTTCCTGCTCGGGCCTTCTGGCTGCGGCAAGACGACAACACTGCGCATGATCGCGGGCCTCGAAATGCCGACCGGCGGGCGCATCGAGATCGGGGGACGCAACGTCACCTACCTCCGGCCCCGCTATCGCAATGTCGGCATGGTCTTCCAGGATTACGGGCTCTACGCGCACATGACGGTGTTCGGGAATATCGCCTACCCGCTCAAGGTGCGCCGCATGTCGCGGGACGTCATCGCGCAGAAGGTCAGGGCGGTCGCGCAGACCATGCGGATCGTCGATGTGCTGGATCGCATGCCGGACCAGCTGGCCGCCGGTCAGCTTCAGCGCGTTGCCATTGCCCGCATGCTGGTGCGCGATGCCGACATCTTCCTGATGGACGAGCCCATGTCGCATCTCGACGCCCAGTTGCGCGGCCACATGCGTGCCGAGCTGCGCCACATCCAGAAGGAGATCGGCACGACCACCATCTTCGTGACCCATGACCAGCTGGAGGCCATGACGATGGCCGACCGGATCATCGTGATGAACGACGGCAAGATGCTGCAGTTCGCTACCCCGCTCGAGATCTTCGAGCGACCGGCGGACGAGTTCGTGGCCACCTTCGTGGGCGAGCCGCAGATGAACGTGATGAATGCAACTCTCCGCCGGGGTGAGGGGGGCTTGGTTGCCGACGTTGGAGCGTTCGTCGTTCCGCTCGATGCGGATTGGACGCGAGCCAACGCCCTCGGCGACCAGGAGGGCAAGGAGGTGCGGCTTGGCATCCGCCCCGAGCATATCAGGCTCGCGGCGGTCGCCGACGCGCTGCGTCCCGTCGAAGTCGAACTCTATTCCTTCGAGCCCACCGGCCCGGAGAACATCTTCGTCCTGCGTACCGGCGATGTCGAGTTGACGACCCGGAACCCGACAGCCGAGACTGTGGCCCTTGCCAGGGACGAGGGCTCGCCCATGGCCATCGGCTTCGACCCGAGATGGATCTATCTCTTCGATGCGCAGACGGGCCGGACGATCGCGCAGGCGGCAGCGAGCGTGAGCGAGGAGGAACTGGCGGCATGAAGAACGCGGTCGGAGTGTTCATCATCCTGGCTTTCCTGCTCGGCTCCTGCAGCGTGATGGCCGGCGACTTTTCGCACTGGCCGGCCTCGGTGATCGCCGTCGGCCTCATCGTCACGATGAAGGTCGTCAACGACAGGGTGCAGATCCTGCGCTGGCCGATGGAGTTCCTGCTGGCCTCCGCGGTCACCATGATCGTCGTCAATCTCGCCCGCCTCTACATGATCGACCCGGTCTTCTGATGATGGCAGTCGAGCCCGCGCTGAAGATTTCGGGACTGACGCGCTCCTTCGGGCGCAAGCG
Organism: Chelativorans sp. ZYF759; assembly: GCF_012911015.1. Taxonomy (GTDB): domain Bacteria; phylum Pseudomonadota; class Alphaproteobacteria; order Rhizobiales; family Rhizobiaceae; genus ZYF759. The sequence continues at coordinate 150,170 of NZ_WVVV01000004.1, read as the reverse complement.
GGCCGTCGATGGCGTCGATCTGTCGGTGGCACGCGGCGAGATACTCGGTTTTCTGGGCCCGAACGGCGCCGGCAAGACGACGCTGATGAACCTGGTGATGGGGCTGCTCGCCCCCGATGGCGGCGAGATCGAACTGCTCGGAGTCAAGGGCGGCGCGCGCACCCGAGAGGTGAGGCTGCAGGTCGGCTATCTGCAGGAAAAACCTCGCATCTATCCCGAGATGTCGGCCAAGGCCTATCTCGACCTTTTTGCGAGGCTTTACGGAGTGCCCGGCCGGGATGCACGGGTAGCGGAGGTTCTGGCGCGCGTCGGGCTTTCGCAGGCGGCCGGAAAGCCGCTCGCCACCTTCTCTCGTGGCATGCAGCAGCGGGCTTGCCTGGCGCGCGTCATGCTGCACCGGCCCGAGTTCCTGCTGCTCGACGAACCCACGCTCGGTCTTGATCCGAGGGGCGTTGCGGAGATGCGCGAGATCCTGCTCGAGATGCGGGCCCAAGGCACGACGCTCTTCTTCTCGTCCCACCAGCTTGCCGAGATGGAGAGGATCTGCGACCGCGTTGCTTTCATGAAGGATGGGCGGCTCGTGGCCGTGGGCACACCGGCGCAGTTGCTGCCCGACGGGCGCCGCAACGTGATGCTCCTGGAGATCGCCGAGGTGGTCGCGGACCATCTCGATAAATTGCAGGTACCCGGCTGCCAGTCGGTTCGCGCGACCGGAGCATACACGGCCGAACTGGTCATGGATCCGGCGGCAAGCGAAGACGATCACGCTGCGCGTGCCGCCATCTCGCGCGCGGTGAGCGGATGCGGCCTGACCGTTCTGGCGGTCAAGACGGCCAGCCCTGGCCTGGAGGACATCTTCCTGGCCCTCGACAAATCCGGAACCACGACGACGCATTAGGAGCATAGAGATGGATTTGGGCTATAATGGCAAACGCTGCCTCGTCACGGCTTCGACCGGCGGGCTCGGTTTCGCGATCGCCCGCTGCATGGCGGCCGAAGGCGCGACCGTGGTGATCAATGGCAGGTCCGGCGAAACCACGGCAAAAGCCGCCGAGAGGATCGTCACGGAAGTGCCCGGCGCCTCGGTGGAGACCGTGGTGGGCAACAGCGGCACTGCCGAGGGATGCACGGCCATCATCGAGGCATGTCCGGACGTCGACGTGCTGGTGATCAATCTCGGCATCTACGAGGCCGTCGACATCTTTGAAGCAGGAGATGATCGCTGGTACGACCTGATCGAGATCAACGTGATGAGCGGCGTCCGCCTGGCGCGCCACTATCTGCCGCGCATGCTGGCACGCGACAGCGGCCGGGTCATCTTCATGGCCAGTGAATCCGCCATCAATCCGGCACCGGAACTGCCTGCCTACAGCGCTACCAAGACCATGCAACTGTCGCTTGCGCGCAACCTCGCCGAGACCACCAAATCGACCGGCGTCACGGTCAATTCCGTGCTCCCTGGCCCCTGCCGGACCGAGGGTGTCGCCAAGCTGATCGCCGGCCTCTATCCCGGCGTGGCGACGGAGGAGGCCGAGCGGCGCTTCGTCGCCGAGAATCGGCCCACCTCGCTCATTCAGCGCCTGTCGCGTCCGGAGGAGGTCGCGGACTTCGTCACCTTCCTCGGCAGCGCGCGCACCGGCATCGTCAACGGCGCGGCGCTCAGGATTGACGGCGGCCTCATCCGCACCGTCATGTAGGAGCCATGTCGCCCGCGTTGAACCCGCCTGGCCTTGTCGGCACCACCCTGCTGCTCACCCGCAGGAAACTTGCCGCGCGACTTCTGTCTCCCTGGCTCTACATCGTGGCGAGCCTCATCTGCCTGATCGCGTTCTTCTATGGCGGTGGCTTCCTGCGCAGCTTCGAGACCGAATCCGTGCTGGTTACGACCGATCCGCTGGCGGCGCTCAATGCGGTGGTGGTCGCGGTGCTGGCCGTGGTGCTGGGTCTGCGGCTCGCCACGAGCCTGGCCTGGGAGCGCGAGCACCGCACCATGGAGTTGTTGCTGGTCGGTCCCGTTTCCCACGAGGCGATCCTGCTGGCCAAGTTCTGCGCCGAGCTCATCCTTCTTGTACTGCTCATGGTCGTCTATGCCGCCTATCTCGTCGTCGCGCAGCCGCTCGGCGCCGGCGTGGTCGGTCTGGCCGATGCCGCCGCGATCGGGCGTATGCCACTCCATGCGCTGCCACTGATGGCTCTGGGCCTGCTGGTGTCGGCTTGGGCGCGCAGCGTGCGTGGCGCGGTCGTGGCCTATCTCGCGATCGTCGTCATCCTCGCCCTGTTCGAGATCGTGCTGGGCTTGCTGACGGCGCGCCAGCCCCAGGAGCTGAGCCTGGCCGCGGCCTATCTCCGCAGCGTCATGAGCGTGGCGGCGACGGTGGTCGATCCCGTGTCGGCTGTGTCCCGCCTGGCCGATCTGGCCGCGGGCCTGACCGTGCAGACGCCGATACCCGCTTCCCGCACGCTCATGGCCGTTGCTCTGGCAGTCGGCACGCTGGCGCTGGCTGCGCTCGTCTCCCGTGCCCGGGGAGCGGTCTGATGGCGCGCCTTGTCATGCTTCTCGCCGTGCTTGTCTCGATGCTCTCGGATCCCGCGACGGCCATGGAGCCCGAACAGCGCGAGGTGATCGTCATCAGCGCCAGGGCCTGGGAAGGCCATGAATATCGCGAGACCTTCATTCCCTCCACCGTGGGAGAACTCGTCCTGATCGCCGGTAACGACAGTGCGATCACCTATGCCCGGACGCTGGAATATTACTGGCCGCTGTCGCGCCAGGTCTATGTCGACTTTCAACGCCAGCGCGACATCGTCGAGGGTGAACTGGTCATCCGGCGCGGCGGCGCAGAGGTGGGGCGCCAGGAATTGCAGATCTTTTCGATCCATTATCCGGAGGGGGCGACCCGCGGCAAGGCTGAGCTCCTGTGGGGCGAGGGGGCGGAGCGCGCTCATGAGGAGCATCGCGAGGCCGAGCGTGCCTTCGCCCGCGACTTCGCCGCCGCGCGGCGCGCCCACACTGCCTATGAGCGCCAGCTGGTCGAGTCCGCACGTGCCCGCCAGGCCGGCGAGGCGCCTGAGGCGATCGAGCCGCCGCCGCCATTACCCGAGCCCAGCCTGAGTCTCGTCACACCGCCGCAGCCCGGCTTCCGCATCGCGCTCGAGCCCGGCGACTATACGATTTCGCTGGAGCGCGCTGATCGGCTCGTGCCGGGTACCGAGCGGCGGTTGCGCATGGTCAGCCCTTCCGGCGGGGATGTCCTGGTCGCCGACATCGTGCCCGCCGAGCGCTGGACGCGGCCGCTCGCCGCCAACATTGCGGCCGCGCGCGTCTATGCCCGCCCGGGTACGGTCTTCTACCTCACCCTTGCCGAGGCGAGCCGACATGCCGAGACCGACTATGTGCCGGTGGTGCGGCCGCAGGCCGAGCCTGTTGCTGGCCGGATGCTCTGGATCAGGCGCGGCCCGGCGTCCGTCGAGGAGCTAGGCATCGTCTGGCATGGGGCGGGCAACGGCACGCTTCATCGCGAGGCGCTCAAGGTCGAGCAGACTCGCGGCACGGGCTTCGGTTACCGGGTTCGTACGGCGCGCGAGGACGAGTCGCCTGATCTGAACGCCTTTACCGTCTCCGTGCCGGAAGACGCGGCGGTCGGGCGCGGCATAATCGGCGGCGCCGATCCGCAGCTTCGCCGCGAGATCGTCGTGGTCCACCCCCGCAACACCATGTTGGCGCTTTTCCTCGCGCTGGTGCCGCTTGGCGCATTTCTGGCCTACAAGAGACTTGCCGCCCGCCGTGCCGCGCGCGTCGATCCGTAGGACATGCCGGCTCGGTGGCGTACCAGGACGTTCACCAAGCTCTAGGGTTCTCTCCGCGGTCACCTGCAGCGGACGCCGCAGATTTGCGTCCAGGGTCGGGTAGAGCGAAATGGGGTGCGCGGATCTAGACGCACTCTGTCGTGTTCGGGAATGCATTTGCGCAGTGGTCTGCACACGCAAATCCGGTCAACCGCACAAGTGATAAGCAGGGTGGAGGCCTAATGTAACCTCCGCCATTGCGTCGTGCTCCATACGCCGACAACGCGGCTGCGGTCGCTGCGGTCGTGATTCCCACACGAAGGGGGCAGGGCGCACGTTTGGCAGCGAGTCCGGTCAGAACTTGGGCATGCCCTTGGGCGGCAATTCGCGCTTCTGGGCAGCGATTCGGAATGGAGCGTTGGGTGCGCCATATCCGCGGTAGCCGCCGCGCCTCTCGACGATCTCGAAGAAGAAGCCGTCGCCCTGGATGTGGCTGTAGAACTGGAAGTACTCGCCTGCCTCGTCACGGTCATACAGGATGCTGAAGTCCAAAAGACGCGCGGCGAATTCGGGCTCAAGCCCCAGCCTCGCTTCCAGATCGTCGTAATAGTTGCGCGGTATCTCGAGTGGCTGGAAGCCAAGATCGTGCATCGCGCGTGCGGTGGCAAAGATGTCGTCAGTGGCGAGCGCCAAGTGCTGGACGGAGGAGCCAAAACTCTCGGCCACGAAATGTCCGGCCAGCGTCTTGCGGTTCTCCGCCCCGTTCAGTGTCAGCCTGAGCGTGCCATCGCCATTCTCGATGACCTGGCTGCGCACCAGGCCACCCGGATCGACCACGTCCACCATGGGCAGCTTCCTGGCCCGGAAGATCGAGGTGTAGAACAGGACCCAGGACAGCATTTCCTCGTAGTTCATCGTCTGGGCGACATGGTCGATGCAGGTCAGGCCGGCCTGCGGCGTCGGGTCAGCCTCCGTCGGCTCGAACTCGATGTCCCAGACACGCGACAGCTCGCTCTTGCCATCGATGAAATAGATCACCCCCCCGCCTATGCCGCGTATGGCGGGAATGTGCAGTTCACCCGGCCCCCTGCGCTCGGCGAATGGCTCCGCGCCCAAGGCACGCGCACGCTCGACGGTCGCCGCCGCATCGTCCACCCTAAGGCCCATCGCATAGGCCGACGTGCCGTGCACCAGCCAGGAGGAATGGGCAAAACCCTCCTTCTCCAGATTGACCACGATGTTGATGTCGCCCTGGCGAAACAGCAGCACGTCGCGGCTCCTGTGGCGGCCGCGCTCCGCAAAGCCCATTACGCGCAGCAGGATCGAAAGCGTCTCCGCCTCGCTTTCGTCGGCGACGAATTCAACGAATTCGACGCCCTCGACCGCAATGCGCGGCGGAAGGTCGGGAAGTCCGGCCGCTGTGGTTGCGAGCTCGGGCTCAACGCGCCTGACCTCGTCCATCAGTGCCACCAGGGACCGCCTGCCGTCGATGGCGATCGACTTGGGCGAGCCGCCGCGGAACTGGTCGTTGAAGACCTCGAGCGAGATCGGTCCGTCATAGCCGGTGGCCATCACCGCGCGCATGAAGTCGCTCACCGCGAGGTCGCCCTGACCGGGCATGTTGCGGAAATGGCGGCTCCAGTAGAGAAGATCCATGTCGATCATCGGCGCGTCGGCAAGCTGCACGATGAAGATGCGGTCGCCGGGGATGGAACGGATCGACTCGACGTCGATCTTCCTGGCCAGTGTATGGAAGGAATCGAGGATGAGCCCGATCGATGCGTGGTCAGCCCGGCGAACGATTTCCCAGGCGTCGCGATGGTCGCTGACATGCCGACCCCAGGCCAGCGCTTCGTAGCCGACGCGCAGGCCCCGGCCTGCCGCGCGTTCGCCCAGTTCGCGCAGATCGGCGGCTGCCCGGTCGATGCCGCCCAGCGCCAGCGGCGAGACGCTGGAACAGATCAGCATGAGGTCGGTGCCGAGTTCGCCCATCAGGTCGAACTTGCGTTCGGCTCGATCAAACGCACGTGCGCGCTGCGGCTCCGGCAGTCCTTCAAAATCGCGGAAGGGCTGGAACAGGGTGATCTCCAGCCCGTGGTCACGGATCATGCGCCCGACGTCGCGCGGGCTGCCATCGAAGGTGAGGAAGTCCTGCTCGAATATCTCAACCCCGTCGAAGCCGGCCGCCGAGATCGCGGCCAGCTTCTCGGCAAGATCGCCGCTCAGGCAGACTGTGGCGATCGAGGTTTTCATGGATCGGCCTTCTCCAGGTTTCCCGATGCAAGCGCTTGCCTCAGTGCGGCGGCGTCCACCTCCAGCCCCGTGAAGAGGCTGAAGGCATCGATCCCCTGATGGAAGAAGAGTTCATAGCCGCTCATGATTTGGAGACCGGCGGAGGCGGCATCAACGAGCAGTTCTGTCTCGACAGGCGTATAGACGGCGTCGAAGGCCCAGGCGGCACCTTTCATCAGATGCTTGGGAATGGCGCTGCCGGAATACCCCGTCATGCCAAGCGGCGTGCAGTTCACCAGCCCATCGGCTCCCTGCGTGGCATCATCGATCGTGGGCGCAACCGTGACATTCATAGCCGAACCCGCCGCGGCAACCGAGGCCGCGAGCCGGCGCGCCTTGGCGTCGTCATGGTCGAATATCCGCAGCTCGCTGGCCTGCAGTTTGCCGAGTCCAAAGGCGACCGCCTTGCCGACCCCGCCGGCGCCCGCCATGGCCACGCGGCCCGGCGAAACTGACCCGAATGTTGCCCGAAAGGCTGCCATGAAGCCGGAATAGTCGGTGTTGTGGCCTTCGGGCTGCCCGTCGCTGAACAGGACCGTGTTGCACGCCCCAACGGCGGCGGTGGTCGGATCGGGCACACGCAGGCGCGCCACAACCTCCTCCTTGTAGGGATAAGTGACGTTGATCCCCCGGAAGCCCTGATCGACACAGCGCTCGAACACGGAACCGAACGGCAGGTCGAGATCGCGGGGAATCAGCCGCTCGTACGTCACCTCAATGCCACACAGCCTGCCGGCCTCGACATGAAGCCGAGGGGATTGCGAGCGCGCGATGTTGTCGCCGATGAGTCCAAGCCGCATGACTGGCACGGCATTCTCCTTGCTCATCCGGTTCAAGCCGGCTGGGGCAGGTTAAGACCGCGAGCTCACCAATTCAACACACAATTGCAGATTTATCCGATGATTCCATGTTCATCTGATTTTATCGAATGGTTCCAGTCGCGAGCGCGTGCTCGACACCGCCCTCGACGTGGCGTTTGAGAACCTCGCGCGCCGTTGCCGCATCCCGCTTGAGCGCGCTGTCATGCATGATCTTGTGCTCTTCGGCAGCGATGTCGCCGCGAAAGGACAGAGCGATCATCTGGTAGCGCAGATATTTGTCGAAAATGGCGGCATGGGCATCCATCAGCACATTCGAACCGCAGGCCGAGATGAGCGCCTGATGGAACTCCCAGTCATAGCGCTTCCAAAGCTCGGTTTCGCTGCGGTCGCCCTCGCGCATGCGCGCTTCGAGGCGCGCCAGCTTGTGATGTGCGGCAACGACCCGTCCCTCCCAGTCCATATCGCCGGCGGCGAAGGATTCTTCCAGGGCATGGGTCTCCAGCAGCAGGCGCAGCGCCGCAATCTCCTTGAGATTGTCCACGGACACAGGTGCGACCTCGAAACCGCGCTGGCCTTCGGCGATCACAAGGCCTTCGGAAGACAGGCGATTTAGGATTTCGCGCAGCGTACTGATGCTGACACCGTAAGGGACCCGCAGCTTCTCCAGCTTCAGTTTCTGGGCAGGCTGCAAGCGCCCGAAAATGATATCGGACCTGATCCGACGATAGGCGTTCTCTCCAATGGTGAGGAGAGTTCCAGCGTCTTCGTCCGTCTCGGCGTTCTTCATAGGAAACTGTTATTATCGGAGGAAGGGCGATGCAATGGCAGGGATGTGTGGTTGCGCCTCAGGCTGCGATCAGTCCGTTTTCAAGCGTGTGTTTCACGCAGGCTCCAATATGCCGCTTGAGGACGATGACAGCCGCGTCGTGGTCACGGTCCAGTGCGTGCTGCAAGAGACTGCGATGCTCGTCGGCGGCATCCTTGCCACGGAAGATGACGGCGATGATCTGGTAGCGCAGATACTGGTCGAAGATGCGCGCATGCGCGGCCAGGAGCGCGGATGAACCGCAGGCCGAGATCAGCGCGTGGTGGAATTCCCAGTCATATCGTTTCCAGGTCTCGGCCTCGGCGCGGTCACCCGCCAGCATCCGATCTTCCATCCGCGCCAGCTTGTGATGCGCCGCCACCACTTCGCCTTCCCAATCCACGTCGCCTTGGCGGAAGGATTCCCGCATGGCATGGCATTCGAGCAGTTCCCTCATCGCCGCGACCTCGCGGAAATTCTGCTGGGAAACGGGGGCCACCTCGAACCCGCGCTGCCCTTCCGCCGTGACGAGGCCCTCCGAAGAAAGGCGAAACAGGATTTCCCGCAAGGTGCTGATACTGGCCATGTACGGACCCTTGAGACGTTCCAGTCTCAACCGGGAACCAGGCGCCAGCAGCCCGAAGATGATATCGTGGCGAATGCGCCGATAGGCCGTTTCTCCGGCGGTATCCGGCGTTTGTGCGGGCGTCGCCATGCGGGTGTCCTCGTTCCGTATGCAGCGTCAATGCCAGCTTGCCACGGCTTGGGCAATGTCTCGGATCAATTTCAATTTCCAAATGACGTAGCTAATAATATCAGACGTTTTCCGTAACACCTATTGATTCAGTTTCTGTCTAGTGTCATGACTGCCGATCATGGCCAGATGCCGGCGCAGTCCGGCGGCCATCGAGCCAATTGAGGGAGGATCGACATGCACAGTTTCACAAGACGCACCCTGATGGTCGCGGGCGCAGCCCTGCTCGCAGCGGGCATATCGACATCCGGCTACGCGCAGGACCGGGAAACGCTGCGCTTCTCGGCCGTGTTTTCCGAACAGGACATTCGGGCACGCATGATGGAGCGCATATCCGAAGCGGTGGCCGAGGATTTTGAGATTGAAGTTCACTATGGTGGCACGCTGTTCAGCCAGGGCACCGAACTCGTGGCCTTGCAGCGCGGCAATCTGGAGATGGGCAACATCGCACCCCAGGATGTGGCCAACCAGATTCCGGCCTGGTCCATCCTGACCTCGGCCTATCTGTTCCGCGATGCCGATCACCTCATGACTTTCTTCGACAGTGAAGTTGGCGAGGAGATGAAGGCGATGGCCGAGGATCAACTCGGCATTCACATTCTTGGGCCCACCTTCTTCGGGACCCGCCATGTCGGACTGGTCCCCGACCGCAAGATCGACACGCCAGAAGACATGGCCGGCATCCGCCTGCGCATGCCGCCCGGCGAAGCCTGGCAGTTCCTGGGGGAGTCACTCGGCGCCAACCCGACCGCCATGGCCTACGCCGAGGTCTATACCGGCATGCAGACCGGAGCCATCGACGGCCAGGACAACCCGCTGCCCAACGTCGAGAACATGCGTTTTTACGAAGTCATGTCGCAGATCGCGCTGACCTCGCATCTCGTCGCCTTCGATCTGCTCACCATCTCCAAGACGGCGTGGGACGCGATGAGCGAGGAGCAGCAGGCCGCCCTGGAAGCCGCAGCCGATGAGGCGATGGCCTGGAGCGCAGCCGAGCACCAGCGACGTGAAGAGGAGCTTGCCGAGTTTATCCGCAGCGAAGGTGTGGAGGTCTATACCCCCAACATCGACGCCTTCCGCGAATACGCGCAGCAGCGCTATCTCGAGTCACCGCTTTCGGCCGACTGGCCCGAAGGCGTGCTGGAGCGCATCAACGCGCTCTGATCGTGACTGACGAGCCCGTCGTCCTTCGGGACGGCGGGAACGGAGGGCGCCATGCCACAGCTTCTGAGAAATGCAGCCAGCTGGTTTGCCCGCTGTGCCGAATTCGTAGCGGCCATGATGCTTGCCGTCATGTTCATTTCGTTCCTTGTGACCATCCTGTTCCGCTACGTGCTCAACTGGCCAGCCGGTTGGGCGTCTGAGCTTTCGACGGTCATGTGGATATGGCTCGTTCTCTGGGGCGCGGCTCTTGTAACGCGGGAACGGGACGAAATTCGCTTCGACATCTTCTACGGCGCCGTGCCGCCGACCGCCCGGCGGATCATGCTGCTGATCTTCGCGACGACCGTCATCGGTCTCTTCCTGCTCTCACTGCCGGCTGTATGGGACTACGTGACCTTCATGCGGGTTCAGCGAACCGCCTATCTGCGGATCCGCTACGACTGGCTGTTCTCGATCTACGTCATCTTCGCGGTGGCAGTCGTCATCCGCTACAGCTGGCTTGCCGCGCTGGCGGCGCGCGGTCACGACCCCATCGCCGACGAGCCCGAAATCCCAACCGAACCGCGAGGGCAATGATGGACCCCTTCACAGCCGCAGTTCTCGTCATCGGTGCGCTTGCACTTCTGGGTCTTCCGATCGGGCTGTCGATGATTTCAGGCTCCATCGTCTATCTGTTCGTGCGCGGCCAGGACATGGGCCTCGTCGCAGAGCGCCTGCTCAATTCCATGTTCACCGGCTATGTCATCCTGGCGGTCCCGCTCTTCATCCTCGCCGCCGAGATCATGAACATGGGTACGATGACGGACCGGCTGCTGCGGTTCTGCAACGCGCTCGTGGGCCGCTTTCGAGGTGGCTTGGCGCATGTCAACATCGTCCAGTCGATCATCTTTTCCGGCATGTCCGGTTCGGCGCTGGCGGACGCTGCCGGCTCCGGACGGATCATCGCCAACATGATGACCAAGGATGGCCGCTACAGCCGCAGTTTCGCGGCTGCGCTGACGGCCAGCGCCGCGGTGATCGGCCCGATCATCCCGCCCTCCATACCGATGGTGTTATATGCGCTCGTTTCCGGCGCCTCGATAGGCTACCTCTTTCTTGCGGGCATCATTCCCGGCCTGTTGATGGGGCTGATGCTGATGATCGTCGTCGTCTACATGAGCCGGCGGCGGAGCTTCCCCGTCGAGGAACCGGTGCCTCTGCGAGAACTTCCGGGGCTTACCGTCCGCTCGTTCCCCGCTCTGATGATGCCTGTTGTCTTGTTGGGTGGCATTTATTCGGGCGTCGTCACGCCCACGGAGGCGGCGGCGGTCGCTGCGGCTTACGCCCTATTGATCTCGGCGTTGCTCTATCGCAGCGTCAGCCTTGGCACGCTCTATGCCGGGCTGGTGCGCGGCGCGCGGTCCTCCATCGCCATCGGCATGCTGATCGCCGGAGCCCTGGTGTTCAATTACGTCGTCACTGCCGAAAACATCCCGCAGACTCTGCGGCTCTACCTGGCCGACTATAATCTGACGCCGCTACAGTTCCTGCTACTGGTCAACATCATCCTGCTGCTGTTGGGCGCGATCCTGGAAGGTACGGCGATCCTGCTCATCATCGTGCCCGTCTTCTTGCCCACGGCGACAGCACTTGGCATCGATCCTGTCCATTTCGGCGTTATCGCCGTCGTCAACATCATGATCGGCCTCGTTACGCCGCCCTATGGCTTGCTGATCTTTGTCATGCAGAGCATCACCCGGGCGCCGCTTAGATCGATCTTCCGAGACCTGATGCCGTTCATCGTCACGCTGCTGGCGGCGCTCGCCATCATCACCCTGTTCCCCGACCTCGTGCTGTGGCTGCCCCGGCAGTTCGGCTATTCGGGCTAGCCTCCAGAAGAAGAAGCAAGATGAGCAAGCCGATCTATGTCATCAACGGCCCGAACCTGAACCGCCTCGGCAAGCGCGAGCCGGACATCTACGGCCACACCACGCTCGCAGAAGTGGAGGCGATGTGCCGCGAGGCGGCGGGCGACACCGGCATCGTCTTTCGCCAGTCCAATGCCGAGCACGAGATCATCGGCTGGATCCATGAAGCGATCGACGAGGGCGCGGGGATCATCATCAACCCGGCCGCCTACACCTTCACCTCGATCGCCATCCTCGACGCGCTGAAACAGTTCGATGGGCCGATCATCGAGCTGCATATCTCCAATATTCATCGCCGCGAGGCGATCTACCACAATTCGCTCGTCTCCAAGGTGGCCACGGCCATCATTGCGGGTCTGGGTCCCCATGGCTACGAGACGGCGGTGCAGGCAATGGGCAGGCTCGTTACAGACAGTACCAACTAAGACTGGCCTGCCATCGCAAGCCTGGGATTCGACTGGTGCTAGACTGCATCGTCGAAGACGGCAATGGCATAGGGGTGCGAGTTTGGGCCGCTGGGTGAGTCCCATTCCTGAATGTCGCCCGTCACCGGGTCGTAGCGGCCCAGCCGCCCAAGCTCGGAATTGGCCCACCAGATGATCCCGTCCCCGTCGATGTCGAGCCTGCGCACGGTCGTGCCGGCTTGCGCCAAGGGGATCTCGCTGACCTCAAGCGTCTCGGTATCGACGCGCAGCAGACAGTTCGCACCATTGCAGGCCGCCGAGACCGAGCCATCCGCCGCGATCTTTACGCCGTAGGGCCGCGAATTTTTGCGCGGACTGTCAAACAGTTGTACGTCGCCGGCTGCCGGGTCCAGCCTGCCGTAGCCGAAAACCCTGGCTAGTCGAACAACCGAGACCGGTCGCCCGAACCGTGGACATTCCATCCTCCAGCGGTCAAAATCGGAGGCTGCCTTTATTCTGAGTGAACGCGGCTTGCTGGCTGCATTGTCTGGAAGTTGCATGACGAACTCGTTTCCACATGGCACCGTCCACGAGGCGGGTGAGGATCTTCAGGCAGCCTTGCGATCGGACCCGGATATCTTTGCCCTATGGCAAAGCCTGACCCCACTCGGTCGGAACGAGTTCATCTGCTGGGTCGATGACGCGAAACAGGCAAAGACGCGCCAGCGCCGCATAAAACGCACCTGCGAAGAACTGCTGGAGGGCATGAGGCGCCCCTGCTGCTGGGCGGGCTGCATTCATCGCACCGACAAGGCGCCGAGCCGATGGCAACAAGCGGTCCTGATCGATCGGAAGGCGAAGAACAGGCCGTAAGCAGGTCCGAGCGAACCGGGAAGATCCAGCCAGTCCGCAAGCCACCCCGTTGCAGATGTCGTGGGCGAACAACCTGCCGTACGAAGCGGTCATCCGGGGCGATCGTATGACCGCTCCATGTTCAAATTTCGGCCCGCTCAGCCAGAAGCAACGCGTGCTTGACGTCCACACCGAGGTACCGCACCGTATTCTCGATCTTGGTGTGGCCCAGCCGGATCTGGATGGCGCGCAGATTGCCCGTTGCCTTGGAGATCATGGCAGCTTTGGTTCTGCGGAGCGAGTGCGTGTCTTCCCGATGGCAGGGAGCGCGCGCCCCTCGATTTCAGCCGTCCTGATGGACTGCCGGCCCACAACCCATCCTGTGTCCACCAGCGTCGTTCCTGGCCCGAAAGCACACCTGCGCCGGACCTGCCCATCGAAGATCAAGCATCTCCGATGCATTGCGCGGCCCGGACGAGGCGGCACATTAGTTCACTGCATTCCTCGTCCGGCAGGCTCTGCTCCAGCGCCAGCGAGCGCCAGACAGGGAAAGAGAGCGCGTGGCCTATCGCAGCCTTAACGGTATCGCGTCGGGGGGGCGGGATCGTACGGCCGTCGAGGAGGATGTCGCGCGCGGCTTCGAGATATGCCCGATAGCCGCCCATCATCTGCTTGACCATCGGCATCACCTCCTCGTCGCGGTGGATGTTTGTCATCATCTGCCGTGTGCGCCGGTAGTAGGGATAGAGCCCGTTCAGAGCCGTGCTCAGCCGCTGCTCTGGGTCGGGTATTGTCGACCACGCAGATGGATCGGGCGGCGGGTTGATGCCCATCCAGTGCGATGTGCAGGCGGTGAAGAGCGCCAACTCGTCCGGAAAATGCCGATAGACGGTGGAGCGGCGGACACCGGCATGTTCGGCGATCGCGCTGACGGAGGTGCGCGAGGGTCCCAGCGCCTCGTGCAGGTCGACCGTGCTTTGCGTGATGCGCCTTCGTGTCTCCTCCTCGGCTTCGGCCCTCTTCTTCATCCTGTAGCGTCGCTTTTCGTCAGTCACCATTGTCCTTTCAATATTGACAGGAGATCGCTGATCTGCCTAACTTTCACAAGCCACCACTGTAGCGCGAAAGGATGCGATGATGGAAGCGGCGAGTGTAACGACCTCGGACGTGCACGTAGTCGGACCAGGCGATGGAAAAGCCGGCTTTCTCGGCAGCATCGGGGTACGGTTCATGGTGGATAGTGAGGCATCCGGCGGCGGCTTCTCTCTCGTGGAGCATCCAATGTCGTCTCGTGCTCTAGCGGCCCCGCTGCACCGGCACCTCAACGAGGACGAATACAGCTACGTTCTGGAAGGCCAGGTCGGCGCCCTGTTGGGAGACGAGGTCGTAACCGCCGGCCCCGGCACGCTGATCTACAAGCCCCGCAATCAGTGGCATACTTTCTGGAACGCCGGCGATGCCCCGGCAAGGATCCTGGAGATCATCTCGCCGGCCGGCTTCGAGCAGTTCTTCGCCCAAGTCGTGGAACTCGGCGGCATCATGAAAGCCGATCCGCAGCGGCTGGGCGAGCTTTCGGCCCAATACGGGCTGGAGATGGACCCTTCCTCGGTTCCCTCTCTCATCGAGCGGTTCGGCCTCAGATTTCCCGGAGAGCCGGTGGCGGCATCGTGAGCCGTCGACAGGCGCATAGTTGAATCCCAACACCAAAGGATAGCTCTCATGCCGCGCGTTTCGCAGCTCTACTTCAAGACCGCCATTGTCTTTCTGATCCTTGGCATCGGCTTGGGCTTGCAGATGTCGATCTCGGGAACCCACAACGTCACCGGCGCGCATGCCCACGCCAATCTGCTCGGCTGGGTGACCATGGCCCTCTTCGGCGGCTACTACGCGCTCAACCCCGCCAAGGCTCAAGCCAGGCTCGCCCTCGTCCAGTACGGCGTCTACACGGCGGGCGTGGTCATCATGATCCCCGCGCTCTACCTGATGCTGTCGGGCGATCCGTCGCTCGAGCCGGCCGTGGCGGCGGGCTCGCTGATCGCCTTCCTTGGCGTCATCCTGTTCGCGGTCGTGGTGTTCGGCCCGGATCGGAAGCAGGCGTCAAGCGCAACGCATCCTGCGGCAGCTGAATGATCGCCGGACGATGGCAAATGGGCGTTGCTTGAACCTAATCTAGCGGACGGTGGGTGCGAATGGTCGTGCGCCAGCGTCCGCTTTCTCCCTATGCCAACCAAAAGGGGAAAGGCAGGAAACCACTCCGTTCAGGGCCTTCAGGGGCGCGAACCCTGCTGTGGTCGGAGACTGGCAGGAGTCGACCCCGTTGTCGCCGTTCCAGGTGCTAATGGCGCCGCCCGAAACCTGCCATTAGTTCGGCCTCATCGGGACAGCATAGCTGGTCCATTAGCGGTTGACTCCGCTCGGGCTGTGAGCCGATGAGCAAACGTTCCTGCATGCCGGCTGTCGCTCTCAGGGAGGCTTCAAGGTGATAGGGAGGTTGCGCAGTTTCAAGAGCCGGTCGGGCCATCAATTCAGTCTATGGTCACGACAATCTTCCCAAACTGTTCGCCGGATTCGAGGAACTCGTATGCCGCACGGATGTCGTCCAGTGAAAAGCTCCGCGAGATAATCGGGCGTAGTGCACCTGAATCTAAGTGCTTGAGGATGAACGCCTTCGCGGCACTTAAGGCGGGCGCGTCACGGATCAGTTCGTGAACCAGATAGCCGCGAAGCGTGAGGCTCTTCGCTAGGAGCGACGCCGGGGGAAGCTCACTGGTCCGGAGATCCTGGGCGCCGTAACTGACGACGATGCCGCCGACCGCAGTGGCGGACACCAGCGTCGGTAACAGCGCGCCCCCAACAGCGTCCAATGCTATGCGCGCGCCGCTTGGACCGGAAACATCTCGGATTGCATCGGCAATGCCGCCCTGATCGCTCATCGCGACATGCTTGGCGCCAGCTGCAAGGAGTGCCTCGCGCTTGCGGTTCGAACGCGTAACGGCAATGGGCACGCCTCCAACCGCGTTCACGATCTGGATGGCCGCGAGCCCGACGCTGCTGGACGCCGCAGTAACCACCACATGATCACCTGGGCAGAGACTGGCTATTCCGAGGGCGCCGTAGGCAGTTAAGTAGGCCATCCAGGTCGCGGCGGCCTCTTCAAAGGATTGAGTGGCGGGGATTGGAACGGCAAACTCCGCCGGGAAATTGATCAGTTCGGCGTGCACTGGCCGCTGCCGCATCGAAACTGGAGGGACAAGCGCCACGCGATCACCCCTGACCAATCCGGTTACGCCGGGCCCTACGCTCTCGATCAGGCCAGCGGCCTCAAGGCCGCTGGCCGAAGGGAGATCGGGTTGTTCGATGTAGGAGCCGCTTCGAAACAGCGATTCTGCCCGGTTGAGACCGAGGGCTCGGACCGCAATTCTGACCTCGCCTGCCTTGGGAGGGTCGATCTCTGCCTCCTCGATCTCAAGAACTTCGGGACCTCCTAGGCGGCGAAAGCGAATGATTCGCGTCATCACAATACTCCTGCGGTTCTGACGTAATTCACTTAAGTTGGACCGAGTAGCGGGATAAACGGCATCTTCAGCGATGAACTCAGTCACAGGAGTGCGTAATGGATCGGCTATCGAGCATGGCGACCTTCGTGAAGGCCGCGGAACTTGGATCTTTCGCGGCCGTCGCGGAGGCGACCGGGCTCTCGGCGACGATGGTCGGAAAGCACGTGCTGTACCTGGAGACACGACTTGGGGTCCGGCTCATCAGCCGAACGACGCGTCGGCAGAGCCTGACGGAGTTCGGCCGAGCCTACTACGACAGATGCCGCACGATTTTGGAGGAAATCGAGGCCGCCGACGCACTGGCGTTTGATCACTTGAACGCGCCTCGGGGAACGCTGCGGGTGACGATGCCTGCCCTTCTAGGTCGCATCTGCGTGGCGCCGCTGCTGCTGGACTTGGCACGAAAGTATCCTGCGTTGCGACTGGAGATGTCGATGGACGACAGGATCGTCGACCTCTTCTCTGCCGGCTACGACCTCGCGGTGCGCACTGGTTTCTCAAGGGATCAGCCCGGCTTGAGACGTAAGCTGCTTGGGAGCCACCGAATGATCATGTGCGCCGCACCAGCTTGCCTTGATGCTGAGGGAACGCCTCAAACGCTGGAGGACCTTCAGGACCGTGCAGCCGTGACCTACGCCCGGCCAGGCTGGGACTACGCGTGGTTGTTCCGAGGCGACGATGATAAGATTATTAGCGTAGTGCCCCAGAGCCATCTCTTCCTCGACGACCTGGCTGCCGTCACCGACGCCGCTGTCGCAGGTGCCGGTTTGGCGTGGATCCCGTCGTGGCTGGCTCGGCCACACCTTGATAACGGCGAACTGGTGGAAGTGCTCCGGGACCAGCCGTCCTTCGCCTTCAACAACTACGCGATATGGCCCGAAGCACGCCACCTGCCGCTCAAGGTGAAGCTGGCGCTCGACGTTCTTGCAGCCGATCTCCCATCAAAGCTCGATAGGCGACCTTGATCGCGAACGATTGGCAAACTTCAGAATGGCGCTCCGCACACTGTGCGCTTGCCACAAGGTCTGGAAATGAGACTGCTCACGCGTCAGTGTCTAAGCCTGCTCGAGATCTAGTTAGGGATCGCTGCGCGACTCGTTGCCCCCGAACGCGTTGACCGGGCTTTAGCCCGAGCGGGGCGCCCGTTTCCATGATCCGCTCCCACAGCTCATCGCCGCGCGCGCCGTCGCGCAGATAGAGCTCATAGCCAAGCTCGCTCGACCAAGGGTGACACATCCGGTTCGTGGATTGTCACATCCAGCCCCGCATGCACCGCCACGCCCTTTGCCCAGAGCAGGATGTCGCTGTCGGCCAGCGAAAACCAGTAGTGGTTCTCGCCGAGCCTGAGCAGGATCGGATCGTAGAGAATGCCGCCCTCGGCATGGGTGATCAGTACATATTTGCACTGCCCGACCGCCAACTTCGAAAGGTTGCGCGGGGTCAGCATCTGGGTGAGACGGGCCGCGTCCGGGCCGGTGATCTCCACCTGGCGCTCCACCGCCACGTCGCACAGGATCGCGTCGTTCACGAGGTTCCAGAAGTTCTGCACCGGATCGCCCAGCCGAGGCACGCAGTAACCGCATCCGTTCACATCCGCCGGTTTAGGATACGCGCGCAAGCGGCGTGCACAGTTCGGCAATGGCCGATAATGTCGAGGGGGTCGCCGGCATGGGGCCACCAGAGGCAAACATACCGCAAGATCAGTGCCTTTGGAGCAATCGCTGCTTCGCGGGCGTCACCGGTGGTCGCTACATTCAACGCATCCGAACAGTGGGTCCCGACTTGCCCCTGATGAAACCCGTGGCCGCCCGCTTGTCCGATGAAGACATTGCAAATCTTGCAGCCTTCGTCTCGGCCAGCTTTCGGTAGTGCGTGTGCAGAAACAGCAGGAGCGACGAATTGAACGAATTGACCTATCGGATTGTCGAACACGACGGCGGCTGGGCCTATCGTGTGGACGGCACTTTTTCCGAGACCTTCCCCAGCCACGATGTGGCCTTCGGCGCGGCGCGACGGGCGGCCTGCAGACAGTTGCGGCCGGGAGAGACTAGGGGAATCGTTTGGGAAGACTCGACCGGCCACTGGCACGCGGAGCTCTCGCGCGCCGACGACAGGCCCAACCCAGGGGTCATCGGCTGATGTAGAGCTGCGGCCAAGGCGACTGCTGCGACGGTTCCCCGAACCGACACGCCCGAGCCCACTTCGAGGCCGTGGATCACCCGATCATTGAGGGTTATGGTCCTCCTGAGGGCTGGTCTTCCAAGGGAGGCCAGTGCCCCCAATGCGGAAGCGGACGCCGGCAAGCCATTGATCGCGGAGATTCATCGCCCCCCCCCGTCGTCGCCAACGCATCTGCCTTGTGTGAGAGAGGCCGGCTCATCGGGACGCACTCCAGAGCCTGCCTTGTTGGCCTCATCCTTCAAGTCCCGACGAATTTTTGGGTCAGCTACACGAAACTTTGTTCAGCAGCCGATTGAAGCGGTCTCGTCGACACGCAAAGGTCATGACGGGATATGAAGTCGCGCAGGAAATGGAGGGTGAGATGGCGGGTAGGATGAAGTTCGGTCTATCGATACTGGCGGCAACCTCCATGTGGTTGTCAGCCTCGGCTGGCGCTGAGAGCTTTCGTTGGTCAGCCACGACCGATCCGCAGACGATGGACCCGCACGCTGCCAATCTGGCGCCAGTCACATCGTTTCTGAACAATATCTACGAAGGCCTGGTGAGGCGCGCCCCCGACATGTCGATCGAGCCGTCCCTGGCCACCTCTTGGGAAAGGCTGTCGGATGAAAATGGCTGGCGCTTCACCCTGCGTGAAGGCGTTACCTTCCACGACGGATCCGACTTCAACGCCGACGATGTTCTGTTTTCCTATGAACGCGGGATATCCGAGCAGTCGGATGTCAAATCCTGGTTCGCTCCCGTTACCGAAGTCCGGGTGATCGACGACCATACCGTCGACTTCATAACGGCAGCGCCCAATCCGCTCTTTCCCGAAAGCATCGCCAACTGGTTGATCATGGATCGCGACTGGGCAGAGGCCAACGACGCGACCGAGCCGGCACGGGATCGGGAAACGGCTGCGACACGACAGGCAAACGGGACCGGGCCATTTCGGCTGGTCTCGCGCGACCCTGGGGTCGAGACGCGGCTCGAGCCAAATCCCGACTGGTGGGATGAGGCCGAGCACAATCTGTCCGAGGCGATTTTCAATCCGATCGAGAACTCCGCGACAGCGCTTGCCGCACTGCTTTCGGGAGAGGTCGACATGCTGCAGACGGTCCCTGTGCGGGATGTCGAGCGTCTGCGGCAAACCGATGGCATCGCGACTTTCGAGGGCATCGAAACGCGGGTCATCATGCTCGGCTTCGGCCATGACAAGGAAGATTTGTCATACTCGCAGGATGTCGAAGATGAAAACCCGTTCCAGGATGTGCGTGTTCGCCGGGCCGTTGCCCATGCCATCGATGTCGACACCATAATCCGAGTGCTCATGTCGGGCCTGGCGGAGCCAGCCAGCCAGTTGCTGCCTGCCGGACTCTCGGGATATTCCGAAGCCAATGATGAGCGTCCTTCCTTCGATCCTGATCTGGCGCGCGAATTGCTGGCAGAAGCCGGCTTTGCCGACGGCTTCTCCTTCAGCTTCAGATGCACGAACGATCGCTACCTCAACGATTCGGACGTGTGCCAGGCCGTGACATCCATGCTCGCGGCGGTCGGTCTCAATGCGGCGCTGGAGGCCATTCCCGTGGCGCAGTATTGGGGCGAACTGCGCGACGGCAATTACGACATGTTCCTGCTCGGCTGGTCACCAGGCACCTTCGATGCCGAGCATCCGATCCGCTTCCTGGCCCATACGCCGACGGACCAGCTCGGAACGTGGAACTTCGGCGGCTACTCGAACGCCCGCGTGGACGAACTCCTGCCATTGATACAGCAGGAGCTCGACCTGAATGCCCGGCAGGAGATGCTGGACGAGGTCGCGGCCACCCTTCAGGACGAGGTGGCCTATGTGCCGCTCTATACCGAACCGCTGCTGTGGGCTGCACGAGACGGCGTCGAGGTCACGCTGAGGCCTGACAACTTCTTCATGCTGCGCTGGGTGCGTGTCGACTGAGTTGATGACTGGAGCGGGTGGCTAGCCTCATTGTCGAGATCGGGGTCTTCAGAACATCGGTCGCGACGCGGCTCCTGTCGCTCTTTCTCGATGACTACCTTGTCGCTGAATTGCTACCGCGGATCTCGACCAGAGACGCAAGCAACTCCGTAACGGCTTGGGAGATTGCGTCATGGCCGCTCACCGACCGGTGAGGTTCGTGAAGAAACGCCCTCTCGTCATGGAGTTTGCGGATTGATTCGATGCGCCGGGCGGGATCGCGTTCGCTGAAGACCAACTCAAGGTTGGCCTGCATGATTGTTTCATAGTCCATCGGTGGCTTTCTCCAGCGTAGACATTCTTGCTTCACTCTGGAGACGAGAGACCGAGATGCCGCGGATCCCCCGCCATCTTCCTATGGCCGACGCACCACGTCATGCCATTCCGGATGGCGTTCGATCTGGGCCTTTGCGAACGGGCAGAGCGGAATGATGGTGACGCCGTCGCGCCTTGCATCCTCGATCGCTTGGCGCACCAGGCGCTCGCCGACCTTGCGGCCGCGCAGGGCGGCGGGAACTTCCGTATGGTCGATGATAATCTGGCGCTTGCCGACCCGGCTGTAGGCCATTTCCGCCTCGACGCCATCGACGACCAGGCGGTAGCGCCCCTTGGACGGGCCATCTTCGCGCTCGACCTTCTCGTCGCCCACCGAAGGCGCAACTGTCACCGACCCGGCATCCGGCCTGCGCACCTCGCGCGGCCGGCCCTGTGCGCATTCCAGAAGATCGCGGTCCCAACCGCCCAGATCAGCCGCCGCCTCGTAGGTCGAGACGAGGAAAGCCATCAGGTCCGCGTCGGGGTCGGCCGCGGACTGCACGGCCTCGTAGGGGAGGACAAATTCCGACAGGCCCTCGTGCCAGAACGCGGCATCGGGCTGGACGGCAGCGGCGCGGTAGCCGCCGGGCGCCGGGTAGGCGTAGGCGTAGAAGGCGGGGTAGTCGATGCCGTTGCCGCCCGGCCAAAAACCCGCCGAGGAGACCTCGCGGTCATAGGCCTCCTGCGCCACGTCGTCCGGCAAGGCGGGGATGCCGGCCGGGTGGAGCGGCGCGCGCCGGCCCGAAAATCGGGTGACAGCCAGATCGAGCGCGCCCCAGAAGAGATGAACCGGACTGGACTTGCCCAGAAACGACGTGCGGAACCGGTTGAAGACCTTGTCGACCGCGATCAGGGCCTGATGAAAGCGCTCGATGGCATCGCGGTCATAGGGCCGGTCGCGATCATCCTCGGCGAAGGGAACCGGGTAGGGCACTTCGTTCGGGCTGCCGTTGAAAGTGGGCGTGCCGCCGAGGTCGGAAATCAGCTGCACGAAGCTCGCATGGAATGTCGCGACCGTGGGCGGCCCCAGATCGAACGACGCCTTGCGGCCGTTGCCGCACGTGCCCACGACCTTGTGCTCGCGAAGGTCGAACAGGATTTCGATGCCCGGACCGTCGGGTATGGGCGAGGAGGCGAGCCCTTGGGGCGTGACGTAGAAGGTCGCGTTCCACGAATGGTTGAGCCAGGGCGTGTGCGCCAGCCGGTACTTGCCTGCAATCTGGAGATAGAGATGCAGCGCGGAGCACGTCTCGCGCCAGCCGAGATAGTCGAGTTGGGGCCACTTGTTCATTTTGATTTCTCCAGGCTGGTTCCGCTCAATCCGGAAGCGGAATGTGCTCTTCACGATCGTCGACAGGGAGGTCGAAGCGCCCTGCGCCCCAGTTCGCTGCGCGCCATTCGGCCTTTGCGACCTCAATCCGCTCCTTTGAGGAGGCGACGAAGTTCCACCAGATGTAGCGCGGTCCGTTGAAGGTCGCGCCGCCCAGGATCATCAGTCGCGCGCCCCGCTCTCCCGCGGCCACCGTGATGCGGTCGCCCGGACGGAACACCATCATCTGGCCGGCCTCGAATTCCTGTCCGGCAACCGATATCGACCCTTCGACGATGTAGATGCCGCGGTCCTCGTGATCGTCCGGCATGGGCAGGCGGCTTCCCGGCTCGAGCTTCACGTCGGCATAGAACGTCTCGGAGAGCATCGTCGCCGGCGCGGACTTGCCATAGGCGTTTCCAAGAATGAGCCGAACGGAGACGCCACGATCCTCGATGACGGGCAGGGTGTCCTTGCCGTGATGCTCGAAGCTGGCGTCGACGTCCTCGTGGCTGTCCGGCAAGGCGAGCCATGTCTGGATGCCAAACAGGCTGTTCGGCCCGGTCCGCGCCGTCGCGGATGTACGTTCGGAATGGGTGACCCCGCGCCCGGCGACCATCCAGTTCAGCGCGCCAGGGCGGATGATCTGGTCGGCGCCGGTGCTGTCGCGGTGGTGGAAATCACCCTTGAACAGGTAGGTGACCGTGCCGAGCCCGATATGCGGATGCGGCCGCACGTCGACGCCTTGCCCGGTCAGCAATTCGGCCGGCCCGGCCTGGTCGAAGAAGATGAACGGCCCGACCATCTGCCGCTTCGGCGCCGGCAACGCGCGGCGGACCTGAAAGTCACCGAGGTCGCGGGACCGCGGGACGATCAGTGTCTCGATCGCGTCGATGCCGACCTCATCGGGACAGCCCGGTTCGAGTGATGGGTTCCAGCTCATGCGCTCATCCTTTCTTGTCGGATCGCCTGATCCGGCCGAGTGATCGTGGTACCCGGCACATCGCCAGGCAGCTAGGCCCGCGAGCCGCCGAGCTGTGTCGCTTAAACCGGAACGCCTTCGCGACGACACGAGCAGGCATGGCTAGCGGCCCACCGCTGCCAGGCGCGGATCTTCCGCCAGGCACTCGATCAGAAGTTCGGTCAGCACGCGCACCTTTCGCGACGAATGCTGGCCCGGCGGCCGCACGACATAGACACCGGCCGATGGCACCGGGTAGCGTGTCATGATCGGCACGAGCGCTCCCGAGGCGACATAGGAATCGGTGACGCAATCTGGCAGCCATGCCACACCCAGACCGGCGGCTGCGGCCGCTGCCAGCGCGATGCCGTTGTCGGCCTTGTAGCGACCCTGCGGATTGACCGTGACCACCTCGTCGCCGTCCAGAAACTGCCAGGCCTCGGTGCCCTGCATCAGCGCCGGGTGGGCGGCGATCTCCGCCGGAGCCTCCGGCGCGCCATGCGCCTTGATGTAGTCAGGGCTGGCAAGCAGCTTGCCATGGATGGCGCCCACGCGCCTTGCGATCAAGTTGGAGTCCTGAAGGTAGCCCACCCGAACCGCGCAATCGAACCCCTCCGTGATAAGGTCAACGAAACGGTCGCTGTAGGAGGAATGGATGTGAAGTCTTGGGTGGCGACGCGCCAGTTCCGCCAGCACCGGCGCCAGATGCGTTGGGCCGAAGGTCAGCGGGATGGCAACGCGCAGCCTGCCTGTCAGGTCGCCTGCCGGTAGGAGCGTCTCCCTCGCCGCATCGATTTCAGAAGCCGCTCTCGCTGCGTGCTCTCTGAACGTGGCCCCGGCTTCGGTGAGAGCGGCGCCGCGAGTGGTTCGGGCAAGAAGCTGAACGCCGAGCTCGGCCTCGAGCCGGAAAAGCCGGCGGCTGACGATCGACTTCGATACGCTGAGCCGGCGGGCGGCGGCCGAGACGCCGCCTGCATCGGCAACTTCCACGAATGTCCGAAGGTCGTCGATATCCATCCGGCGTTTCCCGTTTCGCGACACTGCATGGCAGGAACAAGCTCTACCGTGTCGCCGATGGAGATGTAGTCTGTTCCGCTACCAGACAGTCTGGCGTCTTTCGGCAGATCGTCGTGGCACCGTCTTCGAGAAACCGGACGAACTCAAGCCTGCGTGCCTTGGGGCGCCGGATTAGGAAGCAAGAATGGCAACGGCCCGGCAGATACGGCACCGCAACGCTCGAGGGCGCCCTCTAATTTGAGTGGCCAGCCGCGTGGCCGATCGCCTTTCACCGGAGCCCTCGCGGCTGCCGAACTCCAGATCCATCAGGATCGACAACGCATTGCGAGAACCACCATGGAAATAGGCGTCGACAGCTTTGCAGCCATCCTTCCCGACCCGGCGACCGGTCTGCTTCCTTCCCCGACCGATCGCATGGCGGATCTGCTTGACGAGGTTGAAACCGCCGACCGTGTCGGGCTCGACGTCTTCGGCGTCGGCGAGCACCATCGCGCGGAGTTTCTCGATTCCGCGCCGGCCATCATTCTTTCGGCCGCCGCCGCCCGGACGAGCAAGATCCGTCTGACGAGCGCGGTGACGGTGCTGAGCGCAGCCGACCCGGTACGGGTTTTCCAGGAATTCGCGACGCTGGACCTGATTTCCAGGGGACGCGCCGAAATCGTCGTCGGGCGAGGCTCGTTCGGAGAAGCCTTTCCGCTGTTCGGCCTCGACACCCGCGCCTATGACGACCTGTTCGCCGAAAAGCTCGACCTGTTCCTGAAACTCGGCGAGGAGACCAACATCTCCTGGTACGGGCGCTATCGGCCGGCACTCCACGGAGAGGGCGTCTTCCCGCGTCCCCATCAGCCGCGGCTGCCGCTGTGGGTGGGCGTCGGCGGCACGCCGCGATCCTTCGAGCGCGCGGGCGAGCTCGGCCTTCCGCTGATGATCGCCATTATCGGCGGCACGTTCGACCGTTTCCGTCCGCTCGTCGATCTCTACCGCGAGGCCGGCAGGCGCGCTGGACACGCTCCCGAAAAGCTCGTTGTGGGCGTGCATGCGATGGGTTTCGTCGGCGAGACCGACGCCGAGGCCAAGGAGGCCTTTTTTCCCGGCTGGGCGCATCTGACCGGGACCATCGGACGCGAGCGCGGGTGGTCGACGCCTACGCGCCAGCCGTTCGAGGCGATGGCCAGCCCAGAAGGCGCTTTCCTGATCGGTGCCCCCGCGACGGTCGCCGCCAAGATGCTCGAGGCGAGCGAGACGCTCGGTGGCATCACGCGCGTCACCTTCCAGATGAGCACCGCCTCGCTCGAGACTGCCGCCATGAAGCGTTCGATCGAATTCCTGGGCACGGAAGTCGCGCCGATTGTCCGGGCCGCGCGAATAGCCGCAGCATAGACGTCCCCGGAATGGTCCCGCCTCGTCAAGCCGTGGCGCATCGTGCCTGCCCATGTATGATCGCCGCAGCGTTTCCGTCGATTGATCAATGCGAGGATTTAGACGATGCCCAAAGGATCCGACCTTCTTGTTGCCGCGCTGGAGAACGAAGGGGTGGAGCGCATCTTCGGCGTGCCGGGCGAGGAAAACCTCGACCTTCTTGAATCGCTGCGGACCTCCAGAATCAAGCTGGTCCTGACCCGCCATGAACAGGCGGCCGCCTTCATGGCGGCGACCCATGGTCGTCTCACGGGCAAGCCCGGCGTCTGCCTGGCGACGCTTGGGCCCGGCGCGCTCAATTTCTCGACGGGCGCGGCCTATGCGCATCTCGGCGCCATGCCGATGATCCTCATCACCGGCCAGAAGCCGGTGATGAGCGCCAAGCAAGCCCGTTTCCAGATCGTCGATATCGTCGCCTCGATGAAGCCGCTGACCAAGATGACGCGCCAGATCGTCAGTGCCGCCGCCATACCCTCGACGGTGCGCGACGCCTTTCGCGTCGCGATGGAGGAGCGGCCAGGTCCGGTACATCTGGAGCTGCCGGAGGACGTTGCGGGCGAGGAGGTCGCAAACGTCCCGGTCATTCCGGTCCACGCGACGGATCGGCCCGTTGCCTCGGCCCGGTCCCTCGACAGTGCGGCGGAGATAATCCTTGGTGCCAGCCGTCCGCTCGTCATGTTCGGCGCGGCAGGTAACAGGCCGGCGCTGGTCGATGCGCTTTCGAGTTTCGTGAGGCGCACGCGGTTGCCCTTCTTCAACACACAGATGGGCAAGGGGGCGGTGACCGGCGGCTCGAACCTCTACATGGGAACCGCTGCGCTCTCGGAGGGCGACTATGTCCACGAGGCGGTGGAACGCGCCGACCTGATCATCGCCATCGGCCACGACACGATCGAGAAGCCGCCCTTCCTCATGAAGAGCGCCGGCGGGCCGAAGGTCATCCATGTCGGCTATCAGTCGGCCACGGTCGAACAGGTCTACCATCCTGATTTCGAGGTGATCGGTGATATCGGGGCCGCGGTTGAGGGGCTTGCCGAGCGTCTCGAAGGGAAACTTTCGCCCGACGAGGGGATGCTCGACCTGCGCCAGCGAATCCTCGCCCGCATCAACGACCGTGCCGAGGAAGAACGCTTTCCGCCAACCCCGCAGTGCATCGTCCATGATGTCCGCAAGGTGATGCCGGAAGACGGCATCGTCTGCCTGGACAACGGCATGTACAAGATCTGGTTCGCCCGCAACTACCGGACCCATGTCGCCAACACGCTGCTGCTCGACAATGCGCTGGCCACGATGGGGGCCGGGCTTCCCTCGGCGATGATGGCGGCGATGCTGCACCCGGACCGGCGCGTCATGGCGGTCTGCGGCGATGGCGGCTTCATGATGAACTCGCAGGAGATGGAAACGTCGGTGCGACTGGGGCTGAACCTCGTCGTCGTCATCCTCAACGACAGCGCCTACGGCATGATCCGCTGGAAGCAGGCGGTGGACGGTTTTGCGGATTTCGGCATGAGCTTCGGCAATCCCGATTTCGTGCGCTATGCGGAGGCCTACGGCGCCAAGGGCTCGCGGGTCACGGTGGTCGAGGATCTTGTCCCCACGCTCGAAGCCGCTTTCGTCGGCGGCGGTGTTCATCTGGTCGATGTGCCGATCGATTATTCCGAGAACACCCGTGTTCTCGTCGACGAGTTGCGCAACCGCAGCCCCATGGTGGAACTCGGGTAATCCAGCAAAGGGAGACCGACAATGCTGACAGTCGTGCAGGCCTTCGATCGTGCGCCGATCGCCGAGATCGAGACAGACGATGCCGCCGCGCTGGAGCGAAAGTTGCAGGCCGCCGAGCGCGCCTTTAGGGACCGCGACGGCTGGCTGAAGCCGCATGAGCGCATGGCGATCCTGCGCAAGCTCGCCGCGCTGATGGAAGGCAAACGCGACCATCTCGCCATGCAGATCGCACGCGAGGGCGGCAAGCCGCTGCCCGACGCGATCATCGAGACCAACCGCGCCATCGACGGGGTCCACAATGCCGCCGATGAGCTGCGCAATCTCGCCGGCCGCGAGATTCCGATGGGCCTTTCCGCGGCCGCCGAAAACCGTTGGGCCTTCACCACCAGGGAGCCCATCGGCATCGTCGCGGCGATCTCCGCCTTCAACCATCCCTTGAACCTGATCGTCCATCAGGTGGCGCCGGCCATCGCTGTTGGCTGCCCGGTCATCGTCAAGCCGGCCTCCACGACGCCGCTGTCCTGCCTCGATTTCGTGGCGCTGCTGCGCGAGGCGGGCCTGCCCGAGCCTTGGTGCCAGACCTTCATCACCGATGACAACGCACTGGCCGAAAGACTGGCGACCGACGGACGCGTCGCCTTCCTGAGCTTCATCGGTTCAGCTCGGGTCGGCTGGTCGCTGCATTCCAAGCTCGCCCCCGGCACGCGCTCGGCGCTGGAGCATGGCGGCGCAGCACCAGCCATCGTCGATCGCAGTGCCGATCTCGGCAAGGTTATCGAGCCGATCGTCAAGGGCGGCTACTACCATGCGGGACAGGTCTGCGTGTCGACGCAGCGCATCTTCGTTCATGCCGACATCGCCGAGGACTTCACGCAGAGGCTCGTCGCGCGCGTCGAGAAACTGCGCACAGCCGATCCGACCCGGAAGGACACCGAAGTCGGCCCGCTGATCCTGCCGCGCGAGGCGGACCGGGTCGCACAATGGATCAAGGAAGCGGCCGAAGGCGGGGCCACGCTGGCCACCGGCGGCAAGCGCCTGTCCGAAACCATGCTTGAGCCGGCGGTGCTGCTCGACCCGGCTGCCGACGCGAAGGTTTCGACACTGGAGGTTTTCGGCCCGGTGGTCGCGGTCTATCTTTATGCCGATCTGGATGAGGCCATCCGTCAGGCCAATGCGCTGCCCACGGCTTTCCAGGCCAGCATCTTCGCCCAGGATATCGACGTCGCGATGCGCGCGGCCAATCGGCTCGATGCCTCTGCCGTGATGATCAACGATCCCACCGCCTTCCGCACTGACTGGATGCCGTTTGCCGGCCGCCGCCAGTCCGGATACGGCACCGGCGGCATCCCCTACACCATGCGCGACATGACGCAGGAAAAGATGATCCTGATGCGCAGAAGCTGATCCCCAGCGGCCGTCAGACCCGGCCTCGCGAAGCCTGCTCGCGCGGTTCGTTCCGGTGAGGGCCGACGAGAGCGCTTGGGGAGGGGCGGGGCTTGGCGCTCTCGTCGGCACACGTTCCGGCGGGAGGGGGACGGCCGGACGTGATCAGAATTGCGGGTCCACTGCATCCAGAGCAGCGCAGATTCCGGCGGCGAAATCCGGATGGACCTGGCGGAAAAGCTCGATCTGGCGTTCGACAATGAAGTCCGGGACGCCCTTCATTGCGGCGGCGACGTTGGCAAACAGGCGGGCCTTCTGCCCGTCGTCGAACAGCAGGAACAGCGCGCGCGGCTGGCTGAAATCGTCGTTCCCGTCCCGATGATCGAACCGGGCAGCCGGTCCCTCAATCGCGAGCGGCGGATCGCCGAACGCGACGTCCTCCACCGGGCCGGCGAAGCTGTTCGGCTCGTAATAGGCGTCCGCGTTGGGCATGTTGCCGAAGAAGCGCATCGCCCCGTCCTTGTGGTAGTGATGGACCGGGCATCGCGGTCGGTTGACCGGCAGCGCCTCGTAGTGCGTGCCCAGTCGGTAGCGATGGGCATCCGCATAGGCGAATATCCTGCCCTGAAGCATTCTGTCGGGCGAATGGCCGATGCCGCGAACGACGTTTGACGGGCTGAAGGCGAGCATCTCGATCTCGGCAAAGTAGTTGTCGGGATTGCGGTTGAGTTCGAGCACGCCGATGTCGATCGGCGGAAATTCGGCATGTGGCCAGACCTTGGTCAGGTCGAACGGGTTGGAGGGAAATTCCTCCGCCTCGGCCTGTGTCATGATCTGCACCTGCACGATCCATTACGGGAATTCTCCCGCCTCGATCGCGCCGAACAGCGCTTCCTGGTAACCTTCCCGGGTTCTTCCAACCACCTCTTCCGCCTCGGCATTCGTGTAGTGGCGATGGCCCTGTGACGTCTTGAAGTGGAACTTGACCCAGACCCGCTCGCCCTTGTCGTTCCACAGGCTGTAGGTGTGGCTGCCGTAGCCGTTCATGTGCATCGGGCTGACCGGCAGGCCGCGGTCGGAGAAGAGGATCGTCACCTGATGCAGGCTCTCCGGCGATAGGGACCAGAAGTCCCACATCGCCGTCGCCGATCGCAGATTGGTGCGCGGGTGGCGCTTCTGAGTGTGAATGAAGTCGGGAAACTTGAGCGGATCACGAACGAAGAAGACCGGCGTGTTGTTGCCCACCAGATCCCAGTTGCCTTCTTCGGTATAGAACTTGAGCGCGAAGCCGCGGACGTCCCGTTCATGGTCTGCGGCACCCATTTCTCCGGCAACCGTCGAGAACCGCGCGATCATGGGCGTCTCGGTGCCGGGCTGCAGCACCTTGGCGCAGGTCAGGTGCGATATGTCGCCCGTTATCCTCAACGTGCCATGCGCGCCCCAGCCCTTGGCGTGGACCACCCGCTCGGGAATCCGTTCGCGGTTCTGGTGGGCCAGCTTCTCGATCAACTGCCAGTCCTGCAGGAGGACCGGACCGCGATCGCCGGCGGTCAGGCTGTTCTGGTTGTCGGAAACCGGCGCGCCGGCGGTCGTTGTCAAGCGCAGCTTCTGATCGTCGTGTGGAGGCATCGTCAGCTCTTTCCTGGGTTCCCACCGGGTGCCGGCTGGCAGCGTATTGACCGGACCCTTCCGCGCCATTCACGTCTGTGGCTCGATAATATCGAGCCACACCGGCAAAGCGTCGCGGAGCCTGCTGTGACGAAGCAGTTCTTGCGATGAACAACCCAAGGTTGGAGACGGACGGACGATCGCGCGGTTGAACAAGACCGGCCTACTGCGTGCTCACACTGCCTGGTGCAAATGCCGGTTCAGCAGGCCTTTATGGCGGCTTCAACGGCTATGCCCAGTCTCTGCAGGTCGGCGCCCGTGCAGTTTTTCCCTCGGACGATCATGCGCGAGTAGAGGGGGGCAAAGAGTAGATCGAGCGCGAGCTCCCTGTTGAGGTCCGCATGCAGTTCGTTGCGGGCAATGGCGCGGTCCAGAAGCCGATGTCCGAACTGACGCCGCGCCTCGGAAATGCGATCCAGCATCGTAGCCAGGTCTTTCGACCGCAAACGTTCAGCCACCAGATCGGGGACAATTCGACAGACGAGAGGATGTCTCAGCACCGCGCGCGTTGCTCGCAGATGTGCGGTGACATCCGCGTGCAGAGACCCCTGGTCGTGGGAACCCAGCCGCATCACTTCGACGCTTTGTATCGCTTCGCACGCGAACTCCAGTTTAGATGGCCAGCGACGGTAAATAGCCGCCTTGCCCGCGCCCGCCCTGGCAGCCACACGCTCCAGGCTCACTGCGGCATATCCGGTCTCTGCCCACTCTTCGAACAATGCCCTGTACAGCGCGGTGGTCAGTTCAGGCTGCATGACCGCCGCACCGCTCGGGTTTCGCTTCTTTTTGCCGTCGATACTCTTGCGTTCCATCCAGAGTTCCTCCATCGTGGATGAGACGGTAGCGTTTCAACCATCAAGCGACAGAGGTTGAAGCAACCTTCAACGGATATTTTTCGGGTGGCCGAATACGAGCCTCGCCGCATTGCCTTTCGCGTGCGACCCCCGGGAAGAATTCTTGCTTTGACCCATGTCGCGCGATCGATCCCGGAGCGTGCAGTATGCGCGGCTAGGAACGTAGGGCTGCAGGTCGCATAGGAGACACAGCATGACTGTGCATGCCTATTCCTCCTTCGTGCAGTGGTTCCGTGATGGTCCATTTGCGCCCTATGTGCGCACCATCAAGAGCTCCGGCGGCTTCCTCAACATGATGGAAACTGCCATGCCTGCAGTCGAAATGTCGGACCCCGCCGTACCCGACCTGGTCCTGCATTACGATCTGAGGGGTGGCTTTGCCGTCAACGCCGACCTCGGCTCAGGTCGTTTCAGTGCGACGACCCGCCCGGGGGATCTCTTGCTGGCCGCGCCAAACTTCGCCAACTCGATCAGCGTCGACAGTGATCACCATGTTCGTTCGATTGCCTTCCCGATCGCATATTGGACGCGGCTTGTGGAGGACATTCCTCAGCGGGCTACCCACCTCGATTTCGGGGCACTACACCGAGGAACGTTCAACTCGTCCAGAATCCGGTCAGCGCAGCGCCAGCTTTGGCGCCTTTGTGACGACGAGGGGGCACCTTCGCGGTTGCTGGCGCAGGCCGCCGGCTGCGAAATTCTGGCCGAGCTTTGCAATTTGGCCGGTTCGCCGCTTGCCTCAGCGCGCGGAGGGCTTGCTCCTTGGGCGCAGCGGCGCTGTCTGGAACTGCTGCATGCGCGGCTTTCGGAAGACATCGGCCTCGACGAACTGGCGGCCGAGGCGCGGCTGTCTCCGTTCCATTTCGCACGCATGTTCAGGCAAAGCGTCGGCGTGCCGCCTCGGGTCTATCTGACGCGACTGAGGATGGAGAAGGCCTGCGAGCTCCTCGAGACGACGGACATGTCGGTCACCGAGATCGCGCAGGAGGTGGGATATTCGTCGAACCAGGTGCTCGCCCGTGTGTTCCTCAAGCACCAGCGCATGAGCCCGACCGACTACCGCCGGGCGGTCCGTGATCCGGTGCACCGAAGCTGACGTGTTGCGCGGGCGAGCGACCCTTCAGCATGTGAGATGACTGGGGACTGTGCCTGTCGGGTTGCGTTCAGCCTCAAGCAGGTATGCGCGCGATGGCCTTGATCTCGAAGTGGAAGCCCGAAAGCCAGGTCACGCCGACCGCGGTCCAGTTCGGATAGTCGGGGCCGGGAAAGACCTCGTCCTTGACGGCCATCATCAGCCCTGCATGGCGTTCGGGGTCGACATGAAAGGACGTGACGTCGACCACATCGCGGAACGTGCAGCCCGCTGCAGTCAGAACCGCACCCAGATTGTCGAAAGCCAGCCTGATTTGCGCGGCGATATCCGGTTCCGGGCTGCCATCCTCGCGGCTGCCCACCTGTCCTGACACGAACAACAGATCACCAGACCGGATCGCGGCCGAGTATCGGTTCTTTTTGTACAGCTCTTGCCGTCCTTCGGGGAAAATCGGAGTTGGTTTGGTCATAATGGGGTCCTTTCGCTGTCATGGTCGATGCGAGGCGCTGCTCGCTACGGTGTCAATGCTCGAGATACGACAGCCAGTCGGTCAGCATGGCCGCTCCGGCCGTTTCGAGATCGTCGGCATATCGCTGTGCATCGCGGCGCAGCGTGATGGGATCGATGCCCGCGCTGGCCAGTTCATTCGCGTGGCCCAGAAGCCAGTGCTCAAACCGCGCGCCAAGGAGCTCCGGGTGGAACTGGAGGCCGAGCACGTTCGGTCCGCGCGAAAAGGCCTGATTTGTGCAGAGCGCGGTGGAAGCGAGCAGAGTGCTGCCTTCCGGCAGGTCGAACGTGTCGCCATGCCAGTGAAGCACGGGAACGTCGCGCAGCGCGGCAAGAGGGTTGGGCGATGCCGTGTCCGATAGATCGAGTGCCGACCAGCCGATCTCCTTAGCCGGACCCGGATAGACGCGCGCGCCGAGGGCCGCCGCCATCAACTGCGCGCCGAGACAAATGCCGAGCGTCGGCCGGTCGGCCGCGAGCCGCGCCCGCAGCAGGCCTATCTCCTCGGTGACGACCGGATAGGCGTCATGGTCGTAGACTGCGATCGGGCCGCCCAGAACCACCAGGAGATCGGCGCCGAGAGGGTCGAGCGTTGCCGGGTCGCGCTCTGCCACATCGATGTATTCGATGTCGTAGCCGGCCTCTCGCAAGGGGGCCGCGAAGCTGCCCAGGTCCTCGAAGCCTATGTGCCGGATGGCCTGCACGGTCTTCACTGTCATTGCTCTCCTGCCTAACCGCCGATGCCCCGCGCTGCTCTTGCCGTCAGGATGTGTTCGAGATCCTTGAGCGCGGCGGCCGCGGTGGCGAGAGGCTCGGTTCCGGACCCGATGGCGATCGTCTCGCCCATTGCGTCCGTGGTGATGCGGATTGCCTTGTTCTTTCCCGACACTTGCGCGAGCGGATCGCTCAGTGGGTAGGTCCGGACACCGACGGCCGCCCGCGTCGCGCCATCCGTCCGGACCAGGCTTCCGACGAGTTTTGGAACGAGCCCCTGCTTCCGCCACGTTTCGATGTCGCGCGCGGCCACCGACTGAATGCCCTCGACGACCAGATCATCCATCGTCAGGTCGGCGTCGAGGCCGAAATTGGCGATCAGGATCAGCTTGCTGGCGGTGTCCCAGCCCTCGGTGTCGTTGCGTGGGTCGGCTTCGGCGAAACCGCCCGCCTGGGCGCGCGCCAGGGCTTCCTCGAAGCCGAGCTTCTGGTTCATCATCGCGTCGAGCAAATAGTTGGTGGTGGCGTTCAAAATGCCTTCGATTTCGAGCACTTCGCAGCCCTTCAGGCTGTGCTCGATGAGGTCGATCGTCGGCAGCGCGGCGGCGGCCGCGCCGCTGAGCTTCAGCATCGCGCCTGTGGAACGCGCGAGGGCCCGTAGTTCCGGCCCGCTATGGACCAGTGCGCCCTTCGAGATGACGATGGCGTCGCGTCCGGCCGACAGCGCCGAATGGATGTAGGCGAGGCCCGGCCCGCCGGTACGGAAATCGCTGGGGCCAGCCTCGATGAGAATGTCGGCGCCGCTTGCCTCGATGAATGCCGGACCCGAGAGGCCCGGCTCGAGCGCGTCCAGAAGCTCGGGCTCCAGGCCGCCTGCATCGGCCAATCCGGATCGCGATCCGCAGACCGCGACGAGGCGCAAGTCGACACCATGGACCTGCCGGTAGCGGTCGCGGCGGGCCAGGAGAAGGTTGGCCGTGGCGCGGCCCACGCCCCCGAAACCGGCGATCGCGACCTTGATGATATTCATGGTTTCCATGCGTCATCTTCCAGCATCGAGCACGGCTTGCCAACGCTTGCTAGAGCACCGAACACACTCGCCTCGAAAGCCGAGACTATCCGGAAGCGCCGATCGGCGGTCGCCATCCGTGCGGCCGCCGATCATCTCGGTCGAAGCCGTCTCAGGCGCGGATGAAGGCCAGCATGTCCGGGTTCACCACTTCGGGATGCGTGGCGAACAACCCGTGCGAAAGGCCGGGATAGGTCCTCAGCGTGCCGTCACTGACAAGCTTGATCGCCTTGTGCGCCGAATTCTCGATTGGGACGATCTGATCATCCTCGCCGTGAATGATCAGCACGGGAATGGTGAGTGCCTTCAGGTCCTCCGTGAAGTCCGTCTCCGAAAACACCACAATGCAGTCATGATGCGCCTTCGCGCCGCCGGCCATCCCCTGGCGCCACCAATTGTCGACCAGCCCCTGGCTGACCTTCGCGCCCTCTCGGTTGAAGCCGTAGAAGGGCCCGCTCGGCAGATCGCGATAGAACTGCGCGCGATTTGTCTCCAGGGCGGAGCGCAATCCGTCGAAGACCGCCATGGGAACGCCGTCCGGGTTCGCATCGGACTGAGCCATCACCGGCGGGATCGCGGCGATCAGGATGACCTTCGCCACCCGGCCACGCTCGGCCAGGGCCGCATAGCGCGTGACTTCGCCGCCGCCGGTCGAATGGCCGATATGGACCGCGTCGCGCAGATCGAGCGCCTTGGCGATCTCGGCCACGTCCGCGGCATAGGTGTCCATATCGTTGCCGGTATCGGTCTGGTCGGATCGGCCATGGCCACGCCGATCATGCGCGATCACGCGAAAGCCCTCGGAGAGGAAGAACAGCATCTGGTTGTCCCAGTCGTCGGCGCTGAGCGGCCAGCCATGATGGAACACGACAGGCTGCGCGTCCTTCGGCCCCCAGTCCTTGTAGAAGAGGGTAGTCCCGTCGGATGTCGTGATGGTTGCCATTGGATGTCTCCTTGCAAGCCAGATTGATCAGGCCGAGAAATTGGCGGGGTCTGAGCAGCCGCGATCTCATCTGGTCGGAACACGCGCCTGCGTCACGTGACGGTTCTAGCGTTTTGGCAAATTTGCCGCGGCGCGGAAGCTGCCATGAACGTGCCGATCTTGCGGACACCTGCTTGCAGCCAGGCATTCCGACCAGGTTTTCGGTCTCTGGTCGCCGGACCTTATTGCTGTGGATCCAATCGGTGATCGCGCTTACCCGCATTTCGAACTGCATCGCGTGCTTCGTCCCGGCCGGGTCGGCCGATCGAACCGAGGTGGGTGTGGCGGAAGCCGGCGGCATATTTGAGCCCGAAGCCCAGGCTGCGATCGAAGGCGGCATGAGCCACGAATATCAGGGCGACTTGCCAGAGCATGGCGTTACCGGTCAGAACACCGGCGACGCCCAGCGCGGCGTGCAAGATGTAGCTGTGGACGGCATTGTACAGAACCGCGCCCACCTTCCTGCCCGCCACATAGCCAACCAGACTGAGGTCTGGAGCAAAAAACAGGAGGGCGAATATCCAGAGCTCGCCGCCCAACAGGAAAAAGAGCGCGGTGCTGGCTGCGAACACCGAAAGCGCTTCCACACGAAGAAGCCGCTGGACCTGGCCGGTCGCCTGACCGTGGTCGCTTTGCCCGAAATCCGTTTTGGTGTTCATCGGCGGTCCAGTCATGCAGGAGAATTCGAGGCGATAACCGCCCGTATCGGCCCGGCTCGAGCACCAACTGTTGGCCATTGGCCGGCCCGCATCAGCGGTCGGTCAAACGTTCTGTTTCTTATTCACCCTAGCGACATCCGGGGCGCGGCGCGGTGCGGATGCTGCTGTGAAGGTGCACGGCTTGCTCCGCTCAGCCTCGGCTTGCTGGAGACGGTCCGCCCGGCAGCCGAGGCGCGTCTATCCGCCTCGTTCACTGCGGCATCTCGACATGCCCACCAAAGCCGAAGCGCATCGCCGAGAGAAGCTTGTCGCCAAAAGTGTGGTCGACGCGGCTGCGATAGCGCGCGAACAAGGCCGCCGAGAGGACATAGGCCGGGACGGCTTCCTCCATCGCCGCGTCGATCGTCCACTGTCCCTCGCCCGAATCCGAGACATGGCCGGAGAACTGTTCGAGCATCGGATCCTCGACCAGGCTGATAGCGCACAGGTCGAGCAGCCACGAAGAGATCACGCTCCCGCGGCGCCAGACTTCGGCAACGTCGGTCAGGTTGATGTCGAAGCGTTCCTCGGGCGCGAGCCGTTCGGAGGACTTGCTCTTGAGAATGTCGAAGCCTTCGGCATAGGCCTGCATCAGGCCGTATTCGATCCCGTTGTGGACCATCTTGACGAAATGGCCGGCGCCGGTGGGGCCGGCATGGATATAGCCGCGTTCGGCGCGATCGTCGGACGCGTCGCGACCGGTGGTGCGGACGACCGAGCCAAGGCCAGGCGCGAGGGTATCGAAGATTGGATCCAGGAGGTCGACGATCTCCTTGTCACCGCCGATCATCATGCAATAGCCGCGCTCAAGCCCCCAGACCCCGCCCGACGTGCCGACATCGACGTAGTGGAGCTGCTTGTCCTTTGCTGCGGCACCACGTTTGATGTCGTCCTTGTAGAAGCTGTTGCCGCCATCGATGATGATGTCGCCAGGCTCGGACAATTCCATAAGCGCGTCGACCGCGCTTTGGGTAGCAACGCCCGCCGGGAGCATCACCCAGAAGATACGCGGGGCAGTGAGCTTGGCGACGACTTCTTCGAGCGAACTCGCTCCGATGGCGCCTTCACCAGCGAGCGTGGCGACCGCGCCAGCATCGCGGTCGAAGGCGACGATCTCATGGTCGCCGAGCATCAGCCGGCGCGCGATATTGGCTCCCATCCGGCCGAGGCCGATCATTGCAAGACGCACCATCCTATTCCTTCTGTCAGAATTTCCACACGGCCTGGAAAGGCTAGACCAGGCACGTCGACGATGAAACCGTTGAACGTCTTCACGCCGTCCACGCGGAGCCGATCTTGGTTCCGCTGCGAAACACACGGTTGCTTGTTCAAATGTCCGCTTGTGGGTGAGGGTGAAGCTGAACTGAACGTTGGGCTTGAGGGCGCATAGCTGCCAGTGTCTGCTGAGCTCGAACGCATCAGCTTCCCACCCTGATGATTTCGTTGGAGGTCGATTCCAAGGCGGCTGTTCGGGTACGAAGCGCGATAGGGATGGCGACCCAGAAGGCTGCCACATGACGGGAGAACCTGGCTTGGACGTAGTAGCGACCATCACGCCGGAAAATGCCAGCCACGAGACATCTCCACGTGCATCGCCGCGAGATGTCTCACATTACCGGAACCTCCGTTCCGACTATGTGATTGATTTTCCTATCCGGGATCAATGGTAGCGGAGGAGGGATTCGAACCCCCGACACAAGGATTATGATTCCTCTGCTCTAACCTACTGAGCTACTCCGCCCCGTGTCCCCGGGCCGGCCGAAGGGCGGTGGGGTGGTCGCGAGGACGGGCGGATATAAGGGGGGTGCGTCCGGCCTGTCAAGCGTGGCCCGGGCACCTTTTGCCGGCTGGCGGCAGGCCGCCGGCGCTTCGCTTCCGCTCAACCCTGCGGACGCTGCGTCTCGGCGTCCTCATCCAC
Organism: Chelativorans sp. ZYF759; assembly: GCF_012911015.1. GTDB lineage: Bacteria > Pseudomonadota > Alphaproteobacteria > Rhizobiales > Rhizobiaceae > ZYF759. The sequence continues at coordinate 112,043 of NZ_WVVV01000004.1, read as the reverse complement.
CGACGGGCCGAGCGTATCGGCCATCACGGCGCCGCGCCTGCCCATGGGCCGGGGCTTGCCCGTCGTCGTGTCGACCGCCGTCTGGTGTTCGATCTCGGCGTTGAGCTGCGCGCCGACCAGCAGAACCATGACCGAAATCCATGTCCACATCATGAAGCCGATAGCGGCCCCCAGCGAGCCATAGGTGGCGTTGTAGTCGGCGAAACCCTGGAGGTAGAAGGAAAAGCCGGCCGAGGCCACGATCCAGACCAGGCAGGCCAGCATGCTGCCCCAGCTCACCCAGCGCCACTGCGCGCGCGCGCGGCTGGGCCCGAAGCGATACAGGACGGAAATGCCGATGCCCGCCACGACCAGGAGAATCGGCCAGCGCGCATAGCGCAGGATGAGATCCGTGAACTCGTCGACCGGGAGCAGCGCCAGCAATGCCGGCAGGATGCCCACCACGGCGATCAGCACGACGGCCACCAGCATGACGCCGATGGTGAAGACGAAGGACAACAGGTTGAGGGCCACGAAGGATCGTTTCTCGCGCTCGCGATAGGCGATGTTAAGCGCCTCGAAAAGCGTCTTCACGCCGTTATTGGCGCTCCAGAACGCGACCGCGAAGGCGATCAGGAAGCTGATGCCCAGCGTGTCCTGGCCCTCGCGGGCGAACTCCATCAGCTGGCCCTCGATCAGCTCGAGCCCGCCCTGAGGCAGAATGCCGGCGAGCATGCTCAGATGGCCGGCGATCGTCGTGGGATCGGCGAAGAAGCCGTAAATGGAGACGAAGGCAGCCAGGGCGGGAAACAGCGCGAGAAGAAGATAGAAGGTCGCGCCGGCCGCGATCAGCATGACGCGATCCTCGTTGAAGCGCGCGATCATGCGCCACATTATGTCCCGCCAGCCCAGCCGGGGAATCTGCGATGGCCATTCGGCGCCGCGTCCTCGAATGTCCTCGTTGCCGTCGCTCATGCCGCCCTCGATTGCCTCCTCAGAAGAACAGACGAAGGCGTTATCGGTTCCCGTATGCCGCGGCGGCCTGCGGTCGGGGGTCGCTCAGGCCTCCTTGCAGCAGGCGCAGCCCGGCGCCTTTTCCAGAAGCAGCCTGTCGACCTCGCAATCGACCTCGTGGAAAAAGGCGCCGACCGCCTCGTCCTGTTCGCATTCGCTCAGCCCGAGCGCCGCCAGACGGGCAAACATCGCGTCGGAGACGCGCGCGCATTCGCGGTCGGCGGCGGCCTGGCTGCGCTTGCGCGCCAGACGCCGGGCCAGATCCTCGATCTCTCTGGATTGCCTGGACAGCGGAAAAAGAACCACTGCGCGCTGCGGTTCTGCGACGATAAGCGACTGATTGTGAAACATGTTTACCCCAACTGTCCCCAAAAATCCGAATGCGCCAACCGCTGATCTTCGCACGAGCCCCTCGTTTTCGCGAATCAGCCGTCGGGCTTCAGTCACAATCGGCTCCACCCCTTTACGAGACGTTACCCTTGGCTGGCATCGGATGCATCGCGGCCCGCCCGATCCTGGCTCAGGCGCTTCAGTTCGGCGAGCAGTTGCGGTCCGTGCGCCACGGCAATGAAGCCCCCGAGCTCGCCCATGCCGGTCGATGGCGGCGTGTCGTGGAGGCCACGCGATCGCGGCTCGCGGATGAAAAGAACCGTGGTGGCGCCGTTTCCATGTTCACGGGTGAGGGGGGCATCGGCGAAGCGCGACGGCGCGGCATCCTCGATGCGCGAGTTGGCGCCGCCCACGAGCATGACCGCGCGGCGGTCGGTGAGGCCATAGGTCACGTATCTGGCCTCGGACCACCGGCGCAGCGGGCGCATCGCGAGCAGCCCGGCTGCCGCCATGCCCGGCACCGCGAGCATCAGCACCAGAAAGGCGCCGAACTCGAGCGCGACCATACGCGGCAGGACCAGCAGCACCAGCGCCCACCAGGCAAGCACAAGGCAGGCCATGCCAGCCAGGGCAACGGGCGACGGGCCGAAACCGTGCAAGGCATAGCGCGTCCGATCCGGGGCACCCGCCCAGAGCAGTTTCTCATCGGCCGCCAGATGACTGCCCAGTTCCCGGGCCGCGCGCGTATCCATGGCTGCTTATAGCGGCGGGGGGCGACCGGGATCAATGAACGAGGACCATGGCGTGACCGCGGGCACCGCGCTACCATCGCCAGATCGCGGCATGATGGCGGATTCGACATGAAGGACATTCTCGGGCTCGAGGTAACCGGCGCCGACGCCGGGAGCCTCGAAACCTATCACCAGGCACTGGCGGGGCTGCAGTGCTTCGTGGGCGATCCCGTGGCCAGGCTGAACTCGACCCTCGCCGCCCGGCCGGATTTCGTCATGGCGCATGTCCTGAAAGGCTATCTCTTCGCCCTGTCGACGGAAGCGGCGGCCGCCGAGACCGCCCGCAAGGCAGCAGCGGCGGCGCAGGCGCTGGCCGCCAACCAGCGCGAGGCGCGCCACGTCGGCGCGCTGTCGGCGCTCGCGGCGGGCCGATGGCACGAAGCGGGCGGGATGCTGGCGGCGCTGACGCGCGACCACCCGCGTGACGTGCTGGCGCTGCAGGTCGGCCACCAGATCGACTTCTTCACCGGCAGTTCGGTCATGCTGCGCGATCGGATCGCGGCGGCACTGCCTGCGTGGGACGCTACCATGCCCGGCTTTCACGCCATTCTCGGCATGCACGCCTTCGGGCTGGAGGAAAACGCGGATTATGCGCGCGCCGAAGCCGAGGGGCGCCGGGCGCTCGAGCTGGAGCCGCGCGACGGCTGGGCGCATCATGCGGTCGCCCATGTGATGGAAATGCAGTGCCGCCAGCGCGACGGCATCGCCTGGATGCGCGACAATGTCGACAACTGGTCGGCCGACAGCTTCCTCAAGGTCCATAATTGGTGGCATCTGGCGCTCTATCACTACGAGCTGGGCGAGGCCGACGAGGTGCTGGCGCTTTATGACGGGCCGATCTATGGCAGCCGATCGACGCTGGCGCTCAACATGGTCGACGCCTCGGCGATCCTGTGGCGGCTGCATCTGGGCGGCGTGGATGCGGGCGAGCGATGGGGCACGCTGGCCGACAACTGGCAGGCGGCAAGGCCCGGCGGCCATTACGCCTTCAACGACGTCCATGCCGCGATGGCCTTTGTCGGCGCCGGGCGCTGGCGCGACCTCGATGCGCTCGTGGAGGCGCAGGAAGCGGCGCTGGCGGGCGCGGGCGACAATGTGGTCTTCACCCGCGATGTGGGGCACCCGGCGACACTCGCCATTGTCGCCTTCGGCCGGGGCGACTACGCCGCCGCCACGCGCCATCTCCTGCCGATCCGCAAGCTGGCCAGCCGGTTTGGCGGCAGCCACGCCCAGCGCGACGTCCTCGAACTGACCCTGATCGAGGCCGCCATCAGGGCAGGGGAAAACGAACTGGCGGGGCTTCTGACGGCGGAGCGGCAGTCCGCGCGCGCCCACAGTCCCCTCAGCGGCCTGTTCGCCGCCCGCGCCGCAAAGCTGTCGGCGACTTGAAAAGCCTGCCGCTTCCGATTTATTTTGTGATGCGAAAAAAATCGGATGGCAGGGTCGGCGATTTCTGCTAGTCCTGCCGAAAGGCCCGCTTGGGAGGCGCGGCCCGTGGGAGGAAACCATGTTCCTGGGTATCGATCTCGGCACGTCCGGGGTCAAGGCTCTGCTGATCGACGCCAACCAGAAGGTGATCGGCGCGGGCACCGGCCATCTCGATGTCTCGCGTCCGGTCCCCGGCTGGTCCGAACAGGATCCCGCACACTGGATCGCCGCAACGGGGGCCGCGCTCGACGCGCTGAAGGCGCAGCACAGCCGCGAGCTTGCCGCCGTCAAAGGCATCGGCCTCTCCGGCCAGATGCACGGCGCGACCCTCTTGGACGCTTCCGACAATGTCCTTCGGCCCTGCATCCTGTGGAACGACACCCGCAGCCATGTCGAGGCCGCCGCGCTCGACGCCGATCTTCTGTTCCGCAAAATCACCGGCAACATCGTCTTTCCGGGCTTCACCGCGCCCAAGCTCGCCTGGGTCAGGAACAACGAACCCGAAATCTTCGCAGCCGTCGCCAAGGTGCTGCTGCCAAAGGACTATCTGCGCCTCTGGCTGACAGGCGAGCACATCTCGGAGATGTCGGATTCGGCCGGCACCGCCTGGCTCGACGTCGAAAGGCGCGCCTGGTCGCCCGAGCTCCTGGCCGCCACCGATCTGGATGAGGCCCACATGCCGCGCCTGGTTGAGGGCACCGAGCCCGGCGGGCACCTGCGCGCCGAACTCGCTTCGCGCTGGGGCTTGTCCGGCCCGGTGGTCGTGGCCGGCGGGGCAGGGGACAATGCGGCGTCCGCCTGCGGCATGGGCACCGTGGCTGCCGGCCGCGCCTTCGTCTCGCTCGGCACGTCCGGCGTGCTCTTTGCCGCCAATGATGCCTACCTGCCCAACCCGGAAAGTGCCGTCCACACATTCTGCCACGCGCTGCCTGCGACCTGGCACCAGATGGGCGTCATCCTGTCGGCCACCGATTGCCTCAACTGGCTCGAAGGCGTGACCGGCACCGATGCCGCGCAGCTCACCGGCGCGCTGGGCGATGATCTGCGCGCGCCGACCGGCGTGACCTTCCTTCCCTATCTGTCCGGCGAGCGCACGCCCCACAATGACGCGACCATTCGTGGCGCCTTTGTCGGGCTTGCCCACCAGACCGACCGAATTGTTCTGACCCAGGCCGTGCTCGAAGGCGTGGCCTTTGCGCTGCGCGACAATCTGGAGGCGCTGAAGGCCGCCGGCACCACGCTTCACCGCGTCACCGCGGCCGGCGGCGGCTCGCGTTCGCCCTACTGGCTGAAGGCCATCGCCACGGCGTTGAACATCCCCGTCGACGTGCCGGCTTCCGGCGAATTCGGGGCCGCCTTCGGCGCCGCGCGGCTTGGTCTGATCGCGGCGGAGAAGGCCGATCCGCTCTCCGTCTGCACGCCGCCCGCCACCGCCCTTTCGATCGAGCCCGACCGCGATCTGGTCGGCGCCTTCGACGATTCCTACGCGCGTTTCCGCGCTCTTTACCCAGCCATCAAGGGAGTTTCCTCGTGAGCACAGGCTATTTCGGCGACATCCGCCCCATCACCCATGAAGGCCCGCAGAGCGCCAACGATCTGGCCTTCCGCCATTACGATCCCGACGAGATGGTGCTGGGCAAGCGCATGGAGGACCATCTGCGCTTTGCGGTCTGCTACTGGCACAATTTCGTGTGGCCCGGAAACGACCCGTTCGGCGGCGAGACGTTCGAGCGCCCGTGGTTTCCGGCCGACACGATGGACCTGGCGCGCCAGAAGGCCGACGTTGCCTTCGAGATGTTCTCGCTGCTCGGCGTGCCCTATTTCTGCTTCCACGACGCCGACGTGCGCCCCGAGGGCGCCACGCTTAAGGAAAGCGTGTCGCGGCTCGACGAGATCGGCGACTATTTCGCTTCCAAGATGAGCGAGACCGGCATCAAGCTCCTCTGGGGCACGGCCAATCTCTTTTCCAACCGCCGCTACATGGCGGGTGCTGCCACCAATCCCGATCCGGAAATCTTTGCCTATTCGGCGGCCACGGTGAAGGCCTGCATGGACGTGACCCAGCGCCTCGGCGGCGAGAACTACGTGCTGTGGGGCGGGCGCGAGGGCTACGAGACGCTGCTCAACACCAATATCGGCCAGGAGCTCGACCAGCTCGGCCGGTTCCTGTCCATGGTCGTCGAGTACAAGCACAAAATCGGCTTCAAGGGCACGATCCTGATCGAGCCCAAGCCGCAGGAGCCCACGAAACACCAGTATGATTTCGACGTCGCCACCGTCTACGGCTTCCTCAAGCGCTATGGGCTCGAGGACGAGGTCAAGGTCAACATCGAGCAGGGCCACGCGATCCTGGCTGGCCATTCCTTCGAGCACGAGCTGGCGCTGGCCAATGCGCTCGGCATCTTCGGTTCCATCGACATGAACCGCAACGACTACCAGTCGGGCTGGGACACCGACCAGTTCCCCAACAACGTGCCCGAGATGGCGCTGGCCTTCTACGAGATACTCAAGGGGGGCGGCTTCACCACCGGCGGCACCAATTTCGACGCCAAATTGCGTCGCCAGTCGCTCGACCCGGCCGATCTGCTGCACGCCCATATCGGCGGCATGGATTGCTGCGCCCGCGGCCTGAAGGCAGCCGCGAAGATGATCGAGGACGAAGCGCTCTCGAAGCCGCTCAGCGACCGCTACGCCGGCTGGCAGGGTGCGGAAGCCCAGGCCATGCTCAAGGGCGAACGCACGCTGGAAGAGATCTCCGCCCGCGCGCTGAAGGAGGGGCTCGATCCCAAGCCGGTCTCGGGTCGGCAGGAATGGCTGGAGAATGTGGTGAACAGGTATGTGTGAGGGGAGTCCAAGCGGGGTTTTTGCAGCGGCACCTTAGATCTTGAGTCGCTTAAAGAAGGCCTCATTGCGGAGCCGCGCGTCCTTGAGGACATACCTATAACTGAGAGCTTGTATGAATGCATTGTACTCAGGGTTGTACCCGTAGAAGCCGCCGCCGCCGGGCAGTGGAACGTTGATCTGCGCCATTCTCAGCCACTTGCGTAGGTTTGGCGTCAAGTCAGCTATGATGTAGCAGAAGAACGGAGTTTTGTTGTCGACCTCCTGGATAACTCCGCCATCCCTGTCTGCGGCGGCGCCACCTCGCAGTTCCTCAATGTATCCGTATATCTGAGTAAACGGATTTTCATCCTCATTGTACTCATTGCGCGCAGGCTTCTTGAATTCGATAATTACGACGGGCTGATCGGTGCCTGGTCGGTGGAATGCAGTGCGGCCGTTAAAGAGAAGAACGTCGGGCCGATTCGATGACCCTTCTTCCTTAATGATCCTCTTCATCTGCTTGTCGGACGCCCAATGCTCATAGTAGGTGAGCTTATCGTCGACTATCCAGAGATTGTGGCTATCGATATGAACGTCGGTGCTCGTCACTTTCATCGGCACGACGAATTTGTGCAGCGCCTCCTCGGCGTGGTGCTTCATGGTTCCATCGGGCTTGTAGCCCAGCCTTTTTTCAAGCAAGTCGAGGACAATTTTTCTGCGAACCGTGTAATCGGCCAGAACTGAGAACTCCTGCTGTGAAAGGCGGTTGAGGAGGGTCGCAACACCGGCCTCGACGGGATCGTCATCCTCCGAACCCCGAGACATAGTTTCGACCTTTCTCTCGAGGTCGCGGTTTTCTCTGTAGTCATAGATCGCGAGTTGCTGATAGATTTGTTCTGCAGAGTTGAAGTTTCGTGGTACCTTGGCCTCGACGAAGGCACGGGGGTCGCCGACCAGGTATGAAAACCGTGGGTACTTCTTGATGACGTTTCGGGTAAGCTCTGTCTGGCGCTGAATGACCCGTCCAATCTGGGGGGATAAGATTTGCCGGATCCCCGTCAGTGCTGCTCTCTTGATCTCATCGATCAGATCGTCCTCTAGGTCGAAGGCCGTCCTTTCTGTGTTCACAGATTGATCCAGCATCTCGCCTGAAATAACCCCGGCATATACATATTGCTCGCCGTCCCGCTCGACGTATGTGTTGAGTCCGAGGGGTAGCCCAATCTCGTACTCCGCGACGACACGGCCGTTGGCGGCCAGGTAGATTTTGTGTGCTGCTTTGCCCTCTACGACACCGCGATCCAATAGATTGTGGGTAATGGTCAGGTTGCCGCTCTCAGCAATATCGAAATCGTCTGTGCCGAGTTCCACCTTCTTGGAAGCAAGAACCTCGACGAGGTCTTGGCTACTTTCGTCAGTCTCGATGGTTATAGACGGCACTTCCTGAGCGACGAGGTAGGGCAGAAAGTGTGCGACAATCTTGCGAAGGATTGTATCCATCTTTGTGGGCATGTGCCGGACGTATTCCGGTCTCATGCTCATCAGTTGGATGGACGTCCCAGTTGCAGTAGCTTCGGAGGGAGCCAAGGAGTAGTTTCTGATCGGGCTGGCATTGTCTAGCGCGACGGCGAACTGTCGCCGGTACATTTTCCCGTCGACGCCGAGAAAGTCGCTCACGACGGCCGCATGGTCGAAAACCTTCAGCCAAGAAAGCCTCCCTACGCCTTTTCCGCCCCTCCTGGCCTTATGGTCGCTGTCGTAGGTACGGAACGAAACAAAATTCTCGTCATCCAATCCGACGCCGTTATCCCGAATCTCAACGCTGGGAGAAGACCCGCCGTAGTCGATCATCGCAATGGCAATGCGGCCGGCGGTGCACCACTGATCTCCGAAGCGGTCCTGAATCGCATGCAGCGAGTTGTAAATGGCCTCGAAGATCGGCACCAAAGCGTTTGAGGGCGTCTTCGGTCCAAGGGCGAGATTGCGCACTCGACGGACGAGATCAGACTTAAAGGACAGATCAGGCTGCATGGTGCGCTCGCGCTGCGGTTGTCTTGGTTAGATCAGAATGTCGTAGGCGAAAGCAAGTGTGGTGCTGTTCCGGCATCAACTGAGAACTTGTGTCGCCTCACCCCATTAACCATTTTGTCCGCCCCCGCAAAATCCATCTCCAAATGGTCACGGGAACGTCAAGAGCTTGTCTTCCGAGCGTCACGGGACGGGTGCTATATCCCGCGCCATGATGAGGAACGAGCAAGACAACCGGCCGCAGGGGGCGCATCCAGCCCCGGAAAAAGTCCCCGCCAGTGCGGGCGAGGGCTCGCTGGTCGACGCGCTTCTGGCGCTGCCGGACGATGCGGAAGCCGCGCGGCAGGCGGCCGATGGCAGGCTGCAGGCCGAGCTTGCCCGCAAGATGCGTTCCCTGCTGCGCCGCCGCCCGCCCGAGGCGGCATGAAGCCGCTTGAGCCTCACTGCACCACGAAATAATCCTCGATCCGGCCCGCCGCTTGGCTAAGCAACGGCAGGAACTTCTCCTCCATCTCGTCGACGCTGGTGCGGGCCGACTGGGTCGAGACGTTGATCGCCGCCACGATGCGCCCCGAGAGATCGCGGATCGGCACGGCCAGCGAGCGCAGGCCGATCTCCAGCTCCTCGTCGACGATCGCAAAACCGTCCTGTGCCGCCTTGCGGATCGCGTTTGTGAGGGCGGCGGGATCGGTGATCGTCTTCTCGGTCTTCTTCTCGATGGTCGCGGAGCTGAGGAATTCGGCGAGTTCGGCGTCGGGGAGTTCGCAAAGCAGCACGCGGCCCATCGAGGTGCAGTGGGCCGGCAGCCTGGTGCCGACATGCAGCCCGACCGAGACGAGGCGCGCGCCCGCCACGCGGGCGACATAGACCACGTCATGGCCAGACAAGACGGCGGCCGAGCAGGATTCGCCCAGCCGTTCGGACACCTCGCGCATGATCGGCTCGGCGAAGCTCCACAGCGAGGCGCCGGAAACCCAGTTGCGGGCCAGCGAGATCAGGCGAGGGGAGAGCAGGAAACGTCGGCCGTCCTGCGTTGCATAGCCGCTGGAAGCGAGCGTCAGCAGCAGCCTTCGCGCGCCGGCGCGCGTGAGTGAGGCCTTTTCCGCCACCTCGGAGAGCGTCAGCCCGGCGCGGTGCGCGGCCAGGATCTCCATGACCGTCAGCCCCTTCGCCAGCGAGCCGACAATGTCCCTGTGCTCGCCCTCTTCCATTGACTCCTCACCTGCTTGCGACTAGTCATGTATCGCATGAGAAACTTTTGTTCGCAATACGAACGTTGTGGCGCGGACCAGGGAAGCGGGAACTGCACATGAACAAGATCTGCCCCAGCCTCGAGGAGGCGGTGGCCGGCATTTCGGACGGCATGTCCGTGATGATCGGCGGGTTCGGCGGCGCGGGCGCGCCGATCGAGCTAATCCACGCCCTTGTCGACCGCTACAAGAAGACCGGCTCGCCGGCCAACATCACCGTCATCAACAACAATGCCGGCAATGGCGCGGTCGGCATCGCGGCCATGATCTATGCCGGCATGGTGGCCAAGATGGTGTGTTCCTTCCCGCGCTCGTCGGACCCGAAAGCCTTCACCGACCGCTATCTGGCGGGCGAGATCGGGCTCGAACTGGTCCCGCAGGGCACGCTGGCCGAGCGCATCCGCGCCGGCGGGGCGGGCATCCCGGCCTTCTACACCCCGTCGAGCTACGGCACCGACGTCGCAGACGGCAAGCCGGTCGAGGAATTCGACGGCAAGCATTATGTGCGCGAGCGCTGGCTGAAGGCCGACGTTGCGATCCTCAAGGCGGAGACGGCCGACAGTAAGGGTAACCTCACCTACCGCAAGGCGGCGCGCAATTTCTCGCCGCTGATGGCGATGGCCGCCACCACGACCATCGTGCAGGCAAGCCGCATCGTGGAGCCCGGCCAGATCGACCCCGAACAGGTCATCACGCCCGGCATCTTCGTGAACCAGATCGTCGAGGTGCCCAATCCTGCCCAGGAAGAAGCCCTCTTGCGCGAGGAGACCAAGTGATGAGCGCCAAGCTGACTAACGCACAGATCGCCTGGCGCGCCGCGCAGGACCTGCCGGACGGCGCCTATGTCAATCTCGGCATCGGCTTTCCGGAGATGATCGCCAAGTTCAAGCCGGAAGGCCGCGAGGTGACCTACCACACCGAAAACGGCATTCTGGATTTCGGCGAGGCCCCGCCCGCCGGCTCCGAGGACTGGGACCTCATCAATGCCGGCAAGAAGGCCGTCACGCTGAACCCCGGCGCGTCCTTCTTCCATCATGCCGACAGCTTCGCGATGGTGCGCGGCGGTCATCTCGATGTCGCCGTGCTCGGCGCCTATGAGATTGCCGAGAATGGCGATCTCGCCAATTGGAGCACCGGCCCGGGCTCGGTCCCGGCCGTCGGCGGCGCGATGGACCTCGTCCATGGCGCCAAGCAGGTCTGGGTGGTCACCGACCACGTCACCAAGAAGGGCCAGCCCAAGCTGGTCGAGCGCTGCTCGCTGCCCTTGACCGGCGTCGGCTGCGTGACCCGCATCTATACGAGCCTGGCGGTGATCGACGTGGTCGACAAGCATTTCGTCCTGCGCGACAAGCTGCCGGGCATGAGCCTGGAGGAACTGCAGGCCGTCACCGGCGCGAAACTGCATATCGATGGCGACATCGCCGATCTCAACGTACCGGAGGTTTGACATGGCCGACGCCTATATCTGCGACTATATCCGCACCCCCATCGGCCGCTTCGGCGGTTCGCTCTCCTCCGTGCGCGCCGACGATCTCGGCGCCATCCCGCTGAAGGCGCTGATGGAGCGCAACGCCAATGTCGACTGGCAGGCGATCGACGATGTCGTCTATGGCTGTGCCAACCAGGCCGGCGAGGACAACCGCAACGTCGCGCGCATGGCGCTGCTTCTGGCCGGCCTGCCGAAGGAGATCTCCGGCTCGACCGTCAACCGGCTCTGCGGTTCCGGCATGGATGCGCTGACGATTGCCGCCCGCGCCATCAAGTCGGGCGAGGCCGAGATCATGATCGCCGGCGGCGTGGAATCCATGTCGCGCGCGCCCTTCGTGATGCCCAAGGCCGAGACGGCCTTCTCGCGCAACGCCGAGATCTACGACACCACCATCGGCTGGCGCTTCGTCAACCCGCTGATGAAGAAGCAGTACGGCATCGATTCCATGCCGGAGACCGGCGAGAACGTCGCCGAGGACTTTTCCATCAGCCGCGCCGACCAGGACGCCTTTGCCGTGCGCAGCCAGGAAAAGGCGGTTCGAGCACAGGAAAGCGGGCGTCTCGCCAAGGAGATCGTCCCGGTCACCATCCCGCAGCGCAAGGCCGATCCGATCGTCGTGGACAAGGACGAGCATCCGCGCGCCGGCACGACGGTGGAAAAACTCGGCAAGCTGGCCACGCCCTTCCGCGAGAACGGCACGGTCACGGCCGGCAATGCGTCGGGCGTCAATGACGGCGCGGCGGCGCTGATCGTGGCTTCGGAAGCGGCGGTCAAGAAATATGGCCTCACCCCCATCGCCCGCGTGCTGGGCGGTGCGGCGACCGGCCTCCTGCCGCGCATCATGGGTTTTGGTCCTGCCCCGGCAACGAAGAAGCTCTGCGCGCGGCTCGGCATCAAGCCGAGTGATTTCGACGTGATCGAGCTCAACGAAGCCTTCGCCTCGCAGGGCCTCGCGACACTGCGCGATCTCGGCATCGCCGACGACGCGGCGCATGTGAACCCGAATGGCGGCGCCATCGCGCTCGGCCATCCGCTCGGCATGTCGGGCGCCCGCATTTCGGGCACGGCCGCACTGGAGTTGCATGAGCGTGGCGGCAAGCTGGCACTCGCCACCATGTGCATCGGCGTCGGCCAGGGCATCGCCATCGCGATGGAGCGCGCCTGACGCTTAACGAATGCCGGCGCGGTCCTTCAGCTGCTTTGCATAGCTGTTGAGCGCCTCGCCGGCGCCCCAGCCCTTGCCGCCCTGGCTCGCCGCCAGCGCCCGCATGATGGCCACCAGATTGTCGTCGCGGATGGTCTCCAGTTCGCGGATCGACAGCCCGGCGGCCTGTTCGTCCGACTGGGTGGCAATCGTGTCGACCAGCTCGTCGGTCAGTTCCGGCACATCCGTCAGCTTGGTCCACGGCCATTCCAGGCACGGCCCGAACTGGGCCATGAAATGGCGCATGCCGGCCTCGCCGCCGGCGATGCGGTAGGTCTGGAACAGGCCCATCTGCGCCCAGCGCAGGCCGAAGGAATAGCGGATGATGTCGTCCAGCTCCTCGACCGTCGTCACCCCGTCCTTGATCAGCCACAGCGCCTCGCGCCACAAAGCCTCCAGCAGGCGGTCGCCGACAAAGGCCTCGATCTCCTTGCGGATGACGACGGGCTTCATGCCGATGGCGGCATAGACGTTCCTCGCCTTCTCCACCATGGCCGGGTCGGTCTTCTCTCCGGCCACGATCTCGACCAGCGGCAGCAGATAGACCGGGTTGAAGGGGTGGGCGACGACCAGCCTTTCGGGATGGGTCATCGGCGCCTGCATGTCGGTCGGCTTCAGGCCCGAGGTGGACGAGCCGATCAGCGCGTCGGGTCGTGCACGGGCGTCGATCTCCGCCAGCACCTTGTGTTTCAGGTCGAGCCGTTCCGGCACGCTTTCCTGGATGAAATCGGCCTCCTTCACCGCATCCTCGATGCTTGCCGCAAGGGTCAGCCGGCCTTCCGCAGGCAGCGTGTCGGTCATGGCACCATAGGCGCGTCGTGCGCCCGCCATCACCTCCTCGACCTTGCGCGCGGCATCGGGCGCCGGATCGAAGAGCGCCACATCGATGCCGTTCAACAGCAGCCGCGCCACCCAGCCGGCGCCGATCACCCCGCCGCCGATGCAGGCGGCCTTGCGAATGTCCTGCATGTCTACCACCGCTTCGTCAGCTTGAGTTTTTCGCGTACTTCATCGGGGCCGATCACCCGGCAGCCCATGCCGTGGGCGACCTGCATCGCGCGCTCGACCAGCTGTCCGTTGGTGGCCAGTTCCCCCTTGCCGAGCCAGAGATTGTCTTCGAGCCCCACCCGGATGTTGCCGCCGGCCAGCACGGCGAGCGCCGCATAGGGCAGCTGGTTGCGGCCGATCGAAAAGGCCGAGAAGGTCCAGCCCGCGGGCAGATTGTTGACCAGCGCCATGAAGGTCGCGATGTCGTCGGGCGACCCCCAGGGCACGCCCATGCAAAGCTGCACCATCACCGGATCGTCGATCAGCCCCTGGTCCTTCAGCCATTTGGCCAGCACCAGATGCCCGCCGTCGAAGATCTCGATCTCGGGGCGCACGCCGAGATCGCGGATGCCGGCGGCCATCGCCTTCAGCATGGCCGGCGAATTGACCATGATGTAGTCGCCCTCGCCGAAATTCATCGTGCCGCAATCGAGCGTGCATATCTCGGGCTTCAGCTTCGCCACATGTTCGAGCCGCTCGGTCGCGCCGGCCATGTCGGTGCCCTTGTCGGACGGCGGCAGCGGCGCCTCGGGTGAGCCCAGCGTCAGGTCGCCGCCCATGCCGGCGGTCAGGTTCAGCACCATGTCTGTGCCGGAAGCCCGGATCAGCTCGACCACCTCCTCGTAGAGCTCGATCCGCCGTGCCGGCGCGCCCGTCTCCGGATCGCGCACATGGATATGGGCGATTGCCGCGCCGGCCCTGGCCGCGTCGATGGCCGAGTCGGCGATCTGCCGGGGCGTGATCGGCACATGGGGCGATCGGGCGGTCGTGTCGCCTGCGCCAGTCACGGCACAGGTGATGAAGATGTCGCGGTTGGGTGTGAGCGGCATGAAGTCCTCTGGGCAAACAGGTTTCGGAGGCGGGGCGTGGTTTCGCAGACTAGTGGCGGTCGGGCGCCGGTGCTTTCCATTCTTCGTCTGGCGATGGCGTTTTCCAGCCATCGCGATCCCGTTTCGGGCGGCGGCGGGAACCAGATGCGCTGCCATCGGCGAGGGAGGCAGCACTGTCGAAACACGACCGATGCTGAAGCCATGCTGTCAGCACGGGGCGGCTAAGAAGCCCGTCCCGTGTCGGAACCGGCCGGCCCGGTGCGTTCTAGGTCGACCGCGGCCGTCGAGCAAGGAAATCCCGAATGTCGACAATCGAAATGCCATCCGCCAGCGCCTTCGTGCCCCGGAAGGCCACCCGCAAGGACTGGCTGGGCCTCGCCGTCATCGCGCTGCCCTGCATGCTCTATTCCATGGACCTGACGGTCCTCAATCTCGCCGTGCCGCAGATCGACATCAGCCTGCGCCCAAGCGCGGCGCAGATGCTGTGGATCGTGGATATCTATGGCTTCATGGTTGCCGGCGCGCTCATCACGATGGGCACGCTGGGTGATCGGATCGGCCGCAGGCGTCTCCTGATGATCGGTGCCGTGGCCTTCGGCGCGGCGTCGGTGCTGGCGGCGTTTTCGACCAGCGCGACCATGCTGATCGTCGCGCGCGCGCTGCTCGGCCTCGCCGCCGCGACGCTGGCGCCATCCACGCTTTCGCTGATCAGCAACATGTTTCATGACGCCCGCGAACGGACCTTCGCGATCAGCGTCTGGATCGCCAGCTTCTCGGCCGGCGCGGCCATCGGGCCGGTGGTCGGCGGCGTGCTCCTCAATTGGTTCTGGTGGGGATCGGTGTTCCTGATCGCGGTGCCGGTCATGGTCCTCTTGCTCGTGCTGGCGCCGCTGCTTCTGCCCGAGTACCGCAGTCCCGAGGCGGGTCGGCTGGACCTGACCAGCGCGGCACTCTCCGTCCTCGCTGTGCTGGGCGTCATCTACGGGGTGAAGGCGGCGGCCGAAGGCGGGCTCGACATGCAGTCGCTCGCCATCATGGCGGCAGGGCTCACCGCAGGCTGGATCTTCGTGCGCCGGCAGACACGGCTCGACGATCCGCTCATCGACCTCTCGCTCCTGCGGGTTCCTGCCTTCAGCGCCTCGCTGGGCGTCAATCTGGTGTCGTTCTTCGTGGCCTTCGGCTCGTTCCTGCTGATCGCCCTTTACCTCCAGCTGGTGCTTGGCCTCTCGCCCCTGATGGCCGGCATCTGGTCGCTTCCCTCGGCCGTGGGCTTCATCATCGGGGCCATGGCGGCCCCGGCAATGGTGGGAAGCGTGCGGCCGGCCTATCTGATGGCGACGGGGCTGACGGTGGCGGCCTGCGGCTTCGCTCTGCTTTCTGTCGCGGCCGGTGCGTTCTCGCTGCCGCTCACCGTGTCTGCCCTGTTCATCCTGTCGATTGGGCTGGCGCCCGTCTTCACACTGGCCACCGACCTCATCATCGGCGCGGCCCCGGGTGACCGTGCGGGCTCGGCCGCGGGCATGGCGGAGACGAGTTCGGAACTCGGCGGGGCGCTCGGCATCGCGCTTCTCGGTAGTCTCGTCACCGCGCTCTACCGCCTGAATCTCGGCGGCGCCATGCCGGAAAATACGGCGATGGCATCCACCGGCACCGTCGGCACCGCGCTGGTGGAGGCGGAGGCGCTGGGCGGATCCGCGGGAGAAACACTCGCGGCCGCGGCCCGTGTGGCTTTCGCGGAGGGGATGTCGACGGCGGCGATGATCTGCGCCGCAATCGCGCTGTTGGCAGCCGGGGTGACGGCGCGGGTGTTGCGCCGCGTCGGCCAGTAGCGGCGGGAGGGGGGAGCTGAGCCGCCGCCTAGTTGCCGCCGCTCTCCATGCGGCGTCCGGCAATGGCGTTTTCCAGCCAGCCGAGCTGCATTTCCGGCACGGAGGAAAGAAGCAGGTCGGTGTAGTCGTCGAAGGGCGGCTTCAGGACCTCGCTCTTGGTTCCGTAGCGCACCACCTTGCCCTGGTACATGACCGCGATGGAATCGGCGATCGCCTTCACCGTGGCGAGGTCGTGGGTGATGAACAGATAGGCCACCTGTTCCTCGCGCTGCAGTTCGAGCAGGAGCTTCAGGATTTCGTTGGCCACCAGCGGGTCGAGCGCGCTGGTCACCTCGTCGCAGATGATCAGTGTCGGCTTGGCCGCCAGCGCGCGGGCGATGCAGACGCGCTGCTTCTGGCCGCCGGACAGTTCGGCCGGGTAGCGGTCGGCATAGCCGGTGCCCATCTCGATCTTGTCGAGCAGTTCGGCCACCCGCCGGTCGCGCTCCTTGCCGCGCATGTTGAAGTAGAACTCCAGCGGCCGGCCGATGATGGTCGCCACAGTCTGGCGCGGGTTCATGGCCGTGTCGGCCATCTGGTAGATCATCTGCAATTCGCGCAGATCGTCGCGCGTGCGCTGGGCGAGTTTGGGCGAAAGCGTGCGGCCAGCGAACTCGATCTCGCCTTCCCGGGGCGTTAGCAGGCCGGTGATCACACGCGCCAGCGTCGACTTGCCCGACCCGGATTCGCCGACCACGGCCAGCGTCTGGCCGGGGAAGATGTCGACCGAGACGTCCTTGAGAACGTCGATCTTGCCCCCGCCATAGGCGGCGGTAATGTTCTTGACCGAGAGGGCAGGGGAGCCGGCGGGCTTCTGCTCCTCATGGTCGATGGCGTGTGCTGCGACCAGTGCCTTGGTGTAGTCTTCCTTCGGCGCCTCGATGATCTGGCGCGTCTCGGCCCATTCGACCGTCTTGCCATGGCGCAGAACCATGATCTCGTCGGAGACCTGGGCGACGACGGCAAGGTCGTGCGTGATGTAGAGCGCGGCCACGCCGGTGTCGCGGATCGCCTCCTTGATCGCCGCCAGCACGTCGATCTGGGTGGTCACGTCGAGCGCGGTGGTCGGTTCGTCGAAAACGATCAGGTCGGGCTCCGAGCACAGCGCCATCGCGGTCATGACGCGCTGCAGCTGGCCGCCGGAGACCTGGTGCGGATAGCGGTTGCCGATCCGCTCGGGCTCCGGCAGGCTGAGCTTGCGGAACAGCGCGACGGCGCGTTTTTCGGCTTCCTTGCGCGAGGCGCGGCCGTGTTCGACGGTGGCTTCCACCACCTGGTCCATCAGCTTGTGGGCCGGGTTGAAGGCGGCCGCCGCCGACTGGGCGACGTAGCAGACCTCGGCGCCGCGCAGGTGGCGGACGCCGCGCGTCTTTTCCTTCATGATGTCCCGGCCGTTGAGGATGACCTCGCCGCCGGTGATGCGCACGCCGCCGCGCCCATAGGCCATGGCCGACAGCCCGATGGTCGACTTGCCGGCCCCGGACTCCCCGATGAGGCCGAGAACCTTGCCCTTTTCGAGCTTCAGCGAGATGCCGTCTACGATGGTGATGTCGTGCGGGTCCTCGTCGGGCGGATAGACGGTTGCCTCGATCTTCAGATCGCGGATCTCGAGCAGGGCGTCGCCATGCGTCTTGTGTTTCAGGGCCTCAGCCACCGCGGCCTCCCTTCAGGCTTGAGGTGCGGTTGAGAACCCAGTCGGCGACCAGATTGACCGAGATGGCCAGCGCGGCAATGGCGGCGGCCGGGATGAGGGCGGCGCCGATGCCGAACACGATGCCTTCGCGGTTCTCGCGCACCATGCCGCCCCAGTCGGCGTTCGGCGGCTGCACGCCGAGCCCCAGGAAGGAGAGGGCGGAGAGGAAGAGCACCGCGTAGATGAAGCGCAGCCCGAGTTCGGAAACCAGCGGCGACAGCGCGTTGGGCAGGATCTCGCGGAAGATGATCCACATGCGCCCTTCGCCGCGCAGCTTGGCCGCCTCGACGAAGTCCATGACGTTGATGTCGGCTGCGACGGCCCGCGACAGGCGGTAGACGCGGGTCGAGTCCAGAAAGCCCATGACGAAGATGAGGACGGGAATGGTCGAGGGCAGGACCGACAGCACGACCAGCCCGAAGATCAGCGTCGGGATGGACATCAGGAGATCGACGAGGCGCGACATGATGGAGTCGAACCAGCCGCCGATGACGGCCGCCGCAAATCCGAGGATGGAGCCGAGCGAGAAGGCGAGCGCGGTCGCCATCGCCGCGATGAACACGGTCACCTGCGCACCGTAGATCATGCGCGACAGGAGATCGCGGCCCAGATTGTCGGTCCCCAGCCAGTGGCGCGACGAGGATGATTCCCACACGCCGCCGATGATGAGAGAGCCCGGATAGGGCGCGATCCATTGCGCGAAGATCGCGCAGAAGAGGAAGACGATGGTGAAGAAGAGGCCGATGGCCGCTCCGATGGGCACGCGTCCGAGCCAGGGCAATGCGATCATCTCGGATGCCTCAGGCGCGGGTTGGCGATGATGGCGGCGATATCGGCGATGAGATTGAGCCCTATGTAGACGGCGGCAAAGATGAGGCCCACGGCCTGCACCACCGGCACGTCGCGCTTGGAGACGTGATCGACCAGATATTGCCCCATGCCGGGATAGACGAAGATCACCTCGACGACGACCACGCCGACCACCAGGAAGGCGAGGTTGAGCATGACCACGTTGACGACCGGCGCGATGGCATTCGGCAGCGCGTGTCGGCGGATGATGTCGAACTGCGACAGGCCCTTGAGCTCCGCCGTCTCGATATAGGCCGACTGCATCACGTTGAGGATCGCCGCGCGGGTCATGCGCATCATGTGCGCCAGCACGACCAACGTCAGCGCGGCGGCCGGCAGGGCGATCGCCTGCATGCGCTGCCAGAACGGCATGCCTTCATAGACGGTCGAGAAGCTCGGGAACCAGTTCAGCGTCACGGCGAAGATGAAGATGAGGACGTAGCCGATGAAGAATTCCGGCAGCGAGGTGGAGGCGAGCGCCAGGCCGGAGATCGTCTTGTCGACGACGCCGTTGCGGTAGCGCACGGCGATCAGCCCGAGCAGGATCGCCAGCGGCACCGAGACGGCAGCCGCCCAGAAGGCCAGGAACAGCGTGTTGGCGAGCCGTGGCGCGATCGCGGAGGCGATGTCGCGGCGATTGGAAAGCGCCACGCCCAGATCGCCCGTCAGCACGCCGCCGAGCCAGGAGAAATAGCGCACGATGGCCGGCTGATCGAGGCCGAGTTCGCGGCGCAGATTCTCCAGCGCCTGCGGCGTCGCCGCCTGGCCGAGAATCGAGCTTGCGACGTCGCCCGGCAGGATCTCGGTGCCCATGAAGATGAGCACCGAAACCGCCAGAAGGAGAAGGACGCCCAGCGCGATACGCTGGGCGATCAACTTCAGTATGGAGCCCCAGCCCCCCAAGGTCCCGAACCTACGCCTGTTGGAGCCAGACGCGGATCGCCGCCCTCAGATTGGACGTCTCGTGGTTGGGGTCGCGGACCCAGCCCTGAACCTCTTCGCGACGCGCGTCGAGGAAGTCGTTGAACATGGGCAGGATCAGGCCGCCATCGTCACGCACCTTGGTGGCGGCGTCGCGATAGAGTTCCGCGCGGCGCGACGTGTCGAGCTCGGCGCGCGCCTCGAAGATGATGTCGTCGAAGCCTTCGTCGAAGAAGCGCGTGTCGTTCCAGTCGGCGCCGGTAATGTAGGCGGTCGAATACATGGAATCCTGCGTCGGGCGGCCGCCCCAGTAGGAGGCGCAGAAGGGCTGCGCGTTCCAGACTTCCGTCCAGTAGCCGTCGCCCGGCTCGCGCTGGACCTGGATGTCGATGCCGGCGGCCGAGGCCTGCTGGGCAAAGAGCTGGGCTGCGTCGACGGCACCGGGGAAGGCGACTTCCGACGTACGCAGCAGGATCGGGCCTTCATGGCCGGAGCGCTCGAAATAGTGGCGCGCCTGATCCGGATCGTAGGTCCGCTGCTCGATGCCCTCCGGGTAAAGCGCGTAGGACTCGTTGATCGGGAAGTCGTTGCCAAGCGAAGCGTGGCCGAGCAGGACCTGGTTGATCATCTGCTCGCGGTCGATCGACAGCTTCAGCGCCATGCGCAGATCGGCATTGTCGAAGGGCGCCGTGTTGCAATGCATGATGAACACGTAGTGGCCCTTGGAAGGCACGCCCTCGATCACGACACCCGGGGCGCGCGACAGGAGTTCCACGGTGCGCGGCTCGACCCGGTTGATGATGTGGACCTGGCCCGACTGCAGCGCGGAGATGCGCGCGGTCGAGTCGTTCATCACGATGATCTCGACGGAATCGACATGGCCGACATCGTCGCGCCAGTAGCCGTCATATTTGGTGCTGACGTGGCGCACGCCCGGTTCGTTGACCTCCACCTTGTAGGGTCCGGTGCCGATGCCGGCATCCGGCTCGTCCATGCCGCCATTGGGCTGGATCACGAGGTGGTAGTCGGTCAGGAGCAGCGGGAGATCGGCATTGCCGCGCGCCAGCTTGAAGACCACTACATTGCCGTCGACGGAAATGTCCTCGATGTCGCGCAACACGCCGAGAGCCGCGGATTCGGTGTTCTCGTCGGAGTGGCGGCGGATGGTCTGGGCCACGTCCTCGGCGGTCATTTCCTGACCGTTGTGGAAGGTCACGCCCTGGCGGATGTTGAAGCGCCACTCGGTGGCGTCTTCGGACGGTTCCCAGGACTCGGCCAGGACCGGCTCCGGCGAGCCGTCTTCGGGCGACTGGATCACCAGGGTCTCGCCCCAGGTCGAGCCGAAATTCTGCGGTACCTGGGTGAGCCAGGTCGCGGGGTCGAGGCTGTTGGTGGATTCGCCGCCCGTCAGGCCCATGCGCAGCGCGCCGCCTTTCTGGGGCTGCGCCTTGACGGCCTTGGTCAGCAGGGACGTGGCGAAGGGCGTCGCGATGCCGAGTGCTGCGGCGCGGCCAAGAAAGTCGCGGCGGCTCAGCTTGCCGGATGCAACGCGGTGGCTAAGAAACTTGAGTTCTTTGGACATGTCGTTCCTCACTCTGTTGTTCGTAAACGGTCTTCAGACCGCCGGGTGCTATTTCCGCAGCCTCTTTGGACGCGATAATGACGCGATATTTCGCGCTGCCGCAAGGTCATCTGCGACATCGCGCGACGTATTTGTCAGGAACACCCCTTGGCCATTTAATAGCCTCAGCAGGGACACTGATGCAACCGGATCGGCCAATTTATCATGAAAATTTGCCCCGAAACGGCTATCGCCGACCCCCGCTGCGACGGATCGAAAGCCTAGCGGAGACACGTGACAGCGCCATGAAATCCCGTGTCCGGCACTTGCCTGGCTGTCAGGGCAGGCGAACCTCGAAAGGCGCGTCGAAGGAGAATTCCTGCAGGTTCTCGCCGGCGCCGCCGCGGTCCACGACCAGGAAATCCTGCGGCGCGCCAATGGGCGTCAGGACCGCATGCCAGACGTTCCGATGGTAGTTCACGCCCTGGCCCGGCGCCGTCAGGAAGGCCTGCGGCGCGCCGGGTCCCTTCGTGCCCTCGTCCGGGCAGACGACGACGAGGAACGGCGCGGGCGAGAGCGGCATGAAGGCCTGGCTGCCGAAAGGATGGCGCTCGACCATTCCGAGCTTCAGCGGAAAATCGTAGGGCTTTCCCCGAAAGATCGAGATGATCACCTTTCCCTCCGGCCCGGTCGCCTCGACCTTCGCCATGTCGTGGAAGCGCTCCGTCATGCCCGCATTGATGGGGAAGCTGTTCTTCCAGTCGGTGTCGAGCACATCGCCGAAGGGCGCGAAGGCTTCGCGCGTCAGCGGGGCGGCGGTGAGGCTGCGGGTCATCGGAGATCGAGCCTCGGATGCCGGTTCACGTCCTTGTAGAGGAGATAGCGGAAGCGGCCCGGGCCGCCGGCATAGCAGGCCTGCGGGCAGAAGGCGCGCAGCCACATGAAGTCGCCGGCCTCGACCTCCACCCAGTCTTGGTTGAGCCGATAGGCCGCCTTGCCTTCGAGCACATAGAGCCCGTGCTCCATCACGTGGGTTTCCAGGAAGGGGATCACGCCGCCCGGCTCGAAGGTGACGATCGTGACATGCATGTCGTGGCGCAGATCTTCCGGGTCGACGAAACGTGTCGTGGACCAGCGCCCATCGGTGCCGGGCATCTGGGCGGGCTCGACCTCGTCATCATGCGAAAAGAGGGCTTCCGGCCCGTCGAGGCCGTCGACCTTCTCGTAGCGCTTGCGAATCCAGTGGAAGCGCGCGGCAGTGTCTCCGTCATTTCGCGCCGTCCAGCTGGAAGCGGGCGGTAGATAGGCGAAGCCGCCCGGAGTCAGCACGCGGTCGTTTCCGTCGAGCGTCACCGTCAGCTCGCCTTCCACGACGAAGAGCACGGCCTGGGCCTCGGCGTCCGGCTCAGGTCGATCGCTGCCACCGCCGGGCGCGACCTCCATGATCATCTGCGAAAAGGTCTCGGCAAAGCCCGAAAGCGGGCGCGCGAGAATCCAGGCGCGGGTGTCGTTCCAGAAGGGCAGGCGGCTCGTGACGATATCCTGCATGGTGCCCGCCGGCAGCACCGCATAGGCTTCCGTGAAGACCGCGCGGCCTGTCAGCAACTGGCTTTGGGGCGGATGGCCGCCATGGGGGGCGTAATAGCTTCGATCTGCCATGGCGGGTCCTTCAGGCGGGCAGGATGTCGTTCAGCCGGAGACGGGCGATGCGCTCCACCTGCCGGCAGGCGGTCGCAAATTCCGTCTCGCGGTCGTTGTCGATGCGCGCCTTGAAGGCTTCAAGGATGCTCGACTTGGTGTTGTCCTTCACCGCGATGATGAAGGGGAATCCGTGTTTTTCGACGTAAGCCGCGTTGAGACGCTCGAAGGTCGCGCGTTCCTCGTCGGTCAGCGCGTCGAGACCGGCGGAGGCCTGCTCGGCGGTCGATTCCGCCGTCAGGCGTTTGGCCGCCGCTAGCTTGCCGGCCAGGTCGGGATGGGCCTTGAGCACGCCGAGCCGCTCCTCCTCGGAGGCCGAGCGGAAGACACGCGCCAGCGCGTTGTGCAGGCCACCGGCCGAATCGTGGGCAGGTCCCAGTTCGCCGTCGAAGGCGCGTTCCGCGATCCAGGCGGAATGCTCGAAGATGCCGCCGAACCTGCCGACGAATGCCTCGCGGTCCATGCGGCTCGGCCGCAGGGCGGGCGGTGCATGGGGATGGGTCTTCATCCAGTGTTCGGCGATGTCGATGCGTCGGGCGAGCCACACCTTCTCATGCCCCTTCACGTAATCGATGAAGCGCTTGAGCGCGGCCGCGCGTCCCGGTCGCCCGATCAGCCGGCAGTGCAGCCCGACGCTCATCATGGCCGGCCGCCCGGCCTGTCCTTCCGCATAGAGCGTGTCGAAGCTGTCCTTCAGATAGGCGAAGAACTGGTCGCCGGAATTGAACCCTTGCGCGGTCGCAAAGCGCATGTCGTTGGCGTCGAGCGTATAGGGGATCACCAGTTGCGGATCGATCGGATTGCCGTGGCCGTCATGGTCGAGCCAGTAGGGCAGGTCGTCGTCATAGGTGTCCGAGATCCAGGCAAAGCCCCCTTCGGCTGCGGCGAGTTTGACCGAGTTGACGGATGTGCGCCCCAGGTAGATGCCCTTGGGCCGTTCGCCCGTCACCTCCTCGTGCAGGCGGACCGCCTCGACGAGATCGCGCATCTCGTCCTCTTCGTCATGGTCGCGATAATCGATCCAGCGCAGGCCGTGCGTGGCCAGTTCCCATCCCGCATCCTGCATGGCGGCAACCTGGTCGGGAGAACGCGCCAGCGCGGTCGCCACACCATAGACGGTAACCGGGACCCCGGCCTCGGTGAACATGCGGTGCAGGCGCCAGAAGCCGGCGCGCGCGCCATATTCATACATGGACTCGATGTTCCAGTGCCGCTTGCCGGGCCAGGGGGCGGCACCGACCACTTCCGACAGGAACGCTTCCGAGGCGGCATCGCCATGCAGGATGCAGTTCTCACCGCCTTCCTCGTAGTTCATCACGAACTGGACGCAGATTTGGGCGCCGCCCGGCCATTGGGGATCGGGCGGGTTGGCCCCGTAACCGCGCATGTCCCTCGGATATCGCATCCTGCTTGCCACCCTCGCGCTTGTCATTCTCAACTCTCGGGCGCAATGATAGACGAAAGGAATGAAGACGCATTCCCCTTTGAAAAATTGAAAGTCTTTCGAGGGGCGCTGCCTCTTATCCCGCGCCGCATTGCATTAGGCTTGCGCGGTGAACCATAACGAGAGTGCCGGATCACGGCAGCGAGGAGCATTCATGTCGAACGCCTCGGGCGGACGCCTCACCACCCATGTTCTCGATACGGCCTCGGGGCGCCCCGCCGCGGGACTGAAGATCGCCCTCTACGCGGTCAGCGGCAATTCGCATCGCAAGGTCAAGGAAGTCGTGACCAACGCCGATGGCCGCTGCGACGCGCCGATCCTGGAAGGCAAGGACTTCAAGACGGGCCAATACGAGCTGGTGTTCTTCGCCGGCGACTATCTGCGCGGCCTCGGCGCCGATCTGCCCGATCCGCTTTTCCTCGACCAGATTCCGATCCGTTTCGGCATGGCGGAGGCGTCGCACTACCATGTGCCGCTTCTGCTTTCGCCTTTCGGCTATTCCACCTACCGGGGAAGCTAAGTGGCCCGTTCCGAAATACGTTTCATCCTCAATGGCGAGGACATCGCCCTGTCGGCGGTGCGTCCCGACGAGACGCTGCTCGATTTCCTGCGCCTGCGCCGTTCGCTGCGCGGCACGAAGGAAGGCTGCGCGGAAGGCGATTGCGGCGCCTGCACGGTGCTGGTCGGCCGGCTTGCCGATGGCGAACTCGTCTATGAAGGCGTCAATGCATGCATCCGGTTCCTCGGTTCGCTTGATGGCAGCCATGTCGTCACCGTCGAGCATCTGCGGCGACCGGATGGCTCGCTGCATCCGGTGCAGCAGGCCATGGTCGATTTTCACGGCTCGCAATGCGGCTTCTGCACGCCGGGTTTCGTGATGTCGCTTTATGCGCTGTGGATGCGCGAACCGGCACCTTCGGATGCGGCGATCGAGAAGGCGCTGCAGGGCAATCTCTGCCGCTGCACGGGCTACGAGCCGATCGTGAAGGCCGCGCGGGCATTCGACACCTATGGCGATGCCGCAAGCGATCCGCTTGCGACCGAACGCACGGAGATGGCGCGCCGGCTGGCCGATCTGCGCGACGGTTCGCGCGTCGAGATCGGCGAGGGCAAGGACCGCTTGGTCGTGCCGTCCTCGCTCGACGATCTGGCCGATATTCTGGAAGCCGAACCGAAGGCGACCATCGTCTCCGGCTCCACCGATGTCGGACTCTGGGTCACCAAGCACATGCGCGACATCGCGCCCGTGGTCTTCATCGGCGGTGTCGAGGAGCTGCGCACGGTTATCGAAGACGAGACGTCGATCACGCTCGGCGCCAATGTAAGCTACACCGATGCCTATCGGTCGCTGGGCGCGCGCATCCCCGCCTGGCGCAGCCTGCTCGACCGCATCGGCGGCGATCAGGTGCGCAACATGGGCACCATCGGCGGCAACATCGCCAACGGCTCGCCCATCGGCGACACCCCACCGCCGCTGATCGCGCTCGGCGCCACGCTGACCCTGCGCAAGGGGGCCAAGACGCGCGACCTGCCGCTCGAGGATTTCTTCATCGATTACGGCAAGCAGGACCGGGGGTCAGGCGAATTCGTCCAATCCGTCACCGTCCCCTTGCCGAAGCCGGGCGCGATCTACCGCGTCCACAAGGTGACCAAGCGCCGCGACGAGGACATCACCGCCGTGCTGGGCGCCTTCCATCTCGAGATCGAAGGCGGTCGCTGCGTCTCCGCGCGCATCGCCTATGGCGGCATGGCGGCCACGCCGAAGCGGGCGAAGGCCGTGGAGGCCGCCCTTGTCGGGCGCGACTGGAACGAGGCGGCGATCGAAGAGGCCGTGGCGGCACTGGCCCAGGACTTCGCGCCCATCTCCGACATGCGCGCTTCGGCCGAATATCGGCTGCTCGCCGCCCAGAACCTGATCCGCCGGTTCTATCTCGAGACCGCCGGCGAAGAACGCGTGACGCTCCAGCGCTACGAGGAGGCGTGATGACCCGCCACCAGCCCAATCTCACGGCCGAGAAGATCGTTGGCGGCGTCGCCACCGACACGCGGCACGATTCCGCCCACAAGCACGTCACCGGCGAGGCGGTCTATATCGACGACATGGCGGAGCCGGCCGGCACGCTGCATGCCTGCCTCGGCCTTTCCACCGTGGCCCACGGCAAGATCATCGGCATGGACCTCACCGCCGTTCGCGCGGCGCCCGGCGTGGTGGAGGTGCTGACCGGGCATGATGTGCCGGGCGAAAACGACATCTCGCCCTCCGGCCGCCATGACGAACCCATTCTGGCGACCGAGAAGGTCGAGTTCTTCGGCCAGCCCATCTTCGCCGTCATCGCCGAGACGCGGGAAGCGGCGCGCCGCGCCTGCGCCAAGGCAAAGGTCACTTACGAGGAACTGCCCTTCGTCACCGATGTGGGCGCGCTCGATCCGGCCAGCGACAAGCTCGTCACCGAGCCCCTGACGCTGAAGCGCGGCGAGGCGGCAGAGGCGATCGCCGCAGCACCCCGCCGCCTGAAGGGCTCGATGCGGATCGGCGGCCAGGATCATTTCTATCTCGAGGGCCACATCGCCATGGCCGTGCCCGGCGAGGACGACGACGTCACCGTCTATTCCTCGACCCAGCACCCGAGCGAGGTGCAGCACATGGTGGCCCACGCGCTGGGGACCTCCTCGCATTCCGTCACCGTCGAGATACGCCGCATGGGCGGCGGCTTTGGCGGCAAGGAAACACAGGGCAACCAGTTCGCCGCCATCGCCGCGATCGCCGCCAAGAAGCTGAAGCGCGCCGTGAAGATCCGGCCCGACCGCGACGACGACATGATCGCCACCGGCAAGCGCCACGATTTTCTCGTCGACTACGAGGTCGGCTTCGACGAGGCCGGCAATATTCTGGGCGTCGACTATCTCTACGCCGCGCGGTGCGGCTTCTCGTCCGACCTTTCAGGCCCCGTCACCGACCGGGCGCTGTTTCACTGCGACAACGCCTATTTCCTGCCGGCCGTGAAGGCGGTCTCGGCACCGCTCTACACCAACACCGTTTCGAACACCGCCTTCCGCGGCTTCGGCGGGCCGCAGGGCATGGTCGGCATGGAGCGGGTCATCGACGAGGTGGCCTTCGCCACCGGCCTCGACCCGCTGGATGTGCGCAAGCGCAATTTCTACGGGACCGACGAGCGCAACGTCACGCCCTACCACCAGACGGTCGAAGACAACATTCTCGACCGCATCGTGGGCGAGCTCGAGAAAAGCGCGGATTATGCGGGACGGCGCGAAGCCATCGCCGCGTTCAATGCCGGGTCGAAAATCATCAAGCGCGGCATCGCGCTTACGCCGGTCAAGTTCGGCATCTCGTTCACCGCCACCCATTTCAACCAGGCCGGTGCGCTCGTGCATGTCTATACCGACGGTTCGGTGCATCTGAACCATGGCGGCACCGAGATGGGGCAGGGGCTCTACGTCAAGGTCGCCCAGGTGGTGGCCGAGGAGTTCCAGATCGACGCGTCCAACGTGAAGATCACCGCCACGACCACCGGCAAGGTGCCCAACACCTCGGCCACGGCGGCCTCGTCGGGCACCGATCTCAACGGCATGGCGGCCCAAAACGCGGCGCGCCAGATCAAGGACCGTCTGACGGCCTTTGCCGCGGAAAAATACGACCTGCCGGCCGAGCAGATCGTGTTCCTGCCCAACCGGGTCAGGATCGGCAACCAGGAGATCCCCTTCGGCGATCTGGTCAAGCAGGCCTAC
Organism: Chelativorans sp. ZYF759; assembly: GCF_012911015.1. Classification (GTDB taxonomy): domain Bacteria; phylum Pseudomonadota; class Alphaproteobacteria; order Rhizobiales; family Rhizobiaceae; genus ZYF759. The sequence continues at coordinate 84,049 of NZ_WVVV01000004.1, read as the reverse complement.
ATGGCCCGCATCCAGCTTTCGGCGGCCGGCTTCTACAAGACGCCCAAGATCCACTGGGACCGGGACGCGGGTAGCGGACGCCCCTTCTATTATTATGCCTATGGCGCGGCCTGCGCGGAAGTCTCCATCGACACGCTGACGGGCGAATACATGGTCGACCGCGTCGACATCCTGCACGAGACCGGCCGCTCGCTGAACCGCGCCATCGATATCGGCCAGATCGAGGGCGGCTTCATCCAGGGCATGGGCTGGCTCACCACCGAGGAGCTGGTCTGGGACGACAGGGGCAGGCTGCGCACCCACGCGCCGTCGACCTACAAGATCCCGCTCGCCTCCGACCGCCCGAAGATCTTTAACGTCACGCTCGCCGACTGGGTGGAGAATGACGAGGAGACCGTCCACAAATCCAAGGCCGTGGGCGAGCCGCCTTTCATGCTCGGCATGTCCGTCCTCCATGCGCTGTCCGATGCGGTGGCCAGCGTCGCCGACCACCGCATCTGCCCGCGCCTCGACGCCCCCGCCACGCCTGAACGCGTGCTGATGGCGGTGGAACGGCTGAAACGGGAGGCATCTTCATGACGCGGATCAGGAAGGAGCAGCCTTTGACTTTCGAAGAGAAAACAGCCCGGCCTTCCACTGCCCAGGCGATCAAGGAACTGCAGCAGGGCAGGGGAAAGCGCTTCGAAAAGCCGGAAGCGCTGCTCGAGGATCTGGACATCTAGCCGATGCGTGCCGTCCTCCGCTCCGATCTCTTCAGAGAGTGAAAGCAGCGACAATAGCCATGACCTTCCTGTCTCGCTCCCTGCATGCCTTCCTCGCCTCCTCCCCGGCCGTGGCGCTGGTGGAGGTCGTGTCGGCCAATGGCTCGACCCCGCGCGAGGCGGGGGCGTGGATGCTGGTCTCGCCCGTGGCGATCTTCGGCACCATCGGCGGCGGGCAGCTCGAATTCATGGCGATCGACCGTGCGCGCGAGATGATCGAGGCGGGCCGGCCGGCAACCGACCTGCTCGACATTCCGCTCGGACCGGAGATCGGCCAGTGCTGCGGCGGCCGGGTGAAGATCGACATCGCGCTGGTGGATGAAGAATTGCGCGAGGCGATCCCTGGACGCATCGAATGGGAGGATGCACAGCGCCCGCATGTCTACCTCTTCGGCGGCGGCCATGTCGGCACCGCCCTGGCGGCGACCCTGTCGCTGCTGCCGCTTCATGTCGTGGTGGTCGAGACCCGCGCCGATGCTCTTGGTGACATGCCGGAGGGGATCGAGACCCGCCTGACGTCGGTCCCGGAAGAAGTGGTGCGCGATGCGCCTTCTGGTTCCGCCTTCATCGTGCTCACCCACGACCACGCGCTCGATTTTCTCATCGTCGGCGAGGCGCTCGCCCGCGCGGACTCCGCCTATGTCGGCATGATCGGATCGAAGACCAAGCGTGAGACCCTGCGTCGCTGGTATCTGAAGGAGGCCGGCGGCGACGAGGCGACCTTGTCGCGCCTCGTCTGCCCGATCGGCGGTGCGGACGTGAAGGACAAGCGCCCCGCCGTCATCGCGGCGCTGGTGGCGGCGGAGGTGGTGCGAGAGCTTTCCGCCGCATCAGCCCTCGGATCAGCGTGACGAAGAAGAAGATCGCGAAGCCGGGAATGGCGGACGCGATGGCGAAGGACGCAGCCCCCATCTCGCACCCGCCCGCATCGCCCGGTCCGCAGCCGCCGGCCGCATAGGCAAGCGCCAGCACGCCGAAGAAGGCGAGGATGGGGATTGCGATCAGGCCGGCGAGCCCGAAGAGCGTCGATCGCAGAAGCAGCATCGGCATGCGGGAACCTCGGCCGGATGATCGTTGTCACACTCTAGAGGCTCATGCATCGATGCGCCATCGGGATTTACGGCCATGCCATGTGGTGACTCTGGCCGTCATCGCCCGGCCAGGATCTCGCGGATCATGCGCTGGCAGCGCTCGGCCATGAAGTCGAGCAGCAGGCGGACCTTGGGATCCTGATAGTTCTTGTGCGGGTAGACGGCGGCCAGCTGCACCGGTGGGGGGGCATAATCGGCGAGCACGATCTTCAGCCGCCCGTCGCGGATGAAGGGCTCGATGTCGAAGCGCGGCTTGTTGATGATCCCGCGCCCGCTCAGCGCCCAGCCGGTGATGACGTCGCCATCGTCCGAATCGAATGGGCCGGCCACTTCGAACTTCTTTGGCCCTTCCGGCGTGTTCAGGGTCCAGTAATGCTCGAGCGTGCCGGGGAAACGCAGCATCAGGCAGTCATGGCGTTCACCGACAAGTTCTTCGGGGCGCGTCGGCTCGCCGCGCCGTGCGAGATAGGCGGGGGAGGCGGCCAGCACCCGTTCGCACTCCATGATGCCACGCCGCTTGAGGCTGGAATCCTCGAGCAGGCCAAGGCGGAAGCCGACATCGATGCCTTCACGCATGATATCCACGTTGTGGTCCGACAGGCGCAGCCGGACCTCGATCTCGGGATAGCGGTCGCGAAACTCCGGAATGCCGGAGGCGATCAGCCGGCGGCCGAGGCCGAGCGGTGCGGTCACCTTGATCGTGCCCCGCGGCTGGCCGGAGATGGCGGAGATCGCGGCCTCCGCTTCAGCGACCGCGTCGAGCACCCGCTTGGCGCCGTCATAAAAGACCCGGCCGTGCTCGGTCGGCATCAATTGCCGCGTCGTGCGGTTGAACAGCCGCACGCCGAGAAATTTTTCCAGTTCCTTGATCCGGTTGGAAGCCACCGCCGGCGAGATGCGCATGTCGCGACCCGCCGCAGACAAATTGCCGAGCTCGACGACGCGAACGAAGACGGCGATGTTGTCCAGATAAGCCATGAGAGCGACTTAGCCTCAAAATCAGCGGGTCTGCCATCATTTTCCAGATTTTTTTGAAAGTCATGGGCCTGCTCTCCCCTTTCGCTTGGCGCGGGAAGCCGTAATGTCGGCGTGATCAACCGACAGGCGCACGATGTACGAATTCACTATCCTCTGGGACTGGCTCAACTTCGGCGTGCGCTGGCTGCACGTCATTACCGCGATCGCGTGGATCGGCTCGTCCTTCTATTTCATCGCGCTGGATCTCGGGCTGGTGAAGCGTCCCGGCATGCCCGAAGGCGTGCATGGCGAGGAATGGCAGGTCCATGGCGGCGGCTTCTATCACGTCCAGAAATATCTGGTCGCGCCGGCCCGCATGCCCGAGCACCTGACCTGGTTCAAGTGGGAATCCTACGCCACCTGGCTATCCGGCTTCGCGCTTCTGGCCATCATCTATTATGCCGGCGCCGACCTCTATCTGATCGACCGCAACGTGCTCGACGTCTCCGCGCCCGTCGGCATCCTGATCTCGCTGGCCACGCTCGGCGTGGGCTGGCTGGTCTACGACCTCCTGTGCAAATCGCCGCTGGGCCGGAACGACAATCTCCTGATGATCGTGCTGTTCGCGGTGCTGGTCTTCATGGCGTGGGGCTACACGCATCTCTTCACGGGGCGTGCGGCCTTCCTGCATCTGGGGGCGTTTACCGCCACCATCATGACGGCCAATGTCTTCCTCATCATCATTCCCAACCAGAAGATCGTGGTCGCGGATCTCAAGGCAGGCCGTGCGCCGGACCCCAAATATGGCCGCATCGCCAAGACGCGCTCGCTGCACAACAATTACCTGACGCTGCCCGTCATCTTCCTGATGCTGTCGAACCACTACCCGCTGGCCTTCGCCACGCAGTTCAACTGGGTCATCGCGTCGCTCATCTTCATCATCGGCGTGCTGATCCGGCACTATTTCAACTCGATGCACGCCAGGAAGGGCAATCCGCACTGGACCTGGGCCGCCTCGGCCGTCCTCTTCCTGATCATCGCCTGGCTGTCGACCGCGCCGTCGGTGCTGACCGGCGAGCACCGCGCCTCCTCCACCGCCGAACGTTTCATGGCCTCGACACATTTTTCGGCAGCGCGGGATACGGTGATGGGACGATGCGCCATGTGCCACGCCGCCGAACCCGCCTGGGAGGGCATCCATGTCGCGCCCAAGGGCGTGCTGCTCGACAGCGACGAGATCATCGCCGAGCGCGCGCACGAGATCTACCTGCAGGCAGCCCGCAGCCACGCCATGCCGCCCGGTAATCTGACGCATATGACGCAGGAGGAGAGGGCATTGCTCGCGGCCTGGTTCGAGGAGGTGAGGAAGTGAGGGGCGTGCGGATCTCCCCCCCTCCGTCTCGGGCTGCGCCCGAGCCACCTCCCCCCCACTTCGTGAGGGGGAGGATAGGCCAATCGCCGACGCTGCGTATCCTCTCCTGCCCGGGGGAGTGGATACGCAATGGCAAGCCTGGCGCCCATCCTCCACCCCACCTCGTGGGGGGGAGGTGGCACGCGAAGCGTGACGGAGGGGGGGGGCTTTACTCCCGGGGAAGGCCCCACCCATGACCCTCCTCCTCCGCGGCCGTCTGCTCACCTTTCTCCGCGCGCCTGAAGGCGTCGACGACCGCACCGCCTATCGCTACGAGGAAGACGGCGGGCTGGTCATCCGCGACGGCAAGATCGTCGCCATGGGTGCCTTCGCCCCGATCTCGCAAGGCGAGGGCAGAGACCTCGAGGTGGTCGACCATCGCCCGCATCTCATCCTGCCAGGCTTCGTCGACGCGCATGCCCACATGCCGCAGATGCAGGTGATCGCCAGTTTCGGCGCCGAATTGCTCGACTGGCTGAACAACTACACCTTCCCCGAAGAGACGCGCTTTTCCGACCCCGCGCACGCCGCCCGCATCGCCAGGCGTTTTCTCGACGAGTTGATCCGCCACGGTACCACCACCGTGGCTGCCTATTGTTCGGTGCATCCCGAAAGCGTCGACGCGCTCTTTTCCGAAGCGCTTTCGCGCGACATGCTGGTGCTGGCCGGCAAGGTGATGATGGATCGAAATGCGCCGGACGGCCTGCGCGACACTCCCCGGAGTTCCTATGACGACACGCAGGCGCTGATTGTGAAATGGCATGGCACGGGGCGCCTGCACTACGTGGTCTCGCCGCGCTTTGCCATCACCTCCTCGCCCGAGCAGATGGAGATGGCGGGCGCGCTGATGCGAGAGCACCCCGAGCTCCATATGCAGACCCATCTGTCGGAAAATCGCGCCGAGATCGAGCTGGCCTGCAGCCTCTATCCTGAAGCGAAGGACTATACCGACATCTATGCGCGCTATGGCCTCTTGGGCGACAAGGCGCTGATCGGGCACTGCATCCACCTGTCCGAGCGCGAGGCCGACGCGATGTCGGAGACCCGTTCGGTCGCGGTCTTCTGCCCGACCTCCAACCTCTTCCTCGGCTCGGGCCTGTTCGACTGGCAGCGCTACCGCAAGCGCGACAAGCCGCTGCGCGTGGCGGCCGCCACCGATGTCGGCGGCGGCACCAACTACTCGATGCTGCGCACCATGGACGAGGGATACAAGATCATCGCGCTTCTGGGCGAGAAGATCGACCCGCTCTCCTCCTTCTGGCAGATCACCCGCGGCAATGCCGAGGCGCTGTCGCTCGGCCACCGCATCGGCACGCTTGAACCCGGCACGGATGCGGATCTGGTCGTGCTGAATTCCGCCGCCACGCCCAACATGGCCCTGCGCATGGAGCGCATCGAGACGCTGGCGGAAGAATTGTTCATGCTGCAGACGCTGGGCGACGACCGCGCGGTGGTGGAGACCTATGTCGCGGGCAGGGCGATGAAGGGCGGGTTGGGGAGTTGATCGCCCCCCGCGAGTTCTTCACCTCCCTCTTCACCGCCGCCGTCGCCGCGGCCGATCCCGAGCGAACCATCCGCGGCTTCCTGCCGGACAAGCCCAGGGGCCGGACCATCGTCATCGGCGCGGGCAAGGGGTCGGCGCAGATGGCGCGGGCCTTCGAGAATGCCTGGGACGGTCCCATCGAAGGTGTCGTGGTCACGCGTTACGGCTACGCCACGCCCTGCGAGCGCATCGAGATTCTGGAGGCCGCCCACCCGGTGCCGGACGCGGCGGGGCTCGAAGCCTCCCGCCGGCTGTTTAAGGCGGTCCAGGGCCTGACCGAAGACGATCTGGTCGTTGCCCTCATATCCGGCGGCGGGTCGGCACTGCTGCCGGCCCCGCCCGAAGGCATGAGCCTCGAAGACGAGATCGCCGTCAATGAGGCGCTGCTTGCCTCCGGCGCGCCGATCTCGGCCATGAACACGCTGCGAAAGCACCTGTCGGCCATCAAGGGCGGCCGCCTGGCGCTGGCCGCCCATCCGGCGCGTGTGGTCTCGCTGATCGTCTCCGACATTCCGGGCGACAACCCGGCCTTCGTGGCCTCCGGGCCGACCGTGCCCGATCCCGCGACGCGGACGGACGCGCTTTCAATCGTCGAGGCCTACGGCATCAGCCTGCCGGACGCGGCCAAACGCCATCTCGCGACGGATGCCGCCGACGCGCCAAAACCCGACGATCCACGCTTTTTCGGCAACACAGTGCACATCATCGCTTCGGCCGCCGTCTCGCTGGAGGCAGCCGCCGAAGAGGCGCGGCGCCACGGCGTCGAGGCTGTCATCCTGTCGGATGCGATGGAGGGCGAGGCGCGCGAGGTGGCAGGCGTCCATGCCGCGATCGCCCGCGAGATCGCCGCCCGCGACCGCCCGTTCAAGAAGCCGGTCCTGCTCCTCTCGGGCGGCGAGACCACGGTCACCATCCGCGAAAAGGGCGGCAGAGGCGGGCGCAACAGCGAATTCCTGCTGGCCTTCGCGCTCGCCATCGACGGCATTGAGGGCATCCATGCCTTCGCCGCCGACACGGACGGCATCGACGGATCGCAAGACAATGCCGGCGCCTTTGCCGACGCCACCACCGCCGCCCGCATCCGCGCCGCCGGCTTCGACCCCCGCGCCATGCTTTCCCGCCACGATGCCTGGACCGCTTTTCATGCCATAGGCGATCTCTTCGTGCCCGGCCCGACGGGGACGAATGTCAACGATCTGAGAGCGGTGCTGGTGGTGTGAGGCTCACGCCCCCATCAACCCCTTCACCTTGCGCATGTCGTCCAGGAAGCGGCCGCGTTCGGCGGTTTTGGTGGCCGCGTCGGGCAGCCGTAGCAGATAGGATGGATGCACGGTCACGAACACCTTCAGCCCGTCCTCGCGCTCCAGCGTCCGCCCGCGTTCCTTCGTCACCGCCACCGCGCGCCCCAGCAGCGCCTGCGCGGCGGTGGCGCCCAGCGCGACGGCAACATCGGGGCCGATCAGCCGCAATTCGTTGCCCAGCCACCAGTTGCAGGCCTTCACCTCGCCGGCATTGGGCTTGGCATGGATCCGCCTCTTGCCGCGCGGCTCGAACTTGAAGTGCTTCACCGCATTGGTGACATAGGTGATGCGCCGGTCGACGCCGGCCTCCTCCAGTATCTGGTCGAAGAGGCGGCCGGCAGGCCCCACGAAGGGTTTTCCGGCCAGATCCTCCTGGTCGCCCGGCTGCTCGCCCACGAAGACGATGCGGGCGTCGTCCGGTCCCTCGCCGAAGACGGTCTGGGTGGCCTCGCGCCAGAGCGGGCAGCGTCGGCAGCCTTCGGCCTGGCGGCCCAGTTCGGCCAGCGTGGCCGCTTCGCCATCGGCTACGGCCGTTTCCTCGGCCTTCGTCCAGTAGCGTTCCTGGACCTTGGCATGGTGTGGGGCAGGGGTGGTGGGTATGCGATCGATCATCTCCCTGGCGGATTTCTCGGCACCCTTGATCAGATCGGGAATGAGCGAGGCCTCGGGCAGGTTCCGCCAGTATTTCTTCGGCATCTCGGCCTGCATCGCCTTCACCTTGAGCCGGGCCGGGTTGAAGATGGAGGCGAAATAGGTCCGCCAGAGCTCGTTCTGGGCATCTTCTCCCGGTGCGTCGGCGCGGCTCGCTGCCGGCCCGATCGAGAGGTTTTCGCCATCCCAGTCGGCCGAGCCCTTGGGCGTCAGGATCGTCCAGCGCATGCCGGTGAAGCGGCGCACGAAAAAGGGTGCATTGCGCTCCACGATGAAATGCTCCGGCTCGAACCAGGCCACGAAACGTTCGTCGAACCCTTCGCCGACCTGAACGAAGCGCACGAAGGCGCGCATCTTGTGGCAGTCGCGGCGGACGGATTTCTCCATGCGCCCCAGCCGCACGACATCCGGATCGGACGCGATCTCCAGCAGCTTCGGTTCGGACGCAAGCCGCCACAGAATCCGGTAGAGGAAGGCGTACCGGTCGTGGTCCGAATGGCAGGCGACGGTCGCCGCCCGCTCGGGAAAGGCGCGCGGGACGCTCAGGACCGAGGCATTCTGAGGCAAGGGCGGCAGCGGCCGGTCGGCCGACAGCAGGTCGCCCACCCCATCGACCTGCCAGTCGATATCGTGCGGCGGGATGCCGTTCAGGACAAGCCTGCGCGCGGCCTCGCGCCAGCCATCCATGTCGACCGGCCCCGACAGCTGCACCGCATAGCGTGCCGGAACCAGCGCGGCCGTCATGCCGCGAAGAGGTCGAGCTGCGCCGGGCGCGGCGCGAGCTGGCCGCGCAGCTTCTCGCCGTCGAGGCTCGCGCCAGGCGACCAGCCTTCCGCCACGATGAAAGGCCGCACCTTGGCGATGGCGGGGCAGATGCGTCCGACATCTTCCAGGCGAAGGCTGCGGTGGCGGCGCGACTGGAGGATGCGATCGACCGTCCGAGTGCCGAAACCCGGCACCCGCAGCAGCATCTCGCGCGAGGCCCGGTTGACGTCGAGCGGAAACAGGCCGCGATTGTCGAGCGCCCAGGAAAGTTTTGGGTCGATCGCCAGGTCCAGCATGCCGTCCGGCCGGCCCGCCACGATCTCGGCGCGGTCGAAACCGTAGAACCGCATCAGCCAGTCGGCCTGGTAGAGCCGGTGCTCGCGCATCAAAGGCGGCTTCATGGCCGGCAGCGCGGCCGAGGCATCGGGGATGGGGGAAAAGGCGGAATAGTAGACGCGGCGCAGGCGGTAGCTGCCATACAGCCTTGCGCTGGTGCCCAGTATATCCGCATCGTTGGTGGCATCGGCGCCGACGATCATCTGGGTCGACTGCCCGCCCGGCGCGAACCTCTTCTTCCTCCTGGTCTGCAAGGTGGGTTCGGCATTCTCCTCGATCTTCGAACGCAACCCGGCCATCTGCCTGCGGATGCCGGCAGGCCGCTTCTGCGGTGCCAGCTGTTCCACGCCCTCGTCGGTCGGCAGTTCGACATTGATCGACAGCCGGTCGGCGTGAATTCCGGCCTGCTCGATCAGTTCCGCCGCCGCTTCGGGAATCGTCTTCAGGTGGATGTAGCCCTGGAAGCCATGGTCGACGCGCAGCCGCCGCGCGATCTCGACCATCTCGCCCATCGTCTCGTCGGGCGAGCGGATCACGCCTGACGACAGGAACAGCCCCTCGATGTAGTTGCGCTTGTAGAAATCCAGCGTCAGCTGGACGACTTCGTCGATGGCAAAGCGTGCGCGGCGGACGTTGGACGACGAGCGGTTGATGCAGTAGGCGCAATCATAGATGCAGAAATTGGTCAGCAGGATCTTTAGAAGCGAGATGCAACGCCCGTCGGGTGCGTAGGAATGGCAGATGCCGGAGCCTTCCGTCGAGCCGATCCCCTTCGATTTCAGCGAGTGGCGGCCCGCCGCGCCCGACGAGGCGCAGGACGCGTCATATTTGGCGGCGTCGGCAAGGATGGAGAGTTTTTCACGAAGGGGGATGGCGGGCATGAGTTCATGTTATGTTCCATTGCCTGCCCGCGCATTTAACTTTGACGTGATGATCAGCCCGATATGTCGATAATCCCGCATTCGCCCGTTTCGGCCCCGAAGGCGATGCGCTGGCCGGCGCTGTCCCAGGCCATCGCGGTGACCGCACCCTTGCCGGGGCGACGCAGAAGCACCTCCTTCTGGTCGGCGAAGCGGGCGGCGATCACCATGCCGTCGCCATAGCCGATGGCGAGGATGTCGGAATCCGGGTGGCAGGCGACGCAGGTGACCATCGTGTCACCGCGCGTCCCCAGTTCCAGCGGCGCCTTGCCCATCGGTCCGTCCTTGGCCTGGAAGGGCCATACGATCGCGGCTGGCGCGCCGGAGGAGGCGAGCCACTTGCCCTTCGCACTCCACGAAAAGCTCTTCACCTTCGCCGGATAGCCCGACATGCGCATGTGCTTGCCGTCGGAAAGCTTCCAGCCGTGCAGCGCGCTCTCCTGCATGGCGGTGACAAGGAAATTGCCGTCGGGCGAGAAGGTGACGGCCGTATGTGCGCCGGCCCATTCGAGTTCGGTCGGCTTGCCGTCGGTGGCAGGAAAGTGGAGCGTCGCCCCATTGTAGCGGGCGACCGCAATGCGCAGGCCCTTGGGCGCGAAGGCGACGCCTTCGACGGAACGGGGATGCTCGAGCTTCTTCTCCTTGGCGTCGGGCAGCAGGACATGGGCGATGCGCCCCGTGGCGAACGCGACGGCGCCCTGCGGTCCGGCGGCAAGGCTCGTGACCCATTTGCGGCCGATTTCGGCCAGGGTCTCGACGCCGCCTTCGGGCGAGATCTTGCAGACGCGGCCGTCCTCGCCCGCCGTCAGCAGCGCCTTGCCGTCGAGCGTGCGGGTCGCGGCCAGCAACCCGTCATTTGCCTCGACCTGCTTGTGGCCATTGTCGAGCCGGTGGACGACACCATCGGCAAGCGCGAAATGCGGGGTGTCATCCAGCCAGGCCGTGGCGATGCAATGGCTGTCGAGATCGAGCGGAGCGACGGTCGGCACGGCTCAGGCCTGGCACGCTTCAAAGGTGCGGCGCAGCCGCTCGGCGTCGAGGTCGCGGCCGATCAGCACCAGCCGGCTCTCCCGCTTTTCCTCTTCCCGCCACTCGCGCTGATGATCGCCTTCGAGGATCATGTGTACACCCTGGACGACATAACGCTCGGCATCGTCCTTGATGGCGATGATGCCCTTGAGACGCAGGATGTTGGGGCCGTCGATCTGGGTGGTCTTCTCGATCCAGGGGAAGAATTTCTTGGGATCCATCTCGCCCCCGCGCAGCGAAATCGATGTCACGCCGCTGTCGTGGGTGTGGTCATGGGCATGCTCGTCGTCAGCGTCGAGGAAATGCGGGTCGTTGTCGACGGCGCGCTTGAGATCGAAGGCGCCCCGGTCGAGCACCTCGGCCAGGTCCACGCCGGAACGCTCCGCCCTGTGAATGCGGGCTGCGGGGTTGATGGAGCGAATGGACGCCTCCACCTGCCGCAACTCGTCCTCCGTGACGAGGTCGATCTTGTTGAGCACCACCACGTCGGCAAAGGCGATCTGCTCGGCGGCCTCGTGGCTGTCCTTCAGCCGCAGCGGAAGGTGCTTGGCGTCGACCAGCGTCACCACGGCGTCGAGCCGGGTCTTGGCGCGCACGTCGTCATCCATGAAGAAGGTCTGGGCCACCGGCGCGGGGTCGGCGAGGCCCGTGGTCTCGACCAGAATGGCATCGAAGCGACCCGGACGGCGCATCAGGCCTTCGACGGTGCGGATCAGGTCGCCGCGCACCGTGCAGCAGATGCAGCCATTGTTCATCTCGTAGATCTCCTCGTCGGATTCCACGATGAGATCGTTGTCGATGCCGATTTCGCCGAATTCATTGACGATGACGGCGTAGCGCTTGCCGTGGTCCTCGGACAGGATGCGGTTCAGGAGCGTCGTCTTGCCGGCGCCAAGATAGCCGGTGAGAACGGTCACGGGAATTTGCGTCTGCGGGTCGGACATGGGGAGCCTCGGATAGAGTGCGGTCTGGCCCCGCGATATAGTGGCCATGGAGCCAATTTGCACGCCCCTCATTCCGGCCATTCGTCGTCCGGCCAGTTTCGCGCGCCGTGAATGATTCGGAGAATGACGATCATCTCGCCCTGAATGACATAGGCGATGATGTAGGGCGTTCGGCCCACGGATTTTTCGTAGGTACCCAGCACTCGCCCGGAACGGCCTGTTGGCATTTCGGCCAGGCGCCGGGCCGCGCGATCTATGCGCTCGGCCACGAGTTGCGCCGCCGAAAGGTCGTGTTCGGCTATGTAGGCGATATCCTGTTCGAAATCCGCCAGCGCGGTTTCCGCCCAGACCAGCCGCCTCATCTGGTCTGGCCAGTCCGGTCGATGGTGGCCTTGATCCGTCGCATTGCCTCGTCATGCGGCACCACCCGGCCCGCCGCCGCGTCCGCCAGGGCGCGATCGATACCTTCGACGACGGACAGTTCGCGCTCCGCGTAGTCGGCGATGGCCTGCGCCGCGAGAAAGGACAGGCTGCGATTGGTGTGTCCCGCCAAACGCTCGAGCTTGTCCTTGGCCTCGGTCGGCAGACGGACGGTCATCGTTGTACTGGTCATTTGCCGGTCCCGACATGTTTGATTGTACACAACTTAACACGACCTAGCACAGATCGGCCAGCTCGAACCGCTCCACATCGGCGACAAGCTCCGCCAGGCCCTTGACCGCATGATCCAGTATCCGCTCGCCGGCCTGGGCGCTGGCCGCTGCGGCGTTGCCGACCACGCCGTCTTGCGACAGGTCGCCCATCTTCCAGCCGAAGGCGTGCGGGCCATAGGCGCGCAGATGGCTGAAGTCGCGCGCAAAACCGCTCTGGGTCGAGGGGAAGTCCCGCGCCTTGTCCATCTCCACGAGGTCCGGGCGCAGTGCCAGCATGACGGAGGTCTCGATGAAACCGCCATGGATGCCGATGGCACGTTCTTCCTCCGCGACCAGATCCGGCGGATAGCCGAATCGCGTCCAGCTGGTGGCGACCGCAAGCATGCCGCAACGCACCCGCAATTCGGTCGCGACGATGGTCATCAGGGGGGAATTCCCGCCATGGGCATTCAACATCATGAATTTGCGTATGCCGCGCTCGCCGGCGCGCCTGCCGATGCCGATCCAGCGCTCGATCGCCTCGTCATAGTCGAGGCTTTGCGAGCCGGCGAAATCCAGATGCTCGGGCGAATAGCCGATCTGTTCAGCAGGTTCGAACACAACCCTGCCGGGATGGGGAAGGACCTTGGCCAGCCTCGCGGCGATCCCTTCGGCAATGATGGTGTCGGTCTCCAGCGGCAGATGCGGCCCGTGCTGCTCGGTCGCGCCGAGCGGCAGGATGGTTATCTCGGGCGAGACGGTTGTTTCGCTGGCTGTCATGTTTCTGCAACGTCGCTTTGCGATATGGACTGTGCGCGAGGAACGCTAGCGTGCCGATCGATGCTGCGGCAAGCTGTTTGGGTTCCGGCGCGCTGGCTGGGTGAAGAAGAGGACGTGCACATGTCGAAAACCGCGCGCGGGATGACCCTCAACCGGCTGCAGGCCGCCTCGCGTCTGACGCGCACGGCGCTTGCCGCTCGGCTGATCGCCCATGGTTTTTATGCGGGGCAGGACCAGGTGATGATCGTCTTGTCGCAGGAAGACGGAATCACGCCGGGCGTTCTGTCGAATCGCCTGGGCGTGCGTCCGCCGACCGTGACCAAGACCGTGGCCCGCCTGCAGGCCCAGGGGATGGTCGAGAAACTTGCATCCGCCAGCGACCAGCGCCAGGCCAATATCCACCTGACCGAAAAGGGCGGCGAGGCGATCAAGGCCATCGAGAAGGCGCTTCGCAAGACGGAGAAGCAGGCCTTGAAGGGCCTCGACAAGAAGGAGCAGAAGCAACTGGCCAAGCTGCTTGCGCGCGTCGAAGCCAATCTCACCGACATCGAGTTTGTCGAGGAGCCCGAGGACGCGAGCGAAGCCGAAGAGACGGAGCCCGCCTGAGAGCGAGGCACTTGCGCCATCGCGTCCGACAGTTGTAGTTGACCGATGTCCCGCCTGTCGGATCGGTATTCGTGAGTTCCTCAACCTCCACCCCGGAAGCTGCAGCGCCGTTCTCGGCGATCCTGTGCATGCTGGGCGCGGGGCTGCTGTTCACCTTTCTCGACACGACCGCAAAATATCTGGTGCTGGCCGGGCTCGACGTGCAGTTCGTGGTCTGGATGCGCTATGCCGTGCATCTCGTGCTGGTCCTCATCCTGTTCAGGGCGTGGTCGAGCGGCAAGCTCTTCAAGACGCGCAGCCTGCCCATGCAGGTTCTGCGGGCCGCCTTCCTGCTCGGCTCCACGTTGTTCAACTTCCTGGCGCTGCAGACGCTGCAGCTGGCGGAAACCGTATCGATCTTCTTCTTCGCGCCGATGGTGATCACCGCCCTGGCGGGGCCGCTTCTGGGCGAATGGGCGGGCTGGCGCCGTTGGGCGGCGGTCGGGGCGGGGTTCGTCGGCGTGATGCTCATCACGCGTCCGGGGCTCGGCACGTTCGGACTCGGGCACGTCTTTGCCCTCTGCTCCATGCTCTCCTACGTCTTCTACGCCATCATGACGCGCAAGATGGGCGCCACCGAGAGTGCGGAGAGCATGATCTTCTACTCCGCGCTCGCCCCCGTGGTGATGATGGCCCCGGTCGTGCCCGTCTACGGCTCGATGCCCGACAGCTGGCTGATCCTGATGCTGCTTCTGTCGCTCGGGGTCTATGGCGGTGTCGGCCACTGGCTGATCATCAAGGCGTTCAAGCAGGCGACCGCCACGGCGCTGGCGCCCTATCCCTATCTCCAGATGGTCTGGATGATCGGCGCCGGTTTCCTCGTGTTTGGCGACCTGCCCGATGGATGGACGCTGGCGGGCGCTGCGGTCATCGTGGCCAGCGGCCTCTACATCGTCCATCGCGAGCATCGGCTGCGCCTTGCCAGCCGGACGGCACCCAATACCGAGACCAGCGACCTGGCGAAAAAGCTTTGACTCCGCGTCGCGCAATGGCTTAAGCCCGATTTAAACAGTTTAACACTGTTGGGAGGGGCGGAGCGCTGGGACAAAAGATCAAGCTGTCGACGATGGCCGAGGCCTTGGGGGTCTCCACCGCCACCGTATCGCTGGCCCTGCGCGACAGCCCGCTGGTGGCCGATGCGACGCGCGAGCGCATCAAGGAACATGCCCGCGAGATCGGCTATATCTACAACCGGCGTGCCGCGAGCCTGCGCACGTCGAGATCCGGCATTCTGGGTGTCGTCGTGCGCGACATCATCAACCCGTTCTACGCCGAGATCCTGGGCGCCATCGAGGACGAGCTGGACCGCTCCCGCCAGACCTTTCTCCTGTCGAACCATTACGACCAGCTCGAAAAGCAGCGCAACTTCATCGATACGCTTCTGCAGCTGGGCGCCGACGGGGTGATCATGTCGCCGGCGATCGGCACACCGGCCTCGGATATCAGGATGGCGGAGGAAAACGGCCTGCCCGTGGTGCTGGTCGCGCGCTCGGTGGAGGGCGCCGACGTTCCCGTCTTCCGCGGCGATGACGCCTACGGCATCGGGCTGGCCACCACCCATCTGATCTCGCTCGGCCACAAGCGCATCGCGATGATCGGCGGCACCGACGAGACCTCGACCGGCCGCGACCGCTATCAGGGTTATGTCCGCGCGATGGAGGAGGCCGGTCTTGCCGTGAAGCCGGAATGGCGCATTCCGGGGCCTCGCAGCAAGCAGGCGGGCTTCGAGGCGACGGAAGCCTTCCTGGCGTTGCAGGACAAGCCGACGGCAGCGGTGTGCTGGAGCGATCTCGTCGCCATCGGCTTCATGAACGGCCTCGCCCGCGCCGGCTTCAAGCCCGGCGCCGACATATCCGTCACCGGCTATGACGATCTCGAGGAATCGGCGATCGCGACACCGGCGCTGACCACGGTCTGGAACGGGCAGCGCGACGTCGGGCATCGCGCCGCGCGCGCGCTTCTCGACCGTCTGACGGGCAAGGATGTCACCGGCAGCCAGGAACTCATCAGGCCCGAACTGCACATCCGCCAGACCACCGGCGCCCCGGTCGAGCGCTGAGGCGACATTGCCGCAACAAGGCGATCCCTCTAACCTTCGGCGAAATGCCGAACCAAACCTGGAGACCCGATTTGGCCGACCTGAAATCCGTGACCGTCCTTCTGCCCGGCAACGCGCATCCGCAGACCCTCAAGCGCCTCGAGGAGAATTTCGACCTCGTGCGCATCGAGCGCGCCGATCCGGCGCTGATCACCGAGGAGATCGCCGCCAGGGTCAAGGGCATTTCGGCCATGACGCGGATCGACGCGGCCACGATCGACGCCTTGCCCCATCTCGAGATCATCGCCAATTTCGGCGTCGGCTATGATGCGGTGGATGCGCCGCATGCGGGTAAGAGCGGCGTCATGGTCACGAATACGCCCGACGTGCTGACCGAAGAGGTCGCCGACACGGCCATCGCGCTGCTGCTCAACGCGGTGCGCGAACTCTACCGGGCGGAGGAGTGGCTGCGCCACGGCAAATGGGCCGGGCAAGGCCCGTACCGCCTGACCGCCGGCACGCTGCGCGGACGCAAGGTCGGCATCTTCGGGCTCGGCCGCATCGGCAAGGCGGTCGCTCGCCGCGTCGAGGCCTTCGGCCTGCCGATCGCCTATCACAACCGGCGCGAGGTGGAGGGCGTCTCCTATGACTACTACCCCTCGCTGGTCGAACTCGCGCGTAATGTCGACACGCTGATCTCGGTCGCGCCGGGAACGCCGGAGACCGACAAGGCCGTGAATGCCGATGTCTTGCAGGCGCTCGGCTCCGATGGCGTTTTCGTCAATATCGGTCGCGGCACGACGGTCGACGAGGATGCGCTCGCCAGGGCCCTGGCCGACGGCACCATCATGGCCGCCGGGCTCGACGTCTTCGAGAAGGAGCCGCATGTGCCGCAGGCCCTGATCGACGCGCCCAACGCGACGCTGCTGCCCCATGTGGGCTCGGCCACCGTCCACACCCGCAAGGCGATGGCCGATCTGCAGGTCGACAATCTGGTTTCCTGGTTCTCCAGGGGGGAAGCCGTGACGCCGGTCCCCGAGACGCGCCACGTCGCCAAGGGTGCACGCCAGGGCTGAGGCCGTCAGGCCGGCGTTTCCACTTCGTTAACCACACCCCGTCACCCTGGTGGCAGGCGGGGGTGATTCGGCAACGGAGATGGATCTGTGCGAATGATCTTTACGACCTGCCTTGCGGGTCTTTGTCTTGGCGGCCTCGCGAGTCTGGGTGAACCGGAAACCGCCGCCGAGGGCGCCATCGACCACATGGTGACGGGCGCCATTCCCACATCGGAGCGTTTCAGCCTGCACGTGAACGGGCAGGCGGCTTCCTGCGCGCTGGAGCGGTATGGCGACAGCTCCATGCGGGCGGTGGGGCCACAATGCCACGATCTGCCGCATGGGCTCGCGGACGCCTCCGACTGGACCGAAACGGCGGACGGGGCGGTGGTGCTGGCCCATGCCGATGGATCGGTCCTCATGCAGTTCGCCGTGTCCGACGGCGCGGCCTACGAATCCTTCGATCCGCCCCTGCCGATGGTTCTCCTGGCCGCCGAGTAGGAAGGCCTCATTCGGCCGCGCGCAGGCGGCGGCCGGCTGCATGATCGCGCACCGCATCGCCGAAGGCGCGAAAGATGCGCGCCGAGGCATCGTCGCTGGCCGCCCAATATTCCGGGTGCCACTGGACGCCAACGGCAAAACCGGGCGCATCGACGACGGAAACGGCCTCGACCGTCCCGTCCTCGGCCACCGCCTCGACGGTCAGGCGCGGCGCAAGCGCGCCGATGCCCTGGCGGTGCACGGAATTGACCATGATCTCGCCGGCGCCAAAAATGTCGGCCATGCAGGTTCCCGCCGCGATCCGCACGGGATGGCGGATGGCGAAGCGCTCGTCCTGGTCTTCGGAGGGCGCCGCGCGATGGTCCATCCGGCCCTCCATCTCCTGGATTTCGGTCGCCAGGGAGCCGCCGAGCGCCACGTTGAGCTCCTGTATGCCCCGGCAGATGGCCAGCACCGGCACGCCGCGCTCGATCGCCTTGCGAATCAGCGGCAGCGTGGTGGCGTCGCGCCGCTCGTCATAGGGGCCGTTCTTTTCGCTGGCCTCGCCGCCATAGAGCGCCGGGTTCACGTTGGTCTTGGAGCCCGTCAGCATCACGCCGTCGACGCTGGCCAGAAGCGTGTCGAGGTCCAGCCGGTCGCCGAAGGCCGGCACGAGAACGGGAAGCACGCCGGCCACCGCAACCGCCGCCTCCAGATACTGGTCGGGCGCGGCGTGCCAGGTGTATCTTTCGAACTCGCGGATATCGGTCGAGACGGCGACCAGGGGCTGAATCATGGACATTGTTCCTTGCGCGCGGCGTCCGCGACCTTCTTTCCTTTCCACTTAATGCCCTCCCACGGCAATTGGAACCGGGCAGTGCGGCTGGCTGAAGATGTCGGTTAGTCTTAAGCCCCGCAAATGCTGGACTTCGTAGCCTTCGAGTGTATGTTGCGGGCTTCGTGGAGGGGGCTGGGAAGAGACCGCGCCTCCTTTGTCGAATGCTCATTCAGTGAACATCCAGTGGGAGGACTACCCTAATGAATCGTCGTTCATTCCTGAAGAAAGCCGGCCTCGCCGGTGCCGGCGCGGCTGCCGCGTCGACGCTTGCGGCGCCCGCAATCGCTCAGGGCAACCAGACCTGGCGCATGGTCACCACCTGGCCGCGCAACTTCCCCGGCCTCGGCGTCGGCGCCCAGCGCCTTGCGGAACGCATCACCGAGGCAACCGACGGCCAGCTGACCATCCAGGTCTTCGCCGGCGGCGAGATGGTGCCGCCGCTGCAGGCGCTCGATGCCGTCATCGACGGCTCGGCCGAGATGAGCCATGGCGCGGCCTATTACTGGCAGAACAAGAGCGTCGGCCTGTCCTTCTTCACCGGCGTGCCGTTCGGCATGACCTCGCGCGAATTGACGGCCTGGGTGCGCTATCTCGGCGGCCAGGAGATCTGGGACGACATCTACGACCAGTTCGGCCTCAAGGGCTTCCTGTCGGGCGACACCGGCACGCAGGCCGGCGGCTGGTTCCCGGACGAGATCCAGAATCTGGAGCAGCTCCAGGGCATGCGGTTCCGCACCCCCGGCCTCGGTGGCCAGGTATGGCAGCGCATGGGCCTCTCGGTGACCAACATGGCTGCCGGCGAGATCTTCCAGGCGCTGCAGTCCGGTTCGTTGGATGCCGCCGAATTCGTCGGCCCCTACAACGATCTGGCGCTCGGTTTTCATCAGGTCCGCAAGCACTACTACACGTCGAGCTTCATCGAGCCCGGCCTTGCCACGGAACTGGTCGTCGACAAGGCGAAGTATGAAGAGCTGCCGGCCAATCTCCAGCGCATCATCAGCGATGTCTGCCAGGCCGAATACGATCAGGTCGCATCCGACTTCTACGCCAACGATCCGCGCGCGCTGCGCACGCTGATCGATCAGCATGACGTCATCGCGCATCCGCAGTTCCCCGACGACGTCCTGCAGGCTGGTGCCGAGGCATCCAAGGACATCCTGTCGGAGCTGCTCGATCACGAGGACGCGCTGACCAAGCGGACGGCAGAGAGCTTCGTCGAGGCCCTGCGCCTTCTGCGCACCCGCACCGAAGGCACGGATATGGGCTTCCTGCGGGCCCGCGAGCAGTTCTTCGACATCTGATCGATCGATACCGCGAAAACGGAAACGGCCGGAGCGCAAGCTCCGGCCGTTTTGTTTTGCCGATGACGTGTCGGGGGCCTCAGGTCAGTAGAGGACCCTCGGCAGCCAGAGCACGATGTCGGGGAAGATGAAGAGCAGCGCGATGGCCACGATCTGCAGCACCACGAAGGGAATCGCCCCGCGATAGATCATGCCGGTCGATATGCGGTTCGGCGCCACGCCGCGAAGGTAGAAGAGCGAGAAGCCGAAAGGCGGCGTCAGGAAGGAAGTCTGCAGGTTGACGCCGACCATGACGCCCACCCAGACCGGATCGAGGCCGAGCAGCAGCAGGACCGGCGCCGTGATCGGAATGACGATGAAGATGATCTCGAACGTGTCGAGGATGAAGCCGAGCACGAACATGATCATCATGACGACGATCATCGCGCCGATGGCGCCGCCGGGGAGCGCCGTCAGGAATTCATGCACCAGGTCGTCGCCGCCCATCTGCCGGAAGACGATGGCGAAGACCGACGCGCCGAACAGGATGATGAAGATCATGGCGGTGATCGAGGCGGTCGAGACGACCACTTCGCGCAACACCTTGAAGGAGAGCCGCCACCTGAGCGCCGCCAGCAGCGTCGCGCCGACCGCACCCACGGATGAGGCTTCGGTGGGTGTGGCGATGCCGCCAAGGATCGAGCCCAGGACGGCCATGATGAGCAGGAGCGGCGGCACGAGGGCGGTCAGGACCTCCTTCCACAATCCCTTGCGCTCTTCTTCCGGCACCGGCATGGCGGGCGCGGATTCGGGGTCGACGATCGCCTTGAAGATCATCCACGCCAGATAAAGCCCGACCAGCATGAGGCCGGGGAAGAACGCGCCTGCGAAGAGATCGCCGACGGACACCGATTGCGGCGCGAAATTGCCCTGCGACATCTGCACCTGCGCATTGATGCCGGCCAGCATGTCGCCCATGAAGATGAGCACGGTCGAGGGCGGGATGATCTGTCCCAGCGTGCCCGAGGCGCAGATGACGCCGCAGGCGAGCTTGGGATCGTAGCCCGCCCGCATCATGGCGGGCAGCGAGATCAGCCCCATCGTGACCACGGTGGCGCCCACGACGCCGGTCGAGGCGGCCAGCAGGGCACCCACCAGGATGACGGAGATGCCGAGACCGCCGCGCAGGCTGCCGAACATCTTGCCCATGGTCAGCAGCAGCTGCTCGGCGATCTTGGAGCGCTCCAGCATCACGCCCATGAAGATGAAGAGCGGAACGGCCACCAGGACCTCGTTGGTCATGAAGCCGATGTAGCGCCCGGCAAGCGCGCCGAAATTGGAGGGATCGAACACGCCGAAGATCATGCCGACCATGGCGAATATCAGCGAGGTTCCGGCCAGCGTGAAGGCCACGGGAAAGCCCAGCATCAGCATGCCGATCACGCCGAAGAACATCAGTCCGGCAAGGATCTCGCCGATCAGTACGGGGTCCATGCGGGCCTACTCCTCGTCGGACGGGTAGCGGTAATAGGGATGCAGAAGTTCCTCGCGCCCCGCCAGGACAAGGATCGAGCGCAGGAACATCGCGATGCCCTGTATCGCGACAAGACCCGCGAATACCAGGATGAAGGTCTTGAGGATGAAGAGCCCTGGCATGCCGCCAATATTGGCGGAGCCCTCATAGAGCCGCCACGAGCGCTGGATGAAGGGGAGCCCGTAGATGGTCACGATCCAGCAGAAGGGCAGGAGGAAGACCACGACGCCGATCATGTCGGCGATCGCCTTCCAGCGCAGCGAGGCCGGCCGGTAGAAGATGTCGACGCGCACGTGATCGCCCTTCAACAGGGCGTATCCCGCGACCGCGGTGAACATCGCCCCGTTCAGCCACACATAGAGATCCTGCATCCACAGCCTGGTGGTCGAAAACGCGTAGCGCTGCACCACGACGGCAAAGCAGACGATGACGATGGCAAGCGCCAGCCAGGCGAAGATGTTGCCGATCAGCCAGTTGAGCCCGCCAATGGCTCTCACGATGGTGGCTATTGCACGCAAGGGCAGGGTGCTCCGTTTCGGGCGTCTGGGGTCTCGCACAGCTCGGGGGAACAGGCACAGGGAAGGGGCATGCCGTCATGCATCGCGAATAAATCGTCGGATCGCGCCATGTGAGCCTCCCATTCCCGGTATCGTCCGCCAGGTTCCCTGCCGGCGCACGTCACCGTCTCCATCTGCCTTCCCGCCCGCGCGGGACACTTGTCGGTCCTGCTGCGCGGCGCGGTCGGGCTGGTCTATTAACAGCTTTGCCGACAGGCCGGAAGAAGATTTGGGCATATGTGAACAGTGCTTGTGATGCAATTCGCACCTTGGCCGGCGACACAATATTGCGCACGCGGCCATCAACCGTTTCGGTTTGTGCGCATTTGCCGGCCTTTCCCGAAAAGGTTTGACGCCGCCTTCGGTGCCGGAAAGACTGCGTGCCGACAGCGGGTTACACGCTGCTTCGGGAGGCCCTTGATGACGTTGCATGCGGTGTCGCTGGACGACAAGTTCGATCTGTCGAAGGAACGGATCTATGTCTCGGGTTCGCAGGCCGTGGTCCGTATGCTGCTCATGCAGCGCGAACTCGACCGGCGTGCCGGCCTCGATACGGCCGGTTTCGTTTCGGGATACCGGGGCTCGCCGCTGGGCGGGCTCGACCAGCAGCTGTGGAAGGCGCGGCGGGACCTTGAGCGCGCCAATATCATCTTCCAGCCCGGCATCAACGAGGAACTCGCCGCCACCGCCTGCTGGGGTTCCCAGCAGACCGAACTATTGGGCGAAGGCAGGCACGATGGCGTGTTCTCCGTCTGGTACGGCAAGGGCCCGGGCGTCGACCGCTCGGGCGACGTCTTCCGCCACGCCAATCTCGCCGGCACCTCGCCGCACGGCGGCGTGCTGGCCCTGATGGGCGACGATCATACGGCCGAATCGTCGACCAATGCCCATGCGACGGAATTCCTCTTCGTCGACACGATGATCCCGATCTTCAACCCGGCCGGCGTGCAGGAACTGATCGATTACGGGCTCTACGGCTATGCGCTGTCGCGCTTCGCGGGCACCTGGTCGGCCATCAAATGCGTGAAGGACAACATCGAATCAACGGCTTCGGTGGATGTCTCCATGGATCGATTCAACTTCGTGCTGCCCGAGATCGATCTGCCGCCCGGCGGGCTCAACATCCGCCACGAGCTCGACCAGATCGGCCAGGAAAGGCGCCTGCACGAATATAAGCGCGCGGCCGCGGCCGCCTTCATCCGCGCCAACGGGCTCAACCGCATCGTCTGGTCGGGCGGGCCGAAGGCCAGGATCGGCATCGTCACGGTCGGCAAGTCCTATCTCGATGTGCGCCAGGCGCTCGACGATATCGGCATCGACGAGGCGCGCGCCGGCCAGCTCGGCATCCGCCTGTTCAAGATCGCCTGCCCCTGGCCGCTCGACCTCGAACATGTGCGCGACTTCGCCAAGGGCCTCGACATGGTCATCGTGGTCGAGGAGAAGCGCTCGCTGATCGAGGTGCAGCTGCGCGAGGACCTCTACGGCACGGCCATGCAGCCCACGATCGTCGGCAAGAAGGACGAGCGCGGCGACTGGCTCTTCCCGGTCCATGGCGCGCTCGATCCCAACGAGATCGCGATCGCCATCGGCGAGCGGGTGCTCAAGGTCATTGGCCCGTCGGACGAGATCACTGCCCGCGTCGACCGGCTCAAGCAGTTCCAGGCGATGCTTGCCGACACGACCGACGTGGCCGCCCGCACGCCCTATTTCTGCTCGGGCTGCCCGCACAACACCTCGACCCGCGTGCCCGAAGGCTCGATCGCCGGCGGCGGCATCGGCTGCCACTTCATGGCGCTGTGGATGGATCGGGCGACCGTCGGCTTCACCGCCATGGGCGGGGAGGGCGCGCAATGGGTCGGCCAGGCGCCGTTCTCGACGCGCGATCACATGTTCCAGAATCTCGGCGACGGCACCTACAACCATTCCGGTTCGCTGGCGCTGCGCTTCGCCCTCTCGTCGGGCGCCAACGTCACCTACAAGATCCTCTACAACGACGCCGTCGCCATGACCGGTGGGCAGCCGCACGAAGGCGGGCTGACCGTCGACATGATCGCGCGCCAGGTGCGTGCGGAAGGTGTCGACCGCATCGCCATCGTCACCGACGAGCCGGAAAAATATGCCGGCAAGGTGGAGTTCCCCGCCGGCGCGACAACTCATCACCGCGACGATCTCGACGCCGTCCAGCGCGAGCTGCGCGAGGTCAAGGGCGTGTCCGTTCTGCTCTACGACCAGACCTGCGCGGCCGAGAAGCGCCGCCGGCGCAAGCGCGGCACCTTCCCCGATCCCGACCGCCGCGTCATCATCAACGAGCTCGTCTGCGAGGGCTGCGGCGATTGCGGCGTGAAGTCCAACTGCGTCTCCGTGCAGCCGGTCGAGACCGAATTCGGCCGCAAGCGGCGCATCGACCAGTCCTCCTGCAACAAGGATTATTCCTGCCTCAACGGCTTCTGTCCGTCCTTCGTCACCGTCCATGGCGGCAAGCTCAGGAAGACGGCGGGCGTGGCCGGGTCTGCCGATCCGCTGGACGGCGTACCGGGCGTGACGCCGGCCTCGCTCGACAGGGGGTGGTCCGGCATCGTCGACGGCATCGGCGGCACGGGCGTCGTCACCATCGGCGCGATCCTCGGCATGGCGGCCCATCTCGAAGGCAAGGGTTGCGGCATCATCGACATGGCGGGGCTGGCGCAGAAGGGCGGGGCGGTGTTCAGCCACATCCGCATCGCCGAGACGCCGGAAAAGATCGCCGCCATCCGCGTGTCGGCTGGCAAGGCCGATCTGGTGCTCGGCTGCGATCTCGTGGTCTCGGCCAACAAGAAGGTGCTGTCTGCCGTGCGCGAGGGCGAGACGCTGTTTATCGCCAACACGGCCGAGGTGATGCCTGGCGACTTCGCGCGCTCGGCCGATTTCTCGCTGCCCACCGAGCGCATCAAGAAGTCTATTCGCGCGGCCGCCGGCGAGGAGCGGGCGCATTTCTTCGACGCCAGCAAGGCGGCCGCCGCCCTGTTCGGCAACGCCCTGGCCGCCAACATGATGCTGCTTGGCATGTCATGCCAGCACGGCGGCCTGCCGGTCTCGGCCGAGGCGATCGAAAAGGCGATCGAACTCAACGGCCAGGCCGTGGCCATGAATCTGGCCGCTTTCCGCTGGGGACGGCGGGCCGCGCACGATCCCGCTTTCGTCACGGGACTTGTCGATCGGGCCGGCGGGAGCGGGCGCGCCGCACCCTCGACCACGCTGGACGAGATCGTCGACAAGCGGGCCGACTTCCTCGCCGCCTATCAGGACGCGGCCTATGCGAAACGCTACCGCGACCGTATCGCGGCACTCCGCCAGGCCGAGGAACATGCAGCCCCCGGCTCGACGGCCGTCACCGAGGCAGCCGCGCGCAACCTCTTCAAGCTGATGGCGATCAAGGACGAATACGAGGTGGCGCGGCTTTATACCGACGGGGCCTTCATCAGGCAGCTTTCGGCAGAGTTCGAAAGCTACGAGAAGCTGGAATTCCATCTCGCGCCGCCCATCCTTGGCCGCAAGGGAAGTGACGGCAAGCCGCGCAAGTCGCGCTTCGGTTCCTGGATGATGTCTTCCTTCCGGCTGCTGGCACGGCTGAAAGGGCTGCGGGGCACCGCGTTCGACATCTTCGGCTACAGCGCGGAACGGCGCATGGAGCGCGCGCTTCTGGCGCGCTACGAGGGTGACCTGGACCGCGTCGTCGAGAGGCTCGCGCCAGGGCGGATCGATGCCGCCGCCGCGCTCCTGTCCGTTCCCGCCATGATCCGCGGCTTCGGCCATGTGAAGGAGGCGAATGCGGCGAAGGCGGCGGGCGAACGCGAGCGGCTTCTGCAAAGGCTGGACGCCTCGCCGGAACCGGCGCTCGAAGCCGCGGAATGAAGGCCGACGCGGCCGAAACGGGCCCCTGGACAGCATAAAGTTTCATTAATTTGGGTTTGTTATCATCCGAGCGCGCGCAACTAAGGTAGCTCAGTGACGACAGCCAGGATTCCAGACTCCGATTATGTCTACGTCGGTTTTGTGCGTTCGCTGTTCAATGCCCCAGCGATCCTGCTCATCGGTGGCGTGATCCATGCCCTGATCAGCCTGACGATCTTCAGCGCATCGGGCGATACGGTCTATGTGTTGCTGGCGGCCGCGCTGCTTTTTGCGGGTGTCTACCGCTTCCACGGGATCCGGGAGGGCCAGAGGGCGATCGACCGGATCGTCGATCTCGCCTCCGCCAAGGAATGGGAAAACCGATACCTGATCGGCGGCACGTTGCAGGCGTTCCTGCTCGGGTTGCTCTGCTTCACCACGCTCTACATCGCGCCGGTTCCCTTCGGCGAACTCGCTTCGATCACCGTCGTGCTCGGCTCGACCGTCTCGATCGTGGGCCGCAATTATGGCTCGCGCCAGATGGTGGCGGTCCAGGCCATCGCGGTCGTCGTTCCCATCGGCGCAGGCCTGATGCTGAAGAACGACGTCTACTACTTCATGCTGGGATTGTGCCTGGCGCCTTACATCTACGTGCTCATCAAGATGGCCCAGCAGGTCCGTCTGGTGCTCTTCAACGCGCTGAACGAGGAGCGCAAATCCTGGCAGATCGCGCAGCGCTTCGACCGCGCCCTCAACACGATGGGCCACGGCCTCGTGATGCTTGGTTCGGATGGACGCGTGGTCGTCGCCAACCAGGAAGCAGCCAAGGTGGTGGGCTTTCCCGGCGCCGACAAGATGCTGGGCCGCACGCTGCGCTCCCTGTTCGCGCGCGCGGTCGCCGCCGGCCTGATGACGCGCAAGGACATGAATTTCCTGTCCTCGCAGATCGTCAATCGTTTCGGGCAGATGCATGACAGAAAGCTGATGGTGCCCCTGTCCGACGGGCGTTATTTCGAGATCACCACACGCGAGGGCACCAACGATCTCGGTGTCCTGACATTCGAAGAGATCACGCAGCGCGTGAAGGCGGAAGAGCGCATCCGCTACATGGCCCGCTACGACAGCCTGACGGGACTTCCCAACCGCGCCTATTTCCACGAGACGGTCGCCGAGATGGTGGCCGCCGGCGATCGCGATCGCCTCTGCGGTATCGCCATACTCGACCTCGACGACTTCAAGAGCGTCAACGATACGCTGGGCCATGCCGTCGGGGATGGGCTGATCGCCGCCATCGCCAACTTCCTGGGTGATTTCACCACCGCGGACATCGTCGTGGGACGTGTCGGCGGCGACGAGTTCACCCTGTTCGTGAATTCGATCGAGCACCCCGACGAACTCGGCGAGATCATGGACCGCGTCTTCCGCGAATTGCGGGGCGAGATGGACATTGCCGGACATGCCATCAATGTCATGCTCAGCGGCGGCGCCGTCCTGTCGAAGGCGAGCGACTTCGATGTCGAGACGATGCTGGTCAATGCCGACCTCGCGCTCTACAGCGCGAAGGACGCGGGCAAGAACCAGTGGCGCCTCTTCGAGAGTGTCATGGATCACGCTTTCCGCAACCGGCAGCTGATGAAGGCCGATCTTCGCAGCGCCATCGAGAGCCGGGCGCTGCGCGCGGTGTTCCAGCCGATCATCGACATGGGCACCATGCGCATCGCAAGCTGCGAGGCGCTGTGCCGCTGGGATCATCCCGAACTCGGCCCGATTTCGCCTGCCATATTCATTCCGCTCGCCGAAGAGATGGGCATCGTCGGCGACATCAGCGACTTCATTCTCGAAGCCGCCTGTGCGGAGTGCGCGACCTGGGCCGAGCATGTCGGCGTTTCCGTCAACATGTCGGCCAAGGATTTCCAGAACGGAGAGATCGTCAAGAAGGTCGAGGCCGCGCTGGCGCGACACAGGCTCAGTCCCGGCCGTCTCGAGATCGAGGTGACGGAGACGGCGCTTCTCGATGACAAGAAGGCCAGCATCCGCTACATCGAAGGGCTGAAGGCGATCGGCGTGCGCGTGGCCCTGGATGATTTCGGTACCGGCTACTCCAGCCTGAGCTATCTTCATTCTCTGCCGCTCGACAAGGTGAAGATCGACCGCAGCTTCCTTGCCGACATCGCGCAGGACCAGCGCTCGCTGGACCTGGTCCGCGGCGTGGTGGATATCTCCCGCGCTCTCGGGCTCAAGGTTACCGTCGAGGGCGTGGAAACCTTCGATCAGCTGCGGATCCTGCATCGCCTCGTCAAGCCGGATCTGGTCCAGGGGTTCCTGTTCGGCTCGCCGCTGAGCGCCTCGGGCATTGCCACGATGTCGAATACGACATGGCCTTTCGCCAGCCAGTTGGACGGCGAAGTCAATTACTCCCGCGCTTGATTTCCTGCCCGCTATCCAGGCAAGGATGCGCCCGCCTGCTTGCCTGCCTCGTTAAGGTTAACGAAGGGTAAAGGCCCGTAGGGAAATATTAGCCTTCTTTCTTCTGCTCTGGTTAGTTATCTTTTCTAGGGCGAAATAGGAGGCAGGGTGATGCGGATAGAATCTTCGCGGGAAGGCATGGCCAGCAGCGCCCCGCCGATTTCGGCGTTCGCCCGCAATGTTTTATCCTTGCTTGAGAATGTCG
The DNA here is from genome assembly GCF_012911015.1 of Chelativorans sp. ZYF759. GTDB lineage: Bacteria > Pseudomonadota > Alphaproteobacteria > Rhizobiales > Rhizobiaceae > ZYF759. The sequence continues at coordinate 55,960 of NZ_WVVV01000004.1, read as the reverse complement.
AATACAGGCGATGCGAGAGCGGCGAGGATCTGGAGGCGATCTATCGGCTTCGCTACAATTCGTTCCGCTCCCATGGACTTCTCCTTTCCGAGGACCCTGCGGAGAAGATGGCCGACGAGCTCGACGAGGCGCCCAATTGCTACCGCTTCGGCGTCTTTCTCGAAGGCACGCTCGTCGCCACCGTCCGCATCCATCACCTGGCGGCAGCCACCCCCTTTGCCCCGATCATGACCGTGTTCGGCGACCAGCTTCGACCGCGCCTCGAGCAGGGCGATTCCTTCATCGATCCGAGCCGGCTGGCCATCGATCCGGAACTGGCCGCTACCAACCGCGCGCTGCCCTATCTGACATTGCGGCTGGCGGTCATCGCCAACACCTATTTCGACACGACAAGCTGCGTTTCCATGATCCGGGCCGAACACACGGCCTTCTACAAGCGTGTCTTCCGGTCGGTGCCGGTGTGCGAGCCACGCCTCTATCCTCCTTTCACCATGCCGATACACTTCTATGAATCGCGCTGCGACCTGAACATGGAATGGATATTGCAGCGCTTCCCGTTTTTCCGTTCGACGGCCATGGAACGGCGGCTTCTCTTCAGTCGCACTGCCATCGGCGAACCCGGCCCGCTGACGATATTGCCGACGGCGCGCTACACCGGCATCGCGGCCTGAGAGGGCGCCATAAGGTCGCCTTGTCAGGGTGATGCTGTGCGTCCATAAGCATGGGCGGTCTGTCGAATGACGAACGGACCTGTTCCGGTGAGACATGGACACGAAGCGGGATATTGCGGCCGAAACGATCTGGGCCGGCGAACTGACCGATGACGAACTCGAACGCGCTCGGCGCGGGTTGATCGAGCGGAACTTCGGAAAGGGCGCATATATCTGCCACAGGGGAGACAGGCTGTCCTACTGGACCGGCGTGATCTCCGGCATCGCCAAGATCAGTGCGATCTCGCGCGAGGGGAAGGCGATGACCTTCGCCGGCACGGCTGCCGGCAGCTGGTTCGGCGAGGGCTCGGTCCTGAAGGACGAACCGCGCAAATACGACATCGTGGCGCTGCGCGAGACAAGGCTGGCGATGATGCCGCGCGCCACCTTCATGTGGCTCTTCGAGAACAGCGTCGGCTTCAACCGCTTTCTGGTCCGGCAGCTGAACGAACGCATGGGCCAGTTCATCGCCACCATCGAGTACGATCGTATTCTGACACCCAAGGAACGGGTGGCGCGAAACCTGTCCTGGTTCTTCAACCCCGTGCTTTATCCATCGGTAAGTCGTGAAGTGGAGATCAGCCAGGAGGAACTCGCGCTCCTGGTCGGACTGTCGCGCCCGGTGGTCAACCGGAGCCTCAAGGAGCTTGAGGAAGAAGGGCTGATCCGCGTGGCGCATGGGCGCATCATCGCGCTCGATCACCAGGCGCTGACCACCTACGAAGCTTGAGGGGAGGCGGGGCGGACAAAGCTCCGCGCAGCAAACCAACAATGCGGGCCCCTGTCTGTCAAGCGGCAAGTTGATTGCCGGTCCTTTTTCGTGGAAACTCGTGAAACATAAGCACAAGGGGCCGATGAACGGCCTCGTCGGAGGAATGCGGGCGTCGTTGCCGCCCGCCGGAGGAGATGGGTTTGGCGCAAGCGCAGACCGTCCTTGACACGTTTCCGAAATATCTGGCGCTGAACGCGAGGCGTTTTGCGGATCGCCCGGCGGTGCGCCACAAGGATTACGGAATCTGGCAGAGCTGGAGCTGGGCAGAACAGTTCGAGGAGATCCGCGCCTTCGCGCTGGGCCTGCGCGAGCTGGGCCTGACGCGCGGCGACAAGGTGGCGGTGATCGGTGCCAACCGCCCGCGGCTCTACTGGACATTCGCCGCCGTCCAGTCGCTGGGCGGCATCCCCGTGCCGGTCTATGCCGACGCGGTCGCCGAGGAGATGGCCTATGTGCTCGATCATGCCGGCGTGCGCTTCGCCGTCGTGCAGGATCAGGAGCAGGTCGACAAGGTCCGCTCCTACGGCGAAAAAATGCCGTCGCTCGAACGGGTGATCTATGACGAGCCGCGCGGCATGCGCGACTACGACCATACGGGTCTGCACAATTTCGTCGATGTCCAGCAGGCGGGCCGCGCGGCACTGGAGGGCGATCCCTCGCTCGCCGCGCGCTGGGAAGACGAAATCGCGGCCGGCAGCGGCGAGGACGTGTCGATCATCCTCTACACCTCCGGCACGACGGGCCGCTCGAAGGGGGTGATGATCAGGGCCAGGGCGGCCGTCAACGCCGCGCTCGACACGGTCGCCTTCGACAACATCACCGAGCATGACAGCGTGCTGGCCTATCTGCCGCTGGCCTGGGTGGGCGATCACTATCTCAACTACGCGCAGGGCTACGTGTCGGGCTTCTGCATGAACTGTCCCGAAAGCCAGGAGACCGTTGCGCACGATCTGCGCGAGATCGGCCCGAGCTTCTATTTCGCGCCGCCCCGGGTCTTCGAGGGTCTCCTGACGATGGTCACCATCCGCATGGAGGATGCCAGCGGGCTCAAGCGGCGCATGTTCGAATATTATATCGATCTGGCGCGCCGCCATGGCGAGGCGATCCTGGAAAAGCGGCCAGTGCCGTTTTTCGCCCGGCTGAACTACGCCATCGGCGAGCTGCTGGTCTACGGACCGCTCAAGAACGTCCTCGGCCTGTCCAGGATCCGCGTCGCCTACACCGCCGGCGAGGCGATCGGCGCGGATCTCTTCGCCTTCTTCCGCTCGCTCGGCATCAATCTCAAGCAGCTCTACGGACAGACGGAAGCCTTCCTCTACGTGACCGTCCAGAAGGACGGCGAGGTGAGGGCGGACACGGTCGGTCCGCCCGCGCCCAATGTCGACATCCGCATCGACGAGACGGGCGAGGTGCAGTTCCGTTCGCCGGGCATGTTCTGCGGCTACTACAAGGAAGACGAGAAGACCGCCGAGGCGATGACGCCCGACGGCTATGTGAAGACGGGGGACGCCGGCTTCTTCGACACAGACGGGCAGCTCAAGATCATCGACCGGGCCAAGGATGTGGGCAAGCTCGCCTCGGGCGCGCTGTTTGCGCCCAAATACATCGAGAACAAGCTGAAATTCTTCCCCAACATCAAGGAAGTGGTGGCCTTCGGCGATGGCCGCGACTATTGCGCCGTCTTCCTCAACATCGACCTGCAGGCGGTCGGCAACTGGGCCGAACGGCACAACATCTCCTACGGCTCCTACCAGGAACTCGCCCAGCATCCGGAGGTCCGCAAGCTGATCGCGGCCGATGTCGACGAGACCAACCGGCGCCTTGCCGCCGAGCCGATGATGGCCGCCTCGCAGGTCCGCCGCTTCCTGATCCTGCACAAGGAACTCGACGCCGACGACGGCGAACTGACCCGCACGCAAAAAGTGCGCCGCTCCTTCATCGCCGAGCGCTACGGCGAACTCATCGAGGCGCTCTATGACGGATCGGGCGAAAAATACGTATCTACGGAAGTGACTTACGAGGATGGGCGCAAAGGCCAGATCAGCGCCACGGTGAAGATCGTGGACGCCCACACTTTCGGAACCGGGGCTGCAGAGCCCGTGCGGGAGGCCGCCGAATGAACGCGCACGCACAGCCCCACGCCATGGCCACCGCGATGGATGACGGCATCGCCATGGGCGACACGCTGATGGAGGTGAAGAACGTCTCGCTGCGCTTCGGCGGCGTGAAGGCGATCACCGACATCTCCTTCGACGTCAAAAAGGGCGAGATCCGCGCCATCATCGGTCCCAACGGCGCAGGCAAGACGTCGATGCTCAACGTCATCAACGGCTTCTACACGCCCCAGGAGGGCACGATCGTCTTCCGTGGCGAGGAGCGGCGCGCCATGCGCCCGCATCACGCCGTGCGCCAGGGCATCGCGCGCACCTTTCAGAACGTCGCGCTCTTCAAGGGCATGACGACGCTGGAAAACATCATGGCCGGACGCTCCGTCATGATGCACCGCAACATTCTCTGGCAGATGCTGTGGCGCGGTCCGGCGCTGGACGAGGAGATCGCGCATCGCGAGAAGGTCGAGGAGATCATCGACTTCCTGGAGATCGAGCATATCCGCCGCACGCCGGTGGGCCGGCTGCCCTACGGCTTGCAGAAGCGGGTCGAACTCGGCCGCGCGCTCGCCATGGAGCCCTCGCTGCTGCTGCTTGACGAGCCGATGGCGGGCATGAATCTCGAGGAGAAGGAGGATATGAGCCGCTTCATCCTCGACGTGAACCAGCAGCGCGGCACCACCATCGCGCTGATCGAACACGACATGGGTGTGGTCATGGACCTTTCCGACAGGGTAGTCGTTCTCGATTACGGCAAGAAGATTGCCGACGGAACGCCGGATGAGGTCAAGACAGACCAGAGCGTCATCGACGCGTATCTTGGCGTTGCGCATTGACCATGGAAAGGAAACGCAATGCCAGACTTGCCGCTCACACCCCTGATCGCCCTGATCGCGGGTGTCGTCATCCTGATCGCGCCGCGCCTGCTCAACTACATCGTCGCGATCTACCTCATCATCATCGGGCTGCTCGGCCTGTTCCCGCAATTGATGGGGTAAGGGGCAACACCAGCGCGAGGGGAACGCGCAAGAGGGAGGAAGCCGGAGAATGGACCTTCTAGGACGGATATTCGTCAAGCCGTTTCAGGATATGGCGGCAGCACCCGATTTCCTGATCCAGGTAGTCTGGGAAGGGCTCGTCTCCGGCACCCTCTATGCCCTCATCGCGCTGGGCTTCGTGCTCATCTACAAATCCTCGCGCATCTTCAATTTCGCGCAAGGCATCATGGTGGTGTTCGCCGCGCTCACTTTGGTGGGTCTCCACCAGATGGGCGTGCCGGCGCTGCTGGCGCTGCCGATGACGCTGGTGGTGATGTTCTTCCTGGCGGTGGCCATCGAACGGCTGGTGCTGCGCCCGCTGGTCAACCAGCCCGACATCATCCTGTTCATGGCCACGATCGGCATCACGCTGTTCCTGATCGGTTTCGGCGAGACCATCTTCGGCGGCGAGACCAAGCGCATGATCACGCGCGAGCTCTACATACCCGCCGGCAGCACCATCTTCGAACCCTTCGGTGGCTTCGTGGCCATCGAGCATCTGGACCTCACCGCGCTTGTGGCGGCCATCCTTCTGGTTACGAGCCTGCTCGTCTTCCTCAACAAGACCCGCATCGGACGCGCGATCCGGGCGCTCGGCGACGATCACCAGGCGGCCCTTTCGGTCGGCATCTCGCTCTCCATGATCTGGGTCGTGGTCTGGTTCATCGCTGGCATCATCGCGCTGGTGACGGGCATCGCCTGGGGCGCCAGGGCAGGGGTCTCCTTCGCGCTGGAGATCATCGCCCTCAAGGCGCTGCCGGTGCTGCTCCTTGGCGGGCTGGAATCGGTCGCCGGCGCGATCATCGGCGGGCTGGCGATCGGCGTGCTCGAAAAGCTCTTCGAGATCTATTGGGGCCAGCCGCTGATGGGCGGCGGCACGGAAACCTGGTTCGCCTTCGTCTTCGCCCTCATCGTCTTGCTGTTCAGGCCCCAGGGCCTGTTCGGCGAGCGCATCATCGAGCGGGTGTAAGAACATGCTCTATCGCGTCGCCGGACAATACAAGACCAGCTACCAGGCCGATTACGCGCTGTTTCCCGTGCGCCAGGATGCGTTCCTGCTGGGCATCATCCTGATCATGGCCTTCGTCGTCTTGCCCGCGACGGCGAACGACTTCGTCTTCCGCGCGCTTCTGATCCCGGTGCTGATCTACGCGCTGGCGGCCATGGGCCTCAACATCCTCACGGGTTATGCGGGGCAGCTTTCGCTGGGCACGGGCGCCTTCATGGGGGTGGGCGCCTATGCCTGCTTCAAGCTGGTGACGATCTTCCCGGAGATGAACATCCTCGTGGCGGTGCTCCTGTCGGGCTTCTTCTCGGCCACAATCGGCATGGCCTTTGGCCTGCCGTCGCTCAGGATCAAGGGTTTCTATCTCGCCATCGCCACGCTGGCGGCGCAGTTCTTCCTGGTCTGGCTGTTCCAGAAATGGGGCTGGCTCTACAACTACCATACGTCCGGGGCGATCCTGGTGCCCAACATCCAGATGTTCGGGATCACGGTTTCCGGTCCGACGGCCACCGCGATGGCGCAGTATTATTTCGTGCTGGGCGTTGTGGCGCTGATGACGATCCTGGCCATCAACGTCACGCGCGGGCGCATCGGGCGCATCTGGAAGTCGGTGCGCGACATGGACATCGCGGCAGAGCTCGTCGGCATCAACCTGATGAAGGCCAAGCTCATGGCCTTCTTCGTGTCGTCCTACATCGTCGGCGTTTCGGGCGCGCTCTTCGTCTTCATGTGGCGCGGGGCCGCGGAGGCGGAGCTGTTCGACGTGCAGCTTTCGTTCCGGGTGCTGTTCATCGCCATCATCGGCGGGCTCGGCTCGATCCTGGGCAACTATCTTGGCGCGATCCTGATCGTGGCCCTGCCGGTTCTGCTCAATGTCGTGCCGCGCGCACTCGGCCTGCCGATCAGTTCGTCGATGGTCGAACATCTCAACACGATGACCATCGGCGCGCTCATCATCTTCTTCCTGATCGTCGAGCCGCACGGGTTGGCGCGCTTCTGGCAGATCATCCGGGAGAAACTCATTATCTGGCCGTTCCCGCATTGAGGACGGCCGCAACCGGCCCGCGTGGCCCAATGAAGGGGGCGGTCCGCCCTTCCGCGACGGAGAAACGGACAAGTGGAGGAACCGAGATGAAAAGACTGATGAAGGCAGCGGTCGCGACGACCGCGATACTGGCGGCGGCCGCGTTCACGGCACCGCATCTTCTGGCACAGGATTCGCTCTATGTGCCGAACCTGTCCTACCGCACCGGCCCGTTCGCGGCGACCGGGACGCCGCTCATGAACGGGCAGAAGGACTACATGACGCTTCTGAACGAGCGCGATGGCGGCATCAACGGCGTGCGCATCGACTATGACGAGTGCGAGACCGGCTACAACACCGAGCGCGGCATGGAGTGCTACGAGGCGACGCGCGCCAACGCGGTCGTCACCCAGCCCTGGTCGACCGGCATCACGCTGCAGGTCCTGCCGCGCACCAATGTCGACCAGATTCCGGTGCTGGCGCCGGGATACGGCTTCTCGCCGATGGCCGATGGCCGGACCTTCAAATGGGCCTTCAACCCGCCATCCTCCTACTGGGACGGGGCGTCGATGCTGCTCAACTTCGTCGCCGACGGTGACCTGTCGAGCCTGGAGGGCAAGAAGATCGCGCTCCTGCATCTCGACGCGCCCTACGGACGCGAGCCGATCCCGCTGCTTGAGGACTATGCCCGCGAATACGGGTTCACCCTGCTGCCGATCCCGGTCGCGGTGACCGAGATGCAGAACCAGTCGGCCCAGTGGTTGCAGATCCGCCGCGAAAGCCCGGACTTCGTCTTCATGTGGGGTTGGGGTGCCATGAATGCGGGGGCCATCACCGAGGCCGTGCGCACGCGCTATCCCATGGACCAGTTCTTCGGCATCTGGTGGTCCGGCCATGACGGCGATCTGGCGCAGGCCGGCGAGGCGGCCTCAGGCTACCGCGCCGTCTCGTGGAACGTGCCGGTGCCGGACGCCCCGATCATGGGGGAAATCCGCGAGCACGTGATCGACGCTGGATTGTCGAGCATTGGCGAGAACGAGATCGACTGGGTTTTCTACCAACGCGGCATCACCATGTCGATGATGCTGGCCGAGGCGATCCGCACCGCGCAGGAAGAGTTCGACGAGACGGTCGTGTCGCCCGAGCAGGTGCGCTGGGGCCTCGAAAACCTCGACATCAGCGAGGAGCGGCTCGAGGAACTGGGCATGTCGGGCATGATTGTGCCCTTCCAGACGAGCTGTGCCAACCACACCGGCCATGGCGGCGGCTGGATCATCGAGTGGAATGGCGAGCGCTTCGAGCGCGTCTCCGACCATCTGCAGGCGGACCGCGATCGCATCACCCCGCTCGAGGAGGCGGAAGCCGCGAAATACGCGGAAGCCAACGCGCCCTGGCCGATGAACGACGAGTGCGAGCTTTAGGTTTCTTACCCTCCCCTTGATGGGGAGGGTCGGACCGAAGGTCCGGGGTGGGGTGATCCCCACCCCCTCCCGCCGCTTCGCGTCGATCTCCTCCATCTAGGGGATGTGGGCGCCAGGCTTAACCGAGTTTCCAGGACCAAAAGAACCATGTCCGACATCGCAACCGCCGCTCCGTCGCCTGCCGCCGCAGAGCCCATCCTGACGGTCAACAATATCGAGGTGATCTACGACCACGTCATCCTCGTGTTGAAGGGCGTCTCTCTCGCGGTGCCGCGCGGTGGCATCGTCGCCATTCTGGGGGCCAATGGGGCGGGCAAGACGACGACACTCAAGGCGATCTCCAACCTCTTGCGCGCCGAGCGCGGCGAGGTGACCAAGGGCTCGATCGTCTTCGAGGGCGAACAGGTCCAGTCCATGTCGGCCAACGCGCTGGTGCGGCGCGGCTGCATCCAGGTCATGGAGGGGCGGCGCTGCTTCGCCCATCTCACGGTGGAGGAAAACCTGATGACCGGCGCCTTCACGCGCCGCGATTCGTCCTCCGACATCGCCCGCGACCTGGAGATGGTCTACACCTACTTCCCGCGCCTCCGGGAACGCCGCTCGAGCCAGGCCGGCTACACGTCCGGCGGCGAGCAGCAGATGACGGCGATCGGCCGCGCGCTGATGAGCCGACCCAAGATGATCCTGCTCGACGAACCCTCCATGGGGCTGGCACCGCAGCTCGTCGAGGAGATTTTCGAAATCGTCAAGAAACTCAATGACGAGCAGCAGGTCTCCTTCCTTTTGGCCGAGCAGAACACCAACATCGCGCTGCGCTACGCCGAATATGGCTACATCCTGGAATCCGGTCGCATCGTCCTGGACGGCGAGGCCAAGGCGCTGCGCGAGAACGAGGACGTGAAGGAATTCTATCTCGGGGTGGGCGGCGAAGGCCGCCGCTCCTTCAAGTCGGTCAAGCACTACAAGCGGAGGAAACGCTGGCTGTCGTGAGCGCCCGTTGGGCCGGTCCGGCCGCGCCTCCGGGTCCTTCAGCCCGCTGAGGCGAGGAACCGCGCGCCTGGCCCTTCGAGGCCCGCCTCGTCGCCCGGGTTGCGCAGCGGGCAGTCCCGCATCGAGAGGCAGCCGCAGCCGATGCAGCCGTCGAGCCTGTCGCGCAGCTCCGTCAATTGCCTGATGCGCTGATTCAGGTCGTTTCGCCATGTGCTTGAAAGTTCGGCCCAATCCTTTGCGTCCGGCGTGCGGCCCTCGGGCAGGGCGGCCAGGGCGTCCCTGATGCGGGCAAGCGGGATGCCCGCCTGCTGGGCGATGCGGATGACGGCGACGCGGCGCAGCACGTCGCGGCCGTAACGGCGCTGGTTGCCGTCACTGCGCCAGGCCTTGATCAGCCCCTTGCGCTCGTAGAAATGCAGCGCCGACACCGCGACGCCCGCGCGCCGCGCGACTTCGCCCACCGACAGGTCGCGGCCGGTTCTGCTGTCCATGTGCTGCTCCTCGCAAGCGCTTGCGCGCCTCAACCATTGTGGAGGTTTTACGCAGGCTGGTGCGATCCTTCAACGGGAGGCCATCGGCGCAGCGTTGCCACGCCGGCGCTAAGCTGCCTATTCGGCCGTCTCGACGGGGCGCGCGCCGCCGGGCCCGTCCGCTTCTGGTGCATCCGGGAGGGTTTCGGCCGGCGCGACCGGTTGCACGATGGCGACGAGGCCGGCTTCCTGCATCTGCGCGAAATGGGTCTCGACATCGGCCATGATGCGGCGCTCGTCGATATCCGGAAAGGCCTCGGCCAGGAGTGCCGTGCACAGATCGACGCTCATCGGGTTCTCGACGAGGTTCCAGAGGGCGCTCGAGATGGGATTGAGCCTGAAGACGGCACCGGCTTCACCCAGGGTGAGGAAGGTTTCGTCCTCGATCTGGTGGTGGGTGGCACCGTCCGCGCGGACGAAGCGCAGGCCGATGGCGAAGGTCCGCTGGGTGCCCTCCTGGGTGGCAGGGGTCGGCGACGCGGCAGCTTCGTCTTCGACGGGCGCCGGCGCGGCCTCGATCTCCTCGCCCTCGACGAAGACGGCGCGTAGTTTCGCCACGGCGTCGGCGAGGTCGCCGTAGCTCAGGCGGTAGCACGGTATGCCGTCGAGCACTGTTGCCAGCCGCGGCAGGGCATCGGCTTGCGACAGGGCCGGCGACAGCTGCTGCATCATCAGTTCCTGAAGCCCGTCGCCGGGGATGACGGAAACCAGCTCGGCGTCACGGCCTTCTTCGCGCTCCAGGAGGACGATCGCGCCCAGCCGGGCCGTGCGGCCAAACGAAGGGCCGGCGCCCTCGGGCAGGGCGAGATAGGCGTATTTGTCGTCTTCGGCCGCGCTGTGGTCGGCGACAAAACGCGCGAGTTGCGCATCGGCTGCGTCCGGCAGGGGCAGCCGCAGCCGCGGGTGCATGCCGAGCGAGATCGCATGCGGCGGCTGCTCGGAAGACAGCGCCAGCACGTCATCGGCGAGCACGGGAAAGCCGGCGGCCGCCAGGGCGACGCTGAGCGTGCTCTTGCCCGCGCGCGAGGAGCCGGGAAACAGCACGGCCGTGTCGCCAAGCACGGCACAGGCGCCGTGGATCGCAAGAAGGTCCGGGTGCTCGTCGAGATGGGCTTCGAGAAGATCGACGGCAAGATTTGCCGCGGCGCGGAAGGGATCGGATTCGTCGACCGGCGCATCCTGCCACGGCGCGCTCAGGCGGAAGCGGCCGTCTGCCAGCGCCACCTCGAGCGGCGCCAGCCTCTGCGCCTCGGTGACGGGCTCGAACGACCAGCCCGTGCACAGGCGCGGCAAAAGCTGCAGCAGAACCTCGCTGCCGCCGACAAAACGCACTGCGCCTTCAAGCGGAGCGAAGGCGTAGAGACGGGTGTCCTCCTGCGTCAACGGCTCGGCCGGGTGGCGCGGGTGGCCGTGGTCGGGCGCGTCTGGGCTGCGGCCGGCGAAAGATCCGTCAGCACGGGCGCGGCATAGGCGGCTGCGGCCGAAAGGCCGAGCAGCTTGAGGAGGTTACGACGACGCATGTCGCTGCCGGGCGTGGCGGAATTCTTCATCAATGTGATTCCTCGCGAGATCGATCCAAGCAACGCCAACTAAGAGCCGAACAGGCCTCGTCAACTTTGACAGGCTCACGAATTCTGACGCCGCGAAACAGAACTGCGCCCGGAAGCCGCTTCCGCGACAATCCTGCCATTGCCCTTGGCGGCTGTTTTCGCTATCAGCGCGGATGATCATGCCGGAGGTAGGTTGACATGGCCGAGACGACGCCGCACGAGCCCGCAGAGTTGGGCGCCCAGATGGACTATCAGGAACACGAGAACACCTACGACCTGTTCCTGGCCATTACGAAATACACGACACTTTTCGTGGTGGCGCTTCTGGTGTCCCTGGCGTTCGGTATGTTCACCGCGGCCGGCTTCATTTCGGCGACGGTTCTTTTCATTCTGATCTGCGTCATCGGCGCATATTTCCTGCGATAGCCGTTTCCTGTCCGCACGCCGGCGACAAGTGGCCGGCGTAGGGAGGAGTGGGCCCGGCCGAAAGGACAGTGGCGGTGGGACAGACGATCTTCGTGCCTAAGGAAAGTGACGCAGCGGAACCGCGCGTCGCGGCATCAGCCGATACCGTGAAGCGGCTGGCGGGGCTGGGCTTTTCCGTAATCGTGGAGAAGGACGCGGGCGTCCTCTCGCGCATCACCGATGCCGAATTCGAGAAGGCCGGCGCCAGGATCGGCAAGGCCGCCGATGCGTCGAGCGCCGATGTCGTGCTCAAGGTCAGGCGCCCGAGCGAGGCCGAGCTCAAGGGCTACAAGCGCGGCGCCATCGTGCTGGCCTCGATGGACCCCTACGGCAACGAGAAGGCGGTCGCCGCGATGGCATCTGCCGGTGTCTCCGCTTTCGCCATGGAGTTCATGCCGCGCATCACGCGTGCCCAGTCCATGGACGTGCTGTCTTCCCAGGCCAATCTCGCCGGCTACCAGGCCGTCATCGACGGGGCGGCGGAATATGACCGCGCCATGCCGATGATGATGACGGCGGCAGGCACCGTGCCCGCCGCGCGCGTCTTCGTCATGGGGGCGGGCGTTGCCGGCCTGCAGGCCATCGCCACCGCAAGGCGCCTCGGCGCGGTCGTCACCGCCACCGACGTGCGCCCCGCCGCCAAGGAACAGGTCGCCTCGCTCGGCGGCAAGTTCGTCGCGGTCGAGGATGACGAGTTCAAGGCGGCCGAGACGGCGGGCGGCTACGCCAAGGAAATGTCGAAGGAATACCAGGCCAAGCAGGCCGCCCTTGTTGCCGAACACATCGCCAAGCAGGACATCGTCATCACCACGGCGCTCATTCCCGGGCGCCCGGCACCGAAGCTGATCTCGGCCGGGATGGTCGCGTCCATGAAGCCCGGCTCCGTGATCGTCGACCTGGCGGTCGAGCGCGGCGGCAATGTCGAGGGTGCGGTCGCGGGCAAGGTCGTGACCACGAAGAACGATGTGCGGATCATCGGCCATCTCAACATGCCGGGCCGTGTCGCGGCCTCCGCCTCGCTGCTCTATGCCAAGAACCTCTATGCCTTCCTGGAGACCATGGTCGACAAGGAAGCCAAGCTGATCGCGCCCAATCTCGATGACGAGCTGGTCAAGGCGACGTTGCTGACCCATGCCGGCAAGGTCGTCCATCCGGCATTCGCGGCCGCCGCGCCCCCGCCCGATGCGGAAACCGCCATTGCGGCCGAGGGTACCGAACCCGGCCTCGACGTCGCGCCGAAGAAGCCCGCGCGCAAGGCCCCGGCCCGCAAGGCTTCGCCGAAATCCAAGCCCGAGGGAGGTGCATGATGGCCGAACCCCAACTGGAGCAGGCGCTCGAACAGCTGGACGGCGCGACCGAGGCGATCCGCAACGCGATCGCCAACATTCGCGCCGAAGACGCGGCCGAAGCAGCTTCCGCGCTCGGCTATGCGGCGGGTGTGGATCCCTTCGTGTTCCGCTTCGCCATCTTCGTGCTCGCGATCTTCGTCGGCTACTACGTGGTCTGGTCGGTGACGCCGGCGCTGCACACGCCGCTGATGTCGGTCACCAACGCCATTTCCTCGGTGATCGTGGTCGGTGCGCTTCTGGCCGTCGGCATCTCGGCTTCGGGACTGGCCACCGGCTTCGGCTTCATCGCCCTGGTGCTTGCCTCGGTGAACATCTTCGGCGGCTTCCTCGTCACCCAGCGCATGCTGGCGATGTACAAGAAAAAAGAGAAGTGAGGCCGGCCCCATGAGCGAGAATTTCGCCTCCTTTCTCTACCTGGTCTCCGGTGTCCTGTTCATCATGGCGCTGCGTGGCCTGTCGCATCCGACGACGAGCCGCCAGGGCAATGTCTATGGCATGATCGGCATGGGCATTGCCGTCCTGACCACGCTGGCGCTGACGACGCCCAGCTGGGGCGGGATGCTGATGATCATTGTCGGTATCGCCATCGGCGGCTCCATCGGCGCCTATATCGCCCGCAACATCGCCATGACGGCGATGCCGCAGCTGGTCGCCGGCTTCCACAGCCTCGTCGGCCTCGCCGCCGTCCTGGTGGCCGCCGCCGCGCTCTATTCGCCCGAAAGCTTCGACATCGGCGTGATCGGCCATATCCACACCCAGGCCATCATCGAGATGTCGATCGGGGCCGCCGTCGGCGCGGTCACCTTCACGGGCTCGATCATCGCCTTCCTGAAGCTCGATGGGCGCATGTCCGGCAAGCCGATCCTCCTGCCGATGCGCCACATGCTCAATGCGGGCATCGGCATCGCGATCCTGCTCCTGGTCGTCATCCTCGTCTCGACCCAGAGCCCCACCGTCTTCTGGCTGATCGTCATCCTGTCGCTGGCCATCGGCATCCTGCTCATCATCCCGATCGGCGGCGCCGACATGCCCGTCGTCGTGTCGATGCTCAACTCCTATTCGGGCTGGGCTGCGGCCGGCATCGGTTTTACCGTCGGCAACCTCGCCCTCATCATCACCGGCGCGCTGGTCGGCTCTAGCGGCGCGATCCTGTCCTACATCATGTGCAAGGGCATGAACCGCTCCTTCATCTCGGTCATTCTCGGCGGCTTCGGCGGCGAGACCACGGCGGCCGCCGATGACGGCGTCGAGCGCAACGTCAAGCTCGGCTCGGCCGACGACGCCGCCTTCCTGATGGCCAACGCGACCAAAGTCATCATCGTGCCGGGCTACGGCATGGCGGTGGCCCAGGCCCAGCACGCGCTGCGCGAACTGGCCGACAAGCTCAAGGCCGCCGGCGTCGAGGTCAAATACGCGATCCACCCGGTCGCCGGCCGCATGCCGGGCCACATGAACGTGCTGCTCGCCGAAGCCAATGTGCCCTACGACGAGGTTTTCGAGCTGGAAGACATCAACGCCGAATTCGCCCAGGCCGACATCGCCTATGTGATCGGCGCCAACGACGTCACCAACCCGTCGGCGCGCGACGACAAGGCCTCGCCCATCTACGGCATGCCGATCCTCGACGTCGACAAGGCCAAGACCTGCCTCTTCGTCAAGCGATCGCTCGGCTCCGGCTATGCCGGCATCGACAACACGCTGTTCTACAAGGACGGCACGATGATGCTCTTGGGCGACGCCAAGAAGATGACCGAGGACATCGTCAAGGCGATGGACCACTAGGTCTCACGATTTCCAGGAGCCCGGCCCGCGCCGGGCTTTTTCTTGTTCGATAATACAACCACAGATGGTTCTTTCCCTAACGGCACAATCGCGCTAGAATTGGCTTTCGCTCGCGAGGGGGCAGCGATGGGCAAGCCGAAAGCCGAGAGTGTCCAGGACCCGTCAGCGGCCGCGCCGCTGGATGTCCGCAAGCAGGCCGTCGTCGTCATCCACGGCATGGGTGAACCTGTACCGATGGACACGATGCGCAGCTTCGTCGACGCGGTGTGGGAAACGGATCCGTCCTTCGACACGCTTGCCGGCGATCTGCAGGGCACGCGGGCCAGCCAGAAGCACAATGATTCCTGGCTTGTGCCTGATCAGCGGACCGGTTCGCTCGAACTCTTCCGGATCACGACGCCGCCCTTCGTTCCGAAAGGGTCCGCAAAGCCGCAGACAGCCGCGCGCACCGATTTCTACGAATTCTACTGGTCCGACATCATGGAGGGCACCACCTTCCAGCATGTCAGGGCGTGGATGGCCGGCCTGCTTTTCAGATGGCCCTATCAGGTCCCGCGCCGTGTCATGGCGGCATGGATTCTGCTGTGGGTCTCGGTCATCGTGGCAACCTGGCTGGCTGTGGCGGGGCTGCTGGGACTGGACCCTCGGGGGCAGCACTCCTTCCTGTGGCAGACCTTGTTTGATCCCTGGTGGAATCCTGAACTTGCCGGGCGCGGGCTGACGCTGTTTGCCGCCGCCATACTGCTCTGGGCGTTCGTGGCGAGGCTGCGTGGCAGCCGGATGCCGGGCGAGCAGTCCGTACGACCCTTCCTGTCCTGGTTGCTGGCACTGGCCGTCCCTGCGGCCATTGCGGCGGCTGGGTGGTTCCTCGTGCCGTGGCCGCAAGTGCTGGTTCCGCCAGTCCTGCTTCTGCTACTGTCCGCGCTGCTCGGCTACTTCATCCAGGTCTTTCTTGTCCCGTATTTCGGAGATGTGGCGCGCTACGTGCGTGCGGCGCCCGACACGATCGCCAAACGCGCGGAGGTTCGCGAACGCGGATTGAAACTGTTGCGCGAACTCCATCGCGTGCGCCCTTCCAAGGAAGGGGAGCCGGCCGATGAGGGTTATCAGCGCATCGTGGTCGTGGCGCACAGCCTCGGATCGATCATCGCCTACGACATTCTGAACCATTTCTGGGCGGAGATGGGGCCGACCGGTAGCCACAACCCGCCTGAAGGCGAGGTTCCAAAGGCCCTCAAGGACGTCGATGACTATATCGCGGCGCATACCGTCTTCAGGCCGGGCACTGCGCCAGGCAGCCGCGCGGGCAGTACAAGGAAGGTGAGCCGCTCGATCATTGGGGCTAGCTTCGACGCGCCCGATTTTCGCGGGCACCAGCGCAACCTGTCCAGGGCACTGGTGCGACAACCGGGCGGGAAGGGCTGGCGCATTTCCGATTTCATCACGCTCGGGAGCCCGCTGTCGCATGCCGAGTTCTTGCTCGCGCGCGACCGTACCGGACTGGAACAGCGCATTGCCGAGCGTCAGATCGCCACCTGCCCGCCTTACCCCGATCCTGCGAGCGGGAGCATCCTCTATCGGGGGAAGGACAAGGATGGAAAGGCGAAAGACTACGCCCATCATGCTTCCGTCTTCGCCGCGACGCGCTGGACCAACATCCACGATCCCCACGTCCTGACCTTTTTCGGCGACATCATTTCCGGCCCCGTCGGTGGCCGGACTGACGGCGGTTCGTCGGTTGCCGACGACCTGTTCGGCCGAGGTATTCGCGATGTCGGCGTCAGGATGAGGCGGCGCTGGTTCGCCTTCTCGCGCCTGTTCACACACACATTCTACTGGTCCCTCGACGTGACTGGGGAACGCGTGAACGGCGATGGCACACGGCCAGAGCCAGAAGCGGCTACAGACGAACGTCTCGACCACGTGACCGAGCTGCGCAAGGCCGTCAATCTCGCGGAGATATTCGACTGACCGGGCAGGCTCGGTGCCGCATCGATCCGTCCGGGTTCATTCCATTGCCTGGACCGACATTCTTCCGGCCTGGCGGCGAGCCTGCCATCCTCGCCTTTTTTTGCCAAAATCTATCCACGCCTTTCGCGCCCGCCGTAACATCGCCCGTCTTGTGTCGCGGGAGAGGCGGATGAAGCGGGTGCGGGAAGAAGACGAAAGGGCGCTCAGGCGCATCGTGGCGCTGCTTTTCGCCTTGGCGCAGGTCGCCGAGCGCGCCGGCGCCATGTCTTTCCCCGCCCGTCTCCTGTTTCTCGCGATCCTGCGTCATGTCGAGATCGTTGCCTGGGCATTCGCCTGCGGCCTCGCTTCCGCCCCCGCGCAAGGGCGGAAGGTCGTCCAGCTTCAATACCTGGACACGGCCGGCCTCTTTGTGCCGAGCGACATCGCTGCCGTCGAGGCAGCCCGTCTCGCTCTTGGCCTGCGGGTCCTGGCGCTGTTCATCGCCGGCTGCGCGAACAGGATCTTGCCACCTGGAGGAAGGCGCGAGATCGTGGACCGCGTTGTCGTAATCGCAAACGCCCGACCGCCGCAAGGCTGGCGAAGTGTCGGAGCGCCTTTTGCTCCCGACACCTCATGAAGCCAATCTGGCCGAAGTAGGAACCTACTGCGCGGAGCGCAGCTGGAATTCCGACACGCCGAGCGCGATGTTGAAGCCCGTCTGGGCCTGCACGCTTAGCGGCTGCAGGGCGACCGTCTCGTGCGAGCCCCCGACCAGCAGATTCGCGCCGCCGCCGATGCCCGCGGTGGCTTCCGCGCTGGCACCGAAATAGTCGCCGGCGAGACCGCCGGGAATGTAGGGATCGGTGGTGGGCGCCAGCACCAGCCATTGCATGATCGCCTCGTCGGTCACGCCGATGTCGAGGCCATAGCGGTTGATCACGCCGATATAGGCTTCCGGCGCGCGGCTCTCGTCGGCCGGCAGGAAGGTGCAGCCGACTTCGCGCGAAGACGAGAGGATCTGGCCCACATTGGCCTCGACCACGCATTCGAGCAGGCCGATTTCCGTCTGGTCCTGGGCGCTTGCCGAGCCGATGGCCAGAAGGGTCGCCGCGGTGGCGAGGAGGGCGGTACGGGTCATGGTCTTCTCCTGTTGACTTGCGACGGGACAACAGGCGGCGCCGCGGAAGGTTCCTGCCGCAGCCTATCTCAGTTCCGACAGGACGCTCCGGATGCGCGCCTCATGCGCTTCCACCTTTCCGGCCGCGATCGCTTCGGCCGCGTGCAGCGCCAGATAGGCGAAGCGGGCCTGCGGCGCGCAGCCCTTGGCGATGGCTATCTTCAGCATGCGCCTGACCGGCTGCCACATGACCAGTGTGTCGATCCACCAGGGCGAGCCCAGCGTGGTGAAGGAAACGAAATGCCGGAGCCGGGTGAGGGCGGGGCGGATCGCTCCGCCATCCGATCCGTGATGAAATGCGACGCCCGGCGCGAAGGTGCGATCGATCCAGCCCTTCAGGATCGCGGGCAGGCCGAACCACCAGGTCGGAAACACCAGGACCAGCGCGTCGGCTTCCTGGAGAAGCCCCGCATGCTCGGACGGTACGCGGGCGGTGGCATCGGCCGCGTAATGCGCGGCCCTTTCCGCCCTGCTCAGGCGGGGCTCGTAATCCTCCTCGTAGAGATCGAGGCACGTGACCTGATGACCCGCGGCCTCGAGTTCGGCAAGCACCAGCTTCAGGAAGCGGCCGTTGAGGCTGTCCGGCAGGGGGTGGGCGAAGACGACGAGGCAGTTCACGCCGGCTCGGCTCAGCTGGTGCCGCGCGTGCGGGCAAGGCCGTTCCTGGCCGCCTCGAATTCGGGATCCAGCCGCAGCGCCTCGGAGAAGGAGCGGGAGGCCCGTTCGCGGTCGCCCCGCCTCTCGAGCACCAGACCCTGATAGGCCCAGCCCTCGGCATTGGTGCGGTCGAGCTGGATCGCCGTGTTGAAATCCGACAGCGCGTTGTCCTCGTCGTCGCGGGCGAGATAGGACAGGCCGCGCGCATTGTAGGGCGGCGCAGTGCCAGGGGCGAGCGAGATCGCCCGCGCGAAGTCCTCGATCGCGTAATCATGCTGGCCACGGCCCTGATAGAGGAGGCCGCGATTGTGGTAGGCGCGCGCGTCTGTCGTATCCAGCTGGATGGCGCGTTCGAAGTCCTGGAAGGCGTCGTTGGTGCGCCCGGCAAGCCGATAGAGATTGCCGCGGCCGATATAGGCGACATCGTAACGTGCGTTGATCTCGATCGCGCGGTTGTAGTCGGCCAGTGCGGCCTGCTGGTCGCCCAGGAAACGGTGGATCAGCGCGCGGTTGGCATAGGCCTGGTAGAAGCGCGGGTTCAGCTCGATCGCGCGGTCGAAATCGGCGATCGCCTCCTGGTAACGGCCGCCGCGGCCATAGGCCGTGCCACGGACATTGTAGGCTTCGTAGTCGTTGGGGTTGCGCTGGATGACAGCCGACAGCGAGGAGATGTTTTCCTGCGATCCTTGCGCCGCCTCGATCCCCGCCACCTCGCCCAGGGGGCCTGTCGCCGTCTGGCAGCCGGCCAGAAGGGCGGTGGCCAATATCGCGGCCGGTGCTATTCCCGCGCGAAGAACGCTGGAGCGATTGCGGAAGATCGTCATGGCGGTTCTACCCTTTGTCATGCAATGGTCGTCACGCAAGTTGGTTCGCGGCAAAGAAAAAGGTGGCGGCGATTCTTCATCGCGCCACCTTATCTATTTTCCGAAAGGGACGAAATCGCGGCGCATCAACGCGCCGGCGCAACCCGTCCACCGGCGACGAGGCCTTCACGCTGTGCCCGCTTGCGTGCCAGCTTGCGCGCGCGGCGGACGGCCTCGGCCTTCTCGCGTGCACGCTTCTCGGAAGGCTTTTCGTAGTGACCGCGCATCTTCATTTCGCGGAAAATGCCTTCGCGCTGCATCTTCTTCTTCAATGCGCGAAGCGCCTGGTCGACATTGTTGTCGCGGACGAGTACCTGCACGGGCGTTCCTGTCGTTCCGTTGTGGCGAATGGCCGGGTTGTTGCTCATCCGAATGGCTGCCTCGCTGAAGCAATAGCCATGCGGTTCCGCTGCGGAAAGCGCGGCGGATTGATCTGGCAATTAGCAGAATCACCTATTCTTGTCCACACGCTAGATGAGCCTGTGCGACAAGTATTTCCGGCCCCTCTGCACTTGCCCGTTGCCGACCGTCGCCGCCGCGCCGTTGGCCGTCGCATTCAGGGCAAGGCCGGTGGCGCGTTTTCGCTAGTCATGACGAATTCGCAGGCCGCGGAAACGGCTCGAACGAGGCAGCATCATGCGTAGATATTCCGCTTTCGCCATCGCACGCGAGGCCCTTCGCGGCCACAAGGGCTGGCCCGAGCAATGGGGGTCGCCCGAACCGCGCAGCGAGTATGACGTCATCATCGTGGGCGGCGGCGGGCACGGGCTGGCGACGGCCTATTATCTCGCCAGCCAGCACGGCATCACCAATGTCGCGGTGCTGGAAAAGGGCTGGCTCGGTGGCGGCAATACCGGCCGCAACACGACCATCATCCGCTCCAACTACCTCTACGACGAATCCGCCGCGATCTACGATCATGCCGTCAAGCTGTGGGACGGGCTGAGCCAGGAGCTCAACTACAACGTCATGTATTCGCCCCGCGGCGTCATGATGCTCGCCCACAATGTCCACGACGTGCAGGTCTTCAAGCGCCACATCCACTCCAACCGGCTGAACGGCATTGACAATGAATGGCTGTCGCCGGAAGAGGCCAAGTCCTTCTGCCCGCCGCTCAACATCTCGCCTTCCGCGCGCTACCCGGTGATGGGTGCGGCACTGCAGAGGCGCGGCGGCACGGCACGCCACGACGCGGTCGCCTGGGGCTACGCCCGTGCGGCGTCCGACCGCGGCGTGCACATCATCCAGAACTGCGAGGTCACCGCGATCCGGCGTTCGGCCAATGGCCACGTGACCGGCGTCGACACGACCCGCGGGCCCATCTCGGCAAAGAAGGTCGGGGTGGTCGCGGCCGGGCATTCCTCGGTGCTGATGGCGATGGCGGGACTGTCGATGCCGCTGGAATCCTATCCGCTTCAGGCGCTGGTGTCGGAACCGGTCAAGCCGGTCTTTCCCTGCGTGGTCATGTCCAACACCGTGCATGCCTACATCTCGCAATCCGACAAGGGCGAACTCGTCATCGGGGCGGGCACCGACCAGTATTATTCCTATTCGCAGACGGGCGGGCTGCACATCCTGGAGCACACGCTCGAGGCCATCTGCGAGATGTTCCCGGTCTTCACCCGCATGAAGATGCTGCGCTCATGGGGCGGCATCGTGGATGTCACGCCGGACCGCTCGCCGATCCTGGCCAAGACGCCGGTGCCGGGGCTCTACGTCAATTGCGGCTGGGGCACGGGCGGCTTCAAGGCAACGCCGGGTTCGGGCCATGTCTTTGCCCAAACCATCGCCAACGACAATCCGCACCCGATCGCCGCACCCTACAGGCTGGAGCGCTTCCGCACCGGCCGGCTCATCGACGAAGCGGCCGCCGCCGCCGTCGCGCATTGAATCGGGAAACCCTGCCATGCTCCTGATCCGTTGCCCCTATTGCCAGGAAGAGCGTCCCGAGCTCGAGTTCCGCCATGCCGGCGAGGCGCACGTTGTGCGGCCTCACAACATCGCCGACATCTCGGACGAGGAATTCGAGGCCTTCTTCTTCCATCGCGCCAATCCCAAGGGCATCACCCATGAGCGCTGGCGCCACGTGCATGGCTGCGGCCGTTTCTTCAACGCGGTTCGCGATACGGTCAGCGACAGGTTCGTGACGACCTACAAGGCGGGCGAGCCGAAGCCGGCTCTGGAGGAGCACAAGGCATGACCAGCTTTCGTCTTGCCGATGTCGGTCGCCTTGACGCTTCGAAGACTGCCCGCTTCACCTTCGACGGGCGGTCGCTTTCGGGCCTCGAGGGCGACACGCTTGCCTCCGCGCTGATCGCCAACGGCATCCATCTGGTGGGTCGCTCCTTCAAGTATCACCGTCCGCGCGGCATCCTGTCTGCCGGCTCGGAGGAACCGAACGCGCTTGTCGGCGTCCACCGCGACGCCGCGCGGCGGACGCCGAACGTACGGGCCACGGTCCAGGAACTCTATGACGGTCTGAGCGCCGTCTCCCAGAACCGCTGGCCTTCGCTCGCCTTCGACATGGGCGCGGTCAACAATCTCGGCGCGCCCTTCTTCTCGGCCGGCTTCTACTACAAGACTTTCATGTGGCCCAAGGCCGCCTGGAAACATCTCTACGAGCCGCAGATCCGCAACGCGGCCGGCCTCGGCACCGCTCCCGAGGAGTCCGATCCGGATCACTACGCGTCGCGTTATGCCCATTGCGAGGTGCTGGTCGTCGGCGGGGGAGCCGCCGGTCTGGCCGCAGCCAGCGCGGCTGCCGAAAGCGGGCAGCGCGTGATCCTCTGCGACGAGCAGGCAGGCCTCGGTGGTGCGCTGCGCTTTGAAAGCGGCTCCCAGATCGACGGCGTGGCCGGATGGGACTGGGCCCAGGCCACGGCCGCGAAGCTGGCCGGCATGGACAATGTCCGCATCCTGCCGCGCACGACGGCCTTCGGCTATTACGCGCAGAACATGGTCGGCCTCGTCGAACGCGTGACCGAGCATCTCGCGACCCCCGATCCCGAACTGCCGCGCGAGAGGCTGTGGCATGTGCGCGCGAAGCGGGTGGTGGTCGCCACCGGCGCCATCGAGCGCCACATGGTGTTTGCCGACAACGACCGGCCGGGCATCATGCTCGCCTCGGCCGCGCGCCACTATCTCAACCATTACGGCGTCGCGGTGGGACGCGAGGTCGGTATCTACACCGCAAACGATTCGGCCTACGGCGCCGCGCTCGATCTTCACCGGGCGGGGATCAGGATCGCCGCCATCGTGGACCTTCGTGACGATCCGCGCGGCGAGATGATTGATGCCGCGCGTGCGGCGGGCATCGAACTCCTCACGGGACATTGCGTCGCGAAGACCGGCGGCCGGCTGCGTGTCTCCTCGATGGCGGTGATGCCGAAGGCCGGCGGAGCGAGCAGGATCATACCCGTCGACGCTTTGTTGGTTTCCGCAGGCTGGACGCCCTCCGTCCATCTCTTCTCGCAATCGCGCGGCAAGCTCGCATTCGATACGCGTCGTCAGATCTTCCTGCCGGGCGCGCAGGCGCAGGAGTGCATCTCGATCGGCGCCTGCAACGGCACCGAGAGCCTCGCCGAAACCCTGGAAGAGGCACTCGCGGCGGGAGCGCAGGCCGTGCGTGGGGTTGGAGGGGAGGCGTCGCGGTCCATCTCGCTGCCGAGCCGGACGGCCGAAAGCTGGACAGGCGGTATGTCGGGCTCGGCCCCCGGCGCCGAGCCGGGCAAGGCGGTGAAGGCCTTCGTCGACTTTCAGAACGACGTCACCGCCAAGGATATCGGCCAGGCCGTGCGCGAAGGCATGCGCTCGATCGAACACGTGAAGCGTTTCACCACCAACGGCATGGCCACCGACCAGGGCAAGACGTCCAATCTGCATGGCCTTGCCATCGCGTCCGAGATCCTCGGCAAGCCGATGCCGGAAGTGGGGCTCACCACCTTTCGCGCGCCCTTTACGCCCGTCACCTTCGGAGCCATCGTCGGGCATGGGCGCGGCGCGCTGTTCGATCCCACGCGCAAGACGCCCATGCATTCCTTCGCCGAAGAGCAGGGTGCCGTCTTCGAGGATGTCGGCCAGTGGAAACGCGCCTGGTATTTTCCGCAAGCCGGCGAGGACATGCATGCCGCGGTCGCCCGCGAATGCAGGACGGTGCGCGAGGCGGCTGGCATGTTCGACGCCTCCACGCTCGGCAAGATCGAGGTTGTGGGCCCGGATGCGGCCGAGTTCATGGAACTCATGTACACCAACCCCTGGAAGAAGCTCGGGGTGGGTCGCTGCCGCTACGGGATCATGCTGCGCGAGGATGGTTTCGTCATGGATGACGGCGTGGTCGGGCGCCTCGCCGATGACCGTTTCCACGTCACCACCACCACGGGCGGCGCGGCGCGGGTTCTGCATCACATGGAGGACTACCTCCAGACCGAGTTCCCGCATCTGAACGTCTGGCTGACCTCCGTCTCCGAACAATGGGCGGTGATTGCCGTCCAGGGTCCCAAGGCGCGCGACATCATCGCGCCGCTGGTTGCTGGCATCGATCTCTCGGACGAGGCCATGCCGCACATGTCGGTGCGCGAGGGCACGATCCTTGGCGTGCCGACGCGGCTTTTCCGCATGTCGTTCACCGGCGAGCGCGGCTTCGAGATCAACGTGCCGGCCGACTATGGCCGCGTCGTGTGGGACGCCGTCTGGGCCGAAGCGCGGGGCCAAGGCGCCTGCGCCTATGGCACCGAAACGATGCACGTGCTTCGCGCGGAAAAGGGCTTCATCATCGTTGGCCAGGAAACCGACGGCACGGTCACGCCGCACGATCTCGGACTCGACTGGGCGATAGGTTCGAAGAAGTCGGATTTCGTCGGCATTCGCGGGCTCAAGCGACCCGACCTCGTGGCATCGGGCCGCAAGCAACTGGTCGGGCTGAAGACGAAGGACCCGAAGATCGTCCTGGAGGAGGGGGCCCAGATCGTTGCCGATCCGCGCCAGCCAATTCCCATGAAGATGATCGGCCACGTCTCCTCGTCCTACTGGTCCGAGAATTGCGGCCGTTCGATCGCCCTCGCCTTGCTGCAGGATGGCCGTTCGCTGATGGGCGAGACGCTCTTCTTGCCGATGCCGGACCGGACGATCGAAGTCGAGGTCACGAGCCCGGTCTTCTTCGACGAGAAAGGGGAACGGGTCCATGGCTGAGATCGCGACGCGCATGGGGCCGCTCGACGGCCGTTCCCTTGCGACAAACGCTGTTGTCATCGAAGCTGCCAGGCCCGCCAGCCGCATCGCGTTGCGAGCGCCCTCGGCCTCGCTCGCGGCCCTGTCCCTGGCCCTGGGGGTCGACCTGCCCGACAGGCCCAAGAGCGCCGCATCGCGAGGCACGCGCCATGCGTTTTGGCTCGGTCCGGACGAATGGCTCATCATCGACGAAGACCGAACCGACCTCAATGTGGCCTGCCGCGGCGCGGAAGTCCTCCATTCCTGCGTGGACGTATCCCACCGCAATACGGCGATCCTCGTGTCCGGCGCGCGGGTGGAGGACGTTCTGTCGGCCGGCTGCCCGCAGGATCTGTCGCTGGAGGCGTTCCCGGTGGGGGCCTGTTCGCGCACCGTTCTTGGAAAGATCGAGATCGTTCTTTACCGGACAGCCGAGGACGATTTTCGCATCGAGGTGTGGCGGTCCTTTTCGGACTATGCCTTCACCTTGCTGACAGAGGCGGCGCGCGACCTGTCGAGCTGAAACCTTGATTCCACGCTCGGGCCCAACACATTGGTGTCGCTGAGATATCTGCTGCGGCAGCGGTCAGGAGGCGTTCAGCCAGCGTCGCGACCGCACGAATTCGACAACCTCGTCGCCGCACATCGGCCGGGCAAAGGCAAAGCCTTGAAGATACTGGCAGCCCAACTGCCTCAGGATGCGGGCATGTTCGAGGGTCTCGACGCCTTCGGCCAAAACCTCGATACCAAGCGACTTGCCGATGTCGATGATCGAGCCGACGAGTTGGCGCTGGCTGGGTGATCGCACGATCGGAAGAATGAGCTGGCGATCGATCTTGAGGCGCTTCGGCTTGAGGTTGAGCAGGCTGACGATCGATGCGTAGCCGGTGCCGAAATCATCGATCTCGATGTCGATGCCCAGATCCTTCACGGATTCCACATTCCAGGACAGCAGGTCGTCGTGCTCGTCGAGGAAGATGGATTCGACCAGCTCGAATGAGAGGGTGCCGGGCGTGATCGACATGCCACGGAGGCTTTCGATCAGGCCTTCGTCGTTGAGCCTTCTGGCGGACACGTTGACCGACGCCTTTGGCAAATCGAGGCCCGCTGCCTGCCACTTCGCCAGCCAGCCGGTGGTCTCCTCCAGCACTATCCTGTCGATGGTTCCCACCACATTCAATTCGTCGGCAATCTTCAGGAAGGCTCCAGGTGGGAGCACCCCTTCGGTCGGATGGTTCCAGCGCGCCAGCGCTTCAACGCCAATGATCTCGTGCGTCACCGCGTCGACCTGAGGCTGGAACCACGCCGTGAACTCGCCACGGTCGATCCCCGACAGTATATCGTCGGCGATCTTCTTGGTGCGGACGATCTCGTTTTGCAGGGAGTCGGTGAAGAACTGGTGGCCGTTGCGGCCCTGGGCCTTGGCGCGGTAGAGGGCAATGTCCGCATTCACCAGCAAGCGCGACGGATCGGCGATCCCGTCGGTATCGACAGCAATGCCGACCGATGCGCCACAGCGGCACTGGTGCCCCTCATAGAGAATGGGGTCGCGAATACCCGCGATGATCTCTTCCGCAAGGTCGCTCAGGCGGCCCGAATGAAGATCGGGCGAGCCGGTGTCGCGGCGGCACACCACGACGAACTCGTCGCCACCCACCCGCGCCACGAAGTCCTGGCTGCCCGCACAAGTCGTCAGGATCTTGGCCGCGTGGATCAGCACGGAATCACCGGCGGGGTGGCCCAGCGTGTCGTTGATCTGCTTGAAGCGGTCGAGATCGACATGCAGGAGGGCAGCGCGTTCGCCATGCTGGAAATTGACGGCGTGTTCGGCCAGCACCTCATCGAGATAGCGGCGATTGGGCAGGCCCGTCAAAGCGTCGTGCATCGCGGTGAACTCCACGCGCGTGCGGGCCGCTTCCAGCTCGATGTTGCGGGCCTCGGTGAGTTTGCTGGCCCGGCGAAGCTCCTCGTTGCGGTTGAGGTCCTCCGTCACATCCCAATTGACGCCGACGATCCGGGCGGGCTCGCCGGGATTCTGGTAGACGGAGCCGAGCGCGCGGATGTAGCGGATCGTATTGCCGGGGAGAACGAGGCGGTATTCAGAGTGATATTTGCCGCGCCTGCGGAGGGCTTCGGCGAAGTCGGCTTCGGCGCGTTCCTTGTCCTCGGGATGGAGAACGCTTGCCCAATGGGTATAGTCGCGCGGGCCCGAGCTTTCATAGCCGTAAAGCTCGTTCATGCGCGGATCCCAGAAGAGCACGTTGTTCTCGATGTCGAGTTCCCAGACGCCGACCTGGGAGGTCTCCAGGGCGAGGCCCAGCCTGCGGGAGATTTTCTCGAGCTGGAGTTCGCGATCCTTCAACTGGCGAATGTGGCGCTGGCGCTCGTCGATCAGCCTGCCCGACAGGAGTGTGGGCACCATGATCAGCGACGCGGCCAGCAATATCCATAGGTGCAGGCGGAGGCTGTTCTCGGGCTCCTGGCCCCAGCCACCCAGTGGGGTTGCCTTCATCACCCAGCTGCCGGCCGGGAGCGCGACCTCGGCCATGATGGGCTCATCGCTGGCAACGCTGGGATCTCCGAAGAATTGCAGGCCGTCCTCGCCCAGCCCGTCGCGTCCGATAATGGCCACACTGATGTCGATGTCGGGATCGAGAAGACCGCTGTGTCGGTAGAGCAACTCGGTATCGATGACGGCCGACACGATGCCCCAGAAGTGATCGGCCGAATGCTCGCTGGGCACGAAGACAGGGAAACGCGCGACAAACCCCTGGCCTCCCTGGACGAGATCAACCGGTCCGGCCAGCACCATCTCCTGGCTGTCGCGAGCCCGCAGAGTGGCCTCGAGCTGTTCGGCATTGGTGGTGTAGTCGAGCCCGATGACCGCCTCGTTGCCCTCGAGAGGATAGGTCATGGAGACTACCAGACCCGGCGCGGCGGCTATGTTCCTGATCTGCGCATTCCGGTCCAGAAGTCGCTTGGAAAGGGCGGTAAAGCGCTCCTGCGTCATGTCCGGCTCGGTCGCGATGGCGGCGACGAGTCCCCTCACCAGCTGGATGTTGCCATTGATGGCGCCTTCCAGGCGGGCGCGGATGAGGCTGAGGTCGTTTAGGACTTCCGCTTGCTCGCTCTTGAGGTGGATGCCACGGTTCTGCATCTCGGCGAAAAGGCCCGCGCCGACGATCACGATCAAGGCCAGGACAGCTGGAATGCGGCTCAAGCGGAACAGACCGTTGCGTTCTTGCCGCTTGGGCGAAGCCTCTACGCTCGTCTGCGACATTTCCCCCTCGGCTGTTTGCTCAAGCATCTTCCGAGAGATTATGTGCAAGGCATTAACTTACCCTTAGCCGCCACGGGCATGCGCGTTGTCCGATCCTGCCCTGCTGATTCCTGAAATCGTCGCAAGAAGCTGAATATGCTGCAAGATCGGTTTGCAATACTCGGGTGCTCGGCGCGCCTCAGGCGGCCTCGACCCTGCCTTCGGTCCAGCTGCCGGCATGGGCGAGGATGCGGTCGGGATTGGCGTATTGCGCCACGAGTATCTCACGATAGAGGTCGCCCTCGGCCGCCCGGTCAAGCGGCGCGTTGGTGCCGGCAAGTCCCATCAGGGCCTCGGTGAGCATGTCGACGGTGCCCGAGCCTTCGTCGAACTGCGCCTTCTTGCGCCAGACGAGATCGTGGGGAAGCAGGTCGGCACAGGCCTTGCGCAGGATCCACTTCTCGGTCGTGGCGCCGGTGCTCTCGCGGGCGCCCGGCTCTGTTCGGCACAATTTGAGAGTCGCGGGAATGGATTGCGCGAAGTCGATGAGGTCGCGGTCGAGGAAGGGCGTGCGCGCCTCAAGGCTCTCGCCCATGGTGATGCGGTCGACGCGCTGCAGGTTGATGTTGTGCATGGCGTTCAGCGAGCGGGTCAGTTCCTCGGCCAGTTCGCGCGGGCGCTCGACATAGGCGTGGTGGTAGGTGTAGCCGGCAAAGAGTTCATCGGCTCCTTCGCCGGTCAGCACCGCCTTCACATAGCGGCGTGCCAGGCGGGCGGCGAAATGGGTCGGGATCGCGCTGCGCACCAGATCGATGTCGGCCGATTCCAGGTGGTAGATGACCTTGGGCAGTACCTCGGCAACGTCGTCGGGCCCGAAGGCATATTCGAAATGGTCGGAGCCGATGTGCTCGGCTACCCTGCGCGCTGCCAGGAGGTCCGGGCTCCCCTCCGCACCCACCGAGAATGTCTTGAGACGGTAGGACGAATGGCGTGCCGCGAGGGCCGCGATGATCGAACTGTCGAGCCCGCCGGAAAGAAAGCACCCTACCTCGACATCGGCGGTCATCCATTTCTCGACGGCCTCTTCCATGACCAGGCGTAGCTCCGCCGCTGTGGCCTCCACGCTCAGCCCTGGTTCCGCTACGGCCGCGCCGTGCGGTGTGCGGTACCAGCGGCGCGGACCTTCCAGGCTGTCGTAAAGGCCGCCCGGCGGGATTGCCTCGATTGAATCGACATCGATCCCGTCATAGGCCTTGAGTTCCGAAGCGAAGGCCACACCGTCGCCGATACGCGCCATATAGAGTGGCTTGATGCCAAGCGGATCGCGGGCCGCGATGATGCGTTCCGAGGTTGCCAGGACGAACGCGAACATTCCGTCGAGCCGCTTTATCCAGCGCAATTCGCCCGAGCGGAACAGGTGCAGGATGGACTCGCTGTCGCTCGCGGTGGTGAAGGCACTCTCGCCCAGGATCGCACGTAGGTCGGCGTGGTTGTAGATCTCGCCATTGACGACCAGCAGGTCGTCATTCTGATAGATTGGCTGGGCGCCGTTCTCGGGGCCGATGATGGAGAGCCTGGCATGTGCCATGATGACGGGGGCGTTGCGGGCGCGAACGACCTCGGTAGCGTCGGGACCACGATGGGCGATGCGGCCGATCATGGACTGCGCCAGCGCCTCGTCGTCAATGTTCCACAGGCATACGAAACCGCACATGGTGTCTTCTCCCGGTCATGGTCATGTGGCCGGAAGCAAGCACGAAACCGGTTGCCGTGTCGCTTGTTTTCGAGACTGCCGGCTCAGACTGCAGTGATGCCGCCGTCGCAAGCCAGCGTCTGGCCGGTCATGAAACCGTTCTTCGGATCGGCGGCAAAGAGGATGACCTCGATCACCTCTTCCACCTCCGCGAGCCGTTTCATGGGAACGCCCCGCACCATCTCGGCTTCCGCGGATTTGAGCGCATCGCCTTCGAGATCACCGAACGCCGCAAGCGCCATCGGCGTCCTGGCGAAAGAAGGGCAGACGGCGTTGATTGCAATGCCTTTGGTTGCGTATTCGGCGGCGGCCGAGCGGGTAAGCCCGACCACGCCGTGTTTTGCCGCGGCGTAGATTCCCAGCCGGGGGGCACCGGCGATGCCGGCCACGGAGGCGAGATTGACTATCCGTCCGCCACGAGCCGACTGCCGGAACTGGCGTTCCATCTGGGGAAGCTGGTGTTTGAGGGCGTAGAACACGCCCATCAGATCCACTTCGATGACCCGGCGGGCCTGCGCGGAATCGATCTTGGGCAGCTTCGCGAGGTCCTGGACGATTCCGGCATTGTTGAGCGCAATGTCGAGGCGGTCGAATTTCTCGACGGCGAGCGCGACGAGGTCGCGCGACAGGTCTTCGTCGGCCACGTCGCCGGCGAGGATCACCGTCTCCGCATTCAGCCCGTCGGCAAACGCAGCCAGGCGGTCGGCGTCGATATCGGAAAGCACCAGCCTGGCGCCTTCTTCCGCAAAACGCTCGGCCGATCGCGCGCCAAATCCGCCGGTCGCGCCCGTGATGAGCACGGTAAGCCCTTCGAATCGTCCCATTGCATTCCTCCCCGAAGCGCCTTCAGGCGCGCTTTTCGATAACCTCCACCGCGAGGCTCGACAGCAGCTTCACGGCCGCGCCATAGGTGCGCGCCTTCTCGGGATTGGAGGCGTTGCCATCCAGCGCACGCTTGTAGACGCCCTGGCAGATCGCGGCGAGCCGGAAGAAGGAGAAGGCAAGGTAGTAGGGCCAGTTGTCGATGCCCGAGATGCCGCGGCGACGACAGTACGCTTCG
Source organism: Chelativorans sp. ZYF759 (assembly GCF_012911015.1). Classification (GTDB taxonomy): domain Bacteria; phylum Pseudomonadota; class Alphaproteobacteria; order Rhizobiales; family Rhizobiaceae; genus ZYF759. The sequence continues at coordinate 25,292 of NZ_WVVV01000004.1, read as the reverse complement.
ACATAGGCATCTTCAGTCGGCACGCCGATCGCCGCCCGGTCCAGTCCCCCCAGGCCGCGAAAACCGGAATCGTGGGGCAGGCGCCACTGCATGCACTGATAGGAGAGGTCGGCATAGGGGTGCCCCAGCGTCGACAATTCCCAGTCCAGGACTGCGACCACTTCGGGGCGCTCTGCGTGGAAGATCATGTTGTCGAGGCGGTAGTCGCCATGCACCAGCGAGACCACGCCGTCATCCTCGACGCTGTTGTCTTCGAGCCAGTCCAGCAGCGTTTCCATGTCTTCCACCGCGTCCGTCTGGGAGGAACGGTACTGTTTCGACCAGCGAGAGAACTGGCGCTCGAAATAGCTGCCGGGCCTTCCGAAATCCGCGAGACCGGCTGCGTCCACATCGATATCATGTAAAGCCGCGAGAACTCGGTTCATGGAATCGTAGATGGCCGTCCGCTCAGCCGCGTTGGCGGCCTCTGGAAGGGCAGGGTCCCAGAAGATGCGGCCTTCCACATGTTCCATGACATAGAACATGCGGCCGATGGGGGAGGCCTCCTCGGACAGGTGCAGAACCTTCGGCACCGGCACCTTCGATCCTTCGAGCGCCTTGATAACGCGGAACTCGCGGTCGACCTGATGCGCCGACTTCAGAAGCTCGCCCGGCGGCTTGGCGCGCAGCACATAGCGGCCGCTCGTGGCCGCGATCGCATAGGTCGGGTTTGACTGGCCGGCAGAAAATTTCCTGATTTCGATAGGGCCCCGAAAGCCGTGGATATGCGTCTCGAGATACGACAGAAGCGCGTCGGCGGGCAGGGAGTTTGGGTCGGCATTGGTCATGCGGTGGCCTGTTCGTCGTCGCGTCTTAGCACGGCCAGGGTGAGCCACTGGGCGGTGATGGCGGGCTTACGCTCGCCTTCGATCTCGATGGTGACGTCATGCTGGATCTGGACCCAGCCGGAGGGGCGGACATTCGCGCTGACCAGCGTGAAGCGTGCCCTGACGCGCGCGCCGCATCTGACCGGCGAGACAAACCGCAGGCGGTCGAAACCGTAATTGATGCCCATCTCCGCCCCTTCGAGGGGAGGAACGGTTTCATAAGCCATCGCCGACAGTAGCGAGAGTGACAGGAAGCCGTGGGCAATGGTTCCGCCGAAGGGTGTCTCGGCCGCAGCCCGCACCGGATCGACGTGGATGAACTGGTGGTCGTCGGTCGCGTCCGCGAACTTGTCGATCATCTCCTGGGTGACTTCGCGCCATGGCGAGACGCCGACCTCTTCGCCGATGGAAGACATCATCGTTTCGATCGATACGGGCTTCAAAAGCTGAGCCATGGCCGGGGTTCACTCCTTGAAAAGCCGCATGCCGTGCTGGACCGACTGGCCGCCATCGATGGGAAGGATCGCGCCGGTGACATAGCTTCCAGCACGTCCGCAGAGATACAGCGTCGCCCCGGCAATGTCATCCAGTGAACCTAGCCGTCCCATCGGCACCCGCTTGGCCACCATCTCGGCCTGTTCGTCAGTGCCCGTGGCAAATTCCGTCATCTTGCTCTGGAAAGGACCCGGAGCGAAGGCGTTCACCGTGATACGGCGTCCGGCCAACTCGTTGGCCAGCGTTTTTGTCAGATGATGAACGGCCGCTTTCGAAGCGGTATAGGAATAGGCGCCGTCCGCCATGGGTTGCGTACCCATGACGGAGCCCAGATTGATAATCCGTGCCGGGTCGCCGTGGCTCGCAGCCTTGTCGAGGAGCGGAAGAAGTTCCCGGGTCAGGTGAAAGAGGCCGGTGACGTTGACGTCCAGCACGCGGGCCCATGCCTTGTAGGGAAAATTGGCCAGTTCGGCCCCCCAGGATAACCCCGCATTGTTGATCAGGATGTGCAGACTGTCCGTGCGTCTGCCAAGCTCTGCAGCCAGCGCCGCGACGCCTTCCTCGCTGCCCACGTCGCCTTCAAACCCCTCCGCGCGCCCGGTGCCTCCCAAAGCGTTGATTTCGGAGGCGGCGGCCTCGCATGCGGCTCCCTTGCGTGATGCGATGAAGACCCTCGCTCCTCCCATGACAAGCGCGGTGGCGGCCATGCGGCCAATCCCGGTGGCCGCACCCGTCACAAGGGCCGTCTTGCCGGTGACCGAAAACAGTTCATCGATGTAGGACATCGCGCAACTCCCCCCCTTTGCGTTCGACCTTTTCGATCGCGGCCGATCCGCGTTGACAACATACCCGGTAGTATGTTCATCTTTCTTCGACCCGTAAAGAGCGGATGCGGATCGGTCACAAGAACCGAGTGGAGCCGCCGAAATGGGTGGGAGGAACGGCCAGATGTCTCTGAGCGAGCGAGAGTTGACGCTTGAGAGTTCCCACGGGGATATCCTCGCGGCGGCGGCCGAACTTTTCATGGATCGAGGCTACGCTGCGACATCGCTGGACGAGGTGGCCAGGAGCCTGGGCGCCACCAAGGGCCGCATCTACCATCACTTCCCGTCGAAATCAGTGCTTTTCGCCGAAGTGTTCCGGCATGGCATGGCGATGAACTATGCGGCCATCGAGCCGCACCGGCATCTGGCGGGCTCGCCAACCATGCGCTGGCGGCGGATGGCTTTTGCGCATGTCATGCAGATGATCACGACCAAACCTTTCCAGATGGCTGTCTGGATGGGCGTCGAGATGCACCTGCGCGGCGCGACAACACCTGAACAGCGTACGGTGTTCAACGAGCTCATCCAGTATCGGAAGGATTATGGCGACCTGTTCCGGTCGGTGATCATCGATGGGCGTGAGAAGGGCGAGTTCGATTTCGAGGACGTGAGCGTCACCAACCAGCTCATGTTCATGACGCTCAACTCGCCGATCTTCTGGTACCGCCCGAAAACGGGCGAGACGAAGGCGAACCGAGAGGATCTCGCCAGGAAAGTCGTCGTCTGCGCGCTGCGCGGGCTCGGGGGCAAGGAGTAGGAATAGCATGGCATCGCCCACACCTCACATGAACCTAGGCATGACCGAACGCCTGAAGCCGATCCACGAGAAGGTGGCGGCGATGGTGCGCGACGAGATCATGCCGCTCGACGAGGAATTCCTGGCCGAGGTCGGCAAGGGCGACCGCTGGACCTATACCGCCCGCCAGACCGAGATCCTGGAAGGGTTGAAGACCAAGGCACGTGAGCGGGGACTGTGGAATTTCTGGCTGACCGATTCCGAACGTGGATACGGCCTGAGCACCGTGGAATATGCCTATCTCGCCGAGGAGATGGGCAAGGCGCATCTGGGCGCGGAGACCTTCAACTGTTCGGCCCCGGACACCGGCAACATGGAGGTTTTGGAACGCTACGGAACTCAGGACCACAAAGACCGTTGGCTCGCACCTCTGCTCGAGGGCCAGATCCGCTCCGCTTACCTGATGACAGAACCCGATGTCGCGTCTTCGGACGCCACGAACATCTCCATGAGCTGCGTGCGTGACGGCGACGATTACGTTCTCAATGGCGAGAAGTGGTGGTCGTCGGGCGCTGGCGATCCGCGCTGCAAGATCTACATCGTCATGGTACGCACGCCGGATGAGGGCCGACCAAAGCACCAGCAGCACTCGATGATCCTCGTGCCGGCCGAGACTGCGGGCATCACCAAGTTGCGCGCGATGCAGGTCTATGGCGAGGACGATGCGCCGCACGGGCATCTGCATCTCAGATTCGAGGATGTGCGCGTCCCGGTCACAAGTCTGCTGGTCGGCGAGGGCCAGGGCTTCGCGATCGCCCAGGGCCGCCTCGGACCGGGCCGCATCCACCACTGCATGCGGGCGATCGGCCAGGCGGAGATGGCGCTGGAACTGATGTGCAAGCGCTCCATGCGCCGCGAAGCCTTCGGCAAGCCGCTGGCTTCGCTCGGCGCCAATTACGACATAATCGCAAATTGCCGCATGGAGATCGAGATGGCGCGTCTCCTCTGCCTCAAGGCGGCATGGATGATGGACCAGGGAGACGGCAAGGCGGCCGCGCCCTGGATCAGCCAGATCAAGGTGATTGCACCGCAAGTTGCGCTCAAGGTGACCGACGAGGCGGTGCAGATGTTCGGCGGGCAGGGGATCAGCCAGGACACGCCTCTGGCGCGTTCGTGGACCAATCTGAGGACCCTTCGTCTCGCCGATGGACCCGATGCCGTGCACCGCCGACAGGTGGCGCGCACGGAACTGCGCAAATACACCCAGGAGAAGGTGTGACATGAAGGCGATCATCGCCAGGGAATTCGGGCCGCTCGCGGCTCTCGACTATGCCGACTGGCCCGAACCGGTCGCCGGCCCGGGAGAGGTCGTGATCAAGGCCGAGGCGATCGGCGTGAACTTTCCCGATGGCCTTTTGGTCCAGGGTCTCTACCAGATGAAACCCGAACCGCCCTTCGTGCCGGGCATGGAAATGGCCGGTCGCGTGATGGCGGTGGGCGAAGGCGTGTCGTCTCCGAAGATTGGCGATCGGGTCGCCACGTTGGGCACGCTCGGCGCCTATGCCGAGAAGATGGCGACACCGGCCAGGTCGGTCTTCCCGTTGCCCGATGGCGTGTCCTACGAGGATGCCTGCGCGCTGATGTGCGGCTACGGCACCGCCCACTACGCGCTCAAGCAACGGGGCCAGTTGCAGGCCGGCGAGACGCTCTGCGTACTCGGCGCCTCCGGCCTGACCGGCATTGCCGCGGTGCAGATCGGCAAGGCGATGGGAGCCAGGGTCATCGGCGTGGCCTCCACGGTGGACAAGCGCGAGATTGCAAAGACGGCCGGCGCGGACGTGGTGATCGGCTACGACAACCTCAAGGACGATCTGAAGACGGCGACCGCCGGCAAGGGTGTCGACGTGGCCTTCGATCCTGTCGGCGGCGACAGCTTTGATGCGCTCGCGCGGTCGATGGGATGGGGCGGACGATTGCTCGTCATCGGCTTCGCCTCTGGCACCATCCCCAAGTTGCCGGTCAATCTGACGCTCGTGAAGGGCTTCTCGGTGGTCGGCGTCTTCTGGRGCGCGTTCACCCAGCGCGAGCCGAAGGTCTATGCCGACAACATGTCCGAACTGCTGGCCTGGTATGCCGAAGGCAAGGTGAAACCGGTGATCGAGGGCGTCTATCCGCTCGCGGATGCCCCTGCCATACTCAATCGCGTACTCAATCGTGGCGCGACCGGAAAACTGGTATTGAAACCATGAATGTGCCCACCCGCATGAAAGCGCTTTTGCAGAAGCATGATGGCTACGCCACCGAGCACTCCGGCGTGGTGCTGGAGGCAATGGCGCCCTATCTGGAGCAGGGCGAGATCGCGCTGCCGCAACCGGGCGAAGGGCAGCTGCTCATCAAGGTTTCCCTGGCGGCGGTCAATCCTTCCGACGTCATGTTCGTCAAGGGGCTTTACGGCCAGCCGCGGCAGAAGGGCCGGCCGCCGGGCTTCGAAGGCGTGGGCGAGGTCGTGGCCGCCGGCCCGGACAAGGAGTCCCAGGCGCTGATCGGCAAGCGTGTCGCCTTCGCTACCGGCAGGTCGGGTTCCGGAAGCTGGGCCGAATACGCCATTGCCGACGCGCGTGCGGTCATCCCGGTGATCGACCAGCTTCGCGACGAGGATGCGGCGGCCTTCATCGTCAATCCGCTGACCGCGCTCGCCATGTTCGATCTGGTGCGCGAGGAGGGCGCGAAGTCCTTCATCCTGTCCGCTGCGGCCAGTCAGCTTTGCAAGCTGATGATGCGCGCCGCCCGAGACGAAGGCTTCCGACCGATTGCGCTGGTACGCCGCGACGATGACGGGCATCTGGCGGAAGCGGGCGCCGCCCATGTTCTCAACGTCACCGCCCCTGATTTCGAGGCGCGCCTCGCCGCCGTCCTGAAGGAGGAAAAGCCGCGTGTTTTTCTCGACGCGGTGACCGGAAAAATGGCGGGCCAGGTCTTCAACGCCATGGGAAGAGGCGCGCGCTGGGTGATCTATGGCCGCATGGATTCGGGCGACACGGTCATCCCGGAACCCGGCCAGCTGATCTTCATGGGCAAGCGCATCGAGGGTTTCTGGCTGACCGAATGGATGGGGGTGACGCCCACCGACCGCAAGGCGGTCGTCGTGATGGAGGCGCAGAAGCGCTTCGCCGACGGGCGCTGGCAGACAGACGTTACCGCCATCGTGCCGTTGGCCGAGGCGATGGACCGCCTGCCGCAGGAACTGGAGAAGCCGGACGGAAAGGTATTCGTGGCGCCCTAGCGGCGCCCGTCGCGGCCGGGGAAGGAGGCCCCGGGCGTGATCGAGGAGGAACAAGGGCACGGCAGCGTCCGCGCCCTGCAAGTGGAGGAGATAGCGTCTTGGACGTGTTGCAACTGCTCGTCAGCGGCCTTGCCAATGGCTGTGTCTATGGCCTTATCGCCATGGGCTTCGTGCTGATCTATAAGGCCACCGAAGGTGTGAATTTTGCCCAGGGCGACTTCATGATGCTCGGCGCCTTCATCTGCGTGGGCCTCACCAATCCACAATTCATGGGACTGCCTTTCTGGGTCTCGGTCCCCGTCACGATCGCCGCGATGGGCATGTTCGGATATGCGCTCGACCTGGTGGTCATCCGGCGCATGTTCGGCCAGTCGCAGATCGCGCTGGTCATCCTGACAATCGCGCTGGGCTTCGTGCTGCGCTTCATCGCCGGCGCGATCTGGGGTCACGAGCCGATCTCGCTCGCCTCACCCATAGCCGGGCGGGATGTGCGCTTCGGGGGATTGGTACTCGGGCTGGACGAGGTGTTCGTCATCTTCGTGACGATCCTGCTCACCGTCGTGCTCTGGCTCTACTTCAACCGGACCAAGCTCGGTGTTGCGATGCAGGCGTCCTCGCAGAACCAGCTCGCTGCCTACTACATGGGCATCCCCGTCAAGCGCGTGCATTCACTGATCTGGGCACTTTCCGGCATGACGGCGGCGGTGGCGGGCATCCTGTTTGCCTCCAAGGGCTCGATCGACCCTTCGGTCGGCCTGCTCGGCATCAAAGCCTTTGCCGCAGCCGTTATCGGTGGCTTCGGCTCGCTGCCTGGCGCGCTGCTGGGGGGCATCATCATCGGGGTAATCGAACCGTTTGCCGGCCGCTACATGCCATCCGGCTATGCGCAGATCATGCCGTATCTGCTTCTCTTCCTGATTCTGGTCTTCCGTCCCCACGGAATCCTGGCTCAGGTCCACGCGAAGAAGGTGTGAGGGCAGGGCGATGAGAACCGTTTTCAAGACGAGCTACGATGCCGACATCAACATGTTCCAGCATGGCTACCAGTTCGGCTGGTATGCCCTCCTGCTGATCATCGCGCTGGTGCTGCCGTTCTATCTGGGCTCCTTCTGGCTGGGAGAAATGACCAGCCTTCTCATCTGGTCGATCGCGTGCATGGGGTTGATGATCCTGGTCGGGCAGACAGGTCAGGCGAGCCTTGGCCATGCCGCGTTTCTTGCCATCGGCGCCTACGCGAACGTGCTTCTGCAACAAAGGCTCGGGCTGCCCTTCCTGATTTCCTTCCCGCTGGCCGGGGTGATCGCCGGCATCTGCGGCGCGTTGATCGCGCTTCCCATGGCGCGGCTCCACGGCATCTACCTCGCCATCGGCACGCTGGCGGTGACGATCCTGGTCGACGATTTCATCGTTATCGCGGCGCCGCTGACCAATGGCGTGCAGGGGTTGTTCGCCCCGGCGATCGAAATCTTCGGGCTGACCATCGATCGCTACCGCACGCCGATGCACTTCTACTATCTGGCCTTGGCGGTGACGCTGCTGGTGGTCTTTTTCTACCGCAACCTGTTGCGCTCGCCGCTTGGGCGGGCCTTCGCCGCGATCCGCGATTCCGAGATTTCGGCTCAGGCCATGGGCGTCAACATTGCACGCACCAAGGCGATTTCCTTCGGCATCTCGGCCGGCATAACCGGCCTGGGGGGCGCGCTCCTCGGTCACTATGCGGGCATCTTCAACAACGAGACGTTCAACATCATCATCTCGATCCAGTTGCTTCTTGCCATCGTGATCGGGGGGCTTGGATCCATCCATGGCGCCTTCTTCGGGGCAGCCGTCATCGCGATGCTGCCGCAGTCGATCGCGATCGCGCGTGACAATCTTAACTGGCTGTCCGGTAGCCGGGCCTTCTCGGTGCCAGGCATGGAGACGGCCATGTTCGGCCTGATCCTTGTCGTCTTCATGCTGTTCGAACCGCGCGGCATCTATGGCCGGTGGTTGAAGATCAGAACCTATTTCGAGCTCTTCCCCTTCTATCGCAAGGACATGTTCCGCCGTCAGAAGAGCTACCTCAAGACGGAGCGGATGCGATGAGCCTTCTCGAATTCGACAACGTCACGTTACGTTTCGGCGGCGTGGTGGCCGTCAACCAGGTCTCCTTCAACGTCGAGGAGGGCGAGGTCTTCGCCCTCGTCGGCCCCAATGGGGCGGGCAAGTCGACCGTCTTCAACCTGATCTCGCGCATCTACGATCCGGCGGAGGGCGACATACGCTTCGACGGCAAGTCGATCCTCGGCATGAAGCCATACGATATGGCGAGGCTCGGCATCGCGCGGACCTTCCAGAACATCGAACTCTTCGAGCACGCCACGGTGATGCACAATCTCCTGGTGGGCCGTCATCGTCATCGGAAGAGCAATTTCCTCACCGAACTGCTGTTCACGCCCTTCGTTCGATCCGAGGAGCGGCGCCATCGTGAAGCGATCGAAAAGGTGATCGATTTCCTCGACCTGCAGGTCTACCGCGACAAATACATCGCGGGTCTGCCCTATGGCGTGCGCAAGATCGTGGAGATGGGGCGCGCGCTCGCCATCGAACCCCGCCTGCTGTTGCTCGACGAGCCGGCTTCGGGCCTGTCGGTCGAGGAGACGCAGGATGTCGCCTTCTGGGTCGAGGATATCAAGAAGCAGATGGGCATCACCGTCATCATGGTCGAGCACGACATGCATCTCGTTTCAGCCGTTTCGGACCGGGTGCTCGCGCTTGCCGACGGGAAGACGCTCTCGCTCGGCACGCCGCAGGAAGTGCAGAGCGATCCCAGGGTGATCGAGGCCTATATCGGCACAACCGACGAGAATGAGGAGGTGCTGGCATGAACATGACGGTGACGGCACAGCGACCCGAAGTCGAGGCAGGCGAGGTCGTGCTTTCGGTACGCAATCTGGAGAGCTTCTACGGGCCGATCATGGCCATCCGCGGTTGCTCGCTCGACGTACAGGAAGGCCAGATCGCAACCGTGCTTGGCGCCAACGGTGCCGGCAAGACGACACTCCTGAAGACCATCTCCGGCGTCATGGATCCCGAAAAGGGCGAAATCCTCTATCAGGGCCAGAACATCGCGGGGGCCAACCCGGACAAGGTGGTCCGCATGGGTATCGTCCACGTTCCGGAAGGACGTGAGGTGTTTCCCCTGCTGACGGTCGCCGAGAACCTGCGGATGGGGGCCTATACCCGGTCGGACGCCAAAGGCATCGTCGAGGACGAGGAGATGGTCTACTCCTATTTCCCCATCCTGAAGGAGAGGCGGTCACAGGCCGCCGGAACGCTGTCGGGTGGCCAGCAGCAGATGCTGGCGATTGGTCGCGGACTGATGGCGCGCCCGAAGCTCATGCTGCTGGACGAGCCGAGCCTCGGGCTTTCTCCGCTTCTCGTGAAGGAAATCTTCCAGATCGTGCGCCGCCTGAACAAGGAGCGTGGCGTGACGATGATGCTGGTGGAGCAGAACGCCAAGGTTGCTCTCGAAGTAGCCGATTACGGCTACGTCATGGAGCTCGGGCGCATCGTGATGGCCGATACCGCCGACCGGCTGCTGGCTTCGAAGGACGTGCAGGAATTCTATCTTGGCGTCCAGGATCACTCGCCGCGTGGAAGCAAGCGCTGGAAACAGAAGAAGACGTGGCGCTGACCACGCGAAAAGGGAGGAAAGCATGACTGTTGTTGAGAAAATCCCCCCGCAGCAGACCGTTCGCGGACATTCCTTCAATCAGGACCTCGCCAAGGGACCATTCTATTTCGATGGCTGCGACACGCTGGTGAAGCTCTTCCGCCAGCGCTGCGAGGAGATGGGCGACAAGGTCGCTCATCGCGAGAAGGACTACGGAATCTGGCTCTCCTACACGTGGAAGGACTTCTACGAGCATGCCAGACTTATCGGCCTGGGCCTCGTTGCCCTCGGCCTGAAGCGGGGCGAGGTCGTATCCCTCCTGTCGGAAGACAATAAGGAATGGATCTATGCCGATCTCGGCATCCAGTCCGTAGGCGGCATCGTTTCGGGCGTCTACACGACGGATTCGGCAAGTCAGCTCGAATATCTGGTCAACGATTCCGATTCACGATTCCTGATCGTCGAGGGCGAGGAGCAACTCGACAAGTACCTGACTATCCGCGATCGGGTGCCGGGGCTGGTCAAGGTGATCATCCTCGATCGCGAAGGTCTGCACGAGTTCGAAGATGAAAAGGTCATCTTCCTCGACGATCTCTATCGCATCGGCCGTGATTTCCTGAGGGACAATCCCAAGACATTCGAGGAGGAGATCGCCAAGTCCAAGCCCGCCGATACGGCGATTCTGGTCTATACTTCCGGAACGACGGGGCCGCCCAAGGGGGCCATGATCAGCCACGAGAACATTATCGTTTCCATAGTAGGCTCGGTGCTCACCCTGCCGGTCGGGGAGGCCGAGGAGCAGGTCTGCTTCCTGCCGCTATGCCACATCCTGGAGCGCCTGATCTCGGTCTTCACGCCAATCGGGCTGAAATCGACCGTCAATTTCGCCGAAAGTCCCGAGACGGTCTTCGACAATGTGCGCGAAGTCAGCCCGCACGTCTTCACCGCCGTGCCGCGCGTCTGGGAAAAGGTTTACAGCCGGGTCACGATCATGGCCGGCGAGGCGACGATGCTCGGCAAATGGTCCTATCGGCAGGCGGTCAGAACCGGCATGAAGCGACTGGAGGCGATCGAGAATGGTGATTCGGTGCCGTTGGGCACGCGGATTGCCTATGCGTTCTGGGACTTTCTCGTGCTCAGGAACCTGCGCCGCATGCTCGGTTTTGACCGGTTGCGCCGCGGCACCACGGGGGCCGCGCCCATCTCCCCCGATCTCCTGAAATGGTATGGAGCTGTCGGTATCACGGTTCTGGAAGGCTACGGCATGACCGAGAGTTCCGGGGTCATTTCCGTCAATCTCATCGACAAGCAGAAGCGCGCGTCCGTTGGCCCGGTGGTTCCCGGCGGAGAACTGAGGATAGGGCAGGGCGGCGAAATCCAGTATCGCGGCCCCAACGTGTTCAAGGGCTACTGGAACAAGCCCGATAAGACGGAAGAGACCATTACCGAGGACGGCTGGTTGCTGACCGGCGACGTCGGGCGCCTGGACAATGAGGGATTTCTTTTCGTCACCGGCCGCGTGAAGGACATCATCATCACCGCCGGCGGCAAGAACATCACACCCGCCGAGATCGAGAACCGCCTGAAGTTCTCGCCCTATATTTCCGACGCGGTCGTCATCGGCGACAAGCGGAAATACCTGACCTGCCTGATCATGATCGACCAGGAAAACGTCGAGAAGTTCGCGCAGGACCGCAAGGTTCCCTTCAACAATTTCAAATCGCTCTGTGCAGCGCAGGAGGTGCGTGACCTGATCCAGAGCGTCGTCGAGGAAACGAACCGCGAGTTCGCTCGCGTCGAACAGATCAAGGACTTCCGCTTGATCGATGTGCTGTTGACCGCCGAAGACGAGGAGCTGACAGCCACGATGAAGCTGAAACGCAGCTTCGTTGAGACGAAACACAAGAAGCTGATTGATGACATGTACGGCCAGGGATGAACACCTGAGCCGTATGGGAGAAGAACCACCAAGGAGGAATGACATGAGGAAAGCTTTTGGAAAGAGCGTATTGGCCCTGGGACTGGCGCTTGGCCTGTCGACCAGCGCCATGGCGCAGCAAGGCGTGACCGACACGGAAATCCGCATCGGCTCGAATGGCGACCTGTCGGGCGTGTTCGCCGCGTTCAACGTGGGTGCGATCCGCGCCGCACAGATGGTCTTTGACGAGGTGAACGAGGCCGGCGGCATTCACGGCCGGCAGATCAACTTCATCGTGGAGGATCACGGCTACCAGGTGCCTCGCGCGGTGCAGAACTTCAACAAGCTGGTCAATTCCGACCAGGTCTTCGCGATGATCCTGAACCTTGGGACCCCGCACAACATCGCTGGCTTCCCGATCATGGAACAGGCGCAGGTCCACAATATCAGCCCGCTGACGGCCGCACGCCAGATGCTGGAGGGCGACATCAGCCTGAAGTGGACAGGTTTCTCCTCCTATTACGACCAGGTCCGGGCTGGCGTTCGCCATCTCGTGGAGGAGCGCGGTTCCACCAAGCTCTGCTCGATGTACATTCCTTCCGATTTCGGCCTGGAAGTCTTCGAAGCGACGCGTGACGAGGCAGAGGCGCTCGGCATCGAATATGTCGACGAGACGCAGCATCGTCCCGACGAGCAGGAATTCGTCGGTGCCATCCAGCGCCTGCGCGACTCCGGCTGCGAGATCGTCTCGATGGGCATTGCTGTTCGTCCGATCATCATCGCGCTCGGCACCGCCAAGCGTCTGGGCTGGGATGATGTGGCCTTCATCGGTTCGTCGGCGGGCATGAACACCGTCATCGCCAAGGTGCCTGAAGGCGTGACGGAGGGCTACTACGCGGCCGCCGGCTGGGTCGATTTCGAGGCACGCCTTGAAGAGGCGGAAGTGGCCGAGTGGGCACAGGCCTATCAGGCAGCTCATGGCGAGCCGGTCGGCACCGCCGCGCAGCTCGGTTACGGCGCAGCCAAGACCTTGGTTCGGGCGCTTGAGGAGGCCGGCGAGGACCTCAACCCGGACACGTTCCGCGATGCCATGGAAGGAATCGCCTTCTATGACGCCATCAACGATGTCGAGCTGAACTATGGCGAGGACCACCAGGGCAGCAATCTGGTCGTGATCTCGCAGATCCGCGACGGCATGTGGCACGAGGTCGCCCGCGTCGAGCAGGAGAGCGAAGCCGCGGACGAATAGTCACCACTACTTGCCAACGGAAAAGGCCGCGCGGTGAAAACCGCGCGGCCTTCTTCTTTTTGGTGATCAGGCCGGCTGTGTTTGTCCGAATGGTTGCACCGTACGCCGGGTGCCTACTCGGCGGGCTGCAGGCTCTCTTCGGCTTCGGCAGCTGCCGCAAGTTCGCGATCGAGCTTGGCGGCTTCTTCCACCTTAGGCGTGATGAAGCGGCCCAGGAGAAGATAGGCCACCGGCGTCAGATAGAGGGTGGAGATGGTGGCAAGCCCGAGGCCGCCGACGATCACCCAGCCAAGCGCCACGCGCGCTTCCGCTCCGGCCCCCGCCGCCATCACGAGCGGTATGCCACCCACAATGGTGCACAACATGGTCATGGTGACAGGGCGCAGGCGGATATTGGCGGCTTCCTCGATCGCTTCGCGGACATTGCGCCCGCGATCGCGCAGCTGATTGGCGAATTCGACGATCAATATGCCGTTCTTGGCCATGATGCCCACGAGCAGGACCAATCCGATCTGGCTGTAGACGTTGAGGCTGGTGCCCGTGATCAAGAGGGCAAAGACCGCACAGGCAAGCCCCAGCGGCACCGTCGCGATGATGATGACGGCCGAGACGAAACTCTCGAACTGCGCGGCCAGGACCAGCAGGATGATGACGAGCGAAAAGGCCATGATGGTAATCATCGCGTTCGCGGTCTCGCCAAGGGTGGCAGCCTCCGCCAGCGGCACGATACGGCTGCCGGCCGGCAGATGCGGCTCGGCAATGCGCTGGGCCTCGGCAAGCGCATCACCCAACGCTACATCGTCGCGAAGGCTGGAGGTTATCGCAACCGAACGCTGCTGTTGCTCGCGCGACAATCCCGGCGGCACGGCACGCTCCGTCATGGTCGCAATCGTCGACATCGGAACGTATCGGCCATCGCGCGCCTGGAGGAAGATATTCTCCAGATCCGTCGGATCGTTGACCGGGTTGGTGGTCGAGACGATCTTCACGGCGTAGGAGCGGTCGTCGATGAAGACCTCGCCGATCTCGCGGCCGTCGAGCATGGCCTGCAGCGCCTCGGACATTCCGGTGATGTCGATTCCGAGGTCGGAAGCACGCTCGCGATTTATCTCGATCGAAAGCTGCGGCTGGGTGACGTCGGTCGACAGTCGAGGGGCAGTGAAGCGGGGATCGTTCTCCATCTCCTCAATGATGGCGGTCGCGGCATGGCCGAGCTGCTCGTAATTGTTGCCCACCAGCGCGAACTGGAGGCCGGAGCCGGCACCGCGAATGCCGAGGCTGTTGGGCTGGAAGGCGAAGGCCCGAACGCCGGGCACTGCCTGTAGGCGCTGGTTGATTTCTTGCATGATCTCCTGTTGCGAGCGCTCGCGCTCGTGCCAGGGGGCAAGGGTCATGACCAGGAAGCCGCTATTGGCCTGGCCGCCGGAGCCAGCGAGGGAGAAGGTACCGACGATTTCACCAGAATCGCGTAGCGGCTGGATCAACGCCTCCATCTCGCGCATCTGGCTCGCCAGATAGTCGATGCTGACGCCCTGAGGCGCCGAAACGCGCACGAACGCGGCTGCGCGGTCCTCGGTCGGCGTCAATTCAGAGCGGATATTGCCGAAGAGGCCGAAAGCGATGGCCGCGAAGATCGCCGACAGAAAGATGACGAGGATCGGGGCGTTCAGTGCCGCTCCCAGCGAGCGGCGATAGCCGCCGCCTAGCCAGCCGCCGATGCGAGCGATCGGCCCGACGCGCTGTTCCTTGTCGCGGTCGTGGGCCTTGAGCAGGCGCGAGGCGAGCATGGGGCAAAGCGACAGGGCGACGACGGATGACAGGAAGACGGCCATCGCCAGTACGAAACCGAATTCGCGGAACAACCCTCCTGCCTGTCCGGGCAGGAAGGAGAGGGGCACGAAAACAGCGATCAGGGTGGCGGTCGTTGCCAGGATCGCGAAAAACACCTCGCGCGTACCGAGCACGGCAGCCGCACGGGGGCCTATCCCCTCGTTGCGGCGTCGAACAATGTTCTCGAGCACCACGATGGCGTCGTCGACCACGAGCCCGGTCGCCAGCACCAGCGCCAGCAGCGTGAGAATATTGACCGAGAAGCCCGCGAGATAAATGGCCGCGATCGTGCCGATCAGGGCCACCGGCATGGTGACTGCCGGGATGATGGTCGCGCGGGGATCGCGCAGGAAGACGAAGATGATCATCAGCACGGCGGCGACGGCCAGCAGGATGGCCATCTGGACTTCCTCGATGGCGCCATTGATGAAGGTTGCATCGTCGCTGGTGATGCGGATGTCGACGCCTTCGGGAAGGGTAGGGCCGATTTGAGCGACAGCAGAGCGGACGCCTTCTGAAATCTCCAGCGTGTTCGACTGGGCCTGGCGGATGATGCCGAGCCCGATGCCGGTGCGACCATCCGAGCGGAGCTGGGATTCACCGATGTCACCACCCATCGTCACCGTAGCGACATCACCGAGCCGAACCCGCTCGGTAAGGGCGAGGTTGTGAAACGCCTCCGGCGTGGTCACTGTCGCCGTGGCACGGACGATGAGATCTTGCGTGTTGCTGGTGAGTGAGCCTGCCGGCGCATCGAGCGATATGGAGCTGACGGCGTTACGAATATCGGCGACCGTTAGTCCAAGGCTCGCCAGGCGCGCCTGGTCGATGTCGACGCGGAAGATCTTGTCGCGCGCACCAAACACCTGCACGTCAGCCACGCCGACGACCGATGCAAGCGAGTCCACGATCTGGTCTTCGACCAGTACCGTCATGTCCTGCACGCTCATGGTCGAGGAGGTGACAGACAGACGCAAGACCGCCTGCGCGTTGTCGTCGGCCTTGATGATGCGTGGCTGCTCGGCAGCGGTCGGCAGACGGTTCTGAATCCGGCTGATGGCATCGCGCATGTCCGATGCGGCGACGTCGAGATCGATGTCGTCGGTAAATTCGACCGTCACCCGACTGCGGCCGAAATTGGAGGTCGACGAGATCGAACTGACACCAGGCACGCGGGCAACCGCGCCCTCGACGACCGCCGTCAGTTCACGGTCGATCGTTTCGGCGGCCGCGCCTGCATATTGCGTGGTGATGGTGATCACCGGACGGTCGACGTCCGGCAGTTCGCGGATTTCCACGCCGAAGAACGCCGCCAGACCAGCCACCGCGATCAGGATGTTCACCACGAAGGCGAGAACCGGGCGGCGGATGAAAAGCGCCGTGATGCCGGTCTGGGCGCTCGATAGCGTCTGGTTCATGGTTCCGGTCTCCGCGCGATTCAGGTGCCGCTGCTGGGCAGGCGGGCGGAAGGCATGCTGCTGTCGCTGCGCGTCCCTGCATCGCTCGCGCCGGGGCGATCCGCTATACGCACTTCACGTCCCTCGCGCACGTTGTGAACGCCTTCGGTCACGATCTCCATGCCTTCGGGCAGGTCGGCCGAGACCAGGACGTTGTCGGTATTGCGCTGGATAATGCGCACGGCCTGACGTTCCGCCACACCATCGCGGATGGCCCATACGAAGGCGCCTTCGGTACCCCACTGGATCGCCAGAGGATCGACGGCCGGAAAGGTGTCACCCGGAAAGCGGATCTCAACCTGGAACGACATGCCGGCTCGAAGTGTATCGTCCAGATTCTCGACACTTGCCTGGACCCTCAGCGTTCTGCTTTGCGGGTCAATGCGATTGTCGAGGGCGATGATCTCTCCGCTGAAATTGTCATTCGCGCGGGCGACCGAGGTGGCGGTGAGGGGCGCCCCAATCGCGAGCATCGAAGAGAACCGCTCGGGCACCCAGAAATCGATCATGATTTGCGAGCGATCGTCTACCGTGGCTATCTCGGTCTGGGAGGTGACGTAGTTGCCTGCCGACACCGAAATGATGCCGACGATACCATCGATCGGCGATGTGATCTCACGCCGTTCCAGCGCCAGTTCCGCATCGCGCAGGGCGAGCTCGGCGTTGCGGACCGCCAGATCGGCTTCGCTGACCTGAACGGTGGTGACCGTGTTGGAGGCCCGCAGTGATTCGAGGCGCTGAAGTCGTGCGCGTGCATCCTCCAGAGCAATGGATGCACGGTCGAGTGCTATTTGTTCAGCCTCGGAGTCCAGCCGGGCTATGACGTCGCCAGCCTGTAATCGGGCGCCCGAGCGAACCACGATTTCCGTCAGGCGGCCGCTGGTGAAGGGGGTAACCTGCACGGAGCGCAGGGCACGCCCGGTCCCGATAGCAGACAGTCGATCGTTGATGGTGGCCGCGATGACGGGGGTCGTGACCACACTGCCCCCCATGCCGCCCGGTCCGCCGGGGCCCCCAGGTCCCCTTCCCGGGGAAACACCCTGTGCGTCCTGGCTCGCGGGGGGCGCGAGCTGCGCGAGCGGCGTCCAGCCAAGGCCCCAGTCGGCCAGCGACTCGTTGGCGCCGGGCACGAAACGAGCCCAGACGACCGCCGCTACAGCGGCCACCACAAGGCAGAGCGCGAGCTGTTTCCATACCGCCATTGCATTCTCCGGGCTGGGCGAAAGCCGCTCTTTGAGCGACCCCATTGGCCTTGCTCGGGCGGAACCGTGTTCCGCCTCTCACATAGTGATACGCGGCACGTCACTCCCGGATGATCTTTATGCCTGCTTCGCTGCCGGCATGCACCCGCTGATTGATTAAATATCGGTAATTTGAAGCTGCCTGTTCGTTAGGCAGACTGACTCTATGGGCGTGACATACGCTCCAGAAGACGCTCGATCATCGCGATGCCGGCTTCGATCTGTGTGATCTCGACATACTCGTCAGGCTTGTGTGCCTGCTCGATGGAGCCCGGCCCGCAGATGACCGCCGAGATGCCGCAGGACTGAAAAAGTCCCGCTTCGGTACCGAATGACACGACGTCGGCATCATTGGCCCCGGTCAGTTCCGAAACGAGTTGAAAGGCCGGTGAGTGAGGGACGACCTCCAGTCCCTCCACCTCCCCGATCACGTTGGTCACGATGTCGGCCTCGGGGAAGTCGCGCCGCATTTCCGGCAGTAGCTCGTCTTCAACGAGAGCGTGCATCCGCGACCAGACATGGTCCGCGTCACCGGGGCGAACGGTGCGGACTTCCCATTCGAGTTGGCAATGGCCGGCAATGACGTTTCTTGCCATCCCGCCCTGAATCCGCCCGACCTGCACCGTTGACCAGGGAGGTTCGTAGCGGCTTCCTTCGGGCGACTGGCCTTTTAACTCGGCGCCCAGCTCCAGCAGGCGGCGGGTGAAACGACTCGCATAGTCGATCGCATTGACGCCGAGATCAGGCCGCGAGGCATGCCCCTCGTGGCCGGTGAAAACGGTTGTGTACTCGAAGCAGCCCTTGTGGCCCTCTATAACCCGCATCGAGGACGGCTCTCCGATGATCGCGACGGCCGGCTTGAAGGAAGATTTCTGTAACTCCCTGACCAGTTCGCGTCCCCCGAGGCAGCCTACTTCTTCGTCATAGGTGAAGGCCAGATGCAGCGGCCGCTTGAGATCGACCTCTGCGAAACGCGGTGCCAGCGCGAGGCAGATCGCCAGAAAGCCTTTCATGTCGCAGGTGCCCCGCCCGTACAGCCGACCGTTTTCCTCGACGAGGGAGAAGGGGTCGCTGGTCCAGTCCTGCCCTTCGACCGGCACCACATCAGTGTGTCCGGACAGTATGATGCCGCCATCTTTCTCCTCACCGATAGTGGCGAAGAGATTGGCTTTGGTGCCCGTTGCATCGAGTGACAGGGAGATGCTGGCGCCGAGGGAGGAGAGGAGGTCGCTCACGTAAGCGACCAGTTCCAGATTGCCGTCGGACGAGATCGTTGGAAAAGCCACCAGATCGGCGAGGATGCGTCGTGTCTCGTCAAGCGTCGTCATGGAGTTACCTGTCGCCCGAAGCAGATCGCCAAGCCGTAAAGCGGCGGCGACGGCCCGTCAAACGGCTCCAGTTGTCTGCATGACAAAAGACCCGCCACGGGGCGGGTCTTTCCTTTACTCAGCGACGGATAGGTCAACCGAGCGGGTTGTGGCCCGCCGGTTTCGCTACTCGGCCTTCGCCTCGATCTGCCGCGCAGCGCCGGGCTGGCCGCTGATGGAGATGCGGCGGGGCTTCATCTCCTCGGGGATGTTGCGCTTCAGATCGATGTGAAGCAGCCCGTTGAGCAGTTCCGCACCCCTGACTTCGACATGGTCGGCCAGCTGGAATCGGCGCTCGAAGGAGCGCGACGCGATGCCACGATAGAGGAACTCGCCCTCGGATTTCTGCTCCTCGGACTTCTCGGCCTTGATGCTGAGCACGTTGCGGTGGGCCTCGATCGCGATCTCGCTCTCGGTAAAGCCAGCAACGGCCATGGTGATGCGGTAGGCGTCCTCGCCCGTACGCTCGATATTGTAGGGCGGATAGGACTGGCCGTTATCCGGCTGCGAAAGCGAGTCCAGCATGGTGAACAGGCGGTCGAAGCCGACGGTGGAACGGTACAGCGGGGAAAAATCAACGTGACGCATTGGTGGTTCTCCTTGATCCAGCAAGAACAAAGCGTTGTGGACGCCACTTGGCGGCAATCTCTCAAGAGCATTGCCTGACGCCCAGCGACCCCTTTCAGGCAGCCGCAAGCAGGATGTGGGAAGTCGATTTGTGGAGTTCAAGATCGCGGAGTCGGAAGCTGAACGTCCGATGAACATCTCCTTCTGATCCCGTTCAGGCGCCAGCGGCTACCTTTCCCTCGACGAATACGAACCGACGGCAGCTCAAAGGGGGCCGCTGGTCGTCTCGAAGGCCGAGCCGGGTGTAACGTCCCTTCCTCCCGGCTTGTCCAGGCCGGAAGCGCAACAGTCGCTTCCGGCCTGCTTCGTTTGCGGACCCTGCCTCTGGCTCCGCCCGATTCCCTTTGCTTTTGAAAGCAGCGCTTTCTATTCAAGGTGCTAAAGACCTTTGCGAACGGCGCCTCATGCTTGCCCCAACGGACCATCCGACCAGCCTTCTCCGTGAAACGGAAGACAACCCGGTGCCGGAAAACGCGTCCGCCGGCATGCTCGCCATGCATGACGGCAAGCGGTTGCGATTTGCCCGTTTCGGGGCTACCGGGCGTCCGCTTCGGGGCACCGTTATCATCCTCGCCGGGCGAAACGAGTGCATCGAAAAGTACTTCGAGACGATCCGCGACCTGGCCGCGCGCGGTTTTGGCACGGCAATGTTCGACTGGCGGGGGCAGGGCGGTTCGGATCGGCTGATTCGTAGGGCAGACCGAGGCTTTGTCAGATCCTTCGACAGCTACGTCAGAGATATCGAACCCTTCTTCCAGGATGTCGTGCTGCCGGACTGCCGAGCGCCATTTTATATACTGGGTCATTCGACCGGCGCGCTGATCGCGCTGCTGGCACACCGCCAGCTGGCGATTCGCGTCAGGCGGATGGTCCTGAGCGCGCCTCTCCTGGAGTTCAACGACCTGCCATTTTCCATGCTCGGAACGCGGCGCATGACGGGCATGCTGAAGATGATCGGCCTCGGCAGGATGATCATGTCCGGGCGGGAAAGGAACGGCTGGCCGGCGCCCTTCGCGACCAACAAGCTGACCAGCGATCCGGACCGCTATCGGCGCAATCTCGGCATCTATGAGGCGCATCCGGAGCTCGGAACGGGAAAGCCCACCGTGGGATGGGTACATGCGGCCTGCAAGGCAGCGCTGAAGGTGCAGGATCCCGAATTCACCGACCGGCTCAGGGTCCCGAGCCTGTTTGTTGGCGCAGGCGAGGACACGGTGGTGTCGACCCCGGCCATCGAGGCATACGGCCGGTATCTGCGCGGCGCCTCGGTGGTGACGATCGACGGCGCGCGCCACGAGCTGCTACAGGAGCGCGACGTCTATCGCGACCAGTTCTGGGCGGCGTTCGATGCCTTCATTCCCGGAACCGAAAAGACATACGAGGCTGCGGTTCTCAGCGGTTGAGAAGCTCAATCGCGGCCGCGTGAAGCTGCGGTGTGGCCGCGGCGACAATGTCGCCGCCGCTTTCCGGGCGCCCGCCGTCCCAGGTCGTGACCACGCCTCCGGCGGCCTCGATCAGCGGAACGAGGCCCACGATGTCGTAGGCCTGCAATCCCGCTTCCACGACAAGGTCGACCTGACCGGCTGCAAGCATCGCATAGGCGTAACAATCCGTTCCATAGCGCGCGAGACGGACGGATCGTTCCACCCTGTCATAGGCCTGCCGCTTGGCGCCCTCAAAGAGGGAAGGCGTGGTGGTGCACATCAGTGCGTCGGTCAGAGAACGCGTCGGCCGGGTCGCGAGCGCCGCCTGTCCGTGCGGGTCCTCGCGCCCGCCCTTGCCGCCGCTGGCATGGAAGAGTTCGCCCGTGAAGGGCTGCGACATCATGCCGGCCACGGCACGTCCATCTTCCAGCAGTCCGACCAGCGTTCCCCAAAGGGGCAGGCCCGTGATGAAGGCCCGCGTGCCGTCGATGGGGTCGATCACCCAGACGTGGCGGCGGTCGGCCCCTTCGGTGCCGAATTCCTCGCCGACGATCCCGTGATCGGGAAAGGTCGCCTTGATGAGCGCGCGGATCGCCTGTTCGGCAGCACGGTCGGCTTCCGTGACCGGGTCGAAGCCCCCATCCTGCTTGTTGGTAATGGCGCCATTCTGCCTGAAACGAGGCAGCGTCTCGGACGCGGCCGCGGCGGCCACCTGGCGCATGAAGGATGTCTCTATGAGAAGGGTGTCAGTCATTGCGTGTGGCTCTTCCTATCGACCACCTCATCCTCAGGACAAGCCGGCTTGACATTTGTGCATTGCAGCATAAACTTTAAATCGGACAGTTCTTCTGTCCAATGCCCTCCTTGGGCGTTTCCTCCCTAGACTTCGGCCGCATCGTTCGTTCGGTGCGGTCTTTTTTTGGCGGGTTGTCGGTGGTGTTCACTCCGCAGCCAGGGGCAGAGCCTCCAAATGTTCTGGCGGCAATTGCGTGATGGCAGTGGCGAACCGCGTCAGATCCTCGGCCAAAGCTGCAAATCCACCCGTGCGTGCCAGCGTGGACTCGTCCAGATAGAGACCGCGGTTTATCTCGATCTGCAGAGCATGAAATCCCTTGGCGGGGCGTCCGTAGCGCTCCGTGATGTGGCCGCCGGCATAGGGCTTGTTGTGAGCCACCGTATAGCCCATGGCCGCCAGCGCGCCAATCGCGTGTTCGGTCAAAGCACCCGAACATGAGGTGCCAAACCGGTCGCCGACGATGAAGTCGGGCCTGAGCCCCGACTCGCCGATGCGCACGCTGGCCGGCATGGAATGGCAATCGACAAGCACCGCGACCCCGAAGCGTGCATGGGTGCGCTCCACCAACCGCTCCAGCATGCGGTGGTAGGGCCTGTAGAAGGCATCTATCCTGCCCATGGCTTCGGCAACCGCCATCTTGCGCGGGTAGATTTCCTGGCCTTCGCCGACCAGTCGGGGAATCGTGCCCAATCCGCCGGCTACCCGCGGAGAGCGCGTATTGGCATGAGGGGGCAGCGCACCGACGAACATGCGCGGATCCAGTTCAAGGGCTTCGCGGTTCACATCGAGATAGGCGCGCGGGAAATTCGCGGCCAGTAGCGGCGCACCCAGCCGCGTCACGCCGGCAAAGAGTTCATCGACGTAGCAATCCTCCGAACGGCGGATCGCATGCCTGTCGAGACGAGCCATTGCCAGGAAACGCGGAGGATAATGACTGCCGCTGTGCGGAGAATTGAACACGAAGGGCACCCGCGGGCGCACGGGCGAATGCACGACGAAGGGCGGCGTGGCGGAAAAATCCTCAGCGGGCGTCATGCGGGAGCCAGACCTTCCAACCCTCTTCCTCGATTCCTTCGAAAACTGCCATCCGGCGGGGAGACTGTCCAGTTGCGCGCTAGGCCCGCTCTGCGCCAATTCACTTGATGTTTACCCTGTGCCTAGCATAAATCCGAATCGCCAGGGGCGCGTGTGCGCCGCGGGGACTGGAATTGGACGGTATATATGGCAAGGATTCTTCTGGCGGAAGACGACGACGACATGCGCCGTTTTCTGGTCAAGGCGCTTGAACGCGCCGGCTACGACGTGATCGATTACGATAATGGCGCCAGCGCCTATGAGCGGCTGCGCGAGGAGCCGTTCTCGCTTCTGCTGACCGATATCGTCATGCCCGAGATGGATGGGATCGAACTGGCGCGTCGAGCGACCGAAATCGATCCTGACCTGAAGGTGATGTTCATCACCGGTTTCGCAGCGGTGGCGCTCAACCCGGATTCCCGCGCACCCAAGGATGCCAAGGTGCTCTCAAAGCCGTTTCATCTCCGCGACCTCGTCAACGAGGTCGAAAAGATGCTGCAGGCGGCTTGAACTCGTCGCGGCGAAAGGGCGCTCCAGAGCGGTTTCAGAGCTATTGACGGCTCAAATCTTCTGTGGTCTATGCCCGCCACGGATGGGCGTGTAGCTCAGCGGGAGAGCACTACGTTGACATCGTAGGGGTCACAGGTTCAATCCCTGTCACGCCCACCATCCAAATCAAGGGTTTAGCAAGCATCTGCGTAGTGTCCGTTAGGTTCGGTGAACCTGATGGGTCGCAGTTCATTCCACTTATGACCAGAAACCAAGACGACGTACTCTTCGAGTTTCCCGAATTAGGACCCTCCGATTGGGGCTCTGGTCAATGCCGCACGATGGGCGGCAGGCTGGAATTGCGTAAACCCCTATAGGTGCCAAGATCCCGATGGAGATCGTCGTTGGCTAAGACGGCTTTTGCACAGGCTATTGCACGACCCTTCGCGCCGCGGCCTCGACCGCAGCGGTCAGACGAGTACCAGTGACGCGATGGGTTAGCGGCGTAGCCTGCCCAGCGTTGGAAGCGGTTGTAAGGTGATTTCTTTGAGCCGTAGACGGCAGAGTGCGTGAAGCCAACGCTTAACCACTCAGACGCCACGGGATAACGCAAGATGGTGGCAGCCTCGACAGGGCGGCAGGCGCTCCGCTATTTAGCGGTGGAAGAATCGCTGGAAGGGCGCTGGAAGGAACGAAATGCCGAGTCTTATGGACAAGCTCGCTCGGAAATATCTGATGCGGCGAGGTTTTTCTGTTTCGCAGATACCTGCGGACGAAGGAGACTACGCCCTTTATCGATATGAGAGCAGGGGCGTCTTCGATTACGGTCGTTACAAGACAATTCAGGAAGCTGGCAACAAGAGGAAGATCGGGAAGGTTTGGGCAGACGAGGTAACGATCGAGCTGATCTGCGACCGTCTCCGGAAGAGTTCAGCTACCGTTCGCTCCGGCCTGTGTCACGGGTCGCGCAACGGCGCGGAAGTCAGATGGTTCGAAAAGCACTTGGCAGCTGACGTCGTGGGGACAGACATCTCCGAGACAGCCTCCGACCATGGCCTAGTGCAGTGGGACTTTCACGAGCGGCGTGAGGAATGGGTGGGGCGTTTCGACTTTGTCTACACCAACTCGCATGATCACGCTTACGACCCTAAGAAGGCTTTTCAAACTTGGGTGGAGCAGCTGGCTCCTGGAGGGCGACTTATCATCGAGCATTCGATGGCTCATTCGCCCTCGGGAGTGAATGAATTGGATCCCTTTGGCGTCGATCCACGCATATTGCCTTACGTCCTGCTAGAATTTGGCGAAGGCCGCTTCGCGGTAACCGACATGATTCGTCCCCCACACAAAAAGGCAGGGACATCCATATGGGTTTTCTTCTTAACCAAAGTATGATCCGTGGCGAGTGAAGCGAAACACGCATCGCCGGCGGATAGGGCGTCGGTATAGTTCGCGGTGATTGCTTAGTTCGTTTTGGTTTCTACTCCCTGGCCTGCTGCCGGTTTCGTGGACACCGAGATAAGGTGTTTGACGGAACTGGCGAGTGGGAATGCGAAGAAGGAAGTTCAGCCGCGAGTTCAAGCTTGAGGCAGTGAGGTTGGTGAGGGATCGGGGCGTTGCGGTTGCGCAGGCGGCCCGCGATCTGGATTTGCACGAGAACGTGCTGCGCAAATGGATCCGGGAGCTCGGTGCCGATCCGCAACACGCCTTTCCTGGCCATGGTCATGAAGCCGGAGCAGCAGGAGATTGATCGCCTGCGCAAGGAGGTCGCGAAGCTGAAGGCGGAGCGCGACATCCTAAAAAAGGCCGCAGCCTTCTTCGCGAGGGAAGCGATATGAGGTTCGCTTTCATTGCGAAGCACCGTTCGATCTGGCCGGTGGCATGGCTGTGCGACGCGCTGGATGTATCCCGGTCGGGCTTTCATGCCTGGCTCAACCGCAGCCCCAGCGTTCGCTCCCGGCAGG
>NZ_WVVV01000030.1 GCF_012911015.1 Chelativorans sp. ZYF759 | reverse complement strand
CATTATGCCGTAAGCTGGATTATGCCGCATGGCCGAGTTCGGCGGCCGTTGCGTCTGCTGTCGGCCATGCGGCAGTTCGGCATAATCAGAGCGTTTCGAGGAAAGCGAGCAGCTCATCGCTTGGGCGATAACGCCCGGTATGCGTTTCTGGGCTGGCAACCTGCGCGAGCGCCTTTTCCTTCAGCCGCATGTCGGCGTGGATATAGATCTGGGTTGTTTCCACGGATTCGTGCCCAAGCCATAGAGCGATCACGGATTGGTCGACACCATGATGCAGCAATTCCATCGCCGTGCTGTGCCGCAACGTGTGCGGCGTGACGCGCTTGCCTGCGAGGCTCGGGCAAACTCGTGATGCTGCTAGGCAATGCTTGCGCACCAGGTGTTCCAACGCATCGCGACTGAGCCGCTCGCCCCGGATCGACGGGAACAATGGCCCATCGCTGTTACGGCGTTCGCCTATCCAGCCCTGAATCAGCTTAGCTGTATCGCGACGAAGAGGAGTGCTGCGTTCTTTCCGCCCCTTTCCGATGCAGCGGATGTAGGCGCCAGTCCCAAGAACCACGTCCTTGCAGCGCAGATTGATCAGTTCTGACGCTCGCAATCCGGTCTGAAGCGCAAGCAGCAACAGAGCGTGATCACGGCGTCCCACCCATATCGTTCGATTTGGTGCTGCGAGCAGCGCCGCGATCTCTTGAGCGTCAAGGAACGTCACGCTTCGCTTCACATACCGCTTGTTCGGCATCGAGAGAATACGCTGGCAATGAAGAAGCCAGCTCGGATCGGTCATTGCGACGTAGCGGAAGAATGATCGGATCGCGGCAAGGCGTGTATTGCGGGTGCGCGCCGTGTTGCCGCGCGCCGTTTCCACATGGGTCAGGAAGTCGGCAACGAGATCGGCGTCGAGATCCTCGATCGTGAGCTTCGTCGGCGGCTTCCCGCACCTGGAACTCGCATACCGGATCAGCAACCGGAATGTGTCCCGGTAGCCAGCGACGGTGTGGCGGCTCGCCTCCATTTGCGTAGAGAGCCGGTCGGTGAAGAAGCGTTGGATCAGCGCGGGGAAGTTGGTCGCCTTCATCGGATTCCCGCCTCCGCCGCCACGCCAGTCATTCGGGACGAAGCCAGTTCCAGCAGTTCCGGGACCGCTTCCAGATACCAATAGGTATTGGCAGGGCTTGCATGACCCAGCCATGTCGTGAGCTTGATCATCTCGCGGCTGACATCTTTGCCCGACCGGTACCAGTTCAGCATGGTCCGCACCGCGAAGGTGTGGCGAAGATCGTGAATGCGCGGCCCACGGCCATGTCGAAGATAAAGCTGCGGCTCTCGTAGCCCAATCTGCTGGCACACATGCGCGAAGTTGTAGCGGGCGCTGCAATCGCCAAGACGATGCCCCTCGCAGGTCACGAAGAATGCTCCCGGCCTGCGCCCGAGCAGCCGGTCCCGCTCGCGGCCGTAGCTTTCGAGCCGTTGCACGACGCTATGATCCAGCGGCAGCAATCGCTCCTTGCCGAGTTTGCCCTGCCGGACGTGAAGAATGCCGGATTCAACCTCCAGGTCAGCAGGATCGAGACCGAGAGCTTCGCTGATCCGAAGTCCGGTCACGGCGATCAGCCCGAAGAGCGTCGAGCAGGTCAGGCCACGCAGGCCGTAGACCGATGGTAACGTCCGCGCCTGATCGATGATCGCAACGATTTCAGCTTCGCTATAAATATATGGATGCACGCGTTGAAGGCGGCCAGGCACCAATCCTCGGGGTGGAGCCTCGTGCCTCGGATCAATGCCATGCAACCATTCCGCAAATTGACGGGCCACCCTGAAGCGTGTTGCCCGGGTTCCGGGACTGGCGGATGGCAGGCTCTCGAGCCAGCGCATGACCAGATTGGTGTTCACGTGCTGCGCGCCATCGCGGTCGGCGAAGGTGGCGAAGCGACGGAGTATCCGTGCATCGGTACTCAGATCGGCGCCGAGGACTCTTCTGAGAGTCACGTAGCGGTCAAGTTCGGCAAGGAAGCTCATCGTGCCTCCTCCGCGACGGGCCAAGATTGGGCGATGGAGCGTAGGCTATCCGTGTCGAGTTTCGCGTAGATCATCGTCGTCGCCCGCGACCGATGCCGTAGCAGATCGCCGATTTCCTCAAGCGATGCGCCGGAGCGCACCATATTCGTCGCTAGGCTGTGGCGCAGAACATGCGAGCCCACATAGGGCGTCGGCGGCTTCACGCCCGTCGCCGCGAACGCTTCCTTCAAGATGTCGTTTATGACCTGGCTGTCCTTGAATGGGCGGTTTGGCGCTCGGTGCGTCACGAACAGCGTGCGCGTGGTCGTTGACGTTCGCTCCTGCTGCAAATAGCCGATGATGGCTTCGCCGACGTCGGGCGGGATTGGCAACCGATCATGACGCTGGCCTTTTCCACGGACCAGCAACTCGCCGGCCCGCCAGTCCACGTCATCAAGCTGCATCGCGATGACCTCCGGTGCGCGCAAGCCGAGGCGGGCCATCAGCATCAGCATTGCGTAGTCGCGGGCGCCGCGCCGCGGATTGACCCGTACCGAGGCCAGAACTGCCTCCACCTCATCGGGAGACAGATGACGCGGAAGCCTGGCGCCCCAGGGCTTATGCGTCCTAGGCACGCTGAGCGACAGGTTGGTCGTCGTCAGGCCCTGTGCGAACAGATACTGGAAGAAGCTGCGCAGATGCGTGGCCGGCGTCTTGTCGCGGAACGGGTGCTTGCGCGCGAGCAGGTGCTCCATGAACGCCACGACATCCCGGATGTTCATCGCCGGAAGATCGAGCATATTGTCACCAAAGCGATGATCGAGGAAGCGATCCGCGAACCGCAGCACATGATAAATCGTTCGCGGGCTGAGGCCGCGCTGCTGCAGAAGATAGGTTTCAAAATTGCTCAGCAACTCTGCACGTTCGGCCTGCGCAGGTGTCAACGGTGGCCGTGTCGCCACCCCGATCTCAATCAGATGCGCGACAAACAGCCTGGCAAGATTGGGAACCTTGATCTGGCTTTTTGGTGTGACCGGCAACCGTCGCCCTAGTTCGACGGCAAGTTCTGGCGTCAACGCCGAGGGTGCAATGCCCTCGGTTTCGAGCAATCGCCCGAAGCGGCGAAGCAGGTATCGGTAATTCGCCAGGGTATCGGGTTTGTAGTTCTTTGCAGAAAAACTGTCCTCGAACGACGCGAAGTAGGGATCAAGGGAGGTAGTCTGATCTGATATTTCCATTTCTTGCGCTCCATGTTGTTGGAGCGACAACCTTCACGACAAAGACATATCTTTCGACCATATTTTGCGACAGCTTCCGACCCCATTGTCGCCGTTCGGAGCGCCGCGTTCGGCGCCCGAAACCTGCCGTTCATTCACTTCCACCCGACGGCAAAGTCGGGGCCGTCTGCTGAAGAGGTCATCAGGGAAATCAAGCGGCTCTTCAAGATTGAAAAGAACCCACCCACTGTTACCCGCGCCGAAGGTCGCCTCACGCGGCGCGGTGGCTTCTTGAAGAGTACGTCACCGACGACTATCACCGCACACAATGGGTGTGGTTCGCTGTGACCTTCACCGCAATCTGGCGCAATTTCTCCAGCGCTAAGTGGCGGATTGCGGGCGAGATCTCGAAGAAAAGTAGAACGGACGTTCGAGCGTGATGCCGCGAAAGTCTGGTCTGAGCCCAAAGTGACGAATGCTGCACGATGGGCGAATGTCGATTACCGACCTCACTACGCCAGCGTGCGCGTCATCTCACGGATCAGATCATTTGTCTCTGGTCTCGTCGTTTGGTGCCGATATCGAAGGGCCAAAACAGTTCTTGATATTTCAAGGCCATCGATGGGTTTCGACACCAGGCCCATGTCCGAAGGAATAGCGGTGGCTGGCAGGATCACCGCACCTGACCCTTGCCGAGCAAGTTCAACTAACCAATCCACGCGATTTGACCGATAGGCCGCGTAGAGTTCGTGACCATGATCCGCGCAGGTCCCATGCAAAACATCCCGCATTTCGCAATTTAGGCGGTCAAGCATGTCAGTTTTAGCAAGAGCCGAAAGAGAGATCGCATTTAGAGCACGTCCGGCGATAGATGAATCGATTGTGATGTGACGGCGGCGTTCGCGGGTGATTCAACATCCACCTCGATGGAGGTGGATGATGGGAAGAGCACTGAGCGGGGATCTTCGTTCGCGAGTTGTGAAGGCTTCGAATGAGGGCATGTCGGCGCGCAAGGCGGCTGCCCGGTTCGGCGTGGGAGTATCCAGCGCGATCCGCTGGATTGCACGGGCCAGAATTGGCGAACTGGCGCCACGCCCGCAAGGTCGTCGCCGCGCTTCCCGCCTCGATGCACATGAAGCCTTCATCGTCGACATGATTGAGGAGCGCAAAGACATCACGCTGAACGAGATGGTGGAGCGACTTCTGGTCGAGCGGTCGGTGAAGATCAGCCGCAGCGCCTTGAGTGCCTGGCTTCGGGGCCGTGGTTGGACCGTGAAAAAAAGTCCGCGCATGCACTTGAGCAGGACCGCCCTGACATCCTGAAGCGCCGCCTGGCCTGGTTCGATGGCCAGCTCGATCTTGACCCAGCGAAGCTCGTGTTCATCGACGAGACGGGATTGTCGACGAAGATGGCCCGGCTGCGAGGCAGAGCGCCACGCGGCGAGCGTTGCCGGGCTGGCGTGCCGCATGGCCATTGGAAAACCACGACCTTCACCGGCGCGCTGCGGCTGACGGGCATGACCGCGCCCTTCGTCTACGACGGCGCCATGAACGGCAACGTGTTCCTGGCCTATGTCGAGCAGGTGCTGGTTCCTTCCCTGTCGGAGGGCGACATCGTCGTGATGGACAACCTGCCCGCCCACAAGGCCGCCGGCGTGAGCGAGGCGATCGAGGCAGCAGGCGCGAACCTGCTCTACCTGCCGCCCTACAGTCCCGACTTCAATCCCATCGAGAACGCCTTCGCCAAGCTCAAGGCGCTGCTGCGCGCAAAGGCCGAGAGGACAATCGACGCATTGTGGGACGCAGTCGGCCCGCTCCTCGACCTCTTCACGCCAGCCGAATGCGCAAACTACTTCAAAGCGGCCGGATATGACCCGGATTAAACTGGACGTGCTCTAGTTCAGCCAACGGATGCGACTTTGACACCACGACCTTGTAGTCCTCTTCATAGAGATGGTCTATACGATAGAGGTCTTCACTGACCTTCTCTGCGGTGACTACAACGTCAAATTCACCATCTCGTAACCCGGCAAGAAGCTCGGAGGTTGACGCAACGATCAATTCGATTTCGGCTTGCGGCAATCGCGTACGAGTACGCTCCATAGCTGCCGAAATCCTGTTGTGGCCAATCGTTTCGCCGACACCGACAGAGATTGGAACCCGCTCCAAGCGCATATGACGGACCGCCTCTGCCTTAGCCTGTCGCGTCTCATCGTGAACCTTCTGCAACCTTGGCTGCATGAGTTTACCGAGGGACGTAGGCCTGCATCCCGCACGGTCCCTGACAAACAGGTCACCTCCAAGCTCGTCTTCAAGTTTCTTGATCGCAGTCGTCAAGGAAGGTTGGGAGACATTGGAGGCACTGGCTGCGTGGGTGAAGTTTCGGTGCTCGCAGACGGCGAGAAAATACCTGATCTGGTTCATTTCCATCGCCACATTCTCCGTCACATCTCATTTCAGGCCATCAAAACAAGTTCGATAGTCCACGTCTATCAAAGAATAGAATTTCGGAATTGGAGCCCGGCGCACCCAGCATGGGACAAGAGTGCATCGAAACCAAACACGATGCACTTCAAATCAGGAGACGACCATGAAAGCGCAAATCCTTCAGACATTCGCCGCACTGGCTCTGTTCACAACTTCTGCAACTGCACAGGACAACGCAATGGAAAATCATACTGCCAGCTACATCGCCATGCCCGCCGCCGAAGGCCAGACCGGAGCCTTCGCGGAGTTTCTGGCAGGTGCCGCACCTATCGTGCGGGAAACAGAGACGGGAACTGTACTTTGGTTTGCTCTGCAAGCCGACGATATGCTCGCAATCTTTGACATCTTCGCAGATGAAGAAGCACGCGACGCTCACTTCTCAGGAGCGGTTGCTGCGGCTTTGAAGCAAAACGCCGACGCGCTGGTCGACGGAGGATGGGACGACGGTGTTGTCGCGAATATCAACAACTCCGATGTCCTGTCGGTAAAGGCGCCGGTTGATCTCTACACGGCAACGACCGCAAAGGGACAGATCGAATTACCCGTCGTCGATGAATGCGGTGCGGCCTTGAAGGCGATGGCTGGTTGTCACGCAGGGATTTCGGCGTTGCGGCAGACTTCCTGAGAGGGATTGGCGGCTCGATTTCGACCACGGACTGGTCTGCGCCGCCGCCCTTCCATCAAGCGGGCACACTTTGCCTGCGGTGCCAGACGAAGCGGTTGAGGTTGTAGGCCAGGTTGACCATGCCGATCTTGATCCTGGCGCGGTCGATGCCGATGGTGTGGACAAACAGGCCCATCCTGACCTTCTGATGCGCGAAGACGTGCTCGACTATGGCGCGGATTTTGGAGCGCCTGCCATTCGCTCGTGACGTCGCCTCGCTCATCGGCCGACCCTTCGGCTTCTTGTGGTGGATGTCGGAGCGGAAGCCGTTCTTCTCCAGCCACGTCTCGTTCTTCTTCGAACGATAGGCGGTGTCGGCCCACACCGTCGAGCCGGTGTTGCCGGACACGACCACCGTGGAAAGCTGCGCGCCGTCCCAGGCCGACGCGCTGGTCACACTCCATCCTCGGATGAAGCCGTGCTTGCGGTCGATCGAGGCGTGGTTCTTGTAGCCGAAGGCGGGAATGGCAATGTCGCGCTGCTGCGTCTTTCCGTCCTCGTCTACCTTGGCCTTGGAGAACTTGACGGTCCAGCGCGCGTCGCGGTCCTTCTGGCGCAGCTTGGCTGGTCTATTCTTCCATTCCTCCGGCACCTTGCCCGCCTTGAGGTCCTCCTTCTCCTCCTTGGTGTCCCTCTGCTTCGGCGCCGCCACGATGGTGGCGTCGACGATCTGTCCGCCCATGGCGAGGTAGCCGGCATCGGTGAGGTGCTTGTCGAAACGGGCGAACAGCTTTTCCATCGCCTTGGCCTGGGAGAGATGCTCACGGAACAGCCATATCGTCTTGGCATCGGGAACCCGGTCTTCGAGCCCCAGGCCGAGGAACCGCATGAAGGATAGCCGGTCCTGGATCTGGAACTCGGCCTGATCGTCCGACAGCCCGTATAGGGCCTGCAGAACCATGACCTTGAACATCAGCACGGGGTCGTAGGGTGGCCTGCCGCCCTTGGCGCCATCGGATCGCTTCAGTGCCTTGGCCAGCGGCTTGCGGAACACCTCCCACGGCACCAGCGCGTTCAGCTTCTCCAGCGGATCACCGGCATCGCTCAGCCGCGCATAGCGCTCATCGATGTCCCAAAACCCGGCCTGTCCCCGCATCCTTGCCTCCCCGCAAATCACCGGGAGATTGAATCACGAAGCGGTCCAGATGGGGAGGTATTTCGATCTCTCCAACTTACATCAAGCTCGAAGCTGCTCCAGGTAAAGGCCCCGAATTGGCAGCCTTGCTGACCGCCGCCGGCCTCATCGTCGCAGAAACTGAACCCAAGACATTGTTCTGGGCGGCGCTGCAGATTGACGGGAACAACTTCGCCATCTTCGACATCTTTGCCGACAACTCTGGCCGCGAAGCGCACTTTGCCGGACAAGTCGCCGGACTCCTGAATGAAAAGGCTTCAGAATTGATCTCAGGTGGATGGGACGACTGGCCTGCCCCTATCAGGTGGTCCAGTTTCAGTGTTAATGCATGGTCGGCTTTTCGACCATTGCCTGTGCAGATGGTGGTGCCGATCCACGGGTTGGCACCGGCCAGACGATGGCCTCCGGTGCTGGCGGTTTGTAACCGAGCGATGAGTGCGGTCGCTCGGTGTTGTAGTAGCGTCTCCATGCCTCGATGATGACCTTTGCCTCGGCGAGGCTATAGAAGATCTCACCGTTGAGCAGTTCGTCGCGCAGCTTCGAGTTGAAGCTCTCGCAGTAGCCGTTCTCCCACGGGCTGCCCGGCTCGATGAACGCAGTCTTCGCACCGACGGCGACAATCCACTCCCGCACCGCTTTGGCGATGAACTCCGGGCCGTAGCACGTCGGGAACAGGTGCTGCCGACAGGTTATGGCCACGCGCGCAGCCTCCACATCGCGCAGCGGGTGGCCATAACCGGGTCTCAGGTCTCAACAGTGGTTTTGCTGAACCACACCGCTGAGGAG
>NZ_WVVV01000029.1 GCF_012911015.1 Chelativorans sp. ZYF759 | reverse complement strand
GGGCCATTATGCCGTAAGATGGATTATGCCGCATGGCCGAGTTCGGCGGCTGCTGCGTCTGCTGTCGGCCATGCGGCAGTTCGGCATAATCAGAGCGCTTTGAAGAAGGCGAGTATGGGGTGGAAGAACGAACCCGCTGCGCGGGAGGGGAGCGCGTGGTGGGGTCATGATAATGCGGCATATGTTGCGACTGGATTGAGCGCCGAACGGTTCAGGCGGACCATCTGGGCTCCTTCAACCCAGGAGCCGAACGATGACCACGCCGTTTCCCAACACCCCTGTCAG
The DNA here is from genome assembly GCF_012911015.1 of Chelativorans sp. ZYF759. GTDB lineage: Bacteria > Pseudomonadota > Alphaproteobacteria > Rhizobiales > Rhizobiaceae > ZYF759. The sequence goes on along the minus strand of NZ_WVVV01000029.1, from coordinate 9,663 downwards.
CCCGCTGCGCCAGAAGCTGATCGACGACATGAACATGCGCCATTTCTCGGTGGCGACCCAGCGCAACTACATCCGAGATGTGGAGCGCTTCGCCAGTTTCCTGCGGCGACCGCCGGACACAGCGACCACCGAGGATGTGCGCCAGTTCCAACTGGCCCAGAGCGAGGCAGGTGTGCCGGTGCCCACGATGAACAGCGTGGTGTCGGCGCTGCGGTTCTTCTTCACCAATACCCTTGATCGACCCGACCTGGCCCGCAAGCTGGTGCGGGTGAGCCGTCCACGTAACCTCCCCATGGTGCTGAGCCGCGACGAGGTCGCCCGCCTGCTCAACGCGACGACCACGCTCAAGCACCAGGCAGCGCTGTCGGTGGCCTATGGCGCCGGATTGCGCGTCGGCGAAGTCGCCATGCTCAAGGTGCGCGATATCGACAGCGAGCGCATGCTGATCCGGGTCGAGCGGGGCAAGGGCGGACGATATCGCAACGCCATGCTCTCGCCCGACCTGCTCACCCTGCTGCGTCAATGGTGGCGGGACGGCGATCGCCAGGGCGTGCTACACCGCGACGGCTGGCTATTCCCGGGCCAGCACGCGCTCAAGCCGATCAGCACCAGGCAACTCTATCGCGTCGTGGTCGAGGCAGCTCAGGCGGCCGGGATCACCCGGCGCGTCGGCCCGCATACGCTGCGGCACAGCTTTGCCACCCATCTTCTGGAAGACGGCGTTGATGTCCGGGTCATCCAGGTGCTGCTCGGGCACAGCAAGCTTGAGACGACGGCGCTCTATACCAAGGTGGCCACGCGCACGGTGCGGTCCGTCATCAGTCCGCTCGACAAGCTGGGCATCTTCGTTCCGGCGGAGGCACCACCCGGCCCCTGAGCTGTGCGCACCACCATCGAGGTCGCCGATATTTTCCGAGCGGCCGGGCGTGACTACCGTGCTGCCCATGCCGGGCATTTGAGCCTGGATCAGCTCAAGGTCATGTCCGCGATCGAGACCTGTCGCACCGCAGCTCTTGGCGGTCACGTCGAGGCCTGTTCAGACTGCGGGCATCAGCGGATCGCCTACAACTCCTGTCGCAACCGGCACTGCCCGCGCTGCCAGGGCGCCGCCGCACGCGCCTGGCTGGAAGCCCAGCAGGCCAACCTTCTTCCGGTCGGCTACTTCCATGTGGTGTTCACGTTGCCCACCGAAGTCGCCGACATTGCCTTCCACAACAAGGCGCTGGCCTACGACCTGCTGTTCAAGGCGGCATCGCAGACGATGTTGACCATCGCAGCCGACCCAAAGCACCTGGGTGCCCGCATCGGCATCACCGCCGTGCTTCACACCTGGGGTTCGGCCATGACCCACCATCCCCACATCCACATGATCGTGCCCGGTGGCGGCCTCACGCCGGATGGAGAATGGATATCGTCGCGCCCGGCCTTCCTGCTGCCGGTCCGTGTGCTCGGCGCACTGTTCAGGCGATTGTTCCTGACCCGGCTGCTCGAACTCCATGGTGCTGGAAAGCTCGCATTCTTTGGCAAGATGGCGGGATTCCACAACCATCGCGCCTTCGTCCGCCACCTCGCACCTGTCCGAAGAAAGCGTTGGGTTGTTTATGCCAAACCGCCCTTCGCCGGACCTGAGGCGGTGCTCGCCTATCTCTCCCGCTATACCCATCGGGTTGCGATCTCAAACAGCCGCCTTCTCGGGTTCGACGGATCCGAAGTGACCTTCCGCTATAAAGACTATCGTCGCAAAGGCGCCGAACGGCAGCAGGTCATGACCCTGGCCGCCAATGAGTTTATCCGCCGCTTTCTGCTTCACACACTGCCGCGCGGCTTCCATCGTATCCGACATTACGGCCTGCTCGCCGGCTCCGTCTGCAAGGACTGCCTCGCTCAGGCTCGCGAACTGCTTGGATTGATGCCAACTTCACAAGAACCAGCGACCGATGAGACCGCAGACCAGTGCCCACCTTGCCCCTGCTGCGGCGGCACCATGGTCATCATCGAGACCTTCGCACCGTGGTGCCAGCCGCGGGCACCGCCGAACGTACGGCCATCAACCCGGGAGAGCGTTCATGACCGGGCATGAGCTGTTACCAGACCAGACCGCGACACCACCATCGCGGCCCGCAGACAATCTCGCGCCGGTCGCTTGCCGGATCGCCATTACCGGCCTGCTCCATGACATCTGTCACCGAACGCTCTGCCTTAACGGCTTCTCCATCACACCACACGCCCAAGACCTCGCCTATCCGCTATCACCTGACGATGGCCTCCGAACCTGCCAAATCCAGAAAAACCCATAGCGTCCAGCCCGTGGTTCGCGGGTTCGGTCTTCCCGGACTTTCGGGCGCCTATCGGCAGCCGAAACTCTTCAGGATGGACTAAGCCGCTCGCGCGGCAATGGCGCTTGTGACAAGCGGTGCGCCTGCTGATCGACCGTGGTTCTTTGTGACTAGGGTTCCTGGCTTGACGATTGGGGTCTTCTCAATCATCAGACAGGAGGTTCCTATGAAGGAGGAGAGGACCACCCCACTGCGCGCGCGCATGATCGAAGACATGCGTATCCGTGGAATGGGCGACAAGGCTCAGGAGGCCCATATTCGGGCCATCAAGGATTTCGCTGGGTTTTTGAGGCGATCTCCGGACCTCGCTACACCCGACGATTTGCGCGCCTATCAGCTGCACATGACCAATGCCGGCGTGTCACCCTGGATGTTCAATTCCCGGATTGTCGCGCTGCGGTTTTTCTTCGGCGTGACCTGCGGTCGCGAAGAGATGAAGCGGCATATGCAGTTTCAGCGCAAACCGCGTAACCTACCGGTGGTCTTGAGCGTCGAAGAGATCGCCGCGCTTATGGCTGCGGTTCCTGGGCCGGGTCTGAAGTATCGCGCGGCGCTCGGCATCAGTTATGGCGCGGGATTGCGGGCGTCAGAGGTCTGCAACCTCAAGGTCATCGATATCGACAGCGAGCGCATGTTGATCCACGTCGAAGAAGGCAAGGGCGGCAAGGATCGCAAGGCCATGCTGTCGCCGGCCTTGTTGGATCTGCTGCGCGAGTACTGGCGGGAAGCGCGGCCGCAGGGATGGCTGTTTCCCGGCAAGCCGAAGATCAATCCGCTATCGCCGCGTCAGCTCAATCGAGCCTTCACCTCGGCCAAGCACAAGGCGGGGATCGCCAAGCCCGCCACGCTGCACACCTTGCGCCACTCATTCGCCACGCACCTTCTGGAGGCCAACACGGATGTACGGGTGATCCAGGTTCTGCTCGGACACGCCAAGCTGAGCACGACGGCCCGATATGCCCATGTCGCCACGAAGACGATCCGCGACACCATCAGCCCCTTCGAGCACCTGAAGCAGTTGGAGGATCAGACCCTTATGCGTCGGCTGGAATGACACGCCGCCGGGGTGGCCCGGCCGAAGCTGGAGATCGCTGATATCTTCCGTGCCCATGGGCCCGCGTGGCGGCAGGCCAATGCGGGGCATGTCAGCCTGAGCCAGCTCAAGGTCATGTCGGCGATCGAGGCCTGCCGGACGGAGGCACTTGGCGGGCATGTGGCGGCCTGCGCCAAATGCGGCCACCAGCACATCGCCTACAATTCCTGCAAGAATCGGCACTGTCCGAAGTGTCAGGGACCCGCCGCGCGCGACTGGATGGCGGCGCGGATCGACGATCTGCTGCCGGTGGAATATTTCCATGTCGTCTTCACTCTGCCGGCAGAGATCGCGCAGATCGCCTATTGGAACAAGGAGGCGGTCTATGGGCTGCTGTTCCGGGCGGCGGCCGACACGCTGACCACCATCGTTGCAGATCCACGCCACCTCGGTGCCCGCATCGGCATGACCAGCGTGCTGCACACCTGGGGCTCGGCGCTCACCCATCACCCGCATGTGCACATCATCGTACCCGGCGGCGGCCTGTCGCAGGATGGCACGCGCTGGATCGCCTGCCGTCCAGGGTTCTTTCTGCCCGTGCGGGTCCTGTCGCGGCTGTTTCGACGGTTGTTCATCGAAGGGCTGCTGGCGCTGTATAGCGCACGCAATCTGGTCTTCTTCGGTGATCTGGCCGGGCTGGCTGAAGCTGACACCTTCGCCGCCTGGCTTGCCCCCTTCCGCAAATCCGAATGGGTGGTCTACGCCAAGTCTCCCTTCGGCGGGCCGGAGGCCGTGCTGGCCTATCTCAGCCGCTACACGCATCGCGTGGCCATCTCCAACAACCGCCTGATCAGCGCCGATGCCGAGACGGTGACCTTCCGCTGGAAGGACTACCGGATCAAGAACGGCGACCGTCAAAAGGTCATGCGGCTGGCCACCGACGAGTTCATCCGGCGCTTCCTGATCCATGTCCTGCCCGACGGTTTCCACCGCATCCGCCACTATGGTTTTCTGGCCAGCGCAGGTCGCAAGACCACAATCGCAAAAATCCGCGATCTGCTTGGAGCCGAAACCGCCAGACAGAATGATCCGCCAAGCGCCGAGATCATACCGCTCACCTTGAAAGAGCCATGCCCCGACTGCGGCGGTCCGATGCGCATTGTCGAGATATTCCGACGCGGCCAGAAGCCGAGATCCCGTGCCCCACCAAGGCAGCAGGCAGCATGACGAGGTGCCCGTCACAACGGCCAAAGCTGACCCGGAAAGACACGGCGCTTCGGGATGGCATCGGTTTGCCCCACATAACGCTGAACACCGCAAGACCGTCGAACGCGACAGCAAGGAGGCCATCAGACCTGCTTCCGATCATGTCATCGCACGCCCTCAGATCGGCCCGTTTGCTTCTGCCGTCAGCGGCAAACTCCCCGACAGACGTCCGCACCCGCGCGCTTTCCCCATAGGTCCCGCCCAGATCCCGCGGCTTCCTCCTTCCAAGGTTTGTCAACGCGGGCCGCCAACGCCAGCGGCCGACGTCGCGCTAAGGCCCGCATCGAAAAACCTTCAGGCAAGCTGCCCGACCGCTTCTGGGCGCCCAAGCCGGGAAAGCGGCCGTTCAGCAGGCTACTGTACTTTGACCGCAATGCGCCACCTTTCCGGCCGTTCGACTGCCGCTTGCGGCGTCCCGAAAGCCGACATTGCTCACGGCGTAGCCAAGCGCAAGCCGATTACTTCGGCGTATATGTTCGAATCCCACCCGGTCCGCCACTTGCCCTCGCGAAAGCGTTCTCCCGATCCGGCTCCGGCCGGATTTTTCCGTTGTATTCGGGGGTTATGCGGGAGGGGCCCTTAACTGGCCCACGCCCCGAAGGGCGCACACGCGTTCTCTCCGGGCCGGTATTCTCCGGACCTGTTAACCGCCGCGCTTTCGGTGAACAGCTTTAAGTTGATTAGCTCCCTTACCTTGCGGGCTTGCCGACCTTGAAACTGATCTCGTGCGTGTGGCCGCGCTGCCGGAAGACTTCACGCTCGATCTGTGGCTTCTGACCCATGAGGATCTGCGTCAGACGGCACGGATTCGTGCGTTCCTTGATTTCATGGCCAAAGAATTGGCAAAGGAAGCATCTGTGCTGGAGGGACGGAGTTCCAGCGATGCCACGCGGACCGGATGGAAGGATGATCTTTGCTAAATACCTCCCACCGACGACAACTAGCCTTTCGCTTGAACGCGATCAAGATTCGACCCAGATTATTGGTACAAAGCTGATGAACGAAGGAGCAGATTAATGCACGGATTTGTCGATGACATCGAAAAGTTGACCGAGGAGAACGCCGACTATCGGCGGGTCCTCTATACGGCGAGGAACATGCAGTTGGTCCTGATGGCGCTACAGCCCGGCGAAGAGATTGGCGAAGAGGTGCATGACGGTGGCGACCAGTTCTTCCGTGTCGAGAAGGGGCAAGGCGAGATCCTGATCGATGGCGCCGCACACAAGATAAAGTCGGACATGGCGATGATCGTACCGGCGGGCGCGCGACACAATGTCAGGAATACGGGCGACGAGCCCCTCAGGCTTTACACGATCTACAGTCCTCCCGAACATGTCGATGGCGTCGTCCATTCGACCAAAGGCGAAGCCGACGCTGCCCACGAGCACTTCGACGGAAAGACGACCGAAGAATAGCTCGGCTTTGCCGACTCTGTCGGAAACCGGCACCAGTCTCACTGACAGGAGCCAGCGGCGACCATCGTCGAACGTTCATGATCTCGTCGCTACGGCGGGCGGCGCGCGTTGTTGCGCCCGGAAGCATAGTTTCGGCATGAGAGCCTGCGCCGCGATTAGGAGATGAAGTGGGAAAAGCATTCGAGATCGATCGTTCGTTCGTTTTGACGGTCCTGACCGTCGCTGGGATGCTTCTGGCCATACTCGCTCTTTGGCCGCTGCAGGGTGCCGCCGCCGCGTACTTTTCCCTCGCAGGTCTGTTGCTCGTTTATCTAGCGGGCGGACTGCCAGCCGCTTGGCGGGCGGCCGCCACCTTGTGGGAGGAGCGGATCCTCGACATCGACCTCTTGATGGTCGTTGCAGCGGTCGCGGCTGCGGCCGTGGGGGCGCCTTTCGAGGGCGCCGTCCTGCTGACGCTCTTCAGCATCTCCACGACGCTGGAGGAACGGGCGCTCGGCCGCGCGCGCCGGGCCATCGAGGCGTTGATGGAGCTTCGGCCGGAGACGGCACTTCGCAAGGCGCCGGACGAGTCAGTCTCGGAAGTCCCTGCTGCCGATCTTCAGGTGGATGACGTCGTGGTGCTGCGGCCTGGCGCGCGGGTTCCGGCGGACGGGGTGATCGTCAGCGGCCGGGGCTCTCTCGATGAAGCCCATATCACCGGCGAGTCCATGCCCGTCGCCAAGCAACCCGGCGCCCCGGTCTTCGAGGCGACGGTCAACCTCGACGGCGTGCTCGAGATGGCCGTGACGAAGACGATCGCGGAAAGCACGGTTGCCCGCATGATCGCGCTCGTGACCGAGGCGCAGGCGGCCAAGGCGCCGTCGGAGCGCTTCAGTTCCTGGTTCGGGCAACGCTACACGGTCGCGGTCATGGTCGGAGCCGTCCTGGCCTTCGCCGCCTTCTACTGGCTGGGGCGCGACTGGGAGGAGGCGCTCTACCGATCAGCGACCCTGCTGGTGGCGGCGAGCCCCTGCGCGATCGTGATCTCCGTCCCTGCCGCGATTCTTTCCGCCCTGTCGGCTGCCGCGCGCGGAGGTGTGTTGTTCAAGGGCGGCGCCGCGCTCGAGACGCTGGCGGCGGTCGACACCTTCGCCTTCGACAAGACGGGAACGCTGACGACCGGCAGGGCCTCGATCACGAAGGTGGTGGCGCTCGACGGCAATGAGCGACGCTTCCTCTCGCTGCTGGCTGGACTTGAGGCCCACTCGGAACATCACAGCGCCGCAGCCATCCGGCAGGAAGCCGTCAGCCGCGGTGTTGAACCGGCCAAGGTACTTAACGTGATCACCCGGCCGAGTGCCGGCATCGTCGGCGACGACGGCGGGAGGCAGTTGTGGGCAGGCAATCCGCGCCTCGCCACGCAAATGGACGCTTCCATCGATCACCCGATGCTGAAGGCGCTGGCTGCGGACACCGAGACGGTCATCTATTTCGGGCGGGATCAGCAGGTGATGGGAGCTGTTACCATCGCGGATCAGGCCCGCCCGACCTCTGCGCCGGCGCTTGCCGCATTGCGGGAAGGTGGGGTCACCGAAATCATCATGATGACCGGCGATCGCCGTCCGGTTGCGTTGCGCATTGGCGAAGAGCTCGGATTGAAGCCCGAGGAAATCCATGCCGACATGCTGCCGGAGGACAAGGTCAGGATGGCGGGGGAGTTGGCTGCCAGAGGCAAGGTCGCCTTCGTCGGCGACGGGGTCAATGACGCCGCCGCGCTGGCCCGCGCCGATGTCGGGATCGCCATGGGTGCTGCGGGCTCCGACGTCGCGCTCCAGGCAGCCGATGTGGCGCTTCTGTCGGAAGACATGGGACGGCTTGCCGACGCGCAACGACTGGCGCGTCGCACGGCGAGGATCATTCGGCAGAACCTCGCCTTCGCCATGGGTGCCATGGTCATTCTCGTGACAGGCGCGCTATTCTTCGAGCTGCCTCTCCCGCTCGCGGTGGTCGGTCACGAGGGCGGAACGGTTCTGGTGGTGCTCAACGGGCTGCGTTTGCTGAGGGACCCCATCCGCCGCAACGAAAACAAGTCAGCGTCACCAGATCAGGTGGTGACGGTCGACAGCATCAGCGCCCCCGTCTAACGTCATGCCTATCGCAGAAAAATCCCGCGGCGCGCGGGTTGAAGACAACGACTTCAACTCGTTTCCGGCCCAGAGAAGGTTGGACGTCAGGCCCATTCCCTCCGCCACTTTGGTAAAAACCGGGAACGCCGATTCCCGCCGACTTTCCTCCTTTGGTGGCTACCGGCGTCCTCAATAGGGTGTTTTTTGCTGCCCTCGATGTAGATCGCGTCGTCCGCGATCTCGGCGTGTTGGGCGAAGGCGCGGACATGTTCCCGCCGATAGCCGCCCTTTCCAAGCCGGAGGCGAGTGCGAGCTTCGCTTGCCAGTTCCGGCACGGCCGCTTTGGCGTGAATCTAAATTCAAACAGCAAAGCGCCCGATGGATTGCACCGGGCACTTCTTTCTCAAGTCACCTCGAGATTACTTGGTAGCGAGGATTTCGAAATTGTGGACGTTTGCCACCACACCGTCGTGGCCTGCCCCCTGAAAAGTGGTCCTCCCTTAAGTAGGCTATTGGCCGTTAGAGAGGACGTTGGAATGCCCCAGAAGAAGCACAAGCCCGAAGAGATCGTCGCGAAGCTGCGCCAGGTCGATGTTCTGCTGTCGCAAGGAAGATCGGTTGGCGAAGCTGTTCGTTCGATCGGGGTGACGCAGTTTACGTATTACCGGTGGCGCAAGGAGTTTGGTGGCCTGAAGGGCGACCAGGTGAAGCGTCTCAAGGAACTCGAGAAAGAGAATGACCGGCTGCGCAAGGCGGTTTCGGACCTGACGCTCGAGAAGCTGATATTGAAAGAGGCTGCACGGGGAAACTACTGAGCCCCGCCCGTCGTCGCCGCTGCGTCGATCATGTGATGGCGAAGTTCTCCGTTTCGGAGCGCTTCGCCTGCAAGGCCCTCGGCCAGCATCGCTCGACCCAGCGCAAGAAGCCCAAAGGCCGGCCGGATGAAGAGGCGCTCACCGCTGACATCGTCCGACTGGCCTCGCGCTACGGCCGCTATGGCTATCGTCGGATCACCGCGATGTTGCGGTCCGAGGGCTGGACGGTGAACGCCAAACGCGTCGAGCGCATTTGGCGGCGGGAGGGGCTGAAGGTTCCCCAGAAGCAACCGAAGAGAGGTCGTCTCTGGCTGAATGACGGATCGTGCGTCCGGCTTCGGCCGGAGCACCCCAACCATGTCTGGTCTTATGACTTCGTCGAGGGCCGGACCCACGATGGCAGAAAGTTCCGCATGCTCAACATCATCGACGAGTTCACCCGGGAGTGCCTGGCGATCCGCATCGCTCGCAAGCTCAACTCAACCGACGTCATCGACGCCCTGTCGGACCTGTTCATCCTGCGCGGTGTGCCCGGCCATGTTCGTTCCGACAACGTCCTATGTCGGGAAATTCTGGCTGCTTAGGTCAGCAGGTCGTGTGGCATCCGGCTGTCCGGATACCTTGATAAGGTTGCCCAGACGGGCTCTGCGGTCAAGAAATGATCTCATCCATAGCAAACACAGGGTACGCGAT
>NZ_WVVV01000028.1 GCF_012911015.1 Chelativorans sp. ZYF759 | reverse complement strand
GCTTCATCCGTCCATCGACGGCGGCGACCAGTGTCGACGACCTCCAGCCGGGACACTTCGTGAGTGTGAGTGTGAGTATGCATATCCATACGCACAATCTCTTGGCCGCCTTCCAACCGCACAAGGCGTCCTACGCCGAAGGGTTACGATGAAGCGGCCGAGGAAGCCGCTTTCATAGAGTGGTTCGACAAAGCCGAGTCACGGAACCGTCTACACGCGAGAAGATGCACTAAACCTTAGTCCGACAGCGAAAAGCACCGGTGGTAGTGCTAGCCGTCAGGCGGTCATCTCTCCAACTCTGCCCGTAATGATAAGGTCCTCGTCGACCTCATCAGAATGTACGGTCGCACCCTTTCGCAAAGCAGAAGTTGCAATCGCCCATAGAATTCGTTGATTTGCTTTGATTTCATCGAGTCGGACGGCAAGTGGCGCGCCTAATTCCACTGCAGTCCGTAGTTCTTCGAAGGCTTGATATGTCCCGCTTGGTCCATTGGCAGATCTGATTACCTCTCGCTCCGTGAAAGTGGACCACGCGCCCCTGCGGCTTACCTCGATGCTCTCGCCATTAGCTCGAATCTGGATAGACCCCTCAGTTCCGGTTATACGCACGTTCATACCATCTGTGCTCGTGATGAGGCCGAGCCGACCTGACTTAAATCGAACGCGTGCGAAATCTAGGCGGGGATCGCAATCCAGGACCCTGCCATCTACAGATGCGCCACCAAAGTCGCAGACTGCGTTGACTGACTCTACGTCGTCACCCGAGAAGTAAATTAGAAGATCTGCGCTGTGAGGGTGTGACCAGAGCAGCATGTCCTTGAAAGCAAGGTCGACGACGACCTCACGAATTTCTCCAATGGTACCACCATCCGCCAAAAGCTTAGCCTGCCGATACGCAGGCATGAAACGCCTCAACGTGCTGTAGCTAAAGTGGGCGCCAGCTCTATAGACCTCATCAATTACCGCAACGACGTCGCCATACGATTGAGAGAGAGGTTTTTCGCAGTGGATACCTAGAACGCCGGCATCTAGTGCGCTTCTTATAAGGTCGATCCGGCCAGGGGTTCTTGTCGCAATACCAAGCACCTTTGGACGATGGACACGGAGCATTTCATCAATATTGGTGAAGGCAGCATCTTTGGGTAATCCCAGGTAATCTGCAGCCTTGGATGCTCGTTGAGGATCGACGTCACAAACAGCTACCAGATCATACTGATCGTTAGCCATTATTGCGTCCGCATGGCTAAGTGGGAACCAAGCCTGCGGGAGCAACGAACGTGTCCTGTCCGTCGTGAGTACCCCCATCCTGCCGCATCCTACGACTGCCGCGGTAGTTCTTTTCAATTTTCCCACTCCAATGCCGCAGTCACCAAAGACTGATCACGATTTGCAAGACGCTCATAAATTTTTTCCAGATTTGCTGCTGGGACCACTTCAGACACCATGAGATGCGCCGGCAGCCGTCCGTTTGCTACTAGGGATAGTAGCCACTCCATATTCCGCTTTAATGTGAACCTGATATGCAGCGGAGAAACATCGAGATTTGGCACTTGCCCACAAGCTACCAAAGTCAGTTGCTTGTCATAGACGTACTGCGAAGCCAACGGATTGAATTGAGCTGGCCCCACTCCTCGCCCGGGGAAGCCAAGTATCGCTATCGTGCCGCCTGGGCTAGCTGCCCTCAGAGCGCAGTGCCAGTCTTCCCAAGTGTTGCTCGTGCTGATGAGGATATCTGCCGTCCCATCTTGCGATTCATCAGCCTTTTGTAGGACAGCCCGCGCGCCGAAAGAGGTTGCTCTATCAGCAACATTAGGCTGGCTAGAATAAGCGACTACTTCCGCTCCGGAGGCCGTCGCAAGTGCGATCGCCGCTAAACCTAGAGTGCCGGCGCCAACAACAGCCACCTTGTGGCCGGGCGCAAACTTCGACCTTAGCAGCGCGGAGTACGCAAGATGAAACAGATATGTGGAACTAGCTTGTGCAAGATCGATCTTGTCGCTCACATGAGCTAGAATGTTATCTTCATGAGTAATGAAAGCGCTTCGATGAGATTGATGGGTCAATATGTAATCGCCCACCCTTGCCTTGGCAACCTCTGATCCCACTTCTAGGACTTCGGCAACGTTGCAATAGCCTACTAATCGGGGATAGACAGGACCTGGTCGTAGCGGATCCATACCAGTGAAGGCTGCGATTTCCGTCCCGGGCGAAATGCAAGAGACTTTCGTGCGACAAACCACATCTTTTGGCGTGGGGGGAGTGTCAGGCAACTGGACCACGTCCCATTCTAGAATTTTTGGGGAAACTAGAGTTGCAATCCGGCTTTGCATTGTGCCGCCTTTTTCTGATACTTTTCGAGCATCACCTCGCATGGTCATGAAGTGGCTGCAACATAAAAAGCATCGCGTGGGCGACGTTGCAATGCTACTCCTTGGCGCGGCAGCCTGACGAATACGCCTGCCACGGGAGCAGTCGGCGTATGATCTCACGATTCTGTGGGAAAGAAAGGAAGATGGCATCCCGGTCGACCGGAGTTCCGACAGCCTGGTCAGAAAAACGCACTTCAATGCCGGGCGCTTTTTTGAGGACTGGACGTAGGTATCCCATCTTGGCCGCGAGCATGACATCGCGAGACCGGAGACGTTAGAGCAGACCTCTCAATCTGCCTTCAAAGCCCCCTTGCAGAAGGGGCGAGCCACGCTTTTTGAACGTGATGCTGCGATGTATAGCGGCCATATCAGGCTCCGCTGTGAGATGCCGATCGGTAAGCAATCTGAAGGGACGGATCAGCCGGAAAGAACATGTCATATTTTGTCGTCCCTTGTGAACAGGTCCCATGTAACCGGCGTGCCTCGCTTCGCACCGCGCGGCAGGCGTTGACCGATCACTACGTCACGATATTTTGTAGGCAATCCGCCACCCGGCCTGATCGCACGAACGTCACCCTCGGTAATCCGATGGCCTGCTGGCAGGTCGTTGACGATGTAGAGCGAACGGCGAAACTGCAGCGATTTCTTCTCGGCGCGATGCGGACCGTATTGGACAGAACCCAACGACTGCCACGCGCGTTCAGTCTCCACGACCAGTTGCTTCATCTCGTCAGGTTCTAGCGAAAACGTGCTGTCGACGCCTCCGTCAGCCCGCGCGAGTGTGAAATGCTTCTCGATCACAGATGCTCCAAGCGCCACGCTGGCGACTGACACACCGACCCCCATGGTATGGTCCGACAGTCCCACTTCCGTGCCGAATAGCTCGCGCATGTGGGGTATGGTGAGGATGTTCGAGTTCTCCGGGGTTGCGGGGTATGTGCTCGTACATTGGAGCAATACGATGTCTTCGCAGCCCGCGGCGCGCGCCGCGCGAACTGTTTCGTCGATCTCGGCAACCGTCGCCATTCCTGTGGAAATGATCATCGGTTTCCCGGTCGCCGCGACTCGCCGCACGAGTTGCACGTCCGTGTTTTCGAACGATGCTATCTTGTAGCAGGGGGCGTCCAGGCTCTCGAGGAACTCTACAGCGGATGAATCAAACGGTGTGCTCAGGCAGATCAGGCCGCGCATGGCAGCACGCTGGAAGATCGCCTTCTGCCAGTCCCACGGCGTATGAGCCTCCTCATACAGATTGTAGAGGGAGCGTCCTGTCCATGGGCTGTTGGGATCGGAGATGAAGAAGTCGCCCTCTTCGAGATCGAGCGTCATCGTGTCCGCAGTGTAGGTCTGCAGCTTTATGGCATGCGCGCCTGCCGCAGCCGCAGCATCGACAATGTCCATCGCACGGTCCAAGGACCGATTATGATTTCCCGACATCTCCGCGATGATGAAGGGCGGATGGTCCCGGCCGATGGGGATGTCGCGGATCATAAAAGTCATCGTCGGTCCTCTCTTCAAATCAGTTGATGGCAATGCGGAACCGGTCGACGTCGTCGTGCCGTCCCACATGCTGGAAACCCAGGCGACGGAACACGCGAGCCGACGCCTCGTTCTCGGTCCTCACCTCAGCGACAATGCTCTGGGCTCTGGCTTTCATTCTCTCAAGTCCAAGCGCCACGAGGGACGTCCCGATTCCACGGCCGCGCATGAACTGATCCACTGAAAAGCTCAACCTGAATTCGGCGCCGTCGGCCGTGTCGAAGCGTATCTGCCCCACAGGCAGCCCTAGCGACGTCTCTAGTACAAAGAGACAACTGGTCGACTTCAGTTTTGCTCCGAACCAGATCTCGTGGTCGGCCCACGTGATTTCGTCGCCGGATAGTGAATTGCGCCGGGTGGCAGGCTCGTTCGCCCACGTGAAGTACAGCAAGCAGTCACGCCTGGACGCGCTGCGAAGTCGGTAGCCGGATGGCGCACTTGGTGCAATTATCTCTGCCACGCGCCGCGCGCCGAGACCGTCGACAACAGCCATGCCTCTCTGGGACATGGATGCGAAGCGTTCGCCGTCTCCCATCAGACCCTTAATTCGAGACGCCAATTCTGCAGCGCACAGTTCCTGACCGGGGCCGACATATGCGATGAGATCGTCTGCAGCGAGTGCCTGGCACACCGGCACCTGGTTGTCCGCGACGCTCGCAACCAGGCTCGGCAGCCCACAGTAGAGCCGCTCCCAGTTCGTGGAACCGCCGGCGCCGACGGCAAAATCGGCGAGATCCATTAGGGGAGCGAGACTGGGCTGCATTCCATGTACGGTTGCATTTCCTCGCCGTTTCACCTTGGCGTCGATCGCCGCCGCGTGGACGTTGGCTGCCCCTACGACGATGTCCAGTTCGACCCCCGCCAGTTCCGGATCGCTAAGCGCCTCGAGTGCCAGAGCAGTGAGGTTGGGTGCGTCCGCCCCCCCGAAGAAGACAAGTGCGCGCGCAGCCGCCATGCGCATCCTCGGGGTAACCTTCAGATAGCTTTCATCGACAAGCGCGTATTTCGGGCCAAGAAGTTGACGCGCGACGTCCGGAGGAGCCGTCCCGACATGGTCTTTCGTCGACCGATAGTTCTGGTCGAGCAGAATATCGCATTGGTGCGGCCGCTTCCCGAAATCGTCGATCGCCAGCAGGCCGCGGCAGAACTGTGATGCTGTTGCCTCCCACTCTCGGCCGAGCGAGTAACTGTCCACGATACCCCAATCGAAGGTACCACCGCGGGCTGCGGCAAGCGTCTCTTCCGCGTCGCGACGTTCATCTCCGTCAGCATCGCCCGGCAGCGAGATGACATCGAAGCCGTCCGCTGCCAGCATGGCGGACTGCTGGTCGGGCAACATGCGAGCAGCAAAGGTAATGTTGGCGCCTTTTGCAACCAGGCTTCTTGCCAGAGTTCGGCATCGTACCAGATGCCCCAGCCCGATTTCCGAGGAACCATCTGCCCTGATCAGGACGCGCATGGGTCCGGCTCCGGAACGTTGAGTGTGCGATACAGCAGTTCGGCTCGATACCAGTCTTCCGGCGTATCGATGTCGACTGCTCTCCAGGACGGGATGAGAAGCCCGATGCCGTTGTCATGCACGGAACCGGTCGAAAGCCAGGTTGGCGCCGCCGCCCAATAGAACTGACCTGCATCGTAGCAGGCGGCAGTCAGATCCTGCGTCCGGGTTGCGGCGTGGCCAGGAAACAGCGGCGCAAGATTGCCGTTGTCGGATCTCACCAAAGCGCGCTGCGGAGGGGAGGGGTACTCTACGACTGGGAAGACGAACCGGGTAGGGTGCCTCTCAAGCTCCCGCCGGGCCTGCTGCAGATAGTTCGGTTCCAGAAACGGAACACAGGGGTAGATGCAGCACACCGCGAGGTCGCTTTCCGCAAGTTCTTGATCGAGAGCGCTGATCGCATGAGCGATCACCGGAAGCGTTGGCGTATGGTCGTCGGAGAGTTCAACCGGTCGTCGCAGAGGCGTCGCCCCCAGTCGCTCAGCCTCAGCCAGAATTTTATCGTCATCGCTCGACACCAGTATGTCGGTGAATAGAGAGGAAGAACGCGCCGCCGCAATGGCATAGTCCAGCATTGGCCTGCCATGAAAAGGCTTTACGTTCTTGCCGGGAATTCGCTTGCTGCCACCCCGTGCCGGAATCACCGCGACATTGACAATCACCGCAGCGCCTCACGCAGCGCATTCACCACATAATCTTGCTGAGGCTCGGTCATGGTAGGGAAAAGCGGAATGGTTATGGCGGTAGCGTAATAGGCCTCTGCTTCCGGGAAGTCGCTGTGTTTGAAACCAAACTGCTGAAAATCCGGCTGCCGGTAGACAGGCATGTAGTGCAGATTTACCAGAACGCCGTTGGCGCGAAGCTTCTCGAAGACCGAGCGGTGCCGGCTCTGGTCGCCATCGTTCAGTCGAACGATGTAGAGATGAAAACCGGAATAGTCGCGCGGATCTCGCCACGGCAGAACGAGCGGTAGATCTGACAATGCCGCGTCATAGCGTGCGGCAAGTGCATGTCGCCGCGCCAGGAATTCCTCCAGTCGCGACAGCTGGCTCAGGCCCAGCGCTGCGTGAATGTCGGTCATCCGGTAATTGAAGCCGAGACCGATCTGCTCGTAGTACCATGGACCATCCGGTTCCTGCTTCATTTCGGCCGTTTCGCGCGTAATGCCATGGCTGTTCAGCCGCGCCATTGACCTCGCGAGATCGGCGTCGTTGGTCAACGCCATGCCGCCTTCACCGCTGGTGACGATCTTCACTGGGTGAAAGCTGAAGACAGTTATGTCCGAGAAGGCGCAACTGCCGATCTTTGTGGAGCGGTAGCTCCCACCGATGGCGTGCGATGCGTCCTCTATGACAGCGAAACCGTACTCCCGGCTCAACTCGCGGATACGCTCCATATCGGCAGAATGGCCGGCAAGGTGAACGACAACAAGAGCCTTCGGCAGTCTCCCCGAATCCCGCGCGGCTCTCAGCTTATCCGAAAGGCGCGAAACGCTGATGTTGTAGCTCTTGAGGTCTATGTCGACGAAATCGATGCCTGCCCCGCAATAGCGCGCGCAGTTTGCGCTGGCGACGAACGTGACGGGAGTAGTCCACACCACGTCTCCCGGTCCGACTCCCAGTGCGAGGCAGGCCAAGTGAAGAGACGACGTGGCGCTGTTGGACGCCACTGCATACCGCGCGCCGACAATATCTGCGACGGCACGCTCGAAGCGACCGACAACGGGTCCTTGGGTCAAGTAGTCAGACTGGAGCACCGACACGACGGCCTCAATGTCTGCCTTGCTGATGTCCTGTCGGCCGTAAGGAATGATCTGGCTAGATTTTTCCAATCTTCCCTCGGTTTTGTTCGATCCAGTCAATCAACACGGATTTGTTCATCCATTCGGGGTTTGTGTCCGAACGATAAACGAATTCGCTGGAGACCTTCTTGCCGTCCTGTATCCGTCGGGGATCTTTGTACCAGTCGTTGATAGAGGGAAGAATTTTATAGTAGTCGTCATATTCGTACGTGTAAGGCGCGTCTTCTTCGCCGATCATCTGCTCGTGCAGCTTCTCGCCGGGCCGTATGCCAATGACCCGGTGCGTGGCTTCGGGAGCCGCCGCCGCTGCGATATCCATGATGTTCATTGAGGGGATCTTCTTCACGTAGATCTCGCCCCCAATCATATCATCGAAAGCCTTCCATACCAGCTCAACCCCTTCCTCAAGCGTGATCATGAAGCGGGTCATGCGAGCGTCGGTGATGGGCAGTTCGCCCCTTTCAGCCATGGACATAAACAAGGGGATCACCGAGCCCCTCGATCCCATCACGTTGCCGTAGCGGACCACTGCGAACTCCGTGTCCTGATGGCCGACATAAGAGTTACTGGCGGTGAACAGCTTGTCTGAGGCCAGCTTGGTGGCGCCGTAGAGATTGAGTGGGCTGCTCGCCTTGTCCGTCGAGAGCGCGACCACCCGGCGCACCTTCTGGTCAATGCAGGCGTCGATGAGATTCATGGCGCCCATAATGTTCGTCTTGATGCACTCGAATGGATTGTATTCTGCCGTTGGCACGATCTTCGTGGCCGCGGCATGCACCACAAAGTCAATGCCATCCAAAGCGCGTTGCAGCCGATCCTTGTCTCGAACATCACCAATGAAGAAGCGCACCCTTGGATCGTCCCCATAGAGCTTTGCCATCTCCCACTGCTTCATTTCATCTCGCGACAGGATCACCAACCGCTTTGGATTGTATTTCTCCAAAGTCATAGGAACAAAGGTATGCCCAAACGACCCGGTGCCGCCCGTGACAAGGATGGATGAATTGGAGAGCATTCTTGGGTCCCAAAATCTACTAGAGCTGTCTCATGCCGGATGTCGCACAACAGGAAAGCCATTGCAACGCTTAGCGTCGTATCTGGACATCCCGTGCGGGCAAGAGCCTTTTTGATGGTGTCTGCGAGTTGGTCTGGTGCGGCCAGAGCAGTGACACCCGTGAGCGGGCACGGTGGTTCAGCCTGCACCGCTTTGATAGTGTTGCAGTTGGGACTACGACCTTGTAAGTGGCCATCAAACCGAAACCAACCCGGCGATTGTCTTGAATGTCTGGAAAGGCTTTCGTTCGATGGAACAGCGGAGTTCTGGAAGAACAGGCCGCTTGCGAAGCTGAATTGTAACAAATTCTTGCAGCCTTTGCGTTCGGTGGGGGCCTGCGAGCAGCTTCATTGCCGAGTCTTGGTACCGTTTTTTGCAACATCGCTGCGCAAAACAGGTGAGGGGAGTTTATGCCCGACGTCGCGAACATGCTGCAGTTTCATGCCTTGGGGCTGAAGCGCGTCAGCAGGATTATCGACGGCAATCCGAACTATGACGATCTGATGGAGCATCGCTTGGGCGAAAGCCACTGGGAGGCCTTCGAAAACGAAATCGACATCAAGGAAAAACGGAGCCATGCGGTCACCCTCTTCGAAAAGAAGTTTCGGGGGCGAAGGTTCAAGACGATCGTACCGGAGTTTGCGAACTTCGCCTGCCACGGAAGCACACCGAATAATCTGCGCGAATTCAGCTTTTTTGAACGCATCTGCCATCCTGTCGGCGTTAAGATATTGAACAGCAATTATTCTTACAGCGAACGCATTTCAGCCTCAAAACTGGACCACGAGCAGAAGGAGGCTCTCGAGAAGATCGCCGATGAAGTGAAAGCTTTCTACAAGAGCCGCTTCGACGTCACGGCAAGCATCGTGCACCAACAGATCCTTTACAGCCGTTCCTTCTTCAATTTTCTGCTCGCCTTCTCCCAAGACGGGGCAGCAAGGCCGGCCGCCCTTGTCCAGGCCAACGATCATTCGCCGGCGCAAGTAGCCCTTTCAATGGTTCTAAAGGGGCTGGGTGTTCCGCGAATCTATCTGCAACATGCAGAGGTAACGGAGAGTTTCCCTGAGCTGGACTTCGACTACAGCGTGCTGCGGAACAAGCAATCCCGCCAGATCTACGAGGCAATCGGCCCGGCGGCCGGGAGGGTCTTCGTCATTCCGCGCCACTCCGAGGCGTTTTCAAAAGAGGCGCTTTTCAAGCAGCGCGGAAGCGGCCTGACGGTCGTGGTCTACCCCACCTCTCGCGTCTTGTCGGATCGGGCAAAACTGGTAGCTGACGCGTTGAGGAGGAACCCCGCAGTCGACAAGATCGTCATCAAGCAGCATCCGGCGGCGGCTGATAGGACACTGGATCAAGTGCTCGGCGCGTCCGGCGTAACGTTTGCAGACAAGATTCCGGATGAGGATCATATCGCCGTCGTCGGAAACTCATCGGTCGTGATCGAGCTACTTCACCGCGGTATACCTGTGTACCAGAACTTTGACTTCGACCCTGTGAGCGCGGACTATTATGGTTTCGTCAAGAGCGGGCTGACATTCGAAGTCACGCTTGCCGAGCTTTCTGAAATGTTTTGGCGGCCTTATCCGCCGAGCGAATGCTGGCTTGAGGCCTATGCGCAGCGGGATCCCTCCGCCACGCCGGACTACCTGAAGGAGCAAGAAGAATTTGTGAGCGCCATGGCGCGGCTGGCGGCGGCGTCTAACCCCGCACCTGCTTCCAATAATCCGATCAGAGGAAAGCTGAGGGCGCGGGTCAAGAGCTGGGCCAAGCGCGCCATCGTCAGTAC
This sequence comes from Chelativorans sp. ZYF759, assembly GCF_012911015.1. GTDB lineage: Bacteria > Pseudomonadota > Alphaproteobacteria > Rhizobiales > Rhizobiaceae > ZYF759. The sequence continues at coordinate 12,168 of NZ_WVVV01000028.1, read as the reverse complement.
CATCAACGCCAGCCCGGCGCTGTCAGGCCGAGCGGCTAACCTTATTCTGGCAATTACCGAGCTTGTGGGAAGCTTCCTGCTTGTGAACACTCACAACGCCGCGCGCTTCTTCCAACTCTATACCAATATGAAGATAAATTCGCCCGTGTTGAAAGGGCCGAAACGGACGCGTCGCGCCGTGCCTTCGCCCACACCCGACCTCCTTGAACTCCTTGAATACACGCTTTCCAGCGCCGAACAGCCTGGCGAGTGGTTGCAGCTCAACGAGAAAACCGGGGTGTTCTCGTCCTTCGCGGTCATCAGCGCGATGGAGACAATGCTCCAGAACCGTAACCCCGCTGTCAATACTATTTTCCACGCCTTCCCAGAATGGCCATCCGGTTCCGCAGTAGGCACGTGGATCTATCTGAAAAAGTTGGAATGGGGAAATATCGAGATCGCTGAACTCGAGTTGGAAGCGATCGCGGCGTTTGTTTATAAATACAGTGACGATGCCCAGGTGAGAGCTAACCTGGAGAGGCTTCTGCTCCTCGGAATTATCAGCTGCGGCACATTGGAACAGCTCGACCATTTCTGGCTTGGTGCAAAGTTGCGCCACGAAAGTCTTTCGATAGACAGGAAGATCGACGTGCTGCGCAGGCTGCGGGGCGCGCCTGAACGTCAGGCCGAAGCCGAACGAATGCGGCAGGAGTTGAAGGACCGAGCCACTCCGTTCGAACTGCTCAAGCTCCGGAACCTGGATTTCCTAGAGGGCCGACCCGTGCCGGGCTGGGCCCACGTTCATGTCGAACGACAGTTTATGCTCACGGCGCCGCGGGGCATCGCGCGTGACTTCACCGCGTATGTCCGGCCGGCCTACGACGCGCTTCGCCCCCGAATGCGCTTCATGGAAGCCCGCGCGAATGCGGGTCAGGCCGAGGCGCTTCTATCCCTCGTGCGCGCGGCGCTCGAAGACGCGAAGCCCTTCTCTCTAATCCGCCTCAGCGACGGCGAAGGCTATCTCTTCCCCGAGGGGCCCTTCTTCGACCTTGCCGATTCCGCCAACCGGGAACGACACTGGTGGGGAGCGGAGCTTCCTGAAGATCTTCGATTGAGGATAGTTGCAGAGGCCCGGCAGGCCGTTGCAGAAGCCGACGTCGTCGGCATCCCGGCCGTGTACCGTTTCATCCGGGATTGCGGCGACCACAGCGCCGCAATTTCGCAGTCGTTGCAGGGGCGCGGGCTACTTAATGTTCTGAGCTGCATCTCCGAGTTGATCTCTTCGACGGCACTGGCAAGCGAGGACAAGGTGAATATCGCGCTTTTCAAGGACGTCGAGGCCGTGGCCCGGCTGGCGGCTTCGGCACGTAAGGTCATCGTCGTGAGTAGTGCCAGGACCGAGAATCTTCCCTCAGGCCTCGCGGCGGGCCGGCGTATCAACACGGTCACGATCCCGACCCACCACAAGACGGCTCTCAACGAGAAATATCATAACGGCTCGCAGCCGCTGCCGTTCGTCTATCTGTCCCTGCTCCAGGAACTCGAAGAATTGGCCAGTCCGGGAGACCTCGTTCTGGTAGCCGGCGGCGTCATCGGCAAAATATTCATCGGACGCGCGCGCGCGCGCGGAGCGGTGGCTCTCGATATCGGCCATGTGCTCGATGACTGGATGCATTCCCGCTTGCCAAGCTTGAGGTGAACTGTTGTCGGTCCGTTTTTTTCGTGGTTCGTAAATAGTCAAAAGAGGGGCTGAAGCGGCTCCGGCCGTTCCGGAAGTATCCAGTTTCGCTAGGTCGTAGAGGATTCGGTTTCAATTCCTTGCGTTCTGGCAGGCGCGCATGAAGGGTCTAGCATGTGTTGAAGAATTCTCCCGTCTTGCCTTGAGGGGGGCCTCGTCGCGTACCTGGCGGGGTAGGCGTCATAGTTCGGGCGGATCAGGAAGGCTACAAGGTTCTCGTATCCGGGCATCTTTGCCGGGCCGTTATCCTCACCAGACCGGAACTGGTCGATCCGCGGAGAAAGCGGGCAGGGCTCAACTGTACCCAATTCGGCTACTGGAACGATTTTGCGAAGGATTGGTAAGGCGTGCATCCCTGATCAATTTCGCCTGCAGTACGCCTGACGCGGTCTGCATTGTGGCGCAGACGAGAGACTGGTGGTACGGGAGCCAACCAGTTCCACCCAAGTGCTTTTCCCAACGATTTTCTACTCGACGGTCACCGACTTGGCCAGATTGCGCGGCTGAAGGTGGCTCAGCAACAGCTATGGGTCACCTCGAGTGACGCAGCGGCGGCGCTACCATCCGCGGCTATTTGAACAAGCCAGGATGTCATCGCCTTTCTGCTTTCCGTCCGGTCAGCAATCGAAACAGTTCCCACACTTCCACGAACCATAGCAGAAAAAGCACGATTGTTGCCAAAACGCGGTGGTTCAGAGGTTTGTCACGCCGACGCAGGAACAGCCATGCTCCACAAACGGGCGGTAGCATCGTACGGATCGCCCACGCAAGTCGACGCCGGCGGGAGCCCGACCTCAGTTGGCCACCTTTGATGCGGCGCGCCTTGGTGACAATATCAGCCCAGCTCGTTCGAGCCGGATGGCCAACCCGCGCTTGCGGCACATAGCGGATGGGAAAGCCTGCGGCACCTGCGCGCCTGCAGAAATCCGCGTCGCCGCCTGAAAGCCTCGTGTTGTCGAAGCCGCCCAGCTGCTCGAAGACAAGCCTCGGCACCGCCAGATTGGCGGTTGCGGCATAGCCTCGCTTTACGTACCGCGCTTGTGGAATGCCCTTCAGGAGATCATAGATCTCGAATGAGCTCGGGGAAGGCGAACTGGCGCGCATTTCCACCGCGCCGGCCAGCAGGCTTGAAGCGTTCTCACCCTGCTGTGCCGCGCGAGCCATGCAGTCAAGCCAGTCCCGCTCAGGCAGGCAGTCCGCATCTGTAAAGACGAGCCACTCCCCGCATGCCCGGCGCGCGCCCTCGTTGCGCGCTGCATAGGAACCGAAACCAAGGGAGTGCAAAAGCTGTGCGTTCGGCAAAGAAACCAGTTCAGGACGCACTGCAACAGAACCGTTGTCGACAACGATGATCTCAAACTCGTCGTGCGCGAGGGTTTGTTCCGCAAGGCGCTCCATCAGGGCACACAAGAGGTGCCACTGTTCGTAGATCGGCACGATCACTGAAAAGCGGGGCGCGCGCCTTTGCGTCACGAAAATGCTAAAGGACGTTCCTGGCCGTCCATCAGGCGCAGCTGTCTCGACGGCCTGGATTCGATGCGCCGAATCTGCTGCGAAAGCCCGGCCACGTCCTTGTAGGTCCGTGCGATGGTAGAACGCTGGAAAAGCTTGTTGAACACGCGCAATCCAAATGTGCCCAGGCCGGACGCCGTGCGCTTGTCGTTCGTCTTCGCCATTTCGCCGGATGCGCCTCTGACCTGTTCGTCCCACGTTCCTGTTAGACCAGAGGAAGGGACAGAGCAACCATCTGACTGGCCGGCTCGGCAGAGCCTTCCTCTCCCGCATACAGTACGATCATCTCTGGGCGTCGTGATCGACGGATCGGCCGCATAGGGTATTGAGAGCGTCGGCGAGAAAGGCGAAAAGGGTGTGCGTTGCACTATTGGTGTTTCGTCGAGTTCCAGACGGAGCGACCGACAACGGCCATCTTTCGATCAGGCAGGAATCACAATGAAAATTACGGTGTTCGGAACCGGCTATGTCGGGCTGGTGCAGGCAGCCGCACTGGCAGACAGCGGGCATGATGTTTTGTGCCTCGATATCGACGCGGAAAAGGTCGCTTTGCTCGACGCGGGACGGGTTCCGTTCTACGAGCCGGGCTTGGAAAATCTGGTCACCCGGAACCGCGAGGAACAACGACTCGCCTTTACAACCGACGCGGCTGCAGCGGCGGCACATGGGCAGATTCAATTCATTGCTGTTGGAACACCGCCCGACGAGGACGGCTCAGCCGACCTGCGTCACGTGCTTGCCGTCGCGGAGACGATCGGCCGTTTCATGCAGGAACCGAGCATCGTCGTGGTCAAGTCGACCGTCCCGGTTGGCACGAGCGAGCAGGTCGCATCGACCATCCGCAAGCAGCTGGCGGCTCGCGGACGTCAAGATATCGACTTTGACGTGGCTTCGAATCCTGAGTTCCTCAAGGAAGGGTCGGCCGTGGCGGACTGCCTCAAACCCGACCGCATCATTGTCGGAACCGCCCGCGCCGAGACCGAGCGCGTTCTGCGCGACCTCTACGCGCCCTTCAACCGCCATCATGAGAAGATCATCGTGATGGACGTGCGTAGCGCGGAGCTTACCAAATATGCCGCGAACTGCATGCTCGCGACCAGAATTTCCACCATGAACGAAATCGCTAATCTCGCCGATCTTGTGGGTGCTGACATTGAACTCGTCCGTCGCGGCGTCGGCAGCGATCCCCGGATCGGATATGATTTCCTCTACGCTGGCGCGGGCTTCGGTGGAGCCTGCTTTCCAAAGGATCTGCGCGCCCTCATTTGCAGCGGCGGGGACCACGACTACGACATGAAGCTGCTGAAGGCGACCGAGTCGCGCAACATCGAGCAGAAGGGTGTACTCGCCGGGAAGATTGTCAAGTATTTCGGATCAGATCTCGCCGGGAAATGCTTTGCACTGTGGGGACTGGCCTTCAAGCCGAACACCGACGACATGCGCGAGGCGCCCTCGCGCGCGCTCATGGAAGAGCTCTGGCGCATGGGCGCCATCGTGAGGGCCTATGATCCGAAGGCCGGTGAAGCCTGCAAGAGCATCTATGGGGTACGCGACGACCTGCATATCGCGGACAGCAAGGAAGAAGCGCTGACCGGCGCGGACGCACTCATCATCATCACGGAATGGAAGTCGTTTTCGGCCCCCGATTTCGATCTCATCCGGACGCAGTTGAAGAGGCCAGTGATATTCGATGGGCGAAACCTCTACGATCCGTCATTGATGGCCCGGCACGGGATCGAGTATTTCGGCATCGGACGCCGTTCGTTGCACGGTGCCTGACGAGCTTATGTCACAGCCGTCTCAGAACGGATGAGACCGCGTAGCGCGCAAAGTAGTACAAGGCGTGGGACAGGGGCAGTTCTTCGAATGCGCGGTATATTCTCCACGTGTAGCGAGCGGCATTGATCTTGTTCCCCGACAGCGACCGTGGCCGTTCTCGATAGCTGGTGAGGACCGGGCCCCCTCTGTGGGCAAAGTCGACGTCGCGAAGAATAGAGAGCCATAGAGCCAGATCCTGCCGCTTGCGGATCAACGGGAACATCCGGTTTCCCAGGGCCTGTCGATCGTAGATCACCGTCGAGCAGCCTATCGTCGTGTTTTTCAACAGGTCGTAATAGCTCACCCTATCGGGAGCAAAAACGGTCCGTCGGACTGTGCCGTCGAGAGAAACGACGGCATAGTCGGTGTATGAAAAGACGGCGCCGCGCTCTCTCATCGAGTTCAACTGAAGCTCCAGCTTATCGGCCTGCCACAGATCATCCGAATCGAGGAAGGCGATGTATCGCCCGCGCGCTTTTTCAATCCCGTGATTGCGCGAGACCGCGGCGCCACCATTCTTCCTCAGCGAAAGCACGCGGACCCTTTGATCTTTCTTGGCAAAGCGGTGCGCGCGGTTCAGGCTTTCGTCCGTGGAGCCGTCGTCGATGACGATCAGTTCCAGATCAACAAAGGTCTGGCGCAGGACGGATTCGATTCCAGCATCCATGAACTCGACTGAATTGTAGAGCGGCATGATGACGGAAACTGTGGGGGTCATGTGATGCTCTTTAGACGTTGACCGGTCGACCCGGTCACACCGGTGCTGATGCGACCATCGCTGCGGTGCTTACAGCAAAGCAAATGACTTGCGGTAGGGGAAAGGGTGGCTGCACCATAATTTGCCCTGCCCTCGACTTGAAGCTGGGCCGGATTGAGAAGCGACCGTCCCGTGTGATAGACCGGAAGAACGGCAGCAAAGCCGCATGATCGGTCGCGTTTGATCCCCGAAAGTTGCGCCCCCAGACGGTTGTCGCAATCGATGGAAACCACTTCTCCAGGAGATGCTCCCCTTAGCAAATGGTACCTTGAACCGGGGTGGCCACTGCCGCAGAACTCTGCCACCGAGCGCCGCGCCCCTTCGTTGGCGCATAGACCGAACGCGCTTGAAGCCAAACACAGGGACCACCTCGATGTCACTGAGCCATCTCGACCGCCTCGAAGCGGAATCCATCCACATCTTCCGCGAGGTGGCGGCCAACTTTCGCAAGCCGGTGATGCTCTATTCCATCGGCAAGGATTCGTCGGTGCTGCTGCATCTGGCGCTGAAGGCGTTCTATCCCGCCCCGCCACCCTTTCCCTTTCTCCATGTCGACACGACCTGGAAGTTCCGGGAGATGACCGAGTTTCGCGACCAGATGGCGGCGAAGCTCGGGCTCGACCTGATGGTGCACATCAATGAAGAAGGCGTGCGCGAGGGCGTCGGTCCCTTTTCTCACGGCTCCAACGTGCACACCCATGTCATGAAGACCGCTGCACTGCGCCAGGCACTGGACCGCCACGGCTTCGACGCAGCCTTCGGAGGCGCGCGGCGCGATGAGGAAAAGAGCCGCGCCAAGGAGCGCATCTTCTCCTTCCGCAATTCCAGCCATGGCTGGGACCCCAAGAACCAGCGCCCGGAAATGTGGAAGATCTTCAACACCCGCATCGCGCAGGGCGAATCGATCCGCGTCTTCCCGCTGTCCAACTGGACCGAGCTCGACATCTGGCAGTATATCCTGCGCGAGAAGATCGAGATCGTGCCGCTCTACTTCGCCAAGCGGCGCCCGGTCGTCGAGAGCGACGGCATGCTCATCATGCGCGACGACGATAGGCTGGTGCTTGAGCCCGGCGAAGTGGTCCAGGAACGTCTGGTGCGGTTCCGTACGCTCGGCTGCTATCCGCTGACGGGCGCCATCGAATCGGAAGCCGACACGCTGGAAGCCATCGTGCAGGAGATGCTGATCGCCCGCACCTCGGAACGCCAGGGACGGCTCATCGACCGCGACGAGGCCGGCTCAATGGAAAAGAAGAAGCGCGAGGGGTATTTCTGATGCATGGACGCGCGCAAGAACCCGCCGCCCAGAACGAGGAACTGAACGAGTTTCTCGCCCGCCAGGAAGAAAAGACCTTCCTGCGTTTTCTCACCTGCGGCTCCGTGGATGACGGCAAGTCGACCCTGATCGGGCGGCTGCTCTACGACACCAAGCTGATCCTCGAGGACCAGCTGGCGACGCTGGAGAGCGATTCGCGTAAATACGGCACGGCCGGCGCCGACATCGATTTTGCGCTGCTCGTCGACGGGCTGGAAGCCGAACGCGAACAAGGCATCACCATCGACGTCGCCTATCGCTTCTTTGCGACCGACAGCCGCAAGTTCATCGTCGCCGACACGCCGGGCCACGAACAGTACACCCGCAACATGGCCACCGGCGCCTCGACGGCCGATCTGGCGATCGTGCTGGTCGATGCCCGCCAGGGCATCTTGACCCAGACGCGCCGGCACACCTTCATCGCCTCGCTGCTCGGCATCCGCCACGTCGTGCTTGCGGTGAACAAGATTGACCTCGTGGATTTCGATCAAGCGGTCTTCGATCGCCTCGTGGAGGAATACCGCTCCTTCGCCGCCGAGATGAACTTCGCGACGCTGACGCCGATCCCGATGTCGGCCAAGCTCGGCGACAACGTCACGATGCGCTCGCCGAAGACCGTTTGGCACCAGGGGCCAACCCTGCTCGAATATCTCGAGGCGGTCCAGGTCGACGACGATCTGATGGCCAAGCCGTTCCGGCTGCCCGTGCAATATGTGAACCGGCCGAATGCGGACTTCCGGGGTTTCTGCGGCACGATCGCCTCGGGCGCCATCGCCGAGGGCGACGAAATCGTCGTGGCGCGTTCGGGCCGGCGCACCAAGGTCAAGCGCATTGTGACCGCCGATGGCGACCTGCCGAGGGCCGAGGCCGGCCGGGCCGTCACGATCCTGCTTGCCGACGAGGTCGATGCCTCGCGCGGCGACATGCTGGTGGCCGCCGCGGCGCGGCCGGAGGTGGCGGACCAGTTCGCCGCCAACATCGTCTGGTTCGACGAACACGCGCTGGTGCCGGGCCGTTCCTACCTGCTGCGCACCGAGACCGACCAGGTTCCCGCCAGCATCACCGACATCCGCCACCGCGTCGACGTCAACAGTTTTGCGCATGAAGCCGCGCGCACGCTGGAGATCAACGAGGTCGGGCTCTGCCACCTGTCGACGCAGGCCCCGATCGTCTTCGATGCCTATGCGGAAAACCGCGCCACGGGCGCCTTCGTGCTGGTCGACCGGATGACCAACCGCACGGTCGGCACCGGCACGATCGAGCATGCGCTGAGGCGCGCCTCCAACATCCACTGGCAGGACCTCGACATCGACCGGGCCGCGCGTGCAGCCGCCAAGCACCAGGCGCCCCATGTCCTGTGGTTTACCGGGCTGTCGGGTTCGGGCAAGTCGACCATCGCCAATCTCCTGGAAAAGAAGCTGCATGCCTCTGGTCGCCACACTTATCTGCTCGATGGCGACAATGTCCGGCATGGGCTGAACCGCGACCTCGGCTTCACCGAGGCCGACCGTGTCGAAAACATCCGCCGGGTATCGGAAGTCGCCCGGCTGATGACCGATGCCGGCCTCATCGTGCTCGTTTCCTTCATCTCGCCCTTCCGCGCCGAGCGGCGCATGGCGCGCGAGATGATGGCAGAAAGCGAGTTCGTCGAGATCTTCGTCGACACGCCCTTCGAGGAATGCGCGCGACGCGATCCCAAGGGGCTTTATGCCAAGGCGCTGAAGGGCAAGATCAAGAACTTCACTGGGGTCGATTCGCCCTACGAGGAACCCGAAAACGCCGAGATCCACCTGCACACGACGGGCCGTGCGCCGGAAGAGCTCGTCGAGGAGATCGCGGCCTGGCTCGACGGTCGCAGCCGATGAGCGAGCCGAACGGCATGCTGGATGACGACCGCCTGCTGGCGCTTTTCGAGCGCCTGGCGCTCGAGGCGGGCCGGCGGATCCTCGAGGTGCGCGACCGCGGGCTGACGACGGAAACGAAAAGCGATTCGAGCCCCGTCACCGAGGCCGACCGCGCCGCCGAGATCATCATCCTGACGGGCCTTCGGGAAGCCCTGCCAGGTATGCCCTGCGTGGCCGAGGAGGAGGTCGCCGCCGGCGTTATCAGCGATACATCCGAGGACGCCTTCATCCTCATCGACCCGCTCGACGGCACGCGCGAATTCATCAACGGCAAGCCCGACTTCACCGTCAACATCGCTTTGGTGCGGGGCGGCGCGCCGGTGGTCGGCACGGTCTATGCCCCGGTACGCGGCGAGATCTTTTCGGGTCGTCCGGGCCACGCGACGATGGCGCAGATTGGTGCGGATTTTGCCGTGACCGAGCGGCGCCCGATCGCCGTTCGCGAGCTGCCGGAGCGGCCGACCGTGGTGGCCAGCCGGTCGCATCGCACGCCGGAGACCGACGCCTTCCTCGACAGCCTCGGCGATGCCGAAATCTGCTCGGTCGGCTCCTCGCTGAAGTTCGGGCTGCTCGCCCGCGGCGATGCCGATCTCTATCCGCGCTTCGGCCGAACGATGGAATGGGACACGGCGGCCGGCGACGCCGTGCTGCGGGCATCCGGCGGCCAGACCCTGACGCTCGACGGTAAGCCGCTTCGATACGGCAAGCGCAACCAAGCCAACGACGCCGACTTCGCCAATCCCTGGTTCTTTGCCTGCGGCAGGGCTGCGCCGAAGTTGGTGGAGCTGTCGGCCAGGCTTACAGGCTGAAATGCTCGGTCATAGAGTGCATTGGCATACCCATTTGGGAAGGCCAAGACGGAGAGCATTTCACGACTTCAGATACCCAGTCACGCAGCGGCCAAGAGAACGACTTGGGAACGTCCATCTTTTCGAAAGTGAACTGATGTGGTGGATGCCTGGATGCCCCCTTCGTCCGGCATCGTATGATGTCATCTGCGCCGATGTGGCGCTGTCGAAGGAGGAGACCATGTCAGACGTGCATATTTTGGCGATCGACCTCGCCAAGCGAAGCTTCCAGGTCTGTGGCACTGATCGGGGTGGGGCGGTTCTATTCAATCGAACGCTATCGCGCGCGAAGCTGATGCAAATGCTAAACGCGCAAAAACCGTGCATTGTGGCGATGGAAGCCTGTGCGACCAGCCACTACTGGGGCCGCGTCGCGCAGCAAAGCGGCCACGATGTCCACCTGGTGCCGCCCATCTACGTTAAGCCATTCGTCAAACGGCAGAAGAACGACGCGGCCGACGCGGCGGCGATTGCCGAAGCCGTGCTGCGTCCGAACATACATTGTGTCGCCGTGAAGAGTGCCGAACACCAGGCGCGCGCCGTGACGTTCCGAACTCACCAGTGCTTCGTCCGCCAGCGCACGCAGCTGATCAATGCGCTGCGAGGCCACCTGGCCGAGTTCGGCCTGGTCTTTCCGCAAGGACCGGCCCATCTCAAGCAGGCGGCGGCTCTGTTGGAGGATGATACGAACGAGGTTCCCGACACTGTCAGGGAGATCGCCCAACTCTACCTCGATCAGATCGATCTTCTCACGGTGAAGATCAACGAACTGACCCTCAGCCTGAGAGACGCTATGCAGGAGAACGTCGAGATGCGACGCTTGTGCACGGTGCCCGGCGTGGGCCCGGTGACGGCCGGTGCAGTGATGGCGTTCGCGCCAGATCTGCGGACCTTCTCCAGCGGCAGGAATTTCGCCGCCTGGCTGGGCCTCGTGCCGAGGCAGCGGTCCACGGGCGGCAAGACACGGCTGGGCGGGGTCAGCAAGATGGGGCAGACCGACATCCGCAAGTTGCTGATCGTCGGCGCCATGAGCCGGATCCGCTGGGTCGTGCGCAAGGGCGCCACGCCGGACAATTGGCTGGGGCGGCTTGTCGAGCGAAAGCCTCGCATGGTCGCCGCCGTCGCGCTGGCGAACAAGATGGCGCGGATTATATGGGCAGTCATGACCAGGGAGCAGAACTACCGAATGGCGTGAGCGGTCAACTCCAAGCGGAGGGAAACGGCAAGCGCCTCGGGGTCATTTGACCCCGGCAAGGAGATCGACCGACGACCTATGCGGCAAGGACTTCAATGTTCAGGACGGGGAAAACCAGTCCCGGGGCTCGAGCACAAAGCTCTCTGAACCGATGTGGACCCTGTTCTTCGAACTGCATACCGGCCCCGTGGCGCAGGCCGCGACCAGAGGCCTGACACACGACCGATAGAAGCCACCGTGTTGCAAACGAAGTCGGAAGAAAACCCTTGCAAAGTCGGGGGCATCCACACACGCCCCACCCCTCAGTGCCACAGACCTGGAAGCTTCGCTTGGCGAGGTCGATCGCCAAAATATGCACGTCTGACATGGTCTCCTCCTTCGACAGCGCCACATCGGCGCAGATGACATCATACGATGCCGGACGAAGGGGGCATCCACCACATCAGTTCATTCTGAGGCTTTGAGGGGAGGCCTGGCTTAGCTTCAAGCAGTTGTCGATACTCCGCTATGACCTCTTCCCGTGCTTGCCGCAGTCGCTGCCCGCGGCTGCCGTGGGCAACCTCTGGATTGTTTTCAAGGAAAGCGTCCGCTGACGCACGAAATTGCTGGATAGCAGCTTCGACGGCCTGGCCTGCTGCCGGTTTCGTGGACACCGAGATAAGGTGTTTGATGGAACTGGAGAGTGGGAATGCGAAGAAGGAAGTTCAGCCGCGAGTTCAAGCTTGAGGCAGTGAGATTGGTGAAGGATCGGGGCGTTGCGGTTGCGCAGGCGGCCCGCGATCTGGATTTGCACGAGAACGTGCTGCGCAAATGGATACGGGAGCTCAGTGCCGATCCGCAGCACGCCTTTCCCGGCCATGGTCAGATGAGGCCGGAGCAGCAGGAGATTGATCGACTGCGCAAGGAAGTCGCGAAGCTGAAGGCGGAGCGCGACATCCTAAAAGAGGCCGCAGCCTACTTCGCGAGGGAAGCGATATGAGGTTCGCTTTCATTGCGAAGCACCGTTCGATCTGGCCGGTGGCATGGCTGTGCGACGCGCTGGATGTATCCCGGTCGGGCTTTCATGCCTGGCTCAACCGCAGCCCCAGCGTTCGCTCCCGGCAGG
>NZ_WVVV01000027.1 GCF_012911015.1 Chelativorans sp. ZYF759 | reverse complement strand
GCCCGCATCGCCGACATGCCGCAGAACCGCCTCGACGACCTTCTGCCCTGGAATTGGGCAGCCGGAACTCTTGGGATCGAAAAGGTAGCCGCATAGCCACAGTATCACCGCAGGCCCTTCAAGCCGCGGTCCAGGCCGGACGGTTACCGGCTACCGGCGGCTTCTCGTGATGCTTAGGCGCGAAGGCCTCGTCGTGAACCACAAGAAGCTGTTCCGGCTCTACCGGGAGGAGAAGCTTGCCGTTCGCAGGCGTGGAGGCCGCAAGCGAGCGATCGGGACCAGGGCGCCGATGCTGGTGCCGCTGCGTCCCGACGAGCGCTGGTCGCTCGACTTCGTGTCGGACCAGCTCACAGACGGGCGTCGCTTCCGCATCCTGGCGATCGTCGACGACTGTACGCGCGAATGCCTGGCGCTGGTGACCGACACGTCGCTTTCGGGCATCCGGGTCGGCCGTGAACTCGATCGGCCGGTTGCCCAACGCGGCCGGCCAAGGATGATCGTCAGCTATGGCAGCGAGTTCACCTCCAACGCCATCCTTGCCTGGGCCGGTCAGAACCGCGTCGAGTGGCATTACATCGCGCCGGGCAAGCCGATGCAGAATGGCTTCATCGAGAGCTTCAACGGCCGCCTGCGCGACGAGCTGCTCAACGAGACGCTGTTCACCTCGCTGGCCCAGGCACGTGTAGCGACCGCCCTGTGGCGCGCCGACTACAACACGGCCCGGCCGCACTCCCAGATCGCCTGGCAGACGCCAGACGAGTTCGCCAGCACCTYCMCCCCGCGACGGTCGCTCGCGCTGCGCACTGCCAACGGCYCCGCGCAAGCGCCCGCCACTTCAACCGCCCAGCAGGGCAAAAATCACCGCCGGAAACGAACTCAGAACTGGATAAAACTTGGGGGCAACGTCACGGCTTCTTCATGTTTTGTTCTTGGATCGCTGCTTCAGTTCTTTGCAGACTTCCCTCATGAGCGTGCGGCGGTCCCACACGGGGTCGACGAACATCACCTTGCCGCGTTCAAACCACACGTCGGACCCGTCAGGATTTCGCCGCCACGTCGTCGCATGGCTAGTAGACAAGAGAATGGTCGAGATATCGAGCATCCCGGCAAGCTCAACAATGTTCGTGCCGGGAGACACCACAACGTCCATGGCACTGATGATGGAGGCCAGTCCGTCGAGATCGTCCTTAATGTCTAAATCGGAAAGGAACTTCGCGCCCGGAAGGATTCGATTCAGTACGTCCCATTCCTCGGGCGTAATGGCCGACTGCAATAGCCAATACTCGGCGTTAGGCACCTTTGACAGTCCGACGAGGTCGTGGGCTTCGAGGTAGTGAATGTCGCGCGTATTCGAGCGGAGAAGGCTGCGCCAGGCCAAGCCGACGCGCAGCTTAGGTGAATTTGGAGGAACTTTGTCAGGCTCTGGCGGCGCGGCTATCAGACGAGACGGGTTGTATCGGAAGTCGTCCCGGCTGGCTCTGAACTCCCCAAGCAGATCGAGGCTTGAGCATACAAAGCCGCTTTCGTTGGCCACCCGAATGGCCTCATCGTTGGCGAAAGTCCAGAATGCGCGGTTCGGGAGATTGAGACGGTCGCCTGCGGCCATTGACCGGAACTGCGCCCGATATCGGGCCACCGGAATGAATTCGATTTCGGAGAAAGAGCGGCGAAGAAGCGGCTCAAGCCGTGGGTCGCAGGTGACGCGAAGTTTCCGGAAGTATGACCGAAGTTCGCCGTAAAGAGAGGCGATCCTTATCTCGTCGCCGGGTCCACCTTCTGTGAAAATAAGGGCGTCCTGCCTTTTGTATCGCCCCGACCTGATCGCGATGGTATCCGGCGACGGCATGTTGAAGGTGTTCGCGATCATCGCGGATGAGCCACGCTTTCGGTAGGACAGGTGGGCGCCTTCGATGTCATTGAGGGCGTAGAGGATCGGCAACAGTGTCTTGTTATATGGCGCGGGTTCCTCGTCCGAGAAGATTGAATGTCCCAAGATGAAGGCTCCGAGTGCGGGGTTGCCGCGCTCCATCTCGCATCTGGCCATGGCTTCGGCAGCTGTTTTGCGGGCGCCCTCGCCCTTGACCTTTCGTAGCCAATCTATGGCGGTAGAGAATTCTTCGGTGCGCTCGTGTGCGAACGCCAGTGCAATCAAAAGGGGGTCGCGCAGCGGGGAGCTTGAATCAAGCCCGGCAAGCGCTTCGGTGGCGAAGGCCTTCGCTTCGGCAAAGAATGACCATTCATTCAGATACAGCACTGCCTTTAAGTAGAGTTGCCCGGTCAGAGGCTGGCGGCTAAGCTCGCGCTCGACCGTCTCCACGGATGTGTCGACCTGATGCCCGATGCTTCCGAGTTGGTTGATCGCGTGAACGCTGAGGGGGTCTGCATCGAGAATGCCAAGGAGCACATTCTTGGCCTCGCCATAGTCGCCTAAATCGATCAGGACATCTGCCTTCATGAACTTCGCAGGGGCGAAGGCGGGGGCCCGGGCAATCAAGGCGTTGACAGCTTCCAGCGCATCTTCACAGCGCCATTGTTTGTGCAAGTCCCGCGCCTTATGGAGCATCTCCCTTACGGTGGGCTTGTTGGAAACGGCAGCGGCGACCACGTCGACATATGGTTCTATGCCGTCACCGCCTTGCCGCGCTCTTGCCCTCCAGACCGCCCTCCTAAGCTTCATCGGGACAAACAGGCGGACAGCTTTGACCAGCACTTCCATATCTTCACCCCTCAGCCGTTGGCATTCTAGCCCTCGGCCCCCCGTTTAACGACTCGGTTGCGCCTTCGCCCAGAAAGAATCCACATACGAATAGCCGACCGGGTGAACCGGCATCGCCAGTGGTGCGGCGAACATGTCCAGCAACTCGTAATCCTTCAGGGAAGTTCGGTAGTTCTCGATGGTGGTAGGTTGAAGCACCCCGATTGCCCCCGCCTCGGCCGCTACTCGCTGCCCCGTCATCACCTGCATCAGGTAGACGTTCGACGCTCCTGAGCACGCCTCAAGGTAATGAGCCACGACGTCCGGCTCCATTTCCTGAAAGCTCGCGGCGTTCCATAGAAGATCGAAGGAAAAGCCGCGAAGGATTTCCACCTGCCAGTTGCAAAATATGTGGACCTTACCCTGCCTAAAATCGGACAGGGAGGTGAAGCTCCTGGTCTCGTCATAGCCGACGAAGTCATCACCGAGGACGGCGGCCAGATACTGGTTGGCGACGTAAGACTGCGGCGGAATGTCGAAAGCGAGGATAGTGCAGTCCGGGTGGGCCATCTTTAGCATGTGGGCTTGTTTACCACTTCCGGGGCCGATTTCGACAATCACTTTTCTCGAAAGATCCATAAAGCGGGAAACATAGACATAACGCAAATAGAAATTGAACCACGAGGCGGTGTAGAAGCGGTCCTCGAATATGAACCCGCAAGGATCTCCAATATTGGAGGTTTGCAACGATCGGATATCCAAGGCAGGTGATCCGCCGGAATGGCGCTCAAGCAGCCTCACCATGTTCTCGGGCGACGCTGGCGGTGGCCCGTCTGTAGCGCCAAAGGATGCCAAAATGCGCCGTGGGTCTGCGGGGTCGTCCCCCGGGGGTCGGCGGAAGTTCAGCAGTCCAATCGCGCGGAGATGCGCCACCAGGCGCTTGTTCTTTTCGAGCCAGTAGTTGGTGGTCTGATAGATGGATTCTGCCTGTTGCTGGTCCACCAACATCTGCTCCAAAAGCGGCAGATCGTCCTCAACTTGTTCTTGGGGTGCCACATTAACTCCTGTGCCGCTCGCCGGCCCTCGATTTTCCCCTCGCACGGTCCATCGCGAAATTCAATGCCGCCGGCCGGTCCGCTGAACAGTTGAATAGGCGGGCCCATATGCTTGGAAGAGACGAACCATTGTTCATAGATCAAATGCATCTGTCCCAATTCGGGGTCGATTTTTTGGCCAGTAGATTTGCTATGAATGAACTCCTGAGAAACACGCTCTATTCCGCTCAAGGGCAGCACGAGTCTTCGTCGCTGTCAGATGCCGGCCAATAGATAGCCCAGGCCTTCGAGCGGCCCCTCGCCAATCATCGTAGGCATGCGATGGTTAAAACTCTGCATGCTGCCAAGCGATGTGGCCGTCCGGGATCGCTCAGAGCCCCTGCCGAAAGGGTTGGTAGCAGGCGCGGCCCACCACCAAGGTTCTAAGCGGACTTATCGAGGGAGCCGGTCGAATGACCGCCGACAAAGGGAATTGCGGTAGCCCGCGCCACCATTTATGATAAAATTGGCTCACGGCGATTTCTATAAGCAGACCGTATCAAGCATAGTTGACCTACAATTTTCAACATGCAGCAATGTGGCGAGAGCGCTTCCGATCGGAGGGATAAACGCCTCTTTGAAACGCTTCAGCAGACAATACTCTCTGGCGGCGCCAGATTCGGTGTCGTCGGCCTAGTTCAGGTGGGCTTGCATACTGCGCTCACCTCAAGCCATGCGGACCTCGCCATTGTCGGCTTCTACATCAACGCGGAGCGTGTTAAAAGCATCAATTCCGGCGGAACCGTCATCATGCATGGCGACGGCCTTATCTAGCGCAGATACAGCACGGAGACTTTCTAACACTTTCCATCCACTCGACGAAAACGAAGACACAGTCCCGAAGAACGAATGACTGCCATGAGCCTATGAGATCTGCTCTGAAGAACTATTTAGCCAGCGTCGCATGGCTTGCCACCACGATTTTCAACATCGCACGCCGCAAGCCGCGGTCATTCGTGCTATCCGTCTCCTTGACGATTGTCCTGCTGGTGATGAAGTTCCTCGCGATGGTGCTGCCCCTCAAGGTGGTGCTGCTCGCCGCATCCGAAGGTATCCCATCCTACACACCTTTTATTGATGCGGAGGACAAGTTTCTCTGGATTGCGGGCCTTGCGATTGGTGCTGTTGTGGCATTTGTACTGGTGCAGATGTTGGAGAGTGTGGTCAAGCGGATCTGTGTCGCGGCCGGGACAGACCTGATGGCGAAATCTGCTGACATGCAGCTAGTGCCTAACCAGGTTGAGCGCACAGGTATCTACTTCATACAGATGAGTTCGCTCGCAGCCGATGGCGCCTTCTTTGCGACAGGTATGGTGCTGTATGCTATTCTTACTCCACTCACTTTCGCAGCCTACCTCGGGACGGTCCTCAGTTCGCTTGCCCTGGGCAGCCTGTTTGTGATTGTCGGACAGCGTTGGGGTCTCGGTGGGCTCCACAGGGCTATTACCCAGCACACATCCGCCTATCTGTCTTTCAACAGCACAGTCATCTTTTTTATCTGCTTCCTGGTGATCCTCCTGCCTTTTTTTGCGGGCTGGGAGCTCAACATGCTGGTAGCGCTGATCTCGATAGTGCTGTTGCGCAGAACGCTTTCCGCCTTGACCGGGGCGATTGCAACGTCGGTCAAGCTCGTTGCCAGCCATAACCTGGTCGACGCTCTCATGTTCCGCGAAAAGCAGCTTGTGCAGGTGAAGTCCATCCAAGAGCAAACGAGCGAATCCATGTTTGCCCCAAAGAAGCGGCGGGAACTCGCGAGTGCCCTCCTGGCTCAGGGGGGGGTCGAGAGCAAGGTCGATGACGTAATCTGGCTCGATCCGGTGGTCGCCGGGACGCTCAGCTTCATTGTCCATTGTGACGACAAGAGCTGTTTTCACCTGCAGGTGTATCCCCCATCGAAATCTCACATCGCTATGAACGAGGAGGCCTTGTTCGCGGTGATGGGCCGAGAGTCCCTGCCGGCCCCCAAACTGATTGGCGAAATGCGGTATGGAGATTTCATTTGCCGTTTGCTCACTGCTGGCGAGGGCAACTCACCCGCCGCGAAAGACTGGAACAGCAAGCTGAGGGACGCCGTCGTTCGTATTGCCTCGGTCTCACCCCGGGAAGACCTTGTCGCGATCTACTCTTCGACCCGCCCGCTGCCGTATCAGACGCTGACCGACGAGTTCATAGATCGCGTCAAGATTGCGCTAAACGGCAAAAAAGAACAGCGATTGTTCGAGACATTTAAGCGCGACCTTCCTGTTCTTCGAGAGAGGATTGCATTGATGCCGCTATCGATCGGCAACTCTAACATGGCGCGGGTTCATTCAGTTCTCGAAGATGACGGGTTTGCAACGTTCCTCTACTGGGGCCAGTGGTCGCTGGAACCGCTCGGAGCAGGGGTGATGCTTTCGACCAGCACGCTGACTTATGTCGAGTGTCTGGAGAAGCTTCGAGAACTCCGCCCGGACTTGCCTGCCTCGTTGTCGGTTGCCGATCTGCTCACTGCACGCCACGTGCAGGTGCTCATTCAGTGCATCCAGAAGCAGTCATTTGCTTCTGCACTTGAAACGATCCGGGAGATCGTTGCACTTGATCAACATCGGGCCAGCATGCTCTCGGCCGCCGAGTAGGCTTCTGTTCTGTGTCGCTGTACCAACGGCATTGTCGTTCGTAACAAAGGTTCGTTGCAGCCCTGCACGCCGTGATAGGGACGGTCCGGTCGGTTGCCCAGCGGGGGCAGCGACGCTTATTCTGCTAGGGCTGAAGGATGCCGTCCGAGTATCGTGGTCTCGTGGGTCGCAAATGGCCCTACGGCTCGGAACCAAACAAATCACTTACCCTTGTTCACGCGGTAGCTAGACTACATGTTCGCCTGTGAACCGCCGAGCGCGTTCTTACGAACCATGGGTGCTACTTGTCATTGTACTCTGTCTCCTGAATAGGGAGGCATGACTTGAATGGACATTCAAAGCATGGACCCTATCAAGCTCAAGCTGAAGCGGCAGTTGGACCGGCTCCTGGAGACCGTCGACATCGCCGACCGCGAGGCCGTCAAGGGAGCCATCGAGCGGTTCCGGGTGGCGGTGGACACTTTTCTCCATAACAATCCCCAACTCGCCGATGACAGTCGCGGGGACCGCGTGCGCCAGGCGCGGGAAGAACTCATCACGGAGCATCGTCAATTGCTCGAAGCCAATCCGGGTCCGCCACCGGAACCGGAACGGGTCGTCTCGCCTTCGGGAGGGTTCAGGGGCGGGTTCGTGACGGGCGTTCTAACGACCCTTGCCATGGTTTTGGTCGTGCTGGTGGCAGGCACCTTCAACAATGTTCTCGACATCTCGATGGGCGCGTCTGCCGAGCGCAAGCAGCTTTTTGAGAGCGAATATGTCCATTCCGTCCCACATATGGAAGCCATGGCCGAATATGCGGCAAGGGTGCGCGACGACATTGAGAGGCGGCAGGCCGAGGATCCGGATTCGCTGGAAGGTGTGACGGACAGCAGCTTTGTGAGAATCGGGGACTTTGATGAGCAACTTTGGAACCAACGGCCGGAGAGTATGCCTAGAGGCGTAGGCCTCATAATCCGAGCCGATCGGAACGCTTACAAGGTGGTGGTTACCGGGCATCTGTGCCGCTTCGCCTTTTTGACAAGGCCGAAACTTGTCGACCCTAGGAGGCGGCTTGGAGGGATAAATTGCACGCATTTCGGCTATTGGAACGAGGCTGGAGAGGGACTTTAGGCGACAATGCGATTGCGATACGCCCTTGGGCTAGCAGGCCCAGTATGTCAGCACATGCGCGATCTTACGCTCCATCCAGCCTTACCGGTTTTCGCCCGCAGCAACAATCGGCCGTCGCGCAGGGCTCTCCAAATCCAGAGACGCGGCCAATTTTCTCAGATATGTGGGGGAGAACCGAGCGTAAACCCGTGCTGTTATCCTGCTATCACCATGGCCGAGAAACTGAGCGATCTCGTCCATGCTGTGCCCATCTTCAGCGAGCCAAACCGCCGCAGAATGCCGAAGCATGTGCGGCGAAACGTCCGGACGCCCGACCGCCTCCCCTGCCCGCTTCAGTGACCGTTTGATCGACCTAACGCGGTTGCCGGCCCACTCGATCACGAAGGGACAGAGGGCTCCTTGCTTCGCGACGCGAAGCGCTTCGCTGAGACTCTCATTCATCGGCACCACAGCGCGCCCCTTCCGACGACCCTTATCCAATGGGTTGCGCAAATGGATCAGCCCCTTAGCGAAGTCGACTCTGTCCCATGTGAGCTCCAAAGCTGCCGTGCTCCTGGCGCCAGTGCCAACAAGCAGCTGGATGGCAAGGCGTACATGCGGGGCCCCAGCCGCCTCAAGAAGCCAGGATGCCTCCTGTCTCGTCAGGAAAGCCTCCTTCGGCTCGGGCTTCGCAGGTCTCTCAATGTGAGGTGCTTTCGAAATCTGGCGATGCTTCTCTGCCCATTTGACGACCATCCGCAGATGTCCGAGTTCAGTGTGAATGGTACCATCCTTGATGCCTGCTGCGCGACGCTCAGCGATATGCGCCCTGCAATCGGCGATTGTGATGGTTTCAGCTTCCATCTCCGCAAAACGCGCCTTAAGCGCCCTCCACGAATAGCGCATTGTCGTGGCGACGGCGCGTCCCTCCATGTCGATCAAATAGGCTTCCCAGAGTTCCCCGACGCTTGAGCCTCGCGGACGCGTGAGTTGGGCATATCGAGCCGGGGCGCGGCGGGCCGCCTCCTGGGGATCGGAAGTCCCGAGGCGGTAGCGTCGGCGGATGTCCCCGTCTGTCCAGGCGACACAGAACTCTCCGCGCAAACGAGTGAGACGCCATTTCGACATTCAAAAGCCTCCAGATCAGATATACGCACGCGGATGAGCTTCATCCCCAACCGAAAACTGGGAAGTTCACCAGACTTGATGAGGTTGCGCACATGGCGCTCGGAGCAGCTCCATCGTTCGGCAATGGCGCTGGGCGTCATGACCTCCGGCAGCCAGATCGGAGTATCGTGATAGATTTCGGTCATGCTGTTCCTGCGTTTGTGGTGAGCCAGAAGCAATCCGCCCTTCGCAAACAGATCACTTCTGGGTACAGAGTCATTTCTATTGGGCGTCTTTCGGATTCTCGTCCGTCTCGGCGCGCCTGTGATATTCGAGAACGTTCACCCTCTCCATGAGCGCATCGAACTCAACAGCAAGCTCGCGTTCTTCAAGTCGAAGCCGGTCAAGCCGGGAATCTCCTGGACCTGAATCGCAGTCTGCGGACTCGAAGTACTCCTCCCATTTGCAGTCGAGCTGAGCGCGCCACATCCGATGCGTGGCCAGTTCAGCCTCAAGTGCGATACCCTCCGCAAGGTCCTCGCCATAGAGCTGCTTCAGCGAATTTTTTGGGCCCTGGACGGCGGTACAAGAGGTTTCGTCCTTAACGCCCCTCGCTGCCCTCCACCGGCTCATCGCCTCCTTCTTTCGCTCCTTGGCCGCTTCACGTTGCAGTTTCATCTTGCGGCGAGTCACCCTGAGCCGGGCGAGCTCCTCGCGGCTGTAGATCTGAAACTGTTCACCCACTTCCCAACCGCCGTCTTCTTCCCGTGAATAGAAATCGTCGCGGATCGCCAGAAGGCTTTCGGCCATGAACGGCTCATCAGCCGCCATCCATGTGAGCAGTTGATGGACGGAAACGGTTACGCCGGAGATGTGATGCAGCATGGCGACTTCACGTGGAAACTCGATTTCCACTTCATCCGGATGATCGTCGTCCTCGAAGCCTTCGAGGTCCTCACAGCCCCGAAGGCCGTCGAGTTCCCGAAGGATCGGGTCGGTCTGATCCAGCGCAGAGGACGTCGAATGCGTAGACAGCGAAGCAGGGTCAAGCGGGGTATTCATGTGGGTCCTTTTCTGAAATTTGCGCCGTCAAATGGCGGATATGACAGGAATCAACGCCAGCTGGCGTCCCGAGATAAGAGGGTCGCCGTCACCAGTCGTCCTAATTGGATGGCCTCGTCATCGCTCAAATAGCCAAGCCTTTGGGTTTCGATGACAAGATGCGCCCAAGGTGCGATTTCGAAATGCGTCCTCATAGAGGGGGGCGGCTCTTCTTCGGCGATATCCAACGACCTGCGTACATTTTGGATGGTCGCCCGCTCAGAAGCCTGTATGGCAGCCTTCTGTTCGAAACCCAGAGCTCTAGGGATCTCCATCTCGCCTGACCGAGGGCCGCCAGGAATTTTTGGCTTCCCCTCAATGAGCACCTCAAGTTCTGCGTCCTGCATCCGCCCGAGTGCCTGCGCGATCTTTCCCAGCCGCCATCCATCCGCGAGCAGGACTCGGGCGGCGACCAGTTCAAGCAGGTGTCGCTTATCGTAAACGGCGCTCCGGCCTCGGCGCCGCGGCGCGGAAACAATCCCGCGGTTCTGATAGTCGCGGACAACACGCGGGAGGACGGGATCCTGCGCATCGGTCCTGTAGTCGTGCCGGAGAACGCCGTGCGCCGTGCGGCAAAGATCGTCAAGACTCCCGAGCCAGTCGTTCGGTAACTGCGGTGCCATAGGGTCGCTTCCTAATTTGTCGCTATATAATGACATTGACGTCATCTAATGTCAATAGATCGATTCGCAAAATTCGCTTCCGGCTGAATCCCGCGCTGACATGCTGGAAGAGAGGGTGGTGAGCGCGCCGCACAGCACGCTCGTCCTATTAATCAGAGGAGAGAGATGCCGACCCGGGGCTCTCACTCCTCCAACCTAGCCCTTCCGCTAGGTAATCAAGGTGGCTGCGAGAAGCCCTTGCGATGTGAATGTGAATGCTATATTCACACTCACATCAAGGAGGCAACGATATGGCGCTTACCCCCCTGGAACGGAAACGAAAGTCGCTGGCCAGAAAAAGGGCCGAAGAACGCCGCGCTGGCGACCCTACGGATGCATATGCAGAGGTGCCATTTTTCCAGCACCTTATGGACAATGGCGAGGCTTGGAAGGGTGCCCAGAGCAATCTGGCGATAGCCGGAATGTCCCTACCCACCTTCACGGACGATACAGACGAAGAATGGGATCCGGAAATCCACGACGAGCCGTTTCGAGGCTCCATTGGGCGCGCAGAGCGCATGGTGGAACTCTTGAAGGACGCTGTGGTGGACCTGGCTCGCGAGATCAACACCTACAAAAGGGCAGCTCTAGACCACGCGATCTCGAGGATCGAAGCCGCAGATCTTTCGGAGCCTGCCGCGAAGCAAAGCGCGCTCGCCGAAATCGTCCGACTGAACAAGATGCGAGACCAGCTGGACAAGAATGTCCGGTGGGAGCACCCGCAGTATGAAGTGAAAGGAGTCTAAGCGCCCGGCAAATCGACAGAAACGGCGTGGCTGCGACGCCACGCCATCCCCTGACTTCAATCAGATGCCTGCGCTCCAACACCGGCATCCAACAAGGAGAGTTTAGTATGACCGACGGCCCAAGTGCAATGCAGACCTCGCTGACGAAAGCAGAGCTCTTTGAGGAGTTCCTGAAATCGGTATTCCGCCAGACTGATTCAGAGGGAAACCTTATCTCCGAGTATGAAGTCCGCGATCTCTTCCTCACCGAATATAACGCGCTCGACATCAATTATGACCTTGAGGCGAAGGGCATGGATCCGTGCGAACTCCTCGAGAATATGTCTCTGGATCTTCGAGACGCACTTGCCGATGTCGATTTCGCGCGGAGAGCGTGGGAGGGTTTCCAGCGCAGTAGACGGTTCAGGGTGCCCCTGCCCACCCTGCCGGTTGCGATCGATCCGGCGGGCTGGGAAGCGTTCGAACGGGACTGTGACAATCCACGCTTCCGTTCGGCAGGTGCCCATGCCCTCTGCATGAAGGGCAAGACAACGGCGACCCAGGAAGACAGGAGTGTCGACCCAGTCAACGAGGCCGACCATATGCGAAGGCTCCTGGACTGACTGCGAAGCTCGGAATGGGGCGGCGACGCGCCGCCTCATCTGGCCACACCAGGGAAATTCCAATAGCGGCGTGACCGTCGTCCGGCATCAGCAAGACCTGCAGCCGGAACTCCCATTGGCACACCTATCAACAAGAATGAGAGGCCGCCGCTGGTGGGAACACCCGGCATTATCACCATGGCCACACACACCACCTTGATCCGCGCCATAAACCGGCCGGACGTCTCCTATGCTCTCTCGTTTGTCGAAATGGCGGCCGACAAGAAGCAGCGGCGCCTGCAAAACCGAGTGCTGCTTTACCCAGACATCGAACTCGGGGACTACACCGCCCGGGCAGTCCTCGACTGGATCGACCTCCGCTTCACGACGACGAGGCCGACCCAATGGAAATGGATCCAGCATCATATTCAGAAGGTGACCGGACGTCGTCTGCATGTGGAGGCCGCTCGCGCAGTTGATGAGGCTGTCCACCGCGAATTCACGGTCCGCTTCCAGGAGCCGTCATATCGCCTGCTGATCCAGGCGGAAGAAGCTGTCCGAGACCGATGGGGTCTGGAGAAGGATGCAGGCATCGTGGCCTTGGAGGTCAGCCTTGATTTCCGGCCGAAGGTTCCCTCGCAAGAGGCGCTGGCGCGAATGTATGGCGTTTTGGTTCGAACGCACCTTCCTAGCCGGGACGTGGTTTCGAACCCTCAGGATAGGCCACGCTTCGCCTGGCAGAGGGGCACCCCAGCCGTCCATGTCCTTGCCCTTGACAGAGCTCGACCGGTACGGCGCGACGAACTGATGCTCGATATAGGGAATGACCGGCCCACGCCTTTTGACGGCACCTATTATGCCGGCGCACGAGCTTCCCGATTCGCATGGCGTACCATGATCAAATTGATCGACCAGCAAAACGTAACCACCGGACTGCGAAAGGATCTTCCGGAAGGTGAGCATCGAGTGCGCATTGAGGTGACCCTCCAGCATGAAGAACTGCGGAGGATCGGCCTTGGCACAATCACGGACCTTGCTCGGTTCAGATGGCAGCGGCTCAACGGATACTACTTCTCATTCTTCCTACCCACGTTTCCCGCCCTGCCCTTTGACGCTTGTCATCCGAAGTGTCTGGCCATCCGCACCTGGCAGTCCGCGCGGTCCCAACGGTTCCTCAATGCCGGGGTGGTCGGCCTCAATGCCATGGACGAAGCATGGCACAGGACGAAGAAGGCAACCCGAAAGATGACCAGCGGGACCAACATGCAACTGCCCAAGCCGAGCCGCCATGGAAGAGGGGTCTCCGGCACACTCGTTCGATACGAGGAACTGACACGCAAAGCCATTCAGGCCCTTCGCCACATCGGCGATCGGATGAAGGTGTAATGGAAGCAGGCGCCAGCGATTTCTGTGACGCCAATGGGGAAGGGATGGGATGTCTCTAACAGGCAGTAGACACCAAGCTATTAGAGCCGAAGCCTGCGATTCCAACGCCTCTATGGTTGCCAACGTGCCAGACGACCACCGGCAACGACTGCTTCGCCCGCCTCCGTGGACAAAAGCTGTATCTCGGCGAAGCAGATGGCTGAACCGGCGATGCCGCGGATCGAAGGCAGTGAAAAGCCGGGAAGCCGTTTTGAGATTTCGTCCGCTGAGTCAGGCCGTGCGCCTGCATATCGTCCGACGCGATGGATCGCTGCCTGCTGCCCGACGTCGGCATCATGATCGTTTCCCCGACACGGGGAATGCTCACCTGCTGGCTCCATACGTCGCCAGCAGCTCCCACACTGTCCAGGTAGCGGAGCCAGCTGGCGACGCTGCCCTGACCGAATACCAGCATCCCCATTTCAAAGAAGAGCGACAGCAATGAATGCAGCAAATCGCCTCATCGCCTATATCGACGTGCCGCTGCCGGCCCGTATCAGGAAATCCGAAATCTCGCGCCGAGCCTTTGTTCGCCAACAGCTCGCTGCCGTCCATGCCTTCGTCGTGGCAGGCAACTATGACCAGCGCGGGCAGGAAATTGGCGTCAGGTTGAAGCAGGACGGTGCTTTCACCGAAACCGAGACCTTCAAGGCAGCTGTGACGAGAGCCAGAGTGGAGAAAGCCGATCTCGTTATGGCGAATATCCGCGAGATTCTCGAACGCACGCCCACCACCAAGATCGTAGACTGCGTCAAGGTACTCGAAGAACTAGATGTCGAGACCTGGGACGCCTGCCGAAGGGCGACGTGGAGGAGCTTGCCGCCAGAGGAAAGGCTCGGCATTATCCGCGATGCCGCTTGCTGGGGCAACATATCCCGGAAAGTGGCCCGTTCGTCAGCCAACAGGACCAGGGAGCCTCGAGCCAAGGTGAATGGTGGCAATAGCGTGATCGGCTCGCGCTACAACATGGCAAGGGCGGACCGCCATGCCGAAAAGCTCCGCCCTGTGGTTGACCAGCAACGCGAACAGGCGACAAATGGCGTTCTTTCGCCGACTGCACTGGCGAAAGCTCTCAACGCGCAAGGTAGGAAGACCCGCCAGGGCAAGTCGTGGAGCCCGAACGCGGCGAAGAACCTGATGAAGCGGCTGGACAAGCTGCTGCAGGCGCCGATACTTTCCCCTCCCGCCGACTAAAGCGGCCGGTCGCCACTCGGCCTCCCACCGCAAGCGGTAAGCAAACGCCAAATCGTTCGGCGACAGGAGGCATCCCCTTGGCTCCAGCTGGTTTATCCTAGGACTTCGCTGCGCCCCGCAGGGATCCGGCGCCCGAGGTGGGGATGTATTGGTTCCTCCCCGCGGGAACCGATCCTGCGTGGTCGGGCGGAGAGGTCAACAAACCGAACTGTTGACCTCCCCCGTCCAAATGTCCTTACGTTCTAGGCACGCAGCGGGGCGACAAGCCGCGACGAGTGTTGCGCGACCGGTCCGCCTTCTTGGCGTTTCCGGTAAAAGGCGACCCGATGGCAGGACATTGTACGGAGGTAACCCTCCCCCGCGATCTCCTACTTCCACCAGGAAAGGGTCTTCTTCCAATTGAGCCCCCCTGGCTAGCGGTCCGCGCCGATCAACACACCCCGGCTAGAGTGACGAGGGCTTGACTGGCTCGAGAACGCTCTCACCTCAGTTGCCAAGGCATGTCATGAAAACGCCAGTTGGCGGAGGGGGCGCGCACCATTAAGGGTTGGAACGGCTGTTTTCATTCTCAAGTGGCTGAGCGCGCTCGATCAGGCAAAGGAAGTGCTCGGTTTCGGCGCGCTTATGGCGTTTCTGCGCGGCACGGAAGTAGAAGTAGGGGCCGAGAAAGCCGAGACCTGCGGTCAACATCATTGCCCTGCCAAAGCTCTGCATGTCGAGCCCGGCCAGCAGGAGGAAGATATACAGCACCCCGATGACCACGGCGAAGCCAAACAGGCCAGCGTCTACTGGGTCCTTCGCAGCAGGTGGAGCGACCATCTCCGCATGATCCCTTGCTCGCCTCCTGAGCACTTGCAACGTGACAGTCTCACCATCCAGTTCGTAACGCTCGACCTTCATTGTACCTCCAATCTGCAGCGCACTCATACCACCACCGGAGGGACACGTGAAAAGTCAAAAATCGACTTCCCTTCCAGACACTCCCCATCCAACCACGTTTTCGGTGTCGTGGTCTCCGTTGCGACTGCCGCCCTCTTGGAGGGCCAGGCCCCGGCCGGAAAAGGCGCCACCGCTGGGCCGCCGCGCAGCGAATCAAGAGGATCACGAAGGCGCTGTAGCTTTGGTCGCAGTCCTGACGCCGCGCTGTTCTTCCAGTGTCGAAGCTGCGCAACGTCGCGCACCACAAGGCGGGACTGGCCGACCTTTACAGCTGCGGACAGCGACGTCGCGGCGATGAAGAATCGCCCGCCCAAATAGCACGGCCCCCATGCCGACCTTCGCCGACAATGGCGACGCCACCTCGAATGGCGGGCAAGAAGGGCAGCCACGCCGCAACGCGGAGACGCTGCCCCGGCTGACCCAAGATGTTCTAAGTCTAATCACCACCGCACGATATCGCTCCCTGGACCCGGGCAAAGCCGGCGGAGATCTGGCACTCCATTGTGCTGCCCAAGCGCGCGAAGCATTATGGCGCTCGCAATGATAAATCAGAACTCGACCAGAGTCGTGCTCCTGTTCTCCGTCCCGCCCGCGCAGAAGAGCAGCGGACAGGCCCGGCAGCAATCTCAGGGCGATCGGCGATACGTCCTGAAGATCGCACGTACCTGGCTGACGACGGCCAGTGTTGGCGGAGGGTCGGTATCGCCAGAGGCCTGCCGGACGACCTCGAGCCAAAACCTTTCATTGCGCGTGACGGCAGAGCAGCAGCATGGGGCTTGAAACCGATCTTCGTGCATCGAGCGCTTATCACAACTCCTCATTATCGTTTCTCACTTGCCGAAGATCGCCCGGACGGCCTTTTGCGCCTTGGCTGTCAGGGAAGGATCGGAGCTATCGGATGCTTCCCGGATGGCAGCCAGCCAGTCGGCCTCGTTCTTCGTGACGATGGCGCCGAAGATTTGGTCGATCGCGAGCGAGGTGGCATCCTCATTCAGTTGTTCAAGCGCCATGCGAAAAAGCATTGCGGGATCGCATTCGAGAGCTTTTGCGAGACCTGCCACCCGGTCGAGCGGCAGCTTTGTCGAACCGTTTTTGACCATCGCCAGCATATTCGGCTGTCGGAAGCCTGCCTCGGTTGCGATTTCGATTTGAGTTTTGCGAGGCCGCAGTTCGAGAATGCGTTTCCCGAGATATTCAACAAGGCGCGTATTTGCGAAGGGTTTTCCGGTAGACTTCATTATCAATATCCTCAAGTCATGCAGCTGAAGCGCTGACAGTTGAGATATAGCTGGGGTAAAACGGCTCTCTTCTGGTTCTGCGCGGGGCTTGTTGGTCGCCGACTTTGTCGTCGGCAAGCCGCATCTCTCCAGCGCGAGGCAATCCACATGACAGACGCACTGACTGGCACACACTGGCTCCAGGACGAACATTGCCGCCGATGCTGAGACGTTCCCTTCACCTCGCCCAGCGCGGTCGAGACCCTCCGCGCCGGCCGAAGAGTATGCCGTTCCCGAGCACGGACATGGATTACGTCCTATGCCCGGTCGAGCTGAAGCGCAGCGACGCTTTGCCCGCCATCCGGAACGTTCCAAAAGACGAAGAGCGGTAGGCTGAAATCTCGTCGAGGGGCAGGATGAGGGTGGTGGTGACGCTTGAACGGCGTTTTCCCGTGCGCCACTTCCTCTGGCCCCGTTCAGCTCAATGACTTGCACCGTGCGGGGATTTTAGGTTTTCAGGTCATCTGTCAAGTTACGTAAAGAAGCCGCAAGTTGCAGCCTGGAAAGGCACCTTTTCCGGCCGCTCGGTCTGCTCTATCCAAGGTCCGTTCTTGTCAAAGACGACATATCCCCTCGACGGGAACGCCGATTTCCGGCGCCAACTTGTCATTTCCGCAAGCAGTCCTCTCTCTCCGTGGCCGGGTCCTCGATTCTGAGCAGGCGTTATAATGAGCCACGGACGCCTGGTGCGGGCCGTCTGGTTCGTCCGGGTGGAACTCATTGTTGGAGCCGTAGCCGGAAGTGGCCTCGGGCGGACACGACGGTTATGCTGGGGCCCAGCAAATACGAAACCGTTGCGCTTTTGCCGATCCAGCAGCAAGGCTTGGCCGATTGGTCCTCGTGGGCCTACAAGCTCCCCTCAGAAGCGCCCGAAGTAAGGATGCTGCTGATGCATCTCCTCTTCCCGAGACCGGAGGAGCTGTCGAGCCATTTTCAGCGGCTTGCGAAGTGCCGGGACTGTCCATTCCTGGTTTCGGTTCGTGCGAACTCCCTCCCGGTTGAGAAAGCCCTCCGCCTCAGCGACGGACATGGACTTCCAATCCGGTCTGTTCTCCAGGACAGCAGCTATCTCCTGAACCTTCTCGAGGCTACGCTCTTTGTTGCGGGCGGCACCCTTCTTCTGCGCATCCGGCAGATTGGGATTGCCGAACTTCACACCTCGCCGCTTGCTCGCCGCGATCCCTTCTTTTGTTCTCCGGGAGATCAACTCGCCTTCAGCCTGCGCCCTGGCAGCAATGCTACCAAAAGTGACGGGATCCAGCGATCCCTCCGTCGCCGAGATGATCTTGATCCCGTCCCTCATAATGCCCTCCAGCGTTCCCACGTCCCGGGAAAGCCTGCTTAGTCCGGAGACGATGATCGGGATGCCACGTGATGCAGCCAGATCCAACGCAGCCTTCACGCCGTGCCGGCGAACAAGATTGTCCTTTCCCCGGCCAGACGCTGCGTCGCTAAACCAGTCGACGATCTCAATACCCGTATGCCTGGCGCAATGGTCAATAGCAGCTCGTTGACCGTCCAGACCAATACCCTGGGCACCCTGGCGACGGGTCGAAACACGGGTGTAGGCGACGGCTTGCGTCTGCTTCTTGATCATTGGAGCCTTCATCGAATGAACGGACGGTAGTGCATGCAGGTCTGGTGCTGCCGGTTACTAGATGAAAGGAAGACGACCACCCGACGAGTAAGCGTAACCTACCCCCTTTAGAGTTGATAGAGCCCCTGTTTAACTCTATCCGTCGAGTACGTGGTTCAGAACATCACGACTCACCGCACCCCGGCCGGCAGATGCCGACGAACTTCCACCTTCGTTCTGCTACCCGGAGGATTTTCCGTCAGGAGGCACCGTCCCCTTTGGACGCATCCACCGTTTCCCCGCCCGTTGCATCGTACAGCGCAGCGAGAAACGCTGCCGGGGGGATCTTCTGAAGGGCCCGAGCGAACTTCTCAAAGTCCGGCGCGAGGCGTCTCTGAAGGATGCCGACTGCTCGTTTGGCTGCCTCCCGGAAGAGTTCGGCGTCGGGATTTACGGTCTTGCCGCTGGGCGCTTTCGACTGTTTGCATTCCTTGGTGGGGACGTTCGAGGTGCGATCGGCGCTGCGAGCCTTACATCCTCCGTCTCGGCCCCGGGAGGTCTTCGCCTGCTTCGCTGCGCGAATACGTTCCTTCACTGACTTGCTGTTAAGGGCCGACCCGCCCTTGATTTCATCAATAACGCCTTGACGCACATGCAAAGGCGTGCTTTTCGCGGCCAGCCCGTACAGCGTAGTAGGCGAGAGTTGGGTGACAAGCTCGCGGTTGTCGCCGAACTCTTCGGCCACGCGCATATAGTTCTCGGCTGTCCTGGCCGACCATCCGACGCTGGCCTCCACCCACGCGCCGAACTTGCCATGCCCCAGCTTCGACTTGATGGCGATGAGATCCTGGCCGGTATCCAGGATGCCCTCCACCATACCGCGATGTCGCGCACGGATACGTCCTGCCGCCTGCCGCGCAGCCTCAATCGCCTCACACGCCAGGCCAACCGCCCAGCTGGGGTCGGTCGACGCAGGCTGAGGCTGATCTCCGGAAGTAAGTTGCGCCATCTCTTTGATACCGTCCTCATCAAGCACCAGGGTAGTGTCCAAGCCGTTCTCCTGTGTTTCGTGGGCACAAATCTGCTGCGATCAGGCCCCTCGATTCCGAGCAGCACTGGTCACAAAAAAAGCGCCCATATTGGCGCCTTTTGAAGTCAAACCGTCCCACGAAAACGAAGCGCTGAAAGCGCCTTTCTGCGCGATCGAGAGCGGACATGGGATAGAAATCTGAGCGAGAGAACTGAGCGTCTGCCTCAGTTTCACGCGAAAGGCAATTCGACCAGAGAGCCAAATTCATTGGCACAGAAACTAAAAATGGAGCGGCAGTCCACGGCAGATTCGATGGACCACGGGTAGTCCTAATGCCGGGCTTAAGCCCGCTGGCTGCGCCGCTTCTTTCCGAGGTATCGCACACGCACAACGCCGGGACTAGCTTGATGAAGCTGAAATCGCGGCAAAAGAGCCAACAGATCGTAGAGAGTACGGCATCCATAGGTCCGCGTGTCCCAATCTGTGTGCTGCTGACTAAGCGTACGGGCGAGCTGGTCGATAGTGGCCCAGCCCCTGTATGCATCCGTACGGACAAGCGCGTCGACAAGGATCGCCGCGGCATCAGCCGGCGGCCGTAGCGGCTTTCTGCCGGCCCCTGTATTACTGATGAGCGCCTCAGGATGGAGATTTTCAAGATAGAAGAAGCGTGTACAAGCGCGCCGGAATGCTGCTGCTGCACCGTCGCAACCGTATCCGATGACGTCGCAGCCGCTTTCTCTTATCCGCATTGCAAGTGGGGCAAAATCTCCATCATTCGTTACCAGCACGAATACACTCGCTCGACCAGCACGCATAAGATCCATAGCTTCAATTGTCATGCGCATATCGACCGCATTTTTGCCCGGGAAAGAAGCGAGTTGATGCCGCACCTCAAGAGCATGCCTCTCGATCGGGTTAGCCCATGCAGCTATCGTCGACGCACTCCCCAAGTAGAGTCGCCTTACGAACGGATCTCCATATTCTACAAGTTCGGCAAACAGGCTACGCATCGCTGCTGGCGATACATTGTCACCGTCAATAAGGACTGCGAGTGATTGGCGCGGGCTCACTATAGGCGGCAGCATCCACAGCCAACGGTGAATGATGCCGATACCTTCCCTCGCGAGCCGCCGACACGCATAAGGCCAAGCCAAGACTTGCGTCAGAGATGAAGCCCCCTGGACTCGACCCACAATCGCGACCCCTCGTTCAAGATCTGGGTCATGGTCAATTTCATGAGTGCCGGAGCAAGTCTGTAGCGACGCCTGAATATCTCCGTCCCCTTGACCCCCAAATCGCATAGCGACCCCTTAACGAGCTGCGTCATAGCCAACGACCTACAAAGGCCAGCATCAACACATTAGCTTGAAAACCGCAATACATAAATCTATACGAATATCGATCAGTAAGTCTTTACATATAAAATTTAGGATTTATTTCTCTTATTAATATAGTCCATTTGCCGCCAGATCGCTTCCTTTTCGCCCAAGCGGCTCGTGATCACCGATGCGTCGGAATTCCTCCTCTATACGCTCGACATCGAATTGCGCGACGCCTTTGCAGGTCTCGAGATCGTGACGCGCATCGTGGACGTGCGCGACGGGCGCCGCGTCGATGCGATCTTCGCCGAACTGCGCCCCGACATCGTCTTCCATGCGGCTGCGCTGAAACATGTACCTCTGATGGAGGCCAACCCGCTCGAGGCGCT
>NZ_WVVV01000026.1 GCF_012911015.1 Chelativorans sp. ZYF759 | reverse complement strand
AGGCTGCGGCGCGGGCTCCTCGGCGGGCGGCGGCGCGGCAGCTGTCTCCACCGGGCGCGGCCGCGGCTGCGGGGTCGGCGGCGTCGGCTGGTCGACCATGCTGTCGCCGATATTCTCGGCGTTTTCCACTTCGGCCATTTCCGTGGTCGGGTTGGGGGCAGGCGTCTCGCGCATCGGCGCGTCGCGCTCCCCCTGGACGCTCTGGGAGAATTCCTCCAGCGGCACGATGTCGATCGGGAACGATTCCACCGAGGCCGACTGGTGCGGCGGGGGCGCGGATAGCGAGACCAGGCCGAAGCCGATCAGCACCACATGCAAAGCCGTCGATGTCGTCAGCCCGATCTTCATGTCGAGATCAGTCGCCCTGTTCCTGAAGCGTAACGAGGCCAAGATTGCGGTATCCGGCCGAGGAGATGCGGGCCATCACGCGCATCACGGTGCCATAATCGGCAGTGCGGTCGCCACGCACGAAGATACGCTCCTCATAGCCGGTCTCCGCGATCGCCTGCAGCATCGGGACGACCTCTTCGACCGTGACCTCAGTTTCCTGCAGGAAGACTTGGCCTTCGGCGTTGACCGAGACGGTGATCGGCTCCGTTTGCGTTTCCAGCGCGCGCGCCTGCGTTTCCGGCAGGTCGATCGGCACGCCGACCGTCATCATGGGTGCAGCCACCATGAAGATGATGAGCAGCACCAGCATGACGTCGACGAAGGGCGTCACGTTGATTTCCGACACCAGCGCCTGGCGTCTGCCGCGCCTGCGATGGCCGCCGCGCCCGCCTGTCTGTCCCACCGACATTCCCATGGTCTGCTCCTTGCGGTCGCGTTGGCTTGATCAGGCCGCCGCGCGCTGCGGCTGGGCGACCCTCTCGTCGATCTGGCGCGAGAGGATGGCGGAGAACTCGTCCGAAAAGCCTTCCATGCGCGAAGCGAGCTTGCCGGCATCGGTCGACAGTTTGTTGTAGGCGATGGTCGCTGGAATGGCTGCCAGCAGGCCGAGCGCCGTCGCCAGCAGTGCCTCGGCGATGCCCGGCGCCACGACCGCAAGATTGGTCGCACCCGACGACGCGATGGCCTGGAAGGAGGTCATGATGCCGATCACCGTGCCAAACAGGCCGATGAAGGGGGCAGCCGAACCGATGGAGGCGAGGTAACCGAGCCGCGATTCCATTTCCTCGGCCTCCCGCGTCACCGCGAGATCCATCGCCTTGTCGATGCGCGATTGCAGCGCGATGGGCGATTTGGCACCCTTTTCGAAACTCTTCTTCCACTCGCGCATGGCGGCCACGAAAATCGAGCCCATGCCGGTGGTCTTGCGGTCGGAGAGCGTGCGGTAGAGTTCTTCCAGCGACTGGCCGGACCAGAACACCTGCTCGAAGCGGTTGAGCGCCAGGTTCATGCGCTTGTAGGCGATGATCTTGTCGATGATGATGGCCCAGGTCCATACCGAGGCGACGATCAGGCCGAGCATGACCAGCTTGACCACCAGACCGGCCTGCATGAACAGGCCCCAGATCGAATGGTCGGCTCCCGGCGCTGCCAGAACTGCGGTTTCCATGTGCTTCACGTCCTAAAGATGCGGGCCCCGCACGGTCCCGGCGGCCCTGAATGCGCAACCCTCGAAGTCATCCGGAAAGTGCCATCCCATCCCTTGGCACCATAATCGGCCTTTTCCGGGCCAAATTTGGTGAAAGGAAGGCGCGGCCGATCGGACGCTTCTTCGCGTTCTCGTTCATGGACCGTTATGGTTAAGGATGCGTTATGTCGCCGCGCGTTCGAAGATCAACCCGCCGTGTCGCGCAGGAAGGCGGCGATCCACTCCTTGGGAAAGCGCCGAGGCCGGCCCGACTGCGATATGATGGCCGCTTCCACCCGTGCGTCGACGATGGCTTCGTCGCCGCGCCGGATTTCCTGGCGCATGTAGATACGCGCGCCGGAGACCTTCTCGGTGATCGTCTCGACGGCCAGTATGTCGTCGATTCGCGCCGGGGCGCGAAAGTCGATTTCCATGCGCCGAACGATCCACACCAGCTTCTCGCCGTGCTGGCCAGCCGCGAGATCGGTGTGGTGAACGCCCACCAGCCGCAGGAAATCCGAGCGCCCGCGCTCGAGGAACTCCAGATAGCGGGCGTGGTAGACGACGCCGGAGAAATCCGTGTCCGCATAGTAGACCCTGGCTCTCAGCCGATGGCCGCGCGGAGTCAGTTCCCCCGCGAGCGTCGCGTCCAGGTCCGAAGATTCACCATGCTGCTGCATTCGTCTGTCCTTCGGGCCCGGCTTTTGACACCATTGGCCGGCCCTGTCCTCAGGCGCGCATCAAGCATTATCGGTGGCCATGTTCAAGAAAACGCTGATTGCACTGGCTGTCATGGCGATTGCTTCGTTCCCCACGGGACTGGCCGCGGAGCCCCGCTTCCAGGTCGCGCGCGGCATCAACATGGACCAGTGGGTGACCTGGCCGTCGCCTGATCGCTGGACCGACGACGAGGCCCTGTTTCCCTTCCCCGAATGGCGCCGCAGCGTCGGTCGGGAGGACCTGGCCGGGCTGCGCGCCGCAGGCCTCGATTTCATCCGCATGCCAGTCGATCCGGTGCCCTTCACCGCGCCGCATGCGGCCGGCCAGCGCGACCGCCTGATCCGCGAGGTGGGGGAGGCGGTCGACATCGCGCTCGATGCCGGCCTGAAGGTGATCGTGGACCTGCATCTCATCCCCGGCGGCAGCGAACTGCCCTACATGTCGCGCGTGCTCGACGAGCCCGAGGACTTCGCTTCCTATCGCCTTCTCGTCACCGATCTGGCGGGCAGCCTCGCCGGCCGCGATCCGGCGCGCGTCGCCTTCGAACTGATGAACGAGCCGGGGACGCCCTGCGATGCGGCGGGCAACGCGCACTGGGCCGATCTCCAGCGCCAGCTCCACGCCGCCGCCCGTGAGGCCGCGCCCGACATCACGCTGGTTCTCACCGGCGGATGCGATGGCAACGCCGAAGGGCTGCTGGCGCTAGATCCCGGCCTCGTGGGCGACGACAACGTCATTTGGACCTTCCACTCCTACCGCCCCTTCATCCTCACCCATCAGGGCGCCTTGTGGGCTGGCGACCTGATCCGCTACGTGACCGGGCTTCCCTATCCACCGCACGAGGCCGATCCCGCCGATCTCGACGCCCGGCTCGCCATCGTGCGGGCGCGCATCCGCACCCAGGCGCCGATCATGAGGCGTGCGGGCATGATTTCCTGGGTCGAGGAGCAGGTCGAGGCCATCCGCACGGAGGCGGGATTGCAGGACATGCTGCGCGAACCGTTCGAGGGGGTGGCCCGATGGGCCGAGCAGCACGGCATCGCGCCCCGGGCCGTTCTGCTCGGCGAGTTCGGGATGATCCGCCAGGAATACGGCAATTCCTTCGTGATGCGGCCGCAGCAACGTGCGGCCTACTACCGCGACGTGATCGCCATTGCCGAGGAGTTCGGTTTTGCCTGGGCGATGTGGTCCCATGGCGGCGCGTTCGGCATCGTCCAGGAATTCGACCACCGGCCGGCCGAGAGCGACGTGCTGGACATGGTGCGCGGCCTCGATGCAACCGGCACCCGGTCGCCCGGCGCCGACTGACCCTTCAGTCGTCTTCCTGGAACAGGCTGGCCTGGCTCTGCGCCAGATCCTTGGGTGCATCCAGCCCGAGATGGCGCCAGGCATTGGCGGTCAGCACGCGGCCTCGCGGGGTGCGCTGGATGAAGCCCTGCTGGATCAGATAGGGCTCGATGATGTCCTCGATCGCATCGCGCGGCTCCGACAGGCCGGCGGCGATGGTTTCGATGCCGACCGGGCCGCCGCCGAAATTGCGGGCGATCATGGACAAATAGCGGCGATCCAGATTGTCGAGACCAAGCGCGTCGACTTCCAGGCGCGACAGCGCGGCGTCAGCCACCTTGCGGTCGACCGTCTCGGCGCCGGCGACGGAGGCAAAATCGCGGACGCGGCGCAGCAGGCGGCCCGCGATGCGCGGCGTACCGCGTGCGCGCGCCGCGATCTCGCGCGCGCCCTCGTCGGTCATTGGCAGCGAGAGGATGCGCCCGCCGCGCCGCACGATGAGCTCCAGCTCCTCCACCGTGTAGAAATCGAGCCGCACCGGGATGCCGAACCGGTCGCGCAGCGGGTTGGTGATCAGCCCCAGCCGCGTGGTGGCGGCAACCAGCGTGAAGCGGGAGAGGTCGATCTTCACCGAACGCGCCGCCGGCCCCTCGCCGATGATCAGGTCGAGCTGGAAGTCCTCCATGGCCGGGTAGAGGATTTCCTCCACGGCCGGGCTCAGCCGGTGGATCTCGTCGATGAAGAGCACGTCCCGGTCTTCGAGGTTGGTCAGAAGTGCGGCGAGATCGCCCGCCTTGGCGATGACCGGGCCGGAGGTGGAGCGGAAATTGACGCCCAGTTCCTTGGCCATGATCTGGGCCAGCGTCGTCTTTCCAAGGCCAGGCGGGCCGACGAAGAGAACATGGTCGAGCGCCTCGCCGCGCGATTTCGCGGCCTCGATGAAGACCTTGAGATTGGCGCGCGCGGCGGCCTGGCCGACAAAATCGTCCAGCGCCTGCGGGCGCAGGGTGACATCGACATCCTCGCCGCGCTTTTCGGAGGACAGGAGGCGGGGGTCGGTGGTCATGTGAGGAGTTCCATGGAGTCGAACCGCTTGGCGGCTCTTTTGTCGAACGTCACGGTGGTCATGCAACCATCATCGGCATTGGCGCGTGCAATGATTGCGTCCACAAAGTCGACCTTCTCCTCTAGCGCGCGTGTCAGGGCATCGGCGACGACTTCTTCGCGCTCGATGACCATGTCGCGCAGGTCGATCATTGCGCTCACGAGCGACAAGACGCGGTTCCAGCCGTAGTCGTATGTCTTCGTCAAGGCCCATACGAACTCGACGAGCACCACCATCGATACATAGGCTGGGCTCTCTTCCGACCGCTTGGCGAAGAATCTGAGCGCCGTTTCGTGTTGTTGAGGCTCGTCGGAGACATAAAGCCTGAGCAGCACATTTGTGTCGACGCCGATCATTCGAGCCCGCGCAGTCCGCTTTCCGCCGCTGCGGTAGCAATACCTTCCTCGATCTCTTCAAGCGTCTTGGGTCCCGCCGGGGGTGGCCCCAAAATGCCGATAAGGTCCACCGCTCTCAGGTTTTTCGCCCTTAGCTCCACCTTGCCGTCCTTCATCGCATAGACGATCCGGTCTCCCGGCTTGAGGCCAAGATAGTCTCGCACCTCGGCAGGGATGGTGGTCTGTCCCTTTGATGTCAGTCGGGAATGCTGGCCCATGAAGGAAACTCCAAGAATTCCTTACATCGATAGAATAGTAAGGATAATCGATGAGCGCAAGGAACTACCGCGCCAGTTCCCTCAGCCCCAGGCGAATCAGTTTTGACGAATCCGCGCCTTCTCCCGCCTCCTTCAACGCGGCGGCCACCGCGTTGGCGGCGATGTCACGCGAATAGCCGAGATTGGTCAGCGCCGAGACTGCATCGGCGATCGGCGCGGGGGCCGCTCCTTCGCCCAGTTCCTGCTTCAACCCGATCGTGCCCGAGGCTTCTCCGGCAAAGGCCGGCGCCTTGGATTTCAGCTCCGTGACGATGCGCTCGGCAACCTTCTTGCCCACGCCCGGCGCGCGCGAGACCATCGCGATGTCGCGCAGTGCAACCGCGTTGGCGAGATCAGCGGGTGCCAGCGTCGACAACACCGCCAGCGAGACCTTGGCGCCGACGCCCTGTACCCCCTGAAGGAGCCGGAACCACTCACGCTCCAGATGCGTGGCGAAACCGTAGAGGCGGATCATATCCTCGCGCACATAGGTCTCGATGAAAAGCGAAGCCGGCTCGCCCGCGCCGCCCAGCGCCGCCAGCGTCCGGGTCGGGCAATAGGCGACATAGCCGACACCCCCCACATCCAGGATGCAGTGGTCTTCGCCGATCTCGTCGACGATGCCCTTCAGTTTGCCGATCATGGATGGGTGTCCGGTGCGATGATTTCGAGGTCAGGGAAGTACTTGCGGTAGCGACTGGCATCGCGCGTAAGCAGTCGATGCCCGCCGTGACGTGCATGTGCGCCAATCAGGAAATCGGGCAATGTCCGCTCGCGTGTCCCACCCGCCTTCCGGTATCGCGCATGAGCCAGCCCCGCCTGGTAGGCAGCCGCGAATGGAAGGTTCTCCCTGCCTATGTCCAGCTCGTCGACATATGCCACGAGGCGTTCCACTTCCACGGATGGCGCGATCTCCGACCAGACAATGGCGTTGACCAGCAAGGCCCCCTCTTCCCGGCAACGAACAAGCGCGTCTTGGGACCAACCGGTCCAGGGCCTCTGAAAGCCCCACACATCGATCAGGATGTTCGTGTCAATCAAGGTCGAGGTCTTCATGCGGCCCCCTCAACCAATCGACATACTCCTTGCCGTCCATCCCACCGGTATCGATGGTTCCGACCATGCGCTGTAGAGAGTCGCGGAAACGTTTCACGCGATCTTCCCGCGAGGTCGCACCATTGCCGGCGACCAACCGCACCTTGTCCGCTTCCCGCACGAACTCCACATCCGATCCCGGCTTGATGCCCAGATGGTCGCGGATGTGCTTGGGAATGGTCACCTGACCTTTGCTCGTCACGCGCATGGTAATACCTCTCGGGTATTACCTATCTGTAGAATGCGAACAAGTCAAGAACATCGACATTCAGCCGATCGCCGCCAGCCGCCCCGTCACGCTCTGGCGGTGATGCGCATGGCAGATCGCGATGGCCAGCGCGTCGGCCGCATCCTCGGTGTCGTAGACCGCCTTCGGCATCAGCACCTTGACCATCATCTGGATCTGCTTCTTGTCGCCATGGCCGACACCGATCACCGCCTTCTTGACCGCATTGGGCGCATATTCGGCGACCCTCAGCCCGGCGCGCGCGGGCACGAGCATGGCCACGCCGCGTGCCTGGCCGAGCTTCAGCGTGGCGGTGGCGTCGCGGTTGACGAAGGTTTGCTCCACCGCGGCTTCGTTTGGTGTGAAATCATGCAGAATGGCGGCCAGCCCGTCATGGATCTGGCAAAGCCTTACGGCCAGGTCGGCCTTGTCGTCGGACCGGACGGTGCCGGCGGCGACGAATCGCAGCGAATTTCCCTGCGATTCGATCAGGCCCCAGCCGGTGCGGCGGAGGCCTGGATCGATACCAATGATGCGAATCGGGCTTTGCATGCGGCGACACTAGCCGCAGAAGGCCGACAGGGCCAAAGCCGAATAGGCCCGCAGAGGCATTCGGCGACGGGAGCCCCCGAGGGCTCCCGAACCGGCAATCAGATGCCGAGGCCTTCGTAGCGCTTCTTGAACTTGGAGACGCGGCCGCCACGATCGACGAGCGACTGCGTGCCGCCGGTCCAGGCCGGGTGCGTGGTGGGGTCGATGTCGAGGTTCAGCGTGTCGCCCTCGCTGCCCCAGGTCGAACGGGTGAAATATTCGGTGCCGTCGGTCATCACGACCTTGATCATGTGGTAGTCGGGGTGGGTATCGGCCTTCATGGGACTGTCCTGGGTTCTCGATACGGGCGCCGTCGGCGGGTCCGGCCTGCGGCGATGCGCCCTCATTCAACACTTGAAGCCGCGGCCACCTAAGGCTACGGCTTCGCAAAACTTCGGGCGGGCTATACATCAGCCTGCCAACCAGCACAAGACCGCCCGGCGATCCTGGGTGGCAGGGATGGGGCGATGGCACTGACCAGCATGGGCGAGGGAGAGACAAGGGAACGTCGCTCGCTCACGCCGCTGCGGCGTTTGGCGCCCTACACGCTGCGCTATCGCGGCCTGATGGCGGGCGCCCTGTTCTTCCTCGTGCTGGCCGCGCTGACCACGCTCAGCCTGCCGCTTGCCGTCCGCCGCATGATCGATCACGGCTTCACGGCAGCCGACACGACCTTCGTGGCCCAGTATTTCGCCATGCTGCTGGGTATCGCCATCGTGCTCGCCGTGGCATCCGCCTGCCGCTATTATTTCGTCATCACCCTCGGCGAACGCGTGGTCTCCGATATCCGGCGTGACGTTTTCGCGCATGTGGCGCGCCTGTCGCCGGCATTTTTCGATGCCGTGCAGTCCGGCGAGATCGTATCGCGGCTGACCGCCGACACCACCCAGATCAAATCGGCCGTCGGCGCCACCGTCTCGCAGGCGCTGCGCAACATCATCCTCGGCATCGGCGCGCTCGGCATGATGATCGTCACCAGTCCCAAGCTCTCGGGCTTCGTCATCCTGGCGATCCCGTTGATCGTGCTGCCCCTGGTCGCCTTCGGACGTTCCGTCCGCCGCCGCTCGCGGATGGCCCAGGACATGCTGGCCGAGGCCTCGGCCTATGCTTCCGAGCAGATCGGCTCGCCGCGCACCATGCAGGCCTTCACGGCCGAGGACATGGTGATCGGCCGTTTCTCGCGTGCCGTCGAAGCCGCCTTCCAGGCGGCCC
Organism: Chelativorans sp. ZYF759; assembly: GCF_012911015.1. Taxonomy (GTDB): domain Bacteria; phylum Pseudomonadota; class Alphaproteobacteria; order Rhizobiales; family Rhizobiaceae; genus ZYF759. Next base: position 15,737 of record NZ_WVVV01000026.1, on the reverse strand, counting down.
GCTCCTCGGTGAAGGCGCGGGCGGTGCTCACCTTCTTTGCCATCCTCACCGTCTTCTGCGCGGTGGTTGGCGTCCTGTGGATCGGCTCGCACGACGTGCTGACGGGCGACATGTCGGCCGGCACGCTCGGCCAGTTCCTGCTCTATGCGGTCTTTGGCGCCGGCGCGCTGGGCGCGCTGTCGGAAGTCTGGGGCGAACTGAGCCAGGCGGCGGGCGCGGCCGAACGGCTGACGGAACTGCTCGAGGAAGTGCCCGGCGTTCAGGCGCCGGCCGATCCCTTGCCCTTGCCGGTTCCCGCCCGCGGTGAGGTAACCTTCGAAAAGGTCGGCTTTGCCTATCCGGTGCGGCCCGGCCAGTCTGCGCTGGGCGAGCTTTCCTTCACCGTGCGGCCGGGCGAGACGGTCGCCATCGTGGGGCCATCGGGGGCTGGCAAGAGCACCATCTTCCAGTTGCTTCTGCGCTTTTATGACCCCGATCGCGGCCGCATACTCATCGATGGCGTCGACCTGACGCGCGCCGATCCGGCGGATGTGCGCGCGCGTCTGGCGCTGGTGCCCCAGGACGTGACGATCTTCGCGGCTTCGGCACGTGACAACATCGCCTTCGGCTGCCCGAAGGCGAGCGATGAAGCTGTCCTCCAGGCTGCCCGCGATGCCCATGCCGACGAGTTCATCCTGCGTCTCGAAGAAGGCTTCGACACCCAGCTCGGCGAACGCGGCGTCACGCTTTCAGGGGGGCAGCGGCAGCGCGTGGCGATCGCCCGGGCGATCCTGCGCGATGCCCCCATCCTGCTTCTCGACGAGGCCACGTCCGCGCTCGACGCCGAAAGCGAGACCTTCGTCCAGACGGCGCTCGAAAAGCTGATGAGGAAGCGCACCACCATCGTCATCGCCCACCGGCTGGCCACCGTCCTCAAGGCCGACCGGATCCTCGTGCTCGAGGCCGGACGGATCATCGAGGAGGGCACCCACAAGAGCCTCGTTGCGAAAGGCGGGGTCTATGCCCGTCTCGCCCGGCTTCAGTTCGAAACGGGTGCCAACGCCTTCAGCGGGGCTGCCGAGTAGATGGATCCGAGGCTCGCCGCCGCTTTGCGCGAAATCGCGCGAACCGCGCCGCCGGATCGGCACGACTGGTGGATCATCGGCAGCGCCGCCCTGAGGCTTGCCGGCATCGATGACATTGAACCGGCCGACGTCGACCTGTTGGGATCGTCGGGAACGCTTGCCGGTTTCCTCGATCGCTGGGGAGAGCAGGCGGCAGCACCGCGTCCCGGTTCGCGCTTCCGCTCCGATCCCTATCACCGCGTCGACCGGCCCGGCTGCCTGCCCATCGAGACGATGGGACATCTCGAAGTCCTGTCCGAAGGTGGCTGGCAGAAGGTGGCGCCGACCACCCGACTGGCCGTCGATATCGGCGGACTGAGCGTCTTTATTCCCGCCCTCGACGAACAGCTCGCGATCCTGCGCCTGTTCGGGCGGGAGAAGGATCTGGCAAAGCTCGGGCTGGTCAAGAACCGGTTGTAGGTCCGTTTTGCGGGATGGCCCCAATTGCGTTGCAGGCCCCGTGTCCTAGATATCCATTCCAGATGTATATCAGGGAGTGCACTCCATGCGCGTTTCCAAATGGGGCAATAGCCTTGCCCTGCGTTTGCCCTCCGGTGTGGTCGAAGCTCTTGACCTGAAGGAGGGTGACGAGATCGAAATCACGGTTGTCGGCGAACGGCGTTTTGCGGTCGCACGCGATACGAGCCGCAAGGAAGCGCTTTCCCGGTTGCGCGCTTTGCGGCGGCCTCTGCCCCACGGCTGGCGCTTCGACCGAGACGAGGCCAATAGCAGGTGACCGGGACGCCCGAAGCCTTCCTCGACACGAACATCCTCGTCTATGCCTTCAGCAACGACGATCGCTCCGTGATTGCAGAGCGGCTTCTGAGCGATGGCTGCACCATTAGCGTCCAGACGCTGAACGAATTCGTGCATGTCAGCCGGCGGAAACTCTCACGCGAATGGGCCGAGATCGGCGAAGCGGCCGCGATCATCCGCAAGCTCTGCACGTGAGTCCTGCCGGTCGACATCCATACGAACGAAATTGCGCTGGAGATCGCCTCCCGACATGGTTTTTCCTTTTTTCGATGCCCTGATGATGGCCGCCGCCCTGCAGGGCGAATGCACGACCTTCTGGAGCGAAGACCTTCAGGACGGGCGGGAGTTGGCGGGCCGGCTGACCATCAGGAACCCGTTTCGCTGATCGGGCCGACCACTCACCCCAGCACATTCCCCACCACGCGCATGAAGATCCGCGCGCCGATCGGGATCAGATCGTCGGGAAAGTCGTAGTCGGGGTTGTGCAGCTGCGGGTGGGTCTCGCCCGAGCCCAGAAACAGCATCGCCGAGGCCGAGCCGCGGCCGAACAGGCCGAAATCCTCTGAGGCCCGCATCGGCAGTTCCTCTTCGTCATGGCTGATGCCAGCCTCGTCCATCGCCTGGCGCAGATGGGCGACGGCCTGCGGCGCGTTGAGGCTGGCCACGAAAATCTCGTGATAGTCGAACACGCAGCCCAGCCCATGACGGACGGCCGCCTCCTGCGCCAGTTTCTCGGCGTCGGCGCAAAGTGCTGCCATGCGCTCGTCGAGGCGGGTCCTCAGTGTGGCCCAGACCTCCGCATAACCGGGCGCGACCCCGAAAACCGCCTCGCCCATCTGCGCATGCGTCACCGTCACCATGGCGAAATCGTCCTGCGAGAAGCGTCCGCCGCCGAGCTTCGCCAGCGCCGGCATCAGTTCGGCCACGGCCGGCATCGGCGAGGTGCCGGTCTCCGGCATGGAGGAATGCGCCGTCTTGCCCGACAGCACGATACGCATGCCGCGCGAGGCGCAGTTGACCACACCTTCCTTCAGCCGCACATGGCCGAGCGGGGTGCCCGGCAGATTGTGCAGCGAGAAGGCGAAGTCCGGGCGGAGGGCCTCGTAGCGCGGATCGGCGGTCACGCCCGCCGCACCGTTACCGGTCTCCTCGGCCGGCTGGAACATCAGCACGACGCGCCCGCGCGCCGGCGCCTTGCGGCCGAGCTGGCGGGCCATGGCGGCCAGAATCGCCGTGTGCCCGTCATGTCCGCACATATGCGACTTGCCCGGTATGGTCGAGCGGTGAGGCGCATCGGACAGTTCCTCGATCGGCAGCGCGTCGAGCTCGGCACGAAACAGCAGCGTCGGCCCCGGCTTGCCGCTGTCATAGACCGCCGCCACGCCATGCCCGCCCATGCCCGTGAAAATCTCGCCAGGGGCGGTCTGCTTCAGGAAGTCGACGACGCGTCTGGCCGTCTCCTCCTCTTCGTTGGAAATCTCGGGAAAGCGGTGAAGCTCTCTTCGGAAGGCGACGAGATCGGCGATATCCTGGTTGGTGAGGTCCATGATGTCCTTCTTCGGGTTCAAAGATCGGCGGCCGCAGGCCGACCGACCGCGAATGGATCAAGATCGACGTTCCCGGTCACGAGATGCGGCCGACCCGCCGGGCTAGCGCTCCGTCAGCTTCAACTCGATGCGGCGGTTGCGGTCGCGGGCGTCGGCCGTGTCGGCATCGTCGAGCGGCTGGAACTCGCCGAAGCCCGCCGCGACCAGCCTTTCGGCCGGCACGCCGTTCTCGATCAGGAACTTCACGACCGAGGTCGAGCGCGCCGTTGACAGTTCCCAGTTGTCGCGGAACCGGCCGGTGCCCGACAGCGGGATGTTGTCGGTATGGCCGTCGACGCGCAGCACCCAGTTGATCTCGGGCGGGATCTCGCGCTGCAGCTCCAGAATGGCCTCGGCGAGGCGGCGCATCTCTTCCTGGCCAGCCGGGTTGATCTGTTCCGTGCCCGAGGGGAACAGGACCTCGGACTGGAACACGAAGCGGTCGCCGACGATGCGGATGCCCTCGCGGTCGGACAGGATCTCGCGCAGCCGCCCGAAGAAGTCGGAGCGGTAGCGGTTCAGCTCCTGCACGCGCTGGGCGAGCGCCACGTTCAGGCGGCGGCCCAGATCCGCGATCTTCGCGTTGGCTTCGCGGTCGCGGGCCTCCGACGTGTCGAGCGCGCCTTCAAGCGCGGCGATCTGGTTTCGCAGCGCCTGGATCTGCTGGTTGAGAAGTTCTACCTGGCTCATGGCGCGCTGGCTGACCTGGCGCTCCTCGTCGAGCTCTTCGCTCAGCGCGCCAATGCGGGACTGCGCCTGCGAGCCCGCGCCGGCATCCTGCTCCAGAAGCTGCTGCAGGCGGCTGCGGTCGCTCTCGGCCTCCGCCAGCGAGGCGCGCATGCTGGCCAGCGCGTCCTCGAGGTCCTGGCCGGCGGAGCGCTCCAGCGCGAGCAGCTGGGTCAGCTCGTTGATCTGGGCGTTGAGCCGGTTCAGGACCTGGTCGCGGCCGGTGATCTCCTGGCTGAGCAGGAACTGCGCCAGCACGAAGACCGACAACAGGAACATGATGGCAAGCAGGAGCGTGGCCAGGGCATCGACGAAGCCCGGCCAGTAATCGACCCCCCGTTCGCGTCGTCTGCCGCGCGCAAGGGCCATCTACTTCTTGCTCTCTTTCTCGAGCACGGTGGCAAGCTTTTCCAGCGTGGCCCGCATCTGCTTCTGTTCGGCCGCCTGCGCCTCCACCCAGTCGCGCATCAGCTGCTGTTCGGAGCGCATGTTCTTGACCAGCCCCGAAATGCCCTCGGCGAGGCTCGCCATGGCGGAGGCGACGCGGGGATTGGCCGAGCTGCCGCCCGATTCCTGCATGGTGCGGAGCTTTTCGGCGAGCGCCTTGATCTCCTCCGTCGAGTCGGCGCGCGCGGCGTCGACATGGATGTCGGAATTCAGGTCGGTGACGGTGGAGAGCCAGTTCTCCAGCTCGGTGTAGAACCGGTTCTGCGCACGGCCGGCCTGAAGGTCGAGAAAGCCGAGGACGAGCGAGCCGGCAAGGCCGAAAAGCGAGGAGGAGAAGGCCGTGCCCATGCCGGCCAGCGGCGTGGCAAGGCCGAGCTTGAGGGCGTCGAGCACCTCGCCCGTGTCGCCGGCGCCGACGTCGAGCGACTGGATGGTGTCGCCGATCGATCCGATCGTCTGCAGCAGTCCCCAGAACGTGCCGAGCAGGCCGAGAAAGACCAGAAGCCCGATCAGGTAGCGCGAGATGTCGCGGCTTTCGTCGAGGCGCGTGGCGATGGAATCGAGGATCGAGCGCATCGAGGCCGTCGACAGCGACATCGAGGAAGAGCGGCTGAGCAGCGCCTGCATCGGCGCCAGCAGCACGGGGTTGCGCGCATCCGCGCCGGCCCGGAAGGAATTGACCCAGCGGATCTCGCGGAAGAGCCTGATCACCTGCGCGAAGGCCAGGAGAACGCCGACCGCCAGCACGCCGAGGATCAGCCCGTTCAGTCCCGGATTGGCCTGGAAGGCGGTGGATATCTGTCGATAGAGTATCGCCGCGATGAAGCCGCAGATGGCCAGGAAGACCACCATCGAGAACAGGAAGACCTGAGGGCTGGACAGATAGCGCGGATCATAGTCCGCCTCGTCGGCCAGGTGTTCGGCGCCGAACGATTTCAACAATGCCATGAGGCAGCCTCGGATTGGTTGCGCTTGCGCGGTCGATCACGACTCTAAACGCAATTGTGACGAAATTGAAAGGCGCGCCGCCAGATGAGCCTGCCACAAAAGTGTTTCGCGGCACGAACCCGCGAACTCACGAAATGTTCAGCACCAGCGCATCCGTCACCGCTGCCAGATGCAGGGCGGCGCCGGCGACCACGAAGCTGTGCCACAGGGCCGTGTTGTATTTGAGGTTTTGCCAGACATGGAAGATGACGCCGCTCGTATACGCCACGCCACCCGCCGCGACCAGCATCAGCGTGCGCGAGGAGAGCGTCTCGGCCAGGCTGTCGGCGACCAGCAGGCCGCTCCAGCCGATCGCGAGGTAGAAGACGATGGCCAGCCGGTCGAAGCGGCCGGGCAGGGCGAGTTTGATGAAGATGCCGATTGCCGCCGCGCCCCACACCAGCGCCAGCATGAAGCCGGCCTCGTCGAGAAGCGCCAGGAAGGGCGAATAGGTGCCCGCGATCAGGAGATAGATCGCGGCGTGGTCGAACCGGCGCAGCAGCCATTTGGTCGGCGTGATGGGCCACAGATTATAGGCGCAGGAGACCGAGAAGACGGTCGTCAGCGAGACGACGTAGAACAGCGCGGCGACATATTCGGCGCGCCCGGCATAGGGCCATGCATGGACGAGCAGCGCCGCGCCCGCGACGATCGCCAGAAGGATGCCGATCGCATGCACGACGCCATCCGCGATTCGTTCGCTGCGGTCGAAATGGAAGCGCCCCGCGAAAGGGATGTGGTGGGGGCCATGATGTGTTGCCATGGGCCCATCATGGCACGAAAAACATGACCGTGGGATGAAAGGAGCGCGGCAATTCGGCGCGACCGTCAGGTCCTGTGCCTCCGGCCGCCGTCAGGCCTGCGGCACCGGGCGGCCGTCAGGCCTTGGGCATGGGCTTGGCGAGCAGCTTCAGAAGCGCGCCGTGGATGGCCTCGTTGCCGGCGACCACGCTGCCATTGTCGAACATGTCCTGCTTGCCGTGGCGATCGGTGGCGAAGCCGCCGGCCTCCCGCACCATGATGATGCCGGCCGCAAGGTCCCAGGGCGACAGCGAATCTTCCCAGAAACCGTCCATGCGGCCTGCCGCCACATAGGCGAGGTCGAGCGCGGCCGAACCCAGGCGCCGGATGCCGGCGGTCTCGGCCATGGCGTTGCGCAGGTCGACGAGCGAGCGGCCGTGATTGCCGCGGCCCAGATGCGGGATGCCCGTGCCGACCACGCTGTCGAGAAGGCGCGAACGCGCGGCCACGCGCATGCGTCGGTCGTTCAGGAACGCGCCGCCGCCGCGCTCGGCGGTGTAGAGCTCGTCCATGGCCGGGTTGTAGATCACGCCCGCCACCAGCTGGCCCTGGCGTTCGAGGCCGATGGAGACGGCAAAGAGCGGGATGCCGTGCAGGAAGTTGGTGGTGCCGTCGAGCGGGTCGACCAGCCAGCGGTGCTGGCCGTCCGTGCCTTCCACCTCGCCGCCTTCCTCCATGAGAAAGCCGTAGCCGGGCCTGGCGCGCGACAGTTCGGTGTAGACGATCTCCTCGGCCTTGCGGTCCGCCTGGCTCACATAGTCGCCGGGCCCCTTCAGCGAGACCTGCAGGTTCTGCACCTCGCCGAAATCGCGCGACAGCGAGCGGCCCGCCTTGATGGCGGCCTGAACCATGACGTTGATGATGGCAGAACGCGCCATTCACATGTCTCCGAAGGAAAAGGAGGCGGGCCTACTCGGCGCGCCGGATATAGGTGATCTCGGACGTGTCGACGACGATCTTCTCGCCGGACGAAATGAAGGGCGGCACCATCACGCGCACGCCGTTCTCCAGAACCGCGGGCTTGTAGGAGGAGGCCGCCGTCTGGCCCTTCACCACCGGGTCGGCTTCGGTGATGGTTAGCGTCACCTGGTCGGGCAGCGAAATGCCGATCGGACGTTCCTCGTGCAGTTCGACCGTGACCTTCATGCCGTCCTGCAGGAAGGCGGCGCGGTCGCCGACAAAGTCCTTGTCGAGCTCGAGCTGCTCGTAGCTCTCGTCATCCATGAACACCAGCGCATCGCCCTGCTCGTAGAGGAAGGTGAAGTCCTTCTGCTCGAGGCGCACCTTCTCCACCGTCTCTGCGGCGCGGAAGCGCTCGTTGAGCTTGGTGCCGTTGATGAGATTCTTGAGTTCGACCTGGTTGTAGGCACCGCCCTTGCCGGGCTTCACCGCGTTGGTCTTGACCGCCACCCACAGGCCGCCATCATGCTCGATGACGTTGCCCGGACGGATTTCATTGCCGTTGATCTTGGCCATTGTTCGGTTCCGGAAATTTTCGTGGCGCCTCCCCGGAGGCGCGTGTTTCGCGGCTTCCAAGACCACAAATCGCCGCCAGAGGCAAGAGAAGGCGGGTTCGGCCGTGCCGTTCAGCGCAGCGTGGCGGCGCGTTGCTGCGCCTCGGCGATTTCCTCTTCGTCGAGCCCGTAGAGATGGTCCTCCATTTCGGGATCGAACAGGCCCGACTGGCGTGCCAGCAGATACCAGGCGGCGGCCTGGAGGGAATCGCCCTCGACGCCGATACCGGAGCGGTAGAGCTTGGCGAGCCGGTTGCGCGCTGCGACATTGCCCATCTCGGCCGCGCGCTTCATCCAGGAAAAGCCGGCCTCGAAATCGACATCGCCGCCGCGCCCGCCCACCATCATGGTGGCCAGCTCGAGCTGGGCCGTGTCATGGTTCCTCTGCGCCGCCATCTGAAGCCACCGCCGGGCTTCCGCCTCGTCCGGCGCGGCGCGGCCGATCCCGGCCAGGTGCATCTGCGCCATGGCATATTGCGCGTCGGCGATCCCCGCCTCGGCGGCGGCGAGGAAGAGATCGCGCGCGCGCTCCTCGCCTTCGAAATTGGGCTGTTGATCGAGAACCACCTGGGCATAATTGAACTGCGCCAGCGGATGGCCGGCCTCGGCAGCCTCTTCCATCATCTCGTAGGCGCGGTCGCGGTCGCGCTCCACGCCGGCCCCGTCGAGAAGCATCATGGCGAAGCGGAACTTCGCCTCCGCGTCACCCTGGAGGGCCGCCGCCTCGTAGAGACGCGCGGCCTCCTCGATGTCACGCCGTACGCCCAGCCCGCGCGACAGCAATTCGGCCGCCAGGATCTGCGCATCTGCATCGCCGGCCTCCGCCCGCTCGCGGGCCAGTTCCAGTGCCGTCTTGTAGAAGCCGCGCTGGTAGGCGCCGAAGGCGCGGTCGCCCGAAAGGCCGCCGAAACGCTCCACCGAAACCGTCTGCGAGGTGGGGGGCGTCAGGCGTTCGCCTTCCTGCGCGCCGGCCGCCGCAGGCAGCAACGCCGCAAGGGCAAGCAGCATGGCCGGAACGGGCTTCATGCCGCGCCTGCCGCCTCTTGGCTGGCGTCGTCGAGCAGCGCGTTTGCCGCGCGCACGGCTTCGCCGGGGGTCTGCGAACCGCCGAAGACCGCGCTCGACAGCGCCACGAATTCGGCGCCGCTCGCCGCGACCTCGCGCACGCTGTCGATGTCGGCGCCGCCCTGCACGATGCAGGGGATTGCCACCATCTGCGACCACCATTCGCCGAGCGCGAGATTGCGCGGATGCGATGCAGGGGCGGTGTCGTAGCCGAACCGGCCGAAGAATATGTAGTCGGGCCGCGCCTCGCCCAGTTCCAGCGCGTCGTGACGCGTCTTGGCGCCATCGACGCCGACCATCAGGCGCGGGCCATGGGCCTCGACCGTCTCGGCGGCGGTCGCCGCATTGGCGCCTTCAAGATGCACGCCGTCCGCGCCGGCCCGGGCCGCGATGCGCGTGTCGCCGACCACGATGACGGCAACCTCGCGCGCATGCGCCAGGTCGATGATGGCGGCCACGCGCGCCTGGGCGAGCCGGTCATCCGCATCGCGGGCGATGACGATGACCGTGGCCACGTCGCCTCCCGACAGGGCATCGCCCACCAGGCGCGCCTGTTCGCTCATGTCTTCCATTTCGGGTGCCACCAGAACCAGGCGGCAGCGCGATTGCGGGTCTCGTGCGGGCATCTCTTCACTCGGTTTCGGATCGGTCAGATGTGGTCGCCGATCATGGTCGCATTGCGGCATATCGCAATTGGCGGGCCTGGCTGCAATCCCCGCCGGCGCGGCGGCCCGATCCGGTCGGCCCCGCGCGCGTCGATCGGCACGCCGCGCCGGCCGGCAGAAAGGGCGGTGCCGGCGACCGACCTGGCTGTTGCGGTGAGGTTGCCTCTCGCCAAGTCCGCCGCGAAAACCTAAAGCAGGCAGCCTATAACGAGAATGCCCCGCATGCCTGATCCGCTTTTCCTGCTTACCGATCCGATGTTTTATGCCGTCGCCGTGCCGGCGGTGATCCTGGTCGGTCTGTCGAAAGGCGGGCTGGGCGGGGCGGCCGCGTTGATGGGCGTGCCGGTCATGGCGCTGGCCATCCATCCGGTGCAGGCGGCGGCCATCCTGCTGCCGATCCTCATCCTCATGGACGCGGTCTCGTTGTGGACCTGGCGCCACTGGCGCGATTTCACGACGCTCAAGGTGATGCTGCCGGGGGCCATGGTCGGCATCGGGCTCGGCTGGCTGACCGCCGCGTTCGTGACGGTGGATGCGGTGCGTCTCATTGTCGGGCTGGTGGCGATCGGCTTCTTCCTGCGCTGGCTCTACCAGCTGATCGCGCGCCACCACGAGGCCGCGCCGCACAACCGCATCGCCGGTGCGTGGTGGGGGATCGTCGCCGGCTTCACGAGTTTCGTGGCCCATGCCGGCGGGCCGCCCTATCAGGTCTATGCGATGCGGCTGCGCCAGGACCCCAGGCTCTACACCGGCACCGCCGTGATCTTCTTCGCCGCCGTCAACGTGGTGAAACTGGTGCCCTATTTCGCGCTCGGCCTGTTCGACACCGCCAATCTGGCGGCCTCCGCCGTGCTGATGCCCGTCGCGCCCATCGCCACGCTGGCCGGCGCGTGGATCGTCAAGCGCATGAAGCCCGAGATATTCTACCCCTTCATGTATGTGATGATCATGCTGGTCGGGGTGAAACTCGTCTGGGACGCCACGATCGGGGGCGGATGATTTCCGCGCCGCTCCGTGCTTAAACAGGCCTTGGCCTGGAGGAGGAGCAACGCGGCATGAACCCCTATGACACCGATCTCGATCGCAATCCGGCCAATTTCCAGCCGCTGACCCCGCTGACCTATCTCGAACGCGCGGCGAAGGTCTTTCCCGAACGCATCGCCATCATCCATGGAACGGCCACGACCAGCTATGCCGAATTCTGGCGCCGGTCGCTGAAACTGGCAGCTGCACTCGCCGCGCGCGACATCGGCAAGGGCGACACGGTGTCGGTCATGCTGTCCAACACGCCGCCCATGCTGGAGGCCCATTTCGGGGTGCCGATGGTCAAGGCCGTGCTGCATTCGCTCAACACCAGGCTCGACGCCGCCATCATCGCCTTCCAGCTCGACCACGCCGATTCGAAGGTGCTGATCGTCGACCGCGAATTCGCCGGCGTGGTCGCGGAGGCGCTGAAGCTGACGACGGTGAAGCCGCTCGTCATCGATTATGACGACTCCGAATATCGCGACGACGCGCCCTATCCCAAGGGCGAGCGCATCGGCGAGATCGACTACGAGGACTTCGTCGCTTCAGGAGACGCGGATTTCGCCTGGTCGATGCCCGACGACGAATGGGATGCCATTTCGCTCAACTACACCTCCGGCACCACCGGCAATCCCAAGGGCGTGGTCTATCACCATCGCGGGGCGGCGCTGATGGCCTATGCCAACACCATCCATGCCGGCATGGGCCGCTTCCCGGTCTATCTGTGGACGCTGCCCATGTTCCACTGCAACGGCTGGTGCTTTCCCTGGACGCTGGCGGTCCAGGCGGGCACGCATGTCTGCCTGCGCTGGGTGCGCGCCAAAGCCATGTTTGCGGCGATCGCCGAGCATGGCGTCACGCATCTGTGCGGCGCGCCGGTCGTCATGTCGGCGCTGATCAATGCGCCCGAAGAGGAACGTCGCGACTTTCCCCAGACCGTCACCTTCAACACCGCCGCCGCCCCGCCGCCCGAGGCGGTTCTGTCGGGCATGGCGGATGCCGGCTTTGCGGTGACCCATCTCTACGGGCTGACGGAGACCTACGGTCCCGCCGTCGTCAACGAGTGGCATTCCGACTGGGACCATCTCGACAAGGGCCCGCGCACCGCCAAGAAGGCCCGCCAGGGCGTCCGCTACGCCGCGCTCGAGGGCCTCAGCGTGCGCGATCCCCAGACCATGGAACCGGTGCCGGCCGATGGCGAGACCATCGGCGAGGTCATGTTCCGCGGCAACATCGTCATGAAGGGCTATCTCAGGAACCGCAAAGCCTCCGACGAGGCGTTTTACGGCGGCTGGTTCCATTCCGGCGATCTCGGCGTCCTGCACCCCGACGGCTACATCCAGCTCAAGGACCGCTCCAAGGACATCATCATCTCGGGCGGCGAGAACATCTCCTCGATCGAGGTCGAGGACGCGCTCTACAAGCATCCCGCCGTCGCGGCCTGCGGCGTGGTGGCCCGGCCCGACGACAAATGGGGCGAGGTCCCGCTCGCCTATGTCGAGCTCAGGCCCGGCCGATCCGCCACCGAAGCCGAGATCATTGAACATTGCCGGGGCCTGCTGGCGCGCTTCAAAGTGCCGAAAGCCGTTATCTTCGCCGAAATCCCCAAGACAAGCACTGGCAAGATCCAGAAGTTCAGGCTGAGGGAAATGGCGCGCGCGGAGGGAACATAAGGTGAAAAATGTCCCATGCCGGCACATTTTTCCCGCATGTTAACCATCGCGTTAAGCTCCGGTTAAGCTTTATGAGGTTTAACTACGGGCATCCAGTGATCTGGATTCTTACCGAGTGGTCTTGCCACTCCGTTTGACGCCTCCCTGTTAAACTCCTGAGAGCCGCAACCCGCGGCTCTTTTTTTTTGGCCGGAAACAGGGTCGCCGCCGTCTCTTGCGCGGTGTTAACCCTTCGTTAAGCAAAAGCTTGCCTTGCCGTGCACAACCGGCCATCTTCTCTGCGGCAGACGTACGAATCGTTCATATGGAACCCGTCCGGCCGTCGCCGATTGTTGAAGTGATTTCGAGAGTTCGGGAGTATTTGCCCAGATGGGGAATTCGGTGCATGAGGGCGCGCAGACGGTCAGGCTCGCCGAGCGTCGCGTCTTCTCTAGTTCCTTCAAGCCGCTTTACGACGAAGGCATGGGGCTGGTCGAACAGGCCGCCGAGTACCTCGACGGGCGCGGTCGCGTGGAGGCCAAGGGCCTGTCGCGTCTCGCCTCGACGCTTTATGCGGCCGAATCGATGCGCCTTACCACCCGCCTGATGCAGGTTGCATCCTGGCTTCTCTTGCAGCGCGCCGCCAATTCCGGCGAGATGACGCGCGAACAGGTCGCGGCGGAAAAGTCCAAGGTGCGGCTCGACACCTCGTCTGCCGCCTCCGACGTTCCGGGCTGGGGCGAACTTCCGGAAGGCTTCCAGAATCTGGTAGAGCGCTCTTTGCGCCTGCAGGCCCTGGTGCGCCGCATGGACGAGGAGGTCTATGGCCGTCTCGTACCCGCACCGGCGGTCGCCAACGAGAATCCCGTCAACGAACAGATCATGCTTCTGCGCACCGCCTTCGCGCGCGGCTGACCGCCTCTCAGCGGTCGGAATGTCCGAGATCGCGGTCGGGCCAGGCCCGGTCGCGCACCAGGCGCTTGAGCACCTTGGCCTCCGGGAAGCCGCCATCGCGCTTGCGCTCCCAGATCGTTTCGCCGTCCACCGTGATCTCGAAAACGCCGCCGGTGCCCGGCACCAGTTCCACGCCGCCCAGATCCTGGCCGAAGGTGGAAAGCAGCTCCTGCGCCATCCAGCCGGCGCGCAGGAGCCAGTTGCACTGGGTGCAATAGGTGATGCGGATCGTGGGGCGCCGGTCTTCCAAGCGACCTCAGGCCGCGCTCAGCTTGGCCATGGTCTCGTCGTCGACTTCGAAATTGGCGTAGACATTCTGCACGTCGTCATCGTCGTCGAGCACCGAGATCAGCCGCAGCACCGACTGCGCCTTGTCCTCGTCGACCGGCGTGCCGGTCTGCGGCCGCCAGATCGCCTTGACCGATTCGGCCTGGCCCAGCGCTGATTCCAGTGCCGAGGTCACCTCGCCGATATCCTCGAAGGCACAGATGATGACATGACCGTTCTCGTCCGACGTCACGTCCTCGGCGCCGGCCTCAATGGCGGCTTCCATCACCTTGTCGGCGTCACCGGCGGCCGTGGTGTAGACGATCTCGCCCACCCGGTCGAACATGAAGGCGACCGAGCCCGTCTCGCCCATCGCGCCGCCAGATTTGGTGAAGGCCGCACGCACGTTGGAGGCGGTGCGGTTGCGGTTGTCCGTCAGCGCCTCGACGATGACGGCCACGCCCCCGGGGCCATAGCCTTCGTAGCGTACCTCTTCATAGTTCTCGGCGTCGCCGCCGGAGGCCTTGCTGATGGCGCGCTGGATATTGTCCTTCGGCATGGACTGCGCCTTGGCGTTCTGGACCGCCAGGCGCAGGCGCGGATTCATGTCGGGATCCGGTGCGCCCATCTTGGCTGCAACCGTGATCTCGCGGGCGAGCTTGGAGAACATCTTGGAGCGGACCGCATCCTGGCGGCCCTTGCGGTGCATGATGTTCTTGAACTGTGAATGGCCGGCCATGGCACTCCTGCTGGTCGAAACTGAACCATTTCGGGGATCGACGGCCTTATAGTTAAATCAGCCGGCAACGTCCAGAAGGAGAGCTTGTCTCGTGATCATCCTCCCGGCCGGCCAGATCCGGCGAGGGCGCGGGATGCTCACGCACGGCTTTCTCGCGTCGAAGGACCACCGAAATTTCGTGTCCGGAGTCGGCCTCGCCGTTCCACCATCGTCATACGGGAAGGTGTCGACACTTTTCGGGTGTGCACGCAGCGGATGAGGTGCAAAATGCGAAACGATTTAATGCTCCTGACACAAGGGTGTCAGCAGGACCTTGCCATAAGCGCATCCTTCGTCTGACCGGAGGGACCTCGCATGCGACGAGCCGACAGACTTTTTCAGATCGTGCAGCAGCTGCGCGGCGGACGTCTCGTGACGGCCCGCATGCTCGGCGAGCGGCTCGAAGTATCGGAACGTACCATCTACCGCGATATCGCCGATCTCCAGTCGACCGGCGTGCCGATCGACGGGGAGGCGGGCGTCGGCTATCTGATGCGGGAAGGCTTCGAGCTTCCGCCGCTGATGTTCTCGCGCGACGAGATCGTCGCGCTGGTGGCGGGCGCGCGCATGGTGCGCGCCTTCGGGGGCGCCGAGATGGCGCGTGCGGCGGAAGAGGCGCTGGTCAAGATCGGTGCCGTCCTGCCGGAAGCCGAGAAGGCGCGTCTCGCACGCACCGAAATCCACATGCCCGACTGGGTCATCGACGACGATCAGCGCCGCGCGATAGACCTGCTCGAACATGCGGTCGAAGACCGCACGGTGCTGGTGGTGGATTACCGCGATGGCGGGGGCGCCGGATCCAGGCGGGAGATACGGCCGCTCGGGCTCTGGTTCTGGGGCAAGGTCTGGACGCTGGTCGCCTGGTGCGAATTGCGCAACGACTTTCGCGCCTTTCGCATCGACCGTATCGCCGGCGTGGAACTGGCCGGTCGCAGCTTCCGGCCCGAACGCGGCAAGCAGCTCGCCGATTTCTATCGGCGCCTCGAGCGGGCGGAAAAGATCTGCGAACCCGGCTCCACCCCGGACTGGAAAAACTCCCTCGCCGCCGAATAGGCAAGGATTGGCGGCGAACGCCCGCCCTCCAGCGCCACCGTCATCCCGGGCCGCGTAGCGGACCAGGGATCCAAACGGGACGGTGGATATGAAGCGCGTACGCCACCCCCACCTTCGTCATCCTAGGGCGAAGCAGGCCGAAGGCCGTCGCGAAGACCCTAGGATCCATGCCTGAACGGCACATGCCGCGCGGGGCTTACCCCTCATCCGTCTCGGCGCTGACGCAGCGCGACTCCCTTCTCCCCTTGTGGGGTGAGGAGCGGTCGGCCGCAGGCCGATTGATCGGCAACGATTTGTCGATCAAAGCGACGAACGGTGGCCGACAACGAGCCGTGAGCATGGCGAACGGCGAGGCAG
>NZ_WVVV01000025.1 GCF_012911015.1 Chelativorans sp. ZYF759 | reverse complement strand
AGCTCTGCGCATGGGCGCCTGACCGCCTGGCCGCCATCGACGCCATGAGTGCGGCGCTCGACGATTTCGAGCTCGACGGCATCGGCCACAATCTGCCCTTCCTGTCGGCCGTCATGCGGCACGAGAGGTTCCGTAAGGGAGAACTTACCACAGCCTTCATTGCCGAGGAGTGGCCGGAGGGTTTTTCGGGCGTCACGCCCGGCGAGGAAGAGGCCCGGGCGCTGGCCGCCGTCGCCGCCTTCGTGCATTTCCGCAGCCAGAAACGTGCCGTGCTGATCTCGGGTGCGCTCGATAACCACCGCCGGACGGTGGGCCGCGAATGGGTCGTCAAGGTCAACGGAACGGAGTTCGAGGTCGCCCTGCGCGACGAGGGCGGTGCGACGCTGGTCGGTTTCGAAGGCGGCCGGCCCGTTCCCGTCACCAGCGACTGGCTGCCCGGCCGCCCGCATGCACGTTTTGCCGTTGGCGGCGAAGCGATGGGCGTCAAGGTCCAACCCGTGAACTCCGGCTGGCGGCTGCGCTGGCGCGGCATCGATCTCAAGATCCATGTGCGCAGCCCGCGCGTTGCCGAACTCGCCCGGCTGATGCCCGAAAAGGCGCCGCCCGATACCTCCAGGATGCTGCTCTGCCCGATGCCGGGCGTCGTCACCGCCATCATGGTGTCGGTCGGCGCCGAGGTGCAGGAGGGCCAACCGCTCGCCACGGTGGAGGCCATGAAGATGGAAAACGTGCTGCGCGCCGAGCGCCGCGCCATCGTCAAATCCATCCCCGTCCAAGCCGGCGCCAGCCTCGCGGTGGACGAGATGATCATGGAGTTCGAGTGATGAGGGCCGGCACGGCGCCCCCTCCACCATGCTTCGCATGGTCCCCCTCCCCCGCTTCGCAGGGGAGGATACGCCGTCGCGGCCGTCTGCGCCCTCTATCCTCCCCCGTTTACGGGGGAGGGGGACCACCGAAGGTGGTGGAGGGGGCGCCGCGTGCCGAGCCCTTCGACCTGCCCCACGGGAGTCACCCATGACCGACAAGCTCGCCCGCTGGCGCGCCCTCGCAGAAAGGGAACTCAAGGCCGATCCCGACACGCTCGCCTGGCAGACGCCTGAGGGCATCGCCGTCAAGCCGCTCTATACGAGCGACGACCTCGAAGGCGTTTCCCATCTCGACAACCTGCCCGGCGAAAAGCCGTTCCTGCGCGGCCCGCGCGCGACGATGTATACGGGGCGGCCCTGGACCATCCGCCAATATGCCGGCTTCTCCACGGCCGAGGAATCCAACGCCTTCTACCGCCAGGCGCTGGCCGGCGGGCAGAAGGGGCTGTCGGTCGCGTTCGATCTCGCCACCCATCGCGGTTACGATTCCGACCATCCCCGTGTCGAGGGCGATGTCGGCAAGGCGGGTGTGGCCATCGACTCGGTCGAGGACATGAAGATCCTCTTCGACGGCATCCCGCTTTCCGAGATGTCTGTGTCGATGACCATGAACGGCGCCGTCATCCCGGTGCTCGCCTCCTTCATCGTCGCCGGCGAGGAGCAGGGAGCGTCTCGTGCCGAGCTGTCCGGGACCATCCAGAACGACATCCTCAAGGAGTTCATGGTCCGCAATACCTACATTTATCCGCCCGAACCCTCGATGCGGATCGTGGCCGACATCATCGCCTATACGGCGGCCGAGATGCCGCGCTTCAATTCCATCTCCATTTCCGGCTATCACATGCAGGAGGCCGGTGCGACGCTGGTCCAGGAACTCGCCTTCACGCTGGCCGACGGGCGCGAATATGTGCGCGCCGCGATCGCCAAGGGGCTCGATGTCGATGCCTTCGCCGGCCGCCTGTCCTTCTTCTTCGCCATCGGCATGAATTTCTTCATGGAAGCCGCCAAGCTGCGCGCCGCACGGCTCCTCTGGTCGCGCGTGATGGAGGAGTTCGAGCCGAAGAAGCCGCAATCCTTCATGCTGCGCACCCATTGCCAGACGTCCGGCTGGTCGCTTTCCGAGCAGGATCCCTATAACAACATCGTGCGCACCGCCTATGAGGCGATGGCGGCCGTGCTCGGCGGCACGCAGTCGCTGCACACCAATTCCTTCGACGAGGCGATTGCGCTCCCGACCGAGTTTTCCGCCCGCATCGCCCGCAACACCCAGCTGATCCTTGCCCACGAGACCGGCGTCACCAAGGTCGTCGATCCGCTCGCCGGCTCCTATTATGTCGAAAGCCTCACCAATGAACTGGCCGACAAGGCCTGGGCGCTGATGGAGGAGGTGGAAGCCATGGGCGGGATGACCAAGGCCGTTAATGACGGCTATCCCAAGCGCCTCATCGAGGAGGCCGCCACGAGGCGGCAGGCCGCCATCGACAAGGGCGAGGAAGTCATCGTCGGCGTCAACCGTTTCCGCCCGGAGGTGGAGGACCGCATCGAGGCCCGCGCCATCGACAACCGCGCCGTGCGCGAGGCGCAGCTGAAAAGGCTGGAGCGCGTGCGCCGCCAGCGCGACCCGAAGGCCTGGGAGGCGGGGCTGTCGCGCCTCTCCGAGGTCGCCCGGTCAGGAAAGGGCAACATACTGGAAGCCGCCGTCGAGGCCGCCCGCGCGCGCGCCACGGTCGGCGAGATTTCGGATGCTCTGCGCGGCGCCTTCGGCGATCACACGGCCGTGCCTGAGGTTGTGTCCGACGTCTACGGCCCCGCCTATGGCGACGACCCGGAATACGCCACGCTTGTCGACCGGCTGCAGCAATTCTCGCAGTCGCTGGGGCAGAAGCCCCGCCTCATGGTGGCCAAGCTCGGCCAGGACGGGCATGACCGCGGCGCCAAGATCATCGCCTCCGCCTTTGGCGACATCGGCTTCGACATCATCGCCGGCCCGCTGTTCCAGACCCCGCCGGAAGCAGCCGAGGCCGCGATCGCGGAAGGTGTCCACGTGATCGGCGTCTCGTCGCTCGCCGCCGGCCACAAGACGCTGCTGCCCCAGCTCGTCGACGAGCTTAAGGCAAGGGGAGCAGAGGACATCATCGTCGTGTGCGGCGGCGTCGTGCCGCGCCAGGACTACGATTTCCTGAAGGAGCATGGCGTGGCCGCCATCTTCGGCCCGGGCACCAACGTGCTCGACGCCGCCCGCGCCGTGCTCGACCTCATGCAGGGCCGCCGCCGCAACGTGTGATCGGCGGCTTCTGCATCAATCGGAAAACCGCCGCTCAGGCGTCCTTTTCAGCCTGCGGATTGGGCGGGCCGGGTTCCACCGGCGTCTCGCCATTGGCGGCCCCCTGCTTGGGTCCGCCCTTGGCCACGCCCACCATGGCCGGCCGCAGCACGCGCTCGCCGATCGCGAAACCCGCCTGCACCACCTGCACCACCGTGTTGTTGGGCACGTCCGGGTTCGGCACCTCGAACATGGCCTGGTGGAAATTGGGATCGAACTTCTCGCCCTCCGGCGTCAGCTTCCGCACGCCGTGGCGCTCCAGCGTCGACAGCATGTCGCGCTCGGTCATCTCCACGCCGTCGATCAGCGCCTTGAAGCCGGCATCGCCGCTGTCCTTGGCTTCCTGGGGGATGGCCTCCAGCGCGCGCTGCAGATTGTCCGACACCGACAGCATGTCGCGCGCGAAGGTGGCGACGGCATAGGTCTTGGCATCGGCCACGTCGCGCTGCGTGCGTCGGCGCAGATTTTCCATCTCGGCCGCCAGCCGCAGCGCGCGGTCCTTCAGTTCCTCGTTTTCGGCCGCCAGCCGCAGGAGCACGTCGCCCTCGGTGGGCTCGCCGTCCGCGTCGACATCCGCCGTCTGGTCGGCGATATCACCCTCGCCGCCATGCTCGCGATACCCGCTGCGGGCGGTTTCCTCTTCCATTTTGGATTTGTTGTCGGGGTGCTCGTTCATCACTCGTCCCGTCTTCTTGGTCGGTTTCCAGTTGCGCCCGATATCGAGTGTCGGGCGGCGAAAATCAAGGCCGTCTTTCAGGCCGTGAAGCGCCTGCTGATGGCCGGGTCGGCGGGCGGCAGCGCCCCTTGCTGGCTGCGCCCGTGCCGGTCGAGCCAGTTTTCGGCCTGCGGCAGCAGCGCGTGGTAGAGCCGCCGCGTCAGATCCAGCGCCGCCGCGCCTTGCCAGGCCTCCGGCAGAAGCGCGGCGGGCAGGGGGCGGTAGCGCAGCACCAGGCGCCGATATTCGTGGATGAGCAGGATCCGCGCCACCATCGCCTGCCCGTCCGTCAGCGTCCCGCCGCTGGCAAGCGCGGCATCGAGCGGCGAAAAGGCCGCCACATAGCGGGCAAACGCCGCCCCCGCCTGCTCGACGGGCCAGGCCGTCGCCGCCAGCCTTCGGCAGGCTTCCTCATCGCCGCCCACGCGAACCACCAGGAATTCCGCCGCGATCTCGGCCGGCGTCGCGAGCCCCGGCGGGGCGAGATAGACCCCCGGCGATGCCGCGCCGAACCCGGCCTCCTCCAGCCGGGCGCGGATGGCTTCCTGGCCGTTGGCGCCGTTCTTTTCCAGGAAAACGGCATCGAACCCGCCATCCCATTCCGGTCCGCCGGCGCTGTAGATCTGCCGCGTGGCGACCACGAAGGTCTCGCGGCCGCGCTCGGTCAGCCGGTAGAAGCTGTTGCGGCCCTCGCGCGCCCGTTCCAGCCAGCCATCGGTGGCCAGCCGCGACACTGCCGTGCGCACCGCGCCCGCGCCGATGTCGATCATGTCGAAGAAGTCGAGTAGCGTGCCCAGCCACACCGAGCCGCCGCGCGGCACGATGGCGTCGCCGAACAGGGTGATGACGATCGACCAGTTGCGGGAGGGCCGCCGCTTCAGATCGTCGATGATGTGGGCTACCGCCGTGCCGCCCATGCCTGTCTGGTCCGCCTCGCAATGGTGCGGCTGGCCTACTGGCAAAGGGCAGGGCGGTCAACTGCGGCCGGCAGCCTGCTCTGTGCCGTTCCCGTCCCGGGCAGTGGCGAGGGCCGCCTTCAGCGTGTCGAGATCGCCGACCTGGTTGGCCAGGAGAAGCACCAGCCGCGCGTTGAGCCGCGCGCTGCCCGCATCGTCCAGCCCTTCATGGGCCTTCAGCAGCGCCTCGTAGAAGAGGTCTCCGGCAGCCCCCAGCCTGTCGGTTGAAAGATCAGGCATCGACCGTCTCCTTCCTGGCCATCGCGCGGTCCATCGCCGCCTGCACCCCCGCCGCATCCGCCCGATCGAACACCGCCGCCACATGCTGGTCGGGGCGGATGAGATAGGCCAGCCGCGTTCCGTAACGGTCCTTCACGAGCCCCTGGGCATCGACGATGTCCTGGCCGACGCGCAGCACGCGCAGGCCGGCCATCGCCGGCTCGGGTCCGTCTTCCATCACCAGCAGCACGAACTCCCCGCCGAGCGCGTCGAGCAGCCAGCCCGGCCTACCGTCCTTGACGATCGGCGCGTCCTTGCAAGGGGCGCCCGGTCGCATCGGCGTGTCGCCCGATGGCGTCTGCAGCGACAGCCCGTCCAGTGAGCAGGGCAGCGACAGCCGTCCGGAATTGACCAGCTTGCGCGCAAAGGCGTGGTCGGCGGAAAGCGCCAGAACCTCGTCGCGGAACACGCGCTCCATCTGCGATTTCGGCGTCATGAAATTGGTCGAGCGCGCCGAATTGGCGATGTTCTCGTCGGCGCCGCGGATGCGCTCCTCGTCATAGGTGGCGAGCAGCCCCTCGTCGGCCTCACCCTTCAGCACCGCCGCCAGCTTCCAGCCCAGATTGTCGACGTCCTGGATGCCGCCATTGCCGCCGCGCGCGCCGAAGGGCGACACGATATGCGCCGAGTCGCCCACGAAGATCACCCGCCCATGGGTGAAGCGCTCCAGCCTGCGGCACTGGAAGGTGTAGACCGACACCCAGTCGAGCTCGAAATCGCTGTGCCCGATCATCTTCTCGATGCGCGGGATCACGTTTTCGGGTTTCTTCTCCTCGTCCGGATCGGCATCCCATCCCAGCTGCAAATCGATGCGGTAGATGTCGTCGGGCTGCTTGTGCAGCAGCGCGGACTGCCCTGCATGGAAAGGCGGCTCGAACCAGAACCAGCGCTCGGACGGAAAATCCGCCTTCATCTCCACATCGGCGATCAGGAAGCGCTCCTCGAAGAGCTTGCCCGCGAAGTCGAGGCCCATCGCCTGGCGCACGAAGGACCGCGCCCCGTCGCAGGCGATCAGATATTCCGCCTTCAGCCGGTAGGGACCGTCCGGCGTCTCGATGTCGACCGCCGCATGGTCGGCTTCAGCCGAAACACCCGCCACCCTGTTCTTGAAGCGCAAATCGATGAGGTCGGCGAAGTCGCGCGCGCGCTCCACCAGATATTGTTCGACATGATATTGCTGGAGATTGATGAAGGCCGGCATCTTGTGGCCTTCCTCCGGCAACAGGTCGAAGCTCCACACCTCGTTGTCGCGGTGGAAGAGCCGGCCGACCTTCCAGGTCACGCCCTTTTCCACCATGCGCTCGCCGACGCCCAGCCGGTCGAGGATTTCCAGCGTCCGCTTCGACCAGCAGATCGCCCGGCTGCCGACCGAAACGACGTCATTGTCGTCGAGCACGACAGACGCGATGCCCTGCAATGCCAGGTCGATCGCCATGGCAAGCCCCACAGGCCCCGCGCCCACGATGGCGACGGGATAGCTCTCCGGCGCCACCCGGCCCGAAAGCTCCGGCGGGGTCGTGTATCCGAAAGGTTCGTAGCTGTAGCGGGGCATTGATCTCAAACCTTGGCAGATGGAGATTTATGACCTAAATTATGGTCATAAATGAAGGAGCAAGCCATGAGCGTCACCGTGGCGGAAATGAAGGCCAATCTTTCGGAAATCCTGCGCAAGGCGGCCTCCGGCGAGGAGGTCATCGTCACGAAGCACGGAAAACCCTTCGTCACGGTCGGGCCGCACAAGCCCATGGCGGGATCGCTTCCACGGATCGGAGCCTTCAAGGGCCAGATCAAGATATCCGACGATTTTGACGAGCTCGGACCCGAGTGGGACGAATACATCAAGTGACGTCCTATCTTGTCGATACTCACATCCTGCTGTGGGCGATGGACGACAGCACGAGCCTGTCCGAAAAACACCGCCGGATAATCAACGCCGCGCCTTTGCTGCTGGTTAGCATGGCCAGCATGTGGGAGATCGCGATCAAGCAGTCGTTGAACAAGCTCGCTGTGCCGGAAGGGCTTGCGAGTGGCGTGCTGCGTGCCGGTTTCGACTTTCTCGATATTCGCCTCGCCCACATTGAAGCCCTGCGGACCCTTCCCCAACACCACGGCGACCCGTTCGACCGGATGCTCATCGCCCAGGCGCGCGTTGAGGGGTTGACGGTTCTGACCGCCGACCGTCGATTTTCCGACTACGGTCTGGAGTTGGCGTAGATCACCTACATCGCCCCGTCCCACACCCGCACGAAGAAGAAGAACACCGCGAAGCCGATCACGATGATCCACAGTCGCTTGTTCATCTGCCGGCGCAGGTCCTGGGTTTCCTGATCCTGCGCCACGCCGCGGTTGAAGGCGATCGGCAGGATGGCGCCATAGCTCGGCAGGCCCGGCTGCGCGGTCATGCCCGATCGGTGCTGGATCGCCGCGCAGATGCGCGCCGCGATCATCAGGTTCATGATCACCGCGACGCCCCACAGCGCCGCGATGACGTAAAATACCATCCCCATGAATTCCTCCTCCCAGCATGGTCTCAGCCCTGGAGCTTCTCCCACATCTCGCGGTCGCGTTCGGCCGTCCAGATGCGGGGGGTCTCCACGCCCAGCGCTTCGTCATAGGCGCGCGCGACATTGAAGGGAAGGCAGTGCTCGTAGATCGCGAAGTCGGCAAATTTCGGGTCGCAGGCAGCCCTGCAGGCGTCCCACGCCTCCTTCAGCGATCCGCCGCCCTGCGCCACGCGGGCCACCGGCTTGTAGGTCGACATGACGAAATCGCTCGTCGTGTCGAGCGCGGCATTGACCATCTTGGAGCCCACCAGCGCGTCGCCCCGGCCCGGCGCGATCGCGTCCAGGTCGAAGTCGCGGATCTCCTCCAGCGTGTCGGGCCAGTCGGCGAAATGTGCGTCGCCGCAATAGCAGGCCGAGTGGTATTCCACGAGATCGCCGGTGAACATCACATTGGCATCCGGTACATGGGCCACGATGTCGCCCGCCGTGTGCCCGCGCCCCAGGAACATCAGGTCGACGCGCCTTTTGCCCATATAGACCGTCATCCGGTCGGCGAATGTCATGGTAGGCCAGGTCAGGCCGGGGATGGATTCATGGCCCTGGAAGAGGCGCGGAAAGCGGCCGAATTCCGAATCCCAGTCCTCCTGTCCGCGCTCCACGACCATGGAACGCGCGGTTTCCGACATGATGATCTCGTCGGCGCCATAGGCCGACGCCCCCAGCACCCGCACCGCGTGATAATGCGTCAGAAGCACGTACTTGATCGGCTTGTCGGTGACGGTGCGGATCTTCTCCACCACCATGTTGGCGAGCCTCGGCGTCGCCTGCGCGTCGACGACCATGACGGAATCATCACCGATGATGACGCCGGTGTTCGGATCGCCTTCCGCCGTGAAGGCCCAGAGATCCTTGCCGATTTCGGTGAACGAGATCTTCTTGTCCGCCATGTCTCCGGCGGACGCGAATTGCTTGGCCATCTGTGTCAGTCCTTTTCGTATTTCTCGACGGCCTGCTCGATGGCGCCGAAGATGGAACGGCCAGCTGCATCCTTCATCTCGATGCGCACCGTGTCGCCGAAGCGCATGAAGGGTGTGGTCGCCTTGCCGTTCTCGATCGTCTCGATGGTGCGGATTTCCGCGATGCAGGAATAGCCGACGCCGCCGGCATCCACCGGCTTGCCGGGCCCGCCATCGAGCTTGTTCGATACCGTGCCCGAACCGATGATCGAGCCAGCGACCAGCGGCCGCGTCTTGGCGGCGTGCGCGATCAGCGTCGGGAAGTCGAACGTCATGTCGACACCGGCATCCGCCCGCCCGAAGGGCTTGCCATTATAGTCGACGATCAGCGGCAGATGCAGCTTGTCGCCGTCCCACGCCTCGCCCAGCTCGTCGGGCGTCACCGCGACAGGGGTAAACGCCGAGGAGGGCTTGGACTGGAAGAAGCCGAACCCCTTGGCGAGTTCGCCGGGAATAAGCCCGCGCAGGGACACGTCGTTGACCAGCATGAAAAGCCGGATCGCGGCGCGCGCCTCGTCCTTGGTGGCACCCATCTTCACGTCGTCGACGACGACGGCGACCTCGCCCTCCATGTCGATGCCATAGGCCTCGTCGGCCATGCGGATCGGGTCGCGCGGGCCGATGAAGGTGTCCGAGCCGCCCTGATACATCAGCGGGTCGGTCCAGAAGGTCTCCGGCATCTCGGCGTTGCGCGCCTTTCGCACCAGTTCGACATGGTTCACATAGGCCGAGCCGTCGGCCCACTGATAGGCGCGCGGCAGGGGCGACATGGCGTCGTGCTCGTGAAAGCGCTCGGACGGCACCGAGCCGTGCTCCAGGCTTTCGGCGAGCGCCTCCAGATGCGGCGCGATCCGCGCCCAGTTGTCCAGTGCCGCCTGCAGCGTCGGCACCAGGAACGATGCGTCGGTGTAGCGCGTGAGATCCTGGCTGACGACGACGAGGTGGCCGTCGCGCGTGCCGTTCTTCAATGTTGCGAGTTTCAAGGGGTGGTTTCCTCCGGTCGGATTTTCTTGCTCTTTCCGATCAGTAGCGATGTGGGTGGCGGGCTGCAAATGCGCGGGCGGCGGCCCTGCTATTTGATGCCCGGCGTCCCGTCGAACTTGCGGTCGAGCCCGTCCCAGCAATTGATGTAGTTTTCCTGCCGGGTCTCGAGCTTGGCGGCATATTCCGTCAGCATCTGCGGGAACCGCGTCTCGAACATGAAGGCCATGGTCTCGTCGAGCTTGACCGGCTTCAGATCCACATTCGAGGCCTTCTCGAAGCCCATGTGATCGGGCCCGTGCGGCATCATCAGATTGTGCAGGCTCATGCCGCCGGGCACGAAGCCCTCTTCCTTGGCGTCATACTGGCCTTTGATCAGGCCCATGAACTCGCTCATGATGTTGCGGTGGTACCAGGGCGGCCGGAAAGTGTGCTCGGCCACCATCCAGCGCGGCGGGAAGATCACGAAGTCGATATTGGCCGTGCCCTCCTCGCCGCTTGGTGCCGTCAGCACCGTGAAGATCGACGGGTCGGGATGGTCGAAGAGCAGCGCGCCGACCGGCGAATAGGTCTTCAGGTCGTATTTGTAGGGCGCGTAATTGCCGTGCCAGGCCACCACGTCGAGCGGCGAATGGCCGATCTCGGTGACGAAGAACTTGCCGCACCATTTCACGTGCAGCCGGCAGGGCGTCTCCTTGTCCTCGTACCAGGCGACCGGCGTCTTGAAGTCGCGCGGATTGGCCAGGCAATTGGCGCCGATCGGCCCGCGGCCCGGCAGGGTGAACTTGGCGCCGTAATTCTCGCAGATATAGCCGCGCGCCGGCCCGTTCATCAGCTCGACCTTGAACATCATGCCCCGCGGCAGGATGCAGATCTCGTCCGGTTCGACCTCCATCACGCCCATCTCGGTCCTGATGCGCACGCCGCCATGCTGCGGCACGACCAGCATCTCGCCATCGGCGTTGAAGAAATAGTCGTCCACCATGTCCTCGTTGAAGACATAGACATGGGTCGCCATGCCGGTCTGCGTCAGCGCGTCGCCGGCCGTGGTGATGGTGCGCACGCCCTGCAGGAAGTTGGTCGCCTCGTTGGGGATCGGCGTCGGGTCCCAGCGAAACTGGCCGAGCGGCTCGTCCACCTCCGGCATGTGCGGCGCCGATTTCCAGTAGGAATACTCCTCGCGCTTGAAGCGTGTCGTGTGGCGTACCGTCGGGCGGATGCGGTAGAGCCAGGAGCGCTCGTTGGTGCCGCGCGGCGCGGTGAAGGGCGAACCCGACAGCTGCTCGGCATAAAGCCCGTAATTGACCTTCTGCGGGCTGTTCTGGCCCTGGGGCAGGGCGCCCGGCAGGCTCTCCGTCTCGAAATCGTTGCCGAAGCCCGGCATATAGGCGAATGCGTTCATGGGCCGCCTCCTCTGATCAATTGTCACTGTCGTCCGGCACCGGCCGGCTCAATTGGTTGCATCTGTAACCACCGGGTTTGTAACTATCAACACCGGCCGCCCTTGATGTCGCGCAAGGAAAACCGGGGAGACGCGGGCCAAAGCGGGCCGCGGCCCGTTCGCCACGGCTTGCCTCGCGCGCGCCTTTGCTTACTGTCGGGCCAGCCTCACCATCGGAGTTCTCATGATCGAATTCGTCGCCCATGGCGTGTTTGCGGAAGTGGCGCTCCTGCTCTTCCTCGCCGCCGCCGTCGGCCTCGTCGGCGTGCTCCTGCGCCAGCCGCTGATCGTATCCTTCATCGCCGTGGGGCTGATCGCGGGACCGTCCGTGCTCGACATCGTGCAGTCGAAGGAAGAGATCGAGCTCCTGGCGGAACTCGGCATCGCAGTGCTGCTCTTCCTGGTCGGCATCAAGCTCGACGTGAACCTGATCCGCTCGCTGGGCGTCGTCTCGCTGATGACCGGCCTGGGCCAGGTCGCCTTTACCTCGGTCTTCGGCTTCCTGATCGGCCTGGCGCTTGGCTTCGGTGCGGTTGAAAGCCTCTACATCGCCATCGCGCTGACCTTCTCCTCGACCATCATCATCGTGAAGCTCCTCTCCGACAAGCGCGAGATCGATTCGCTGCACGGTCAGGTCGCGCTCGGCTTCCTCATCGTCCAGGACCTCGTCGTCGTGCTGGCCATGATCACGCTGTCGGCCGTGGGCATCGGGACGGCGGGCGAGGGCGGCATCACGGACATCGCCTTCGTGCTGGGCGCGGGCTTCGCGCTGCTCCTCTTCGTCATTGTATTCGTGCGCTTCATTGCCGATCCCCTGACCGAGCGCATGGCCCGCGCGCCCGAACTGCTTTTGTGCTTTGCCATCGCCATGGCCGCCATCTTCGCGGCTGTCGGTGAACTGGCGGGCTTCGGCAAGGAGCTGGGCGGCCTGCTGGCCGGCGTGTCGCTGGCCTCCACGCGCTACCGCGAGGCCATCGCCTCCAGGCTGGCGCCGCTGCGCGACTTCCTGCTCTTGTTCTTCTTCATCGCGCTCGGCGTCACGCTCGATCTCGGCGAGCTGGGTTCCCATCTCGGCGCGGCGGCGATCTTCTCGATCTTCGTCCTGGTCGGCAATCCGCTGATTGTGCTCGCCATCATGGGCTATATGGGCTTCCGCAAGCGCACCGGTTTCCTCGCCGGGCTCACCGTGGCGCAGATCTCCGAATTCTCGCTCATCTTTATCGCCATGGGCGTCACCATCGGCCATCTCGACACCGAGGCGCTCGGCCTGGTCACGCTGGTCGGCCTCGTGACCATCGCCACCTCGACCTACATGATCACCTTCTCCCATCAGCTCTACGCCTTCTT
The DNA here is from genome assembly GCF_012911015.1 of Chelativorans sp. ZYF759. Lineage (GTDB taxonomy): Bacteria > Pseudomonadota > Alphaproteobacteria > Rhizobiales > Rhizobiaceae > ZYF759. Next base: position 14,025 of record NZ_WVVV01000025.1, on the reverse strand, counting down.
CGAGCCGTGGCTGGGCATCTTCGAGCGCAGGAACCCGTACCGCGAGACGGGCGAAGACGGTCAGGCCAAGACCAAGCGCTACGATGTCATCCTGTTCGGCACCGGGCGTTTCGGCACCGCCATGGGGCTGAGGCTCAAGCGCAAGGGCGTCAGCGTGCTGGGCGTCGACTTCAACCCGGATGCGGCAAGGCGCTGGCGCCTGCTCGGCCTCGACGTCGAGTTCGGTGACGCCAGCGATCCCGAATTCGTCGCTCACCTGCCGCTGGACTACGCCAAATGGGTCGTCTCCTCGGTGCCGGCGCACGAGACCGGGGTCACCCATGACGACCCGCGAATCGCGCTGATCGAGGCGCTGGTGGCGGCGGGCTTCTCCGGCCGCATCGCGGTCACCTCGCATCGCGAGGCCGAAGCCGACCGGCTCACCTCTGCCGGCGCCGATCTGGTGCTGGAGCCCTTCCAGGATGCCGCCGACCGCGCCGTCGATCTGCTGGGCAGCGAGCAGGAACCCGAGCGCATCGCCTTCGAGGGCATGGACGAAGGCGACGTCGCCCGCGCCTGAGCGCGGCAATCCGCCCTTTGCCTTTGCCTCGAATGCGACTATGAAGCGGCCAGTCAAATCTCGGAGCTGATCAGCCATGACATCCGTCACCCAGATCCCGCCCCTCGTCACCATCTTCGGCGGTTCGGGATTCGTCGGCAGGCATCTGGTTCAGGCGCTGGCGCGCCGCGGCTATCGCATCCGCGTGGCCGTACGCAATCCGAACGCCGCCCACCATCTCCAGCCGCTCGGCAATGTCGGCCAGGTCCAGGCCATCCAGGCCAATCTGCGCCATCGCGGCTCCATCGACCGCGCGGTCCTGGGTGCCGATTGCGTCGTCAATCTGGTTGGAATCCTGACCGAATCCCGCAAGCAGAGCTTCGACGCCATTCAGGCGGCGGGCGCGCGCGCCGTCGCCGAGGCCACGCAGGCGGTCGGTGCCCGCCTCGTCCACCTCTCCGCCATCGGCGCCGACCCGCAATCGGAATCCGTCTATGCACGTTCCAAGGCGGCCGGCGAGGCTGCCGCGCTGGAAACGATCAAGGATGCGGTGATCTTCCGCTCCTCCATCATCTTCGGACCCGAGGACGACTTCTTCAACCGCTTCGCCAACATGGCGCGCTTCTCGCCCTTCCTGCCGCTGATCGGCGGTGGCCACACGCGCTTCCAGCCCGTCTATGTTTCCGACGTCGCCGAGGCGATCGCGCTGGCCGTCGACGGAAAGGTCGCGGGCGGCCGCGTCTACGAGCTCGGCGGTCCGCGGGTCCTCACCTTCCGCGAATGTATGGAGGAGGTGCTCGAGGTCACCGAGCGCAAGCGCCTGCTGCTGCCGCTGCCCTGGGCCCTGGCCAATCTGATGGGGCAGGTCTTCCAGATCCTGCCCAAGCCTCTCCTGACGGTCGATCAGGTGACCCAGCTCAAGGTCGACAATGTCGTCTCGCCGGCCGCCGAAAAGGATGGCCGCACCTTCCAGGGCCTCGGCATCCGCCCGCAGGGGATGGAGGCGATCCTGCCCACCTATCTGTGGACATACCGCGCCACCGGCCAGTTCCCGCGCCAGACCTCCGAGCTCGGCTAGAGGGTCGCGCGCTTGGAGGCGCTGGCCGGTCTCCTTCCCGATGGTTTTGGCGCGACGCCGGCGGTCATCCTGATCGTGGCCTCGTTTTTCACCTCCGCGCTCACTGCCGCCTTCGGCATCGGCGGCGGCGTGGCCATGCTGGCATTGATGGGCCTGTTCATGCCCGTGGCCGCGCTCATCCCGGTTCATGGCGCGGTCCAGCTCGGCTCCAATACCGGCCGCGCCTGGTTTCAGCGCGCCCACATCCGCTACGACATCGCGGTGCCCTTCGTCCTCGGCTCGCTGGCCGGCGCCATCGCCGGCGCCTGGTTCGTGGTGCAACTGCCCGATGCCGTGCTCAAGCTGGTGCTGGGCCTCTTCATCATCGCCGTCACCTGGGCCTCGATCCCCGGCTTCGAAAGGCTCGGCCGCGCCGGCATCACGCTCGGCAGCGCGGTCACCGCGCTTCTCACCATGTTCGTCGGCGCCACCGGACCGCTGCTCGCCTCCTTCTTTTCCAAGATACTGCCCGATGACCGCAAGGCGCTGATCGCCACCCACGCTGCCGGCATGACCGTCCAGCACGCCCTCAAGATCGTCGTCTTCGGCTTCGCCGGCTTTGCCTTCGCCACATGGCTGCCACTTATCGCCGTCATGGTCGTGTCGGGCTATCTCGGTACGGTCTATGGCAGCCGGATGCTGGAACGGCTGCCTGAAGAGACGTTTCGCCGCTGGTTCCGCATCGGGCTTACCGTGCTCGCCCTCGATCTCTTGCGCCAGGGCATCATGGCCCTGCTGGCGGGCTGACCGCTTCAAGCCTTTTCGGCCGCGACACCTTGACCCTGCGGCGGCTGGTCGTTTTGATCGGCCGGGCCAGAACGCTATGTCTGGGTGCGGGAGGCCTTGGAAGGACCACGTGTAGTCATGGAATTGGATCCGCTTCTTCTGTCCCGCATTCAGTTTGCGGCCAACATCTCGTTTCACATCCTTTTCCCAACCATCACCATCGCGCTGGGCTGGGTGCTCTTGTTCTTCAAGCTGCGCTACAACGCCACCGGCGATTCCGCCTGGATGCGGGCCTATTTCTTCTGGGTGAAGGTCTTTGCGCTCTCCTTCGCGCTGGGTGTCGTCTCCGGCATCACCATGAGTTTCCAGTTCGGCACCAACTGGCCGGGCTTCATGGAGGTCGTGGGCAACATCGCCGGGCCGCTTCTCGCCTATGAGGTCCTGACCGCCTTCTTCCTGGAGGCCGTCTTTCTCGGCATCATGCTTTTCGGCTTCCGCCGCGTGTCGAACCGCGTTCACACCTTCGCCACCGTCGCCGTGGCGGTCGGCACCACGCTGTCGGCCTTCTGGATCCTGGCGCTCAATTCCTGGATGCACACCCCTGCCGGTTTCGAGATGCGCGACGGCCAGGCCTTCGCCACCGACTGGCTGGCGATCCTGTTCAACCCGTCCTTCCCCTATCGGCTGAGCCATATGCTGATCGCGTCGGGCCTCACCGCGGCTTTCCTCATCGCCGGGCTGTCGGCCCTGCGCTTTCTTGTCGGCGATCGCTCGGAAGCCATGTGGAAGGCGCTGCGCACCGGCGTCTTCCTGGGCGCCGTCCTTATCCCCGTGCAGATCTTCGTGGGTGATCTGCATGGCCTCAACACGCTGGAGCACCAGCCCGCCAAGGTCGCGGCGATGGAGGCCAATTGGGAAACGCGCTCCAACGTGCCGCTGGTGCTGTTTGCCTGGCCGGACGAGGAGGCGCGCGAGAACCGCTTCGAGATCGCCATTCCCAATGGCGCCAGCCTCATCCTCAAGCATCATGCCGAAGGCGTGGTGCCCGGCCTGAACGATTTCATCGGCGAGCATCCTCCGGTCGCCCCCGTCTTCTGGAGCTTCCGCGTCATGGTCGGCATGGGCATGCTGATGCTGGCCCTGTCCTGGACCGGCGCCTTCTTCCTCTGGCGGCGGGGCACTTTGCCGAAGCCTCTCTTCTTCGCCTTTGCCGGCATGGCGTTTTCGGGCTGGATCGCGACGCTTGCCGGCTGGTACACGACCGAGATCGGCCGCCAGCCCTGGCTGGTGCAGGGTGTGCTCATGACGCATGACGCCGTGGCCGACCTGCCCGGCAGCCACGTCGCCTTCACCGTGTTCGGCTACATCCTCCTCTACATCATCCTGCTCGTCATCTATCTGGGCGTGCTCACCTATCTGGCGCTCAAGGCGGCCAAGGACGGCGACTCCTCTCCGTTGCCCGAAGTCGAGGACCGCCCCATGTCGCAACCCGTGCAACCGGCGGAGTGAGTGTGGGGATGCTTGAGATCGCGCCCCCYCCMCCGCCTTCGGCGGKCCCCCYCCCCCGTAAACGGGGGAGGATCGAGGGCGCAGCCGGCAGCAACGGCATATCCTCCCCTGCGAAGCGGGGGAGGGGGACCATGCGAAGCATGGTGGAGGGGGCGCTTCTTGGAGCTTCCTCCCCATGAGAGCGCCCTCCCGAACCGTCCAAAACGCAAGGCGCCTGCGCCGCGACATGAGCCTGCCCGAACTTCTGTTGTGGGACTGCCTGAGGGCAGGGCGTCTCGAAGGCCTTCGCTTCAGGCGGCAGCATGCGATTGGAGCATATGTTCTCGACTTCTATTGCCCCGCTGCGCGGCTTGCCGTCGAGCTGGACGGGGTCCATCACGATTTCGAAGGCCAGATGCGGCACGACAATCGCCGCGACGACTGGCTTCGCCGCGAAGGCATTCGCGTCTTGCGGATAGCTGCATCGGACATCCTGGACAGGCATTTGTTCGAGGGCGTCCTTCGAGTGATTGCGCAGATGGCTGCGACAGGGATCGTTCCCGAAGGATACGAATCACCCAGATCGGCTTCGGATGCAGCGCCCCCTCCACCGCCTTCGGCGGTCCCCCTCCCCCGTAAACGGGGGAGGATCGAGGGCGCAGCCGGTCGCGACGGCATATCCTCCCCTGCGAAGCGGGGGGTCCGAAGGACGGGCGAGGCAAGCGACTCGCCCCAAGGGACCATGCGAAGCATGGTGGAGGGGGCGCTATTCCCTGCCACCGAAGCAACACCATCTCCGAACCGCGAGGACTTCCCATGACCATCGACTGGCAGTTCCTCATGCCGCTGATCTTTGCCGGGCTCATGGGCACCGCGATTCTGATCTACGTCATTCTCGACGGCTTCGATCTCGGCATCGGGATCCTCTTCGCCGCCGCCGACAAGACCGAAAAGGACAGGATGATCGCCTCGATCGGGCCCTTCTGGGACGCCAACGAGACCTGGCTGGTGCTGGCGGTCGGCCTGCTGCTGGTCGCCTTCCCGATCGCCCACGGCATCATCCTGACCGCGCTCTATCTGCCGGTCTTCATGCTCCTGATCGGGCTCATCCTGCGTGGCGTCGCCTTCGAGTTCCGCGCCAAGGTCCCGGTCCATCGCAAGGGACGCTGGGACCTGATCTTCTTCTCGGGCTCGCTCATGGCCGCGCTGGCCCAGGGCTTCATGCTGGGGCTCTATGTGCTCGGGTTGGATTTCGGCCTTGCCGCCTTTGGCTTCGCCGCGCTGGTGGCCGTCTGCCTCACCGCCTCCTACGCCGCGATGGGCGCCGCCTGGCTGATCTACAAGACCGAAGGCGACCTGCAGAAGAAGGCGGTGCGCTTCCTGCGCCACGCGCTGGCTTTCACGGCCGTCGGCATGGTGGCCATCTCGGCCGCCACGCCCTTTGCCAGCCCGCGCATCTTCGAGAAGTGGTTTGCCTGGCCGGAGATCGCGGTGCTGGCCCCCTTGCCGGTCATCACGGCGCTAATGTTTCTGTGGCTGTGGCGGCTGACCTTCAAGCTGCCGACACCCGACGACCGCCATGCACTGACGCCGTTTCTCGTGCTGGCGGCGATCTTCGCGCTCGGCTTCGCCGGTCTGGCCTATTCCTTCTATCCCTATGTGGTGCCGGAGCGCATGACGATCTGGGAGGCGGCCGCCGCGCCCGAAAGCCTGGCCATCATCCTGGTCGGCACGGCTTTCGTTCTGCCCGTGATCATCTTCTACTCCTTCTATGCGTACCGCGTCTTCGGCGGTAAGGCGCACGACCTCAGATACGACTGAGAAATCGAGCCGGAACCATAGCCCCCCGCGCACGTTGAAAAACGTCGCGGGGCGTTGGCTTAACATTTGTTGGTGTGTCCCCTGGCTGGATCATTCTACGACGCGAGGGGCGTTTCTTTATGGCAAACGAGGTCAAGACGGGCCCATTGGGGCCCTTTCCGCACGTAAGCATACCGGTATTTTCAATCTCGGCGGTGCTCATACTGGGCTTCATCGTACTCGGCGCCTTCTTCACCGATATTGCCGGCGCGCTCTTCCAGGGCGCACAGGCCGGTATCGCCGATTATTTCGGCTGGTTCCTGATCCTCACCGTGAATGTATGCGTCGTCGCCTGCGTCTACCTCGCACTCGGACCCTACGGGACGGTGCGTCTCGGCGCCCAGACCGAACGCCCGCAATACGGCCTCTATTCCTGGACGGCGATGATGTTTTCGGCCGGCATCGGCATCGGCCTGCTCTACTGGGGGGTGGCCGAACCGCTCTACCATTTCTTCGCCCCGCCCATCGGGGAAGGGGAGACGGTAGCGGCGGCCGAGCAGGCCATGGTTCTGTCCTTCCTGCACTGGGGCATCCATGGCTGGGCGGTCTACTGCGTCGTCGGCCTGTCGCTGGCCTATTTCCATTACCGCAAGGGCCTGCCGCTCTCGATCCGCTCGGCGCTCTACCCGCTGATCGGCGAGCGCATCTACGGCCCGTGGGGTCACGTGGTCGACATCCTGGCCGTCTTCGGCACGGTGTTCGGCATCGTCACCTCGCTCGGCCTCGGCGTCATGCAGATCAATTCCGGCCTCGAGACGCTGTTCGGCTGGGGCGAGAACCTGGCGCTGCAATTGCTGCTGATTGCCGGCATTACCGGGCTGGCCACCATCTCGGTGGTGCTCGGGCTCGACAAGGGCATCAAGACGATCAGCAACATCAACATCACGCTCTCCTTCCTGCTGCTGGCCTTCATCCTCGCCTTCGGCCCGACCCTCTTCGTGCTCGATTCCTTCGTCGAGAACATCGGCAACTACGTCACCAGTTTCGTCTATTTCTCCTTCTGGTCGGAGGCCTATTCGGGCACCAACTGGCAGATCGACTGGACCATCTTCTACTGGGCCTGGTGGATCTCCTGGTCGCCCTTCGTGGGCATCTTCATCGCGCGCATCTCGCGCGGGCGCACGGTGCGCGAATTCGTGCTGGGCGTACTGTTCATCCCCTGCTTCATCCTGTTCTTCTGGTTCACCGCCTTTGGCGGCACCGCCATCCACATGGAGCTGAACGGCGATCCGGGCCTCATCGCGGCCACCCAGGAAGCCTATGGCAACGCCATCTTCCGCATGCTGGAATTCTTCCCCTTCACCCAGCTGATCACCGCCGTGGTCGTGGTGATGATCGTGATGTGGTTCGTCACCTCCTCGGATTCGGGCTCCTTCGTCATCGACATGCTGACGGCGGGCGGCCACACCGACCCGCCCCGCATCCAGCGCATCTTCTGGGCGCTGGCGGAAGGCGCCATCGCGGCGATCCTGCTGACGGCGGGTGGCTTGTCGGCACTCCAGGCGGCCGCCGTCGTGGCCGGCTTCCCCTTCGCCTTCGTCATCCTCGTCATGCTCTACGGCCTGATGCGCGGGCTCTCGCGCGACCATCTCGTGCTCTACCGCTACGAGCAGTGGTACGAGACCGAGCAGGAGGTCGAGGCCAACCTGCCCAAGGCCTATGCCGACGAGGAGGCGCTGGAAGGCCCGCCGGCCGTGGTCAAGGGCAACTGAGGCGGGCATGGACGCCAGGACCCCCCATAGCGCCCGGCCGTTCAGGGCCGGGCGCGCGGCCCTGGCGCTGATCGCGCTTGGCCTGCCGGGCATTGTCGCGCTTTTCCTGGTGCTGCCGCCCGTGGCCGGCGTTCCGGCCCCCTTGATGGTGCTGAACCCGTTTCTGCTTCTGGTCGCCATGGCGCTGGTCGGGTCGTGGGCCGCGCCCCGCGCCATGCTCTCCTCCCGCATCGCCGCGCGCGCGAGCGGGCTCCCGCTCTCCCTCCTGCCGCCCGGCTGGCTGCGCATGCTGGCGGTGGGCGCGGCGGCCGGCATCGCCATTGCGCTGGCCGACCATCTGACGCGCGGGCTCTGGCAGCCGGCCCCCTTCAGGCCCCCGTCTCTGGTCGAGAGCTGGAACCTCACCGCCACCATCGTCGGCGTCCTTTATGGCGGCGTGGTGGAGGAGATCCTGATGCGCTGGGGCCTGATGAGCCTGTGCGTGCTGGGTGCCTGGAAGCTCCTCTCCCGTCACGCGCCGTCACCCCCGCCGGCCGCGATCTGGACCGGCATCGTGATCGCGGCGGCGCTTTTTGCCGCCGGCCATCTGCCGGTGCTGATGGCCTCGGGTGCCGAGATCGGCGCCCCGCTGCTTATCCGCACCCTGTTCTGGAACGCCCTTCTCGGCCTCCTCTTCGGCTGGCTCTACGCCCGCCGCGACCTCGAATCCGCCATGCTCGCCCATGCCGGCTTCCATCTCGCGCTCGTGCCGCTGGGGCTTTTGATCCTCTGAACATCCCCGCGACCACGCGCCATCCCGTTTGTGCTTTGCCTTTCAGCGCGCTGCTGCTAAATGCGCGACCATGACCAAGACTCCCCTCAAGAACATCCGCAACTTCTCCATCGTCGCCCATATCGACCACGGGAAGTCGACGCTTGCCGACCGGCTCATCCAGATGACCGGCTCGCTGGAGGTGCGCGAGATGAAGGACCAGGTGCTCGATGCCATGGACATCGAGCGCGAGCGCGGCATCACCATCAAGGCCAATACCGTGCGCCTCGAATACGATGCCAAGGATGGCGAGCACTACGTGCTCAACCTCATCGACACGCCCGGCCATGTCGATTTCGCCTATGAGGTCTCGCGCTCGCTTCGCGCCTGCGAGGGCTCGCTGCTCGTCGTCGACGCGTCCCAGGGCGTCGAGGCTCAGACGCTGGCCAATGTCTACCAGGCCATCGATGCCGACCACGAAATCGTCGTCGTCCTCAACAAGGTCGACCTGCCCGCCGCCGAGCCCGAGCGCATCCGCGAGCAGGTCGAGGAGGTGATCGGGCTCGACGCGTCGGAAGCCGTGCTGATCTCGGCCAAGACGGGGCTGGGCATCGAGGACGTGCTGGAGGCGATCGTCACCAAGCTGCCGCCGCCCAAGGAGGGCGACGCCAAGGCCCCGCTCAAGGCCATGCTGGTTGATAGCTGGTACGACGCCTATCTCGGCGTCATCGTGCTCGTGCGCGTCATCGACGGCGTGCTCAAGAAGGGCCAGCAGATCCGCATGATGGGCACCGACGCCAAATACCCGGTCGACCGGGTCGGCGTCATCACGCCCAAGATGGTCATCACCGACGAGCTCGGCCCCGGCGAGATCGGCTTCATCACCGCCTCCATCAAGGAAGTGGCCGACACCCGCGTCGGCGACACCATCACCGAGGACAAGCGCCCGACCCCCAACATGCTGCCCGGCTTCAAGCCGGCCCAGCCGGTGGTCTTCTGCGGCCTCTTCCCCATCGACGCCGCCGATTTCGAGGATCTGCGCGCCGCCATGGGCAAATTGCGCCTCAACGACGCGAGCTTCTCCTTCGAGATGGAAACGAGCGCCGCCCTCGGCTTCGGCTTCCGCTGCGGCTTCCTGGGCCTTTTGCACCTGGAAATCATCCAGGAGCGGCTGGAGCGCGAATTCGACCTCGACCTGATCGCCACCGCGCCTTCCGTCGTCTACCAGATCTACCTCACCGACGGCACGATGATGGAACTCCACAACCCCGCCGACATGCCCGACGTGGTGCGCATCGACCATATCGAGGAGCCGTGGATCCGCGCCACCATCCTCACCCCGGACGATCATCTGGGCGCCATCCTGAAGCTCTGCCAGGAGCGCCGCGGCGTGCAGGTCGACCTGTCCTATGTCGGTAGCAGAGCCATGCTGGTCTACGACCTGCCGCTCAACGAGGTGGTGTTCGATTTCTACGACCGGCTGAAGTCGATCTCCCGCGGCTACGCCTCCTTCGACTACCAGCTCACCGACTACCGCGAGGACGACCTCGTCAAGATGTCGCTCTTGGTCAACGAGGAGCCGGTCGACGCGCTCTCCATGCTCGTCCACCGCTCCCAGGCCGAACGCCGCGGCCGCACCATGTGCGAGAAGCTCAAGGAGCTGATCCCCAAGCACATGTTCAAGATCCCCATCCAGGCCGCCATCGGCGGCAAGGTGATCGCCCGCGAGACCATCTCGGCACTGCGCAAGGACGTCACCGCCAAATGTTACGGCGGCGACGTGACGCGCAAACGCAAGCTTCTGGAAAAGCAGAAGGAAGGCAAGAAGCGCATGCGCCAGTTCGGCAAGGTCGAAATCCCGCAAAGCGCGTTCATCGAAGCCCTGAAGATGAGCGATAACTGAGACCCATTTCCTCCCCCGTTTCACGGGGGAGGGGGACCATGCGAAGCATGGTGGAGGGGGCGCGAGGCTGCGACCTATCCTCTCCCCCGGGCAGGGGGAGAGGTGGCACGCGAAGCGTGACGGAGAGGGGGTGCTTTGTTTCTCGAGTGCAGGGAAGGGCCCCGCTCACCTTTCCCAATCCCAGGGCAAGCAAAGCGCGACCCCAGGCTCCATGCCTGGACGCTCCACACCGCGCGCCACGAACCTCACCGGCCTATCCCCCGCCATCCAGACCTGGATCCCCGGGTCTCCGCCTCCTGCGCCCGGCTCCGCCCGGCGATGACGACACGGCGTGGTCGCCCGGCCCGCATCCCCCCAGGTTGACCGCACCGCCCCCGCCCGGCAATAATCGCCCGCGGGCGCCAGCCCGCGACGCCGCACCAACGCCGCGACCCCGCAGGAAATCCATGTCCCTTCGCACTGCCTGCGCCGCGCTCCTCGCCTTGTTGCTCACCCTGGCCGCCCCCGCGCTCGCCCAGGAGGACGCTTCGCCCGCGGCAGCGCCAACCACGCTCACCGTCGGGGTCAATCTGCATCCGCCCTTCGTCATGAAGCAGAATGGCGTGCTGACCGGCATGGCGGTCGATCTGTGGGCGTGGCTGGCCGAGCAGGAGGGCATCGAGACCCGCTATGTCGAATTCTCCAATATCGGCGCGATGATCGATGCGGTCGCGGCGGCCGAGATCGATGTCGCGGTGTCCAACATCACCGTCACGCGTGCGCGCGCAGAGCGCATCGAATTTACCCACCCCTGGTTCGATGCCGGCCAGCGCATCATGGTCCGCGAGGCCGGCGGCGCGGGATTTTGGAACGTCGTCGCGGGCCTGCGCCAATCCGGCCATCTGCGCGCCTATGCGTGGATCGCCTTCGTCATCCTCATCGCCACCGTGCTGGTGACGCTGTTCGACCGGCGTTTCGACAAGGATTTCCCGCGCCGCTGGCCCGATGGTTTGGCCGAGAGCTTCTACACCGTCATGTCGGTCGCCACCTCCGGCCGGCCGACCGCGCGCAAGAACCTGTTCGGCTGGGTCGGTCGCATCTGGCAGGGCCTGTGGCTCGTCTGCGGCATCGCCGTGCTCGCCTATGTCACCTCCTCGGTGACCAGCGTCATGACCACCCTGTCGCTCGACAACCAGATCAACAGCGTCGCCGATCTGGAAGGCCGGGCCGCCGGCGTGCAGCCGGGCAGCGTGTCGGAGGAATACGCGCGCCAGGCCAGCATCGCCACGCTTCCCTTCGAACAGGTGGAGGACGCCGTCGCCGCCCTTCTCGACGGCCGCATCGACGCCATCATCGACGATGCGCCGGTGCTGGAATATTACGCCCATTCCAATCCCGCCCAGCCCGTCACCGTCGTCGGGCCGATCTTCGCGCCCGACAAATACGCCTTCGGCCTGGTCCAGAACAGCGACCGCCGGCGCCCCTTCAACGTCAACCTGATCGGCGCCCATGAAACCGGGCTGATCGCGGAAATCCGGCAGCGTTATTTCGGGGAGGAGGAGTGAGGGGCGAGCCCGCGACTGCCGCCCATCCTCTCCCCCGGGCAGGGGGGTGAGGAGTGGTGGCCGCAGGCCACGAAAAGCCAACGATTTGGCTTTTCGAACGACGAACGCCCGAGGCCATAGCCGAGGGCTGGGAGCAGCGCCGTGAAGGGCCGATGATGGAAGAGGCCCTTCTCTCCTCGTCATCCCAGGGCAAGCGAAGCAAAGCGCAGCGCGACCCTGGGATCCATGCCTGAACGCTCCATGCCGCGCGGGGCGAACGTTACGGGCCTGCGGCGCGGCAAGATTCTCGAGACGGACGAGGCCGGCCCATTCGTTTATGACGTTGACGCCGAAGGCCGCGTCCTCGGCATCGAAATCCTGCATGCGAGCAAGATGCTTGCGCCCGGAGACTGATAAAAAGACGCGCCTGCTTGGGTCTGCGGCTGACACCGCTGAATAGCGATCGCTGCCTCAGCTGTCCTTGATCGTCTTGCCAGGCCAGCGCGCCGCTGCCGCCGGGCCGACGAACTTGCCGGAGATCGCGCTGCGATGCGCGCCATGCGTGGAGCCGCCGCCGCGCTGCTCTCCAAGCGTGGTCTTGGGGTTTCTGTCCGCCTGGCTCTTGGTGATGAACTGCCCGCTACCTGCGCTACGGTAGTTCTTTCCGCCTGTCCCTTTTGCCATCGTCCCATCCTTTCGTCATGATGCGAATCGGCAGTGGATGGCACAAGTGTTCCGGAAATGTTCCGTTACGTCAAGGGGGCCTACGAAGTTAGGTCGGCTTGGACGGTCCACCAGCGCGACGTCCAGCAGCGGGCCTCACCATAGGGCTCCCGCCGCAACAACTACGCCCTTAGTTCGTCTATCACTTGTCCCAACGAACTCGTGATTGCGAACTTTTCATTCTGCAAATACGCAGAACTCCTGTCTTCTACGCGAGGAAAGGGATGAGTTTCAGCCCAATCTAATGGCTTTCCTTCACTGTCCTTCCGCTTGCCTTTCTCAAAAATATCTCGGTAGCGGCGAGGTGATATACCCGCAAATGGCGTGAAGAGAACCTTGTCGCGAACCGATTTGTCGAAAGTGATCGAATCACCATGGAGTTCTTCTGCGTAGCTTTTTGGGTAGGGTTCCAAAAAGACGACGCGGCGTATGCCAGCGCTTACAATATGCTTCGCACACATGTGACAAGGGAATGTCGTACAGAACAACGTAGCGTCACGAACCGACCGGCCGAGGCGCGCAGCGTCAGTGATCGCGTTCATTTCCGCATGAACCATACGCCCAAACTCTATTATGTCGAGAAGTTGAGAATCTTTAATTGCGCTATTGCGAAGTAAATCCGAAACCAGAGTATCGACGTTATTGCTTTGTTCATTAATTACGCCAATATCGACAAGTCTGTCTATGAAGTCATGAATGATCTGTTGCTTACGCTTGTGATTTGCATCAATTCCGCGATCAACATCCCGGGCTGGACGTGCATCACGCTCGTCCCAGTAAGTTCCTCCTCCAGATTTCGGGACCTCGTTGCAGCCTAGAGATACCACTTCTCCTTCATTGGTGAATATCGCAGCGCCTACTTGCCTCGACAAATCTGAAGAACGAAGCGCAGCCGCAGCTGCGGTGTACATTCCGTACTCATATTTGTTGGGGCTTATCTTATTTGACCCAAAAAAGGCATTTACGAAACGGCTTACATTGTAGTGTATTTCAATGTCATTCTTTCCGGGAACAAATACGTCACCTAGATGAAATACCTCCTCAACGCGCTGACCAAATTTTTTATCTCTTTCATGATAATCGCGTCGAACAAGTGATCGTGCAAGATTAATGCGGTCTTCTCGATTTCGTGGCGTATTGTCGTAGTGTTCAATCTTGTTACAAATTTCTTCTATACGTTGTTCTTCATCGAGATATGCGGATACGAGGATGAATTTTCGTCCATAAGTTGAGCGCATTAATTCGATTTCTTCTTTGCGCTTGAACTGTCGTACGATGAATGCTCTTTTGGGGGCCGGAATGACCGGCTTGTCAGATTTCGGATCGCGCCCGGTGTGTCCGTCGCGTAATGTTTGAATGACAGTAATAGACAGGCCCGCAAGTGCCGCATTATGGTTGCACTTTTGGCGAACTTTGTCGGCATATTCAATCAGATCATTATATTTGTTCATATAGCTGTCGCTACGGCATTTCATTCCTACATCGATTGCTGTCATGTACTCTGTAATTCGAATTACATCACTGGCGTAGTTCACCGTAACCGTCCGGCCTGGACCGCGGCTTGAAGGGCCTGCGGTGATACTGTGGCTATGCGGCTACCTTTTCGATCCCAAGAGTTCCGGCTGCCCAATTCCAGGGCAGAAGGTCGTCGAGGCGGTTCTGCGGCATGTCGGCGATGCGGGCA
>NZ_WVVV01000096.1 GCF_012911015.1 Chelativorans sp. ZYF759 | reverse complement strand
CAGGTCTCGAGATCGTGACGCGCATCGTGGACGTGCGCGACGGGCGCCGCGTCGATGCGATCTTCGCCGAACTGCGCCCCGACATCGTCTTCCATGCGGCTGCGCTGAAACATGTACCTCTGATGGAGGCCAACCCGCTCGAGGCGCTGAAGACCAACGTCATCGGAACGCGCAACGTCGCCGATGCCTCCTTGGCCAATGAGGTCAGCAGCTTCATCATGATCTCGACCGACAAGGTGGTGAATCCGACCAATGTGATGGGTGCCTCCAAGCGCGCGGCCGAAAGCTACTGCCAGGCGCTCGACGTCCTTTCGACGAAGACCCGGTTCAAAACCG
>NZ_WVVV01000095.1 GCF_012911015.1 Chelativorans sp. ZYF759 | reverse complement strand
TTCCGCGCCTCCAAGGGCGAGGCCAAGGCCTCCTTCGGCGACGACCGCATCTTCATCGAGAAATTCGTCACCGAGCCGCGCCACATCGAGATCCAGGTGTTGGGTGACAGGCACGGCACAGTCATCCATCTGGGCGAGCGCGAATGCTCCATCCAGCGCCGCAACCAGAAGGTCATCGAGGAAGCACCGTCGCCTTTTCTCGACCAGGCGACACGCGCTGCCATGGGCGCGCAGGCGGTCGCTCTTTCGAAAGCGGTCGGCTACCATTCGGCCGGTACCGTCGAATTTATCGTCGATGGCGACCGCAACTTCTACTTCCTCGAGATGAATACCCGCCTTCAGGTCGA
>NZ_WVVV01000094.1 GCF_012911015.1 Chelativorans sp. ZYF759 | reverse complement strand
CAGCTCTTTTCAACTCCACTATTGCAATACTCTAATCTCCTCCTTGTTCTGAGGGATACAAAGGTAGATTTACAAAAGAAAAAGCTTCATAAAAGAAAAGACAATTCAGAGCAAAGGACAACCTAATCCAAACCCCAAAACTAAATAAGGAATTAAAAACTTTAACTCGTCAGTACACTACTTAAAGCTATAAAACCCCATGTTCCTGAACCTAAGGAACAGCCCAAATGAGATAACAGTAACCCAACTCTAAGGCATTAAAGAAAACCAGCAACTTCACCACACACCAGTGGCTATGGAGGCTTTTATTGCCCAAGATCTCAAAAGCCCCCGCCCCCAACAATGTAAATCCTCT
>NZ_WVVV01000093.1 GCF_012911015.1 Chelativorans sp. ZYF759 | reverse complement strand
TCTTGATGAGCCAATATGGAACTCCATTCTCCACCCCGTAACCAACAGCTAGAACAGCATGGTTTACATCCATCTGAGTCCTTCCACAGGTATCGCTGGTATATACTCCTCCCTTGTAGAACCTGAAACCACTCACCACCTCAAAGGCGACGCTCACCGGACGTACAAGACCAACTGCATGCAACAGCTCGTCCTCCGCACCCAGGGTGATATTAACCGACTCGACAACCTTAACACCGACATTCTCCAGTTTGAAGTGACAGAAGCCATTAACTCCAGCATAAGGGTATGATTCTTCGGTATCGAGGCCTCGATACCGAAGAATCATACCCTTATGCTGGAGTTAATGGCTTCTG
>NZ_WVVV01000024.1 GCF_012911015.1 Chelativorans sp. ZYF759 | reverse complement strand
ATCGCGTACCCTGTGTTTGCTATGGATGAGATCATTTCTTGACCGCAGAGCCCGTCTGGGCAACCTTATCAAGGTATCCGGACAGCCGGATGCCACACGACCTGCTGACCTAAGCAGCCAGAATTTCCCGACATAGGACGTTGTCGGAGCGGATGTGTTCTGGCACGCCGCGCAGGATGAACAGGTCGGACAGAACGTCGATGACGTCGGTGGAGTTGAGCTTGCGATCGATGCGGATCGCCAGCGCCTCATGCGTGAACTCGTCGATCACGTTGAGCATGCGATACTTCCTTCCGTCATGGGTTCGATCCTCGACGAAATCGTAGGACCAGACATGGTTGGGTCGCGCGGCGCGCAGGCGGATGCATGACCCGTCGGCGAGCCAGAGCCTGCCCTTCTTCGGTTGTTTGGCTGGAACCTTCAGCCCCTCTTGCCGCCAGATGCGCTCGACCCGCTTGTCGTTGACCACCCAGCCCGCCTGGCTGCGCAGAAGCTCGGCGATCTTGCGATAACCGTAGCGGCCATAACGACGGGCCAGTGCAACGATGTCCTCGGTCAGTTGCTGCTCGTCGTTCCGGCCGCGAGGAATGCGGCGCTGCGTGGAGCGATGCTGCCCCAGTGCGCGACATACACGGCGTTCCGACACGCGCTTTGGCAGAACTGTGCGAACATGATCGATGCAGGCACGGCGACGAGAGGGGCTCAGAAGTTTCCCCGGGCAGCCTCCGACAGGATCAGCTTGTCGAGGGTGAGATCGGCAACCGCCTTGCGAAACCGCTCGTTCTCTTTCTGAAGCTCTTTCAACTGACCGAAGCGGCGCAGGCGCTGATCGCGCGCAACCGCCCCAGCGAACTCTCCGGGAACCCACTAATTACGCCGTGTGCAGTCGATTATAAATTTCGCTCTTGATTTTGAGTGGCGCGATAGGAGGCTTGACTCGTTCACTGTGTTATGGAAACGTTTCCATAAGAGGAGAAGTTTGTATTGCAGTTCCGTACGAGGAAGGTCGCGACCATAAGGGATGTCGCACAGCTGGCTGGCTGTGGGATTGCCTCTGCAAGCCGCGTTCTCAATCGCAGCGGTCCCGTAAGCGCCGAACTGCGCGACAAGGTGATGGTGGCCGCTCGTGACCTCGGATTCGAGTTCAGCGACGTCGGGCGATCCCTGCGTTCCAGCCGGACGCGAACTGTCGGCTGCGTCGTGCCATCGATCTCAAACCCGGTCTACTCCGCCGCGGTACAGGGGATTGAAGACGTATCCGCCGATCACGGATTGCAACTTCTTCTGTCGAGTAGCGGCTATGACCCCGACAGGGAACTTTCGGCGGTGCGCACCTTGATCGCCAAGCGAGTGGACGCGTTGATACTGACCGTGAACGATCTTCACGCCTCGCCCGCGTTGGACTTTGTGCGTTCACGTGACATTCCGCATTGCCTGCTCTTCAATTATGATCATGGCTCACCCAACGCATGTGGCGTCGATAACAGGGCCGCGGCCTTCGAAGTCGGGCGCATGCTGGCGGCATACGGCCATCGTCACGTCGGCTATATCGCACTGCGGCTGACGAGTTCCGATCGCGCGTGCCAGCGTCTTGAAGGCCTTGAAGAGGCTTGCCGCAATTTCGGACTCGCCGCTCCAGCGATCCTCGAAATCGACGAACGTGGTGAAGATCTAGTCGGACAATTATTGGCTTTCCTGCTGCAACATCCGCAGACGACCGGTATCTTCGCATCGAACGATCAGGTCGCAATCGAAATCATGTCGATATTGCGGAAGGCTCGGGTGCGCGTGCCCACCGATATTTCCATCGTCGGTTTCGACGGCATAGATTTTGGCCAGATGGTGGAGCCGACGCTGGCGACCGTCGTAACGAACCCATACGCGATGGGGCGCGCGGCTGCCGATATGGTGCTTGCCCAGAAATCGTCCGATCAGCCAGGTTGTCACACGGACGTCGCCGGCTTTGTGTTTCGCTCCGGAGGCAGCCTCGGACAGGCTGCCGCCAAAACGTCGCTGCTGGAGAAGTTGGCCCTTCCCCAGCAGCTCAGCCCACCTCGCAACATTTTGCAATCGACATCGGAGGAGAGATGAAATGAGATATATCGCTGCGCTTACATTGCTGGCAAGCGTCACTGCTGCGCCTGCTGCATTCGCCGAGGGAGCCGTTTGCTACAATTGTCCGCCGCAATGGGCCGACTGGGCGTCCATGCTGCAGGCCATCGACGAGAACCTTGGCATCAAGATGCCCCATGACAACAAGAATTCGGGCCAGGCACTCAGCCAGCTTCTCGCCGAGCGCGGCAGCCCGGTGGCGGACGTTGTCTATTACGGCGTGACCGGCGGCATCGCCGCCGCGCGCGAAGGCGTCGTCGAACCCTACAAGCCGGCCCTGTTTGATGAGATCCCCGAGGGGTTGAAGGACCCAGAGGGCAACTGGTTCACAGTGCATTACGGCACGATGGGGCTGTTCGTGAACGTTGACGCACTCGGCGGCGCGCCAGTGCCGCAATGCTTCGCGGACCTGAAGAATCCCGAATATCGTGGGATGGTCGGCTATCTTGATCCGTCCTCCGCCTTCGTCGGATATGCAGGTGCCGTTGCAGTGAACCATGCGTTTGGTGGCGACCTGTCGAATTTCGATCCCGCCATCTCGTTCTTCCAAGAGCTTTCGGCCAATGCGCCGATCGTGCCCAAGCAGACAGCCTACGCGCGCGTCGTCTCGGGCGAAATCCCGATCCTGTTCGACTACGATTTCAACGCCTACCGCGGAAAATATGAGGAGGATGGGAACTTCGAGTTCGTCCTGCCCTGCGAAGGATCGATCCGCGTCCCTTACGTCATGAGTTTCGTCAAGGGCGCTCCGCACCCCGAGGCCGCCAAGAAGGTGCTTGATTTCGTGCTGTCAGACGAGGGCCAGGCGATCTGGGCCAATGCCTACCTGCAACCGGCGCGTCCGATCACCCTGCCCGAGGGGTTGGCTGAAAAATTCCTGCCTGCCTCTGACTATGAACGTGCCGTCGCGGTGGACTACGACGAGCTTGACAAGGCGCAGGCAAGCTTCGGCGACCGCTATCTGAACGAAGTCAGGTAGGACGGGTTTTCTCCCGCACGCCCCCGGGGCCGCGATGCGGTCCCGGCAACCTGTTCTCCATGGATTGAGAATCATGAGCTCCCGAGTTTTCGTGCAGCTTTGCTTCGTGCCGATGTTCGTCTTCGTGCTCGCATTTCTGGCTCTGCCGCTAGTCCGGCTGGTGATGAGTTCGGGTGAAAGCCCGGCTGGCTGGGCCATTTACTGGCAGATATTAGCCACGCCGCGCTACTTGAATTCGCTGCTGCAAACTGTCGGCGTCTCGTTCGCGGTTACTCTCGCGGCGCTGGCTATATCGACTACGACCGGACTGTTCCTCGCGCGAAACCGCTTTGCCGGACGGGGGCTCGTCCTTTCCGTTCTGACCCTTCCGCTGGCGTTTCCCGGTGTCGTAATCGGATTTCTCATCATTCTTCTGGGCGGACGTCAGGGACTTTTCAGCCAACTCACCTCCGGCAATGTGGTGTTCGCCTATTCGATGTTCGGATTGTTCCTGGGCTATCTCTATTTCTCGATACCGCGAGTGCTTTTGACTGTCATGGCGGCGACCGAAAAGCTCGATCCGTCCCTGGAGGAAGCCGCCCGCTCGCTCGGCGCGGGGCCAACGCGCGTCATCATCGACGTAATCCTGCCAGGTCTTGCCCCCTCGCTGGTGGCCGCAGGCGCTATCGCTTTCGCCACGGCCATGGGTGCGTTTGGAACCGCCTTCACGCTTGCAACCAATATCGATGTGCTGCCCATGGTCATCTACACGGAGTTTACGCTCTCGGCCAATATCGCTATGGCGTCGGCACTCTCGGTCGCCCTTGGTATCGTGACCTGGCTGCTTCTGGTCATTGCCCGCACCTTCACAGGCCATACCGCGGCGGCTGGGGGAGGCTGACCAATGAGAATCTCGATGGCTAGAACGCTGCAGATCGTGGTCACGATACTGACCTGTGCGTTCCTGCTCGTTCCCACGCTGCAATCTGTCCTTGCGGGCGTGACGGTAAATTACTTTCGCGGCCTGTCTTCTGGGCTGACCTTCCAATGGATCTCGCAGGTCTGGGACCTGTACATGGACAGCATCTTCCTATCGATCTGGTTGGCCATCACTTGCCTGGTATGCACGCTGCTGATCGGTGTCCCGGCGGCCTATGGTCTCGCGCGCCGTCCCGGCTGGGCATCGCGCGTGCTGGAGGAATTCGTTTCGCTTCCACTTGCCGTGCCGGGGCTGGCGCTGGCGTTGGCTCTCCTGCAGCTTTACGGCTCCATGCGGGGTTTCCGCACGTCCTGGACCTTCATCCTTGCCGGCCACGTGCTCTATACATTGCCATTCATGATCCGCTCCGTACTCGCCGTTCTCTCGTCCATGGATTTGAAGACGCTGGAGGAAGGCGCGGCTTCCCTTGGAGCCTCGCCATGGCAGCGGTTTCGCGACGTGGTGATCCCGAACGCGATGCCGGGCATTCTTGCCGGTTCACTGACCGTTGTCACCTTGTCTATCGGCGAGTTCAACCTGACATGGATGCTGCACACCCCTTACCTGAAGACGCTGCCCGTGGGGCTCGCCGACAGCTATGCGTCGATGCGGCTGGAAATCGCCTCCGCCTACACGCTCGTCTTCTTCATCATCATCGTCCCGTTGCTCATGGCCATGCAATGGGCCTCGCAGCGCGCGCAAAGGATTGGCAAATGACGCTTACCCTCCGGTCCGGGTCCAAGACCTATCCCGACGGCACGGTGGCGCTAACGCCGACCGACCTGCATGTGAAACCCGGCGAGATCATCTCGCTGCTGGGCCCCCCTGGCTGTGGCAAGACAACGCTCCTGCGTCTGGTCGCGGGCCTCGAACGACCCGACAAGGGAAGCGAGATCTGGTTCGGCGAGGATAATGTTACGCACCTGCCGGTGGAAAAGCGCAAGGTGGGAATGGTTTTCCAATCCTACGCGCTCTTTCCAAACATGTCCGTGCGCCGCAATATCGGCTACGGCCTGAAGATGCAGAAATTGCCGGTCGAGGAGATTGACCGCCGCGTTGCGGAAGTTCTCGCGCTGTGTCAACTCGAACCTTATGCCGACCGCTCGGTCACGGCGCTATCGGGAGGCCAGCGCCAACGCGTGGCGCTGGCCCGGGCCTTCGCGCCTCGACCACGCATCCTGCTTCTGGACGAGCCGCTCTCCGCGCTTGATGCCGCCTTACGCGACAGGCTTCGCGACGAACTGGCCGGGCTCCTGCGCACCTTCGGCATCACCGCGATCTTCGTCACTCACGATCAGGACGAGGCCATGGCTATTGCCGACCGGGTTGTGGTGATGTCGCACGGCCGCATCGTTCAGACCGGTACGCCCGAAGAACTCTATCGCAACCCGAATTCGCCTTTTGTGGCGAGCTTCGTGGGACAGGCCATGGAGATCGACGGCAGGATCGAAGGCAATCGTCTGGTGACGCCGGCGGGCGAAACGCTTTGTCTGCCGCGCAGCGGCATCGGCAGCACGGTCTTTGTCAGGGCCGAGGACGTGCGGATCACCGATGACGGCCCACTCTCTGCCAGGGTCGAAAGCGTGACCTTTCTCGGCACCCACTATCGAGTAGGCCTTGCCGGCATCGCATCACGCACGATCTTCGCGCTTTACGCTGGCAAGTCCGCCCCGGCCGTTGCAAGCACTGTTCGCATAACTATCGATCCGGCGACGCTTATGCTTCTTTCAGCGAAAGACGAAATGAAGTGAGCAAGATAATCCAGCTTTCGGATCCCCACATCGTGCCTGAAGGGCAACTGGCTTACTGCGTCGTGGATACTGCCACGGCGCTCGTGCAAGCGGTCGCAACCATCAATCGGTGTTTGCCGCTCATCGGTCCTGTCGATCTTGCGATCGTGACCGGGGATCTGACTGATTTCGGGACCCCGGCCGAATATGCACGGTTTCGCCGGATCATGTCGTCTCTTGACATTCCTTATCGCGTCGTTCCTGGCAATCACGACCTGCGCGAAAACCTGCGTGCAGGTTTCGCTGGCGAAAGCTGGATGTCGGCCACTGGCGGGATCAACTGGGACATTGAACTCGCCGACTTCGCGGTAATCGGTCTCGACACGCTGGTCGAGGGGTATCACCACGGTGGACTCGATCCCGAAACGCTGGCGTTCTTGCGAGATCGTCTGGCGAGGTTTAACGGCAAGCCGGTGATCGTGGGTCTGCATCACCCACCCTTCACCACCGGCATTCATCCGATGGACCTGAACAATTTACGGAATGGCGATCACCTTCGAGACATACTGGACGCCTATCGGGGAGAAGCGCTGCTTGTCTGCGGACATGTGCATCGCGGCGTCACGCGGATGTTCGGGAGTTCGATCGGGCTAATCGCACCGGGAACGTCGCATTGCGTTACCCTGGACCAGCGAATCGAAAACCCCCATACGCTGAGTTTAGAGCCGAGCGGTTTCATGTTGCATGAATGGCGCGATGGCTTTGTCTCGCACCTTATTGGTGCCGATTTTCCAGAAGATCGCTATCCGTTTTCTACACCGGCCATCGGGGACAGATCGTTGCAATGATGAACTCGGACGCCTTGCGTTTTCAGGCGGGTCACTTGACCACAATTAAGTGACTTTATTCAACAGGCATCATGCAATACCCGCGCTCTGTGGAACCACCGTAAAGGTCATCATTGCTTGTTTGATGGTTTCGGCCGCTCGGTTCCAAATTCATCATGTGCGGCAATGAAGAGGGCGCATCGTGGCTATATCTTTGAGCGGCATGGTGCGGATAGCTGCTGAGGCGTTTTTGTAGAACTCATGTCAATAGGTGTCACCGCCGAAGAAATCTCGACATGTTCCATTTGGGGCCGTTTTCAGACCGTGATGGTCGTTGACGACTATACGGTCGAGTTCACGCTCAGGAGCCGTTCGCGCCGTTCCTGTCAATCTTGCCTATCCGACCGGCCTGATCGTCTCGCCGGCCGCTGTCGAGCAGCATGGCGAGAACTACGGGCGCAACCCGGTTGATATCGGGCCGTTCCGCTTCGCCGAGTAGCAGGCGAATCAGCGCGTCTTAATCGCGGGCAATCCGGACTACCAGGACGCCCTGACGGCGCTGGAAGCGGTCGTTTTCCGCCCGATCACCGACGCCAACACGCGTATGGTGGAAATGCTCGCGGGCGGGCTCAATATCATGGTCGAGGCTCCACCGGATTTAATCGCACAGTTCCGTGACGCGCCCGATTTCATTGTGCTCGAACGGGCAGGACCGCATGTGTGGGTATCTCATCCTCAAAATGAAGGAGGGGCCGCTCCAGGATCAGGCCATGCTGTCAATCGGCTCGGAATGGTGACCCTTGATTGGCGTACAAACGGGATCCCTTTTTGGTGCGACGGTAAGCGCCCGACCGGGTGGAACTGGTCTGGGTTGCGCAGCCCGGTCGGGCGCATCTGAACGTTTCCCACCGCCGCTGCGCCAGTCATTCCATTTCGACTTCGCTTTACTGGAACGCGTCGCAAGGGCGGTCGACCATGGTGCGTGTGAGCGCGGGTGCGGCGGCGAGCACGCGAGCGGAAAGCGAAATCTACATCCATGGCCGTTTCCTGGACTGCGAGATGGAAGGTGAGGCCAAGTCAGCAATCGGGAAATAATACGAAACAGCGTTGATAATGGTTAATGGTTGAATGTTCGATGCTGAGTTATGGTTTGTGCAGAGTATTCATTTGTTGACAGTAGTATTATCAAAATGTATGTGATTTTGACTGCATGAATTACTTGATGTACGATAGTCGTGTGAGTTGAGCGATGAGCGTTCTTCTCCGAACAACATCGTGCATCGTAGAAAGGCATGCATATGAGAACTGAAACTACCACTGCCGCCGCCGCCACCGATCTGACGGCTCCGCTGCCGGAAACCGACATCGCCATTGAGGAGAACGCGCGCGAGGGAAAGGCGCGCAGAGGTAAGAACGGCAAGGCCAAAAAGGCCGGCAAGACGCTCGACGTCTTCGAGGGCTTGCATTCTGACGAAGTCGACCGGCTTCGCGGTCTGGCTGCCGATATGAACAAGCTCGACCGCGCGTTGACGAAAGACGCGTTCGAACGCGGCCGGATGTTGGAGACCGCGTTCGAGATCCTTCCGGCGGAAAAGACCTTCGCGGCCTGGATCGGACAGAACTGCCCCTTCACCCCCCGCACGGCCCGGCTTTACCGGTCGATTGTGGCCGAGTTGTTCGAGTACGAGGATCGGGCGATCGCCTTCACCGTTCCGCCAACCGTTCTGTTCGAGCTTGCCCGGGAATCCGTGACGGCGGACCAGATCGAGGCGGTTTTGGGGAGCTTTGAATCGGGCGAACGCCTGACGGTCGCGATGGTCAAGCGCCAGCTGGCTGGCGAGGATGGTGCAGGTTCCGGTTCCGATCCGGTCAATCCGCTTGACCTTGGCGGAACCGACGGCCTTGCCCGCCTAGTGCGCGCGTGCGTTCGCTCCGATCTGGCCTCCCTGCGCGCCGAGATCGCGGCGATCGGCACCATCATTGCCGAGACTCTGGCGGCGACACCTGTCGATCGGAACATCAAGAAGGCGGTTTTGATGGACGCCGTCTTCCGCCATGCCCGGCTCGCCGCAGCGCTTTTGGGTCGCAGCGTTTTCTCGCGCATGGAGGACCCGATGCAAATTGGGCGCATGATCGAGAAGCGTCCGCCGGCCGCCTCTGGCTGGATGCATGCCCATGCGCTTCTCGACCGGCTCGGCAACAAGGAGGCCTATCCGCCGGTCGACGAGCTTCGAGCCTGGCTCGAAGGTGAGGTGCTGCCGGTCCTCGAATGGATGAACGCGAAGGGGGTTCGGCCGCCGCTGGCGGTTGATGCTGCGGCGACTTCCAACGCGTCCGCATCGGTCGAAGCATCGGCGCAG
This sequence comes from Chelativorans sp. ZYF759, assembly GCF_012911015.1. Classification (GTDB taxonomy): domain Bacteria; phylum Pseudomonadota; class Alphaproteobacteria; order Rhizobiales; family Rhizobiaceae; genus ZYF759. The sequence continues at coordinate 24,965 of NZ_WVVV01000024.1, read as the reverse complement.
GTCGACGCATCCATGATCATCGCGGTCGAAGCGGGTGAGAATGTCGACATCACACCGGATGCGGAGATCAAAACCGAAGCGGTGGCATCCGCGCCGATCGTGGTCGCCGCATCGGCAACGGATGTCGGCAAGAAGCCGGCCGCATCAAAGCCGGCCAAAGCGAAGACTGCGAAGGCAAAGCCGACCGAGGAAAGGCGGACGCACAGGATGCCGAGCGGCGAGATCACGCTCGCAACCCGGCCGTCGACCGCGTTTGAGCTCGCAGTTGAAAAGTCCGTCAGTCGCAGGCTGAACAAGCTGATGCGCTGATTGCATCCCATTTGGTTGCCGTGAGCCGACCATCCCCGATCACAAGCCCCGCCTGCCGGCGGGGTTTTTACGTTTTGGGAGCGGGTGTGGAAATGCGCGAGGTGCATGAGTGCGCGGCGTCGGTTCGATCTGCCCAACTTTGTCATGCCGATTTGGTCGAAGCACCGCGCTCCCGAGCGATCCGATCGCAATGAACGCGACCCGGACCTGTTGGGTGCAAGTGATGTTGGGAGTCCCCGACGCGGGAGCCCCGCATTAACCATATCCGCGGCAAAGCCGGCCTGGGGCCCTTGAGCCCGGGCGCAGTGCCGGTCATATCTGGCGCATGGACGGCGACGGCAATCGCGGTTCAGACCAAGCGGCCCGAGCCGGCGCGCCAACGCCGAACCCGGGCCTGACCCTCAACCTCGTGATGAGAGGAATCGGGCTATGAGTATCTCTACCGGACGCCCTGCGTCCGTCCAAGCGGCGCGTGCCGCCAACGACCATCCTTCCGCAAATCACACTGCCGCGCCCGCGTCAGCGCATCGTCCTTCGACGTCGGCCCCCGAAGCGCGCCCGGTGCATCGCCTCGACGTCGCCGGTCTCGAGCCCGACTTCGCCCGGCTCGTCGAGCGCAGCGTCGCCGCTGCCTGCGCATCGCCGGGCGATCAGGGCGACGTGACCTTCGGCGATCTTGGCGCGATCGCGTCGTTCGTTCATTCCGCACGGTGTCATGATGGGCTGATGCTGCAGGCGGGCTTGGCCTTGATCGCCGCGCAGCATCCGGAACTGACCATTTTGACCCGCGACGTCGAACTCCCGGTCACCGAGGCGGCGCAGGCGCTGATCGCCCGCAACCGTCCCGGCGAACTCTCCGGCATCCGACTCGCCAGCGAAGTCTTCGCGCGCGAGCACTACAAGGCCGACCTGATCGTCGTCGACGAAGCGCGCCGCTTCGCCGTCGTCTGCGACGTCAAACGCTCGACCGCCTCTTACAATGCCGCGAGGCTTGGGCGGCTGAAAGCGAAGCTGCTCGCCTGTGCGGTCGTCGCGCCTGATCATCTGCGCACCCGCCACCAGATCGACGGCATCCGCATCTGCCACGGCGCGATCCTCGACCTGTCCGGTCATGCCGACCTGATCGACGACGACGTCTTCGGCATCGACGCCCTTGACGACTTCCTCCACCTTGACGGGGCCGGTGCGGCGTTGCGCGATCTGAAGCGCCGCTTCGGCAGGGCCGTGCAGGCCGAACTCGTGCGGCGACTGCACGTCGCGTTTCCCGCCGCGATCCAGCCAGGGCGTCGGTCGTCCGGGTCGGGGCGCAAGCGGCAGACCGCGCTCTCGGAGACGTTCGGCGTCAATGTTGAGGAAGATGTCGCTGATCAGTCGGCGGGCGATGTCGCGAGCGGCGATGCCGTCGATCCTGACGAGTTCGACGGCGACCGCACCGACGAGGCCGATCCGTTCGATCGATCGCGGCATCGCATGCGGCAGAGACCGCCGATCTCGGTCGCGCTGGCCCGGCCCGTGACAACGGCGACCGCTGCCGCCTGATCGCCGGACGACCGCGACCGTTCGCTTAGCCCATTCCCCGTCTTCCCAGATCCGACGCCGCGCCGAAGCGCTGGCGCGAGGAAGGACCCGTGCCCATGACCACGTCTGACAACACCCCGACCACCAACACCCGGAAGATCGACCGCGACAAAGGTCGTCCGGATAAATCCAGGAGCCACAGCGCATCGAACCGGAAATCGGTTTCCGCTCCGGGTGCAGACCACATTGCCATGCCTGGCCTCTCCCCCGTATCCCGGGTCCCGCCTAGGTCCGTCATCGGCGCAGATATTGTTGTCCAATCTGAGCCTGATGCCAGCCCGGTGGGCGACCGGACGCTGGCCAACGACAATCGCAACGACGTTGCCATCCTGCGCCGCGACGGTCACGACCCGGCGATCGTCATCGGGCTCGCCTTGCGCCATGTTCGTCTCGGGCGCGATGTTCCGTTCGCGATTGTCGCTGCGCTGTTCCGGCATGCGGAGGCCGGCGACGGTGCGGCCAAGGCGACGCTTGAGATGCTGCGCCGCCGCGTCGAGCAGCGCCAGCGCCAGCGGTGGCGGCGCTATGTCGGCAAAGGCCTGCGCGCGTCGTCGCTGCCTGGCCCGCATGAGAACGCCGCCAGATTGCAGGGTGCGCAGGTCAGGGATGGTGTCGTTGATGACGGACCGCGCGGCCGTGATGGCGCACGCAATCTCTCGCTGATTCCTGATTGCAACGATGCGCGTGACGGGGAGGCCGGCCGATGAAGACGAGTACGCTGCGTCTCGCCTGCCGGTTGGCAGCTCAGGTCGAACTCGACCAGGTCCAGCGAACGCTCATGGAAGAGGCGTTTGGCGTGCATGACTGGCGCGGGATGTTCTTCAACGACCAGTTCAGCCTCCGCGATCTCGCGCAAAAGCGCCGCGAGCTGAAGCGTTCGACGTCGGCGAACCGCGAGCGATCCGCGCCGACAGGCGATGCCGATCCGCTCGACGCCGCTCGATCCGTGCATGGGGCCGAGCACCCGGTCGCACGCGACGTCGATATCGGCGATCTCGCCCTCTGCCTCATGGTGTTGCCCGGGCTCGTTGCGACCGGAGCGAAGGCCCTTGTCGCCGCGCTCAGCGCCGCGCAGCCGGTCGTTGCGGTGCGCGGCAATGTCCGCGGCTTCGAGCGCCGCTTCACCGGTCTTCTGGAAAGCCTCGTCAAGTCGAAACGCCGTCCGCTACGGGTCGTTCATCTCGACGATCCAAGCGAGCTTGCTCAAAAACATCGCATCAAGACGACGGAAATTGTCGGACTGCAGATCGGCTCGGAAGCGCTCGACGGCGCAACGCCGGCCCAGATCCGCAGATGCCTGATGACGGCGATGCGGACGCAAACCCCGATCGTCGTCACATCCGAGCAGCCGGGCACCGACTTTCCGGTGCATATTGCATCCGCGCTCGATCTCACGATCGACGCCGCGCCATTGAATTGGCCGATGCTGGCCGAACTCATCGACGCGAAGACCGGGATCGATGCGGATCGGGTGCTGGCCGCTCCATCAAACCATGCGATCGATCTGACGCGCCTGTCGCTCGACGATCTTGCGCTCGCCATCCGGCCCGGCCGCAAGCTCGAGGTGATCCTCATGACCCTGGCGCAGCTTGCGGCAGCACCAGCCGATGAGCCGTCTGATGACGATGGCAATGCGAAGAACCGGAAGACCACGTCGTCGAGCCGCAATCGAAACGGCACGGCGGGCACCGGTTCGGTTCGGATCGATCCGCAGCCGCTGCCGGCAGCAGTGACACCCGAGACGCAGACGCCGAACATCACAGTCGCGATTGCGACACCACCTGACGGCGATCCCGATGTCGCTGCCGACGAGACTGGCCACGTCGGCCCGGCAGACGGTGGTAGTGGCGGCGTGGCGGACGCGACGCCTGCCGAGAAGGATGGACCTGCATTGCCATCGCCAGAATCGACGTCAGCCGCCGCAACGGACATAGCCGTCCCCGTCGCGGTGACGCCGGCATCGGAAAAAGCTGCTGCCAGACCGGCAATGCCGCGTGCGCGATCCACGCCAGTCGTCAGTGTCGAGACACTGGCCGGCTACGGCAAGGCGCGCGACTGGGCGCTCGACCTGAAGACCGACCTTGCAGCTTGGAAGGCCGGGACCGTTTTATGGTCGGACCTGTCGTCGAAACTCCTCCTGTCAGGCCCACCCGGCACCGGCAAGACGACCTTTGCCCGAGCGCTCGGCAACACGCTGCAATTGCCGGTTTTTGCGACCTCGGTCGCGACCTGGCTAGAGGCGTCTCACCTCGGCGACGTCTTGAAGCGCATGCGCGATTGCTTCGAGGAGGCCGGTCATGCGATCAGCGTGCTTACCCGCAGCGCGGTTCCACCGGACCAGCACATCGTCACGGAGGGCCTGCCGCGACTCCCGGCCATCGGCATCGGGCTCGAACTGGCGGATACGCGGCCGTCGCCGGCCTGCATTGCCTTGAGCGAGCATGTCCGCGCTGAGCTTCCGGATTTGTGAAACGCACGCCGAAACCGCGTAACGATACGCCGGGAGAACACCCGGCCGCGAAGCAAACCTGCGTTTGCAAGCCTTATGGGACATGGGTTTCCGGCGGCATCCGGCGCTGTAGCCAATCCCTATTGACCGACCTTTCCTCGCAAGATAACTTAGATATATAAGTATTATGCTCGTCGGAGCGCGCGGAGCCGGAGTTGTCGGGACACGCGCTTCGCGAATTAGCTTTGTATCGAAATAAGCCAGCTGATTGGGAGGTATCATCATGCCAGCTTCAATAGCCCGCCGTCTCGGCGGGGCGGTATTTGCTGCGGCCATTTTTGCCGCGTCATCCGTATCCGCTCAAAACCTGAACCTGACATTGGCGGGAGCAAGCCCCGGCGGCCTGTGGACGCTGCTTGGCGCGGGCATAGACACTGCCGCAAAGCAGGTCTCGCCCGGCGCGACGGTCACCTATCAGACGACGGGCGGCGGCTTTGCCAACGCTGCCATCGTCAGCGAGGGCCGCGCCAATATCGGCCTGATCCACGACGCCGAGCTGGCGATCGCGGTGGCCGGCGGGGAGCCTTTCCGCGGGCCTATCGAGAATTTGCGTTCCATCGCCTATCTGTACGACTGGGCGCCGATGCAGTTCATCGCATCCAAGGCTTTCGCGGATCGTCATGGCATCGAGTCGCTGACGGACTTCGCCGAAAAGAAGGTGCCGCTGCGCATCACCGTCAACCGCGCCGGCAACATCACCGGACAGGTCGCCACGGCGATGATGGAAGCCGCCGGAGCCGACGACGCGTCGATCCGCTCATGGGGCGGCTCGGTCATTCAGGCGGGCTCGTCCGAGCAGGCCGGACTGCTGATGAACGGCCGCGTCGACATTTTCACCAACGGCGTTTTCGTCGGGCACAGCTCGATCCGCGAGATCGAGAACGCCACCGACATCAAGCTGCTCAACGTTCCCGAAAGCGTGCGCGAGGCGGTGTCCGAACGGTTCTCGATCGCGAGCTTCACCATACCCGCCAACTCGTACGAAAACCAGGACGAGCCGATCGAGACCGTGGCGCTCGGCGCTGTCCTGATCGCCAACGCGGACATGGACGACGAGGTCGCCTACACGCTGACCAAGGCGCTGATCGAGCACACCGACTCAATCAGAACCGTTCATCCGGCGATGGGCAATCTCAGCCATGAGCTTTTGACGCGCGAGACCGCCGCTCCTTTCCATGACGGTGCGCTTCGCGCCTACCGTGAGGCAGGTCTCATTCAATGATCGGCAACATTCTGGGAACGGGCCGCCGTCGATCTTTCGACGGCCGCCCGCGCCTGACCCTCTATGCGTTATCCGCAATCTTCGCGCTCGGCGTGGTGTACGCGAACATCTTCGCGCTGCCGGATGCGCTGCTGATCGGCATTCTCTTTATCTGCGGCATTTACACGCTGCTGTTTCTGACGGTGGGGGCGACGATGACGTCGCCAGACAAGCCGACGATCTTCGATATCGTTCTCAGCGTTTCGAGTATCGCGTGCGGTGTGTTCTTCTACTCGATCAGGGGTGATCTGGCGAACCACATCACGCTGCTCTATCAGCTGTCTGCCGACAAGCTGATATTCGGCTCCATCCTGCTTCTCCTGACCATCGAGGCGACGCGCCGCACGACGGGCCCCGGCCTGACGGTCGTCGTCCTGATCTTCCTCGCCTACAATCTTTTCGGCCATCATCTGCCGCCGCCGCTCGGGCACGGATATATCGATTTCGGCTCCTTCATCGACACGCTGATGTACACCACGGACGGCGTGTTCGGCGTGCCGGTTCAGGTGGCGGGCAGCTACGTCTTCCTGTTCGTCATGTTCGGCTGCCTGCTGACGCATGCCGGCGGCGCGGAATTCATGTTCAAATTGTCGGCCGCGTTGACGGGCAGGAGCCCGGGCGGCCCGGCCAAGATCGCCGTCGTGTCCTCCGGCATGTACGGTACGATTTCGGGAAGCCCGACATCCGATGTGGCCACGACAGGATCCGTGACCATTCCGATCATGAAACGTCTCGGCTATCCCCCGCGCTTTGCGGGCGCGGTCGAGATCGCCGCATCGACAGGCGGTTCGGCCTTGCCGCCCGTCATGGGATCGGCGGCCTTCATCCTCGCCGAGTATACCGGCATTTCCTATCGCAACGTCATTCTGGCGGCCCTTATCCCGGCAGTCCTGTTCTATCTGAGCATATTCCTTCAGGTGCATTTCCGGGCGGTCCGCCTTGGCATGGCAGGGATGGACACCGAAGACAGCGCTCTGGACGCACTCAGGACCGGCTGGGTTTTCGTCGTTCCGGTCATCATCATCATCGTCGCGCTTCTGGCCGGATATACGCCGACCTACGTCGCCATGTTCGCAACCCTGTCGCTCGTCGGCGCATCCTATCTGACGCGTGCGACGAGGATGACTCCGAGGCGAATGCTCGAGGGCCTGGGCGAGACGACGCTGCGCATGCTGCCGGTCGCCGGTGCCTGTGCGGCTGCCGGTCTGGTCATCGGCGGACTGACGATGACGGGCCTTGCGCTGAAGGCATCCAGCATCGTGCTGCTATTCGCGGGCTCGAGCGAGTTCCTGCTGCTGGTGCTGGGCGCCATCATCGCCATCATCGTCGGACTGGGGATGCCGACGCCGGCAGCCTACATCCTGTCGGCGGTGCTTATCGGTCCGGCCTTCGCGGCCGCAGGCTTCTCGCTGCTGTCGTCGAACATGTTCCTGCTGTTCTACGCCATCCTGTCGGCGCTGACGCCGCCGGTTGCGGTTGCCGCATTCGCAGCGGCCGCGATTGCCGAGGAAGACGCGATGAAGATCGCGGTCACCGCGGTGAAGCTCGCGGCGGTCGGCTTCATCCTGCCGTTCTTCTTCGTGTGGAACGAGGCGCTTCTGGCAAACGGCACCTGGCTCGAAGTCGGCGTTGCCGCGATTGGCGGGCTGGCGGCGGTGACGCTTCTGGCGCTGGTCATCGAATCCGACATGAGCTGGCCGATGCGCGCTGTCTGCCTGGCGGCTGCAACCGCGATGCTGTCGCCCTATCTCGCCGTTGCGATACCGATGCTCATGATCGTTCTGGCAATCGGGATCTGGTGGAAGCGTACGGGAGGACTGCCGTTCGGAATCGGCAGATCAGCCAGACGACTGGACGTCGGGAACACGAGTTCCTAAACTTCCGATCTCTGTAGCCCCGGCGCGATTTGCTCCCGCCGGGGTTCGCATTTGAAAGAGGGGCTTTCCGATCCATGCTGGGCGAATTCTTCGCATTGCTGTCGGCCGTCGCCTTCGCCATCGGCACGGTGTCGATCGCAAAGGCCTCGACGGATCGGCGCGGCGACAATGGAGCGTTTCTGTCCATCGTCCTCACCGCCGTCTTTTCCGGCATTCTCTGGTTGGCCACAGGCTTCGCTCCGCTCTCGGGAGTTCCGCTCACAATCATGGCGGCAGGCGTCGGTTTCTTCGTGCTGGGCGGTGTCCTGTCCATCGTCATCGCCCGAAGCCTGATGTTCAAATCGACGGTACTGGCAGGCGCGATCAACAACAGCCTGTTTCGACGGCTGATACCGGTCTTTGCCGCGTTCTTTGCCTTCGTGCTGCTGGGCGAAACGATTACGCTCGTCGCAGCCGTGGGCATCGCCATCATCGTCGCCGGGCTCGTCATGGTATTCGGGGAAAAGCCGACGCTGAACCAGCGTGGACCGGCGGTACGCATCGCTCCCGCCGATCTGCGGCTGGGGCGCGTCTATGGCGTGGTGTCGTCTGCTTCCTATGGCGCGGCTTACGCGACGCGAAAGCTCGGGATGAACTATCTTCCCGATCCGGCCTTTGGTGCATTCATCGGCGCGATGACTGGTATCGTGTGGTACGTTTTCGGCGCGATCTTCAGCCCGCGCTGCCGGAGCGCGCTGGCCGGGCTGTTCAGGGATACCGGGCGCTGGCAGTTCATCGCCGCAGCCAGCATCTCGGTCGGGCAGACGTCGCAATTCTTCGCGCTCCAGCACACCGAAGTCGTCATTGTGGCGATCATCGGGTCGCTGGAAGTCTTCTTCAGCATGTATCTCGCCGCCTATGTGCTGAGGACGGAAGGCAGGCCGAGCGCGCGCGTCGTGCTGGCGTCCATCGTTGCGATGGCCGGCGTCGTGCTGGTTGCGGTGAGTTGAGCAGCGGCGTTTAGAGGCCCGAAAAACCCGCGCGTGCGATCCAGTAATCCCAGGCGCGTGCGAGCGGCATGTCGCTGAGCAGCATCTTGCCCGCCTTCTCGATCTCGCCACTGGTGAGATACTTCACCTCGCCGAGCTGCCGCGTCGCCTGAATCAGGGCGGCATTGTCCTTCAGCCCGATCGACACCATGATGACGGATCGCAGATCCGATGCCGCACACACGGTCGCCGAACTCGTCCTGGCTGTCCCACACGTTCATCTGCTCGCCGATGACCGACGCCATGTGAAACACCGGGCGCAGCGACACGTCGACCATGGTGAACGGGATCACCGAGCGCGCGTGATGGTGGGTGACGGCGTTGACGTCCGGCCGGTCCTTGTAGATCGCGCCGTGGATGTGACGCTCGGCATAGGGCCGGCGCGTGTCGTCTCCGACAGTCTCGCCATCCAGCGTGAACTCCATGATGTCCGCGCGCGTGACGACGGCCGGGCTGCGCGAGCGTGACAGGAAATAGTGATCCGGGTTCAGCGGATTGCGCACGCTGACATGGCCGAAATCGTCGATGACGTCTTCGCGTGCGAGAATGCGGTTGGCAAGGAAAAGGTTGGTGATCGTTGCCTCGATCACGCTCTGGTCGGTGTTGCTGGCGGCAGCCTCGGTCATGGCGATTTCCTTCCTTGATTGTGTGCGGGGATCGCCGGTTCTCAGCCTGCCAGACGTGGCAGCAGGAGCGCGATGTCGGGGAAGATCATCAACAGTGCGATGCCGACGAGAAGCGGTATGACGAACACCAGCGAGCCGTTGACGATGTCGCTGAAATCGCTGTTCGGCACGACCTTGCGCAGCACGAACAGGTTGAAGCCGAGCGGCGGGGTGATCGCGGCGATCTCGATCTGGATGGTGATCATGATGCCGAACCAGATCGGATCGTAACCGAGAGCCACCACCGCCTTGAGGAAGATCGGCACGACGATGACGAGGATGCTCAGCGGGTCGAGGAACATGCCGAGGATCAGCAGGAAGATGTTGATGACGACGATGATGACCCATGGCGCAACGTCGAGCGAGGTCAGGAATGTCGACATTTCCTGCGGCACGCCGAGGCGTGTCAGCACGAAGGAGCTGAACAGCCCGCCGATCAGCAACAGCATGAACATCGCGGTCGTGCGCACGGTGCCGTCGAGCGCGGCGAAGAAGCGCGACATGCTGAGGCGGCGCATCGCGACGGCGGTGACGATCGCTGCGGCTGCACCGACGGCTCCCGCCTCGGTCGGCGTGGCGACGCCGGTATAGATCGAGGCGATGACCGCGATGGCGATCAGCACGATGGGGCTGGCTTGGCCGAGCGAGCCCATCCGCTCCTTGAATGACGGGCGCTGGAGCACGCGCGGCGCGATTTCCGGCTTGATCAGCACCTGGATGACGATCGTGGCGCAAAGCAGCAGCGCCATCATCAGGCCAGGCAGAATGCCGGCGATAAACAGCTTGCCGATCGAGGTCTCGGTGATGACGCCGTAAAGGATCATCGGCACCGATGGCGGGATAAGAATGCCGAGCGTGCCGCCGGCGGCTGTCGCGCCGAAGGCGAGCTTCTTCGAATAGCCGTTGCGGATCATTTCCGGCACGGAGACCGCGCCGATGGTCGCGGCCGTCACCGGGCTCGATCTGCAGACCGAGGCAAAGCCGGCACAGGCTCCGACGGTGCCGACCGCAAGGCCGCCCGGCAGTCGGCGCGTCCAGATCGAGGCGGCGCGGAACAGCGCCGTCCCCAGCCCGCTGACGGCAATGACCTCACCCATAAGGATGAACAGCGGCACGACGACCAGGATGAAACTGGATGACTGGCTGTAGGCGATGCTGGCGATCTGGCTGACCGCGCCGGTCGATACGAAGGCGGCGGTTCCGGCCATGCCGATCAGCCCCATCCTGACCGCGACGGGAACGCGGAACGCCATAAGCAGCGTCAACGCGCCGACAAAGCTCAAGAACCAGAGGACAGCTTCCACGCTTCGCGCTCCTGCTCAGTGTCGTGATCGTGCCGCTTGTGCCACCATTGATAAATCATGTTGGGCTCGATGCGGATCGGCAGTTTCGCCCAGGTCAGCTGCCTGTCCCGGCACAGAAATTTCCGGCAGCGGTCGGGCACCGTGGCGATCAGGTCGGTGCCGGGGATGATGTTGTAGAGCGAAGTCGCGTGCGGCACGTTCAGCATCACGCGGCCGTTGAGGCGCATGGCGAGCATGGCGCGCTCGACAGGATTGCTGGTTGCACCGCGCGGGCTGACGACCACCTGCGCTGCGGCGATGTAGCTGTCCAGTGTCAGAAACGGCCTCGTGCCGCGCTTTCTGGAAAGAGCGGGATGGTCGGTCCGCAGCACCGCGATATAGGTGCTTCTGAGCAGGAATTCGGAGCGGAACGTATCCGCGAGCATGACCCGGCCTATCGCCAGATCGGCCACGCCGCTGTCGAGCGCATCTTCATATTCGGCGTGGTCGAGCTCGCTGATATGCAGATCTATGCCCGGCGCGACCTTTGAAAGACCCTGCACCGCAGCGGGAAGGAAGCTTGCCGCGCCGACATCGTTCATCAGGATCGTGAATTTCCTGTCCGATGTCGCCGGGTCGAACGTCATCACCTGTGAGAGGCCGGTCCTGATCTGCGTCAGCCCTTCCTGAACCGGGCTGCACAGGCGCAAGGCGAAGGATGTCGGCTCCATGCCGTGACGCGTTCGCACGAAGAGCGGATCGCCCATCAGGGCGCGCAGGCGGTTGAGCGCGTTGCTGACTGCCGGTTGCGACAGGCCGAGCCGGTCGGCGGCGAAGACGTTCTGGTGCCTATCGGCCGTGCCGACGTCAAGCGCGCAGGCCGCGACGTGACGGTGGTGGCCGTGGGCCGCATGGTGCAGCACGCGCTCCGTGCCGCCGAGGAACTGGCCGGCGAGGGCATCGAGATCGAGGTGGTCGATCCGCGCACGCTGATGCCGCTCGATGTCGAAACGCTGGTGGCGTCGGTGCGGAAAACCAACCGCGTCCTCGTCGTCGATGGCGGGGCCCGGCAATATGGCGCGGGCGCGGAGATCGCCGCGACGTTGTCGGAAGACGCGTTCGACTGGCTCGACGCTCCGGTGACGCGCCTTTGCGCCGAAAACGTTCCGATACCGATCAGCCGGCCGCTGGAGCCGCTGGTCCAGCCCAACCCGGCCCGAATAGCAGCAGCAATACGCCACCTGTTGATCGGAAGTCGTCCGCAGATACAGGAGGAGGCGATATGACAACCGACCCGCGCGCCATGCGGTGGGAGTTTCTGGAAAAGATGCTGCTGATCCGGCGCTTCGAGGAGGCGGTCGGCCGCTTCGGTGCGGACAAGGATTTTCCCGGACACTACCATCTCTATATCGGGCAGGAAGCGACCGGCGTCGGCGCGATGGCCGCGCTGGGCGAAAAAGACCGCATCGCCAGCACCCACCGCAACCATGGCCATGTGCTGGCCAGAGGGGCGGACCCGATGGCGGCGCTGGCCGAAATTCTCGGCCGCGATGCAGGCCTCAATCGCGGACGCGGCGGCACCATCCATCTGTGCGATCCCGATCTCGGCTTTCTCCAGACATCGGGCGTCGTCGGCAGCGTGGTCGGGCTTGCGACGGGCGGCGGCTATGCCTGCAAGATGCTGGGCGACGGCACGCTGACGGCCGCGTTCTTCGGCGACGGCGCGCTCGAGGAGGGCATCGCATTCGAGTGCCTGAACATCGCCGCGCTCTGGAAACTGCCGGTCATCTTCATCTGCGAGAACAACAGCGCCGATGCATGGGGCATGGCGAAGGGCGGCTATCCGACCCTCGTCCACGCCTCCAACGATCTGCGCTCCATTCCCGGTTCGATGGGCATCGAGGCTATCCGCGTCGAGGGCATCGATCCCTTCGCGGTCTATGACGCCGTTTCGACCGCAGCCGCACGTTGCCGCGCGGGTGAGGGACCGCTCTTCATCGAGACCATGACCCGGCGCTGGGCCGGCAGTGCGCCGTTGTGGCCGGAGCTTGCCACGGGCATCACCGATATCGGCATGGCCACCGGCAGGACGGCCATCGGCGACGGCCCGCATCGCGACTGGTACGAGACCAACGATCCGGTACTGCGCCTTGCGCGCGAGCTTGCCGCCGAAGGTGCGGAAGCGCTCGCCAGGGTCGAGCAGATCGACCGGCAGGTGCGTGACATCATCGAAACGGCGGCGCAGCGGGCGCTCGCCAGTCCTTTCCCGGCGGTCGAGACGGCTGCCGACTACGTCTTTGCGAATTGAGAGGCCGAAGATGAGCCGGAGACAGACCTACGCGGCGGCCTTCGTGGATGCGCTGCTCGACAGCATGGATGAAGACCGCACGGTCAGCCTGATCGGCAGCGCGCCGCTCGGCCTCGGGCCGGAGCGTCATCTGACCAACCAGCTTCGCGACCGCCATCCGAACCGCGTGATGGACCCGCCGACGGCGGAAGGCGGCGTCGCCTCGGTGGGCGCGGGTGCGGCGATGGCAGGCGTGCGGCCATTCGTCGATCTGCTGACCGGAAGCTTCGTCTACCTGGCCTGGACGCAGATCGTGAACGAGGCGGCCAACGGCTTCTACATGTCTGGCGGCAAGCTTCCCGTGCCCGTCACCTATCATTGCCTGGAAGGCGTTCGCGGCGCGGGCGCGCCGCAGCACAGCCAGAGCCCGCACGCCATGCTGTGGAACGCGCCCGGCATCGAGATCGTGATGCCGGCGATGGCGTCCGACGTGTACGGGCTGATCCGCACCGCAATTCAAAGCCCGAACCCGACCATGGTGTTCAGCCATGCCAAGATACTCGGCGTCGAATCCGCCGTTTCCGACGAGCGCGCGCCGCTGCCGTTCGGCAAGGCCGACATCAAGCGCAAGGGCCGAGACGTCACCATCGTCGCGCTGTCCATCGGCGTTCACCATGCGCTGGAAGCCGCCGAATTGCTGGCGCAGCAGGGCATCGATGCCGAAGTGGTCGATCCGCGCACGCTGGTTCCGTTCGACGAGGAAGCGGTGCTGGCATCGGTTGAAAAGACCGGGCGGCTGGTCGTGGTCGACGAGATGCCGCTGCGTTGCAGCAGCGCGTCGGAGATCGCGGCGACCGTGGCAGAAAAAGGCTTCCAGCATCTGAAAGCGCCCGTGCAGCGGGTGACGCGGCCCGATGTGCCGGTGCCGTTCAGCCCGCCGCTGGAACAGGCGCTGACGCCCGACGCCGAGCAGATCGTGTGTGCCGTGCGACGGATCACGGCGGAAGCCTGATCCGACAGGTCCAGCGAGGTAGGATACGTGACTTTGACCAGCGTTGCCCCGCAGCCCGGCGGCGCGTTTCGCCGAAGGTTCGCCTCGCCGCTGGCGAGGCGACTGGCGCGCGATGAAGTGCTCGATCTCGATGGCGTCGAGGGAACCGGCCCGCATGGCAGGGTGGTGGAGATCGACGTGCTGCGGGCGATCTCGCGCCGGAAGAAGCTCGATGCCCGGCAGCCGTTGAATGCGAAGCCCGTTCAAGGATCGCATGGCTCGATAGTGTCGCTGTTCGAGGTGCGGCCCTGCGACCTCGTCGCGCATAATGATGCCGGACAGGCCGCGATTGCGCGGCTCACGGCGGCGACGCAGATCCCCTGCTTTTCGGTTTCCGCGGAATGCGCTGTCGAAGCGCTGCTGCGGCTGTTGAACGAGATCAACGGGCCCGGCGATGCGGCAGCCGGGCAGAAGCTTGCGATGGCGTCATGTCTGGTCAAGGCGATGGCGCTGACGCTGCGGGACCTGCCGGCGGTGAACGTGGCTTGGACGCCTGAGGCGACGATGTTCAGCAAGAGCGTGGATATCGCCGTTCCGGTCGCAGGCGGAGTGCGCGTGTTGCGCGATGCGGATCGAAGAACCCTGTCGGCGCTCACCGCCGAACTGAAGCTGATGACCGTAGCCGAAGAGGGCGTCGGCGCGACGACCCTCGTTTCGGATATGGGCGCATTCGGCATCGCCAGCTGCACGCCGTTATTGACGGCGCCCTGCTCGTCATCCGTCGCCTTCGGCTCTGTCACGGAGCGCATGGGAAAAATGATGACGGCCTCGTTCGTGTTCGACCGGCGGGTTATCGACGAGCGTCTCGGCGCAGAACTCGCGGGCCGCGTCCGCCACTATCTCGAAACGCCGATGGCGCTTCTCGCCTGACCGGAGTCGAAAAGATTGCGGTGTCTCGATGGCCCTCGAGACACCGCCCGGTGCTCGCCTATTCGGCGGCGACCGATTCAATTCCGTGATCGACCAGCGTGCGCCAGTCGACGGTCTTCGGATATACGCCTTCGCGCGAAGCGATCCGGGCCTGCGGCAGGCGCGGCTCCTCCGTGCCGATTGCGCGTCCGCCCTCGGCGACCTTGCGGGCCGCGTCGACCATCAACCGCCGGAACTCGACGATCGCCAGATCGGATGCGCCGAGAATGTCGTTGGAGCGATCCACGATCGGCCCCATGCTGACCCACATGGCGATATCCTGATTTGGAATGCCGGGAATGCCGGTGAAATTGCCCAGCTTCATCGCCTGCCTGTCCTGCAGGAACCAGTTTTCGAGCGTCCGCTTCGGACGCCACTTCTCGTCCAGATCGACGTTCGGGCGCGCGTAATTGAACTTGCGCCAGTCCTCGGTCGAAGGGGTCTCGGTGCCGCCCCAGGCGATGAAATGAAACGCCGTTTCCGTATCGTTGATCGGGACGATCACGCTCGCGACATTGTAGGAACTGTTCGGCGGGATCAGCGAATAATATGGCGCGATGAATTCGGTGATGCGCAGATAATTATGCGTCTCCGCGTTCTTGATCGGCCGGCGAATGGCTGCGTAATGGAAACCGTAGCTGGTCGTCTGCACCTGCATGCGCGGCGACTTGTCGGTGGACGGCCTGTACCACGATTTGTCGTCGGCAGCCGCGCCTTCCACGCGTGCCGGAACCATGTCGGACGAATGCAGGCTCGACGAATGCGCGCTGTCGATCTGGCCTTCGTGGATCTGCGCCCAGTTGGCCGGAATGCGGATCTTGAGAATGGAAACGCGGGTGTCGGAGGCGGGCGCGAATGCCGGCGGCTCGAATTCGTGCATCTGTTCCTTTTCGCCGAGCCAGGCCCAGACGAAGCCGCCCCATTCGACGACCGGATAGGCGCGATGCTTCACCGCGTTCTTCAGCGGGCTGCCGTCCGGTTCGGACGACATGGCCGTGACGGTACCTTCGACGTCGATCTTCCAGCCATGATAGAGGCAGCGCAGGCCGCATTCCTCGTTGCGTCCCAGAACGAGTGAGGCGCGCCGGTGCGGGCACAGTTCGTCGAGCAGGCCGAGCCGGCCGTCGGAATCGCGGAAACACACGTAACGCTCGCCGAGCACTTCGACGAGGAGAGGGGTTCCGTCGTTCTCCCTGACTTCCTCTATGAGGCAAACAGGCGTCCAGTGCTGGCGCATGAGGCGCGCCATCGGCGCGTCCTTTTCCACGCGCGTGAGGAGATCGTTTTCTTCAGCGGTAAGCATGGATGAGATCCCTTTAACTTAGGGTGCTAATCGTATTGTCGTTTTGGATTGGCGTCCAGTGGTGTTGACATAAAATTATTAGAAACCTAAGTAAATACCGCAGCCGAAAAATCGTGAATTCAATACGGCTCGCAGGCATGAAACCAGATGACAGACGACACAGATATGATAGCTGCGAAGGTGGTGTCGCGACGCCCGCTCACACCCTCCATCACCGAGTTCACGCTGGTCCGCGAAGGCGGCGGCGCTCTGCCTCCCTACGATGCCGGATCGCACATCACCGTCAGGACCCCGGCCGGGCCGGTTCGCCGCTATTCCCTCGTCGGCGCGGGCGATCCGTCCCCGGAAAGCTACGTGATCGCGGTCAAGCGCGAGCATGAATCGCGCGGCGGATCGCAGTCGATGCATGATGATGTGTCGGAAGGAACGGTTCTGGAAATCGAGCCGCCGAAGAACGAATTCCCGCTGAAACAGGCGCAGAAATATCTGCTGATAGCCGGCGGTATCGGCGTGACGCCGATCTATTCTATGGCCCGGCACCTCGAGGAGCAGGGCAAGGATTTCAGCATCATCTATTGCACGCGCAGCGCGTCCGACACCGCCTATCGCGAGGAGATGAAGGAGCGTTTCGGCTCCAGGCTCAAGCTGCATCATGACGACGGCAACCCCGACAGCGTCTACGATTTCTGGGATCACTTCGCCGAAATCCGTAACATGCATGTCTATTGCTGCGGGCCGAAGCCGCTGATGGAGGAGATCAAATCCATCTCCGGGCACTGGCCCGAGGGGCGGGTCAATTTCGAGGACTTCAAGCCCGTCGATGTGGTGCGCCCGGAAGACAGGCCGTTCGAGGTCGAGCTTGCGCGCAGCTCCCGCACGATTGCCGTTCCAGCCGACCGCACCATTCTGGAGGCGTTGCGCGAAAGCGGCCTGCGCACACCGAGCTCATGTGAGAGCGGAACGTGCGGCACATGCAAGACAGGTTTGATATCGGGCGAGCCGGATCATCGCGACATGGTGCTGATGGACGACGAGAAAGACCGCTTCGTCATGATCTGCGTTTCGCGCGCCAAAGAGGGAAAGCTCGTCCTTGACCTCTGATGCGAACAAGGGAGCGCCTGTCGGCATCGGCGTGATCGGTCTCGGCCGCGCCTTCGTGCTGATGCTGGACACGTTCAGGCGCGACAGCCGAGTCCGGCTCGTGGCGGCTTCCGCTCCAAGGCCGGAATCGCGGCAGGCGTTCGAAGATGAGTTCGGCGGCAACGCCTATGCGGATATCGAGGCGCTGTGCACCGATCCCGCTGTCGAGATCGTCTATGTCGCGACGCCGCACCAGCTTCATGTCGAGCATGTCAAGTCTGCGGCACGTGCCGGCAAGCATGTGCTGGTCGAAAAGCCGCTGGCGATTTCGCTGGAGGACGGTCTCGCGATGGTGGAGGCATGCCGCGCCGCTGGCGTGCATCTCATCGTCGGCCCCAGCCACAGTTTCGATGCGCCCGTCATGCAGGCGCGCCGGCTTCTCGACACCGGCGAACTCGGCCGGGTCCGGATGGTGCAGGCGTTCAACTATACCGACTTTCTCTATCGTCCGCGCCGGCCGGAAGAGCTGCGCACCGAAGAAGGCGGCGGCGTCGTCTTTTCGCAAGGGGTGCACCAGATCGACATCGTCAGGCTGCTGGTCGGCACGCCGGCCCGGTCCGTGACGGCGATGGCGGGCGTGTGGGACGCATCGCGCCCGACCGAGGCCGCCTATTCGGCGCTGGTCTCGTTCGACGGCGGTGCATTCGCCTCGCTGACCTATTCCGGCTTCGCGCATTTTGACAGCGACGAGTGGATGGACTGGGTCGGAGAGCTTGGCCACGCCAAGGATGAAGCCGCCTATGGCGGCGCAAGGCGTGCGCTGAAGGACCTGACAATGCAGGACGAGATCAGGCTGAAAAGTGCGCGCACCTACGGCGCCGGCGACATGCCGAAGCGCGCGTCGCAGCACGAACATTTCGGCCCGGTGATCGCCGTGTGCGACCGTGGCGATCTGCGGCTTTCTCCCGCCGGCCTGCATCTTTACGGCGAGACGGAGAAGCGGTTCCTGCCCGCGCCCGCTTTCGACATACCCCGCATCGGCGTTATCGACGCGGTGGTGGATGCCGTGCGCGAGGACCGCGCGCCTGCACAGACGGGAGAGTGGGGGCTGGCCAGTCTCGAACTCTGTCACGCGCTGCTCGAATCCGCCGGCTCCGGCCAGCCGGTATCGTTGAAACATCAAATCGGGCTGGAGGGCCGGATCACATGAGCAAACTCGTTCTTTCGCTGGCAATGGGCGATTACGATCGCACACGACCGCTTGTCGACGGCAGGGTGGCGATCGACGGGGTCGATCCCGTGCCGATGCTGCTGTCGCCGGAGGAGATGTTCTTTCGCGCGTTTCGCCATCAGGCGTTCGACATCAGCGAGTTGTCGCTGTCGTCCTATTCGATCTCGGTCGCGCGCGGAGATCCGCACTACATTGCGATTCCGGTTTTCCTGTCGCGCGCCTTCCGGCACACCTCGATCTATGTGCGCACCGACAAGGGCATCGAAACGCCGGCCGATCTGCGAGGCCGGCGCATCGGCATCGCCGAGTACCAGCTTTCGGCAAATGTCTGGTTCCGCGGCATCCTCGAAGACGAATACGGCGTCAAGCCGTCCGAGATCGAGTGGGTGCGCGGTGGCATGGACACGCCCGGCCGACCCGAAAAGATCGCCGTGACGCTGCCGTCAGACATTCGCGTGACGCAGGCCCCTGACGGCGCGACGCTCAACGAGATGCTGGCTGCCGGTGAAATCGACGGCTTCGTCGGCCCGCGCGCGCCGCGCTGTTTCGGCGAGGGCCATCCGCAGGTCGACCGGCTGTTTGCCGATACGGTCGCGGAAGCCGAAGCTTATTATCGCAAGACGCGGATCTTTCCGATCATGCATGTTCTGGGCGTCAGGCGCAGCCTCGCCGAACAGCATGGCTGGCTTCCCGGCGCGCTTCTCAAGGCATTCAGCCAGTCGAAAGCGGCCGCAGAAGCCGCGCTGTCCGACACGTCCGCGACCAAGGTGACGATGCCCTTCGTCGAGGACAATCTCGCCCGCGCCCGCCGGCTGATGGGACCGGATATCTGGAGCTACGGCCTGTCCGGCAACGAGCACGTGCTCGAGACCTTCCTGCGCTATCACCATGCGCAGGGTCTTTCGCCGCGCAAGGTCGAGGTTGCGGAGCTTTTCCATCCGGCCACGCTGGAAGCCTACAGCCTGTGATCGCTGATATGGCTTCCAGCGCGGCGGGCAGACCCATGGACCTTTCGCCCGGCGACATCGTCGAGGTCGAGACCGGCAGCGGTCGCGCCTTCGTTCAGGTGACGCATCGCCATGTCACCTATCCCGAGGTCATCCGGGTCATCGACTGGTCCGGTGGCTCGACCGAAGTTTCCGATCTTGCGGGCTCCGGCACGCGCTTCATTGCGATGCTGCCGCTTGCCGCCGCGCTGCAATCAGGCCGCATCAGGGGCCGCAAGATCGGCACGGCAGCCCTGCCCGAACGGCACAGGGCATTCCCGACCTTCGCCACGCCGATCCTCGACAAGCAGGAAGGCGTGCGCAGCAAGGTCGCCTACTGGTGGCTGTGGGACGGCGACGGGCTTCGCTACAGCACTGAACCCGAAGACGGGGCGGAGGGCCTGCCGCCGCGCGAGGTGATGTCGGTCGAGCGCTTCATGGCGATGCTTCGCGACGATGGCGGGCAGCCTCATGAGTAATGAACGCGCCGGCATGTCGAGCCTGCCCTATGTGATGGCCTCGTTGCCGCCGTTGTTCTGGGCGGGCAATTTCGTCGTCGCGCGTTTCTTTCACGAAGAGATTCCGCCGTTCCAGATGTCGTTCTGGCGGTGGGTGATCGCGCTCGCCATCCTGCTTGCATGGGCCGCGCCGTTGATGCGCGGCCAGCGCGAGACGATCCTGGCCGAATGGCCGCGTCTGGCCTTTCTCGGCCTGATCGGTGTTACCGGCTTCAACTGCCTGATCTATCTTGGGCTGGGCCACACCACCGTCGTTAACGGCGCTCTGATCAACGCGATGATGCCGGTGGTGACGTTCTTCTTCGCCGCGCTGCTAATCGGCGAGCGGGTGCATGGACGCCAGATCGCCGGGCTGATTCTTTGTATTGTCGGTGTGGCGACGATCGCTGCGCGGGGTGAGCCGGGACGGCTGGTCCAACTCGGCTTCGATCGCGGCGATCTGCTGATCCTCACCGGCGTTTTGTGCTGGGCGCTTTACACGGTGATGATCCGCTGGAAGCCCACCGGTCTGCCGCTGCCCGTGTTTCTGGCAGTCACCACGCTGTTCGGCGTGCTGTTCCATCTGCCTTTCGTGGTCTGGGAAGCAGGCCAGACCACGATGACGGTCACGTCGGCAAACCTGCTCGCGCTTCTCTATCTCGGCATTTTCCCGTCATTGCTCGCTTATATTCTGTGGGCACGCGCGGTCGCGGCTCTTGGGCCGGGCAAGGCGGGCATGTTCATGTATCTGATGCCGCTGTTCAGCACGGTGATGGCCGTTCTTCTGCTCGGCGAGCAGCTACGTCTTTTCCATGGCGTCGGCGCGCTGCTGATTTTCGCCGGCATCGTCATCGTGACAAGGCGGCAGGCAGCGGCGGTGAAGACAGCGACCTGATCTAAAGCGCGTTGAGTCCGAACGGAGTTAAAGGAAACGCCGGTTCCCACCTTCGGGAGACACGCACTAACCGTGCTTTGCGGAGATGTTCTTCTGGATGCTCTGCAAGAAACCTATCAGCGTTTCTCGGTCCTCCGGTGAAAAGCCGGTGGCGGCGTCCTCGATGACCTGTCTGGCGAGCGGCAGCAGCTTTTTCTTTAGTGCACGGCCTTCATCCGTCAGGAAGATGTTGACCTTGCGCGCATCCTCCGCGTTGCGCTGCCTGCGAATGAAGCCCGCCTTCTCCATCGACCGCAGGGCGATGAGCGTCGTCGGTTCCATGGTGCCGACATGCTGCGACAGTTCCCGTTGTGTCAGCCCGTCGCTTTCCCACAACACGCGCAGAAAATACCACATGCCGAGCGTGACGCCGTGCGGCTCTATCTTCGACTGGAGATAGCTCTGGAACAGACGGTGCGTCGTCCGGGTCTGGTAGCCGAGGCTGGTTTCCAACGGCAACAGCTCACGGCTTCTGGATTTTTCCCTTTTCAAACGACATGTCCCTCTTGTGCTGCCTGAAACTGGCTAAGCAGTTTTAGAGCATGATCGGCGCTGCGGCTATCGTTTCGGCGCGGCAGAATGAGCTGAGCACCCGTGGAAATCGTACCCGCCGGTGATGCTTCACGCCACGTCCCGCGTTTCGGACCATTTGGAGGGTTCTAAAAACCTCTGGCTTTGGCGCTGCATGCGTGATTCCGTTCCCTCTGGTGTTTCTGGGGATTGGACATGGCTCAGCCGGGTTTCTTTGACATTGATGAGCGACTGGCGCGACTGAGCGGGCTTGGAGACCAACTCGAAGCGTTCTCTCGCGCCGTTGATTTTGAACTGTTCCGCCCTGAACTGGAGGTCGCGCTCTCCTACAGCGATGGCAGCAAAGGCGGCCGGCCGCCTTTCGATCCGGTGATGATGTTCAAGATCCTGGTGATCCAGACGATCAACACGCTGTCTGACGAGCGCACCGAGGATCTGATCAACGACCGGCTCTCCTTCATGCGTTTCCTTGGACTTGGGCTGTCAGATCGTGTGCCGGACGCCAAGACGATATGGCTGTTCCGGGAACGGCTGACGAAGGCCGGTGCAATCACACCGCTGTTCGAGCGGTTCGACCGGATGCTGCGTGATGACGGCTACATTCCGATGTCCGGGCAGATCGTCGATGCCTCTCTGGTTGCCGCGCCGCGCCAGCGCAATACGAAGGCGGAGAAAGCCGACATCAAAGTCGGGAAGATACCGGAAGCCTGGAAGGACAAGCCCGCGAAGTTGCGCCACAAGGACCGCGACGCGCGCTGGACGGTCAAGTTCACCAAGGCAAAGCCGCAGGAGGACGGCACGATGCCGGCCGTCGATCTCGCCATCCCGGCCTTCGGCTACAAGAACCACATCTCCATCGATCGCCGCTTCCGGCTGATCCGGCGCTGGAAGGCAACGGATGCAAGTGCGCATGATGGAGCCCGGCTGCGTGAAGGGCTTCTGGATCGCACCAACACGGGTTCCGCAGTCTGGGCCGATACCGCCTATCGGTCAGCGGCAAACGAGACCTTCATGGACAAGAACGGCTTCGTCTCGAAGGTCCACCACAAGAAGCCGCCGCACCGGGAGATGCCGGCGCCAACCCGGCGCGCCAATGCAGGAAAGTCCGTGATCCGCTCCCGTGTCGAGCATGTGTTTGCCGATCAGAAGTCCCGAATGGGGCTCTTCATCCGCACCATCGGCATCCAGCGCGCCGAGATGAAGATTGGCATGGCCAATCTCGTCTACAACATCCGCCGCTTCATCTTCCTGGAACGGATCGCTGCTGCCTGAAGCGCACTGAAGAGCCGGGCGGCGCCTTACAAGACGCCAGTTCCCGGCAAAAAGCCGACGCAAAAGCCATCCGCTGGTCAAAACCGACCTATCCAGACGTCAAAGCGCAGTTCTTCGATCCTTCCGACTGTTGATCAGACTTATTCCTCTGGAAGCCAGGCCCGATTGAATGCGCTGACTCGCCACTCATCATCGTTCATGAATCGGGACTGTGTATCGGTCTCGAGGTCCTCTGCCATGTCGTTGAGTGAGACCGCTGAGATTTCGGGCCACTCTCCCGTATCCAACCGCTTCATCATCGCTTCTACGATGGCTGTACTCTCTGCCGCCGTAAATTCGCAATGTCCAGCCGCATTTACAAGTGCTTGGCGATAGAAGTCGCCCTTTCCATTTTCCTCCACTAAAGTTTCATACCCCTGCATCAGGGTATAGGGGATCGCGTTGTCTCCTAGCATGTGAATGCGTATCGCGGGTACTTGGAGATTTCCGCGTACAGTACGTCCGGGCTGAGACCAGAAGTTAAGTGCATAGTCCGAACTTGTGACCTTTGTTGAGGCATTGATTTGAGCAAGGTCTGCGTTGATATCAAGATTGGCCTCAGCATAGAGGCGTTCTACGAGTTCTTTCATCACTGGCGCGCCAGCTTCGTAAAAAGCTACGTAGTCGACGTCCTCATTGCCGGAAAGTTGTTGGCCAGATGCCGCGTTCTCAAATATCAGTCGTGACGTTCCGCCCACATTCCCTGCAATACGAATTGCTGAGCGTACGATCAGCTCGGCCATCACCTGTGTATCCGTGAGGTCAGGAAGTTCATCGCTCTCCGACTGCCACGGTGACCACTGACCGATGGCGAAAGCGAGCGCTATCCTTGCACGGCCCTCTGGCGTCGCCCCTGCCGCTTCGATTGCGCGCCGCCAAGATGCCTGGATGTCGGCAAGCCCTCGGCCATCTTGACGCACGGAGTTCGGCAAATGAACGATTTCTAGCTCACTTGCTGCACCTAATCCTTCGCTCTCATATCCGGCACCCAGAAGTGCCTGCATTGCAAACCATCCGTCGAGGTAGCTCTTCATGATCCAGACAGGGGTGTGCGCCGCCAAGATCACTGCTCCGTCGATTTTGTCTGCAAACTCCTCGGCCGATGCCAGTCCAACATGCCCACCACCAGAGCAGCCGTATTGGAGGACGCGATCAGGAACACGTTCCTCTTGCGAAAATATCGCCTGCACTTGCTGTAGATTTTCGATTTCACGTTGAGGGTCATACTGCCACAAACGAAGAGGATGGCGTGCAAGTCCCGCGAACGCATACCCACGGCTGAGGAGATCCCGATAGCGCCCAGCCACGTTGCCCGCCACACCGGTCGCAAAATCAAGATCGCGGAGCAATGTGCCGTTCCAGTTCTCTGGGGTTCGGATCAGCCACGCAGTGCCGTCAGGCAGCACACCGGTATGCTCCCGAAAAGGCGGCCATTCTTCTGCATTTGCGACTAGAGGCGCGCTGACCAATGCCGCAACGAAAAGGCTTAATCTCGCAATTCGCCTCGGAAGGCACTTGTGTTTTTCACGCTGCTTATACTGAATCATGTCCCAAATCCTCCCAGAATGATACGCTCCACAGTACGATTGCGATCGTGACGCTAAGGCACCAGAGCGATATTTAATTAGCTTTCTAACTAATAATTGTCAATCTAACTCTCGCGAGGCATAGCAGCTTTCCTACTCTGCGTGGCTGCGCAATGCCGCTACCGAAGGCCGCCCGATCAGAACGATTGAACTGACTGTCGAAGTTTATGTTTTTCGCCGAGAATCCGATAAATCTGCATCCGCGAACAGCCTAGTGTTTTGGCGATCGTGTTCGGACCGTTGATCGGCCCCCTTGAACGGGTCCAATTTGATTGTTAGTGCAATGATGGCCGCGGCGCTAGCGCGGTCGGCATCGCTGGTTGGGGTTGCAGGGCCGTCCGCGCGGCGAAAGCGGGGATGAAGACCTCGGGTGCCGGCGGTTTGTAGCCCAGTGATCCATGCGGGCGCACGGTGTTGTAATGCCGGCGCCAGCTTTCCACGATGATCCTGGCCTCGGCGAGCGTGTAGAAGATCTCGCCGTCAAGAAGCTCATCACGCAAGCGAGCGTTGAAGCTCTCAATGTAGCCGTTCTCCCATGGGCTGCCGGGAGCGATGTAGGCGGTCTTCGCCCCGACGGCGGCGATCCAGTCCTGCACGGCCCTGGCGATGAACTCCGGGCCGTAGCACGTCGGGAACAGGTGCTGCCGACAGGTTATGGCCACGCGCGCAGCCTCCACATCGCGCAGCGGGTGGCCATAACCGGGTCTCAGGTCTCAACAGTGGTTTTGCTGAACCACACCGCTGAGGAG
>NZ_WVVV01000092.1 GCF_012911015.1 Chelativorans sp. ZYF759 | reverse complement strand
TGGAGCTGGTGCGTGGAGTAGTTGTAGAGGAAGAGGGGCAGTCCCGGGCGGATAGCCCGCACCGAGTCCCTGTACCTGGACGGCAGCCCGAACAGCTCCCTCCTGAGGTTCTCGTCCATAGTGTCGTTGTTGCAGACGAAGATGTACCCGCCGATGGCCTGGCCCCGCGGCAGCGCCTCCGACGCCGGCAGCGTCTTGAACCGCTTGTCCGTGGCCGCCACCGCGCCGCCGTTGCCCTCGTTCTTGCCGTGCTTCCCGCCGCCGCCGCCCTTCTTGCCGCCGCCGGCGTGCCCGTGGCTGTTGTTGCTCGCCGCCCGTCCGGCGGACTTGTTGAAGTAGCTCTTCACCTCCCCGCCG
>NZ_WVVV01000091.1 GCF_012911015.1 Chelativorans sp. ZYF759 | reverse complement strand
TGCTTCGCCCCAACAGGCCCTCACGAGTCACGCCGGCGCGATGGACACCTTGTCGACCTGCACGACGTACTCGAGCGTCGCGCCGGGCGGGATCTGAACGTGCTCCTCCCCGAAGTCGGCGCCGCCGTCGCCGAACGCGAGGCCCGGCGGGACGACCACCCGCCGCTTGCCGCCGGGCCTCATGGAGCGCACCACGTGCTCAACACCCTCGCACATGCCCCTGGTGTACGGCCGGGAGCCCATCACCAGCGCCAGCGGCCGCTTGCCGTCGACGAACGTGTCCACGAACGCCTCCCCGCCGCCGCCACTGCCGGCCACCCGGCCCTGCAGGTCGATCACCACCAGGTCGCCCGGCCGC
>NZ_WVVV01000023.1 GCF_012911015.1 Chelativorans sp. ZYF759 | reverse complement strand
TCGATGGGGTAGCCATGGCGAGTTCCTCTCGTTGAAGGGAACTCCATGGTCGGGTCGCCCGCCGCCACCTGCTCAAAGACTACGAATACTACGCCATCTCAGGCCAAGGCGCCCCTCCCGCGAAGCGGGTTCGTGCATGAGGTCGAAACCCGAAATTCGAACTGAGGTAGCTCGGCTCAGGTCGTCTATACAGGTGTGGTTTCATGCTGTAGCGAGACAGCCGAGCTTTACCGATCCCACCCCGCAGCCCCTATGGACAGAGCGATGCCGGAAACCACCACCGAGACAAAACAGAACCTGATTGAACAGACGACCGACATCGTGGCCGCCTATGTCAGCAACAACCCGCTTCCCTCCTCGGATTTGCCAAAGCTGATTGCCGACATTCACGCCGCGATCAGCGGTCTGGCGAATGGCGCCGCAGCCCCGGCGGAGTCCAAGCCGGTTCCGGCCGTCCCGATCAAGAAGTCTGTAACCCCGGACTATCTGATCAGCCTCGAGGACGGAAAGAAGTTCAAGTCGCTCAAGCGCCATCTGGCGACCCACCACAACATGACACCCGACCAATATCGCCAGAAGTGGAACCTTCCGGCCGATTATCCGATGGTGGCGCCAAACTATTCGGCGGCGCGTTCCGCTCTTGCCAAGGCGAGCGGGCTGGGACGAAAGGCTGTTCCCGAACCAGCAAAGCCCGCTCCAGCTCCTCGGCGTAAGAAGCTCGGATTGAAGTTCGGCAAGTGAGCGGAATCGCCCGATCGTAGGACCCTGCCACTGCGGGTATTGCCTGCATCCCAAGACGACCAACGAAGAAGCACCGAGGAAAACTTGATGACAACGACGACAGAAATCTCAGACAAGATCGCAACTGAGCAGAACCTCACCAAGGCACAGGCCAAGGCAACCGTGGAGAGCGTGTTCAAGCAGGTCACCGATGCCGCGCGTTCGGGCGCCGAGACCAGCATCCCAGGCTTTGGCAAGTTCAAGGTCAAGGACACGCCGGCGCGCGAGGGACGTAATCCGTCGACCGGTGCCACCATCAAGATCGCAGCCTCCAGGAAGCTGACTTTTGCGCCGGCGAAGGCCGTCAAGGACGCGTTGAACGGCTGATCATTCCTGGGGCGATCCATCACCGGAGTGAATCGATCCGGGTCCAGTGATTCAAACCTGTCATTGGACCGCGGACAGGTAGTGCGCGATTCTGTTCGACATGATCGCGCATCACTATCGGCTCTACATCGAACGGCATGACCCGGGCCAGAACATGGCCCGGTTCTATGCGCTGTCGATCGAGGAGACACTGTTCGGCCAGGCCTGCCTCGTCCGCCGCTGGGGACGCATTGGAACGCGCGGTCGCATGGTCCAGCATTCCTTCGACAGCGAGCGTGAGGCCGTCGGCCTCTTCCTTGAAATCCTACGCACCAAGAGGATGCGCGGCTATCGACCGAGATCTTCCCGTCGGCATGCAGAAGCGACCCCGCCTGATTGACGGGGCCGCTTGGTGAGCCGGTCAGTCCCGGTTCGGGCGGGACCAGATGAGCTGGAGGCCTTCCTGCCCGTCCACCTCAATCAGGGTGGCGTAGATCGGGGCCGGGAAGCTCGGGTCATCCAGCTTGACCGAGAGGTAGTCGCGCTCGGTATCCTTGGCGGTTTTCTGCCAGGCTGCCCCCAGTTCGACATTGGCGCCTGCGAAGATGCGGAACTGCGGTCCCTTGTCGGAGGGCGTCTCGACCCGCTCGATGCGCGCCTTGACGTTGAGGTTGAGCGTCTTGATCGTGCCGGTGAAACCGCTTGCAGTGCTGGTGAAGGTGCCGATGGTGGCCATGGTGAAGTTCCTTTCCTTGGGTTTCGGGCCGCGCCCTTCGCGACCTCGATGGCAGTCGAAAGACCGGGGACGATCGGACCGCACCCGCGAGGGCCGGAATGGAATGAAGGGCGGCCGGGAGCAGCTTTCTTGTTCCGCGAGGAATGGCGGCGCAGCCGGCAGGGGAAGAAAGTTGCGGATGGACGTTGCGGGATAACGATCGAGGCAAAGCCGATCCCCGGTCAGACATGCCTCATCGAGCCGCAGAAGGGTTGACCGGTTTCAAGGTCCGGAAGGAACGAGCTGTCCCCCCGCGCATCGTGGTTCGGCATCGATGGCATGGTCGGCATCAGAGACTGATGCTGCAGCCGTCCCGCGAGGCGCCGTTGCGGCCCACAAGCGCCCTGAAGGGAGCACCGGAAACGACATCGCGTACCACATGGATATGATTGGCCAGGGTGCGATTGTGCAAGGTTCCGTTGCAGCACACCCTGTCGAACTGGCCTTAACGGGCCTACTGCGAGGGACGTTCACACCTCGCTTGGCGCCGCGGCAAGGTGGCCTGTTCTCCTGTTCGTGTCCGCGATGATTGGCGGCTCGGCGCCCGCGCAAACCAGTGCCCCGCAGAGCCAGTTGGGAACACCCGCCCTCTCCCGATCACCAAACGAGGCGTGACCATCACGCCGCCTCGCGCTCTTCTGAAGCGGATGGCTGGAGGCCGTGGAGGAAGTTGACGGCACGCTGCGCATGGGCCGCGGCACAGAAGATCGCCCGCTTATCACAGGCCAATACGGTGAGCCAGCCACCCAAGTAAGCAGCATGATCGGGGCGCGGTTCAAGCTCCGGTACAATGCCAAGATCGGCGCACAACAGCGCTGACCCAATCTCGGCCACCAGTTCCTCCCGCGCCCGTTCGGATCTGTCTATGGCATAGCGGGAGAGGTCACGGCCGACGCGATCAGGGCTGGCTGTCCAGTGGACATGCTCGTGACTCAGCACCGCGACATATGAGGCCGCGTCCCTGAATGTCTCGAAGGGCGGCATCTGGATATGGTCGGTCGACGGAGAATAGAACGCCTTGGTCCCACCATGGCGGATGACTGCACCGGTGTTTGCGAAAAAGCGGTCGGCATGTTCGATCCGTTCGACCGGATCGAGGATTGGCTTGGGCCGATGGTAGTACTGCTCGGGCAGACCCTCGATCTGCTCGACATTGAACACGCCATAGGCGCGCAGGAACGGTATATCCCGCTCGACCTCATCGCCACGCGCATCGGTTTCGGTCTTTGTGAACCTGCTGGCATAGATCACGGTGGTGCTGGTCTCGCCCTTTCGGACATGGGCGCCCAGTTCGCTTGCCTGCCGGTATGTCATCCATATCGGGGCGGCATAGCCCCGCGCCATACTCTCCGACCACAGCAGCAGCACGTTCATGCCGGAATAGGGCTCGCCATTGTGGCGGAGCGGGCGTGTGATGCGGCCCGTTGCATTGCCGGTACTCCAAGGTTGGGTCCAGGGCCGCACGCCTTCTTCCAGTTGCGCGACGATGCGCTCGGTGATCCGCGCATAGATGTCGACGCGCTTTTCGTTTCTCTCTTTCCTGCTCATTTTTCCTGAACCTCCATTCGGGAGGTCGCGCCCATCGCGACCCCGTCACGGCGGTCCGCCAGCCGGGCCAAGCGGGGGTCGGCGCACCCCGAAGGGGCCGGCACGAAGAGGAGGACGGCGAAGCCGTTGCGCCTGCACCCGGGTCCGGCTTGAGCCGCCGACCGGGACGGATCGCGATGTGCGGAATTCTTCCCTTCCCCGCACACGAAGCGCGTTCGGCATGCATCCGCTGAACAGAAGAAGGCGCCCTGCCGAAGCAGGGCGCTGCAGGGCAATGTGGCCGGTTCAGTGAACCGACCGCGCACCGGCGAATGGATCATATTCGTAGAGGGCGACCACATCGGCGTCGTCGAGATCGTCGGCCGGCAGGACGCCGTACTCGCTATCGGACTTGAAGAGGATGACGGTGGTCATGAGGGTGCGGGCGAGGTGCCAGGCGTGTTTTTGTGCGAGTTCCAGATTGTGCGACATTTTTTGGGCTCGTGCGTTGGGGCAAGTTGGAGAAAGGAGTGCTTTGACTTTTCAGCCGTTCTCGATCTCGCGGGGTGGAAGACCCCGCACGCCGTGTGACGCAACACGCGGTGTTAAGCAGATGGGTGAGGTAAACCGGGTGCTTCCGGGGAGCCATAAATCAGCAGAACCCATTGAAGCCGGACGGGCGGGGACTTCCGGTCCCGTGAGCGGTCCGGCGTGCGAACCTGCCATGGCGAGGGCAACCGAACCGATGGCGGACGCCTCGTTACTAAATGTCTCCCGCCAACCCGGAAGTGGGCGGGGCGGTCTGCGAACGAAAACGCAGGCCGGTGGAGCGTTGGTCCGTGCTGAGCCTACACGGACTGGGGACGTGCGGTGTACCGTTCGTCAGCCTTGGCGTTTGCTTGCGTGGCGCCAGGGCCGGATTCCACACGGGGTAGAGTCGGCGCCTAAAGCAGGTGAGAGATCGAAAGCGGAACCCAAGAACCTTGTCATCGCCTCTGCGGCCCTCGGGCGGCAGATGGCTGAAGCGACCAGCGAGCGTGATGACAGGGGGCGGAGCCTCCGTAGTAGTCCGAGGGCGGGAAAGCCGTCCACATGGCGAAGGGAGGCAGTGGGTACAACTTGCAGGCAGGAGGTGGACGTATGTCCAGCGCGGTGAATACCTCGTTCGTCCTCGACATGCAGCGCAAGCTGTATCGGTGGAGCAACGGCGACGCCGACAAGGTGTTTGCCGATCTGTTCAATCTCGTATGCGACCGTAGAACCCTGATCTATGCTTGGGAACGGCTTGCCCGCAATCGCGGCAGTCAAACACCCGGCACAGACGGGGTCACGCGGCGCACGGTCGAAATGCGTTCCGACGGCGTGATGGGGTTCCTCGATGAAATACGCGAGGCCCTTCGCAACGGAAATTACCGACCCGAACCTGTCAGGCAACGGCTCATCCCGAAGCCTGGCAAACCGGGAAAGTTCCGCCCGCTCGGCATTCCCACGCTGACCGACCGACTGGTGCAAATGGCTTTGAAGCTGATCCTGGAGCCCATCTTCGAGGCGGATTTCTATCCGACCTCATACGGGTTCCGAAAAGGACGGAGCACCCATGATGCGCTGGCGAAAATCCAGTACTGCCTTCAACCGACCAAGCACGGACCATCCGTGTACGGCTATGTGATTGAAGGTGACATCAAGGGTTGCTTCGACGCTATTGATCATCATGTCCTGATGGAGCGGGTACGACGCCGCATTTCGGATCGCAAGATCCTGCGGTTGGTACTCGCGTTCTTGAAGGCTGGCGTGATGATCGAGGGGACTATACGTCATCCGGTCACCGGCTCGCCGCAAGGCGGGATCATCTCACCGATGCTGTCGAATATCTATCTGACAGTTCTCGATGAGCGATATGGTCGTTGGTCCACGCATCCTCGCGAACCGGCCCGGAATGCCACCAACCGGCGGTTTGATGACCGCAAGAACGGTCGGCCTGCATTCTATATGGTCAGGTATGCGGATGACTTTGTCATCCTTGTCGAGGGGACGCGGGAACAGGCGGAAGCAGAAAAGCAGGCGCTGGCGCAGTTCCTGAAAACGGAACTGCGCATGGAGTTATCGATGGAGAAAACCGCGATCACCAGTGTCGAAGAGGGCTTCAACTTCCTCGGCTACCGGGTGGTGCAGGCCAAGGCGATCCACACAGGACGCCCAGTCGGCAAACTCATCATACCGAGGAGCAAGCTGAATGACCTGCGACACAAGATCAAAGGCATGGTGAAAGATATCCCAACCGGATATCCTCTCGCCACTCTGATCGAAACGCTCAATCCAGTCCTTCTCGGATGGCGCAACTACTATCGTTACGCCGTACGGGCATATCAGGACTTCACCAGCCTTGACTGGTGGATAAGGCAGCGCATCGAGCGATGGCTGAAAAGGAAGCACCATAAGACGCACTGGAAACAGATACGGCGTCGCTTCACAGTCAACGTTCAAGGAGAGCGTTACCGCTGGGTCGATGGCCGCAGCAAACTGCGGTTCCTTCGCGAAGGTGGGACAAGGCGCTATCCGCACCGGGGCATGCGAATACCGAACGGATGGAATGCCAGTCCGGGCGAGTGGTTCCAGAAGGGAGCCGACAAGTTCTGGGAGGCATTCCAGACCCTCGCGGAAACGTGAGGTCCACCCGTGACAATCGTCACGCATGGAGAGCCGGATGCATGGAAACTCGCACGTCCGGTTCGGTGAGAGGGATGAAGAAACTCACCTGCTCGCAGACGGAGCGCTTCATCCCTACTCTACCATCCTCGGAGCGGGCCGATCCCGCTCGATGGCTCCGTAAGTGTCCGGCTCCGGGCGCGATCACCGCGCAGGCGAAGCCAAGCGGCCGCAGCTTGCTAGCGGACCCTTCAAGGGTTGATCGTGGAAGATCCGGAGCCGGATCAGGAAAGCCATCCCAAAAAGAGCGGGATTGGACCGCCTGCGGACACAGAGCCCATGTCGTGCGCCATCGAACACGGGATCATCTTCCGCCGGGACGCTTTCTCAGCAGCGCACCAGGGTGCGGATCCTCATGCTATATCAGCGTGGGTTTCAGGCCTTCCAGGCGCAACGCCGGTCTCGGGATCAGGTTCGCTTCACGGCCTTGAGGGGAGCGGATCTTGCCGCCTGCCTGATCGTTGCGGCAATCTCGCGCAGATACGCCGCACTGACCGATCCGATCGGCTCGGTCGACACGAAGTCGTAGTCCTTGTCCGTCTCAACGCGGTTGTACTCATCGAGGACGATCCAGCAGGGAGCGGTCAGACCGATGCGGCGACATTCCGTCTCCGGCACACTCAACGCCAATTGACCGGGCAGCGGGGCTTTCGAGGTGAAGGGAAAGAGGAACACAATGTCGGGATTGCCTGGCGTTTTGATGACGATACAGACAGGCCGAGGTTTCCGGCCTGATTCCTCACCCTGTTGGGCTTCGCGATGCCAGAGATAGTAAAATTCGGCGACGTCGCCTTGCTCAAGCATCGGGCTCGTTCACGTCGAGAATTGCATCTATCCCCGACATGAGCTCGTTGTGGACCTCCTCGGGCGCGTCATGCAGGGAATAAGCCTTCGTCGGGCTTGGCTTACCCCGCATGCGATTGTATTCCCGCGCCGAAAGCACATAGAGCTTTTCCTTGCCGTGTTTGGTCAGCACGACCGGCTCGATAAGGGCCGCCTCCAGGATCTCCCCGGAGGATCGGTTCATTTCAGAGAAGGTGAACTGCTTCATCGAGGCTGCTCCATAAGTTCCACGTAAAATAGGTAATTTACGTCTTTCCGTCAATGGCGCTTACTCGACCCTGGAAAGAGCGGAGCCGAAGCCCCGCTCCCGTGGGGGTTTAACCGAGAGCAGCCAGTTGCAGTTCGGCCGCCTTGCGGTCGACGGTCTGGCCGGGGTTTTCGACGGCGCGCTCAAAGGGCTTCCACTTCTCGCCGACGACATGTTCGTAAGCGGCAACAGTGCCTTCGGCTGCCATACGCAACGCATGGGACTGAACGCCCATATCGGCTGCGAACTCACGCTTGCGCTGGGCAGCACTGTCGAAGCCGACCGGGCCATCGAGGTCTTCGTCGCGCATGTCGTTGGCAGCCTTGGCTGTGGCGTCACGGGCTTCGGTCACGGCCCGGCTGTAGAACTGGCCGGCTCCATGGGCCGAGCCGACAAATGCGCCGACGATGCGCTGGAGGTGAATCTGCATCGCCCGTTCGCCCAGGCCCTCATTGAGGGCATCGGCCGTCTCGATGATGAACTTCTCGTGGAGATTGCGAATCCCGTCACTGTCGAGAACGGGACGGCCGAAGCTCTCGGAGATGAGGGTCGCCTGGCTGGCGTCGGGGCAGCAAAGCCGGACCATTTCGAGGGTGGCGCCCTTGCGCGACGGGACAACGCGCGCGGACTGGCGGGAGGAGCGAGCGGATTTGGTCATGGTATTTCCTTTCCTTGGGTTTCCCCGAAGGCCTGGACCGGTTCCTTGACCGGCCCTCCCTTCGGGCGCGGTCCAGCCAAAACCGGCGGAACGACGGCCGCTTCAGGGTCCGGAAGGGCCGACACGAGCGGGGTGGGTTTGCGGACAAGCAGGGTCTTTGGCCCTCGCGCGGGACGCGGAGCCGCCCTGTCGAGTGTGGCGCCTTCCGGCCGCCCCGCGGCGCGGAACGCGGCCTTGAAGCGAACGGCCGCCGGTTTAGGACCGCACACCGAACGAAGGGAAGCCGGACAAGGGCCTCGCTATCGACACGGGGATTCAAGGACAGGTCGCCATGAGAAACCGCCCTGCCATCATGCCGCAACCGAGCACGCAGATCCCCCACCCAGGCAATCGGCTATGCCCAAACGACCAGCCGACCTCTGGGACAGACGCCTGACCTTTCGGCAGACAGGCTGACCGTTACGCCGCACGTCGATGATCGAGATGGCCTGCATGGCGTTCAAGGAATCGAACGATGCCAAGATCCTGCCGAGCCAGCTTTCGGGAAAGCGCGTCGATCTCGGGTTGGCGTTCGGCAGTCAGGGCTGCATGGTGCGACCGATACCGCACAAGAAACGCGCACGCGTCCGGTGCCTTGCCCCGGCGACAGGCCGACTGCCTCGGCTGCAATTGCGGTATCAGCGCCGTCATGCGGCGTGTGATCTGCCGGTCGATCATGTCGAGTTGCCGCTGTGTCTGCCGGCGGGCTTCTTGCATGCGAGAAAGCCGTCGGCGCAATTCGGGGGATAGGGTCATCGCGATCCCCTCCCCTGCCAGCCGACAAAGCTCGACGGGCCGGCATGGACAGGATGACGATCGGGATCGATGACGAAGCCGAACCAGCCAATGTCGTATTCGTCGGCGGGAACGAGAAAGCGGCGTTCCTCGGTGCCGATACCGCGCCTGGCACCGAGCGTGGCAATGCACTCGACAAAACCCTTCTCGTGGCCCGAAATGATCGCGGAAACCACGACCCAGTCGGCGGCGTGTTCCTGACGAAAGGCCCGCTCGTCCTTCTTCCGGGACTTTCCCGGCTGCAATACCGTGCCGGTGATTGCCTCCCATGCGTCCGGGTAGCTGTCCTTCATTGTGCATTCGGCGCAGCGGCGCTCGAAGCTGGTGAACAAATGTGGGAAGGTGATCGCCACGATCGCCCAGGCCTCATCCTCTTCGTAGAAGCCGCCGCCATCACGAAGCAAAGGATGAACCTTGCTGTTACGCTCGACGGACAGATGGAACCCGCCATGGCCAGCGGTCGAATGACAGACCACACCCTCGGCAAAGACGGTCGCTCCCTGTGACGGACCCCATGGGGTATACGCGCTCGATCGCTCTTCGCGCCGGCCGAGCGCCAGCTTTTCTTGGCTGTGTTCGGCCTGTTCGAGCACTCTTGCCCTGAATGCATCCTCATCGGCAATCTCGCCCGAATGTCCGTAAAAATCCGACCGCGTCCATTGAGACATCGGCCGGCGGATACGCCACCCCGTGACGAGATAGTGCCGGCCCTCACGGGCCGGGAGCATGGCGAAAGCGCTCTCACCGACGAGGGCCACGAGCAGGCCATCGGCGCTGCGGCCAAAAGAAACCCCCGGGTAACCGGGGGCCTCGTCGTCTCGATTCCGGGTGGTGGTCGCGCTCATGCTGCCGCCCTCCCCTCGACGGTGTCGGCGGCAACGGCGTCCGCCGTGACTTCCTGCAATACGGCGTTCGGATAGCCATGCCGCGACAGCCATTCCTCCGCATCCGCACGATGGCTGGCGAGATAGACCAGTTCGGCATCCTCGCCCGGGCGCTCGAGCACGAGGACGGAGCCGATGGCCGGCCGCTCCTTGACCGCGAATTTGAGGTCACTGTTCACCGAAAAAGTCTGGTGAACGCGCAGGACGATCGTGCCCTGGCTTCCATAGTCGCCCTTGTGGAGGGTGATGGACGCAGGCAGCGTGGCGTTGCCGATGCGGGTTTCGGCCTGTTTGCGGATCAGACGGCCCCCGCTGTTGCGGTTCTCCCAGGCGGCGAGTTTCTTGCGATGGCGTTCGGGCGGGCGTGGTGATCCGTCGGAATAGGTCACGATCGAGCCGAGCGGAACGAGGTCATGGATTAGTTGAGCGGACATAGTTGTCTCCGTGTTGCTCATGGTGGAAACGAAACCGCCGCCGGTGAGGACACCGGCGGCGGGATGGCGATCGGAAAAAAGCAACGCGCTGCTACTCGGCGGCCTCGCGAAAACCGTCGGCGTCATCGTCCTCGCAAGCTCCGTCGTGGACGGATGGAGCCTCATCGACATCGTCATGAGCCGGCTCGATGGTCGCATCGCCCTCCAGCTCGTCCTGGTCCGCCGACATGCCATCGTCGTCGGGCTGCTCAACGGCCTCGTGCTTCTTCAGCCAGGCGCCTAGCTTTGCCGGATCGGGGGCGAACAGCGCCGAGGGATGGACGAAGTGGTCCTCCTTGAAATGCTCGACCAAGGCCGTGCGGGTGTCCTTGACCTTCTGCCGAGGCAGCACGGATGTGTCCGCGCAGGAGGCCTCGAGCGCTGGACGCGACAGGCACGACAGAAAATCTTCCGTCCCCATGTTGGGCATGAAGTTGTCGGCGCCGATCGCATCGCCCGCGACTCGGGCGACCACACCACTGTCCGACCGGTTCTCACGGCACGACAACACATCGATCAGCAGGGACCGCACCGCGATGCGCAACGTGTCCGTATCGAACTCGAGCTTACCGTCCTGATCGAACAGATGAGCGGCATGTTCACCAAGGCTTGCCGCCCCGTAATTGGAGATGTTGCGCGCGCCGGACGCCACCGTCACGTTCTGGCCGGCGAAGGCGAGAACAAGCAGCGCCATCAGCGTGTCATCCTCGATCGGTGCGCGCGACAGCGCCTCGTGCAGAGCATCGGTGCGCAGATCGCCGATCATCTCGATCCCCTTGCGCGTGACATCGGGCCGGGTCTTTGAAACGATGATGTTGTCGTCCGCGCCCGCATCGCCTGCCGACGCGCCATTCTTGTCCTTCGGCTTCTTGGTCTCCGGCATGCGGAAGGCGACCGATTGCACCTTGCCGTCACGATCGAGATACATGGCGGTATGATCGGACTTGGCCGGTTTGCCGTAAACGCGCTCGGCCTTGGGCGGGAGCTTGGGCTCGCCCCACTGGCCGGCCTCGACGACCACGCCCTTCTTGGGAAGGTTGTTGGTCATCCACTCCTGCTGGGCACCGAGGAACGCTTCGACATCGGTCGTGTAGCGGCTGTCTTCGTCGGCGGGCGCGAACAAATCCTCGACCCAGGCGATGCCGTAGGCCTGCGCCAGATCCTCGCCGAAGCTCGCGTCGCGGGCGTACATGCGGGTCCGGGTCAAGCCCTGCGCAACGCTCCACCACGAGACCTGGGGATCGGCCTTGGACGGCTTGTGCGCCTTCCAGACTTGCCTTTGCTCCTCGAGCGAAGCGGATGCGATGGTGCGCAGTTGGTTCTCATTGGGCATGTCCCCCTTGGCCATGTGGTCGAGCATGGCCGGCAAGACATTGGCGAGCAGGCGCAGCTTCCTGATCTGGCGGACGGGCAGCGACAGCGCCATGGCGATCGCCTCCTCGGTCCAGCCGAGTGCGACCAGCCGCTCGATGGCGCGCCATTGATCGACGGGGTTGAGGTTCTCGCGGGCGATGTTCTCGACCATCGAGCGCATGGCGCCGCCATCCTCGGCGGCCTCGCCGACAAGAACCGCGATCTCCTCCAGACCCGCCGCGATCGCCTGCTTGACGCGCCGGTGTCCGGCATCGATGACAAAACCATTGCCACCACCGGACTGCGGCGCCACGACGGGCGGCTGCACGATGCCGACAGCCTTGATCGTGGCAAGCAGCAGCGCGTCGGACTGCGGATTCGACTTCGAACGCCGGGCCCTGTCGGGGTTTTCCACGAGCGAACGCGGATCGACCAGTTTGATTTCCATGAGAGATGCTCCTTCTCTAGGTTGGGAACCGGCACCGCGCCGGTCCCTTTCTCGTCTTCTTCTTCAAGACATCCCCCGGCCTGCGGAGCGGGCGGGCCGGTGCAATTACGGCCGAGCATCCCTGCCCGGCCGGATCAGCGGGGCTCATAGCCCTGCGCAGGACGACGGGCCGGGATCGCGATGGCCGAGATTGAACGCCAGCGTCAGCGGCTTGCCCGATCTGCGAGCGGGCTTTCCCGTCCCCTTTTTCCTTTTTCACACTTCTTGATTGCCGCTCATATTGACGTTATATTGCGTCATATATTGAGATGCTTCCTGAAAGGCCCATCGAGATGGCACTGGTTCAATATGCCGATGACGGCTTCTTCGCCCCACGCAAGATCGCTGAGGCGCTGCGCACGACCAGCGCGGAAGTGGCCCGCACGGCCGGGCTCGGGCGGGATGCGGTCCAGCGCCGTGATCGCCTGCGCTCCGACAAGACACAGCGCCGCCTGCGGGAAATGGTCGAGATCCTCAACAAGGTCGAGCCGCGTTTCGGCTCGGCCCTGATGGCCTATGCCTGGTACAGATCCGAACCTTTGCCCGGGTTTTCAGGGCAAACTGCGATGCAACTCGTGCGCTCGGGCCGCGCCGACGAGGTGCTTGAGTATATCGATGCGGTCGACGCCGGCGTCTACGCTTGAAGCCGTCGGGCCGCTACCAGGGAAAGCTCTACCGGGCGCTCAACCCAATCTATGCACGCGAACCACTCTCCGGCCGCGGGGCAGAGCTTTATGGCGGACGCTTCAATGCCAAGGGCGTTCCGGCACTTTATGCATCCCTGTCGGTGATGACGGCGCTGCGGGAGGCCAATCAGGTCGGCAATCTCCAACCGACCACACTCGTCTCCTACGATGCCGAGATCGAGCACATCTTCGATTGCCGGGACGATGCTGCTCTTGCGAGTGAGGGCATGGACGCGGCCGAGCTGGCAGATCCGACATGGCGCGATGAGATGAGAAGGAGCGGCGAAGCACGCACGCAGGTCTTCGCCAGCAGGCTCATCGCCGCAGGCTACAATGGATTGCTGGTGAACAGCTTCGCGCCCGGTGCGGGCGCCGACGACCTTAACCTCGTGCTGTGGAAATGGGGCGACAAGGTCCCATGCCGTCTCACGCTGATCGATGACGAGCATCGCCTTTCGCGGTAGCCGCTCAGGCTGCCATTCGATCGGACTGATCCTCGGTGTCTGCGGCAAGCGTGGCCACGACCTCCGCCAATTGTCTGTGCTTGTCGGCAAGCTCGCCGGCGAAGGCGAAGTCGCCGCCTTCTCGGGACCGGTATGAGGCAAGGCACCTGCGGGCATTCTCCAGCCGGTCCCGATAGCGCTCCCGTTCATCCTCGAATCCGGAGAGCGCATGCTCGAGGCGGGAAATCGCGCCGAGCGGCGTGGTGGTCACGGGCAGTTCGATCTCGCAGTCGACGCCGGTGCGCATCAGCATGGTGGTGTAGCGGTAGCCGTCCTTGCCGAAGCGCTCGCCGGAATATTCCAGTTCGAAGCCGCCGATCGAGGCGATGGGAATGTCGCCCTCCTGCTGGAGCTGCACCAAGGTCAGTATTTCCTTCATGAGCACTCGACCGGCGAGTTTGCGCTCGACAAAGGTCTCGTGGCCGACCTGCATGCGGAAAGCGTCGCTGGTGGTCGGTTGCAGTTTTTCGAAATCTTGCGCGATCTCGCCAATACGCCGGGTTGAATAGTCAATGTCGCGCTCGGCGTCGCGGATCTGGCGCCGGATGGCGAACTGATCGTCCTGGTGTGCTGCCCGAAGCCGTTCGAGCCGGGCGATGTCGGCTTCAAGCCCGGCCTTTTGCATGAGGCGCGGATCGCCCGAGGCAATGGCCTTGGCCATGGCGAACTGATTGGCCTGGCCCTCGCCCAGATCTTCGAGCCTGCGGATCGAGGTGTCGCCGGAAAGTGCCGCGCCAATGAACCGGGCCTTGCGCTCGTTGTTCTGCCACATCTGGGCGTCCATCGAGCCTTCGGTGGCATAGGCAAAAATGTCGACGACATCGTGCTGGTTGCCCTGCCTCAGGATACGGCCCTCGCGCTGCTCGATCTGTGAGGGCAGCCAGGGCACATCGAGATGATGCAGGGCCTTGAGGCGGAGCTGCGCATTGACGCCCGTGCCCATGGTTTCCGACGAACCGATCAGAAGCCTCACCTTGCCGGCGCGGACATCGCCAAACAGGCGCTGTTTGGCCTCCGACTTCTTATACTCCTGCATGAAGGCAATTTCCGTTGCCGGAACGCCAAAGCGCACGAGCTCATCCCTGATCCAGCGATAGGCGGAGAAGCCTCTGCTCTTCTCGACGCTGATCGTGCCGAGGTCCGAAAAGATCATCTGCGCCGCACCGGGCAGCTCGAACGGCTTGCCGTCGGGACGCACATAGGTGCTCTCAGCCGTTTCCCGCCAGATACGATACGCATTGGCGACCAGATCGTTGAGCTTGTTGTCAGCCTCATTATCGATATCGGCATCGACCAGCCGAAGGTCGATCGCCGCATGGCGGCCGTCGGTGATGACGGAGAGCAAAATATCGTCGCCGGGTTCGGGAGGTCCCTCGCGCTGCTCGATGGCCTTGATGCGGGCATCAAGCACCATCTGGTAGCGCTTGAAGGCAGCAGACGGTTTTGAGGACCTGATCTGGCGAGCGCCGGTCGAGAGCGCCGGGACCTTCACATACTGCCTGAGGTCCTCCGGCATGACCACGTCAGCAAAAGTGCGGAACATGGCGATCAGTTCAGGCACGTTGACGAAAGTGGCAAGGCGCGTGACCGGCTTGTATTTGCCGGAAGGCTGAAGCTCCAGTTCGGTGGTCACATCGCCAAACGTGCTCGCCCAAGCATCGAACTCGTGCAGGCCTCGCTGAAAAAGCGCATCGAAGCCGAGATAGCGCTGTACCGAGAACATCTCGCCCAGCGTATTGGTGATCGGCGTGCCCGAGGCCAGCACAAGCGCCCTGCCAGGGTTCTTCGTCTCGACGAAGCGCGACTTCACATAGAGGTCCCAGGCCCGCTGCGAGCCATTGGGATCGACGCCCTTGAGCGTCGACATATTGGTGGCGAAGGAAAGTTTTCTGAACTCCTGCGCCTCGTCGACGATGATCTGGTCGATGCCGAGCTCGGAAATCGTCAGCAGATCGTCCTTGCGGGTCGATAGCGATTCCAGCCGTTCCTTCAGGCCTTCCTTCAGCCGCTCGAGGCGCTTGCGCGAGACGCGGTCGTCGCCGTCGACCCGGGTGAGCAGCGTCTCATAGAGCTCCAGCTCGTCCTGGACCATTTGGCTCTCGAAGGCCGAAGGCACGTCGATGAATCGGAAGGCCGAATGGGTGATGATGATGGCGTCCCACTTGGCCGTCGCCGCCCGCGACAGGAAACGGTGTCGCTTGGCCTTCGAAAAATTGCTCTCGTCGGCGAC
Source organism: Chelativorans sp. ZYF759 (assembly GCF_012911015.1). Lineage (GTDB taxonomy): Bacteria > Pseudomonadota > Alphaproteobacteria > Rhizobiales > Rhizobiaceae > ZYF759. The sequence continues at coordinate 22,972 of NZ_WVVV01000023.1, read as the reverse complement.
CAGAATGCGAGCGGTCGGATAGAGCGCCAGGAACTCACGCGCGGCCTGCGCCAGACAATGGCCGGGCACGACCACCATCGCCTTGGCGATCAGCCCGAGGCGCTTTTGCTCCATGACGCTTGCTGCCATGGTCATGGTCTTGCCGGCGCCGACGGCATGGGCAAGGTAGGTGGAGCCCGCAGAGACGATGCGCCATATGCCCCGCTTCTGGTGCCTATAAAGAGAAAAGGCGCCCGAGGCGCCAGGAAGCTGCAGATGATCCCCGTTGAACTTTCGGGGAGCGATGTTGTTGAAGCGGTCATTGTAGATCCGCGCCAGCCGGTCGGTCCGATCGGGATCGGACCAGATCCAGACCTGGAAGGCGGTCTTGATTTTTTGAAGCTTTTCCTTGGCCGCCTCGGTGTCGACGACATTGAGCACCCGACGTTCGCTGTTACCTTCCTTGATGGTGTCGAAGATCTGCGGCACGCGGCTGTTGAGGGCATCGGCGATCAGCTCGCCGGCGTGGCGGCGCCCCGTGCCCCATTCCGATGTACTGGCGGCCATCCAGCCGAGCTGCCGGGCTTCCACCTTCCATGACGCCAGTTCCGGCATGTGATGGATCCTGATTTCCGCACCCATCGTCTCCTTGACGAAGGCGACGATATCGGCGGCCGGTATCCACGGCGCGCCGAGACGGGCGGTGATGTCGGAAGGCCCAAGATCGGCGGGCTGGACGTCGACTAGCGCCCGGACATTGCGCTCGAACGCAGGATCGAGTGCCGCGGCGGCTTCAGCGGTCTTCAACTTGTCGCGCACATGGCCGGAGAGATATGCATCGGCCGTCTGCCATGACCCGGTTTCGGGATCGCGGAAAATGGCGTCGCCGAGTTCGCCGATCACTGCATCCGCATCGGAATGCAGCAATTCGGCGATGTGATCGACATCGACATGGCCGCGCTCGTTGAGCACCACAGCCAAGGCATCGGCGGCTGAAGCGATGACCGGAGCCGAGGGTGGCGCGATGACACGGTCGGAAAAGATCGGCCCGGGCCGCGCCGTATTGGTCTCGAGGTCGTAATCCTCGATCGAGGCGACCAGCCAGCAATCCGGGTCATCCAGAAAAGGTTGCAGATTCGGCCGGCGATGGGTTTCGCGAACCTCGCCGATCTCGGCATCTTCCGAGACGGAAACCCTGGTGAAGTTGATCGGGCCGAATTCGCGGACGAAGTTCGACCAGGCAGTGCGAAGCTTGACCTGTGCCGGCTTCCAGGGCTTGTCGAATTCCTGGGCCTTCAGGACCTCACGCACGGCATCACGGATCGGGATCAGTTTGCGGATGATCCGGGCATGCTTGTCCGCCACACCATCGCTGCTCCGGCCCTTGCGCACTTTGATGGTGACGGGCAGGCCGTCGACCATCTGCATGAGGGCCGTATCGTTTGCAATGAAGAAGCTGCCCTCACGAATCCGACCGCTCTCGGGACCGTCACTGCCCGGCCGATCGGCATCATGATCGGCATCGGCGTCGATCGCCTCCGGCTCGCCGTCATAGATCGCTTCTTGAAGGAGTGAGATGGCAGCAGCAAGCGCCTGCTCCAGATCGACGCCTGCTCGCGGAAGGCACGTATAGGCTTCCCCGAACGGCCCGGACATGGTGGCATGGGTGCCCAGCACAAAATCGGGATAGCGCGCAAACCAGCGGTTTACCCAGATCGCGGCCTCTTCCCCGTCGGCGGGACGAACCTCATCGAGGTCGAGCCAGATCACATCGCCTTCCGGCTCGCCGGGCTTTCGCTTCCGGAAAAAGAGGATGTCGACGACAACATCGGTGCCTGCATCCGCCCGAAAACTGCCTTGCGGCAGACGGATAGCCGCAACGAGATCGGCGGATTTGGCAATGTGCTCGCGCGCCGTTCGGTCGGCCTTGTCCATGGTACCTGAACTGCTGACAAAGGCAGCGAAAGCCCCCGGCTTCAACAGGTCGATCGAGCGGGCAATGAAGTAGTCGTGGAGCCGCAGACCCATCGGCCGATAGATGCGGTCTGAACGCACGGCGCGGTCGGAAAATGGCGGATTGCCGATGGCGAGATCGAAGTTGGCTGGCAGATCGCTACGGGCAAAATCGGCGTTGATGATGCGCGCGCGCGGCTGCAACAGCCGGACGATGCGCGCCGTCACCGGATCGAGCTCGGTCCCGGTGACATGGACAACGTCCTGCAAAACTTTCGGCATCAGCGCCGGAAACAGGCCCGTGCCGATGCCTGGTTCAAGCAGCCTGCCCCCACGCCAGCCGAGCCGCTGCAAACCGGTCCAGATCGCCCGGATTATGAACTCGGGCGTGAAGTGGGCATACTGGGTGCAGCGCGCCAGCGAAGCGTATTCGGCTTCGGAAACGGCTTCTTCCAGCTCGGCTCCGATCTGGTCCCAGCCCTTCCGGAAACCGGCTTCGCCGGGACGGCGAAACACGGCGTTCGCCAGATCGGACGCGCCAAACCCGGTGAAGCGGATCAATTGAGCCTGCTCCTCCAATGTTGCCGGGCGGTCGTCAGCCTCGATTTCGGCCGCCAGACGAATGGCGGCAAGATTGTCTTTCGCCCGCCGCCTCCAGCCTCGGGCGAGGTTGCGGCAACCATCAAGACGGAAGTTCTCGCCATGGGTCGGCTGCGTCTTCTGCCTCGCGCTGGGCGTTGCCGCCGGCGCCGGCTTGGCCGGCGCCGGGCAGATCGGTGGCGGATCGTCGTCGGGATCGTTGTCCGCGAAGTCGCCGCCGAACGCGGTAACGCCGATGCCGGACGAAAGCGTGGTGTTGCCTAATGGCGAGAGCGTGAATGGATCGTCGTTGGACATTGAGAAATCTCCTTGTGCGTAGGCGCGCGCGAGACTCCCGACCGAGCAGAGTCGGCTGGCGGAAGGGCGTCGCGATTGTCGGAAAGGTCAGCGGGTGATCAGCGAGAACGTGATCTCGGTCTCATTGAGCCGGATGTTGAAATGGGTCGCCCCAAAATTGCGATCGAGTTCCGGGATCAGCCGCTCGGCCTCGATGAACTCGATGCCGTCATCGCCACCGAAATGGCGGCCACCAGTCGCTATCGCCTTTGGGATGACACTGCTCGGCATAGATGACGAGGGGCCTCTCGCCCTCGGCCAGTTTGCCGTTGGACATGATGTAGGCACCCTCGTCACCGACCAGCCAGAGGCCGGGCATTTCGCCCTCGCCCGGACGGGTGCCGTAATAGGGATTGCGAAAGCCGCCATTGGCTGCGGCATCGGCAATGCCGCGTTCGACGACCTTGCGGACGCCAGGAATGGGAAAGGTGAACATGGCAAACTCCACCTCACGCCGCATGCTGTTCGGGCAGATGCCGGAGGTGGACGGGCAGCTTGGCCTGGATTTCATCCTCTGTGAGGTCCTCCAGCAGCTTCAGCGTGGTGCCGCCACGCCGGCCATAGACAAGGACGGTGCGCTTGCCGCGATGCTTAGGCAGCCAGCGCTCGCCGGCATAGCCACGATAGTCGTCATGGGTCGCGCTCCAGATGTGTTCGAGCCGCTCCTGATACGCCATTGCCCTTACCGGCCAGCTTTCGCGTTCGACGATGGCGTCGCGCATCTCGACCGGGGACCGAGCCTGCAACAGATCGCAATAGCCGTGGAAATGCCGCGTACGGCCGTCGATCCTGAGCGTATAGAAGATGCTGGTGATCGAGCCGGTGAGGAACTCGCGCATGGCGAACATTTCCCCGCGCATCCAGAGCGGCGGCAGGATCTCCAGCATGTAATCGTGCTCGGTCCGGGCGATCTCGAACCATTCTCCGCAACTGAGCGCGCCGTCATCGCCTTCCCAACGGTTCGGCCGCTGCGCATGCCTGTCGAAGAGGCGGAACATCTGCCGGCGGTCGGCGATGCCCTGATAGACTTTACGGATTGGAGAGACGGTCATTGGCGGGCTCCTTTAGCCTTGTCGGGCCGGAGCGCGGTGATCCCTCTTGGGACTCACCATCATCCTTCAGCCCTTCCTGACCCCTCCCCCGCAACTGCCTCTCCGTCCGGGCGGGTCAAGGGCCGGCGTCAGCCGGGCGAAGCTTCACCCTTGAGGCGGCCGGCGGGCATGCGGCAGGCCCTTTTCCTCCTCCCTCTTCTTTGCTTCACTCACCTGCTCGCGCAACGCGTCGTTCCAGTCCTCTGCCGGCGGCGTCAACCGGAGCCAGTCGCAGCCGATATCCTTGGCGATTTCGCGCAGCCGGCCGGCGAACACAGTCCCCTGGCTGTTGGCGTCCGTTGCGGCGACAAGCTGCGCGCCCGGCCGGATGGCCAGTTCCCGCAACGCCTCCGCTGTGGACGGCGACCAGCCGCCCCCGGCGCTGAGATAGAGGCTGCCATGCCGCATACCCTCCAGGGTCGCAAGGCTCATGGCGTCGCTCGCTGCTTCGGTGACGCAAAGGCGAACGCCATCGGGCGAGCCCATGCGGAACAGCACCTTGGCCCCGCCCGACGCAAAGCCGCGCCAGTCGGGACCGCGTTCCTCCCAGCCGGTGACGGCGCCGTCGATAGCGGTATGGGCGGCCCACATGCTGCCATGCGGACCTTCCCGCAGCAAATTGGTGGAGATCGCCGTGCGGATGATGCGCTCGGGCAGACCGCGTGCGTCGCGCAGATAGCGCCAGGTCGCAGAACCCTGCCATGGCTTGCGGCGGGACGACCATCGTTCGGGAATTGACAGGTCCGGCGCGCGATCACGGGACTCCCGCTTCCAGACCGGTACAGACGGCACGAAGCCGACCAGGCTGGCGACCTCGTACATGGCTTCCACGAAGCGCACGCCCTGCAGATGTTCCACCAGGCCGAATACATCGCCCTTGCCGTCGGAAAGCGGGTCGAACCAGCCCTTGCCCTCATGGATGACGATGATGATCTCGCCCGCGCGGCGATATTTGATCGCCTTGCGCGTGCTTTCCTTGGGGTCGAGCGCGAAGCCCGCGTCCTCAAGGACGGCGCTGCACGGCACCTTGCCCCTCAGCTCTTCCAGATCTGCTTTTTCCATTGTTTGCGCCAGCACCTTCCTTGCTCCTCTAATCCGATTCCTGCTCCCCGATCATTCGGGGGTGGATACCGGAGGCCGCGAAGAGCAAGGCGGGCAAGGGCGCGGCGGGCAACCCGGCAGTTATGCCGGTCGGCAACGACGGAACCGCCGCGGCGAAGCTTCCCTTGCCGGGCGCAGCGCGCAAGCGGCACACCCATCCCGCCATTTATCCGCTGCGTCGCTCTTCCTCGGCGACGATCGCGGTCACCACATCGATATCCATTTCCACGACAGGCGAGATGCGGGCGATTTCGGCGGAAACCTTGGCCCAATGGTGGAATTCGCGTATCTGGCCGCGCACGCATGAGCGGGCGGCACGTCGCTGCGCCTCATTATAGGCGTTGGCCTCCTCAGCCGCGACGAGCCGTCGGGTGTCGTCTTGCCAGCGTAAACGGATGGCGCGTCGGTGTTCGAGCCATCGGCGGATCACAACGAGCATAGACCCCGACTTCCTTTTTCTTCCCCCTGTGTCTGTACGCCAGGGATGGCCGCCCGAGCGGGGGAAGACCCGCGAGGCGGGGCTTCAGCTTGGCCAACAGTCCGGCCCGGCAGGCGGCGCCTAGCGCTTGCGTCACAGGCTCGACATGGGAAAATACCGGCCCCAGGACCGGCTGATCCATCACAGCGACAGGGGTTGAATCCGCCCAGTACCTTGCCAACACAAAGCGCGTCGCCAAAGCCAGTCTGGTGCCTTCGATCGGCAGCGTCGGCGACGCTTACGACAATGCTCTCGCCGAGACCATCAACGGCCTGTACAAGGCCGAGGTCATCTGGCGTCGACGGTCATGGCAAAGCGTCTCGGCCGTCGAGATGGCGACCCTGCGCTGGGTTGATTGGTTCAACCATCACCGCCTTTTCGGACTTGTCGGCCACATCCCGCCAGCCGAGGCCGAGGCAAAATACTATGCAGCCGTAGAGACCCCCGACATGGTCGCGTGACCCAAACTAAACAGCCTCCGGAAAACCCAGGGCGCTTCACTGTGGCGGCCAGGGCTTATGTCTGCGCAGATGAGAGGATCCACCATCCAGCCAGGAATCGAGACGATGCCAGACGGGCCTTCCACCTTGAGAAACTGCCCGGTCGCCCGATGCTCTACTCGCCGCACATTGACCTTCCGGCCGAAATAGGGATGCCGGCGATGGTGAACTTCCTTTCCGGAAAAAGCCTCGATTACCAAAAGGATCTTACCCCACCTCTTTCCCGCTCCCATGCCAATCTGCCCATTCACAGGGGGAACAAGGCGATTTGCGGGAAGAGGACCACAAGAGCCAGGGCAAGCAGCATCATGACCACGAATGGCGCGCATCCTCTGTAGATGGTCCCGAGCGTAATTTTAGGGTCGTCAAGTGATGCTTTCACGACAAAGGCAGCCAGACCAAGAGGAGGCGTGAGAAGCCCGATTTCAACCGCCAGGATCGTTATGATCCCGAAATGGATCGGATCGAACCCGAACGCCATCGCCGGACCGAGAACGATGGGCACGCAGATCAAGATTATTGACGTGGCGTCGAGGATCATGCCAAGCAGGACAAGTACGCAGATGTACAGAAGCAGAAAGGTCATCGGCGTGATGGTCGAATCCTGCAGAAAGCCGGCCAGGGCCGGCTGAAGACCGGCAAAGGTCAGCATTCGGCCGTACAAGCTCGCGGCCACGACCAGGAACAGGATCGTGACAGTGACGTAGCTTGTTTCGACGAGCACCCGCCACAATTGCTGCAGGGAAATGCGTCGGTGGAGAGCCGCGATGGCAAGTGCGCCCCAGGCCGCAACTGCTCCTGCTTCTGTCGGCGTAAAGATGCCGCCGTAGATCCCGCCCAGCATAACCACTGCCAAGGCGCCAAGGGGCGCAACCGCAAGGATACCGCTAATGATCGAGGATTGCTGGTCGGCTTCGGAGATTTCGATCCGCCCAACGAACCCGCGCCAGAACAGACCCATCGCCACAATTCCAGCGCAATAGATGCCGGCAAGAAGTAGGCCAGGCCCAATGCCTGCCAAAAAGAGGCGGCCGATCGATTGTTCGGTGGTTATTCCATATATGATCATCAGGAGGCTGGGTGGAATAAGCATGCCAAGCACGGAACTTCCCGCGACCACGCCCACGGCGAAGGAGGGCCTGTAACCCAGTCGTTGCATCTGCGGAACAGCTATCTTGGTGAATACGGCACCGGCGGCGATACTGGTCCCGCTGACTGCTGCGAAGAGAGCATTGGAGATGACGGTCGCAATGCCGAGTCCCCCAACGATGCGACGAAAGAGCCGGGCGGCAAGCTGAAATGCGTCACGCCCGAATTCGGCGACCGAAACGATCAATCCCATGAAGACGAAGAGCGGCACGACGGCGAACTCATAGCTTCTCAACGTGTCCGCCGCCGACAGGTAGAGCAGGCTGCCCGACAGGTGAAAGCTGCCCGTGATGAACCAGACCCCAATGAAGGAAATGATGCCCAAAGCGACCGCGACATAGATACCCAGATAGATCAGCACAAACACCGCACCGATCGAAATGAGGCCTATCATCAATCCGCTCACGTTGGTCCCCCGTGGAACGAGCGTGGGCGGGCATTGGCCCGAAAGATCTCGCGCAGACTCGCAGCCAGCATGACCACGGCATAAGCCGCGCCAAAAACACATCCGACGAGGATCATAAGTCGTACCGGCCAGATCGGCGCCGTGAAATCGCCAAGCGCGCCGATATATTCCCCGATGCGCCAGCTTTGAAGGAAGGGCTGGTAGCCGAACATGAATATCAGGATCAGCAAGGCCGCGAGAAGTAACGCGTTGAGCGCGTTGAGGAAGCTGGCGGCCCGTGGTGCACGCGCGCCGATGGCCATCAGCAGTCCATCTGAGCGAAGCATTCTTCCACCCCGGATGGCCTGGGGGAGCTGTAGAAACACAATGGCAACGATCGTGAGGCTTGCAATCTCGGCGACACCCCTGAGAGGCCTGTTCAACAGTGCGCGGCCGAGAATATCCATACCAATGACGCACATAAGCATTACGATCAGCAGTCCACCAAGGGCGCTGAGCCATTCAAAGATCAGGCCCGGCGTTCGCCGCCGGGCCTGCTGTGCCTGTGCAGGCTCGCGCATTACTGCGTCCAGTCCCGCAAAGGTTCTGCGCCAGCGGCTACCACTTCCTCCTGAAGTGCCTGAAGAACCTCATGGCCGGGAAGATTCTGAGCAGCCATCGCGTCCGCCCATTCCTGGGCGATATTGGGGAGTGCGTTCGCCCATTCGGCTCTCGCCTCTTGTGACCATTCAATCACTGTTGCGCCTTCCGCCTGCATATTCTCCAGATGCTGTGCCATGGACGCGTTGACTGCGGTCATTAAATCATTCGAATAGGCCTGCGCCGCCGCCAAAATGGCGTCCCGCACCGGATCCGGCAAGCTTTCCAGACGCTGTGTGTTGATGGCGATTGTGCTGCACCACTGCGCACCAAGCCCGACCTTAACAAAATTCGGCGCCACCTCATGGTAGCGGCCAGGGAAAGCGGCCGATGTCAGCACCAGAACGCCATCTGCGATTCCTGACTGCAAGCCCTGATAATATTCACTCATATTGCCGGCAACCGCCACTGCCCCGGTCCCCTTTAACCAATTTGCGGTTGGTCCGGGGGCGTAGATCCTGCGGCCGTCCAAATCGGCCAGATTTTCCGCTGGCTCCTTCAGCATCAGGTTGTAGTCGTCACAGATGTTGCCGGCAGAAAGTACCGTCGCGCCAAATGTTGCCCAGGCATCGCCGTATTCGGTAAAGCGGCTGCGGACATTAGTCATCGCCTGGCGAATGACTTCGTCATCCGGCGACAGGAACGGCGCTTGATAGGTCACCTGTTCCAAAGGAAGTTGCGATCCGGAAAAGAGTGTGGGCACGAAGGCGATGTCGAGAATGCCCTGCTGGATTGCGGCCAATTCACTGCCCGTACGCACCAATGTCCCGCCATAGGCCTGCCGCCAGTCTATGGCATACTCGCCGCCTGCTTCTTCGAGAAGGCGATCCACCTCCGGTACGAACACCTCCTTAAGGAAGCGAACGTGCGGAAACACTTCCGGGTGACCCGTAGCCAGGGTCAGTCCAATCCTTTCCGCAGCCTGTGCGGGCATCGCCGACACGACGCAGCTGGCTATGATAGCCAACGGGACAACTCTCCTCCCAAAGCGCATTCTTTCCTCCTATGTGCACGGTCGAGATCGACAGCGTTCGGCCAACCTAGGCGAGTGCCGCCGACGTGGCGATGATGACGAACGCTAGTGTCAAAAAATGCATTAGTCAAACAAAAATACATTTTATCTAGTCAACGGTTCGGCTCTCGGATATATGCCCAGGATCAGTCGCCAGCGCTTCTCTGCCATGCGGAGCGGGTGATAAGGAGGCACAAACAAGGAAGCTCAAATGTTGCACCAGACGCAGGCGGATCACGTCTTTCGGTCGCTCCGAAAGGACATTTTGGGCTGTCGCTATCCGCCTTCTTCCAAGATCAAGATCAACGAGGTCTGCAAGAACTATGGCGTCAGCCTGGGAGCCGCACGCGAGGCTTTGTCACGCCTGAGTTCGGAGGGGATGGTGCGGATTGAGCCCCAAAGGGGCTTTTCCGTATCCCCCATTTCGAGAAAGGAATTGGAAGACCTGACACAGTGCCGTGTTGCCATCGAGCAATTTTGTCTGAAAGCTGCAATCGACTACGGGGACGTGGAATGGGAAACCCGCATCGTCGCAGCTTATCATAGGCTCAGCCGTATACCTGAGCGTGAGCCGTCAAGGCCCGAGAAACTGAACGAGGCATGGTCAGACGCCCATTCTGAATTCCACTTGGCGATCGTCTCAGCCTGCCCCAACGACTGCTTCCTGATACTGCGAGCGACCCTCTATCTGCAGAGCGAACGCTACCGGCATTGGTCCGTGTCGCTCGCGCCTGATGATCGCCAGCGCACTATCGATGAAGAGCACAGAGCGATCATGGAGGCTGTCGTCAGTCGCGACAAGAAAGGCGCGTGCAAATTGATCAAGAGCCATTTCGAGCGCACTACTGCCGATCTCCTGGCTCTGGCCGAGGCAGCGCGCCGAGAAATCGCCTGACACCTCCTGCAGGAGTACCGATGTTGTCGGTTATGCCGCTCTCGTAGATTTCTCGTCCACGCAGCGGTTCTCGATCGCTCCGAGTTGGTCGATTTCGCAGCGGACCACATCGCCGGGCTTGAGAAAGACCGGTGGCGTCCTGGCCACCCCTACACCGCCAGGAGTTCCGGTGAATATGAGATCACCCGGCTCCAGCGTCATCACCTGGCTCAGGTGAGAGATCTGGTCCCAGACATTGAATATCAGGTGCTTCGTGTTGGAATTCTGCCGCAACTCGCCATTGACGTAGGAGCGGATTCCCAGGCTATGCGGATCGCCAAGGTCTTCCGCAGTGGTGATGTAGGGGCCATATGGACCATGGGTGTCGAACGATTTTCCGAGTATCCACTGTGGCGTCCGCATCTGCCAGTCCCGCGCTGAGACGTCATTGCCCACGCAGTATCCAAACACATAGCGATGCGCCTCCTCCACACTGATGTGCCGGCCCTGCCTTCCTATCACAGCCACCAGCTCGACCTCATAGTCAATCTGCGACGAGGTGACAGGAATTTCGATGTCGTCACTGGGACCGGACACCGAATTGACCAGCTTGGAAAACCAAAGCTGGTGCTTTGGCGTTTCCAGCCCGCTCTCTGCGACATGATCAGCATAGTTCAGGCCAATGGCGAGCACCTTCGATGGGCGTGCGACAGGAGCGTTCAGCTTGACCTGACTGAGAGGTATCGCATTGGCTGCCTCTTCTCCGAGGCGCCTTACCGTATCGGCCAGCTCATCCCATTTCTCCACCAAATTCTTCATTTCAGCAGGTATGCCACGGGCGGCGTCTGATAAGGGGATAATCAATTCACCCTTTATCAATCCGACACCGCGGTGAAGATCGGTAGAGAACGTGGCCAACTTCATAACGCATCCTTCCGGCACAAAATGGTTGTTCTTCAAAAGTTCACTTGGTTAGCACCCTTGGTTGCCAGCATGGCTCGTGCGTCATTGGGAGTTGCAAGCTCCAGCCCGAGACTTTCCAGAATTCCCCTGATCTTGGTAACCTGTTCGGCGCTGCTATTTGCGAGTGTGCCGGGTCCAGAATAGAGGCTGTCTTCCAGACCCACGCGGACATTGCCTCCGAGAATGGCGCTCAGCGTCACCATGGGCATTTGATGCTTGCCCGCAGCCAAGGCGGAAAACAGGTAGTCCTTTCCGAACAGCCGGTCCGCCGTCTCTTTCATGTGGACAAGATGCGCGGGCACCGCGGGCAGCCCGCCAAGCACGCCAAATACGCCCTGAACGAAGAATGGCGGCTTGGCGATGCCACGGTCAGCGAAATGCGCCAGGGTGTAGAGGTGGCCGATTTCGTAACATTCAAACTCGAAACGGACCCCTTGGTCGCCGAGTTCGCGCAACCCACGCTCAATTTGCGCGAACGTATTGGAAAGGATGAAATCTTTAGTCGACTCCAGATATGGCTTTTCCCAGTCAAATCGCCATTCAGTGATCCTGGCGGCGGCCCCCGAGATGTTGAAATTGAGCGAGCCCATATTCATAGAGGCCAGTTCCGGCGCCGCCCAAAGAGCGGCGGCCAGCCGTTCATCCATCGTCATGCCCAAACCGCCACCGGTTGTGACATTGAGGACGGCATCAGTGTGCTCCCTGATCTTCGGAAGGATCAAGCCAAAGTGGTCCGGCAGCGACGACGGTCGACCGGTCAAGGGGTCGCGCGCATGGACGTGGATGATCGCAGCACCTGCTTCGGCCGCAGCCACCGAATCGGCAACAATCTGCTCAGGCTCAACAGGAAGATAGGGCGACATGCTCGGGGTATGGATCGAGCCGGTCACCGCGCAGGTGACGATTACTTTGGGCATCTGATGTTCCGGATGATAAGCCAACGCACGCGCTTGAGCTGCGTCAGCCGCTGAAATGACCTCTACACATCAATCGGCAGGCGCGGGTCCATCGGTTCGGAAGGCTTGAACTCGCCCGCATACGAACGGCGATGGACCTCGTCCACACTCGCGCCGGACTTGCGGGCCGCAACCATCTGACGGGGATCAACCGGCATGCCGATTGGATTGCTGGCAAATTCGGGCGACGTCTTCATCCATTCGGTCGACTTACGCCAATCCCCGAAATTGTCGCATTGAAGCTCAACGCTGTTTCCGTCGGGATCGACGTAGTAGAATGACGTCGTCATGCCATGGTCGAGCATCAAGTGAGGCGTGATACCGCCGCCGGCCAGCCGCTCATAGGTCGCCAGAAGTGCGTCGAGGCTTGAATATTCGAAAGCCAGATGGTGCATGCCGGAATGCTCCAGCTTGTCAGGATCGTCCCTTAGGGCGGGAGCAGTAACCAAAGCGACCCGGTGGTTGGCCTCGTCGTTGCTCAGCCAGGCTCCGCCGGGAAACTGGAATATGACTTCGCAGCCCGTTACCTCTCCATACCAGTCAATCATTTCCTGAAGCCGGATCGTCTTCAGATTGGCGTGATGGAAGACGGGCCTTTCAGCCGTGCCCTTGGTTGCGCCCATTTCCAGTTCCTCCCTCGTGCAATTCGGTTACGCAGATCGAATCATGGCCCCGCAGTACGGGAGCAAGGATCGCTGGCTAGGCACTAGACGCCAGCAATGTCTTGTGTCAACATAAAATATATTTTATGTTTGAATATGAACTTTCTGAATGGGGTGTTTATGGCTCACATCAAGGTGGCTGTTTTGGTCGGCAGCATCAGGACCGCCTCGCTGAACCGGCGGTTGGCAAATGCACTGATGCGTCTGGGTCCCTCGAGTTTTGTCTTCGAGGAAATCGGCATCGACGATATGCCCTTCTACAATGCCGATCTCGAAGCCAGCCGGCCGGAGACGGTGCGGGCTTTCACCGACCAAATAAGGTCATCGCAGGCTCTCTTGATCGTCACGCCGGAATATAACCGGTCGATACCCGCCGTGCTGAAGAATGCCATCGACTGGGGATCGAAACCGACCACCGAAAATGTCTGGCGCGACCTGCCTGCCGCGATCACCGGCGCCTCGCCCGGCGCGATTGGAACAGCAGTTGGACAGCAGCACCTGCGGCAGATACTGGCCGTGCTTGGCGCAACCGTGATGGGTGGGGAAGCCTATATTGGCTTCAAGCGACCGGACCTCATTGATGAGGACGGGCATATCGATGACGAGTCCACCAGGGATTTTCTGAAGGCCTATATGGATAAATTTGCTTCGCTCGCGCAGCGCCTCCTGCGAAAATGACTGCTGGGGCTGCGGTGGCCAAACTGGAACACTCGCAAAAGACGCCACACGAGGCATTCGCGAGCCGGGCGCGCGACCAGCTACCGCCCAAGGAGGCGCTCGGGACACGCCGGCAGGCAGCAAGCAAGAAGCCATGAAGATGGATCGGGCGCTTAATCCCGTTATCGCCGTTCAAGCGCGGAGAATCTGACGAACGTCGCACTTGGGTGAAGTCTCATTCGACGCTGCGACCTGACTTCAAAATCCTGTCAAGCGTTCCTACGATAGACTTCCACCAATCCGCGAACAGTTACATCTGGATCAAAATAATCGATTGCGTCGGTTGCGCCCTGGAACAACGCGGCGATGCCTCCCGTGGCAATCACCGTCATGGCTTCCTGCCGTTCTTGTCGAATACGAGCGACGAGACCTTCAATCAGACCTACATAGCCCCAAAACACGCCGGACTGGATGGAGCTGACCGTATCCCGGCCAATGATGTGATTAGGTCTCCTGAGCGCCACGCGCGGCAGTTTTGCGGCGGCCGCGTGAAGCGCTTCGACAGAGAGATGAATGCCCGGTGCGATGATGCCGCCCTCAAATCCGCCATCAGCCGCGACCACGTCAATCGTAGTCGCTGTTCCACTGTCTATGACAATCAAAGGGCCCGGATAGGCGACGTGGGCACCAAGCGCGTTCACCACGCGGTCAGCACCTACTTCGGATGGCTTGCCGACACGGATTGGTATGCCGAGTTCCACATTCTCTCCAATCACCATCGGTTCCGCCCCCAGATAGCGCCGCGACAAATTTCGCAGATTGAAGATCGACTGCGGCACCACACTTGAAATGATGCATGCGTCGAGCGTTTTCAGGCTTAGCCCATTCATGGCGAAGAGTTGTGAGAGCCAGACGGCGTATTCATCCGCTGTTCTGTTCGGCTCGGTCGCAGAACGCCACTGCGCGATCCATGACGTTCCATCGTGGATCGCGAAAAGGCTGTTCGTGTTCCCCTGTTCGATCGCAAGAAGCAATGCGCCATCCTCCTGGGTTCTGCGTGGAGTTTCCCGCCGGACGGACGGCTTCAACCCGATGAAATCCGAAACATATCGCAAGGAAGCAGAACAAGCGGCGCGGCATGATCGAAGCCATGAGTTCCGCCGTTGGTCGTCTGCCGCGCGGCAATGAGTCCGATGCCCCATTCATGCAATAAAGACCTTCCCTTGCGCTGAATCATCCAACCCTTCCAGATCGAGCTCCTCCTCCAGCGGCGCGAAATAGGCGTCGATCTCGGGCTCGGGCAGTTCGTCGAGCGTTGCCGGTTGCCACCGGGGTTCATTGTCCTTGTCGATGATAACGGAGCGCACCCCTTCAAAGAATTCGTGTCCCTGGATCACGCGGTTGACGATGCGCCACTCCATGCGCATGCAATCCTCGAAGTCGAGTTCCGCGCCCTTGCGCATCTGGCGCAAGGCGACTGCGAGGCTCGTCGGCGATTTGCTACGGATGGCAGAAGCCTGCTTGGTAGCCCAGTCACTGTCGCCTCCCCCTTGGGCCTCCAGCCGCTCCACGATTTCGGGAACGGCCTCGGCCGAAAAGCATCTGTCGATCACCGGCATCAGCGCCGGCAGCGCTGCTTCTTCTATCGGAGCCGCTCTGAAACGTTCGAGTACATCAGATGTCTCTGTCTCCACGCAGAGCGCCTCAGTCAGTTCGTCGAACCAAGTGGAAGGCATGCACTGGGTCGCGAGTCCGCCCCAGGCAACATCGGCCTGTTTCAGCCGAGCACCTGTCAGCGCCAGCCATGTCCCAACATATCCCGGCAGGCGCGGCAGGAAGAATGATCCGCCGACATCGGGAAACAGCCCGATCCCGGTCTCCGGCATGGCGAACACGATCCGATCACCTGCCACACGATGGCTGCCGTGAATCGACAAGCCGACCCCTCCCCCCATCACGATTCCGTCGACCAGTGCCACATAGGGTTTTGGGTAACGCTTGATGAAGGAGTTGAGCCGGTATTCCTCGCGGTAGAAATCGAGGAAGCGCGGGTCGCCCGACCTTCCCCAATCGTGGAGCTGCCGAATGTCGCCACCGGCGCAAAATGCCTTTTCTCCGGCTGCCCGGACGACGACATGCGCAACCGACCTGTCCTGCGCCCATTCGGCCAGTTGCGGATGCATCTTTCGCACCATGTCGAGCGTCAGCGCATTCAGCGCCTTTGGCCGGTTCAGCGTGATTAGCCCGGCATGGCCCCGCTTCTCAAACAGGATCTCCGGCTCATCGGTCATGAGCCGCTCCTTTCAAGCGCTTCGGAAGGAATTCCACGTGAGTCGCCGCGCAGGAAGTTGATGATGCCGGAAAAATCCGTGCCGCCATGGCCCATGGCTTCAAACAGCGCATAGAGCTGGGTTGCCTCGGCGCCGAGCGGCGTGACGGCGCCTGCCGATTGGGCAGCCTCCTGGGCCAACCGCAGATCCTTCAGCATGAGGACAGCGGCGAAGCCCGGCTTGTAGTCGCGATTGGCGGGCGAGTTCGGGACGGGGCCGGGCACCGGGCAGTAGGTGGTCAGCGACCAGCACTGACCCGATGAGGTGGAGGCCACGTCGAAAAGGGCCTGGTGGGAGAGGCCGAGCTTTTCGGCCAGCACGAAGGCCTCGCCGACACCGATCATCGAAATGCCCAGGATCATGTTGTTGCAGATCTTGGCCGCCTGACCGGCGCCGGCCTCGCCGCAATGGACGACGCGGCCGGCCATCGGTTCCAGCACGGTCTCGGCTTTGGTGAAGGCTTCCTGCGAGCCGCCGGCCATGAAGGTGAGGGTTCCCGCCTCCGCGCCGCCGACGCCGCCGGAAACCGGCGCGTCGATCGACAGCATGCCGGCCTGCGCGGCGATGGCATGCGCCTGCCGCGCGGATTCCACGTCGATGGTGGAGGAATCGATGAACAGCGAGCCTTTGGCTGCGGCCGGCACGATTTCCTCATAGACCGACAGCACATGCTTGCCGGCCGGCAGCATGGTGACGACCGCATCGGCGCCCTCGACCGCAGCGCCCGCAGCGGCAGCGATGGCGACCCCATTGGCCTTCGCTGTCTCCAGATTGGCCGGGACGAGGTCGAAGCCGCGCACGGAATGCCCAGCCTTGACCAGATTGGCGGCCATGGGGTTGCCCATATTGCCGAGGCCGATAAATGCGATGGTGGTCATATTTCCTCCCGGAGGCGGCTGGCGCCAGATGTCGTCTATTTGCCGATCAGGTGCCGCGCGATGATGACGCGCATGATCTCGTTGGTGCCTTCGAGGATCTGGTGGACACGCAGGTCGCGCACCAGCTTCTCGATGCCGTATTCGTGCAGATAGCCATAGCCGCCATGGATCTGCAGCGCGTCGTTGGCGACATCGAAGCAGGCATCGGTGACGAAGCGCTTGGCCATGGCAGACCATTTGCTGGCATCGTGCGCCTTGGCGTCTAGGCGCGCGGCGGCGGTGTAGAGCAGCACGCGCGCGGCCTGGAGATCGGTCTCCATGTCGGCCAGCTTGAACTGCAGCGCCTGGAACCGGTCGATGGTCTGGCCGAAGGCCTGGCGTTCGCCGGCATGGGCCAGCGCCTTGTCGGCAGCAGCCTGCGCGCCGCCCAGCGAACAGGCCGCGATGTTCAGCCTGCCGCCGTCGAGGCCCGCCATGGCGATGCGAAAGCCCGAACCTTCGCCCGACAGCACGTTTTCGGCCGGTACCTTGCAGTCCTCGAAGATGATCTGGCGGGTGGACTGCATGTGCCAGCCCATCTTGTTTTCCACCGCGCCGAAGGAGAGGCCGGGCGCGTCCTTGGGCACGACGATGGTGGAGACGCCCTTTGGCCCATCCTCGCCGGTGCGCACCATCGTCACATAGACGTCGGAATCGCCGGCGCCCGAGATGAACTGCTTGGCACCGTTGAGCACATAGTCGCTGCCATTACCGCCGGACCGCCGGGCACGCATTTTGAGGGCAGCGGCATCGGAGCCCGAGCCCGGTTCGGTCAACGCATAGCTTGCCAGCCATTCCATGGAAGTGAGCTTCGGCAAGAGCCGCTGGCGCTGGGCTTCGTCGCCGAAGGTGTCGATCATCCAGGCGGCCATGTTGTGGATCGAGATGAAGGAGGAGAAGCCCGGGCAGGCGACGGCCAGCGCCTCGAAGATCAGCACTGCGTCGAGGCGGCCGAGCCCGGAACCACCGACATCCTCGCCGACATAGATGCCGCCGAAACCCAGTGGACCGGTCTCGCGGATCACGTCGGCGGGAAAATGACGCTCCCGGTCCCAGTCGAGCGCGAAGGGCGCGACGCGTTCGGCGGCGAAGGCAGCAGTCATGTCGCGGATGGCGCGCTGGTCTTCGTTGAGATCGAACTGCGGTTCCTTGGCGCTTTCTTGCATACCTGAATGCTTCCTGTGGTTCGTGCACTACGCAACAACTTGAATTAGGTACCTCACACGTTTCGGCGGCGGCCTTCCATGAGGTCGAGCACGGCACGGGCCGCGTCGAGCACGTTGGTGCCGGGGCCGAAGATGGCGGCGACGCCGTGCTCCTTCAGGAAATCATAGTCCTGTCGCGGCACCACGCCGCCGCACACCACGATGATGTCTTCCGCACCCTTTGCCTTCAGTTCCTCGACGAGTTGCGGCAGCAGTGTCTTGTGGCCGGCTGCCAGCGACGAGACGCCGACGACATGGACACCGGCCTCGATTGCCGCTGCGGCTGCTTCCGGCGGGGTCTGGAACAGCGGGCCGGCGATAATGTCGAAGCCGATGTCGCCGAAGGCCGAGGCGATGATTTTGGCACCGCGGTCGTGGCCGTCCTGGCCGAGCTTGGCGACCATCAGGCGGGGCTTCTGCCCCAGCGACTGTGAGAACTGGAGCAGCCGGTCGACGAGCATGGCGTATTCCGGGTCGTCGCCATAGGCGGGACCGTAGACGTCGTGCACAACCTCCGGCACCGCGGAATGATCGCCGAAGGCGCCGCGCAGGACATCCGAAATCTCGCCGACCGTGGCGCGAGCACGTGCGGCCTCGACGGCGGCTTCGAGAATGTTGCCCTCGCCGGAACTGGCGACTTCCGAAAGCCTTGCGAGCGCCGTTTCCCACTGTTTCGGATCGCGTTGGCGGCGCACGCGCTCCAGCCTTTTCAGTTGCGCCTCGCGCACCGCGCGGTTGTCGATGGCACGGGCCTCGATGCGGTCCTCCACCTCGGGGCGGAAGCGGTTGACGCCCACGATCACCTCGTCGCCCTTGTCGATGGCCGGCTGGCGGCGTGTGGCCGCCTCCTCGATGAGGCGCTTCGGATAGCCGTCATTGACCGCCTTGGTCATGCCGCCCATGGCTTCCACCTCCTCCATCAGGGCCCAGGCCTTTTCGGCCAGCTCGCTGGTGAGGCTTTCCACATAGTAGGACCCGGCGAGCGGATCGACGACCTTGGTCACCCCGGTCTCGTGGGCGAGGATCAGCTGGGTGTTGCGGGCGATGCGCGCGGAAAATTCCGTCGGCAGGGCGATTGCCTCGTCGAAGGAATTGGTGTGCAGCGACTGCGTGCCGCCGAGCACCGCCGCCATCGCCTCATAGGCGGTGCGCACGATGTTGTTGTAGGGGTCCTGCTCGGCCAGCGACCACCCGGATGTCTGGCAATGGGTGCGCAGCATGAAGGATTGCGGCTTCTTCGGCTCGAACTCCTCCATCACCCGGGACCACAGGAGCCGCGCGGCGCGCAGCTTGGCGGCTTCCATGAAGAAGTTCATGCCGATGGCGAAGAAGAAGGAAAGCCGACCGGCGAAGGCATCGACATCCTGACCGCGGCGAATGGCGGAGCGCACATATTCGCGCCCGTCGGCCAGCGTGAAGGCCAGTTCCTGCACCAGCGTCGCCCCGGCTTCCTGCATGTGATAGCCGGAGATCGAGATGGAATTGAAGCGCGGCATCTCGGCCGCCGTGTAGGCGATGATGTCGGCCACGATCCGCATGGAGGGTTCGGGCGGGTAGATATAGGTGTTGCGGACCATGAACTCCTTGAGGATGTCGTTCTGGATGGTCCCGGAGAGTTCGGCGCGGCTCGCCCCCTGCTCCTCGCCGGCAACGATGAAGGCGGCGAGCACCGGGATGACGGCGCCGTTCATGGTCATGGATACCGACATCTCGGAAAGCGGGATGCCGTCGAAGAGGATCTTCATGTCCTCCACCGAATCGATGGCCACGCCGGCCTTGCCGACATCGCCCTCGACGCGGGGATGGTCGGAATCATAGCCGCGATGGGTGGCCAGATCGAAGGCGACCGACAGCCCCTTCTGCCCGCCGGCCAGCGCCTGGCGGTAGAAGGCGTTGGACTCTTCCGCTGTCGAGAAGCCTGCATACTGCCGGATGGTCCATGGCCGGCCGGCATACATGGTGGCGCGCGGCCCGCGCAGGAACGGCTTTTCGCCGGGCAGATTGTCGAGGTGGTCGATGCCCTGGAGATCGTCACCCGTGTAGAGCGGTTTGACGTTGATGCCCTCGGGCGTCTGCCAGGCGACCGTGTCGGGGTCGGCCTTGAGTTCCCTTTCGGCGAGGGAGCGCCAGCGGGCGAGTTTTTCGGTCATGACAAGGTCGATTTCGTTGATTTGAGTTTCCAGGACATCAGAGCGCCTTTTCGAGTTCCGGCAGCACGGTGAAAAGATCACCCACGAGGCCGTAATCGGCGACCTGGAAGATCGGTGCTTCCTCGTCCTTGTTGATGGCGACGATGACCTTGGAATCCTTCATGCCGGCCAGATGCTGGATGGCACCGGAAATGCCGACCGCGATGTAGAGATCGGGCGCGACGACCTTGCCGGTCTGGCCGACCTGCCAGTCATTCGGCGCGTAGCCCGCGTCGACGGCGGCGCGCGAGGCACCGACAGCGGCGCCCAGCTTGTCGGCGATCGGCAGCATGACCTCCTCGAACTTCTCCTTGGAGCCGAGCGCGCGACCGCCTGAGATGATGATCTTGGCAGACGTCAGTTCGGGCCGCTCCGAATGGGCGATCTTGTTCTCGACGAAGCTGGAAAGACCTCCATCGGCCGCCGCCTCGGTGCTCTCGACCGAAGCCGAGCCACCTTCGCCCGCCGCCTGGAAAGAGGAGGTGCGCACGGTGATGATCTTCTTGGCGTCGCTGGACTGCACCGTCTGGATCGCGTTGCCGGCATAGATCGGACGCTTGAAGGTGTCGGCCGAGACGATCTCGACGACTTCCGAAATCTGCATCACGTCGAGCAGGGCGGCCACGCGCGGCATGACGTTCTTGCCCATGGTCGTGGCCGGCGCGACGATCGCATCATAGCCGTCGGCAAGCTTGAGAATGGTGTCGGCCAGCGGCTCGGCCAGCCGTTCGGCCAGCGCGTCGCTTTCGGCGAGCAGCACCTTGTTCACGCCGGCGAGCTTCGCCGCCGCGTCGGCCGCCGCCTGGGCGCCCTTGCCGGCAACCAGCACGTCGACGTCGCCACCCAGCTGGGTGGCCGCCGACAGCGCCTTGGCGGTCTGGTCGGAGAGGGTGGAATTGTCGTGTTCGGCAATCAGAAGAATGGCCATTTCGATTTGCTCCCTTCAGCGCCTAAAGCACGCCGGCTTCGTTCTTCAGCTTCTCGACCAGCTCGGCCACATCCTTGACCTTGACGCCCGCCTGGCGGCCCGACGGCTCCTCGGTCTTCAGGACCTTGAGCCGGACCGCGACGTCGACGCCGTAATCGGCAGGCGCCTTTTCGTCGAGCGGCTTCTTCTTGGCCTTCATGATGTTGGGCAGCGAGGCGTAACGCGGCTGGTTGAGGCGCAGATCGGTGGTGACGATGGCCGGCATGGTCAGTTCGATCGTCTGGAGACCGCCATCGACCTCGCGCGTGACCTTGGCCTTGCCGCCGTCGATCTCCAGCTTGGAGGCGAAGGTGCCCTGGCTCCAGCCGAGCAGCGCGGCCAGCATCTGGCCGGTCTGGTTGGCGTCGTCGTCGATCGCCTGCTTGCCGAGGATCACCAGTTCCGGCTTCTCCTCGTCAACGATGCCCTTGAGGATCTTGGCGACCGTCAGCGGCTCGGTGAGCTCGTCGGTCTTGACCAGGATGCCACGGTCGGCGCCCATGGCGAGCGCGGTGCGGATGGTCTCCTGCGCCTGCTGCGGGCCGACCGACACGGCGATGATTTCTTCGACCTTGCCCGCTTCCTTGAGCCGGATAGCCTCCTCGACGGCGATCTCGTCGAACGGGTTCATCGACATCTTCACATTGGCGAGCTCGACGCCGGAGCCATCCGACTTCACCCGGATCTTCACATTGTAATCGACAACCCGCTTGACGGGGACCAGAACCTTCATGAGGGAACTCCTATTCAAATTCGAGGATCGTTTGATCCACGGCGAGGTTCTGACCAACCGAAGCCGCTACTGCCTTGACGATTGCGCGGCGCTCGGCGCGGAGCACGTTTTCCATCTTCATGGCTTCGACCGTGGCGAGCGGCTGGCCCTCGTGAACCTCCGCGCCGACTTCCACCATGATGGCGGTGACGACGCCGGGCATGGGGCAGAGCAGCATCTTCGAGGTATCGGGAGGCGCCTTTTCGGGCATCAGCCGCGCGAGTTCGGCAACGCGTGGGCTGCGCACATGAATTTTCAGATCGATGCCGCGCCAGCGCAGCCGCCAGCCGGAGTTGACGGGTTGGACCTTGACGCCCATCGCTTCGCCGCCAACGGCAAAACGTGCATGCGGGCGGCCGGGCAGCCAGTCGCTGGTGACGGGAACGGGCCTGCCGCCTTCGAAACCGACCAGCGTCGCACCGCCCTCGTCGCGCAGTGCGACCTCGAACTCCGTTCCGTTGACCTTGACCACCCATTCGCGGCCCACCGTCCGGCGGTGGTTGTCGAGCGCGCCCGAGATCAGCACGGCGCGTTTCTGGCTGCGGAAATGCACGAAGGCGGCGACGGCGGCCAGCGCGCGGGCCTCGCCCTCGCCGGGCGTGACGCCCGAAAAACCCTCCGGCCACTCCTCGGCAATGAAGGCCGTTGTAAGTTCTCCCTTACGGAACCTCTCGTGCCGCGTGACGGCCGACAGGAAGGGCAGATTGTGGCCGATGCCGTCGAGCTCGAAATCGTCGAGCGCCGCACTCATGGCGTCGATGGCGGCCAGSCGGTCMGGCGCCCATGCGCAGAGYTTGGCGATCATGGGATCGTAATACATGGAGATCTCGCCGCCCTCGAAGACGCCGGTGTCGTTGCGGATCACCGTGCCGTCCTCGCGGTTGCCTTCGCGCGGCGGGCGGTAGCGCGAGAGCCTGCCGATCGAGGGCAGGAAGCTGCGATAGGGGTCCTCGGCATAAAGCCGGCTTTCGATCGCCCAGCCATCGAGCCGCACATCCTCCTGCGCAAGACGCAGCTTCTCGCCGGCGGCAACGCGGATCATCTCCTCGACCAGATCGATGCCGGTGACGAGTTCGGTCACGGGATGCTCGACCTGAAGGCGGGTATTCATCTCGAGGAAGTAGAAGTTGCGGTCGCCATCGACGATAAATTCGACGGTACCGGCCGAATGGTAGCCGACCGCTTTCGAAAGAGCGACCGCCTGCGCGCCCATGGCAGCGCGTGTCGCCTGGTCGA
>NZ_WVVV01000090.1 GCF_012911015.1 Chelativorans sp. ZYF759 | reverse complement strand
ATTTCAGGAGGATAACAAATTTGAGAATCTCAATCTTGGACTGGTGAATCTGGATCTCAAGATGAATGAGGCAACAGTGAAAAGTCCTTTCCGTAATAATGTTTATAACATGAACCCAGTGTACCAGAAAAGCAACACCAACAGTGTCAGTAGTTTCAAGCTGAACACTGGGATCAGCAAGTATGCTAGTGGCAAAGAGGTCAACAACAATAACAGCAGCAACACCAACATCATCAATAATAGCAACATTAGCAGCAGCAACAACATCAATAACAGCAGCAATGCTGCTGGTGACAAGCGCTTCAAGACGTTACCTTCAACTGAGATGCTACCAAGGAATGAAGTCCTTGGTGGTTATATCTTTGTATG
>NZ_WVVV01000022.1 GCF_012911015.1 Chelativorans sp. ZYF759 | reverse complement strand
TCAATTCTCCTTTCCGCCGGATTCGTGCCATTCGGAGAAGAGTTTGTGTCCGAGCCATGTGAATGCGACGTAGACGCAGACGGACATGAGGGTTGCGACGATGAGGGCTGCGTACATCTGCTCGTATTTGAAATCGATCTTTGAGTTGATGATCATCTGGCCGAGGCCGCCTCTTCCGGCCAGGAAGAAGAGTTCCGAGACGATGGCGCTGAGGACGGCGAGGCTGGCGGCGATGCGCAGGCCTGCGAAGAGGGAAGGGGCGGCCGACGGGAAGCATGCCTTGAGGAGGATGGTTCGCCAGTTGGCGCCTTGCAGCCGGAAGAGGTTGATGATGCCGCGGTCGGCGCTCTTGAGGCCGAGGAGCAGGGTGATGGGRATGGCAAACAGGGTGAACTTGGCCACGATCAGGATCTTGGGCAGGGTGCCGAAGCCGAGGGCGGTCTGGATCAGCGGRATGATGGCGAGSGTSGGAATGGCCTGCAGCGCGACGATGTTGGGAAACAGGGCGCGTTCCAGGATCAGGGCGCGGAACATGACGACGCCGAGCAGGATGCCGACGGGGATGGAGACGGCSAGACCCGCCAGCGCGATGGCGAGCGTGGTGATGGCGCGTTCGAGCAGTTCCCATCTGACGGCCGCGACCCCGAAMGCCTCGCTCCACAGGGCATAGCCCGATGGCATCAGGAACTGGCGGTGGGGCTCCAGATTGGCGCGCACCATGGCATAGACCACCAAGAGCATCCCAAACAGGAYGATSGGCGGCACGACSAGCATCAGGATATGCGMGAAGAACCCGCGCGGCGGCGCGAAGGGSACRGGTCCGTGAGCGGTGATGTTGGTGGCGGGGGCTGTGTCGGACATGGCTCGGCTCACTTCTCGATGGCGTCGCGCAGGGCGATGGAGACCTCGCCGCARAGCGCGGAGAACTCTGGCGCGTATCTGAGTTCCGGCTCGCGGGGATAGGCGAACGGGATGTCGAAGAYCTGCAGGATGCGGCCGGGCCTGCGCGACATGACGACGACCTTGTTCGACAGGTAGACGGCYTCSGGGATGGARTGGGTGATGAACAGGCCGGTGAAGCCCTTGCGCATGTAGAGCGAGATGAGTTCGTCGTTGAGGCGTTCGCGGGTGATCTCGTCGAGCGCGCCGAAGGGCTCGTCGAACATGAAGACRTTGGGGTTGAGGGCSAGCGAYCGGGCGAGCGAGACGCGCATGCGCATGCCGCCCGACAGACGCTTGGGATARTGRTCCTCRAAGCCGTCGAGGCCGACSAGGCTGATCTGCTCGCGCGCGATCCTGCGGCGTTCTTCGGCGGGATAGCCGCGCAGTTCCATGAGCAGCTCGATGTTGCCGATCACCTTGCGCCAGGGCAGCAGCGTTGCATCCTGGAACGTGTAGCCGAGATGGTCGCGGTCGACCTTGACGAGGCCGTCGGTATGGGGAAACAGGCCCGAKGCGATCTTGAGCAGGGTCGACTTGCCGCAACCCGACGGCCCGACGATCGACACGAACTCGCCTTGCCCGATCGTCAGCGAGATATCGTCCAGCGCCTCCGTCCCGTCCGGAAACCGCATCGAAACACCGTCAAACGAAAGCGAGACGTTCTCTGATCGCGGAGCGGAGGACGTTCCTCCCGCGAGACCTCGAGGCAACTGGCTGGCCGCCGGATATGTCATGAGTGGATTCCCCTCTTTTTATAGGTCCGACGCCCACTTCAGAAGCGGGTGGCAGAAAAAGGCGTCAGGTCGATCCGAGGCGTGCTGCCCGCCATCAGGCTCGCCACATGGCGCCCTGTAGGTCCGCCAGAGCATATGCCCACATGCTGGTGCCCGAAGGCAAAGACAGTATTGGCAAACCGCGGCGAGCGGTCGATGACCGGCAGGCTGTCGGGCAGGCAGGGGCGATGCCCCATCCACTTCGACTGCTCCTTCGTGTTCAGGTCCGGAAACATCTCCACCGCAATCCCCGCGAGCTTGTCGGCGCGCGCATAGTTCGGCGCGGCCTTCAGCCCGGCGAGTTCGACGGTGCCGGCAATGCGCAGTCCGCAATCCATCGGATTCACGAAGACGCTTCGCCTGTTCCACATCACGGTGCGTCGCACGTCGATCTGGGGTTCGGCGAAGGTGACATGATAGCCGCGCTGCGTCTCCAGCGGCACCTTTGCGCCGAGCTTGCGGGCAAGCGGCGAGGACCATGCGCCGGCAGCCAGCACGAGCCTGTCGACGGGAAGCTTGCCTGAAGAGGTTTCCAGCGCCACGGGGCCGTCGGGGCCGATCTCTACATCTTTTACATCGGCCCTGACGAAGGTGCCGCCATTGCGCAGCACCTGATCGGCAATCGCGCGCACCAGGAGATGAGGATCGACAGTGGAGCCATTCTCGGGCGCGAAGATACCGAGATCGAAACGCCTGTTGAGCGCCGGCTCGAGCTGGCGGATGTCGCTGCCGCCGATCTCCTCCATCGCTGCGCCAAGTTCCCGGCGCAGGTCGAGCGACCACTTGGCCGCCTGCAGTTCCTCACGGTTCTCGTAGATGTAGAGACAGCCGTTGCGGCGGATCAGCCGGGCGAACGTGTCGCCTTCCAGAAGCTCGGCGTAGTCGTCGAATACGGTCTCCATCAATGCACGCATTGCCGTGGCCACGCGTGTCGCTTCCTTGCGGCTTGCGTGACGCAGAAAACGCAGCAGCCAGGGCGTAGCCCACGGCAGATAGGACCATCGGATCGTCAGCGGCCCGAGGGGATCGAGAAGCCAGCCCGGCACCTTCTTCATGACGCCCGGCATTGCGACCGGCAGGATCGCGCTTGGCGAGACCGAACCGGCATTGCCGAAGGACGTGCCGAGCC
The DNA here is from genome assembly GCF_012911015.1 of Chelativorans sp. ZYF759. Taxonomy (GTDB): domain Bacteria; phylum Pseudomonadota; class Alphaproteobacteria; order Rhizobiales; family Rhizobiaceae; genus ZYF759. Next base: position 38,574 of record NZ_WVVV01000022.1, on the reverse strand, counting down.
CCGGCTCGAGGCGGTCGACTATGGTAACGGCAAAGCCCTCGCGCTGGAGAAATGCGGCCGAGCTCACGCCGACGATGCCGGCTCCGATGACGGTGACATGTCCCTTAGTGCCGCTCATCTCTGGCCCCAATCGATCCGGTGTCATGGCCGCAGCCTATTGAGCGAAAAGGTAGGTTTTGCCGGGCACGGGAACCCAGTCGGGTTCCTTCCAGGCGATCATCTTGCCGGGATTGAGCAGTCCTTTGGGATCAGTCTGTTTCTTGAAGGCGAGTTGCGCCGGGTTCGTCTTCTTCATGCCGCCTTCCTCGAGCGTGACCCGATGCGGATTGAAGACCGGCAATCCAAGTTCGTGCTCGATAATCTGAATGATCTCTTCCAACCGTTCGTTGGACGTGTAGCGGACTATCGGCAGGCCAACGGGCGAAACCACGCCGTCGAACCGGGTGAATTCGAAGTGAAGCAGGAGCTCGTCGGCGAAGCGCTCCTTTAGCTCCTTCATCTTCTCGAACATCACGGGGCGCGGCATCATCATCTGGAGATAGGTGACGGTCGGGTCGACGCGCAGGGCGCGCAGCGTCGTGTGGTTCCAGGCGAGCTCGAAAGCGGCGGGCAAACGCGCCCCTTCCGGCAGCCGGTCGTAACGCAGGCGCAGCGTAGCGCCATCGAAGCCCTCAATCACCTCACCGAGACGCGGGAGTGTGTCGCGGGAAACGGTCACGGCGAGCATAGCTTCAGCGTCGCTCAGATGGGGGCGATGGCGCAGGAAGTAGCGAGTCGCTATCTGTGCTTCGAAGTTCGACAGCATGCGCTTGTCAATCGACTCGTCTTCGCCGACGAGCAGCGCCAGGCGACAGGAATTCTCGAACGTGTCGACGCCGATGATCACGTCGACCCAGTCGCTCGCCGGGTCGGCGGGCATTTCCACTTCGAGGATCACGCCGTTGACGCCGTAAGCATGGGCCGCCTTGCTGATCTCGTCCGCGCCGACCAGATCGATGATGCGAGGTGTCTCTTCCATCGTCGCAAGGCGCAGGCGGCGGATGTTGGCGGGATTGCGCAAGCCACCCCAGCGGATCGCGCCGACGCCGCTCGAACCGCCGGCGACGAAGCCGGCGATGGTTGCCGATCCCGTGGTGGAAGGAAACAGGCGGATTTCCTTGCCCTCGGCGCGCAGAGCATGCTCGATATGTTCGATCACCGTGCCGCCCTGCGCCACGAAATAATCGTCGCCAATTGTGATGATCTTGTCGAGATGCTTCATGTGCAGGACGACGCCGCCGGCAAGCGGCATCGCCTGCCCGTAATTTCCTGTCCCCGCGCCGCGGGTCGTGACCGGCACGTCGTGTCTCCAGCAGGTGGCAAGCACTTCGAGAACCTCCTCGACCGTGCGCGGCGCAACCACAAAGTCGGCTTTCACCTCCTGGAGCTGGTCTTTCAGGATCGGGCTGTACCAGTAGAAGTCGCGGCTCTTCTGGAGCACGGTGTTGGGATTGTCGTCCACATCCAGATGGCTAAGCGCCTCAAGGCAGGCGGAAATGTTGTCGGTCATGGAGACTCCACCGCGAAGAGATCGCGCAGATTGAAGGAAACGGGCAGGACGGGCCGTCCGTCGCGCACCACGACCCGGTCGCAGGACGTTAGGCTCACGAGGTCGTACATGTCTTGTACGTCGAGCATGACGATATTGGCCGGGGTTCCGGCAACCAGGGCGCCCTGACCGGCAAAGCCGCAGGCTGCTGAAGCGCCGCTGAATTGCCGCACGAGCCAGTCGTCCATCTCCTCATCGAGATGGGCGGCGCGTACGGCCGAGCGGAAGACCTCGACCATGTCGTAATCGCCGTAGGGATAGAAGGCGTCCTGAACGTTGTCGGATGCGAAGTGGATCGAGGCGCCGGACGCGCGAAGTTCCCGGGCCGCCGTTATGCCGCGCCGCTGCGGCGTCGCTGCACGGCGACGATCCTGGAGGAAAAGGTTGGAGTGAGGCAGCGAGATCACATGCACGCCGGCTTCCACCACCTTGGCGATAATCCGGTCGCGATCTTCCACCGGCATTGTGCTGAGCGAGCAGCAGTGACCGGCTACGACCGTACCGCCAAAGCCCGTGCGCAGGATGCTATCGCAGATGAGTTCGAGCGCCTGCGCGGCAGGATCGAGTGTCTCGTCGACATGGAAGTCCACGTCCAACGCCGCGTCGGTGGCAAAGCCGAACAGGGCATCCAGGCGTTCGGCGGTCGCCATGCTTGGGGCAATGAACGCACCAAGCACGCCATTTCTCGACCTGATCTGGCGGCAACGCTCGGCGTAGTCCTCGGCCTGATCGACACGCTCGATTGCCATGAGGGCGACGGCTTGCATCTCGATGCGACCCCGCCACTGCCGCTGTAGTTCGCCAAACACCTGCCACGCCGCGTTTTCCGCCGGCATGTTTGGCGTATCGAGATGGGTACGCAACGCCGAGGTGCCGTGAAGGTAGGCCCGTTCCAGCGCCTTCGACATGCGGGCATGAAGGTCTTGTGCGGTCCAGTTGACGGCATCGGCGCCCGAGAGCTTCACGGCATCGAGCAGGCCGCCGCCGGGAATGCCGGTCCGGCGAACAGTATAGGCCTTGTCGAGATGGACGTGAGAATCGATGAAGGTGGGCAGCACGATCCGCCCCCCGAGATCGACCCGGCGCCAGCCGCGACCGTCCCTCGTTAACGTGCCGTCCACGGCTATCCCGAAATCGGTAAAACCGAGCCCGGTCGCGCCATGCTGTGCGCGCATTTCAAGGCCGCGCGCAAGTGCGCGTGGAATGCGAGCATTGACGAACCAGAGGTTCTCGCCCGTATCGGAGTGCTGGAAGTTCACTGCCCCATTGCTCCGAACGGCATCGCGTGACGCGCCACCTCTTCGAGCAACGTGGCGTAGCGGGCCGCAGCGTGTTCGACCAGGGCCCTGCCGATGGCCGGAGTGGCTGCGGCCGCGTTGCCGGCGGCCCCGTCGGTGTTGAGATCATGCATGGTCCATCCCGCGGAAACGGGTCCGAGAAGCCGCAGCACCTCGTTGCCTTCGGCGACTGCGCGGGAGGTTGGAACGAAGTCCTTCACCAGCTCCATTTCCACCAGATCGGGACGGAAATGAAGCATCGCTGCCGTTTCGATCAGGCCCGCATGGATTCCGTCGCGAAGCTCGCACTCGCTGACGAGGCCGACCGGGTAGCCCATGCTCATCCAGCCGGCACTGACGCAGAACATCTCCTCCTCGATCCGAAGCTGCCGGATGACGGTCTGCAGCACCGGAACATTGCCGCCATGCGCATTGAGGAACACGAGGCGCCGCACACCCGAACGCGCGACGGAGCGGCCGATCTGGACAAGGACCGACTGCAGCGTCGCTCCGTCGAGGGTGAGCACCCCCGGAAAACCCAGATGCTCATCCGACTTGGCAACGGAAACAGTTGGCAGGACAAGCACTGTCGCTTCCCTGACGCGCCGCGCCGCTTCGTGCGCGAAACCCTCGGCGAGTAGCGCATCGGTATTCAATGGCAGATGAGGGCCATGCTGTTCCACGGCACCGACGGGGAGCAGTGCCACCGTTGCTGCGTTTATCGTCGTGCGCAATGCGGGCGCCGACAATTCGCCCCAGAGATGATAAGCCATGAAATAGTCCGATTATCGAGCATTCGTTCGCTAAGCGTGACAAGATTGCTGTTCGAGGTCAACCCGTTTTGCCGTCTGGGCCAGATCTTTCCATTGCTTTCACCGTCGCGCCTATCGGCAATGGCTCAAGCCTTGTTGACAGGCCGGTGTACGGATGGCGTTATAATAATAGAGCGTATGATCGATAATCGACAAAATCTGGGTGGTAGATGGTCAAGGTGGAGCAACTTGCGGCAGCAACATTCGCCCCCTTCGGCCACGTGGCCCGCGCCGGCGAGCCCACGCACAAACTCATTCGCGACAACAAGGTAAAGCTTTCCAAATCGCCCGCTGTTTTTCGACACGGTGATGAAGCCGTCGATCTGGCGCTCGATTTCTACGAAGTTCAGCCGGAGAGAGCGCCTGTCCGCATCACGCAGGCAGAACGCCACGAGCACAGTGCGCAGATGTTCGTGCCCATGTCCGTGACAGACTATCTTGTCGTGGTTTGGGACAACAACCCGTGCGAGGGCGGCAGGCCCCATGCATTCGTGGGGGGGCCAGGAGATGTCGTGATCTATCACCCGGGCGTTTGGCATCACGGCATCATGGTCATCGGGAAGCCGGGGCTCTTCGCGTCGACTATGTGGCGCACACGCAATGGCCGCGACGTCGAATTCACCGACCTGCCGGCTCCGCTGGAGGTCCTAGTCTCGGGGAGTGGCGAGTGACGGTTCTCGGCCTCGACATCGGCGCGTCCACGGTCGATGTTGCTGTCTGGACGAAGGGTGGGGTCCACGCCACGAAGGTGACGCGCCGCGCCGCCACGCCCGCTCGCGACATCGCGGCTGCCGTCGCCCACGCGGCAGATATATGGGCATTCGCCCCCGATCGGCTGGAGGAAATCCGGATCGGCTCCACCGGGGCCATCAACATGCTGCTGGCACGCACAGTTGCGCGCGTCGGCTTGATTGCGACGTGCGGGTTTGCCGACACAATGGCGCTCGCCCGGCAGAATCGCGCGGAGCTTTATGACCCCGTCGCGCGCTCGCCGGCGCCGACATTCTTGGTCATGAAAGGGGGCATACACGAGGTCGGTGGGCGCTTGGACGGCAGTGGCTGCGAGATCGAGCCCGTATCGATTGATGACGTGGGCAAGGCAGGCAGAACTCTTGCCGCGCAAGGCGCCGAGGCGATCGCCGTCTGCCTGTTGTTTTCCCATGCCAATCCCAGCCATGAACGCCGTTGCGCCGAGATCTTGGCAGAAGTGGCGCCGGGTATTCCTCTCGTTCTGTCCCATGCGGTGGATCCCCAATCGCGCGAGTATGAGCGCACGGTGTCGACATGCCTGGAAGCGGCGTTGTGGCCGTCGCAGCAGGCCGTACTCGCCGAGATAGAAAGCGATCTGCGAAATATGGGGTTCGCGGGTCGGCTATCGTTCGCGGACTCGCGGGGGCATCTCTTGTCGTGCGACCGCGCGCGGGCGGCCGTCTCGGCGCAGGTCTTGGGCGGGCCTGCAGCGTCCGCCTGGTCGGCCGGTGGCATCGCCAAGGCAGCGGGCGCGCCGCAGGCGCTCGCGATCGACATCGGCTCGACGACGACGGACATCGTGCTCGTGGCCGATGGCGCGCCGGCATTGACCACGCACGGCTCTGTCGCCGGGATACCCGTGCGCATGGGTATGGCGGACATAGAGAGCATCGCCTTGGGCGGCGGCTCGAAGGTGCGATCAACGCCCTCCGGACTAAGCTTCACGCAGGCTTCTGACGACGATGCGCCGAGTCTCACGGACGCGCTTGTGGTGTTGAGCGAGCTTTCTGATGACCTCGCCCCAAATGCGGTGGAACGTCTGTCGATGCTCGACGGTGTGGAGGCCACCCATATCCGCGAGGCGGCGCTGGACGCGATGGCCGCATGCATCGTCCGCCACGCCGTCAGCCGCAACGTGGATCCGGCTTCAGTGCCACTCATCGTCGCCGGTGGCCTCGGTACGGTGCTTGGACCCGACATCGCCAAACGGCTCGGCACGCAGCAGATCCTGGCAGGCTCGTATCCCGCGATGTCGGGCGCCATGGGTCTGCTTCTTGCCCGGCATGTCCATCAGGCGACAACGTCGCTGAACGCTCCGCTCGCCGAACTTTCGGACGACGAGCTGCGCAACGCCATGACTGCCTTGCGCGCGCAAAATCCCCAGGCCGCCAACGGCCAGCTCTACCTGATCGTTGCGCCGAATGCATTCATGCATCCGGTCCGCCTCCAACTGGCGGTCGACGAGCCGGACGTCGCCTATCTTCGCGCGGCTTTTGCCGACTATCACATGGCCCAGTTTGCAAGCGCACCGCGCGAGGCCGGCTTTGCATTTTCATTGTCCAGGCTGCGCCTCGAACCGCCTCTGCCGGCCATGAGCGTCGTGGCGACTCCCATGACGATGAGGACTGGCAAGGGAGAGGCCATGCGCGCCGAAACGCTGCAGATGCGGCTTAACGCCATCGCTCAGTCGATGCAGGAAGTACTGTTCCGTACGGCCGTCTCGCCGGTCGTTCGCGAAGGCAACGATGCGGCCGCGGGTCTGCTTACGCCGAACGGCGAGCTTATCGCGCTCTCGGACGCAATCCCACTTCTGCTCGGCGCCCTCGACGGCTCTATCCGCGCATTGCTCGATCGGTTTCCCATCGAAACGATGCGGGACGGCGATCTCTATCTGATGAACGACCCGTTTCTTGGCGGGACGCATCTGCCGGATCTTACGGTCATGCGCCCCGTCTTCGTCGAGAAGCGGCTGATAGGCTTTGCGGCCAGCATCCTGCATCATCAGGATGTCGGTGGCATGCGGGCGGGCTCGGTTCCTCCCGACGCCGTCGACATCTTTCAGGAAGGCTTGCGCCTGCCGCCCATGCGTATGGGTGCCGAAGACGCCATCTCGCGCGAAACCATTGATCTCATCCAGGCGAATTCCCGTGCGCCGGACACGGTACTTGGAGATCTGTCGTCACAGGTCAGCGCCGCTGTTCAGGCTGCAGCCGCACTACGCAAGCTCGCATTGGAAACGGGTGTGGACGCCTTCATCTCCGGCATGGAGACGTGCCTTGAGCGCGGCGAGAAACTGGCGGCACGCACGATCGCTTCCATGGCACCTGGTCCGCATGTCGCAGCGGAGCGACTCGACGCAACGCCCGGCCTTCCGGAGATCAAGATACAACTGGCGCTGTCATGTGTCGGCGGCCGTTTCGTCGCCGATTTCGCCGGGACGAGCCCGCAGGTGGCAGCCCCCATCAACTGCGTTCGATCGGGTCCGTTCGCGGCGGCATTCTACAGTCTGCTGAGTGCGATGGAGGAGACCATGTTCCGCAACGGCGGCGTGGTCCGCACCATCGATCTGTCTCTGCCGACGGGCTGCGTCATCAATGCCTCGTCGCCTGCCGCGGTCAACGCGCGCATGGGCGTTGTTCGTGCAACGACGTCAAGTCTGCTTCAGGGCCTGGCCAAGGCCATGCCGCAACGTATGCCGGCAGCGAATTCCGGCATGTCTTATGTCCTCGCCTTTTCTGGAACCAGACCCGACGGGCAGCGCTTCATCGCGACGGAGATCATCGCTGGCGGCGCCGGCGGCGGACCCGACCGGGACGGTGCTTCGGGCATCTCGACTGATGTCGGCAACGCTATGAACATGCCCGCCGAAGCCTTGGAGTCACAGATACCCGTCCGGCTGCATAGTGCACAGATACGTCATGGATCGGGCGGTGGCGGCCGATTCCGAGGCGGCGATGGCATTCGCCGCACCTATATCGCCCTGCAGGAGGGCGTCGGCGTTTCGCTGCGCGGCGAACGTTTCATCCATGTGCCGCAGGGGGCCGCGGGGGGTGGCTCGCCTGAGCCGGCGGCAGCCCGGGTCGTGCGGGCTGACGGCGTGGTCGAAGAACTCGTATCGCGCTCTTCGCTCGTACTCAATAAGTTTGACCGGCTGATCGTTGAAAGCTGCGGCGGGGCAGGTTATGGGCTCGTCAGCGAGAGATCGCCGTCCTGAGAGTTCTTTTGAGAACTGATCTCCAGGGTGACGTAGGATTGCAACCTAGGCACGACGTTGGTTTCGTGCCCTGCCCAAGCATGGTGAAATCTTGAACATGCACGACCTGCTCGACAAGGAGGATAAGGAGGTCTCTCTTACCTTCGGCAAAGGGCTGTCCGTGATCATGGCTTTCGAGGGCCGCAATCGCGACCTCACGATTTCCGAAATTGCAGAAAAGGTCAGTCTCAATCGCGCGGTTGCCCGGAGGTTGGTACGCACGCTGGAGCAGCTTGGTTTCGTCAGCCATGAGCGGGGTCGCTATCAATTGACCCCGCGCGTTCTGCGTCTTTCCCGCGGGTTCCTGGAGACGCGCAGCATTCCGCAGGTGGTGCAACCGGTGCTCCGCAACGTCTCGCATGAAATCGGGGAGTCGGTCTCCTTCGCCATGCAGGACGGCGACGAGGCGGTCTACGTAGCCCATGCATTTGTTCCGAGCCGCTTCAGCCTCAACATGGTGACAGTCGGCAGCCGCGTTCCGTTCGCGCCCACTGCAATCGGCCGGGCAATCCTTGCTTTTCTCGATGAAACCGAGCGTGCCGCCATCCTGGAGCGGCTGGGCCTGACCCCCTACACGTCACATACCGTGGTCGAACGACAGGCCTTGAACGATCTCCTGAACTCGGTTCGCATGACGGGATTCTCGTTCAGCGAATCGGAATATGTGGAGGGCGTGAGCTCAGTGGCACTGCCAGTCTTCGATCGTGGCGCCCACGTCGTCGGTGCCGTTTCCATTATCTTCCCGCAAGGCCAGTACAACGAAAGGGAACTTCACGACCGCATCGTCAGCAAGCTGCATCGATGCGCCGCCGACATCGGCGCGGTCTTCTGATTATCGTTGCTCCGTCGACGTGGTGCACCAGCTCCGAGGCGACCAGCCAGCCTCCCCAAGAGCCGCGATGCGGCAGATCTAGAGACCGTATCCCAGCGCGTAGGCCGAAAGAGGGCCCAGTGCCATGACCGTTGCCAGTGCCATGGCCACGATGTCCTGGGTCTCGAAGATGGGGCTGCCGGGATTGTAGAGGCCTGCCGACCCATGGGCGGCGGCATGTGGGGTGCTTCGGGCGGGGATCTCGCGTTCTATGACGTTCATTGCGCTGCTCCTGTTGGTGTGGCTTCCTGACCAACATCCCGCCGCTCGCCATTGTTCCGCGAGCGAGCGGAACCCCGCTCATCCAGCGATGTTTGGGTATGCAGAAGGAAGCTCCTGCATGAACACGCTCAACATCAGCAAGGTGGACACCACCGAACCCAGGCTCCACGCGTTCGAGATCGTCGGCAAGATCACCCGGGCAGATGTCGAGTGGATGGCCGACGTCCTGCGTGCCGCTTTCGAGGCGCAGGACAGTTTGGACATCCTGATCGTCATGAAACGCTACGAAGGCATCGAAGCCGGCGCGATATTCGATCGCAAGGCCCTCTCTGCCCAGGCGCGATCGGCAAGCCAAGTCGACAAATACGCGGTGGTGGGCGCGCCGGACTGGGCCGAGGCCATGATAAACTTCTTCTCGCCGATCTCACCCGTCCAGGCTCGGACATTCGATCTCGAAGACGAGCAGGCTGCCTGGACGTGGGTGCGCTCCGCTTGAGGTGATCGCCCCGCATCCTTGCGCCGCCGGATGCCTCCTTTTGCCACTTGCTCAAGGCAGAAGCTGCACTCTAGATTGCCGGTAGACAAGCGCGGGCCCTCCGAAGAAGGGATGTGCCCGAGAATGGCGGGTACGGAATGGGGGAAGTGCCACACGCCGATCGACGCCCGGATGAGGCGAGCCTGCCGGTCGGCAAGGTGCTGGGCCTAGCCGCGCACGAGGATCGCGCTGCCGCGCTTGGCGAGGTGCATGCGAGACCCCACCCTCTGCTGTCGTCCCCTCGGCTCCTGATCCAGCTTTCCTTCATGACCGAGGGCGGGTCGAGTGTCGACATCGCCGTGCTGACGGAACTGGCGCGCCGACAGGGTATCGCCGCGCCCGATCGTCAGGCCCGCCACTGCGTGATGAAGTGGGGCAAGGGAACGCTGCGCTGGGAGCGCCATACGGAATTCTCCACCTACCTTTGGGAAGGCCCCCTCGGAGAGAGCGGAACCGGGCTCGATGACACGCCGTTCGGCCGGGGCTTCAGCGCGCCGGGGACCGTCATTTCCGGCATCCGCCTGGAACTGCGCGCGTCGCCGCCCGCGGCGGGCGAGATGCTCGAGGGGTTCGATGCGGAAAGCCTGTGCCATGCCTTCGTCGAGGACGGCAGGGCCGCGATCGCCACGGACTTCCGGCAGGATGGCCAGGGACTTACGCGGATGCTCATCCTCGATGACGGGCTCTCGAAAGCGCGGCGCGGCGCGCTTGCCCAGCGCCTGATCGAGATCGAGACCTATCGCACGCTGGCCATGCTCGGCCTGCCGCTCGCGCAATCGCTGTCCGGCCAGTTGCGCCGCATGGAGGATCGCCTGGCCGAGTTGACGGGCGAAATGCGGGGGGCGGACCGCCGCAACAGCCGGGAGCTTCTGGGAGAACTCACCGAACTTGCCGCCGAACTGGAAGCCCAGGCGGCCTCCAGCCTCTACCGCTTCGGTGCCAGCCGGGCCTACTACGATATCGTCACGGAAAGACTCGCCGCACTGGGCGAGGTCGCCGCCCCCGGGGCGCAGAGCTGGGAAGCCTTCCTTACACGCCGTGTGGCACCGGCCATGCGAACCTGCCGGTCGGTCGAGGAGCGTCAGGCCGGCCTCTCGCGAAAGCTGGCCCGTGCCGCGCAACTCTTGCGGACGTGGGTCGATGTCGAGGTCGAAAAGCAGAATCGCGACCTTCTCGCCTCGATGAACAACCGCGCCCGCCAGCAATTGCGGCTGCAGCAGACCGTGGAGGGACTGTCGGTCGCGGCCGTCTCTTATTATGTGGTAGGGCTCGTGGCCTATATGGTGCGAAGCCATCCGATCCTGCCGCCCTGGCTGCCCCCTGAGACGGTGATCGGGCTCAGCGTGCCGGTGGTGGTGCTCGGTATCTGGCTTTTCGTCCGCCGCATCCGACGTCATTTCACCGATGACGGGAAGCCAGACGCTTAGCAGCTAGGGTCGCCGTCGGATCGCCAGTAGATAAACGACATGGGCGAGCAGCCCCGCCCCCAGACACGCCAGGACGATGACGCCCGCACGTTCGGTAAGCGCGGCATAGAGAGCGCCGAGCAGAGCCAGGCCCGCAAGCGCATTGGCCATGAAGCCTGACCGGTGAGCTTCAGGCACAAGCCGGGCTAGGGCGATTTCGCCGATCAGGATCGCCATGGCCACGACGACGATCCAGCCATCCTGCAGCAACCATTCGGTCATCGGCTCCTCCGCTAATGGCAGCGGGGTCAGCTGCCGCCTAGCCCGTAGCGCTCGAGCTTGAGATAAAGCGCCTGACGGCTGAGCCCGAGCGCGCGCGCCGCGGCCGCCCGGTTGTCGCCGGTCAGCCGCAAGGCCGCCTCGATGCAAAGTCGCTCGATGGCATCGGTCGTGTCGCGAACGAGGTCCTTGAGCGGAACGCTTCCGACCAGTTCGAGGATGGCGGCGGCATCGGGTGCTGCGACGCCACGCAGCCTTTCGCCGCCTTCGGCCAGATCAAGCACGGCGCCGAAACCCTGCGGATCGGCATTGGCAAGCCAGGCGAGAGAGAGCCGCCCCGTCCGGTATGCGCCTTCGCGGTCCACCAGCGTGACCTCGGTCGAAACGGCGGAGTCCCCCTTGCGGGCGCTGGCGAGGGAAAGCGAATAATCGCCATCGCCGACGGGTGACAGAACCTCGTCGAGTGGCCGGCCCAGGAGGAGCGAGGGCTGGGCCGCCCCCACCGCATCCTGAAACGCCTGGTTGGCCCAGCGGATTCGGCCATCGGTCTCAAGCAGGGCCACGCATTCGGTCATGCCTGCAACCAGTTCGGCGAGGCTGGTGGCCGGAGGAATGCTCTCGGGCTCGGTGCCGGGCGCAAGAAAACGCACCAACACACTCCCGGCATTCGCGCCGGTCCGCGGTTCGAAGACCACCACATATTGCTCACCCGAAGCGCCGGCTTCGGCCACGAAACGATCCTGACTTTGCGACGCGAGTACGCCGCGCAGACGCGACTGTGCTTCCCGTCGCCAAGGCGTCCCAATCAAATCGAAGACCACCATCCGCAACAGTTGCGGCTGTGAAACCCCGAGGTGGGCCGCAGTTTCCGAATCGGCCTCCAGAATCCGGCCGGTGCTGCCGTCTACCACGATGACTGGCTGTGATCCGAAATCGAAGACGCGAGCGAATGCATCCCGACCATTTTCAAAGCCCGACGCGATGGCGCGACCGACGAGGACGAGAGGTCGATCAGATCCGAGCGCCGCAGCCGCATAACGCAGTTCGACGCGGGCGCCGTCATCCGCGCCGTGCGCCAGTTCGCGCGAGTCGGTCTCTCCCATTCGCGCGCTTCTCAACAGCAGATCGGCGGTCCGGCGGGTGTCGGCCGTGACTATCTGGTCAAACGGCTGTCCTGGCCACGCCCTCGTGTCCAGCCTCATGGACAGATCGCCCGGCACCGCGACCGAATGAATGATGTTGTCCTCGCCGATCACGACAGCCACGTCCGAGCTTGCCACCAGCAGTTCCGCCAAAGCAGACGGCTCGGCATTCGTCAGTGCATTGGCAAGATCCTGCAGGTTTTCCATGTGGCTTTCGTGGCTTTGGACACAAGCGTGGGACAGCTGACGCGGACTTTTTCCAAGACGAGTCTGGAGTAGCCCAGCGCCTTGTGTAGTCGGGAATGCAAGTTAGGTTGTCAAGGCGAATTGTCACCGCAATCATTGCGCCTGCCGCCGTCATTGGCCTACAGTCGGCTGGGAAGGCAACCGCAGGGAGGTGGTCGTGCTTTCGGCGATGCGTGAGGGCATATCCGAGCGAGGCGGCGCGGTACAGCGTATCCGACTGGCGGTCGGGCGCGGCCACGAGCGGGCTTTTCCCAATCTCCGCCAGATCCCGGTCATGTTGGCCGACGCATGCGGATAAGGCCCACTTCAGTCGACCTGTCGGCCTGTGACACCGAGCCGATTCACATCATCGGGGCGGTGCAACCGCATGGAGCGCTGCTTGCGGCCGATGCACAGACGCTTGTCACTGAATATGCCAGTCGTAGCGTCGAGGATTATCTCGGATTGAAGGCCGAGGCAGCGATCGGCCGGCCTCTTTCCGCCCTGCTGGGAGAGGAGAACATTGACGCGCTTCTTTCGCGGCCCCTCGATGCCCTGAAGCCGGACCTGATCAAACCCTGGTTTCTCTCGCTCGAAGTGGAAGGAAAGACACGGCGCCTGGAGTGCTTCCCCCATCGGCACCAGGGCAGCCTCATCCTGGAATTCGTGGCCTTCGAAGAGGGGCCAGCGCTCGTCTGGGAAGAGGATCTCCTGCGCCAGCGCATCATTTCCCAACTGATCACGCCCCGAACGCTCGCAGAACTCGCTCGTGTGAGCGCCGAGATCATCCGGGATGTGACCGGCTTCGATCGGGTGATGATCTACCGTTTCGCCGCGGACAAACATGGCGAGGTGATTGCCGAGAGCACAGTCCGCCCCGACAGCTTTCTCGGGCTGCACTACCCGGCATCGGATATTCCGGATCCGGCCCGCAGGCATTTTGCCCTCAACGTGATTCGCAGCATTCCAGACATCAATGCTCCACCCTCACCGATACTGGCGCGCGGAGGAGGGATCGCCGATGCCGACCACAGCGCGCCCCTCGACCTGACATACTCCAAACTCCGCGCCGTCGCCCCGGTCCACATCGAATACCTTAACAATATGGGCGTCGGCGCCTCCATGTCGATTTCGCTGATTTCGAACGACGATCTGTGGGGCCTCGTCGCATGCCACCACTATGGGCCGCTTCACCTGCCGTGGAGCCGCTTCCGCTTCTGCGAACTTCTGGGAGGGACGATCTCCTCGCTGCTGCAGAGCCTCGAAAACACCCAGCAGCTCCATCAGAGCATCTCCGCCGAACGCACGGCTTCCCATATCGAGAGCCGGTTTCGCGACGGCACGAAGCTGGGCGACATCATCTGCGAGCATGCCTGTGCGCTCATGGAACATTCGGGAGCCCAGGGTATGACGCTGCGTCTCGCCGGGAGTGAGCGTCATTTCGGTCGCGTGCCGCCTGCCGTTCCAGACTTCTCCGCGCTGGACGATCAACTGGTGGAAGGCGTCGCTGCGACCGACAGTCTGCCTGTTGGCTCGTACGTCGATGCGGCCGACCGGCGGGCCGCCGCCGGTGTGGCTCTGCTCGTGCTTTCGGAGGACCGCCAGGATCAACTCGTGCTGTACCGCGAGGAGTTTGAACACACGATAAAATGGGCCGGCAAGCCCGACAAGTTCGAGCGGGTCAACGAGGACGGTACGGTGCGGCTTTCGCCCCGCGGATCTTTTGCATTGTGGCGCGAGGAGCGGCGGGGGCGTAGCCAGCCTTTCACCCAGAGCGACATGGAAGCCCTGCGCATCCTCCGCCGGGCGCTTTTCGCCTTGAACAGCCTGGTGCGTGAGCGCGCTGCGGTCGCAGCGCAGAAGGAGGCGGAGGCCGAGGAGGCGCGATTGCGGATGATGGTGCTGGAGGCGACCCGCAAGAGCTCGTTGGGCGAACTCGCCTCGGCGCTGGCGCATGAATTGAACCAGCCGCTCGCCGCGGTCACGAATTACATCAATGCCTGCCGCCAGGAACTGAGGAATTATGGCGTGGCGGTCCCCGACCGTGTCTCTGCTCTGATCGACAATGCCGTCGCTGAATCCGCGCGTGCTGCCGACCTCATGCGGCGACTGCGGAATTTCATCGCGGAGGGTGAACTGGTGCTCGATGAGGTCGACCTCTCGCAGATCATTCGCCAAGGTGTCCGGCTGGCGCTCGACTCCTCCAAATGGCCCAAGCCGGAAGTCGAGTTTGACATCGTTCCGGACCTTCCGGCGGTGCAGGCCGACAGAGTGCAGATCGGACAGGTCGTCCTGAATCTCGTGCGCAACAGCCTGCCCGCCATGGCCAATGAGAAAGAGCGGCGACTAAGGATATCGGCCTTTGGCGTGGGCGAGGCGATCGAAGTCGCTGTCATCGATACCGGCCATGGCATTCCTGCCGGCATGGAAGAGCGTCTGTTCGAGCCGTTCCACGCCTCGACTACCAGCGGTATGGGAGTCGGTTTGTCGCTTTGCCGAACGATCGTCCAGGCGCATGGCGGACGGATCTGGTCAAGGGCGCGTCCGTCGGGCGCCGAGTTTGTCTTCACCTTGCCCATCCGGAGCACGCACGTTGGCTGACCTGCCTGATCAGATCCGGGTCTATGTGCTCGATGACGATCCTTCGGTCCTGGATTCGATGCGGGCTCTGCTTTCGGCACATCGATTCGAGGTGGTGCCGACAAACTCCGCCGAGGAGTTTCTGCTGCTGTACGAGTCGAGCGTGCCCGCCTGCCTCTTGCTTGATCTCCGCATGCCCGACATGAACGGGATGGAACTGCAGGCTCATCTGAGTCGTACGGCGCCCGGTCTGCCCGTCATCATTCTCACCGGACATGGCGATATCCCGTTGGCCGTGCGGGCGATGAAGCTCGGAGCGATCGACTTCATCCAGAAACCTGGATCCGAGGCGCAGTTGCTGGAGGCCATCGGTCAGGCACGCGATGTCCTTGCCAACCGCGCCCAGCCGGCGCTTTCCCCTGAAGAGGCCGCACGGCGCCTGGCAAGGCTGACATCGCGCGAGCGGGAAGTCCTCGACCAGCTGGTTCAGGGACAGACCAACAAGGCGATCGCGGATCACATGGGTATCAGCCAGCGGACAGTGGAAATACATCGCGCGCGCATCCGGGAAAAACTCGAGGCACGCGGGCTCGCTGACCTGATCAGGCTCATGCGCTGACCACCAGCCGCAATTGAGACGGCTACGCAGATTTTCCTTAGGTAGAATACCGAAATAGAAAGCCTCGCCTCCCGCGCTATCCTCTTTGCAGGGAGGAACAAGATGGCTTTCCAGACCTGCATGGAGAATTGCCGTTTCGTGACACGTCCATCGTCCACAGGTCGGGCCGATGGGTGAGGCATCGAATGGCAAACGCGCGCAACTCACGTCGAACGGCGCGCACGAGCATTATGAATCCAGGCTGGAAATCAGCCTGGAAGGTGAACAACTGGCAGCGGTCGACGGTTGGCGGTTCGCCAACCGGATAGACAGCAGGGAGGAAGCACTGCAAGAGTTGGTGCGTATCGGGTTGCTGAGCGAAATTGGGCGCGTTTACCGGTTGGTGGCAGGGTTGGGCTATGATGGCGAGCCCGAAGCCTCGGACGAGATAGAGTTCCGCCAGGGGTGAGGTGGCGCGGGAAGCGGGGAACCGCATGGCTCCGGCGCGGTTCCTTGTTCTTGTTCGATCCGACCTGAGGAGCGTTTGAATGCCCGATCTCAGTCTGCTCGTGTTCGTAGGTCTGTGCGTAGCCACGGCCCTGACCGGTGTGATTTTCAGGCCGGGCGACTGGTACAAGACGCTCGACAAACCCTCCTGGACGCCGCCGGACTGGCTTTTCGGCCCTGTGTGGAGTGTCCTCTATCTGATGATCGCGGTCGCCGGCTGGCTGGTATGGAGCAATCTCGGCATGTCTGTCGCCCTCTTCCTCTGGGGAGCACAACTGGTCGTCAATGGCATGTGGTCGGGGCTGTTTTTCGGGGCGAGACGCATGGATCTCGCCTTTATTGACGTGGTCGTACTCTGGCTGACGATCGCTGCCTTCATCGTCGCGGCAGCCCAGATTCCCCTCGCTGCCCTGCTTTTCGTGCCATATCTGGTATGGGTCACCATCGCGTCGGCCTTGAACCTGTCCGTTTGGAAACGAAATCCGCAGGCGGCATAGCGACTCCGATCACGCGGCGCGGATGGCGGCGGTCGCGTAAATCCGCCGTTCGCCAAGACCCAGGCAATTCAACACCGTGGTTGCGATATGCCGGGCGTTGAGGCCGGCCTTATCATACATTGCGTGCGGCCGGTGATGGTCGATGAAGCTGTCGGGTAGTGTCATCGTGCGGATGCGCAGGCCCCTGTCGAGAACGCCTTCTCCAGCAAGCAGATGCAGTACATGCGCGCCGAACCCGCCCGTAGCGCCTTCTTCGACCGTGATCAGCACCTCGTGATCGCGCGCAAGCTGCATGATCAGCGAGCGGTCCAGCGGCTTTGCGAAACGTGCATCGGCTACGGTCACGCCAATGCCCCTCTTGCCGAGTTCCTCGGCCGCCAGGACACATTCGCCGAGCCGCCCGCCAAGCGAGAGAAGGGCGACCGAATTGCCCTCACGCAGGATGCGGCCCCGTCCGATCTCGAGGGGTAGCCCGGACTCGGGGAGTGGTACGCCACGCCCTTCTCCGCGCGGATACCGAATGGCCGATGGCCGGTCGTCGATCAGCCGCGCCGTTGCGACCATATGGACCAGATCGGCCTCGTCGGCCGGCGCCATGATAACGAAGCCCGGCAGATTGGCGAGATAGGCGAGGTCGAATGCGCCGGCATGGGTTGCGCCATCTTCGCCCACCAATCCGGCGCGGTCGATCGCGAAGCGAACCGGCAGTCGCTGGAGCGCCACGTCGTGGACGATCTGGTCATAGCCCCTCTGCAGGAAGGTCGAATAGATGGCACAGAAGGGCCGCAGACCTGCCGCGGCCATGCCCGCACAGAAGGTCACGCCATGTTGCTCGGCGATCCCCACATCGAAGAACCTGTCGGGAAAGCGCTTCTGGAAGGCCTCGAGACCCGTCCCGGATGCCATGGCAGCGGTGACCGCCGTAATCGATGAATCCTTTTCGGCCTCCGCCAGCAGGGTGTCGGCGAACACTTTCGTATAAGAGGGCGCGGCGGATGGAGACTTCGCCTGCTTGCCGGAGGCGACATCGAACGCCGAAACCCCATGATAGCGGTCGGCAGCGGCCTCGGCCGGCGCGTAGCCCTTGCCCTTCACCGTCAGTGCATGGATGAGAACGGGACCGTCCGCGCCGTCCCTTGCATTGCGCAGCACCTCGAGCAGACCGCCGACATCATGCCCGTCCACGGGACCGACATAGGAAAAGCCCAGTTGCTCGAACCAGCTGCGCCCATCCCCCGCGCCCGGCTGGCGAAGCTCGGCGAGGTAGCCTGACATTGCACCGACAGGCGGAGAGATCGACATATCGTTGTCGTTGAGGACCACGATCAGCCGCCGGCCCAGCGCACCGGCATTGTTGATGGCCTCATAGGCCATGCCGGCCGAAAGCGCGCCATCCCCCATGACGCAGACCACATGCCCGTCATTCTCGCGCAGATCGCGCGCTACCGCAAAGCCCAGGCCAGCCGATATGGAGGTGGAGGAATGAGCGGCACCGAAGGGATCGAACTCGCTTTCCGATCGGTTCGTAAATCCCGAAAGGCCCTCTCCTTTGCGCAAGGTGCGAATGCGCTCCCGGCGGCCCGTGAGGATTTTGTGTGGATAGCACTGATGTCCCACATCGAAGATCAATGTGTCCCGTGGCGTGTCGAAGACCGCGTGCAGCGCAATCGTCAGTTCCACGACGCCGAGGCCCGCGCCCAGATGGCCGCCCGTCACCGAGACGGCCGAAATCGTTTCCTCGCGCAATTCCGCGGCCAGGGCCTTCAGGTGCTCGTCGCTGAGCCGCCGAAGGTCGGCAGGCACCTCTATCCGATCGAGAAGCGGGGTGGCTGGACGTTGCATGGCGGGCTCCTCCGGCTGGGGCGGGCCACGCTGCCGCGGTACCTGCCACGGGGAGGCGCGTCAATCTGGCGCCCTCCTCAAGATGTCCACATATATTGACACTCCTGCTGCGCCGTGTCCAGCCGGTGTGGACCCGCAAGGCGCCCGAAAAACGAAAGACGCGCCCAGAGGGCGCGCCAAACTCTTGTATTCCGACAAAGGGGCGGGCTATTCCTCGCCATTCTCCTCTTCGCCGTCCGCTTCCGCGGAGAACTGCGCGATATAGGCCACGACATTGGCCCTTTCCTCGGCACTGCGCAGTCCGGGAAATGCCATATTGCCGCGCGGGATCATTCGTCGGGGATTCTCGATATATTCGTTGATCGCCTCGGCGGACCAGACCAGCCCACCTTCCCCCGCTTCGCGCATGTTGGCGGAATATCTTCCAAAATCGGGATGCGTTCCGGCCACGCGGCCAATAACATCGTTGAGGTTGGGGCCAGGTTGACGCTCGGTCTCGCCGATACCGTGGCATACGGCACAACGTTGGAAAATCCGTTCGCCAGCGGCCGGATCTCCCTCAGCCAGCGCAAAGGGGGCGGACACGATAAGCGCAAACGGCACGGCTAGGCCCAGGCGGGCAAATACGGACATGAATTCCTCCCTGAACGGCGAAGTCCGAACATCTGCCAATCTAGACCGGCATGGCCACCCGTCAAGAGTGAATGTAAAGTTAGATTGACAAATCTGATGGGCGAGGGCGACAATCGTCGAACCGCGAGACGAATTGGCCCGCTCCGGTCGGGAGGGTGACGAATGACCTTTGCCTACGTGAGCCGTACCGGTACCCGCAATCGCGCCTATCCCTTCTCGGCCATAGTCGGGCAAGAGGAAATGAAGCGCGCGCTGCTGCTGGCCGCGATCGACCCGACAATCGGAGGGATTCTGGTGCTGGGTGACCGGGGCACCGGCAAGACGACCGCTGTGCGCGGCCTGGCGGGCCTGCTTCCGGTGATCAGGGCCGTGGAAGGTTGCCGCTTCAATTGCGATCCGGACAGGCCCTCCGGCACATGTCCTGACTGCGGGGGCGGAGCCAGGGGCACCGCCAGGTACCGACGCATCCCGGTTCCTGTGGTCGATCTGCCGCTGGGCGCCAGCGAGGACAGGGTGGTTGGAGCGCTCGATCTGGAGGCCGCGCTCGTCCATGGCCGCAAGTCCTTCGAGCCCGGGCTTCTGGCGAGCGCACATCGCGGGTTCCTCTACATCGACGAGGTCAATCTTCTTGAAGACCACATCGTGGATCTACTGCTGGACGTCGCCGCGTCGGGAATTAACGTCGTGGAACGCGAAGGTCTGTCGGTGCGCCACGACGCACGCTTCGTTCTGGTCGGAAGCGGCAATCCCGAGGAAGGCGAATTGCGGCCGCAGCTTCTCGACCGTTTCGGCATCTCGGTCGAGGTCGGCTCTCCTTCGGATATCGCCGAGCGCATCGAGGTCGTACGCCGCCGTGACGCCTTCGAGCGGGATCCGCAGACTTTCATGGAACGGTTCAAGCGTGGAGATGGCCGGCTGCGCACGCGCATCCGCAAGGCCCAGGCGCTTCTGCCCGAAGTCGAATGCCCCGACGCGGCGCTGACTTTCGCCTCGAAATTATGCCTCAAGCTTGGTGTGGATGGATTGCGCGGCGAACTCACGCTGCTGCGCGTCGCCCGCGCCACCGCGGCACTGGCTGGCCGCCAACACGTGGAGGTCGCCGATATGGTGGCGGCTGCGCCCGGCGCGCTGCGCCACCGCCTTCGCCGCGACCCCCTGGACGAATCCGGCTCCACCGCGCGAATCGAGCGGGCGCTGTCGGAACTCTCCGAGGGATGAACGCCTCGCACCCCGGCCCATGGCATGATGCGCTTCTGGCTGCGCAGCTTTTGGCGATCGACCCCATGGGACTGGGCGGAATCAGGGTGCGGGCGAGGGCTGGCCCCGTGCGCGAGGCATGGCTGCGATGGGTGCGCGAACTCTTTCCCCCCGGCGCGAGCTTCAGTCGCGTGGCGGCTTCGCCCGACGAGGCGAGTCTCGTGGGCGGCCTCGACTTTTCCGCAACCCTTGCGACCGGAAAACCGGTCATGCGCTTCGGGCTGCTTGCCGCGGTCGATGGCGGCGTTCTCGTGTTGGCCATGGCCGAGCGCACGAGTGCCAGCTGTGCCGCGCTGATCGCCGCCGCGATGGATTGCGGGTTGGTGAAGGTGGAGCGGGAGGGCTTTTCAAGCGATCTGCAAGCCCGCTTTGGCTTGATCGCCCTCGACGAGGGCATTGAGGACGACGAGACAATTCCGGCGGCACTGGCCGACCGCCTGGGCCTGTCGATCAGGCTCGAAGAAATCGGCTATCGTGATATCGGCTCCGAGAAATGCGACCGGCATGCGGTGATTGCCGCGCAGGCGCGCGTGAACGCGGTTGCGGTGGCAGACGATATCGTCGCCGCGCTGGTTGGTCTTGCCCTCGCAAGTGGCTGGTCCTCGGTGCGTGGATCGCTGTTTCTTCTGCGCGCGGCCCGCGCGGTCGCGGCTTTGCGCGGTGCTGACGAGATCGCGGTCGAGGACGCGGCAACCGCGGCGCGATTGGCGCTGGGCCCACAGCGGCTTGCCGAGGCAGTCGCCGCCCCGCAGGAGAAGGAGCCGCCCCAGCCTGAACAAGCGCCGCCCGAAGAGGGTCGAGCCGAAGACAGTCGGGGAGAGCTGCAGGACATCGTGTTGCAGGCAGCTGCGGCGCAACTGCCGGACGGTCTGCTTGCAGCCATGCTCGCAAACAAGGTGCGCATGGCAGCTGATCGCGGGGGCGGCAGCGGCAGGACAGCGGCCAGCGCGAAGCGTGGCAGGCCACTGGCGCCGATTGCCAGCCCCCGGCGCGCAGGTGTGAGGCTCGACATTCTGGCCACGCTCAGAGCGGCGGCTCCCTGGCAGGGCCTGCGTGGCCGGGCAAAAGATGAAACCTTGCGCATTCGGATGTCCGACCTGCGCAACAAGCGCTATGCCGAACGGCGCGGCGCCACCGCGATCTTTGCCGTCGACGCCTCTGGCTCGGCCGCCGTCGCCCGCCTGGCGGAAGCCAAGGGCGCAGTGCAACTGCTTCTGGCCGAATGCTACGTCCGTCGCGACGAGGTGGCGCTGATCGCATATCGCCGGACCCAAGCCGAGGTTCTGCTCGAACCGACTCGTTCACTGGCGCGCGCCCGCAAGATGCTCTCTGCGCTGCCGGGCGGGGGTGGAACACCGCTCGCCGCCGGCATCATCGCTGCGGCGAGGCTTGCACGGGCGCAGGACAAGCGCGGACGCGATGCAATCACCATTTTCCTGACGGATGGCCGCGCAAATGTCGCCCTCGATGGAGCAGGCGGTCGCGATCGCGCGATGAGCGACATGCGCGAGGCCGCGCGGCGCTTCCGTGGCATGGCGCTGAGGAGCATCGTCATCGATACGGGCGGACGACCTCAACCCGCGGTCGCAGCGCTGGCGAACGAACTGGGCGCCGAATATGTTCCTCTGCCCCGCGGCGGCGCCGGCCGGATCTCAGCGGTCCTCTCAGAGCGCATGAAAGGCTGAAGCCGTCATGGGATTCCGTCAGGACCATCCGCGATGGGATGTGGAAGGGAAGGACTGGCCCAACCGCGAGACGAGCCGTTTCGTGGAAGCCGGTGGACTGCGCTGGCATGTACAGATGGCGGGCGAGGGGCCGGCACTTCTCCTCCTGCACGGAACCGGAGCGGCGACACACAGCTGGCGCGGCTTGCTGCCGCTTCTGGCCACGCGATTCAGGGTCATCGCGCCTGATCTGCCTGGCCATGGCTTCACCGCGATGCCCGTATCCGCGGGCCTGTCGTTGCGCGGAATGTCCGGCCTCGTCGATGGCCTGTTGAGGCAGCTCGACATCAGGCCCGACGTTGCGGTCGGCCATTCGGCCGGCGCGGCCATCCTCGCCGCCATGGTCATCGAGCGCCTCGCCATGCCGAAAACCCTCGTGGCCCTGAACGGCGCCCTGCTTCCCATGCGCGGTGCCGGGCTCTTCGGGCCCCTGGCACGGCTACTCTTCCTCAACCCGCTGGCCCCGCGGATATTCTCCTGGCGGGCGGAAGACATGCGCGCCACCCGCAAACTGCTGGAGGGCACCGGGTCGGTCATCGATGCCCGAGGTATCGAATTCTACGCGAGACTGTTCCGCAAGCCCGGCCACGTCGCGGCCACGCTCGGCATGATGGCGAACTGGGAGTTGGACTGGCTGGAGCGGCGGCTGCCGCGGATGGACGTGCCGTTGCTCTTGGTGACGGGCGTGAACGATCGTGCGGTGGCGCCTGCCCAGGCTCGTGATCTGGCCAGACGCCTCGAAGCCGCGAGGCTGGTCGAACTGGAAGGAGGACACCTCGTCCACGAAGAAAGGCCGGCTGACGTCGCTCGGGTCATCATCGATGAAGTGACAATTCACATCCGAGGTGCGACCGAGAATTGTCAATGATGAGATACTCAAGTAGTGTCCATTGATGTTGACACATGTCCGGCCCTTGACCTGCACCTTCGATATGGATGACCACCGCCCGCATGCTGTCGTCATTGGCAGCGGTTTCGGCGGGCTGGCGGCGGCCATTCGGCTGGGTGCACGCGGCTGGCGCGTAACGGTGCTTGAGCGACTTGAGCGATTGGGCGGACGAGCCAGCGTGCTGGAGCGCGACGGCTTCACCTTCGATCGCGGACCGACCATCGTCACGGCACCGTTCCTGTTCGAGGAATTGTGGCAGCTTGCCGGCAGGCAACTTGCGGAAGATGTGGAGCTTCGCGCACTCTCCCCATTCTACCGCATCCGCTTCAACGATGGTGACGAGATCTCCGTCAGTGCGAGCGCGGAATGGATGCGCCGGGAAGTCTTGCGGGTCGCGCCTTCAGACCTCGATGGCTATCAGCGCTTCATGGCAAAGGCGGACGACATTTGTCGGATCGGCTTCGAGCAACTCGGCGACCAGCCCTTCGGCTCGGTCGCTGACATGGCGCGAATCGTACCTGACCTGTTGCGTCTGGAAGGCTACCGCAGCGTCCACGGGCTGGTGGCGCGATATGTACGCCACCCCAAGCTGCGCACCGCGCTTAGCTTCCACCCGCTCCTGATCGGCGGAAACCCGTTCCGTGCACCCGCAATCTACTGCCTCATCCCGGCGCTCGAACGCCGCTGGGGTGTCCATTATCCCCTGGGCGGTGTGGGCCGTCTCGTCGAGGGAATGGCGGCGCTGGTTGGAGAATTGGGCGGTACGGTCCGCACCGGTGTCGAGGTGACGCGGATCGAGACGCGTGGCGCCAAGGCCAGCGGGGTCAAGCTGGCCGATGGCCAGAGCCTGTCCGCCGATATCGTCGTCTCCAATGCCGATGCGGCTTGGACGCTCGGCAAGCTCCTGGAACCAAGCGCCGTGGCCTTGGCCGACAGGGCGCGCCTGGCACGCGCGCGGTATTCCATGGGACTCTGCGTCTGGTATTTCGGCGTCCGCGGACGTTACGAGGATGTCGGGCACCACACCATTCTGCTTGGTCCTCGATACCGCGAGCTGTTGGACGACATATTCGCTCGCAAGCGCCTAGCCGAGGACTTTTCGCTCTATCTTCACCGTCCGAGTGCGACCGATCCAAGCGTCGCTCCGGAAGGATGCGATACGTTTTATGCGCTCTGTCCCGTACCCAATTTGGACGGATCGACCAATTGGGAATCCGAGGCGGAACGGCGCCGCGCAGCCATCCAGCAGCGCCTTGAAGAGACCGTGCTGCCCGGCCTCGGCAAGCGCCTTTTGACGTCCCATTTCATCACCCCGCGCGACTTCCAGGACGACTACCTGTCGGAGCGCGGCGCGGGCTTCGGTCTTGAACCGGTTCTGACGCAGAGCGCTTGGTTTCGGCCGCACAACCGTAATTCAGGTATCGAAGGGCTCTATCTGGTCGGAGCCGGCACGCATCCAGGCGCTGGGCTTCCGGGCGTGTTGTCCTCTGCACGCATTCTCGACAAGGTGGTTCCCCATGCCAGTCAGTTCGCCCGCTAGACCCTTCGCCACCCCGGCCGATTGTGCCGCCTGCCGACAGTCGATCCGACAAGGCTCGAAATCTTTCTATCTTGCTTCGCTGCTGATGCCCGCCGCCGCACGCGAGCCCGCCTATGCCGTCTATGCGTTCTGCCGGATGGCCGACGACATGGTCGATGGGGGCGGCAGCGGTCCCGAAGCAATCGCCGAGATCCGGCGCGCGCTCGATCATATCTACGCCCGTCGCCCGGCCGACAGCTTCGTCGAACGGGCCTTTGCCGATGTCGTTCGAGATTTCGCGATCCCGCGCGCCATACCAGATGCCATGGTCGAGGGGCTGGAATGGGATGTGGAGGGACGCAGCTACGAAACTCTGTCGGATCTGGTCGGCTACGCGATGCGGGTTGCTGGCACCGTGGGTGTCATGATGACACTCGTCATGGGCAGGCGCGAGCCGGAAGTGCTGGCACGAGCGTGTGACCTTGGCGTGGCCATGCAACTGACCAATATCTGCCGAGATGTCGGCGAGGATGCTCGCAATGGCCGGATTTACCTGCCGCTTTCGCAGCTGAGGACGGCTGGCCTCTCGCCGGTCGAAATCGGCGTCATGAAACGCTCCACGCCAGCCCTTCGCGCGGTCATCGTCGATCTGCTCGGTGAAGCCGAAAGACTGTATGGCCAGGCCCGGCCTGGCATAGGTGCACTGCCGGCCGGCTCGCGCACCGGCATTGCCGCGGCACGGCTCCTTTATCGCGAGATTGGGCGCCTGATCTGCGAAGGCATCGACCCGCTGCGCGAGCGCGCAGTGGTGGCCAAGGGCCGGAAGCTGGCCTTGCTGGGCCGCGCCGCCGCACAACCTCATTCGGTCCAGGACGGACTTGGCGGACCCGCTCTGGCGGAAGCCCGGTTCCTGATCGATGCCGTCGTGCGCTCGCGGCGCACGGTATGGCACGACCCCCTGCCGCAGTGGTGGAACGTTCAGGCACGCACCACGCGGATGATCGAGTTGCTTGCGCGCTTCGAGCGTCGCAGCACGGCAGCGGGATGAGTTCGGGACTCATCATCTTTCTCGAGCTCTCGCTGGTCCTCGGCCTTGCGCTGTTCTTCGGCATACGCGAACTGCGCAATCTGCGACGCTATGATCGTGATCGGGAGGAAAAGCTGCGCCGAAACGGCGACGACCAGTCGAACTGAACCTTCACTTCGACCAGCGCGGCATCTTGAAGGGCAGCAGACCCTGCACCCATCGCGCGGCGAAACGGTCGAGGTCGACACTCTCTGAGATGGTGGGGCACGCCTGCCCCTCGATCGTCGCTGAAAACGAGCTGCGCGTGTAGAAGGGCGTGTCCTCCAGGTTCTTCAGTCCTGCCGCGTCGATGGGCTGCGCAGAACGGGCCGAACGCTCGACCCGCCAGAGCAAGCCCGGCAATTCGCGAAGTGGCGGCCGTGCAAGCGGCGTCACCGTGCCATCGGGCGCGTAGGAATTGGCGATCGAGGCTCCGGTCGTCGTGCGTGCGACGGCATCGTAGAAGATGGCCGTGCCGCCGCCTGGCAAGGCGGAACGCGACCAGACCCAGCTGGAAAAGCCATTCTCCAACGCTTCGTCGCCCGCATTCATGTCGAGATAGGCATGGCTGGAGAAGGCGAGATCTGGCGCGGTGAAATGTGCCTCGGCCCGTGCCAGCGGTGCGACCGGCCTCCAGCGGTGACGGCCGGCGCTGTCGAGCGCATGGACCTCGCCGAAGATGGGTCCGGGGTCGATCACCACGGTTCCGCGCAGCCGTCCCGGCAACGGAACAGTCCATTCGTCGATCTCGATGATCAGCTTGCCTGCGCACCAGCGCAGACTGCTCGGGCCGATGGCGATATGGCGGGCGGAACGGTGAAGGTCGCCTCGCCCGCGTTCGGTCATCGCCCACTTCTTGCCTTCGGGGCGATAGAGGATTGCGTTGATGCTGACATGGTTCTCCGGGTCGCCGCGGCCGCGGCGGCGCGCTGCGGCATACCAGGGAGAAAAGACGCTCCCGATGAATGCGATGATGGTCAGCGCATGGCGCCGGTCGCCGCTCAGCGCGTCGACATACCACCAGGCATAGCCACCGTGTGGTACCGCGCCGTCGAAGCGCAGTCCTGCAGGATCATCCGCGCCGCGTGTCGGCCCGAAAGCGCGGCCATTGGCAGCCCAGGGCCGGGATGGGTCGCGCCCCCGGCCAGGTAGAGACCCGGGATCCGGGTCCGCGCTGTCGGCCGCTGGAATGAAGCCATCCACCCGTGGGAGGATCGGCCGTACAGCGCACCGCCCGTTCCCGGAAACAGGCGATGGAACGCTTTCGGGTCGGTCGCCACCATAGCGCCGGGATCGATCTCCAGCTTCAGCCCTGCCTCTGACAAGCGTTGCATGATGCGCTCGATACATCGTTCGATCTCCCTTGGCGTCGGGTTTCCGGCATCGCCCGTGGCGGGCGCATTGACGATCATGAAGAGCCGCTCCCTGCTCGTGTCGCCGAGCCTGCGGCCGCGGTCATCGCGATCCTGCGCGCACAGATAGATCGTAGGATCCTCGGGCAGGCGACCGTGGGCGAAGATGGCATCGAACTCGGCCCGGTAGTCGGCTGAGAAGAAGACGTTGTGGCGCACCAGGGGGAAATCCCGGGCGCGCGCGGCAAGCGAGAGCGTGAGGGCGGAAAGTGACCGTCGAGACCTCGGCCAGGCGGCTGCGGCGGCCCTCGCCCGATCCCCGAGCAGGCCGATCCCGAGTGCGGTGGGATCGCCATTGAAGAGGACGGCCTCGGCGCCGATCTCGCTGCCGTTCGCGGTTCGAATGCCGACGACGCGGCCCTCGCTGATGTTTACGCGCTCGACCTCCTGCCCGAACAGGAACCGTGCGCCTTCCCGGCGCGCCAGTTCGGCAATGGCCTCCGGCAGGGCGATCATGCCGTCGCGCGCGAGCCAGACGCCCTGCTTTTCCGCATCCGCCACCAGCATCAGCGGCCCGGGGGCGGCAAAGGGTGATGACCCGCAATAGGTGGCGTAGCGCCCGAAAAGCTGACGCAGGCGCGGGTCGCGGAAATAGCCTCCAAGCACGCTCCAGAGCGTCGAAAAGGCCTGGATGCGGGCAAGGGCAGGGAGCCCTCCCAAGCCGGACTGGGCAATCAGCTTGCCGATCCCGGGCTCGGTCTCTTGCATGAAGCTGCGGTCGAGTGTGGCAAAGACTTCGGCGCTGCGCGCGGCGAAACGACGATAGCCGGCCGCGTCGACGTTACCCGCCAAGGTGCCGATGGCGTCCACCGTGCGATCGGTATCGACGAAGAGGTCGAGCATCGAACCGTCGGGCCATTCGTGGCGCGCGAGAATTTCGGCCCGCATCAGCCGGACATGATCGGCCAGCCGGGCTCCCACGGTCTCGAAGATGGCGTCGAATACGGGCTTCATCGTCAGGACCGTCGGGCCGGAATCCACCGGTAGCCCGCCGGCCTCGATCGTTCGCACCTTGCCGCCCGGCCGGGCCGACTTTTCGACGATGGTCACCTCAAAGCCGGCATGAGACAGCAGCAGCGCCGCGACAAGACCGCCAATGCCTGCCCCGATCACAACGATCCGGGGGGCGCCCGTTGGGTGTCTGTCCAGCATGTCCGGCTTCCTGTCCTCTCACTTGTGTAAAGGTAGATTTACATGCACTATAGACCAATGGAGTTGACAATGGGAGCTGAAAGTCATGGCCAAGGACGAGATTTCCCTGCGGATCGAGGAGGCTCTCGAACGGGCGGTGGCCCGCGTAACGGGATCGGCCGCGCCGAACCGGCTTGCACAGGCAATGCGCCATGCCGTTTTCCCCGGCGGAGCGCGGATCAGGCCGAGGCTGGCCCTTTCGGTCGCCGCTGCCTGTGGCGAGTGCCCTCCGGGCCTGCCCGACGCCGCAGCCGCGGCGGTCGAATTCCTTCATTGTGCCTCGCTCGTCCACGACGACATGCCCTGCTTCGACAATGCCGGCACACGTCGCGGCAAGCCCTCGGTCCATGCCGCCTTCGGCGAACCGCTTGCCCTCCTGGCAGGTGACGCCCTGATCGTGCTGGCCTTCGAAACGACGGCGCTCATGGCGGTCGTGGACCCGCTGCGTTCGGCCGCGCTGGCGGCCGTCCTGGCACGTTCCGTGGGAATGCCGCACGGTATCGTCGCAGGGCAGGGATGGGAGAGCGAGTCAGTGGTCGACCTCGCCATCTACCAGCGGGCCAAGACGGGGGCCTTGTTTGCGGGCGCGGCCATGGCAGGGGCGGCGGCGGCGGGGCACCCTGCGGAAGCTTGGTCAACGCTCGGACACCGTCTTGGCGAAGCCTATCAGGCTGCCGATGATCTGCGCGACGTGCTGTGCAGCCCGGAAGAAATCGGAAAGCCTGTCGGTCAGGACGAAGCGCTTTCGCGTCCGAACATCGTCGAACGCATGGGCGTCGAGGGCGCTGCGCGGCATCTCAAGGCGCTCATCGCGGAAGCGGCCGAATCGGTACCGGACTGTCCTGGCGCACCGGCGTTGCGGCTTCAGATTCATGCCCAGTCTGCGCGCTTCTTGCCCAAGGAGGCCGCCCGCGCGGCGGCATGAGCGGTCGGGTGCCAGGGCGTGCGGTCCCCATGATGCAGCCCGCCTCGCGGTCTCTGGTGCGCATCCTGCATGATCGCTGGCGCCACTTTCGCGTGCGTCTCGTTGCCAGACCGGCCTTTCGACAGTTCGCCGCAGCGTTTCCGCTGACGCGGCCCATGGCGCGCCGCCGCACCCGGGTGCTGTTCGATCTGGCAGCCGGCTTCGTCTATTCCCAGGTGCTGGCAGCCTTCGTCAGGCTCGACCTGGTGCAGGCGCTCCATGCCGGGTCCAATGACCTGGCCCAGATCGTTCGGCATACGGGTCTTCCGGCAGAGCGTGCTTTGCGACTCATGAACGCCGCGGTCGCTCTCGACCTCGCAGCCATGGATGCGGACGGTCGCTACCGGCTGGGCGAGACCGGTGCCGCCCTTGTCGACAACGATGGCGTGCTCGCCATGATCGCGCACCACCAGATGCTCTATG
Source organism: Chelativorans sp. ZYF759 (assembly GCF_012911015.1). Classification (GTDB taxonomy): domain Bacteria; phylum Pseudomonadota; class Alphaproteobacteria; order Rhizobiales; family Rhizobiaceae; genus ZYF759. The sequence goes on along the minus strand of NZ_WVVV01000022.1, from coordinate 9,112 downwards.
AAGATCTGGCTGATCCGGTTGCGCTTCTTCGCGGCGAGCGGGCGACTAAACTGTCGCAATTCTGGTCCTACGCGGGCGGCGAGTCCCACGATGCGGCGGCCGCGCGTTCCTATTCGCAGCTCATGGCGCGTTCGCAAGAGATGGTGGCGCGCGAGGTGCTGGATGCCCTGCCCATGAAGACCCACAGGCAACTGCTCGATATTGGCGGCGGCAGCGGCGCCTTCTCGATGGAGGCTGCCCGGCGCAACCCGCACCTGGGCATTGACCTGTTCGACCTGCCGCCTGTTGCCGAGATTGCCCGGGACAGGATCATGCAGGCGGGACTCGAAAGCCGGATTGCTGTCCATGACGGCAGCGTCTTCGAAGACCCGATGCCACGCGGTGCGGATATCGCGACGCTGGTTCGGGTGCTGCACGATCATGACGATTCCGCTGCCTTGAGCATCTTGAAAGCCGCCTATGCCGGTCTGTGTGGAGACGGCACGATCGTCGTCGCGGAGCCGATGGCAGCCACGCGGGGCGCGGAGGCTTCGGGGGATGCCTATTTCGGTTTTTACCTGCTGGCGATGGGGCAGGGTCGGCCGCGCCGTATAGCCGAAATCGGGAAACTGATGGCGCAGGCCGGCTTCGAAAAAATGCGCGAAGTGCGAACGGCTACACCGTTGATCGCAAGGATTGTTGTCGGCCGCAAACCAGCGTCATGACGTCCGTCAACGGCTTTCCACATCGAGAAGTGTATAAAAAGATTGACACCTATGACCGTAAAGCTATTCTGACAACACAAGCCCTGTGCGCCCAAAAAGGGGCGCCGACATGGAGCCAGGAATGCAGTCTCAGGCCGTTGTTCTCGAAAAGCCCGGATGCATCACAATCGCCGATCTCGCGATCTGCGATCCGAGCCGCGACGATGTCGTAGTCCAGGTCGAAACCAGCGGCATATCGACCGGCACCGAGAAACTCTTGTGGTCCGGCAAGATGCCCCATTTTCCCGGCATGGCCTATCCGCTGGTTCCTGGTTACGAGACGGTTGGAACCGTCGTCGAAGCGGGGCCTGCCTCAGAACGCAGAGCCGGCGACCGCGTCTTCGTGCCGGGGGCGAATTGTTTCGGCGACGTCCGCGGCCTCTTCGGTGGTGCAGCCTCGCATCTTGTCGTTCCCGGCCGACGGACAGCGCCTCTCAGCCAGGCGATCGGCGACGAGGCGATCCTGGTTGCGCTGGCCGCGACCGCCTGGCACGCCATTGATCCCGAGCGGCTGCGCCCGCCGGAGCTGATCGTAGGTCACGGCGCACTTGGCAGGCTGATCGCGAGAACCGTTATCGCCACCGGCGGCAAACCGCCCACGGTATGGGAAGTCAATCCACAGCGGCGCTCTGGCGCCGAAGGTTACGCCTTGCTCGACCCGGCGGAGGACGAGCGGCGCGACTATCATCGCGTCTGCGACGTCAGCGGTGATGCCGACATTTTCGATGCGCTGATCGGTCGACTGGCAAAAGGCGGCGAGATCACGCTGGCCGGCTTCTACGACCGGCGCGTCTCGTTCTCGTTCCCGCCGGCCTTCATGCGCGAAGTAAGGCTGCGCGTCGCGGCGGAATGGCGGCCGGAAGATCTGGCTTCCTGCACCCATCTCATCGAGACGGGTGCGCTGTCGCTCAGGGGGCTCATCACACACACAGGCACCCCGACCGGAGTCGAGCAGGCCTATCGCACGGCCTTTGATGACCCGGCTTGCCTGAAAATGGTCCTGGACTGGAGGAAACCCTCATGAACGCACCCTTCAAGGCGACCGAGAACGGCCTGATGGCCCTGGTCGAGAGCGTTCGCGCCGAGGCGGCGATGGAGCCCGATCCCGTCCATGAGGGCGAGGCGAAATCCGAGACCCAGATCATCGCCATCTACGGCAAGGGCGGCATCGGCAAGTCCTTCACGCTGGCCAATCTCTCCCACATGATGGCGCAGCAGGGAAAGCGCGTACTCTTGATCGGCTGCGATCCCAAGAGCGACACCACTTCACTTCTGTTCAGCGGACGGGCCTGCCCGACCATCATCGAGACCTCGGCGCGCAAGAAGGCGGCCGGGGAGGATGTCGCCATCGGCGATGTCTGCTTCAAGAGCGGCGGCGTATTCGCCATGGAGCTCGGCGGCCCGGAAGTCGGCCGCGGCTGCGGCGGGCGCGGCATCATCCACGGATTCGAACTTCTCGAGAAGCTGGGCTTTCACGAATGGGGCTTCGACTACGTGCTGCTCGACTTTCTGGGTGACGTGGTGTGCGGTGGCTTCGGCCTGCCGATCGCCCGCGACATGTGCCAGAAGGTGATCGTCGTCGGATCGAACGATCTGCAGTCGCTCTACGTCGCCAACAATGTCTGCTCGGCTGTCGACTATTTCCGCAAGCTCGGCGGCAATGTCGGCGTGGCCGGCATGGTCATCAACAAGGATGACGGGACGGGCGAGGCGGCAGCCTTTGCCGAAGCTGTCGGCATCCCCGTGTTGGCGACCATCCCCGCCGATGAGGACATCCGCCGCAAGAGCGCCAACTACCAGATCATCGGCAAGCCGGATGGTCGCTGGGGTCCGCTCTTTGCCGAACTGGCCGAGAACGTCGCCTCCTCCCAGCCGCAGCGCCCGACACCGCTCGACCAGGACGGATTGCTCGGCCTGTTCTCCAGCCAGATGGTGGGTGGCAATGTCGTGCTGGAGCCCGCCAGCCAGGCCGACATGCGCGGCGGCATCGTGATCGACAAGCCTTCCCTCGAAATCGTCTACGATCAGGTTTGAGGCAGCATCCGATGAATGTCCGCCCTGATCCCAAGGCCACGAAGCCACCGTCGAAATCCGAAATCGTCTATGATGGCTCGGCGACGGTTGAACTCGACAATGCGGACAGCCCGCATCAAGGCTCCGCCCCCGTAACCGCGAAAATGGCCGCAGACGGCGCCGGCTGCCACGGCGGTGCCGACGAAATGCGCCGCGCGGCCGCAACGTCCGGCAACGCGGAACTGATGGAACGGCTCAAGGCCGACTACCCGCAAGGGCCGCACGACCAGCCGCAATCGATGTGTCCCGCCTTCGGGTCGCTGCGTGTCGGCCTGCGCATGAAGCGCACCGCCACCGTCCTGTCGGGGTCGGCCTGCTGCGTCTACGGCCTGACCTTCACCGCGCATTTTTACGGCGCCAAGCGAACCGTTGGCTACGTGCCATTCGATTCCGAAACGCTGGTCACGGGCAAGCTCTACGAGGACATCCGCGAAGCCGTGCACAAGCTGGCCGATCCCGAGCTCTACGATGCCGTCGTCGTCACCAATCTCTGCGTGCCGACAGCCTCCGGCATCCCGCTGCGCGCACTCCCGAAAGAAATCAATGGCGTGCGCATCATCGGCATCGACGTGCCGGGGTTCGGCGTGCCGACCCATGCCGAAGCCAAGGACGTCCTGGCCGGCGCCATGCTCGCCTATGCGCGTCAGGAAGCCGCCAGCGGTCCAGTCCAGGCCCCTGCGACGGGCCGTTCCGCCCTACCGACCGTTACCCTGCTGGGCGAGATATTCCCGGCTGATCCAGTCTCGATCGGGCGCATGCTCGAACCGCTTGGCCTGGCACCCGGTCCCGTCGTGCCGACACGCGAATGGCGCGAGCTCTATGCCGCGCTCGACTGCGCAGTCGTTGCCGCAATCCATCCCTTCTATACCGCCTCGATCCGCGAGTTCGAGAGTGCCGGCAGGCCTGTTGTCGGTTCCGCGCCGGTCGGGGTCGAGGGCACCGCCGCCTGGCTCGGCGCGATTGGCGAGACCTGCGGTGTCGGCCGCGCCAAGGTCGATGCGGCATTGAACGGCATTTTGCCGGCTATCCGCGGCGCTCTTGCCGCTGCTCCCATCACGGCGCGCATCACGCTGTCGGGCTATGAAGGCTCCGAACTGATCGTCGGCCGCCTGCTCGCCGAGGCGGGTGCCGATCTGCGCTATGTCGGAACCGCCTGCCCGAAGACGCGATGGAACGAGGCCGATGCCGAATGGCTGTGCGCCCGCGGCATCCATGTCGAGTTCCGCGCATCGCTGGAAACAGATCTCGCCGCGGTGGATGGGTTTGAACCGGATCTCGCCATCGGCACCACGCCGGTCGTCCAGCACGCCAAGCAGAAGGCGATCCCCGCCCTCTACTTCACCAACCTCATCTCTGCCCGCCCCCTGATGGGGCCGGCGGGACCTGGTTCGCTCGCCACGGTCGTCAATGCGGCGGCTTCCGGCAAGGGCCGGTTCGACACGATGAAGGCCTTCTTCGAGGATATCGGCACGGACCGGAAGGCCGGTGTGTGGCACGATCGAGACAGCCTGCCATCGGCCGAAGCGCCCGCCGCCGCCCAGGTCGACGCCAAGGCCTCCGTCAAGATGGAGGACTTCTGATGCTGGTCCTCGATCACGATCGCGCCGGCGGCTACTGGGGAGCTGTCTATGTCTTCAGCGCCGTTAAGGGGCTGCAGGTCATCATCGATGGTCCGGTCGGCTGCGAGAATCTGCCGGTCACGGCCGTGCTCCACTACACCGACGCGTTGCCGCCGCATGAACTGCCGATCGTCGTCACGGGGCTGGGCGAGGAAGAACTCGGCCAGACCGGCACCGAACAGGCCATGAAGCGTGCCCATGCGACCCTCGATCCGACCAAGCCCGCCGTGGTGGTCACCGGGTCGATTGCCGAGATGATCGGCGGCGGGGTCACGCCGGAAGGCACGCGCATCGTGCGTTTCCTGCCGCGCACCATCGACGAGGACCAGTGGCAGAGCGCTGACCGCGCCATGCTGTGGCTGTGGAAGGAGTTCGGCGAGAAGAAGCGGCCCAAGAAGCCGAAGCCGCGCCCCGAGGGTGCTCCGCCGCGCGTCAACATCATCGGTCCGATCTACGGCACCTTCAACATGCCTTCCGATCTTGCCGAGATCAGGCGTCTCGTCGAAGGCATCGGCTGTAAGGTCAATCTGGTCTTCCCGCTTGGGGCCGATTTGTCCGAGGTGTCGAGGCTGGCCGAGGCCGACGTCAATATCTGTCTTTACCGCGAATTCGGCCGCAAGCTCTGCGAGGCGCTGGACAAGCCCTATCTCCAGGCCCCGATCGGCCTGCATTCGACCACAGCCTTCCTGCGCAAGCTTGGTGAGCTGACCGGGCTGGATCCCGAACCCTTCATCGACGCCGAGAAGATGACCACGATCAAGCCGATCTGGGATCTGTGGCGCTCGGTGACCCAGGATTTCTACGCCACGGCGAGTTTTGGCGTGGTCGCCTCCGAGACCTACGCGCGCGGCCTGCGCCATTTCCTCGAAGAGGATATGGGCCTCCCCTGCGCCTTCGCCATCGCACGGCGGGCCGGGGCAAAGACCGATAACGACGCGGTTCGCAAGGCGATCCACGAAAAGCACCCGATGGTGCTTTTCGGCTCCTTCAACGAGCGCATGTACGCGGCCGAAGCTGGAGGGCGATCCGCCTACATCCCGGCCTCCTTTCCCGGCGCCATCATCAGGCGCCACACGGGTACGCCCTTCATGGGCTACGCGGGCGCCACCTATGTCATCCAGGAAGTCTGCAACGCGCTGTTCGACGCGCTGTTCCGGATCCTGCCTCTGGCCACCGACATGGACCGCGTCGAGGCGACGCCCGCGCGGCTGCATCGCGAGCTGCCCTGGGACGAGGAAGCCCGCGCCCTTCTCGACGCCAGCGTCGAGGCGGAGCCGGTGCTGGTGCGTATTTCGGCGGCCAAGCGGATGCGCGACCGCATCGAGGAACTGGCCCGCGCGGCGGGAGAAACGCGTGTCGGGTTGACGAGGGCACGGCAGGCGCTGGGGCGCACGGCCGAGCCGGCATGAGAGACTTCGCCGGGACTATTCCGTTTCCGGCAGGACAGGAGGAATGGACATGGCCATTGCCGATTTCGACCGCAGGCCGAGCTACGCCGAACGGCGTCGTTCGCAGCGCCGCGAGTACTGGTTCCTCTTCTGCATCTCCTACCCGCTGCTGCTTGTCGGCGTGATCGTGTCGCGCCTGCTGGGTGCCGGCCGAGCAGCTGGCGAGCGGCGATCCGTCTTTGCCGAGGCGCGCGTCGTCGCGGCATCCTGCATTCCGTTCGTCTTTCGATGAGCGGATCTCTTTTCCGGCCGGGCAACCGGACGGAAAGCGTCCCGGCCTTCTTGGTTCAGGGCGTTGGCGCTGGATGGTCCGCCATCCGGCATATGGCCGAAAGGCCAAACCGTAGGAGGTAACGATGGCTGTTAGAGAGGGGTCCCTGTCGGGCCTTTCGGAAGCTGAGGCCAGAGAGTTTCACTCCGTCTTCATGAGTAGCTTCATGGTGTTCGTGATCGTCGCGGTCGTCGCACACATCCTTGCCTGGATGTGGCGGCCGTGGCTTCCCGGTCCCCAGGGCTACGCATCGCTCGAGGAAGGCGTCATGCCCGTCGCGAGCGCGCTCCTGTCAATCGTGACGTAGGAGAGAAGAGAGATGTGGAGAATCTGGCTACTGTTCGATCCGCGCCGGTCGCTGATCGCACTGTTCACCTTCCTGTTCGTGCTGGCACTGGTGATTCATTTCATCCTGCTCAGCACCGACCGCTTCAACTGGCTCGAAGGGCCGCGGAACGTATCTTCCGCGAACCCGGCGACCATCGAACTGGTCGTCGATCAGGCCTGACCCGGGCAGCCGTCCGGGCAGGGTCGACACAAGAAAGGCGCGGGCGACCGGTCCTCGGCCGCCGCCCGCAGCCACCCTTCGAGGGCGCGGTTCGCGCCCTCCCGAACACCCTCTGTGGGGAGAGCGCACATGGCGATGCTGAGCTTCGAGCGAAAATACCGCGTCAGGGGAGGGACACTGATCGGCGGAGACCTGTTCGATTTCTGGGTCGGCCCCTTTTATGTCGGTTTTTTCGGCATCACGACCATCTTCTTCACCGCGGTGGGGACCTTGCTGATCGTCTATGGGGCCTCACTCGGCCCCACCTGGAACCTCTGGCAGATCTCCATCGATCCACCCGTGCGTGAATACGGGTTGAGTTTTGCCCCGCTGAAGGAAGGAGGGCTTTGGCAGGTCATCACCATCTGCGCGGTCGGCGCCTTCGGCTCCTGGGCCCTGCGCCAGGCCGAAATCGCGCGCAAGCTTGGCATGGGCATGCACGTGCCCTGGGCCTTTGCCTTTGCCATCCTGGCCTATGTCACGCTGGTCATCTTTCGGCCGATCGCCATGGGCGCCTGGAGCGAGGGCTTTCCCTACGGCATCATCACACACCTCGATTGGGTGTCGAACGTCGGCTACCAGTTTGGCAACTTCCACTACAATCCGGCGCACATGATCGCCATTACGTTCTTCTTCACGACGACGCTGGCGCTGGCGCTGCATGGTGGCCTGATCCTGTCGGCGACCAATCCGAGGAAGGGCGAGACGGTCAAGACGGCCGAACACGAGAACAGCTATTTCCGCGATACGATCGGCTATTCGATCGGCACGCTGGGCATCCACCGCCTGGGCCTGTTCCTCGCCGTATCCGCCTCTTTCTGGAGCGCGGTCTGTATGATCATCAGCGGCCCCTTGTGGACTGCCACCTGGCTCGAGTGGTGGGACTGGTGGCGTCGCGTCCCGATCTGGTCGTGAGCGGAGGAGATTTGTCATGGTCGAGTATCAGAACATCTTCACACGCGTTCAAATCCGGGGCGGGCCCGACATGGGCGTCCCGCTGCAACCGGGTCCCTGGGAACGCGAGGGCGAACCGATCTTCTCCTATTGGATGGGCAAGATCGGCGACGCTCAGATCGGCCCCATCTATCTGGGCACGCTGGGGGTCGCCTCGCTGATCTGCGGCTTTGTCGCCATTGAGATCATCGGGCTGAACATGCTGGCTTCGGTGAACTGGAGTCCGCTCGCTTTCATGCGCGAGTTCTTCTGGCTCTCGCTCGATCCGCCGCTGCCCGAACATGGCCTGTCGGTCATGCCCCCGCTCCAAGAGGGTGGCTGGTGGCTGATGGCGGGCTTTTTCCTGACTACCTCCATCCTTCTCTGGTGGGGACGAATGTATGTCCGCGCACGCGAACTCGGCATGGGCACGCATGTGGCCTGGGCCTTTGCAGCCGCGATCTTCCTCTATCTGGTGCTCGGCTTCATCCGGCCGGTGCTGATGGGTTCTTGGAGCGAGGCAGTACCTTTCGGCATCTTCCCGCATCTCGACTGGACCAACAATTTCTCGCTGGTCTACGGAAACCTGTTCTACAACCCGTTCCACATGCTCTCGATCGCCTTCCTCTATGGCTCGGCGGTGCTGTTTGCCATGCATGGCGCCACGATCCTGGCCGTAAGTCGGCTCGGCGGCGAGCGCGAGATCGAGCAGATTGTCGATCGCGGAACGGCCTCCGAGCGCGCTGCTCTGTTCTGGCGCTGGACCATGGGCTTCAACGCCACGATGGAATCGATCCATCGCTGGGCCTGGTGGTTTGCGATCCTGTGCCCGCTCACGGGTGGCATTGGCATCCTGCTCACAGGCACCGTCGTCGACGACTGGTTCTCGTGGGGCATCAAGCACGGGCTCACGCCAGGCTGAGCCTACGAATTGGACCTGCCGCGTGCGTTGAAGGCCGCACGCGGCAGGTTCGATGGCCGGAGCCGGAAGGGCGGAGCTGCGTCCTTATCCGCCGCCGGCGTCACCGCCACCGTTCAAGGGCATCGCGCCCCGAACCCTGGCATGAGGTGGCCGGAACGGCCTGGTCCCTCCAGGGCCGTTCCGGACCGCTTTTTTCTTGAGGTCGCCACGCCGCCAGATATCCAGCCACCGCGCCTGGTGGTTGGCTCGCCGCGTCGGTCAGGCAGCGTTTCTGGGGTGTCAGGCCGCGGTCAAATCGAGCTCGTTCCATCTTTCGAGATAGATCCTGAGCCAGGGGGTGAAGGCCTGCGGGTTTGCCGCGATCTCGCGGGTGAGCTGGGCGACGGTGGCCCAGCGCAGTTCGGCCACTTCCGCGCGGTCGAAGGCGGTCGGCAGGACCGGGCGGGGGAGGTGGCCTTCGAAGACGTGCACGATCTCGTGCTCGATCAGGCCGTGGCCGACCTCGGCGCGGTATTCCACGATCGCGCGGTGGGTGAGCGGCAGGCAGATCCCGAGC
>NZ_WVVV01000089.1 GCF_012911015.1 Chelativorans sp. ZYF759 | reverse complement strand
CTTCTCACCTCTCCAAGGCCTTCGGCTTCGAGCCGGCTGGAGCCAGGCACACCTGCTCGCTCCAGTCGGATCTCCGAGACCTGGCTCATAAATGCGCCGACGCCACCAAGCTCGCCGGTTTCGCCCTCGCCACCTCGGCCCTCGTCGTTGCGGGAGCGAACGCAGAGGGAGTGCCCAAGAGGCTGACGTACGATGAGATCCAGAGCAAGACATACATGGAAGTGAAGGGCCGGATAGATTGCTTGGAGAAAGGGAGAGAGGGAGGGAGAAGCGAAGAAGAAGAAGAGAAGAATGGCAGCGTCGCTCCAAGCCGCGGCTACGTTGATGCAACCGACTAAGGTCGGCGCTACGGGCCGGACCCTCGCCGGGCAGCAACTGAG
>NZ_WVVV01000088.1 GCF_012911015.1 Chelativorans sp. ZYF759 | reverse complement strand
CACCGAGCTGCCTGCTACACCCCTGCCAAGATCCATCTTTCCGGTTCCGCCGCCTGATCGAAGTGAACAAGCAAGGAAGAGCCATGGCGAGCGAGCACGCGGCGGGGGGCGATGCTAAGCATCACCAGAAGCAGAGCCTGATGGACAAGGCGAAGGGGTTCGTCGCGGAGAAGATCGCGCACATCCCCAAGCCCGAGGCCACGCTGGACGGCGTGACGTTCAAGGGCCTGAGCCGGGAGTGCATCACGCTGCACAGCAGCGTGAACGTGTCCAACCCCTACGACCACCGCCTCCCCATCTGCGAGGTGACCTACACGCTCCGGTGCGCCGGCAAGGAGGTGGCGTCCGGCACCATGCCGGACCCCGGCTGGATCGCCGCCA
>NZ_WVVV01000087.1 GCF_012911015.1 Chelativorans sp. ZYF759 | reverse complement strand
TCTCTCCTGATCAATGCCGCGTGCTGGAGAACTTTTTGCCACCGAGACCTAGCAACCGCTTGTCGGACATGGAGCTGGATGAGTGTGAGGAGACCACTCTTTATGATGTCAATATTGAAGAGGAGATGAGGCGAAAGCAGCAGCAGCAGCAGCAAGAAGCCTATGATGAAGACGAAGATGCAATGCCAAGGGTACAGTGCGCCCAGCAATAAGTTCACCATTAGGTCACTATCCTCTCGCAGTATATGGGTATTTTGGCTGTTCTTTCTTGCTGCATATCTTCACTTTTCCTATCTACTTAGTTATTGATGTTTCTGTGAACCGTAGGGATGGTTGGAATTATGGATTGTTTTCTTTTCTGTTGTGATTGCGGAGCACTGC
>NZ_WVVV01000021.1 GCF_012911015.1 Chelativorans sp. ZYF759 | reverse complement strand
CAACTCAAAGATCGATTTCAAATACGAGCAGATGTACGCAGCCCTCATCGTCGCAACCCTCATGTCCGTCTGCGTCTACGTCGCATTCACATGGCTCGGACACAAACTCTTCTCCGAATGGCACGAATCCGGCGGAAAGGAGAATTGAGCTCGACAGCTTTCCGCCCCTGCGGCGGAAAGGAAAGACAGGCCACCCACAACTTCATGACAACAAAGGGGAACTACCAATGAAGACCTTGAAAACCACCTTGACGGCCACAGCCATGACGGCCGTTGCCGCAGCAATCCTGCCGGCAACCGCACTCGCCCAGGAACCGGGCGCCTTCGCCGCGCAGGCCTACACCACGCCGCTCGGCGATGTCTGCCCGAGCCCCTTCATCATCCAGAAGGACTGGCTGGCACAGGCCGAACACGGCGCGCTCTACCAGATGATCGGCGCCGGCGGCACGATGGAGAGCGGCAAGTACACGGGACCGCTCGGCTCGACCGGCATCGACCTCACCATTCTCGAAGGTGGCGGAGGCATCGGCCTGGGCGACGGGGAGACCGCCTATTCCGCGCTCTACATGGGCAATTCCAAGGCCGGCGTGATGCCGCATCTGGGCTATCAGGAACTCGACAACGCCTTCATCTTCTCCAAGCGTTTCCCCGTCGTCGGCGTCATCTCCCCGCTCGACGTGGCCCCGCAGGGCCTGTGGTGGGATCGCGAAACCTATCCTGACGGGTTCCATTCGATCGACGACCTCAAGGCGTTCGCGGAATCCGACCAGGGCAAGATCTACGTCTCCTCGATCCAGCGCACCTTCGGCCTGTTCCTGGTCCAGTCGGGCGTGCCCGCGGACGTGTTCGTCGAGGGCTACCGGGGTGACGGCGAGAATTTCGTCACCAATAACGGCACGTGGCTCAATCAGGGTTTCGTGACGAGCGAGCCTTATTCATTCTCCACGGGCAACAACTGGGCCAAGCCCATCGACGCCGTCACGGTGGGCGAACTGGGTTATCCCAACTACACCGGCATGCTCTCGGTGGCGACCGGCCGCATGGACGAGCTCGAGCCTTGCCTGGAAAAGCTCGTTCCCATCATCCAGCAGGCCATCGTCGACTACATGGATGATCCCGCCGAGGTGTTCGAGGTGATCCACCAGTTCAACGAAGAAGGCCATGCGACCTCGTGGTGGAAGACATCGATGGGCAAGCTGGAATTCGCCTGGTCGACGATGAAGGAACGCGGGATCATGGGCAACGGCACCAGCAATGCGGTCGGCGATTTCGACATGGAGCGCGTCGAAACCATGTTCGAAACCGTGAAGCCCTGGCTGGACGAGCGTGCCGATGAAAACGTCGCGCCCGATATGGTCGTGACGAACCGGTTCATCGACCCGACGATCGGCCTGAAATAGTCTCTGGGCATGCAGCCCATCATCCTCGATGGCGATGGTCTCGCGCGAAACATTCGCGCGAGACTTGCCGCCGAAATTCTTCGGATGCGCCGGAGCGGCATCACGCCATCCCTGGCGACGGTCCTGGTCGGCAACGACCCCGCGAGCGAGGCCTACATCGCTCGCAAACACGCCGATTGCCATGAGCTCGGCATCGCGTCCCGCGAAGTCCGCCTGCCCGGCGCGGTATCCGGCAAGGAACTGGCCCACCATATCGACAGGCTGAACGCGGATCCCTCCGTGCACGGTTTCCTTGTCCAGCTTCCGCTGCCGCCGCATCTCGACGACAGCCGGTTCATCGCCCGCGTCGATCCATCGAAGGACATAGACGGGCTTCACCCCGAGAATCTGGGCAAGCTGCTGGGCGGGGAACCCTCCATCCTGCCGTGCACGCCAGCTGGCGTGCTGGCGTTGCTTCAGCACCACGACGTGCCACTGGCGGGCCGAAACGTGGTCATCATCGGACGCGGCGCACTGGTCGGACGGCCGCTCGCGATGTTGCTGTCGATCAAGGGCGTCGATGCGACCGTCACCTTGGCCCACAGCAGAAGCACCGATCTCGACCAGATAACCGTCCGGGCGGATGTCGTGATTTCCGCCACCGGGGTCAAGGATCTGGTCCGGGAACATATGGTGCGCCCGGGCGCGGCCGTGGTGGGGGTAGGCATACACCGTTCCGAGTCGGGCGAGATCCTGTCCGACATTGCTCCATGCGTCCAAAGGCGGGCGGCATGGCTGACGCCGCCGCATGGATCGGTGGGGGCGCTGACCCGGGCAATGCTCTTGAAGAACCTCCTCAAACTGGTTGCCATGCGATCGGCATAAGCGCCCGACACCGCCGCGCCGAAACGCAATTCGTCGCATCCCATGCCTGGCTGGAAGAAGACTGTCTGGAGGAGGTAGCGTTCGTCCGGGTGCCCGGCGCCGCAAGGGACCGAAATGGCGCGCCGGGAGTAAAAAAGATGCGAACCCTTATGTGATTGAAATAATTATCTAATTTCGCTCATTTTTGACGGGGAGTTACCTATTTGTCCTGCTAATCAGCGCCATGTGGGGGGCAAACGTTTCTTCGCCTGGATCAGCCGAAACCAAAGACTTTGGAAGGACGCGGAGGCCACCATCGGATCAGCGACGGCTTTCCTCTACACCGCAGCCATCATGATCCTCGTCAGGCGCATCGCACGAACTCATGAGCAGTTTCGGCACGGACTCCAAGATATTAAGTCGGATCGAACGGAAGACGCTTGCGTTCTGCTGAACAGGGGTCTAGCACGCCTGAGTGGCCTCCATCAGGTCCTCGATAGTCGGGATCGATGCAAAGCGGTCCTTCGAACGCCGTTGTTACCTGGTTGGTCCACTATAGCGGACATTTATCTGCCAAGCTTCGAGCGACGCACAGCCTCGCTCAGCGCGCGACTTGTCGCCGTTTCGTCAGCCCCGACAGTGCCGCGCGAAAGGACGATATAGTTAGAGCGGAGACGTCGTGCCGACTCAATGGAGCCGAAAATCGTAAAGATGTTATCGATGGTGCGTGCGAGATGACGGTTCATAGCGGCTCCTACTGTTGCGCCGCAATATATTCATTCTCGCACTGCACGCAATGATTGATCGGGTATGGGAGCTCTGCGCCATTTGCGTATCGCAATGTAGCAACGGGTTGATCTACTACCTTTCGCCGGAAAGGGCCCTTGCTGCACGCCAAGCGAACACCAGAGCGGGACCGAGTGTAATGCCCGGGCCGGGATAGGCTCCACCCATTACCGAGCGCATGTCGTTTCCACAAGCATGAAGATTAGCAAATGTCTGTCCGCCGTGACGAAGTACTCGACCATCATTGTCGACATCTAGACCAGCGGCGGTACCAAGATCCGAAATCACGACCTCAATGCCGTAGAAGGGTCCGCTAGCGATCGGCGCCAGGCATGGATTAGGCTTGCAATCCGGGTCCCCGAAGTGGCGCTGGTATTCGTCGCTGCCGCGACCAAAGATCGTATCCTCGCCGAGAACGGCATCAGCATTAGTCCGCGCCACGGTTACCGCGAGTTGGTGCGGATCAATCGAAAGCTTGCGAGCAAGTTCGCTAATCGACTGCGCTTCAACAAGATAGCCGTTGGCAAGCATCGAGCGACGTCCGATGCCGAATGGCTTTGCGGCGCCAAGACCATATCGTCTTAGGAAGTTTCGATCGCAGATCAGAAACGCGCGCGCCTTCTGCCCCTTTGGCGTGACCGCCAGAAGTGCCTGACAGAAATGATGATAGTTCATCGCCTCATTGACGAAGCGCTTACCCTCAGAGGTGACAGCGATGACGCCGGGTTTGCCTCGATCAGTGACAGTGTGGGGAAACCGCGCCGCCGACCCATCCCTTCGCGTAAAGCGAGATAAAGGTACCCAGAGCGCATTGTCGCCCATCATCGACCTCATGCGGCCGCCAGCCGAAAGCGCGGCTCGAATTGTATCTCCCGCGTCCACAGGTTGGGCCGCCGATGCAATGCCGGCCTCTACTGGCAGGTAATGCGCGCGCATCGCCGGGTCATGGGAAAAGCCCCCCCCAGAAAGGATCACTCCACGGCGCGCATTGATGATCAGGCGGTGCCCCCGGCGTTCAAGTTCAACGTCGGTGACGCGCGCGCCTTCCGTCACGATACCGATAAGATTAGTCGACGTGGAGATTGTCACGCCAGCCGCGAGGCAGCGATCGAGCAGCCTCGCCACCAGCGCGTTTCCCAGCACCAGCCGCCCGCCACGCCCGATCGTCAGGCGATCAAGAAGGTGCCGGGCACCGAGACTTGCGATCCTGACCATGTTGCGCCAAGAGGAAAGGGGTTTACGGAAGGCAGGAAGGTCTGCGCGGTCGACCATCATGCCTCCGAAGAGAGTCATCTCCGGTAATGGAGGGGCAAGAAGATCTCGATGGCGGCCGAGCTGCCTGATGTCGAATGGCCGGGCTTCGAGCACACGCCCCCCCAGCGTGGCGCCGGCTGCGGCCTGATAGTAGTCCGGATATCGCAGCACCGGCTGCAATTCGAGTCCTATGTGTGCGCGCAGAAAATCGATCGCTGGGCCAGCCGAATGGACAAAGGTGGCGAGCAGCGGATCGTCGGCACCATCAGGCACGGTCGCGTGAAGATAGCGTGTGGCGGCCTCAAGCGAATCGCGCATGCCGGCTTCTTCTGCAAACCTGTTTGCCGGCGCCCACACCATCCCACCCGAGATTGCGGTAGTTCCCCCGATCCGCTCCGCCTTGTCCACCAGAAGTACATTCAGCCCGTCGACCGCAGCGCAGGCCGCTGCCGTCAATCCCGCAGCCCCTCCTCCGACCACGACGACGTCGTAGGCAGGCTCGATCGGAATGTCGGCGCCTGCTCGCGGATTTCCGTTGAACCCGCTCATCGCAAGCACCTCAAACTTTTGCCCTGCGCCGGAAAGTGCGTGAGAACAGGTTGCGCACGAAGGTGCTCTGGAAGCTTAGCGAGATGATGATTAGTGCTAGGAAAAGGATCGCCAGCGGGCGGGTAAAGAATGGCTCTACGCTCCCACCCGATGCTAAGAGCGCACGGCGTAGGCTGACATCGGCCATGTTACCCAGCAGTAGGCCGATTACGACCGGAGCGATCGGGTAGCCGATCTCCTCGAGCAAATAGACCACAACCCCGAAAAAGAACATCATATAAATGTTGAACATATTCAGGCCGAGTGAATACGAGCCCAGAACGGCAAGGAAGGCGACCACCGGCATGAGGATGGCTGTGGGAATGCGCAGCACCTGAACCGAAATGCGCACCATTAGGAGGCCAAGCACGAGGACGGTCAGCGAGGCCCAAGCCAG
Organism: Chelativorans sp. ZYF759; assembly: GCF_012911015.1. GTDB lineage: Bacteria > Pseudomonadota > Alphaproteobacteria > Rhizobiales > Rhizobiaceae > ZYF759. Next base: position 47,809 of record NZ_WVVV01000021.1, on the reverse strand, counting down.
CATCGCCGCCATTTGCGGAATGAAGTTTGGAAACTCGAAGGACAGCATGGGGCCGGGCCGGACGCCGTGCAAATTCAAAGCGCCGAGTAGCATGGCCGCAGGTGGCGAGCCAGGCACCCCGAGTGTCAAGACGGGGATGATGGCGCCGCCTATACAGGCATTGTTTGCCGTCTCAGAAGCGACAACGCCCCGGATGTTGCCAGTACCGAAGGATTCCGGTTTAGGATCGAGCTTGCGGGCCGCGTCGTAGGAGGCCCAGGCAGCGATGTCCTCGCCCACGCCGGGAATGACGCCGACGCCAACGCCGATCGCGCCGGATCGCATTACACCGAACTTGTTGCGCCAAATTGCGAGCCAGTCCGGCATCAAACTGCCGATATTCGTGACGATCGTCTGCTTCATCTCGCGGTCGCGCAGGACGCGGAAGACCTGCGGAAGAGCGAAGCCACCAAGAATGACCGGAACGACGTCGATGCCGCCGGCAAGGTTTGGATTGCCAAAGGTGAAGCGCTGGAAACCCTGGATGGTTTCGATGCCAATGCCGGCGAGCATGAGCCCGAAGATGCCCGCGATCCAGCCTTTTACGGGCATGTCTGGCGCAGTCAACGATCCACAAATCAGCACGCCGAACAGCGCCAACAAGAAGAACTCGATGGAGGTAAAATTGAGCGCGAGCTCAACGAGGAACGGCGACAACAGAACCATGGCTATGATGCCGAAGATTGTGCCTATCACGCTTGCGAGCGTAGCGGTGGCGATGGCCTGGCCGCTCTTGCCCTGCTTAGCGAGGATGTGACCGTCGATGGCCGTGGCCGCGCCGGCCGCCGAACCAGGAATTCCGAGCAGAATAGACGAATGCGCGGGACCGTAGATTGCACCTACATAGGCGCCGATCAGAGCGACCATGGCGAGTTCGGTTGAGAAGCCGAAAGTCAGCGTGCTGAGCAACGCCACGGCAAGCGTTGCGGTGAGGCCCGGCAATGCACCGAAGATGATACCAAGCGCCGTTGCTGATACCATTACCAGCATGTTGATCGGCGTTGCGATTTCGACGAGTTGGACAAAGAAGGATTGAAGCATGTCGCGTCTCGCGGCTGGTTGCCCCTCAGGGCATCGGCACGAACAGGTGTGTGGTGAAAATGTAGGCCATTAGAGTGGGCACGACCGCGGCGATGACAGCGGTGGACGCGATCTTCAAGGGCAATTGCTTTCCCGAATCAGGCCACCAAAACGCGGCTATGAATAAGAAAAGAAAGACCGCGCTGACTAGACGGAAATCGCCTGAACCGATTCCAAAGAAGATGTAAACACCGACTAAAACCATCATAAAGATAACGTTCTGGACGCCGCGATTGCGCGGCAAGGCGCGAACCCAGCCGATAAACATCGTGGCGATGTCCGAGGGACCGACTTCCCTCCAGGCTGTCATCAAAACCCGGGCGCTGAATATGACGAGAAGCGTGCCCAGAATTGCGGGATAAAGGCCGGGCGACAGGTACCATTGCGATCCACCGCCGGTGCGTGCGCTCGACCAGGGCATTTGGCTGGCAGAATACAGCATGACCAGTCCGAAGACGATCATGAAACTCGAAAAGACGATGTCGGCCTTTCGCCGTGCTCTTTCGGGCAGCATCGATTTCCTCCCGTCCTGCTAATGGCATCCCCTTGAAGTACTTGAACGGCGGCGGCCGCTTGTGGCCACCGCCGTTGTCTCAATCATCAGGGCTTTGCAATGCCAAGTTGGTCTGGCGACGTGGTGGCAATGCCAAGATCGAACAACGCCCAGCTCATCGCGTTCTCCATTTTCTGCAGCTCAGCTTCTGCCTCCTCGCCATAGAGACCCGAGATCACCATTAGCCGCTCTTGCGCGAACTCTTGGATCGACGGATCCTGAATCGCAGCTTCGAATGCTTCGTCGATGATCGCGACGGCTTCCTCGGGCGTGTCTTTCGGGATGGCCATACCGAGCCACTGGCGGGTTGGTATCTCTTGAACTTTCGGATAGTCGGCGCCGACAGCCTCGATCTGGCCGATCTCGGGGAAGTCGAACGGCTCCATTTCGGTCATTGCGATTGGCCGCAGTCGCCCAGCGCGAATGAACTCAGCTTGCTCGCCGATGCCACTCACGACCGCGTCTACTTCGCCGCTCATGGCGGCAATGTGGGCCGGTGCGCTGCCGTCATAGGGCACGTATGTAAATTCGATGTCGGCCGCTTGCCCGGACGCCAACGCCTTCATGTGCCAAACGCAGCCGAGCGGGCAGTGCGAAATGCGCACGCTGCCGGGATTCTCTTTCGATGCATCGACCATGTCCTGGAAAGACTTATAGGGCGAATTCTCAGGCACGGAGATCACCCCCGGCCAACCACCCACCATGTACCAACGCCAGTCCGGCGTGCCAGTGTCGTGGTAGCCCATTACCTTGACCACTTGCATGGCCTCGGAGGCACCGAGCCAACTATGGCCATCGTGATCCTGATTCCAGACATGTGTCATTGCCACCCCGCCGCCGCCGCCTGTGCGGTTGACCGCATTGATCCGCGTGTCCAGATGCTTCTGCATCGCTTCAGCGAGCAGACGATTTGTGACATCGGTTCCACCACCGGCCGCAGCCCAGATAGAGACCTCGATGGGCTTGCTTGGAAAATCCTGCGCCTGTGCGGCACCACTTACGACCAAGGCGGCCGCCATTACGAAACTAGCAATTTGTGCTTTCATGTTGCGTATCCTCCACTTTTGACAGGTATTGTTGTTCTCCAATTACGGCCACCCAATCTCCCGACCGCAATTGCCCAACGGTGCCGGCCTTACATATTGAACAGCACCAGCCGTTCCTCGGTCATGTCGCGAATGGCGTAACGCGGCCCCTCGCGACCAATGCCGCTATCCTTGACTCCGCCATATGCCAGTTGGTCGGTGCGCCATGTCGAGGTACCGTTAAGAATGACGCCACCGGTGCGGAGCCGCTTGACCGCCCGCACTGCTAGTTCGAGCCGGGCCGTAAAGATGCCACACTGGAGGCCGAAAGGGCTGTCGCTAATCGTGTCGAAGACCTTCTCAACGTCGTCGAAAGCCTGCAACGAAACCACGGGGCCAAACACCTCCTGGCAGACGACTTTCATATCCGGCTTCACGCCCGACAGCACGGTAGGCTCGAGTTGTGCGCCAGTGCGACCGCCGCCGGCCATCAACCTCGCACCCTGTGAGACCGCTTCCTCAACCCAGCTTTCCACACGGCGCGCGGCAGCTTCGTCGATAAGAGTGCCTACATCGGTGTCGGGATCGAGCGGATCACCGAATTTCAGTTTGCCGACCTCTTCGGCGACGCTCTTGCTGAAGGTCTCGATGACCGAGGAGTGCACATACACGTTCTGCACCGAGATACAACTTTGGCCGGCAAGGCGCATCGCGTTGCGCGCGACAAGCGGCGCGGCGGTTTCAAGATCTCCATCTTCGCAAATGATGGTCTGACCCGTGCCACCGAGTTCGAGTGCCACGCGGCGAAGCCCGCTTGCAGCCTTTATTTCGGCGCCGACGCGAGTTGAGCCGGTGAAGGTGATGAAATCCACCCTTGGGTCGCGCACCAGAAGCTGCCCGATTTCGTTGCCGTAGAGCGAATTGACTGAACCGGCGGGCGCGCCTGCATCGACGAACAGGCGAACGAGTTCATGCACAGTGCGCGGCGCTTGCGGCGGCGGCTTAATAACGATCGAATTGCCTGCGGCCAGTGCCGGGGCGATCTTATGAGCGGCGAGATTGAAGGGTGCGTTGAAGGGCGTTATGCCGGCGACGACACCTATGGGAAAGCGCAATAAGAAGGCAATCTTGCCGGCACCCATGGCTGTTCCATCGAGCGGCACGTGTTCACCTTCAATGCGGATGGCCTCCTCAGCCGATAGGGACAGCGTGTCCTGGGAGCGAATGATCTCGTTGCGCGAGTCCTTGATCGCCTTGCCTGTCTCGCGTGACATGATGTCGGCGATCATGTCGGCTCGCTCCAGCAACAGTGCGATCGCACGGCGCAGCACGGTGGCCCGCTCGAAGCCGGGCATGGCAGCCATCACTTTCTTGGCGCGAACAGCGGCATTGAGCGCATCGTCGAGATCGACGCGGGTCGATTCGGGAGCGCGCGACACGATATCGCCGCGATAGGGGTCGCGCACGTCGAGAAGCGTGTCCGCTTCGCGCCATGCGCCGTCAATAAGCATGGGTACGGTGGTCGGCTGCTCGCGCTGGCTCACTTTACGATCTCGCTCCCTGTCTATCATGCGATCACGATAGGCATTGCAATTTGGTTGTTGACCAAACTTATGTTGCGAGAATATGAAATGTCAATTCATAATGCAAAATAATTGAGACTGGGCAGTTCTGATATTATGAATGATATAGGTGACGAAATGAACACAGGTGTGCGCGGGGCTCTGATCATATGGCACGACATGCCGGAAGAGCAAAGAGACGAGATGTTGGCTTGGTATAATGGTGAGCACCATGCGGAACGCATGGGCATAGAGGGCTTTCAAGGAGTCCGGCGCTACCATGCGGTCGAGGCAGACCGCCATCTGTTCATACACTACGAAACGTCGGGGCCCGAGGTGCTGACGTCCGAGCCCTACCTCGCGCGGGTCAACGCACCAACCGCGTGGAGCCTGAAGTGCCAGCAGATGATCCGCAACAATTCACGCACCGTGTGCGCCCTCGAGAGCCGGCACGGCACCGCGCGGGGCGGATTCGTGGTGACGCACGCACTCCGTAGAACAGTTGATGAAGAGCGCGCCCAGTCCTTCGCCGCACAGCGAAAGGCAGCCAGCAAAGTGCCAGGGTTTTTGGCCTGGGAGGCCTTTCGCGCCGATAATGGCGCTTCGGCGCTGCCGAGTGCAGAGAAGTCGCTACGGGGCAAGGCCGATGATCACATCGCCGGTTTGCATGTATTTCACGTCATGGACCTCGGATCCGCGCGCGCTGTCCGTGACACGCTCCTGCAGGTTCCTGCACTTATGGGTGTTGAAACTGGCATTTTCCAGCTTGCGTTCTCTCTATCGCTATCAGAACGGTAAAACTACGTTGACATACTACATTGAGAAACGCTATTTCATAATGGCGTATTACCATAAGTGTGAGGCGGCCCGCGTCTTCGGACGCGACATTGTCCCCGGTGCCTTCACCAAAGACCGCATGTCCACAGGAGCCAGGAGGAGGCACTCATGTCGAAGGTCAGGGTCGCCGCGTTCGGCACCGGCTTCTTCAGCCATTATCACTATGACGCGTGGAACCGTATAGAGAGCGTCGAACTCGTCGGCCTGTGCGTCAATTCCAATCGCGAGAGAGCACAGGAATTCGCGACCCAGTACAGCGTCCCCGAGATCTTTACGGATCCCGTCGAGATGCTTGATCGCACCCGCCCCGACCTCGTCGACATCATCACGACGCCTGAAAGCCACACCGCGCTGGTCGAGCTTGCCGCCGCGCGCAACATCCCAATGATCTGCCAGAAGCCGCTCGCACCGTCACTAGAAGAAGCGCATGCGATGGTCGAGGCCGCCGAGGTGGCGGGCGCGCTTCTGATTGCGCACGAGAACTGGCGCTTCAAGCCTTGGAACCGCGAGATGGCGAAGTTGCTGCGCGCCGGTGCCATCGGTGAACCTTACAATATCAGCTTCCGCATGCGGCCCGGCGACGGCCAGGGGCCGCACGCCTATCTCGATCGCCAGCCCTATTTCCAGAAGATGCCGCGCTTCCTCGTCCACGAGACCGGTGTTCACATGATCGACGTGTTCCGCTTTCTGATGGGCGAGATGAGCGGCGTGTTCGCCAGGCTGCAGCGTCTCAACCCCGCCATCAAAGGCGAGGACGCTGGGATACTGACATTCGGCTTCGTCAATGGGGCCGCCGGCGTGCTCGACGGAAATCGTCTCGCCGACTTTGAGGCCGAGAACCCCCGGCTGACCATGGGCATCCTGCTGGTCGAAGGGTCCGAAGGCTCGATCCGCCTCGACGGCGCCGGTCGGCTCTTCCTACGCAGCAAGGGCGGCGCGGAACGCGAGCACGTCTTCTCATGGACCGATCGCGGCTACGCTGGCGACTGCGTCCATGCGCTGCAGGCGCATGTGATCGCCCATCTGCGCGATGGAACGCCGGTGGAGAATACCGGCCGCGAATATCTGCGCAACGTGGAGATCGTCGAAGCCGTCTACCAATCCAACGAAGAAGGTCGGTGGATCGCGCTTTGACGCGACTGGCCATGTCGAAAGGGAGAAGCATGCGTTACGAGAACATAGTGGTGACGGGAGGCAGTGGGCGGTTGGGCCGCCATGTCGTCGAACTGCTCGCGCCGCAGGCGAAGCTGACCGTCATCGACGTCGCACCGCCGGCGCGCGACGACGTCGCCCACGAGAATGTCAGCATTACCGACTACGAGGCGCTGAAGCGCGTATTCGCCGACAAGGACGCGATCGTCCATCTTGCCGCCATTCCCAATCCGCGCACCTCTAGCCCGGAAAAGTGCTTCGGGGTCAACACCACCGGCACCTGGGCCGTGCTGCAAGCGGCCGAGGATGCAGGCGTCAAGCGCGTCATCGTTTGCTCCAGCGATTCCACCACGGGGCTTCACTACAATCCTCCCGGCTGGTCGCCGCAGTTCTTGCCTGTAGACGAGACCCATCCACTGCGGGCGATTGAGCCATACTCGCTCTCGAAGGTTGTGACCGAGGTGGTGGCCAGGTCCTTCGCCGATCGAGGCAAGCTCGAGATCCTCGTCATCCGCCCCGCCCATATTGTCTTCGAGCCGGAATATCCCGAGATCGCGGATCGCGGCAGCGACGTTCAGAACTATCATCTGTGGGGCTATGTGGCGCCCGAAGACGTTGCAGAGGGCTTCCGACTCGCGTTGGAAATCGAGGATGGCTCTTACGACGTGTTCTTCATCGCTGCGGAGGACGGCATGAATACCAGGCCAACGCTCGAACTCCTCAAGGAGCGTTTCGGCGAAGTGCCGGAGGTGCGCAACGCCGAACTCTACAAGTCCAATCCGACCGCAGCCGTGTTCGGCATCGACCATGCGCGCAAGAAACTCGGTTACGCGCCGAGCAAGACCTGGCGCGACTTCAAAAAGGCCTGAGCACCGCCGACTGGGTGTCACTTATAGGTTCGAATTCAAGGAAGGCTTCCACGTGACCAACAAACCCGAAGGCATCTTTGCCATCAACCTCTATTCCTACATCTTTTCCCACACCGCCGCCGACGCGGTGCGCCATCTCGCCGACCAGGGCTATCCCGGCTTCGAACTGATGATGTTCCCGAACCATCTGTGGTATGGCAGCGGAAGCACGGCTCAGCGAAAGGACCTGGCAAAGGTGCAGAGCCAGACAGGCGTCAAGTTCGTCTCGTCAAACATGCCCAACATCGACCTTAATATCGCTGGCGCGGCGAAGGAGATGCGCGACTACTCGCTCGCGCTACTGGAGAACTTCATCGAGGTCTCGGGCGAACTGGGTGTGCCCAAGATGGTGATCGGGCCCGGCAAGGCGAACCCGCTCTTCCCAGCGTCGAAGGAATTTCTGCACGGATGCTTCTTCGAGGCGCTGGACCGGTTGGTGCCGGTGGCTGAAAAAAACGGCGTCACGCTACTGCTGGAGAACATGCCGTTCGCCTTCCTGCCCGACGCGGATTCGATGGTGGCGATCCTCGACCAGTACGGCAATGACGACATCGGCATCATCTACGACGTTGCCAACGGTCATTTCATCGACGAAGCACCGGCGGAAGGACTGCGTAAGGTGAAGGACCGGCTGCAGTTGGTCCATTTCTCAGACACCAACCAGAAAGTATACAAGCACGATGCCGTGGGCCTTGGCGATGTGCCCTTCGCGAGCGTCCCCGCCGTCCTCAAGGAAATTGGATACGACGAGTACCCGGTGTTGGAAGTGGTGTCGCAGGATCCCGACCGCGACACCCGCGACAGCGCCGCCAAGCTGGCGGCACAGGGCTACGCCTGAATGGCCGAAGGGAGGCACTCATGACAGTAATTTGCGGCTACATTGGCGCCGGCAAGATGGGCGGACGCATGATCGAGCGGCTGCTGCAGGCGGGCAACGAGGTGGTGTTGTGGGGGCGTTCTCCCGATAAGCTGAAGCCGTATGAGGAGGCCGGCGCATCAATCGCGCCGACCGCCGCCGAACTGTGCCGCCGCTGTGACGTTGTGATCACCTCCGTGTCCGACACCGCGGCAATGCGCGCCGTGGTGTTCGGGCCCGAGGGTCTCGCCCAAGGCGCCGGACCCCACAAGATTCTCGTCGACATGTCCACCATCTCGCCGATCGAGACTGAAGAGATGGCCGCTTCCCTGGCTGAAAAGACGGGCATGATCTGGATCGACGCGCCCGTCTCCGGCGGAACTGGTGGGGCGGCTAACGGCACCCTGGCGGTGATGGCGGGTGGACCAGAGGACGCAATCGAACGCGTGCGCCCCGTGCTCGAGCCACTGTGCCGCAACCTGACGCGCGTGGGCGACAGCGGCGCCGGCCAGAAGGCCAAGATGGTCAACCAGACGCTGGTCTCGACCATATTCGTGTTGCTGTCGGAGGTGCTGAACTTCGCCGAGAAGATCGGCATCGACGCAAGCAAGATCCCGCAGGCCCTGAACGGCGGATACGGCGATTCCAACCTACTGCAGCGCGAGTGGCCGCGGATGGTGGAGCGCGAGTTCGCGGTGACCGGCACGCTCGACACGATGATGAAGGATCTGGCGGTGGTGCGCCTGTTGGCGACGGACGCTGCCGCGCCTATGCCGCTGAATTCACTTGCCGGGGAGATGATCCGTCAACGCGTCCATGAGGGCCATGGGGGCGAGGACATGGCTGCCTTATTCAAGCTCTACGATCGCAAAAGCACGTAGCGGCGCACGTCGCGCCGTGGAAAGGCCGAATACATGTCTCAACCGCCATCCGCGAAGACGCCCCGGGTCTGGCTCATAACCGGCTGCTCAAGCGGCCTTGGACGCGCCTTCGCCAACGAGGTTCTTGCCCGCGGCGATGCCGCGGTGGTGAGCGCACGCAACACCGACGCCGTCGCCGACATCGTCGCCGCCCATCCGGAATCGGCGCTGGCGGTGGACCTTGACGTCACCTCCGACTCAAGTGTGGAAAGCGCGGTCGAGCGCGCGGTCGCCTGGCGCGGCCGCATCGACGTGCTGGTGAACAATGCCGGCTTCGGCACGGTCGGCGCGACCGAGGAGATCGACGATGTCGAAGGCCGCGCCGCCTTTGAGGCCAATTTCTTCGGCGTGCACCGGATGCTCAAGGCCGTGCTGCCGCACATGCGTGCACAGGCAGGCGGCCATGTTCTGAATATCTCATCGATGCTGGGCTTCTCGGGCGCTGCCGGCTTTTCCTTTTATAGCGCCGCAAAGTTCGCGGTCGAAGGGCTGTCGGAATCGCTGGCAAAGGAAGTGGCACCGTTCGGCATCAAGGTGACGATCATCGAGCCGGGCCCCTTCCGCACCGATTTCCGCAACAGGTCGCTTCACACGGCCCCGCTTCACGAGGCCTATCGCGAGACCCTCGGACCATTCCGCGAGAACATGATGGCGGCCGACGGCAAGCAGCCCGGCGACCCCGCCAAGGCGGCAGCCCTGGTGTTCGACGTGGTGGATGAAGGTGACGCGCCGCTTCGTCTGCCGCTGGGTGAAATCTGCATCGGCCAGATGCGTCAGAAAATCGAGCAGGTCGAGGGCGACATCGCCCGCTGGCAGACGCGCTCGCGCGCCACCGCTTTCGACTGAAATTTCATATCGTCGGTTGACTTTTCACAATATGGAAAGCTAGCTTGACCAAACACAAGAAAGAGTGTGACCCCATGCCCAAAGGCGCAGAACTGATCGTCGATTTCCTCGTCAAGGAGAAGGTGCCGTACGTGTTCGGCATCTGCGGCCACGGCAATGTCGGAATGCTCGACGCCCTCTACGACGCGAAGGACGACCTCAAACTGATCTCGCCGCGCCACGAGCAGACGGCGGGTCACATGGCCGACGGCTATTTCCGCGTCCGCCACGAGCCGGTGGCGACACTGACCTCGTGCGGGCCCGGCTCGGCCAACATGGTGATGCCGCTGGCGCTCGCCATGACCGATTCATCCGCCATGATGGCCATAACCGCCAACGTGCCGACCTCGCAGTTCAACCGCAGCCCGTTCCAGGAGATCAACGGCCACTTTCAAGCCGATTTCCCCTCGGTTATCAAGCCGGTGGTCAAGCGCAGCTTCCAGCCGACCCGCGTCGAGATGCTGCCACTTGCACTGCGCCAGGGCATGCAGACGATGCTGTCGGGACGCGCCGGCCCGGTGCAGATCGACGTTCCCTACAACCTGTTCCAGGAGAGCGCCGAGGTCGAACTCGAGCACAGCCAGCCGACGCGCCTCAACGCCCGACGCTCGGGTGCCAACGAGGAGGACGTGCGAACGGCGATGGACATGATCCTGGCCGCCGAGCGCCCGGTGCTGTTCGTCGGCCACGGCGTCACCCTGTCCGAAGCGAGCGAGGAACTGACGGCGTTCGCGCATCGGCTGTCGATCCCGGTCATCTCGTCGCCCAACGGCATGGGCACGCTCGATATGGAGGATCCGCTGTCGCTGGGCTTCATCGGCCGCAACGGATCTTACCCAGCCAACGAGGCGGGCCGCAGGGCCGATCTCGTGATCGTGGTCGGGGCCCGCTTCGACGACAGATCGGCCTCGTCCTGGCTGAAGGGCTATTCTTGGAATTTCCCGCAGACCAAGCTGATCCATGCCGATGTCGACCATGCCGAGATCGGCCGCAACTATGCGCCCGACCTGCCAATCCTGGCCGACGCGCGCACCTTCCTGCGCCAGTTGCTTTCCGAGATCGATCGCCGCAACGTGCCGGCTGGCCCGCGCCTCGAGGACTGGCGCGCGCGCACCATCGACTGGGCGCGCGAGTGGGAAGCCTTCGTTGGCCCCAAATTCGAGATGCACGCCAGCCCAATTCGTCCCGAACGCATCGTCCACGATTGTCAGCGCATCCTCCCAAGCAACGCGATCATGACCTTCGATGCCGGCATCCACCACAACTGGTTCATGCAGTTCTGGAAGGCGCGCAATCCCGCCTCGATGCTGAACAGCTGGGGTTTCTCCGGCATGGGGTTCGGTCCGTCGGCGGCGCTCGGGGCGAAGCTCGCCGCACCCGATCGCCCGGTCATCTCCGTTTGCGGCGATGGCGGTTTCACCATGGTTCCGCACGTGCTCTGCACGGCGGTCGAATACAACATCCCGGTCGTCTGGTTGGTGTGGAACAACTTCGCCTGGGGCGCGATACGCGACATCCAGTACGGACAGTTCGAGGGCCGCGAGATCGGTACGGCCTTCTATTCGGGCGACGACGGCCAGCCCTATAATCCCGACTTCGCGGCCTGGGCGCGTGCTTCGGGCGTGGCAGCCAAGACCGTGACACGCTCGCAGGATTTCGCCGGTGCGCTAGAAGAGGCGGTAAAGGCGAACCGTCCCTACCTGCTTGACGTGCATGTCGACGCCGACATCCGGCCACCCAGCACCGGCTCATGGCAGCTTCCGCCGCGCCCGCACAAGGAGCCGGCATTCGGCAAGCCCTATTTCGCCGGGGCCTGAAACGCCTACCATGACGGCCCCAAGCAGAGTCAGGAAGACACTGATGCGCATATTAGTTACCGGCGGCGGCGGCTTCATCGGTGCCGCCCTTTGCAGCGCCCTTGCTGCGCGCGGCGACCAGGTACTAGCCGTCGACATTGCCAAGAGCCGCAATCTCGCAGCCGTGCTCGAAGCGCATCCCGACAGGGCGAGCTATCGCCATGGCGAGGTGACGGAATGGGCGCAGCTGGCGCAGTGCTTCAAGGAGTTCGCTCCTGACTCGGTCGTCCACTGCGCGGCGATCGTGGGCGTCATCAACTCGGAAGCCGCGCCCGTGGCGACGATGCGTATCAACGTCGAGGGATCCCTCAACGTTTTCAATCTCGCCAGGCTGTTCGACCTCAAACGGGTAGTTAACCTGTCGAGCGAGGAGGTGTACGGCCATTTCGAGGCCGACCGGATCGATGAGACCCACGCTTGCCGGCCGGTCAAGCTCTACGGGATCAGCAAGTACACCGTTGAACAGTTGGCCCGCGACTTTAGCGAGAGCCACGGACTCTCGATTGTCAACGTGCGCACATGCTGGGTCTACGGTCCGGGCCTGCCGCGACCGCGCATTCCCAAGACGCTGGTCGACGCTGCGGTCGCCGGTACGCCGCTCCACCTTCCATCAGGCGCCGACTTCCGGGTCGACCATACCTATATCGACGATTGTGTCGACGGGCTGATCCGGATCCTCGACGCCGGCGCCCTGCCCCACGACACCTACAACATCGCCTCGGGCGAAGCGGTGTCGCTCTCCGAAATCGTAGCTGCCGTCAAGGCGGCGGTGCCCCACGCGGACGTCACCGTGACGGCAGGCGAATACCGGCATGGTGGCGATCTCAGGGCCGTCCGGAAAGGGGCACTGGACGTAACGCGAGCGCGTCGCGATATCGGCTATGTTCCGCGCTTCGACATTCGCAAGGGCATCACCGCCTATGTCGAGGCTGCCCGCAAACAGACCCAAGGAGCCCAATGATGAGCGAGCGAAAAACTGTTATCCACAACATCGCGGAAGTGCCGTGGCACGAACTGCCGGGGCATCATGGCGGGGCGCTGTCCAAGCTGTTGGTGCATCCCGACACGGCCCAGTCGCGGCTGATCGACCATCGAATCTCTTCCTACGAGCCCAAGGCCTATGTGGCGCGCCACAAGCACAAGGTGCAGGAGCAGATCTATCACGTGCTGGACGGCGAGGGCCTATTCGAGTTCGGTGACGAGAAGCGCGTGGTGCGCCGGCACGACGTCATTTTCATTCCGCCGGGGATCGAGCACGCGTTCCATAATACGGGGCTGGCTAATCTGATATTTCTCGTCATCACGACGCCGGTTAATGACGAATAGAGCTCATTGCGACCAAGTTTTCCGCGATGCAAAGTGAACTTGCCAAGATGAGGCAGACTGGCGCGCGAAAGCATGCCGCTCTATAATTAGAATTGCGGCGATGGCGAGTATCGCGTCGCTGAATCGATGATGGAGCCTGCATGAGCAGCATGGTGATGGGAGCTGAGTCCACGGACGCGAAGACCAAAGAGCGGACCGGTGTCCAGTCCCTGGAGCGGGCCTTCAAGCTGCTCGAGACGGTGGCGTCGCATCCGCAGGGAATCAGCCTGGCCGACCTATCGAAGAGCGTTGGACTCCACAACAGCACCACGTTCCATCTAATACGCACCATGGTGTCGCTGGGTTATGTCCGCCAGTCGCCCGACACCAAAAAATATCACGTCGGCAGCATGATCTTCGGCCTCGCCGCGGCCTCGCGCAGCGAATCGGAGATGGTCGCATTGGCGATGCCTATCCTAGAGGAATTAGCAGAGCTGTCCGGCGAGAGTTCTCACCTCGCGATCATGACAGGGAACGAAATCGTGATCGCGGGCAGGGTTTCCGGCAGCGGCGTGTTCCAGATGCAGGAGCGAACCGGCGGGGTGCGACCAGGGCATGCTACCGCGCTCGGCAAAGTGCTTCTGGCACCGCTCGCCATGGCGCAGGTGGACAGGTATTTCGAAGCTAATCCACCGACACCGCTGACCGCTAAGACGATAGTCGACCCCCAACGCATACGCGAGGAATTGCGCCAGACGCTGTCGGCCGGCCTCGCTTATGACGACGGAGAGTTTAACGACGAGGCGCGCTGCGTTGCCGCGCCGGTGAAGGACTTCACCGGCCAGACTATCGCCGCCATTGGCATTTCCGCACCGATCTGGCGGCTCACGCTGCAATCGCTGCAGGAAAAGAGCTCCCTGGTACTGAAGGCCTCGGTAAAGCTGTCGGCGGAACTAGGCGGCGCCCCATAGCCGGCAGGCTGTTAAAGCTATTTTCATTTCATATTGTGAATTTGCTTCTCGTAATGTAGCAGTTTCTCGATGCCCTGTCCGGGCACGAGAGGAGCTTGAGATGGCGAAGATACTGGTTACCGGTGCAGGCGGCATGCTTGGTGGCGCGATCGTAGACGAGTTGCGCGAGCATGGGCACGAGGTCGCCGGGCTCGATCGGCGCAAAGGTGAGGCCGACATTGCCTGGCATGTCGGCGATATGACCGATCGCGCGCTGGTCGACGCGGCCGCGGCCGGCCAAGACGCCATCATTCACGTCGCCGCGCTTCCCAACATTTGGTCGGGCACCGGGGAGGAACTGATCCGCATCAACGTGGTCGGCACCTGGCAGGTGCTGGATGCTGCCGAGCAGGCGGGCGTACGGAGGGTGGTGATTTGCTCTAGCGATTCCGTCGTCGGCTACACGGTGCGCGAAGGCGCGATGCTGCCGCCGCTCTATCTGCCGGTGGACGAGAGCCATCCGCGCCGGGCCACCGATCCGTACGGTCTTAGCAAGGTGCTCAATGAGGACACGGGACGCAGCTTCGCGCTGCGCGGCAAGATCGAGGTGGTGTCGCTGCGGCCGGTATTCGTGGCCTATGAGGTCATGTATGGCGAATTGCGCGCCCGCGCCGCCGATCCCGACAATTACACGCCCCGCATGGCCGGCGGCCCGTCCGGCGCCGGCGGCGGCATGGCATGGCATTATGTCGAGCCGCGCGACGCGGCGCGAGCCTTCCGCCTGGCGCTGAACGCCAAGGTCGACGGCTTCGAGGAATTCTTCCTGTCGGCCAGCAATACGCTGGCGCCTGAGCCGACGCTCGAGCGGCTGGAGCGCATTCTGGGCTACCTGCCCGAGGTGCGAAATCCCGAGCTCTACGAGAATAACCCCTACGCGCCGCTCTACGACCTGACCAAGGCGCGCGAGCAGCTCGGCTTCGAGGCCGAGATCGACCTGCGCACCGTGCTCGACCTCGACAAGGACGATTAAGCAGTGCTGGTTCACACCGCGCACCTGACCTGCCGCGCCGATGCGATCGACGCCTTCCGCGAGCGCCTCCTGCGCCACGCGGCCGCCACGCTCACGGCGGAGGAGGGATGCCTGCGCTTCGACATCCACCAGGATCGCAAGCGGCCGGAACGCTTCTTCCTGCATGAGGTCTATGCCGACCAGGCGGCGCTCGACGTCCATCGCCTTGCGCCGCACTATCTGGCGTTTCGAGACGACACCAGCAATCAGGTCGTGGAGAGGCTGTGGTGGTTCTGGGACCTGCTCGAGGGCAAACGCCAGGGTTAATTTTACAATATGAAATTGACATTCTCATCGTCGCATGCTGCTCTTCCACCCGTTGAAAATCGGGAGGATTTCACGTGGCAGGTATGGCACGCAGCGGCGCCGACATCATCGTCGACGAACTCGTCGACTACGGCATGCCCTACATTTTTGGGGTGTGCGGACACGGCAATGTCGGCTTTCTTGACTCGGCCTATCGGGCCTCTAACAAAATCAAGACAATCTCGGTTCATCATGAGCAGACAGCCGGCTACATGGCCGATGCCTATTTCAAGATTAAGAACGAGGCGGTGGCGACATTCACCTCCTGCGGGCCGGGCTCATGCAACCTGGTGATCTCGTTGGCCGCAGCGATGGCCGATTCTTCGGCCTTTCTGGCCGTTACTGCGAACGTGCCGACGAGCCAGTTCAACCGCAACCCGTTCCAGGAAACTGGCTTCCAGAACCAGGGGGACTTTCCCTCGGTGATCCGCCCTTACGTCAAGCGGAGCTACCAGCCGACGCGCGCTGACATGGTGCCGCTGGCGATCAAGCAGGGCCTTCAGCAACTGACCAGCGGGCGCCCGGGCCCGGTTAATCTCGACGTGCCGCTTAACGTGTTTGTGGAGACGACGGAGAATGGTCATGCGAGCGCCGATCCGGAACTCAGCAGCGGCTCGATCGGCAATCCTGCGCAACTCGCGAAGGCCGTCGCGGAGCTGCGCGCGGCCGAACGACCGGTCATCGTTGCCGGACAGGGCGTACTTCTCGCCCAGGCCTCGGATGCATTACGACTGTTGGCCGAGAGGCTGCGTATACCGGTGGTCACCAGCCCAAATGGCAAGGGCGCCATTGACGACCGCCACGAGCTTGCCTTTGGCACGATCGGCCGCAACGGCACCTATTCGGCTAATGAGGCGACCAAGAACGCGGACGTCGTTTTAGCGCTCGGCTTCAGCTTCGACGACCGCTCGACCAGCGCCTGGTTGGACGGCTACACGTTCTCAGTGCCGCCAACACGGATCATCCAGGTCGACATCGACCCGCAGGAACTCGGCCGGAACTATCCCACCCATCGCGGCATCCTCGGGGACGTCAGGGCGACGCTGGAGTTCATGCTGAAAGACATAGTCCGCGAGCACCAGGGGGAGATCTCCCCTGCGCGCGGCGAATGGATCGAGCGGCTCGGCCGAGCGCTCGCGACTTGGAACAGCTTCCAGGCTACGCACGCATCGTCGCAGCAGGTACCTCTTAGACCCGAGCGCGTGGTAGATGCGCTCAACCGGTCGCTGCCCGAAAACGCCATCGTCGCCTCCGATGTGGGTGTCCACCACAACTGGATCGTCCAGCTGCTGGAAACGCGCCGTCCTCGACAATTGCTGCAGAGCTGGGGCTTCGCGGCGATGGGCTATGCGACGTCTGGCATTCTGGGCGCCAAGCTGGCTGCGCCGGACCGGCCCTGCATTTCCGTTTCGGGGGATGGCTCGTTCCTGATGACGCCGCACGTGCTGGCAACGGCTAAGGAATACGACATTCCGGCGGTCTGGGTGGTTTGGAACAACCACGGCTACGGCTCGATCCGCGACTTACAGCTTGGCTTCTTCGGCGGGCGCGAACTGGCGACGAGCTTCACCATCGACAAAACGGGCGAACTCTACAGCCCCGACTTCTGCAAGATGGCGGATTCGTTCGGCGTCGCGTCGGCGAAGGTCGATGCAGCCGACCAACTCGAAGACGCTATAGCCGCGGCGGTGAAGGCCAATGTGCCTTATCTAATTGAAGTTCCGGTCGATCGCGACATCAAGCCGGTTGGCACCGGAAGCTGGGCGCTTCCCCCGATCCCGCACGCGGAACCAAATTTCCTTATGCAGGCGCGGCAGATGTGCTTGACCGTCTGACGGAAATCCACGTCACAAGCACGCCCGTCCACATCGGAGAACCCCATGAGCAATAGCTTCCTACCGGTCGATCTGTCCGGCTATCGCGTCGTCATCACCGCAGCCGGCTCCGGCATTGGCAAGGTCTCGGCCGAAGGCTTCTTGGCACGCGGCGCGCGCGTCTATGTCAGCGACATCCAGCCCGAGCCCCTCTCCGCCACCATCGCCGCCACCGACAGCCTGGAAGGCAGCATTGCCGATGTTGCAGATGAAGCCGCAGTCGATCGCATGTTCGCCGACGCGCTCACCAAGCTCGGCGGCATCGACGTCCTGATCAACAATGCAGGCGTGCCCGGTCCCGCCTGCGGGATAGAGAAAGTTACGCCGGAGGACGTCGAGAAGACGTTGGCCGTCAACGTCAAATCGCAGTTTCATTGCAGCGCCAGAGCGGTCAAGTCCATGCGCGAGTCGGGCGGCGGCTCGATCATCAACATGAGCTCTGTTGCGGGCCGTCTCGCCTTCCCTAACCGCACCCCTTACGCGGCGGCCAAATGGGGCGTCATCGGCTTCAGCAAGAGCCTGGCGATGGAGGTCGGCCGCGACAACATCCGCGTCAATGCTATCTTGCCTGGGCATGTCGAGGGCGATCGATTCCGCAGCGTTTGGGCGCGGCGCGCCATAGAGGACGGTCTCGAACCTGAGACGGTCATCGATGAGGTTCTGGATCGCGTCGCTCTTGGGCGCACCGTCGCCGTTGAGGACATCGTCAACATGCAACTGTTTCTCGCTTCGCCCTTCGGTGCATCGGTCAGCGGACAGGCGTTGAGCGTGTGCGGCGGCGTCGAGATGATGCGCTGAGTGAGAAGGAGCCAGGACATGACGCGGGAATTGGCCGTCAACTGCTACTCCTACATATGGAAACTGTCGACTTACGACACCATCGCCCACATCGCCGACATGGGCTATCGCGGCATGGAACTGATGGTGAACTGGCCGCATCTTTGGCCGTCCGACCTGGGCACCGAAGGCCGGCGCCGCGTGCGTCGTCTCCTCGAAGAGCGCGCCATGCGCATCCTGTCGCTCGCCCCGCCGATGCTCGACCTTAACCTGGTCAGCCCGGCGCCGGAGATGCGACGCTACACGCTCGACCATTATATCGCCGTGATCAGGCTGGCGGCCGAATGGAACGTGCCATGGGTGGTCGTGGTGCCGGGCAAGACACACCCCCTGCTGCCGCTGCCCGACCATTATCGCGACCGCTGGTTCGATGACGCTCTTCTGGAATTAGACCGCGTCGCCGAGATCGAAGGCATCGAAATCACGGTGGAAAACGTGCCCAACTCGTTCCTGCCCCATGCTGAGCACTTGATGGAGCGGCTGGCGCTGATCGGCAATGATCGTATCGGCATCACCTACGACGTCGCCAACGCCGTCTTTGCCGGCGAGGATCCCGCGCAAGGGCTGGAGGTCGTGGCGCCAAGATTGCGCTTCGTCCATTTGTCCGACACGGGCGTGAAGGTGTGGGCGCATGCGAAAGTAGGGACCGGGGTCGTCCCTTTCGATCGGATCGGGGACGCACTGGAGCGAATTGGCTTCGAGGGTCCCTCCACTATGGAGATCATCTCGGACCGTCCCGACGAGGACATCCTGGCGAGCCATGCCGCGTTGTCGCGGTTTGGCTGGAACGCGCCGCCGAAGCGCTGACCTGCGTCAGGAGCGGTCCGCCTTAGAGCCGAGACGACGCCGCTCAAGCGCGTAGAGCACCAGGGCTGCGTAGCGGTAGATGCCGTGCACGAATTTGCTGTAGGGCATGGTCACGAACAGGGCCAATACGAAGCCAAGATGCAGCGCCAGCATGATGCCCATTGCAGGCGTCTGGCGCAGCAGCATCAGCAGTATCCCGGTCAGGCCGGTGCCGAATAGCATGCCTATGAAGGCCGTATCTATGCCGCTGCAGTCGGCGTCGTTCAACTCCGGGTCGCGCCTAATCCGAGCAAGAAACAGACCGACCGGACCGACGATCAGGCCCAGCCCGCCGAGCGTGCCGAGCACCTTGGGCGGCATGTACCAGGCATAGGGCGCCGGCATGTCTAACAGGTAGTGCATGAGCGTGGCGCTGGTGGTCGCCGCGAAGCAAAGCAGGAAGCCATAGAAGGTCAGGTGGTGGTAGAAGCGTCGGTTGTCCGTCGGCCTCTCATCCTCGTTGTAGCAGCCGACGCCGCCGCCGTCGAGGTAGCGCAGCGTGCCGGCGTCGCGCAGCGCCTGCAAGAGCGAGCCGCCTCCGGCCGGCTCCGGGATCTGCTCGCGCGCGGCACGCCAGAAGCTGCGAAACCCCATGGCCAGCGCCACCAGTGCGAGCAGGAACGCTGTGCCGAACAGCGTCACCATCGCCTCATGCGGCATCAGGGCATAAAAGGAGGACGGATCGCGATGCGCCTCGACCAGCACCGCAGGCTGGTGCCACGAGACGAAACCGAGGATGAACCCGGCGACGCCGAGTGCTGCCGCCAGCGAAATGGCAAGTCCGTTGTGATCGAAGAGCGAGCGCAAGAAGCCGGGCCAGGCGTGGTCGCGATAGGACCGCGCGCGAACAGTCGCCAGCGTGCGCGGCACGTTGACCTCGAATTCGTGCGGCGGCGAGAACTGGCAGTCCACATAGCAGGCGCCGCAGCCATGGCAGAGATTGGCCAAGTAGTCGAGATCACCGGCGCCGAAGGAGCGGCGCATCTCCATGGCCGGGAAGACCGCGCACAGGCCTTCGCAATAACGGCAGGCATTGCAGATGGTCATGAGCCGTTCTGCTTCGGCGTGATGGTCAGCCAACTGCATGTCGTGCCGCTTCCTCTCCGGCGATGCGCCCAAAGACGCCGCCAATGGTCATCCCGATGCCGGCCGCGTAGCCGCGCCCCAGCACGTTGCCGGCCATGATCTCGCCGGCCGCGAACATGTTCTCGGACGGGCCCACATTGGCCATGCGCACGCGCGCGTGGCGGTCGACTCGTGTTCCCAGATAGGTGAAAGTAATGCCCGGGCGCACCGGATAGGCGTAAAACGGTGCCTCGTCGATCCGCCGCGCCCAGTGGGTCTTCGGTGGGTTAAGTCCTTCCGTGCGGCAATCGTCGAGCACTGTGTGATCGAAGCTGCCGGATCGTACTGCGCCGTTGAAGTCGCCGACGGTCGCCTCTAGGCGGGCTGCATCGAGGCCGAGCTTGCCAGCGAGCTCAGCGATGCTGCCCGCGGTGACCGGCGGATAGAGCGACGGCATGAACATCTTCAGCGACTTGGCATCAAATAGGATGTAGGCGATCTGGTCGGGCTGGTCGGCGACCAGCCGGCCCCAAATCGCATAGCGCTTGGGCCAGAAATCCTCGCCCTCGTCATAGAAGCGCCTGGCTTCACTGTTCACCACGATGCCGAATACCACGCAGTCGAGACGCGTGATGATGCCCCCGTCGAACTTTGGAGCGCGGGCGTCGATGGCGACGGCGTGGCACTGCGTCGGGTCGCCGACCGGCTCGACCCCGGCGTCGATCAGCATGCGTAAGACGTCGCCACGATTGTAGGGTGTGCCGCGGATGAGGAAGTTCTCAGCACGATCGCCCCAGCTCTCCTTGAGCCACTCCAGATTAGCCTCGAAGCCGCCGGCGGCGGCGACAAAGCTGCGTGCCTCGATGCGAGTCGTGCCGTTCAGGATCGCGGCGCGGAAGCGGCCGTTGTCGATCTCCAGGGCCGTGATGGGCGTATCGTACCTGACCTCGACGCCAAGCTTCTCGGCGGTCAGATAGAGCGCGTTGAGCATGGCGCGGCCGCCGCCCAAGAAAAAGGAATTGGTGCGCCCGAGGCTGAGCGTCCCGCCCAGAGACGGCTGGAAGCGGACGCCTTGCTCGCCGATCCAGCCAAGCATGTGGCTCGACTTAGCGATCATGTACCTGGCCAAATCCTCGTCAGTCTGCCCCTGCGTGACGCGCAGGAGGTCGTCCCAAAACTCATCCTCGGTATAGGGACCGGTCAGATGCTCGGTGGCTGTCTCGTGCGCGCAGCGCATGTTGCGCGTGTGGCGCGTGTTACCGCCTCGATAGAATTTCGGCGCCGCCTCGACGACAAGCACGCGGGCGCCGGCTCGGCGTGCCGCGATCGCTGCGCACAGGGCGGCATTGCCACCGCCTGCCACGAGTACGTCCCAGGTTTCGCCCATTCGTCAATCCGCCTGCATATGAAGCACCCATACACCCGACCATTTTTGCATACAAGTGCATACGGTTGGATTTGCGAGTGGGTCTGTGGTTTGCTGCCGTTACGCATTGAGGATTTTGTAATGGCTGACCCGATCCCGAAACACCTGCCTTCATCGGCCACATCGCGGAGCGAGCAAGTCTACGAGGCACTGCGCAGACGCATCCGCTCCGGCGAACTAATGGCTGGCATGCGCGTGCGCGAGGAGGAACTCGCCGCCTCGCTCGGGGTCAGCCGCACTCCGGTACGAGAAGCGCTGGGGCGGCTCCAGATCCGAGGCATGGTGGAAAGCGCCGGCGGCGGGCTCGCGGTTACGGTGCTGTCGCGCTCTCAGGTGATGGAGGTCTACGCGATGCGCGAGATTCTCGAGGGGGCGGCCGCTCGCTTCGCAGCAGAGAACGCGACCGCTGCTGACATTACCGCGCTGCGCCATGTGCATGCGCAATTCGTGGACTTTAAGGGCGACCCTGTTGGCTTCGCGCGTCTCAATATCGCCTTCCACGACGCGATCTATGAGGCCGCTCGCAATCGGTACCAGAAGCGCATGCTTGACGACCTCAACGATGCCCTCGCACTTCTACCTGACACTACGTTTGCGGTTAAGAGCCGGAGTAGGTCCGCAGCCGAGGAGCATGGAGTTATTCTTGACGCGATCGCTGCACGAGATCCAGACGCAGCGGAGAAAGCCGCGCGTATGCATATCGCGCGCGCGCTCGAGACACGTTTGCTTCTCATCTATTCCGTTGGTGCAAACTGACAGCGAACTGCAGAATCGAGGGTCAACCGCGTCTACCAACAGGAGTCACCGTTGGTCACATGTAAGGCGATCGGGCGAAAACCTGTCACAGCGTAACAGCGGCCGGTACAAATTCCCCAGAAGTTCATAGTACGACAAGGGGCGTGACAGGCTTCTACTTGTCACGCGCTGTCTGCACCGACTGCGCTGCGGCCACCGCCCACGGTGAAAATAAAGATCCTCGGACCGGGCGGTTCTCCGAATGTATTTGTAGGCGGTGCGAACGTGCGAGGGTTTCGTCCCGCTGAAAAGGATTCTAGCGCGCCTCGGTGGCCTAAATCAGGTCCTCGATGTCGGGATCTAAACCAAACCGTTCGATGCGTCCCACTGCGTGGTGTAGCTGGCGGCACTGGTCGCCGAGCTCTCCGGCCTGGCCGGGCTGATCAGCGCGCCACTGCGGGCAAGCTGATGAGCGGATCATCGCTCAATTGGCCATTGCTTTCTAGTGTCACGTAGCGGGCTCTCTGGACGGCCCATTCGTCGTTCTGCTCCAGCAGCAGGGCTCCGACCAGACGGACGATAGGTATCCCTCCGGCGTGTCACGCCTTGTCGGGGCGGTGAGCGATCGGTCTTAAGTGCGCTCTTAAGAGCACACTTAGGAGCGGTTGATGGGCCAGGTGACCCTCTTGACGGGGCCGGAACGACGGCGGCGGTGGAGCGACGATGAGCGGCTGCGGATTCTGCAGGAGGCCTTTTCGCCCGGAGCCTGCGTAACGCATGTGGCGCGTCGGCATGACGTTTGGACGGCGCTGATCTACACGTGGCGCCGCAAGTTCTGCCGACCGGAGCCGGAACCGGGCTTTGCCGAGGCGGTGATCACCGATGAAGGTGGATGCCGGCCAGGGGAGGAACGGCCCGCAATTGTCGTGGACTTGGCAAGAGGAGGCCGGGTGAGCATCACCGCCTGCGCACCTCCTGCGCTGGCCACGGCGGTGTTGAAGGCGCTGCGATGATCCCGCCGGGCGCGCGAGTGTGGCTGTCGATGGGCCACACCGACATGCGGAAGGGCATGCAAGGCTTGGCCTTGCTGGTGCAGGAGCAGCTGAAGCGCGATCCTCATGGCGGTGATCTGTACCTTTTCCGTGGTCGCGCGGGATCGCTGGTGAAGATCATCTGGCATGACGGGATCGGTATGTCGCTCTACGCCAAGCGGCTTGAGAAGGGCCGCTTCATCTGGCCTCAGGCGAAGGACGGCACGGTCTCGCTGACGAGCGCTCAGTTGGCGTGTTTGCTCGACGGAATCGACTGGCGCAACCCGCAATATTCCTGGCGTCCGGCAAGGGCGGGATAGGACGCGGATTCCCTTCGCCAAAGCAGCATTTTCCAGTTGCGCAGGGCGACGGGTGCTGATTCACTTCGGCCATGGAAGCCGCTGGTTTGCCTCTCCCGGACGACGTCGAAGCGCTCAAGGCGCTGGTGGTTTCGATGGGCGCCGAGCTCGCTGCCGCGCAGGCCCGTGCATCGGCAACGGACGCCATGATCGCCCACCTCAAACTCCAGATCGCCAAGCTCAGGCGCGAGCAGTTCGGCCCCAGTGGCGAGCGCAGCCGCCGGCTGCTCGACCAGTTGGAACTACAGCTCGAGGAACATACGGCCACCGCCAGTGAGGATGACCTGGCCGCGGAAGTGGCGAGCGGCGGGACGACCCACGTCCCCGCCTTTGCGCGCAGACGCCCGGCAAAGAAGCCGTTTCCCGAGCATCTGCCGCGCGAGCGCATTGTCATGCCCGCGCCCTGTTCTTGCCCGGCCTGCGGCGGGACGCGACTGTCGAAGCTCGGCGAGGACATCACCGAGACACTGGAGGTGATCCCGCGCCAGTGGAAGGTCATCCAGACCGTGCGCGAGAGGTTCTCGTGCAGGGACTGCGAGAAGATCACACAGCCGCCGGCACCGTTCCATGTCGTGCCGCGTGGCTGGGCAGGTCCCGGCTTCCTCGCCATGCTGCTGTTCGACAAATACGGCCAACACCAGCCGTTGAACCGCCAGGCCGAGCGCTTCGCGCGCGAGGGCGTGCCGCTGAGCCTGTCGACGCTCGCAGACCAGGTTGGCGCGGCCACTTTCGCGCTCATGCCCCTCTATCGCCAGATCGAGGCCCATGTTCTTGCCGCCGAACGACTGCACGGCGACGACACGACAGTGCCAGTCCTTGCCAAGGGCAAGACCGACACCGGCAGGCTGTGGGTCTATGTCCGCGACGACCGGCCATTCGGCGGTGCCGATCCGCCTGCCGCGCTGTTCCACTATTCGCGCGACCGGCGCGGAGAGCACCCGCAAGCCCATCTCGATAGCTGGACCGGGATCCTGCAGGCAGACGCCTATGGCGGCTATGGCGAGCTCTACGCGGCCGGACGTCGTCCAGCGCCAGTGCTCGAAGCGGGCTGTTTTGCCCATGCGCGCCGCAAGTTCTTCGAGCTGGCCGATATCGAGGCAGCAGCACGCAGGAAGAGCCGCGGCGAGCGGACAGGGTCGATCTATCCGATCGCCTTGGAGGCGGTGCAGCGCCTCGACGCCCTGTTCGACATCGAGCGCGAGATCAACGGGCTGAGCACCGAAGCGCGACACGCCGTCCGCCAGGAACGCAGCGCGCCCCTGATGGAAGCGCTTCACGCCTGGATGATCGCGCAGCTTTCCAGCCTCTCGCGCAACCACGATCTGGCCAAGGCCATCAACTACATGCTGCGCCGCTGGCCGGCCTTCTCCCGCTTCCTTGAGGACGGCAGGGTCTGTATCACGAACAATGCGGCGGAACGGGCCCTGCGCTGCGTGCCACTCGGCCGAAAGGCGTGGCTGTTTTGCGGGTCGGATCGCGGCGGCCAGCGCGCTGCCGTCATCTATTCTCTCATCGGCACCGCCAAGCTCAACGATGTCGATCCGCAGGCCTGGCTTGCTGATGTGCTTGCGCGCATTGCCGG
The DNA here is from genome assembly GCF_012911015.1 of Chelativorans sp. ZYF759. GTDB lineage: Bacteria > Pseudomonadota > Alphaproteobacteria > Rhizobiales > Rhizobiaceae > ZYF759. The sequence continues at coordinate 22,751 of NZ_WVVV01000021.1, read as the reverse complement.
ACACCCCGCCCATAGCCTCGACGAACTGCTGCCCTGGAACTGGCGGCAAAGGCCCGCTGCAATCGCGGCCTGAAGATGCACATCAACAAGATACATGCCGTGCAGACCATCACGCTCGTCGCCCGCGAACTCGGGGAAGACGAGGACTGGCTCGCCGGTATCGCGGCCGGAATGGAGCCGGACGACGGCTTGATCTGGGTCTACAGCGCCGAACACGAAGAGGGCGTCATGGCCCTCACCGAATTCGGCGTCGAAAGCCTCCGCAACCTCATCGCCATCTATCGCGACGAAATGAAATAGCCTCCTCCGCGGCCCACGCCGAATGGATACGACGATAGCGTCATCGTTGGGAAAGATGCCGACGACGTCGGTGCGCCGCTTGATCTCGCCGTTGAGACGCTCAATCGGATTCCGTGAGTGCAGCTTGGCCCGGTGCTCCTTCGGGAAGGTCATGTAGGCGAGCACATCGGGCTCGGCGTCATCGAGGATGGCGGCGAGCTTGGGAACCTTGGGCCGGATCTGGTCGGCGACGGCACGCCATTAGACGCTGGCGGCCTCCGGTGCGTGTTTCGGTAATTCCCGGACACCGAATCCGGTAATCTCCGGACAGCTATTTCAGTAATTGGCGGACAGCGATTTCGCTAAACCCCGGACAGTTCCGGCACGACGATGGCGGTCGGTTCTCGGCTGCGCCGTTCTGGCATTTTCGCCCCTCACGATGACGTTGCGAGGGGCCATGCCGAGACGGAAGCAAGCGAGACGAATGACAGTGAAGGATATACGCACGATCCTGCGCCTGACCCATGAACAGGGTCTGTCGGTGCGCGAGGTTTCCGAACGGCTGAAGATCAGCAAGACGACGGTCGCGACCTATCTGCTGCGCGCGCGGGAGGCTGGGCTCTCCTGGCCGTTGGCGCCGATTCATGACGATGATGCCGCACTCGAGCGGCTGCTGTTCGGTCGTGCCGGCCGGCCGCCCCGTGATCAGCATGAACCGGACTTTGCGCTGATCGCCCGCGAACTGAAGCGCAAGGGGGTGACGCTGACGCCGCTTTGGCAGGAGTATCGCGCCGCCCATCCCGACGGCTACGGCTACACCTGGTTCAGCGAGCGCTACGCCGCTTTCGAACGCCGAGCGAGCGCGACCTTCCGCAATCGTCATCGAGCTGGTGCGGTGATGCAGACCGATTATGTCGGCCAGACCGTGCCCATCGTCGACCCTACGACCGGGGTCATCCATCAGGCGCAGGTATTTGTGGCGGTGCTGGGCGCCTCCAATCTCACCTTCGCCTTCGCCAGCCACAGCCAGAAGCTGCCCGACTGGATCGAAGGCCAGGTGCGGGCGCTCTCCTTCTTCGGCGGCGTCACCCGGGCGATCGTCTGCGACAATCTGAAGGCCGGCGTGGCCCGGCCGCTATGGTTCGAGCCGACGCTGAATGCCACCTTTGCCGTGATGGCGGAGCATTACGACACCACCATCCTGCCGACCCGCGCCGCCAAGCCCCGCGACAAGGGCAAGGTTGAGGGTGCGGTTCTGATCGTCGAGCGCTGGATACTGGCCCGGCTGAGGAACCGGACCTTCTTCTCGCTCGCCCAACTCAACACCGCCATCGCCGATCTTCTGGAGGAACTGAACAACCGGCCCATGCGCCATGTCGGCAAGAGCCGCCGCGAACTGTTCGAGGAGATCGAGCGGGCTGCGCTCGGCACGCTGCCGGCAACCCCGTTCGAATATGCCGAGTGGAAGTCGGCCAAGGTCCATCCCGGCTACCATGTCGAGGTGGACAAGACTTTCTATTCCGTGCCGCACCGGCTGATCGGCCGGCGCGTGGACGTGCGGCTCACCCACCGGGTGGTCGAGATCTTCCACGATCACCAGCGCGTCGCCAGCCATGTTCGCCGCTCGCAGCGTTCGGGCCACGTCACCGTCAATGCCCACATGCCCAAGGCACATCAGCGCTACGCCAACACCACGCCCGCCAACCTGATCGGGCGAGCGGCCAGAATCGGACCCAATGCTGCCATCCTGGTGGAGCGCATGATGCGCGAGCGACCTCACCCGGAGCAGGGATATCGTTCGGCCATGGGCATCCTGTCATTGGCGTCGCGTTATGGCGCCCAACGCCTCGACGCCGCCTGCGAACGGGCACTCTCCATCAACGCGATCACCTATTCCTCCGTGAACGCCATCCTCAAATCCGGTCTCGATCGGGTGCGGCCCGAACCGGAGCCGGCAAAGCCACCACCCCTGCACGCCAACATCCGCGGCAACACCTACTATCAGTGAAGGAAAGGAAGAAGGAATGCTGACAAATCCCACCCTCAACCAGATGCAGGCTCTCGGGCTGAATGGCATGGCCGCCGCGTGGCGCGAACTCGCCGATCAGGACGGTGCGACCGAACTGGGCCGCGACGAGTGGCTCGGCCTGATGCTCGACCGCGAGGCCGCCATGCGCGCCGACAAGCGGGTCAGGAACCGGCTCGCCGCCGCGAAGCTGCGCTTCCCCGAGGCCTGCGTGGAAGACATCGACTTTGCCACCCCGCGCGGGCTCGACCGGCGCAACATGATGGCACTCGGCCAGGGCGAGTGGCTCAAGGCTCATGAGAACATGATCGTCACGGGCCAGACCGGCACCGGCAAGTCATGGTTGGCCTGCGCGATCGGTCGCCAGGCCGCACGGCTCGATCATACCGTGCTCTACGTCCGTGCTCCGCGGCTGTTCGAGGATCTCGCGCTTGCCCGCCTCGATGGCCGCTTCCCCCGCCTCCTCGACAAACTCACCCGCGTGCAACTGCTGATCCTCGACGACTTCGCGACGCATTCGCTGACCGACCAGCAGCGCTTCCACCTGTTCGAAATCGTCGAGGAACGCTACCGACGCAAATCCACACTCATCACCGCTCAGACACAGTGGCCAAATGGCACGATCTGATCGCCGAACCGAGGTTGTCATGATGCCTCCTTCTTTGATCGCCTGGTGCGTGCGACCCGTGCTCGCAGCATGTTGATCTGGTCGTCCGAGAGTACGATTTGCCACGGCTGCCCTTTCGTGATCTGACGCCCTTCGAGCCAGCCGCGTGCAAGATAGTCGAAGACGGTTTGTGGTGTGACGCCCAGTGCGGCCGCCGTCCCCTGAACCGAGTAGGTGCCATCTGGCCATCGGTCTGGGTTGGCGCCCGTGCCGTTGATCTTGACCGTGGGGATGCCCCAACGCGTCCGCAGAAGCCAGACATTCTCGCCTTTGAACGCGCAGCCGCGCGCTGCGACAAAGCCTTCCGCGTTCAGCGTGGCGGCGACCTCCTTGTCCATTTTGCCTGCGGCGTTGAGTTCGACTACTCGGCTGCGCAGCCGCTCCAGATCAATGTAGTCGCTATAGGTGTGGACCCGCCTCTGGAGCGAGTGCTCGCTTGTCGCTCCCGTCTGCCAAAGGATCTTGAACCAGACCTGGCCCTGGTAGCGCTTCTGGTCGAGGACAACCTCGCCGATGATGAGGCGCAGAATGCCCTTTCGCTCGGCCGATGTCGTGGAAGGGGCGTGCCAGATACCAGGCAGATCTTCGCCAAGCTTTTGCAGCGCCTCGCGATCCGGCTCGTTCAAGACCAGGGGCTCGTCGGACCGCCACCGTTCGTAATCCTGCTCGATCGCCTCGGCCGCGCGCAGCTTCTCTTCCCAGCCGCGTTCCAACGACCGAGCCACCAGGCGGTTCTCCGGCTCGACCGCATCGTACTGGCGCCGAGCTCTTTCGGCCTCATAACGCGCCCGCTCGCGCCGTAGCGCCCACTGCCGCTCAAGCTGACGCGTCTCTTCTTCGATCTGACCCAGCGCGGCAATGGCGATAGCGATCTGGTCCGGCCGCAAGGCTTCGAGCAGGATGCTTTCGACATGCATATCAACGGGCAGCGCACGCACTTCCTGGCAGAGCGGCTCGCCTTCCTGATCGCGGTCGGCGCGGCACGTGTAGACGGGATAGTCACCGGCAGGACCGGTATAGCGCAGGCTCATCCGGCGACCACACCGCCCACAAACGGCGATGCCTTGCAGCAGTGCCGCTCCCTTGCGCGGCGCGCCCGAATGACCGGCTTCGTAGCGGTTGATGTTGTTTGCCAGTCGTCTCTGGTTCTCCATGAACTCCTCCCAGCCGATATAACCGGGATGGGCAGCCTGAAGGCAAACCTCCCAGTCGGCGATGGGAACCTTGACCGTCTTCGGGCGATAGACGTCGTGGCGAAGCCGCCCGCCTTCCGCCCGCCTGCGGCCATACACATACGCGCCAGCATAGGCAGGATTTTGAAGAATGCCGAGCACTCGGGGACTATTGGCCTCGCGCCATACCACCTCATGCGGCGCCGGGCCGATGAGGGGGCGCACAGGCAGTGGCAGATCCTGTTTTCGCAGGTAGCGCATCACGGCGCGCGCACTGTGAAGCTCGCGGAATTTGACGAGACCAGGCTGAGCCTTGCCTGCACCTGCTCATCGGGATTGAGAATGATCTGGCCCGAGCGATCATGCGCCAGTCCTGCGGGAAGAGGAATGCGCAACTCGCCGCGGGCCGCTTTCTGACGCTCGCCCTGATGGAGGCGTTGCCTGATCTGGTGCAATTCCGCCTCGCTCATGATGCCGGACAAACCGAGCAGCAGGCGGTCATGGTAAGCGCAGGGATCATAGAGACGTTCGCCGTCGGCGATGATGACGCCGAAGAGCGCGCACAAATCGAGGAGCTGGTGCCAGTCGCGGTTGTTGCGGGCAAGACGGGAGGCGTCGAGACTGATGACGAGGCCGGCATTGCCCAATCCGATTTCCGCGATCAGCTTCTTGAAGCCTACCCGCTCGACGGTCCCGGCTCCGGATTTGCCAAGATCTTCATCGATGACATGCACACGTTCATGCGGCCAGCCCAGGGCGACGGCACGATCCACAAGGCGGTATTGCAGTTCCGTGCTTTCCTGATGATGCCGCACCTGGTTCACGGAGGACTGGCGGACGTAAATGTAGGCGAGCTTGCCGCGATGGGCAGCAGTCACGCATTCGTCCGGCCTATTTGTTGCTCTCAACATGCCGAGCCGCCGCCAGCGTCGCGCCTGTCGGTCGCATCCGCAGGAGAAGTCGCGCAAAGCTCTGTGCGATCTGCTTCTGCGTCTCCCCCGGTAAGGTGAGCCAAAGGTTCGGAAGCGTTGTCATGCCCGGGGCAGGAAGTTCGGTGAAGGACTGGGACGCTAGGCGGTGCGGATTCGACTGGATGTTCATCGCGAATCACCTCCTCGTTACGGGAGGTCAACGTGCTGTTCAAATGGTGCATCAATGTGAGCAGCGTTCGAACGCTGATGCGGGGCAATGATTTGGGCGCGCCTCTTTCTTCCGCTGGCGCCGCAGCAAGGTCGGTCACTGAGCGTCGAATTGAACGGCGGCGCCCGTCAGGCAGTCGAACTACGACGAAGGCCGGACCGCGCGCAGAACGGGACGACACAAGCTCCAGACGCTGACCCGCAAGCCCGTGTCGCGGGTCAATGACCGTCAAATGAGACACCACCCCATCGAGAATGGCGGCAGCCTGCAATGTTTGGTGACCCCAAGGTTTCCGTCCATTCGTCAAACGGAAGATTGCTGGTGATCAGGGTGGCGCCCCGTTCGTAGCGTTGCGAGATCAGCTCGAAGAGTAATTCCGCGCCGGTTTTGGAGAGCGGCACGAAGCCCAGCTCATCGATGATGAGAAGCTGGCAGGCGGCCATCTGCTTCTGGAACCGGAGCAAGCGCCGCTCGTCGCGGGCCTCCATCATCTCGCTGACCAGTGCGGCCGCCGTGGTGAAGCCGACGGACAGGCCCTTCTGGCAGGCGGCCAGGCCGAGACCGAGGGCAACATGGGTCTTGCCCGTGCCGCTGGGGCCGAGCGCAATGACGTTCTCGCGTCGCTCGATCCATTCGCAGCGGGCCAGTTCCAGCACCTGCATCTTGTTGAGCTTCGGGATGGCGGGGAAGTCGAAGCTGTCCAGGCTTTTGACGACCGGGAACCTGGCCGCCTTGATGCGGCGCTCGACCTTGCGGCGGTCCCGTTCGATCATCTCGCGTTCGGAAAGCCGGGTGAGGTATCCGACATGATCGACGCCCTCCGTGGCGCATAACCGGGCCAGCTTCTGGTACTCGCGCTGGAAAGTCGGCAGCTTGAGGGTTTTGAGATAGTGGGAGAGCAGAATCTCGGGCACTTCAGTGCTCATGCCGCTTCCTACCCATGCGCGGAAAGCAGTCGCATATACGCCTTCGCCGATGTCGTCTCGACCGTCGCCCTCGGCAGGTACGGGTAGATGGACATGTCCAGTCTCGGCGGCCGGCGCTCCACCCGGCACAGCACCAGATGCTTGACGGCGTCGAAGCTGATCGCTCCGAGCTGGAGGGCCTGCTTCACAGCCGCGTGCAGATCCGCAAGCTCGAAGCTCTCCAGCAGGCGAAGAACCTGCACGTACTCGCGCCGGCCATGCTTTGCCATGCGTCCTTCCATCAGGCGGCGCAGCGTGGCGAACTCCTCGGGCAAATCCCAGCCCTGGAGAGGTGCTGCCTGATCCAGCGCATTGATCTTCTGCTCGATCAGCGGCAGGTAGTGCAGCGGATCGAAGACGACATCTTCACGTTCCCAGCTCCGGGGATGACGGGCAATGATCTCGCCGCGGCAGCCGATCACCACCTCGTCGACATAGCCCGGGACCCAGGCATCCTGATGACCCCAGGCGACCGGGACCGAATAGTCGTTGGTCTTGTAGCGTACAAGCGACTGGGCCGTTACCTTGCCGCTGGCCTGGTCGCATGCGTCGAAAGGCGACGGCGGCAAGGAACGCATGGCCGCCAGATCCCGCTGCAGCCGTTCTCCGATCGTCTCGCTCTCACCCCGCAGCCTGTCGCGCTGGCGCTTGCGGCATTGCTCCTCCAGCCAGGTGTTGAACGCCTCCCATGTCGCAAACTGCGGGATCGGCACCATGAAGTTGCGACGGGCATAGCCGACGAGCCCCTCGACACTGCCCTTGTCATTACCCTTGCCCGGCCGACCATAGCGGTCCCGGATCAGGTAATGGGACAGGAAACCGCTGAACAGCGTCGCCCGCTTGCGCGTGCCGTCGGGCAATATCTTCGCCACCAGGCATCGATCGTTGTCGTAGACGATCGACTGCGGCACCCCGCCGAAGAAGGCAAACGCATGAATGTGGCCGTCGACCCAGGCCTCGGACACAGCCGCCGGGTAGGCCCGTACATAGCAACCATCGCTGTGGGGCAGATCAAGCACGAAGAAGTGCGCCTTCCGCTCCACTCCACCGATGACGACCATCGCCTCGCCGAAATCGGCCTGCGCATGGCCAGGCGGATGCGACAGCGGAACAAACACCTCCTGGCGGCGCTGCTCGCGCTCGCGCATGTAATCCTTGATGATCGTGTAGCCGCCGGTGAACCCGCACTCGTCGCGAAGACGGTCAAATACCCGCTTGGCCGTATGGCGCTGCTTGCACGGCACCTTCAGGTCCTCATCCAACCACCCATCGATGGTCGCAACAAACGCATCGAGCTTCGGCCGGCGCACCGGTGACTGCCGCCGATAACCCGGCGGAACCGAATACGCCAACATCTTGCGCGCGCTGTCGCGCGATATGTTGAAATGCTTTGCCGCCTGCCGCTGCGTCATCCCTTCCGAGCAGGCCAGGCGGACCTTCAAATAAAGTTCCACGGTATAGATCCCCTCATCCTCCCTGCCTCAATCGCAGAAAGGACTTCTAGGCGGACGACTTTTACGCCGCCCGAAGCGGGACTATCCCGCCGCTACCGTGGACTAATTTTGCACCGCCGCTCTCAATTTTGATGCCTGCACTGATTATCGGCCTTGATCTCGCCACGCACGTTTTCCAGATCCACGGAACCGACCAGAACGGCGAAGTCGTTCTTCGGAAAAAGCTGCGCCGCTCGGAGATGATCGAGTTCTTCCGGCAGCTGCCGAGCAGCCTCATCGGCGTGGAGTCGTGCGGCACCTCCCATCACTGGGGTCGGGTGCTGACCGACCTCGGTCACGACGTCCGGCTGATGCCGGCGAGTTACGTCAAACCCTGTATCAAACGTTGCAAAAACGACGAGATCGACGCCGAGGCGATCTGCGAGGCCGTGACGCGCCCCACCATGCGGTACGTCGAGGTCAAGAGCGTCGAGCAGCAGTCCGGTCTAATGCTGCATCGAACGCGGGAGCTGCTGGTCAAGCAGCGCACCATGTTGGTGAACTCGTTGCGGGGGCAACTTGCCGAGTTCGGACTGATCGCGCCAAAGGGAACGTGGAGCATTCCCGCCCTGCACGAGTTGGCGCGCGCATCCAGCGAGGCTGTCCTGCCCGATGAGGTTCGCGGCTGCGTCGAGCTGATCATGGGGCAGATCGAGGATCTCCAGTCACGTGTCGTTTCGCGGACAAGGCGATCCTTGCCAACCATCGGGCCAGCGAGGTCAGCCAGAGGCTGCAAACCATTCCCGGAATCGGTCTCATCACCGCATCGGCCATTTCGGCGACCATCGCCGATGCCCGTGCTTTCAAATCCGGGCGGCACTTCGCTGCCTGGATTGGCCTGGTTCCACGCCAAAGCGGCACCGGCGGCAAGGTCTATCTCGGCCGCATCTCGAAGAAGGGCGACCCCTATCTGCGCAAGCTTCTGGTGCTGGGCGCGACCGCCGTGATACGATACTCCCGCAACAAGCCGGGACTTGCAGACTGGATCAACGGCCTGCTTGCGCGTCGGCAGGCGCGTGTGGTGACGGTCGCGGTGGCCAACAAGCTGGCGCGGGTCGCCTGGGCGGTCATGCGCCGGGGAGAGCGGTTCAATCAGGCCTTGTCTGCGGTTGCCTGAAATGTAGTATCGACACCGATGTCTTCCTGAGGACAAGCGCGATCCACCCTGATGAGGGGTGGGGCAATGGTGAGGGCGACGACGACGTAATGGCAACCGGTCGAAGGACCGACGATCTGGGAAATCTGCACCTGTGCGCGTGCTTCGGGCACGACCAAGATGAATAGATCCAGATCAGCGGACTACCATTAGGGCCCTGCGGACGATCGTTCCGCTTTCATGAGGCCGGAACGATGACCGCATCCCGACTTTGCAGGTTGCCGAAAACGTCGAAGAAGTTCCCGCCAGGCCGGCGCCATCCAACGATGCACAGGTGTGAAAGAGTCATTTTGCGGCGGTTCGTAACGATATGAGTCGTTTCGAATTGCTGCGTTCTGACTCGCTTGCAGGCTGATCGGATTGGCGTCAGCCTTGCTGGATGAAGAACGACATCAATCATGCGCTCCAGGAACTTGGTCGTGCCTTCGATGCGGGTGCGGGGCCGATTCCATTGGAACGTCTCGTCGCCCTTCACCTCGGCGTATTCCGCGATTTCCGCGCGCGCGGCCTGAACTGGGATCAGATCGACCGCCTGCTTGTCCGCGCCGACGTCGTGAGGCCTGACGGCCGGCCTTTCGGTGCGGCTCACCTGCGCGGCATCTTTGCGCGGCAACTGAAGCGGAACCAGCGGCAGGCTCAGCCTGCCCGAGAGCCAGCTCGGACCACGCCCCCTATCTGTGCCAGTGGAACGATCAAGCCGACGCCGCCCCCATCATCCCGGCCAACTCAAGCCGAGCCACGGCGACCCCCGCGAGACCACATGGCTGATCAGCAGTGGCGACAGGACCAGGCAGCGGCAGAGTCCTCCGCTGGCAATCCGGACGAGCAAAAGGAACAACCTTTGGCGAGGGCGACCGGCGGCGATATGCCTCTGAAAGATGCCCTCCGTCGTGCTGCCGCAGCACGCAAAACACAGCGTTGATAAGGGCTCCCCTCTTGCCGCCGGCAAAAGCCGACGTCAGCATCGATGCATGACCAGGTTTGGAGGCGAAAATGGATGTGGAATATTCGGAACTCGGGTTTCGCGATTGGCTAGCCACGAGGCCCTTTGTCATCCTCGCCAATGAGAAGGTCTTGCCGAAGCCGACCCTGGCCGACGTATCCCCCGCCATTCTTGAGTACCTGCAAGGTCGCCGCCCGGATTTTCTGGTCGCCGACCCCGATCACCTATTTGATCGTGGTATCGTGCTGTCGCACGATCACATGGAGCGGTTTCGCTCCGGCGAACCAATCCTGATGGCTTTCGGCGCGGATGCCGTCCCGCTGCCACTGAAACGCGGGCGGCGTCAGCTCAAGGCGCTCGAGAAACTGATACAGGATGCGCTTGCGATCCAGGTCTATCTGAAGACCGAGCGCATCTGCGCGCTGATGCGGGTCAGCAATGAGACCAGCCGGCGCATGAAGGTTCCCGCTCTGCGCGATGCGGCATTGGAACTGCTGGTGGCCAATGCCTGGATCGACGATGGACGTCGTTCGAACGATGCCGAGGAACGGGCCCTGGCATTCTTTCGCACTCAGTATGATGCCGGCAGCAGGCTGGTCGGGGCCTTTTTTGCGGACAACCCCTCGCCCCGGGAAGCGGGCAAGCGCGAAGGCCAACAGGTTCTGTGGGACTGTGCTGGCCCAGATGCCCGCAAGATTGCCGCCGAAGGCATCGATCACGAGGTCGAGCGCATCCGATTTCTACTTTCCTGCCTGCGCCAGGCAACCACGCTGGTGAACGCGATTCAGGAGCAGGCGGACGATAGCCGCCGCGACCGTCCGGCGATGAAGGCGACCGTCAGAACGATCGCAGGGGCCGGCGTCGAACGACCGTCTCTGGCGCAGGTGGTCCGCGCCGCTGTGGACTGCGACGTTGATCTCACCGGCCTCTTCCCCAACCTGCTCGTCCATCGCGAACTCGTGGCACTGGCGCGAAGTCTCGGGCGGTTCGGCAGGGGCTATGACGTTCGCCTTGACGCAAGCCAGTTCGTCATCATGGAAAAGCTATTCAGGATAGGCCTCGAGTATCTCGGGCGTGCTCAGGCAGCCGGAGAGTTCTACGACCGGGACGCCGTCGCCATACTGATGGCGCGGATGATGCTGGAGATCAGGGACGCGGAAGTCTGGCACCGGATTCTCGATGAGGCCGTCGCGCTGAATAGCGCGATCACCTTCAGCCGCTGAACCTGGCCTCTTTCAGCCGCCGTGCCGCCAACGGGGATGGCCCGCCCGGATCGCTCCGGGCGGGCCGTGCTTCGCTTCGATGTTGGCTCAGTCGCCATTGACCTTGCGGCTGCGGGTCCAGACCAGGCTGTGGCTTCCGCCTTCGTCCTCGAAGAGGTTGGCGTAGATGGGCGCCATGAACGAGGGGTCGTCGAGCTTGACCGAGAGGTAGTCGCGGCCTTCGGAGGATCGCCGGCTCCAGGCTGCGCCGATTTCGGCCTTTCCCGAGTGGATCCGGTGGCTTGGTGCGTTCTCGTTGCCTTTCTGCTCCTCCGGCACGATGCGGACGTTCTTGGCCTGGACGCTGAGGGTGACGATTTCGCCGGTGTACTCGTTGGCGGTCTGCTTGAAGGTTCCGATGGTTGCCATGTCAATTGCTCCTGCTTCTGTTTGCGAGCCCGCCCAATGCGGCCTCGATGGCGATCCGAAGCCGCGGGCGTGGGCCGGCGCACCCCTGGGCCGGAGCGTCAGCGGAGGATGGGAGGCGCGGGAGTTTCTTGTATCGCGAGGAATGTCGAATGCCGGGGCCCCGCGCGGGCACCGCGTGGGGTGGCATCGGCAGGGGAAGAAAGTCACGCGACCCCATTGCGTAACGGGGAACGAGGCGAAGCCGGCCTGCGGCGTGATCAGCCAGAAGAGAGACCTGCATGGGCGGACGGACAACAAATGCGGGGCACGTCGGGGAGACCTCGGTTCAGTCGCATGACCGCCGACAGTGCAGTGGCGCGTACCCAGCCTGTGGTCAGCCTGGCAAGACGCTTTCGCCTCCCCAAAGGCGCCTTATGGGGCGAAGACAACGCAGCAAGTCGCCGTCGGGAGGGCCGGGAACGTCTCGTCGCGCGGGGTAATGAGTGCCCTCCATGGCTGCAACAGGCAGACCATCGTTTTTGATCGCGATTCGTTCATGGCGGATCCCTGCCGTACTCTTGGGCGTGTACGGCGCCGCCGTGCGCAGGCTCATCTCGCCGCATGGATGGCCATGGCGCTATCGACGCAGATGCGCGACGCCCAGCTCGTGCCAAAGCCAGCCGAAATCATAGCTGCCCATCGGGTCGACGGGATCGTGCGCCTGGGACGCGTTCTCCAGATATTTGAGCCACTGGGCGACCCTCTTTCGCCCGGCCTCGGTTGCTACCGCCGCTCGCGGCGACACGTTTTCAAGCATGCCGACCGGCTCGTCGAGAAAGGAGCGATACTGGCGGTCGAGCATGTCGTGAACGAGCCGCTCTTCCTCCGCTGGATCGATTGCGGGGCGGGGCGCTGTGACACCGGAGTCGTGCATCTCGAGAAGTTCCTCGAATGATCGGATCGAAATGTCCGGCTCGCCGACCCGAGCGCCAAGAGCGGCCAGCAGAAGTGTCGTCCCATTCTCTGCCCTCGAGACGGAATTGACCGACAGGATAAGTTCTCGTCCTTGCAGCTCGAGATTGCCGAGGACAGGAACCCCATCCGCCATGGTGACATCCCAGGACAGCGTTCCCACTTCCTTCGCCCTCGGTGGTGAGCCAGCTCGGTCAAGATCGAGCCAGTTCCAGAAACGCGAGGAGGCCGGCTCAAATGCTGGCATGGTCTTGAGGATGGCGATGATGTCTTTCTGCCGCACGCCTTTGGCGAGCCGAAACCGGATGTCGTAGAATTCGATCTCCTCGCCGTCGCTGTTACGCAGATCCGGGATGGTCGGCTCCAGCATCTCCTGCAGAGCCTCCATGAGCCAGACGTTTGTAAATAGCGGCGCTGCAACGCGCAGGGTGTCCGGCCCAAGCGTGAAGGATTTTCGGGCGCGTCTTTTCCGACCGACCGCATCCTGCAGCGCGTCCATGACCATTTCCGATGCTTCGTGGGAGAAGGGCAGAAGCCCGCCGGCAAGGATATTGCGACCGTCGACCGGAACGATGCGGGCCGCGATTCGGTCCCATTGCCGCAGGGTTTTTGTGGCGGTAGTCTCGCTCACCAATACCGGCTCGCCGTCAGTCAGCATGTTGCGGGCCAGAAGCGACTTGCCGGGAACGATTTCACTCACCTCGTAGATGCTCATGAAGGACATCCGCAGCGCGCGCATATAGGTTTTCGTTTCGGCATTCTCGCGCATGCCGGAATGCTTCAGATAGGCGTCCACCAGGTTGGACCCATCATCGCCCTCCCTTGTGAGAAAGTCCTCGAAGGCGCAGCCCCACAAGGTTGAGACCATGTCCTCGCCCAGCATCTCGCTGACATCGTCAACGTCGAGATCGAGCTCGTCCAGAACAGGCCCGAAATGTTCGTCCATGACAAGCCGCATGCCGGACTGCCATTCGTCACGATGAACAAAATCGATGAGCTCTGAGAGTTCGTGGCTCGACATGGATTTCACCTCCGGTTTTCGGTGGCCCTCGCCCGCACAAGCGGCATTTCTAACACGTCTTTTTTTTCGACGGTTCGGGCACAGGCAGCGTGGCGAAGGCGGCACCTAGTCGTCATGTGATGTGCCGACCCAAATCTTTGTCTGGGCACTGGGCGTTCTCTTTCCGATGGGAAGGTCGAAACGCAGTAGCCCGGCCTTGCGATGTGTCGTTGCGATCTTGTTGAGATGAGTCGTCCGGACGGGAACCTGTTCCATCACTTCGCTGGCGAGCGAGCCAAACGCTATCCCCGATTTCAGTGACACGGTGGACAGCATAAGTTCGGAGGCCCAGACGAAATGGGCGGAGCAGCCAACACCGTCGCGATCAGTCTCAAACGCGATAATCTGCTCTTCCGGGAAGATCTGTGACTGTCCGCTTTCCTCGGTCTGGATGGCGTGGCGGGTGCGGACGGCCTCCTTCTCTACCTTTTCCTGAACACTCCGGAACACCTCCACCCCGAAACCACTGTGCGTGCCGAGGATCAGGCGCATCTTGATCCGATCCTCACGCGGCTTTCGGATGGCCATGTCCGTCAGATACGTTGCGACCCGTGCTTCCTTCATCCTGGCCTTCAGAAGCTGCAGGATTTTCGTTTCGTTGGACCCCTCGGGCATCGCCTCGAACGCAGCCTTCCAGGCGGGGTCCGCTAGGAAGCGACCCAAGGATTCCGCCACGCCATCCCAACCGGCATGCCGGTTCACCTCTTCAGCCATGAAGTTAAAAAGGAACTCGCCGTTGAGATTTCGGAGAAAATCAAAGATTTTGCCGGAATCGACATTCCAGCCGGTTGGATCGATGAAAGTGAAAGTAAAGCCATCGCGGCAAGCGGAGCGGATGCCATTCAGGTTGTCCTCGAAAGCGCCAGAGAACACCTGGATATCGAATTCGGGCTTCTGGGCTGCAAACTGCTGAAGTTTGGCGACCGAAGCCGGGTTTCGCTCGCAGAACCGGAAACGAACCTTGAGCCCCGGGCGCCGCATATCGAGCAGAGACCGGCGGACAGCATCCAGCGTTTCTATCGCCTGAGAGAACGAAGCGTCCGAGTATTTGTCGGTGTCCGACACTCGCCAGGGACCCGCGAATGCATCCACGAAATTGAAGACCGGCGATCTGCCTTGAAACAGCTTGTACGCCGCTGACTCAAGATATTTGTTGAGAAACAGGTGTTTGATGAACGATTGCTCGCGCCCCTGATAGTTTTCGACCCGAGGCGGCATCAAGCATCCTCGGGCTGCAGAGCACGAATGATGGGTTCGGGAACGATCTGCCACGGGAAGCCATTCCACTCTTCACCATCGAGAAGGCGCCCGCCCGACTTCGGCCGGGCACCGCCCCATTGCTTGAAGAAGAACGCCACGTCGTCACGGTCGCAGATGTCACGAAGCTGGCGAGCCCAGCTTTCGTCCATGGGACGCGCCCGAGGCCCACTCTCCCCCCCGACAATGGCCCACGCAACACCCCGCAGGTCGACGTCCCCGATCGGCCCGAGTAGCGGCTCGAACGAGATAAAGCGTGCGTCGGAATTGATCTGCTTCAGGTGCTTGATCCGGCTTGTGTGAGCGGCGTCCTCCACCGAGACGCCGAGCCAGATGTGGCGCGGGACTGGCCCTTCATCATACCGGTTCCGGACATAGTTGCGCATGAGCGAGCTGCGCTTGGTCAGCACTTGGTAGACATGCCAGTCCGCCTGCTCCATGGCATCAAACACCTTGTCGATGAATGCGAGGTCGATGTCCTTGTGGAAAAGGTCGCTCATCGAGTTCACGAAGATCATCCGCGGCTTTTTCCACAGCACGGGCTGCTTCAGCCTCGACGGCCAGAGTGTCAGGTCGAAGCCCTGCTCGTAGGGGTGTCCGGCAATGTCACGCCAGCGCTCCGCAAAGCGCTCAGCATAGCAATTGTCACAGCCCGGGCCGACCTTGGTGCAGCCCGTCACTGGGTTCCACGTCGCGTCCGTCCATTCGATGTCTGACTTCTGAGCCAACTGCTCGCCTCATGCTTTTTTTGAGATGCTACCATGCGACTGACTCAGCACAAAGCACGAACGAAAATCGTCTTCTGATTAATCGATCCGTCATTCAATCCCTAGGAAACAGCAGAAGATCCTGGCCAGAGCCGTCAACCACGGATAGCGCTTGGAAGGATTAGTCAGCACCCGGTCGCCCTGACAAACGCGCCACCAGGGCAAATATCAGCGGCACCAGAGGCAGAATGATGAAGATGCGCAGCACGTGGTAGGCCGTGACCAGCGCCACTTCCTGGTCGAGGATCTTCGCCGTCAGGGCCATTTCAGTGACGCTGCCTGGAGCGGTAGCCAGGACCATCGTCTGCCATGCAATTCCTGTCATCCAGCTGATGACGAGCGCCATGATTGCGGTCAACAGCAGCAGGACGGCAGTCGAAGCCAGAACGGCCACCAGCAACATGGGTGATCGTACGAAGAGTTCACGCTTGAACATGGCACCCAGCCACACGCCAAGGAGGACCTGCGCCGCGGCCAGTACAAAATAGGGCGGCGCCGATACCGGCATCATGAAGGCTGAGGCTGCCGCTGTCGCGGCCAGAGGACCAAGGAAGAAAGGCGTTGTCATGCCGATGAGCTTGAGGAAGAAGCCGCCACCAAGGGCGATTGCCAGTAGCAGCAGCGCGCCGAGGTAGTCGACGGGTCCGTTCGCCAGTGCGGTCGCCGGATCGGCGCCCTCACCGTCGAGGGCCACGAGCAATGGTGGGACGATGAGCACCAGGAGCGCGATGCGCAAGATTTGTGCGAAGGCGACTGTACCCGATTGAGCGCCGTGGCGGGCCGCAAGGGCCGCCATTTCGACGGGGCCACCGGGAATGCTGGCAAGACTGGCCGAGACGACGTCGATGTGAGCTATCCGCATCAGAACGAGTGCTGCCACGAAGCCGGCGGCGATGGTAAGCAGCGCTACGGCAAGCATCGGCACGATCTGCTGACTGACGGCGGTGAGCGCCGCCGGCGTGAAGAAGAGGCCGACGGAAGCGGCGACAACCAGCTGCCCGATGGGTCGGGTAATCCAGGGGATGGTTGGCTGCTTGTCGGCGAGACTGACAATTGCAGCCAGCAGCAGGGGGCCGATCATCCAGGGGAGTGGAACGCGCAGCAATGAAGCCGCGTAGCCGCTGGCAATGGCTGCTGCGTAGAGCAATGCGACTTGAATGAGATTGCGCTGAAACAATGGATTTCCGGTATGAAGGGGCGGCAAGCACCCGCCAGCATGATGGGCGCGCAAAGCTAATGGATGGTGGCCATGGGCGGATCGTCGTCATCGGGCTCGAGCAGGCTGGCAAGGCCAACATCCTGGACGCCAGTCAGGAACTCTTCCATGGCCTCGTCGTCGGTCGCAAACAGCTCGTCCCACACAACTGAATTCCAGTCCGAATCGATGAGTTCGAGCGTCCAGCCCTGTGCACCTTCGATCCTGTAGATTTCGACACTCACGGTAATTCCGTCGCTTGTGAACCTGTTCGACAGTGGCGACTTCAGGATCTTTGGGCCGGGATCGGACATTGGCATCCTTTCAGTTCGGTAAGGCAGGGCTGGCCAGGCCTGCGTTCCTGCCGCATCGCGGCCGACCGGGCGGCGGGCAGAAATGGCCGGAACCGCCGGTCGAGCAGCCAGCAACGGAATGAGCCTGCGTGTCCATGCGTGTCTCAGTCGTCATTGGAGGCATTGAGCTCATCGGGTCTGAGACCCTCATCGTGGACTACTGGCTTTCGGAGCCTAACTCCCGGCCCTTGGCCATTCTGTTCCACGATGATGATGCCGGCTTCTTCGAGCGCATTGACGATCTTGTCACCGGTATCGGCGCGTCCGCCTAGCAGTCCTTCACGACATTCCAGCCTCTTGACGGTTGGTTCGGAGACGCCTGAAGCAAGTGCCAGATCGGCCTGCGACCAGCCGAGCAACGCCCGCGCCGCCTTCACCTGTCGGTTCGAAATTCTGTGCAGCTGCATTGTGCCTCGCCGAGATTGATACTCTGCGTATCAAACGGCATGTGCAGGCGTCAGACAAGCAGAATTCACGTTGGCCCGATGTGTGAAGTTTGGTGGTACGCAGGCCTGTCGCTCAAGCGGCCTATGGCAAATGCCGTCCCGTCACGACGGCTTCCACACCGGGATGCCAAGCCGGCGCGCCTTGTCGACGAGGTTTTCCTGAATGCCGTTGCCCGGGAAGGCCAGAAGGCCGATCGGCATGACCTGGAGGAGTTCGTCGTTGCGGCGGAACGGCGCGGCCTTTCCGTGGCGGGTCCAGTCGGGCTTGAAGACGATCTGGGGGACCTGTCTGCTGTCGGCCCAACATGCGGCGATGCGTTCGGCGCCCTTTTGCGAACCGCCATGGATGAGCACCATGTCGGGATGGCGGGAATGAACCTTGTCGAGGCGCTCCCAGATGATCGTGTGCTCGTTGAATTCGGACCCACCGGTGAGAGCAACCTTTGGCCCGGGCGGCAGGAGACGCTCGTTTTCGGAGCGGCGGCGGGCATGCTGGAAGTCACGGCTGTCGATGACGGCAGAGGTGAGACCCTTGTGTCCGTTGATCGAGCCCGAGCGTGGCCGCCATGCCGAGCCGGTGTGGTTGCGGAACTGTCCTGCGGCCTGCTCACGAATATGCTCGAAGGCGTTCCGCCTTTCGAGAAGCGTGATGCCTTCCGCGGTCAGGCGCTCGAGTTCAACGGAGCGGATTTCTGAGCCGTCCTGGTCACGCCGGCTTTTAACCTGCGCCTGTTCATTGGCATCAAGGTCGCGCTCGATGCGCTGGATGCTTCGGTGGAACAGGTTGACGGTCGACCAGAGCAGTGGCTCGAGGTCCGGCTCGAGCCGTGTGTCGGCGAGGCTGGAGACAAGCGCGTCGAAGACATCGGCAATTGCACCTGCGAGCTGGTTCTCGTCAGGCATGGGTCGCGGATCTGGTTCGTCGTCGAATGGCCTGTGGCCATAGAGTTGCAGTTCGTCGAGAAGATGCGCCGTCGGCGAGACGTCGCACGGCAGACGGAGATCGGTGTCGTGATTGTTCATGGCTGGCTGTCCTGTTGCAGGAGCCGCGCCCGTCGCGGCCTTCACGGGCGACAAGAGGCGCCGGACGGACGGTCCCGCACCCGAAGGGCCGCAGCGAAGCGGAGGATGGCGGGAAGAGGCAGATGACACCTGGAAGAATGTCTGGCGCGGTGCTTCGTGGTGCAAGTGTCATTCCTGTTGCCCGCGCACGTGGATCTGCCGACGCCATTGCGGGACCGGCCGGTCCGGTGCCAGGTCGCGCATCCGGGAAGGCCGCGCCGGGCGTGGCGGCAGGTAAGCCAGGCGAGATGATGCACCAGACAGCACTCGTGCTGCTGATCAGGTCGGCAGGAAGCGTCCGATGTCTGACACGTCAAGCTGCCGCCGCAGTCGGATGCGCAGTGTATCGAGACCAAATTGCAGCAGATCGTCGTTGAAGTCGTTGAGGCGTGCGTTGAGCCTAATCGGCTCGATACCCGCAGCCCGTGCCTGGTCGGCAAGCTTGGCGCAGGCCCATCGGCCTGCCTGGTCGCGGTCGGCTGCCAGGTAAAGTCGACGCAGCGTTTTCGGGAGTATGAGACGGCCGAGATTGCCGGCCGAAAGTGCTGCCGTCATTGGCATGTCGGGCAAGGCCATCCGAAGGGACAGCACCGTTTCGATGCCCTCACCGGCAAGCATGACCTCGTCCGGATTGCCAAAACGCACGCCATGTCCTCCGATGCGACCGAGCGCCCGGCGCGGTTCGGCGATGGGTGCCATGGCCGCTCCATCTGCCATGAGGAAGGTACGCATAAGGCCAGTCAACTTGGCCTCGGGATCAGTGACGGCGGCGATCATGGCCGGCCAGGTTTTCATTCTACCGTCCACGCGAGTGCGGCAGGTTGGGTGGAAACGCAGCGCATCGAGACGATCGATGATGTCGATGCCACGGCTGTGTAGCCAGGTTTCGGCGGGGGTGCCGGGCAGCGGCACGGATTTGGCAAGGAGGCGTTTGATCCGCGAACCGGCTCGATCGGGTTCGTTGTATGCCCGCTTGGAGACGACCGGCATGTACGGCATGGCAAGGAAATGGCGTGCCTCGCAAGCGAGATCGGCAAAACGGTCGAGGCCCTGATTGAGGCTGATGAGGTCAAGAAGGTCCCCATGCTGGCCGGTTGCAGCATCTGTCCAGCGGCCGGCTGCACCCCGGCCCGAAGCGGGACCCTTGAGGCGGACGAAGAGCGAGCGGCCGGGGGTGTTTTGGACGTCACCGACGAGCCAGTAATTGCCCGAGCGGTGGCCGTTGGACAGATAGTGCCTGCACACGACCTCAGCCCGCTCGGCGAGCAGTCGCGACAGTTCGGCAGCAAGACCGGACATCATCGGTCCTCCATGAAAAAGGCCCGCCACGGGGGCGGGCCAAAAATGTAGTGGCTTGCTCTATTCAGCCGCGATCGGATGATCGGTATCATCCTGCGAGGCTTCGCTCTCGATCTCGTCGAGGGTCTCGGGAGCAAGGGAGGGAACGTCTGTCGCATTCGCCCCGCCCACCGTTCCGGGTTCCGCCGATACCGGCGTTCTCAAGGGCTCGGGCAGCCAGCCCGTATCCGCCAGAAGTTCTTCGGCGGAAGCGGCCATCGCGTCCTTTTTCTGACCCGCAATCCGGTCTGCTGCTTCCTCGCCGCAGGCCTCGCGCACCGCTTCCAGAATGCGGCCTTTGGTGACCCGGCCGAGATATGTCTCGAGGGTCGGCCGCCAGCCGGCCCCGGTCATGTCGAGCAACAGGGCCTCGGCCAGGCGATCAGCATGAGCGAGCGCCTTGGGCCGGCGGTTCCAGCTTTCATGGACCGCATTGACGGTGAGCGAGACGCAATGGGCAAAAAGGGCCTCGCGGCTGTCGGCATCGAATCCGACCATCTCATCCCAGAGACCGGCCGGATCTTCCGGCAGGGCCTTGCGCCAGGTCTCATGTCGCTCGGCGATGGCGAGCGCGGGCTTGGTATCAGCCAGCCCCGGCGCATGCGAGCCGACGGTGACGCTCTTCGGCTCAAGTTCGAGGCAGCTGTCCGGGACGTAGGGATAGAAGAGACGCAGTGCCAATGCGTGAAGGGCGGCGATGAAGGCGATGTGGGGATCGCCGGCAAGCGCGTCGCGCAGCGCGATCGTGCGGTGGGCGGTCAGTTCGGTGATCAGCCGCTCAGGCAAAGGCCTCACGCTGTCGTCTTCCTCGTCCGCAGAATTGTCTGCGCCAGATGGCGCGTTTACGGGAGTATGGACGGCATTCGGATCGGCATCCAAGCCCCGGCCGGAGCCGCCGGCTTTGCCCTCGGCATCTGCCTCCGTGGTTTCCGGCCGCTCCTCGTCCTCGGGACGAACGAAGCCGCGCTCGACCCGCAGGCAGCCGGCCCCGTCGATCGAGACGAAGGCACCGGAGGTCGATTTCTGGTCTTCGGCGAAGCGGACGGGGCGGATTTCGAGTTCCTCGATCCGAGTCTCGATCTCGCCCATGCGCCGGTCGGCTTCTTCGGAAAATTCCTCCGCGTCTATATGCTCCTCTTCAAGCCTTGCAGCCTCCTGTCGGAGCGCCTCCAGCTCGGCAGCCTCCTCGTGGCTCATCGTGTCGACTTCGCCGGAGAGGCGGCGCAGTCCAAAATTGTGCCCATATGGAAAATCGATGGCTGCCTCGACCCACTTCCAGCCCTCTTCCCGGATGAGATTCGCGCCACGTTCGAGTTTCTCGGCGACCAGCCGGTCGAGAAGGGCTGCATCCTGCAGCCAGCCGCCCTCGTCGGAATGGAAAAGATCACGCAGCACGATCCCGCCCGCGGCCTCATATTCCTCGATACCGACGAACCGGGCGCGCCGGTCGGTGGCTTTCACCGCGCCTTCCGTCAGCATGCGGCGGATGCGATAGGGCTCGCGCGACCAGGATGTGCCGAGTTGTTCCCAGACCTGTTCCTGCCGCTGGTGATCGGCCGTTACCGCAAAAGCCATCAGCTGGTCGAGGTTCATCTCGTCATCGGCATAGATGTCGAGCAGCTTCGGGGAGATTGCGGCGAGCCGCAAACGCTGCCTGACGATGTTGGCGGAAACGAAAAATGCGGCGGCGATCTCTTCTTCGCTCATGCCCTTCTCGCGCATCGACAGAAAGGCGCGGAACTGGTCCAGCGCGTGCAGGGGCGCGCGCTGGATGTTTTCCGCGAGGCTGTCCTCCTCCGCGATGCCCTCGGTGCGCACGATGCAGGGTATCGGCGCATCCTTTGCCAGCCGCTTCTGCTTGACCAGAAGTTCGAGCGCGCGGTAGCGGCGGCCACCGGCCGGCACTTCGAACTGGCCTGTCTCTCTGCCTTGATCGTCAAGCAACGGCCTGACGGTGAGGCTTGCCAGCAATGTGCGGCGGGCGATATCGGCTGCCAGCTCCTCGATGGAGACGCCGGCCTTTACGTGACGGACATTGGACTGGCTGAGCACGAGACGATCCAACGGAATATCGCGTGAGGCGCTCAGGCTGATCTGCTTCGTTTTCTTCGAACGGGACATTTTTCTGCTCCTCGACGGGCGGCCGGGAGCCACTCTCCCGACCTCTCAACCCGTCACAAAACTCTGTCCCTCCTCTCACTCTCCCCTCCGGCTGCGCCCCCGCCCCGCCGATACAGAAAGGACCGCGACGCTCATTCCAGTGCGACACCACGTCCGCCTCGGCCGATTGGAAAAGGCTCCGGCAGCTGGCCTTCGACAGGAACCGCATCCCGCCGTGACATTCACGCCACTTCCGCGTCCGGGCCGAATTCGGCCTCTTGCTGTTGGGGATCACCAGCAACCGTGCCGGCGCTGTCCTCCTCGCCCAGATGGCCGAGGAGATAGTCGGAGGCTTTTGAGGCGAGCGAGGCCGCCCGGACGATCGCGCGGTTGTCTTCCTTCATCACGTCCAGCCAGGAACCGATATAATCGGCATGGCGGACAGTCGGCTCGATGCCGAGCGTAGCGCAGGCAAAGGCCGCGGACATTTCGGCGACCAGTTCCTCGAAGGCGTATTTCTTTGAGCCGAACGAGCCCGACAGGTCGCGGTCGAGACGATGTCGCGCACCGGTCCAGTGCGACTTATGCCGATATCGGCATAAGGGCCATTATGCCGTAAGATGGATTATGCCGCATGGCCGAGTTCGGCGGCTGCTGCGTCTGCTGTCGGCCATGCGGCAGTTCGGCATAATCAGAGCGCTTTGAAGAAGGCGAGTATGGGGTGGAAGAACGAACCCGCTGCGCGGGAGG
>NZ_WVVV01000003.1 GCF_012911015.1 Chelativorans sp. ZYF759 | reverse complement strand
CAGGCGCCGCGTCGATCTGGTCATAGGCGCGGAACTCGCCGAAATACTTCGTGATCGCAGCCGTCAAAGACGTCTTGCCATGGTCAACGTGACCAATCGTGCCAATGTTCACATGCGGCTTGTTGCGCTCGAATTTGCTTTTGGCCATCGTACCTTTCCTTGCGGACACTCGTCGGAGTTCAAAGCGATGGCGCGGCGATTAGCGACAAAGGCGCCAAAAGACAAGAGGCACCCGATACGAAGCCGCAAAAGCCGCGCTGGCGAAGTCTCAGAGAAGGCCGAGCTCGGCAAGTTCGCGCCGTAACGGCGCGGGCATGGCCTCATCGCCTCCCGCGCCAATGTCGGCAGGCGCATCCGCCAAGGTCAGGTATCGCCAGCCCTGGAAAGGCCGGCGCGGCTGCCAGTCGGTGCGCGCAATGACGGGCTCGAGGACGAGATGGCAGCGCCCGATCCCCTCCGCGTCGGTAAAGGGCCGGATGTCGAGCAGGCGCTGGCGGCACTGGATCCCGCCCTTGATGACCCAAAAGAGCGATCCGCCCTCGAGCAGTTCGCCGACGCGTTTCGGGACCATCCGGGTGGTATGGATCTGCTCAATCGGCTCGCCGGCGGCGCGACGCGCGGCCATGCGCTCGCCGATCCAGCCTTCGAGGTCCTCGACGCTCTCGGCACCGACGCAGAGTTTGAGAAGATTGAGGCTCATGCCTTCCTTCTAGGACTTCGATCGGCGACATGAAAGGTGGAGGCGGGCCACCGTCCACAGCCAGCACGGCGGAGATCAACATTCCACGACGTTGACGGCGAGGCCGCCCAGGCTCGTCTCCTTGTATTTCTCGTTCATGTCGAGCCCGGTCTGGCGCATCGTCTCGATGGCGGCGTCGAGAGGCACGAAATGGGTGCCGTCACCCTTCAGCGCCAGGGAGGCGGCGGTCACCGCCTTCACCGCGCCCAGCGCGTTGCGCTCGATGCAGGGGACCTGGACGAGGCCGCCGACGGGGTCGCAGGTCATGCCGAGATGGTGCTCCAGCGCGATCTCGGCGGCGTTCTCAATCTGGGCCGGCGTGCCGCCCATCACCGCGCACAGCCCCGCCGCCGCCATGGCAGCCGCCGAGCCCACCTCCCCCTGGCAGCCGACTTCGGCGCCTGAGATGGAGGCATTGTGCTTGATAAGCCCGCCCACGGCAGCCGCCGTCAGCAAGAAGTCGCGAATGCCCTTGCGGTCGGCATCCGGATGGAACTTCGTCCAGTAGCGGATGACCGCCGGGATGACGCCCGCCGCGCCATTGGTCGGGGCGGTGACAACCCGGCCGCCCGCCGCGTTCTCCTCATTGACCGCCATGGCAAAGACCGACAGCCAGTCATTTGCGAGCAGCGGATTGGGCCGGTTGGAGCGCCACTCTTCCTCCAGCTTGTCGTGGATCTGGCGCGCGCGGCGTTTCACGTTGAGACCGCCCGGCATGATGCCGGACTGGCCGAGACCGCGTTCGACGCAGGCGTCCATCACGTCCCAGATGCGATCCAGCTCTTCGTCGAGTTCGCCATGCGAGCGGTGCACAACTTCGTTGGCACGCTTCATCTCGGCGATAGACAATCCCGCGGAAGCCGCCATCTCCAGCATCTGGCGGGCATTGCGGAAAGGATAGGGAACGTCGGAAGCCTGGCCTTCGGGACCGCGCGCCTTCAGGCGCTGCAACTCTTCTTCGGACACGACAAAGCCGCCGCCAACCGAATAGTAGATACGGCGCAGCAGCAGCCGGTCGCCCGCATCGTAAGCCGCAAAGGCCATGCCGTTGGCGTGGCCCGGCAGCGGCTGCTTGCGGTCGAAGACGAGATCCACCTGCGGATCGAAACGGTAGCCCGGATGGCCGGGCGGGGTCACCATCTTGCGTTCAGCAATGCCGGCCAGCTTGCCCTCGACCTCGTCCGGATCGACGCTCAGAGGCGTTTCGCCGGCAAGCCCCAGTACCACCGCGCGATCCGTGGCGTGGCCGACCCCCGTGAAGGCCAGCGAGCCATGCAGGCTGACGGCAAGGCGCACCACCTTCGCACCGGCGGGCCGTGGCCAGTCGTCGCCCGCGATTTCGGCGAGAAAGCGGCCAGCTGCCACCATCGGACCCATCGTGTGCGAACTCGACGGCCCGACGCCGATCTTGAAAAGGTCGAATACGGAAAGGAACATGGACAGGCTCCGGTCATCAGGGTGCAATGGACCAGATCGCACGGTCCCGCGTGGTGTTCTAGTACCAGAGGCACCCTGCCCTGCGTGCAGTGCCGACGCGCAATGGCGCCCCCGCGACACATAAGGCGGCAATGAAAAAGGGCGGCACAAGGCCGCCCTCAAAAAACGATGCGTTCGGTTCTATTGCTTCGATGCGAGGATGGCGGCGCTTTCGCCTCCGCCAATAATCAGCCACGCCACGAAAATGATGCAAGCAAAACCCAACACTGCCTTGGCGGTTAGGCCCCAGCAGGACTTCTGAACGGTTTCGTCCATGATTTCGGTTCGGCCCCGTATGTAGTGTTTGATTCCAGCAGCGCCCCCACGCGTCGCTGGAGACCTGATAGCTCTTCGGGCGCCTTCCCGCAATGCAATTCGGGCCGAAATGAGGCCACGCCGAGGGATGCGCCGGATGAGCGTGGAAAACGATAGGCTATTCAGTTACTTACGAATGACGCTCCGTTAACCGATCGCTAAGACTTTAGTCAAATCCGAGGCAAGCGTTCATTGAGGCGTCTGGGGAGAGTGGCCGGGCAGGACCGTGTCGAGCCGGCCGGTCAGGCGGTAGGCCAGAAGTCCGATCCATTCGCGCAGGGCCGTCGACATGGCCCGCATCGAATCCTGCTGGCTGGCGCGCATGAAGCCGAAGGTCTCGTTTCCGGCGGTGCGATAATCGCTCGGCCATGGCACGACGTCGAAGCCTGCCTTGCGGTAGAGACCGATGGAGCGGGGCATGTGAAAGGCTGAGGTGACGAGCAGCCAGGTCTCGCCCTCTTGCGGATCGGCGAGATGGCGGGAAAAGAGCGCGTTTTCGTGCGTGTTGCGGGAGCGGCTTTCGAGGATCATGCGCTCCGGCTCGACGCCAAGCGCCTCCAGCATGCGGGGCGCGGAGTCGGCGTCACCCTCGCCTTCCAGGATCAGCGTCCCGGTGCCGCCGGAAATCAGCACCCGGGCATCGGGATAGCGGCGGGCCAGGATCGCTGTCTCCACTGCCCGGTCGCCGGCCACCCCCGTCTCGTAGCCGCCCCGCGCCATGTTGATGCGGCCTTCGAATCCGCCGCCCAGGAGAATGATCCCCGCGATTGCCCGCGGCATCGGATCGGGGCGCTGGAAGCGTTCTTCCAACGGCAACAGCATCAGCGCGCCCAGCGTGGTCCAGGCCGACAGCACGAAGACAGCCGAGCCGAACACGGCAGCGGTCAACGCCAGCCTGCGCCAGTTGAGGACCAACAACAGGGCCGACAGGATGAGAAGGATGCCGATCATGTTGAGCGGGTCGACGAAGAACCAGAATATCTTTGAGAGGGTGAAGAACATGGCGCCTCGCATCACCGCGAATCGACGCGAAGGCTAGACGATCCGGCTTGGCAAGTCGCGCCATTCCGGCTAAGGGGCGCCATCCGATGGAGTGCTTATGTCCAACTTCTGTGAGGCCCGGTAGGGCCCGTCCGGGTTTTCGGACGGGCGATTGATGGAACGGCTGTCCCGCCGCTGGCGGCACGGCCCCGTTTTGTCGCGGCAAGGCGTGCCGCAAGCCTATCGGTATTTCTCACAATGGACATTTCACGGAACGAACAGCGCGTGCTGCACGTGCTGGCGCAGGGCGGACGCATTCACCTCAAGCAGGACGACGACACGCAGGGCAAGACCGTCGAGTGCCTGACCCGCGAGGGCTGGCGGATGGGCGGCGTCGATATCGTCATCTTCCGCAAGCTCAAGCGCAAGAAGGCGATCGCCTCGAAGAATGGCGGCCCCTATCAGATCACGCGGCGCGGCCTCGAACTGGTTAGGTCGCAGCTCGACAACAGATAGGCAGTGATCAGCCGCGTTCGGTCGGGCTGCTTCCAGGTAAAGGGGAGCGGTCCGACCGAAGCGGATGCAAGCCTACCACCACTTCTCCGGCGAGAACCGTCCCGCCGCCTGCTCGATGACGTGGGCGGTGCGGAACAGCGTCTCCTCGTCGAAGGGTTTTCCGATCAGCTGCAGGCCGAGCGGCAAGCCCTTCGAATCGAGGCCGGCGGGCACCGCGATGCCCGGCAGGCCGGCCATGTTCACGGTCACGGTGAAGATGTCGTTGAGATACATCTTGACCGGGTCGGCGGCCATTTCCTGATCGGCGATGCCGAAGGCGGCCGATGGCGTGGCGGGCGTCAGGATGGCGTCGACGCCGGCGTGGAAGACCTGCTCGAAGTCGCGCTTGATGAGCGTGCGCACCTTCTGGGCCTTGAGATAGTAGGCGTCATAATAGCCGGCCGACAGCACATAGGTGCCGATCATGATGCGGCGCTTGACCTCGCGGCCGAAACCGGCGGCGCGGGTCTGTTCATACATGTCGGTGATGTCCTTGCCCGGCACGCGCAGGCCATAGCGGACCCCGTCATAACGTGCCAGATTCGACGAGGCCTCGGCGGGCGCGACGATATAGTAGGCCGGCAGGGCATATTTGGTGTGCGGCAGGGTGATGTCGACGATCTCCGCCCCGGCATCCTTGAGCCAGGCGATCCCTTGCTGCCACAGGGCCTCGATCTCGTCAGGCATGCCCTCGACCCGGTATTCCTTGGGAATGCCGATCTTCATGCCCCTGACGGACTGGCCGAGCGCGGCCTCGTAATCGGGCACCGGGCGGTCAACGGAGGTTGTGTCCTTCTCGTCGACGGAGGCCATCGCCTTCATCATGATCGCACAGTCGCGCACGTCGCGGGCGATCGGGCCGGCCTGATCGAGCGAGGAGGCAAAGGCGACGATGCCCCAGCGCGAGCAGCGGCCATAGGTCGGCTTGATGCCGACGGTGCCGGTGAAGGCGGCAGGCTGGCGGATCGAGCCACCCGTATCGGTGGCGGTGGCGGCCGCGCACAGCCAGGCCGAGACCGCCGAGGCCGAGCCGCCGGAGGAGCCGCCCGGGACGAGCTGCTTGTCGTCGCCTTTCGCGCGCCACGGATTGACGACAGGGCCGTAATAGGAAGTCTCGTTGGAGGAGCCCATGGCGAACTCGTCCATATTGAGCTTGCCCAGCATGACCGCGCCCTCGGCCCACAGATTGGCGGTGACGGTCGATTCGTAGCGCGGCTCGAAACCGTCGAGGATGTGGCTGGCGGCCTGGGTGTGGACGCCCTCGGTCCCGAACAGATCCTTGATGCCGAGCGGGATGCCTTCGAGCGAACCGCCCTCGCCTTTCGCCAGGCGTGCGTCGGAAGCCTTCGCCATGTCGCGCGCCTTGTCCGGCGTGACCTTGACGTAGGCGTTGAATGTGTCGTTGGCGGCTGCGATCGCTCCGAGATACGCGTCGGTCAACTCGACCGCGGAAAACTCCTTCGCCGCGAGGGCCTTGCGCGCTTGCGCGATCGTCAGTCTGGTCAAATCGGTCATCAGGCAAGCTTCTTTTCATAGAACCGGGAATAGCCGGAATCGGGATAGTCGAGCACCGCGCCGCAGGTCGTGAACCCGCCGCGCTCGTAGACGCGCCAAGCCGCTTCGAAGCCCGGCGCCTCGCCGGTCTCCAGCACCAGACGCGTGACGCCCCGGGCCAGCGCCTCTTCTTCGATGCGCTTCAGGATGACGGAGCCGACGCGCTGGCCGCGTATTTCGGGCAGCGTGTACATGCGCTTGACCTCGCCAAGGCCCTCGCCGTGCTCCTTGAGCGCGCCCATGCCGACGGCACGGCCCGTCTCGTCTCGGGCAACGAACAGTGTCACCGACGGTTCGGCCATCTGCTCGACGGTCAGCTGGAACTGGAATTCGCGAGGGGTCAGGGGGATCATGTAGGCGTTGAGTTCCGCCACGAGGTGGCGGATCTCGTCCTGGAGCGGTGTTTCGGAGGATATGGCGAGTGCCATGACTACTCCACGACCTTCGGTACAAGGAAGAAATTTTCCTCCGTGGCGGGCGCATTCGCCACCACGTCCGCAGCCTTGCCGCCATCGGTCACGGCATCGGCGCGCTTCTTCATCTCCATCGGGATGACGGAGGTCATCGGCTCGACGCCCGAGACATCGACCTCGTCCAGTTGCTCGACGAAGCCGAGAATGGCGTTGAGTTCGCCCGTCATGCGTTCCGCGTCCTCGTCATCCACGGCGATCCGGGCGAGGCGCGCGACGCGCTTGACGGTGGCTGTGTCGACGGACATCTGTCTCTCCGGCGGAAGGGTTTTGCGACTGCCCGCGCTATAGCCGGGCGGTCGCCGCAGCGCAACAAGGGCCGAAGGACCGTCGCCCGCTTCCGCTACACTTCGAACGCCGCTCCCACCCTGGCAACCTTGACCTGCGCCTTGGCGCCCTTCATGCCCTCGACGAACTTGTCGGCGGTCTCGTCGATGATCGGGAAGGTGCCGTAGTGACACGGGATCACAGTCTCGAAATCGAAATAACGCTGGCAGGCGAGCGCAGCCACCGCGCCGCCCATGGTAAAGCGGTCGCCGATCGGCACGATTCCGATCCTGGGCTGATGAAGTTCGTTGATGAGCGCCATGTCGCCGAAAATGTCGGTGTCACCCATATGGTAGAGCGTCTTGTCGTCGGGAAAATGCAGGACAAGGCCGGCCGGATTGCCGAGATAGATGTTGGAGCCGTTCTCAAGGGTAAAGGCCGAAGAATGAAGCGCATTGACCAAGGTGACGGTGAAACCGCCGCAATCGAGGGTCCCCCCATGATTGCCCGGATTGACGTTCTCGATACCCTGACCCGCGACATAGTCCGATATCTCGGCGTTGGCGACGAGCATCGCACCGGTCTGCTTGAGGATGGAAATCGTGTCGCCGAAATGATCGTTGTGGCCGTGGGTCAAGAGCACATGTGTCACGCCGTCGGCGACTTCCTCCCAACCCTTGCCCCAGCTCGGATTGCCCGTCAGGAAGGGATCGATGAGGATCTTGTTGGCGCCCGTCTCGACCGCAAAGGCGGAATGGCCGTACCATGTCAGCTTCATGATTTGGTGCTCCTGGAATTGTCGTCGGCCTGAAGGATAGGACGGAATAAATCGTTGTCAAAGAAGCAGCCGCCGGCCAATCTCATCGCTATCGAGCAACTCGCCCAGGTCCATCTTTCGGGCCGGACGATCGGCGCCATAGATCTTGGCGACAAGACGATCGGCGTCGCGGTTTCGGATCTTGGCCACAGCCTGGCAAACCCGCGCAGCGTGATCCGGCGCAGGAAATTCTCGCAGGATGCCGCCGCATTGCTGGCGCAGCTCGAAGGCGACCGGGCGGGCGCCCTGATCGTCGGCCTGCCGGTGAACATGGACGGCAGCGAGGGCCCCCGTGTACAGTCCACGCGGGCCTTCGTGCGCCATCTTGCGCCGATGACGGCGCTGCCCATCGTCTACTGGGACGAAAGGCTCTCCACCGTCGCCGCGGAGCGGGTGCTGATCGAGATGGATGTCAGTCGGGGCAAGCGGCGCGACCGCATCGATTCGGCGGCCGCCGCCTTCATTCTGCAGGGGGCGCTCGACCGGCTTGCGGCAATGCGGGCGGCAGCGCGCTAAGGCTGCGGCGCTGGTTCCACCATGCCCAGATCTGCTTGTGGCGCTTCAGCCCGAACAAGCCAAAGATGATCGCGCTGTCGACGACGCAGGCCTTGGCGACCAGCGGCGGGATGATGGCCGGATCGATACCGAGAATGGCGCCATAGGTGTCGAAGACGAAATCATGCGCGGCGCGGCTGAGGAACGGGAGGCCGAAATGCATGTCGTAGTGGGACAGGCCAAACCAACCCCACAGCATCCCCATCGGCAGTCCCCAGAAGAGGATGATGTATCTCATCGCCTGCCCTCCCCGCGTGTGGCGGTCCGGCCATTCGGCAAGCGGTCATACATGGCGTTTCGCGAAGCGTTCCACGCCAGCAGCCGGGTACCGAGAGGCACATTGTCGTTGGCGGCTTGACGACGCGGCGGTTGGCGGATTTCTCGCGACATGACGAGGTAACTGGCAGACAGGGCCGCAAGTTGCAGGAAGCCGACCGCGGCAAGATGGGCGTGCGGCGTGGCAAGAACGGCGATCACCGCACAGGAGGTGATCAAGGCCGCAGCCGCAAAGGCAATGCGAAGCCAATCCGCGAAAATCAGTTTCGGACCCTGCCCCAGGTCCCGGTCGCGTTCCGAAAGCAGGCAGGTCACGATCCAGAGAAACAGGCCGGCAACCGCCGCGCTCGCCAGGGCAGCAAAGGCCGCGGCGACGGCACCTGCCCCCGCCACGCCCAGAACGGGGTGCTGTGGGACCAGCACGGCCTGCGCGATGAAGCAGGCCGCCCAGCCGAGGGCGAGAACGAGTGTCAGGGTCTTGCGCATCATATCTTCCGTGGCTCCGAACACAAACTGGACCCCCAGCAGATTCGCTGCAATTGAAACCATTCATTAAGGTTAACGGCAAAATCCGGTGGGCGGCTGGCCCAAAAACCAGCCTGGACACCGCCTTTACAAGGCCGCGCCGGCGGCCTAATCGCGGCTCTCCCCTCGCCACCCCGGACCCCTCATGTTGCCCGTTTTCGAAGCCAGCCTGCCGATCTTCCTGCTGATCCTGGCCGGCGTGGCGTTGCGCCGGCTGCCAGTTACCAATGAGGCGGGATGGAACGGCGTCGAGCAGATCGCCTACTGGTTCCTCTATCCCGTGCTGGTTTTCGTCACGATCCTGAATGCCGACTTCTCCGGGCTGGCGCTTGACACCATGCTGCTGACGCTGGTGCTGGGGGTCGGCGTGATGGCAGCCCTCACATTGGGGCTGTGGCCCCTCCTGCGGGCGACCGGATCGGTGGCCGTGGGGGAATATTCCTCCGTCTTCCAGACCGCGCTGCGCTGGAACGGCTTCATGGCGCTCGCCATTGCCCACGGCCTGTTCCCGCCCGCGGCGGCGGCGGTGGTCGCGCTCGCCATGGCGGCCATCATCCTGCCGATCAACGTCATCTGCGTGCTGGTGATCAGCCGGTTTGCGGACCGTGACGCGGGACTCATGGCGGTCGTGCGAAAGCTCGTGACGAACCCGCTCATCATTGCTTCGGCGGCGGCGCTCCTGATGCGCTGGACCGGGGGACTGTACGGGCCCGTCAACCTGGCCCTGCAGCTTGTAGGCAATGCCGCGCTGGGCATGGGGCTGGTCGCGATCGGGGCGGGTCTCCGGGTCGGCGACCTCGCCAGCCTGAGGGTTGCCATCTGGCTGCCGGTCGCGCTCAAGCTCGCCGTGTTCCCTGCCCTCGTGGTGGCAATCGCCATGG
Source organism: Chelativorans sp. ZYF759 (assembly GCF_012911015.1). Lineage (GTDB taxonomy): Bacteria > Pseudomonadota > Alphaproteobacteria > Rhizobiales > Rhizobiaceae > ZYF759. Next base: position 340,339 of record NZ_WVVV01000003.1, on the reverse strand, counting down.
CGTTTGGCCTGTCAGGGCTCGAAGTGCAGTATCTGGCGCTCTGCGCTGCGGTGCCCACGGCCATGAACGGCTATCTGCTCGCGCGCCAGCTCGGTGGCGACGCGGAACTCTACGCCGTGGTGACCACCACACAGACGGCGCTCGCCTTCTTCACGATTCCCGCCGTTCTGACGCTGACGGCTCAGATCTCCGGATAGAGCGTATCGATGATGGCGCGCGAATCGTGCCGCGCGTCGAGCATGCCGTAGGTCGTGCGCCACTGGCCGGCGAGCCGGCTCTCGATGAAGGCGTCAGCGATCTGCCCTGCCCCCAGGCGCTTCAGCTCGGCGGCGGCCGCCGCCAGGGCGAGCTGCTCGGTCAGGATGCGGGCCGATCCTTCGTCTGCGGCTGCGACCTTCAGCGCTGCGTTCAGCACGTCGACCGTGCCGCGGCCGGCCGGCCCGAGCTGACCGCCGATGTCGGCGACGACGGCATCGAAGAGCGCCGGCCCACGCCTGAGCACACGCAGCACGTCGAGCGCCATCACGTTGCCCGAGCCTTCCCAGATCGCGTTGACGGGCACCTCGCGATAGTGGCGCGCCAGCGGGGCCTCCTCGACATAGCCATTGCCGCCCATGCACTCCATCGCCTCGTAGACGAGGGCGGGCGCGATCTTGCAGACCCAGTACTTGACCACCGGCGTCATGGCGCGTGCGAAGGCGGCCTCGTGCTCATTCTCGGCTGCCTCATCGAAGGAGCGCGCGAGCCTCAGGGCGAGAGCGGTGGCGGCCGCGACGTCCAGCGCCATGTCGGCCAGAACCCGCTGCATCAGCGGCTGGTCGATGAGTTCGGTACCGAACACCTTGCGGTGGCGCGTATGATGGACGGCCTCCGCCAGCGCGGCGCGCATGATGCCGGCATTGCCGAGCGCGCAGTCTAGCCGGGTCATGGTGACCATGTCCATGATCGTGCGCACGCCGCCGCCCGGCTCACCCACCAGCCACGCCATCGCGCCATTGATCTCGACTTCCGAGGAAGCGTTGGAACGGTTGCCGAGCTTTTCCTTGAGGCGCTGGAAATGCAGGGCGTTGGGTGTGCCGTCATCCATAAGGCGGGGAACGAGGAAGCAGGAAAGCCCCTCCTCGGCCTGTGCCAGCATCAGGAAGCCGTCGCACATCGGCGCCGACATGAACCATTTGTGGCCGGTCAGCTTCCACATGCCGTCGCCCGCCCGCTCGGCGCGCGTGGTGTTGGCGCGTACATCCGTGCCGCCCTGCTTCTCCGTCATGCCCATGCCGATGGTGACACCGGTCTTCTGGCCAATGGGGCGGTTGGCGGGATCGTATTTGCGCGCCGTCACCAGCGGCGCCCAGCGGGCGAACAGGTCGGAATTATTCATCAGCGCGGCCAGCGCGGCGCTCGTCATGGTGATCGGGCACAGATGCCCGCATTCCAGCCCCGCCGTCATGAAGAACCGGGCGCCCCGGATCTGGTGGCGCTGTCCCGATTCGGCGTTGGAATTCTCCCAGACAGAGGAGTGGATGCCTTGGGCAACCGAACGCCGCATCAGGGCGTGATAGGCGGGATGATACTCGACCTGATCGAGCCGGCGGCCGTGGCGGTCATGGGTGCGCAGACGCGGCAGCTCGGTGTTTGCGAGCCGGGCGAGGTCCTGCGCCTCCTGGGTACGCACGAATCTTCCCAGAAGATCGAGCTCCTTGCGGGCACCTTCCGGGAACGCCTCGCCCATCTGGATCAGCAGCGGATCGGCACGCCACGCGCTGCTTCCCGTCATGGGAGGGCTCTGATTGATTACCTCGTGGTTCACGCCTTGCCTCGCCGCTCTTGCGCTGTCTGATGGGCTGGTCCTCGCATGACAGCACAGCACCTGGCAATGCATCAGGCAATCCCCATGAATCTCGCGCACGCTCTTGCCGCGTCCCGCGACGCAGCCTATAGCAGCGCCTTGTCATGACCGAGCCCCAGGCCTTTCCGCCCTTCCGCCATCGCCATCTCCTTGGCATCGGCTCGCTTTCCCCCCAAGACATCGAATTGCTGCTGGACCGCGCCGAGGCCGCCGTGGCGATATCGAGGCGACCGGACAAGAAGATTTCCACCCTGCGCGGTCGCACGCAGATCAATCTCTTCTACGAGGCTTCCACGCGCACGCAGTCTTCCTTCGAACTGGCGGGCAAGCGGCTCGGGGCCGATGTGATGAACATGGCGGTGGCCTCTTCCGCAGTCAAAAAGGGCGAGACCCTCATCGACACGGCGATGACGCTCAACGCGATGCGGCCCGACATCCTCGTCATCCGTCATTCGGCGGCAGGAGCCGCGGCGCTGCTTGCGCAGAAGGTCGGCTGTTCGGTGATCAATGCCGGCGACGGCGCGCACGAGCACCCCACACAGGCGCTACTCGACGCGCTGACGATCCGGCGGGCAAAGGGCAAGCTGGCGCGACTGGTGGTGGCGATCTGCGGCGACGTCCTGCATTCGCGCGTGGCACGCTCCAACATCATCCTGCTCAACGCCATGGGCGCACAGGTGCGGGTCATCGCGCCATCGACGCTCCTGCCTGCCGGCATCGAGCGTATGGGCGTGGAGCGCTTCACGCGGATCGAAGAAGGCCTGAAGGGGGCCGACGTCGTCATGATGCTGCGGCTGCAGCGCGAGCGCATGGCGGGCGCCTTCGTGCCTTCGATCAGGGAGTATTTCCGCTTCCACGGGCTTGACGCCGCCAAGCTGAAGGTCGCCAAGGAAGACGCGATCGTCATGCATCCGGGGCCGATGAACAGGGGCGTGGAGATCGCCTCCGCTATCGCGGACGGTCCGCAGAGCGTCATTCAGGAACAGGTCGAGATGGGCGTGGCGGTGCGCATGGCCGTGATGGAAGCGCTGCTCGAGACCCAGATCGGGACGGAGGCAGGCGCATGAGCATCGTCGTCCTCGAAAAGGCCCGCATCATCGACCCGTCGCGCATGCTCGACGAAATCGGCACGGTCATCGTCGAGGACGGTCGCGTGAAAGAGGCGGGCGCGGGCGCCCTCAATCAGGGATTTCCCGAGGGGGCGACGGTAAAGGATTGTTCGGGCCTGACCATCATGCCGGGGCTTGTCGACGCCCATGTCCATGTCGGCGAACCGGGAGCCGAGCATCGCGAGACCATCGCCTCTGCCTCGCGGGCTGCGGCGGCGGGTGGCGTGACGTCGATCGTGACCATGCCGGACACGGACCCGGTGATCGACGACGTGGCGCTGGTCGAGTTCGTGCTGCGCAGCGCGCGCGATACCGCCCTTGTCAACGTGCATCCGGCGGCCGCCATCACCAAGGGCCTCAAGGGTCTCGAGATGACGGAGTTCGCTCTCCTGCAGGGCGCGGGCGCCGTCGCCCTGACCGAAGGCCGCCGCACGATCGCAAGCGCACTGGTCATGCGCCGGGCGCTGACCTATGCGCGCGATTTCAGCGCGGTGATCTCCCACGAGACGCAGGATCCAGACCTCGCCTCCTATGGTGTCATGAACGAGGGGCTTTTCGCGAGCTGGCTGGGGCTGCCCGGCATCCCGCGCGAGGCCGAACTCATCACGCTGGAGCGCGATCTCAGCCTGGCACGGCTGACCGGCGGCGCCTACCACGCTTCCAAGCTCTCGACCGCCATATCGGCAGCCGCGGTTTCCCGTGCCAAGGCCGATGGAGCGGACGTGACGGCCGGCGTCTCCATCAACAATCTTGCGCTCAACGAGATGGATGTCGGCGAATACCGCACCTTCTTCCGGCTCACCCCGCCGCTCAGGGCCGAGGAGGACCGGGCCGCGATGGTGGAGGCGCTCAAGTCGGGCGCGATCGACATCATCGTCTCCTCGCACGACCCGCAGGATGTCGACACCAAGCGGCTGCCCTTCTCGGAGGCAGCACCCGGCGCGATCGGACTGGAGACGCTGCTCGCCGCCGCGCTCAGGCTGCATCACAATGGCGAGGTGCCGCTGCTGCGGCTTGTCGAAGCGCTGTCGACCGCCCCGGCCCGCCGCTTTGGGCTCGACGCAGGGACTTTGAAGCCCGGTGCCTCGGCCGACCTGATCCTGGTCGATCTCGACGCGCCCTGGGTGGTCAAGGAAGATGATATCCTGTCGCGATCGAAAAACACCTGCTTCGAGGGCGCGCTGATGCAGGGCAAGGTCTTGCAAACTCTGGTTGCCGGACGCACTGTGTTTTCCACTGAGTGAGGGGACGGGTTTACGATGAGCTACGCGCTGGCGATCCTTTTCGGATACCTGCTCGGGTCGATCCCCTTCGGCGTGATTCTCGCCCGCCTTGGTGGGCTTGGCGATCTGCGCAAGATCGGCTCCGGCAATATCGGCGCCACCAACGTCCTGCGAACCGGCAACAAGGGCCTTGCGGCGCTCACACTGCTTCTCGACGCGCTCAAGGGTACGGCGGCGGTGCTGATCGCTGGCAACTGGGGAGCCGACCTGGCCCTGATCGCCGGGCTGGGCGCGTTTCTGGGCCATATCTTTCCCGTCTGGCTTGGCTTTCGTGGCGGCAAGGGAGTGGCCACCTATCTGGGCGTTCTGGCGCCCGTCTTCTGGCCGGCTGCAATCGCCTTTGCCGTGGCATGGCTGCTGGTTGCCGCGGTGACGCGCTTTTCCTCGCTCGCAGCGCTCGTCGCGACCATCGTGGCGCCCCTGACCTTGTTCTGGATGGGCCGGATCGACGGTGCGGTTCTGTTCGCGCTGATGACGATCGTCATCTTTTTCAAGCACAGCCAGAATATCGGCAGGCTGATGAACGGGACGGAGTCCCGCATCGGTTCCAAAGGCTAGAGCCGTGCAGGACCGGTCGAACGAGGCGCCTCGCCTCACGGACCGGCAAAGGCTCCACTGGCTGCGCCTTATCCGCACCGACAATGTCGGCCCCGCTGCATTCCGCGACCTGATCAACCGTTTCGGCTCGGCCGAAGCAGCGATAGCCGTCCTTCCCGAACTCACTTCCAATGGCGGCGCGACGCGCGCTGTGCGCGTTCCCGATATCGCCGAAGCCGAGGAGGAACTGGAGAAGGCCCAGCGTTTCGGGGCACGGTTCGTGGCCATCGGCGAGGCGGAATATCCGCCGATGCTGCGCAACATGGCCTTGCCGCCGCCCCTGATTGCGGTCAAGGGCCAGGCGGCCATCCTGCAGATGACGGCGATCGGCATCGTCGGGGCGCGCAACGCATCGCTGGCCGGAATCAAGATGGCACGCATGCTGGCGCGCGATCTCGGCGCCGAAGGCTATTCGATCGTCTCGGGGCTGGCGCGCGGCATAGACGCGGCAGCCCATGTGGGCAGTCTCGACACCGGGACGGTTGCCATGATGGCCGGTGGGCTGGACCGCACCTATCCACCCGAGAATATCGAGCTCGCCGAAGAAATCGCAGAGCGCGGGGCGCTTGTCTCGGAGATGCCCTTCGGGTGGGAGCCGCGGGCGCGCGATTTTCCCCGCCGAAACCGCTTGGTGGCGGGTCTCTCGCTTGGGCTGGTGGTGGTGGAGGCGGCCAACCGATCGGGCTCGCTGATCAGCGCCAGACTGGCCGGCGAGATGGGCCGTATCGTATTCGCGGTCCCTGGATCGCCGCTCGATCCCCGCGCCGCGGGCTCCAACCGACTGCTCAAGGACGGTGCGGTTCTGGTGACCGAGGCGCAGGACGTGATCTCTCACATCCGACCCATCGCCGGAGAGGCGCAGCAGCAGTTCCCGCCTGCGCTGGAGGAGCCTCCCGATCTCTCGTCAACGCCGCCCGCCGGAGACGACGAGCGCGCACTGGTGCTGGAAGCGCTTGGGCCGACCCCGGTATCGATCGACGAAATCGTGCGCCATACCGAATTGTCGCCTGGCCAGGTGCATCTCATCCTCCTGGAACTCGACCTGGCGGGCCGGCTGTCGCGTCAGGCCGGGGGCCTCGTCTCCCTGGTGCCGCGCGACTTGTGAGCGCGCGCTCCCGGGCCTTTTCCGCCGCTTCCAGGTGAGCCATCCCGATCAGATAGGCTAGCATGTCATGGCTATCGCGCTCCGCCATAGCCCGCAGCTGGCCAAGCATGACATGCATGTAGTCCAGCGCCGCCGCACGGCGATCTTCCTCGCGCGTCTCGCCCATGCCTCGTCTCCAAGACCCGACACTGCACCCCAAGATTGCAGAACTGATATATACAACTTTCAATAGAATGAAAACCGTTTCCACAACCCCCGGCCGATACCGCCAAAGCGGCGCTTGAATGACCACCGGAACGGGCCGGCGACGGGCCCGCCCCTTGACCGCGGCACAAAGCGCAGCCATGTGGAGCGGGTTTGCAGAACCAATCAGCCCCAGTTTCAGTCTCGGGTTACCGGAAGGAACAGCCGCACGTCATGGACGTCGTCATTGTCGAATCGCCCGCCAAGGCCAAAACGATCAACAAGTATCTCGGCTCCAACTACAAGGTGCTGGCATCGTTCGGTCATGTGCGCGACCTCCCCGCCAAGGACGGATCAGTGAGGCCCGACGAGGACTTCGCCATGTCCTGGGAGGTGGACGGCCCCTCGTCCAAGCGCCTTGCGGAGATCACCAGGGCAGTAAAGGACGCCGACAGCCTCATTCTCGCCACCGACCCCGACCGCGAAGGAGAGGCGATCTCGTGGCACGTGCTTGAAATCCTGCGCCAGAAGCGCGTGATCAAGGACAAGCCTGTCAAGCGGGTCGTGTTCAACGCGATAACCAAGCAGGCCGTCACCGAGGCAATGGCCGCGCCACGTGAGATCGATGCGCCGCTCGTGGATGCCTATCTGGCACGCCGCGCGCTCGATTATCTCGTCGGGTTCACGCTCTCGCCGGTCCTGTGGCGCAAACTGCCCGGCGCACGCTCGGCAGGCCGTGTGCAGTCGGTGGCGCTTCGCCTCGTCTGCGACCGCGAGACCGAGATCGAGCGCTTCATCCGCGAGGACTACTGGCAGATCGCCGCGCTCCTGAAGACGCCGCGCGGCGAAGGCTTCGAGGCACGGCTGACGGCCTATGAAGGCAAGAAGCTGCAGAAGCTCTCCATCAAGAGCCAGGAAGAGGCCGACGCCATTACGGCCATGCTGGGGGGCGCGTCCTTCTCGGCAGCCAGCGTCGAGGCAAAGCCCACGCGGCGCAATCCTGCACCGCCCTTCACCACATCCACGCTTCAGCAGGCGGCGTCTTCCCGGCTGGGATTTTCAGCCTCCCGCACCATGCAGGTGGCCCAGCGGCTCTATGAAGGAACCGACATCGGCGGTGAGACGACCGGCCTCATCACCTACATGCGTACCGACGGCGTGCAGATGGCCTCGGAAGCCATCGACGGCGCGCGGCGCCAGATCGGCTCGCAGTTCGGCGAGCAGTATCTGCCGGAGAAGCCGCGATTCTACGCCACCAAGGCCAAGAACGCGCAGGAGGCTCACGAAGCGGTGCGTCCAACGGACTTCTCCCGCACGCCTGCCCAGGTGCGCAAATATCTCGATGCCGACCAGGCGCGACTTTACGAGATGATCTGGCAGCGGGCGGTCGCCAGCCAGATGCAGCCGGCCGAGATCGAACGCACCACCGTCGAAATCGAGGCGCGCAATGCGGGCCAGACGGCCAATCTGCGCGCGGTGGGCTCCGTCATCCGCTTCGACGGCTTCATCGCCGCCTACACCGAGGATCGCGACGAAGACGCCGAGAAGGAGGATGATCGCCGCCTGCCGGAAATCCGCATGGGCGAAGATCTGGCGCGCGAGAAGGTCGATTCCACCAAACACACCACCGAGCCCCCGCCCCGCTATTCCGAGGCCTCGCTCATCAAGCGCATGGAAGAACTGGGCATCGGCCGGCCATCGACCTATGCCGCGACGCTCAAGACACTCGAGGACCGCGACTATGTCACCATCGACAAGCGCCGGCTGACGCCGCAGCCCAAGGGGCGGCTGGTCACTGCGTTCCTGGAGAACTTCTTCGAGCGCTACGTCGAATACGACTTCACCGCCGCGCTCGAGGAAAAGCTCGACCAGATCTCCGACGGCAAGCTTGCATGGAAGGATGTGCTGCGCGATTTCTGGCAGCAGTTCTCGGGCTCCGTGGCCGACATCAAGGAACTTCGCGTCACGCAGGTGCTCGATGCGCTGAACGAGGAACTGGCGCCGCTGGTCTTCCCCGAGCGCGACGACGGATCGAACCCGCGCATCTGTCCCAAATGCGGCACCGGCAATCTGTCGCTGAAGCTCGGCAAGTTCGGCGCCTTCGTCGGCTGTTCGAACTACCCCGAATGCGGCTTCACGCGTCAGCTTGGCGAAGCCGTGAACGGGAATGGCGAGGGCGCAGCCGAAGGCGATCGCGAACTCGGCAAGGACCCCTATACCGGCGAGGAGATCTTGCTGAAATCAGGGCGCTTCGGCCCTTATGTCCAGCGTGGCGAGGGCAAGGAGGCCAAGCGCACCAGCCTGCCCAAAGGCTGGACCGTCGACGCCATGGACCATGAAAAGGCAATGGCGCTTATCTCGCTGCCGCGAGATGTCGGGCAGCATCCCGAAAGCGGCAAGATGATCACCGCCGGGCTGGGGCGTTACGGCCCGTTCGTGCTCCACGATGGAACCTATGCCAACCTCGAATCGATCGAGGACGTGTTCTCGATCGGCATCAACCGCGCGGTGTCGGTCATCGCGGAGAAGCAGGCCAAAGGCGGCAGAGGGCGCACAGCCGCCGCGCTCAAGGAACTGGGCGAACATCCCGACGGCGGCGCGATCACGGTCCGCGATGGACGCTACGGCCCCTATGTCAACTGGGGCAAGGTCAACGCCACCCTGCCCAACGGCAAGGAGCCCCAATCCGTCACGGTCGAAGAGGCGCTGGAACTGATTGCGGCCAAGGCGGCCAAGGGCGGCAAGGGCAAGGCGAAGCCCGCAGCCAAGAAGGCCCCGGCAAAGAAAGCCCCCGCCAAGAAGGCCGCGGCGAAAAAGCCAGCTGCCAAGAAGGCGGCCGGCAAGGCATCGAAGGAATAGAATTGGCCAGGCGGATTTCAGGGCGCTCCAAGAAAGGCCACGACAAGAGCGGCCCCGTCGCCAGCGATTTTCGTCCCAGCCGCGAGCAGCTGCTTGCCTTCATCAACGAAAATCCAGACCAGGCCGGTAAGCGCGAGATCGCGCGTGCCTTCGGTCTGAAGGGGCCGGACAGGGTCTGGCTGAAGGACACTTTGCGCGCGCTCGAGGACGAAGGCCTGCTCGAGCGCAAGGCAAAGAAGCTCGTCCGTCCGGGCGGACTTCCTCATGTCGTGGTTCTCGACATCTTCGGGCGCGGCAGTGATGGGGAGTTGCTGGCCCGACCTTCCGAGACACGCGACGACAACGGCCCCGCGCCGCTGGTGGCGATCCGCATGCCGCGCGGTGCAAAAGGTCGCGCACCGGGTGTCGGCGAGCGGGTCCTGGCCAAGGTTTTTCCCGTCGAAGACGCGCAGGGGCCAGCCTATACGGCCCGCGTTCTCAAGATCATCGACAAGCGCCGCGAGAGCGTTCTCGGCGTGGTGCGTGTGATCGCAGACGGATCCTGGCGTCTCGAGCCGGTGGAACGGCGCCAGGCCGAATATGCGATTGACGCCGACCATCGCGGCGATGCCTCCCCCGGCGATCTGGTGGAGGCCGAGCCCATTTCGGCGGGCCGCTACGGGCTGCCGCGCGCGAAGGTAACGCGGGCGCTGGGCCGGATGGGGGACGAAAAGTCGGCCTCCCTGATCGCGATCCATGCGCACGAGATTCCGCACATCTTTCCCGAATCCGTCCTGGAGGAAGCCGAGACAGCCGCCGGTTTCGACACCGGTCCGCGCGAAGACTGGCGGAACCTGCCGCTCATCACCATCGACCCCTCGGACGCGCGCGACCATGACGATGCCGTGCATGCCGAGCCGGACGAGGATGAGCGGAATCCCGGGGGCGTGATCGTCACCGTCGCCATCGCCGACGTGGCGGCCTATGTGCGACCGGACTCGGCCATGGACCGCGAGGCGCAGAAGCGGGGCAACTCGGTCTACTTCCCCGACAGGGTGGTTCCCATGCTTCCCGAGCGCATCTCCAACGATCTGTGCTCGCTGCGCGAAGGCGAGGATCGACCGGCCCTGGCGGTGCGCATGGTCTTCGCCGCCGACGGGCGAAAGCTCAGGCATACCTTCCACCGCATCGTGATGCGGTCCGCGGCCAAACTATCCTACTCGCAGGCGCAAACGGCGATCGACGGCGCGCCGGACGAGATCGCCAAGCCGCATCTGGAGACTGTCTTGAAGCCTCTGTGGGAGGGCTACCGCATCCTCAAGCGTGGCCGCGAATCCCGCCAGCCGCTGGAACTCGACCTTCCCGAGCGCCGCATCCTCCTGAAGGAAGACGGCACGGTCGATCGCGTGTTCGTCCCCGAACGCCTCGATGCCCACAAGCTCATCGAGGAATGCATGATCCAGGCAAATGTCGCGGCGGCCGAAACGCTGGAGGCGAAGCGACAGAAACTCGTCTACCGCATTCACGATTCGCCCTCGCTGGCCAAGCAGGAGGCGCTGCGCGAATTCCTGCAGACGATCGGTATCTCGCTCGCCCGCGGCGCACAGTTGCGGCCCAAGGCCTTCAACGCGATCCTGGAGCGCGTCGAGGGCACGGAGAATGACGTGCTGGTCAACGAAGTTGTCCTGCGCTCCCAGAGCCAGGCCGCCTACGAGACCGACAACATCGGACATTTCGGCCTCAATCTGCATCGCTACGCCCATTTCACCTCCCCCATACGCCGTTATGCCGACCTGATCGTCCATCGGGCGCTGATTGCGGCACTCGGGCTCGGCAAGGGCGGCATCACGCAGGCCGAAGAAGATCGGATGGCGGAGGTCGCGGCATTGATCTCCGCGGCCGAACGCCGCGCCATGGCAGCGGAGCGCGACACGGTCGACAGGCTGGTCGCAGCCCACCTTTCCGGCCGGATCGGCGAGGTTTTCGAAGGGCGCGTGGCCGGCGTCACCAAGGCCGGACTCTTCGTCAAGCTGCCCGATTACGCCGCCGACGGCTTCGTGCCGGTTTCGACTTTGGGGGACGACTACTATATCTACGACGAAGCCTCGCAGGCGCTGGCCGGTGAAAGATCGGGCCGTGGCTATCGTCTCGCCGATCCGGTCGAGATAAGGCTGGCTGAAGTCGTGCCGCTTGCCGGTTCGATGCGCTTCGAGATGCTGACGGAACCGAAGCCCCTGCCCGGCACCAAGCTTTCCTTCCACAAGGCGAAGGGCAAGGGGCGTGTCGGACAGAAGCGCCGGCCCGGACAACGCGCCGGCAGGAGAAAATGATGGAAGAAATACGATTGGGCGGTGGAGAACAGAATGCACGCTCGGTGTGGCGGGCCATGGGCCGCGGCTTCATGGGCCGGTGTCCGCACTGCGGCGAGGGCAAGTTGTTTCGCGCCTTCCTGAAGGTAAACGACCGATGCGAGAATTGTGGCGAGGAATACCATCACCACCGCGCGGACGATCTGCCCGCCTACATCGTGATCGTCATCGTTGGACATCTCATCGTTTCGAAGTTCGTGCTCCTGGAGGCGGCGATGGACGTCTCGATCTGGACCCAGATGGCGATCTGGGGATCACTGACGGTGGTCGTGTCGGTGGCGCTGCTGCAGCCCGTCAAGGGCGCGGTCGTCGGCCTGCAATGGGCCAACAGGCTGCATGGTTTCGGCGGGGATACCGACGATCATTTCTATCGTCCGAAGGCCGCCGAGGCCACTGGAGACGGGCGCGAATGAACCAGATGGAGGGGATGACGCGGGCGGAGATCGACAAGGCCGAGAACAAGGACTTTGCTCTCGGCAGCGGGCCCAAGCGCCCGCGCGATGCCGCGACACTCATTCTCCTCGATCGCCAGGGTGGCGATATTCGTGTCCTTCTGGGCCGCCGCAGCCGCAAGCACGCCTTCATGCCGGGACGGTTCGTTTTTCCCGGCGGACGCACCGACCCTGCCGACAGTCGCGTACCGGTCGCGCGCGGGCTGCATCCTCAGGAAGAGGCCAAGATGATCGCCCGCGGGACCCGCGCCACCAGCGCGCGCGCGCGCGCCATCGCGCTTTCGGCCATCCGCGAGACCTATGAGGAAGCCGGACTTCTGATCGGCCGCCGGGCCGATTTCACGGCGCGGCAGGAAGGCTGGCAGGCCTTCTGCGAGCACGGCGTGGAGCCGGGCCTCGACGCGCTGCGTTTCGTGGCCCGCGCGATCACCCCGCCCGGACGCGTGCGCCGGTTCGATACGCGGTTCCTGGCCGCCTGGCGCGATGACGTGGCGGTCGCCCTGCCCGATGGCGGACCGACCCAGGAGCTGGAAGAGCTCTGCTGGCTGCCGATCGACGAAGCGCGCGAGGCGGAGGTGCCGACCATCACGCGCACGGTACTGGGCGATTTGAAAGCGCGGCTGGCCGTCGACCCCGAGCTCGCCCCCGGCGGCGAGGTTCCGTTCTACTATCTGCGCCGCAACCGCTTCCACCGCGACCTCCTCTAGGCGCCGTATCGTGACGGCGGCACCCACGCTTCCCGACAAAGACAGCCCCGACAGAATACGATGGCTCTCGATCGGCGCGGCCATCGCCTCTATCAGCGTTGTCGGCATGGCGCTGGGGCTCGGCATCCCGCTGCTGAGCGTCGTGCTCGAAAGCCGCGGCCATTCGGCCACCATGATCGGTCTCAACACGGCCTTCGCCGGCGTCGCCTCCATCATCGCGGCGCCCTTCGCGGCACCGCTCGCCAGCCGCTTCGGCGTGGCGGCGACCATGCTTGCCATGTCCCTGGCGGCGTCCGTCGCCTTCGTGGGCTTCTATGCGGCGGATGAATTCTGGATGTGGTTTCCGCTCAGGCTGGTCCTGCATTTCGCGATCACCGTTCTCTTCGTGCTGTCGGAATTCTGGATCACGGCAACGGCTCCGCCGGCAAAACGCGGGTTGGTGCTGGGCGTCTATGCGACCGTCCTGTCGCTGGGCTTTGCCGTCGGCCCCTGGCTCTTCTCGCAGCTCGGCAGCTCAGGCATCCTGCCATTCCTGGTGGCGGCCGGCATGGCCCTCCTGGCCGCGCCGCCGGTCGCGGCCGCCTGGCGCGAGAGTCCGGACATACGCGCCTCCAAGCCCAGCGCGCGCTTTTCGAGCTACATCTTCCTGGTACCCACCGCGACGGCGGCCGTCTTCGTCTTCGGCGCGGTTGAAACAGGGGGCTTCGCGCTCTTTCCCATCTACGGGTCCAGGCTCGGCTATACGGAAGCGGACGCAGCGCTGCTGCTGACGGCCATCGGACTCGGCAACGTCCTCCTGCAGATACCGCTCGGTCTTCTCAGCGACCGCATGCGCGACCGCCGGCATCTGCTGATGGCGTGCGCGGCTATCGGCCTCGTGGGAATGCTGATTCTGCCCTTCACCGCGGCGAGCTGGTACGGCACGGCCGCGCTGCTCTTCATCTGGGGCGGCGTGGTGGCTGGGCTCTACACGGTGGGACTCGCCCATCTGGGGTCCCGGCTGACCGGCCGCGACCTCGCCTCGGCCAATGCGGCCTTCGTGTTCTGCTATGGCGTCGGCATGCTGGCCGGCCCGCAGGCGATCGGGCTCGGCATGGACCTGTTCGGCACCCACGGCTTTGCCCATGTGCTGGCGGTGTTCTTCGTGGGCTTCATCGCGGTGGCAGCCTCGCGCCTAAAGCGCAGCGGCGGGTAGGAAGTCCGCAGCGTCGGTGAGCGGCAGGCTGCGCACCTCCTCGAAATCGATTCGAGCCGCGCCCACATAGGGATTGGCATGAAGCGCCAGGATAAAGAGGCTGACGGCTGCCGCCACGCTGAAGATCGTGACGGCGCGGCGGCCGCCGCGAGGTCGGTCGGCGTGGACGGCGGCCAGCGCGATCTGCGAGAGAAACGTCAGGAAGAACACCAGATACCATTTGTAGTCGGTGCGTGGCCCCAACCCCAGTGCAAGGCGCGCGCTGCGCGCATCCTGCAACTGGTCGAAATCGTCGCTCATCTTGGCCACGAGCGCATCCGGCGTGCCTTGGAGCGCCATGCGCACGATCTGCGTCCTGATCGCCTCTATGGCCAGGTCGGCATCCCTGTCGGGCCGTGCATTGCGATCCCTGCCCCATTCGCGGTCTCTCACCGCGTCCTTGTAGGCGCTCAGGCTGATCATGAGTTCCGGCTGGCCGAGCATGGCAGGCCCCGCGATACCCGCGATGCGGGCGATCGCCGACCGTTCCTCGGCAGCGGCATGGCGCGCCTGCGAATTGGCCGTCCAGATGTCGGCTGCGGCGAAGCCGAGCGCCAGGGCCCAGGCCGTCGTGATGGTGGCGGCAAAATTGGGCACGGGAAGCCAGCTGGCGGGAATCGGTCCATTGCGCGAGAAGAAGGCCAGCGCGACCAACGCCACCGCCTGGGTCAGCAGGCCGAACAGCAGAAAGACGCCCAGCAGCCAGCCGGGTTCCAGTGCAAAAATCTGAGCCATGCCGCTTCCCCTCTTGCCACGCCTAGGCACCTGACCCCCAATTACGCGGGAGGCGGTTAATATTCGGGTGACATGGTGAGTCCGAGCCCGGCTGGCGGACTTGACATTCGGCACGCATCGTTTATCTGTCGCGGCGAATTCCGCGGCTGGGACAACCACCCGCCACCAGCGGTACGTTTTCCAGATACATGACGGATAAGTCCCATGGCCAAGGCTACGACGATCAAGATCAAGCTTCTCTCGACTGCCGACACCGGCTTCTTCTACGTGACCAAGAAGAACAGCCGCACCATGACCGAGAAGCTGACCCAGCGCAAATATGACCCGGTCGTGCGCAAGCACGTCGAGTTCAAGGAAGCCAAGATCAAGTAATTTCGACCTTCGGTCGAATTGCGCGGCGCCGCCTTCGGGCGGCGTTTTCGTTTGGCGCGCCCGCCATCGCGTTGCGGCTTCATCTTTGACGTGCGGAAAAGCTCGGGAAAATGGGGGCCGGTCGGCGACTGGCCGCGGTACGAGGAGGCCACTAGTGCCAGCGCCGACCGACCGACCCCACGGACCCAGGAGATGCGGCGGACCTGAGCATCATGGGGTATCTTGCTGATCGCTAAAGGAACCTCAGCGATCCGTGGACGGACACTCGCGCAAGGCCCGGACAAAATCAACCGTTTCTTAACCAGAACGGATGGAAGCCTGCGGTTAAGGTAAATTTAACCATGCCGGCCAAGCTAAGCGGCCGCGCGACATTGTTCCCAATACTTCAGTCATGGGTTGCAGGTCTCAAGCGGCGTCGGCAACCACCCGGTTGCGGCCCGAGTTCTTCGCCTCGTAGAGCGCCTTGTCGGCCCGCTTCATGAGCGCCTCGACGGAATCGCCGGAATGCTTGATGCCGGAGACGCCGATGCTGATGGTGACCGACAGCGGTTCTGCCAGAGAGGAGACCACGAACGGCTTGTCGGCGATCTGGGCGCGGATCCGCTCGGCCACGATATTGGCCAGTTCGGGATCGGTGTCCGGCATGACCACCACGAATTCTTCCCCGCCGAAGCGGCATGCGAGATCGATGCCGCGCACGTTCTTGCGCAGCCTGGCAGCGAATTCCCGCAGAATCTCGTCGCCCGCGTCGTGGCCGTGGGTATCGTTGATCCCTTTGAAGCGGTCGATGTCCGTGATCATCAGCGATAGCGGTCGGCGGCGGTTCATGGCCCTGTCGAACAGCGTCTTCAGGTGGCTGTCGAGGTAGCGGCGGTTGTGGAGCCCCGTAAGGCCATCGGTGACCGCCATTTCGATCGTCTGGGTGACACTCTGGCGCAGATGTTCGTTGTAGCGCTTGCGGCGAATCTGCGTGCGCAGGCGCGCGAGCAGTTCCTGGCGGTCGATCGGTCGGATCACGTAATCGTTGATGCCGAGCTCCAGGCCGCGCAACAGGCGGTCCTCCTCACCCTCGTCGGCCAAGAGCACGATCGGAACGAAGCGGGTGCGGTCAAGCGTGCGCAACTGCGCGCAAAGGCGCAGGGGATCGAACTCGGCCAGGCGCGTCGAGATGAGAACGCATTCATGCTCGGCCTCGGCCGCCTCGAAGAAGCCCGACTGGGGATCCTTGGCGATGTTCAAATCACAGGCTTCCCGCAGCATGCGGGCGATCTGGCTGCTCGACGATTCCTGATCGTCGATCAGCAGAACCTTTGGCGTCCCCTCGTCGACCGCGCTGCGGCGCGACAGCAGTTCCTCAATGCCTATATTGCGCGTGGTGGAAGCCCGCAGGCGGAGCTCGTCGGTCAGCATCTTGAGCCTGACGAGGCTCTTGACCCGAGTCAGGAGCTGCAGGTCGTTCACGGGCTTGGTCAGGAAATCGTCCGCGCCGGCCTCGAGCCCGCGGACGCGATCCTGCACCTGGTCGAGGGCGGTGACCATGACCACGGGTATATGCGCGGTTGCCTGGTCGGCCTTGAGACGTCTGCAGACCTCGAAGCCATCCATTTCCGGCATCATCACGTCGAGAAGCACCACGTCGACGCGGCCGCTTTCGCAGATTTCGAGCGCATCCTTACCGCTGGAGGCGGTGAGAACCTCGTAATACTCGGCCAGCAGCCGCACTTCGAGCAGCTTCACATTGGCGGGAATGTCATCGACGACAAGGATGCGCGCGGTCATCTCGGGTGCGGGCTCCTGCGTTGGGCGAGACGGTTCATCATGCGTCCCCCAGATAGGACTTGATGGTCTCGATGAACTTGCCGACCGAGATCGGCTTGGAGATATAGGCTTCGCAACCACCCTGGCGAATGCGTTCCTCGTCTCCTTTCATGGCAAAGGCAGTAACGGCGATAACCGGAATGGTGTGGAGCTCGTCATCGTCCTTCAGCCATTTGGTGACTTCCAGCCCCGAGACCTCCGGCAGCTGGATGTCCATCAGGATCAGGTCCGGCTTGTTGGAGCGCGCCAGATCCAGCACCTCCAGCCCATTGCGGGTGCGAATGGTCTCGTAGCCGCTGGCCTCGATCAAGTCGCGAAAGAGCTTCATGTTGAGCTCGTTGTCCTCGACGATCATGACCTTCTTCGGCATGCTTCCACCCTGTTCGCCTGCGCTGCCGGAAATTGTTCGGGCACGCAAACTCAACCACCCATTGCACTCGTATAACATAGTAGCCGTATTTGATTGACGAAACGCAAACCCCCGAAGACGGGTCCGGACAAGGGCTCCGCCGGCCGGAGACTGGCGTCAGGCAAGAGCTGCGGCTATGACGCGGGTGATATTTCGCGGCACGACGGCAGAAACTGAACGGGACATTCCTGATGACACGCAACAAAGCCCCGACCGAGGCTGCCGAGTCCCTCGCGATTGCGGCGCTGGTCTTCATCGCTTCCGACGAAAAGCTCCTGCCACGCTTCCTGTCCATCACGGGGATCGAGGCGTCAGGGATACGAGAGGCGGCCCAAGAGCCCGGTTTCCTTGCCGGTGTCCTCGACTTCATCCTCGCGCATGAACCGACCTTGATGGCCTTCTGCGCGGAAAGCGCGCGCGACCCCGCCTCGGTCGCGGCGGCGCGCCGCCGCCTGCCTGGCGGCGAGGCATATTTCGAGACTTCCGTTTAGGGTCTCGCCTGCTTGTGAAGGCGGGGATCACTCGCTACGATCAGCGACGTTCCTGTATTGTTCAGGCCAGATACCATGCCTGCCGAGCCCCCGGTTGCCGCATTCTGTCGGGACTGCCTGACCAGTCAGGCGGCCGATGCTCGCCGTTGCACGGCTTGCGGCAGCCCGCGTCTGGTTAGGCATGGCGAGGTCGGACAGCTGTCCATCGGTCACGTCGACTGCGATGCTTTCTACGCGGCGATCGAGAAACGTGACAATCCCGCGCTCAAGGACAAGCCTGTCATCATCGGCGGCGGTCGGCGCGGCGTGGTTTCGACGGCGTGCTACATTGCGCGCATCAACGGCGTGCGCTCCGCCATGCCGATGTTCAAGGCGTTGGCAGCCTGTCCCGAAGCCATCATCATCAAGCCGAACATGGAAAAATATGCCGCCGTCGGCCGCGAGGTGCGCGAGATGATGCTGGCGCTGACGCCGCTGGTCGAACCGATCTCGATCGATGAGGCGTTTCTCGACCTCACCGGGACGGAGCGCCTGCATGGTGCGCCGCCGGCCAAGGTATTGGCG
The DNA here is from genome assembly GCF_012911015.1 of Chelativorans sp. ZYF759. Lineage (GTDB taxonomy): Bacteria > Pseudomonadota > Alphaproteobacteria > Rhizobiales > Rhizobiaceae > ZYF759. The sequence continues at coordinate 322,227 of NZ_WVVV01000003.1, read as the reverse complement.
CGCTTCGCCGCGCGGGTGGAGAGCGAGATAGGCATCACCGTCTCCGTCGGCCTGTCCTACTGCAAGTTCCTCGCAAAGATCGCCTCGGACATGAACAAGCCGCGGGGGTTTTCCGTCATAGGCATATCGGAGGCGGTCGAATTTCTGGCGCCGAAGCCGGTCACGCTGATCTGGGGAATCGGCAAGGCCTTTGCGGCTACGCTGGAGCGCGACGGCATCCGGACGATCGGACAATTGCAGCGGCTCGAACTCGGCGAACTCATGCGCGCCTACGGAACCATGGGCAGCCGTCTCTACCACCTGTCTCGCGGCATCGACACGCGGCTGGTCAAGCCCGATCACGAGGCCAAGAGCGTTTCGGCGGAAACCACCTTCAACACGGACATTTCCGACCTCACGGAACTGACGTCGATCCTGCGGGCACTCTCGGAGAAGGTGTCGCGGCGACTGAAGAAGTCCGGCCTGGCGGGGCGGACGGTCGTCCTGAAACTGAAATCGGCGGATTTCCGCATTCGCACACGCAACCGCCAGTTGGGCGATGCGACGATGCTCGCTGACCGCATCTTCCGCACCGGGCTCGATCTCCTGAAGCGCGAGACGGACGGGACCCGCTACAGGCTGCTGGGCATTGGCGTCGGCGATCTGGTCGATTCGGAGACGGCCGATCCGCCCGACCTCGTGGACATCCAGGCGAGGAAGCGCGCCCTGGCGGAGGGCGCCTTCGACCGCGTGCGCGAAAAATTCGGGCAGTCCGCGCTGGAGACGGGTTACACCTTCGGCCGGCAGACGCGGCCGCAGCGCGACGAGGACGCCTGAGGCGTCACTGTCTTTCCAGTTCCAGTGCCGCTGTCACGACGGGTTCGCCCGTGTCGGGGTGGGGCTCGATTGTCGTCAGGGTCATGCGGCCATCGCCCGCGTTGGCGAGCGACATGCTGGCGGGGGGATGGCCTCGCCATTCGAGCGTGAGCTCGAGGCCTGTTCCGCTGCGCGCGCCCTGAAGCTGGCCGGGCCCGCGCCGCGAGCCGACATAGGTGCCCGCATAGCCGCCCTCGACCACCGCCAGTTCCGCAGCCACCTCACGGGTGAACAGGATCATGCCGGTGCAGCTCCCATCCAGGGAGGCTGAATTCTCTCCCGAAGTTCCGTCCAGACGACACGTCACGTTCACGGGATCGTCTTCAGGTGAAAGGCGTACCTGTCCGCCGCCCGACCAACTGCCGGAAAAGCTCTCCAGGAACGCGGCCTCGCTCGCGTGAAGGGATGAGTGGGCTGTCAAGACAAGGGCAGCGGCGGCGCAGAGGGGGATCATTCGTTTCATGGTCACTCCGGTCAGATGGAACTCTTCCCAACTCAACACGGGAAGGCGGCAGGCGTGCCGTCGGCTGGCGCACGTTCGCAGACAGGCTGAAACCTCCCGTTATCTGCCGGCACCGGTCGCATGAATGCCGGGTGAATGCGGGGTTCAGTCACCGTTCCGGATCAGGGGCCTAGAAAGCGGACATCGACATCGCGGGCCGCCCGCACACAAGGAGAGAGAAACATGAACCGCACCGCCCTCATCAGCGCCGCTCTCGCAGGCCTCGTCGCCTTCACTTCGGTCCCCGCTTTCGCCAACGACATCAACATCCGTCAGTATGGTTGGGCGCATTCGTCCGGCGGCGAGCAGAATGGCTGGCGCAACCGGATCGGCATCCACCAGGACGGCCGCCGCAACAGCGCCACAGCCCACCAGAACGGCCGCAGCAACGTCGCCGCGATCGGCCAGGACGGGCGCCGCAACGCCGCCACCACGATCCAGACGGGTCGCCACAACGCTGCCGGCCTGGCGCAGTTCGGTTCCCAGCACCAGGGCATGATCGTCCAGGACGGCAACGGCAACATCGCCGCCGGCGTGCAGGTCGGACGCAATTGCGACGGCTTCGTCTCGCAGTCCGGCCGGGGCAACGTCGCCGCCTTCGTCCAGACCTGCAACTGATCTCCAGGCACCTCGTGGGGAGGGTACGCCCCTCCCCCAGCCGCAACCGAACAAAGGGGAAGTGAGATGATGAACGCAATTGGCCTGGGGCGCGCGGCGCTCCTACCTGCTGCCCTCGGGCTCGCGCTCGCCGGCTGCAGCGCGGTGGCGGGTTCGGGAAGCGCGAGCGCCGAGCCGCTGCGCTGCGAGATCGTCGCGAAGTCCGCTGGCGGCTCGACGCGCCTGGAAGCCGTCGCCCATGCCGACAAGGCGGTGCATGGCCGCTACACCTTCCGCGTAGCCAGCGGCGGCGCATCGGGTAGCTCGACGATCCAGCAGGGCGGCGAGTTCGAAGCCGGTCCCGGGCGATCCTCGACGCTCGGCTCGGCATCCTTCGGCGGCTCCTACAATGCCAAGCTGGAACTGGTCGCCGATGGCCGCAACGTCGGTTGCGAGCGACGCGGCTGAACCCTCAGCCATGAAATGCTTGCCAAGGGGCTTCGGTGCAGACCGGAGCCCCTTCTTCGTTCCAGGCGCGCAAGATGAATGACGGCTAAACGTGCCGTTCCGCATCGGTTCAAGCGGCCTGAGGCATAACCGTTTGCAGAAGCAACACATAGACGCAGCAAGGGATCGCCATCATGAATCGCAAGCTCTCCGCCGCCATCGCCGCCAGCCTGATCGCCCTCGGCGCTATGCCCGCCCTCACCGGCGCGGCCGAAGCCAGCAGCCGCGGCTCGTTTTCGATCTCCATCAATCCCACCAACGCCGAGGAAGAGCGCCTCATGCGTGCGGGTCTGGGCATCTATTCCCTGGTTCAGGGCGTGCGCAGCGCCTCGCAGATCCGCCAGCACGGCGCCAACAACAGCGCCGGCATTGCCCAGCACGGGCGCAACAATGGCGCCATCGTCCACCAGGAAGGGCGCGGCCACAACGGCACCGTCCAGCAGAACGGCAACAACAACCGCTACGGCCTGTTCCAGTTCGGCCGCGGGACCAATGGCCACGTCGTGCAGAACGGCAATGGCGGCACTGGCGCGACCTTCCAGTTCGGGTGGTAAACCGCGCCTACACCAGTTCGACTTCGACCACGCCGGGGACCGCGCGCAACGCGGACGCGATCTCCGGCGTGAGGCGGTAGCGGTCCGGCAGTTCGATCTCTACCTCGCCATGCCCGCCTTCCTTGATGACGACCAGACTGACCTGCCCTTCGCCGCGCTGGCCAAGCCGGGTCGACAGCGCCGGTACGGGCTGCGGATCACGCAGATAGATGCGCAGCGCCTGCTGCACGCGGCTGGCCTCCTCTTCCAGCGACTGGACAGTCTGGATGCGGAGATTGACACCTTCCGGCCGGTCCTCGGCAGCGACGGTGACGACGACCGCGGTGCCGACCTCCAGAAGGTGGCGGTACTGAGCCAGAGTCTCTGAAAACATCACCGCCTCGTACTGGCCGGACGAGTCCGACAGTTGCAGCACGCACATCTTGTTGCCGGTTCGCGTCTTGCGCTCCTGGCGCGAGGTGATGGTGCCGGCCAGCCGGCCGGCCGAGGCACCGCGCTTCACCGCGAGCTGGAACTCGCCCCATCCCTGGACGCGCATCTTCTGCAATGTGGCGCGGTATTCATCGAGCGGGTGGGCGGAGAGATAGAAGCCGATCGCCTGGAACTCGCGATGCAGCGTCTCGGCGGGAAGCCACGGCTCGACATTGGGCAGGTAAAGCTTCTCGGGTTCGGCGCCGAGGGCGGCACCGAAGATGTCTGACTGGCCACTGGCGGCATTGTCCTGGGCCCGGCTTGCCATGCCCATCATCCGGTCGAGACCGGCCATCAGCGTCGCCCGCGCGTGGCCGAAGCAGTCGAAGGCGCCCGCGGCAATCAGGCTCTCGAACACCCGCTTGCCCACGATTCGCGGGTCGATGCGCGAGCAGAAATCCTCCAGGCTCTCGAACTGTCGTTCCTTGCGCACCGCCACGATATGATCGACGGCTGCCTCGCCGACACCCTTGAGGGCTGCCAGCGAATAGAAGATGCGCTTGTCGTCGACCTCAAAATCGCGATGGCCGGTCAGCACTGATGGCGCCTCGACGGCGATGTCGAGACGCAGGGCGTCCGAGCGAAAATCGTTCAGCTTGTCGGTGTTCGACATGTCGAACGTCATCGAGGCGGCCAGGAACTCGGTCGGATAGTGCGCCTTCAGATAGGCGGTGTGGTAGGACACCAGCGCATAGGCCGCCGCGTGCGACTTGTTGAAGCCGTAATCGGCGAACTTCGCCAAAAGGTCGAAGATGAAATTCGCCTGCGGCTTGGCCACGCCGCGTTCCACCGCCCCGTCGACGAAGCGCACGCGCTGCTTGTCCATCTCGGCGCGGATCTTCTTGCCCATGGCGCGGCGCAGAAGGTCGGCTTCGCCGAGCGAATAGCCGGCCAGTTCCTGCGCGATCTGCATCACCTGCTCCTGGTAAACGATGACGCCCTGCGTCTCCTTCACCAGATGGTCGATCTTGGGATGGATGGAGGCGATCTCCTCCTCGCCATGCTTGCGGGCGTTGTAGGTCGGGATGTTCTCCATCGGACCGGGGCGGTAGAGCGCCACCAGCGCGATGATGTCCTCCAGGCAGTCGGGCTTCATGCCGATCAGCGCCTTGCGCATGCCGGCCGATTCCACCTGGAAGATGCCGACCGTCTCGCCGCGCGACAACATGGCGTAGGTTTCCGCGTCATCGAGCGGCACGTGGGCGAGATCGATGTCGATGCCGCGCCGACGGATGAAGCGTACGGCCTTCTCCAGCACGGACAGCGTCTTGAGGCCGAGGAAGTCGAACTTCACCAGCCCCGCCTGCTCGACCCATTTCATGTTGAACTGGGTGACCGGCATGTCGGAGCGCGGGTCTCGATACATCGGAACCAGTTCCCACAGCGGCCGGTCGCCGATCACGATGCCGGCGGCGTGAGTGGAGGCGTGGCGATAGAGACCTTCGAGTTTCTGTGCAATGTCGAGCAGGGTCTGGACGACCGGCTCCTTCTCCACCTCTTCGGCAAAGCGCGGCTCGGCCTCGATGGCGTCCTTGAGCTTGACGGGATTGGCCGGGTTGGCCGGCACCATCTTGCAGAGCCGATCGACCTGGCCATAGGGCATCTGCAGCACGCGGCCGACATCGCGCAGCACCGCTCGCGCCTGCAGCGTTCCGAAGGTGATGATCTGGCCGACCTGATCGCGGCCGTATTTTTCCTGAACGTAGCGGATCACCTCCTCGCGACGTTCCTGGCAGAAATCGATGTCGAAATCCGGCATCGAGACGCGCTCGGGATTGAGGAAGCGCTCGAACAGCAGCGAGAAGCGCAGCGGGTCGATGTCGGTGATGGTGAGCGCATAGGCAACCAGAGAACCTGCACCCGAACCGCGGCCCGGCCCGACCGGAATGTCGTGCTGCTTGGCCCATTTGATAAAGTCGGCAACGATCAGGAAGTAGCCGGGAAACTTCATCCCGACGATGATACCAAGCTCATGCTCCAGCCGCTCGCGGTATTCGTCCTCGGTATGGCCGCTCGCAAGACCGTATGAGGCGAGCCTCCGCTCAAGCCCCTCGCGCGCCTGCCGGGAAAGCTCCTCCGCCTCGGCTTTGAGCGCCGCCTCCTCGTCATCCGTCTCGCCGCCGGCGAAGCGCGGCAGGATGGGGTCGCGCGTGCCGACATAGAAGGAACAGCGCCGCGCGATCTCCACCGTGTTGTCGATCGCCTCCGGCAGATCGGCAAAGAGCGTCACCATCTCGGCCTGGCTCTTGAGGTGATGATCCGGCGTCAGCCGGCGCCGCTCGTCCACGGCGACCACGGAGCCTTCCGCGATCGCCATCAGCGCGTCATGGGCGTCATAGTCGGCGGCGGTGGGGAAAAAGGCCTCGTTGGTGGCCACCAGCGGCAAATCGTGACGATAGGCGAGTTCGACGGTGGCCGCCTCGATCGACTGGCTGTAGCGGCGATGGCGCTGCAACTCCACATAGAGCCGGTCGCCGAAGAGCGCCTTGAGGCGCAGAAGCCGTGCCTCGGCGATCTCGGGGCGGTCTTCGCCGAAGGCTCGCCCGATCGGGCCACCCGGACCTCCCGTCAGGCAGATGAGTCCATCCGTCTTTCCCTTCAGCCATTCCTCCGTGACATGCGGCGGATCACCCGCCGGGATCTCCAGGTAGGCCTGGCTGACCAGATGAACGAGATTGGCATAGCCTGCTTCGGTCGCAGCAATCAGGACCAGCGGCGATAGTCCGGCGCCAGGCCGTCTGGCACCGCGGCCGCCCGACGTCAGGACTTCCTCGAAAGCGACATCGAGCTGGCAGCCGACTATGGGCTGGATCCCTGCCTTCAGGGCATATTGGGAGAACTCCAGCGCTCCGAAGAGGTTATTGGTATCCGTGATGGCGATGGCCGGTGCGCCATCCTGCGTGGCATGGGCGATCACCTTTCCCGCCGGCAATGCGCCTTCCAGCAGCGAATAGGCCGAATGCACCCTCAAATGGATGAAGAGCCTGTCGCGCTTGCTCTGGCTGACGGTCATCTGAAATGCCTTGAGTCTGGAGATTCGAGTTCGTCCGCATTGTTCGGCAACGCAAGTTCGATGTCCACCGTCGCGCGTCTAATCCCGGGGGACGAACGGCCTTAAGGTTCCGCTAACCACGTCGCCGACTGCCGCTATGTGACGTAACGTAATACGCCTATCGTCACTTTGGAGGACGGGCTTGAACGCAGGGATCAAGGCAATGTCCAATCGCTTTGTGGTAGACCTGACAGGCGTGAAGCTTACCAAGGATCAGAGCAAGCAGATCGAAGCCAACATCCAGAAGGCGGTGATCGGCTCCCTTGCCGATCTTCGGCTTGAATCGGATTTCCGGCTCCGCTTTCCCCATGAATGGGTGGGGCTGATCATCAATCCGGATTTCGGTCCGCTCGCCGATCTCGACAAGAAGATCCGGGAACAGATCAGGTTCTGAGACAGGGCCATGAGCAAGAACGCGATGCCCGCGCCGCAGAGCGCGGGCCTTTCCTGCCCGAGCGCTCCCGCCACGCCGGGGGCCGTCATGATCGGTATCGTCGGGGACGACGGGATGGTTCACCCACTGGCCCGCCCTTTGCCCGTCGATATGGATTTCGTCGAGTCAGCCTCCCGTCACGGGCCGCCCGAGGCGCGATTCCGCTTTTCGAACAGCTGCGTTGAAGGGGCGTGCCAGCAATGGACAGGCCGCTCCTGCGGGATCGTTGCCAAGGTTCTCGACCATCTCGACAGGCAGGTCGAAATCGCACCGACCGATATCCCGCGCTGCTCGATCAGGGCGACCTGCCGATGGCATGCCGAACGCGGCTTCGCGGCATGCCGCGCCTGCCTCTATGTGGTAACGGATCAGTCTCGCGAGAGGCCTGCAGCAGCAAGCTCGTCGAGATAGGCCTGCCAGCGTGCGTCCTTGTCGCGGCCGAGTTCGAGCAGATAGACCCAGGTGAAGATACCGGTGTCGTGTCCATCATCGAAGCGAACGCGGATCGCGTAATTGCCCGTGGGCTCCAGTGCGGCGATCGCAACGTTGCGCTTGCCGGGCACGGTGACGCGTTCCTCGGGAGCATGCCCCTGCACCTCGGCCGATGGCGACATGACGCGTAGCATTTCGGCCGGCAGTTCGAACGTGCCGTCGGCCACGAAAGTGACGGTCAGTGTCCGGCGATCCTTGGAGACGCGCAGTTCCTTGGGTGTGCTCATCATGCTCGCCATGGCTTCGGATTGTCGCCGTTGGTATCCGAGCCGCGCGCAGGTGGCAACGGCTCACGCGCCCGCTGCCGAACCACAGACGCTCGGCCTCAATCGAGATCGGTCTGTATCCAGCGGGGCGAATGATGGATGTCGATCGTCTGCAGCCGCCCGGGTCCCATATTCTCGAAGCGGTGGGGAACGCCTGCGGGCCCGAGAACCGCTTCGCCGGCGCCGGCCTCGACAACCTCGTCGCCGACGAAAAATCTTGCGCGTCCCGCAATGACAACAAACGTCTCGTCATAGGGGTGGACGTGGAGCCGCGGACCTTCGCCCGGTGTGTCGTTGCCGTAGGCGAGCACCGTCACCGTCCCGCCGATCGCCTCCCCGGCGAGCGAACCGCGCCACGCCCCTTCCCTGGACGGATCGAACAATGTTGCCTTGGCGGCCTTCCTGCCATCGGGCCTCACTGTTTCGGGGTCGAAATCCCTGCGCGCCATCGCCTGCCCCCCTAGCGCCTGTCTTCACGCAGCGTGTCGGCCACCAGCGCATTCGCGTGTCCGTGACCCAGCCCGTGTTCCTGCTTCAGCCAGGTGACCAGTTCCATGTGCTTCGTCACCGGTGCGGATCGGATCAGGGCCTTCCATTCGGTGATCGGACGCCCGTATTTCGCCTCGATCGAGGGGAAATACGAAGCGGGTCCCTTGATGCCGTCAGCCATGTTTTTTCCCTCGGCGAATTGTCAGGCGCAAGCTGAATCCGGAACCCCGCGACTGTCAACGGCGGCTTCCCGTCTCTCCTGCCATGCGTGCTGTCACCGAAAATACTTAGCCACTTGGTGAAGTTTTCGCTTGCACCGCCGTCAAATCCGATGATAGTTAGCTATATGGCTAAGCATTATCACGAACTCTCGCTGCTCTTTCACGCGCTCGCAGACCCGACCCGCCGGTCGATCCTGACGAGTCTTGCCGAGAAAGCAGCGCGGGTGACGGATTTGGCGGGCCCAACAGGGCTGAAACTGCCAACAGTGATGCGGCATCTCTCCGTCCTTGAGGAGGCGGGCTTGATAAGCACGTCGAAGGACGGGCGCATACGCACCTGCGCCCTCGTGCCGGAGGCACTGGACCCTATGCGGACATGGCTCGACGAGCAGCGGGCCATCTGGGAGGCCAGGCTGGATCGGCTGGATGCATTCGTGATGGACGTGATGAAGGAAAGCGACAAATGACACAGGCTACGGCTGACAGCCGCGCGGTTGATGCGGCGAACGAGTATGAAATGACCCGCTTTGCGACTCTGACTTTCGAACGCGAGATAACCGCGCCGGTATCCACTTTGTGGCATGCCTGGACCGATCCCGCGGCGCGGGCCGTCTGGGCCGCGCCAACGCCCGCGGTCACCGTCGAGTTCATCGAGGCCGACACCAAGGTGGGCGGGCGCGAGATCTCGCTGTGCAAGGTTGAGGGCCAGCCCGACATCAGATGCGAGAATGGCTGGCTGGTGCTGCAGCCGGAAAAGCGCAGCGTGAATTACGAGATGATCTCCTGCGAAGGCGTGACGCAATCGGTTGCCCTGGTGACCGCGAATATGTCGGGCACGGCTGAAAGCAGCCGCCTGATCGTGACGGTACAACTCTCCTCGCTGGCCGAAGACATGGAGGAAGGTTACCGCCAGGGTTTCGGCGCGGGGCTCGCCAATCTCGCGGGCGTTGCGGAGAGAACCATGATCCTGCAACGGGTCATACAGGCACCCAGATCGGTCGTGTGGGGCGCCTGGATGAACGCCGAGACGCTGCCGCGGTGGTGGGGACCGGACGGCTTCTCCTGCCGCACGCAAAGGATCGACCTGCGCGCGGGCGGCGAGTGGGTCTTCGACATGATCGGCCCCGACGGCACTGTCTTCCCGAACCACCACCTCTACCACGAGGCGCGGCCCGAGCAGCGGCTCGCCTATTCGCTGCTTTGGGGCGAAAACGGTCCAAAACATGCGGATGCCTGGGCGAGTTTCGAAGATGTGGACGGGGCGACAAGGGTGACGCTCGGCATGGTGTTCAGCACGACCGACGATTGCCGGAAAGCCATGGAGATGGGTGCCGTGGAACTGGGATACCAGACGCTCGGCAAGCTCGAGCATTTCATCAAGATGCGTTGAAGCCGTGCCTTCCGCAGATGTGGCGTCGGGGGCAACCGTGCCCCTGATACCCCTTTGCCGGAGCCGCTCCCCGATGCTAGTTTGTCCGCGACCCTTGAAATTGCCGCTGCGCGGACCGAGATCGGGGACGAGGAGCAGGCCAGACCCCATGACCCCAATGCCCATTCCGACCAGCATGATCGACCCGTTCGGGCGCTCGGTCAGCTATCTGCGCGTGTCGGTCACCGACCGTTGCGACTTTCGCTGCACCTATTGCATGGCGGAAGACATGACCTTCCTGCCCAAGAAGGATCTGCTCAGCCTCGAGGAACTCGACCGGCTGTGCACGGTGTTCGTCGAAAAGGGCGTCCGACGTCTGCGCCTGACCGGTGGTGAACCGCTCGTGCGCAAGAACATCATGCATCTCGTCCGCCAGCTTTCGCGCCATCTCGCGTCTGGCGCGCTGGAAGAGCTGACGCTGACCACCAACGGATCGCAGCTCTATCGTTTCGCAGACGAGCTCGCCGATTGCGGGGTGCGCCGCATCAACGTCTCGATGGATACGCTCGACCCCGACAAGTTCCGCGCAATCACCCGCTGGGGAGACCTTTCACGGGTGATGGAGAGCATCGAGGCGGCCGAGCGCGCCGGCTTGAAGATCAAGATCAACGCAGTAGCGCTGAAAGGCTTCAACGACACCGAAATACCCTCGATGATCGAATGGGCACATGGGCGGGGTATGGACATGACGGTGATCGAGACCATGCCGATGGGCGAGATCGACGCCGACCGCACAGACCAGTATCTGCCGCTTTCCCAGCTGCGGGCGGAACTGGAGCGCCGCTATACGCTGACCGACATTCCCTTCAAGACGGGCGGTCCGGCGCGTTATGTCGAGGTCGCGGAGACAGGCGGGCGGCTCGGCTTCATCACGCCGATGACACACAATTTCTGCGAGAGCTGCAACCGCGTGCGGCTGACCTGCACCGGCACCCTGTATATGTGCCTCGGCCAGGACGACGCGGCCGATCTGCGCCACTCGTTGCGTGCCTCGGAGGGCAACGAACTTCTGTCCAACGCCATCGACGAGGCGATCGGGCGCAAGCCGAAAGGCCATGACTTCGTCATCGACCGCCGCACGAAGCGCCCCGCCGTCTCCCGCCACATGAGCGTCACGGGCGGGTAGACCCCAGGCATATTCTCGAAGCCTGCGGCGCGCTCTGGCCGACCGGACCGGCCGCGGCGTCGTTGGCCTAGCATTACGACGCACGTGCCGATTGATATGTCAGGCCGCGCGCCCTAAACCCGTTACTTCACATATCAAGAAAACTTCCGGAAACGCCTTGCCTCTCTCGCCCAATCTGCGCGGCGCATTGTTCATGTCCATCTCGATGGCGGGCTACACGCTGAATGACGCGCTTATAAAGCTCGTCCTGGCCGACATGAACTTCGGTCAGGTCATGCTCGTGCGCGGAATTTTTGCGAGTGGGTTGATTGGGGTGTTTGCGTGGCACCATGGTGCGGTGCGGCTGCCGCGCGAGATGCTGCATCCGATGGTTGCGCTGCGCGTGGGGGCCGAGGTGTGTGCGACACTCTGCTTCATCGTGGCGCTGGCCTATCTGCCGCTTGCCAATATCGCGGCCATCATGCAGGCCCTGCCGCTGGCGGTCACGATGGGCGCCGCGCTCTTCCTGGCCGAACCGGTGGGCTGGCGGCGCTGGCTGGCGATCCTGATCGGATTCGGCGGGGTGATGATCATCGTGCGCCCGGGCTTCGAGGGCTTCGACGCCTTCTCGCTGCTGGCGCTCATGGCCGTCGTCTTCGCGGCCATCCGTGACATCGCCACCCGCCGCATTCCCGACCACATCCCGTCCCTCCTCATCTCCACCGCGACCAGCGTGGCGGTGACGCTCGTCGGTGGCGTGCTCATGATGCCGCTCGGCGGCTGGAGCCCCATGACCTTGGAGACGACGGGACTTCTGATCGGCGCGGCGGTGCTGCTCCTGTTCGGCTACCATTTCATCATCACGGCCATGCGGAGCGGCGAAATCTCGTTCGTTGCGCCCTTCCGCTACACCGCGTTGATCTGGGCGATGGTCGCCGGCTATCTGATCTTCGCCGAGGTGCCCGACTTCGCCATGATCGTGGGCGCGCTGGTCATCGTGTGCTCCGGGCTCTACACGCTCTACCGCGAGCGCAAGGTTGCTGGCGCGCAGCCCGCGGCCAAGACGACGGGGCCGCGCATGGCGCCGGACGGAACCTGAAGCATGAACATGACCCCCAGACGCCTCACGGCAGCCACCCCGCCCCATATCGTCACCCTCGTGATGGCCGCATCGGTGGGCGCGCTCGCGATGAACGTATTCCTGCCGTCGCTGCCCAGCATCGCCCGCTACTACGAGGCCGACTACCGCGTCGCACAGCTTGCCGTCTCGCTCTACCTCGTTGCCACGGCCTGCCTGCAACTCGTCATCGGCCCGGCATCGGACCGCTTCGGCCGCCGACCGGTCATGCTGTTCTGCTTCGTGATCTTCCTCGTCGGCACGATTGCGGCGATCTATGCGCCCACCATCGAACTCTTCCTGGCCTGCCGCTTCCTGCAGGCCTTCTCGGTCGCCGGCCTGGTCCTGTCGCGGGCCATCGCGCGCGACACGGTCGGGCCCGACGATGCGGCCAGCAAGATCGGCTATATCACCATGGGCATGGCGCTTACGCCGATGGTGGCACCGATGATCGGCGGTGTCCTGGACCAGCTCTATGGCTGGCATTCCACCTTCCTGCTGATCTTCGCCTTCGGCATGGTGAGTTTCATCATCGTGCTGCTCGATCTCGGCGAGACCAACCCGCAGCGATCATCCTCCATGCTGGCCCAGGCGAAGGCCTATCCCGAGCTGCTGACATCGCGCCGTTTCTGGGGCTATTCGCTGTCGGCGGCCTTTGCGTCAGGCTCCTTTTTCGCGTTTCTCGGCGGCGGGCCTTTCGTGGCGAGTGAGATCCTGGGACTGCAGCCGGCCGAATACGGGCTCTATTTCGGGCTTTTGTCGGGCGGTTATCTGATCGGTAATTTCATCTCCGGCCGCTATGCGCGAAGGATCGGGGTCAACCGCATGATGGTGGCGGGCGGCGTGTTTTCCTCGATCTGCCTGGCCGGCGGCATCATGCTGTTCGCCTTCGGCTATACGCATCCGCTCGCCTTCTTCATGCCGGTGGCACTGATGGGTCTGGGCAACGGTATGACGCTGCCCAGCGCGAATGCGGGCATTGTCAGCGTGCGACCGCATCTGGCCGGCAGCGCCTCCGGGCTCGGCGGCGCGCTGCAGATCGGCGGCGGTGCCGGGCTGGCCACGCTGGCCGGCTCGCTGCTGACGCGCGAAAGCGGCGCCGATCCCCTCTTGTGGGTGATGGCGATCTCGGCCGTACTGTCGGTGGTGACGACGCTTTATGTGGTCCATGTCGCCCGCAAGGTCGGGGAGGTTTGACCAACACGCCGTGACGCAGGATCGCGACATCGCAGGGCTGGTTCTGGCGGGCGGCGCGGGGCGGCGCATGGGCGGCGCCAACAAGGCGCTGGTGTCTCTCGCCGCGCGGCCGTTGATCGCCCATGCGATCGACCGCTTCGCGCCGCAGGTGGGGGCGCTCGCCATCAGCGCCAATCGCGACGCCGGGCGTCTTTCCGATTTCGGCCTTCCTGTCCTCGCCGATCGCGATCCGCGCCTGCTGGGGCCGCTGGCGGGCATTCTGGCGGGGCTGGAATGGGCAGCGGACACCGGCGCCTCACATCTCGCCACAGTCGCTGCCGACACCCCCTTCACGCCCCGCGATCTTGTCGCCCGGCTTGCCGCGGGTACCGGGACCTCGCCGCAAGCAATCGCGCTGGCCGTATCGGGCGGGCGAACGCATCCGGTGTTCGGGCTGTGGCCGGTCTCGCTGGGCGAGGCGCTCGCAAACCATCTCGAAAACGACCGCGACCGCAGCGTGATGGCCTTCGCCAGAGCTCACGGAATGTGCGGCGTTGACTTTCCCATCGATGACGGACGAGACCCCTTCTTCAACGTCAACACGCCGGACGAGTTGGACGAGGCACGCCGCATCCTGGAGGCGGACACGCAATGACGCAGCGCATTATCGGGGTGGCGGGCTGGAAGAACTCCGGGAAGACGACACTCGTCGAGCGGCTGGTGGGCACTCTGTCGGCGCGCGGCTACAGCGTGGCGACGGTCAAGCATGCGCATCATTCCTTCGACATCGACCACGAGGGCACCGACTCCTTCCGCCACCGGGCAGCGGGGGCTGGCGAAGTGGCGATCGTTTCGGGCCGGCGCTGGGCGCTCGTGCACGAGATCGGTGAGGAGGAAGACGAGCCCGGACTCGACGAGATCCTGGCCCGGCTTTCGCCCTGCGACATCGTCATCGTGGAAGGCTACAAGCGCGAGGGGCACCAGAAGATCGAGGTGCGCCGGCGCGATGCCCACGACACGGCTCCGCTGGCGCCGGACGATCCCACCATCGTGGCGATCGCGTCCGACCATCCCCTTCAGAGCGAGGGGCAGCCCGTCTTTGATCTCGACGATATTGGAAAGATTGCCGATTTCATCGAGAAGGCGTGTGGCTTGGCAGCCCCCTCGGGCCGGGCCAGCTCTCTCGACACATAGAATGTCCGCGGCCCAACCCAGGTCCGGGATCGGCTAGCGGAAATCGCCAGCGGTCAAGGTGTAGGATTTGCGGCGGCCGTGCGAATAGGCTTCGCGCGCGACATCAAGAATCGTCTTCCGGGCCGCATCGAAGGCCGCAAGAAAATCGCGTTCGGACGGCACAGCCTGTTTCAGCTTGGCCAGCGCAGCCGCCTCGACAAAGAACGGAATCTCGAACATGCCATCATGGCCGGTGAAGCGCACACCCTTGCGTTGCTCGTCGAAGCTGCGGCTCGGATTGGGAAACTGAAGGGTCATGATCAGGGCTCTTTCTGTTGGAACTCAAGGGCACCGGCAAGTCGGCGGCACCGGCAAAGTCGGCACGCCGCCCGCCGGGACCGCCTGGCGATTGCTCAGCCTTCGATATCGCCGGCGTAGAGCGTCGCGCCTGCCGTATCCATGATCGTCATCGCATCAGGACGCTGCGGCATGTCGAGACTCTGTGCGAGGCGACTGGCGAGTTCGATGGCGCTTTCGACATTGGCGGCCTCCGTGATCTCCCGACCCACGATGGCGTGCGCGTCATCCGCATCACGGGTCCGGTAGAATTCGATCACGATCTTCATCAAGCTTGCCTGTCCTCGGCAAAGACGATGGCGCTCAGGGCTTGCCTTTTGCGCGCGGCGCATTGGCGTTTGCCGCGGTCTTGATCTGGTTGGCGAACGTGGTCTCGGGTGGCGGAGCCCCCTTCTCCTGCTTCGGCTTCCTGATCTCTTTGTTACTTCGTTTCTGTCCCTTGGCCACGGCCGAAAGTCCTTTCCATCAATGAGGAATCCGTTTGCGCATTGATGACGAGCTCAAGATCTTCCTGGGTCGTCACGCGCTCATGGCGCTCTTCTTCGTTACGGATGCGATACTGGGGCGAATTGGCCCTCGCCGGCAGCTTCGCGGTGATCTCGAAGATGTTTGTCGGCATCAAACCAAAACCGGCCTTGAACCTCACTCTCTGTCCAACGGCAAAGGCGTGGGGGGCATCCTCGCGGAGTGATCGGGCATTACGCTGCCCTGTCGATACTGTTGTCATTCTTGTTCCTTGTCTTTCTGGAGAGCGGCGTCGAGATCGGCCGGCACGACCGGCACCATCTGGTGGATCGGACTGGCGGTTCCCAAGGCCGGCAGGTGGACGAAAGAGCCGGTGCGACGCCATGCAAGGCGCGACGCCGTCTCGATCAATTCCTCATCCTGATCCACGCGATATTCGCCGGCGGGCTGCGGCGCGTCGAAACCGGGGAGCAGGAAGGGCGAAGTGAAGCGGGCCACCGTGTGTGTCGTGCGAACTGTCATGATCAGATACCTCCGCTGGCAGCCGTCAAACTGCTCCCCGCCTTCTCCCCGTCCTTTACCGACGGGCATCCCGATTCACGCTCGGCGCAACAGGCTCCGAACCGTTCACGATTCGGACAGCCATCGAGCCACAGTACCGGCACTATGCTCGCCGTCGAAAATTTCAGGACAAATGGCGGGCCATCTTCGACGTGTGACGTCAAACAGGAAGGCCATCTTTGATCGAAGATAAGCCTTCAAGCCTTTCAAGGCAAGTCGCATCGGCTTTTTATTTGTCGTCTAGCCCACGCAGATAAAATTGCCAAAAAAAGATCACCAACGGATACATCGCGTGAAAAAACAGTTTTTGCATTTCTGCCAAAAATCTCTTTTCCGTGATCTGAAAAACATTCAGGCAATTTCCCAACTATTTGTGGCAATCCTATCATTGAGGTGGAAAAGGCGCTACAAGTACAGAGTCGCTCCGCATCTGGAGCACGCCCCGAATGTCCGCGTCCATGCGGTCGCGTCATCATCCGTCGCGGAGCATGCGTCAGGAGATCCGGGCCAGACGACGCCCATCCCTAGATGCAAGCCGAAATCGCCGATGGGCCTCAAACTTCCGCGTGACACCAATGTCACTCGATCGTCGTCCAATCAGGCAGGAGCCTATTCATGGCCGTACAGAACAGCAGCAAGACGTCGCTGAAACAGCGCTGGGACGACTATCAGCCGACAAAATCCCTCCTTGCCTGGGCATGCGTCGGCGCCGCCGTCGCCACAATGTTCATCGGGTTCACGTGGGGCGGCTGGGTAACCGGCGGCACATCACGTGATCTTGCGTCCACGGCAGGATCTACGGCGCACAGCGAACTGGCGAGCAATATCTGCGTCGAGCGGTTCCAGGCAGCCCCAGGTTCCGCGGCCCGCCAGGCCGAATTTCAGGCCATCACCAGTGTCTCGGCAAGACGCCAGTTCATCGAAGCCGGAGGATGGGCCACGATGCCGGGAGAAGCGCGACCGGACAGGCGCGGTGCTGAAAGCTGCGCGGTCGCACTCGCGGCCTGATGGGCAACCGTTCTCAATGGATGCAGCCCGGCATTTCCCGGCAGCGTCCCTTCTACCGACAGGAGTTCGACCGGTGATCACCTTCACGAAAAAGACCGCGCCCGCGCAAGAGCCCAGCAAAGGGCAGGACAACCGCTTCGAGCAGATTCGCAAGACCGCGAAGGAGCAGCACAAGGCGTCCGACGCCGATGCAGCGCTGCGCCGCAAGGCGGCCCAAGAAGACCGTCTGGTCTGATCCCAACCGCTGCGAATGCAAAGGCTAGACTCGATGAGATACAGAGACCGCATCAGGACCGACCCATCGCTCTGGCTGCTCCTGCTGATGATGGGCGGCATCGGCCTTGCCATACTCTTCGTGGTTCTGACGAGCATCACGTTCTGACCAGGCCGCGCATATCGAGCCGCGACTGACCCAGGTCCGGGCGTGCTCCGCGGCCGTGTGCATGCCGCGAATCGGCGGAGTCGAGGCTGGCGGGTTGCAGCCCGTCCCCACATGGGCAAAATGGGCCCTGTGCGCGGGGCCGATAGGGTGCGCCCCAAGGCGGGATAGGAGGCAGTGATGGCGAGAGTGGCGTTTTTGGGTCTGGGCGTGATGGGCTATCCGATGGCCGGTCACCTGAAGAACAAGGGCGGCCACGAGGTCACCGTCTACAACCGGACCACCGCAAAGGCGGAGAAATGGGCGGCTGAGCATGGCGGAGGCTTCGCCGCCACGCCGGCGGAAGCTGCCGCCGACAAGGATTTCGTTTTCGCCTGCGTAGGCAATGACGACGATCTGCGCGCCGTCACGCTCGGCCCGGAGGGCGCGTTCTCCGCCATGAAGAAGGACGCTGTCTTCATCGACAACACAACGGCCTCGGCTGAGGTCGCGCGCGAACTGGACGCGGCCGCGAAGGCGGCGGGTTTCGGTTTTATCGATGCCCCGGTGTCGGGCGGCCAGGCGGGCGCGGAGAACGGCGTGCTGACGGTGATGTGCGGCGGCGACCAAGCGACCTTCGACAAGGCAAGGCCGATCATCGATTCCTATGCGCGCATGGTCGGGCTGATGGGGCCTGCCGGTGCGGGACAGCTTACCAAGATGGTCAACCAGATCTGTATCGCCGGCCTGCTTCAGGGCCTGTCGGAGGGCATCCACTTCGGCAAGAAGGCCGGCCTCGATATCGGCAAGGTGATCGACGTCATCTCCAAGGGCGCCGCCGGTTCCTGGCAGATGGAGAACCGCTACCAGACGATGAATGACGGCAAATACGATTTCGGCTTTGCCGTCGACTGGATGCGCAAGGACCTCGGCATCTGCCTGGAGGAAGCGGACAATAACGGCGCGAAGTTGCCGATCGTCGCCCTGGTCGACCAGTTCTACAAGGAAGTGCAGGAGATGGGCGGCAAGCGCTGGGACACCTCTTCCCTGCTGGCACGGCTGGAGAGATAGGCCGTGTCCGGTCTCGGGCCGTCCTCCACGGCAGAAGAGATCGTCGACCATCTGCGCGCCATCGGCTCGGCGGAAAACCGGGCCGGCATGGCACGCTACGGCATCAAGGCCGACCATGCCTTCGGTATCTCCCAGGCCGATTTGCGCAAGCTTTCCAAGCTCCTGAAGAAAAACCATGACAGGGCGATTCAGCTGTGGGAGTCCGGCTGGCGGGAAGCGCGCGTCCTTGCCGCGCTGACGGCCGAACCCAAGAAACTCACGCGGGAACAGGCGCGACGCTGGGCCGACGATTTCGATTCCTGGGACATTGTCGACACGGTCGGCGATATCTTCGTCGACACGCCCTATTGGCTGGAACTGATCGATCAGTTCGCCGACGACGAGCGCGAATTCGTGCGCCGCGCCGCCTTTGCCATGATGGCCTGGGCCAATGTGCCGAGGAAGAAGGTGTCGGAGGCGGTGTTGATGACCTTCTTCCCGCTGATCGAACGCCATGCCACCGACCCGCGCAATTTCGTCAAGAAGGCGGTCAATTGGGCGCTGCGACAGACCGGCAAGAATTCGACGAGCCTGCATGCCATAGCGCTCGCACTGGCGCGAAAGCTGGCCGAAAGCGATGACAAGACCGCGCGCTGGATCGGCAAGGATGCGGCCCGTGAACTCGGCGCGGAAAAGACGCTCGCGATGGTGGCGAAGCGCGACGAGATGGCGGCGCGCAGAAGGTCGCGCCGCGGGCACTGATCACGCCGCCTTTTCCTCGCCCCCCTTATCGAGCACGAGATAATCGAGCGGCATCTCGGTCGTGTATTTGATCTGCTCCATGGCGAAGGAGGAGGACACGTCGCGGATCTCGATCTTGGCGATCAGCCGCTTGTAGAAGGCGTCATAGGCGGCGATGTCGGGCACGACCACGCGCAAGAGGTAATCGATGTCGCCGCTCATGCGGTAGAATTCGACGACCTCGGGAAATTCCTGAATGACTTCCGAGAAGCGGCGCAGCCATTCATGGCTGTGCGAATTGGTGCGGATCGAGACGAAGACGGTGACGCGGGCGTTGATCTTGACGGGATCGAGCAGCGCGACGCGCTTGCGGATGACGCCCTCTTCCTCGAGCTTCTGGATGCGCCGCCAGCACGGCGTCGTCGACAGGCCGACCTTCTTGGCGATGTCGGCCACGGCCAGGGTGGAGTTTTCCTGCAGGAGGCGCAGGATCTTCCTGTCCAGTCGGTCCATTTCTCGAGTCCTTCACGCAAATTTTTGCCACTATTTCACCGAGACGCGCGGGGCGCAAGAAACTGGTTCTCACGGAAGTGGCCGATGCGGGGATTCTGTTCTGCTGGAGGGTCAGATGCGAGAGCCTATTTCCTGGCGCAGCGCGGGAACGAGTTCCGCCTCGAACCAGGGATGACGTTTCAGCCAGCCCGTGTTGCGCCAGGAGGGATGCGGCAGCGGGAAGACCTTCGGTCGCCGGGGGCGGGCCACGATGGCGCGCCAGTCGCTCACCGTTTCGGTGAGGTTCTTCCCGCAATCGGGTCCCAGATGCCAGCGCTGGGCGTGAAGGCCGATGGCGAGCACGATCTCGATCTGCGGCATCTCGGCCATCAGAAGCGCACGCCAGGCCGGCGCGCATTCCCGCCTGGGCGGCAGGTCTCCGCCCTTGTCGTCGAGGCCGGGAAAACAGAACCCCATCGCGGCGATGGCAAAGCGGTCCGGGTCGTAGAAGGTCTCCTGATCGACGCCCAGCCAGCCGCGCAGCCGGTCGCCGGAGGGATCGGTGAAGGAGAGGCCCGAAGCGTGGACCCGCGTGCCGGGCGCCTGGCCCGCGATCAGGATGCGTGCGCTGGATGAGGGCGAGAGGACCGGCCGCGGCTCGTGAGGCAACGGCCGGCCCAGCGGCGCGTCGCGGCAGATGCGGCAGGCCCGGATCGTGTCCGCAAGCCGTGCGAGCCCTTCCTCCATGCCGTGGCTCAGGCGTCCGCGCTGGGTCGTGCCTTCATGGCCGCATACCAGCGCCGCACATTGGCCAATTCCCCCGGCAGTTCGATGCGGGCCGGCTTCATGAAGTCGATGGCGATCATGCCGGTGATGTCGGCAATCGACAGGCTGTCGCCCACGGCAAATTCGCTGTCGGCAAGATGCTCGTCAAGCAGGCGCAGGAAGTCGACCGCCTTCGGCTTGTTGGCCTCGCCCCACGCGGCGACCTGCGGCACTTCCCATTCCTTCATCGCCGGGTGGATGTGACGGAAGGCCTGGGCAACCGGCATCAACAGGTGAAACTCCATGCGCCTTTGCCACATCTCCACCCGCGCCTTGCCAAGCGCATCACTGCCGAAGAGGGCCGGCTCTGGGTAGAGTTCCTCGAAATAGCGACAGATGGCGACGGTTTCCGTGAGTACGGTGCCGTCGTCCAGTTCCAGGATCGGGAGTCTTTGCAAGGGGTTGCGTGCCGTGACCTCATCCGACTTGTGAGCCAGCGCACCCATATCGACCGGCACGAGTGGCACCTCGATGCCCTTCTCGGCCAGGAAAACCCTCACCCGCCGCGGATTGGGCGCGCGCCCGCCATCATAGAGCTTCATCCCGAGCTTCCTCCCGTTCGACGTTCTCCCATCTGGACCTATCCCACTGGCTTAATGAAGACAATCGCCGCGCCCTTGGCTTCTGCCCCGCGCGGCGGGAAGGGTCTCTTAATCATTCGACGCTAGCGTCAGGGCGCTAAAGAAGCTGCCGGCAATCGCGAAAGTTCCATGGCGCCCAGAGCCTCGGCCACGGCCGACAAGAATATCGTCGACCGCACGAAACCGCATCGCAACAGCGACGTGGCGCGTGCCGTGCGGCGCACGCGTGACCGGCTCTCGCAGCGTGCCGGAAATCCGGTCTACGACCGCGAGATGCTGTCGCTGCACGCGCGCGCGCTTCTCAACACCGCACTCGCCATCCCGGTCCTTGTGATGATCCTGGCGGCAACGGGCATGTTCGCCGGCATCGGACCCAGCATCCTCGTCTGGGCGCTGATCACGGTCACCTGCTATGCCGGGCTGGCGCTTATGGCGCGGCGCGTCGACCGCACCGATCCGGCCGACATCGAGCCCGGCCCGGCGCATCGCCTGCTTCTGCTGGGTCACGTGGCGAGCGGACTTGGCTGGGCCTATTTCGCTGCCCTCGAATGCCAGGCTGCCTGCCAGATCGACCAGTTCCCGGTGATGAAGGGCGCGGTGCTGCTTCTGGCCATGGCGGCCACCGCCATCATCGCCTCCGCCCTGCGCGGTGCGCTGACGGCAACCTTCGCGCTGCCTCTGCTGACCTATGCCGCCATGACGGTGCGCGATTTCGACCTCGCCAAGGCGATCATGGTCGCCCTCCTGTTCCTGGCCCTGCCCTTCTTCACCTTCGTGGCGGGACATCTGCACCGTTCGGCCGTCATGCTTCTGTCCTTCCGCTCGGAGAAGGATGGACTGATCGCGGAACTGGAGACTGCAAAGGCGGTCTCGGACGAGGCGCGCCGGCGCGCCGAGGAGGCGAACCTTGCCAAGTCCCGGTTCCTCGCCACGATGAGCCACGAATTGCGGACGCCGCTCAACGCCATTCTCGGCTTCTCCGAAGTGATGAAGAACGAAGTGCTCGGGCCGATGGGCAACGAGACCTATCGCGACTATGCCGGCGACATCAACGCGTCGGGCCAGCATCTGCTTCACCTCATCAACGAGATTCTCGACCTCTCGCGCATCGAGGCGGGCCGCTACCAGCTGCAGGAAGAACCGGTCTATCTCGAGAACGTCGCCGAAGAGTGCTGCCACCTGATGGAACTCAAGGCGCGCAACAAGGACATCAGGCTCGTCACGCAGTTCGAGCCGGCACTGCCGCGCATGTTCGCCGATGAACGCTCGCTGCGCCAGATCACGCTCAACCTGCTGTCCAACGCCATCAAATTCGCGCCGAGCGGCAGCGAGGTTCGGCTGCGCGTCGGCTGGACGGCCGGCGGCGGACAGTACATCTCGGTCAAGGACAACGGACCAGGCATCCCGGAAGACGAGATCGAGGTCGTTCTGTCGGCCTTCGGACAGGGCTCCATCGCCATCAAGAGCGCGGAACAGGGCACCGGGCTGGGCCTGCCGATCGTGCAGGGTCTCGTCAACCTGCATGGCGGCGAGTTCCAGCTGCACTCCAGGCTGCGTGAGGGAACGGAGGCCATCGCCATCCTGCCCGCCACGCGCGTGATGGAAGAACTTCCGGCCTGGCCTACCAGCGAGAGAATTGCTGCTGCGGGTGGTCGGCGCTAGCCTTTTGGCAGCGGCACGGTCTGATCGAGCACCAGGCACGCATCACGGATGACGGCCATGGCCATGGCACCCGCCGTCCCGTCGCCCGATCCCATTCCAAGGTTCATCACGGTCTCGATGCCGAGATGGGCGGCGGCGCGCGCCTGTACGGGGTTCGCTGCGTCGGCGAGGATACAATGGTCGATGCTGCCGCGGCGGGCCGCATGCAGGACGGCGGCTGCGGTCAACGCCGTCAGCCCGTCGAGCACGACCGGCACCTTTTCGGTCCGTGCCGCGAGTATGGCACCGAGGATCGCGGCGAGTTCGCGTCCGCCCAGGCGGCGCATGGCCTCCAGCGGGTCGCGCAGGGATGAGCCGTGCAGCGCCAGCGCTTTTTGCGCAAGTTCGGCACGACGCGCTGCGAGCGGCCCATCCGCCTGTTCCAGCCACTCTTCCGGCGAACCGCCGACGAGGGCCGAAAGAAGCGCGGCATTTGCGACCTCGGCCCCCTCCCCCAGCCCGCCGAGGGTCATCAGGTCGGCACCCCCGGCAACCGCCTCCATGCCGAAGGCGATGGTGGCCGCACAGCCGCGCTCGTCGAGCGCGGGGCCTTCGGTGATGTCGGCGACGGGAACGTCGAGTGCGAGGTCGAAGATCTTGAGACCGAGATCATGGGTGCCGCAGATCTGGCTGACGGGCGCCCCGCCCGCCGCGGCATGTTCGACGAAGCGCTGTTCGAAGCCCGGCCGATGTGTCGAGACGTCCCGCCTCGCGATCTCATGAGTGCCGGCAAAGAGCGAAACCACGGCACGCCCGGGGCGTGGGGGAAACCGGCCGGTCCAGCTTGCCACGAATTCACCCAGCCTGCCCGCGCCAGCGACGGCGAAGCCGGACACGGCCAGCGCCTCGGCCTTGCTGCGGGCCTCACCGGCAGCGGTCGCGTCCGCCCCTGGAAGTCGCTTCAGAAGGGAACGCACATCGTCGAGCGGCAGGCCTGTGACCATGATCTTCTCCGTGGAACGGTGCTGGCTCTAGCGCTCCGCGGGCGCGAGCACAACAGGCCGTGTCGCTCCTCCGGTTGCCGGCTTGCAAACGGAATGGCAAAGACCCATGTGCCTTTCAACGACAGGGTCAGACATGAGCGCCATCGAATCCCCCTGCATCCTGGTCTGCTCGATCGACCACAAGTCGGGTCTGTGCTTCGGCTGCGGGCGCACCCGCGACGAGATCGCCGAATGGGTTTCCCTGTCCCCCGACGCACGGCGCTGGGTCATGGATCAGCTGCCGTCGCGCATGGAAACGATCGAACGCAAACCGAGGCGCGAAACAAGGCGGGCCCGCATGGTCCGCGAGGCGAAACGAGGTCAATGAACAGGTTCTTCTGGATCATCATGGCGGTGCTGGGCGGCGGTCTGATCCTGCTCGTCGCCAATCACGATTCGGGCAGCGTCGCCGGTTTCGCGACCGACGATTTCGGACGCATGGTCTATCTGGGCGTGCTCGCCATGGTTTTTGCGGTGGCGATCTTCGGCTCCGGCGTCGGCTTCGGCCGGGCGATAAGGAGCATGGCGATCTGGGCCGCCATCGTGCTCGTGCTGATGGGAGGCTACCAGTATCGCTACGAGCTGCAGGATGTCGCCAGCCGGATGACGGCCGGGCTCATTCCCGGCAGCCCGATCACCATGCGCGACGATGACGGACGCGCCGCGGTCATGCTGGAGCGCATGTCGAGCGGACATTTCGAGGTGCGGGCGGAAATCAACGGCGCGCCCGTCACGCTGCTCGTCGACACCGGGGCCACGGCAACGGTGCTGAGCGCTGCAGATGCCGGGCGCGCGGGGATAGACCCCGCCACGCTCGACTACAATGTGGCGGTCATGACCGCCAACGGGCAGGCGCGTGCGGCACGCGTCACCGCCGACGAAATCAGGGTGGGCGAAATCTCGCGCCTCAACCTGCCGACGTTGGTCGCCGAGCCCGGCCGGCTCGACCGCAGCCTGCTCGGCATGAACTTCATCAACACGCTGTCGGGGTTCGACATGCGCGGCGAGCGGCTGATCCTGCGCGATTGACGCGGCTCAGGCTGTCTCCACCAGTTCGACCTCGTGCTCCTGGCAGATACGCTTGATTTCGCGGCTCGGACAGCGGTCGGTTACGAAGCAGTGGACCTGCGAGAGATGACCGATACGCACCGGAGCGGTGCGCTCCAGCTTGGTGGAATCGGCCACGAGAATCACCTTGCGCGCATTAGCGATGATGGCCTGCGCCACCTTGACCTCCCGGAAATCGAAATCGAGCAGCGCCCCGTCATCGTCGATCGCGGAGACGCCGATCACGGCGAAATCCACCTTGAACTGGCGGATGAAGTCGACCGCCGCCTCGCCGACGATGCCGCCATCGGTGCCGCGCACGACGCCGCCCGCGATCACGACCTCGATCGAGGGATAGATACGCAGCCGGTTGGCGACATTGATGTTGTTGGTGATGACCATCAGCCCGTCATGATCGAGCAATGCCTCGCCGACGGCTTCCGTGGTCGTGCCGATGTTGATGAAAAGCGAGGCCCCGTCGGGGATGATACGCGCCGCGGCGCGCCCGATGGCCGATTTCTCATCGGCCGCGATCTTGCGCCTTGCCTCGTATTCCAGGTTTTCGATGCCAGACGGAAACAGCGCGCCGCCGTGAATGCGGGTCAGCTGGCGCTGGGCACAGAGATCGTTGAGGTCCTTGCGGATGGTCTGGGGCGAGACACCAAAATGCGTTGACAGATCCTCGACCGTGACGCGGCCGTGCTCCTTCGCCATTCCGACGATCTCGGCGTGACGCGGCGACAGAAACATGGCTTCCCCTTCCCTCCATCTTGCGGAAAGCATGTACATGGATTGGCGGCCGACGCAAAGCGCCGGCGCGTCAGGGCGGGCACGGACATGACTGTTTCGTTTAGTGTTCGTTTCCTTTCGATATTGGCCAAATCATCTTTCGTCTCCGGCTGAAATGCGGTAGGAGAAGCCTCCTCATCGGATTTTGGCCATGCGCGACATCTTCATCATCGGCGGCGGCATCAATGGCTGCGGCATTGCCCGCGATGCCGCGGGGCGCGGTTATTCGGTCTATCTGGCGGAGATGGGCGATCTGGCGCAGGGCACCTCCTCCGGTTCGACGAAACTCATCCATGGCGGCCTACGCTATCTGGAGCATTACGAGTTCCGCCTGGTGCGCGAGGCGCTGATGGAGCGCGAGCGGCTGTGGAAATGCGCGCCGCACATCATCTGGCCGCTCAGGCTGATCCTGCCGCACCACAAGGGTCTTCGCCCCGCCTGGCTGCTGAGGCTCGGCCTGTTTCTCTACGACCACATAGGCGGCCGCAGATCGCTGCCCACCACACGCAGCATCGATCTTCGCTCCGACCCGGCGGGCAAGGCGCTGAAGCCCGATTTCGCGCGGGCCTTCGAGTTTTCCGATTGCTGGGTCGACGATGCCCGCCTGGTGGTGCTCAACGCCCGCGACGCGGCCGACAGGGGTGCGGAGATCCGCACGCGCACCAAGGCCGTGGCGGCCCGGCGCGACGGCGACCACTGGGTGGTGGAGGTCGAGGATCTCGCCACCGGTGCCCGCGAGGAAATCCAGGCGCGGATGCTGATCAACGCGGCCGGCCCCTGGATCGACCGCGTGCTCGGCCAGACGCTCGGGCGCAACGACGCGCACAATGTGCGGCTCGTGAAGGGCAGTCACATCGTCATCCGCCGCAAGTACGAAGACACGCGTTCGTTCTTCTTCCAGAATTCGGACGGACGCATCTTCTTCGCAATCCCCTATGAAGACGATTTCACGCTGATCGGCACCACCGACGAGGATTTTCCGGGTGATCCGGCCGCCGCGGCGATCTCCGATGCCGAGATCGACTATCTGTGCCAGTCGGCCAGCGCCTATTTCGCCGAGCCCGTGCGCCGTGAGGACATCGTGTGGACCTATGCAGGCGTGCGGCCGCTCTTCGACGACGGGGCAAGTGCCGCGCAGGAGGCCACCCGCGATTACGTGCTGAAGGTCGACGCCCGGAACGGCGCGCCGCTGATGAACATATTCGGCGGCAAGATCACGACCTATCGGCGCCTGGCGGAGGCGGCACTCGAGAAGATCGAACGGCAGCTCCGTCCAAAGGGCAAACCCTGGACTGGCGAAGCGCCGCTGCCGGGGGGCGATTTCGGCGTCGACGAAGTCGATCGACAGATCGATATGTTGCAGTCCGATCATCTCTTTCTCGAACGAAACCATGCCCGTCGCCTCATCCGGCTCTACGGAACGCGCGCGCGGACACTGCTCGCCCGCGCCCGCTCCGCGGCCGACCTCGGACATCGCTTCGGCGCGGATCTGTACACGGCTGAAGTGGATTTCCTGATGCGGTGCGAATGGGCCCGGGATGCGCGGGACGTGCTGTGGCGGCGAACCAAGCTTGGCCTTCGCTTCAGCGCGGAAGAGATCGAGGCGCTCGACGCCTACATGGCTGGCAAGCGCGGGGCATGACAGCTTAGGCTCCTGCGAGACGATTCCCCAGGGAGGAACGAATGAGCGGCTACATTCTGGCCATCGACCAGGGCACCACGTCCAGCCGGGCGATCATCTTCGACAAGACGATGCAGGTCGTCGCGGTCGGCCAGAAGGAGTTTCCGCAACACTATCCGGCATCGGGCTGGGTCGAGCACGATCCGGAGGACATCTGGAAAAGCGTCGTCTCGACCGTGCGCACGGCGCTGCGCAAGGCAAAGCTCGAGGCCGGCGACATCGCCGCCATCGGCATCACCAATCAGCGCGAGACCGCCCTGATCTGGGAAAAGGATACGGGCAAGCCGATCCACAACGCCATCGTCTGGCAGGACCGGCGTACCGCCCCCATGTGCGAGAAGCTGAAGAAAGCGGGACACGAACCCCTCTTCGCCAAGACCACGGGGCTCCTGCTCGACCCCTATTTTTCCGGTACCAAATTCGCATGGATGCTCGACAAGGTGAAAGGCGCGCGCCGACGCGCCGAGAAGGGCGAATTGCTGGCGGGCACCGTCGACAGCTTCCTGATCTGGCGGCTGACGGGCGGCAAGCAGCACGTCACCGACGCGACCAACGCCTCGCGCACGCTCCTCTTCGACATCTCGTCGCATCGCTGGGACGACAAACTGCTCGGCATTCTCGGCATCCCCGAAGCCATGCTTCCGGAGGTGAAGGACAGTGCCGACGATTTCGGCGTGACGGAGAAGAAGCTGTTCGGCGCCGAGATCCCCATTCTCGGTGTCGCCGGCGACCAGCAGGCCGCCACGATCGGCCAGGCCTGCTTCGAGCCCGGCATGATGAAATCGACCTACGGCACGGGGTGTTTTGCCGTGCTCAACACGGGCGACAAGCTGGTGCGCTCCAAGAACCGGCTTCTGTCGACCATTGCCTACCGGCTCGACGGCAAGACCACCTACGCACTGGAGGGCTCGATCTTCGTGGCCGGCGCGGCGGTGCAGTGGTTGCGTGACGGCATCAAGGTGATCGGCAAGGCGGCCGAGAGCGGGGAACTGGCCGCGCAGGCGGACGAGAGCCAGAATGTCTATCTGGTGCCAGCCTTCGTGGGGCTCGGGGCGCCGCACTGGGACGCGGAGGCGCGCGGTGCGATCTTCGGCCTGACGCGCAATTCCGGTCCCGCCGAATTCGCACAGGCCGCGCTCGAATCGGTCGCCTTCCAGACACGCGATCTCCTCGACGCGATGCGCAAGGACTGGAAGAGCAAGGCGGCGGGAACGGTGCTGAGGGTGGATGGCGGCATGGTCGCCTCCGACTGGACCATGCAGCGGCTGGCCGATTTCCTAGAAGCACCCGTCGACCGGCCAACCATTCTCGAGACGACGGCGCTGGGCGCCGCCTGGCTGGCGGGCTCAAGGGCGGGCGTGTGGCCCGGCATGGCGGATTTCGCGAAGTCGTGGAAGCTCGAGCACCGGTTCGAGCCGACCATGGACGCGGCGACGCGCAAAAAGAAGATCGCCGGATGGCGCGAGGCCGTCCGGCGAACCCTTAGCGATTGAAGGACGGCCTAGCGCCGGGTCAGCAACAGCGCCAGCAGACCGATGACCGCGACACCGACCACCGCCGTGGCGGCCGTGGTTCCGGGGTGGTCGTGCATCGTCTTGTTGGCGTAGCGCGCGTGGCGACGGACTTCCTTCTTGGACGGAATGAAGTCCTGGATTCCCGTCCAGATATCGTCGAAGAGATCACCGGCGCTATCGCGGACCTCCTCGTAACGGTCCGCCGAGCGCGCACCCACAGACTTGCGCAAGGCGCGCAATTCGCTGCCGAGATCCGCAATCTGGGACTGCAGCTCGTCGCGCATATCTTCGTAGCTGGAAGTGGAACGCCTCATGTCAAACCCCTGTCAGAATATCAGCATGGGAAACGGTGTGCGGCCACAGTGGTTCCATCAGGTTTCAGAAAAGCGGCAGTTGCTCGCCACGACCGTCCTCGCGGCGCTCTTCGGACGAGGGCTCCTGCGCGGCGGCAACCGGTTCAAGAATGTCGGGGCCCGCATTGGCGACCTTGTTGACCTTGTCGGAAATCGGGATCGCCTCCATCAGATCATCGGGCGCCGGCCGCATCAGGTCGGCGACATCCGCCGGTTCGTTTGAGATGCAATCCAGCCAGCGCGAAAAGTCGTCCGGCTGGATGATGACGGGCATCCGGTCATGGATATGGGCGATCGCCCGATTGGCAGCTGTGGTCAGGATCGCCGCCGTGTCGATTTCCGAACCGCCGGCATCGGCATAGGTTTCCAGCAGGCCGCCGAATGCCACGATGCCGCCGTCACGCGGGCGAATGAAATATGCCTGCGACTTCCGTCCCTCTGACCGCCGCCACTCGAAGAATCCCGAGGCCGGGATGAGCACCCGCCTGTGGCGCATGGCCGCCCGAAAGGAATTTTTCGACGCTGCGGTCTCCGAACGCGCGTTGATGAGCAGGGGAAAGTCCTTGGGGTCCTTCACCCAGCCGGGCAGGAAGCCCCAGCGTACCAGCATGGCGCGACGCGGCGGCGCGTTGCTGCCGGGGGCGGCCGTTGGTCCGGGCGTAACGATCAGGATCGGCTGCGTCGGCGCGATGTTGTATCGCGGCGGCGGCGGCGGTTCCAGATGGTCGATGCCGAACAGGGCCTCGACCATCTGGGGCGAACTCGTCAGGACAAAGCGGCCACACATGGCCGCCAGAATTAGCCGCGCACGCGCGTTTCGTAAACGTAGAAATCGTAGTTGCGCTCTGCGTCGCGCAGCCGGAACTCGGCGTTCCTCACGGAATCGCGTTTCACCGAGATCTCCGTCTGCAGGCGGTTGATCTGGTCGCGGTCCTTTGCTTCCCGCAGCTTGCGCAAGAGGTCGTCCATCTCGCGGTTCTCCCGCTCGACAGCGGCCCGGGCATCATGCACCGCCTTGGCGACCCGGTAGGCATCCTCGAAGCCGGCGCGCACTTCGGCGGGGCAGGAATTGGCATATGACCGGCCGGCACGCCCCTCGTTCAGGCCATTCTGGGGGGTGCAGTAGCGCCGGATGCCGCTCTCCCAGCCGTCGCGCCATTGCGTCGCGTCGACCGTGATGTTGTAGCGCTGGCAGGCCTGGCGGTGCAGATCGACATGGGAAGAATGGCGCCCGGCCTGGCCGTCGTCATAACCCAGTTGCTGCCAGCTGACCTCGCGACACTGATCCTCGTTCAAGGTCGCGCACGCATTCAGCGCCAACAAACCGGCGGCGAGCACACCTGCCCGCAGTCCGAAACGCACAAGTCCATCCATACCCGCCCCCGAGAATGTAGTAGAAGTGAAGCAACAACAGTTGCAGACTATCGGAGCTCATGCAACCAAATCTACCCCAACGTCAATCGGGTTTCCCGAAAGGCTACACGCGGAGACGCCGTGACAGTTCCATCGCCCATACGGGCCGTTTCGGTGGCGGTATGGCAGGAAGGTCGCTTCCTGCTTGTGCGCCGGGCGCGGCCGCCGGCACAGGGCCTCTACGCCTTCCCGGGCGGACGCGTGGAGATTGGAGAGACCGCAGTCGAGGCCGCCATTCGGGAAGTCTTCGAGGAAACCGGACTTCTCGTCGAAGATCCCGTCCTCTTCAGCGACATCCTGCTTGCCGGCCCCGAAGCCACGTTCGAGCTGTCGGTCTTCCTGTCGCGCGCGGCCAGCGGCATGCTGCGGGCCGGTGACGATGCGGCTGAGGCCGCGTGGTATGAGCTGGCCGAAATGGAAGCCCTGCCGATTACCGAATCGACACTGGACATCGCCCGGCAGGTCGCCGAACCCGGCGGCAGATCGCGATGACAGCGGTCTTGCTTGTGCCCGAATTGTCGCTAAACCAGACGAAATGAGAACGTCATCCACCCTGGCGGCACTGTCGATCGGCTGTTCGCTGATCGTTTCGCCGGTTCCGTCACGGGCGGCGGAGGCCCCCTACGAGCCTCAACTCCTGCGTCTGGCCGAGATCCTGGGGTCGCTTCACTTCCTGCGCAATCTCTGCGGCGAGACGGATGATGGCTGGCGGCGCCAGATGGACGCGCTGCTGCAATCGGAAAATCCGGAACAAGCGCGACGGGCCCGTATGGTGGGACGCTTCAACCACGGGTATGCTGCGTTCGAGCAGAACTACACGGTCTGCACCGAGGCCGCGATCGAGGCCATCAGACGGTACATGAGCGAGGGCGAGACGCTGACGCGGGACGTGGTAGGGCGCTTCGGCAATTAACGAAGCATTTACTTTTGCGGCCAAGGCGGCGTGCATCTTCCCGCCACTGTGCTAAAAGGCGTTAAAGGGACCTTAATATTTTGACTAAAGCTGTCGGTATCGCGGCGGGAGACGGGTAGATCAATGGAACATGGCATGGTCGACATCGACGCGATGATCCGCGAGGAGAAGCGGCTCGAGGCTGCCGAGAATCATGGCGAAGCCTGGGCCGACGCCATCCTGGCAGGCATCGAGCCGGAGATCATCGCCGAAGCCGCCCTGGCGACAGCCGTGGCCGAACTCGTCAAGACCTCCGGGGAAGACAGCGCGGTCGCGCTTCTGGAGCGCATCCGCGACCAGACGCTCGCCGGTGAATTCCACCCTGAACGTCGCGACCACTGAGGGCACGCTGGAGCGCGGCAATGGCCGGCCGGGACGCTGCAAGAACAGTCGAATCGGACAGGCACCTTCGCCTCCCTCGCGCATGGCTTGGCGGTCTCCTTGTCGGACTCTGGCTTGTCGGACCGGCAGAGGCGCTCTCCGAATTCACGCATGAACCGCTCGAGCCTGCGCCGGACACCGAAGAGGTGATCGAACGCGCACCCCTGCCGCCGCCGCCCGATTTCACCGTCCCGCTTCCCGACCCCATCAGGCCGCTCTTCGATGTCGAGGACACCCGCTTCGGCGAACCCGAAATCAAAGACCTGCCCTTGCCGGAAGTCTTCTACGATCCGGCCCTCCTGCCCGAGCCGGTGCGCGCCATGCGCGATGCGCTGATGGAGGTTGCGCGGGCAGGCGAGATAGAAGGCCTTCGCCCTTTGATCGCCGAGGGCAGCGATGCCACCCAGCTTTCGCTTGGACCGGCCGCGGAAGACCCTGTGGCCTATCTGCGCTCGATCTCCGGCGATCCGGAAGGGCACGAGATACTCGCCATCCTCTACGAGGTCCTCGCCGCCGGCTTCGTGCGCCTCCAGAACGGCGACGAAGAGGACATCTATGTCTGGCCCTATTTCTACGTCATGCCGCTCGAGGAACTCGATGCACGCCAACGCGTCGAGCTCTTCAAGCTGGTGACGGCGGGCGACTATGAAGACATGCGCGCCTATGGCGGCTACCTGTTCTATCGGGCGGGGATAACGGCCGATGGTCACTGGACGTTCTTCATCGCCGGCCATTGATCAACCGGCGATGGCCTATTGCCTGGACCGTCCGGTCGGCCTAGATGCGGGCGGTCGAAAAGGGGTCAAAGTCCATGCCCGTCATTCATCTCGCCGACCGCGCCATGATCAGGGTCGCGGGGTCCGAGGCAGAACATTTCCTGCAGAACCTCGTGACGACCGACCTGGCCGGCATGGCGTCGGATATATGGAAGCCTGGCGCGCTGCTCACGCCGCAGGGCAAGATCATGTTCGATTTTCTGGTCGCGCACGACGCGCCGGACGTGTTCCTGATCGATTGCCGGGCCGATATCGCGAGCGATCTCCAAAGACGGCTGATGCTTTACAAGCTTCGTGCCAAGGTCGAAATTTCCGTGGAAGAACAAGCTTCTGTAGCGATCGCCTGGGAAGGTGATTCCGACGGCTCCCAAACAGATTCAACAGGCCGGCGCGACATGCGTTTTGCCGAATTGACAGTCATGCGCGGAGCCGGCGTGACCCCACCGGCGACGGCGGAACGGGAAGCCTGGGACGTTCTGCGCGTCCGGCACGGCGTTGCCGAGAGCGGGTCCGACTATGTGCTCGGGGACGCCTTTCCCCATGACGTCCTGCTCGACCAGAATGGCGGGGTGGGCATGCGCAAGGGGTGCTATGTCGGCCAGGAGGTCGTCTCGCGCATGCAGCATCGTGGTACCGCGCGGCGCCGCGTCCTCATCGTTTCGGCGGCCGCGGATCTTCCTGCCTACGGGACGGAGATCAAGGCGGGCGGCCGCGGCATCGGCACGTTGGGGACGGTGATCGGCCGCGAAGGGCTCGCCATCGCGCGCATAGACCGGGTCAAGGCTGCGATGGATGCCGGAACGCCGATCGAGGCGGAGGGCGTGGCACTGGCCCTGTCCATCCCGGCCTGGGCAGGC
Source organism: Chelativorans sp. ZYF759 (assembly GCF_012911015.1). Taxonomy (GTDB): domain Bacteria; phylum Pseudomonadota; class Alphaproteobacteria; order Rhizobiales; family Rhizobiaceae; genus ZYF759. Next base: position 288,903 of record NZ_WVVV01000003.1, on the reverse strand, counting down.
TTTGCCTTCCCCGACGGCGGGCCGCAGGGCGGCGCTGACGAATGAGCCGCCGGGCGAGCGAGCCGGCCCGCGCATGGCAACGGATGCTGTCCGGGCGAAGGCTCGATCTGCTCGACCCCTCCCCGCTCGACATCGAGATCGCAGATATCGCGCACGGACTTGCGCGCGTGGCCCGCTGGAACGGCCAGACACGGGGTGATCACGCCTTTTCCGTTGCCCAGCATTCCCTGCTGGTGGAGGAGATCATGACGCGGCTGCAGCCGGCCCTCAGCCCTGATTGGCGTCTGGCGGGGCTGCTGCACGATGCCCCCGAATACGTGATCGGCGACATGATCTCGCCCTTCAAGGCGGTGGTCGGCGGTGGCTACAAGAGCGTGGAAGCGCGTCTGCAGGGCGCGATCCATCTGCGCTTCTCGCTGCCCGTAGAGCGGCCCAAGGCCCTCACCGCCTTCATCAAGCGCGCCGACGCTATTGCAGCCTTCTGGGAGGCCACGCGGCTGGCGGGATTTGCCGATGCGGAGGCCGCCCGCTTCTTCGGCCGCCCGCGAGGGATCAGCGGCGACGCTTTCCCGCTGGAGCCGATGCCTGCGATCGCCGTGCAGAAGGCTTTCCTGGAGCGGTTCGGGCAAATCGACGAATTGCGGCGCTAGCTGGCGGTGGCGTTTTCTACCTCTCCAGCCGGTCCAGGAACCACTGGGTGAGCCGTTTCCAGACGGCTTCGCCCTCACCGGCATCCTCGCAGCCATGATCGAGATTGGGGTTGTCGTTGATCTCGATGACGGCCACGCCGTTGGGCGTCTCCTTGAGATCGACGCCGTAGAGCCCCTGGCCGATACAGCTTGCGGCCCTGACCGCGGTGGCAACGACCTCCGCCGACGTGTCGGCAAGCCGGAAGGAGCGGAAGCCGCCCTGAACCGGCCCGCCACGCCGGTCGTGCTGGACGATCTGCCAGTGCTTCTTGACCATCAGATACTGCACGGCGAAGAGCGGCTCGCCGCCGAGCACGCCGATACGCCAGTCGAAATCGGTCGGCAGATATTCCTGGGCGATGAGCAGGTCGGACTCCTCCAGCCACTCGCTGGCGAGCTTCTTCAGCTCCTCGAAATCCTTCGCCCGCCTGACGCCCCGGGAGAAGGAACTGTCGGGGATCTTGAGCACCAGCGGAAAGCCGAGCGTCTCGGCGGCACGCTGAAGGTCGCCAGGGCCCGCGATCATGACGCTGCGGGGCACGGGCACCTTGTTCTTGATCATCAGCTCGTTGAGATAGACCTTGTTGGTGCAACGGATCATCGACATGGGATCGTCAATGACCGGCATTCCCTCCTGTTCGGCACGGCGCGCGAAACGATAGGTGTGGTTGGAGATCGATGTCGTCTGGCGGATGAAGAGCGCATCGTAGTTTGCAAGCCTGGCAAGGTCGCGCTTGCCGATGGGCTCCACCTCCACACCCATGCGCGCCGCCACGCGAGACCAGTGCCTCAGTGAGGCGATGCTCGACGGCGCCAGTTCCTCGCCGGCATCCACCAGCGTGGCGAAGGACCACCGTGCCGGCGTGCGCAGCTTGGTGTCGCGCCATTCGCGGCCGGTATAGGCCGCAAGGCTCGCCACGAAGCGCTGCTTGTCGTCCGCCTTGAGCCGGGTAAGCGGCAGAAAGCCGATCCGGGCAATCGCGGCCCACTGGCCATTGTCCTTGATCGTGACCTCCAGGGCAGGCGCACGGAACCAGTCGAACAGAAGCCGGGAAAAGCGGTCCCAGGCGGCCTCGGGGCCGGCCCCGAAGAAGATCGCCACGCGGGCTGGAAATGTGCCGCCCAGCCGGGCACGGGCCTTGTTCAGCTCCTGCTCGAGTTCCGGCAATGCGTTCTCGTAGAGCTTCTTCTCGGTCAGATCGATCATGGTCTCGACCGACGGGATGACGCGGTGACCGCGCGAGCCTGCCAGAAGCGATGCGTAGTAGCCGCGGCTTTGATAGGCGAAGCTGTTTGACAGGTTGATGATCTTGGGGCGCTGGCCGGAAAAGAGCGCCGGATGCGACAGATAATCCCGGCTGGAGATGATCTTGTGCGGTGTGGCGAATTCGTCGAGGTCGCTCTTGCGGCCGGTCAGGATCACCCAGCTCATCGGACGGCCTCGGCAAGCATCTTTTCCATTCGCAGCGCATCCTCCCCATCCTGGTAATAGCCGGGCTTGCGCCCGAAGATCCGGTAGCCCGCCCCCTGGTAGAGGCCGATTGCCGGGCCGTTGTCGGTCCTGACTTCCAGCCGCATCAGCGCGCGACCCTGCGAGCGCGCGATATTCTCGGCCGCCTCCAGCAGCCCGGCACCGACCCGCCTGCCCGCGAGTTCGGGGGCCACGGCGATCGAATACAGCCGAGCGGCCAATGTTCCGCGCCGCAACAGGACAACCGCGTAGCCGATCGTATTGCCGTCGATTTCGGCCAGAATGATCACCGCGCTCGGTGAGGCGACCAGCCGCCTGAGCGACCGCCGCGAGAGGCGATCACCGGCAAAGACCGCGTTCTCGATATCAACCAGCCGGTCGATATCAGCTTCAAGCGCCGGACGCACGGAAATCGCCATGGGGGATGCAAAGCTGTGCGAAGGCGCGCCAAACTCCATCCTCAGAGGAGCCTGCGGGTGGCCTTCTTCCGCGCAAGCCTGATTTTGCCAAGGCGCCTCCATTGAGGCGGAATTGCGGCGTGTTTCGAACTGTCCCGGCGAATCAGATATGCAGGCGGAATGGAGAATATCACCGCACGCACGACCACCCTTTGGGGCGCTGTCGAAATGGCGCTCATCCAGCTGGCACAGCTGGCAGTCGCCTATTCGTTCTCCGTGCTCGGTGCCATTGTGCTCTTGGTGGCGGGCTATCTGGTCGCCGGCGTGGCCGAGCGGTCGGCCTATGCGGCGATGGGCCGGATCAGCGGTTTCGACGAAACGCTGAAGCGCTTCTTTTCCAAGGCCGTCCGCTATGCCGTGCTCGTCTTCGTTGGGGTCACGGTCCTCGCGCAGTTCGGAGTGCAGACGGCGAGCATCATCGCCGCGCTGGGTGCGGCAGGCCTGGCGATCGGCCTCGCTCTCCAGGGCACGCTGCAGAATATCGCCGCCGGCATCATGATCCTGGTGTTGAGGCCATTCCGGGTGGGCGAGTTCATCACGGCCGGCAGCGTTTCGGGCGGCGTGCAGGAAGTGGGGCTGTTCGCCACCGAACTGAAGACCTTCGATGGCATCTATGTGCTGGTTCCCAACAGCCAGCTCTGGAACACGGCCGTCACCAATTTCTCGCGCAATCCCACCCGCAGCACCGACATCTCGACCGGCATCGGCTACGGAGACGATCTCGATCTGGCGCTGAAAGTCGTACGGGAGCTGGTCTCGGCCGATGCCCGCGTGCTGGCCGATCCGCCCCCCAGCGTGTTCGTGGCCGAACTCGGCGACAGTTCGGTCGTGATCACGGCACGCTACTGGACCACGGGGGGAGACTGGTTCGCCACCAAGCTGCATTTCCGCAAGGCGATCAAGGCGGCGCTGGAGGAGAACGGCATCTCGATACCCTTCCCGCAACGCGAGGTGCGCGTCATCGGCGGCGGCGCTGGCCCGGTCGGCACCACGGACGGCGCGGCCTGAACCCAGGCGTCTTGATCCTGCCATTCGCGCGCGCGATCATGCATGCATGAAGCTCCATGCTGCCCTGCCGATCGCCGGAATCCTTGCCCTGCTTGTGCTGGCTCCACCGGCGGTCGCCTGCGAGGGCGGGCGCACAATCGTCTCCGGCGAGACGGTGGCCCAGGTGGCCGCGCGATGCGGGGTCAACGCCCAGGCGCTACGCCAGTTCAACCCCGGGCTGAACGATCGGACCATCAGGGCAGGCCAGGTGGTGCAGGTTCCACCTCGCCCTCTGCCCTCGCCGCAGCTCGGCCATGGCAGGTCCCAGGTGAGCGTCCAGCCGTCGATCTCGCCATCGCCGGGAGTGACGGTCCGGGTTCCCCGGCAGGAGGCACCCGTTACGGGACCCGCGATCCAGCGCCCGCTGATCGGCCACATGCCGTCGATCCTGGAGCCCTTCTGATCCATCAACAGGCTTGATGGTTTGGCCCAACGCAAATCATTTCCTCCGCTCGGCTGACGGGCCTAATGTGCCGGCTGCCCGCCTCCGAGGACAGCCGATGTCGCACGCCCCCGCCAAGACCATGCCCGCGCGCCGCTATGCGCTGTGGATCATCATCACCTGCGGTTGCCTGATCGCGGCGCTCAACTTCGGACCGCGCTCGGCGATGGGCTTCTTTCAGCTTCCGATGCTGGCCGAGCGGGGCTGGGACCGGACGACCTTCGCGCTTGCCATGGCGATCCAGAACCTGCTGTGGGGTTTCGGCCAGCCGGTCTTCGGCGCACTGGCGGACCGGTACGGAACGTGGCGTGTGTTGAGCCTCTCGGCAGTCCTCTATGCCATCGGCATGATCATGATGGCGACGGCGCAGACGCCGACCATGCTGCATCTGGGCGGCGGCGTTCTGGTCGGCATTGCGGTGGCCGGCAGCTCGTTCTCGATCGTGCTGGCCGCCTTTGCCCGCAACACCCCGCCCGACAAGCGCTCGATCGTCTTCGGCATCGGCACGGCGGCGGGCTCGGCCGGCATGTTCTTCTTCGCGCCCATCAGCCAGGGGCTCATCTCCGCCCTCGGCTGGTCGGATGCGCTGGTCTGGCTCGGCATCCTGATGCTGCTCATTCCGGTGCTGGCGATCCCGCTCGCCGGCAACTCGAAATCGGGCACCGTCTCGCAGGTCGAGTTCGACCAGTCGATGGGCGCGGCACTGCGCGAAGCCTTCGCCCACAAGAGCTATGTGCTCTTGATTTCCGGCTTCTTCGTGTGCGGTTTCCAGGTGGCCTTCATCACCGCCCACTTCCCGGCCTATATCGGCGATCTCGGCATCGCGCCCGTCTATGCGGTGCTGGCCATCGCCTTTATCGGCTTCTTCAACATCATCGGGTCGCTCGCCTCCGGCTTCATCGGGCAGAGCTATTCCAAGCCGATGCTGCTGGTGTGGATCTACCTCGCCCGCTCCGTCGCCGTGACCGCCTTCCTGCTGCTGCCGCAGACGCCCACTTCGGTGATCGTGTTCTCGATCGTCATGGGGCTTCTATGGCTTTCGACGGTGGCGCCGACCAACGGTCTCGTCGCCATCATGTTCGGCACCAGATATCTCGGCATGCTGGGCGGCATCGTCTTCCTGTCGCACCAGATGGGCTCGTTCCTGGGCGTATGGCTGGGCGGCTATCTCTACGATGTCTTCGGGACCTACGACCCGGTGTGGTGGCTGGGCGTGGCGCTCGGCCTGTTCGCCGCGGCGGTCCACTGGCCGATACGCGAGGCGCCGGTGGAACGCGGGCCGCTCGTGGCGGCGGAGTAGCGGGTCCAGATGCGATGCCTCGCGCGCCTATCGCGCCACCGTTCCCGGGCGCCATCCATCCCGCGCGTGGCAGGCCTCAGCGCACGCCATCCGGAATCAGGTTCCGGAAGACGGCATCGTTCGATGCACGCCAGTCGTCGTCCTCGAGCCAGAGATATTCCTGATCGGGCATGAGCGGCACGGCTTTGACCTCCGCGCTTGAAATGCGCAGGAAGAAGCTGCTGCGCTCCTGGTTGATCTGCAGATAGCGAAGAGGAACGACTATGCTGTCGGTTCCCGCGATGAAGAAGCCGCTGGCTGCGACGATGGCGTAATCCCACCTGTCTTGCGTCCCGATGACGACGTTTCTCACCTCACCGACGATCTGGTCGTCGGAACTGCGCACCTCGGCACCCAGTATCTCGTCGACCCGAAGCCCGGGACCAAGCTCGTTGATGTTGATCAGCGGGCGTTCGTTCGGCGCGCCGCGGGTCCCCTGTACCTGGCCAAGACGGTGCGTCAGGGGCTCGGCGGCCGACAGCTGCTGATCGGCCTCGTCCTCGTCGTTCGTCCCGAGCTGACCCATTTCCGGCGCGGCAATGAGCTGCCGGACATTGCCGACCACCCGCTCGCAGTCTTCTTCCATCCCATAGGCCCACAACAGATAGGCCGCATCCCTGAGCGTGCGCAGGTCGCGCACCAGCATGCGGTTGGCCGGATCCTGGAACTCCGGCTTCTTGAGGATCGCTTCCTCCAGCTGCGCATCGGAAATGTTGCAATCGGCCATGGCAGGGCCGGCGCCTATCGCACCCAGCAACACGAGCGGCAGGGCGAATTTCGAAAATGACATGGGATGCTCCGATCAGCGGCGGCGGCGCCTGGATCCGGCATTGGCGTGCCGCATCGGGTGTGAACGCACCGCTGCGTTCGAACCAGCGTTGAGAAACGCATCTGCGGGCGCGTTGTTCCCTCGGGCGGGGTCCCGCAGCGACACGGCAGGCGCGTACCATTCGACATCGCAGCCTCGTGCGGCCGTCAGCCCCGTGCCATCCGCTCCATCGGAAAGATCGAGCAGGTTTCCGTGCCGAAGGCGAGGAGCTTGCCGCTGGCGTCCTTGAGCGAGGCTTCGGAGACCGCCAGCGTGCGGCCCCTGTGCACGAGGCGGGCCTCGCACACCACTTCGCCGGTCTGCGGCGAGATCGGCCGGGTCAGGTTCACCTTGAACTCGGCGGTCGTGTAGGCCTCGCCCTTGGCGAGCACGGTCTGCACGCAGCAGCCCAGCGCCGAATCCATGATGGTCGCCGCCCAGCCGCCATGCACCGAGCCGAGAGGATTGAGGTGTTGTGCGCCGGGCACGCCCCTGAAGACGGCCCTGCCCTCTTCCGCCTCCACCAGGCCGAAATTCATCAGCCCTGCCATGGGCGGGGCCGGATAATGGCCTTCGATCATGCGATGCAGCAACTCCAGGCCGGAATACTGGGCGAGGTCGGCGGCCGGAATTGTTCCAAGCCCAAGCCGCGAGACCTGGCCGGGATAGAGCTCCACTTCGCTCATGCTGCGTCTTCTCCGTTGGATGGGGTGCGCGTCCGGGCGAGCGCGGCCATGAAGCTGGCCCGTGCGGCTGGTTCGTCGATGCCGCGCGGCTCATAGAGATTACGATGCATGAAGAAGCCGGTGAGCCGGAAGGCGGCGTCGATGGCTTCCGGGCTGCCGCGCACGCCCGCGCCCGGTCGCAGGAAGGCCGGTAACGCGAGCATGCGGTCATGCCATGGCTGGCCCGCCGCGCGGCTCACCGCACGCCCGCTCTTGGGCGAGACATAGGCGAGATCCTCGGTAGTGCCGGTCGCTGCGCAGCGTTCAAGGTCGAGCCCGAAACCCAGCTCCTCCAGAACCAGCAGTTCGAAACGGACGAGCAGTTCGGCGGTCGATTGCGGATCGTCGAGATGAGCGATCAGGAGACCAAGCGTCTCGTAGAGGCTTTCATGCGGGTCACGTTCGGGCAGGAGCCGCAGATGAGCAGCGATCGCCTGCAAGCCATAGACGGCGCAGGCGCTGCCCATCAGGCGCGCCGCATTGAGCTCGAGGGGCTCGATCTGGAAGGTGCCCAGATGCTCGTCCAGGCGCGCCCACCAGGTGACCTGCACCCTGTTGCCCGGCTGCAGGAGCGGCTGCATGCGGCGCGATCGACCGCCGCGCACCAGGCCCATATGCCGGCCGTGACGGCGCGTCATCGTCTCGACAATGGCACTCGTCTCGCCGTGACGGCGCGTGCCCAGGATGATCGCCTCGTCAGCCCATTCCATGGCCCATCTGTAGCCGATGCCGCCACCTTCGCAAGAGCAAGGGGGAAGGTTGTTGCCATCTCTATTTATCTGACTTAAGTCAGATATATGGATCAGGAAGACATCGCTCATGTACGCCGCTTCAACCGGTCGCTCACGCGGCGGATCGGGGCGCTGGACGAGAGCTATCTCGGCCGTGGCCGGCCGCTCGGGCAGGCGCGGCTGCTGTTCGAGATCGGACCGGATGGCTGCGACCTCAAGAGCCTGCGCGATCGGATCGGCCTCGATTCAGGCTATCTGAGCCGGCTCGTCGGGCTCCTGGTGGAGCACGGCCTGGTCGACCTCGACAGCGATCCCGAGGACGGGCGGCGGCGCCGGGCCACGTTGACGGCGGCGGGGCTGGACGAATGGCGCGCCTATGATGAGCTGTCGGACGGCTTTGCCCGCTCGCTCCTCGCCCCGCTCGATCCGGCCCGGCGCCAGCGGCTCGTGGGCGCGATGCGCGAGGTGGAACGCCTCGTCGCGGCCGCCTCCATCGAACTTGACCCGGTCTCGCCGGAGAGCACGGAAGCGAAAGCCTGCCTCGCCAGCTACGTGGGGGAACTGGAAGGCCGTTTCGAAAACGGCTTCGACGCAGCGAAAAGCCGGCCGCGAGGGCCCGCCTCGCAACCCCCGCGCCTCTTCCTGATCGCCCGGCTCGAAGGACGTGCGGTGGGCTGTGGCGCGCTCTACGACTTCGATGCCAGCGCTGGCGAGATCAAGCGGATGTGGGTGGCGCCTCATACGCGCGGGCTGGGCATTGCGCGGCGGCTTCTCGACGCACTGGAGAGCGAGGCGCGCGGCGCGGGCATGAAGCGGCTGCTGCTCGACACCAACCGCTCGCTTACCGAAGCCATGACGCTCTACGAGAAGTCCGGCTACCGCCGGATCGCCCGCTACAATGACAATCCCTATGCGGATTTTTGGTACGAGAAGATGCTGGGCTAGGCGAAATTCAGCGGCGAGGTCGTTACCGCGGATATTCCAGCCCCATCTCGCGGTAGCGCTCGGGGTCGTCGCCCCAGTTCTCGCGCACTTTCACGAACAGGAAGAGATGGACCTTCTGTTCGAGAATGCCGGCCATTTCCTCGCGTGACGCCTGGCCGATGGCGCGGATGGTCTCGCCCTTGTGGCCGAGCACGATCTTCTTCTGGCTGTCGCGCTCGACATAGATGACCTGCTCGATGCGCACCGAGCCGTCCTTCTTTTCCTCCCACTTCTCCGTCTCGACATGGGAGGAATAGGGCAGTTCCTGGTGCAGCCGCAGAAACAGCTTCTCGCGGGTGATCTCGGCTGCCAGTTGCCGCATGGGCAGATCGGAGAGCTGATCCTCGGGATAGTACCAGGGCCCGTGCGGCAGTGCCTCGGCCAGATAGGACAGGAGGTCCGCGCAGCCCGAACCGGTCAGCGCCGAGACCATGAAGGTTCGCGCGAACTCGGCCTGCTCGTTGGCCTTGGCGGTGAGTTCGAGAAGCATCTCGCGTTTCACCCGATCCACCTTGTTGAGGACGAGGATCTTGGGCTGGCGAACGTCCTTCAAGCTCGCCAGGATCTCTCCCGCGTCGCCCTTCAGCCCACGCTCGGCGTCGATCAGCACCAGCACGATATCGGCATCGCGGGCGCCGCCCCATGCGGTCGTCACCATGGCGCGGTCAAGCCGGCGCTTGGGCCGGAAGATGCCCGGCGTGTCGATGAAGACGATCTGCGTCTGGTCATGCGTGGCAATGCCGCGCACGATGGCACGCGTCGTCTGCACCTTGTGGGTAACGATCGACACCTTCGCGCCAACCAGCTGGTTGAGAAGGGTCGACTTGCCCGCATTGGGGGCACCGATCAGCGCCACGAAGCCCGAGCGCGTTGAAACAGCAGCCGGTTCGTCATTCATTGCCGTCATCCTTTCCAGGCCTTTTCGCGCTTGAGCAGCGCGGCGGCGGCGGCCTGCTCGGCCTCCCGCTTCGACCGGCCCTCGGCAACCGCCGGCGCAAGGCGGCCCACCGCAACGCTGACGGTGAAGACGGGATCGTGATCGGGTCCGCTGCGATTGTCCACCGCATATGTGGGAGTGGCGCCATGGGCCTGATGGGCCCATTCCTGCAGCGCGGTCTTGGCGTCGCGCCTGGCGGCGGTGGCGAGCTTCGAGCGCGGACCCCAATAACGCTGGATGAAGGCACGGGCGGCAGCCATGCCGCCTTCCAGATAGAGAACGGCGATCACCGCCTCCATGACGTCGGAGCGCAAATTGACCTGGTTGCGGCTCGACCGCGCGCGCACCTCGCCGCTGGTGCGGATGAGGTCGGGCATGCCCGCCTCGTCGGCGATCTCGGCCAGCGTCTCGGCATTGACGAGCGCGTTGAGGCGCAGCGACAGTTCACCTTCCGGAGCCTGCGGGTAATCGGCGAAGATCATTTCGGCCACGGCCAGGCCCAGCACCCGGTCGCCGAGAAATTCAAGTCGCTGGTAATCGGCCGCATCACCCTTTCGGGCGCTGGCATGGGTCAGTGCGGCGCGCAGTCGCAGACGGTCCGTCACCCGCGTCCCGGTGATTTCGGCAATGGCGGCGACGAGCTGGTCATCGCTGGGTGAGGTCGACATCGCGATCAGCGCACCATGTTGAAGATGCGCCCGAAGCGGACCTCCGACGGCCAGCGCCAGATCTCGAGCGGGCTTGCACCGCCCGACATCGAGAAGAAGATGATATTGGCGCGACCCACCAGATGGTCATACGGCACATAGCCCACCGAGAAGCGGCTATCGGTGGAGTTGTCGCGGTTGTCGCCCATCATGAAGAAGTGGCCTTGCGGCACCTCGAACGCGCGGGTGTTGTCGCCGATCGAATTGGGCGTGAGGTCGAGCGTGTCGTAGGTGACCCCGTTGGGCATCGTCTCGCGCCAGACCTCCACCGGGCGGGCAAGCTCGGTGATATCGACATCTTCCACCACGCCGATCATCTCGCGAGGGATCGGCTCGCCATTGATATGAAGCACGCCCTCGCGCATCTGCACGACATCACCGGGCAGGCCGATCACGCGCTTGATATAGTCGAGCGAGGGGTTGGGCGGATATTTGAAGACCGCCACATCGCCGCGCTGGGGTTCGGCGCCCCATATCCGGCCGGAGAACAGATTGGGCGAGAAGGGCAGCGAGTGGCGCGAATAGCCATAGGCCCACTTGGTGACGAATAGGTAGTCGCCCTCAAGCAGGGTCGGCCGCATCGACCCCGAGGGGATCGAGAATGGCTGGATCAGCACGGTGCGAATCACCATCGCCAGGAGCAGCGCCTGGATGATGACGCTGACCGTCTCGCCCACACCGCCGGATTTCTTCGAATTGTCCGCCACGCTCGCACCGTCCTGATTTCTGCGGGAAACGCGTTCCTCATAGCGACTTGGCCAGAAGGGGGCAACGCCCGCTGCTACCCTTATGGCCAGGCTAGGGCGAAGCTACGGCCTCGATGATCACGAAGGCCTGAGCCAGCGGATAATCATCCGTGATGGTGAGGTGGATGACGGCTTCGTGTCCCGCCGGCATCATGGCGGACAGGCGCAGGGCGGCGCCGCCGCTCAACGCCATGGTGGGCTTGCCGCCCGGCAGGTTGACGACTCCCATGTCACGCCAGAACACACCGCGCGACAGGCCGGTACCCAAGGCCTTCGAACAGGCTTCCTTGGCGGCAAAGCGCTTGGCGTAGGAGGCCGCCCGCTCGCGACGGCGGTCGGATTTCTGCTGCTCGATATCGGTGAAGATACGCTGGACGAACCGCTCGCCATAGCGCTCCAACGTCTTTTCGATGCGCCTGATGTCGATCAGGTCGCTGCCAAGGCCAACGATCATCGGTTGGCAGCCGCCTGGGTCTCGAGCTGCATCGCGCGGTTGCGCGCGCGCTCGGCGAGCCGTTTGCGGCGCGCCTCGCGGAAGGCGGCCGTCGCCCAGCGCGTCAGGAAATAGAAGACCAGCGCGACCGCGCCGCCCACCGGCAGGGCGCCGATCGTCATCGGTTTCAGCAGCGGCTCCCACACATGCACGAAATCGAGATGGGTCAGCGCGCGTCCCAGCTGTAGCGGTACGATCTCCTCAGGCTGGCTGCCGTAGAGGATGAAGCGGCCGGCTGCCAACGTGCTCGCCCAGATGAAGGGGAAGGTGAAGGGGTTGCCTACAGCGGTGCCCAGGGCCGATGCGACCAGGTTTCCGCGCAACAGCCAGGCAAGGACGCCCGCCACGATGAAGTGGAAGCCCAGATAGGGCAAGAACGACGCGAAGACGCCGGCCGCGACGCCGGCCGCAATCGCGTGAGGCGTTGCCGACAGGCGGAGGATACGTTTCGTGTAGTAGGGAACCGAGCGCCAGAAGGCCTTGCGCGGCCAGAAGAACCCTTTGACCCGGTCCCAGAATCCCAATGTCTTTCTTCTCTTGAAGAGCATGTGCTCCCAACGCGCTCCCGCCCACGAGGTTGCCAGTCGACTCAGCGGTCCCGACAATCCTGAAGCCGATTCCCTAAACAACGGTTTGTGTCGAAAAATCGAACCGTTCGTCCCCTTCTTCAAATAGATATCAAAACGGGCCGCGCAACAAGCCGAGCTGCGACACAACTTTAGGGGAAGCAGGACCGCAGGCCATACCTGCCCGGCCGGGCCGGGCAGGTTAGATTCGCCCTATTGCCCGATGGAAATGCCGCCGCCGCCGATGCTGGCGCCGATGCCGTCGGAATCGACACTCACGCCGATCCCGTCCTCGCCGCCAACACCCACGCCGATGCCGCCATCATTGTTGCTTCCTGCGCCGCTGCCGCCGCCACCCACATCGGCACTGATGCCGCCGGTATTGCCGGTCGCGGCATCCTCGCCCACGCCAACGCTGATACCGCCCGTGTTGCCGGCAGCAGCGCCCTCGCCCGCGCCGACATTCACACCGCCGGTGGTGTCTGCCGCCGCACCGGTTCCGATACCCACATTGACGCCGGACTCGTTTCCAGAGGCCGCGCCGGGGCCGGCCCCGACGTTGATGCCACCCGTATTGTCGGCGGCACCACCGCCGACACCGACATTGACGCCGCCGGGGTCGTTCGCGACGGGCGTGCCGGGATCAGCAGGATCCGCGGGGTCGCCGGGGACGCCAGGACTTCCCGGACCGGGCGATGCGGATGTTGCGCCGACAGCGTCCTCTGGGCAGCCTTGCTCGGCAATCGCCTCAAGCTGCGCGGGCGTAAGGGATCTTGCCGGCAACTCGCAGAGATTGGCCTGTGCGGGCCCAAGTGCCAGATAACCGGCGGCGCCCAAGGCCAGGGTTGCGATCATATACGGGGAGCTTCGAGGTGTACTTTTCATCTTCATCACCTTTGCTATCCGTCCCGCTAACTCAACCAACACCCGTATCGGTTGTTCCAGGAATTCGTTGCAACGGTCAGCCGCCAGGGGTTCCAGGCGGAAGGACGAAAGAAGAGGGAATTGGGCGCTCGGACACTAGCGCGGCGCCGGCCTAGCCGTTGACGCGCTGGACTTCGCTGACGCTGGAAGCTTCCTTCAGCTGAGAGATCAGCCTGTTGAGATGCTTCAGATCCCACACTTCCAGATCGATGATGATCTCGGTGAAGTCGGGCGCGGTCCGCCCCATGGATAGCGTATGGATATTGGCGTCGTGGGTGGCGATCACGCCCGCGATCTCGGCCAGCGAGCCGGGCGCGTTGATCGCGGTGAGTGCGATGCGCGCGGGGAAACGCTCCTTGTTGGCTTCATCGATGTCCCAGCGCACATCGATCCACCTCTCGGGCTGGTCGTCGAAGGCCGTCAGCGAGGGCGACTGGATGGGATAGATGGTAATCCCGGTCCCCGGTTGCAGAATGCCGACAATGCGGTCGCCCGGCACGGCACCCTCCGGCGCGAAGGCCACGGGCAGGTCGCCGCTCACGCCACGGATCGGGACCGCGCCATTTGCCGAACTCTTGCGCGGGCGGCGCGTGGAGGAGGATCGCCCCGGAAGCTGGAACAGCATCCCCGCCGCATTGCGCAGGTTGAACCATCCCTCCTCGCGCCGGTTCGAGGCCGGCGTGATGCGCTCGTCCTTGTGGTCTGGAAAGACGGCTTTCATCACGTCGAGCGATGACAACTCGCCGCGCCCGACAGCGGAGAGCACATCCTCCACGTCCTTGCGCGCCAGCCGATGGAGCACCGGTTTCAGCGCATCCTTGGTGAAGGACTTGCCGGCGCGTTCGAACGCGCGTTCGAGGATGCGTGTACCCAGCCCCGAATACTGCTTGCGAATGGCGATCTTGGTGGCGCGCCGGATGGCGGAGCGGGCCTTGCCGGTGACGACGACCGATTCCCATGCCGCCGGCGGCACCTGTGCCTTGGAGCGGATGATTTCCACCTCGTCGCCATTTTTCAACTCGGTCATCAGCGGCATGATGCGCCCGTTGACCTTGGCGCCGACGCAGGAGTCGCCCACATCCGTGTGAACGGCATAGGCGAAGTCGATCGGCGTGGCGCCGCGCGGAAGCGCGATCAACCGGCCTTTGGGCGTGAAGCAGAAGACCTGGTCGCGGAAGAGCTCCAGCTTGGTGTTTTCGAGGAATTCCTCGGGATTGTCGCCTTCCGAGAGCGCCTCGATGGTCTGGCGGAGCCAGGCATAGGCATTGGTCTCCTTGGAGATCGCGTGGCTGACTCCATTGGAAGCCCCCTGCCCGTCCTTGTAGAGCGAATGCGCTGCGACGCCGTATTCGGCGACATGGTGCATCTCGCGGGTGCGGATCTGCAGTTCCACGCGCTGGCGCGACGGCCCGACGATGGTCGTGTGAATGGAGCGGTAGTCGTTCTGCTTCGGGGTCGAGATGTAGTCCTTGAAGCGGCCGGGAACCATGGCCCAGCTGGTGTGGATGGCGCAGAGCGCCTTGTAGCAATCCTCCACGCTTTCGGTGATGACGCGAAAGCCGAAGACATCCGACAGTTGCTCGAAGGAAAGCGCCTTGGCCTCCATCTTGCGAAAGACAGACCAGGATTTCTTCAGGCGCCCCTTGACCTCGGCCTTGACGTCGTAGCGGGTAAAGAGCGCGTCCAGAGCCTTCTCGATCTCGCCGATCACGTGACGGTTGCGCTCGGACAGCTCCGCCAGCCGCTCGGTCACGGCCTTGTAGGCCTCGGGATTGATGTAGCGGAAGGACAGCTCCTCTAGCTCGTCACGCATGTCCTGCATGCCCATGCGCCCGGCCAGCGGCGCATAGATGTCCATGGTCTCCTCGGCGATGCGCAGGCGCTTGTCGTCGCGCATGTGGTCGAGGGTGCGCATATTGTGCAGCCGGTCGGCCAGCTTCACCAGAAGGACACGCACGTCCTGGGAGATGGCCAGCAGCAGCTTGCGCAGATTCTCTGCCTGCTCGGCCTTCTTGGAGACGAGATCGAGCTTCTTGAGCTTGGTCAGGCCCTCCACCAGCCTGCCCATATCCGGTCCGAACAGCTGGTCGATCTCCTGCCGGGTGGCCGTCGTATCCTCGATCGTGTCGTGAAGGAGCGCGACGGCGATGGTCGACTCATCGAGATGCATGTCGGTAAGGATCGCAGCCACTTCCAGGGGATGCGAAAAATAGGGATCGCCCGAAGCGCGCTTCTGATGGCCATGCTTCTGCATGGCATAGACGTAGGCCTTGTTGAGCAGTGCCTCGTTGACGTCGGGCTTGTAGCGCTGCACGCGCTCGACAAGCTCGTACTGGCGCATCATTCTTTTGCAATCCAATCGCGCAATACAAGAACAGGCGCCGTGCGGATGCGCGGCGCCTGTACTAGATAGACACGAATCAGATCGGGCGGAAGCCGCCCGTCATCAGAAATCGTCGTTCTTCTCGGGAGCGACGAGCCCTTCGATGCCGGCGAGAAGATCTTCTTCGCTCATGCGGTCGAAAGCGATGGTCTCCTCGGGCGCCTCGTCCTGTACCTCGGATGCCTGCGGAAGCTGCTCGGGCAGGTCCGCCTCGGGCTCGTCCACCTCGACATGCTTCTGGAGCGAATGGATCAGATCTTCCTTGAGGTCGCCGGGTGCCAGAGTCTCGTCGGCGATCTCGCGCAAGGCCACAACCGGGTTCTTGTCGTTGTCGCGATCGACCGTGATCGGTGCGCCCTGCGAGATCAGCCGCGCACGGTGTCCGGCGAGAAGAACGAGTTCGAACCGATTGTCGACCTTGTCGATGCAGTCCTCAACGGTGACACGGGCCATGCGATGCCCCTTTCATGGATCGAATTTCGGGATTTGGGCGGTCGATAGCGCGAACGCGCTTAAATTACAAGTCGGGAGTTTGCCCGGACGGAGTCAAGGACAGCCAGCGGCGTTCTCGAAAACGTGATCAGAAAAATTCGTTCCGGGTACCGATGTTGTTGGAACGAATCCGGGCGGGCGGTAATTCAATGTGGCTGGCCTACTATTGGCGGAATGCCAGTCCGATCTGCACTTTTTGTACCAATTCCATTTCAGGATAGGGATTAAAGACCATGTTCGACCATCGCGAAAAGATTGCGCTCTTCATCGACGGTGCGAATCTCTATGCTACATCGCGGGCGCTCGGTTTCGATATCGACTACCGTCGCCTGCTGAGTCACTTCCAGGCTCATGGTCACTTTCTGCGGGCCTACTATTACACCGCGCTGATCGAAGACCAGGAATATTCGTCCATCCGGCCACTGATCGACTGGCTCGACTACAATGGCTACAAGGTCGTCACCAAGCCTGCCAAGGAATTCACGGATTCCACGGGCCGCCGGAAGATCAAGGGCAACATGGATATCGAGCTGACGATCGACGCGCTCGAATTGTCGAATATCGTCGAGCATTATGTCATTTTTTCGGGAGACGGCGACTTTCGGACCCTGGTGGAAGCCCTCCAGCGGCGGGGACGCAAGGTTTCCGTTGTCTCGACCATGTCGTCGCAGCCGCCAATGATTTCCGACGATCTGCGGCGCCAGGCCGACAATTTCATTGATCTCATGTCGCTGAAGGCCGAAATAGGTCGAGACCCGTCCGAGCGCCCCGCGCGCCGGCATGAGCCCGAACTTGAAACCGACAACGACGATTGATGCCTGAAAACACTGCGAAAGTTGAGCCGGCGCGGGACTGTCCCCTCTGCCCGCGCCTGCACGGCTTCATCGCGGCATGGCGAGAGCGCGAACCGACGTGGTTCAATGCGCCGGTACCGACCTGGGCGGACGCAAGGGGCGACGACCATGTAAGCCTGCTCGTGGTGGGGCTCGCACCGGGACTTCGCGGCGCCAACCGCACCGGGCGGCCCTTCACGGGGGACTATGCGGGCGACCTGCTTTATCGCACGCTGGGCGAATTCGGCTTCGCCCGCGGCACATTCGCAGCGCGGCCCGATGACGGGCTGCAGTTGGTGGGCGCTGCGGTGACCAATGCCGTCCGTTGCGTGCCGCCGGAAAACAAGCCGGTCGGGGCCGAGATCAACACCTGCCGCGCCTTTCTCGCGCCGACGCTGCGACGTTTTCCCAATTTACGTACCATCGTCACGCTCGGAACCATCGCCCATCAATCGACCGTGCGTGCGCTCGGCGCCCGCGTGCAGGCGCATCCATTCGGGCATGGCGCATGCAGCGAGATCGACGGCCTGTCGATCTTCTCCAGCTATCACTGCTCCCGCTACAACACGAATACCGGCAGGCTGACCGAAGAGATGTTCCGCTCGGTCTTCGCGGCGGTGCGCACGCATCTGGATGGCGGCGCGGCCTAGATTAGGGCACGTGCGCCCATCCAGACCGCCATGGCGATCATCATCAGATTTTCGGTCAGCGACACGAAGCCAAGCGGCACGCGGCTGGAGCCGCCCACGCAAGCACATTTTAGTTCGCGCTTGTCGATATAGACTGCCTTGACGACCGATACCGCGCCGATCGTTCCGATCAACAGCGCCACGGGAGCGGCCAGCCATATCAGCGCGCCGGCAATCATCAGAATTCCCGCCAGCGCCTCTCCGAACGGGTAGAGATAGGCGTAACGGACCCAGCGTTGCGCCAACAGATCGTAGTTCAGGAACATGGTCGAGAAGCTCTCGAGGTCCTGCAGTTTCTGGATCGCCAGAACGCACATGGAGATGGCCACGAACCATTCGACGGCACGGAGCGTGAAGATGGTCTCGAAGACGAACCAGCTGATCCCCAGCGCCATCAGTGCGCTGATCGCGAAGATGGCGACGACCGGCTGGTAGCTTGTCTCGTCCGCCTCAGGGACCGCATCGCCAAAATGGACGCGCAGGTCGTCATAGCCACCGATCCTCTGCCCGCCTATGAAGGTCTGCGGCGTCGTATCGACTCCCTGGTCCTTCTTGAAGCGCTCGGTTTCCTCGCGGCTCTCCAGCCAATGGTCCTCGACCTCGAAACCCCTGGATTCCAGAAGCGCTTTCGACTTGAGGCCGAAGGGGCACAGGTGATCCTCCATAACCATGCGATAAAGCACGGCCTTGCGCTGATCGGCCACGGATCTTCCATCAAGCATCATACGTGATCCCCTTGCGTTACCTTGCAAGGCGAATGCAGCCGTCGCGGAGATGTTCCATGAAGGGAAATGGAGACGGGCGAAGCGCCCTTATCCCCGATCCTTGAGCAGCCGGGCCTTCTCGCGGCCCCAATCGCGTTTCTTCTGCGTCTCGCGCTTGTCGTGGAGCTTCTTGCCCTTGGCCGTTGCCAGCAGCAGCTTGGCGCGGCCCTGCTCGTTGAAGTACAATTTGAGCGGGACCATCGTCATGCCCTCACGCTCGACTGCCTGGGACATGCGCGCCATCTCGCGCTTGTTCAGGAGCAGCTTGCGCCGCCGCTTGGGCTCATGGTTGAAGCGGTTTCCACCCGAATATTCCGGCACGTAGGAATTGATCAGCCAGATCTCGCCATCCTCGACAGAAGCATAGGATTCCTGGATGTTGGCCTTGCCCTCGCGCAGCGACTTCACCTCCGTGCCGGTCAGCACGAGGCCGGCCTCGAGCGTGTCCTCGATTTCGTAGGAGAAGCGCGCCTTGCGGTTCTCGGCGACGGTCTTGCCGCTATGTTCTTTCTTGGGTGCCATGGCGCTTCAGGTGGACCTCAAGCGCTAATTGATCAAGCCCGCGTGACGCATGGCCGCGTCGATCAGGGCGGCCGTCGCCGGTTCCACGTCGACCATCGGCGAGCGCACCGTGGCTTCCATCTTGCCGAGCCGCGACAAGGCATATTTGGCGCCGGCCGGGTTGGGCTCGACGAACAGCGCCTTGTGCAGCGGCATCAGCCGGTCCTGGAGTTCGATGGCGCGGGCCCGGTCGCCGCCATTGACGGTGGCCGCCTGGAACTCCGCGCACAGGCGCGGCGCCACATTCGACGTCACCGAGATGCAACCCACGCCGCCATGGGCGTTGAAGCCGAGCGCAGTCGAGTCCTCGCCCGAGAGCTGGATGAAATCGGCGCCGCAGGTTGCACGCTGTTCCGACACGCGGTCGACCTTGGCGGTCGCGTCCTTGACGCCGACGATGTTGGAGAAGTCGGTCGCCAGACGGCCCATGGTCTCCGGGCTCATGTCGATGATCGAACGGCCGGGAATGTTGTAGATGAAGATCGGCAGCGCGGTCGCCTGGGCGACGGCGGCGAAATGCGCATAAAGCCCGCGCTGGCTCGGCTTGTTATAATAAGGAGTGACGACGAGAAGGGCGTCGGCGCCGACCTTCTCGGCATTCTGCGCGAGCCAGATCGCCTCGTCGGTGGAGTTGGAGCCGGCACCGGCGATCACGGGCACGCGGCCGGAGGCCACCTCCACGCAGCATTCGACGACCCGGAGATGCTCCTCGTGGCTCAGCGTCGGCGATTCGCCCGTCGTGCCCACCGGCACGAGACCGCTGGAGCCCTCGGCGATCTGCCATTCGACGAATTCACGAAAGCGCTTCTCGTCGAAGTCGCCGTTCTGCGTGAATGGTGTCACCAGCGCCGTGATCGAGCCCTTGAACATGAAATGGAAACTCCGGTCCGTCTTCGCTTGCGGGCGGCAGGCCGTGATGGCAGCACCCGGCGCCCACAAGGGCGGCATCTTGCGCGGCTTCTAGCGCAATGTCGCGCGCCATACCATAGTCTTGTCGCCTTTGCCGGCCAAAGGGGCGCAAGAAGCGGGGATTGTCCCAAGCCCGCTAACCTTTGATTTACGTTGTTTTCACCGAAACCCGGCTACGGTCGTCGTGATCCATGTCGGATCCGTACCTCGTAATTGACCTGGGATCGATCTTAGATGACCGCAATGAAGCGCCACCGCAGCACCACTTCCCTCGCCACTTTCGCTCTGGCTGCCGGCCTGTCGGCACCGGCGGCGGCCGAAGTGGTGATGCCCGAGAACGTGCCGATCCCGCGCGCGCGCCCCTATGACATGTCGAGCCAGGCGGGCGGCGTGAGCTCCTTCACCACCGGATCGGTGGTGGCGCAAACGGCCGCGGCGCAGGCGGCCAACCTTGTGGTGGGCGGCGACGTGTCGCGCCTCAAGGCGGGGCTCGACGCACTCGGCTCGGGCAATGCGGCGCGGGCGCGCTCGGTGCGCGACGCGCTGCCGGCCAATTCGCTCGACCGGGCGATTCTCGGATGGGCGATCGCCGTATCGGGCGACCCGAACGTGCCGAGCTCGGACATCGCGCAGGCAGCCCACGAGCTCT
The DNA here is from genome assembly GCF_012911015.1 of Chelativorans sp. ZYF759. Lineage (GTDB taxonomy): Bacteria > Pseudomonadota > Alphaproteobacteria > Rhizobiales > Rhizobiaceae > ZYF759. Next base: position 268,556 of record NZ_WVVV01000003.1, on the reverse strand, counting down.
CGGGGTGGCCTGGCATGGCGACGCTGCGCAACAATTCCGAGCGGGCCATGCACCGCGAGAATCCCGGTCCGCAGGCCGTGCTGCGCGCCTTCGGCGACACCCAGCCGCAGACCGTGGAAGGCGCCATCATCCTGGCCCGCGCGCATGTTGCCGTCGGCAACCTGGACCGCGCCCGCGCGGTGCTGTCGCCACTCTGGCGGACGGAGCGGCTGGAGCCGGCCGAGGAAGCGGCCATCATCCGCGAGTTTGGCCGGGTCATCCCGGCCGCCGATCACCGTGCCCGTATGGAGCGCATGCTCTATATCGACCGCATCACGGCGGCCGAGCGCGTCGCGGCGCTGGCCGGCGGCGAGGCGCTGACGAAGGCGTGGGCGGCGGTGACGCGTGGGGAACGCAATGCCACCGCCCTGCTCGATGCCGTGCCGCAGGCGCAGCGGTCTGCCGGCTATTATTTCGCCAAGGCCCGCCATCTGCGCCGCAACGGCGAGAAATACCGCGAAGCCGCGCAGGTCATCCTGCAGGCGCCCAACGACGCCCTCATGCAGGTCGATCCGGAGAGCTACTGGTTCGAGCGTCGCGTGTTGTCGCGCGAACTTCTCGACATCGGCGACGCGCAGACGGCTTATCGCGTGGTCGCCGCGCATGTGGGCGGCACGCCTGCCACGCAGGTCGACGCCGCCTTCCATGCCGGCTGGTATGCGCTGCGGGCGCTGAATGACGCACGCACGGCGCATCGCCACTTCGCGCGCATCGTGGAGATATCCGAAGGACCCATCTCCGTGTCGCGCGGCAATTACTGGCTCGGGCGCGCTGCCGAGGCCGGCGGCGGCGGCAACGCACGGCAATATTACGAACGCGCGGCCGTTCACGGTACCGCATTCTATGGCCAGCTGGCCGCCGCCAAGCTCGGCCGCAACACCATTCCGGCCGATTTCCCGAGCGCCTCCGACACCGATCGGCGCAATTTCCAGAACCGCCAGGCCGTGCAGGCCATCCGGCGGCTGGAGGAAGCCGGGCACCAGACCCGCGCCGACACTCTCTATAGGGAGCTTGCCCGTCAGATATCGAGCCCGGGCGAGCTGGCGCTGCTTTCCGTCATGGCGGAACGGCGCAGCCATTTCCTGTCGCTGCGCGTCGGAAAATGGGCGGCCGCGCGCGGGCTCGAGGTCGGCGCGCTCGCCCATCCGGTCGGCGCCATTCCCGCTTCCGCGAATATCTCGATGGCCGGCAAGGCGCTGGCCTATGCCATTGCGCGCCAGGAAAGCGAGTTCAACATCGGCGCGCGTTCAGGCGCCGGCGCGCTCGGCATCCTGCAGCTCCTGCCGGGTACGGCCCGCGACATGGCGCGCAAGATCGGCGTGTCCTTCAATCAGGCGCGGCTGACAACCGATGCGGGATACAACGCCGCACTGGGTGCCGCCTATCTCGGCGAGCAGCTGGAGCGCTTCGACGGGTCCTACATCCTCACCTTCGTGGCCTACAATGCCGGCCCGACGCGCGCGCGCCAGTGGGTGGACCGCTATGGCCACCCGAGCGGCCAGAGCATCGAGGCGGTGGTGGACTGGATCGAGCGCATTCCTTTCACCGAGACGCGCGGCTATGTGCAGCGCGTGATGGAGAACTACCAGGTCTACAAGATGCGCCTTTCGGGACGCATGGACATTGTCGGGGATCTCACCAGCGGGCGGCGGCGCTGATTTGAGCGCGTCGAGCCCGCCCGGCACCGAAGCCGGCATGAACGACACGGCCGCTTTCCGCGAGCACCTGTTCTCCGCCGAGGACGGATTGACGCTGTACGCACGCGAATATGGCAGTCACCGGGACAACATGTTGCCGGTGATCTGCCTTGCCGGGCTCACCCGCAACTGCCGCGACTTCGATCCGCTTGCCCGGCTTCTGGCCAATGACGGTGTCCGACCCCGCCACGTCTTCACGCTCGATTATCGCGGGCGCGGCAAGTCCGGCTACGATCCTGACTGGCGCAACTACAACATCATGAAGGAAGCCCGCGATGTCTCGACGGCGCTGACGGTCTTGGGCATCGAACGCTGCGTGTTCATCGGCACGTCGCGGGGTGGCCTCGTGACCATGATGCTGGCCGGCATGCGGCCGGGCGCCATTGCGGCCGCGATCTTCAACGACATCGGGCCGGTCATCGAAGGCGCGGGGCTGGCCCGCATCCGAACCCAGCTTCGCAAGCAGCCCAGACCGGGCGACGCGGCCGAGGCGGTTGCGTTGCAGAAGCAGGCGCACGGCAAGCAGTTTCCAGCGCTGTCGGAGGAGGACTGGACACGGCAGGTGCGTGCCATCTACCGCAATGAGAAGAACCAGCTCGTTCCCGACTACGATCCGAAGCTCCTGAAGACGCTGGAAGCCATCGACTTCTCGCAGCCATTGCCGACCTACTGGCAGCAATGGCGCGGGCTCGACCGCGTGCCCATGATGATATTGCGCGGGGAAACATCCGATGTGCTGTCTTCCGCAAGCGTGGAAGAGATGCAGGCCGACCGCGTCGCCCCTACCGAAGTGGTCACCGCCGAAGGCCAGGGGCACCCTCCCCTCTTGGAAACCGGCAAGCTGCCGAAGCACATCGCGGCCTTCCTTGCGCGGGTCGATCGGGGAAGCTGAGGCTTCCCGGCGCGCCGCTGCGTGCCCCTGTTCCAATCACATCGCCAGCAGCACGGCGCCGTTTTGTTCCTCCAGGGATTCTCACGATTAATTCAGTCTTTCAGCCGCTTGGCAGGGAACGGCCTGCGGAGGCCGGCGTTCTTCATCCAGCTGCCCCCGAGGCAGAAAGTTTGAAAAAACAAAGAGGATTCACCCATGCGTATGAAAGCACTTCTCGCAGCCGCCGCCATCACCGCCTTCACGGGCTCGGCCATCGCCCAGACGACCGGCGCCGCCGGCACGTCCGATCAGGGCGACCCGCAGACCGCCCAGTGGGGTTCGCAGCAGGAAGAGATGATGTTCCAGGAGCACGGCGAGACCTGGGGCGGCTTCTTTACCGATGAGACCTATTCCGAGCTGGCACCCGAAGCCGACTTCCAGGCTTCCTGGGATGGCATGACGGAAGAGCAGCGCTCCGAGGCGATTGCCACCTGCGAGCAGGTCGAGGGCGCGCCCACCGAGTACCGCAACGTGACGGTCCAGTGGTGTGAGAACATCGGCCTTCTGTAAGCCGAACGTCCTACGCATATAAAAAAGGCCCGCGGTCCAAAGACCGCGGGCCTCTTTATGTCAGGTCAGACCTGATCAGAAGCTGCGCTGGAAGCGCAGGAAGCCCGAGAAGGCGCCGTCGAGGTTGGTGCCGGCCTGGCGGGCCTTGTGGTAGCCAACTTCGGTACGGATCTCGAGATCGCGGACCGGGGTCCAGATCAGGCTCGCATCGACCATGTGGACGTGCGGGTTGCCTGCGCCGAAGCCGCTCAGGTACTGGTAGCCAACGCCAGCAGCGAACTGCGGGTTGAAGCGGTGCTCGTAGCTAACCGCACCCGACCAACGGGCAGCCGCGGTGGCATCAGCAGCAGCGTAGTACATGCGCGGAGCGTATGCGTTGTCGACGCTGTTGGCCCAGAAGAAGGTACCGATGAGCGAGGAGCCCGGAGCGTTCGGCACGTTCAGCTGTGCGCCGACGCGAGCGGCCCACGACTCGTCAACCGCGTCGTAACCGAATGCACCGTACACGCCACCCCAAGCCTGGTTGACGCCGAGCTTACCGACAACGTCGGGCATCCACTGGCGAGCCTGGCCGGCGCGGTTGTTGTCTTCAACCGACAGAACGCCGAAGAAGCCTTCCGGTGCGTTGAAGGTGTAACGGATCTGGCTGCGACGCTGGAAGCCGTAGGAGCCGCCGGTGTCGGAGTGGATGCCGTAGTTGCCGATCGGGCCGGACCAGGCCCATGCGGACTCGAGGTAACCAGCGAGCAGCTCACCCTGCTGGGTGGACAGCGAGACGAACATCCAGGGCATGATGGTGCCCGAAGCGGTGCCCGAGGAGTTCACGGCCTGGCCGGAGTTGACCTCGAAGCGAACGAAGCCGCGCAGCGTGCCCCACTCGGTCTCGGAACGCGCGTCGAAGTTGATGCGGCCGCGAGCATACTTGTTCCAGCCGCCGTCACCGAAGCCGTGGTAGTTCGGCGTACGGTTCAGAGCGCCGTCCTGAGCTGCGCCGATCTGGTAGCGAGCAAAGCCGCTGATGCGCAGGCAGGTCTCGGTGCCGGGGATGTAGAAGAAGCCAGCGCCGTAGACGTCGCAAATGCGAACGTATTCCATGGCTTCCGGCTCGGCGTAGATGATCGGATCGGCTGCCTGAGCACCCGAGACGGCGAGCATCGAAGCTGCCGCGGAGCCGAGGAGAAGGCTCTTGATTTTCATTTTCTGACCTCCAGTCAAAAGTTTAAAAACGGGTCTGGGTATTTCTTCGCTGAAGGACAGCATTCCCTGCCCCATCCCCAATTGCGAAGAAGGCGCTTCGTCGCCCCTGCTTCGAGACCGACAATACGCATGGGCCGGCGCCGTTCAACCGATAATGGCGGCAAGGTGGCGCGTCGGGGCGCCTATGGGAGGGTGCTGTTGCGCAAAAGACACGTTTTGGAGGGGGTCATTAGGACATCGTTAACCCTCGGAGCCCTCAGGCGGGCGAATTTGTGGCGGCGAAGCCTGAATCGGGACGGAATCACCCGGCCATCGACCGGAATTCGACTGCGGACGCTCGATTTCGATTCGTCCTGCACGGGATTCGCTCGGATTGTGCGTCTCGCTTCGAGCAATCGCCGCTGCGGGCATCCAGCTGCTAAGGAGAGGCGAGACAACGATTCTGTGTGCGCATCCTCATGACCTCCCCCGCTCTGCATATTCTAAAGACGATCTACGGCTACGACGCGTTTCGCGGCCCGCAGGCCCGGATCGTCGACCATGTCATCGGCGGCGGCCACGCCTTTGTCCTGATGCCGACGGGCGGGGGCAAGTCGCTCTGCTACCAGATTCCGGCGCTGGCCCGCCCCGGCATGGGCCTCGTCGTCTCGCCGCTGATCGCACTGATGGCCGACCAGGTCGCCGCGCTGCGCGTGGCGGGGGTGCGGGCAGCCGCGCTCAATTCGGATCTGCCGGCCGAAGAGCGGCGCGCACTGTGGCAGCAGGTTCACGAGGGACAGCTCGACCTTCTTTATGTCGCGCCCGAGACTCTCCTGCGCGAGGGTGTGCTCGATCGTCTCCAGGGCGTGCGGCTTTCATTGATCGCGATCGACGAGGCGCATTGTCTTTCGCAATGGGGGCACGATTTCCGTCCCTCCTACCGCCAGCTCGACATTCTCGTGCGTCGCTTCCCCGACACGCCACGCATGGCGTTGACGGCGACCGCCGACGAGCCCACCCGCGCCGAGATCCTGTCGCATCTCGAAATCGGGGCCGATGACGCCTTCGTGGCGGGGTTCGACCGCCCCAACATCCGCTACGCGATAGAGGAGAAGGACAATCCGCGCGCGCAGCTGAAGGAGTTCCTCAGGCGTCACAAGGATGAGAGCGGGATCGTCTACTGCCTGTCGAAGCGCAAGACGGAGGAAACGGCTGCCTGGCTTCGCGACCAGGGCCACGACGCGCTGGCCTATCACGCCGGCATGGACAAGTCCGAGCGGGAAGCCAACCAGCAGCGCTTCCAGCATGGCGAGGCGGTCATCATGGTCGCCACCATCGCCTTCGGCATGGGGATCGACAAGCCCGACGTCCGCTTCGTCGCCCATCTCGACCTGCCGGGCAGCATCGAGGCCTATTATCAGGAGACGGGCCGCGCCGGGCGCGACGGACTGCCGTCGGACACGCTGATGCTCTACGGGTCCGAGGACATCGCACTGCGCAGCCGCTTCATCGAGGAATCGGAGGCGCCCGACGAACGCAAGCGCATGGAGCGCCAGAAGCTCGACGCGCTGCTGGGGCTGGCGGAGACCGCGGGTTGCCGACGGCAGGCGCTTCTTTCCTATTTCGGCGACGATTGCGCGCCTTGCGGCAATTGCGACACCTGCGCCACGCCGCCGAAACTCTTCGACGGCACGATTGCGGCACAGAAGGCGCTCTCGTGCATCTACCGGACCGGCGAACGTTTCGGGCAGGCCTATGTCGTCGACGTTCTGCTGGGCATCGAGAATGACCGCATCGCCCAGTTCGGCCATGACCGGGTGTCGACCTTCGGCATCGGGAAGGAACACGACAAGGGCACATGGCGGGCGATCCTGCGCCAGCTGATCGCACAACGCCTCGTCGACGTCGATCTCGCCGGGCATGGCGGGCTGTCGATTTCCGATAGCGGTCGGGAATTCCTGCGCGACCGGCCGGCCTTGATGCTGCGCGTGCCCGCGCCCCCGCGCGCGCGTCGCCAGAAGGTCGAAAGCACGGCTGCCCAATCGGCGATCAGCGAGCGGGACCAGGCGCTCTTCCAGGCGCTCAGGCAGAAGCGGATGGACATCGCCCGCCAGCAGAACGTGCCGCCTTACGTGATCTTCCACGACAAGACGCTGATCGAACTGGCCGTGGCGCGCCCGACGTCACGCGGGGAAATGGCCAAGGTGCCGGGCGTGGGTGACGCCAAGCTCGACCGCTACGGGCCGGCCTTCCTGGCCGTCATCGCCGAACAGGCTGCCTAGGGCGCGGCGGCTACTCGCGCTCCGAACTCGCATCGGCCTTCGGGCGGTCGTCCTCCAGCATCTCGCCGGTCAGGACGTAGTGCAGCGTCTCGGCGATGTTGGTCGCGTGGTCGCCGATACGCTCGATGTTCTTGGCGCAGAAGAGAAGATGCGTGCACATGGCGATGTTGCGGTTGTCTTCGAGCATGTAGGTCAGAAGCTCGCGGAAGACGGAGGTGTGGATGGCATCGATCTCGCCGTCCTTTGCCCTCACCTCGGCAGCCTTGGCACCATCGCGCGTCCGGTAGGCGTCCAGCACCTCGTCGATCTGTGCGATCACCAGCTTGCTCAGCTGACCGAAGCCGGTCATCAGCTTCTGCGAGCGCAGCGGCTCGTCGATGGCGATGGTCCGTTTGGCGATGTTCTTGGCGAGATCGCCGATGCGCTCGAGGTCGTTGGCCACGCGCATGGCGGCAACCAGAACCCGCAGGTCGATGGCCATGGGCTGATTCTTGGCGATCGCCAGCACCGCCTTCTGCTCGATGCGCTGCTGCATCTCGTCGATCGGCCTGTCGGCGGGGATAATGGCCTGGGCCTTGGCCACGTCCGAGGCGGTCAGCGCATCGACGGCATCGCCGGTCAACTTGCGCGCCATGCGGCCCATTTCGGCGATGTCGGCGGCGATCGAGTCAAGCTGCTCGTCGAAAGCCGAAAGCGTGTGTTCGTGCATCTCGCTGTCCCCCAGAGGAGTCGTCGGCTCAGCCGAAGCGGCCGGTTACGTAATCCATCGTGCGCTGGTCCTTCGGCGTGGTGAAGATCTCGTCGGTTGGACCTTCCTCGACCAGGACACCCAGGTGGAAGAACGCGGTGCGCTGGGAAACGCGTGCGGCCTGCTGCATGGAGTGGGTGACGATGATGATGGTGTAGTTCTCACGCAACTCGTTGATCAGTTCCTCGATCTTGGCCGTGGCGATCGGGTCGAGCGCGGAGCAGGGCTCGTCCATCAGGATCACTTCCGGCGACACCGCGATGGCGCGCGCGATGCACAGGCGCTGCTGCTGCCCGCCCGAAAGGCCGGTGCCGGATTCGGCGAGGCGATCCTTGACCTCTTCCCACAGGCTCGCCTTGCGCAGGCTGCGCTCCACGATCTCCTCGAGTTCGGCCTTTCCGGATGCCAGCCCGTGGATGCGCGGACCGTAGGCGACGTTTTCGAAGATCGACTTCGGAAACGGGTTCGGCTTCTGGAACACCATGCCGACGCGCGCGCGCAATTCAACCACGTCGAGCGACGGGTCGTATATGTCGCCACCATCCAGCTCGATCTTGCCGGTCACGCGGCAGATGTCGATCGTGTCGTTCATCCGGTTGAGACAGCGCAGGAAAGTGGATTTACCACAGCCCGAGGGGCCGATCAGCGCCGTGACCTGACGTTCTCCGATAGACAGATTGATGTCGAAAAGAGCCTGCTTGTCGCCATAAAAGACGTTGACGTCCTGGCCGACGACCTTGGCATGCGTCGAATGGTTGTGTGGCGCAGCGGTGACCGCATCGAACCGGGTATTGGTCATCTGATCCATATCTCTTTACCCCTACCAGCGCCGCTCAAGGCGGGCGCGCAAATATATGGCGATGGCGTTCATCGTTATCAGGAAGCCGAGCAGCACCAGGATCGCAGCCGAGGTGCGGGCTACGAAACCACGCTCCGGGCTGTCAGCCCAGATGAAGATCTGTGTCGGCAGCGCGGTTGCCGGCTCCATGATGCCGCCAGGAGGGCTGGTGAGGAACGCGTTCATGCCGATCAAGAGCAGCGGCGCGGTTTCACCGAGCGCCTGAGCCAGGCCGATAATGGTGCCGGTGAGGATGCCGGGGATCGCCAGCGGCAGCACGTGATGCAGGATCACCTCGTGTTTCGAGGCACCGACACCCAGCGCGGCCTCGCGGATCGACGGGGGAACGGCCTTCAGCGCGGCGCGCGTGACGATAATGATCGTAGGCAGCGTCATCAGCGACAGCACCATGCCGCCAACGAGTGGCGCGGATCGCGGCAGGCCGAACAGCTGGATGAAGACGGCAAGGCCGAGCAGACCGAAGACGATGGAAGGCACGGCCGCGAGGTTGTTGATGTTGACCTCGACGATGTCGGTCCAGCGGTTCTTCGGCGCGAACTCCTCCAGATAGATGGCGGCCGCGATCCCCATGGGAAACGAGATCAGGAAGCAGACCAGCAGCGCGTAGAAGGAGCCGACGATGGCGCCCGAGAGGCCGGCCAGTTCGGGGAAGCGGCTGTCGGCGTTGAACAGCAGCGCCCAGTTGGCCCTGGTCTCGATTAGGCCGCGCTCTTCCAGCGTTTCGTAGAGCGAGATCTGCGCGTCATTGAGTCGGCGACGGTTCTCCGGTGAATCGCGCTGGATGACGCCCTTGGTCAGCTGGTCGTAGGGGTCGGAGACCGGCACCTGCAAACTGAAAGTCGTGCCCACGAGGCCGGGATTGCCGACGACCATGTTGCGCAGAATTACCTGCGCACCGTTGGTGACGATGCGGCTGCCTTCCTGCAGAACCGCCGGATCATCGGCCTCCGGGAACAGGCGCTGCACGGCGTCCGCCACGACGGCGCGATAGTTGCCGGATGCCGGATTATCCCTGTCGACCAGTTCGGGGTCGATCGCGACCTCGATCGTCACATGCGTCTGCACGAAGGCCTGGTAGCCGGTGAGGATCAGCGAACCGAGCAAGATGCCGAGCAGCGCGATGGCGGTCACGATGGCTGCAAGGCCAAAGAATTTCAGCCTGCGATCGGCCGCGTACCGGCGGCGCCGCAGCTGGGCGGCCCTGTCCGATGTCTGACGCGGCGGTGTGGTCTGGGCGGTCGAAACGGCCATGATCTACTCGTATCTTTCGCGGTATTTCTGGACGATGCGCAGGGCGAGCACGTTGAGGCACAGGGTCACGACGAACAGCACGAGACCGAGTGCGAAGGCCGACAGCGTCTTGGGATTGTCGAACGACGTGTCACCGATCAGCAACGTGACGATCTGGACAGTCACCGTGGTGACGCCTTCCAGAGGATTGGCCGTCAGATTGGCCGTCAGACCGGCCGCCATCACCACGATCATCGTCTCGCCGATCGCTCGGCTGGCGGCGAGTAGGATACCGCCGACAATGCCAGGCAGCGCGGCGGGAAGCAGCACTCGCGTGATCGTCTCGCCTTTGGTTGCCCCCATGGCCAGAGAGCCGTCGCGCATGGCGCGCGGAACCGCCTGAATCGCGTCGTCGGAGAGCGAGGAAATGAACGGCAGGATCATGATGCCCATCACCGCGCCGGCGGCCAGCGCGCTGTTGGGCGAGATGGCGATTCCAAACAGCGATCCGGCGTCCCGCACTGCCGGTGCAACGGTCAGCACCGCAAAGAAGCCGTAGACCACCGTCGGCACGCCGGCGAGAATCTCCAGGATCGGCTTGATGACGCCACGCACTCGGGCGTCGGCGAACTCCGCCAGATAGATGGCCGACATCAGGCCGAGCGGCACCGCAACAAGGAGGGCGATCGAAGCGATCAGCAGCGTGCCCGTGAACACCGGTACGGCGCCGAATGCGCCCGTCCCCGCCACCTGGTCATCCCTGATCGCGATCTGCGGTTCCCAGTTCAGGCCGAAGAAGAATTCCGTTGGAGGCACCATGGAGAAGAAGAGAAGCGATTCGTAGGTCAGCGACACCACGATGCCGAGCGTGACGAGAATGGCGGCAGTCGCGGAAAAGACCATCATGATGGTCAGCGTGCGCTCGAAGGCCTGGCGCGCGCGAAACTGGGGGGCCATCCGGGTGCGGGCCAGGAACAGCGCAAGAGCCATGGCGCAAAGCGCCACAACCACCATCGCCCATCGTGCGATCATGCCCCAACTGGCGTAGCGCTCCGCGGCTGCGACGATCTCGGGACTTGGTTCGGAGAAGATTCGGCCCGAGGCGACGTTGCGGATCTCGCTGACGATGAGCGATATCTGCGCCGGCGAAGCACCGTCCGTCAGGCTTGCGGGCAGCGAGGCCACCAGGAGCTGTTCGATGACGGAATCTTCGAGAAGCAGCCAGAGCAGCACCAGGATCAGCGTCGGCACGCCGACCCAGATCGCCGCGAAGGCGCCATGATAGATCGGCCGTGAATGGACGTTTCGGCCATTCGCTGTCACGAACCCGTTTCCGGCCGAGCGCCCGACATAGAATGCGGTGAGCGAAAAGAGCAGGATCGCTAGAAAGAGATATCCGGTCACGGCTTATGGCCCGCTTATCGTGCGTCAAAAGCGTGATCCCGGTCGCGACTTGGGCGCGACCGGGACCGGCAAGGCAATGGATCTCGCCTCAGTTGGTGTGGCGGTCGAAGTGGCGGCCCTCGGCGACCGTCGCGCGGGTGGTTTCGCGGTCGGCGTCGGACAGGGTGATCAGGCCACGCTCATGCAGATATCCGTTGGGGCCGAAAGAGTTTTCCGACACATATTCCTCGGCAAACTCCTGCAGGCCAGGGATGACGCCACGATGCGCGTTCTTGATGTAGAAGAACAGCGGACGGGCCACCGGGTAGGTGCCTTCGCCGATCGTCTGCTCGTTCGGCTCGATGCCGTTGACCGCTACTGCCTTCAGTGTGTCCTGGTTCTCGTAGAGGAACGAATAACCGAAGATGCCGAGGGCGTTGGAATCGGCCTGAAGGCGCTGGACGATCAGATTGTCGTTCTCGCCTGCTTCGATGAAGGGGCCGTCGGTGCGCATGCGGTCGCAGACATCACGGCGGGCGTCGCCCTCGAGTGCGTCGATCGCGGGGAATGCCTTGCAGCCGTCATGCATCACGAGCTCGACGAAAGCGTCGCGCGTACCCGAGGTCGGCGGGGGGCCGAAGACGACGATCGGGCTGTCGGGGAACGAAGGATCGATCTCGCTCCAGTTCTGATAGGGGTTCGGGACGATCTCGCCGTCGACTTCCACCTGGGCGGCCAGCGCCTGGAAGATCTGCGCCTCGGTCAGGTCGAGGTCGGGGCCGCTGACCGAATGGGCGATGGAGAGGCCGTCATAACCAACCAGCACCTCAGTGACATTGTCGACGCCATTTGCGACGCAGTTTTCGTACTCGCCCTGAGTCATCGGGCGGGAGGCACCGGTGATGTCGGGATGGTCGACACCCACGCCGCCGCAGAAGATGCGCATGCCACCGCCCGTGCCGGTCGATTCCAGAACCGGGGCTGCATTGCCCATGTTGGTGAATTCTTCAACGACTGCCTGCGTGTAGGGGAACACTGTCGACGAACCGACGATCCGGATCTGGTCACGGGCGGCGGCGACGCCGGCCGAAGCCGTGATCGCGAGGGCCGAAACCGCCGCGACGGCCACAAATTTGTTCATTGCTCTCTCCTGTCACCTGGAAATCTCTGTTCCGCGGTCTCCGCCCCGGACGAGGCGGAAACTAGCGAGGTTCTGTGACAGACGTGTAACAGCCATTGTGAATGGTGTTCGGCGGCAGGAGAATCCTATCAAGCCATTGAAAATGAAAAGCTTTCACGTCCCGCCAGGCCGCTGCGAAACGCCGTTTGCGGCGCATTTGCGTCAGCGCAGCATGTCGACCAGGACCCGTGTCAGTTGCGGGAAGATGGCGATTATCGCCAGCCCGATCGCGCTGGTCATCAGGAACGGCAGCGCCCCCTGGGCGATGCGTTCCAGCGGCAGCTTCGTAATGTTTGCCGCTACATAGAGGTTGATGCCGACTGGCGGGGTGAAGAGCCCCATGGCGAGATTGATCATCACCAGCACGCCGAACCAGACCGGATCCCAGCCGAGCTCGCGGGCGACGGGCAGGAAGATCGGCAGGGTGATGAACATGATGGTGACGGCATCCATGAACATGCCCGTCACCAGGAGGATCAGCATGATGACGAGAAGGATGATCCAGGGATTGTCGCTGATGGCCAGCAGCGCGGAGGAGTAATGTCCGACGAGATCGTCGACCGTGACAACCCACCCGAACAGGCTTGCATAGGCCACCACCAGCATCACCACGGCCGAGGAAGCGCTGGCGGCGACGAGCGAATCGTAGAGCAGCCGCAGGGTCAGGGTGCGGTAGATGAGCCCGCCGACCAGAAGCGCGTAGACGGTTGCCACGATCGCGGCCTCGGTGGGCGTGAAGATGCCGGAATAGATGCCGCCCAAAATGACGACGGGCGTCATCAGACCCCAGAAGGACGAGACGAAGGAGCGCCACAGCCTGGTGCCGTAGGGCAGCGACGGATCGGGCATCGGCATGAGCCGGTCCAGGCTGGGCGCGGCGGCGGGCGCGGCGGTCCGCTTTCTGGCCAGCGGCAGGGTGAAGAGCATCAGCAGCCCCAGCACCAGGCCCGGGATGATGGCTGCAATGAAAAGCTGGGAGATCGAGGTTTCGGCGATCACGCCGTAGATGACGAGGCCGATCGAGGGCGGGATGACGATGGAGAGCGCCGCGCCGGTGCACACGAGTCCGGCCGCGAAGGCACGCGGATAGCCGTCCTCCTCCATGCCCTTGATGATCAGCGGCCCGATGGCCGCGACCGAGGCAGGCCCCGAACCGCTGACGGCGCCCCAGAACAGGCAGACCACGGTGCCGACGACGCCCATGCCGCCCGGCAGGCCGCCGATCAGGATGCGGAAGAAGCGGATCATCCGCTCGGCGATGCCGAGCGTGCCCATCAGCGTGCCGGCGAGAATGAAGAAGGGGATGGCCAGCAGCGAGTAGCGCGCCACGCCGGTGGCGATGAGATCGCCGGCGAGTTCCAGGCCGAAACCGATCTGCCACATGGCGTAGAGCGAGGAGAGCCCCAGCGCGAAGGCGACGGGAATGCGCAGGAAGATCAGCAGGAAGAAAAGCAGCACCATCTGGGTGCCGGCGCCGATGTCAGGCATTGGCGGCCTCCTCGGCCGACACACGCCTGTGATGCTCCAGCGCGTATTCGAGGTAGCGGATGGTGATGAGCGCGAAGCCCAATGGCAGCGCCGCGCTGTAATACCAGGCGGGGATGCGCAGGCCGTAGGAACGGATGCCGCTGGCCTGCTGGTTGACCACCAGCTGCCAGCAATACCAGGCCGAGAGAACCAGAAGCAGGACCGAGGCGGCGACCGAGAACCACCAGAGCACCTTGCGCAGCGGCGGCGGCAGCGAGTCGTAGATGAGCGTCACGGCGAGATGGTCGCCCTGTCGCGCGGCGATGGCGGCGCCGAAGATGGTCAGGATCAGGAAGCCGTTGGTCAGCAGTTCCTCCGACGCGGCGAAGGAAAAATTCGTCAGGTAGCGCACGAGCACATTGGCAAAGCCAAGCAGCGTCATGCCCAGGAACAGGGCGGCGCAGATGATCTTCTCCGCATCCCGCAGGATGAACGCCATCGCGAGCTACTCCAGAGGGAGGGCGCCCCGATCGGCGCCCTCCTGAAACCGATGGAATGACAGGTTCAGTCGCGCCCGTCGATCGCTTCCTGGAAAAGCGAGACCAGGTCGGTGCCCACCTGATCGGCCCAGGAATCGAAGGCCGGCTGGGTTGCCTCGCGAAAGGCCTGCAGTTCCTCGTCCGTCGGCTCGTAGACCTCCATGCCCTGCTCGCGCAGATACTCGATGCCGGCGGCGGTGTCGTCACGCGTGATCTGCTTCTGGTAGCTCATGGCCTCCACACCCGCCTCGCGGACCTTGGCCTGGGTATCTTCGTCCCATGAATCCCAAAGCTGCTTGCTGACGCCCAGGAAGATCGGATCGTAGGAATAGTGCCAGGCGGTCAGGTATTTCTGCACCTCGTAGACGCGCTGGGGAATGATGACGGCCCCGATGGGGTTCTCCTGGCCATCGACGACGCCTTGCTGGAGCGCGGTGAAGGTCTCCGTCCACTGCATCTGCTGCGGGTTGGCGCCGAGCGCGTTCATCACGTCGATATACATCGGGCCGGCAACGCGCATGTTGAGGCCGCGCATGTCCTCCGGCGACCGGATGGGTCGGGTGTTGTTGGTCACCTCGCGGAAGCCGTTTTCGCCCCAGGCGAGGACGATGATGTTGTGCCCCTCCATGATCTCCTTCATGCGCTCGCCCGGCGCGCCGTCGGTGGTCGCGTCGACGTCCTCGTAGGAGCCGTAAAGATAGGGCAGCGAGAAGACCGCCATCTCGGACGCCAGCGGCGTGACGTTGATTGCCGAAGTGACGACGAAGTCGAGCGCGCCGCGGCCGACCATCTCGGCCTGGCGCATCTGGTCGCCGCCCGACAATTGCGCATTGGGGAATATGCGGATGTCCATTTCCCCGTCCGTCGCCTCGCGCAACAGCTCGTTGAACTTTTCGGCACCACGGTGCCAGGTGGTGGTGTCGCCCGTGTTGTGCGACAGGCGGAAGGTCTCCGCCGCCGCTCCTCCGACGAGCGCTGCACCGATCATTGCAGTGGCGAGCGCGGTCGCGCCCCATTTCACGAAATTCATGCTCTTTCCTCCGGTTCTCGCACTCGAAAGGCCCTGCGGTCTCCTCCGGGTTTCGTATGCGCTCCACTATATGGACCCCATTTTTGCGGGGGAATGTCGCAACGTAACGAGTTTCGGACGTGATGCAACTCCAAACGCCTGTGCTTTACAAAACTCAGCGCAGCTTCTACCATTCATGCGATCCACAATATGGACCCAACTGACGGCGGTGCTTCTTGGTGATGTTCGGTTCGCAGAGCGTAGACCGCGCTCTGGCCATCCTCACGATGGTCGGGAGGGCTGCCGAACGCGGTGAGACGCTGACGGCTATCGTCGCCGAGAGCGGGCTCAACAAGCCGACGGTGCGGCGCCTGCTGCTCGCCCTCATCCGCGCCGGCCTGGTCGAGCAGGACGAGAAGTCGCGGCGCTACTTCCTCGGCGAAGAGACCTATGTGCTGGGCAGCCTGGCGGCGCGCCGCTTCGGGCTGCTGGAACTGGCGATCGACAGCCTCGTGCGGCTGTCGCGGCGGACCGAGGATGCCAGCTTCATTTCGGTGCGGCGCGGCACCTATGCCGTCTGTCTCTACCGGGAGGAAGGCACGTTCCCGATCCGGACACATGCGCTGCAGGCCGGCTTCGAGCATCCGCTCGGCTGCGGTGCCGGATCGCTGGCGCTGCTGGCGGCGCTGCCAGACGACGAGGTCGACGCCGTGCTTGCCGCCAACGAGGCCGTTCTGGGCGAAGACTATCCTTTGTTGCCGCCGGAGCGCATTCGTGCCGATATCGAGGAGACCCGCCAGCGGGGCTATTCGCTCAATCCGGGCCTCATCGTCCCCAATTCCTGGGGCCTCGGCGCCGTTGTGCGCTATCCTGATGGCATGCCGGCCGGCGCGCTCAGCATCGCCGCCATCGACAGCCGCATGCAGGAGCCGCGCCAGAAGGAACTCGGCGCCCTGCTCATCGAGGAGGCCGGCAGGGTGGAAAAGAAGGTAGCGCAGATGTTCGCATCGCGCGTGAAAGCCCCCGTCGCGGCGGAGCGGCGCATCCAGGGAAGGAACGTCACATGAGCAAGGCACATATCGTCGGCTGGTCGCACTCGCCCTTCGGCAAGCTTGAACATGAGGGTACGGAAGAGCTGATGGCCGCCGTCGTCGGTCCGGCGCTGGCGCATGCGGGCGTCGAGGCCACCGATCTCGACGGCATCTTCGTCGGGGTGATGAACAACGGATTCTCGAAACAGGACTTCCAGGGCGCGCTGGTCGCGATGGGCGACGAGCGGCTGGCGCATGTGCCGGCCATGCGGACCGAGAACGCCTGCGCCACCGGTTCGGCCGCGCTCTATGCGGCGATGGATTTCATCGAGGCTGGCCGCGGGCGTGTGGCGCTGGTGGTCGGGGCGGAAAAGATGACCGCCACACCCACGGCGGAAGTCGGCGACATCCTGCTTGGCGCCAGCTACCGCAAGGAGGAGGCCGAAATCGATGGCGGCTTCGCCGGCCTGTTCGGCCGCATCGCCCAGAACTATTTCCAGCGCTATGGCGAGCGTTCCGAGGAACTGGCCATGATCGCGGCCAAGAACCATTCGAACGGCATGGCCAATCCCTTCGCCCATATGCGCAAGGATTTCGGCTTCGAATTCTGCAACACGGTCTCCGACAAGAACCCCTACGTGGCCCGCCCGCTGAGGCGCACCGACTGTTCGCTGGTCTCCGATGGGGCGGCGGCGATCGTGCTGGCCGACGAGGAGGTGGCGGCCAACCTGTCGCGTGCCATCGCCTTCCGCGCCCGCAGCCATGCCAACGACATCATGGCGATGAGCCGGCGCGACGTGCTTGCCTTCGAGGGCGCAAGGCGCGCCTGGGCGGGCGCCTTCGAGCAGTCCGGCCTGTCGCTCGACGATCTCTCCTTCGTCGAGACCCACGACTGCTTCACCATCGCCGAACTGATCGAATACGAGGCGATGGGGCTGGCGGCGCCCGGCGAAGGGCACCGCGTCGTGCGCGAGGGGACGGCCACCCGCGAGGGCAAGCTTCCCATCAACCTGTCGGGCGGCTTGAAGTCCAAGGGCCACCCGATCGGCGCGACCGGTGTCTCCATGCACATCATGGCCGCCATGCAGCTTGCCGGCGAGGCTGGCGACATGCAGCTTCCCGGCGCCGAGATCGGCGGCGTCTTCAACATGGGCGGCGCGGCGGTGGCAAACTACGTCTCCATCCTTGAGAGGCTGAAGTGACGAATGCCATCGTGCCTTGCTCGACCCGGGTGATGAATCTCGCCCATTTCCTCACCCAGGCGGCGCGCCGGCATCCTGACGAGGTTGGTTTCGTGTGGGGCGAGCGCCGGTGGACGTGGGCGCAGATGGAGGCGCGGGTGGAGGCCATGGCCGCGGCCCTTGCCAGCGAGTTCGGGATCGCGAAGGGCGACCGCGTGCTCGTTCAGTCGGCGAACTGCAACCAGATGTTCGAATCGATGTTCGCCTGCTTCCGGCTCGGCGCGGTCTGGGTGCCGACAAATTACCGGCAGTCGCCTTCGGAGGTCGCATATCTGGCAGCGGCAAGTGGCGCAAAGGGGATCATTTGCGGGGCAGAATTCCCTGACCACGCGGCCGCCTACAGATCCGAAGCCGCGGCGCTTTCCTTTGCCATCGCCATCGGCGCTGCCGACTTCGGTCCCGACTACGATGAACTGGTGGAAAAATATCTCGGGACGAAGCAGACCAGCGCTCCCGTCGACCGCGACGATCCATGCTGGTTCTTCTTCACCTCCGGCACGACCGGTCGGCCAAAGGCTGCCGTGCTGACCCATGGCCAGATGGGGTTCGTGCTGACCAACCATCTCTGCGACCTGATGCCGGGCACCGGTCCCGACGACGCCTCGATTGTCGTGGCGCCGCTTTCGCACGGTGCGGGCATCCACCAGCTGGCCCAGGTCGCCCATGGCGCCAAGACCATCCTGCCGGCGGGCGAAAGGCTCGACGTGGCGGCCGTCTGGTCCCTGGTGGAGAAGTGGAAGGTCACGAATGCCTTTACGGTTCCCACCATTCTCAAGATGCTCGTCGAGGACCCAGCCGTCGACCGGTTCGATCATTCCTCGCTGCGTTATGTCATCTACGCCGGCGCGCCGATGTACCGGACCGACCAGATCCATGCCCTGAAGAAGCTGGGGCCGGTGCTGGTGCAGTATTTCGGCCTTGGCGAGGTCACCGGCAACATCACGGTGCTGCCCCCTGCCCTTCACCGCATCGAAGACGGACCGATGGCCCGCATCGGCACCTGCGGCTTCGAGCGCACCGGCATGCAGGTGCAGATCCAGGACGAGGAAGGCGGCGAGGTCGCGACGGGGCAGACCGGCGAGATCTGCGTCATCGGGCCGGCCGTGTTCGCCGGCTACCACGACAATCCGGAAGCCAACGCCAAGGCATTTCGCAACGGCTGGTTCCGGACGGGCGACCTTGGCCACATGGACGCGGAAGGCTTCGTCTACATCACCGGCCGCGCCTCCGACATGTACATCTCGGGCGGCTCCAACATCTATCCGCGCGAGATCGAGGAGAAAATTCTCACCCACCCGGCGGTGGCCGAAGTGGCCGTGCTCGGCGTGCCGGACCCGAAATGGGGCGAGGTGGGAATCGCCGTCTGCGTTCCCCGTGCGGGCATGGCGGTCGACGAGGTTACGTTGCGCGACTTCCTCGCCGACAAGATCGCCCGCTACAAGATGCCGAAGCGCTTCGTCTTCTGGGACGGGATGCCGAAATCTGCCTATGGCAAGATCGCCAAGAAGCTGATCCGCGAGGAACTGGAGCGCCGCGGCGATCTGGAGCCGGCGCAGCACGACGAGAAGGCGCCGGCATGAGCGCGCCGGACAGCATTCCGGCTGGCGCGGGCACCGTTCTGATCACCGGCGGTGCCTCCGGCATCGGGCTCGAGACCGCTCGCCTGCTGGCCGCACGAGGATGGGTGCCGCATCTTGTCGACATGAACGAGGCGGCGCTGTGGGCCGCCTGCGACGAGCTCGGCCTGGATCGATCCTGCGCCTCGTCCTGCAGCGTCACCGATGAGGGCGCCGTTGAGTCCGTGATATCCCGTCTGGCCTCCCGCGGCCTGTCTGCCGTGGTGAATTCCGCCGGTATCGGCCTCGACCGTCCTGCGGTGGACACCAGCGTCGCCGATTTCCGGCGCATTCTCGACGTCAATCTGATCGGCAGCTTCGTCGTGGCGCGCATGGCGGCGCGCATCTGGCTCGACCAGGGTCGGGCGGGCGCCATCGTCAACATCTCGTCCATTTCGGGAATGACCGGCAACAAGGGCCGCAGCGCCTACGGCGCTTCCAAGGGCGGCGTCAACACCCTCACGATGGTGATGGCCAGCGAACTCGGCCCGCACGGGATACGCGTCAACGCGGTCGCACCGGGCCCGATCGACACCCCGCTCGCCCGCAGCGTCCACACCGACGATGTCCGCCGCCAGTGGATGGAGCGCGTGCCCCAACGGCGCTATGGCTTGCCGGAGGAGGTCGCCGGTGCGGTGGCATTCCTGATCTCGCCTGAGGCCTCCTACGTCAACGGACAGATCCTCGCGGTGGATGGCGGTTTCGTGAATGCCGGGCTGGCGAACTAGACGATGCGAACGGTCAAGCATCCGGGGCCCCGGGCCGCACGGCGGGTGGAAGCGGTGCGCTGCGAGGCCTTCGCGCTCGAGATCCAGCTGAAGGCCGGGCTCAGCGTCAATGAAGCGATCGCCCGCGGGCTTGCGGATGCGGGCTGTTCCGCTGGTTATGTTTGGCTGCAGGATATTGCCCTGACCCGGTTGCAGTATGTCATTCCTGCCGTCTCACCCGATGAAGAACACATCGCCTGGTACAGCACGACCCGTACAATGGAGCCGGGCACCATCCTCCGGGCCGGCTGCATGGCAGGGTGGCGCGACGGCCAAGCTTTTGTGCACTGCCATGGACTTTGGGATTCCGGCGACGGCGTCCGAATGGGCCACCTCCTGCCCTTCGAGAGCGTGGTCGCGGAAGATTGCAAGGCGCGGGCCTGGGGCATCGACGGGGCCGCGATGGTTGCCCGGGACGACCACGAGACCAATTTCAAATTGTTTGCGGCAAGCGCGGCACCGTCGACCGGCTCGCTGATGGCGGGCCGGCGCGCCGTGCTTGCCTCGGTCCGTCCCAATGAGGATCTGGTCGCTTCGATCCGGGAGATCGCGCGCCTGAACGACCTCGACCGTCCCGACATTTTCGGGATCGGCAGCCTTGTCGGCTGCAGACTGGCGGGCGGGGGAAGCCTTGCCTGGCACGCCAACGAAGCCCTGATCGTCAGCGGTTCATGGGATCCCAGCCGGGCCGATGAGCCGCAGATTGAAATCGCGCTCGTCGATCATTCGGGCCAGATGGTACGTGGCCAGCTCGCGCCGACAGGCAATGCGGTGTCCGTGACCTTCGAACTCCTGCTCGTGGGCCGACAGAGAGAGCCTGCGTAGATCGTGACCGCGCTGGCGATCACATTTGCCTACCTGCACGCTGGTGGCGATCCCGACACTTTGCCACCTGACGGGAACGCGCTCGATCCTCCAGGGACAGGGCGCTCACGTTGAACGGGCCTGAGTGGTGGGCCTCCCGACACCGGCAGCCGGCATCAAGCCTTCAGATGGATCGTGACAAGGACGGTGCTCTCGCAACCGTCGTCAAAATCGGCCGCCACACGCAGCCAGTTGCCGAAATGGGCGACCCGCATCACGGCAATGCCGTCGCGCACGGACGGCATCGCCGCTTCGGCACCTTCCGCGATCCAGCGCATGCCGTCCGGCGAAATCTCGACCCGCGCCATCGGCTGCGAACCTTTCGGATCCTTGAGCGCCCGCACGAAGATGACAGCCTCGCGGGCCCAGCCGGCCTCGTGCGGTTCGCTGGCCGCTTTGCCCGTCCATGTCTCGTTGCGGGCAACGACCGAGGTGATGTTTTCGGGCAGCATCAGAAATCCCCCGAGATGCAGACGGAGTCGACATAAAGAAAGGCCCTCTTGTCGGTGTCGGTCTCCGCAAAGAGGCAGAAATTCAGCATGCACCAGAGGTTCTTCATTGCCGGCATGCGCATCGAACCGAATTTCGACATGTCGAAAACACGGTCGTTGCACTGGAAATCGAGCGCTTCCATCGCGCCGAGATCGAAATCGAAACGCAGATAGGTCCAGTTCACCTTGGTGGCGATCTCGTTGTAGCAAAGCCGCTGATCGCCGCCGGGCAGGTCCTCCCAGCCGTCGGGCGAAAGGTGGTAGTGGCTCAAGGTCTTGTCACCGTCCCCGACCGGCCGAAACGACGTACCCTGTTGCTTGAACTGCCATTTCTCGACGTGCTTGCCGTCGAGCGCGTTGAGAAAGCGCAAATGCGGCATGACCCGCTCCGCGCCTTTGTCATTGTCGCCGGCCTGGAGGTCGAAGAGAAAACCGATGGAACGCACGTCGGTCTCGCTAAGCTTCAACTCCGATGCCTCGGGTTTGAAAGTGAAATAGACCTCGAACCGGATACGGCCCCGGTGGCGGAACGTATGGCGTTTGATCGCGACATTCTGCGCGCCCTTGTGCGGGCGGGTGGCGATCTTGAGAGCGTAGGAAGAGCCCATGCCGCCATGCGAGCCCGAATCCCAGTGGCCAAGCGTGGAAAGCATCGCGCCAGTGTGCTGTGCGTAGCCCGGCAGCATCGTGTCGAGGTCATCCTGGTAGTTGCCGACAAGCTGGGACCAGCCACAATGCCCGTTCGCGAACTCGTCGTGACTGATGATGCGAGGCAGCGGATCAAACCGTGACAGCTTCGGATCGGCGCGCAAGATCGCGAGACGCAATGCCTCCGCCATCTCGTTCGGGGTCGGTGATGTCGTCATGGTGCTCCTCTGCGTTTTGGTCATGACACGCGCAGGCTTCTGACGGCCTCCCAGTCGACCTCGATGCCGAGACCCGGACCGGTTGGCACGGGCAGCATCCCGTTCTTCTGGCGGTCGGCGCCGGGTGCCGCGCCCGTGATGGCCGTCTTGAACGGGCTCTCGTCGGTCTCGCATTCCATCGCCTTGATGTTCGGCATGGCGGCGGCCAGATGCACGCTCGCCGTCTCGCAGATGATGCCCGACATGCCGATATGGGGCGCATACTGGACATCATGGGCGGCGGCGAACTCGGCCATGCGCCGGGTCTCCGAGATGCCGCCCGATCGCGCCACGTCGGGCTGGATGAAGGACAGCGTCCGGTTGGAGACAAGGCGCATCGTCTGGTCCAGCGTATAGTTGCTTTCACCTGCTGCAAGCGGCGTTGCGCATCGGCGGTGCAGTTCCTCGTAGCCGGCTTCGTCTTCCGGACGCAGGGGCTCCTCGAACCAGAAGTAGCGATTGTCGGTCAGCGCGCGGCCCACTTCGACTGCTTCCTCCAGCGAGTAGGCCCAATTCGAATCGACGCACAGCTCGATGTCGTCTCCCGCCCGCTTCCTGAGAAGCGCGATGCGGCGGCAAGCGTCTTTGACGGGATTGGCGATCTTCACCTTGATGCGGGGAAAACCCTTCTCCAGGTAGCGGTCGAGCTCGCGCTCCATGAAGGCATCCTCGCCCCAGTTGACCGATGCCGCGTAGCAGGGAACTTCGCTGCGTCCCATGCCGCCCAGCAGCCTGTGGATCGGCATGTTCGCGACCTTGCCGAGAATGTCCCACAGCGCGATGTCGACGCCCGCGATGGCCTCGAACAGCATGCCGCCGGAGCGGCCCGAAAGTGCGCGCCGCATGCTGCGCCACAAGGCGCTGATGTCGGTCGGGTTCTGGCCGATCAGCCGCGGCTTCAGCAGCGTTTCGATGGCCTCCGCATAGGCCTTGGGCGCGAAACGGGCCAGCGTCTCTCCCACGCCGACGATGCCGGCATCCGTGCGCACTTCGACCAGAACGATCGAAACCTCCGAATATTGGCCCCAGGAGGTGACAGTCGGTCTCGGCAGGGTCTGGGTCAGCGGATGCGCGATCACGTCGGTAATGCGGATGTCCGCGCTCATGCTTGATGTGTCTGTCACGTGGCTCCCTCCAGCAGCAGCGCAAAAGCGCCCCCGCCTCTTTACCCGCTAACTGGATTTCTTGGCAACTTATAATCTTAGTTGCTAGGTTGGAAGGATGTATGCTAGGTGACTGCAATCCGAGGGGGGACCATGAGCACGGAATCCACCAGAAAGTTCTTCGTCGACGCCAAGCCGGCCGCGCCCGCCAGGCTTGCAGACGCTGTTTCCGATGCGATCGCGATGGCGCTCCTGGACGGGCGGATCGCGCCCGGCGATGCGCTGCCCGCCGAAGGAGAGATTGCCAGGGAGTTCGGCGTCTCCAAGCCCATCGCACGCGAGGCCCTGCGGCAGCTCACATCCGCTGGCCTGATCTCCACCCAGCAGGGAAAGGTGGCGCGTGCCAAGGAACTCAATGGCGAACCGCTCGACCGCATCTATGGCTATGCGGTCAGATCGAGCCTGACGCGGCTGCGCGAGGCCAACGAGATGCGGCGCGTGGTCGAGACGGGCATCGCCCGGCTGGCGGCGGAACGCCAGGAAAAATCGGGACTGGCGGTGATGGAGCGCGCGCTGGATGAAATGCGACGTGCACTGAAGGAGCCTGAAGGCTTCACCGAGGCCGATATTCTCTTCCATCTCGGTATGGCCATGGCGACCGGCAACACGATGATCCGGGTCCAGATGGAGGGCATGCGCGCTGTCCAGCGCGAGGTCTCGGAGCTGTTTTCGCGCCGATCGAATCGTACCGACGCCGATTGGGACGCAACGGTCGAGCGCCATCGCGATATCTACGAAGCAATTGTGGCTGGCGACGCCGACCTCGCCCAGACCCACATCGAGATCCATTTCGAGGCGGCCGACATCGCCTCTTTCGAGGTCGCCGAAAAGCTCGGCGAAGAAAAGGATCGGACGCGGTGAGCGGGCCGTTCTCCCTCGCTGGCCGCCGCGCACTCGTAACGGGTGCCAATTCCGATATTGGCGCGGCGATCGCGCGCGGGCTGGGTGGCCAGGGAGCGCAGCTGGTCCTGCATCATCTGGGCGCCGCCGACGAAACGGAAAGACTGGCTGGTGAGATGCGCGCACAAGGGTGCGCGACCGCGGTCGTCGAAGCAGATTTTCTCGACCTTTCCTCGGTCGTACCCTTTGCCGGCAAGATCATGGCCGAGCACGGCCCCATCGACATTCTCGTGTCCTGCACGGCGATCGAACGCAGACTGCCCTGGACGGAAGCCACGCCCGCCCATCTCCAGGCGCATTTTGCTGCCGGGGTGATGGCACTCGTCTCGCTGGCGTCGGTTCTGGTGCCGCCAATGGCCGCGCGCGGCTGGGGACGCGTGGTTGCGATCGGCAGTGTGATTGCGGCCCGCCCGCGCGCCGAAACGGTGGCCTATGCCGCCGCAAAATCCGCCCAGCTAACGGCCTTGCGCGCCATCGCGCGTGACGTGGCGCGGGATGGCGTGACGATGAACGTCGTCTCTCCCGGCGCCATCGAAACCTCCCGCCTCGCTGAGCGCTATGCCGATCCGCATTTCCGCAACGCGGTCACCGCGAAAATACCTGCCGCGCGGCCGGGCCGGCCGGAGGAGGTTGCCGGGCCGGTGCTGATGCTGTGTTCGGATGCCGGGGCCTACATAACGGGCGCCAACATTCCCGTTGACGGTGGGTGGACGATCGGCGACGCGCCGGGCGCCTTGCCGGGAGAGCCTTCATGAGCACCAGCGCTCCGATCAGGATCTGGCATGCGGGCGCCGACATGGTGGGCGAAAGTCCGCTCTGGGATGCGGCCGCGAATGCCGTGTGGTGGGTGGACATTGCAGGTCGCGCGATCCGCAGACTCGACCTCGCCACCAGCGAGGTGACGAGCATCAAGACATCCTTCATGCCAGGCGCGGTCGCGCTGGACGGGGAAGGCGACATCGTCGTGGCAGGCGGCACGGGCTGGTACCGCCTCGCCGACGATGCTTCCTTCGAGCTGCTCGCCCCCCTGCCCGGTTCACCCACCGGCATGCGCATGAATGACGGCGTGGTCGATCCCGCCGGCAGGTTCTGGACGGGGACCGTACCGACCCAGCCCGGGAAGACGCCATGCGGGAAGCTCTATCGCCTTGATGAGGCTGGGGCCGTCGAGGTTTTGGATGGGCTCGGCACCCAGAACGGCGCCGCGGTCTCGCCGGACGGCGCGACCTTCTACCTCGCTGACAGCCATCCGGATGTGCGGACCATCTGGGCGTTCGACTTCGACGTCACCAGGGGCACGCTGGCCAATCGGCGCGTTTTCCACCGCCCGGCGCGCGGCCGCCCGGATGGCGCGGCGGTCGACACGGACGGTTGCTACTGGTTTGCCGCCATCGATGCCGGGCTGATCGTTCGCCTCGACCCGCAGGGCCACGAGATCGGGGCGATAAAGCTGCCCGTCTCGCGCCCGACCAACCTCGCCTTTTGTGGCGAGACGCTTTCGACGCTCGTCATCACATCGATGTCGATGGGAACGGACGGCGAAAAATGGGCCGGTTCGCTTTTTGCCGTGGAGCCGGGCGTGAAGGGCTGGCCTCAGCCGCAAGCGACTTCACTGCCGGTCGTCTCCTCGCTCGAGCCAGCCAAGCTGAAGACGGGATGAAACCCAAGGGAGGAAAAGCCATGAAGTCCGTTGTGAAAAGCATAACCCTGTCGGCGCTTGCGCTCGGCATGATGTCGTCGGCGCTTGCCGCAGCCGAACTCCGCTTCACCGTGTGGACGGGCAACCAGGCCCATCTCACCATGCTCAACGAGATCGCGGAAAGCTTCAAGGAGACGCATCCCGAAGTGACGGTGAGATTTGAGACGATTCCGGCCGGCGACTACACGCAGCGCCTGACCTTTCAGCTTGCCGGCGGCAATCCGCCCGATGCCGGCTGGATGATGGAAGACGCCGCCTCCACTTTCGCCAATGCCGGGGTCCTGGAGAATCTGGCTCCGGCGCTGAATGCCGCAGAAGGATATGATCTCGCCGACTTCTCCGAGCCGGCAATGGGCTTGTGGCGGGGAGACGACGAAGTATGGGGCGTTCCCTTTTCAACCTCGCCCTTCGTGATCTTCTACAACAAGGACATGTTCGACGCGGCGGGACTCGACGATCCGTTGGCGCTTGCCGCCAGAGGCGAGTGGGACATGGACAAGTTCCAGGAAGTCGCCAAGGAGCTTACCGAAGCCAATGATGCCTGGGGGTTCGAGTTCAAGGACGGCCAGGGATACGATTCGCGCATCATGCACGCTTTGATGCCGCCGATCCGCGCCTATGGTGGCGACGTCTGGGCCAATCAGGAATGCGGTTTCGACAAGCCCGAGGCGATCGCAGCGGTGCAGCAGTTGCATGACATGGTCTTCACCGATCGCTCGATCGTGCCACCCGGCGAGAATGGCGACTTCTTCTCCGGCAACGCGGCGATGACGATCAACCAGATCTCGCGCGCCTCGCTGATGGCCGATGCCGGCTTTGAATGGGGTATCGCGCCCTTGCCCACCGGCCCCGGCGGCGAGGCGCCGGTCATCGGCCAGGCCGCCATCGTGGTGTTCGCCGCAGGACGCCAGAAGGAACTTGCCGCCGAGTTCGTCGCCCATATGACGAATGAGGCGAACGTCGCCAAGATGGCGCAGTTCTTTCCACCGGCGCGCAACAGCGTCCTGTCCAGCGAGGCCTTCACCACCTCCAACAATCTGATCCCCGCTGAACAGATGGAGGTGGTCGGTGAGGCCATCGCCACGGGCAACGTGCTCCCAAGCCACGAGCGCAGCCCGCAGATTCTCGCGGCCATGCGGCCACGCGTCGACGCCCTGTGGCGGGCGGAGGCCAATGTGGAAGACTCGCTGAAAGCCGTCTGCGCAGCCATTCAGCCGCTTCTCTAGGGGGATCGCCAAGTGACGGGGAAGCCGGCTACCAGCATGACGGCGCGCGCAGAGCGCGCGCCGTGGCTTACGCTGAAGATGCGCGAGGCGATGGAGGCATGGATCTTCCTCAGCCCCACGCTCATCGGCTTCCTCATTTTCTTTGTCGGGCCGCTGATCGCGGTGGTCGTCTACTCGCTGAGCGAGTGGAACCTGCTGTCGCAGCAATCGACCTTCGTCGGACTGGCCAATTACGACGATGCACTCTTTCGCAATCCCGATTTCTGGCAGGTGGTGCGCAATTCCATCGTTTTTGCGATCGGCCTGGTGCCGCTCAACATGGCGCTGGCACTGGCCCTGGCACTGGCCCTGTCGCGGCGCTTTCCCGGGGTGATCTTCTTTCGCACGGTATTCTTTGCGCCGGTCGTCACCTCGGCCGTCGCCTGGGCGATCGTGTGGAAATTCCTGCTCCAGGGCGAGGCCGGTTTCGTCAACCAGATGCTCGCCGGGATCGGGATAGATGGACCGAACTGGCTGCGCCATCCCGACTGGGCGATGGTCGCCGTCATCCTGACCAGGGTCATCAAGATGGTCGGGCTCAACATGATCCTCTACATCGCCGCGCTGCAAGCCATCCCGCGCGACTACGAGGCGGCCGCACGGCTCGAAGGGGCTTCGAACTGGCAGATCTTCCGCATGATCATCTGGCCGTTGCTGGGGCCCACGACGCTGGTCATCATGGTCATCACTACCATCGGCTCGTTCAAGGTATTCGACCACATCTACCTGATGACGGGCGGCGGACCGGAGAACGGCACGCTGGTGCTCGCATTCTACATCTACCAGCAGGGCTTCCAGTTCTTCGATGTGGGCTACGCCTCGGCTCTCGCGATGATCATGTTCGTCATCGTCATGACGCTCACCATCGTTCAGCTTGCGCTACGCAGGAGGGACACGTGATCGGCGCCCTCACCCAGCCCCAGCTTCGGCTGATCAAGCAGATCTGCTGGACGATTTCGCTTTGCATCGTGGCAATCCCCTTCGTGTTCCCGTTTCTGTGGATGATCACCTCGGGCCTCAAGGGGCCGACCGAGATCTTCGGGCAGCCGAGCCTGATCCCGCGGACGTTTCGCTGGAGCAATTATGTCGAGGTGTTCACCTACCAGCCCTTCGCAAGGCAGTATTTCAACTCGCTCTATGTCGCCGTCACGGTCACCATTCTGACCCTCTTCATCTCATCGCTTGCCGGCTACGCACTGGCGAGACTGCGCTTTGCCGGTGCCGCGCTCGTTGCGCTCTTCCTGGTGTCGGCGCTGATGGTCCCGGAGGAAGTGACCATCATCCCGAACTTCTTCCTGATCCGCTGGATGGGGTTGAGTGACACGCACTGGCCGCTGATCCTGCTGCCGGTCTTTGGCCCGCAGGGCATCGTGGGCACCTTCCTCATGCGTCAATACTTCATGGCCCTGCCCAAGGAGTTGGAAGAAGCGGGAAAGATGGATGGCCTGTCGCGCTTCGGCGTCTGGTGGCGGATTGCGCTGCCCATGTCGCGGCCCGCGCTTGCCGCCGTGGCCATCATCACGTTCCTCAATTCGTGGAACCTGTTTCTCGAGCCGCTGATCTTCATCTCGTCGCTTGAGAACTTCACGCTGCCGCTCGCCCTGTCGAATTTCACCGATCCCTACGGCTCGCCGCTCTGGCACCTGCAGCTTGCCGCCACCACGCTTGCCGTCGTGCCAATCTTGATCGTCTATTTGATCGCGCAACGTCAGATCATCGAGAGTTTCGCGCTTTCAGGCGTCAAGGGCTGACTGAGAGAACGGAAACGCCATGTCCAGCCTCACCCTTCGCAATCTCCAGAAAAGCTTCGGCCGCGTCGACGTGATCCGGGGCGTGGACCTCGACGTCGCCGATGGCGAATTCGTCGTCTTTGTCGGTCCCTCCGGCTGCGGCAAGTCCACCCTGTTGCGGATGATCTCCGGGCTGGAGGACGTGACCGATGGCGAACTGCGCATCGGCGACCGCATTGTCAACGAAGTGCAGCCCGCCAGGCGCGGTGTCGCCATGGTCTTCCAATCCTACGCCCTCTACCCGCATTTGAACGTGCGCGACAATATGGGCTTCGGCCTCAAGGTCCGCAAAGTGCCGGTCGCCGAGCGCCAGCGGCGCGTTACCGAGGCTGCCACACTGCTCAAGCTCGACACGTTGCTCGATCGTTTTCCGCGCGAGCTCTCGGGCGGCCAGCGCCAGCGCGTCGCCATCGGTCGCGCCATCGTCGGGCACCCCGACGTGTTTCTCTTCGACGAACCCTTGTCGAACCTGGACGCAGAACTGCGGGTTCACATGCGTGCGGAGATCGCCGCGCTGCACAAGCGGCTTGGCAATACGATGATCTACGTGACCCACGACCAGGTCGAGGCGATGACGCTGGCCGACAAGATCGTCGTGCTGCGCGACGGGCGCGTCGAACAGGTTGGAAGCCCGCGTGAACTCTATGAGCGGCCCGACAACATCTTCGTTGCCCAGTTCATCGGCAGTCCCAAGATGAACATCCTGCCGGCCTCCGCAGCAGGCGGCTTCGGTGCGCAGCCCGACGGCACGGTGCATGTCGGCATTCGGCCGGAGCATCTGTCGCTTGTCGCGCCCGACGAGGGCCACATCGTGGGGAAGGTCGTCATCGCGGAATATACCGGGGCGGCAACACTGCTTCACGTCACGCTTGCAGGCGGCGAGACCTGTCTCGTCGTCGTGGATGGCGAAGCCCCGGAGCCGGATGCCCAGGTCGGACTGACCGCGCATCCGAAGAATCTGCACTACTTCGATGCGGACGGATTGGCGTTCGGGCTTTCCCGGGCCTAGCCGATGTCCGTCTTTCGACGGGATTCACGCGCCTCCCCGATCGAGACGCGAATGAAACGTTAGGACACATTCCCCATCATGTGCGCTTCCGCTCTCGAACCCCGGATCGCCAGATGAGACATGTTTGCGCCGCCGCCGCCATAACCGCCCTGCTTGCGGCCACACCCTCCTTCGCGGATGATGCGTTGCTCAAGGAGGCGGTCGGCTTCACGGGCCAGATCTTCCACCTCGACACCGGCGTTCCCGGCATGGTCATTGCCGCGGTACGTGGCGGCGAGAGCGTCGTCTTCGGTTTCGGGGAGGTCGCCAGGGGCAGCGGTCTCAAGCCCGACGGCGAAACGCAGATCGCCATCGGATCGATCAGCAAGACCTTCACCGGCCTCGCGCTGGCCCATGCCGTTGCCGACGGCAAGGCCGCCTTGACCGATCCGGCCGAGCCACATGTCGGCATCGTCGAGACCCTGCCGGAGCGCGACGGTCACGCGATCCGGCTCATCGATCTTGCCATCCACGCCAGCGGATTGCCGCGCGAGCCCTCGCCCGTCGCAGGCGTCGATCGGCACAGCGACGCCTCCTTCGCTGCCAGTCTTGCGGGCGATCCTCTGCTCTTCACGCCCCAGACCGGCATTCTCTACTCGAACGTCGCCTTCGATCTCCTCGGGATGGCGCTCTCGGGACTGTACGACATGCCCTATGACGAGCTCCTTCAGGAGAAGGTGCTCGACCCGATCGGCCTGGCCTCGACGGGCTTTGCGCGGCCGCACGGCGACAACGTCATGACCGGTTATGACTGGAATGGCGTCGAGATG
This sequence comes from Chelativorans sp. ZYF759, assembly GCF_012911015.1. Lineage (GTDB taxonomy): Bacteria > Pseudomonadota > Alphaproteobacteria > Rhizobiales > Rhizobiaceae > ZYF759. The sequence goes on along the minus strand of NZ_WVVV01000003.1, from coordinate 237,956 downwards.
GACCCGGGCGATCCCATCCCAAACCGCTTCGGCGCCTCGTCGCTGTACAGCAGCGCCAACGACATGGTCCGCTTTCTCCACTGGAACCTCGACCGCACTGGCCAGAACGGCGCCGAGGCCCGGGCAATCAGCCATGCCGGCTGGATCATTCGCGACGGTCTCGACCCGGTCTCCGGCATGGACGAATCCGGACATATGGACGCAATGGGTCTGGGCTGGGTCATCATGATGCCGGAAGGCGACCGCCCCCTGGTCATCCAGAAGGCAGGCGGCACGGACGGGATCTTCAGCTACATCGCCTTCGCACCGACCCGTGGCGTCGGCGTGTTCATCGCCATCAACCAGTTCGACTTCTCTGCCGCGACAGCCATGGCCCGCGTGGCGAACCGGCTGATCGCCACGCTCGCGCCGCGCTGAGGCGGATTGATCATCGCGAGGGACAATTGCGGCCATCGATCATTCCCCGCGAAGACGTGGAGCGGAGCGAAACTGCCGTGAGCGATATGATGGCGGAGAGTTCGGAGAAACCTTCGAACTCAAAGCCACGCGGGCGACCGCCCGCCGGCCAGTCAGGCCGCCCTCGCGGAGGCGTGGAGCGAAGCGAAACTGCCGTGAGCGATATGATGGCGGAGAGGATGGGATTCGAACCCACGAGAGCCTTTTGAGCCCTACTCCCTTAGCAGGGGAGCGCCTTCGACCACTCGGCCACCTCTCCAGCGCCGCCCCTGATAGCCATACATCCCTTGTCGCTCAAGGATTTTCTGTCGGCGCGCCGCAGTTGGCTTTGGAAGGGTGCCGCAGACGGCGCGTAACGGGAGGGCTGCAACCGCACGGCGCCGGCGTTTGTCCTGCCGAAACGCGTCGCGCTTGACGCCCGCCGATCGCCGGCCCTAACCAGATCCGCCCGACCCGTCCGTCCCTCTTTCCCCGCGAGTCACGCCATGATCACGCCCGCCGAACGCGCCGCCATCACGCTCGAAAACTGGCGCAGCCATCCCGCCGCGCGCTGGAGCTTCCAGCACGCCAGCGAATTCGTGCCGACGGCGACGATTGCGCAGGCCGCGGCAACGCCGGTCGCGCCGCCGCCCGCCGGCCCGTTGCATGAAATGCGGATCGAGGACGCAAGGGGACAGGCAACACCGGCGATCGAACTCCTGGCCCGGCGCCACACCGATTCGCTGCTCGTCATGCGCGGGGGTCGGGCGCTCGCTTCATGGAGCGCGCCGCATGCAGATTTCGACGTGCCGCATCTCATCTTCTCCATCTCCAAATCGATTGCCGGCCTTGCCGTCGGCATTGCCCAGGGCGACGGGCTGATCGATCCGGAGACCCCGATCGTCGACCTTGTGGCAAGCATGGAGCCTTCCACCTACGGTTCCGCCCGCCTGCGCGACCTTCTCGACATGACGGTCGATCTCGACTTCGACGAAGACTATGTCGACCATGGCGGGGCGTTCGACCGCTACCGGCGCGCCATGTTGTGGAACCCCGAGCGCGCCGGTACGCACCCGGAAACGATGGAGGCTTTCCTCGCGACCTTGCCCGCGCAGGGCCACGGGCACGGGTTGCGCTTCCACTATGCCTCGCCCAACACCGATCTGCTGGGAATCGCGCTCGAACGCGCGGTGGGCAGGCGTTTCCATGACTATGTCGCCGAGCGGCTGTGGCGCCCGCTTGGCCTTGCGGGTCCGGCCTATGTCACGGTTGACCGCGTGGGCACCGCGCGGGCCGCCGGCGGCATCTGCCTCACCGTCACCGATCTGGCACGCATCGGCCAGTTGGTGCTCGACGGGGGCCGCGGTCCCGACGGCAGCCAGGTCGTGCCCCGGGCATGGATCGACGACATGCGCGAGGGCGGCGACCGGCAGGCATGGATCGATGGCGATTTCGCCGACATGTTCGCCCATGGCCGCTATCGCTCGGGCTGGTACGACGTGGGCGACGGGCGTGGCACACTCGCCGCCATCGGCATTCACGGCCAGTATCTGTGGGTCGACTTTTCGAACCGGGTGGTCGTCGCGCGCACCGCCTCGCGGCCGGCGGCCAGCGACGATGACGAGACGCAGCAGGATATCGCGCTCGTCTCCGCGCTGGCCCGCGCCTTCTGATTGCACACTCTCAAGGCAGTTCCAGACGCCTGCGCGCCGTCAGGAGGCGTTTGCCGCAGGATTAGGCGGTCAGCTGTTGCTTCTATGCAACGCGTAGGCGATCTGCTTGCCGACTACCTAAACTGCTTGTTGCCGCAGAACGATTTACAGATGAAATAAATCCAGCAAGCAGATTCGCCATGTTTGGCGGGAGGGATCGGCTAGCGGATCGGACACCTATCTCATCGTTGGGGACTCGCATGAAAAAGATCGTAATCGCCGGTGCCGCAGTGATGGCCCTCGCTACCGCGCCTTCCTTCGCAGCCGACGCCATCTACGCGCCGGCCCAGCCCAGCTACACGCCCGAGCAGGCCGATCTGGCGATCGATCTCGCCTTCGGCGTCACCGCCACCACGGCCTATGTGTCGCGCGGCTACGACTACAGCAACGGCCCCGCCATCCAGGGTTATGTCGAAGGCTCCTACGAATGGGTCTATATCGGCGTCTGGGCATCCAGCCTCAGCGGCCCGCTCAGCGCTCCGGACACGGTGGAGATCGACTTCTATGGCGGCATTCGCCCGACCTTCGGCGACCTGTCGCTGGATATCGGCTATGCGCGCTACTACTACAACCGTACCGGCGATGCCGGCGGCGAGATCTACGGCAAGGCCTCCTACGCCTTCACCGATGTCGGCCTGACCCCGGGCGTCGAACTCTACTGGGATCCGGAGAACCGGACCAACTATGGCGTCGCCAGCCTGGCCTATGCGCTGCCCTACGATCTCGAGCTTTCCGGCGGTGTCGGCACCACTTTCCGCGGCAATGTCGACTGGAATGCGGGAATTTCGTACACCTATGCCGAGACGGTGACGCTCGACCTTCGCTACTACGGCTCGAACCGCAACGACCCGGACATGTTCCGCAACAAGTTCGTGGCCTCGATCTCGCTCGACAGCTCCATTTCCGCCCTGCGCAACATGATGCGCTGAGCGATCGTTCTTTCCTGAGCCTGACTGAAGCCCGGCCTTTGGCCGGGCTCTTTTCTTGGCGCGACCTCGTGGCTCGGTTGCGTGGCCGAAAGCCGAGGCGTAGTGTCCGCGCCATACTCACCAGACCGGCATTCGCCATGACAGACCGACTTCCGCTCACCCCGCTCGCGCGCCTGCTTCCAGACACCGTTCCCTTCGTCGGGCCCGAAGCCCAGGAGCGTACGCGCGGCAGGCCTTTTCGCGCGCGCCTCGGCGCCAACGAGAACGGTTTCGGCCCTTCCCCGCGTGTCGTGGCCGCCATGGCGGAAGCCGCCGGCGAGATGTGGAAATATTGCGACCCCGACAATTTCGACCTGAAGTCGGGCATCGCTGCCCATCTCGGGCTGCAGGCGGGCAATGTCGTCATCGGCGAGGGCATTGACGGGTTGCTTGGACTGACGGTGCGTCTCTTCGTGCGCGAGGGCGATGCGGTGGTGACATCGCTCGGCGCCTATCCGACCTTCAACTACCATGTCGCCGGCTTCGGCGGCCGCCTCGTCACCGTGCCCTACCGGGACGACCGCGAGGATCTCGGCGCCCTGCTCGATGCTGTGAGACGCGAAAACGCGCCGCTCGTCTACCTGTCCAATCCGGACAACCCTATGGGAAGCTGGTGGGCGGCATCCGAGATAGAGGCCTTTTTCGAGGCGCTGCCGGAGACGACAATTCTGATCCTGGACGAGGCCTATGGCGAGACCGCGCCGCCGGATGCCCTGCCCGCCATAGACGTTTCGCGGCCCAATCTCGTGCGCATGCGCACCTTCTCCAAGGCCTATGGGCTGGCCGGCCTCAGATGCGGCTATGCGATCGGGCATCCCGACACGATCCGGGTCTTCGAGAAGGTGCGCAACCATTACGGCATGAACCGCATGGCGCAGGCGGGCTGTCTCGCCGCGCTCCACGACCAGGATTATCTGGCCGGGATCGTGGCGCGCACGGCCGCCGGCCGGCACCGGATCGCGGAGATCGCGACGGGGCATGGGCTGAAACCCTTGCCTGCGGCGACAAACTTCGTCGCCATCGACTGCGGCCGCGACGGGGCGTTCGCGCTCAAGGTGATGCAGGAACTCCTGGCCCGAGACGTCTTCGTGCGCAAGCCGATGGTGCCGGTGCTCGACCGCACCGTGCGCATCAGCGTCGGGCCCGAAGCGGAAATCGACCTGTTCGAGGCCGCGTTCGGTCCCGCTCTCGAGGCCGCCCGGCAATCCTCATGAGTACCGGCACAGCGATAGGGGGCAGAGCGCAGGAGCCGGGTTTCGGCGACCTCTTCACACCCAAGCTCGTCACCGTCCTGCGCGAAGGCTATCGCCTTTCCCATCTGCGGGCCGACGCCATTGCCGGGTTGACGGTTGCCATCGTCGCCCTGCCCTTGTCGATGGCCATCGCCATCGCCTCGGGTGCGACGCCCGCGCAGGGTCTCTACACCGCCATAGTCGGCGGCTTCTTCGTCTCGCTGCTCGGGGGCAGCCGATTCCAGATCGGCGGGCCGGCCGGCGCCTTCATCGTGCTTGTGGCGGCGACCGTGATGGCACACGGCATGGACGGGCTGATCCTGGCCACCCTGCTGTCGGGCCTCCTGCTGACGGCGGTGGGCTTCCTGCGGCTTGGTACCTACATCAAGTTCATCCCCTACCCCGTTACGGTGGGCTTCACGGCCGGCATCGCCGTCATCATCTTCGCCAGCCAGATTCGCGACATGCTGGGCCTCTCGCTCACCGGCCCGGAACCCGGTCCGCTGCTCGAGAAGCTGCCGGTCCTGTGGGCGGCATTGCCCGGTTTCGATCCGGCGACGGTCGCGCTGGCGTTGGCCACCATCCTTCTCATCGTCGGGCTGAAGCGCTGGCGGGCGAGCCTCCCGGAGATGCTGATCGCCATCGCCGCGACCTCGCTCGCTGCCTGGGCGCTCGACCTCGAGGTCGCCACCATCGGCACGCAGTTCGGTGGAATCCCATCCGCCCTTCCGATGCCCACGCTGCCCGAAATCACCCTCGATCGGGTTGTGGCGGTGCTGCCAAGCGCCTTCGCCTTCACGCTGCTGGGATCGATCGAATCCCTTCTTTCGGCGGTCGTCGCCGATGGCATGACGGGGCGGCGCCACCGCTCCAACTGCGAATTGGTGGCGCAAGGCGTCGCCAATGTCGCCTCGGCGCTGTTTTCGGGCATCTGCGTGACCGGCACCATCGCGCGCACCGCCACCAATGTGCGGTCCGGCGCGCACGGTCCGGTGGCCGGCATGCTGCATGCCGTCTTCCTGCTCGCCTTCATGCTGGTGGCCGCGCCGCTGGCCAGCTACATCCCGCTGGCCGCCCTCGCCGGCGTGCTGGCTGTGGTGGCCTGGAACATGATCGAGAAGCACGCCATCGCCATGCTCATGCGCGCCTCCTGGGGCGATGCCGCGGTGCTGAGCGTGACCTTCGGGCTGACCATCTTCCGCGACCTGACCGAGGCCATCATCGTCGGTTTCGCGCTGGGCTCGGTGATCTTCATCCACCGCATGTCGCAGGTGGCCGCCGTGGCAACCCATGTCCCCTTTGTGCGGGAGGACGAAGCCGATGATGCAAACCGGACGCCCTATGAGGAAACGGCGGCAACCGATCCCTCCATCGTGGTCTATCGCATTTCCGGCGTCTTCTTCTTCGGTGCGGCTGCATCGATCGGTTCGGTGCTCGACCGCATCTCGGATGCCCATCGTGCGCTCATCATCGACTTCTCGGGCGTGCCGCTGGTCGACGCGACGGCCGCCAACACGATCGAGGTTCTGGCCCACAAGGCTGCCCGACGCGACATCCGGATCGTCCTGACCGGCACCTCGCGGCCGATCCGCCACGAACTGTTCCTGCACGGCATCAAGCCGCCGCTGGTGCGCTACGAGCGCAGCATTGACGTTGCACTGGCGAAGCTTCGCCGCGAGATCGGCTAGGCTTACGCCGCCTCGTCGGCCGCATCGGCTCCCGGCACGTAGTTGAGGATGGGCGAGAGCCAGCGTTCGACCTCCTCAACCGCCATCCTCTTGCGCCGCGCATAATCCTCGATCTGGTCGCGCTCGACCTTGGCGACGCCGAAATAGTAGCTGTCGGGATGGCCGATATAGAGGCCCGAGACGGAGGAACCCGGCCACATGGCGAAACTCTCGGTCAGCCTGACGCCGATGGCCTTCTCCGCGTCCAGCAGCGAGAACAGCGTGTCCTTCTCGGTGTGGTCGGGCTGGGCGGGGTAGCCGGGCGCCGGGCGGATGCCGGCATAGGCCTCACCGACGAGTTCCTCGCAGGAGAATGCCTCGTCGGGCGCATAACCCCAGAACTCCGTGCGCACGCGCTCGTGCATGCGCTCGGCGAAGGCTTCGGCGAAACGATCGGCCAGCGCCTTGACCAGGATCGAGGAGTAATCGTCATTGGCGCGCTCGAAGCGCTCGGCGATCGCCACCTCCTCGATGCCGGCCGTGACCACGAAGCCGCCGACATAATCGCTCTTGCCGCTGTCCTGCGGCGCGACAAAATCCGACAACGCGACGTTGGGCCGTCCCTCGCGCTTGGCCAGCTGCTGGCGCAGCGTGTGCAGCGTCTTCAGTTCCTTGCCGCGTGACTCGTCCTCGAACAGGCGGATGTCGTCTCCCACCGCATTGGCGGGCCAGAAGCCGATCACCGCCTGCGGCCTGAACCACTTCTCCTCGATGATCTTGGCCAGCATCTCCTTGGCGTCGGCAAAGAGCGAGCGCGCCGCCTCGCCCTGCTCCTCATCCTCGAGGATCTGCGGATAGCGCCCCTTCAGTTCCCAGGTCTGGAAGAAGGGCGTCCAGTCGATATAGCGGGCGAGCTCGGCCAGATCCCAGTCCTGGAAGACGCGGGTGCCGAGGAAGGAGGGCCGCGCCGGCTCATAGGCGTTCCAGTCGACCTTGAAGCGGTTGGCGCGCGCCGCCGGCAGTGGCAGGCGCGATTTCGCCGCTTCCTTGCGCGAATGGGCGTCGGCGACCTTGCGGTATTCGGCGCGCACCGTCTCGATGTAGTTGTCCTTCGTCTGCTTCGACAGAAGGCTCGACACAACGCCGACGGCGCGGCTGGCGTCGGTCACGTAGATCGCCTGGCTCTTCTTGTATTTGGGGTGGATCTTGACGGCCGTGTGGATGCGGCTGGTCGTGGCGCCACCGATCAGGAGCGGCAGGTCGAAGCCCTCGCGCTCCATCTCGGCGGCCACATGCACCATCTCGTCGAGCGAGGGCGTGATCAGCCCCGAGAGCCCGATAATGTCGACCTTCTCCCGGCGCGCCGTCTCCAGGATCTTCTGGGCAGGCACCATGACGCCGAGATCAATGATCTCGTAATTGTTGCAGGCCAGAACCACGCCGACGATGTTCTTGCCGATGTCGTGGACATCGCCCTTCACGGTCGCCATCAACACCTTGCCGGCATTCTCGCGCTTGCCGCCGGCTTCCTTTTCGGCCTCCATATAGGGCAGCAGCACGGCGACCGCCTGCTTCATGACGCGGGCGGATTTCACCACCTGCGGCAGGAACATCTTGCCTGAGCCGAACAGGTCGCCGACGACGTTCATGCCGTCCATCAGCGGGCCTTCGATCACATGCAGAGGTCGCTCCGCCCTTTGCCTCGCCTCCTCCGTATCGGCGTCGATGAAGTCGGTGATGCCGTTGACCAGCGCGTGCTCCAGCCGCTTTTCGACCGGCCATTCGCGCCACGACATATCCTTCTCGCGCCCGCCGCCGCCGGCCGCACCCCGATAGCCTTCGGCAAGCGCCAGCAGCCGCTCGGTGGCGGTGCCCTCGCCTTTCGGCTTGCGGTTCATGACCACGTCCTCGCAGGCCTCGCGCAGTTCGGGATCGATGGATTCATAGACCGCGAGCTGGCCCGCATTGACGATGCCCATGTCCATGCCCGCCTGGATGGCGTGATAGAGGAAGACCGAGTGCATCGCCTCGCGCACCGGCTCGTTGCCGCGGAAGGAAAAGGACAGGTTGGAGAGGCCGCCCGATACGTGCACGCCCGGCAGGTCGCGCGTGATCTCGCGCGCCGCCTCGATGAAGGCGATGCCGTATGGATCGTGCTCCTCGATGCCGGTGGCAACCGCGAAGATGTTGGGATCGAAGATGATGTCCTGCGGTGGGAAGCCGGCCTGTTCCGTCAGGATCTTGTAGGCGCGCTTGCAGATCTCGACCTTGCGCTCCTTCGAGTCCGCCTGGCCCTGCTCGTCGAAGGCCATCACGACCACCGCCGCGCCATAGGCCCGGCAGAGCCGCGCCTGTTCGAGAAACGCCGCCTCGCCTTCCTTCATCGAGATCGAATTGACGACGGCCTTGCCCTGCACGCATTTCAGCCCGGCCTCGATGATCTCCCATTTGGAGGAATCGATCATCACCGGCACGCGCGCGATGTCCGGCTCGGCGGCCACCAGATTGAGGAAGTCGATCATCGCTTGCTTGGAGTCGAGCAGGCCCTCGTCCATGTTGATATCGATGATCTGGGCACCGTTCTCGACCTGGTCGCGCGCGACTTCGAGCGCGGTGTTGTAGTCGCCCGATGTAATCAGCTTCCTGAACTTTGCCGAGCCGGTCACATTGGTGCGTTCGCCGACATTGACGAAGGGAATGTCCTCGGTGAGCGTGAATGGCTCCAGTCCCGACAGCCGCATCAGCGGCTTGATCTTGGGCACAAGGCGCGGGGCGTGCCGTGCGGCCATCTCGGCCAGTGCCGCAATGTGCTCCGGCGTCGACCCGCAGCAGCCGCCGACGATGTTGATCAGCCCTTCTGCCGCGAACGCCTCGAGCTGCGCCGCCATCTCGTCCTCGCCCTGGTCGTATTCGCCGAATTCGTTGGGCAGACCCGCATTGGGATAGGCGCAGGTAAGCGTGTCGGCCACGCCCGAAATCTCGGCCATATGCGGGCGCATGGCATCCGCCCCGAGCGCGCAGTTGAGCCCGACCGAGATCGGGTTGGCGTGGGCGACCGAATACCAGAAGGCCGAAGGTGTCTGGCCCGACAGCGTGCGGCCCGAAAGGTCGGTGATGGTACCCGAGATCATGACGGGCAGATGGATGCCCTTTTCCCGGAATATCTCGTCGCAGGCGAAGATCGCCGCCTTGGCGTTGAGCGTGTCGAAGATGGTCTCGATCAGGATCAGGTCGGCGCCGCCATCGATCAGCCCGCGCAGCTGCTCCCCATAGGCCTCGCGCAGGCCGTCGAAGGTGACGGCGCGGTAGCCCGGATTGTTCACGTCGGGCGACATCGAAGCGGTCCGGTTGGTCGGCCCAAGCGCGCCGGCTATGAAGCGGCGGCGTCCGTCCTTCTGCATGGCGCGGATGCCGGCGCGGCGCGCCAGCCGCGCGCCGTCGCGGTTCAGGTCGTAGACCGCCTCCTCCATGCCGTAATCGGCCTGGGCGATGGAGGTCGACGAAAACGTGTTGGTCTCGATGATGTCCGCCCCCGCCATCGCGTAGCGGTAGTGGATTTCCTCGATCGCCTTGGGCTGCGAGAGGTTGAGCAGATCGTTGTTGCCCTGCTGGTGGCACGCGCAGCCTTCGAAACGCGCGCCGCGAAAGGCCTCCTCGTCAAGCCCGAGCCCCTGGATCTGCGTGCCCATCGCGCCGTCGAGCACGAGAATACGTTCGCGCGCCGCCTTGCTGATCGCCTCGCGTATCTCCGTGCCATTTCGGGGGGCATCCTCGGGTCCGAAAAGATCGTCGAGGCTCTTGTTGCTCACGCCATTCACCATCGTATTGCTGCAGCAGGCGCGAATGCTCACATAAGGATATCTTTATGTCAACATGGGAGCTGGCTCGGGGCCAAGTGCCGGCCTTGAACCGCAGCGGGATATTGGCACATGAGTGGCGGAGCAGGATTGGCGTTCGTCAGGGTTCCAGCAAGGCCATTCTGCTGGCATCTTGTCCGGCCACCAGCGTCCCGCGATACCGGAACGCGTTGATTGGAGAGCGAGGTTGACCCGGGATTTTTCCCTCCGTTTCGAATCGACACTTCACGCCTCGCGCGAGCAGGTCTGGAAGTGGATTACGTCGGTAGACGGCATTCTGGCCGAGATGCGGCCCTATCTCCGCATGACCACGCCCAAAGGGCTGCGCTCGCTTGCCGACATCCGGGTCATTCCAGGCGAGCCGATGTTCCGCAGCCGGATTTTTCTCTTCGGCTTCATTCCCTTCGGCCATTCCGACATGACGCTCATGGAGTTCGAACCCGGTCGAGGTTTCGTCGAACAATCGCCCATGGGCTCCATGGAGCTGTGGCGGCACGAGCGGCGGATCGAGCCAGATCCCAACAATCCTGAGGCGGTCGTGCTGATCGATCAACTGACGTTCCGGCCCCGCTTTGCGCGGCCGATCGTGGGATGGTTCATCAGACGGATCTTCGAGCATCGGCACGGGGTTCTTCGTGCCGCACTGGGCGGTACGACCGGCGCCAGATCCCGGTAAAAGGAAACGTGACGGCGGAAGCCTTGGGCTCGGGCACCTACTTGCAAAAGCTGTACGCCAGTTCGCAGGTGCCCCCGATCGACGCCGAATCGCACCGTCCCAACGCCTCATACTCGACGCTGTCCAACCGTTCGCCTGCCGCGATGCCATAATAGTAGGCTTCGCCTTCGATGAAATGCGCCAGTGCGTGGCACTGGGCCTGGGTGGTGTCGACCACTGTACAATCGGGGTTGCCGCAATATTGCTCGGCGAAGAGCGATGCCTGCACTTCAGTCGAGGCCGCGCCATGGCCGACGCCGCCCCGGCTGTCGACGGCAAACGCCATCCAGGCGTCCGGACCGCCGGGCCCGGCATCGGTTGCCAACGTGGCGCATTGAGCAAACAAGCCGGGGAGCTGCTCACCCTCCGAACACAATATCCCGCCCCACTGAAAGCCGCGCTGCCCGCCGACGCTCACCTCGAACCATTCGTAGCCGTCGAACAGCACCCCGGCATAGGCCTCGATGGCGAGCGGGGTTCCCTCCGGCAGTCCATCCAACCGGTCATATTGGGTGCCTGGCCCGGCGCGCAGATTGCCGCCCAGCGATTGGCCGGCACGGCCGACCTGGCCCGCCCCCATGCCCGTTCCCAGCGCAGCCCGGACCGGAACGCAGTCGATGCGCTCGCCCTCAATTTCCAGAAAGGCCTCGTCCCCCTTGCCCCGGAACTCCGCAAAGTCACGCGCGAAGCGGTAGCCGGACCCGGCCGGCTCGGCGCGCAGCGCAAACTCCAGTTGTTCGCCGGCACGGGCGCCGAAGAACTCCGCATCGACGAAGACCCAATCGGGATTCCCGTCCTCGTAACCGACACGATAGGTGACGCCGTCGCCCTCGCATTCGAATGGAGTCGCGCTTTGCGCCTGTGCCGCGCCGACACCGGCCATCGCCAGCACTGCAACCACCCCGAAAGCCCCTGCCCGCATGCTACCACCTCCCAGATCGTGGATCGCTCAAAAGCGTAGCGCCTGCCCTTGCGTCACACAAGCAGGGATTGCATTTCCGCGCCGGCCACCCCCGACGTCGCGCGGATTTGCATTGTGCAATTGCGCCCGATCTGGCTGAAGATGACGGTCCGTAGAGCCATGATCGCAGGGAGAGAGAGATGTACGACAAGGCCATGAATTTCGGATTGGGCGAGGAAGTCGATGCGCTGCGCGAGACCGTTCGCCGCTTCGCGGCCGACGAGATCGCGCCGCTCGCCGCCGAAATCGACTCGTCCAACGAATTCCCCGCGCACCTATGGAAGAAGATGGGCGATCTCGGCCTGCTCGGCGTCACGGCAGATTCCGATTTCGGCGGCACGGGCATGAGCTATCTCGCCCATGTCGTGGCCATGGAAGAGATTTCGCGTGCCTCCGCCTCGATCGGTCTCTCCTACGGCGCCCATTCCAATCTCTGCGTCAACCAGATCAATCGCTGGGGCACGGGCGAGCAGAAGGAGAAATTCCTGCCATCGCTCTGCACGGGCGATCATGTCGGCGCGCTCGCCATGTCGGAATCGGGCTCCGGGTCCGATGTCGTCTCCATGCGGCTTCGGGCGGAGAAGAAGAACGACCGCTTCGTGCTCAACGGCACCAAGATGTGGATCACCAACGGCCCGGATGCCGACACGCTCGTCGTTTATGCCAAGACCGATCCCGAGCGCGCCTCGCGCGGTATCACCGCCTTCCTGATCGAGAAAGAAATGGCCGGCTTTTCGGTCGCCCAGAAACTCGACAAGCTCGGCATGCGCGGCTCCAACACGGGCGAGCTCGTATTCGAGGATGTCGAGGTCCCCTTCGACAATGTCCTGGGCGAGGAAGGGCGCGGCGTGGAGGTGCTGATGTCGGGCCTCGACTATGAGCGCGTGGTGCTGTCGGGCGGCCCGCTCGGCATCATGGCGGCCTGCCTGGATGTCGTCGTGCCCTATGTCCATGAGCGCAAGCAGTTCGGCCAGGCGATCGGCGAGTTCCAGCTGGTGCAGGGCAAGCTGGCGGATCTCTACGTCACGCTCGCCGCCTGCCGGGCCTATGTCTATGCGGTCGCCGCCTCCTGCGATCGGGGCGAGACGACGCGCAAGGATTCAGCCGGCTGCATCCTTTATTCGGCCGAAAAGGCCACCCAGGCCGCGCTTGACGCGATCCAGCTCCTGGGCGGCAATGGCTACATCAACGAATACCCGACCGGCCGCCTGCTCCGCGACGCCAAGCTCTACGAGATCGGCGCCGGCACTAGCGAGATAAGGCGCTGGCTGATCGGACGGGAAATGATGGGGGAAAGTGCGTGATCTGCCATCCTTTGCTTCGTTTGCCATTTCGCGACCGACATGGCATTGTCGGGGATAGCTAAAGGAGGCACTCATGCCTGCCCAAAGAGGTTTCGCCGACGACCAACAACCCTATGACCGCCAGACGGACGAGCTGCGGTCGGTTCCCCATGCGCGGCTCAAGATCGACAAGGCCGGCCGCGTGGTGATTCCGGCCGAAATGCGCGCGGCGATGGGGGTGGCCGTCGGAGACGTTCTGGTTGCGCGGGTCGTCGACGGAGAGTTCAGACTGATTTCCCGGGAAGCCGGCGTCCGGCGGGCACAGCGGCTCGTCAGGCAGCACGTGCCCGAAGGCACGAGACTGGTCGACGAACTCCTCGCCGAGCGGAGGGCTGATGCCAGAAACGAGAACGGATAATGCGGGCGGTGCTCGATGCCTCGGCCATTTTGGCCCTTCTCAACGGTGAGGCCGGTGGAGAGGTGGTGCAGTCGCATCTATCCGAGGCCTTGGTGAGCGTTGCCAACGTCGTGGAGGTCGGCAGCAAGCTGATGGATGGCGGCATGACACATGAAGCAGCCTGGGAAGCGATGGAACTGCTCGATGTGGACATGATCGATATCGATGTCAGCCTGGCCAGTCTGGCAATGGCACTGCGCCGGGACACCCGCCACAAGGGGCTTTCGCTTGCCGACAGACTTTGCCTCGCCACCGCCATTCGCGCAGGCGGCACCGCATTGACCGCCGACCGCGCCTGGGCTTCCCTGGACCTGCCCTGCCCGATCAAGGTGATACGCTGAGATGGACTTCAGTTCCTTCGACCGCCCGTTCTCCATGCCCTTCCCGTTTCTGGAAGGCGCGCTGCACTACGTCACCGGCGCAATCGACGTGCTGGCGGTCGTCATCCTCATCATCGGCGCGGTCCGCTTCACCTACTGGCTCGTGCGCTCGGAGTTCTTTTCGAAGGATGGCGACACACGGCTTGAGCGCCAGAACCTGGCCCGCCTGGAGCTCGGCCGCTACATTCTGGCGGCACTCGAAGTGCTGATCGTGGCGGACGTCATCCGTACCGCCCTCACCATGCAGATCCAGGGCCTGATCTTCCTGGCCGGGCTGGTGGTCATCCGCTCCGCCATCTCCTGGTTCCTTGACCGCGAGATCGAGGCGCTGGAAAAGAACCGCAAGCACGACGCGCCCGAATGAAGGTCTGATCCATCATGCCCCCGCTCTCCACCTCGATCTCCTCCGCCTCCGACACCTTCCAGGCGAATGCCGATCGGATGCGGGCCCTCGTCGCCGACATCGCCGACAAGGCCGGGACCGTCGAGGCGGGCGGACCGGAGGAAGCACGCCAGCGCCATGTCGAGCGCGGCAAGTTGCTCCCCCGCCAGCGCCTGGCCCAGCTGCTCGACACCGGCGCGCCCTTCCTGGAGATAGGCCAGTTCGCGGCATGGGACATGTATTCGAAGGACATCGCCTCGGCCGGCCTCATCGCCGGCATCGGCCGCGTGGAGGGCCGGGAAGTGATGGTCGTTGTCAACGACGCCACCGTGAAGGGCGGCACCTATTATCCGCTCACCGTGAAGAAGCATCTGCGCGCGCAGGAGATCGCGCTGCAGAACAGGCTGCCCTGCATCTATCTGGTCGATTCCGGCGGCGCCAACCTGCCCAACCAGGACGAGGTCTTTCCCGACCGCGATCATTTCGGCCGCATCTTCTTCAACCAGGCCAACATGTCGGCCCAGGGCATCCCGCAGATCGCCTGCGTGATGGGCTCGTGCACGGCGGGCGGCGCCTATGTTCCCGCCATGGCCGATGAATCCATCATGGTGCGCAACCAGGCCACCATCTTCCTCGGCGGCCCGCCACTCGTGAAGGCGGCCACCGGCGAGATCGTCACGGCGGAGGAACTCGGCGGTGCCGATGTTCACACGCGGGAATCGGGCGTGGCCGACCACTACGCGCAGGACGACGCCCATGCGCTGGCCATCACGCGCCGGATCGTCAGAAACCTGAATCGGAAGAAGGAAATAGGCCTCGATCTTCGTGAACCGATTCCGCCACTTCACGACAGCCAAGAGATCCACGGCCTGATCCCGGCCGACACCCGCACGCCATATGATGTGCGCGAGGTGATCGCCCGCGTCGTCGACGGCTCCGAGTTCGACGAGTTCAAGGCCAATTACGGCACCACGCTCGTCACCGGCTTTGCCCATATCCACGGCATGCCGGTGGGCATCATCGCCAATAATGGCGTGCTGTTTTCGGAAAGCGCGCTGAAGGGCGCCCACTTCATCGAGCTGTGCTGTCAGCGCAAGATCCCGCTGGTCTTCCTGCAGAACATCACCGGCTTCATGGTGGGCAGGAAATACGAGGCCGGCGGCATCGCGCGCGACGGTGCCAAGCTGGTCACCGCGGTGGCCACCGCCGCCGTCCCGAAAGTCACCATCATCATCGGCGGCTCGTTCGGGGCCGGCAATTACGGCATGTGCGGCCGGGCCTATTCACCCCGCTTCCTGTGGATGTGGCCCAATGCGCGCATTTCGGTGATGGGCGGCGAGCAGGCGGCGACCGTCTTGTCCATCGTCAAGCGCGACGGCATCGAGCGGCGCGGCGGCGAATGGACCGACGATGAGGAAGCCGCCTTCAAGAAGCCGATCCTCGAAAAATTCGAACATGAGGGCCAGCCGCTCTATTCCTCCGCGCGCCTCTGGGACGACGGCATCATCGACCCGGCCAAGACCCGCGAGGTGCTGGCCCTGTCGCTGTCTGCCGCGCTGAACGCGGAAATCGAGGACACGAAGTTCGGCGTGTTCAGGATGTGAGGGTCGCGCCCCTGCCCTCTTTGGAGCCCCACCCATGATCCCCTGGGAGACGCTCGACACCGCGACCATCCCAGGTGGCGCCGAGACGCTGCGGCTGAAACGCCGCGGCACGGAATTCTCGATCATGCTGGGCACGAACGAGCTGATGAACAGCCGCCTCAGCGGCTCGGAGGAAGCGCTGGCGCGCCTCACCATCGAGCGGCTGAAAGCCCCGGCCCCGCGCATTCTGATCGGCGGGCTCGGCCTCGGCTTTACGCTGCGTGCCGCCCTGCCCCTCCTGCCGCCCGCAGCCAGGGTCACGGTGGTCGAACTGGTGTCGGCGGTGGTCAGATGGGCGCGCGGGCCGCTCGCAGCGCTACATGGCGACAGCCTCGACGACAGGCGCGTGACGATTTTGGAGGAGGATGTCGGCCAGACCATCCGGGCATCAAAAGCCGAGTGGGATGCCATCCTGCTCGACGTCGACAACGGCCCCGAGGGCCTCAGCCGCGCCGGCAATGACGCGCTCTACAGCACCGCTGGCCTCGCCGCCGCCCGCGCGGCTCTTGCGCCCGGCGGTGTGCTGTCGGTCTGGTCGGCCGGCCCGGACGCCAAATTCACCCGCCGCCTGCGCGCGAGCGGGCTGGAGGTCGAGGAAATCGCGGTGCGCGCCGGCACTACGAAGCGCGGCGCGCGGCATGTGGTTTGGGTGGGGCGGAAGGGGTAGGCCACGACGCTGCCAGGAATCCTGGCTGATCCTACGCGTCGCTGCTTCAAAGTTGTCTTCGGGTGGAAAGGCTGAATTGTCTCCCCACCAGTTCGGTTGCCTGCGGAGAGCGGGAGCAAGTTGGTTCGTTACATCTTCTCCCCCGAGCAAATCCACAGCACGGACAATCTCATCAGCCTCCCTGCGGAAGTGCACAGGAGTATCAGCGACAAAATGAGCTCGAAGACCGAGAGATTTCAGGGCATGGTGAGGCGCTTCGGGGTTGAGCGCTTGAGTTTCGGCGAACAATACAACGAGGGCTTGGATCTCATCGTGGAGACGCTGACGGAGTTTGGATATGACCCAAGCCATTTCTAATCTTCCGGTGGAAGCGCTCGTCGAAGGATTTGCGAAGCATCAGGGACTGCAGCAAAGCGCAATTCGCGGGCAAGACATCCCCGCCGCCAACAGGCATTTCACGAGAATGAAGACCCATGCCGATGCGCTCGCTCGCACGTTGCCCGGGCGGAATGCCCTGGAAAGGCTGCTGAACAGCCCGTCACCCTTCATCCGCCTACGGGCGGCGCACAGGGTTCTGACCTGGGCGCCCGATAGGGCAATTCCAGTGCTTGGACGCCTTCTGGTCGAGCCGTTCGAGCCCCCTCTGTCGCCGCAAGAGCGGATCGAGCTGAAGCTCGGTGCGAAGGAAACCCTTTTTGAGCATTTCGACATCCGCGACTTCGACCAGAACAAGCTGATCGATCCACTGCGGGCCTTCGGCGTCGACCTGCCCTACCGCGATTACAGCGCCTGGCAATGAGGGGGTGCCGGAGGATCCGAACAAATCCGCAAGACCTTTAGACAGCGCGCAGCTATGAATTCTGCATGACCTTCGCCGTCTTCATCCATCGCTCCGACTCGATCTATGACGACGATCCAGCCGAGCGCTACCAGTTCCCGCCGCAATATCTGAGCCGGGTGCAGGCCTGCGTTGGCGACTGGATCGTCTATCTGGAGCCAAGCAAGGTGGCAACACGCGCGGCTACTTCGCCGTAGCGCGGGTGCAGGAGGTCATTGCCGACCCCAAGGCGCCGGGCATGTATCTGGCCCTGATCGAGGACGGCACCTATCTCGATTTCGCCAATCATGTCCCCTTCCGCGGTCCGGATGGCTTGATGGAGCTAGGCGTCCTCAATGAAGAGGGCCGAATTTCGGGCCGGGCGCAGTCAGCGGTCCGGCAGCTCTCGCCAGCCGATTTCCACCGCATCGTAGAGGCGGGGCTTGGCGAACTCGACGATCTTCTGCCGCGCATCGGCGAAACCGCTCCCTACGAATTCGCCGAAGAACAGGCGCCGTTCCAGTTCGAGCAGGAGCGCGAACGCATCATCCAGCTGACATCGCGGCCGGTGCGCGACCGTGTCTTTCGCCGCATCGTGCTGTCGGCCTATGACGAGCGCTGCGCCGTGACCGGGCTCAAGCTGATCAATGGTGGTGGCCGTGCCGAGGTCGAAGCGGCCCATATCCGCCCGGTGGAGCACAACGGCCCCGACACCGTACGCAACGGCATCGCCCTTTCGGGCACCGTCCACTGGATGTTCGATCGCGGGCTGATCTCTTTGTCCGACGATCTCGACATCATGGTGTCGCGGCAGGTCAACGACCCCGACCGCCTCAACGGCCTGATCAACCCGACCCGCCGCGCTCTGGCACCTGAGCGCGCTGCCCTGCGCCCCCACCCGCATTTCCTCGCCTGGCACAGGGAGAATTGCTTCACGCAGTGAGGCCGGCGGGTGCGCTCACCTCGCCGCGAGTGCTGCGTCGAGCAGCGCCTTGATATCGGCCTCTCTTGTGCCTGCAACGATGCGGCCGATCTCCGTCCGGCCCTTCATTGCCACCAGGGTCGAGCGGCGCGGTATCGCAAGCTGGCGTGCGAGATCGCCCTGCGCATGCTGGTCCCAATCCACGGTGATGAAGCTGATGGCTCTGTCGTATTCGGGGTTCTCGGCGCGCAGCCGATCCAGCACGCGAACCTGCGCCGCGCATGTCGTGCACCAGCTTGCCCAGAAATCCAGGAGCACCAATTCGCCGGCGTCCATCTGCCGCTCCGCGGTGCCGGGCGTGTAGAAATTCTTGTCGGCAGCCAGGGCGCTACCGGAAAGCAGAGCGAAAACGGAAGCGGCGGCCAGAATGGTCCTGCGGTTGATCATCGTTGAGTT
Organism: Chelativorans sp. ZYF759; assembly: GCF_012911015.1. GTDB lineage: Bacteria > Pseudomonadota > Alphaproteobacteria > Rhizobiales > Rhizobiaceae > ZYF759. The sequence continues at coordinate 219,402 of NZ_WVVV01000003.1, read as the reverse complement.
TCCTTTCACAGCGCTACGGACAGGTCGACCAGCCAGGCGGGCAAAACCTCGATCAGCCAGGCGTCGACGATGTGGTTGAGGCGGAAATAGAGCGCCAGCCCGACGCTCACGAAGACGATGCCGAGCAGCGGTTTGGCTCGCGCGGAAAAGGCGGCAAGCCGGCCGGTGTTGCGGCGCATCCAGCCATGGGCGGCATAGGCGCCGAGAACGATCAGCGTGGAGACACCGAGCGCGAAGGCGCTCATGATGGCGGTTGCATGGCCAAGCCGCTCGCCGGTGCTGGCGAGCGCGATTGCTGCACCAAGGGTCGGGCCGATACAGGGGCTCCAGACTGCGCCGAGCAGAACACCACCCGCCAGATGGCCGCCAAGGCCCCGATTTGCGGTCTGGTTCATGCCCGCGTCGGCACGGCTGGCAAGCCCGGCAGTCGCGAAGGCGAAGGAGCGGCCGAAAGCGGGCACCAGCATCACCAGCCCGAAAGCCACCATCGCGATGGCGGCGATCTCGGTGATGCGCTCCGGCGTGATCCCAAGTGCCGGTCCAATCGCCGCCACGCCGGTGCCAAGCGCAACCAGGCTGAGGCTCATCCCCGCTGCCAGGGCCAGAGGCGCGCGACGATCCCCGTCGAGGCTCGTTGCCAGCACGATGGGCAGCACCGGCAGGACGCAGGGGTTTATCAGCGTCAGCAGACCGGCAAGATAGGCAAGGATCATATCCATGAGCGCGAGCGTTCCCCGAGATCGCACACCGCAAGTCGAAGGCGCGCAAGAGCATCTACGGGTCTATTCGCGACCGGGATTGCATTCGTTACACAGCTGACGAACAGGTGAATGATCAGGTGGCCCGGATCACGAACCCGTGGCCGTCAGGCAAGCCCTTACCCGTTCACCAGCGCCAGCACCAGCTGGTGCACATTGCCGCCTTCGCTCAGTTCCACCCGGTCGAATTCGCGATTGCGGGCGTGGCGTTCCTCGGAAATCCCCACCAGCTTGCGCTGCAGTTCGGCGCGGACCTTCTGGCAGCCGGGGTCGTTTTCGGCGCGCAGTCCCACCGAGACCGCCTCGATCTGGCGCGTCATGTCGAGGATGATCTCGCCATGCACGCGCTCGTGCTTTTCCACGCCGGCGATGAAGACGTCCCAGAGCCGTTGCGTATGGGGCGGCAGCGGTCCGGCCGGGCGCGGCAGGCGGTAGGTGATGGTGAGCGAGGGCCGCGCGGAGGCCAGCACGCAGGAGCCGTCGGATTGCTGCCGATAGTCGCGCGACCACAGCAGGTCGAAATCGGTATAGGCGATCGCCCGGCCGATCCCCACGGAAGGCCCGTTTTCGCCGATCGAACGGTAGAGATCGATGCCGGTCGCGCCGGTGACGGCATAATGCTCGATGCGCTCGACCGGGCGCCAGTCGGCCGAGGCCGGGGGAACCAGCGCCATCAAGGCGAAAAACAGCAGGAGGATGGTCTTCATACAGAATGCGGGCCGGTTCGATGCGGCCCGCACGATAGTGGCAAGAGGCCCTGCCTTCAATCGATCAGTTGGTCAGGCGCAGCCGCGACATCTGGCGACCGATATTGGCGAAAGCGCTTTCGAGAGCGGCCGTGTTGTTGGTCATGTAGAAATTTTCCGGCCGCGTGGCGCAGGTGCGAAACAGCGTCTGCACGGAGGCAGCCGTTTCGTTGTAGACGACCGTGAATATCTCGATGCCCTGCTTTTTCATTTCCGAGCACATGTCGCCCGTCCAGCCATTCAGGATACCCTCGGCCGTTCCCTGGTTGTTGGTGCCGCCGATGAACCCGTTGGCAAGAAAGCCGTAGGCGCCATAGTCGGAACGGTTGATCGTGCCGCTGGACCCGAAGGAGACGTTGCGGCCGTCCGTCATGAGCACCATGAATTTCTGACGTTCGGCAGGATCGAAGGCTCCCGCCTGCGTATAGGGGGCGGTGGGAGACAGCACCCGCCAGCCCCAGGCCAGGCCCTCGGCGATGTTGGTGCCCGAACCGTTCCAGTAGTTCATGGCGTTGATGCCGCTGCGGATCTTGGAGAAATCCGTGGTCAGCGGCACGATCGGCGTCGGGCAGGCCCGGTTCGGCCCGATGGTCAGCGGTCCGTTGTCGTTGATGCTTATCGACGCCGGGGCAATGTATTTCAGCGTCGCGCGCTGACGTTCGGCCTCCGTGCCCGCAACGCGGTCCTCGATCCATGAATTATTGTAGGAACCGGAATTGTTGCCGCCCTGATTCATGCGCGCGCCTGGCTCGTCGGGCGCGAAATACGGCACGAACAGCGTGTCCGGCCTGGTCGGGTGCGGTGGTTCGAGCGTGAAGTTGTAGGGGTAGGGCCGCGCTTCCACGCAACCCTTCCACGGGGTCTTCGATTGCTCGAAAAGATACATGTGGTGCGGATAGTTGTCGGCCAGGCACCGCTCGCGCTTGGCGATGGCTTCGGCCGACACGCCGTTGTTGTTGCAGGCCTGTCCCCCGCCATAGCCGGTGCCGGTGTCGTTGCTGCCGAACCCCTCGGGCAGCCTGTCCAGCCGCTCGCCATTTCGGCGTCGGTTGCGCAGGTTGGCGTCGAGGAAGTTCCAGCCATTATAGAGTGACCGACCCGTCATATCGATCCAGGCGGGGTCGTAGCCCTCGCCCAGAATGTTGACCGCCGTGACGAAAGGCACCAGGCTGATGCGCACATCCTGGTCCGGCGCACGCCCGGTCTCGACCGCATCTACCAGCGCATGCGAGGCCTTCTTCAGCGCGTTGATGCCTGCCTGCCCCATCGAGCCGGTATTGTCGAGCACCACCGCGATCTCCATGCTCTTGGTCGAGCGGAAGGTCGAGGCCACGACGGATACCTGCTGGACCCCCAGATGATGCAGGAAGAACAGATCGACATTGGCGGTCACCCTGCCGTCGACGCGCAGGTGGTTTATGCCCGCCTCGATCTCCACGTCCGACGATGCGATCGTCACGCCTTTGCCGCCCGCATTGGCGTGCAGATATTGGGTGAAGAGGTTCCTGCGCTGGGTTTGCGTCGCGCCCTCGCGCGAAGCCACCAGCACGCCCACATCGGCCGCGTTCTGGAGCTGCGCCTTGACGTTCATAAGGTTGGCGGTGTCCACCGCCATGCCGACGGCGCCGAGCATGACCGGAAGAACACCGGCAAACATCATCGCGAAATTGCCGCTGGTGGAGCGAAGAAATGACCTGAGCATTGAGATGTTCCCGTGCGTGATCCTTCGATCATGCCATGCCCTGAATGGTTGTTCTGTTAATCAATCGGCGGAAAAATCGCCTCCCGCGGCAAGCCTTCGTTAGCCATTCGTGGTCAGCCCGCGCCGCGCGCTTGTGCCGGTCTTCTGACCGGGGCTGGAAAGCGGCGCACAGATGGCTATAGCTGGAGGAAACGGGAGGCCGTTCATGTTTGCAAAAATCCTCATCGCCAATCGCGGCGAGATCGCGTGCCGCGTCATGCGCACTGCCCGCCGCATGGGTGTCGCCACTGTCGCGGTCCATTCCGATGCCGATGCCGGGGCGCTTCACGTGGCGATGGCGGACGAGGCCGTGCGCATCGGGCCGGCACCGGCGGCCGAAAGCTATCTCGTCGCCGAGCGCATCATCGAGGCTGCGCTCGCCACCGGCGCGCAGGCCATCCACCCAGGCTACGGTTTCCTTTCCGAGAATCCCGACTTCGTGGAAGCCGTCGAGGCCGCCGGGCTCGTCTTTATCGGCCCATCGGCAAAGGCGATCCGCGCCATGGGGCTCAAGGATGCCGCCAAGCGACTGATGGACCGCGCGGGCGTGCCCGTCGTGCCGGGCTATCACGGCGAGGCCCAGGAACTCGTCGTGCTGGCCGGCAAGGCCAGCGAGATCGGCTTTCCCGTGCTCATCAAGGCGCGCGCGGGCGGCGGCGGAAAGGGCATGCGCCGCGTCGATACGCCCGAGGAGTTCTCCGATGCGCTGGCTTCCGCGCGACGGGAAGCGAAAGCCGCCTTTGGCGACGACCGCGTCCTGGTCGAGAAGCTGATCGCCACGCCGCGCCACATCGAGGTGCAGGTCTTCGGCGACAATCACGGCAACGTGGTCCATCTCTTCGAGCGCGACTGCTCCGCCCAGCGCCGCCACCAGAAGGTGATCGAGGAGGCCCCCGCTCCCGGCATGAGCCAGGAGATGCGCGAGGCCATGTGCGAGGCGGCCGTCACGGCGGCACGGGCGATCTCCTACTCCGGCGCCGGCACCATAGAATTCATCGTCGACGCCACCGAGGGCCTGCGCCCCGACCGCTTCTGGTTCATGGAGATGAACACGCGGCTGCAGGTCGAACATCCCGTGACGGAGATGGTCACCGGCATCGACCTGGTGGAATGGCAGTTACGGGCGGCCGCCGGCGAGGTTCTGCCCCTGGCGCAGGAGGAGATCAATCTCTCCGGTCATGCCTTCGAGGCGCGGATCTACGCCGAGGACCCCACACGCGACTTCCTGCCGGCAATCGGCACGCTGCACCATCTTGGCTTTCCCGAAACCCTGCCCGGCGGGGCCGAGTTGCGGGTTGAGACCGGCGTGAGGCAGGGCGATGCGATCTCGCCCTTCTATGATCCCATGATCGCCAAGCTCGTCGTCCACGCGGCCGACCGGCCGTCCGCCCTCGCGGCGCTGGGGGCGGCGCTCGCGGGCACGAAGGTCGCCGGTTCCATCGTCAACACGCCATTCCTGGCGGCGCTGGCCGCCGATCCGGATTTTGCCGCCGGCAACGTCGACACTGGTCTTATTGCCCGCAGCCAGGCCACGCTTACCGCGCTCCCCTCGCCCGAGCCGCGCCACATCGCGAGGGCCGTGCTGGCTGCGGCCGGCATCGCCATTCGGCCGGGCGCGGCCGATCCCTGGGACACGCTCGCCGGATACGCTCATTTCCACGCGCCGGCCAAGTCCATCGATCTGTTCGTGGGCGAAGAGCGCGTGGCGGCCAGCGTATCGATGGCCGACGCGCGCCATGCCCGGATCCAGCTTGAGGAGGGAACCTTCACGCTACCGTTGAGCGATGCGTCGAATGAAACCGCCCTGTGGCCCGGCCATGTCAGCATCTTCGAAGGCGTTCATGCCCATCATTTCGCGCTCGACGATCCCTTCGTGCGCGCCGAGACCGCGGCGATCGGCGGGGACGCTATCCGCGCGCCGATGCCGGGACTGGTGAAGATCGTGCGCGCCAGCGCTGGCAGCCGCGTGGAGAAGGGCCAGCCGCTCCTGGTGCTCGAGGCCATGAAGATGGAGCACACCATGACCGCGCCCCATGACGGCACCATCGCCGAAATCGCCAATGAAGGCGCACAGGTGGCAGAAGGCAGCGTGCTGGTTCGTTTCGAGGAAGAGTAACGAAACGGCCGCGCCGGCTTCCCCAAGCCGACGCGGCCTCCGTTCCAGGCTCCGTCCCCAATGGCGTCCCCGCGCCAGACTTCGCCTGTTCCCCGAACCTTCCCCGCTTGCGGGTGAATTCAGTGCACGGCCATCCATTCGCGCGCTTCGCGCAGCGCCTTGGCGATGTCCGGCTTGGCCATTGAAGAGGCCAGTTCCTGGCGCAGCTCGGCGGCGCGGTCCGAGCCTTTGATGGCGGCGATATTGAACCATTTGTGAGCCGCGACCAGATCGATCGGGCAGTCGCGCCCGGTTGCGTACATCATGCCGAGCTGAAAGAGGATATCGGCCTGCGCAGTGTTGCCGATACCGGCATCGAGCATCTCGTAACGAGCCATTTTTTTGAACTCCCTGTCCAAACTCCGAGAGCCGAATTTTTTCGTGTCTCTCTTGCCGTGTGATGTTTCGCAGGATGCCCGGCGGGCTTGAATCCGCCGTTAAATGGCGTGCTTAATTTGCCGCAAACAAAGTTCGAATTTTCCGTAAATCACGGAAATCATTAAGGATAGGAATCCCGCTCCCCAGCGGGTTCGTCCAATCCGGGTCGTTCGAAAGCCCGCTCGCGCGGATACCATTCGCTAACCTAGAATTGTGGTCGATGACGCTGGGAGACCCGCTTTCGCACCTGCACGAGCTGGAATAGTGTCGATGTCGCAGCTTGCGGGCGCCTGATCGGCGCCCTTTCGGGAGGAACAGCATGAAGTCGAGAATATGCCTGGCGCTTGCGGGGCTCATCGCCCTGTCGGGCACCGCGATGGCGGAACCGATCGTCGGCAACTGGCGCACGGAGCCAGGCGCCATCGCCCGCATCGCGCCCTGCGGCGACCAGGTCTGCGTGACGCTGACCAGCGGTGATCACAGCGGCAAGCAGATCGGCAAGATGACGCCCCAGGGCGAAGGCCGCTATCGCGGCACCATTACCGACCCGGCCGACGAACGGACCTATAGCGGCAACGCGACCGTGACCGGCAATACGCTTGCCATGCAGGGCTGCGTGGCGGCCATATTCTGCCGCACCCAGACCTGGACACGCCAGTAGCAACCTGCGCGGGCCGGAGATGATCCGGCCCGCGCTCGAAAGCCGTCAGGCGCGTGCGCCGACCCAAAAAAGGATCTCCTGCGCGTCCTTGGGGTCGGCGAGGTTCTTGCGGTGCTGGTCCATGGGCTGGATGCGCCGGACACAATCAACGGACAGGTCGAGGCCGTGGTGCCTGCTCTTCCCGCATGACGGTGTCGCCGTGGCAGGACCGGCGTTAAGGTCTTTGAACGCCACATGAATGTGACCATCAGCACGGGTTCAGTCGCAAACGCGCATTTACCCTTCCAGGATGAAGGAGGGATCGATGCTTGCAAGACGTTTCACCATAGTGTGCCTGATCGCGGCCATTTTCGGCATGGGCCTGGCCATGCTCGTTGCCCAGTCGAGCCCCCCGGCCCACTCGCTCAACCATCAGGCGTCAGGCTGCGGATCGGCGATCGGGTTCAGCTGCCTGCCCCCGCGCACGTGGCAGGAGAGGCCTTTTCGCTGAGCCAGACCGACAATTTGGTCTCGAAAGCGGAGGCAGGACGCATTAACATGGGGAATGGAAAAGAGAATCCTCCCCCAGATGCACACGCCCGTCAGCAGCCCCCCGCCGGTGGAACGCCGCGCCTATAATGACGCGCGCGAGGCGGTCGCCGCCTTGCAGGCACTTTACACGCGCAACACCGAGTTCCTGCGCGCCGCCTTCGCCAGCCTCGATGACGGCGCGACGCCGGGACACCGGTACCGGGCCTACTATCCCGAGATCGCGATCACGACGACATCGTTCAGCCATGCGGATTCCCGCCTCGCCTATGGGCACATGCCCGCGCCGGGCCACTATTCGACGACCGTCACGCGCCCCGACCTTTTCGAAGACTATCTGCTCGACCAGATCGGGCTGATCCTGCGCAATCACGGCGTGCCGGTGACCGTCGGCGAATCCGAAACGCCGATTCCGATCCATTTCGCCTTCCTGGAAGGCACGCATCTTCCGAGCGCGGCCAGCAAGATCGTCGACCAGCCCCTGCGCGACCTCTTCGACGTGCCCGACCTCAACGCCACCGACGACCACATCGTCAACGGCACCTTCGAGCCGCTGCCCGGCGAGTCTACCCCGCTGGCGCCCTTTACCGCACAGCGGGTCGATTATTCGCTTCACCGTCTCGCGCACTACACGGCGACGAGCCCGTCGCATTTCCAGAACTTCGTCCTGTTCACCAACTACCAGTTCTATATCGACGAGTTCTGCCTTTATGCGCGCAAGCTGATGGCGGAAGGCGGCGCGGGTTACGAGAGCTTCGTGGAACCCGGCAACATCGTGACCAAGGCCGGCGACACGCCTGGCGCCGATGGCCAGTCCGTGCGGCTGCCGCAAATGCCTGCCTACCACCTGACGCGCCCCGGCCATTCCGGCATCACCATGGTCAATATCGGCGTGGGTCCCTCCAACGCAAAGACCATCACTGACCATATCGCGGTGCTGCGCCCGCATGCCTGGCTGATGCTCGGGCACTGCGCGGGCCTGCGCAACACGCAGGCGCTGGGCGACTACGTGCTCGCTCATGCCTATGTGCGCGAGGACCATGTGCTCGATGCCGACCTGCCGGTCTGGGTGCCCATCCCGGCGCTGGCCGAGATCCAGGTCGCGCTGCAGGAAGCGGTCGGCGAAGTCACGGGGCTGTCCGGCTACGAGCTGAAGCGCATCATGCGCACGGGCACGGTCGCCACGATCGACAACCGCAACTGGGAACTGCGCGAACATCGCGGGCCGGTCCAGCGTCTGTCGCAGAGCCGGGCCATCGCCCTCGACATGGAATCGGCCACCATCGCGGCCAACGGCTTCCGCTTCCGCGTGCCCTACGGCACGTTGCTGTGCGTGTCCGACAAGCCTTTGCATGGCGAGTTGAAGCTGCCCGGCATGGCGACCGAGTTCTACAAACGCCAGGTCTCGCAGCATCTTTCGATCGGGATCCGGGCAATGGAGAAACTGGCCGAGATGCCGCGTGAAAGGCTGCATTCGCGCAAGCTCAGAAGTTTCTCGGAAACGGCGTTCCAATGAGGACTGTGTTGCGCGGGGCGCGGTCTTGAAGCGTGCCCGACAGATCTGAAGGCCGCGTCGCGCGCGTCCTGGCGGGGCTCTGCGGTCTCGGCCTGGTCTCCATGCTCGCTATCGGCTTCCTGGGTCACCTTCATCCAGCGCTCGATTCCTTCGCCCATTTCCGGATGCATCTCGTTGTCCTGGCCGCGGCAGGCGGTGCGATTCTGCTGGTTTTGCGAAGGTTCGGTACAGGCGCCTTGCTGGTTTTCGCCGCCGGCGCGGCCAGCGTCCTGACATGGCAGGGCGCGGGGCTCGAGGCTGCCGACCAGCGGCTGTCGACGCAGGCTCCCTACGCCGATCGCGGAACCTACAGGCTGCTGCATCTCAACCTTCGCTTCAACAACCCCACGCCCGAAAAAGTCCTGTCCCTGATCGGCCGCACGCAGCCCGACATCGTAGCCCTAACGGAAGTCTCCGATATGTGGCGCGAGCGTCTCGAGGTCACCGCCCATGCCTACCCGCATCGGATCATATGCCCCCCGCCCTCGCGCATCGGGGGCGTGGCGATCCTGTCGCGGCGGCCCTTTGTGGATGGAGGCGAACCCGAATGCCACGAACGCGGCGCAATGGCGGTGGCGCGTGTCGACCTGTCGGGCGAGACAATCAACGTGGCCGCGCTGCATCTGGGCTGGCCATGGCCGTTCGACCAGCCCGACGCGCTGCCGCGCGTGGTTCGTCATCTGGCGAGGTTGCGCGGCCCGGGCATCGTCGCTGGGGATTTTAACGCCGCGCCCTGGAGCTGGACGGTGCGGCACGCAGCCGCGAAAACCGGCTTCCGTGTCGTCGAAGGCGTCGGCCCCACCTGGCTGTTCCTCAGCATGCCGGACTGGCTCCGCCGCCATGTCGGCCTGCCGATCGATCATCTGATGGCCAAGGGGGGCGTCGCACCGCACGCGATCGGGCGGCAGGGGGACGCCGGGTCGGATCACCTGCCGATCCTCATGGATTTCTCGGTCCCCCGCGGCGAGCCGCGACGGGAGGTACTGCGCGCCGATCTCGCTTCGTGAGCGCAACGCGGCCCGAGACGGGCCGGTTTCCTCACATGTTCGGGTAGACCGGCCCTTCGCCGGCATTCCTGCCGGGCGGCCCGAGACGGGCCGGTTTCCTCACATGTTCGGGTAGACCGGCCCTTCGCCGCCCTGGGGCGGGACCCAGTTGATGTTCTGGTTGGGATCCTTGATGTCGCAGGTCTTGCAGTGCACGCAGTTCTGCGCGTTGATGACGAAGCGGGCATCGTTCGCCCCGGCGCTGTTCTCGCCGCCCTTGTCGCGGGCACCAGGGCCACCGGCGACCGAGTTGCCGTCGCCATCGACCCATTCATAGACCCCGGCCGGGCAGTAGCGCGTCGACGGGCCGGAATAGACGCCGAACTCCGACGTCTTCTGCAGCTCCATGTCGCGCACCTGAAGGTGGATCGGCTGATCCTCCTCGTGATTGGTGTTCGACAGGAACACCGAGGACAACCGGTCGAAGGTCAGCACGCCGTCGGGCTTGGGGTAGTCGATGGGCTGGTGCTTCGAGGCCGCCTCCGTTGCCGCATAGTCCGGCTTGCCGTGCTTCATCGTGCCGAAGAGCGAGAGGCCGGTCAGCTGGTTCAGCCACATGTCCAGCCCGCCGAGGCCGACGCCGAGCCAGGTGCCGAAGCGCGACCAGAGCGGCTTCACGTTGCGCACGCGCCTCAGATCCGTCCCGATCTCGCTGTCGCGCCACTCGGCCTCGTAGCCGGCGATCTCGTCATGCGCCCTGCCCTCGGCGAGGGCGGACGAGATATGCTCGGCGGCCATCATTCCGGAAAGCATGGCATTATGCGAACCCTTGATCCGCGGGACGTTCACAAAACCGGCCGAGCAGCCGATCAGCGCGCCGCCGGGGAAGGTGAGCTTCGGCACGGACTGCCAGCCACCCTCGGTGATCGCGCGCGCGCCATAGGAAATCCGCTTGCCGCCTTCGAAGGTCTCGGCGATCGCCGGATGCGTCTTGAAACGCTGGAACTCCTCGAAGGGCGAGAGATAGGGGTTCTTGTAATTGAGATGCACGACGAAGCCGACGGCAACCAGGTTATCCTCCAGATGATAGAGGAAGGAGCCGCCGCCGACATTGGACTTCAACGGCCAGCCGAAGGAATGCTGCACCAGGCCCGGCTTGTGCTTTTCGGGAGCAACCTGCCACAACTCCTTGAGTCCGATTCCGAATTTCTGCGGCTCGCGCCCATCCGACAGGTTGAACTTGGCGATCAGCTGCTTGGCCAGCGAGCCGCGTACGCCCTCGCCGATCAGCACGTATTTGCCCATCAGCGCCATGCCCGGCTGGTAGTTCGGCCCCTTCGAGCCGTCGCGCTCCACGCCCATGTCGCCGGTGACGACGCCGATGACGGCGCCCTCTTCATTGTACAGGAGTTCGGCCGCAGCGAAGCCCGGATAGACCTCCACGCCAAGTGCCTCGGCGCGGGCGGCCAGCCAGCGGCAGACATTGCCGAGCGACACGATGTAGTTGCCGTGATTGTTCATCAGCGGCGGCATGAAGATGTTCGGCACGCGCAGCGCGCCTGCCGGACCTAGCACCAGGAACTGGTCGTCGGTCACCGGCGTCTTGAACGGGTGATCGGAATCGTCGCGCCAGTCGGGAATGAGCTTGTCGATGCCGACAGGATCGACCACGGCACCCGAGAGGATGTGAGCGCCCACCTCGCCGCCTTTTTCGAGCACGACGACGGACAATTCGGGCTGGAGCTGCTTGAGCCGGATGGCCGCGGCGAGACCGGCAGGGCCAGCGCCCACGACGACCACGTCGAATTCCATGCTCTCGCGTTCCATCTCGTCCATCCCTGCCTCCTCGGTCGGTGCCTGATCCTGTCCGTCGCTGATAACCGATCTGTCGGGCTTGCGAAACCTCGACGCACGACGACGGATATGCTTTGCCCCAGACTAACTTCCGTTGACGTAAACGTAAACACCATTCCGTGGTGGCGTCATGTCGCGCCGGCTCCTATAATGGAGCGATGATCCCCCGCCCCGAACTGGAAGACATTCTGCGCTTCTATGCCGACGCAGGTGCCGACGAGGCACTTCTGGAGGCACCGGTCGATCGTTTCGCCGAGGGACACAGGGCCGCGAACGAGGCAAGACGCCCGATCGCCGAACGTGCGGCCGCCGCGGTCGAGCGGGCCGCTGCGCCGGCGCGCGTCGAACCGGCCGTGGCGGTCCCCGATGAGGCGCAGGCCGCCAGGGCACGCGAGCTCGCCGGCCAGGCGTCCACCCTCGAGGAGCTGCGCGCCATCCTTGCCGAATTCGACGGTTGCAATCTCAGGCTCACCGCCAAGAACCTCGTCTTCGCCGACGGCAACCCGCAGGCCGACCTGATGCTGGTCGGGGAGGCGCCGGGCCGCGACGAGGATCTGGAGGGCCTGCCCTTCGTCGGCCGGTCGGGTCGGCTTCTCGACCGCATGCTGGCGGCCATCGGCCGCGACCGGCAGTCGGCCTACATCTCCAACGTGATCCCCTGGCGCCCGCCCGGCAACCGCGACCCATCGCCCATCGAAACCGAAATCTGCCGCCCGTTCATCGAGCGGCAGATCGAGCTGGTGGCGCCGCGGATTCTCGTGACGCTCGGCAATCCGTCCACCAAGCTGCTTCTGGGCGCGCAGCAGGGCATCATGCGCATGCGCGGCAAGTGGCAGGTCTACACGACCAGGGCAGGCGGCGAAGTCACCGCCATGCCGACGCTGCATCCCGCCTATCTGCTGCGAAACCCGGCGCACAAGAAGCTCGCATGGCAGGACTTCCTGGAGATCAGGGCGAAGCTGACCTCAGGCGGGTAGCTCCTCGACCCGGCGGCGCATGCCGGCCAGTTGAAGAACGGCCAGGCCAGCCACGGCAAGGGCCTGAGCGATGATGAAGGCGGTGCCGAGCAGGTTGGGCTCCACGAGACCGCCGACCAGGATGCCGAGGCTCGCCGCAACCCATAGCGCGTTGATGACGACCACGTCGTAGAAGAGCAGCCGCGAGGTCTTCGTTCGCCGGGCGAGCATGAGGAGCAGCGCGGTCCACGGGATGAGGACGACACCCGCCCAGAACAGAAGCGACACCGGCAGCCCGAGAAACGGACCAAGGAAACCGGGCCCCGCAGCAAGCAGAAGAGCCATCGCGCCGCTGGCGGCCGCGTCGACCAGCAGCACGGATCGAAGGAAGGGGGATATGTTGAGCATCGCGAATTCTCCTTTGGACACAACCGGTCGATGAGACCGTGCATCAAGGATGACCTCGGAACCTGCGCCAGGCGATTACCTCGCAGGTAATGGGATTGCGCCCCGAATTCGGCTAGCTTGGCTTCGATGAGAACGAACACCTCCTCCCCCACGGCCGGTGCGCTGCTGCGCGCGTGGCGTGAGCGTCGGCGGCTGAGCCAGCTGGGTCTCGCGCTCGAAGCCGACATCTCTCAGCGACATCTGAGCTTCCTCGAAAGCGGACGGTCCGCACCGTCGCGCGACATGGTAATGCGGCTGTCGGAAACGCTCTCGGTACCGCTGCGCCAGCGCAACCACATCCTGGCCGCGGCGGGTTTCGCACCCGTCTTTCCCGAAAGGGCGATCGAGGATGCCCGCTTCCGTCCCGCGCTCGATGCGATCCGTATCGTGCTCAAGGGCCACGAGCCCTACCCGGCCATTGCCGTCGACCGCCACTGGGACATGGTGGCCTCCAACGCCTCGATCGCTCCCTTCTTGGAAGGGGTATCCAACCGGCAATTGCTGGAGCCGCCGGTCAACGTGCTCAGGCTGGCGCTCCACCCGGAAGGTCTGGCCCCGCGCATCGTGAACCTGGCGGAATGGCGGGGACATCTGATCGGTCGGCTGCGCCAGCAGATCGAGGCCGTCGCCGATGCCGGCCTGGCTGAACTGGAGCGCGAATTGTCCGCCTATCCGGGCCCGCGCCCCACCCCTGCGCACCACCACGACCCGGCAAGGGACATTGCGGTTCCCCTGCGTCTGCGTCTGGGCAACGAGATCCTATCCTTCATCTCCACCGTCACGGTGTTCGGAACGCCGCTCGACGTGACCTTGTCGGAACTGGCCATCGAGTCCTTCTTTCCCGCCGATCCGGAGACGGCCAACCGTCTTCGGGACCTCACAAGGTCATAGGCGAGCCCGAAAGACCTTCAGAGGTGCGTCCGATCGCGGCTGCGTCAGTTCTATGCGGCCTTCACCTGCAGATGGATCTCAGTCAGTTCCTGAAGCGCACTGATAACCTTGAAGAGGTTGTCAGCACGAGGGTTTCCCTTGTCGCTAAACATCCGCATCAAGCTTTTTGATGGAATACCCGTTTCTGCCGCCAGCACCTCAAAACCAACCGTCGCGTTGATGTAGGTTCTCAGCACCGCCCTGCCGGTATCGACTTCGCCCGACATCAGCAGCTCGAGCGCCTCGGTCAGCAGGCCGCGACGAAATTCGGAGTCCGTTCCGGCACGCGCCTTGACTGTTTCCCTGAAATCCCGCGTCAGAGCCATCTCATTTCCTCTTCTTTCTCTGCCGATAGTCATTCCAGCGTGCCTGCGCGACCTTGATGTCTCGCTGCTGACGCTGTTTGGTTCCGCCGGCCAGCAGAATGACAAGCTCCGCGCCGTCCTGCCCGAAATAGATGCGATAGCCCGGCCCGGAATCGATCCGGTGCTCCATGACGCCCGCACCGACTCCCTTGGCGTTCTCGAGATTGCCCAGGCTCATCCGTTCAAGCGCAACGGCAATCTTGGTCGCGGCACCGGCGCCAAGCTTTGAAAACCACGCGGCAAACGGGCTGACTCCACGTTCATCCAGATATTCGACGACCCGCATGGGGTACTCCCACCTGGCACGAATGGTATCTTATACGTCACCATACTGCAACATGACGGGCATCTACTGCGGCGGGCTCACCTTGCGCGCCTTGCCCCGCTCCAGTCCCAGCCGGTGCTCGCGCCAGATGATGAAGAGGCCGGCGCCGACCACGATGGCGCCGCCCACCAGCATGTGTACCGTCGGCAGATCGCCGAAGATGAAGAAGCCGACCGCGATGGCCAGCAGCATCGAGGTGTATTCGAAGGGCGCGATGGTCGACATCTGCGCGTGACGGTAGCTTTCGGTCATCAGGATCTGGCCAAGTCCGCCGCACACGCCCGAGGCCACGAGGAACGTCACCTGCCAGACCGACAGCGCGATCCAGCCGAAGGGAATGGTGGCGAGGGCGAAGATGGAGGCCGTCAGCGAGAACCACAGGACGATGGTGGCCGTGCGCTCGACCGCCACCAGCCGGCGGACGAGCAGCATGGCGACCGCCGAGACCGCGGCCGAGCCCAGCGCCGCCATGACACCCAGCGACTGGTCGTTGGTCATCCCCTCGCCGCTCGTAAACAGGGTGAGGTTGGGCCAGGAGATGATGATGACGCCGACCAGCCCCACCGCCACCGCGCTCCAGCGGAAGATGCGGATGGTCTCGCCCATGAAGATCGCCGAAAAGACGACGACCAGCAGCGGCTGCGCATAGTTGAGCGTGACGGCTTCCGGCAACGGCAGGCGGGTAAGCGCGAAAAAGCCGAGCGACATCGCCGTGACGCCGACGAGGCCGCGCATGACATGGCTGCCCGGTCGGGCGGTGGAGAACGCGCCGCGCAGCTCGTGGCGGAAGAAGAGCACCAGCAGGATCGGGAAGATCGCGAAAAAGGACCGGAAGAACACGATCTGTCCGGCAGGCACCTGGCCGGCAGCCTTGATGAAGGAGGCCATCGCCACGAAGACGGCGACCGAAATCACCTTGAGCAGGATGCCCCGCAGGGGGTTGCGACCGGTCAGGTCCGGTCCCGCGGCAGTGGCCATCTCAGGCCCGCGCGCCGATGATGATCGTCCTTGCGGTCACGCTCTCGGCCCCGCGTCCCGAATAGCCTGCCAGACGCGCTGGGGCGTTGCAGGCATGTCGATGTGCTGGATGCCGCAGGCACGGTAGAGCGCGTCGGTCACCGCATTCATCACCGCCGGCGCGGCACCGATCGTGCCCGCTTCGCCGGCGCCCTTGATCCCCATGGCATTGGTGGTCGAGGGCACGTTGCGCGTCTCGAAGCCGAAGGAGGGCAGGTCGTCGGCGCGCGGCATTCCGTAATCCATGAAGGTCGCGCTCACCAGCTGGCCATCCTCGGAATAGAAGGTGTTCTCGATCAGCGCCTGGCCGATGCCCTGCGCCACGCCGCCATGCACCTGGCCGGCCAGAAGCAACGGATTCACGGTCGCGCCGAAATCGTCGACGATGGTGTAACCCACGATCTCCGTGCGGCCCGTCTCGGGATCGATCTCGACCTCGCAGATATGGGTCCCGTTGGGATAGGTCGCCTCGTCCTGGACGAATTCGCCAAACCCCTTGATGTCGTCTTCCGATTTGGCAGCTGCCGCAAGGGCGGAAAAATCCACGCTGCGGTCGGTGCCCACGATACGCGCGCTGCCGGCGACCAGTTCGATGTCGGCCGGAGCGGCTTCCAGTTCGTCGGCCGCCAGCTTCTTCAGCTTTTCGGCCAGATCGTCGCCGGCGCGCGCCGCCGAGACGCCGCCCAGCGGGATGGAGCGCGAGCCGCCCGTGCCTCCGCCCTTCTCGAGCTCGTCGGTGTCGCCCTGGCGCACGTTGATCTGGTCGATGCCGAGGCCGAGCCTGTCGGCCACGAACTGCGCATAGGCGGTGGCGTGCCCCTGGCCGTTGGACTGGGTACCGATATAGAGCGTGACGGTCCCGTCCGCCTGCAGTTTCAGGTGGGCGGCCTCCGAACCGGCGAAGGCACAGGCCTCGACATAGGTCGCCATGCCGATGCCGCGGAACTTTCCTTCGGCCTTCGCCTTTTCCAGCCGCTCTTCGAAGCCTGCCCAGCCGGCCCGCTCCATCGCCAGCTCCATATGGCCCTGGAACTCGCCGACATCGTAGTTGCGGCCCGTGGGGGTGAGATAGGGAAAGGCCTCTGGCCTGATGAAATTGCGTCGGCGGATTTCGTCGGGTGCAAGTCCCAGGTCGCGCGCGCACTGGTCGGCCAGCTTCTCCACCAGGAATGCGGCCTCCGGCCGGCCGGCACCGCGATAGGCGTCAACCGGCACGGTGTTCGTGTAGACGCCGTCGATCGAAACGTCCAAGGCCGGGATGTCGTAGACGCCCGTCGACATCGTCGCGCCGACATGCGGGATGAAAGGACCGAACTGGTGGGTATAGGCGCCCATATTGGCGATCGTGCGGACCCGCAGGGCGAGAAAGCGGCCGTTCTCGTCCATGGCCATCTCGGCCGTCTGGACGTTGTCGCGGCCATGCGCGTCGGCCATGAAGTGCTCGGAGCGGTCGCTCGTCCACTTCACGGGACGGCCGAGCTGCCTGGCGGCCTCCAGCACCAGCGGATACTCGCGGTAGACGAACATCTTGGTGCCGAACCCGCCGCCCACGTCATGGGTCAGGACGTGGACCTTGTCTTCCGGGAGGTCGAACACACCGGCCACGATGCGGCGGATGGAGAAGACCCCCTGCGATCCGGTGACGAGTTCGAAACGATCCTCGTCGTCCTTCCATTCGCCCACAGCCGCGCGCGGTTCCATGTAGTTGGAGACGAGGCGGTTGTTGACGAATTCGATACGCGAGACCCGCGCGGCCTTCGCAAATGCCTCTTCCGCCTTGGCAGGATCGCCAAGCTGATAGGTGAAGGCCTTGTTGGAACCGGCCTCGGGCCAGACGAGCGGCGCATCCGCATCGAGCGCGCGCGCGGTCTCGGCGATGGCGTCCTCGCCGTCGAAATCGATGTCGATCAGCTCGGCGGCATCCTGCGCCTGGGCGCGTGTTTCGGCCACCACGAAAGCCACCGCGTCGCCGACATGGCGCACCCGGTCGCGGCACAGGATGGGCAGGTCGCGAGTGGTTGCCCGGCTGCCGTCGGGCTGCTTCTGCATGGCGCCCGATTTCAGATCGTTCAGGTGAGCGAGATCGGCACCTGTCAGAACGAGATGGACGCCCGGCGCGTCGCGCGCCTCGTCGACGGATGCGATCGAGAACGTGCCGTTGGCAACGGGCGAGCGCAGCACGTATCCATGCAGCAACCCTTCCTTCTGGAGGTCGTCCGTGTAGCGCCCCGCACCCCGGATGAAGGCGTCATCCTCCTTGCGCAGGACGGACGCACCCATCCCGAATTTCGGCGTCATCACGTTCATGTCCATCCTCGGGTGTTTTCGGGTCCGCGCGGCCCGGCATGAGTGTTTTCGTAAGCGCGCATCGTGTACATAGCGGCGTTCCGACTCAAGACGA
The DNA here is from genome assembly GCF_012911015.1 of Chelativorans sp. ZYF759. Lineage (GTDB taxonomy): Bacteria > Pseudomonadota > Alphaproteobacteria > Rhizobiales > Rhizobiaceae > ZYF759. The sequence continues at coordinate 201,599 of NZ_WVVV01000003.1, read as the reverse complement.
TATCGAAATGGGCGAAAGGCTCAAGATGGCTGCCGACACGGCAAGTGTGTACAGGATCGAGGATTACCGGCCAAGCGACTACCTCATCCCGAGAACGCATCTGACATTCTCGCTGGCGCCCGACGCAACCCGTGTGGTCGCCGAGCTCGAGGTCGAGCGCCGGGAGGGTGCGCCGCTCGACGCGCCGCTGGTGCTCGATGGCGACGGCCTCCAGATGCTGCGCTTCGAGGTCAACGGCAAGGCGCCGCCCGCTTCGCGGTTGTCGGCCAATGGCGATCGCCTCGTCCTTACCCAGGCGCCGCCTTCCCGTCGTTTTCGCGTCACCATCGAGACCGTCGTCGCGCCGGCATCCAACACGACGCTGATGGGCCTCTATCGAAGCGGCGGCGTCTATTGCACCCAGTGCGAGGCCGAAGGCTTCCGCCGCATCACCTACTATCTCGACCGCCCCGACGTCCTCTCCGTCTACACGGTGCGCATCGAGGCAGGCCTGGCGGAAGCGCCGGTCCTGCTGTCGAACGGCAACCCCGTCGAACAGGGAGCGCTCGACGAGGGCCGCCATTTCGCCGTCTGGCACGATCCCCACCCGAAGCCGGCCTATCTCTTCGCGCTGGTGGCCGGCGACCTCGGCCGTCTTGATGACAGCTTCGTCACGGCGTCCGGCCGCAAGGTGGATCTCGCCGTCTTCGTCGAACACGGCAAGGAGGCGCGCGCCACCTACGCCATGGATGCTCTCAAGCGGTCCATGCGCTGGGACGAGGACGTGTTCGGGCTCGAATACGATCTCGACGTATTCAACATCGTCGCCGTGCCGGATTTCAACATGGGCGCGATGGAGAACAAGGGCCTCAACATCTTCAACGACAAGTACATCCTTGCCGACGAGGACACCGCCACGGATGCCGACTACGCCAATATCGAGGCGATCGTCGCACATGAATATTTCCACAATTGGACAGGCAACAGAATCACTTGCCGCGACTGGTTCCAGCTCTGCCTCAAGGAAGGGCTGACGGTTTACCGCGACCATGAATTCTCCGCCGACCAGCGGTCGCGGGCTGTCGAGCGGATCGGCGACGTGCGTACCTTGCGCGCGCTGCAGTTCCCCGAGGACCAGGGCCCCCTCGCCCACCCCGTGCGGCCGCGCCGCTATCGGGAGATCAACAATTTCTACACCGCCACGGTCTACGAGAAGGGCGCCGAAGTGGTGCGCATGATCGCGACGGTGCTGGGCGAAGACGATTTCCGCGCCGGCATGAAGCTCTATTTCGAGCGCCACGACGGACAGGCCGTCACCATCGAGGACTTTCTCAAGGCCTTCGAGGATGCCTCGGGGCGCGACCTCGCGCAGTTCGCGCTCTGGTACCACCAGGCCGGCACGCCCAACCTCACCATCTCCGACAGCCACGACGCGGAGGCGGGCGAATATCTGCTCGATATCGAGCAGGCGGTGCCGCCCACGCCCTCGGAAAGCCGCAAGCGGCTGATGCACATCCCGCTTGCCTTCGGGCTCGTGGGCGAGGACGGTGTGCCGCTCTCCTTCGAGGCCGTCGAGGGCGCACTGGTGCAGGATGGCGTGATCCACCTGCGCAAGCGCCGCCACACGGTCCGGTTTTCCGGCCTGAAGAAGCGCCCGGTAGCCTCGGTCAATCGCGGCTTTTCCGCCCCCGTGACCGTCGCCTTCCAGCGCTCCCGCGCCGACCGGCTGCTGCTTGCCCGCAGCGACGAGGACGCCTTCGCCCGCTGGGAAGCGATCAACGGCCTGATGCTCGACGAGTCGATCCTTGCCAGCCGGATGGTCCGCGGCGGCAAGCGGCCGGAATTCGACGACGCCGTGATCGCGCTTCACGGCGAGATTGCCGGCGACGCGTCCCTGGAGCCGGCCTTCCGCGCCCTGGCGCTGGCATCTCCGGGCGAGACGGACATCGCCCGCGAGATCGGCGACAATATCGATCCCGATGCGATACTGGCCGCCCGCCTTGCGCTGACAGAGGTCATCGGCAGCCGCCATGCCTCGGTCTTCGAGGCGGTACGCGGGGCGCTGCGCCCGCACGGCCCCTTCCGTCCCGATGCCGAAGGCGCGGGGCGCCGCGCGCTCGGCAACACGCTGATGGAGTATCTTTCGGTGGCGAGCGGCGATCCGGCCCTTGCCGCCCGCCAGTTCGCCCAGGCCGACAACATGACCGACCGCCACGCCGCGCTCGTCGTGCTCGTCCACCGCTTCCCCGGCTCGGCAGCCGCGGCAGAGGCGCTGGCCGACTTCGAAAGGCGCCATGGGGGCGATCTGCTGGTCATGGACAAGTGGTTCCACGTCCAGGCCACGATTCCCGGCCCGGAAGCGCTGGACAGGGTGCGCGCGCTCACGCGTCATCCCGCCTTTTCCATGTCCAATCCGAACCGGGTGCGCGCGCTGATCGGCGCCTTCGCCAATGCCAACCAGACCGGCTTCCACCGGCCCGACGGGGCGGCCTACGGGTTCTTCGTCGAGACCATCCTCGCGCTCGACCGCAAGAACCCGCAGGTTTCGGCCCGCATGGCCACCGCATTGCGGTCGTGGCGGTCGCTGGAACCCACGCGGCAGGCGGCCGCGCGCGCGGCGCTCCTGACGCTGTCTGAACCGGCGGATCTCTCCACCGATCTGCGCGACATCGTGGAGCGCACGCTCGCCTGAGCGACGGCAACGCTTTGTTCATTTTTCCACTGGACAGCGCGAATCAGCAGTGATTCCTTATGGATGATTCGGATGCGGCGTTTCTTACCGGATCAAGGACGGGGATAACGGAAACAGGAGCCTTATATGGCCAAGGCGGACGCGTGGCGCGCGCCCGGGGGGTGGAACTTTGCCGGGTTGCGGGGCTCTGGGGCCACCAACACGCCGCCCGGCAACGCACGCTTCATCGCGGCTCCGGCCTATAAGCGGCTCCTGGCTGCAGAACCGCTTCTGCGACGGTCGATCCCTGCGCTGATCGTGATCTTCCTGCTGGTCGTGGCCGCGGCGCGCGTCATGTCGCTGATGGCGATGAAGGAAGACAGCGAACACGCTTCCAAGGCCATGCTGGCGCTTGCCGCCTCGCAACTGTCCGCATCACTGGCGAGCGCGAAGTCCGACCTGATCGCTCAAGGCACCGACGCCGATACGCTCGCCACGGAACTCGCCCGCAAGGCCGGCTTCGGTGACGAGCACAGCGTCGTCCTGACCGATCCGGCCTTTGTCATCGTGGCGGCCACGGGTGCGATGAAGCAGCATGTCGGCCAGCCGCTCGATTCGATCTTGCATGGCGGCCAGCCGCTGTTCCTGTTTGGCCCCCGCGCCGGGGTGATGGAGGTCTTGCTCGGTGGCGAGACCTGGCATGCCGCGCTGGAGTTCGCCGACGAACGCAAGGGCGCGGCGGCGGTGCTGCTTTCGCACGAGGGGCTGCTCGCCGAATGGCGCCGATCGGTATCGCTCAACCTGACGCTGTTCGTGCTTACCGCCACCGTGCTGGTCATCATCCTCTACGCCTATCTCGGCCAGGTCTCGCGCGCCCAGAGCGCCGACCGCATCTATCTCGAGGCCCATCAGCGCGTCGATCTGGCGCTGACACGCGGGCGATGCGGGTTGTGGGACTGGGACCTGGAGCGCGGGCGCATGTACTGGTCGCGTTCCATGTACGAGATGCTGGGTTATGAGCCCTGCGACGCCATGCTCTCCTTCGGTGCGGTGTCGGAGATAACCCATCCCGACGACCTCGACATGTTCGATCTCGCCAACCGCATCCTGGCAGGCGAGATCCAGCAGGTCGATCGCGTCTTCCGCATGCGCAGCGCCGCCGGCCAGTGGATCTGGATCCGCGCCAAGGCGCAGGTCAACGATCCCACCGCCCCGGACATCCATCTGATCGGCATTGCCGTCGACATCACCGAGCAGCGCCATCTGGCGCAGCGTTCCGAGGTGGCCGATCTGCGGCTGCGCACCGCCATCGAGAGCATTTCGGAATCCTTCGTGCTCTGGGATGCCGAGGGGCGGCTGGTGATGTGCAACACCAAGTTCCAGCAGGATAACGGCCTCTCCGACCGCGATGTGGTCCCGGGCCGGCAACGCGACGAGATCGCCCAGCGCATGGCGCCATACGCCCATGAGCGCCGGCTAGCCAGCGCCAACGGACCGAGCGGCGCGGCCACCTATGAGCGGCAGCTTGCCGATGGGCGCTGGCTGCAGGTCAACGAACTGCCGACCCGCGACGGGGGCATCGTGGCGGTCGGCGCCGACATCACCCAGTTGAAGCTCCACCAGGAGAAGCTGGTCGACAGCGAACGCCGCCTCATGGCGACGATCCACGACCTCAGCCTGGCGCGCAAAGCCGAGGGCGAACGCTCGGCGGAGTTGATGGAGCTCAACCGCAAATACATGAAGGAAACCGAGCGCGCCGAGGCGGCCAACCAGGCCAAGTCGGAATTCCTCGCCAACATGTCCCACGAGCTGCGCACGCCGCTCAACGCCATCATCGGCTTCTCCGAACTCATGCAACAGCAGCTCTTCGGGCCGCTCGGCGCCGAGAAATATGAGGAATACACGAAGGACATCCACGGCAGCGGCCAGTATCTGCTGGGCGTCATCAACGACATTCTCGACATGTCGAAGATCGAGGCCGGCCAGTTCTCGATCGACCGGGAAAGCATCGATCTCTGCCCGCTGATCCGCGAGACCGTGCGTGTCGTCGCCCTGCAGGCTGCCGAAAAATCGATCATGGTGGAGACGAAGATCCCCGACTCCATGCGCATTTACGCCGACCGGCGTGCGGTCAAGCAGATCGTGATCAACCTCCTCTCCAACGCGGTGAAGTTCACCGGCGAGGGCGGCCGGGTGTCGCTGCGGGCGCGCAAGGTCGCGGGCGCCATCGTGCTGTCGATCGAGGATACGGGCTGCGGCATCCCCGCGGACGCGCTCAAGAAGCTGGGCCGGCCCTTCGAACAGGTCCAGAACCAGTTCTCCAAGAACCACACCGGTTCGGGCCTCGGGCTGGCCATCTCGCGCTCGCTGGCCGAACTGCATGGCGGCGCGCTGAAGATCCGCTCCAAGGAGAATATCGGCACCATCGTCTCGGTACGCGTCCCCATCCGGCGCAAGGCGGAAAATCCGCTCAGCGAGGCTGCCTGACGCAAGTCCCTGTCAGTCTGGACGTCCGTACCCCGCCCAGCACAGGACCGCGCCTGCAACGAGGATCGCGCCGAGCATCACATATGTGGCGACATGGTCGCCTGCCTGAACGCCGGCAGGGATCATCATGCGATACCGCCCCAGGCAAAGGGCGGACCAGGCCACAATCGTCAGCAAGACACTCCAGTCGAAGATCCAGTGATTGTGCGCGCGCACCAGCGCCAGTCCCGCGATGAACAGGAGAGTGCCGTTCAGATAGACGACAGGGGCAGTCTGCTCGACAAACATGCCCATGTTCATCGCCTCCGTGGCGCCCAGCGCCACTAGGACAGGCCCCACCAGTCCAGCCAGATTTCTCGAGTTTGCCTTCATGCTGCGTGCCTTCACTCGCTGAACGGCAAGATGCGAACGCCGAAGCGGAAAGCGGAATCCGCGCGGGAATTCAAACTCTCACATCATGCCTGAGCAATTTGTCGAAATGCGCCCTGCCCCGCTTAGATGTCTCGATCACATGCGCGCGCAGCACGGCCATTTCCGGCAGGTCGGTGGCCCGCAGGAGCAGGTCCGACAGGCCCTCCGGCACGTCCTCGGGTTCGAATGGCCCCGTCAGGCAGACGCGGAGGAGCTGCGTCAGCCCGAAGAACAGATCGTGCGCCTCGACAAGCTCGTCTCGCGTCTGCGCGTCGCAGAAATCGGAAGAAAGACGTGCCAGCGCGGCCACGGTCGATGTCGTGCGCTCGTCGCCCTCGAGTGCACCCGTCAGTGTCGCCACCTGGGCGATGAATTCCAGGTCGATGAGCCCGCCAGGCACGAGCTTGACGTCCCACTCGTCGCGCGGCGGCTTTTCCTCCTCGATGAGGTTGCGCATCTCGCATGCGTCTTTGACGATCTTGCTTGAGTCGCTCGGCAAGGCGAGGATCTGGGCGATGTCGGCCTCCACCTCCGCCAGCAGCGACGTGTCGCCGGCCACGGCGCGCGCCCGCGTCAGCGCCATGTGCTCCCAGGTCCAGGCCTGGTCGCGCTGGTACTTGCGGAACGCTTCGATATGGGTGGCGACGGGTCCCTTGTTGCCGGAGGGGCGCAGGCGCAGATCAAGCTCGTAGAGCGTTCCTTCCGCCGTCGGCGCGGAGACGGCGGCGATGAGGCGCTGCGTCAGCCGGGCGAAATAGAGCGCGGGGTCCAGCCCCTTCTCTCCGTCGGATTGCTCCACATCGGCATCGTGATCGTAAAGCAGGATCAGGTCGACGTCGGATCCGGCGGTCAGTTCGCGGCTGCCGAGCTTGCCCATGCCGACAATGCAGACCCTGCCCCCGGCGACCCGGCCGTGGCGGCGCGAGAACTCCTCGATCACCGCCTCGAGGGCAGCGCCGATCGTCAGGTCGGCCAGGTCGGAAAACGCCTTTCCGGCCCGCGTGGCGTCGATGGCGCCCGTCAGGAGGCGGATGCCGATCAGGAATTTCTGCTCGTCGGCGAAGATGCGCAACCGATCGAGCACCTCCTCATGCAGCGTGGCGGCGCCCAGGAAAGCTTCGAGCCGCGCGGACAGATAGGCCTTGTTGGGCAGCTCGCTCATCAGCCCGGGATCGAGAAGGCCGTCGAACACATGCGCTCGCCGCGTGATGGTGGCGGCAAGTCGCGGGGCCGAACCCATTATGTTGGCGATCAGCCGCAAGAGTTTGGGATTGGTCTGGAGAAGGGAGAAGAGCTGAATGCCGGCCGGCAACCCCTTCAGGAACTCGTCGAAGCGCAGCAGCGCCTCGTCGGCGCGGTCGGTCTGGCCGAAGGCCTGCAGAAGTGCGGGCGTCAGTTCCGTCAGCCGCTCGCGCGCCTCGGCCGACTGCGTGGCGCGGTAGCGGCCGAAATGCCATGTCCGGATGATGCGCGCGATGTCGCTCGGTCGCTCGAACCCCATTTCGGCAAGCGTGCGCATCGTGTCGGGGTCGTCGACATCACCGGTAAAGACGAGATTGCCGACGCCGCTGGAAAGCTGCGGCGCGGTCTCGAACAGGGCCGCATAGTGGCCCTCCACCAGTTGCAGAGATGTCTTGAAGGCGTCCGCAAACGCATCGACCGAGGCGAAACGCAGCATGCGCGCGATGCGCTCCAGCCCTTCGTCGTCCTCCGGCAGCACATGCGTCTGTTCGTCGGCCACCATCTGCAGCGCGTGTTCGACGTCGCGCAGGAACCAGTATTGCGCCGACAGCGCGTCGCGCGCCTCGTCCGTGATCCAGCCCCGCTCGGCAAGCTTGGCGAGCATCGCCACGGTCTCGCGGCCGCGCAGTTCCTCGAAGCGGCCGCCGGCGATCAGCTGCTGCGTCTGGACGAAGAACTCGATCTCGCGGATGCCGCCGCGACCCAGCTTGACGTTGTGGCCACGCACCGCGACGTCGCCATGTCCCTTGTGGGCGTGAATCTGGCGCTTGATCGAATGGACATCGGCAATGGCCGCGAAATCCATGTATTTGCGCCAGACATAGGGCCTGAGCTCCTTCAGGAAGGCATTGCCGGCGGCAATGTCGCCGGCAAGCGCCCGCGCCTTGATCATCGCCGCGCGCTCCCAGTTCTGGCCGCGGCTCTCGTAATAATGCAGCGCTGCCTCGACGGGGATGGCCAGCGGCGTGGAGCCGGGATCGGGACGCAGCCGCAGATCGGTGCGGAAGACGTAGCCGTGAGCCGTGCGCTCATTGAGGATGCGCACCAGCCGGCGGGTCAGGCGCACGAAAAGGTCGCCCGCCTCGAACGGGTCCTTGATGGCCGCGGCCTCGGGATCGAAAAAGACGATCAGATCGATGTCGGACGAGAAGTTCAGCTCGGCCGCCCCGAGCTTGCCCATGCCGAGCACGATCCAGCCGGAACCTTCGGCGGGCCGGGCCGGATCCGGCAGCGAGAGCTTGCCCGCCTCACAGGCCTCCGACAGCAGGAAGTCGACCGCCGCGCCTATGCAGGCGTCGGCAAGTGAGCTCAGCAGCCGGACGGTTGTCTGGGTATCGTGGATGCCGCCGAGCGAACCCAGCGCCATCAGCGCGTGGGCTTCACCTTTCGCCCGGCGCAGCGCCTCCATGAGTTCGCCCTCGCCATGCGCCTTGCCGGCGAGCGCCGCGATCTCCGCCAGCAGCTCCGCCAGCCGGTCGTCGAGCGGGGTTTCGAACAGGCGTTCCAGAATGACCGGGCGGCGTCTCACCGCATCGCGCAGGAAGGGCGACAGATTGCCCGCCGCCGCCAGGAAGGCCGCCAGCGGCGCGCCGCCCGACATCAAGCCGGCCAGGCGGGGCGCTTCGCCTTCCTCCGCCGCTTCCGCGAGGTCGGCGCGAATGTCCTCGGCGGCATCCCGGTCGAGGGGCTGCAACGCGCCGACCGGCCTGCCGAACCAGCTCGAACCGTCTTCCTGCTTCATCAATCCGCCTTGCGATCCGGGAACGTCATCGAGACGCATAATCCCGGATCGCGGCCCGACAGTTCAAGCCCGCCGCCGTGAAATCCCATGATTGCCTTCGCAAGGCTGAGCCCCAGCCCTGATCCGGGCTGGCTCCGGCTGTCCTCCAGGCGGACGAAACGCTCGGTGGCGCGTGCCCGGTCGGCCTCGGCAATGCCCGGCCCGCTGTCTTCGACGTCGATGCGCCAGGCATCGGCGACGCGGCGAAGCGCAACCCTCACCGTCGGGTTCTCGCCATGGCCCTGGCTGTACTTGATCGCATTGTCGACGACGTTGGAGAGCGCCTGCCCGATCAGCTCGCGATTGCCGGTCACCGACGCGTTGGCGGCCGCGTCGGCCACGAATGCGACGCCGTTTTCCTCCGCCAGCGGCTCGTAGAGGTCGACGACGTCGGCGATGATGGCGGTGAGGTCGATGCTGCCCGTCTGCTCGGCCGAATAACCCGCTTCCAGCCGCGAGATCATCAGGATCGCGTTGAAGGTCCGGATGAGCTGGTCGGCCTCGGTAATCGTGGCTTCCAGCACCTTTCGGTATTCGCCGGAGCGCTTGTCGCCGGCCAGCGCCGCTTCCGCGCGGTTGCGCATGCGGGTCAGGGGCGTCTTGAGGTCGTGGGCGATGTTGTCGGAAACCTGCTTCAGCCCTTCGTTGAGGCTGGCGATGCGGCCGAGCATGGAATTGAGGTTCTCCGACAGCCGGTCGAACTCGTCGCCCGCGCCGCTGATGGGCAGCCGGCCGGTGAGGTCGCCCGCCATGATGCGTCGGCCGGCATCCGACACGCGGTCGATACGCCTGAGCGCGCGCCGCCCGACCACATACCAGATGATGAGCGCGCCGAGCCCCATGAAGCCGAGCGCCAGGATCAGGGCGCGGCGCATGACGAAGCGCAGGCGCTCCGCTTCTCCCAGGTCGCGCCCCACCAACAGGATCATCTGGTTGGGCAGCCGCATGACGAAGGCCACCGCGCGGTGGCCTTCATTGGCGGTCTCGGCCTCGGCCTCGGCCGCGGCGAACCGGCTGTAGAGGAAAGGCGTGTCGGACCAGCCCTCGATATCGAGAACGCCGGGCTGCAGCGCCTCGACATTGCCGGCCAGGATGCGGCCCTGGGGATCCGCCAGAAGGTAGAGATTGGCACCGGGCTGACGCGAGCGCTGTTCGACGAAGCGCACCAGAAGCGGCACGCCCCCGCGCTGGTAGGCGCGCCCGAGAATCGGCACTTCATCGGAGATCGTCTCCTGCAGCTGGCCGGTCAGCATGCGCACCGACAGCGAGGTCGTGTAGAAGACGAGGATCATCGCGCACAAGGCGAAGAGCAGGAGATAGAGCGCCGACAGCCGGGTCGCGGTCGTCTTGAAGATGGCGGGCAGTCGGGCGGTCATCAGCCCGCCTTCAGCATGTAGCCCGCCCCGCGCACCGTGTGCAGCACGGGCTTGTCGTAACCCTTTTCGATCTTCGAGCGCAGGCGCGAGATATGCACGTCGATGACGTTGGTCTGGGGGTCGAAATGATAGTCCCAGACATTCTCGAGCAGCATCGTGCGCGTGACGACCTGGCCGGCATGCCGCATGAGATATTCCAGCAGGCGGAATTCGCGCGGCTGGAGCACGATTTCCTGGCCGGCCCTGCGCACGGAGTGCGACAGGCGGTCGAGCTCCAGGTCGCCGATCCGGTAGACCGTCTCCACGTCTCCCCTGCCCTTGCGGCGCCCCAGAACCTCGACGCGGGCGAGCAGTTCGGAAAAGGCGTAGGGCTTGGTCAGATAGTCGTCGCCGCCCGCCCGCAATCCGGTGACGCGGTCATCGACCTCGCCCAGGGCGGACAGGATGAGGACAGGTGTCTCGATGCCCTTGGCGCGGAGCGCGGCGATGACCGAGAGCCCGTCGCGCTTGGGCAGCATGCGGTCAACGACAAGCACGTCGTAGTCGCCATCGCCCGCCAGCGCGTAGCCGGTCTCGCCGTCGCGCGCGAGATGCGCCTGATGGCCGGCTTCCGCGAAAGCCTTCTCGAGATAGTCGGACGCCTCACGGTCGTCCTCGATGATCAAAAGTTTCATGTGCATCTTATAGGCGAAAGGATCTGGCTTTGGCAGCTGCCTGCCGAAAATGAAGGGGCGGCGACCTCGGAGAGATCGCCGCCCCGAAGGACCTTTCCCTGCCTGCCGCGCCGCGTCAGCCGCGGGAGACGGGCAGCGCCACGAACATGTTGGCGTCGTCGCGCGAGATCTGAACCAGCACCGCGCGCCGGCCAGCGGCGGTGGCCTCTTCCAGGGCACGCGCCACGTCCTGCGTGGAGCCGACCTCGATCGAGTTGACGGCCATGATCACGTCGCCGGGGCGAATGTCGCGCTCGGCGGCGGCGCTGCCGGGCTCGACGTCGGTCACGACGAGACCCTGGCCGTCATCGGCCTGGGCGACAGTCAGGCCGAAATCGCCCATCGGGTCATCGCTCTCGCCAAGCTCCAGCTGCGGCTCGGCGCGTGCCTGGCGCTCGACACCCGGCAGCTCGCCGAGATCAACGCTGACAACTTCCTCGGCACCGTTGCGCCACAGAGTGACGTCGACCGCCGTGCCCGGGGCGATGCTGCCGATCACGCGGGCAAGGCTGCGCGGCGAGTCCACGTTGCGGCCATCGACGGCGGTGATGATGTCGCCGGCGCGAACACCGGCTTCCCGCGCCGGGCCATCGGCCTGGGCTTCCGTCACCAGCGCGCCGCCAGCGGCACCCAGGCCCACCGAATCGGCGATGTCGTCGGTAACCTGCTGGATCTGCACGCCGAGCCAGCCGCGCATAACCTGGCCGCGCTCGATCAGGTTGGTGACCACGTCACCGGCCAGCGAAGCGGGAATGGCGAAGGCGATGCCGACATTGCCGCCCGAAGGCGAGAAGATCGCGGTGTTGACGCCGACGACCTCGCCATTGAGGTTGAAGGCGGGACCACCGGAATTGCCGCGGTTCACGGCGGCGTCGATCTGGATGAAGTCGTCATAGAGGCCGGCGCCGATATCGCGGCCACGCGCCGAGACGATGCCCGCCGTCACCGTGCCGCCAAGCCCGTAGGGGTTGCCCACGGCCACCACCCAGTCGCCGACGCGAACCGCGCTCTCGTCGGCGAAGCCGACATAGGTAAAGTCGTTCTCGCCATCGACCTTGAGTACGGCGAGGTCAGTGCGCTCGTCGGTTCCCACCAGGCGCGCCTCGTGCTCGGTGCCGTCATCAAGAACGATGGTGAAGGTCTGGCCGCCCGCAACCACGTGATTGTTGGTCACCAGATAGCCGTCAGCGGAGACGAAGAAGCCGGAGCCCTGGGAGGTCGGACGCGCGCGGAAGCCGCGCTGCCCGTCGCCGCGCGGACGCTCCGCACGGGGGCTCTCGCTGCGGGGACCTTCGCCACGGGGGCGCTCGGCCCGGCCGCGGTCACGCTCCATGCCGCCGCGATCGCCCCAGAACTCGCGGAAGAAGCGCTGCATCGGGTGGTCCTGGGGCAGATCGTCGAGCCCGGGGAAGTCGAAGGAGAAATTGCCGCCCGTCCCGCGATCGGAGGCCGGTTCTACCCGGCTTTCAACGCGAACGCTGACGACGGCGGGCTTGACCTGCTCGACCACGTCGCCAAAGCCGCTCATCTGGTTGCTCTCGACGCGGACCGGATCGGCCTGCACGGGCAGCGCGCCCGAGGCGACGGCACCGAAGCCGATGGCGCTGGCAACGACGGCGCTTGCTGCGGCCGTCAGAAGGCGCTTGCGGAGAGGCAACGTCACGGTGGAATTGTTCTGCATGGTGGATGAAACCCCTGATTGGTCTGGGTTGGCGTGTGTGCTGCACCACCCATTAGGGTCTCCGACATTACAGCGCTGTTTCCGCCGCATGAAACTTTCGTAATGTTGCGGCAGTCGGCCCTCAGCCGCGCTCCAGAAGCTCCTTCAGCTTCTGGTCCTCTTCCTCGCTCAGCTTGGCGACCTCCTGGCGACGGCGGTTTCGGGTGGCGAAGAAGATGAAGCCGCCGCCGCCGAGGATCAGCAGCACCGGCGAGGCCCACAAGGCCGCGTTGCGCAGCGTGAAGGGCGGGCGCAGGAGCACGAATTCGCCGTAGCGGGATACGACGTATTCGATCACCTCCGCGTCGCTGTCGCCAGCCAGGATGCGCTCGCGCACCAGGACGCGAAGATCACGCGCCAGCTCGGCATTGGAATCGTCGATCGACTGGTTCTGGCAGACCATGCAGCGCAGCTCCGCCGAGAGCCCGCGCGCGCGTTCTTCCAGTACCGGGTCGTCGAGAAGCTCGTCGGGATCGAGCGCGGCATGCGCGGGTGAAGCCAGAAGCGACAGTGCCAGCAGGAGCGGCGCAAGGGTTCGGGAGACGAACGGCCTCATGCGGGTGCCTCCACGGTTCCCGCCGGTCGCGCCTTGCGCGCCGAGGGCGCGCCCACCCGAAGCCGGCGATCGGCGAGCGAGAAGCCGGCCCCGATCATCATCACCACGCTGCCGAGCCAGATCAGGAGAACCAGCGGCTTCCACCAGGCGCGCACCACGATCGAGCCGTCCGGCAGGCGGTCACCCAGCGCAATGTAGAGCTGGCTCAGCCCGTGCGTGCGCAGTCCGGCCTCCGTCGTCGGGAACTGGCGCGCCGTGTAGAGACGCTTCGACGAGATGATCGTGCCCATCTCGCGGCCCGAGGCATTGAAATAGGTGAAGACGCCCTGGTCCTCGGTGAAGTTGGGCCCCTGGTGCGGCCGGATTCCGTCGAAGCGGAGCGTGTAGCCCGACACTTCCATCGTGTCGCCCGGCTGCATGCCGGCCATGCGCTCGACCTCCAGCGTCGTCACCGCCACGATGCCGAGCACCGTGAGGCCGACGCCGATATGCGCGAGCGCCGTGCCGTAGACGGAGCGCGGCAGGCCCGCGAAGCGCCGCATGGCGATGCCCGGCGAGACGTTGCCGACGCCCGATTTCAGAGCCAGATCGGTCAGCGGCCCGAAGATCAGCCAGAAGGCCAGGCCGATGCCGAGCGCTGCCGCGACGGATGCGCCGTCGACGAAGAACCAGACCACGACGACCACGGCCAGCGAAGCCGCGAAGGCGGCGAACAGGCGCTGGCAGGCCGCGTACAGATCCCCCCGCTTCCACGCCAGAAGCGGCCCGAAGGGCACCGCGATCAGCAGCGGGATGATGAGCGGGATGAAGGTCATGTTGAAGAAGGGAGGACCGACCGAGATCTTGTCGCCCGTCACCGCCTCGACCAGCAGCGGATAGAGCGTGCCGATCAGCACGGTCGCGGTGGCGGTCGAGAGGAAGAGGTTGTTCAGCACCAGCGCCCCTTCGCGGGAGATCGGGTGGAACAGGCCTCCCGTTGTCAGGCGGCTGGCGCGCAGCGCGAACAGGCTCAGCGAGCCGCCGATGAAGAACACGAGGATGCCGAGGATGAAGACGCCGCGGGTGGGATCGGTGGCGAAGGCGTGCACGGAAGTCAGCACGCCCGAGCGCACCAGGAACGTGCCGAGCAGCGACAGCGAGAAGGTCATGATGGCCAGCAGCACCGTCCAGATCTTCAGCGCCGAGCGCTTTTCCATGACGATCGCCGAATGCAGCATGGCCGTGCCGGCGAGCCAGGGCAGGAAGGAGGCGTTTTCGACCGGGTCCCAAAACCAGAAGCCGCCCCAGCCGAGCTCGTAATAGGCCCAGTAGGAGCCCATCGCGATGCCGCCGGTCAGGAACAGCCATGCCGCCAGCGTCCAGGGGCGCACCCAGCGCGCCCAGGCGGCGTCGATCCGTCCTTCGATGAGGGCCGCGCAGGCGAAGGAAAAGCAGATCGAGAAGCCCACATAGCCGAGATAGAGAAGCGGCGGATGGATGGCGAGCCCGATATCCTGGAGGAGCGGGTTGAGGTCGCGGCCTTCCATCGGCGCGGGATTAAGGCGCGTGAAGGGGTTCGACGTCGCCAGGATGAACAGCATGAAGGAGGCGCCGATCAGCCCCTGCACCGCGAGCACGTTGGCCCGCAGCGTCGCCGGCAGGTTGCGGCCGAACCAGGCCACGAGTGCGGCAAAGGCCGCGAGAATCACGATCCACAGGAGCATCGAGCCCTCGTGGTTCCCCCACACGCCGGTGACCTTGTAGAGCATCGGCTTCTGGGAGTGCGAGTTCTCCCAAACATTCACCACCGAGAAGTCGGAGACGATGTAGGCATAGGTCAGCGCGGCAAATGACAGAAGCGTCAGTGCGAAGGCAGCGACCGCCGTCGGTCCGCCCACGGCCATCATGCGTTCGTCGCCAATGCGCGCGCCGACCAGCGGAACGGTGAACTGAACCAGCGTCAGCACGAAGGCAAGGACGAGGGCGAAATGCCCGATTTCGACGGTCATGGCCTCAATACCCCGTTTCGGTGGCGGCGCCGTTGGCCGGCTGGGCGTCACCATCGCCCGCGTGCTGCCACATGCCGAGTTCCTTGAGGCTTTCGGCAACCTCGCGCGGCATGTAGGTCTCGTCATGGCGCGCCAGCACCGTGTCGGCCACGAAGGTGCCGTCGGCCCCGAAAACGCCCTCGGTCACAACGCCCTGCTGTTCGCGGAAAAGATCCGGCAGGATGCCGTTATACATCACCTGGACCGTCTCGACCTCGTCGGTGACGTCGAAGACCACTTCGAGGCCCTGCCGCCGCTCGATCGACCCGACGCCGACCAGCCCGCCCAGGCGGATGCGCTCGCCGGGCGCGACGCCCTTGGCGACGACGTCTGTCGGCAGGTAGAAGAACGACGCCCGGCTGCCGAGGGCGTAGAGCGTCAGCCCGGTCGCGACACCGAGGAACAGCAGCGCGCCCCCGATCACGGACAGTCTTTTTTGCTTCCGGTTCATTCTTCCAGCTCCGTCGGCGAAATTCCAAGCGCCAGCGCGAATGAGGCCAGTTCGTCGCTCTGCGCGCTCTCGCGGCCCATGGCCTCCAGCCCGCGATCGAGGGCGTCGCGCGCCTCGTCCTGACGGCCGAGCACCACATAGGAGCGCACCAGCCGCTGCCATCCCTCCGGGTCGTCCGGCGCGCTGCGCAGCCGCGCATCGAGGCCTGCGACCATATCCTCTATCATGGCGGTGCGGTCGTCGGTATCCATATCGGCGGCGGCGCGCATCTGCTCTTGCGACGGCCCCGGGACGGCATCTGCCGAGACGCCGGCCTCGCGCAGCGCTTCGACCGCCGCTCCCCGCCAGGGGGAATCGCCCGGCAGTTCAGCCGCCATGGCCTGCCAGATCGACACGGCGTCGTCGGTTCGCCCATCCTGCAGGTAGCCGCTCGCCACGAAATACCGGGCGCGCGCATTGCCGGGTTCGAGCGCCAGAGCCTGCTCGAAGGCCTGCTGGGCCTCGAAGGTGACGGTCCCGCCCGCTGTCGCCACCAGGGCCTCGCCAAGGCCGGTCTGGCGCGCCGCGGTCTCGCCGTCGAGGCGAATCGCGTTGCGGTAGGCCACGACCGCGTCGCCCCCGCGTCCCATCCGCAGATAGACGGGCGCCAGCACTTCCCAGCCGCGCGCATCCTCGGGGTTTTCGGCAAGATGCGCCTCGGCGCGCGCCACGAGCTGGGCCATGGACGCCTCGCCCGTGTCCTGCGCCAGGCGGGCTTCCAGCGGCTGTCCCGGCATGCCGGGCGATCCCAGGCCCGCATAGATGCCCCAGCTGAGCAGCGGCACGGCAAGGACGGCGGCAAGGCTGGCAATACGGGTGAAGCTGGTTCCTTCGCCTCGCGCCGGACGTTCCTTGCGCTCGGCGGCGACCCGCAGGATCCGGCGGCCGATCTCGGCGCGTGCCTGCTCGGCCTCGGTGGCCGCGATCAGCCCGCGTGCGGCGTCGCGTTCGAGCTCGGCCAGCTGGTCGCGATAGACCTCGAGATCATGGTCCTCGTCGCGCGCGGCCTTCTCGTGCCGCCGCGAGAACGGCGCCAGAATGGCCATGCAGGCGCCCAGTGTCAGCGTCGCGGCTATGATCCAGAAAAACATGGTGTCTCAATAACTCTTGCGCGGTGCCCGGCCAATGGTCAGCCATGCGGCTTTTTGGCCAAAACCGTCATGTTGTCGCAAACTTGATGAGCGATCAGATCAGCAGCGACCAGCGGCCATCGGGCTCGCGACAAGCGGTGCCGCGCGCCGTGCGGGACGTTTCCCCGCTGCGCACGGTGTGGACATATTGCCGGCAGTTCTGCGAGCCGACCCGATAGGGCGCCGCCGCCGTCACCTCGCCGACCAAGCGGTCGCTCGAGCCGCGCCAGATCACCTGCTCGCCCACCTGCGCGTATTCCAGCGCCTGGTATTCGGCGGCGAGTGCGCTGCGCCGCTCTTCGCGACGGAGCTCCGACCCGATCTCACGCCCGATCAGCCCGTCGCCGAGCGCCTCGAGGAGCGCCGCCGTACTGGCCGGCGCTGGCGTCGTGCCGGCGAAGGCCCCGATCGCCGTCTGGCTGGCGGTCTCCGTTTGCGCGGCCACGCATCCCGTCAGCGTCAGCGCCGCCAGAAGGATGCCGACCGCCGCGAAACCGCGTCGCGCCGAGCGCATATCGACTGTGTTGTCCCTTTGCATGTCCGCCCAACTATGGAAGCTGTTGGGCGGAATTTTGTCCGAAACCCGCTGCGACTACAATCCGTCTCCCGTTCAATCTTGCACCTGCTTCAGTCTTACGCGGACCCTGAGCCCACCGATTTGCGCTGAATCAAGAAGCAGTTCGCCGCCATATTCGGCCACCAGTTCCGAGACGATGGCCAGTCCGAGCCCCGTTCCCGGCTTGGTTTCGTCCAGCCGCTGGCCGCGCTTAAGGGCCAGGTTTGCCTGATCTTCGGGGATGCCCGGACCGTCGTCCTCGATGGTCAGCTCCAGCATTGCCGGGCCGCCCTCCCGGCGCGCCAGCGGCGCCAGCGACACCCGGACCTGGCCGCGTGCCCATTTATAGGCGTTTTCGAGCAGGTTGCCGCACAGTTCCTCGAAATCCTCCTTCTCGCCGGCAAAGACGAGTTCGCGGTCGGGCAGATCCTGATCGAGGTCGATGGCGGGGTTGAGCTTGGCCATCACGCGCAGCATGCGCGCGAGCGTCTCGCGGGTCGGCGTGCGGTAGACCACGACGTCGCGCTGGGCCGCCGAGCGGGCACGCTGCAGATAATGTTCGATCTGCTGCTGCATCAGCATGGCCTGCTCGGCGATCAGCCTGCCCTTCGGGCCTTCCATGGCCCTGCCCTCGTTCATCATCACCGCAAGCGGCGTCTTGAGCGAATGGGCAAGGTTGCCGACCTGCGTGCGGGCACGCTCCACAATGCGGCGGTTGCTCTCGATCAGCGCATTCGCCTCGCTGGCGAGCGGCGCGATCTCGGCCGGGAACCTGCCGTCCAGCTGCTGCGCCGAGCCGGCCCGGATGTCGGCGAGCGCCTTGCGCACCCTGGCCAGCGGCCTCAATCCGATCAGGATCGCCAGCGCGTTGATGACGATCATGCCGAGCCCGAACACCGCCAGGTAGAGGTAGAGCTGCCTGCCGAAGGCGTCGATCTCCTGCTCGAGCTCGCTGTAATTGCCCATGACGCGGAACCGCGCGATCCCGCCCTGGCCGTCGAGCAGGAACTCGCTCTCGATGACGTCGATGATCTCGCCGGCGGGCCCATCGGTCAGGTAGCGGCGCTGGAAATCGCCATCGAAGGGAACGTCTTCGGTCGACGGCGAGGGTATGGGCTCCGACATCGAGGGGGAGCTGAGCATGCCCCTTATGTCGCCACCGGCAGGCTCGACCGACCAGTACCAGCCCGTGCCGGGCTCGGAGAAGCGGAAATCGCCGAGATTGGGGCTGCCCTGCAGGCTGCCGTCCTCGCCCACCCCCACCGAGCCGATGAGGCTGAACAGATGGGCCGAAAGCACGCTGTCGAAGCCGCGCTCGCTGGCCTGCCGGTAGAAGGTGGAGATGATCGTGGCGACGATGACCAGCGTCAGCACGGCCCAGATGGTCGAGGAAGCCACGACCCGGAAGGAGAGCGAATCGAAACGCAGGCCAACGGGCAGCTGCCGCTTCATGCCGCCGGCGCCCCCGCGATGATGCCGTGATCGCCCATCCTCAGGCCTGGGGCCGGCGCATGCGGTAGCCCATGCCGCGCACCGTCTCGATGAGATCGATGCCCATCTTCTTGCGCAGTCGTCCCACGAAGACCTCGATCGTGTTCGAATCGCGATCGAAATCCTGGTCGTAGAGATGCTCGACGAGCTCGGTGCGCGAGATCACCTCGTCGGTGTGGTGCATGAGATAGGAGAGCAGGCGGAATTCGTGCGAGGTCAGCTTGAGCGGCTTGCCGTCGAGATCGACCTTCGAACTCTTGGTGTCGAGCCGGAGCGGCCCGCAGGTCAGCTCGCTCGAGGCATGTCCGGCCGCGCGGCGGATGAGTGCGCGCACGCGGGCGAGCACTTCCTCGATGTGGAACGGCTTGGTGACGTAGTCGTCGGCGCCGGCATCGATGCCGGCCACCTTGTCGCTCCAGCGGTCGCGGGCCGTCAGCATCAGCACCGGCATCTTGCGCTCGTCGCGCCGCCATCTCTCGAGCACTGAGATGCCGTCCATCTGCGGCAGGCCGATGTCGAGCACGACCGCATCATAGGGCTCCGTATCGCCGAGGAAATGGCCTTCCTCGCCGTCGAACGCCTTGTCGACGACATAGCCGGCATCGGTCAGCGCGTCGCAGATCTGCCGGTTGAGGTCCTTGTCGTCCTCGACAACGAGTACCCGCATGTCATCATCTCCCGAAGCAGGACCGATTGGATGACGTCTTTTGACAGGATCGGCAGGCCCGCACAAGCGGTGCAGGAGCTGTCGCCTATCGCGGAACCGTGCGCCGCACCAGCTGCGGATGCTCGCCCGAGGAAGCCGGCGGTACGATCACCACGATCACGCAGACCGCCTCTCCGTTCTGGGTCTCGGCGGACGCACTGTGAAGCGTCCCGCCAAGCTCGGAAGCGAGCTGCTGGCCCGCGGCGCGGCAGTCGCCCGACACGTTGACGAAGGGTGCAGGCGTCTCGGGTCCCGTCACGCGCGGCACGGTGGCCAGCGACGGCAGGACCGAGGCGACCAGCAGGATCGGCGCCAGGAGACAGGAGAGGAGACGGTTCGTGTTCATGGTCGGACTTCTACCCCGGATCGGCTGAACAGCACATGAACGAATTCGAGGCCAATCCCGGCGCGGGAACAGCCGGTCCCGCCGCAATGACCTCGCCCCCTTGGAGCCGCCCAATCGGTTCGCCCGGCAAGATAAGGACAATTCACCGCGCACCACAATATGGGGCGCTCGTCCCCCATCGTCCCTACCCGATCCGGCTTCTCGCCACCAGCCGGCCGACCAGCGCCACAAGCCCGCCCACGGCGGTCACCGTCTGGAGGATCGTCTCCGTCAGCATCGCCTGATCGGCCTCGGCGAACGGAATGCCGACGATCGCGGCAAGTGCGGCGGCCACCGTCACCAGCGATGCCCAGATGGTGCGCGAGCGATACCAGGGTTTTGACTGTTCCATGTCGTTTCTCCTTCTTGGACTGTCTCAGAACAGATGCGAAAGCATGAACCGGCTGACCGCCGGCAGGCCCGGCCCGACGGCCTGGCTGATCTGGCGCACGCTCAATTCGATCTCCTCGGGCACGGCGCCGAAATCGGCTTCGATCGCCGCCGCCGGATAGGCCAGCCGGGGCTCGTGCACCTGCCACTCCCGCATGGGGGCCGCGTCCGGCAGCCCGACCGTCACCAGATAGGCCTCCTGCGCCTCGCCGAGCGGGATGTCGGTCCCCGCCCATCCATCGGCATCGATCCGTCCCCGGCGGATCCAGGAAAAGACGGCATCGTCGCCCTCGCGGCGCAATCGCGGATGCACCGGCGCAAGCGGGATGAGCGCGCGCACGCCGCCGACCTCCATTGCTTGCGCGGCAACAGGGCCGTCCAGATCGCCGCCGGAAGGAACGACGCGCCAGTTGAGCTCCAGCCCGATCTCGGAACCTTGCAGACCCGCCGGGACGACCGCCTCGCCGAGCAGCGCGAAATCGGCGCCGGTCCCGGCGCCAGCCATCATCGCGTCACCCGTGCCCAGCTGGCCACGCAGAAGGCCCGTCAGCTGCCAGAGCGACGGCGCGATTTCGTCGGCGGTCTGGAACTGCAGCACCTCCCAGGCGCCCGAAGCCGAGCGGATCGCGGCCGCATTGGCGCCGTTCAGCATGCGCAGCCGACTGACGCTTTCGAGCTCGCCCTCCAAGAGCCTCACGACCACCGCGCCGAACGGATCGATGCGACCCTCGAAGCCTGGGGGCAGTTCGGCCTCAATTTGTCCGAGCGTCGCCGGTGCCGTCACCGTTGCGCGCTCGCCGAAGCCGGTTTCCTCGGGCGAGGCCAGCACGGCATGGCTCCGCCACGGCCTTGCGCGCAGCGCCACCCGGAACTGGTTTTCGGGGCTCGTTTCCTGCGGCCCCATGGGCAGGTCGAGAAAGAGGACATGCGGGACGGGAACAAGCATTGCCGCGCCCGCGCCGGCTGGCGGCGCGGCGGGCCGCCAGGGCGCCYGTGCCGCCCGGCGGATGCGCCGCGCGCYCACCTGCCGCGAAAGCCCGTCATCGATGCGCGTCACCATATATTCGCGTGTCTCGCCCGGCAGGCGGAATACGCAACCCGGCACCACCTCGCGACGCGCCACCGCCAGCGCAAGTCGTGTCGTCTCCCGCGCGGCCCATTTGCGAGACAGCCAATCCTCGATCAGCGCCCGTGCCTGCCCGGCATCCATGATTGCCGGCAAGGCGAGCGCCGCGCGCCCGCCTCCCTGCCCGCTCCATTTCTGCGCCCGCGCCACCGCGCTTTGGTGGTCGAGAAAGAGGTCGCGATAACCAAGCTCCACCTCGGCCGGCAGGTCGTGGTCGGGCAGTCTGGTGCGCTCGCGCACCGGGCCATCGTCGGGGAGGACCAGTTCGGCAAGTTCGATCGCCTGCTCGCCTCTGCCTTCCGAAAAGAAGAGCGGTTGCCCGTCACGCTCATGGACTTCCAGCCCGAACAGCTCCGCCACTGGCTCCAGCGCGGCACGTGCCGTGGTCGGATCTTCCGTCACATATCCCGTCATCGTGCCGGCGACGGCACGCGTATCGGCCGCGGGCAGGCCGTGGTCGGATAGGACCGCATCGATCAGATCCGACACCGATATCCCCGAAAGCCGCCCGTTCAGCCAGTGGCCGAGCTGCCAGTTATCGCCATCCGCCCATACGTCTCCGCGCGCGGGAAAAGCCGGAAACGGCCGCGCATCCCACGCCCAGAGCGTGATCCTGCCAGGGTCCACCATCCGTCCCGAATAGAGTTCGGAGACGGGATTGCCACCTTCCGAGAACGCCGGATGGCCGGGATCCCAGTAGCTCTGGTGTGCCGCGATGAAGCGCCGCTGCGAAAGGTCGGATCGACCTTTGTTTGAAAAATGCGGCGCCGCGTTCTCCGACGATTTGGGATCTGGAAAGACGTTCGGCTGGTTCGGGCCCTTGTCGACCGCCGGGCATCCGAGTTCGGTGAACCAGATCGGCTTCGAGCGCGGCACCCAGGCCGTCGGCGTGGTGCTCTCGACGCCGCCTGGCCGGTCGAAATGCTCGTTCTCCCACCAGGCGACCAGATCCTTGTAGCGGAACACCCAGGGCTTGCCGTAGCCGCCGTCGGCGATCGGGCTGCGCTGCCGCTCCAGGCGATCGGCCGCGCTGGCATAAAACCAGTCGAAGCCCTCGCCAGCGGCGATCTGGCTCTTCAGCCCCACCCGGTCATAGGGCTCGACGAAGCCGTCCGGATTGCCGCCGCCATGGTCCTCGTCGCGCCAGTCCGAGAGCGGCATGTAATTGTGGATCGCGACCGCCGCCACCTCCTCATGCGCCCAGAAGGCGTCGAGATGGAAATGGACGTCGCCGCTGCCGTCGGCCGGCTGGTGGCCGAAATATTCCGACCAGTCGGCGCCATAGGTAATGCGCGTGGCCGGCCCCAGCACCGCGCGCACGCCGCCGGCCAGCGCGCAGAGTTCCTCCACGAAGGGAAACGCACCGGCTCCGTCCCGCAGCCTCGAGACACCGCGCATTTCCCTGACCAGCGGCACGGGACGCGGCGTGGTGGTGATGAGCTGCACCGGGCCGGGCGCAAGCCTGAGCCCGAACTGCAGAATGTCGTAGGTCGCCTCCGCGTTCTTCCATTTGGCGAGCTCGTCGCACCAGGCCGCCGCAAATTGCGGCCCGCGCAGGCTCTCGGGATCCTCGGACGAAAAGGCCTGCGCCACCGCACCGTTTTCCCACACCACGCGGCTGCGCGAGGCCTCGTAGCGCGGCCGCCCGAGCCTGGCGACCGACACGATGCCGGACGCGCCTTCCACCATCACCTCGCGCACGTCGGCCAGCGTCTCGCCGATCAGCGCGATACGGTCCACCCGGCCCGCGACCATCGACGAGTAGCCGTTGGCCAGCGCGTTGACCCATTCGGCCCCGAGCCTTGTCTTGCCCGCGCCGCGCCCGCCAATGACCAGCCAGCCCTCACGCCGGCCCTCGGTCCGGCACCAGATCGTCTGCTGGGCCGCCCGTCCCTGCAGGATCCAGCTCCGCTGCGCTTCCGAGACCCAGTCCGGGTCGATATCCCGCGGCGACCAGCCGCTCGGCTTCCTCGAGCGCGAGTTCGGCGATGCGCTCCTCGATGTTGCGGTAGATTTCGGCGAGTTCCTCATCGCTCTTCTTTTCTTCTTGTCGCGTCTGTTCCTGCGCCAGCGCCTCCCAGCGCTCGATCACGCGGGCCATGGCGGCGAGCCCGTCGAATTCGGCCCGGTTGAGCCGCCCGCCCTTTTCGGCCCGCTCCAGCAGCGAGGCCAGCCGGCGCCCGAGCAGCGCCGTGCCGCGGCGCAGGAGCTCCATCATGTCGTCGCCCGCCGCGCCCACCGTGATTTCCGTCTCGGCCGGCCCCACCGCCGCAAGCGCCGCGGGGTCGCCCCCCGCGTCATCGGTCCACGCCGCATCCGCCTCGCCCGCGCCGTCGGCCGGCCGGCTGGCCAGATCGATGAAGTCGGCATGGGCGGCACGCGCATCGGCGCGGCGGAAGTCGAGCCGCTTCCAGCCCTCGGCGCGGGCATGCTCGTAGACTGCGGTGACGTTGCAATCGAGAATGCCGGCGATCCGGTCGCGCGTCGGCGGCGCGCCTTCGGCCACGGCGCGCGCATGCGCCCATTGCGCGGCCGTGATCGGCCGGCGCCTGCTTGTCTCTTCATGCATGGGAAAATTCCTCGCCCGGCCCACGGCAAAGCCCCGCCCGACGAAACCGCCAGCGACCGACCTGCCCGAAAAACCCATGAAAAAGGCCGAAGCCCGCGCGTCTCTGCGCAGTTCTCCGACCGTAGCGAGAACCTATCAAACCACCGTCACGGTGTCAAGGGATTTATTCCTAAATCACTGCAGTGGAACATACGCCCGACTAATCGGGTGGCTTGCGTGGCGGAGTGAGAACCAGCATAAATATGTCATGCGGGTGACAGGGGTAATTCAATCTCGAAAATCGAATGTCTCGCTCTCTGAGTGGAGCGATGACAAACTGAAGGCAAAGGATTTCTCTCTTAGTAGAAAGAGAGGAAAGCCTTTTCCCCTAACCCGCCGCTGGCGATGGCAGATCATAACCTTTGCCGGCCAAGGCCGGAGTTATAGGTTGATGGTCGCGTATCACACCCTGGTTCCAGAATTTATTGTCGCTCTAGGCGAGGATGTCAGCAGCGACTGCAGGATACTGGCAAGATGGGAATTCCACGCCTCTCATCCCGGCTGGCATGTTCATTCCGTTTGCGGCGACACCGATGGCTTGTCAGTAGGAATCGTGAAGCCACTAGGAACGAAGCGCATACCGGCTGCAAGGTCTTATCATCGCCACAAGAAAATGCTTAACGATGGCCATGCTATGAGTGATACCGTTGCCACAGCGATTGCGTGCAGTCTTGTCGGTATACCCCATCAGCCTGATATGTTTGTGATGGATGCGATGCCATGGGTTTGAAGGAGCAAATATGCGCGGCGTTCTGTGAGAACGTCCAGATATCCGCCTTTAGCGGTGGATTGGCCATAAGCACGCCCTACCAAAATTTCATTTCCGGTGATCCAATCGGAATCTACGCGCTCGGGCCCAAGGCTGGCGTGTATCGCATAGTAGATAACGCCCTGACAATCGCGCTTCTCGAAGCCGAAGGCGCGACAATGGACGCCGCCACCCGCAGAGACGCTCTCGCGCAAATTTTGGAAGAGCACGGAGCAGCTTATGACGAGGAAATGGGGGAGATTTTCAAGGACGGCGTATCCGAAGCGCACTTGTCGAAAGCTATACTAGAATTTTCTGCTCTTCTTCTTCGACTCAATGATCTGATCCTTTTGACGATCGAGCGCGTCAAGAATACCTTTGAGGATGATGTCCGCACAGCAATCCGCGACGAAATGGATAAACGCCATATTCGCTATGTGGAAGGACAGCCAGTTTCAGACGACTTGAGCGGTTTCACGCCGGACATGGTGTTTTATCCCGACAAGCGCGATCCGGTTGCGCTCTTCATCGCAACGAACGATGCCAAGCTTTGGCAGGCGATGCTGTTGCGCATAGTTGCAGATAGCGAGAAGCATTTGCCGCTGTCAGTGATCGCTGTCCTAGAAACTGACACATCGGTCACCCAAAAAGTTCGGTTGCAGGCTGACAATCGCCTTGATGCTGTACCTCGATATCGCAGTGGCCCGAGCGACACGATTCAACGAATAGCTCGGGTAGTCGTCGGCAACGAAGCTGCGACCGTTCACTGAGACGGAGCGTTCCTAGATGCGACGTTCTGACCATTGAAGGCTTCGCCTTGTCTGCCCGCAGGGCACTTGGGCTTCAAGCCTATTCGGTCAAGGGAATTGGCCTCACTAATCGGACGAAAGGGCGCGCTTGCCGTAGATCAGTGCGAGCCGATGAGCCTCACAGTTTCGCTAGTCTCTATCCTAGCTGCGCTAAGGCAGGGCACCCCAAGCAGATGAGCGTCGTGACCGACAAATGGCCAACCTTCATTACAGTCGATCTCGGCGCCACCGAGCAGGACGACGCCGAAATGTTGCGGCGCTGGACAGTCTATGACCAGCGCATGAAAACACTCATTGCAGCAGGCGGCGTCCATCAGGACGAGGATGGCTGGTGGGTCGACACCGCGACGGGTGAACTCATCGGTCCCGATCCCGAACTGGAGCGACCACTGTCGGCGGAGGAACTCACAATAGCCCGACCCTTCGCGGAAGCCCTGCCCGACCTCTACGAGAGCATCAAGCGCATGCGGAAATAAGGCGCGGCGTCCCCGCCCCCACTCCCCCCCCTGGTGGGGGAGATGTCCGGCAGGACAGAGAGGGGTCTGCCTTCAAAGGAAAAAAGGCTGGCGTCTCACCGCCCCACGCGCCACGCAACTTCAAATACCCCCCTACTCTACCCCCGCCCCCMCCCSCYCCACAAACGCCCTGATCACCCCAACCACCTCGCCCGGGCTGTCCTCCAGCACGGTATGGGACGCAAAAGGCAGGTTGTAGAGGCGCGCGCCTTCGACGCGTCCGGCAAGATCGAAAGCCTGTTGCCGCGAGACCAGGAAATCCTCGTCGCCATGGACCACCAGCAGCGGGCAGGCGATGGCGCGCACGCTCTCGCCGGGATAGGCGTCGGCATCGCTGCCCAGCCACATGGCTTTCGTCGCCGCAAACAGCCGGGCGAAATCGGGTTCGGGGTTTTCCGTCTCGTAGCGCTCGACCTGCTGCGAAAACATCTCGCGCCATTCCTCGGCGGTCACGCCGGCATAGATATCCCGCGTTGGGTCGCTTTCCGGCAGGTCCCAATGGGCAGCGACCGCCACGACGAAACGCGGCTGGACGAGGCGGGAGGCCGCGAAGCGCAAGGCTGCGATACCGCCGTCGCTGTGGCCGATGATGCCCGCGTTCGGCAGGCCGAGCGTGTCCAGAACGGCCCCACAATCCTCGGCCAGCTGTCGGTAGGTCATCGCCGCCCCGCCCGGGCCCGAGCGCCCATGCCCGCGGCTGTCCAGCGCGATCAGCCGGAAGTCGTCGCCCAGAAGCGCGGCGAGGGGTTCAAAATCATGCCGGCTTCCCAAGCCGCCATGCAGCAGCAGGATCGGCTCGCCATCGGGCTTGCCCGCCTCCGACACGAAAAGTCTCGTGTCGCCGATATCGAGTGTTTCGCCCTGGTCGAACATGCTGGCCCCCGATCAAGTTGCGTCCGCAGGCCTAGTCGCAACGCGGCCAGCGGACGTTGATCTGGGACAACGCCAGGCAGGTGGTCGCACCCGCCCCGGGCCTCATCCTGAGGTGCGCAGCGAAGCGGAGCCTCGAAGGATGAGGCCCCGCCCCCTGTCTTCGAAACCGCGCTAGCGCGACTTCTTGTAGAGCTTCTGCGCGATCTCGAACATTTCCTCCGGCGCATAGTCGGGCGTGAAGGCGTTGGGTTCGCCGACCAGTTCCTGGATCTTGCCGCCATCGGGCATGCCTTCCACCACCTCCAGTTCGCCGGGCGGGTCGTCGGGCAGCGCCACCTCGCCATTGCCCCAGATCCCGGCGATCTCCTGATAATCGTCCGGGCTGAAGGTGTAGAGGCGCCGGTGCGAGCCCTCGTCGAGATATTTCTGTGCCTCGGGAATGTTGCCGAGCGGGATGTTGGGCGTCGGCAGCATCTTCTCGATCTCCACCCCAGTGATCTTCTTCAACGCCAGCGCATAGGCATGGGCATGCACCGAGCCGCGCACGAGCAGGTAGCCGCACACCTCGCGGCCCGTCGGGTCGGTCAGCGACTCGTAGACCCGGAGCTTGTGCAGTCTCGCCCCGCATTCGAGATGGAAATTGTGCAACAGGTCGAAGATCACGTTGCCGGTCGTGGTGATGAAATCCTTGTTCCAGGACAGCCCGTTGGAATCCACCGGCACCGCGCCGCCGCCATGCGAATAGAAGGCGGCCGCCAGCCTGGCGTCCTTCATCATGTCGTAGGGCGCGTCCGAGATGTCGCCGCCGCCTTCCATGTCGGCATCCTTCTCGTCGGGCCCGTTGGCCAGCATGGAGACGCCGTTCGAGACCAGCTCGAGATGGCCCAGTTCCTCGGCCGTGATCGCCGCCACCAGGCTGTAGAAGGGGCGCAGTTTGCTCTTGGAGCGGAAATTGAAGCTCTGGAAGAGATAGTTTCCGAGCGTGGACATCTCGCCATATTTCCCGCCCAGCAGTTCCTGGAGCGCGGCCGCGGCGTTCGGGTCCTGGGCAGCGGGCTGAGGCAGATCGATCTGCAGCTTGTCGACACGTAAGAACATTTGGGCAAACCTTCCGAGGCTATGCCCCCCGGCTCCGAACCTCCTCGACCTGTCAGAGTTCCGCAGCCAGGATCGCGCCGCCGCCACGGGCGCGGGGAACGGCGGCCAAACCCTTTCCGCCCGCGCCATGGAGGAACGCGATCGCCCCAAAAATCGTCGTTGCCGAAGGGCAGCGACAGGCGTAGATTTCGGCGTCCGCATCGGGCTGGGGAGTTTTGTGATGCGAGTTATTCTGCTTTCTCTGTCTTCTTTTCTGTTCCTGACCACCGCGTCCTGGGCCTGCCCGGACTGGTCGCTCTCGGGTGAGACCCACCGGCTCTCGGGCCACGATCTCACCGGCGGCCGCAGCTTCAACGTCACCGCCGGCGGCGACACCAACATCGCCCGTTGCAGCTCGGTCCGTCCGCAGACCGATCGCGGCCAGGGCTATGTCATGGACCAGCCGGATTTCACCTTCGACCTGTCGGCGATGGACGGCTACCGCCTGTCGATCTCCGTCGTCTCGCAATGCGACAGCATCCTGTTGATCAATACCGGCCGCGCCAACTGGTATTATGACGACGACGACAACGGCAATCTCGACCCGCTGATCACGCTCACGCGCCCGTCCAATGGCTGGCTCGACGTGTGGGTCGGCACCCATGACGGCGAATATTGCGATGCCCGCATGACCATGCGCACCGCACGACGCTGACCCTCTTCGAGGGGGGCGCGCAACGCTCCCCTCCCCTGTTGCCGATCGGCACCACCCCCGCGCACAAAGTGGCTTTGCGGGAACATGGCCTGCATCCTCCGGTTAACGATCACACAGTGTTTCCCGCTTATCGCCTTGTGGCATCGGTGGGATTGGGAGTAATTTCGCGAGCTTGCCGGATGATGGACAGGGACAGGTCCGCTTTCCGGCCGGCTGGGGAATGCGCAAGGGACGCGCGGGCATGGGCAGCTATCTGAATGAAGGATCCGTTCGAGACAAAGCCCTCTAAGGCACCGAAAGCATCGAAGCTTCTCGAATTCGATGCCTGGATCGATTCCAGCCTTTACGATTCCGGCTTTCGGGCACGAGAATGGTGGGAGAGCGTGACCATCTTCTTCCGCCGCTTCCGCGTGTCGGGCTGGCGGCGCGGCGTGGTGGAACTCGCCTCCGAAGGTTTCACCATGGGCACGGCGGCGACGATCGTGCTGGTCGCGCTCGCCATCCCGGCCTTCGACGAGACCCAGCGCGACTGGCTCTCCCAGGGCGATTATGCCGTCACCTTCGTCGACCGCTACGGCAACGAGATCGGCCAGCGCGGCATCATCCAGCGCGATTCCGTGGCCGTCGACGAACTGCCGGATCACGTCATCAACGCGGTGCTGGCCACCGAGGACCGTCGCTTCTTCGAGCATTTCGGCATCGACTTCATCGGGCTTGGCCGCGCGCTGGGCGAGAATGTGCGCGCCAATGGCGTCGTCCAGGGCGGCTCCACCCTCACCCAGCAGCTCGCCAAGAACCTCTTTCTGACCAACGAGCGCTCGATGGAGCGCAAGATCAAGGAAGCCTATCTGGCGCTCTGGCTGGAGATGAACCTCACCAAGAAGGAAATCCTCCAGCTCTATCTCGACCGCGCCTATCTGGGTGGTGGCACGTTCGGCATCGCGGCGGCGGCCGATTTCTATTTCGACAAGCCGATCAAGGACGTCACGCTTGCCGAGGCCGCCATGATCGCGGGCCTGTTCAAGGCGCCGGGGCATCTGGCGCCCCACATCAACCTGCCCGCCGCGCGCGGGCGTGCCAATGTCGTCTTGTCCAACATGGTGGATTCGGGCTTTGCCACGGAGGGCCAGGTGCTTCACGCGCGGCTCAATCCGGCCACGGCCGTCGATCGCGGCGGGCGCGACAGTCCCGATTACTACCTCGACTGGGCCTTCGAGGAGGTCAAGCGCGTGGCGCCGCGCAATGGGCCGACGGCGCTGGTGGCGCGCACGACGATCGATCTCGACATCCAGAAGGCAGCCGAGGAGTCGCTCGAATACCATCTGCGCCAGTATGGCAGCGATTATGGCGCGTCCGAAGGCGCCATCGTGGTGCTGGAGAACAACGGCGCCGTCAGGGCGATTGTCGGCGGCAGCGACTATGCGCGCAGCCAGTTCAACCGCGCCACCCGCGCCCTGCGCCAGACCGGCTCGTCCTTCAAGACCTATGTCTATACGGCGGCGATGGAAGACGGCTTCACGCCGGATTCGGTCGTGCCCGATGCGCCGATCACCTGGGCCGGCTGGTCGCCGCAGAACTACAACCGCAGCTTTTCGGGCAACATCAACCTGACCAGCGCGCTGGTGCGCTCGATCAACACCGTGCCCGTGCGCCTCACGCGCGATCATCTGTCGGTCGAGACGGTCAAGAACATGACCGTGGCCATGGGCGTCGAATCCGACCTCGGCAACCACCGCACCATGGTGCTCGGCACCTCCGGCATCACCGTCCTGGACCAGGCGACGGGTTATGGGACGCTTGCCAATGGCGGCTATGCCGGCATGCGCCACGGCATCACGCAGCTCACCACGCATGGTGGCGAGATCATCTACGACCGCCAGCGCGACGCTCCGCCCCCGCACCGCGTGGTCTCGGAAGAAGCCGTCGCGGCGATGAACTCGATCCTCGTCCAGATCCCCGAATGGGGCACCGCGCGCCGTGCGGCGCTGGAGGGCATCCGCTCGGGGGGCAAGACCGGCACCACGCAAAGCTACCGCGACGGCTGGTATGTGGGCTTCACCGGCAATTACACGGCCGCCGTGTGGTTCGGAAATGACGACTATTCGCCGACGCGCCGCATGACCGGCGGCTCGTTGCCCGCCATGACCTGGCAGCGCCTGATGACCTACGCCCACCAGAACGTCGAGTTGAAGCCCATTCCCGGCGTGGATGCGCCGGTCGAGGTGGAGGTGGCGTCGAGCGAGGATGGCGCGGCTGGCGAGGACGGCGATCGCAGCGATCGTCCGCCCGTGATGTCATCGCGCACCACGCGGCTCCTGCAGTCCATCAACGAGATGTTCCGCGAAGCACCCCCCGTTGCCCTTCCCCGTGAACCTGAGGCCTTGTCCTCCTTGTGAGCGGCGGCTACGAGGCTAGGCCGCGCGTCCGGATCGATCCTGCATGGCCGCGTTTGTTCCGGAAGGCCCTCGGGCAGCAGGCGGGTGGTTGTAAAACATGATCCATAAGATCTTCCTGATCGCCTTTGCCTTGTCGATCGCCATTGGCGGCGGCGCGGCCAGTGCCTGGATGATGATCGACAGGGGATTTGGCTTCGGCGCGGTCGATGTCGGGGCGTGGACGGCCTTCCCCGACCGGGGCACCCCGGCGGCCGATCCCTATTCGCGTGCGCGTTTCGCGCGCCAGGGCTATCTGGCCCTCGGCCAGGCCGAAGGGATCGCCTTCACCGCCGCGCGCGACACGCTCGGGCAGCCGCTGTCGTCGTCCTGCACCTACCAGGTGGAAGGCCCGATCCCTCCGTCCCGACTGTGGACGCTGCATGCTGCACGACAGGGCAATGGCGGACTGGTCCCGGCCGGTGGCGCCTTGAATTCCCTTGCCATCCTGCGGCGCGAGGACGGTTCCTTCGACATTCCCGTGTCGCGCGATCCCCACCCGGGCAACTGGCTGCGCCTCACCGGCACCGGCGAGTTCGCGCTGGTTCTGGCGCTCTACGACACGGCCGTCGCCACGACCGCGCGCGCGGTCGATGTCCAGCTCCCCCTTATTCGGCGGTTGGCCTGTGACTAGATTTGCCTATGCCTTGCTGATCGGTGTGGTGGGCGCGGGCATCGTTCACATCGCCATCCTCTTTCTGCTGCCCTATCTGGCGGAGCGCGATGCCTGGTCCCGCATGGCGGAACTGGGAGAGGTCCACGAAACCCTCATGATCGAGGGAGAGGAAGCAAACCGCCTGCTGGCCAATCCGGACCCTCTCTTCCTGGCCGCGGCATGCCGGTTCGATCTCGACGAGGGGCCGGTGCGCATCCACGCGCCGGACCGGGTCCTGTTCTGGTCCCTGTCGGTCTATGACCGGATGGGCCAGAACATCTTCAGTCTCAACGACCGCACCGCAAGCGAGGGCCAACTCGATATCGTCATCCTTAAGCCCGTGCAGATGCTGGATCTCAGGCACGCCTTTCCGGAGGATTTCGCGACGTCAATCTTTGTGGAGGCGGATCTTGAGGCGGGAACGGCGGTGATCCGCAGCTTCCTGCCCGACGAGAGCTGGCGATCGCGCGTGGGCGACTATCTGCGCAGCGTGTCCTGCGATCCCTACTGAGCCGCGGGCACGCGGTCGTCGGCGCTCTTGCGGCGTTTCTTGCCGGCGGGAAGCGCTTCCTCGCCCTCGCGCCTTTCATAGCGGATGCCCGGAAAAAGAATGATCTCCGCCGTCTCGCCACAGGGGGGCCGGCGGGTTTCGCCCTTGTGGGCGGGGAATGGAAGAATCATTGCCATTGTCATTCTGGTTCTCGCTGTTGCCGAATCGAGCAGAACGCAGCACATGGCCGAGTAACGGCTCCCAACGGTTAACAGCTTGCTAACGCATCTCGTCTAATTTGACGGAGGGGCGTCGTGCGGTCGTGCTCGTCCCGTGTGTAACGAGTAGCGAGTTGTCACCGTGTCAGTATTCGAGTTCAGCCGCCTGCCGGCCTACCGGCGCAGTGGAAGCCAGGAACGATTGCTGCGGGCTGCCGTCTACGCCTTCTGCTCGCTGCCCCGCCCGTCCCGGCGCGAGATCGCGCAGCTGGACGACCTCGCCCTGCCGTTGATCGAAAAGGCATCGCTCGAGACCCGGCGATACGTCGCGGCCGCGCTGTCGGAGGTCACGGAGGCACCGCCCTCTCTCGTGCGGCGTCTGTGCGACGAACCGGTTTCCGTCGCAGCGCCCCTGCTCATGCGTTCGCGCGAGCTCTGCGACATTGACCTCATCGCGCTGATCGGTCGTCATGGCATGAACCATGCCCGCGCGATTGCCGCCCGTTCCGATCTCAATCCACGCATCGCCAAGCTGATTTCCGCGCTGGAGAAGCTCGACCGATCGGCCCGGGCCAATGAGCACCCGCCCGAGACCGACAGGGCCGAGGAAACGCGCCGCAAACTGCGCGAGATGATGGGCCCCGCAAAGGCGCAACAGATGCCCTCCACGACGACCGCGCCGCAGAGCCCTCTGCCCGCGCTGGCGCGTTGGCGGACGACGCCCGGCGCCTACGACAAGCTTCGTTCCGCTGCCCTGACCGGGCTGAAGGATGTTTTTGCCCACACGCTCGCCCGCACGCTGGGGATTTCCTTCGTGCAGGGCGAAGCCCTTGTCGGTGATCTGGGCCGTCACGACCTGCCTATCGCCCTGCGCGCGCTCGACCTGCGGCAGGAAGAGGCGTTCCTGCTTGCCGCCTGCGTGTTCGGATCGGTCTACGTCCATCCCGAGGCGATCCGCCATTTCCTCGACCGCTTCGCCTCGCTCTCCGTCAACGGCGCGCGCGAGACGGTGCGTGACTGGAAGATGAGCGCCATACCCGGCTTCATGGAACGGAGGGACGATGTGGAGTGGGCGGATGCCGAGATCCCGCCGGCCGCCAATCAGGATCAGGCGGCGAGTTCGTCCAACGCGCTTCTCAGGGTGTCGTGAGCGGCAGCCATTCGATGACGGCCGCCTCTTCCGCTTCGATCTCCACGACCCACAGATCGGGATCGAACCGGCTTTCTTTCTCGAGCCGGGTCGAGATCAGTTCTTCCTCGCCCTCCAGCAGAAGCGCGAAACGCCGCTCCTGCGGACCGGCTTCGTCGTAACTCGTCTGGGCAGCCGGTCCGTAGAGACGGTACATGCCATCGCGGGATCGGTTGGTAATGAAGATCGCGCCTGCTTCGGTCGCGCCGCGGCGCACGACCGCGGCATAGCCGCCCGCGCCGAAGGCACGGCGGATCAAGGCGGAAATCCAGAAGTCGGACGTTAGGCGCAAGCTGTCCTCCCGAGGCTGGGATTGTGGTTCTCGCTCAGTCGGCGAGACCGATCTCGCGCATCTTGGCATAGACGTCGCCGTCGGGCTCGCCCGTTTCCGGCAATCCGAAGAGCGACTGGAACTCGCGTATGGCAGCCCGGGTCCGCGGTCCCGCGACACCGTCGATCTCGATGTCGTCATTCCCGAAGGCGCGCAAGGCGGCCTGGACACGCTTCACCAGCGCATCACCCACCTCCTCCGACAGCGAAGCGGTCTGCACGGTGTCGGTCGCCGGCCGGGCGACATCCTCGCGGTCCGGTCGGGCCGCAGGTGGGGCGGGCACCTGCGTGGCACCCGAAATGCCCAGCTTCGCTATCAGCGTCTCGTCGATCTGCCCGGTAATCTCGAGCCCGATCATCTTCTGGTAGGCTTCGATCGACGCGCGCGTCATCGGCCCGGCCAGACCGTCCACGTCGCCGTCATAGAGCCCGAGTTCAGCCATCACCTTCTGGATGTCGGCGACTAGCGGGTCGCCTGCGGCGGGCACCGGCACCTCGCGTTCCAGGCGGATCACCGTGGTGGGGACCTCTTCGGGCTCCTCCCGCGCTGCGACGTCGCGGTCACCCGCCGGCGCCGTCCTGTCTGCCGTCGGCTGGGCGGGCGCGGGCAGCTGGTTTGTGCGTGTCGACAGGATCGGGGACATGTGGGCGTGCGGCTGGTACCAGATGGCATTGGCTGCCACGAAGGTGAAGATGACGGCCAGCGCGGTGCCGCCACCGGCCAGCACCCGGCGTCCGGAAAGCCCGGCGTCACGCGATGCGGAGGATCGCCTCATGCTCTTCCTCTGCGTCTTGGGTTTCGCCTTCTTTGCCCGAGCCAATGCCTGCTTCCCTGTCGTCTGCTTCTTCTTGTATCGCGATCTGCGGCAGGGTGACCGTCACTGCCGTTCCCAGGCCGGGCGCGCTTTCGATCGTCATCGCCCCGCCATGCAGTTCCACCAGCCCCTTCACCAGGCAAAGACCCAGTCCCGTGCCCTCATACTGCCGCGTATAGGCGTTGCTGACCTGGGTGAAGGGCTGGCCGATTCCCGCCAGTTCCTCCTCTGACATGCCGATGCCCGTGTCGGAAACCCGCATGACAAGTCGTCCACGATCCAGATGGGCCTCGAGCGTCACCGCGCCGCCCTCAGGGGTGAACTTGATGGCATTGGACAAAAGGTTGATCAGGATCTGCTGCACCGCGCGCTGGTCGCAGTTGACCTCCCCCACCAGATCGGAAATCCGGGTCGTCAGTTTCAGTTGCTTGGCCACCGCCTGCGGCTCCAGCAGCGCGCTGCCGAGCGAAGCCGCCGTGGCGAACTGGAAGCGTTCCGGCTGCAGCCGGTAGGTGCCGGCCTCGATCTTGGACAGGTCGAGGATCGAGTTGACGACGGAGAGCAGGTGACGTCCGGCGTCGCGGATCAGCCCCAGATGCTCCTTCTTCTTGGGGTCGAGCGGGCCCGAAATGCTCTCGTGGAGCATCAGGTCGGAGAAGCCGATGATGGCATTGAGCGGCGTGCGCAGTTCATGGCTGACGGTCGCCAGGAACCGGCCCTTGGCGAGTTCCGTGGAACCGGCAATGTCGCGCGCGCGTGCCAGTTCCTCGCGCAATTGCGCGGTAGCCTCGGCGGACCGCAGGATCGCGATGACCGAGCCATCTTCCTGTGGTGACCGGATCAGTTCCATTTCGAACGGGCGGTGCGTGACGGCCGGTTCGCCCTCGTCGTCGCCGGGCACGCGCAGCATCAGCTCCACGGACCGCCGCGCCACGCCGGTCTGCACATCGGCAAGGGCACAGCGATAGGCGACACGATCGGGAATGCGGATGCGATCGAAAAGCCCGCCCTCCACGACGAGTTCGGGCGCCAGGCCCAGCACCTCTTCCGTGCGCGGGGTGGCCTGCGTGATGTGGCCGTCGGGCCCGATCCACAACACCGCACCCCCCATCCGCTCCAGGAGAATGTGGTCGATGTTCTGCGCGGCGCTCCGCACCTCGCCTTCACCCTGCATCGGGCGCACGAAGAGAAGCGCGCCATAGAGCGCCGGTGCCAGCCAGTGCCAGCCCGAAACCGCCGCCACGGGTCCAGCCAGCGCGCCGAAGGGCAGCTGCAGGAGCACAACGCCGGCAAGCGCGGCCAAGCCCCAATGCATCGCCTTGCGGTCGCGCGCCACGCGATAGGCCTCGATGGGCAGCGCGACGGAAAGCGCGGCCATCGGCGACATGAGCCCGCCGCCCGCGGCGATGATCCATGCGGTGGCGAGTGTGGCCAGGCCGAGCGACAGTTTTGCGGTTTCCACCGCGCGTCCGGTGGCCGCCAGCATCAGCACCAGGGAGAAGGAGCCGGCGAAGATGACCAGGATACCCGCCAGCAGATGCATGACGCCGTCGCCGGCACTCGAGGCGATCCACGCGCCCGACAGGATGAAGGGCGCGGCGAGAAGGCTCGCCACCAGCCTGCGCTGGCGTTCCTGATCGCGCGCGGCGAGCCCGCTCGGAGATACGAGGAGGTCGCAGCCGGCCTCGACGGCCTGCCGGAATTCCTCTCGTATTTCGGTTCCCAGAATCAACTCAACGCACTCGTACTGTAGGTCCGCTTGGCGGATCGATTGTTAGACCCGCAAGGTCGCATTCAGCGTTTAAGGAATGGATAAGGCAGGGCCGCCGTGGCCCCCTCAGCGGCGCCGACATGCCCGCCTCGCAACCTATCGGACGATATGGTTAACGTTTTTCATGGTGGCTGAACGGCCTGTCCATGCGCCTGTCGACTTCCGGCCGAGATTCCGTTTTACGTTTATTTTCCGTGAGTTACGCCTTCACCCCCACTCGAGCGAAATGGACGGCATTTGGTTCGAATGCTGTTCTTCGGCATTTGTTTCGAATTTGAATCAAAGCCGACTGCTCTCGGAAGCCGACGATTCTCGGATCGCTGGCAGTGTGGCTGCGTTGACTGAGCGGACTGGGGGAAAATCGCGTTTTGGTCCGCGGGGAAAGAGGGTTAGGAAATGGGCTTCCTGATAAAGACGGCGTTCTGGTTCTCGCTCGTCCTCCTGTTCATTCCGTTCGAGGTTTCGGATGCCGATGGCCGGGTGGATACGGTCGGGCCGATCCAGGCCTTCTTTGCCGCCAAGGGCGCGGTGGACGACATTGCCGGCATGTGCGAGCGCAAGCCCGATGTCTGCGAGACGGGTCGTTCCGCGCTCCAGACCATCGGCCTCAAGGCACGCGAGACCGCGCGCATGGCCTATGCCTGGATCGAGGACGACACCCCGCAGGTCGATCGTCTCGAGCGCGACATCGCCGACCGCGAGATCATGACCGGCTCGATCGAGGGACCAGTCGTGAACGCCGAGCCGCTGGAACTGGCCGCCAGCAGGGATTGAGCCCTGCCGCCGCGCCGCTTTTGGGGTGACGCGGAGCCGTCACTTGCCTATATGCCTCCATCATGACGGCACAGATCGAAACCATCCGCGACGACTTCTCCTTCCTCGATGATTGGGAGGACCGCTACCGCTACGTCATCGATCTCGGCAACGGGCTTGCGCCCTTCCCCGAAGAATTCCGGGACGGCGCGCACAAGGTGCCCGGCTGCGTCAGCCAGGTCTGGCTGCATGCCTCGCGCGGCGAGGGTGTTGACCCCGTCATCGAGTTCGTCGGCGATTCCGATGCCCATATCGTGCGGGGTCTGGTCGCCATCATGATCGCCTTCTATTCCGGCCGACGGGCAAGCGAGATTGCCGGTGCCGATGCAGAGGGATTGCTGCGCGATCTGGGCCTGGACGAGCATCTGACGCCGCAGCGTGCCAACGGGCTGCGCTCCATGATCGGCCGTATCCGTCAGGAAGCCGACCGCGCGCTCGCCCAGCCCGCCTCCTGATCGCCTTCAGCCATCGATGCGGGGACGATAGTCCGCGCTGCCCCAGTGGACGAGCCGGCCGCGCGGTTTTGCCGACGGCCGGTAGTGCCGATCGAGCGCGCTTAACGCCGTCTTGAGCACGATCTTGGCGGATCGGACCGGCCAGCCGCGCTCGGCCTCGACCCGTTCCAGGCCCTTCAGGAAGCAGCACACATCCACCAGCACGCCCGCCAGTTCGGGGCCGACGGCGCCGAACGCCTCTTCCACCCGCCGGCGGGCTGCAAGAACGCCGTCATTGAGCTCGGGGCCAAGGGCGCGCGCGGCACCCGCCCTGCCCTTGGCGATCGGCTGCTCCCAGTTGATGCCGAGCCGCGGAAGGATGCAGGCGCGTTCGTAGTCGGCCCGCAGTCTTTCGCCCGCCGCGATCTCGTGGGGGCTCAGGAAAGGCCGCCCGTTTCGGTCCTTGCGCGCGGCGATGTGCGTGAGCGGCGACTCGGCCTGGTTGAAGCGGACGCGGTCATGTCCGTTGGGCCCGGTGATGTCTGTCGTGACTTCCTGGCGCGGTGCGGCAGACAGCGCATCGGCTCGTGCGCTGCCGAAAACCGCATGGCCGTGCTGTGTCAGTTCAACCAGCCCGCCGCCCTTGACCTGCAGGAGCCCGGCGCTTGCGGCCGCCCGCAGTGCTGACCGACAGATCGCCAGGGTCCCGCGCTCGCCGCATGAAACCAGGAGGCTGTCGCCGCCGGCGGCAGACGAGAGGCGCGCCGGCCCCGGTCGCAACAGGCGCATCAGGCGCAGTACCCTTGGGTCCCCGGCGATCTCGTCCGAAGTCATTCATGCCTCCTGCGGTTTCTAGGGAAAGGTGTCAGCCGGCGCTCTTGGGCTCAAAGGCGGCTTTTGTCACCCGTTCGGCAGTAGCCACGATGCGATCGAATTCGGGATCGTCGCGCATGTCCTCGACCAGGTGGCAGGCATGGAGAACCGTGGTGCGGTCGCGCCCGAAGCCGCGGCCCACCTCGCCCATGGTGAGTTGAAGCACCACGTGGGCGACATACATCGCGATCTGGCGAACCCGTGCAATGTCGATGGTGGAACGACCGGGCCGCCGCAGCTCCCGGCTCGGCAGATCGAACAACGCCGCCATGATCGCGATTGCGGCATCGCAACGCGCCATGACAATCTCCTCGCGCAGGGCACAGGATCTTCGGGCCTTGCCCCTGCGCGTGTCTCGGTTTCCTGCCGTTTCCTGCGGTTCTTCTTCGGGGTGAACCGACTGCGCTGCCACAACCATCTCTCGCCTCCTGCCAAGGAATAATTTCTTATACCAAGGCAAGCAACGAATGTGAACAAAACACGAACACCTGGCGAGGCGAGACCGCCTCAACCGATTGTTTTCAATCCCTTATTTCTGGAATAATCACAGATGGCGCGGTGAATCTATCCTCACCCTCCTCCGGCTGCCCGATCCTCGCGCGACGAGAAAGACGAGGAGAGCGTCGATGAGGGATTTGAAACGCGAGGTGCTGGCGCATGTGGAGCGCAAGGCGGCCCTTCGAAGGCAGGCCGCGCGGCTCGTTGCCTTTCGTCTGGCCACCGGCTGCGATCTCGAGGAGGCGCTCGACGGGCCGGCGGAAGAGCTGCGCCGCATGATCGTGCGGCTCGAACGACTGGTGGAACGCGAGCGCCTGCGCGGCTGGGCCCGCCACTGGAGTTACGACCTCAACCGGCACATCGCGCTTTGCGAGGCGCTGGGAGAGCTGAAATCGTCGGCCGGGAACCCTTAGGCGGAACCGGCCTCCCCGCCTGAAAACGAAAACGGCGCCACAGGGGCGCCGTATCGAAACAAGTCTCGGGCTGAGCGTTACTTCTTGCGCTTGCGGCCCAGGCCCATCTTCTTGGCAAGTTGCGAGCGCGCCGCGGCGTAATTGGGTGCAACCATCGGGTAGTTGCTGTCGAGACCCCACTTTTCGCGGTACTGCTCGGGCGTAAGACCATAATGGGTCATCAGGTGGCGCTTCAGCGACTTGAACTTCTTTCCGTCCTCAAGACAGATGATGTAGTCGTCGGTGATCGAGCGCTTTGGATTGACGGCCGGCTTGAGCTTATCCGCCGGTGCCTGCTCGGAAGCAGATCCGACCTTGCCCAATGCTGTGTGAACATCCGCGATGAGGCTCGGCAGTTCTCCTGCTGGCACCGGATTGTTGCTGACATAGGCCGCCACTACATCGGCGGTCAGTTCGATCAGCATATCCTTGTTCTGCGCGGCGTTCTCGGTCATTTCCATGATGAATATCCCAACGTGACTACAGCTATTGTTCTTGGTTCGTCCACCGGATCACACATTCGGCGCGCACGGTCATCGAGTCCACCTAGCTCATATCGTTTAGCCCTACTGAAATGCAAGTCAATTCTAAATGTTTTTTTCGAGCCAAATAATATATCGCAAACATAAAAGTTAACGCTCGCGTTCTGTTACACTCTGTTACGATTTTTTCAATCATTACGCGAAATTGTGGCGACATACCAGCAAGTCACCCGGAGGCCTGTTCTTGGCCGCCACGTGACTTCTGATCGTCCCTGTGAGAACTCGCCTCAGTTCTGCGAAGATGCGGGAGCGGGCGGCTCGGGGGTCTTGTGCATGTCGTCGCGCACCGAACCGGACCACATTCTGTAACCCGCCTCATAGGCGGCCTTGGCAAGAAGATGCGCGGCGATCGGCGCCGTCAGCAGCAGGAAGACGAAGCCCGCCAGTGCACGCGTCATGGTCGCGATGTCGTCGGTGTGGATCGCCAGCGCGATCAGCACCGCCCCGGATCCCAGGGTGCCGGCCTTCGAGGCGGAGTGCATGCGGCTGTAGAGATCGGGCAGTCGATTGAGGCCGATGGCGGCCACCAGGGAAAATCCGCCGCCGAAGATCAGAAGCAGGCCGACGATGATGGTGAGGACGGACTCGATCATGTCTTGTCTCCCCGGCGGGTCTTGTCTTCCTCATGCAGGCGCGCCCACAGCGCACCCCGGCTCAACACGAAGCGGGCGAAGGCGACGGTCGCCAGAAAGCCCACCAGCGCCAGCGCGATCGCCACATCGACGAACAGCGTGAAGGAGGTCCGGATGCCGATGACGGCAATGAAACCGACCGCCACGATGACCAGCATGTCCAGTCCGATGATCCTGTCGGGCAGCGTCGGCCCCACGATCACGCGGTAGATCGTCGCCAGGAAGGACAGGCTGAACAGCACCAGCGCCGCATATTCCGCGAAGGAGAGGAAGTCCTGAGCCGAGTTCATCTGAATGCCTCCAGGATCTTCTGTTCGAAACCGTGGCGTACGTCGCGAATCATGGTCTCGGGGTCCGAACAGTCGAGCGCGTGCACGTAGAGGAAGCGCCTGTCCTCCGACACGTCGACCGACAGCGTGCCCGGTGTCAG
The DNA here is from genome assembly GCF_012911015.1 of Chelativorans sp. ZYF759. GTDB lineage: Bacteria > Pseudomonadota > Alphaproteobacteria > Rhizobiales > Rhizobiaceae > ZYF759. The sequence goes on along the minus strand of NZ_WVVV01000003.1, from coordinate 160,444 downwards.
CGTCATGAGGCTCGAAAGCAGCGTGATCTCGAAGTCGCGGTCGACCGTCAACGGGTAGACGAAGATGCCCGGCTTGATGTCGATGCGCGGGCTCAGCACGATGACGGCGACGCGGAACGAGGCCACGATCAGTTCCCACACGAAGGACCAGGCCAGCGACAGAAGCTTCGTGGCACGGTCGACATAACCGAGCGAACCCACCTGGGCGCGGATCATGTGCAGCGCCAGCGCGCCGAGCACGAAGCCGAAGGCGATGTTCATCAGGGTGAAGCTGCCGGTCACCGCCGTCCAGGCCAGCGCCAGCAGGACGTTGACGAGAAGCAGGGTCATTCGGCGACCTCCTCGGTTTCGACTTCACCAGCCGGAACGTCCGGGACGGCAGCCTCCTCGGGGAAGACCGCCTCGATGAAGCCGCTCGGTTCCAGCAGGCCTTGGGCGGCCATGTCCGTGAGCTGGATCACCGGCTCGGGATAAAGACCGATGCCCAGGATCGGAATCAGGAGAATGCCGAGCAGCGCATAGCCGGCTACCGGCTGGCCGACGGGCGCTTCGAGCGCTGCGACGCCTTCGGGTCGGCTGCGCCAGAAGGCCAGCGCGAAGACGCGGCCGAGCGCCAGCGTGGTCAGCAGGCCGCTCGCCAGAATGCCCAGCGCCAGCCACCACACGCCCTCGTCGAGCGAGGCCTTCACCAGATAGACCTTCGGCCACAGGCCGGATGCGGGCGGCAGGCCGGCGGCCGCCAGAACGAGGATCAGCGCGATCGCGGCCAGCGCGGGATGGCTGCGGTAGAGCCCGCCCGCCTCGTGCAGATTGTAGCTCGAGCCCAGCCCCCGCATGACCCCCGCCAGGATGTAGAGCGCGGTCATGACCAGCATCGAATGGATCGCGTAAAGAACGGTGCCCGAAAGGCCCGTCTGGCTGCCCAGTGCCAGCCCGGCCAGCATGACGCCGATGCCCGAGACCACGATCCAGCCCAGCAGGCGGCGGATGTCGGACTGCGCCAGCGCGCCGATGACGCCGAACATCATCGTGGCCACGGCCACCCAGCCGATCAGGTCGGAGATCATGTCGCGCTCGGGCGGGAACAGCATCATCAGCGTGCGCAGGAGCGCATAGACGCCGATCTTGGTCAGAATGCCGCCGAACAGCGCCGCCACCACGATGCGCGGCGTGTGATAGGACGCCGGCAACCAGAAATGCAGCGGGAATGCCGCCGCCTTCATGCCGAAGGCGATGAAATAGATGACCGCGATGGTGGCCAGCGGGGCGACCTCGCGCACTTCGGGCGCCTTGCGCGCGATGTCGGCCATGCTGAGCGTTCCGAAGCTGCCGTAGATCAGGCCCGTGCCGATCAGGAACAGCGTCGTGGCGATGAGGTTGAGAACGGCGTATTTGACCGCGCCGTCGAGCTGGCGGGCCTCGGAGCCGAGCACGATCAGGCCGAAGGCGGAGATCAGGAAGACTTCGAACCACACATAGAGGTTGAACACGTCGCCGGTCAGGAACGCGCCGCCAACGCCTGCCATCAGGAGCATGAGGAAAGTGTAGAAGCCGTAGCGCCGGCCGGAGGCATCGATGTCGCGTACGCCGTAAAGCGCGCAGACGAGTGCCACCAGCGTGGCCGTCAGCGCCAGGGTCACTCCCAGCGCGTCCGCCACCAGCGATATGCCGAAAGGCGGGAGCCAGCCGCCCATGGTCAGCGAGAACGGACCTTCGGCCAGCACGCGCATCAGCAGCCCGATCTCGGCGGCAAAGACCAGCGAGAGCCCGATAACGGCGCCGATGGCCTGGGTCTGCGGCGCCTTGCGGAAGACCAGCAGCAGCGCGCCGAAAAGAAGCGGCACGGCCACGGGCACCACGATCAGCCAGTCGACGAGCGAAATCGGCTCGACGACCATCGCCTCGGAAATGTCCACGTATGAATCCATGTCCGGGTGGGCCTCAGTATCTCAAGGGGGGCAGGTCGTCGCCTTCCGGCTCGGCCAGCCTCATGTCGTCGGTATAGTCGGTGTCGAGTTCCTGGTAGGCGCGGTAGGCCAGCACCAGCAGGAAGGCGAAGATCGAGAAGGCGATCACGATCGCCGTCAGCACCAGCGCCTGCGGCAGCGGGTTGGACGTCGCGCCTTCCGGCGACAGCATGCCGAGCGGAATGAAGGGCGGCACGTCGCGCACCGTCAGCCGACCGGCCGTGAAGATCAGCAGGTTCACGGCATTGCTCAGCACCACCGCGCCCAGAAGGATGCGGATCAGGTGCTTCGACATCAGAAGATAGGCCGACACCGCGAAGAAGATGCCGACGAGGACGGCGAGAATGGCTTCCATCAGTCCTCTTCCCTTTCCTCGAGTGCCAGCGCGATCGAGGTGATCGCGCCCAGCACCACCAGATAGACCCCGATGTCGAACAGCAGGATCGAGGAGAGCTCCACCTCGATGCCGAAGATCTCGGGCGGCGCCCACAATCCGGTCAGGAACGGCACCCCGAAGAAGACCGACATCACACCGGCGGCCGCGCCCAGGAACAGGCCGATCGCCGACCATGTCATCGGGTGCAGGTAGAGTGCCCGGCGAACCGACGACACGCCGCAGGCAATGCCGTAGATGGCGAAGGCCGAAGCCCCCATCAGGCCGCCGATGAAACCGCCGCCGGGCTCGTTATGGCCGCGCAGAAGAACGAAGATCGAGAAGATCACCATCAGCGCCGCGATGTAGGGAGCGGCCGTGCGGAAGATCACGGTGTTCATCGCCGGGCCTCCGTCGTTTCCTTGGTTCGTTTCACGCGGATGCGCACCAGTGCCAGGATCGCCAGGCCGGCCACCATCACCACCGCGATCTCACCCAGCGTATCCATGGCGCGGAAGTCGACCAGGATCACGTTCACGATGTTGCGGCCATGGGCGATCGCGTAGGAATAGGTCGCGAAGAACTCGCTCAGCGTCGGATCGAACGGCACCTGCGTGACGCTCAGCAGCACCAGCGTGATCCCGACGCCGCAGAGCCCCGCGATCGAGATGTCGAGAGCCTTCTCGCCCAGGGGACGGTGGTCCGACTGCGTCAGCTTCAGCCGGGTCATCACCAGCGCCAGGATGACGACCGACAGCGTCTCGACCATGAACTGCGTGAAGGCAAGGTCGGGCGCGCCCATCAGCAGGAAGATCAGCGCCACGGCGAAGCCCTGGATGCCGATGGACACGATCGCCGTCAGGCGGTCGGCCGTCAGCACCACCACGCCCAGGCCGATTACGGCGATGGCAATGATGACCCACTCGTAGAAGGGCAGCATCGGAATGGTCGGCCAGGACGGCAGGCCGTCGAGGAAGATGATGGGAATGAGAAGGCCCGCCGCGATCGCCACGAAGGTGATCGTGACATAGGTGTCGAGCCGGCCGTTCTGGATCACGCGGGTGACCGCGACCGCCAGCCGGATGATGCCCGAGATCGCCTGGTCGAAGCCCCGGTCGGGTCCCCAGCCGATTGCGGCAAGCGTGCCGGCGATGCGATCGCGCGTGAAGCCGAGGCCGCGATAGATGACGATCCCGAGGATGACGGTGATGACCGACAGGAGCAGCGCCATGCCGATGCCGGGGATGAGCCCGATCGTCACCGTTGTCGGCTCGCCCGCCACCGCGCTCGCCATGGGCGAGGAAAACAGCGCATGCGTCTGGCTCGACAGGAGCGCGGCCGCGATGCCCGTCAAGGCGAGGAACAGCGGTCCGAGCCACAGCAGCACCGGGCCCTCATGGGCGTGTTTCGGGGTCTCCACCTCGGGACCGAGGAAGGGCTTCAGCGCCACCGCGAATCCGACGGCGAACATCAGCGCGTTGCCGAGCAGTGCCACCAGCGTGAACAGCGTCATCCAGCCGCCTTCGAAGCCGAGCGCGTAATAGATCTCTTCCTTGGCCAGGAAACCGAACATCGGCGGCAGCCCGCCCATGGAGATGGCCGCCAGGAGCGCGGCCGCGAAGGTGATGGGCATCGCCTTGCGCAGCCCACCCAGCTTGGTCACGTCGCGCGTGCCGGCTTCGTGGTCGATGAGGCCGGCCACCATGAACATGGCCCCCTTGAACAGCGAATGTGCGATCAGGTAGAGCACCGCCGCCTCGATGGCATGTTCGAAGCCGAGGCCCGTCATCATCACCAGCAGGCCGAGCGAGGCGACCGTCGTGTAGGCCAGCATCAGCTTCAGGTCTGTCTGGCGCACGGCCAGCAGCGCGCCCACCAGCAGCGTGACGCCGCCGAAGATCGGCAGGATCGTCTCCCAGTAGACGGTCTCGCCCATGACCGGGTTCATACGCATGAGGAGATAGACACCCGCCTTCACCATCGTGGCCGAATGAAGATAGGCCGACACGGGCGTGGGCGCTTCCATCGCGTTGGGAAGCCAGAAGTGGAACGGGAACTGCGCCGACTTGGTGAAGGCGCCGCCCAGGACCAGAAGCAGGGCCGGGAGATAGAGCCCGCTGCCGCGCAGCGCGTCGCCGGTCGCCAGCAGCTCGGAAAGGCTCGTCGCGCCGGTGATGTTCCAGATGACCAGCAGGCCGGCCAGCAGGGCGAGGCCGCCCAGTCCCGTCACGACCAGCGCCTGGATCGCGGCGCGGCGCGAGGCTTCGCGCGAATGGTCGAAGCCGATCAGAAGGAAGGAGGTGATCGACGTCAGCTCCCAGAACACGAACAGCATCAGAAAGGAATCGGCCGCCACCAGCCCCTGCATCGCACCCATGAACATGAGGATGAAGGAGAAGAAGCGCCCCTGGTGGTGATGACCCTTCAGATAGCCGCCGGCATAGAGCACGATGAACGTGCCGATGCCCGTGATCAGCAGCGCGAAGGTGAGCGAAAGGCCGTCGAGATACCAGGAGAAGTCGACGCCGAAGGACGGGATCCACGGATAGCCGCCGGCCACTACGCCGCCTGCGGCCACTTCCGGCACGAAGCCCGCGAAGTGGAAGAACAGGTACAGTGGAATGAGCGCAAGCACCCATGCCGCATTGTGCCCGAGCGCCCGCGTCAGGAATGGTGCGATGGCGGCGCCGAGAAATGGCAAGATGAGCGCCAGAAATGTAAGCGAGTCCCCGCTAGTGCTCATGCACCGTCCTGTCGATGTCCCTGGATGGAATGTTGAAGGATGTTTCTGGCGCGGTGACATAGAACGTCCCACCGCGCCGGACAAGGAAAATGCGACACGGAGGCTCCGAAATCGGCGCCGCACCGCCGATTTCGCGGCTATGTTGGCGCCGCGCCGAGCGCGACCTACATATACCGCAAACCCTCTTCAGGAGTTCTTTCATGTCCGTCGACACGACCGTCAAGATCCGCAAGTCGGATGCCGAATGGCAGCAGCAGCTGACGCCCGAACAGTTCCAGGTGACCCGCAAGCACGGCACCGAACGCGCCTTTTCGGGGCCCTGGCTCGACAACAAGGAACCCGGCCTCTACCGCTGCGTCTGCTGCAACAACGCGCTCTTCCGTTCGGAGACCAAATACGAATCCGGCTCGGGCTGGCCGAGCTTCTTCGCACCGGTCGATGACGGGGCGGTCGCCGAACACACCGACAAGTCCTTCATGATGACCCGCACCGAGATCCGCTGCGCCGATTGCGACGCCCATCTCGGTCACGTCTTTCCAGACGGACCCGCGCCGACGGGCCTGCGCTACTGCATGAACGGCCACGCCCTCGCCTTCGATCGGGACTGAGCGCGACGCCCGTCCCTCGCCTTTTCCCAGCTCGTGCGCCCTTGTGCCGGCAGGCCCGGGGGTTTTCACCCGCACCCCGTTCCGCTATCGCCATTCGGCCCGACCAGCCTGTCGGGACCAATCCCGGAATTTTCCGAAAGCCAAGCCATGCACAAGACGCTTCTCGACCTGTCAGCCCAGCCGCCCGCCGCCCGCAGACGCCCCGTCAGCGACATCCGTCACGGCGTCGAGCGCACGGATGACTATGCCTGGCTGAGGGCCGACAACTGGCAGGCCGTGTTCCGCGATCCCTCCGTGCTCGATGGCGACATCCGTGCCCATCTGGAATCGGAAAACGCCTATCAGGAACAGGTGCTGGCCGGCACCGGGGAACTGCGCAAGGCGCTGTTTGCCGAGATGAAAGGCCGCATCAAGGAGGATGATTCCTCCGTGCCCATGCAGGACGGGCCGTTCGCCTACGGCATGTCCTACCGCACGGGCGGAGAGCAGCCGCGTTTCTTCCGCACCCCGCGCGAAGGCGGCGAGGAGACGATCCTCATCGATGGCGACAAGGAGGCCGAAGGCAAGTCCTATTTCCGCATCGGCGACGTGGACCATTCCTCCGATCACCGGAAACTCGTCTGGAGCTACGACGACAATGGCTCGGAGTTCTACACGCTGCGTGTCCGCGACACCGACACCGGCGGGGAGCTCGACGACATCGTTCCCGGCACCGGCGGTTCGGGCAGCTGGGATGCCACGAATCAGGGCTTCTTCTACACGCGCCTCGACGACAACCACCGTCCCTCGCGCATCTTCCACCATCGGCTCGGTCAGGACGCGACGGGCGACCGCCTCGTCTATGAGGAGGCCGATCCGGGTTTCTTCGTCAACGTGTCGGGCGCGCGCACCAACGACTGGATCTTCATCTCCATCAACGATCACGAGACGACGGAATACCGTGTCCTGCCGGCCGACCGGCCCAACGGCGAACCCATGCTGGTGGCGGCCCGCGAGACCGGCATCCAGTACGATCTGGAGGAAGGCGGCGACGTCTTCTTCGTGCTGACCAATTCCGGCGGCGCCAAGGATTTCCGCGTCATGACGGCGCCCGTCGCCGACCCGGCGCCTGAGAACTGGAAAGAACTCGTCCCGCACGAGCCCGGCAGGTTGATCCTGTCGATCATCGGCTATGCCGACTTCCTTGTGCGCCTCGAGCGCAAGGACGGCCTGCCGCGCATCGTCATACACGAGCGCGCCACCGGCGAGGAACACGCCATCGACTTCGACGAGGAGGCCTATTCGCTCGGCCTCATCGGCTCCTCCGAATATGACAGCGACGTCGTGCGTTTCTCCTACGCGTCCATGACGACGCCGAGCGAGGTCTTCGATTACGACATGCGCACGCGCCAGCGCACGCTCCTCAAGGTGCAGGAAATCCCCTCCGGCCACGAGCCGTCCGACTATGTCACCCGCCGTCTCATGGCCAAGGCCGCCGATGGCGAAGAGGTGCCGGTCTCTATCCTCTACCGCAAGGACACGCCGCTCGACGGCACCGCGCCCTGCCTGCTCTATGGCTACGGCTCCTACGGCATCGCCATTCCCGCCTCCTTCAACACCAACTGCCTGTCGCTGGTCGATCGCGGCTTCGTCTACGCCATTGCCCATATCCGCGGCGGCAAGGACAAGGGTTTTGCCTGGTACGAGGAGGGCAAGCGCGAGAAGAAGACCAACACCTTCACCGACTTCATCGCCGCCGCCGATCATCTGGCCGCCGAGGGCTTCACCAGCCACGACCGCATCGTCGCCCAGGGCGGTTCGGCCGGCGGCATGCTGATGGGGGCGATCGCAAACATGGCGCCCGAGAAGTTCGGCGCCATCATCGCCGAAGTCCCCTTCGTCGACGTCCTCAACACCATGCTTGATGACACCCTGCCGCTAACCCCGCCCGAATGGCCCGAATGGGGCAATCCCATCCAGTCGGAGGCCGACTACCGGACGATCGCCGCCTATTCGCCCTACGACAACGTGGCGGCCAAAGCCTATCCGCCGATCCTGGCGGTGGCCGGTCTCACCGACCCGCGCGTGACCTACTGGGAGCCGGCCAAATGGGTCGCCCGGCTGCGCGAGACCAAGAGCGACGACAACCCGGTCCTCTTCAAGATCAACATGGATGCCGGCCATGCCGGCGCGTCCGGCCGCTTCGCGCGGCTCGAGGAAGTGGCCCTCAACTACGCCTTCGCCATCGCCGTCACGGCTGCGCGGGTATCGCCTTGAGATAGGCGGCGATGGCCTGGCGGTCCTCCTCCGGCAGTCGTGCCAGGTTGCGGATCACGGCCGCCATGCGCCCGCCGGCCGAATCGAAGTCGGGCGTGAAGCCGCTCTCCAGATAGGCCGCGATCTCGAATTCGCTCCAGCTGCCGATGCCGTCCGCACTCGGCGTGATGTTGGGAATGCGACCCGGCCCTTCCATTGACGGCCCGCCGGCCAGCCACCGGCTCGTGTCGAGCCCGCCCGTAAAGTCACGCGGCGTGTGGCACTCCCCGCAGTGCCCTGGCCCCTCGACCAGATATTGCCCGCGCGCCACCGTGTCGTCTTCATCCGGGAGAGCCAGGACCGGCCCTTCGTCGAGGTGCATCGCCTTCCACAGGCCGACACCGCGCCGGATCGTGTAGGGAAAGGCGAGCGCGTTGCCGCTGGCCCTGCCCTCCACCTCCGGCAGGGTCCGCATGAAGGCGTAGAGGTCCGCCACGTCGCCCATCTCCATGCGCGCATAGGAGGCGTAGGGAAAAGCCGGATAATAGTGCCGTCCATCCGGCGACACGCCGCGCAGCATCGCGTTGGCGAGATCGGCGGCCGACCAGTCTCCGATACCATCGGTGGGGTGCATCGAGATGTTGGGCGCCACGAACGTGCCGAAATCGGTCTCCAGTTCCAGCCCGCCGGCCAGTTCCAGCATGTCGTCGCCGGTCGCGCCCTCGCGCGCATGGCAGGAGGCGCAGCCCGAGGCCCAGAACACCCGCTCGCCCCGTTCCGCATCGCCTTGCGGCAGCGTGGCCAGTTCGGCGGCATCGAGCGTTGCAGGCGCGGTCATCACCCACGCGGCGACGCCTGCCGCGCCGGCGAGCGCCAGCAGCGCCAGCGAGAACCGCGTCGCCCTGTTCATGGGAGAGGCGCCCTATTGCTGCGTGCGGAAGCGCTCGTGGCAGGCCCCGCACTGGGCGGCAATGGGCCCGAAGGCGGCACGGAATTCATCGAGATCGCCGGGGGCCGCGTCGACGGCGGCCTGGATGTTGGCGCTGTAGGTGGTCTCGATCTCCACGAAGGCTTCGCTGTCTTCCCAGACGGCGGGCGTGGCACGCGTGTCGCCGCCGGTCTCGGTGCCTTCCGGGAAATAGTCCATGATGCTGTCGCCCAGCGCGTTCTCGTTCATCCGCTCCAGCGCGGCCAGCACGGTGTCGGCGTCGAAGGGCTGCTGTCCCTGGGCGATCGGGCCCAGCACGCGCATGATGTCGCCGCGCTCCTTCATGATGGCCTGGCGCTCCTCGATGATGTCGGCGCCGGCCGCCGACATGGTCAGGACGAGGGTTGTGGCTGCAAGCAGGGCGATACGCATGAAGGTCTCCATTCGGGTCTCGATCTCAGCGCCGATCATGGACGCTCTCTGACGTTACGAAAGTCACGAATGCCCGGACCCCGTTCACGGTTTCGTTATGCCGCGTGCGGGCAAGAAAAAACCCCGGATCGCTCCGGGGTTCTTTGATCGGCGAAGAAGCCTGCTCAGGAGGCTTTTTCGTGCAGCTCCAGGACATAGTCCCAGTTGATCAGATGATCGACAAAGGCCTCGAGATATTTCGGCCGCGCGTTGCGGTAGTCGATGTAATAGGAATGCTCCCACACATCGACGCCGAGGATCGGCGTGGCGCCATGCACCAGCGGGTTCTCGCCGTTCGGCGTCTTCATGATCTCGAGCTTGCCGTTCTTGACCGCGACCCAGGCCCAGCCCGAGCCGAACTGGCCGACGCCGGCCTGCACGAAATCGGCCTTGAACTTGTCGTAGCCGCCGAGATCGGAATCGAAGGCCTTCTGCAGCGCACCCGGCAGCTTGTTGCCGCCGCCGTCCTTCTTCATCCACTTCCAGAAATGGATGTGATTGAAGTGCTGGCCGGCATTGTTGAACAGCGGCTGGTTCTTCCCGTGCGACTGCTTGACGATCTCTTCGAGAGAGAGGTTGTCCATGCCTGCTTCGGCGGCCAGCTTGTTGCCCGTGTCGACATAGGCCTTGTGGTGCTTGTCGTGATGGTACTCCAGCGTCTCTTTGGACATGTAGGGCTGAAGCGCCTCGTAATCATAGGGCAGGTCCGGCAGTTCAAAGGCCATATTCAATACTCCCTCGCATAAAGGTTGACGGTATGCAGGGGGACATAGGTGCCCCCTCGTCATTTGACAATGCGCCCGCCTCACTCTGTGCGGGCGGGCTCATGCCTCAGGCGTGTGCCCATTCCCAATAGGCGTCCCGCGAGGCCTTGACCACCGGGCCCGGCTGCAGGTCGCGCCCCTCGATGCGGATGATGGGAACCACCTTGGAATGGTTGCCCGTCGAAAAGATCTCGTCGGCTTCCATGAAGTCCTTCACCGACAGCGTCTTCTCCGTCACCGTGCGTCCGGACTGGCGCAAGAGGTCGATGATGCGCGAGCGCGTGATGCCCGACAGGAACGTGCCGTTGGGGGCCGGCGTGAAGACTTCGCCGTCTCGCACCATGAAGATGTTGGACGAACCCGTCTCGGCGACGTTGCCCAGCATGTCGAGCACCAGTGCGTTGTCGAAGCCGCGCGCCTTGGCCTCCAGGATCGCCCGGCCATTGTTCGGGTAGAGGCAGCCGGCCTTGGCGTTGGTGGGCATGGTCTCCATGGTCGGGCGGCGGAACGGCGAGACCGTGATCGAGAACCCGTTGGAGCCGATCATCGGCGCCTCGTAGAGGCACAGGCAGAAACGCGTCGAGGCCGGGTCGGCGGGCACGCCCATATAGCCGCCATGTTCGGCCCAGTACATCGGACGGATATAGACGGCCGTGTTGCCGTCGAACTTCTTCAGGCCGTCCCAGGTGAGCGCTACCATCTCGTCGGCCTCGACGGTCGGCTCCAGGCCCAGCGCCCGGGCCGACGCATTGACGCGCGCGCAATGGCGGTCGAGATCCGGCGCCACGCCCTCGAACCAGCGCGCGCCGTCGAACACGCTCGATCCCAGCCACATGACGTGGCTGCGCGGGCCGACCACGCCGACATTGCCTTCATGCCAGTCGCCGTCGACATAGGTCCAGGTCACCGTCTGGGCAGGTTCCACCAAAGCCATAGCACTTTTTCCGCTCGCTTGTTGTCTTGGGCGCCATCGAAACGGCGCCATGCGCCCGCGTCAATTGGCAGGACCGTCTATCGGCAGGTCCAGCCTGATGCTTGACCGGATGGCCGCGCTCAGGTCAAGTCCCGGCGAAACCGGACCTGACCTGCCATGAAACACGCCGCCTTTGTCTTCGACGCCTATGGCACGCTCTTCGACATCCACGCCGCCGTGCGCCGCCATGCCGGCGAGATCGGCCCCGACGGGCAGCTTCTGTCCGACATATGGCGTGCCAAGCAGCTGGAATATTCCTGGGTGCGCAGCCTCATGGGCAGCTATCGCGATTTCTGGCAGCTGACCCAGGATGCGCTCGACTACGCCTTCAGAAAGGTGCCCAGCGCCGATCCCGCCCTGCGCCAGCGGCTGCTCGACACCTATTGGCGCCTCGATTGCTACCCGGAGGTGCCTTCGGTTCTGAAGGCGCTCAAGGCACAAGGGGTCCGGCTTGCGATCCTCTCCAACGGTTCGCCGGCGATGATCGAAGGTTCCGTGCGCGCCGCCGCGCTGGACACGGTTATCGACGAGATCTTCTCGGCCGATACGGTCGGACGCTTCAAGACGGATCCGTCCGTCTACGATCTGGTCACGACCGCCTGGCGGCTTTATCCCAGCGCCGTCTCCTTCCAGTCGTCCAATCGCTGGGACGTCGCCGGCGCCCATGCTTTCGGGTTCCGGACGGTGTGGATAAACCGGGCGGGACAGCCCGACGAATATCCCGACCATCTCCCCGATGTGATCCTTCCGTCACTGCAGGGCCTTCTCGACGCGGCTTGACGATTTTGTCACTTGCGCGCCGCTCTGGAGGCGCATAGCACTCGCTGCCATAAAGGGGGCCTTGGTCTTGCCTTCGCGTGCCGGTGACTTGGCGACCAGTCGTGGTTGCTCAGCCCGCGGGCGCCGCGAAAGCAAACCGCGTACCCGCCCCTGTCCATTCATTCTGCAAGGGGAAAAACGTGTCATCCATCGAACGGGAGTCCGCCCGCCTTCATCGCAGGCGTTTCCTTCTGGGCGTGACGGCTGGACTGGCGGCATCGACCTTGGCGGCCTGCACGACGAGCCGGCCGCCGGCTTCGCCGCCGCCACCGCCGCGGCGGCCAGAGCCGGCGCCGCGCCCCCTCGCCTTCCAGGAGATGTACGGCGCGATTTGGGATGGCGGCTTCGAGCTGCCGGCAATCCCGGTGGATCGTATCCATCCGCGCTTCATCCGCCAGATGGTCGACGATCCGACCGGCGAGGCGCCCGGCACGATCGTCGTCGATACGGCCAATCATTTCCTCTACCTCGTCCAGCCCTACGGGCGGGCCATGCGCTATGGCGTCGGCCTCGGCCGCGCCGGCTTCGACTGGGCCGGCCGTGGTGTGATCGAATGGAAGCAGGAATGGCCGCGCTGGTTCCCGCCGGACGAGATGATCGACCGCCAGCCCGAGCTCGAGGATTACCGCGCCCGCCAGGTGCCCGGCACCAACCGCTGGGAAGGCGGCATGCAGCCCGGTCTCGGCAATCCGCTCGGCGCGCGTGCCCTCTACATCTACCAGGATGGCAAAGACACGCTCTATCGTATCCACGGCTCGCCGGAATGGTGGTCGATCGGCTCGTCGGTCTCGTCGGGCTGCGTACGCATGATCAACCAGGACGTGATCGATCTCTACGATCGGGTCCCCGAGCAGTCGCCTATCCTCGTGAGCTCCGGCATGAGCTTCGCGTAAACCCGGCCATTTTGCCTGAAGCGCCTCAGCGCTTCAGGCTGCCCAGCACGCCGCGCACGATCGCACGGCCGACGCCCGATCCCACCGACCGCACCACCGATTTGATCGCCGCCTCCGCCACGCCCTGGCGGTTGGACGCCCGTCCGGTCGTGCGGCCCCCCGTGCCCAGGCCGAAATCGGGCAGCGACCACCCACCGCCGGCGGCGGGCTGTTCGGCCGGCGCCTTCGCCGCCTCGCGGGTTCGGGCGGCTTCCTCGGCCTGCTTCTTCAGCAGCTCATAGGCGGACTCCCGATCGATCGTCTGCTCGTAGCGGCCGGCGACCGGGCTTTGCGAGACGATGGAAGACCGTTCGCCATCGCTCAGCGTCCCGATGCGCGAGGATGGCGGCCGGATCAGCGTGCGCTGGACGATCGAAGGCGAGCCGTCGCTCTGAAGCGTGGAAACCAGCGCCTCGCCGGTGCCGAGCTTCGTGATCGCCTCGAAACTGTCGAAATCCGGATTGGGGCGGAAGGTGTCGGCCGCCGTCTTCACGGCGCGCTGCTCGCGCGGAGAATAGACGCGCAGCGCATGCTGGAAGCGGTTGCCAAGCTGCGCCAGCACCGTCTCGGGAACGTCGAGCGGGTTCTGCGTGACGAAGTAGACCCCTACCCCCTTGGAGCGGATCAGGCGGACCACCTGCTCGATGCGCTCCATCAGGGCCCGTGGCGCGTCGCTGAAGAGCAGATGCGCCTCGTCGAAGAAGAACACCAGCCGCGGCTTTTGCGGGTCGCCGATCTCCGGCAGCTTCTCGAACAGTTCCGACAGCATCCACAGAAGGAAGGTCGAGTAGAGGCGCGGGCTCGACATGAGCCGATCGGCCGCCAGGATGTTGATGGCGCCGCGCCCGTCGCGCGCCGTGCGCATGAATTCCGTCACCTCCAGCGCCGGTTCGCCGAAGAAGCGGTCGCCGCCCTGCTGCTCGAGCACGAGCAGCGCGCGCTGGATGGCGCCCACGGATGCACGTGTCACGTTGCCGTAGCGCGCGCTGATCTCCTGCGCGCGCTCGGCCACGCTGGCCAGCATCGACTGGAGGTCCTTCATGTCGAGCAGCAGCAGCCCCTCCTCGTCGGCGATGCGAAAGGCGATGTTGAGCACGCCTTCCTGCGCGTCGGTCAGGCCCATCAGCCGCGACAGGAGCAGCGGCCCCATCTCGGTGACCGTTGCGCGCACCGGATGCCCCTTCTCCCCGAACACGTCCCACATGATCGTCGGGAAGGCTTCGAACGCGTAGTCATCGAGCCCGATGGCGGCAGCGCGCTGGGAAAGGAAATCCTTCGGCTCGCCAGCCATGGCCAGACCGGCCACGTCGCCTTTCATGTCGGCGCAGAAGACCGGCACCCCGGCATTGGAAAACCCCTCGGCCAGGATCTGCAGCGTGACGGTCTTGCCGGTGCCCGTCGCCCCGGTCACAAGGCCGTGGCGATTGGCCTTGCCCAGCAGCAGCTCCTCGCGCCCGGTCACGCTGTTGTCGGGCGCACGGCTTGCCCCGAGGAATATCGTATCGTCCTGCCACATATCTGCTCCCCCGCGCTGCGCCCCGACGGCCTTCCAGCAGTTTATAAGGCGCGCCCCAGGCTGCGACAATCAGCAACACGGAGGCAAAATCGACCTGTCTTGTGATTGCGGGACGGCCCGAAGGCCCATACACTTGAGATGGTATTGGGGATCCAGATGAAAGCGGCCAGCATCAATACGAGATTTCCGCCCGTCGAGCGGTCACAATGGCTCGACCGGGAGCGTGATTCGCCCGGCACCGCGCCGTTCGGCCGGTCCGTGCTGCAGCGCGGCGAGGCTGCGTCTGCGCTTGCCCCCGAGCCCATCCCGTCTGCCTATCTGCGCCGCACGCGGCCTTCCTGGCGCATGCTCCAGCGTATCGACCATCCCGACCCCCGGCAGGCCAACGAACAGGCATGCCGCGACATCGAGGCCGGCGCCACCGGGCTCGCCCTCGTCTTTTCCGGCGCGCTGAACGCGTTCGGCCGCGGTCTTCCGGCCGACCCCGCGGCGCTCGACACGGTGCTTGCCGGCATTCCGCTGGGCAAGATCCATCTGCGCATCGATGCCCATCCCATGGGCCGTGCCTCGGTCGACTGGCTCGCCGCCGTGCTTGCTGAGCGCAAGGTCGACCCACAGCGCGTCAGCATGTCCTTCGGGCTCGATCCGGCTGCCGTGCTTGCCGGCACGGGCACCTTCAACATGTCCATCGAAGCGCTCCAGGCATCGCTGCCGCAGTCGCTGGCGCATTTCTTCGCCATGGGCCTGCCGGCCGTCCTCCTGGAGGCGGATGGGCGCGTGGCGCACAATGCGGGCGCCACCGAGGCGCAGGAACTCGGCATCATGCTGGCCGCGGCGGTCGCCCATCTGCGCATGTTCGAGGACGCTCGCCAGCCGCTCATGTACGCCGCGCCCCATATCGGCTTCGCGCTTTCGGTCGACCAGGACCAGTTCATGTCGATCATCAAGGTCAGGGCGCTGCGCAAATTATGGGTGAAGGCGCAGGAGACCTGCTCCATCCCGCCGTCGCGTGCCGCCGTCCATGCCGAATCCTCCTACCGCATGCTGTCGGCGAGCGATGCCGAGGCGAACCTGCTGCGCAACGCCTATGCCGGGCTCGGTGCCATCGTGGGCGGCGTGGACTCGCTGGCGCTGCTGCCGGCCGGCATCGAACGGGGGCTTTTGCGGGCGGAGGCCCGCGACATGGCGCTGAAGAGCCAGCTGCTGGTCGCCCGCGAGAGCTACGCGGCCTTCGTGGCCGACCCCTGGCCGCGTGTTACCGGGCTCGACGCACAGGTTGCCGCGCTCTGCGAGGCCGCCTGGGAGGAGTTCCGCAAGATTGACGCGGAGGGCGGGATATTCCAGAGCCTCACAGCGGGCAAGCTGCAGGAGCGCGTGTTGCAGGCGCGCGCCGCCAAGGGCGCCTGCCGTCATCGAGACCAGCTTCCCGCCGGCCTGTTCGAAGCCGCAGCACCCGAAGCCGACGGCGAAGCGCCGGCAAGCTGCCGTCCCTTGCTTCCTGCCCTGATGGAACAATACGAGCCGCCGTCGGACGATCCGGAAACCGTCGAAAACTAGGCTGCCGGGCCCGCGGGCCGTCAGTCCTTCTGCGGAATCTCGAGCGCGGTCAGTTCCCATTCCTTGCCATTGACCTCGACCACGTCGCCGACGGACTTGCCGAACAGCGCCTTGGCCACAGGGGCGGCATGGGAAATCTTGCCATGGGTGGTGTCGGCCTCGTCTTCGCCGACGATCTTCCAGACGTGGCTTTCGCCGTCCTCGTCCTTGAGCGTCACGATCATGCCGAAACGGACAACCGTCTCGTCGGGTCCGGGCTCGGAAAGCTCGGCCGTTTCGCGGCGCGCGTTCCAGTAGCGCAGGTCGCGCGAAACGTGCGCAATCTTCTCGCGATCGGCCTGCGCCTCCGCCTTGGCGAATTCCTCGCGCAGGGTCGCGATCTCGGTATCGATCTGGATCATCCCGCTGCGGGTCACGAGATTGCGATATGTGCTGACAGGCCGCTCGCCGATGTCACTCGTCGAGAAGTCGTCGTCCTGTTCGCGTTTGAAAGCGCTGCTCATTCAGGAAAGGTAGGGCCGAAACGCTCCAATAACAAGCAAATCCGCTAGCCGGCTGCCGATCTGCCGTCGCTGCGGGCCAGTTCGCCTGCCGGTCTGAGCGCGCCGACACGGTTCCCCTTCCAGTTGGTCAGTTCCGGGTGCGCCAGAGCATCGAGGTGGCGCGCCATCGCGTGGTCGTCCTTGAAGAGGCGCGCCAGCACCGCCGCAACCATCACCTCTGCCGCTCTTCCGGCGCCGTCGTCGCATTTGAGCGCGATGCCGATCCCCAGTTCCGGAACCGCACCGCAATAGACGCCTTCCGCGCCGATCTTGACGAATATCCGCCCGCCGGCGCCCTGCATGAGCTTGGTGTCCACGCGGTCCGTTCCGGCAACGCAGAAGGGCTCGGCCATGCAGGCATCCATCAGCCGCCGCGCGGCCTTCGCCCGTTCGTTGCCGAGACCGACCCCGCTCGCCATGCGCGCGAACCCCAGCGCCAGCGCGTCGAGCGGCACCGCATAGGTCGGGATCGAGCAGCCATCCGTGCCGCAGGCCTCCTCGCGATGTGGTGCGCCGGTCACGCTCTCCATCGCCTCGCGCACGGATATCTGCATGTCATGGTCGCGCCGCACATAGCCGCGAGGATCGATACCACGATGCGCGCAGGTGCAGACGAAGCCCGCGTGCTTGCCCGAGCAGTTGTTGTGGAGCGCCGAGGGCTGCCCACCCTCGCGAGCCAGCTGGCGCGCCGCCGCTTCGCCCATGGGCCAGTGCGCACCGCATTCGAGCGAACCGGCATCGAACCCCGCCCGCTTGAGCATGCTTTCGGCCAGCGCGGCATGCGCCGGTTCGCCCGAATGCGACGCGCAGGCCAGCGCCAGTTCGCGGTTGCCGAAACCGTATGCGTCCGCCGCGCCGCTCTCGATCAGCGGCAGCGCCTGGATCACCTTGATCGCCGAGCGCGGAAATACCGGCCGTGCGACGTCGCCCAGCGAAAGAAGTGTAGCGCCGTCCGCATCGCGCACGCACACCGCGCCGCGATGCCGGCTCTCCACCAGATCGCCCCGCATTGCCTCCACCAGAACCGGATTGGCCATTTGTCTCGCCCTTTCTGAAGCCGATGCCCTTAGGCCGCGGCCGGGGTGAAGGCAAAGGATTTGTGCGGACCGCGCGGTCCGCAAAGTCCCCCGATTCACGTTCCGGGGACTCCCGGACCTGCTCGCTTGATTGACTGCTCAGTCAATAAAAACTATCTTCCACCCTGGAGATGATTGACTGATGCCCAAGATCGGAATGGAACCGCTGCGCCGCCGCGCGCTCATCGACGCCGCGATCCTCGCCATCGGGGAGCGCGGGTCGCTGGACGTCACCATGTCCGAGATCGCGGGGCGGGCCGGCGTCTCGCCGGCGCTTGCCCACCACTATTTCGGTGGCAAGGAAGACCTTCTGGCCGCCACCATGCGCCACCTCCTGGCCGAGCTCGGCCGCGACACGGTCGCCGCCCTGCGACGGGCGGACGGCGCCCGCGCGCGCATCAGCGCCATCGTGGCGACCAATTTCTCGCCGTCCCAGTTCCGCAGCGAGACGATCGCCGCCTGGCTCGCCTTCTATGTCGAGGCGCAGCGCTCCGATGCCATGCGCCGTCTCTTGCGGGTCTATGCGCGCCGGCTGCATTCCAACCTGGCCAGCGCGCTGGTCGAGCTCATGCCGCGGCTTGAAGCCCTGCGTGCGGCCGAGGCCATCGCGGCGATGATCGACGGCCTCTACATCCGCCGCGCCCTCAAGCAGGGCGAGCCCGACGCCCGCTCGGCCATCGCGCTTGTCGAAGACTATCTGGCCATCAAGATCGCAAGGGAAACCCCATCCGCATGAGCGCCCAGCCGAACATCCTCATCATCATGGTCGACCAGCTGAACGGCACGCTGTTTCCCGATGGCCCGGCCGAGTTCCTGCACGCGCCCCATCTCAAGACACTGGCGGCGCGCTCCGCGCGGTTTGCAAACAACTACACCGCCTCCCCCCTCTGCGCGCCCGGCCGCGCCGCCTTCATGAGCGGGCAACTGGCTTCTCGCACCCGCGTCTACGACAACGCAGCGGAATTCGGTTCCTCGATCCCCACATTCGCGCACCACCTGCGCGCGGCGGGCTACCACACCTGCCTGTCGGGCAAGATGCATTTCGTGGGTCCCGACCAGTTGCACGGTTTCGAGGAGCGCCTGACGACCGACATCTATCCCGCCGATTTCGGCTGGACGCCGGACTATCGCAAGCCCGGCGAGCGCATCGACTGGTGGTACCACAATCTCGGCTCGGTCAAGGGCGCCGGCGTGGCCGAGATCAGCAACCAGATGGAGTATGACGACGAGGTGGCCTTCCTCGCCAACCAGAAGCTCTACCAGCTGTCGCGCGAGAGCCAGGACGAGGGTCGTCGCCCTTGGTGCCTGAACGTCTCCTTCACCCACCCGCACGACCCGTTCGTCGCGCGCCGCAAATACTGGGACCTCTATGACGGCTGCGACCGGCTGGAGCCGGAAGTGGGCTTCATCCCGCATGATCAACAGGACCCGCATTCGCAGCGCCTCTACCACGCCAGCGACTACCCTTCCTTCGACATCACGCCTGAAGATGTCCGCCGCTCGCGACAGGCCTATTTCGCCAACATCTCCTATCTGGACGACAAGGTGGGCGAACTGGTCGACACGCTGACGCGCACCCGCATGCTCGACGACACGCTGATCCTCTTCTGCTCGGACCATGGCGAGATGCTCGGCGAGCGCGGCCTGTGGTTCAAGATGTGCTTCTACGAGGGCTCGGCGCGCGTGCCGCTGATGATCGCCGGCGAGGGCGTGCCGGCCGGCCGCATCGACCAGCCCGTCTCCAATCTCGACATCCTGCCGACCCTTGCGGACCTTGCCGGCATCGACATGAGCGCCATCATGCCCTGGACCGACGGCCAGACGCTGGTCCCGCTTATCCAGGGCGGCAAACGTACCGAGCCCGTGCTCATGGAATACGCCGCCGAAGGCTCCATCGCGCCGATGGTCGCGATCCGCGACGGGCGTTTCAAATTCGTCCACTGCGAGATCGATCCGCCGCAACTCTTTGATCTGGAATCGGATCCCGCCGAACGTGTCAATCTCGCCACCGACCCGGCCCACGCCGATCGGGTCGCCGAATTCATGGCGATGGTGCGCACCCGCTGGGACATGACGCGCTTCGACGCGGAAGTGCGCGAGAGCCAGGCGCGCCGCTGGGTGGTCTATCCCGCACTGCGCAACGGCGCCTACTATCCGTGGGACTTCCAGCCGCTCCAGAAGGCGTCGGAACGCTACATGCGCAACCACATGGATCTGAACGTGCTGGAGGACCGCCAGCGCTTCCCGAGAGGAGAACAGGCATGATTACCGTCTATGGCCGTGCGACATCGATGAACGTCCAGTATGTGATGTGGGCGCTGGCCGAACTCGAACTGGCGCATGAACGTCTCGACTATGGCGGCGCCTTCGGACGCACCGACAGCGACGAATATGGCCGTATGAACCCCAACCGGCTGGTGCCGACCCTCGTCGACGGCGACCTGACCCTGTGGGAAAGCGCGGCGATCGTGCGCTATCTCGGAGCCCGCTACGGCAGCGAGGCTTTCTGGCCGGCCGATCCCGCCGCACGCGCGCCGCTCGACATGTGGGCGGAGTGGATCAAGACCGCCTTTTCGCATGTGCTTCTGATGGACCTCTTCGTACCGCTCGTGCGGGTACGCGAGGCCGACCGGGATCCTTCCGCCGTCGCCGCCGGCGCCGAGCGCATGAAGCCGCTCGCCCGCATGCTCGACGAACGCCTCGCGCAAGCGCCCTTCCTGGGGGGCGAGCATGTCTCGTTTGCCGACATCATCGTCGGCACGCCGCTCTACCGCTACTACACAATGGAGTTCGAACGCGCGTCCACCCCCAACCTGGACGCCTATTACGCGCGTCTCAACGAGAGGCCGGCCTTCCGGGACCATGTGATGGTCTCCTTTGAGAGCCTGCGCGCCAGATGATGGAAGCCGATTACGTCATCGTGGGGTCCGGCTCCGCCGGCTCCGCCCTCGCCCATCGCCTGTCGGAAGACGGGCGGCATTCGGTCATCGTCATCGAATATGGCGGGACCGATGTCGGTCCCTTCATTCAGATGCCTGCCGCCCTCTCCTTCCCCATGAACATGGGCATCTACGATTGGGGGCTGTCCACTGAGCCCGAGCCGCATCTGGGCGGCCGCGTGCTCGCCACGCCGCGCGGCAAGGTGCTTGGCGGCTCCTCCTCCATCAACGGCATGGTCTATGTGCGCGGCCATGCGCGCGACTTCGACCACTGGAAGGAGGAAGGGGCGGCCGGCTGGGGCTTCGCCGACGTGCTTCCCTATTTCAAGCGCATGGAGAATGCCGAAGGCGGCGAGCCCGGCTGGCGCGGCACCGACGGACCGATGAACGTGCGCCGCGGGCCCATGAAGAACCCCCTCTACAAGGCCTTCATCGAGGCGGGCGGCCAGGCCGGTTTCGAGCTGACCGACGACTACAACGGCGCCAAGCAGGAAGGCTTCGGCGCCATGGAGCAGACCATCCACAAGGGTCGCCGCTGGTCGGCCGCCAACGCCTATCTGCGCCCTGCCCTCAAGCGCAAGAACGTGAATCTCGTCAGCGGCTTGGCGCGGCGCGTTGTGATCGAGAATCACCGCGCCACCGGCGTCGAGATCGAAGCTCGCGGACAGATTCAGGTGGTTAAGGCACGACGTGAGGTCATCCTCGCCGCCTCCTCCATCAACTCCCCCAAGCTGCTCATGCTGTCGGGCATCGGGCCGGCCACGCATCTGTCCGGACACGGCATCGAGACCGTCGCCGACCGGCCGGGCGTGGGCGCCAATCTTCAGGACCATCTGGAGCTCTACATCCAGCAGGAATCGCGGCAGCCGATCACGCTCTATTCGAAGCTCAACCTTTTCTCCAAGGCGCTGATCGGCGCGGAATGGCTGTTCCTCAAATCGGGCCTCGGCACCTCCAACCATTTCGAGGCGGCCGGGTTCGTGCGTTCGCGCGCCGGCGTCGACTATCCCGACATCCAGTATCACTTCCTGCCCGTCGCCATCCGTTATGACGGCAAGGCGGCCGCGCCCACCCACGGCTTCCAGGCCCATGTCGGACCGATGCGCTCGAAGTCGCGCGGCTCGGTGACGCTGCGCTCGGGCGATCCGCGCGAGAAGCCCGTGATCCGCTTCAACTACATGTCGCACGAGGATGACTGGCGCGACTTCCGCCACGCCATAAGGTTGACCCGCGAGATCTTCGCCCAGCCGGCCTTCGACCCCTTCCGGGGGGCCGAGATCTCGCCCGGCGCGCATGTCGAGAGCGACGCGGCGCTTGACGCCCATATCCGCGAGCATGTCGAGAGCGCCTACCATCCCTGCGGCACCTGCCGCATGGGCCGGGCGGACGACGCCATGAGCGTGGTCGATCCCGAATGCCGCGTCATCGGCGTGGACGGGCTGCGCGTGGCCGATTCCTCTATCTTCCCGCGCATCACCAACGGCAATCTCAACGCGCCGTCGATCATGGTCGGCGAGAAGGCGGCCGATCATATACTGGGCCGCACGCCCCTGCCGCCCTCCAACCAGGAACCGTGGATCAACCCGCGCTGGGAAGTGGCGGATCGATGATCGACTTTTGCTGCATCGCCCGGCCCGATACTTCGTTATAGGTCGGTTTCGGAAGCGAGGAAGAATTCCAGATGAAACAGAACCAGCTCTATCTCCTGCTCGGCGCCCTGGCGGTCATCGTCGTCGGCCTGATCGCCTATCTCGTCTACGAGCAGACCCGGCCGAGCGGCGTCGAGATCAGGCTCGATGAATCCGGTATCTCGGTTCAGGAGAACTGAGACCCCCAACCCAGCCGATCGCGGCAAGAGAAGGACACGAGCAAAGCATGAAGGCACAGCCCAAGGCATCGCACTACATCAATGGCCGCTACGTGGAGGACGATCAGGGCGCGCCCATCGACATCGTCTATCCGGCGACCGGCGAGACGATCGCCCGCCTTCATGCGGCAACGCCCAACATCGTCGAACTGGCGGTCGAGGCCGCGCGCACGGCGCAGGCCGCCTGGGCGGCCCTCAAGCCGGTCGAGCGCGGCCGTATCCTGCGCAAGGCGGCCGACCTGCTCGTGGCGCGCAATGACGAACTCTCCCGCCTCGAGACGCTCGACACCGGCAAGCCGATCCAGGAGACCCTCGTGGCCGACGCGGCATCGGCGGCCGAGGCGCTCGAATTCTTCGCCGGCGCGGTTGCCACCTTCAACGGCGAATTCGTCGATCTCGGCGGCCCCTTCGCCTATACCAGGCGCGAGGCGCTGGGCGTGTGCGTGGGCATCGGCGCCTGGAACTATCCGATCCAGATCGCGGCCTGGAAATCGGCGCCCGCGCTCGCCATGGGCAACGCCATGGTCTTCAAGCCGTCCGAGACCACGCCGCTGACCGCCCTGGCACTGGCCGAAATCTACACCGAGGCGGGCCTGCCCGACGGGCTCTTCAACGTCGTGCAGGGCACCGGCGAGGTGGGCGCCTCCCTCATCTCGCACCCGGCCGTCGCCAAGGTCTCGCTCACCGGCTCCGTGCCCACCGGGCGGAAAATCTCCGAGGCCGCCGGCAAGGGGCTCAAGCACGCCACGATGGAGCTCGGCGGCAAGTCGCCGCTCATCGTCTTCGACGATGCCGACATCGAAAATGCCGTCGGCGGCGCCATGCTCGGCAATTTCTACTCCGCCGGCCAGATCTGCTCCAACGGCACCCGCGTCTTCGTCCACAAGGCGGTCCACGACCAGTTTCTCGAGCGGCTTGCCATGCGCACGCGCCGCATCGTGATCGGCGATCCGCTCGACCCTTCCACCCAGATGGGCCCGCTGGTCAGCAAGGCCCAGCACGAGAAGGTGCTCTCCTACATCGCGATCGGCCGCGAGGAAGGCGCCAGGCTCCATTGCGGCGGCGGCGTGCCGCGCCTGCAGGGCCTGGAAAACGGCTACTATCTCGAGCCGACCGTCTTTGCCGATGTAAAGGACGAGATGCGCATCGCACGCGAGGAAATCTTCGGCCCCGTCATGTCGGTGCTTTCCTTCGAGGCCGAAGACGAAGTGATCGCACGCGCCAACGACACCGAATTCGGCCTTGCCGCCGGCGTCTTCACCCGCGATCTCGCGCGCGGCCATCGCGTGGTCGGCGAACTCCAGGCCGGCATCTGCTGGATCAACGCCTATAATCTCACGCCGGTCGAAATTCCCTTCGGCGGCTACAAGCAATCCGGCATCGGACGGGAGAACGGCCTTGCCGCGCTGGCTCACTATTCCCAGATCAAGTCGGTCTATGTGGAGACCGGCGACGTCGACAGCCCCTATTGACGGATCCGCGCCGCGGCGTGGATTTTTGTCGACGATCCGCCTTGAAATCGGGCCGGATTGCCCGTAATAGCCACGCCATAACGGCTCGTGCGGTTGTAGCTCAGTTGGTTAGAGCGCCGGATTGTGGATCCGGAGGTCGGTGGTTCGAGCCCACCCAACCGTACCATCTCCCGACACCCGTTTATCCCCCGTTTCGACGTCTCGCAGGTGCGCGTGCCGCCATTGCCGCGCGGCGATGGCCCCGATAGTTTGGCTCACGAAAGGCGATCATGGCACGCAGGTCTTCTTCCTTCGGATTCATGGGCAGGTTCGGGCGCTCGCATGATCTGCGCGAACTCGACAAGGCCCTGCGCGCGGCCGACCTCCACCCGATGCTGGTGCCGGAAGGTGTCAAGCTCGCCACCGTCAATCTGATGAAGGACGCCCAGGGGGGCGAGCCGCCGGACCATGCCTACCCCTATGTGGCCGACATGCTGGCCTTCTGCGTGCTCGGCGCCAACGGTTTTGCCGGCGCCAACGGCATCGAGCGGCTGGAGGCGGTGGAGGCGCGCATGCGCACGGCGCTGGAGGAAGGCGACGGGCTCGATGCCGGTCTTGTGCTGCTTGCCCACCATGCCAGGCTGCTCAATCCGGGGCTCATCGAGGAATACGGGATCTCGGCCGAAGAGGACGAGTAGGCCCTGTCGCCTCAAAAAAAAGCCGGGCGCGAAGCCCGGCTGAATTGAAGGCTGTGAACCTCCAGAGGGGAACGCGCCAGCACAATCGAAATTGCGCCGCGCGATCGTCCAACGGCCCCCGGGGACAAATGTTCCCGCGCGAACGCTGCGGCCCGCGCGTCCCGGGGCAAGACACCTTAGTCGGTGGCGCCGGTCTGGACGTTGGTGTCGGGCGCGCTCGGCGCTTCGACGTTGACGTTCGGCGCCTCGGGCGCCTCGATATTGACGTCCGGCGTGTCCATGGTCACGTCGCTGCCCGCGCCGCCACCGGTGAAGTTTCCGCCGAAGAAGAAGAACACGATGACGACGATGGCCAGAACCGCAACGATCGCGGCAATCGCACCGCCGCCACCGCCGCCGCCACCAGTCGTCACGATCGTCTCTCTCTCACGTTCCTGCATTTGAAAGTCTCCTTGTTCTCCATTCAGGTGCTTGAAAACGGGCAAACGGGGGTCCGGTTCCATTCTGCTGCACGGGCCGGGCGACTTTGTCTTCGGCCGACATGCCGGCGCGGGCTCCTCTCGTCACGCCACAAGCCACCTGCGATTGCTTGCCTCAGGCAGGAAAAAGGCGGCGCCTGCGGGCACCGCCTTTTTGTTGCGGAACTGCTTTTGTCCGGCCGCCTCACCGCGCACGGTCGCGCGAGATGATGCGGCGCGGCGTTCCAGCCTGTCGGCCACAGCCTGCTAGCTGCGGCCCGTCTTGTTCGCCGGCTGGGCGGGCTGCCGGTCGGCGCGGGGGGCCGACTGGGGCGGCACCGGTCGTTTGGCCGGCGAGGTGGAGCGGAAACGACGCCACAGGGCGTAGGCGCCGGTGGCCAGGGTTAGGAAGCGAAGCATGTCGGTATCTCCGGTTGCGATGCCTACAAACACAATGGCGCCACCAACGGTTCCGCCCGCCCGCGACACGCAGGTTTTTGCGCAGGAAATTGGGGGGAGGATGGCTATGGGGGATTTTTCTGGTCGGAGTGGCAGGATTCGAACCTGCGACCCCATCGTCCCGAACGATGTGCGCTACCAGGCTGCGCTACACTCCGTAACCAGAGGCGGGCTTATAGCCAAGCGCCGGGCATTCCGCAAGCCGGTTTTGGCCGACAGATACCGGCTTCTCGCAACAGGGCGCGCATGCCGGCGGGACTCGCAGGATCAAGGGAAGAGTGGCTGGCCTTCTTGGGCAACTATCGAACTTTTTGCGCTGCCCCGAGTGTGGCTGAAGTTCGCATGCTACAGGAGGTCGGCTATTTCTTTTCGCCGACATAGCGGCCCTGGATCGGATGTTTGGCAACGCTGGACGTATGCGAACTTGCGCCAGCAACATCAACGAAGGGCGTCCAAGCATCACCGGGGCGGGGTTCGAAGCGTCGGAGTCAGACCACTAGCGCAGGCAGCTTGGCCCGGCGAGTGCACGACGGCTATCGCGCCTGCGCCCTCGGCCAACCAGTGAGCCGTCGCGGCCAATTCGAGGATGGTCACATTCTTATGAGCCAAGCCATCCGATCATCAGAACCGAGATCGATCCCTTGCCGCTTTCGTAGCCGCGCCGTTCAATTCGGCTATCGCGAAAGTCGTTCTCGGTTATGGTGCAAGGACGATTCGGGTATGTTGAGTTGAAGACATCGATGCAGGCGATCGACCTTTACTGTGGTTGTGGGGGCATGTCGACGGGAGCCGCGATGGCGCTTCCCGACCTCGATGTCAGATGGGCGCTGGACATCAACAAGTACGCCACGGAGACGTTCAAGAAGCACCATCCGGACGCGGTCATCGAGTGCCGGAACGTCGCCGAGGTCTCTGCCGCCAGCATAATCGAGAAGGCGGACATCTCCGCGATCGACTGGTTTTTCGCGGGGCCGACCTGCCAGGCTGTCAGCACGATGGGCATCTTCCATCCCGGGGATCCGCGGAACGCGCTCTTCGTGCATTTCGCGCGCCTCCTCGACGGCTTCATCGATCTGGGGCTGAAGCCCCGCAACATCGTTCTCGAGAACGTTCCGGGGATCGTCTATGGCAACAACCTGGCCATCGTCAGAGAACTGTTCCAGTTCCTCTCCGGGCGCGGATACCAGGTGGCAGCCGACGTCGTCAGTTTCGCGGATTATGGTCTTCCCCAACTCCGCAACCGGTTTCTCCTCGTGGCGACGACTTCGGACGCCCCGATCAGCTTTCCGCGCCCGACGTTCTCGGAAGACGGAGCCGATGGACTGCCCCGTTATCGAACGGTGTCGGAGGCGATTGAGGATCTCTACTCCGTCCCTGCCCGGCCGGAGAATCATCCACCTCTTCCGTATCCGTCGAAGCCGCTCAGCGCATACCAGTCGTCGCTCCGCGGAGAAAGCACCGAACTGCAGAACCACGCCTGCTCGCAGGTCAGCCAATTGAATCGAGCCCGAATCGCGTCCGTGCCCCAAGGCGGTAGCTGGAAGGATATTCCGCAGGACATTCTGCCGGAACGATTTCACCGCGTGAGGATGACGGACTACGCGACCCTCTACGGCCGGCTGCACGACAGCGCGCCGTCCTATACGATCTCGGCAGGCTTCGCGAACATCACGTCCGGCTGCTTCACGCATCCCCGCGAGGATCGTCCGCTGACCATTCGCGAGGGGGCGCGACTGCAAGGTTTTCCCGACGACTTTGTCTTCACGGGGCCGAAGACGGCGCAATACCGGCAGGTGGGAAATGCAGTTCCGCCTTACGGCTTCGCGCAGGTCGTCCGACACCTCGCGTCCGGTGCAGAAGGCCGGCCGCCGCGCTTGACGATCGATGCCGTCAACGCGAACAACGGCCTGCCTAAGGCAGTGCGTCGCTTCATGGGGCGCAGGACGGATTCCAATCTGGGCAAGGACGGCTACGGCGGAGGCACGTACTGGCCCAAAGGGTGGGGACCGGAGATGGAGCGCGCCGAGGTCGCGCGGAACGGGCACCGCAAGGACGACGGCCCGCTCCGCTATCGGCGTCGTGAGCGCCGTGCGGCACGGGACGGCATTGCCCTGCAACCCTTGACCAGCCTGTTCCGAAGCGAAGGCGAGGACCGGGAAGGCATCGCACGAGCGTTAATGCCGGCCGCGGAGGACATCACGTTCTCGGTTCCGATCGTCGCCGGACCAGCGAAGAAGTTGGACCCACTGGACTGCTCGATCGTTCGCTTGCTCTCTGCGATGTCGGAAACCGGCGGCCGCTTCGCGATCGACGTACCGTTCGCTTATGTCCGGGGACGCATTTGCCTCATCGCGGCTCTGCTGAAAGACGAGGGTTGCCCTGGCGCACCTCTCGACGTCGTGTCGGACAAAGGCGGTCGCGCGGTAAACCTTCGCTGGTCCGGTCGCCTCAGGACCGAGATGACTCTCGGCTTCGACGGTCATGCCAGGGAACCAGGCGCGGCGTGTCTCACCGTGACTTGCATCGCCGCGGTCAAGAAACCACTTCGGGAGGGAAGAAGGACCTCCCGAAAGCAGAGAATTGGCTGAACCGCCCGTCGATCCGCGCCGAAGGGATTTGATGAAGCGAATCCGCCGGCGCAACACCGCCCCCGAACTTGCGGTCAGGCGCGCCCTGCGGCGCCTCGGCGTTCACTATCGCCTGCAAGGCAAGGACCTGCCGGGCAACCCTGACATCGTCAACAGGCGCCGGAAGGTCGCGATCTTCGTTCACGGCTGCTTCTGGCACCGACACCCGGCTGCCGCCAATCTTCCACGCCAAAAACCCGCACCAAGTTCTGGGAAGCGAAGTTCGCTCGGAACGTCGAGCGTGACCGGCGGGCCGAGAGAAAACTCTCCGAGGACGGGTGGTCCGTCGTCGTTGTGTGGGAGTGCCAGACAAGAGATTTCGACCAACTGCTAAAGGACTTGAGCAAATCGCTTCCTAGAATCATAGTATACAGGACGACCGACCGGGGATAAGGTCGCACACGCTTAGGGGGAAGCGGATGCCGTCTGCGGTCGAATGGGAGGATTGGTGTCTTGAGACATTTTTCCTTAATGCCGCGGTCGACGGCCGAATTGACGCGATCGAGATCGATGACGGGAAGATTATCGAATTCTCCGGGGCTCCCGATCTGGAGGGCGCCCACCGCCAATTCCTTTCCGTGCTCCCGACGCTGTTGGACGACTATCTGAAGGGCGAAGTCAGCCCTGCGTTCCGGACAGTCGGCAAGGCAGCGTCTCGCTCACTCGGGCAAAGCGAGGCGCGACCCAACTTCGTTCGCATTCTCATTTTTTTCCTGTGGCTGCAGATCACCATTTCGAAGGACAAGGACGAGGGCGACATCAGGAGAATGGCGACGGCCGCTCTTGCGCGGCAGTCCCCTCAGGTTCTTGTGGGCCTCCACAATATGTGGATCGCATTGGCGCGATGGCTCAAGGAGCATCGGGACATCCTGCTCGAACTTCCCGATCACGGTAACGAAACGCACGTAGGGATTACGAAGCGCCTTGCGTTTCCTACGAAGAAGGACCTTGATCTCCTGCGTCGAGTTCGAGACGACGGCTACTCCCGGACCGACCTTCGGTCGATTAGCCGGCGGATCGCCGGAGACAGCTACTTCGACCGCACTTCGCCAGCTTTCCGCCGCGCCTTCGAAACCTGGCGTATTGCGGCGAATGTCGATGAGGAGGCCGCGAGGGAACTTCCCTTCATGAGTGCCTGGACCCGCGTGCTAGCGGAGAAGGAAATCGGCACGAGCATTGTCTTGTCCTACGACGAGTTCGGGGAGATCGAAGCTCAGAAAGTCCTTGCCGACGGAAGGTCGCGTACGCTCCAGTCCGATCGAGAACTTCGACAGGAATGCCGTAAGCTCCGTGGTGGAATCGCCAAGGCCGCGAATGTCGGCATGCTGACGCTCCAACGATCCGGCTTGGCGTCATGGACCGTGTGCGAAGGTGACCGCACGGGCGAGTGCCTGATCTCGGAAGCGGCTCTTGGGAGTCTGACACCGCTCGTGCGGAGCAAGATCCAGATCGGTGGGGAAGTCCGCTATCTGTCTTGGCGCCTTTGTAAGGTGGGCCCGAGGAAGAACATCGATAACGTTGTCCCGCAGAACCGGTCTCTTCGCTTCGTGGACAAGGTCCGCGTCGGTGCTCGGGGAACGTATTTGGGCCGGTGGCCGATGACCCCCCACGTCGTCTATCCGGGAGTCCGGACGCCCGTTCTTGTCATCGAAGGACAAACGCACGAGAGCACATTGATCGGCGAAGGGATCGCGAGCCTTCCCCGGGGGGTGTGGGACGGGCCAGTACGGGCGCAGGTCGCAAATGAGACGGCAACAGTCACGCTTCGCGGAAACGCGTACCCCCATGCCGACGAGGATATTCGCTTCATTGATCAGTCGCGTCATGTACCGGAAGACGGTATTTTTCACGATTCGCAGCCGGAAGATCCGAAGTCGCTGCCAACTAAATCCTTTGGATCAGGGGTCGAGCCAGACTCTCGAATCATTGCGTTACAGGAAGCCTTGTATGCCCGCAGCGCACGGACGATAACGCTTCAAGCGGCCGTGGACATGGCGTCGCGGGTCGCGTCCACCGACAGCGCGCCCGACGTGTGGGCGCTCATCCGGCTGTTCATCGACAGCGGATGGTTCGACGTCCCATACGTGTCGCAGGTGCCTGCGCGAACGCTGGTCCAGAGACGCCCCAGCTATCGCCCCCGAAGCAAGGGGGGGCTTGAGGGTGTTTCTATCGAGGGGCCGATGCCAGTCCTACTGGAGGAAGCAATCCGTCGGAAAGCCGAATCCTTCGGGTTGACTTTCGAGCGCAATCTCGGGCGGACGATGTGGAGCCTCCCGAAACTGTGGGTCGGTTCGAGCGACAGGGAGGCCCTCAAAGAGTTCCTCAAGTCCAGCGATCTCGATGAACTTCGGGTGGCGACCGTCTGGAAAAAATCGAACGAGTGGTCGGATATTACCGTCGGTGACGATTTCGAACGGACGGGTACCTGGGATTCCACGGAAGTCCGATTCGGCGGGAACTACGAGGACGAGCCTTGGCCGCGGTTCGTGCGGATGGATCGTCCGGCCAGAGACACGAATGCGCGATACGTGATCGAGCATGAGGCGGGCCAGCGAGAAACGTTCGGATCCGCGAACCTCGCCCTCCTACGATACCTGGATTTGCGAGAAATTGCTGCCTTCGAGGCGTCCGGAGATGAGATCCGGACGACTCACTACCGCTACCGGCTTCCGTCGGCATGGGTGCGGTGGCTGGCCACCGTGCATCTCCGCAATTGCGCTCTCGAGGCGAGTGACGAAGGATGGGCCTGCGTCTATCCGGCCTCTCAAGAATCTGCTCTCGTGCTCTCGGGGATTTATCCCGCGCTGTGTGTGAAATCCGATCCGAAGGTAAGCGAATTAGGCATTCTTCCATGGATGGAACAGACAAGGGTCCGGCTCGCAAAAGATCGTCGACCGATCTGGCACGACGGGAAATTGTGGGCGACTCACGACCTTTCAGGCTTGCGGACATGCTCACGAGAACCCCGAGAAACAAGATAATCTGCAGGCTGCGGGATCGCGCGCCTTTCGACGCCGTGATCGTCGAGCCGATCCGCGCGTCGGACGCCTCCGGCAATGACCACGGCCTCGTTTCCTCGGCACCCTTTACGGTTCGATCCTCGGTCCTACAGAACGAAAGCCCCGGAACCTTCTGGGACATCGAACTCGACACGGGGAAGAAGCCTTCGGCCGAAAATCCGGCCCCCGAATCGCCGGTGCTGCTCGCGCGACCAGGAGGAACGAAGCATTTCCATTCGTCGGTTTCCATGCCGTCGGCGTCTTTCGCACTGCCCGACGGCGATTCGCCTCGTACCCCCCGCACCGTCTCCAAGCTCGTCGTCGCCCTCCTTCCCGATCGCTCTGGGGAGAGCCCGGCTTCGACGCTGCGGCTCGACGGAATCTCCGCGCCTTCCGACATCGAGGCGGACTACCTCGGAATCGGCCATGATCTCTTCGTGAGACGCGACGCGCTTACGATTCAGTCGGGGCGGTATTTCGCACAGATCCGACGGACAGAGCGCTTCCCCGCGTTCGCGCTCACCGGACGACACCACGACATAGTTCTGTCCGGCAGAAGTCTGCGAATTTTCATGGAAGATCCGAGCGTCCAGAGCCGCCCCGTCGATATCAGGACTAGAACGGAAAAGGATCAGGCGCTGCGCGATCTGTTGGAGAGGACGGCTTCCTCCGGACGACTCGACGCGAGCGACCGAGAGGTTCTGGCGAGAGCCGCGAATCTGGTCGGCTCGCTATCACGGGGGGGGCTCGACGCCGACGAGTTGGAGGTTGCGAAAGCGACACTGGCAGACATCGTGGACCGTACCCCAGTTGTCGAAGCGATACCCAAACTCTTGCGTGACGACCCCGCCTTCTCCGAAGACCTCAGGTCCTCGATGGAGAACGCCCGTCGGGAAGCGCTAGTGAATATCGAAGAGGAATTCGTCGTCCCCCGGCGAGAGGCCGAGGCAGAACTCGCCGACGCCCGGCGGGCTCTGGAGAACGCGAAACGCGATCTGTCCCTGGCGAGGGAACGAAGCCGGGCCTATGCCGACGCCACGGCATCAGCCAAAGCAGAGATGAAGTCCAACGTCGAGGAGGCCGTTATCGCGTACCTCGGAGAGAGTGCGGTGGATCTCGCGACCCGCGTCTCCTCGCTCGAATCCGGCGGTACGCTGCGCGAGACGTCTCCGGACATCGACCTCATAGTCGATCGCCTCCTCGAAGGTCCCGGTTCGCTAGCGCGTATCGCGTCTGCGCTCGCTTCGGCAAATGCCGAGACAGAGAGAACGGAGCGCAGATCTCGTCCGAGCGCCTCGAACCCCGAGGACCGGGCCGGCAGTCTGCGAATGTGGGCCTACGACGCTCACGTGCAGTTTGCCGACCTGGTGATCGCGTTCGTCGCCTCGATGACGTGGCGCGTACCGACGTTCGTCGGGCCTCATCGGGACGCCGCCGCAGAAGCGATTTGCAACGCCGTGGGCGGCGGAGAACACTACGTCGTTCACTGCGATCCGACAATGATTTCGTTCGCCGACCTGGTCGGCCGGAAAGGCGACTTCTTCACCCCTCTCAGGAACGCGATCGAGGAGGCGACGGAAAACGCCGACGTTCTAGTTCCGGTCCTGCTGCGCAACATCAACTACGCGCCGTGTCAGTTCTGGCTGCAGGCGCTCGCCGATCGCAAGGACGGCTATCCCCTTCCGCGAAACCTTCTGGTGATCTCTACACTGGCCGAGGACGGCGGAAGGATCGGAATCCCCGAAACCCTCTGGGACCATCTAGTGCCGCTTACGGCCAACCGACCATCCGGCGACGCTCCAACATCGCCTCTGCCCGACGCCGAAGCATACAAGTCGATGCAGTGGACGCGCGCGAAGGACGGAACTCGTATCATTCCGGAAGGGCTGATGCATGCGGCGCTGAATGTTTGCAGAGCGGCCTGCGGATCAGCGTTCGACACGTCGATCGCTCATGACGGCCATTCGCTCCTCACAACTGCGGTCGCGTACCTCGATCTGGAGGCCGACGACATCAGGCAAGGATTCGAGGCCGCACTCCATTGGAAACGGCGGTCGGAACGATCCGACGACGAACTGATCGCGGAAACGATCAATATCCTGAAAGGCTGAAAATCGAATGTACGATCCGATCGGCGGCTTCGAGCGCTCGAAACAGTTTCTCATCTCCTATATCGAGACCGCCTTCCGGATCGATGATCCCGAGGTGTCACGAATCCGCCGGGAGATCCTGGAGAAGCCGGGCACGCTTTCGCTGGATCCGATTCTCGAGATGGTTCCACGATACAAGCCGGCCGAGACTCAGATCGACGAACTCGTCGGATCGGCCGGTGACCGGTATCTCGGTGACATGCCGCTCGCGCATCGGCGTGCCTTCGTTGATCTCGTCCTCTCTGGGCTCTTCGAGAGCGTGCTCGATGAGAAAGGCCGTCGGGTGGGCGCCTATGCGCCGTATGCGCACCAGTTGCAGATGCTGGCAAGAGGACGGATCGACGGCCATCCGGGCATCGTGACGTCGGGCACCGGCTCGGGAAAGACCGAGTCGATGATGTTGCCGGTCCTGGCGCAGATCGCATCGGAAGCGGTCGCGTGGCAGGCCCCGTCTCGTGAACTGGGGACGCGCTGGTGGGAGGACGGCAACAAGTTCGCATTCCAGCGCGCCGGCGAACGCCGACCTGCTGCCGTCAGGGCTCTCGTTTTGTATCCGATGAACGCGCTCGTTGAAGACCAGTTGACACGGCTGAGGAAGGCATTGGACTCGCCGGCCGCCCGCTCGGTCCACGAGGCCCATTTCGCAGGAAACCGAATCTACTTCGGTAGATACACAGGAGCGACGCCGGTTACGGGCTTCCTCGAACACCCGCGTCCGGCGGAAGACTTCGAGAAGAAGCGGAGGGAGCGGAAGGTCCGAGAGCTTCGAGCGAAGCTTCAGGAAATCGACACGCTCCAGACGAGAGTCAGAGAGGACGACGAGAACCGCCTCGCGGTGGATCCCGGCGCCGACGAGAACCGTTACCTGTTCCAGTCGCTCGACGGGGCGGAGATGTACAGCCGATGGGATATGTACGCCTATCCCCCCGACATTCTCGTGACCAACCAGGCGATGATGAGCGCTCTGCTCACGCGTGAGATCGACCGTAGCATTCTCGAAAAGACTCGCGAGTGGCTGCATGGGAACGCCGACGCCAGATTCTTTCTCGTGATGGACGAACTGCATCTGGTCCGCGGTTCGGGCGGTGCGGAAGTATCCGCTCTCGTCCGGATCCTTCTACAGAGGCTCGGTCTGGACGAACCTGAGCACCGCCACAAGCTTCGCATCCTCGCATCGTCCGCTTCGCTGCCTGTCGAAGAGGGTGCGGTCGCCGAGCGCAGCCTGAAGTATTTGACGGACATGTTCGGCTCGTCCGGCACTCACCGGCGAGCGGAACAGAAGATTCCCGTCCAGCAGATCTGGAAGGAGTCGATTGTGAAGGGCGAGGCGATCAAGCCCTCCAGCCCGACCACGGCGGAAGTCGATGCCCCGTCTCTGGTGGAACTTGCGGAAGAATTCGATCGGGAATTCATCGATTTCGCACGATGCGGTGCCGCGGTCACGACCGCCGCCGAGCGGCTTTCGGGGTTGAAGGGTCAGGCGTCCTTGGAGGCTGCCGTTTCGACCGCGGGCCGGCTTCTCGGAGGAGTCCTGGCTGAACGACCGGCACCCGTGACGGTGATAGCGCAGAAGGTCTGCGTATCGGAAGATCCTCGCGTCGTCCGCGGACTGATGCTGCTTCGCGCGATCCCGGACATGCCGAACTCGATCGTGCCGGAAGCTCTCAGGCCTTCCAAGCGGGTCTTTGCCGAGCTTCCTAGCTTTCGCGGACATTTCTTCTTCCGGAGCCTGGAGGGGCTGTTTGGCTCGCTCACCGTGATCGAGGGCACGGGCTTCAAGTGGGCCAGTCCCGACGTCGAGCGCGGCGTGGGCTTCGATACGGGAGAAGGGGCCGAGCGGCTTCGACGCTTCGAGATGCTCTACTGCGAGGCCTGCGGTACGCTCCTCGTCGGTGGACGTCGCGGCGGCGACGGGGCGAAGACCAACAAGGTGTCGCTTCTTCCGACACCTCAGGCGCTTGAAAGTCTACCGGAAACGGCATCGACCGGCCGGTTCGAGGACTCCAGCTTCGCCGAGTACGCCGTGTTCTGGCCGAGCCTTGTCGCGCCTTTGCCAGACGATCCGAAGTACCATTGGACGAGGGCTTCGTTGGATCAAAGAACCGGCGTGGTCTCGGTCGCCGAGGTAGCCGGTCAGGTGCCGGGCTACCTTCTCTCCCACCGTTCCAGCGGCAGGGATACGCACAAACGGTTCGACGACTCTCCGGGAACCGCCGTTCCCTACTGCTGCCCGAAATGCGGCGCGGACTACTCGACCCGACGACTGTCCGAAAACGCTCTTCGGCGAGAGGGAAGACTGTCCCCAATCCGTAGCTTCCGGACCGGCTTCAACAAGTTCTCCCAGTTGCTGGCGAGCGAACTCGTCGGAGCCCTCAAGATCCAGGGTGGCGACAGGAAGGACGGGAAGCTTGTCGCATTCTCGGACAGCCGGCGGGATTCGGCCAGTCTTGCTATGGAACTGGAAGAGGCGCACCAACGAGACCTCCGTCGCGAGCTTCTAGCCATCAACGCCGAACGCATCGCAGAGGGCAAATCCTTCACCGCAGACGATGTGATCGCGCTCGAGGCGGCCGAGGCAGAAGCGGGTAGGGCATTCGCAGAAAAGCGTCTGGGCGACCTTGAGCAGATCGGAAAGCGTATCAACGATCTCGAGAGGAGAAGAGATGCCGCAAATTTTCCGGTTGCAGTCCCCCTCAAGCACCTCTTCGAGTTCAACGAGGGCGCGGATCGCGAGCATGGAAAGCTGAGACCGCTTCTTTCAACGCTCGTCGGCCTGGGTGCCAATCCCATCGAGGGCGCAGACACGAAGCGGAGGCTGCTCGGCAAGAGGCGATGGGAGGAGAACTTCTATCGTCACGAGGACGGAACCTACCGCTGGAAGCAGAGCACGGACGCGAGCGATGCGAAAAATCTCGATGACGCTCGCTCGCAACTCGAGCTTCAGCAAAGCCCGGAAGCCACGGACCTCCTGTTCAGCAAGACCTACTTCGCGATCGAGGAGACCGGACTCGGCTGGCCGAGCTTCTACGGGATGCAAGCCTACACGGACGAATTGGACCGCAAGGACGCATTGCTCCGGATGTTCGGAGATGCGTACAGGATCGTGCCGAACCGGTTCATGAAGGTCGAGGACGCCAAGCCTTGGGATAGCTGGCCGGACGTTGCGAGAAGCCAGCGCGTTCGCGAACTCTCGAGATCCATTTTCGGAACTGACGCGGCCGCTGCTCTCGTGGTGGAGGAGTTCCTGCGGGAGATCGACGCGGCCGGTCATCGCAACGGCAAGATCGACGTCCGCAAGCTGTTCCTTCGCCCGACGCGTACCGGCGATCCGTTCTGGCGCTGCGAGAAGTGCTCGAGAGTTCACCTCCACAAGGGCTTCGGACGATGCACGCGCTGCGCGGAGCCTCTAACGCAGAAGGCATCTGGCGTAGTCGATGAACTGCGGGACGCCAATTTCCTCGGCTCGCGCGTCGTCCGTGCTATGAAGGGCGCGGGTGAACCCTTCCGCCTGCGCTGCCAGGAACTGACCGGCCAGACCGGAGATCCGAGCGAACGCCTCCAGCAGTTCAAGGGGATCTTCGTCACCAGAGAAGGCGAGAGTGCCGGCGCCTTCGATCTGAGGCGAAGCGCGCACGAAATCGACCTCCTCTCGGTCACGACGACGATGGAGGTCGGTGTCGACATCGGAGCCCTTCAAGCGGTCTATCAGGCAAACATGCCGCCGCAGCGGTTCAATTATCAGCAGCGCGTCGGCCGAGCGGGACGCCGTGGCCAGGCGTTCTCCTCGGTCTTTACGGTCTGCCGCAGCCGGTCCCACGACCTGCACTACTTCCGGAACCCTGTCGCGATCACCGGCGACGCACCGCCGCCGCCTTTCCTCACCAACGGGTTGACCGACATCCCGGCGAGGCTTCTTCGAAAGTTCTGGATGATAGCCGCCTTCGACCTCCTGCGCGGAGAGGCAGGCGACGAATGGGCGGGCGACGATCTGGTGCCGGGGGACTTCCACGGCGAGTTCGTGAAGTGCTCCACCTATTTCGCCTCCGACGACGATTGGCCGAGCCGCCTCTCGGATGCCTTGGGCCGAACGGACGAGGCTCGTCGAAAGCTTGCGAGCCTTCTCGCCTCCTCATGTTCGGTGGACGAGGATGGTCTGCTGGAAATCGTCTCTCGGGACGCGCTCCTTGGTGCCATCGCCGGCATGGAGGAGGAATTCGGCTTCCAAACCACGGGGTTGGCGTCCGCAATGGCCGAGACCGGCCTGTTCCCGCTCTACGGAATGCCCACACGCAGCCGAAATCTCTATCTCGAGATGAATCGCGAGCGAAACGGCGAATTTGATGGCTGGGACACGATCGACCGCGATCAGGACATGGCGATCTTCGACTTCGCCCCCGGCAGCGTGGTCGTCCGGGACAAGGAGCGCCATCTCGCCGTAGGCTTCACCGGAGAGCTTCCCGATCTTTCCTTCCAAAAGGAAGCGGACGTCGAGCCCTACGGCAACTGGTACAAGGACAGGTACGTCCTCGGCTACTGCTCTGCATGCGGCAACTGGCAACGTGATCTTCCAGAATGCGCCGTCTGCGGCTCGTCTATCGACGAGGCAAATCGGCGTGCATGCATAAGCCCGGCGGGATATCGCACGGACTTCTCCCCGCGTCAGGACGACGTCAGGGTCGGAGGGCGCCGGAGCCTGAAGCTGTCGAGCATCGGCACGCTACGTGATCCGGATACGACCGGGAATTTCGACGTCTACTTCCAGGAAGCGACCGAAATCCACACCGTCAATCCAGGACCGGAAGTCCCTGAGGGCGAACCCTACGGCTTTTCCGTGCGTGAAGTCGTCGACACGCAGCCCGTCAGAGGCTTCCCGAAGCGGCGCGTGTTCGGCAAAGAGGTCGATACCGTGCTGCTCGACCAGGCTGTTCAGGGCGATCTTGTCGACGATCGTCGCTTCACGCTGTCGGGCGATCCGCTCGTCCACGGATGGCTCGCGTCTTCGAAGAGAACGAACGCTCTCCAGATCTCGCCGCGCAGCCTTAACTCGGCGCTGCGGATCAAGGAGATCGATTCCGCGCCCTTCGGCGAGCGCCGGCCGGAACTCACCAGCATCCGGGCGGCCGCCATAAGTGCGACCCAGATGGTGGTACAGCGCGCCGCTCTGGATCTTGATGTCGCCCCTGAAGAATTTGAGATTCTGGCGCCGCGCTCGGCCAGCGGACAGGATGGCGGCATGAGACCATTCCTCCAGATCGCTGACAGCCTCGCCAACGGCTCGGGCTTTTGCCGCCATCTGCAGACGGGCGCTAGTGCGGTGCCTTTGCTGATCCGCAGCATGCTTAGCGATCGGGACGCGTGGCCGCGCAACGCATTGGAGGCGAAGAGCGACACCCACGATCACCGGAAGTCCTGCGACACGTCGTGCTATCTATGTTTGCAGCGTTACGACAACCGGAACTATCACGGCCTGCTCGACTGGCGCTTAGGGATCTCGTACCTGCGTGCCTTTTCTGACGCCGGTTTCATGTGCGGCCTGGACGGTCGCTTCTCCGATTATTTCGAACTTGAGGACTGGCCGCGGATGGCCGCCGCAATGGCGGACGAGGTGGAGAGCTATGTCCCTGGGCGTCTTCGTCGGTCGATCGGCAGCCTGAAGCTTCCAAGCTTTACGGTGGACCGAGACGGGACGCGCTGGGCGGTCGTGGTTCATCCTCTCTGGTCTCTCGAAGGGCTGAGAGAGCGCCTCAGAATATCTGACGAGGTCGCTCTGGTCGATACCTTCGAGCTAGCTCGACGGCCTCTGGCGGCCATCGATCTCGTGAGAAACGGAGCATAACAAACTCACGCTCGGGCCTGGAGCACCAGCGAGGCGAACCAGCGCGGCGCTGCCCTTAGCGCTCATCGGCGCTCACCCACCCCGGCTTCGACCCAGGTAGCGACACTAGTGGCGACCTCGCGCCGAAGAGCAGATCGCGTTCGGATAGGCGGGCGGAAAGAACTGCGGCGGCTGCGATCCGGGTCTTCTCGTCTTCGAAGACGATCTCGCGAAGCGACCGCCCATCTGCCGCGCGCGACCCTCGGCGCTGCTCAATGCGGGCGCGGTGCTCGCGCACTTCGAGGAGGCAGCGCTCGAGTTCAGGCTAAGAGACTCTCGAAAGAGGTTCTCAGGGCAGATAAACGGCGCTGCGGTGGTGCTGGAAATAGGCTCTGCTTTCATTACGAAACGGCCTTGGGGGCGGCCGCTGAACTGTGTGAAGTCCGAGCTTGGCAGCGTCCGCGTCTTCGAGCCGCGACGAGAAGAGCGGGCGGCCGTCGTCCTCGAATCCAATCAGTCCGCGGTCGAAGAGGAAGTCCGCGTGCGGTGCCAGCATCAGGCCGTTGAAGCCATCCAGCCGTTCCACGGCTGTGCCGCAAGCTCGCCAAGGCTTGATGTGGCTCGCGACAAGCAGGTTGGGTTTCTCAATGCCAGTGATCCGGCAGACCGGCTCGACGTCGAGAACTCGTTTCCGGAACAAACCTTGGCCACGGCGCGCTCGGGTCAACTGTTCGCGGACGGTCTGGTCTAGCGACTTATCCTCCAGGATGCGCCGCTCCACCAGGTCATCGAGCGTAGCCGCGAAATCGGATAGTGTGTTGCTCGGCGTGGTGAAGAGGTCGGACAGGCGCAGTTCTGCAGCTTCCAAGATGACGTCGATCACAGTGCGGTCGACCTCTGTCAAATAGGCCTTCTGATTGCCGTTGCCAGTCCGTGGCTGTATCGGTGAGTGCGAGGCTGGCAGGAGTGGAGCTAGTTGAGAGAGGAAGTCCTTGGGACGGACTGACAGCGCGCTCTCAAGCCAGTGGACTGGCAGCAGCCATCCCACCGAGTTCCAATAGGCGCCAATTGATCCGAACTCCTCCGGCTTGGGCGCGCTGATCGCGAAGTCGGCGACAATGCCGACTCTCCCGACTCGGGCGTCCGCATAGGACAGGACGATGTCCCCTGGCCCGGCCAGTCGCATATTGTCGTAGAAGCGACTGCGCGCACCATTGGCCTCGGTGACGGGAGACCAGAGATAGCCTCCTGCGATTTCCTGGCGCACCGTCTGCGCATGATTGACCCACCAATATCGCACCAGTCGATCATGCATCCTTCAGTTTCAACCTCCAAATCAGAATGAGGAAGAATTCACAGAGTCAAGGGGCGGGTGATCAACTCGGGATGCAGTGCAGACTCATGGTCGTCAATCATGGCGTATTCTCACCTTCGCGAGTTGGGATTGCTTCAGCCATATCGAAACCACGTGGACCGGCAGGCAGGAGGGGTGAATTAACCATACCGGCGCCAGGCGCCTTGAGATCTGTAGCAGATCCCGATCGGTTGGCGCGGCTTCCCGAGGGGAGCGCAATCGAAATCGGCCTCCGCCCGGTGCTGGTACACCAGACGAAGGCCTGACCCAAGAACTCGGATAGGAGCGTTGGGCTATGACGACTGATAGAAGCATCTCTCCTTCAGCGGAAGGGGAACGAACCGGCCAACACAGATGGCATCGACAAGGAGCGCCGACCCGAGAGGATGTCATCCGAAGCAAAGGCAGCGGTGCCTCCCGGCCACCGCCTCCGGACACGGGGCTCGATGAGCTTGCCCACAGGGCGATGTCAGCAGCACTCGCAGCGGAGGCCAGACCCGACGACACCTTCGGCTCCTATGCCGAATTGTTTTCGCTGCTGCGATCCAGCGTCTACCAGGAAGGAAGGCTGCTGGAACTAGCCATATCTTATTTGGCCGGCACCAACCCTGACTTGAAGGTCCTGCCGGTCCAGCCCCTGCCGATCGTTCCCTCGGCAGTTGAGCTTCTGAAGAGGAACCTGCCTGAGAGCATCAGGGGCATCAGGCTGCCCTCCGAGGTGCATACCTCCCAGACCTACACCCCCGATCTCTTCATCGCCCATCGGCGTCGACACACCGGAATGGTGATCGACGTCAAGCGCAGCTTGTCCTCATATCGCGAGGGCGAAATCGACCGGCTGCGATTCCGGATGCTGGCGGTCTCCTCCATCGCGTCCGGATGGCTGGCCGAACGACAGGGTCCGATGCTGGTCGAGGTAACCGCCGCCATCATCGACGGCTCCGACGAGATGTCGGATCATCCGAGAGGCGTCTTCGGGCTTTCCGAGATCGATGATCTCATCGAGGTGGATGGCGCCGCCGACTCCATCAGGTGGCTCCGGGCAATGTTTTCCCGACTGGTCCAGGCCGAGCTAGAACGGCGCTGCCGTGACGTTTTAGAATCGACGTCCAGACGCCAGCAGGAGGACCCATTGGCGTCTACACGGCTCTCTGAAGGTGTTGCGGCGGGTACGTCGAATCCTTTGGCGGCCGAAGCGCCATGGCATGGTCGTGTGGTTCCAATGCCGCGTCCGGACCAGGATACCCGTTTCGGTTTCGCGCGCCTGCGACGCACGCACTGACGCCCGCCGGCGAGCTGATCGCCGGTTCGTGAATCCTTCAAAATCACATCTGGCATCGGCGCCGAGGCGCCCGATGCACGGGAGAGCCATGCCATGTCACCAGGTAAACCAAGGTCTTCACCCCGGCGTCTCCGGACAGATTGGATGCGCACAAGGCAGCACCTTCATGAGCGTCCTGATCCGACCGCCACGACGCCAATTCCTCCTTCCGAAGGTGGGTCTCGAATCCTGCCACCACCAATGCCCACCGTGGCACCGCGGCCTCTGCGCGGCACACCGGAACTGCTCGCCGCGCTCGGCCATGCGCCCGGCTGCATCGAGCTGTCAAAGCAGGGCTCCATTTCGTCCTGTGACTGCGCCATCGCTCCGCTTGAGGATCCCGCCATCGTGGTCGGCATGGTGATCCGCCTCGTGCGCATGGTCAGGCCAATAGGGGCATCGCTTCCCGACGTCGTCGTTGAGCTGCTCTTCCGCCAACTGCTCGCGCGCGAACCGGCGTGTTGGGTGATCGCCGACTGGCTCGTCGATCTCGGCCTTCTCGACAGCCAGATTCTTCCCGATGCGCGGAGGCCGAAATGAGCAGCAGCAAGATGACGGCCAGGATGCGCACGACACTGACCAAGTCTGTCGGCCGCTTCCTGGCCTGGTGCTCGATCATGAAGGCGTGTCGGGGGCAGCCGCAGCTGCGTCGGGATGGTCCGATAGTGCTGGTGCTGGTCCTGCCTCCGGAAGCCGATACCGAGTCTTATGGCAAGGCGGCCAAGTTGGCCCTTGAGGGTAGACGGTATTACGAGCGACGTTTCGGCGACACCGACACGCTGCTCCTGACGTCCTGGGCCGACGAGTGGCGCAAGCGATTTACAGGCGCGGATGCGGCAGCGGTTTTTCGGTTCGAGCGCGCCATCGTGCTTGTGCGACACCGAATGGAAATTCCCACTGAACTGAGTCATGGGGCCGACGCGGTCATCGAGTTGGACCGTCCGGACGTCCGTCACGTGGAGGCGGCGATCAGGCTGTGTCTCGGCCAGACAGCGACAGCGCAGGAGGCCGCAGAGATCGCAGCCATGCCGCTGGCGCTCACCAGCCTCATGCTTAGGAGAGGGCGACCGTTACGCCGCTCCCTGGAGGCGATGCGTATTCTGGCTGTCCCTCAGCCTGAAGAGAGCAAGCCCCGGGAAACCGCGATCCGCCTTGAGCATCTGCACGGCCTTGGCGAGGCAGGGGAATGGGGCCTGGACCTCGCGCAGGATCTGGCTGACTGGAGGGCCGGCAGGATACCATGGTCGCATGTCGACCGCGGCGTTCTCGTGAGCGGGCCGCCCGGCACGGGAAAGACGACTTTCGCCAAGGCGCTTGCTGGCAGCTGCGGCGCGCATCTGGTGCTCGGCTCCATCGGCCGCTGGCAGGCCCGAGGCCATCTTGGCGACATGCTCAAGGCCATGCGCGGTGCCTTCGATGAGGCGCGCAGTAGCGTACCCGCCATCGTGTTTCTTGACGAACTCGATGCGCTGGGCGACCGCGAGACACTCGATGACCGCCACCGGCAGTACTGCACGGAGGTCATCGCCGCGCTGCTCGAGTGCGTCGACGGCGCGGACAAGGTCGAGGGCGTTGTCGTGGTGGGTGCAACCAATCATCCTAGCCGGATCGACGCCGCGATGTTGCGACCCGGCCGGCTCGACAGGCATGTGGTCATCCCCCTTCCGGACGCCAAGGCACGCGAGGGAATCCTGCGCTGGCACCTCTGTGGCGACCTTGACGGTGCAAACTTGTCCGCCGTCGCTGCCCGTACAGAGGGCAGGAGCGGCGCCGACCTCGAGCAGATCGTACGTGATGGCCGCCGCAGGGCGCGGCGAGCGCGCAGGGACCTGTCGATCGATGATCTCCAGGCCGCATTGCCGCCGTTGGCGCGGCTTCCCGAAGCCATGCTTCGCCGAGCTGCCATTCATGAAGCGGGGCACGTCGTTGTCGCGCTGGCGCTGGGGCTGAATGTTCAGTCCGTGGAAATCAGGCACGAGACCGAGATGAGGCCCGGCTATAGTGCTGCCGGCGGCGTGCGGATTCGCGAGAATTCCCTCTGGGAAAGGACGGCCGACCAGCTCCTCGATCGACTTTGCGTGCGCCTGGGCGGCCTTGCTGCCGAGGAGATCATCCTGGGCGACCGCTCGGCCAGCGGCGGTGGAGCGCCGGGCAGCGATCTCCACCAGGCCACCATGATTGCCGTCCAGCTCGAGGCGTCATACGGACTTGGGCAAGGTCTCGCCTTGCTCGCCTTTGACCAGGAACTCGACCTGCTGACGACACTTCACACCTCCTTTGGCCTTCGTGACCGGGTGGAAAAGGTCCTTGCCGAGCAGATGGAAAGGGCACGCGTCGTTATCAGAGAGCGGCGTCGTGATGCCATGGTTCTGGCAGAGGCCCTCCTGGCAACCAGGCTCCTCTCCTCA
Organism: Chelativorans sp. ZYF759; assembly: GCF_012911015.1. Classification (GTDB taxonomy): domain Bacteria; phylum Pseudomonadota; class Alphaproteobacteria; order Rhizobiales; family Rhizobiaceae; genus ZYF759. Next base: position 116,394 of record NZ_WVVV01000003.1, on the reverse strand, counting down.
GAGGACATCGACAACCTGCTGAAACCATCGCGGAGAGAAGTGGTCGCGCTGATCGGCGACCGATCAGAACCTAAGAGCATAGTAGCGGAGGGGCAAAAACGACGGTCCAGAGAACAGACGGACAAGAAAAATTCTACAACCAGGGCGTCAAATGCGCCCGAGAGGGGTTGCGAATGAGGCTGCTGTTACCCGTGCGCATGCAGACGCCACGTCAAGGATTCGCGATGGCCTATCTGCAAAATGCCGATCACCGCCTTCGCGGGCCACGCGACATTCGATCCTGGCTTGAATTTGGCTCATTGAATCCTTTGTCGGACTCTCCCCAAAGGATTCGATAAGACCATAATCCTATGATCGCTCCCGAAACCGCATGGAGTGCGAAGAATTCGGTCACGCTCAAGAATGCTTGGTTGAAGGATTCAGTATGAAATAAGTGATCCTATCTGCCTATTGTTATGGTTGTCAGATTTAGACGCCTAAAAGTTGCATTTTGGCTTTAGATCATGAGCTCCATGAAAACAACGATCCATGTGATGGGGTTGCGAAACTAGAAAAAGGCTGCATTCATAACCGGCCAGAGATGTCGAGCTAGGCAGTTGAGCCAGCCGAGCTAGCCACGGGCCTGAGACAACAGGACCAAAGCGGAGACGGAGAACAAGGGAGCAGGAGAATGTTTGACGTACAGAGAAACCCTAGCCCGCCTGATGGTCCACAGCGGCCCTCTTTTGGCAACGGGATGCCGGGGCGGGTGTGGTTTCGGACTGACACCCTACCAAAGAAGATGGCCAAGACTTTGAAACGACGGGCCCGGCAGCTGGGCATTGACCTCAATCATCGCCGAGCGCTCGATATCGTTGCCATAATGAACGGATACCGCCACTGGCCTGATCTCCGTGCCAATATTGGAGAGCGATCGGGACATACGCGTCCTGGCCTCTCCCGGCTCGATGAAGACGAGATCGCGGCCAGCCAGCAGGCGACGCTCATTTCAAGACTCAACATAGCGCCCGCAGACGGAGCCGAACTGTACAGGGCCATTGACTACGACGCCAGACGGGCCATGCGCCCGGTTCGCGTGGATCCAGGGCTCGAGGGTAATGGAGGTGAAGTCCGTGCCTAGAACCGTCGGCCAGAAGCGGCCAATTCGTGTCGCGCGGCGCCTGCGCAAAGCCACAAACGCGACAAATCGTCGGATGTGGGTGATGGATGCGCGGCACATGGGCGAAATGGCTGGCAGGTATCGCCGGGGGCAACTCTCCCCCGCAAATGACAACCTTCCTCCCTCGGGAGGACCCTAGCATGGATGAACGTACGACGCCGACAGCGCGGCAGCACTACGACGAAGGCCAACTCCAGGCCGCATTGGCACACATAGGGAAATTGCTTGTGTCCGGCCTGGACCACGGTTTTTTCGAGTATCGTGTCTCTTGCCGCATACAGGGCGGCGGGAAGCGTCAAATCCTGATTAGTGGTGGGAAGTCGCATAGCTTCACAGTGGCTGCACAACCAAGACAAGACCCCTGATCCACCGCTCTAACAAGCGATCTCCGCGACGGAGACGTTCTTACAACCTTCTGGAGTGGCATCACCGGAGAGAAGCCGGGAGCGCTCACGAGAGCATGGTCGTCTTGCGGCCGTGACATCAGAATGACCGCACCTAAGGCAGTAAACGATAATCACGCGTCCACCAGGGATTTCTGGAGCGCCCGGCTGGGTCGATGTCTATCCGACGACGAAGCCATTCAGATCGAAGCGACGATGACCGGCTTCTTCAAAGTGCTGGCAGGATGGGCCGGGAACTCCCAGCCTGTCGCCGCCAACGACAACGTCCGGGAAGATTCCGCCACTCCGCACAACGGGCCTGAAAACACATCACTTGCCGCTCCGGCTCTCGTGCAAAAGCGGGCTTGAGCAAGCGAACAAGCATTTTTGGGATCGCGGTCCCGGACAAAGTGGGAGGTATTCGCAATGAAAAAGAAGAATCAAAAGGGGCGCAAGCCGCTGACAGACTGTCACTTGCAGCGTGCCGTCAAATATGCGCGCGTCTCATCGCGCGAACAGGAAAAAGAGGGATACTCTATACCTGCACAGCTGCGAACTGGGGACGATTATGCCCTCCAGAATACCATTGAAGTGGTTGAGACATTCGTTGATGTAGAGACAGCCAAATGTACGGGTCGTGTTGAATTCACTCGTATGGTGAGATTTCTACGAAAAAATCCATCTATTCGAATCATAATCGTCGAGAAAACAGATCGACTATACAGAAACATAAAGGACTTCCTAAAGCTTGACGAACTTGACGTAGAAATACACTTCTTCAAAGAGGGATCGATCATTTCGAACGATTCCAGGTCGACCGAAAAATTCATGCATGGAATTCGGCTCTTGATGGCCAAGCAATACATCGACAATCTTTCTGAAGAGGTGAAGAAAGGCATGCAGGAGAAGGCCGAACAGGGCTATTGGCCGACCAAAGCTCCGCTCGGTTATCTCAATGTCGAGAATTCAGAAAAGCAGCGCGTGATCGTTCCTGACCCGCAAATCGCACCGCTCATCGTGAAGATATTCGAATGGTATGCTACAGGGGACGTTTCGATGGACCAGGTCGCGGAACTCGCCTACGCCGCCGGCTTTCGCCATCGCAGAAGCGGCGGCAAGGTCCCTACCAGCACGATCGAAGTGATCCTCCGGAGAATGATCTATGCAGGGGAATACATGTGGAATGGCGTGCACTGCAAGGGTCGCCACGAGCCGCTGATTACAGTAGGCCTGTGGCTACGGGTCCAGTCCGTACTCAACGACAGATCGCGCAGCAGTTCCAAGAGAGGCCACAGGAACCACGCTTTCATCGGGTTGATTTCCTGTGCTCACTGTGGAGGCGCGATTACCGCCGAAACGAAGAAGGAAAAATATACGTACTACAAGCCAAGCGCATTCAAGGAAAAATGCGTTCGAGGCAGGAATGCGTGCAAATCAGTTTATGTGAAGGAAGAAAGGCTCTCTGACGTCTTCGTTGAGCATCTCGGTCTTTTGTCCTTCGACGAAGCGGTTTTGGAATGGCTGCGCAGAGCGCTTGAAGTCAGCAATGATGATAGCAGGCGGGAACATCAGGAAACGATCCGGCGGCTTGAGAAGCAGTACGCAAAGCTCCAGGAACGATTGCGTGCTGTCTACCTCGATAAGCTGGATGGAGTGGTCGATGCCGACCTCCATGCCAGCATGACCCATGAATGGCGCGAAGAGCAGATGCAGTTGCTTCGACAAATCGAGCACCACAAAGCTGCGGAAGCAAGCTACGTGGTGGAAGGGGTCCAACTGCTCGAATTGGCGCGCAACGCCCAAAACCTCTTCCGAAATCAGGAGCCGAAAGAGCAGCGAAAGCTGCTAAATTTCTTACTATCGAACTGCGGTTGGGACGATGGTGAGCTTACGGTGACGTTCCGTGAACCCTTTGATTCCATTGCTAAAGCGACCCAAGAGGCCGCCCAGAACGGACCGCTCGAAACGCACGATGTGGGCGAAAATGATATTTGGCTGGGGCGCCTGGATTCGAACCAGGGAATGCCGGTACCAAAAACCGGTGCCTTACCGCTTGGCTACGCCCCAATCGCGCCGGCGCTCCGAGGCGCCGCGGGAACGGGGTTTGTATAGGCAAGGCCGAGCGCCTTCGCAATCCATTCCGGACGTGATTTTGCGCCGCCGCTCCGGCGGTACGTTGTTTGAATCTCCGCTTCAGGGTGAAGCCGCCATTCCCCACATCAACGGCGTTTGGCAGCCGCGCTGTCTCCCGGCGCAATGATTGCCGGCGCGCGCTTGTCCTTCGCGAAACACGTCGCCGCTGACGACTGGGATCGGCGGCTCTTTGTTGCGGCTGAATGGCAGGCCAGGCAATCGGTTGAAGCATTTGTTCAATCCACCATTCGGCGGGATCGCCAGGTGCGTTCATGAGCGAGGCGCCGAAACTGGCTGCTGGCAATTTTATACACTATGTGTAATTAGTGGCTCATCTTCTAACAAGGGTGACCGCAATGTCCATTCGTCTGTTGGCCTTCTGCGCCGCCTCCATCTTGTTCGGCGCAGCAGCATTTGCGCAGTCTGGAGCGGCGGATCTGCAGTGCAGGGACGTCATGTTCACCCCTTCGGTCGCAAGCGTGGACGACGCACAACTGCATGCAACGGTCTGTTCGTCCCGCCCCCTTGCCGATGGGCTTCCGGTGCAGATCCTGCTGCATGGCGGTGCCTATGACCATCGCTACTGGGACTGGCCGCATGACCCCGAGCGCTACTCCTACGTACTTGCCGCGGTCAGACGCGGCTATGTCACCGTCAACCTCGACCGGCTCGGCTACGGTGCCAGCACACGCCCCGACGGACGCCGTCTGACCTTCGAGATGGGGGCGGAAGCGGTGATTGGGGTTATCCTGGCACTTGAGGATGGGGATCTGGGGATGCAACCGGGACCGATCATCCTGAATGGGCATTCGATGGGCGGTATTGTTGCCGAGCATGTCGCGGCCAGGCACGAGGGAATCGCCGCGCTGATCGTCAGTGGCCTTCCGAACACTCCAGCCGGTCACCACGATGACGACGATCAGCAGGGCGGCCCGCCCCAGGGCGACGGCCCCCCTTTTGTGCGGGCGGTCTCCGATCCGCGCTTCGCGACCGAGCCTTGGGCGGAGGGCTACATGACCACGGCTCCGGGCGTGCGAACACGGCTTTTCCATGCCGAAGGCATGGTTGACCCCGAAATTGCCGAACTCGAGGAAGCCTGGAAAGACATGCTGTCGCAGGCCGAACTCACGTCGGTCATGTCGGGCGGAAGCCACCGCCCGGCCTTCACTGGTCCGGCGCTCTATGTTCTTGGCCGGCATGACGCCATCGCCTGTCAGGGCCAGGACTGCGCGGCCCGTTTTGCTGGGACCGACTGGCATCTGATCGTGGACGGGGCCGGACATTCCCTGAACCTGTCGCTCGCGGCGCCGACCTTTTTCGGCGCAACGTTCGACTGGCTCCAGGTTCAGGGTCTGGCTCCCTGAGTGCCATCAGCCCCAGTCGAAGGGTACGCGCGCCAGGGCAGTCAGCCGTCGCGCCGCGCTGGCGGTGGCCATGTCGTTTGCCAGCGCGTCGAAGGAGCTGAAGCTCGCCAGGGCAAAAATGGCTGCTGTCGCATCCGAAAGGGTCCAGTCCTGCGCCAGCCCCGGCGCCGCGGCAAGCCGTTGGGTCAGTTGCGCGGCAATGCCATGCACCCGGCCGATCCTGGCCTCTACCGCCGCTCCCAGCTCCGGATCGGCGGCCGAAAGCCCAATCATCATGCGGAACATGACCCGGTCGGCCTCCCAGGAGCGAACGATTTGGGTGAAGAACGCGCAGAGTAGTTTTGCCGGATCGGCTTCCTGCCAGACTGGCAACAGACGCTGGAAATCCGCGCGCTGCCCGATATCGTCCATCAGCGCCTCATACAGTCCCTGGCGCGAACCGAAATGGTTGTAGACAGATTTTCGGGTCATGCCGGCCGAGGCTGCGATGCGATCGAAGCCCAGCCCGGCAAGTCCCTGTTCGGAAAGGTTCCGGCGCGCCGCGGAAATGAGCGCGTCGCGATTGACGGCTGTCCGGCTTGGGGCATTTTGCGTCATCTGGTCCAGACTACACCAGCGAACTGCCCGGTGCGAGGGCGCACGGTGAGCGGCGTCGAAGTCCGGCACCAGTCTGCCGGATGCTCCTGCCGCGCTTCGGCCGGCTGTCGCTGGACGTCCCGGAGGCGATCACCCGAATGCCGGGCGCCAATGTGAGCATGATCTCGCGATCCGCACGATATACCGCGCCATCCCTCAAGCCTTGCGCCGGCGCCGATCCTTGCCTAAGCCCGGGGCGCGACCATGCAGCCAGTGCCCAGCCGATGACGGGAAGCCCATGAGCCTCGAATTCAGGACCGCCTTCGATCCCGCCCATGGCCAGGCGGTGCCGGTCGCGCCGGGGGTCGTGCGGGTCACCTCGCCCAATGCCTCGGCCTTCACCTTCCACGGCACCAACAGCTATATCGTCGGCACCGACACGCTGGCCGTAATCGACCCCGGCCCCGACAGCCCCGCCCATCTCGACGCGCTGATGGAAGCGATCGCCGGGCGGCCGGTCTCGCACATTTTCGTCAGCCACACCCATGTCGACCATTCCCCCCTCGCCGCCGGACTGAAGGCGAAGACGGGCGCGATCATCTGCGCGGAGGGACCCCACCGTGCGGCGCGCGCGCTGCATCTGGGTGAAATCAACCCGCTCGACGCGAGCGCCGATACCGCCTTCCAGCCCGACCGCGCGCTTGCCGACGAGGCGTGCGTCGCGGGCGACGGCTGGACGCTCAGGGCCATCCACACGCCGGGCCACACCGCCAACCACTGCGTGTTCGCGCTGGAGGGGACCGGCATTCTCTTCTCGGCCGATCATGTCATGGCCTGGGCGACCTCGATCGTGGCCCCGCCCGACGGCGCGATGGCCGATTACATGGCCTCGCTCGACCGCATGCTGGAACGCGACGACAGCCTATATCTGCCCGGCCATGGCGGACGCCTGGAAAAGCCGCAATCCTTCCTGCGCGGGCTCAAGGCCCATCGTCGGATGCGCGAGCGCGCCATTCTGGAGCGCGTGCGCGCGGGCGACCGCACCATCCCCGACATGGTCGGGGCGATCTACCGCGACACCGATCCGCGGCTGCACGGGGCGGCCGCGCTGTCGGTGCTCGCCCATCTGGAGGATCTGGTCGGCAAGGCCATGGTCGCCTGCGAGGGCGAGCCCAGCCTGTCGGCGGTCTACCACCCGGCCTGAAACTAGCCGGCCGGCATCACCGGAAAGGCCTCGATCTCCTCGTCCAGCCTTTCGAGGAAATCCGTGATGCGGCGCGCATTGTCGCCCATGTCGTGGTCGCCGTAGCGCGAGGCCGAACGCAGGTCGACCTGGGTCCTGCCCGCCCGCTCGCGCAGGCGGATGGCGACGTCCGAAACGAAGCCGAAAACCAGCGTGCGGGCCTCGGCCTCGATGGTCACGCCCGAGCCCTCCATGCGCGGGTCCGGCAGGCGCGTGGCGCGCCAGCCCTCGCGCTCGATGAGCCGGCGCACCGCCTGCTCCACGATCGTGCGCTCCCGCTCATAGCGCCGTCCCGTCACGGCGGGATAATGGATCCGCTGCAACTCGGCGGCTTCCGGCGGGATCGGCGCCACCGGGTTCATCATCCCCGAACGCGCCCTCTCCGCCTGGCGCAGCGCCGGCGGGTCCGCAAGGTCGGTGGAGACGTCGGAGATCATCGGGTGGGTAAGCCACAAAACCGTGCCGATCGCGAAGGGCGAAAGCGTGGCGAGCGCCAGGAAGGCTGCTGCGAAGGCGCGGCCGATGCCGATCTCGTCGACCTGCCACAGGCGCGCAAGTGCGGCGAAAGCGACGCACAGGGCAAGGATCGCCAGAAGCGCCACCAGGCCCAAGACGACCAGAAAGGGCATCGTCTCGATCAGTTCGAAGCGATGGGAAGCGCCAGCCACGACGAGCAGCGCCAGCGCGAAGCTCGCCAGCCGCCAGGCCCAGCGCGCGCGCCGCGATTCCCGCTGGAAAGGGTATGCCACCATGAATGAGACCGCCGTACCGCCGCCTTGCTCAAAACCGTCCTTAGACGGTCGCGCCGGCCGGGTCAAAGCGGCCGGCGCCATGCCCGGCCAGCGGAGGTGGCGCGGCCGGGTCCGGCGTCAGGCAGCAGGCTTGCGGCCTGACGGGCGAGCGCGCGCCTGCCACGCGCCCCCCTTGCCCGCCATCGCCATCTGGAAAGAACCAGGCGCCATGGCGGGCAAGGGTCAGGCTCACATTCGGTTCGCCGTCGGCGTCAGTGGGCGATCATCTCGCTGACGATCTCGTCCGCGCTCAGCGAGGACGGGTAATAGGTCGGCCAGTTGGTGACCTCTTCGAGCAGCGCCGCGCGGTCGTCGCCCCAATAGAGGTGATAGTGGTCGGCCGCGGCGGGCGCGATCTTGTGGTCGCTGAACTGGATGTATTGCGGCGCCGCTTCGTCGCCTTCGGTCTTGCTGAAGATGAAACGCACGCCCCGATTGCCCCGCGCATAGGTCAGGATCTCGTAGCCGTCGCTTTCATAGACGCCCTCGACCACTTCCCCGCCCTCGTGGAACGTCACCACGTCACCGTCGATGACGATGCGGTCGACATTGGTCTGGTAGCCGATCTCGTAATAGGCCCGGTATTCCCCTGCGGACTGGTCGCCATGCTCGGCCTTGTGCGCCATCACCGGGTCGAGCGTGCCATCCTGCAGATAGGGATAGACGGACTGCCAGTCGCCTTCCCAGTCGGTCAGCGGCCGGGCCTCGATCTGGCTGTCGTCGAAATAGCCCTTGTAGATCTGGTCGTCGTCATGGGCATGGGCATGGCCATCGTCATGGTCGTGGCCATGGTCGCTTTCGGTCGTCTGCGATTCGGCGCGGGCGTCCTGGGCCGCCACGGGCAGGGCAATGAAGGCAAGGCCCGCGGCCGCGATGGCGAGATACTTGATGATGAGCGTACGCATTCTGATGTCCTCGTGCTGATACGATGTGTATGTAATGTTATTACATACAGCGCGTACCTAGCCGAACACCGCGCGTGGCGCAACCGGCTCCGGCAAATGCCTGTTGGCACAGGCGATCGCCCGGAGGCCTCCGGGCGCCATGCTGGGTCGAGGGGTGCGATTGACGGGCCCCCGCCCTGCTGCGGCTGGCGCCCTCAGGCCGCCGGCAGGACGTGGTCGCGGAACTGTTCGCGCAGCGTGGTCTTCTGGATCTTGCCGGTCGCCGTGTGGGGGATCTCGTCGACGAAGGCGACGTCGTCGGGCAGCCACCATTTGGCGACCTTGCCCTCCAGATAGGCGATCAGGTCGGCCTTGGTCGGCGTGCGCCCGGCCTTGGCCACCACGACCAGCAGCGGGCGCTCGTCCCATTTGGGATGCGCGACGCCGATGACGGCGGCTTCCGCCACGTCCGGGTGCCCGACGGCCAGGTTTTCGAGTTCGATGGTCGAGATCCACTCGCCGCCCGACTTGATGACGTCCTTGGCCCGGTCGGTGATCTGCATGAAGCCTTCCGCGTCGATATGGGCGACGTCGCCGGTGTCGAACCAGCCCTCCTCGTCGAACTGTTCCGCGCCCGCGCCGCCATAATAGGCTTTCGCCACCGCCGGGCCGCGCACTTTCAGCCGGCCGAAGGTCCTGCCGTCCCAGGGCAGCTCGCGGTTCTCGTCGTCGGTGACCTTCATCTCGACGCCGAAGGGCGGGAAACCCTGTTTCTGCTTGACGTCGAGCCGCGCCTCGCCCGCCAGCCCGTCATGCTCGGGCTTGAGCGTGCCGAGCGTGCCCAGCGGGCTCATCTCGGTCATGCCCCAGGCGTGGATCACCTCGACGCCGTAATCGGCCTCGAATTTCCGCGTCATGGCGCGCGGGCAGGCCGAGCCGCCGATCACCACCTTGTTGAGATGCGGCAGCTTCCTGCCCGTCTCCTCCAGGTGGTTCAGCAGCATCAGCCACACGGTCGGCACGGCGGCGGTGAAGCTCACGCGCTCGGTGTCGAGCAGTTCCCAGATCGCCGCGCCATCCATGCGCGGGCCGGGCATGACCAGCGTCGCCCCGATCATCGGCGCGCTCTGGGCGAGGCCCCAGGCATTGGCGTGGAACATCGGCACCACCGGCATGACCACGTCGCGGCACGAAATCCCCATCGCGTCGGGCATGCAGGCGATCATGGCGTGGAGAACGTTGGAGCGGTGCGAATAGACCACGCCCTTCGGGTTGCCCGTCGTGCCCGAGGTGTAGCACATGCCGCAGGCAGCCCCCTCCTCGAGCGTCACCCAGGCGAAATCGCCGTCCGCCCCCTTCAGCCATTCCTCATAGGCAACCGCATTTTCCAGCGAGGTCTGCGGCATGTGGGCCGCGTCGGTGAAGACGATCACCTTCTCGATCGAGGGCACCTGCGGCACGATCGCCTCGGCCAGCGCCATGAAGGAGAGGTCCACGAACAGCACCCGGTCGCCCGCATCCTTCATGATCCAGGCGATCTGGTCGGGAAACAGGCGCGGGTTGAGCGTGTGGTAGACCCCGCCCATGCCCATGATGCCGTACCAGGCCTCCAGGTGCCGCCCCGTGTTCCAGGCGAGCGTGGCGATCCGGTCGCCTTCGCCGTAACCTTGGCGGGCAAGCAGCTGCGCCACTTTCAGCGCCCGCGCCCGCACGGCGGCGTAGGTCGTGCGCTCGATCGGCCCCTCCACCGAACGCGAGACGATCTCGCGCCCCCCGTGCTGCCTGGCGGCATGGTCGAGTATCTTGTGGCACAGTAGCGGCCAGTCCTGCATCAGTCCGTGCATGCATCTCCTCCCAAAGATCGGCGCGCCCAATCTCCGATCAAAGTGGCGCCTTGGCAAGCCATGCGCCCGCCCCTATTGCCCGGCCCCCTCTTCCGCCGCCGCGTCCTCGTCCTCCTCTTCCTCGTCGAAGCGCCAGGGCAGTTTTTCCTCCACCTCGTATGGCGAAAGGCCGAGCACCTCGACGGCCAGCCGCCGCGCCTCTTCGAGCGCCAGATAGGCGATACGCTCCTCGATATTGCGGTAGATCTCGGCCAGTTCTTCGTCGCCCTTCTTCTGCTCCTGCCGCATCTCCTCGCGCGCCATGTCGGCGATGCGCTCCGAGAGCGCCACCAGGCTGGAAAGCGCCGTGATCTGCCGCGTCTCCAGCGGCTGGCCGGCCTCGACCTTGCGCAGGATCGCCTCGGTGCGCCTGGTCAGGACCGCGCCGATGCGCGCGATGCGCGCGGCGGGCGGCTCGTCGGGCCAGGGCTCCAGTTCGGCCTCCTCCTCCGCTGCCGCGACGGCGGGGGCTGCCTCCTCATCGACATCGACCTCCTCGCCGGCCTTCAGCCGCCGCGAAAGCTCCTGCACCCAGGCCTGCGCCCGGCGCACCTTGCCGAAACGGTAGTCGACCGAAGCCCACCCGTCCTCCAGCGCCCGATGCGCGACGGTGGTCTGGTGCACCCCCATGACGCCCGCGATCCGCGCATGCGTGGCCGCAAGCCCCTCGCTGATCGACCGGGCGGACGCCCATTGCTGATCGGTGATGTTGCGCGACATGAAACCCTCCTGAGGCAAAAACGCCCGGCGGGAGTGCCGGGGTGGGAGGGATTATCGCGGAGGTGGGAGGGGGGTGGATAAGTGGGGGAACGAAGACCCAGCAGAGAAGGCTGGACAAGGGGCCGGAAGCAGTCCGCCCCATGTCGACCGCCTCAAGGCAGCGCTCTGCTCCTGACGCGGGCGGCCGTGCGAACCTCTCCGCAACGGCCCCCGCCGGCCGGCGGCCCCTCCCCCGGACGCCGGCCGTATGGTTTTGGGGCGGGGTGGGCCGTTGCTGATCCGCCTCATCGCGAGACATGAACAGAAGTTGCATCTTGATTCACGATCTGCCGGCAGCCTCATCGCAGACGTCTTCGAATCCCAGCTTCCATGTCTTCACGGGATGCTTCGCGCTCGTAGGTCCGAACCATGCCCATCAGCAGAGTCGAGGAAACAAATGGATGAGAATATTGCAAAGCGACAGCCCAGCCGCGATATTTTTGGGCAAGCTCCCGCTCCTGATTGCCCCCCTCGCCCCGCCAGACCACACCGCGTGCGTTATACAGTCCTGTATGTGCTCCCTCTGAGATCCTTTCCGACTGGATGTCCTCCATTACCTGTCGAACAGGTTCGCAGGGCCACACACCGTCGCTTCCTACCGGAGCGCTCGAAAGCAATTTTCCCAGGCAAACATCGCCGATGTCTCCCCGGCCCAGATCTGCGCAAGCGTCACGGACGGTCTTTGTCCATGCGGCGAGCCTGCCGGCCTGCCGATCTTCAGGCTCATCCTGTCCCGGTATTCTCTCAAGGGCGTCGAGCAACCTATACCCGCGCTCGGCAAAGTGCTGGCGGTTTTCAGGCGCCACCCGAAATTCCTGCGGATCCTCCCCTCCATCCTTGCGCTTGTAGGCCCAGACGACAGCCTGCACGAACATCCCGGGTTGATCCTCAATGTACTTTTCGAGATTGACGATCCCATGTCTCTGCCTGCTTGACCAAGGGCGAGCGAGAGCGTCCAAATAGGCGAATTCCAGTTCCGCCTTCTGCTCTAAGGTGACTTCGGAAGCACCATCGAGTGCTCGAAAGGCCTCCTCAACACTATATTGCTCCACTTGGTACTGCCCGGCCTTGTCCTTGCTATCCCCCGCCATCGCCTTCAAGACACGATAGAGAATCGATGGCTGGAGTTTTGATGGCTTATAGCGGACGCATGAAAAGGCCGCTCGCGGTCGCTCTGCCGCCAGCAGGCGTTCTATTGCCTCGCTATTCTCATCATCGGAATCATGTATCCAATCGGGCGATACCTCGGTCCAATAAAGTTCCTTTTCGGATTGATTGAGCGTGTCCGCAAGTTCCCATGTACTTCGGCAGAACGGGGCCAACAGCAGCAACCTGGCGGCTTCTTCGCCGGACAGCTGCTCTGTCAGGCTACGAACGAGAGCCTTACGCTTTTCAGAATCGCGAATTGCATGAAGGGCTCCTGAAACCAGATTCCTATCTGTCCAAGATTCCGAATTGAGCATTAATTGAAACGCAGCCAAAAGAACCTTAGGAAGCTCAGGCTCCGGGATGAGATCGGTTGCGAGCAACCAGCCGATTTGCCACGCTGCACTGCCCCGCTTGGCCAATTCGAAGATCCCGCTTACGCCACGGTCCTGAAACACCTCGCGTAAGGCAGTTGCGCGCAATTGCCTGATCCGCTCGTCGCGCTTTCGGTAGTCGAAATCTTCTTCCTCGAGCTCATCCGCCGATTCCTGGACCCATGCTTCACGAAATAGCCAGTGATGGCGGTTCAGTAGGTTCGCTGGCTCCAACTCCGCATACGCGGCTTGTGCATCTGCCGTCATAATGGCTCGTCCGGTTGTCCCCGCTCGCCGGATGCCGCGACGCGACATTAGCGTCACGCGAATCTTTTCACGAACTGCCGCCCTCTCGTCATCAGATGCGTCTGTTGCCCATGACCTCACGATGTCCCAGACCTTGATGCGCGAGCCGTCATCAAGGTCATGAATGCACTCGATGAGATCGCACAACATTTTCATCGAATAGTGCGGCCAGTCGAGGACCATACGCAGCATCTCAAGCCTGAACGCGATGATCGGCCCCCATGTTGGAAGAGGTTCCCCGTAGCCAAAGCCATCCGTCCGCCAGCGCGGTTTATGGCTGTAGTCTCCCATTTGTCCGCGAGTATCGATTTGCTCAATGCAGATCTTCCACGCGACGCCCGGATGCCTCTCCGCGAGAGTCTTCATGAGTCCAACGCGGTCATCGTGACTGGCCGCCGTCTGAGGCATCCAGGCCCTAAAGATCGCACCCAACGAATGGGTCGGCTTGTTTATCCAGTTGTCATTGATCTCAACTTCTGCGAGCCGCGCAAGAATTCGGGCGGCACGAGGAAGTGTGGCCGGATTCCACGACAGGTCCTCCAAGGCCCAGAGCAAGCCGGTGCGGCTCGGATGGCTGCCGAAAAGACCAGAATCGACGGGGCGAAGAAGGCCGAGTACCATGGGATCTGCAGACTTCAGATCGCGTTCGATGATGGTGAGAAACGCATTGGGCGCGGCCTCGGCGTAGGTGGGCAGATCGCGATCGTTCGCCTCTAGTTTTCGCAAGGTGAGAGGTGCTGGCAAAAGGTCATGCACAAGGCGTTCCGCTTCGAACTCCAGATCTTTCCCGAGACGGCTCTTGAAGAGCGTGTTTCCATGAACCGCCAACAACACCAGCGTTTCAGAAAAACCCTCGCGAAAAGCGGCCGAAAAATCCCGCGCCTTGCCATGAATGGACGCCGCCCACCGTTCGCTTTCGGGAAGATCAAGTGCCGGATCGTCCTCGCCGAGCACCATTCGCGCAATCGAAAAATAGCGATCCAAATCATTGGCCGTGATGGAGCTTGCTATTGCGAACAGCAGGTCGATTTTTGAGATAACACCTCGATAGGTTCCGATAGTCCAAATCGGCGCATCATTGAGCTGCGCCAGCTCAAGGCATTCCTTTTCGAGGGTCTCGTACGAGACATCGTTGGAGAGCAGGGAAAGAGCCTCCCTGTCCGTTTCGTTGGCGGAGTTCCAGGTGCCAACAAACAGGAACGGCACGAGACGTGCCGCTGTAGTCGGTTCGGCCCATTCGGGTGTGCGTACGGCAGGAACCGTCGAAAGACGCCGGCGCAAGACGGTCAGGGATCGCCCCGACTCGTTATCAAGCCGGTTGGCATCGTCCCTGCTGTAACCCATTTCTTCGAGAGCGGCGCGAAAAGTCTCGTAGCTCGCGGGCTCAAGGACGATGTGCGGCTCCACCGCGGCGTTGCGCGGATACACAACTATTGTGTGCAATGCCCGGGCGAATGGAGCCAGTTCTCGCTCTGCCTCGCGGCTCGCCACCACCGCAATGAAACTCTGCGTGCTCTGCGCTAGCCGTGGCAGGACACCTGGCACATCGAATATCAAAACTTGATCTCGATAAGCAGCCAGCTCATCGCCACCGCTTTGCCCGAACAGCTGTGACAGCAACGCTAATGCTTCACCGGTGGAATCGGCGGCTATGACCGTTGGTCCATCCGGCTCTTTGGTGAGCCGAGAGTGCATCGTGCGTTTTGCCGCGTCGATGCCTGACTTGAACAACGTCGCTGACAAAGGAGGCGTCGTCACCGAGGCCCAGTCAGCCCAGCATTTGTCCAGAGAGCGGACACCTTCCGAAGGATGGTGCGTTTCATTTGCGAACCAAGCCTGGGCGGCAAGTGACTGCTCCAGCCACTGTTCCAGGTCCTGTGCATCATAGGCGCGCACATCCTTCCACTGTCCTTTGGATTTTGCGTCGGCTGTCCACGTCGTTTTGCCTGACCACGCTCTCGGTGTGACGAAGATGAAGGTCATCGTCATGCGCTCAGACTTGCTGAGAGCCTTAATGCTTTTGGCAAAGTCACCGTCTGCCTTGCGCTTGATGTCTTGGCTTACACCGATCTCCCAGCCCGAAATGCCTGCCGGGATCCATCGCGTACCTTCCGTCGTCTCTACGAACCCGTCCCAGCCGGGGCGCTCCGCATCGTCGTTACCGGGGAAATCTACCTTGGTTAGTCTGATCCCTGTTGAATTGACCAAGGTACGCAGAAACACCGAAAAGCGCGTGCGGGCTGAGATGTTTCTAACCGCCCAATCCTCGATGTTATTCCGCGTGAAGGCAAGAAATGGAGGCACATACGCCGTAGCGCTGGACTGCGCACCTTTCAATCTGGCGGCCGCCGCATCGTAGGATGCCTGCATATCGAGCAGGTCCTGTGCCGGAATCTTAAATGCCCGCTCGATCCGCGCAGCCATTTCGGCAGTGGCCGCCGCCTTGCCATTGAGGAAATTCGATACGTTCGGCCTACTGACATCGAGGAGCTTGGCCGCTTGGGTCACTGAAATCGATTTAGGGTTTAGAACGAACTCGCGCACATATTGGCCAGGATGTGGGGGGGCTTCTGCTTTGGCTGACGTCGCGCGCTTGACCATTCGCTGCTTCCTCTTCTGTTGAGAAAAAGTAGCGATTTGTAATGTGTAATGCAACACATTACACGGCAGCGGGCGCACTGCTCGATGCGCCGTTCCCCCACCCCGGACCTGCGGTCCGACCCTCCCCACAAGGGGGAGGGTAACCCTCACCCCTTCCCCAAAGCCGCCTGCGCCGCCGCCAATCTGGCGATCGGCACCCGGAACGGCGAACACGACACATAATCCAGCCCCGTCTTCTCGCAGAATGCGATCGAGGCCGGGTCGCCGCCATGCTCGCCGCAGATGCCGAGTTTCAGGTCGGGCCGCGTCTCGCGGCCGCGGGTGGCGGCCATCTCGACCAGTTCGCCCACGCCCTCGAGATCGAGCGAGACGAACGGGTCCTGCTCGATCACCCCGCGCAGGCGGTAGGTTTCGAGGAAATTGGCGGCGTCGTCGCGGGAAATGCCGAACGTCGTCTGGGTGAGGTCGTTGGTGCCGAAGGAGAAGAAATCGGCGGCCTGCGCGATCTCGCGGGCGCGAAGGGCCGCGCGCGGCAATTCGATCATGGTGCCGACCAGATAGTCGATATGGGTGCCGGTCTCCTCCATCACGGTCTTCGCCACCTGGTCGATACGCGCCTTGACGAAATCGAGCTCGGATTTCAGCCCCACCAGCGGCACCATGATCTCGGGCACCACCGGGTCGCCGGTCTTCTTGGCCGCCTCGGCCGCCGCCTCGAAGATCGCGCGCGCCTGCATCTCGGCGATCTCGGGATAGGAGATCGCCAGCCGGCAGCCGCGATGGCCGAGCATCGGGTTGAATTCGTGCAGCGCCTCGGTGCGCTGGCCGAGTTTTTCGGCCGAGATCCCCATCGCGGCCGCCACTTCGGCGATCTCTTCCTCGCCATGCGGCAGGAATTCGTGCAGCGGCGGGTCGAGCAGGCGGATGGTGACGGGCAGGCCCGCCATGATCTCGAACAGTTCCGCGAAATCGCCGCGCTGCATGGGCAGCAGTTTTGCGAGTGCCGCGCGGCGGCCCTCTTCCGTGTCGGCCACGATCATCTCGCGCATGGCCAGAATCCGCTCGCCCTCGAAGAACATGTGCTCGGTGCGGCAAAGCCCGATGCCTTCGGCCCCGAAGGAGCGGGCCACGCGGGCATCGGCCGGCGTGTCGGCATTGGTGCGCACCTTCATGCGGCGCGCGCCATCCGCCCATTCCATGATGGCGGCGAAATCGCCGGAGAGTTCGGGGCGCAGCATGGCGACCGCGCCTTCCAGCACCTGGCCCGCGCCGCCGTCGATGGTGATGACGTCGCCCTTTCTGAGCGTCTTTCCGGCCGCCAGCAGCGTGCCGTTCTTCTGGTCGACGCGGAGTGAGCCCGCGCCCGACACGCAGGGCTTGCCCATGCCGCGCGCCACCACGGCCGCGTGGCTGGTCATGCCGCCGCGCGTGGTGAGAATCCCTTCGGCGGCGTGCATGCCGTGAATGTCCTCCGGGCTCGTCTCGACACGCACCAGGATGACGGCGCGGCCCTGGCGCTTCATCTCCTCGGCCTCGTCGGGCGAAAACACGATCTCGCCGGTGGCCGCGCCGGGCGAAGCGGGCAGGCCGCGGCCGATCACCTGGCGCTCCGCCTTCGGGTCGATGGTCGGGTGGAGCAGCTGGTCGAGCGAAGCCGGGTCGATGCGGCAGACCGCCTCCTCGCGCGAAATCAGCCCCTCGCCCGCCATGTCGACGGCGATCCTGAGCGCCGCCTTCGCCGTGCGCTTGCCCGAGCGGGTCTGGAGCATCCACAATTTGCCCTTCTCGACGGTGAATTCGAGGTCCTGCATGTCGCGGTAATGGCCTTCCAGCCGGTCGGCGATCGACACCAGCTCGCGAAAGGCCTGCGGCATCAGCTTTTCCAGCGACGGCTTGTCGGAGCCCGCCTCGATGCGGG
Organism: Chelativorans sp. ZYF759; assembly: GCF_012911015.1. GTDB lineage: Bacteria > Pseudomonadota > Alphaproteobacteria > Rhizobiales > Rhizobiaceae > ZYF759. The sequence goes on along the minus strand of NZ_WVVV01000003.1, from coordinate 98,874 downwards.
CCTTTTCCGTGATGTTCTGCGGCGTGCGGATGCCGGCCACCACGTCTTCCCCTTGAGCATTGACCAGGAACTCGCCGTAAAGCGCCTTCTCGCCCGTCGAGGGATTGCGCGTGAACGCAACCCCCGTCGCCGACGTCTCGCCCATATTCCCGAACACCATGGCCTGGACATTCACCGCCGTCCCCCACGAGGCGGAGATATTGTGGATGCGGCGGTAGGTGACGGCGCGCGGGTTCATCCAGCTGGAGAAGACGGCGCCGATGGCGCCCCACAGCTGTTCCTTGGGGTCCTGCGGAAAGGGCCTGCCCAGTTCCTCCTCGATCCGCCCCTTGTAGAGGGAGATGACCCCTTTCCAGTCGTCGGCCGACATCTCCGTGTCCTGCTCGTAGCCGCGGTCGGCGCGGGCGTCCTCCAGGATCTCCTCGAACATCTCGTGATCGAGGCCGAGCACCACGTTGGAATACATCTGGATGAAGCGGCGGTAGCTGTCCTGGGCGAAACGTTCGTCGGCGGAACCGGCGGCCAGAGCGGCGACCGTCTCGTCATTGAGGCCGAGATTGAGCACGGTGTCCATCATGCCCGGCATGGAGGCCCGGCTGCCCGACCGCACGGAGACCAGGAGGAGGTCGCCGGCGTCGCCGAAACGCCCGCCAGCGATCTCGCCGATCCGGGCAAGCGCGGCATCCACTTGTGCCGCGAGACCCTCGGGATAGGCGTTGCCATTGGCAAAGAACCAGGTGCAGGCCTCGGTCGTGATGGTGAAGCCCGGTGGCACCGGCAGGCCCAGCGAACTCATCTCCGCGAGATTGGCGCCCTTGCCGCCCAGAAGCGCGCGATCTTCCGCGCTGCCGTCCGCCGAACCGCCACCGAAGCCGTAAACCCATTTTGCCATGTCGTCCTCCGCAAAAGGATGGCTTGGCGATAGCGGAAAACGCGAAGCGTCTCCACCCGCATTTGATGCAATGCAGCAATAAATCCCGATTCTGCCGGCCGGAACATCTGCCGTTGCCCGACCGTTGCGGCTTCATGCCGGCAAACCGCTATCCTGCCTATCCGCTCTGGGCGACGCTGCCGCTGACGGCGTTCGTGGCCGTGCTGGTGCCGATCTACTGGCAGGCCCACGGGCCGGGCAATTTCCTCTGGTTCTCCGACATCGCGCTTTTCGCCGTCCTGATCGCGTTGTGGACCGGCAACCGGCTGGTCTATTCCACCATGGCCGTCGGCGTCCTGCCCTTCGAGATGGCCTGGCTTGTCGATTTCCTGGCGGGCGGCAATCTGATCGGTCTGGCCGCCTACATGTTCGACGACGAGATGGAACTGCATCTGCGGGTCCTGTCCGGCTTCCATCTCGTCATCCCGCCGGCCATCATCTGGATGCTCGTTCGTCAGGGCTACGATCGTCGCGCCTGGTGGGTGCAGATACTGCTTGCCTGGGTGGTGCTCGCGGCCAGCTGGCTGCTCACCCCGCCCGAAGACAACATCAACTGGGTGCACGGTCTGGGCGAGGATGGCGAACAGCCGCTGCCGCCGCTCGTCTATCTCGGTCTCTACATGGCGCTGCTGCCGGTGGTCGTTATCGGCCCGATGCACTATCTTCTGAAGTCCCTGTTCCGGCGGTAGCCCATTCGGGCCACCGCCTCCCCCTAAATAGATACGAGCACGCGAATGAGCATCCGGACTGTCGAGACCACACCCTTCGATGATCAGAAGCCCGGCACGTCGGGCCTGCGCAAGAAGGTCCCCGTCTTCCGGCAGCCGCGCTATCTCGAGAACTTCATCCAGTCGATCTTCGATTGCCTCGAAGGGCGCGAGGGCGCCACGCTGGTGATTGGCGGCGACGGCCGCTTTCACAACCGTGAGGCCATCCAGACCGCGATTGCCATCGCCGCGGCCAACGGCTTCGGCCGGGTCGTCGTGGGCCGTGGCGGCATCCTGTCCACGCCCGCCGCCTCCAACCTGATCCGCAAGCGCGGTGCGCTTGGCGGGCTGGTGCTTTCGGCCAGCCACAATCCCGGGGGGCCCGATGGCGATTTCGGCATCAAGTTCAATGCCGCCAATGGCGGGCCCGCGCCCGAAGGCCTCACTGCCCGCTTCCACGCGCGCAGCCAGGAGATCGACCGCTACCTGATCGCCGACATGAAGCCGGTCGATCTCGAAAACACGGGCAGCTTCACGGCGCCGTCCGGCATGGTAATCGAAACGATCGACCCGGTGGCCGACTATGCCGACCTGATGGAGCAGCTGTTCGATTTCGACGCGATCCGGGGGCTGTTCGGATCGGGCTTCACCATGGTGTTCGACGCGATGAATGCGGTGACCGGCCCCTATGCGCGTGAGATCCTCGAAAACCGGCTGGGTGCGGCGGCGGGCACGGTCATCAACGGCACGCCCCTGGAGGATTTCGGCGGGCTGCACCCCGACCCGAATCTCGTCCATGCGCGCCACCTCCTCGACCTGATGAACAGCTTGGAGGCGCCCGATTTCGCGGCAGCATCGGATGGCGATGGCGACCGCAACCTCGTCTTCGGGCGCGGCATCGTGGTCGGCCCCTCGGACTCGCTGGCGGTGCTGGCGGCCAACGCGCATCTGGCGCCGGCCTATCGCCAGGGTATTGTCGGCATCGCCCGCTCGATGCCGACCAGTGCGGCCGCCGACCGCGTGGCGGAAGCCCTCGGCATCCCCCTCTACGAGACGCCGACGGGCTGGAAGTTCTTCGGCAACCTTCTGGATGCCGGCAAGGTCACGATCTGCGGCGAAGAGAGTGCCGGCACCGGTTCGGACCATGTGCGCGAAAAGGACGGGCTGTGGGCAGTCCTCCTCTGGCTCAACATCGTGGCCGCCAGCGGCAAGGGCGTTGCCGAGATTCTGCGCGCGCATTGGAGAAAGTTCGGCCGCAACCACTATCAGCGTCACGATTTCGAGGATTTGGATGCCGCGATCGCCGAGACGCTGATGGCCGACCTGCGCACCAGCCTGGCTGGTCTTTCGGGCCGCGAATTCGCGGGTCTGAAGGTCACGCAGGCCGACGATTTCTCCTATCTCGACCCCGTCGACGGCTCGACGTCGGCAAACCAGGGCATCCGCATATTCTTCTCCGACGGTTCCCGGGCCGTGTTCCGGCTGTCGGGCACCGGCACGTCGGGCGCAACGCTGAGGCTCTACATGGACCGCTTCGCGGACGACCCGGCCACAATCGAGGCCGATACTTCCGCGGTTCTGGCCGATCTCGCCCGCGCGGCCGACGAGATCGCAGGCATATCGGAACGTACCGGGCGCCGCGAACCGAGCCTCGTGACGTGACCGGTGGCAGCCCGCCTGGCGCGTCAGAGAGTCTCGTTCGCGCCCAACGTGACCTTGCAGATATGGACGTCGTCCTCCTCATCGGCTGATGCGTCGGAGGGATGCTCCAGCCCGGCAGCCGTGACCAGCAGATGCCGGAACTGCGCCGCCTCGGAGGCGCCTAGCCGCGACAACAGGTGCTGCTCGACCTCGTCCACCGCATTTGCGAACCGGGAAAGGGCCTTCTGCCCCTTGGCCGTGAGGTTGATATGGCGGCTTCGCCTGTCCTGCGGATCGGGGCTGCGCTTGACGAGCCCATCCTTTTCAAGCCCGTCGATCAGATAGGTCAAAGTGGTCTTGTCGAGCCCAAGCCGCGCCGCAATGGCGATCTGGCTGTGACAGGTTTCCCTTTCAACGAGCGACATCACCAGGAAGGCGCGCGCGCCTCCGGGGAGTCCTGCAAGGGCTTCCTCCACCTGTTTTTGATAGGCCCGCAACAAGGTTGCGAGCGCCCAGCCGAGATTGGCTCGCAGAGAGGGTGCCGCCGCGGGTTTTGGGGAACTGCTCATGGCGCCCTTTTTAGTCCCCGACGGCACGCAAGTCGAGAACCAGCCTAGGCGGCCAGCCTTTGCGCCAGGTGCATGGCGTTGTCTTTTGCGTGCGCATGCGCATTTGCAAGATTTTCGGCCGCCTGCGGGCGCAGGCCTTCCATGGCCGGCGTGACGTCCGCGAGTGTCAATTCGCACTCGATCACCTGCACGTCGAGCTTCCATATGTCTTCGAGGACGCGCCGATACCAGGCAGTGCCGTGATCCCAACCGTGCCGTGGCGTCCCGGGACCGTATCCCCCTCCCCGCGCCACGACGAGTTGGGCGGGCCGCCCCGCGATGGCGCTCTCGGTGCCCGGCGCAAAACGCGGCTCGCCCAGCACGATGTCGACCCATGCCTTGAAGTGCTGGGAGACACCGAAATTGTAGAAGGGCACGGCGAAGATATAGGCATCAGCGTTGATCAGCTCGTCGGCCATTTCACGCGCCAGTGCCATCGCCTCGCGCTGGCGCGGGGTCTGGTTCTCGGCCTGTGTATAGGCCCCGAAAACAGCGTCGGCCCAGGCGGTCGCGGGCAACGGATTGGTCCCGATTCCCCGCCTGATGATGGAGGCGCCCCCCAGTTTTGTCACAAGTACGGTTTCCAGGCTGTCGGCGAGGGCGCGTGTCACGGACCCGTTCTCCCGAATGCTGGCATCGAGGCGGAATATTGCAGGCATGATCTAGCTTCCTTATCATCTAATGCTCAGATCATCTATGTTGCAGATGATCTTTCGTCAAGACGATATTGCGCGCATCAATGCGGGAACCGGGCTGCGGAGTACAAACAGTCCCGGCAGCCGCGGCCGAGGCCACGTCTCTGCGATTTCATCGGTTGCGGGGTGGGATCAGTCGGCCTGCAGGATGCCGCGAAGCTCGAAATGCAGGCCCTCGGGTCTGTACTCGATGCGGGTCTGGCCGGAGAAAAAATGTCCGACGATGCTGGAAAGGATGCGTGTGCCGAAGCCCTTCAGAACCGGTTCGGCAACCGGCGGTCCGTCGTTCTCCAGCCAGCGGAACTCGAACCGGCCATCGGCGCCGGCCGACCATTTGACCGCCACGCGTCCGTCTGGCGACGACAGAGCCCCATATTTCGTGGCGTTGGTCGCGAGTTCGTGGACGGCCAGGCTCAGGCCAAGGCGCTGTTCGTCACTGAGAGCGACTTGCGGGCCCTCGAACGTCATCCGCTCGGTTCCATGCGGCGCGAGCACGGTCTCCACGAGACGGCGGACGTCCTTAGTGGGAGCTCCGTCCTGGGTCAGATTGTCTTCGGCGCGAGACAGGGCTGCGATGCGACCGGCGAGCACTGTCTCGAGCTCTTTGTGGTCCATCCCGGCGCTCGTGCGGAACGACTGGCTGATGATGGCCTGCACGAGGCCAAGTACGTTCTTGATCCTGTGGGAAAGCTCGCGGGCGACCAGGGCACGGCTCTCCAGCACGCGCTGCAGCTCGGCGATGCTCTCCTCGCGCTCGACGACCGCCTTGCGCAACTCGATCTGGACCATCGCCTGGCGGGCGAGGAGTTCAAGGGTGCGGACCTGATGTCTGTCCAGCGTGCGCGGCCGGTAGTCGAGGACGCAGACCGTTCCGAGCGCGACACCGTCCCTGTTCTTCACAAGCGCGCCGGCGTAAAATCGAAGCATCGGATCTTCGTGAACAAGCGGGTTGCCGTCGAAGCGTGAATCGAGGGCGGCATCCGGTACCTGAAGAAAATCCTCTTCAAGCAGCGCGTGGCGGCAGAATGACGTTTCCAGCGGCGTTTCGCGCACGCCCAGACCGACTTCCGCCTTGAAGAATTGCCGCTTGTCCGTGACCAGATTGACGACGGCAATGGGAGCCTCGCAGACCTGCGCCGCTATTTCGACGAGGTCGTCAAAGTCTCGTTCGGTCGGCGTGTCGAGGATGCCGTAGGATTCAACGATCGCCGTGCGCTCGTCTTCTTCGCAACGATCTGAAGACGTCGGATCAACGCGGTCTTGCAAAGGATGCCCCAATCTTTCTGCCCACACTAGCATCGACGGCGAAGCCGGGCCAACGCGGCGCCGCCCGAGAGGCCACGCCCACGGGTTTGTCGACTGCCCTGCCGTTCCTACACCATCCGCCCACCTGCCGCCTTGTCATTGTACACATGCCGCGATACAAGAACAAAGCAGAAACATCAGGAGGCCGCCATGCGCAGCGAAGGCAAGCTCGACTATCTCGAACTTCAGTCAGGCAATGGCGCAATCGATAGCGTCAAGGCTTTCTACAGCGCGGCTTTCGGCTGGAGCTTCACTGATTATGGCGCCTCTTATGCGGCCTTCGACGAGGGGCTGGACGGTGGGTTCGACGGGTCGGCCGCGGCCGAGATGAAGCCACTGCCCGTGCTCTACTCGGAAGACCTGGAGGCCACGCAGAAGCGGGTGGAAGAGGCGGGCGGGCGCGTTGTCAGACCGATCTTCGACTTCCCCGGCGGTCGGCGGTTCCACTTTGTCGACCCGGCCGGCAACGAACTGGCCGTCTGGAGCGAGTAGAGCTCAGGCCGGCAGTTCCTTCAGCAGCCTGCGCAGGCGGCCGGTGGCAAGCCCCACTTCGGGCTCCTTGTGGAGAGCCGTCAGGTGCCGCAGGCGGAAGGCGGGGTCCGCGGCGCCATCGCCTTCCCCGATCAGGGCAGCAGCCTCGGTGCGGGCGCGTTGGAAAGCCCCATCCGCGGCGATCGTCCCCTCCACGATCTGCTCATCGAGGCCGGCGATCATGCGCGACAGCCTGCCCATCCACGCATAGGCCGGGTTGTCGATCAGGGCAAAAAGCATCGTGTAGGGATTGTTCAGGACCGGATCGTCGCCGACCTCGGCGCGGATCAGGGCGCGGTGGAGATCCTTCAGCGCCTGGGAAAGCGCGCGCGCGCCAGCAATGGTCTGCTCGGCATCATCCATCACGGCCTCCTCGCCTTGCCGGTTCGCAGGGGCATCGACCTCAACTCGCCTCGCGCAGCTGCTCGGCGGTCTCGAGATCAACCGAGACCAGCTGGCTCACGCCCTGCTCGGGCATGGTCACGCCGAACAGGCGGTTCACCCTGGCCATGGTGATCGGGTTGTGGGTGATGATGACAAAACGCGTGTCCGTGGTCTCGGCCATCTCGTCCATGAGGTTGCAGAAGCGTTCGACATTGTGGTCGTCGAGCGGCGCGTCGACCTCGTCCAGCACGCAGATCGGCGCGGGATTGGTCAGGAAGACGGCGAAGATCAGCGCCATCGCCGTCAGTGCCTGCTCGCCGCCCGACAGCAGGGTCATGGTCTGCGGCCGCTTGCCCGGCGGACGGGCCAGAATCTCCAGCCCCGCCTCCAGCGGATCGTCGGATTCGATCAGCTGCAATTGCGCGGTGCCGCCCCCGAACAGATGTGCGAAAAGGCGCTGGAAGTGGCCGTTGACGACTTCGAACGCCGCCAGAAGGCGCTCGCGCCCTTCCCGGTTCAGGCTCTGGATTGCGCCCCGCAGCTTGCGGATTGCCTCGATGATGTCCTCGCGATCCGCGATGATGGCCTCCAGGCGTTCGGAGAGCTCCTTCTGCTCATCCTCGGCGCGCAGATTGACGGCGCCCAGCCGTTCTCGCTCGATCTTGAGTCTTTCCAGGCGGCGCTCCATCTCGCCCATCTCCGGCAGGGGCTGATCGGGTTCGAGACCCGCATGCTGGCTGACGAGATGAGGCGGAACGTTGAGCACCTCGCGGATGCGGGCCTCGATCTCCTTGCGCCGCTCGTCTCCAGCCATCACCCGTTCTTCCGCCCTGACGCGGGCCTCGCGCGCATGCGACAGCGCCTCGAGCGCTTCCGTTGCCGCCTTGTCGGTTTCCTTCTGGCGGCTCTCGGCTTCCGCCAGCCGGTCGGCAGCCTTGCGGCGCAGCATCTCCGCTTCCGACAACTGGGTCATGAGCGCGCGGCGGCGCAGTTCGATCTCGTTGGGTGCATCCTCCAGTTCGGCCGCCTCGCGCGCCGCCTCGTCGCGTCTGGCGCGAAGCGACTTGATGTGGCTGTCGGCATTGCCGGCCCGCTCCAGCCATTTCTGGCGGTCGGCCACGATGGTCTCCAGCCGGCGCACGCGGGCCGCGGCCTCCCGGGCGAGCCCGTCATGGGCCGCGCGCGCATCGGCGAGGCTGCCGCGATCGGTCGCAACCACCGAAGTGTGGCGATCGAGTTCTTCCTGCAAAGCGGCGGGGTCGGGTGCCGCGGCAAGGCCCTGCTCGGCGGCGGCCACGGCCGCGGCAGCCTCGTCGCGCGCCTCGAACAGCCCCGAGCGGGCTTCCTCCAGCGCGGATCTGCGGCTGACGAGATCGCCGGCCGCCTTCTCAGCACGGGCCAGCGCCTCGCGGGCTTCGCCAAGCGTCGCCTGCGCGCGGCGGACCTCCTCGCGGGCGGCCCGATCGGCCTCGCCCGCCTGTCTGGTCGTGGCTTCGGCCTGGGCCAGAATGGTCTCGGCTGCCGTCACGGCCGCGCGCGCGCCTTCGACCTCGGCCTCCAGTTCGGCCAGCCGGTTCTTCTGGGCGAGCCGTTGCGCGGCGGCTGTCGGCGCATCCGCGCTCGCGCGGTATCCGTCCCAGCGCCACAGCGCGCCCTTTGGCGAGACCAGAGCCTGTCCGACCTTCAGCGCGGACTGGAGCGCCTCGCCCTGGCCTTCCTCCACCAGGCCGATCTGGCGAAGGCGGCGCGACAACTCGGCCGGCGCACGGACAAATTCGGCGAGAGGCCTGACACTGTCGGGCAGGATCGGGTCGTCGGCGGCCGGCGCGATACTGTTCCAGTGCACCGGGGACGAGCGGTCGAGCGGAACGTCGAGATCCTCGCCCAGCGCGGCACCCAGCGCCGCCTCGAAGCCCCGATCCACGCTCACCTGTTCGAGCACGGCAGGGAAAAGGTCGCCTGTCCCCGCCGACAGGACCTTGGCGAGCGTGCGCGCCTCGGTCTCGATGCGGCCGAATTCGGCGCGGGCCTCCTGGAGCGGCGGCCGCGCTGCGGCTTCCGCGGCCCTGGCGTCGGCCACTGTCTTTTCCGCCCCCCTGGCGCCCTGTTCGGCCGTCTCGAGAGACTGTAGGGCAGCGTCCACCAGCTGCTGCTTTTCGGCCGGGTCGGCCAGGGCCGCGATCCTTGCGGCGATGTCGCTGAGTTCGGCATCGGAAGCCTGAATACGGGCCTCCGCCCGCTGGCGCCTTTCGGCTGCCTCGCGCAAGGCCCGCTCGAACTGGCCGCGTTCGGCGGCGGCTTCCGCGCGCCGCGCGGTGATGGTGGCGAGCTCGGCCTCGCTGGCCTTGAGTTTCGCACCCGCCTGCTCGAAGGACGATTTCGCCTCGACCTCACGGTCGGCCGCCCCCGCCTGCTCGGCATTGAGGGTCCGCTCTTCTTCTTCGAGCCGGACCAGCACCTCGGCATTGTCGGCGATGATCTGGTTCTCGCGCGCGATGTCGGTCTCGAGCTGCGCCAGCCGCTTGCCGAGTTCCGTCTGGCGCTCGGCGAGCCTGGCCGCCTCCTCCTCGATCTGGCCCTTGGCGATCGACAGCCGCTGCAGCGCGGCGGCAGCGGCGGCTTCGGCCTCGCGCAGTTCCGGCAGCTTGTGGGCGGCGACGGCCTGGTCCTTGGCCGCCTGCATCTGCTGGGCCGCGCGATCACCGACCGCCGTCGTCGCCACCGCCAGCGCTGATTTCGCCTCGGCTTCCTGCTCCTTGGCCTGCGACCAGCGCAGATGAAGCAGCGTCGCCTCGGTCTTGCGGATGTCGGCGGAAACGTTCTTGTAGCGCGTCGCCTGGCGGGCCTGGCGCTTCAGATTCTCGATCTGGCTTTCCAGTTCGCCGACCACGTCGTCGAGGCGCTCCAGATTCTGTTCGGCGGCACGCAGCCGCAGTTCCGCCTCGTGGCGGCGCGAATGCAGGCCGGAGATGCCCGCTGCCTCCTCAAGCAGCGCGCGCCGGGCCTGCGGCTTGGCCTGGATCAGTTCGCCGATGCGTCCCTGGCCAACCATCGAAGGCGAGCGGGCGCCGGTGGACTGGTCGGCGAAGAGAAGCTGGACGTCCTTGGCGCGCGCCTCCTTGCCATTGATGCGGTAGACGGAGCCCGCTTCCCGCTCGATGCGGCGCGAGACCTGCAATTCGTCGACATCATTGAAGCCGGCGGGTGCGGTCCGGTCGGCATTGTCGAGGAAGAGGGTGACTTCGGCGGTGTTGCGGGCCGGCCGCGTGGCGGAGCCCGAAAAGATCACGTCGTCCATGCCGGACGCGCGCATGTTCTTGTAGGAACTCTCGCCCATGACCCAGCGCAGGGCTTCGACGAGGTTGGACTTGCCGCAGCCATTGGGGCCGACCACGCCGGTCAGCCCGCGCTCGATGACGAATTCGGACGGTTCGACGAAGGACTTGAAGCCGAGGACGCGCAGACGGTTGAATTTCATCGTCGCGCACCATTGGCCGGCCGGGCGCCAGCGCGCCCGGCAGCGCGGAGCGCGACGCTACAGATGGCTCTCGATGATGGCCGACATATCGTCAACCGACAGCGCCCCCGAATATTTGTCGCCATTGACGAAGAAAGTCGGCGTGGCGTCGACGCCGAATTCCTGTTGTCCGCGCGTCCTTACAGCCCTGACATCATTCAAAAGCTGCTGGTCGGTCAAGCAGGCCTCGAAGGACTCCTGTGAAAAACCGGCCACGCGCGAGATCTGGAGCAGTGCATCGCGTGCATTATCGACCTGCACCCAGTTCTGATACTGGCGGAACAGGACATCGACCATGGCGTGATAGCGCGTATCCGCGCAGCGGGCGAGCATCGCCCCGGCTTCCGCGCGCGGGTCGAACGGAAACTCGCGGGTGATCAGGCGCACCTGGCCCGTGTCGATGTAGCGTTCCTTGATCGTGGGCAGCGTGTTGTTGTGAAAATTGGCGCAGTGGATGCAGGTCATCGACAGATATTCGACGATGGTGACGGGCGCGTCTTCCTGGCCCAGCACCTTGTCGGGCAATGCGCCCTCTTCCAGCAGGCGGTTCATGTCGACCGTTCCGCGCGAGGGGGGAACGGGACCCGATGCCGCCGGCGTGGTGGCACTCGCCTGGCCGCCGCCCGAATCCCCGCAGGAAGCCAGCACCGCGAGCGCGGGAATGGCGAAGAGCCCGGTGAGCAACTGTCTGCGCGGAAGTCGTGTGGTCATGCGAATCACCTGCTGTCGGTATGATCTTGGCGCTTATCGGATAGAGAAACGAGACTAGCGGCCAAATACGGCAACATATCCCGGTCTCCAATGGCCAATCTGCGCAAATTCTTCACAAAGGTGGGAGCAGGACCCCGTCAATTCAACGTTTGCGCGTGGCAATGGCCCGGCCCAGCCGCACCAGCGATGCCCTGAGACGCTCGTCCTCGATCCCTTCCACCAGCCTGTCGATCCGCGTCGCATCGCCCTCGCTGAGCGGGATCGTGCGGGCCGGCGGCTGTTTCTCCTGGCGGACAAGCTGCTTCTGGACGATCCGAATGCGCCCGATGGCAGCGAAGCCCAGGAACGCGTTCACGCGCGAGATGATCTCGCCCGTCTCGTGCTGGATGCGCATTGCCGCCACGCCCTCGCAGGCCACGATCAGTGTGGCGGGCTCGAACGGATCGTCCTCGGTGGCGCGCCTCGGCCAGGCGATCTTTTCGGGGCGCGACACATCGGACAACCGCTCGCCCACGATCTCGTCCCAGGACTGCAGCAGCGCGATCGACATGCCCGCCCTTTTGCGCAGGAGCGGATCAAGAAGCTCGGTGGCAAGATCGCCCACGGCGACCGCATTGCCCCTCGACCACTTAGCTGCCATGACACGCTCCGGAATGATTAAGGCCCGACTTGGCGGGCGAGAGGCCCATGCGGAACCCCGACCCTAACAGCCCCTCCGGCGAAACGCACGTCCCGTCCGTCAGCGCCCGGCTCCTCGCCTGGTACGATCGCCACCACCGCGAGCTTCCGTGGCGCATTTCGCCGGTGGCGCGTGCGAACGGCATCGAGCCGGATCCCTACCGCGTCTGGCTGTCCGAGATCATGCTTCAGCAGACCACGGTGGCCACCGTCAAGAGCTACTACCACAGCTTTGTCGAACGGTGGCCGGATGTGGAAGCACTGGCTGCGGCGCCGACCGAGGAAGTGATGAAAGCCTGGGCGGGTCTGGGTTATTATTCCCGCGCGCGCAATCTCAAGAAGTGCGCCGATACGGTTGCAGGCGAGCATGGCGGACGCTTTCCCGACACGGAAGCAGGCCTTGCCACGCTGCCCGGCATCGGGCCCTATACGGCGGCAGCGATCGCCGCCATCGCCTTCGACCGAGCCGCCCCGGTCGTCGATGGCAATGTCGAACGCGTCTTCACCCGCCTTCACGCCATCGAGACGCCCCTGCCGGCCGCCAAGCCCGAGATCCGTGCAGCCGTTGCCAGGCTGGTTCCGACCGATCGGCCCGGCGATTTCGCGCAGGCGACGATGGATCTGGGTGCCACGCTGTGCACGCCCCGACGGCCCAGATGCGTTCTGTGCCCCGTGCGCGAGAACTGCGTGGCGGTGCGACTGGGCGACCCGGAACGGTTTCCGCAAAAGGCGCCCAAGGCGGAGAAGCCTGCGCGCAAGGGGGCGGCCTTCGTGGCCCTCGCCCCCGACGGCTCGGTCCTGTTGCGCAGGCGGCCCGAAACCGGGCTTCTGGGCGGCATGAGCGAGGTGCCGACCACCGCATGGACGGCGCGCCAGGACGGCGGGACGGATAGGTCCTCGGCTCCCTTTGCTGCCGACTGGAAACCCTGCGGCGTCGTCAGCCACGTCTTCACGCATTTTTCGCTGCAGCTCAGCGTATTCCAGGCCGCAATCGATGGAGCGGCGCCAGAGGGCTATTGGTGGTCGGCGCCCGCGGACTTGCCGGGAGAAGCGCTGCCTACCGTCATGAAGAAGGTGCTGGAGGCGGCCCGCCCCGGCATCACGCGCAAATCGCCAAAACCGGGAAGGACATCATGAGCAACATCCGCCACATCGTCTTCGACATCGGCAAGGTGCTGATCCACTACGACCCGGAACTCCCCTACCGCCGGCTGATCGGGGACGAAACGCGGCGCAAATGGTTCCTCGACACGGTCTGTACCGGCGACTGGAACATCGAGCAGGATCGCGGCCGCAGCTGGGCCGACGCCGAGGCGCTTCTCATCGAGCGCCATCCAGAAGAGGCGGAACTGATCCGCGCCTTCCGCGCCAACTGGCATGAGATGGTTCCGCACGCCTATGAAGACAGCGTGGCGATACTCGAGCGGCTGATCGACGATGGCCACGACGTCACCATGCTCACCAATTTCGCCGCCGACACCTTTGCGGAAGCCAGGACGCGGTTCCCGTTCCTGAACCGCCCCCGCGGCGTGACCGTGTCCGGCGAGGTCCGCCTGCTCAAGCCGGATCGTGCCATCTACGAACTCCATGCCGAGAGCTTCGGGCTCGAGCCTGCCGCCACGCTCTTCATCGACGACAGTCCGAAGAACGTTGATGGCGCGAAAGCTGCGGGCTGGCAGGCGGTCCATTTCACAGGGGCGGAGCGGCTGGCGACGGATTTGAGAGAGTTGGGCCTGCCGACCGCTTGACCGACGGGAAGGCGGCATGGCCGCCTCCCCGCCGCCGTCCTCAGGGACGCTTGCAGTAGAGTTTCGCGCGCTCGGGGATCGTGTCGCGATGCGTCTCCACGAAATGCATCAGCCCGCCCATGGTGAATTTCTCGCCGAAGCCGCTCCAGGGGACAAAATCGGGCGTGTTGAGCACGCTTTCGCGATCGAGCTTGAGCAGCCTGACGATCACCGAAGCCACAATGGCGCCACCGACACCGGTCAGGCGGCCCTTGCTGCTCTCGCCTGCTTCCTGAAGGCAGTAGAACCAGAGTGGCGTCTTGTCGATGTGGTGGTCCTTCAGGACCTCAGGCGTCGGCAGTTCGGGAATACGCAGGTGGCGCGCCATCTGCTGGCCGGACGCGATGCGGATGGCGGTGCGGTCGCGCAGGATGTTGCGCAGAGCGAGCTTCTTGGCACGCTCGACTTTGATCTTGAGCTCGCCCCACATCAGCGGGTCCTTAACGACATGGTCCGGCAGGTCGAAAAGCGTGGCCGCGATTTTCGGTCCCACGGGCAGGGCCTTCTGGGCTGGCGCGCCCCCGGCCGAAAAGAAGCGGCCCATCTCGATATCGATCTCGGGTCCGCGCCACCCTGCCCCGATCATGACGCGGTCGAACAGGTCGACGCCCGACTTTGCCTTTGAGAGGTCATAGCTCGGCCGCACGGTGGAATGACCGAAACGGAAGGCCGCCACCGAGAACTCCGCCGGCATGATCGGCGCGCCATCGCCGAACGGATCGCGGTCGAGGACCGCCTTGATGACGCCGGGATCCACGAAGGATGGCAGGAAGTCGTGCAGCACCAGCCACTGGTAGTGCAGGCGAATGAACCGCCGGACGGTCTCGAATATACGCGCCCTGGGCGGCACGACCTCCTGCCAGACTTCCGAGCGCACGTTCATTGCCGCGCAATCGCTCATGTCGTGCGCGCTGTCGCTGTCGTTCTTGAAAAGCGACATCAGGATGTTGTGAAGCGCGATGAAGGCGCCGTGCACCTGGCTGATGAGGATGTTTTCGTCGTTGCGCGGATCCCCGATCAGCGCGATGCCCTCGCAGTTTCGCGGCAGGTCGTGGGGACTGTCCTCGCGCCCGAACAGCATGAAACCTTCGAGATCGCGCGAGTAGAGATGAGGCGACGCGCCGGGACCGTCGCCATAGACGCAGTCAAGGTCCAGACCGGGTGTGCGGATGTTGCGGATCGAGCGGGGATCGATCTTGGAGCCGATCGCGCTGGTGGCATCGAACGTCACGTCATGGTCGATGAACTGGCCCAAGAAAGTCATGCCGGCATCGGCCGGGCCATCGACCAGTTCCGTGGTCCTCATCGTTTCGACCAGGGCGTCAAACCCGTCCACGATCGCCTCTTTCGAGAGGTTGCCGGTGATCTCGTTGGGCCCAAGCAGATAGCCGAAGGTTTGCGGAAGCAGGCCGGGTTCATTCAAGGCGTGGTTGTTCAGGCATTCAAACAGAAGTCGATCGAGCCGCGACAGCCCGTGATTCATCGCAGTCATCTTGGTTGCCCCTCTTCTTCAGGTTGCTCCTCCGCATCTTTTGCAATTATAACGTGCTTTTCATTCGGCCATAAGCCAAAAAGTTGTGTTCGCCAGGATGGCGCCCGGCAGACGAAAAAGGCCGGGTTTCCCCGGCCTCAGGCAGTCCGATGATGGCGGTCTGGAACCCACCCTAGGCGTCATACCCATGCAGCCGCCTGGCCTCCGGCGTCAGCGCCTCCCCGAAATCCTCCGGGCCATAGATCGGCCTGATCTCGATCTCGCTCGGTCCGGGCATCGGGTTGGGGCAGCGTTTCACCCATTCGATGGCCTCGTCCATGTCCTTGACCTGCCACAGCCAGTAGCCGGCGACGAGTTCCTTGGTCTCGGCGAAGGGACCGTCGATGACGGTGCGCTTGTCGCCGTCGAAGGCGATGCGCTTTGCCTGCGCGGTCGGCTTCAGGCCCTCGCCGGCCAGCATGATGCCGGCCTTGACCAGTTGCTCATTGTAGCGGCCCATCGCCTCAAGCAGTTCCGAGTCGGGCAGGTTGCCTTTCTCGCTGTCGGTTGTAGCCTTGACCAGAACCATTACACGCATCGTAATCTCCTTTGAGCGGTTTGAGGCTTCGCAAGCCCGATGCGCAAAGGACGGGGCACGGAAGGCTGCGCCGACAAACCCGACGCAATTCCGTTCAAGCCAACCTGTCTATGCGCCGACGCGGGCCAGGCTGACACGGGCGATGCGGCGGAGTTCGTCGATCGGGTCGAGACCGCCGTCACGCTCGTAGTGCCAGAAGGTCCAGCCATTGCAGGCATCGAGGCCCTGGACATGCGCCCCCACGCGGTGGATCGAGCCCGCCGCATCCGCGACGGCGACCGTGCCGTCGGCATGAACCGTCGCCGAAAAACGCCGGCGCGCGTCGTAAAGCGCCGCGCCCGGCTTCACCAGCCCCATCTCCACAATGGTCGCAAAGGGAACGCGTGGTTCGGATCTCTTGCTCTGCAGCGGAATCACGGTGCTGCCATCGAGCGGCTTCACCCTGGCAATGCGTTTCGTGGCCGCGTCGATATAGGTCTGGTCGCGCTCGACGCCGACGAAATGGCGCCCGAGCCGCTTGGCCACCGCTCCCGTCGTCCCGGAGCCGAAGAAGGGATCGAGCACCACCGCACCCGGCTCTGTGCTCGAAAGGATCACCCGGGCAAGAAGGGCCTCCGGCTTCTGGGTCGGATGAACCTTGTCCCCGTTCTCGTCCTTCAGCCTCTCACCACCGGTGCAGATCGGAAACAGCCAGTCGGAACGCATCTGCACGTCGTCATTGGCCGCCTTCATGGATTCGTAGTTGAAGACATAGCCCTTCGCTTCGCGGTCGCGCGATGCCCAGATCATGGTCTCGTGCGCATTCTGGAAACGGCGCCCGCGGAAATTCGGCATCGGGTTGGTCTTGCGCCAGACCACGTCGTTGAGAACCCAGAAGCCCAGATCCTGCATGATCGCGCCGACGCGGAAGATGTTGTGGTAGGAGCCGATGACCCAGATGGTGCCGTTCGGCTTCAGGACGCGGCGAACCGCCAGGAGCCAGGCGCGGGTGAAGGCGTCATAGGCGGCAAAGCTGTCGAACTGGTCCCATGCGTCGTCGACCGCGTCGACGCGCGACTGGTCGGGACGGCGAAGCTCGCCTTCGAGCTGCAGATTGTAGGGCGGATCGGCGAAGACCACGTCCACCGATTTTTCCGGAAGACGGTTGAGCGCGGCAACGCAATCACCCTTGATGATGGTGTCGAGCCAGTCGGCGGAGAATGCGGGGGAATGATCGTCGGAAAGACGCAGGGCGGTCATGTGCGAATACTCGAATACAGAGGAACTCGTTTACCTGCCGTTATGGTTACCGATCGACGTAAACAATTGATGAAATCCCGCCACATTTGCCATTCGCCGGCATGCGGGTTATCAGGCCGCCCCCAGCCGATGGACATGGATATGCCTTCTCCCGAACTCGTCATTTTCGATTGCGACGGCGTGCTCGTCGATTCCGAGATCATCGCCGCGCGCGCCGAAGCCGAGATACTGGCCAAGGCAGGCTTCGAGATCACGGCGGAGGATCTGGCGCGCGATTATGCCGGTCTCACCTTCAAGGACATCCTGCTGCGGATCGAAGCGGAACAGGGGCTGGTCGTGCAGGCGAGCCTCATTGCGCAGGCCGAGAAGCTGGTCGACCAGAAGCTTGCCCGCGAGGTACGCGCCATCGAGGGAGCGGCGGAAGCCGCCGCCTCGATCCGATCGCCGAAATGCGTGTGTTCCAATTCGAGCGGCGAGCGCCTGCGCCTCACGTTGGGGCGCACCGGCCTGCTGCCGCTTTTCGCCGATGCGATCTATTCGGCGGTGGAAACCCCCTCGCGCCTGCCCAAGCCGCATCCCGACGTCTTTCTCCACGCGGCCGCCGCCATGAATGCCGACCCGAAGCGCAGCTTCGTGATCGAGGATTCGATCCACGGCGTCGCCGGCGCCACGGCCGCCGGCATGCGTGTCATCGGCTTTACCGGCGCCAGCCACAGCCAGCCCGGCCACGCCGATGCGCTGACGGAAGCAGGCGCGGAGACGGTCATCCACCGGCTGGCGGATTTGCAGTCGGTGCTGGCTGCTCTGTCGGACTGGTCGGAGGACGCCTGATGTATGGGGTCGATCAGCGCGAGGGCTGATCGAAGCCCGCTATGATGCGTATGCCCCGATCGGGCGGAAGGACGAAGGACACATTCGGATCGGTGAAAACAAACTGCGTCGCCCCGGCTGTGTCGGCCACCTGCACCTGATATTGATGCGTCTGGGAATAGATGACGTTGCTGCCATGCATCGCCACGACCCGGATGGGCAGGGTCACCGGTCCGGTCTGTCCACGCGGTCCGGGAACGACCCGGCCGGCCAACGCGACGGTTGCGGTCACGGTCTGTCCGTCATAGCGGCAGGAACGCGAGATGTCGCTGACGGAGGCCTGATAGACCACCCGCGCGGCATCGCCGTCGCCACCGCGTTCGTAGTTGCGGATGGTGGCGTCGTTCTCGCGCAGCACGACGGGCGGGCAGAAGGCGCGCAGTTCGTCGGGATTGACCAGATCCTGCTGCGCCTGCGCCGTGGTTTCGCTGCCCATGCCGAGCGCACCCAGGGGACTGCCGGACTGGCAGGCGGAAACGGCAAGGCCAATGCTGGCCAACGCAAACAGGGTGGATCCCCTGAAACCCCGATAAGAATAGGACATGAACCGCACTTCCCTCATGCAATGCCGGTGTTCTATATCAACCGCGCAATGAAATTGCGACCGACAGATTGCGGTTTTTCAACTGCCGGAAACAGACCCGGCTCCGGAGACAGTCCGTCATGCACTATGTGAGCACCCGCGGCGAAGGCGGGCACCTCGGTTTCGCGGATGTGCTTCTGGCCGGCCTCGCGCGTGATGGCGGCCTCTATGTGCCCGCCGAATGGCCGCGTTTCGAAGCCGACGAGATCAGGCGCATGCGCGGCCTGCCCTATGCCGAACTCGCCATCACCTTGCTGCGCCCCTATGTCGGCGGCGCGATCGACGATGCCTCCTTCGAGCGCATCGTTCGCGAAGCCTACGCCACCTTTCGTCACGATGCGGTCTGCCCGCTGGTGCAGACGGGTGACAACGAATTCGTGCTCGAGCTCTTCCATGGGCCCACCCTCGCCTTCAAGGACGTCGCCATGCAGCTCCTGGCGCGCCTGATGGACCATGTGCTGGCCGAACGCGGGCAGCACGCGACCATCGTGGGAGCGACTTCCGGCGACACGGGCGGCGCGGCCATCGAGGCCTTCGCGGGTCGCGCGCGCAGCGACATCTTCATCCTGTTTCCGCACGGGCGCGTTTCGCCGGTCCAGCAGCGGCAGATGACCACCTCGCGTGAAGCCAATGTCCACGCCATCGCGATCGACGGCAATTTCGACGACTGCCAGCGTCTGGTCAAAGGCATGTTCAACCACCACGCCTTCCGTGACCGGGTGGCTCTGTCGGGGGTCAATTCGATCAACTGGGCCCGCATCATGGCCCAGATCGTCTATTACTTCTCCTCCGCGATTTCTCTCGGCGCGCCGGACCGCCCCGTCTCCTTCGTCGTGCCGACGGGCAATTTCGGCGACATCTTCGCGGGCCATGCCGCCCGGATGATGGGACTGCCCATCGAGCGGCTGGTGATCGCCACCAATGAAAACGACATCCTGGCGCGGGCGCTGGAGAGCGGCCGCTACGAGACGCGCGGCGTGGTCGCCACCACCTCGCCGTCGATGGACATCCAGGTATCCTCCAATTTCGAGCGCTTGCTCTACGAGTCCAACGGCCGGAACGCCGACCAGCTGCGCCAGTGGATGGACGGGCTGTCGCAGTCGGGCGCCTTCAACATCGACGCCGCCACGCTGGCGGCCATCCGCGAAGGCTTCGACGCGGGCCGCGCGGACCGGCGGGAAACCGCGGCGACCATTTCCCATATGCTCTCCCAATGCGGCTATCTTCTCGATCCCCATACGGCGACCGCCATGTATGTCGCGCGCCAGCGCCCACGGGACGCGACCCCGACCGTGGTGCTCGGCACCGCGCATCCGGCGAAGTTCCCCGATGCGGTGCGGGAGGCCTGCGGCAACCAGCCCGCATTGCCGGAATGGCTGGGGGATCTGATGGGGCGTGCCGAACGTTTCGCCACGCTTCCATCGGACCAGAAAATGTTGGAAGATCACATCGGACGTCTGGCGAAGGCGTCCCGGGAGAGTATCGGGAGTAGTCAATAAATGGTCGTTGAGGTAAGCCGGCTGTCCAACGGACTGACCGTCGCAACCGATAGCATTCCCCACATCGAATCCGTGGCAATGGGTATCTGGATCAAATCCGGCTCTCGGGACGAAGCACCCGACCAGCACGGGATGGCCCACCTCCTCGAGCACATGGCCTTCAAGGGCACCGGACGGCGCAGCGCCTGGACCATCGCCTCGGAGATTGAGAATGTGGGCGGCGAGATCAACGCCTCCACCAGCGTGGAGACAACCGCCTTCTACGCGCGCGTTCTGAAGAACGATTTCCCGCTTGCCGTCGACATATTGGCGGACATTCTGACGGATTCGCGTTTCGAACCAGCCGAACTCGAGCGCGAGCAGCATGTCATCCTGCAGGAGATCGGCGCCGCTCACGACACGCCCGACGACGTGGTCTTCGACCGCTTCAGCGAGACGGCCTTCCGCCATCAGACGCTCGGCCGTTCCGTTCTCGGGACGCCCGAAACCGTGCGGTCCTTCACCAGCGTCCAGCTCAGGGATTATCTCCAGAGCCATTACGGCGCCGACCGCATGGTGGTGGTGGCGGCCGGCGGGGTCGGGCATGACGAGTTCGTGCGCGAGGTCGAGCAGCGTCTCGGCACCTTCCGCCCGAAGGCCGTGTGCCCGATGCCGGACCACGCCCATTATGTCGGCGGCGACTACCGCGAAGAACGCGAGCTCATGGACACGCAGATCCTGCTGGGGTTCGAGGGCCGCGCCTATCATGCGCGTGACTTCTACGCCTCGCAGGTCCTCTCGATGATCCTGGGCGGAGGCATGTCCTCGCGCCTGTTCCAGGAAGTCCGTGAAAAACGCGGCCTGTGCTATTCGGTCTACGCCTTCCACTGGGGCTTCTCGGATACCGGCGTGTTCGGCATCCACGCGGCCACGGGCAAGGACGACATTCCCAAGCTGGTCCCGGTTCTGTTGACGGAACTGCAGCGCGCCGGCGAGTCCATCAAGCAGGAAGAACTCGACCGGGCGCGGGCCCAGTATCGCGCCGCCCTTGTCATGTCGCTGGAGAGCCCGTCGAGCCGTGCCGCCCAGATCGCACGGCAGTTGCTGCTCTACGGACGGCCGATACCGATGGAAGAACTCATGGACCGCCTTTCGGGACTGACCGTGGAACGGCTGACCGATCTGTCCGGCCGGCTCTTCAGCGGTAAGCCGACCGTGACGGCTGTCGGTCCGATCTCCAATCTTGCCCCCTACGAAGCCATTTCCGAAACGCTGACGGGCTCGCTGCGGCCTCTCGACAGACTCGCCGTCTGACGGCGATGGTCTTCTCGGCACTCTTCGGCCCGTCACCGCCGGTCCTGAAGGGGAAAGCCGTCACGCTTCGCGCGGCGCGCATGAGCGACTTTCGCGAGTGGGCCAGTCTGCGCGGAGCGAGCCGCGCCTTTCTGGAGCCATGGGAGCCGAGCTGGGCTTTTGATGAACTGGAGCGCGCGCCCTGGCGCCAGCGCCTGTCGCGCTACGGGCGCGAATATGCACAAGGCGCGGCGATGTCGCTTTTGATCTTCGAGAACCAGACCGGCCGGCTGACCGGCGGCATTTCCATGGGAAACATTCGCCGCGGCGTCGCCCAGTCGGCGCAGATCGGCTATTGGATGGGTGAGCAACATGCCGGCAAGGGCTATATGGGTGCCGCGATCCGGCTGCTGCTCGAACACGGCTTCGATGTCATGCGGTTGAACAGGATCGAGGCGGCCTGTATCCCCGACAACGAAAGATCGATCCGCGTGCTTGAAAAAGCCGGATTTCGGCGGGAAGGGCTCTTGCGGTCCTACCTGCGCATCAA
This sequence comes from Chelativorans sp. ZYF759, assembly GCF_012911015.1. Taxonomy (GTDB): domain Bacteria; phylum Pseudomonadota; class Alphaproteobacteria; order Rhizobiales; family Rhizobiaceae; genus ZYF759. Next base: position 77,297 of record NZ_WVVV01000003.1, on the reverse strand, counting down.
TGGAGCATGGCGGGATCACTTTCTCTACGCGATTACCGCGGACGATTACCGGCAAGCGAAACGAGGCTGACTTCGTGGCGAAACCAATTCCTCATTTCTGGCGGTGGCTGCTTGCCCTCATCGCCTTCAGCCTCTTCCTCTCCAGCCAGCCGGCGCTCGCCGTCGAACCGATCCGCATCACGCGCGACGATGCCGCGCTCGACCTTTCCGGGGTCATCGAGATCTACCGCAACCAGGGGTCGAATTTCCAGGTTTCCACGGCGCCCGGCATCGACGGGATCGTTCGACGCATCGAGGTGGAGGCCCAGGACGAACGCTCTTCGGGCGACTGGGCCGTCTTCGCCATCGCCAACACCACCGACCAGCAATTCGACCGGCTCATCGTGGCCCCGCATTTCCGCATGGCGGGCTCGGGCATGTTCTGGCCAGACCTCGGCTCGGGACGGATAGCTTCCATCACGCCCAGCGAGGGCTTTGCGCTCGATCGTCAGGCAAGCGACGACGCCGACATCTTCCTGCTCACCATCAATCCGGGCTCGATCGTGACCTTCGTCGCCGAGATGCAGTCCTCGCGCCTGCCGCAGATCTATCTGTGGGATCCCGACGTCTACAAGGACACGGTCAATTCCTACACGCTCTACCAGGGCATCGTGATCGGCATCGCTGGCCTTCTGGCCCTGTTCCTGACGATCCTCTTCGTCATCAAGGGCACGGCCATGTTCCCCGCGACGGCCGCCTTCGCCTGGGCGGTGCTCACCTATGTCTCGATCGATTTCGGCTTCCTCAACCGGGTGATGGAGATATCTCCCGGCAACGAGCAATTGTGGCGCGCGGGCACGGAGGTGGCGCTCGCCACAAGTCTGCTCGTGTTCCTCTTCGCCTATCTCAACCTCAACCGCTGGCACATGCACTTTTCCTACGGCGTGCTGGCCTGGGTGCTGGCTCTGGCTGCCATCGCCGGGCTTGCCACCTTCGATCCTTCGATCGCGGCCGGCACGGCGCGGATCTCGTTTGCCGCCACCGCGGTGGTCGGCGTGGGGTTGATTACCTACTTCGCCTATCGGGGCTACGATCGCGCGATCATGCTCATCCCGAGCTGGCTGATGATCCTGGTCTGGCTGTTCGGCTGCTGGCTCACGGTCACGGGACAGCTCGACAACGACATCATCCAGCCCGCGCTCAGCGGCGGCCTCATCCTGATCACGCTCATGATCGGCTTTACCGTGATGCAGCACGCCTTCGCCGGTGGAGCGCTGAACCAGGGTCTGTTCAGCGACGTCGAGCGGCAGGCGCTCGCGCTGACGGGGTCGGGCGACACGGTATGGGACTGGGACGTCTCGCGCGACCGTATCGTCACCCGGCCCGATGTCAGCCGCCAGCTCGGCCTGTCCGAGGGAAGCCTCCATGCGGCGGCCCGCAACTGGCTTCCTGCCCTCCATCCAGATGATCGCGACACTTTCCGGACCACGCTGGACATGATCCTCGAGCATCGTCGCGGTCGTGTGGCGCAGACATTCCGCATGCGCGGCGCCGATGGGCACTATCACTGGTTCACGTTGCGCGCGCGCCCCGTCATCGGCTCCGACGGCGAGGTGGTGCGCTGCGTCGGCACGCTGGTCGACACGACCGAGCAGAAGAAGGGCGAAGAACGCCTCCTCTACGATGCCGTGCATGACAATCTGACCGGCCTGCCCAATCGCGAGCTCTTTCTCAATCGCCTCGACGCCGTTATGGCACTCGCCCAGAGCGAACAGAATGTGCGGCCGTCGGTCTTCGTCATCGACATCGACCGGTTCAAGCAGGTCAATGATGGCCTGGGCATCTCGGCCGGCGACACGATCCTGCTGACCATCGCGCGGCGGCTGCACCGCCTGCTCGACGCGCGCGACACGCTGTCGCGTTTTTCCGGCGATCAGTTTGCCCTCATGCTCTTGTCGGAGCAGGAGCCCGGGCGGATCGCCGAGATGGCGGATGCCATACGTGCCGCGATCAGCGCGCCGATCAGCTTCGCAAAGCGCGAGATGGTGCTGACGGCCTCGATCGGCATCGTCTCCTGGACCAGCCAGCATGCCGCCGCCGATGACATGGTCAAGGATGCCGAACTCGCCATGCAACAGGCCAAACGCTATGGCGGCGACCGGGCCGAGCCGTTCAGGCCCGCCTTCCGTTCGGCCGGCACGAGCCGGCTCCAGATCGAATCCGACCTCCGTCGTGCCCTGGAGCGCGGGGAAATCAAGCTTGCCTATCAACCGATCGTCCGCCTCGAAGACCGGACCATTGCCGGATTCGAAGCGCTCATGCGCTGGGATCATCCACGCCGTGGCAGCGTGCCGCCGGCCGAGTTCATCCCGATCGCGGAGAACTGCGACATCATCAACCAGCTGGGCCTGTTCGCCATGCAGACGGCCGCCGAAGACCTCAGCGCCTGGCAGCGCGCCGTGGGCGAGGTACCGCTGTCGGTGTCGGTCAACCTGTCGAGCCGGCAGCTCCTGCGCCGCGATCTGGTCAACGACGTGCGTTCCGTCATCGCGCGCTCGGCCATCAATCCCCGCTGCTTCCGCCTCGAACTGACCGAATCGCTCATCATGGACAATCCCGAGCAGTCGGCTCACGTGCTCGCCCGGTTGAGAAAGCTCGGCATCGGCTTGTCGCTCGACGATTTCGGAACCGGCTATTCCTCGCTGGCCTACCTGACACGTTTTCCCTTCGACACGATCAAGATCGATCGCAGCTTTCTCGATGACGCCAGTCCGAAGCGGGCCGTGCTGCTCCGCTCGATCGTCAGCATGGCGCACGGGCTCGGCCTGGCCGTGGTGGCCGAAGGCATCTCGGAGGAAGCCGATGCGGAGGAACTGCGCGAGATGGGCTGCGAATTCGTGCAGAGCTACATGTTCGGGCCGCCGGTCGACCGGTCGGTCGTCATCGATCTCCTGAAGGAGCAGTCGCGCGCCGTTCAGGCGTGACCGGCATCGCTCGACAGGAAAACCGGATCGATGCCGAGCGAGGCGAGGACGCGGTCATAGGTGTGCTCGATGTCGGTGCCGAAGAGAATATCCGCGCTTGCCGGACAGGTCAGCCAGCCATTCTGGACGATCTCGCTTTCGAGCTGCCCTGCCCCCCAGCCGGAATAGCCCAGCGCCATGAGCGCGCGCTGGGGACCATTGCCGGTGGACATGGCGCGCAGGATGTCGACCGTCGCGGTAAGGCAGACGCCCTCCGATACGGCCAGGGACGATTCGACCATGTAGTCGCCGCTGTGCAGCACGAAGCCGCGGCTGCGGTCGACCGGCCCGCCGTGCCGCACGACGATCTTGCGCGTCTCGTCGGGCAACCGGATGGCCTCGTCTTCCTCGATCATGCCGAGCTGGACGAGGAGATCGGGAAAACTCAGCTGCTGGGGCTGGTTGATGATCAGTCCCATCGCCCCTTCCTCCGAATGCGCACATACATAGATCACCGAGCGCGCGAACCGGTCGTCCGACATGCCGGGCATGGCAAGCAGGAACTGCCCGTCGAGAAACGCGCTGGCTGGTCCCTGGAGATTGTCCTTCATACTCATCCTCGGGAGGCTAACGCGTTTCGCACGTGCGATAAAGCCGTTGCGACCCGGCACACGCCGGAAAGCGACCTCGAACGCGGCTCACATGAATATGAAGGACGGGCGCTGCCTGCGCTCTTGCGCGCGTGGCGGCGAGTGCCCAATGTCCGCGCCATGTTGAAAGTCGCCACGCTCGTCACCCTCGCTCTCCTGGGCGCCTCGCCTGCTTTCGCGGGCAAGGCCAGCGACTGGCTTCACACCGAAGGCGGCTCGATCCGTCTCGTCACGGAGGCCGAAGCAACCGACGGCGTGCTGCGCGGCGCCCTGCAGATCGTGTTGAAACCTGGCTGGAAGACTTATTGGGCTGATCCGGGGGATTCCGGCATCCCGCCTTCGGTGGTGGCGTCGGGCCCCGGGATCGAAACGCCGGAGATCGGCTTTCCCGCCCCCAGGCTGATCGATGACGGCTACGCGCCCTTCGTGGGCTACGACCGGCCGGTGACGCTTGCCCTGTCCTTTCCGCTCCCGGATGGCGAGATACCGTCAAATTTCACCGCCGAACTGTTTCTCGGCGTGTGCGAGACCATCTGCATCCCCGTGCAGGCAAGTCTCGAGGTCAGGGATGCAGCAGACGGCCTGCCCGCGGAGGAATTGGTGACACGGGCTTTCGACAGCCTCCCGCGCGCGGCCGACGAGACCTTTCACGCGCGCCTGGTCGGCATGCGTGGCGACCGCATGGTCATCGAGGCGGAATATCCCGAAGGCGCGAAACTGATCGACCTCCACGTCGTCAGTTCCGAAGCGTATATGTTCGGCACCGCCGAACGGTCGGACGACGACGGCGCCTTGTTCCTGTTGCCCTTCACCGACACGGATCACGCGCCTGCCCGGGCCGAGGTCGCCTACACGCTCGTGACCGATGTCGGCGCCGTCACGGGAACCCTCGCCCTGCCGCAATAGCTGCGCTTGCCTTGCCGCCGGCCGCACGCTACGTCAGCGCTCTCCCGTTTTCCTCCCCTTCAGAAAGGCTTAACATGACGATTGGAGTTGGCGACAAGCTGCCGGCAGCGACCTTCAAGGTACCCGCTGCGGATGGCGTCAAGGACATGACAACCGATGAGGTCTTCGCGGGCAAGAAGATCGTGCTGATCGGTGTGCCGGGCGCCTTCACGCCCACCTGCAGCAACAACCACCTGCCGGGCTATATCGAGAACTACGACGCACTGCTCGGCAAGGGCGTCGACGGCATCGCCGTCCTGTCGGTCAACGACCAGTTCGTGATGGAGGCCTGGGCGCGCTTTCTCGGCGCGGAGGACCGCATCCTCTTCCTGGCCGACGGCAATGCTGCTTTCTCCGAGGCCATCGGGCTGGCGATCGACCTGTCGGTGGCGAATTTCGGCAAGCGCTGCCAGCGCTTCTCCGCCCTCGTCGACGACGGCGTCGTGAAGTCGCTCAACATCGAGGTGGAACGCGGCAAGGCGACCAATAGCGGCGCGGCCGCCATGCTCGAGCAGCTCTGATCAGGCGATGGCGCCGCCGTTCTTCTTGAACGGTGCCATTGCCATACGGGCGAGCTCGTCGGCTCGCTCGTTTTCCTCATGGCCGGCATGCCCCTTCACCCAGTGCCACTTGACCTTGTGGCGCTGATTGGCCTCGTCGAGTGCCTGCCAGAGTTCGACGTTCTTCACGGGTTTCTTGTCGGCCGTCTTCCAGCCGCGGCGCTTCCAGCCGTGGATCCAGCTGTTGATGCCGTCCATGACATATTTGCTGTCGGTGTGGATCAGCACCTCGCAGGGTTCCTTCAAGGCGTTGAGCGCATTGATCGCGGCCAGAAGCTCCATGCGGTTGTTGGTGGTCTGGGCCTCGCCGCCGGACAATTCCCGGACGCGGCCGTTGTGACGCAGGATGGCGCCCCAGCCACCGGGACCGGGATTGCCGGAGCAGGCACCGTCGGTGAATATCTCGACTGATTTCACGCGTCCGCCCGCTGCTCGTCCAGACCGTAGGCCGATGCGGATTCGATGCCGCGGTGAAAGCGCATGCGTCTCAGATATTCCATCGGGTCCTTCTTCACCACCAGGCTGCCCGCGGGCGTGTTGATCCAGTCATAGAGCCTTGTCAGCATGAAGCGCATGGCGGCGCCATGCGCGAGAACCGGCAATGCCGCGACCTCCGCGGACGACAAGGGGCGCACCGACCCGTACCCCCTCAAGAGCGCCATGCCCTTGGTGAGATTGAAGGAATGGTCCTTCTCGAAACACCAGGCGTTGAGGCAGACGGCGAGATCGTAGGCAAGGAAGTCCGTGCAGGCGAAATAGAAGTCGATCAGACCCGGCCTGCCGGCCAGGAACAGCACATTGTCGGGGAAAAGATCGGCATGGATCACCCCGCGCGGCAGGTTCGACGGCCAGTTCCGCTCCAGCAGGGCGAGATCCCCTTCCGCTTCCCCGACGAGGCCCTTCTCGACTTGCTCGGCCCCGTCTCGCGACCTGTTCCACAGGGGGCGCCAATCATCGACCGACAGCGAGTTGGCCCGCTCCATACCGAAATCGGCACCCGCCAGATGCAGTTTCGCCAGCGCCACGCCGACCGCGCGGCAGTGCTCGGCATTCGGGCGGCGCGGCCACATGCCCTCGATATAGGTCACGATCGCCGCCGGCCGGCCGGCGAGTTCGCCCACCACCGCACCGTCGTCGCGCTCCACGGGCTGCGGACAACGCACGCCCCTACCCGCAAGGTGCCGCATCAGCCCCAGAAAGAAGGGAAGATCGTCCCGGTCGACACGCTTCTCGTAGAGCGTCAGGAAATAAGGTCCGCGCGCCGTGTGGAGCATGTAGTTGGTGTTCTCGACGCCTTCGGCGATACCCTTGAATGACAGGAGTTCGCCGATGTCGTAATGCGCGAGGAACGCGACGAGCTCTTCCTCGGAAATATCCGTATAGACCGCCATAAGGCCCTCCTCAGGCCGAGCCGTTGAGGAACGCCATGTCCTGGCTCGTCAGTTCGACGTCGCGAAGATCGCGCATCACCGGGAAGTTCTCCGTCTCTTCCGTGGTGATGGCCAGTTCGAGTTCGGTATCGAAACGCTTGCGGAAGCCCTCGATGATCTCTTCGACGATGATCTCAGGCGCCGAGGCTCCCGCCGAAAGCCCGATCACCGCGCCGGGCGGGATCGTCTCCCAGGGGATGTCTTCGCCGCGCTGGACGAGCAGCGACCGGGCGGCCCCCGCCCGCACCGCGACTTCGACAAGTCGCTTGGAGTTTGACGAGTTCGGCGCGCCGACGATCAGGAACAGATCCGTGCCGGGAGCGGCCTGCTTGACCGCCTCCTGGCGGTTGGTGGTCGCATAGCAGATCGACTCGGCCGAGGGCGCGATGATGTCGGGAAAGCGCGCCTGCAGCGCACGGATCACGCCTGCCGTGTCATCGACCGACAGCGTCGTCTGGGTCACGAAGCCCAGTTCCCCCTCGCCCGGCCGCTCCATGCGCGCGGCATCCTCTTCGGTCTCCACCAGCGACACCGAGCCTTCCGGCAACTGCCCCATCGTGCCGATGACTTCGGGGTGGCCGGCATGGCCGATCAGGACCACATGGCGGCCGAGCCGCTGGTGGCGCATCGCCTGCTTGTGGACCTTGGAGACCAGCGGACAGGTCGCATCGAGGTAGAAGAGATTGCGCGCCTCTGCATCGGCCGGCACGGCCTTGGGCACCCCATGGGCGGAAAAGACGACCGGACACTGCCTGTGCTCGGCGGGGATCTCGTGCAGTTCCTCGATGAAGATCGCGCCGCGGGCCTGCAGTCCTTCCACGACATATCGATTGTGGACGATCTCATGCCGGACATAGACCGGCGCGCCGTATTTCTTCAGCGCCAGGACGACGATCTGGATCGCGCGATCCACGCCGGCGCAGAAGCCGCGCGGGCCGCACAACCTGATGGTCAGCGTCTGTCGGCCGCTCTCGGCCCCATTCGTTGCATTCTCGGACATGGGTCGCAGATGGCGTCGCACGCCGCCTCCTGTCAAGGGTTGCAGTCGCTTTGGAACCGTCCAGCGCGCCAGTGGTTATTGACCCATGCAATCACCTGACTGGAGAAGGGTCTCATGCATTCCATTATCTACATCATCGGACTGATCGTCGTTATCGTTGCAATCCTGTCTTTCCTGGGTCTTGCCTGACGATTTCGTTCAAGGACGCCTGGGAAAGCGGTTGCGCCAGGCCCAGGCGGCCATGACGATCACAAGCGTCAATGCGAGACCGTACCAGGTCATCGCATATTGCAGATGGCTGTTGGGCAGGTCGATGCGCGTCACGCCGCCGATCGGCAGCCCCCCCGGATTCTCGGCCGCCCCCGCGTCAACGAAGAACGGCAACACCGTCTCGTCGTCCAGACCGGCGCTGAGCGTCATCTCCCGAATGTCCTTCCAGTAAAATACGTTCTTCGCGGGATCGTTGTCCGGCACGATGAAGGATGGCTTTTCTTCCGGCGCCGTGCGCGACAGGCCCGCGATCTCCACCACACCCTCGACCTGCCCCTCGGCGCGCCTTGCGGCGTCCTTTCGGTCATAGGGCACGAACCCACGATTGATGAAGATGAAACGCCCGTCGGCTAGTTCCAGCGGCGTCAGCACCTGGAAGCCCGACTGGCCGCGCCACGTCGCCAGATAATGGCGCTCGGCCTCGTGGTGGAACACGCCGCTGAGCGTCACCGGCCAGTATTCGACATCGCGCGTGGTGGCATACCGCGTCTCGATATCCGTCAGCGGACGCGGTTCGGCAACCACCCTCTCCTCGATCGTCGCGAGCAGACCCTCTTTCCAGGCAAGCCGCTCGACCTGCCACGTGCCCAGCGCCAGGAGGGCGGCCAGGGTGAGAAGGCATGCGATGCCCATCAGGATGGTCGCGCGGCGCGTCATGCGCGGATTTCTGGCTGCCGTCTCGGTCATCAGCGGTCGTCCAGCCGCCCTTCCGCGGCGCTGTTGCGGTACTGCAGGGCGATCAGCAGCCCCTTGAACAGCCGCAGTGCGCCAAGCGAAAGCACCAGCACGAGCGGAATCCACAGGCTGAAATGCACCCAGAGCGGCGGGTCGAGATTTACCTCCACCCAGAGCGCCAGGCCCACGACGACGAAGCCGATCAGAAGGATCACGAAGGCGACCGGCCCATCGCCCGAATCGGCGAAGCCGTAGTCCAGACCGCAGGCCTCGCAGCCGGGTCTGAGTGTCAGGTATCCGTCGAAGAGCTTGCCTTCGCCGCAGCGCGGGCAGCGCCCGGCCAGGCCGGCGCGAAAGGGGTCGGCCTGCGGCGCAGGCGGGCGGTGGTCGTGCATGGCATTCATCCGATGCAAATGAACCTCGATTGGAGCAATCCAAAGGCAAGGGGCGGCCCATGTCGCCATGGCCGCCCCCCAAGTTCCAGGTGTCTAGCCCCGGCGGTCAGTGATGGTAGATGTCGGCCCCGACGGAAGCCCACACATAGATGGTGGCGAAGAGGAACAGCCACACCACGTCGACGAAGTGCCAGTACCAGGCAGCGGCCTCGAAACCGAAATGCTGCTTGGGCGTGAAGTGACCGGCCATCGCGCGCAGCAGGCACACCAGCAGGAAGATCATGCCGATGATGACGTGGAAGCCGTGGAAGCCCGTCGCCATGAAGAAGGTTGCGCCGTAGATCGAGCCGGAAAAGCTGAAGGGAGCGACCATGTACTCGTAGGCCTGCACGCAGGTGAAGAGGATGGCCAGCGCAACCGTCAGCGCCAGACCCCAGACGAGGCCCTTGCGGTCGTCGTGAAGCAGCGCGTGGTGCGCCCAGGTCACCGTGGTGCCCGACAGCAGCAGGATGATCGTGTTGTAGAGCGGCAGGTGCCAGGGATCGAGAACCTGGATGCCTTCCGGAGGCCAGATACCGCCTGTGTAGGCCACGCGAGAGACCTGCGCGGCCTCGTGCGGAAACAGGCTCGCATCGAAGAATGCCCAGAACCACGCCGCGAAGAACATCACCTCCGAGGCGATGAACATGATCATGCCGTAGCGCAGATGCAGCGAGACCACGCGCGTGTGATGGCCCTCATGGGCTTCCTTGATGGTGTCCGCCCACCAGCCGAACATCGTGTAGAGCACGACGGCCAGGCCGATCAGGAACAGCCATGGATTGGCCAGGTTGATGCCGAGTATGGCGAAGCTGTTGCCGTTCAGGCCCTGCATCCAGCCGACGCCGCCGATCGCCATGAGAAGAGCGCCAACCGAGCCGAAGAACGGCCAGGGGCTGGGGTCGATGATATGATAGTCGTGGTTCTTTGCGTGCGCTTCGGCCATGTTCAACCCCCGATTTCCGACGCGGCAGCCGGCGCCGCATCCTGGCTGGTCCCACGCGCGGCGAGCGGACGATTGCCCTCCACGGTGGGGAAGAATGTGTAGGAAAGAGTGATGGTTCCGATGTCACCGATCTCGACGATGGCCGGATCCACGTAGAAGACGACGGGCATGTCCATTTCCTCGCCGGGCTGAAGCTCGGTCTCGGTGAAACAGAAACATTCCATCTTCATGAAATAGGCGCCGGCCTGCTCGGGCACGACGTTGAAGGTCGCCGTCCCCGTCGTGGCAGTCATGCCCCTGTTGACGGCGGAATAGTGCACCTGCGTCGTCTCGCCGATCTTCAGCGTCACGGAGCGCTGTTGCGGCTTGAAATCCCAGGCGAGGCCGCGGACGTTGGAATCGAAGCGCACCCGCACGTCCTTGTCGAGGATCGTGCTCGAATATTGCTCCACGCGCTGCGTGGTGCCGCCATATCCCGTGACCTGGCAGAACAGCTCGTAGAGCGGCACGGCCGCAAAGGCCACGCCCAGCATTCCGGCAAAGAAGGCCGTGCAGGCGCCGGCCACCATCAGGTTGGAACGCTTCTTCCTGTCGTCCGTCGCTGGTGTGGTCGTCATGATCTCCCTCACATCGGCCGGCTGAGGATCTCGGGTCCGAAGACGGTGATCGTCGCCACGTAGAAGATGACGACGAGGGCCACCAGCACCAGCGCAATGCCCATCGAGCGGCTGCGCTGCGCCTTCTTCTGTGCTTCGGTCAGTACGACGTATTCTTGTTCCATATCAGGCTCCCAGAGCCCCCACCAACCGCGCGACGCCGCTGTCGACGAGAAGTGCGGCGAAGATCGCGAAGAGATAAAGCAGCGAATAGGCAAACAGCGCCTTGGCCGGCCGCATCACGACGTCGTCGTCGGCCATGCGCAGCACCTTCCAGGCAGAGCGCACGAAGCCAAGACCGAGCAGCGCGGCGACAACGCCGTAGACGATGCTGGCCTGCCCGATCACCCATGGCAGGATGCCGACCAACGCCACGACGGCTGTGTAGGCAAATATCTGGCGGCGCGTCGAGGCGTGGCCCGCCACATTGGGCATCATCGGAACGCCAACCCGGCCGTAATCGTCCGACTTGAACAGCGCGAGCGCCCAGAAATGAGGCGGCGTCCACAGGAAGATGATCAGGAACATGATCAGCGGCTCGATCGCCACCGATCCCGTTGCCGCGGCCCAGCCGATGATCGGCGGAAAGGCGCCAGCGGCCCCGCCGATGACGATGTTCTGCGGCGTCGAGCGCTTCAGCCACATCGTGTAGACGACCGCGTAGAAGAAGATCGTGAAGGCTAGCAGCGCCGCCGACAGCCAGTTGGCCAGGAGGCCGAGGGTGACGACCGAGAATGCCGACAGCACGATGCCGAAGACCAGCGCCTCGCCTGGCTGGATGCGTCCCGTGGCAACCGGGCGGCCAGCCGTGCGGCTCATGACGCGATCGATATCGGCGTCGTACCACATGTTGAGCGCGCCCGAGGCGCCGGCGCCGACCGCGATGGCCAGGACGGCGATCACGACCTGGAACGGGTTGAGCGCGACAGGTGCGGTGACCATGCCGACGAAGGCGGTGAAGATGACGAGCGACATCACCCGCGGCTTGAGCAGCGCGAAATAGTCCGCGGGCGTGGCTTCCGATACATGGAAGCCCGGCTCGTCAAACACGTGTTTATCGACCAACGCCATTTTCGGTCTTTTCCAACTCTTCTTGTTTTGAAGGCCGCCGCGTCATGCGCGGCGACCTTTGATACGCGAAGCCGCTGCAGGTCTTACTTGACCTTGGGCAGCTGCTCCCACTGGTGGAAGGGCGGCGGGGAAGGCAGCTGCCATTCCAGCGTCGTTGCACCCTCGCCCCACGGATTGGCCCCGGCCTCGCGCTTCTTGGCGAAGGCCTCGAAGACGCCGTAGAGGAAGACCAGCGTGCCGATGGCGGCCAGGTAGGAGCCGTAGGACGACACCATGTTCCAGCCCGCGAACGCATCCGGATAGTCGACATAGCGACGGGGCATGCCGGCGAGACCCAGGAAGTGCTGGGGGAAGAACAGCACGTTCACGCCGATGAAGGTCAGCCAGAAATGGATGCGCGCGATGAGCGAGTTGTACATGTAGCCCGTCATCTTGGGGAACCAGTAGTACCAGGCCGCGAAGATGCCGAACACCGCGCCCATCGACAGGACGTAGTGGAAGTGCGCCACGACGTAGTAGGTGTCGTGCATGTAGCGGTCGAGACCGGCATTGGCGAGCTGCACGCCCGTCACGCCGCCCACGGTGAACAGGAAGATGAAGGCGATGGCCCACATCATCGGCGTACGCATCTGGATCGACCCGCCCCACATCGTCGCGATCCAGGAGAAGATCTTGATGCCGGTCGGCACCGCGATCACCATGGTCGCAAAGACGAAGTAGCGCTGCGTGTTGAGCGACAGGCCGGTCGTGTACATGTGGTGTGCCCACACGACGAAGCCGACCGCGCCGATCGCCACCATGGCATAGGCCATGCCGAGATAGCCGAAGACCGGCTTTCTCGAGAAGGTCGCCACGATGTGGCTGACGATGCCGAAAGCGGGCAGGATCAGGATGTACACCTCGGGATGACCGAAGAACCAGAACAGGTGCTGGAACAGGATCGGGTCGCCGCCGCCGGCCGGATCGAAGAAGGTCGTGCCGAAATTGCGGTCCGTCAGCAGCATGGTGATGCCGCCCGCCAGAACCGGCAGCGCCAGAAGCAGCAGGAAGGCGGTGATCAGCACCGACCAGGCAAAGAGCGGCATCTTGTGCAGCGTCATGCCCGGAGCGCGCATGTTGAAGATGGTGGTGATGAAGTTGATCGCGCCGAGGATCGACGAGGCACCCGCGATGTGCAGGGCCAGGATCGCGAGATCCATTGCCGGCCCGGGGCTGCCGCTGGTCGATAGCGGCGGATAGATCGTCCAGCCCGTTCCCACACCGTACATGCCGGGCGCGCCGGGGACGAACATGGACATCAGAAGCAGGAGGAAAGCCGGCGGCAGCAGCCAGAACGAGATGTTGTTCATGCGCGGGAACGCCATGTCAGGCGCGCCGATCATGATCGGGATCATCCAGTTCGCGAAGCCGCCGATCAGGGCGGGCATGACCATGAAGAAGATCATGATGAGGCCGTGGGCGGTCGTGAACACATTGTACATGTGCTTGCCGCCGTCGATGGCGGCGTCGCCCTCGAAGCCATAGACCATCGCCGCAAGGCCATGGAAAAGACGGATCTCGGGCTCCGCCAGCTCGTAGCGCATGGCGACCGAGAGAAGGCCACCCAGGATGCCGGCCGTGATCGCGAAGATCAGGTAGAGAGTGCCGATATCCTTGTGGTTTGTCGAATAGACCCACCGCGTCCAGCCAGTCGGCTTGTGATCGTCATGGGCGTGAGCTGCCGCGCCTGCCATATTCCCGCTCCGTTGTCCTTAACTCGTTACCGTCTCTTGATCAGTCCGCCGCCTGGGCGACGGAGCTTTCCGCGTAGATCGCTGCACGCAGCGCCTGGTTGGCGCCCGGCACGTCCGTCGCGGCGGCGACGAGCCAATCGTTGTAGAGTTCCTGCGAGACCACGCGTACCGCGATCGGCATGAAGGCATGGTCCATCCCGCAGAGCTCGGAGCACATCCCGTAGAAGATGCCCTCGCGCTCGGCGCGGAACCAGGTTTCGTTGATGCGGCCCGGAACGGCGTCGCTCATGATGCCGAAGGCCGGGATCTTCCAGGCATGGATCACGTCGGCTGCCGTCACGAGCACGCGCACGGTGGTGTTCACCGGCACGACGACCTCGTTGTCCACGGCCAGGAGCCGCGGATAGAGCGCGCGGTCTTCCTTGTTCTGGGCGGCGCGATCGCCGTCGCGCAGCATCAGCGAGGCAAAGGACACGTTTTCTTCCGCATCCTGGTACTCGTATTCCCAGAACCACTGCAGGCCGGTTGCCTTGATGGTGATCTCCGGCTCATCCGGCGGCGTGTACTGCGAGGTCAGCAGCTGGAAGGAAGGCACCGCGATCATCAGCAGCACGACCACGGGCGCCACGGTCCAGATGACCTCGATCGTGGTGTTGTGGCTGGTGCGCGACGGCACCGGATTGGCGCTCGCACGATAGCGGACCATGCACCAGGCCAGAAGAAACAGCACAAGCAGCGTGATCGGAATGATGAACCACAGCGTGAACTGCTCGAACCAGCGCAGTTCCTGCATGATGGCGGTTGCCGGCTGGGGAAGACCCATCTGCCACGGCATCGGTTGGCCGCCAGGCGTCTGAGCATGTGCAAATCCCATCGGGACCAACGCGCCAAGGGCGGCTAGGCTCGCTGTAATCTTTCTCATCACCCTCTTACTCTCCCGGGTCGATCCTTGGCGAATGGCGAATAGGCGCCGGATGGCGCACGGACTCATCCTCGCCTTCGGGCGTTCAAACCATACTCTTATCGGGACCGCAAGGAAGCCATGATCACAGATGTGCGGCATTTTTGCGCGCGAGTTGCGGTACTTGCCCGTCCGTGCCTTGTTTTGGCTCAACTCGGCGTCGAATGGGCTGGGGACTGCCGATCAATCGGAGACGCGGCCGCAACGCCCCGATACACCTGGCCGCAGCCTGCGGCTTTTCGCGTCGCGCCTGTCACGGTACATTCTCGTGATTCGCAAGGAAAAAACACATGCAGACGCCGTTTCGCCGCTCATTGCCGATCATCGCCGCGCTCGTCAGCCTCGGCGTGACGGCGCCCGCAATGGCCCAGGAGGCCAGCGGCGTGCGCTCGACCCATGGCGGATGGTCCATCATCTGCGACACGCCGCCCGGCGCCAGCAGCGAACAATGCGTGATGATGCAGAATGTCGTGGCCGACGACCGTCCCGAGATCGGCCTGTCGGTGGTCGTGCTCAAGACGGCCGACCGCTCCGCCGAGATCCTGCGCGTGCTTGCCCCGCTCGGCGTGCTTCTGCCCAACGGTCTCGGTCTAAATATCGACGGACAGGACATCGGCCGCGCCTATTTCGTGCGCTGCTTCGACGATGGGTGCTACGCGGAGGTCATCCTCGAGGAACCCTTGCTGACCAGCCTGCGCCAGGGCGAGCTTGCCACCTTCATCGTCTTCCAGACCCCGGAAGAAGGCATCGGCATTCCCGTCGAGCTCGAAGGCTTCGACGCGGGTTACGCCGCCCTGCCCTGACGATCTTGTTCGCGCGACCCCGGCTGCTCGGCCGGCTTTCGCTCGTGCGTGGGTGTATCTCGCGCCGGGCAACCTATATCAGCGCCTGAGAGCCATCAAAGGGAGCCCGACCTTGTCCTCCAGACTGATCGAATCCTTCGACATTTCGGAAGAATCGCTTCGCCGCATCGTGGCCGACACGATCCATGGTGCCGATGACGGCGAACTCTTTCTCGAGGCGAGCGAAAGCGAAGCTCTTCTCTTCGACAATGGCCGTCTGAAAACCGCCAACTACAACACCGACCGTGGCTTTGGCCTGCGCGCGGTGGCGGGGGAAGCCACGGGCTACGCCCATTCGAGCGAGATGAGCGAGGCCGCGCTGCTGCGTGCCGCCGACGCGGTATCGGCCGTCAAGGCTGGCTATTCGGGCAAGCTCGCTGCACCGCCGCCCGGGACCAATCAGAAGCTTTATGGCGACGAGAACCCGCTTGCGGCGCCCGGCTTCGAGGAGAAGGCAAAACTCCTGCAGGAGATCGATGTCTGGCTCAGGGCGCGCGATCCGCGCGTGCGGCAGGTCACCGCATCGCTCGCCGCCTCCTGGCAGCATGTTGAGATCCTGCGTGGCGACGGCAGCTTTGCCAGCGACATCCGCCCGCTGGTCCGCTTCAGCGTTCAGGTCGTGGTGGGCGATGGCGACCGCCAGGAAACCGGCTCCTACGGCATGGGCGGCCGCAAATCGTTCGGCGCGTTCATTGCCGAGGACAGGTGGAGGCATGGCGCCGAGGAGGCGCTGCGCCAGGCGCTGGTCAACCTGTCGGCCGCGCCCGCGCCCGCCGGCACCTTCGACATCGTTCTGTCCGCGGGATGGCCGGGCGTGATGCTGCACGAGGCGGTCGGCCACGGGCTCGAAGGCGACTTCAACCGCAAGAAGACCTCCGCCTTCTCGGGCCTGATGGGCCAGCAGGTCGCGGCCAAGGGCGTGACGGTGGTCGATGACGGCACCATGACGGAACGGCGCGGCTCGCTGACCATCGACGATGAGGGCACGCCCACCAACCGCACCGTGCTCATCGAGGATGGCAAGCTGGTCGGCTACATGCAGGACCGCCAGAACGCGCGTCTCATGGGAATGGAAGCGACCGGCAATGGCCGGCGCGAATCCTACGCCCACGAACCCATGCCGCGCATGACCAACACCTACATGACGGCGGGCAACCACACCCCCGAAGAGATCATCTCCTCGGTCAAGAAGGGCATCTACGCCGTTTCCTTCGGCGGCGGCCAGGTCGACATCACCAGCGGCAAGTTCGTTTTCGCCTGCACGGAAGCCTACATGATCGAAAACGGCAAGGTGACGACCCCCATCAAGGGCGCCATGCTGATCGGCAACGGACCGGATGCGATGCACCGCGTCTCCATGGTCGGCAACGACATGAAGCTCGACACCGGCATCGGCATGTGCGGCAAGGCCGGCCAGGGCGTCCCCGTCGGCGTCGGCCAGCCGCATCTGAGGATGGACGCGATGACGGTTGGCGGCACGCAGATGTAGGTTTGCGGCTTAGAAGCTGATCTTCACCGACGCGGCGCTGCGCTTCGCTTCCCCGTGAAAGACGGCTTCGATGTTGTTGCCGTCTGGATCGAGCAGGAAGGCGGCATAGTAGCCGGGGTGATAGCTGCGCTCGCCGGGCGTGCCGTTGTCCCTGCCGCCGGCCGCAAGACCCGCTGCGTGGAACGCTTCCACCAACCCGCGGTCGCCTGCCTGAAAGGCCACGTGGTGCCGGCCCGTCAGTTGTCCGGCCGCCGCCTCGCTGTCGGCAGACGAGACGACGAATTCGTCGACCCAGAAATAGCCGGGGCCCTCGCCGCCTATCGGGATGTCGAGCGCGCCGAAGATGGCCATATAGAAACGACGGCTTGCGTCAATGTCGCGCACGACCAGTTGGATGTGGTCGATCAGCCGCCCGCGATGAAGTTCATGGGTCTCCATTGCATCCTCCTGTCACGTCGAGGGCGGAGGCTAGCCGTCGCGTGGCGGTGGTCAATGGCGGAAGTGAAGACTACAGCCATGATGCTGCCGACTTGGGCATCCGCCGATCGGGGTCGATGATCTCGAGCCGCGGCGCGCCCGAACTATTCCATCGCCACAACGCAATGCATCCACCCATCGCGCGCGAGAGTGAAGGTGGCGGCGAGCGCCATCAAGCATAAATGCCAGCGCGGGCAGCCTCGAGATAAGCGAGCACCTTGTCGGCCTTTCCCTCGCGGACGAGGTCGTAGGCGGTCTTGCCCGCCCAGCCTGGGATGGGCTGGTGCTTGAACCAGATCGCGGCTTGATCCTCCCCACCAGCCATCTCAGCCGCCATCTCCAGAATCCGCTTCACGTCTTGATCTTTTCTAGTCACCATAGCCTTCGCCTCCATTATTTCAGCATGTCACCGGTTGCTACCGACAGTCCAAACTGCATGCTGGTGCCGCCATCTTTCGCCAACTGAACGAACCTTCCCCATGCCCCTCCCCTCCTCCATCGTCATCCTCACCGGCGCCGGGATCTCCGTCGAATCCGGCATTCCGAGCTTTCGCGACAAGAGCGGACTCTGGTCCATGGTCAATTGGCAGGACTACGCCACGCCGGATGCGTTTGCCCGCGACCCCGGTCGGGTGCGCGACTTCTACAACAAGCGGCGGCGGGCCATGGCCGGCGTGCAGCCCAACGCGGCCCATCACGCGCTGGCGCGGCTGGAAGCCGGGTTCAGGGGCGATCTCCTGCTCGTGACCCAGAATATCGACGACCTGCACGAGGCAGCCGGCTCCCGGCGCCTCGTCCACATGCATGGCGAACTGGGCTCGGCCCTGTGCGAAGCCTGCGGCATGCGCTCGCGCTGGCCGGGCGACATGACGGTGGATTCAAGGTGCCCGCAATGCGAGAGCGCCGGGCGCCTGCGCCCCGACGTCGTCTGGTTCGGCGAGATGCCCTACCAGATGGATCGCATCTACCGGGCGCTGGGCGAAGCCGATCTCTTTGTCGCCATCGGCACCTCCGGCCACGTCTATCCGGCCGCCGATTTCGTCGAGGAAGCGCGATTGAACGGCGCCCACACCCTGGAACTCAACCTGGAACCGTCGGAGACCGCGGCCTCGTTTGCGGAGGCTATTCATGGCCGCGCCACCGAAATCGTGCCGGCCTTCGTGGATCGGCTGCTCGAGACCTCGTAAACCACCCCCGTGGAGCCTTGGCGCTGCTTGCGCGTTGCCATGGTGCCGCGACCGGCGGTGGAGAAACAGGGACAAAGCGCTCGGATGCAATCCTTCAGCAGACACATCATCGCGGGCGTCCTGACCGTGATACCCCTCGGGGTCACCGTCTGGATCGTATGGTTCATCTTCGACATCCTGATCTGGCTCGGGCGACCGGCGACGCTGGCGCTCGCCCGCGCGATGCGCCCGACGTCGCCGCAATTCTCCGATCTGCTGGCCGCCGGATGGTTCCAGTCGGCGATCGCCCTCGTCATGGCGCTGATCATTCTCTACGTGGTCGGTCGCGCAACGAATGTCGTGATCGGCCGGCGCATGCTGAAGATCATGGACCGCATCGTGGAGGCCGTACCTGTCGTGCGCACGATCTACGGCGCGACCCAGACGCTGGTCCGCTCGATCGGCGGCGGTAACGGCACGCCTTCCGGCAACCGTGTCGTGCTGATCGAGTTTCCCGGCACGCATATGCGCACCGTCGGCCTGGTGACAAAGGTGTTTGCCGCGACCGACGACCAGCCCGAGCTGGCGGCCGTTTACGTGCCCACGACACCCAACCCCACGTCCGGATATGTGGAGATCGTGCCCACCAGCCGGCTCACATGGCTCGACTGGACCAAGAATGAGGCGATGGCCTTCATCGTCTCCGGCGGCGCCATGTCACCCGACACGATCCCGATCAAGTGGATCGACGAAGAGACCCGGCCCCAGGACGCCGAGATGAAGTGACGGCATGGCGCGCGCTGGCTAACGCCGCTTCTTTGGCTTTTCCAGAAGCGCTACCGCCTCGACATGGTGCGACCAGAGGAACTGATCGATCGGCGTGACGGAAATCAGGCGGTACCCGCCTTCCACGAGGATGGAAAGATCGCGGGCGAGCGTGGCCGGATTGCACGACACGGCCGCAACATAGCGGATGTCGCTCCGGGCGATCTGGCGCGCCTGGTCTTCCGCACCGGCGCGTGGCGGATCGAAGACGAGACCGTCGAAGCCATTCAGCTCCTTCCAGGTCAGGGGCCGTCGGGCGAGATCGCGCCGCTCGCTGGTGATCGTCTTCAGGCCCGCGGCATGGCGAAAGGCGCGGTCGAGCGCGGCCAGGGCAGCCGCCTCGCCCTCGACGGCGTGAACCGACGAGTGGCGCGCGAGCCGGAGCGCGAACGTGCCGATGCCGGCAAACAGATCCGCCACCTTCTTGGCCTTGCGAAGATGCGCGGTCACCAGGTCGGCCATCGCCAGTTCCGCCACTTCAACCGCCTGGAGGAATCCGCCGGGCGGCAGATTGACCGCAATATCGTCGATCAGGATCTGCGGCTTTTGTGGCTCCACGACGATCTCGCCCTCGAAGGAGAGGCGCGCGAGCCGCTTGGCGATGGCGAATTGCGTGGCTTTCTGGCGCCTGGCCGCGGACATCTCGCCTGCCCCGGACACGGCGATGTCGAGACCGGAGGCCGTCGCGCTGATGGCCAGACGGAAGGCATCGTGCGTGGCGCAGACGACACCCGCCAGTTCGCGGACGAGATCGATCGCGCCCTCGATCGCCGGCACCGCGATCGGATCCTCCTCGATGTCCACGATCTCGTGCGAAAGCGCCTTGCGATAGCCGAGTTGCATCCCGGCCTCTGTTCGAAGTGCAGTCCACGTCACGCGGCGCCGCGACGCGGGCGGACAGGCGATCAGGCCTTCGACATCGACGTCGAGCGAACGCTGGCGCAGGGCCGTGACGACCGTCTCGCGCTTGAAGGTCCGATAGGCGCCCTCTTCCAGGTGTTGCAATTCGCAGCCGCCGCAGGTGCCGAAATGCCGGCAGGTGGGCTCGACGCGCTGCGGCGAGGCCTCGATCACGGCGATCAGATCGGCGCGGTCCTTGTTGATCGCGGCGGTGACTGTCTCGCCCGGCAGGGCGAAGGGCACGAAGACGGGACCGCGCGGCGTGTCGGCGATGCCGTCGCCCTGGGCGCCGAGACGTTGAACGGTCAGGCGGGTACTCATCGGTGCTTCTCGCCATGAAGGAGGAATTCGCGGTTGCCGTCGCCGCCTTCTATGGGCGACGCGACGATGCCCACGGCGCGCCAGCCGGGAAAGGCGTCGAGCCACGAACGCATGTCTTCCGCCACGCGTTCCGCGTCCGCCGGATCGCGCAGCAGGCCACCCTTGCCGATCGCCTGGCGCCCTGCCTCGAATTGCGGCTTCACCAGAAAGACGCCCCTGGCACCCGGCGCCGCAAGATCGAGCGCCGGGGGCAATGCGAGCTTCAGCGAAATGAAGCTCACATCGGACACGATCACGTCCGGCGCGCCATAAGGCAGATGGCTCGGTGCGAGGTCCCTCGCATTCAGCCCTTCGATCGCGGTCACCCGCGGGTCATCGGCAACGCGCTGATGCAATTGCCCATGGCCGACATCGATCGCCGTCACATGCGCCGCGCCGCGCTCAAGCAGCACCTGGGTGAACCCACCCGTCGAGGCACCGATGTCGAGCGCCTGCGTGCCCCTGACATCGATCCCGAAAGCATCGAGCCCGCGAACGAGCTTCAGCGCCGCACGCGAGACATAGTCCAGTGCCGGATCGGCGATCTCGATGCTCGCATCGGGCGCGGCGGTCCTGCCGGGTTTGGTCTCAGTCCGCCCGTCAACCTTCACCGTGCCGCGCAGGATGGCGTCGCGTGCACGCGAGCGCGACGCAAACAAGCCTCGTTCCACGAGGAGTTCGTCGAGGCGGAGGCGGGTGGTGGTGTCGGTGGACATGGGGCTTGATGCGGCAATCGGGCCCTCCAGGCAAGGCCAGAACCATCTTGATGGCACAATGCAAACGCATTACCTTAGTCGCTGATCAATATGGGAACAGGCTCCATGGGCAAGCTGCTGGAAATCGAAGCGACGATCACCGAACGTGGCCAGACGACTGTGCCCTCTGCGATCCGCAAGGCGCTTGGGCTTGAACGGAACGGCAAAGTCATGTTCCGGCAGATGGAGGACGGGACCGTTACCATTGCGCCAAAGCCCGATGGCGACGATGCTGCCGATCCCGTCATCGGCCGCTTCCTGGCCTTTCTTGAACGCGACATGATGGCCCGGCCAGACGCGCTGGTGCCGGCATCGCGCGAGATTGTTGATCGCGGCAGCAAGCTGGTCGAAGGGGTGGACATCGATCTCGATGCCCCTCTCACAGATGACTGACATCAGGATCAACGGGTGGAGTATCTATCTCCATCCCTTTTTCCTTGATCAGTATGAGGCTCTGCTGGCGGAGGTGGAAGCGGCGAAGGCAAAGGATCCAGAAGGGTACCGAAAGCGCACCTCGACCAAGCTGCTCACAGCCGTTCATCGACTTGCCTTCGAGATCATCCCTTCCGATCCAACGCACCCGGACTTCCGGATGGGAAACACGCTCGGCGGCGACTACCGGCATTGGTTCCGCGCCAAGTTCTTCCAGCAATACCGGTTGTTCTTCCGATACCAGGAAAGCGCGAGGATCATCGTGATCGCCTGGGTCAATGACGAGACAACAAGACGCGCCTATGGCGCGAAGTCCGATGCCTATGCGGTGTTCCGAAAGATGCTTGCGCGCGGGCGGCCGCCGGACGACTGGAACGGCTTGCTGGCACAAAGCAGGTCTTCACGGTCCCGCGCTGGGAAGGTCCGATCCGATGCCGAAGGCAGTATCTAGGCTAAGCTGAATTTCACGCCGTTGCCGCGCTCTGTGTCCGGCCGAGTGTGGCAAAGACCGCGCCCACGATGCCCGCGCGGTCGAGACCTGCGGCGGCATACATCTTTTCGGGCTTGCCATGATCGGTGAAGACATCCGGCAGCACGAGCGGTCTGACCTTGAGCCCGTGATCGAGCAGGCCAGCATGGGCGAGATAGTGCAGGACATGGGTGGCGAAGCCCCCTATCGCGCCCTCTTCCACCGTGATCAGCACCTCGTGCTCGCGGGCCAGCCGCGCGACGAGATCCTCGTCCAGCGGCTTGGCGAAGCGGGCATCCGCCACCGTCGTGGAGAGACCCGAGGCCTCGAGTTCCTCGGCGGCCGCCAGGCAGTCGGCCAGACGCGTGCCGAAGGAAAGCAGCGCCACCTTGGTGCCTTCGCGCAGGATGCGCCCCTTGCCGATCTCCAGCGCCTTGCCGCGTTGGGGCATCTCCACGCCCACGCCGTTACCGCGCGGATAGCGGAACGAGAGCGGTCCCTCGCCATATTCGACGGCGGTGCGCACCATGTGCTTCAGTTCTGCCTCGTCGGCGGCCGCCATCACCACGAAACCCGGCAGGCTTGCCAGATAGGTGACGTCGAAGGCGCCGCAATGGGTCGCACCGTCGGCGCCGACAAAGCCCGCCCGGTCGATGGCAAAGCGCACCGGCAGCTTCTGGATCGCCACGTCGTGGACGACCTGGTCGTAGGCGCGCTGGAGGAAGGTGGAATAGATCGCCGCGAAGGGTTTCAGCCCTTCCGTGGCCAGTCCGGCGGCGAAGGTCACCGCATGCTGCTCGGCAATGCCGACATCGAAGGTGCGCTCGGGAAAGGCCTCGCCGAAGAGATCGAGCCCGGTGCCGGACGGCATGGCGGCGGTGACGGCGATGATCTTGTCATCGTCGCGCGCCTCTTCGATCAGCGCCTCGGCGAAGACCTTGGTATAGGCGGGCGCGTTGGAAGGGGCCGACGCCTGCGCCCCGCTGATGACGTCGAATTTCGACACGCCGTGATACTTGTCGGCGGCGGCTTCGGCTGGCGCGTAGCCCTTGCCCTTCTGGGTGATCAGGTGGATGAGAACGGGTCCCGTGCCGTGATCGCGCACATTGCGCAGCACAGGCACCAGATGCTCCAGATTGTGACCGTCGATGGGACCGATGTGGAAGAAGCCCAGCTCCTCGAACAGCGTGCCGCCGGTCACATAGCCGCGCGCATGCTCGACGGCGCGGGTGACGGCGCGGTCGACCCGCTTGCCCAGATGCGCCGTCAGCTTCTTGCCGAGATCGCGCATGCCGGCATAGGTCGCGCCAGAGGCTAGCCGGGCCAGATAATGGCTCATGGCACCCGATGGCGGCGCGATCGACATGTCGTTGTCGTTGAGGATGACGATGAGCCTTGCATCGAGCGCGCCGGCATTGTTCATCGCCTCATAGGCCATGCCGGCCGACATGGCACCGTCGCCGATGACCGCGATCACGTTGCGCTTCTCGCCTTTCAGGTCACGAGCGACCGCCATGCCGAGACCGGCCGAGATCGAGGTCGAGGAATGCGCGGCACCGAAGGGATCGTATTCGCTCTCGTCGCGCTTGGTGAAGCCCGACAGCCCGCCTTCCTGGCGCAACGTGCGGATGCGGTCGCGTCGGCCGGTCAGGATCTTGTGCGGATAGGCCTGGTGACCGACATCCCAGATCACCCGGTCATGGGGTGTGTCGAAGACATGGTGGAGGGCCACGGTCAGTTCGACCACCCCGAGACCGGCGCCGAGATGCCCGCCGGTCTGAGAGACGGCATCGATCAGTTCCAGCCGAAGTTCCTCGGCGACCTTGGGCAGCTGGCGCTCGTCGAGTCGGCGGAGGTCGGCGGGCAGATTGATCGTGTCGAGAAGGGGTGTGTCTGGCTTGGTCAAGGCTGGGCCTGTCTCTGCGCGGGATTGAGCAGGACATAGTGCGTCACCGGCGCTGTGTAAATGCGCGCGCGTCCGTGAGCCGGCGTCGAGGCCTATTCCGGCAGCGGAATGAACTCCTCCGCGTCGCCCGGAACAATGTCGAACCGGCCGGTGCGCCACTCCTCCTTGGCCTGCTCGATGCGCTCTTTCGACGAGGAGACGAAGTTCCACCAGATGTAGCGCCGCGAACCCAGCGCGGCGCCGCCGAACAGCATCAGATGCGCGCCGCGCGGTGCCGAGACGACGATCTCGTCGCCGGGGCGGAAGACGAGCAGGCGGTCGGCGGGAAAGACGTCGCCGGCAATATCGACGTCACCCGTCAACACGTAGATGGCGCGCTCTTCGGTCGCGGAGGGAATGCGCACCCGACCGCGGGGCGCGAGGCTGATGTCGACATAGAGCGTCTCGGAGGCGGTCCGGACCGGCGATTTCAGGCCCGAGAATTCGCCGATCACGACCCGCCCCGAGGCGCCGTCATCGGCGAATTCGGGCAGCATGTCGCGGGCGGTGTTTTCGAAGAGCGGCGCGATCTCCTCCTTGTCCTCCGGCAGCGCCAGCCAGGTCTGCAGGCCCGACATGCCCATCGGGGAGCCGCGCAGCTCTTCCGGCATGCGTTCGGAATGGACGATGCCGCGCCCCGCCGTCATCAAATTCACGTCGCCCGGCTCGATCACCATTTCGGTGCCCAGCGAGTCGCGGTGGCGTACCTTGCCGTCGAAGAGATAGGTGACGGTGGCCAGCCCGATATGTGGGTGCGGCTTCACGTCGAAGCCCTGCCCGGCACGCAGGATCGCCGGCCCCATCCGGTCGAAGAAGATGAACGGACCGACGAGGCGCCGCCTGGTCGACGGCAGCGCGCGGCGCACCTCGAACCCGCCCACATCGTGAGAGCGCGGCACGATCAGAGTCTGGATCGCATCGCAGGCGAAGGCATCGCCGGGCTCTGGGTCTTTTCCGGGAAAGAAGCTCATGGTGCGGGTTACGACCTCATGTCCAGGTCAGCACCGGCACTGCATAGCGCGACAGGCGGCGATCGTGTGTCACGAATTGCATGCCTTCGATCAGAGCCTGAGCCAGCATCAACCTGTCGAAGGGATCGGAGTGAATCGGTGGCAGGCGTTCCACAAAGGCAGCATGCGCCGCGCTCACCTCAAGCACCGAAAACCCCGCCGTCTGGAAATGCCCGATGGCCTCGCTTCCCGAGAAGGGCGGACTGTCGGGCCGCTCCAGCGGATGCTTTATCGCGATCTCCCAGATCGCGGCAGCCGAGACCGATACCAGATTGGCGGGATTGGCTATCTCTTCGCTGACGCCGGCCGGCACGCGATGGGGTTCGGTCAGTATCCAGATCGCCACATGCGTGTCGAGCAGGAGCCTCACTTCTCCTCGCCCAGGAACATCGCCTCGACCTCGGCGTCCATGGCCTGAAAGCCTTCGAGGTCCATGGGTGGGAACTTGCCAGCCAGGAATCCAAGGCGCCGCCCGCGCGTCGGCGCCGTGTCGAGCGGCACCAGCTTGGCAGCCGGCTTTCCGTTTCGCGCAATGATGATCTCGCTCTCGGCGCCCGATTCAAGCGCTTCGACCAGCTTGGAAAGCTGGGTCTTGGCTTCAAGCATGTTCACGGTGCTCAACTCGACCTCCTTAGCCAGCCTTGGCTAAGGTAGGATGCACGCAGCTAAGCGTCAATGTGAAGCCTACTCGCCGTCCAGCGGCTCCGTGCCGACGGGCTTGCCTTCGCGCGACAGGCGGATCTTCTCTACCTTGTCCTCGGCCGACTTGAGCAGTCGGTCGCAATGCGCCTTCAGCGCCTCGCCGCGCTCATAGATGCGGATCGACTGGTCGAGCGGCACGTCGCCGCGCTCCAGGTCGTCGACGATCTTCTCGAGTGCCTCCAGCGCCTGCTCGAAGCTCATCGCCTTGATGTCGTCGTCGGGGTTTTCAGCCATGGTCATCCTCGCATCAGCCGTCCGACATGGGCGCCGACCGAGCTCGAAAGGCCGCGCAGGTCGTAGCCGCCCTCCAGAAGGCTCACCAGCCTGTCGTTACACAGCCGGTTGGCCAGTTCCATGAGTTCGGCCGTCGCCCAGTCGAAATCGGCCTCGTCCAGATTGATCTCGGCCAGCGGATCGCGGTGATGGGCGTCGAAGCCGGCCGAGATGATGATGAGGTCGGGGTGGAAATCCACGATGGAGCGCATGACGCGGTCGCGGAAGGCATCTCGGAACGTGTCCGACCCGGAACCTGCCGAAAGAGGTGCGTTGACGATGTTGCCCGCACCCGTCTCGTCCTTGGCGCCCGTGCCGGGATAAAGCGGCATCTGGTGGGTCGAGCAGTAGAGCACGCTCGGATCGTCCCAGAAGATGTCCTGCGTGCCGTTGCCGTGATGCACGTCCCAGTCGATGATGGCGACACGATCCGCCCCATGCCGCTTCTGGGCATGACGTGCGGCGATGGCGGCATTGTTGAACAGGCAGAAGCCCATCGCCGTCACCTTCTCGGCGTGGTGGCCGGGCGGGCGGGCGGCGACGAACACGTTGTCGGCGCGCTTTTCGAACACGTCGTCCACGGCCGCGACAGCTGCACCGACGCCCAGAAGTGCGGCCTCCCCGCTCATCGGACTGACGGACGTGTCTGCGTCGACCCGCACGATGCCTTCGTCGGGGATCGCGTTCATCACCTTGTCCACGTGGGATTCGGGATGCGCCAGCACCAGATGCTCGCGGCCGGCGGGCTCCGGCTGATGCCGGTCGAGCCGGTCGAAACGGTCGTCCGACAGGACCTTTTCGATGGCGCGCAAGCGATCGGGTCGCTCGGGGTGGCCCGGCGGTGTCAGGTGTTCGAGGAAAAGCGGATGGGAATAGAGGCGTGTGACCATGAAACCGATATAATCACTTCGCCGGGCCAAGGCCATCCTGCCGCCGCGCCTTTGCTGCGGCGGTCAACAGTTTGTAGGCCTCTCACGCCTGGCGTTTCGACTTCAGCAGGCCGTCAAGGAGCGCCCGCAGCGCATCGACCGCCCTGCCCGACGTTTCCTCCTGGTCGTCGGCGTTCGCGATCCACAGCGAAGCCTCCAGCATGGCGCCGTTGAGGAGCCGCGCCATCGCCTCCGCATCGGCATCCGCGATTGTGCCCTCGTCCAGAAGACGCCGCAGGCTTCTCGTCAGCGAGGCGATGCAGCCGCTCTGGTTCGGCCAGGTCGATGGGTCGCCCAGCACCGCGGGCCCGTCAAGGAGGAGGATGCGCTGGATTTCCGGCTCCAGCGCCATCTCGACATAGGCCACGCACTCGGCCACGAACCCCTCCCAGGGATTGGCCGCCGCCGCCGAGATCTCTGCCAGCCGGGCACCCATCTCGGCGTCGATCTGCTCGATCACCGCTTCGAGCAGGCCCTTCTTGTCGCCGAAATGATGATAGAGCGCGCCGCGCGTCAGCCCGGCGGCGGCCGTGAAGTCGTCCATCGAGGCCGCGGCATAGCCGACCTCGCCAAATGCCTTGCGGGCTGCCGCGATCAACTTGCCCCGCGTTTCCGCGATCATCTCGGCTCTCGGCCTGTGCGCCATCTCTGCACCAATCAACATACGCTCCGTATGCCAATTTACATACGCGTCGTATGTCATTATCTCGTTTCACATACGCAACGTATCTAAGTGACCTCCAGCAAAAAGGCGAGGATTTCCCGATGCCAAAAAATCCCTATGCTGCAGTCTTTGGTGCTCCGGGCGCCAAGGGTTTCGCCGCGGCTGCCTTCATCGGCCGCTTGCCGATCGCCATGGCGCCGATCGGTATCGTCGCCATGCTGTCGCAGACGCATGGCGAGTACTGGCTGGCGGGTGCCGTCGCCGCCACCTTCGGATTGACCAACGCCTTCGTGGCGCCGCAGATCTCGAGGCTCGTCGACCGGTACGGCCAGACCGTGGTGGCGGCTCCGGCCGCCGCCATCTCCGCGGTCGCCTTTCTCGCGCTTCTTGCCGCCACCAACCAGCGTTGGCCTGTCTGGACCCTGTTCCTGTTCGCTTTCCTGGCCGCGACAATGCCCAGCCTGCCCGCGATGGTGCGCGCGCGCTGGTCGGAGCTCTTCCGCGACCGGCCCGAGCTCAACACGGCATTCGCCTATGAATCAGCCGCCGAGGAGCTGATCTACATCGCTGGCGCCTCGCTGTCCGTCGGACTGAGCGTCGCCTTCTTTCCAGAAGCCGGAATGCTGGCCAGTACGCTCTTCCTCATCGTCGGTACGGCGAGCTTCCTGCTTCAGCGCTCGACCGAACCCGCCGTTCAGCCGGCCGGTTACGGCGAGACGGGTTCGGCCCTCCGGCTCGTCCCTGTGCAACTCGTCACGCTTGCTCTGATCTTCGTCGGCGCCATGTTCGCGGCGACGGAAGTCAGCGTCATCGCGGTCACCGACGAAATCGGTCGCCCGGGCGCGGCGAGCCTGGTCATCGGCGTCTATGCCGCCGGCTCCTTCGTCGTCGGCTTGGTGATGGGAGCGGTCAACCGGACGATGCCGCTGCAGCGCCAGCTTGCCATCGCCACGTTCGTGGTCGCGGCAACGGCGCTCCTGCCGCTCCTTGGCCACACCGTCCCGACGCTTGCCCTCACGGTATTCCTCAGCGGGCTCGCGATCTCCCCGGTCTTCATCACCGCCTTCGGCCTCATCGAGCGACGCGTGCCTGCCTTCATGCTCACCGAAGGCATCACCTGGGTGGTTGCCGGCATCGGCATCGGCATGGCGCTCGGTGCCTTCGTGACCGGGTGGGTCGTCGATGTGGCCGGCGGACGCAGCGGCTTCTTCGTCGGGATTGCCGCGGGAGCGGCCGCACTCTCGACCGTTCTCCTGGGCCATAATGCGCTCGCCCGAGGAGCCCGGGCAACACCCCTCCCTATGGACCAGCCGGCCGAATGACTGCGAATGCGGACTGGTCCGGGCGCTGCCCGGACCAGTCTGCGCTAGATGATCTCGGTGTCGGCAATCTCGATGCCGAAACCCTGCAGGCCCACATAATGGCGCCGGCGGGACGCAAGAAGCTTGATCGACGAGATGCCGAGATCGCGCAGGATCTGCGCGCCCAGGCCGATCTCGCGCCATTCCTGCTCGCGCGCGACCGCCTCCTGATGTGCCTCGGCATCGGCCGTCTGCGGACGGTTGCGCTCGTGGTGGCCGACGCCGACCGAACCCTCGCGCAGGTAGATGATGACGCCGCGCTCGGCCTTGGCCATGTTGCGCATGATGCCGTGCAGCGTCTCCTCCGTGCCGAAGACGTCGGTGACCACGCTTTCGGGATGGAGACGCACGGGAATGTCGACGCCATCGCGGATGTCGCCGAAGACGATGGCAAGATGGTCCATCGTGTCCCAGGGCAGACGGTAGGTATAGGCGGTCGCCTTGCCGGCCGGCGTCTGGATGGCAAAGCTGTCGAGCCGCTCGACCAGGGTTTCCTTGCGCTGCCGGTAGGCGATCAGGTCGGCGACAGAGACCTGCCTGAGACCGTTCGTCTCCGCGAAGGTGGAGACCTGGGGCCCGCGCATGACGGAGCCGTCATCATTGACGAGTTCGCAGATCACGCCGACGGGCGGCAGGTCGGCAAGCTTGCACAGATCGACCGCCGCCTCGGTGTGGCCCGAGCGCATGAGAACCCCGCCTTCGCGCGCCACGAGCGGGAAGATGTGTCCCGGACGCACGAAATCCGCCGGACCGGCATTGGGATTGGCGAGATTGCGTACGGTCAGCGTGCGGTCCTCGGCCGAGATGCCGGTCGTGGTGCCGTGTTTGAAATCGACGCTCACGGTGAAGGCGGTGGCGTGCGGCGCGTCGTTTTCGGCCACCATCGGCGCGAGATTGAGGCGCCTGGCCTCCTCGCGCGGCATGGGCGTGCAGACAATGCCGGAGGTGTGGCGCACGATGAAGGCCATCTTCTCGGGCGTGCAATGCACCGCGGCGACGATCAGGTCGCCCTCGTTCTCGCGCCCGTCATCGTCCATGACCACGACGATCTCGCCGCGCTCGAAGGCACGGATCGCGTCCACCACGCGTTTCTGGTCATATGGCATGGTTGTTTTCCAGCATCTTGTTGATTGGATCAGGCCCGGCCGGTCTGGCCACGGTGCCGCAGATAGTGATCGGCCAGCACGCAGGCCAGCATGGCCTCGGCAACCGGCACCGCGCGGATGCCGACACACGGGTCGTGCCGGCCCTTGGTGACGATCTCGACGTCCCGGCCCTCGGCATCGATCGACCGGCGCGGCGTGAGAATGGACGATGTCGGCTTCACCGCGAAGCGGGCGACGATGGGCTGGCCGGTCGAAATGCCCCCCAGGATGCCGCCGGCATGGTTCGACAGGAAGATCGGTTTGCCGTCATTGCCCATGCGGATCTCGTCGGCGTTGCCCTCGCCGCTGTTGCGGGCGGAGGCGAACCCGTCGCCGATCTCCACGCCCTTGACCGCGTTGATCGACATGAGGGCCGCCGCGATGTCCTGGTCGAGCTTGGCGTAGATCGGCGCGCCGAGCCCGGCAGGTACGCCTTCGGCCACCACCTCGATGACGGCACCGACGGACGAGCCCGCCTTGCGGATGGCGTCCAGATAGTCGGAGAAGACCGGCACGGAGGCAGGGTCCGGCGTGAAGAAAGGGTTTTCGGGCGAATCGACGAAATCCCAGTTCCAGTTGGCCCGGTCGATTTCCTTCTCGCCCATGGCGACGAGCGCGGCCTTGATGCTGACGCCTGGGAGCACCTTGCGCGCCAGCGCGCCGGCCGCCACGCGCATCGCCGTCTCGCGCGCGGAGGAGCGGCCGCCGCCGCGATGGTCGCGGATGCCGTATTTGGCATCGTAGGCGAAATCGGCATGGCCCGGGCGGTACTGCCGGGCAATCTCGCCATAATCCTTGGAGCGCTGGTCCTCGTTGACGATCATCATCGAGACCGGCGTGCCGGTGGTTATCAGCTCATCGTCGTTGCCCGGCAGGACTCCGGAGAGAACGCGCACGGTGTCCGGCTCGCGGCGCTGGGTCACGAAGCGCGACTTGCCCGGCCTGCGTCGGTCGAGATCGGCCTGGATGTCGGCGAGCGTGAAGCCGATCCCGGGCGGACAGCCGTCGATGACGCAGCCGATCGCCTCGCCATGGCTCTCGCCCCAGGTGGTGACGCGGAACAGGTGGCCGAAAGTGTTGTGCGACATGAAAAGTGAACTGCCCGGCTGGCGGATTTCGACCGCTTCTATTGGGCTTTCCCGGTCGGGTCAAACCCACGCCCCATCCGGTCGGTAGTTTTGCCACAATCACCGTGCTATGCGTCGCGGATTGGGACATCAGGCCGCTTTTAGCGCGGCGATCGATCGAGAGGATGGATTCATGCGTCTTGCAGTTGCAGCCCTTACCGCTTTTCTCGCCATGACCGGTATTTCAGCCGCAGCCAGCGACGAAGGTCAGATAACCGCCATCGACACCGAAGCCATGACGATCACGCTCGACAATGGAGCGACCTATCGCTTGCCCGGTGAATTCAACATGGAAGCGATCGATGTCGGATCGGAAGTGCTGATCGCCTACGACCAGGTCGAGGGCCAGCGTCAGATCACCGACATGGACATCATGGAATAGCGCGCCGGCCGGGCGTCAGGCCTGGTGCCAGTCGAGCATGGAATCGCGCAGGACGAGTACGCGGTCCTGCGGAATGGTGAGCTTGGCCGCCCCCTCGTCATCCAATCCGCCGTAGAGGCGGAAGATCGAGCGCAGCACGCCCCCGTGGGTGACGCAGATGACGGGCTCGTTCTGCGTGGCCAGCCACCCCTCCACCCTGGCGCAGAGCATGGCGTAGCTTTCCGCCTCCGCGCCTTCGGGCAGAAAGTGCCATTTGTCGGCCTCCCTGCGTTCTCCCGCCGACGGATCGGTCGTCTCGATTTCCGACAATGTGCTGCCCTGCCAGCTGCCGAAATGCAGCTCCATCAGGGCCGGATCGGTGCGGAATGCGGCCGGCTCCAGTCCCGCCGCGGCGCGCAGGAGCCGCATCGTCTGGCAGGTTCGCCTGAGCGGACTGGCCACGAAGTCGAATGTCGACAGATCCGGCTCCAGCCGCGCCAGCAATCTGCCGTTGCGCGCGGCCTGGCTGCGGCCGAGCTCGTTGATGTCGGTGTCTGCCTGACCCTGGAAGCGGCCCTCCGCGTTCCAGTCGGTCTGGCCATGGCGCACGAAATAGGCAAGCGGCGGCATTGGTCGGCCCGCGGCCAGAGGCCGCCCATTGGTCACTCGTTGATGACGGTCGAGATGTCGGGCGCGTCGACGGCCTTCATGCCGATGACGTGATAGCCCGAATCGACATGCAGCACCTCGCCGGTGACGCCGCGCGACAGCGGCGACACGAGATAGAGTGCGGAGTCGCCCACCTCGTCGATGGAGACGGTGCGCCTCAGCGGCGCATTGTATTCGTTCCATTTGAGGATGTAGCGGAAGTCGCCGATGCCCGAGGCGGCGAGTGTCTTGATGGGTCCGGCCGAAACCGCGTTGACGCGGATGTTCTTCGGTCCGAGATCGACCGCCAGATACTGCACGCTGGCTTCCAGCGCGGCCTTGGCGACGCCCATCACGTTGTAGTTCGGCATCACCTTCTCGGCGCCGTAATAGGTCATGGTCAGGATCGACCCGCCCTGCGGCATCAGCTTTTCGGCGCGCTGGGCGGCGGCCGTGAACGAATAGACCGAGATGTCCATCGTCTTCAGGAAATTGTCGCGCGTGGTCTCGACATAGCGGCCTTCGAGCTCGTTCTTGTCGGAAAAGCCGATGGCATGGACCAGGAAGTCGATCTGGCCCCAGCGCTCCTCGAGATCGGCGAAGCAGGCGTCCATGGTCGACAGGTCGGTGACGTCGCAATGTCCGCAGACCACGGCGCCCAGCTCCGCGGCAAGCGGCTCGACGCGCTTGCGCAGCGCATCGCCCTGATAGGTGAAGGCCAGTTCCGCGCCTTGCGCCGCGCATGCCTTGGCGATGCCCCAGGCTATCGACCGGTTATTGGCAAGTCCCATGATGAGACCGCGTTTGCCCGCCAGGATGCCTTCGCCCGCTGCCATGGGACATTTCTCCGCACACGTTGTTCTTTGCGGCAAAGCCTATCGCATAGCGAGGTCGGGGCTTCAAGCGGAAGGGTACGGCGAAGAGGGACTGCTGACGCCTGCGGAAGTCATGCGTCGCGGCGCTTGCGCATCAGCGCTTCCAGTTCGGCGTCGCCTTCCGGCAGCATGATGCGCACATTGGCGTAGAGGTCGCCGCGCCCGCCGGTCTTGAGCGGCAGTCCCTTGCCCTTGATTCGCAGCGAGCGGTCGGAACTCGTCCAGGCCGGTATCGTGACGGCGACCTTGCCGTCGAGCGTCTCGACCGGGATCTTGGTGCCCAGCACGGCGTCGGCCAGCGGCACCTGCACGCCGAGATGCAGGTCGCGTCCCTCGACCCGGAAACGGGGATGGCGCCTGAAGCGTATGGTCACGTGGGCGTCGCCGGCCCCGCCGAGCGGGGTCGCATCGCCCTGCCCTTTCAGCCGGATGGTCTGTCCGTCCTCGACGTAGGAAGGCAGCTTCACGGCGATGCGTCGACCGTTGGGAAGGTTGGCCGTCACCTTGGCGGCGGAAGCCACCTCTTCCAGCGTGACGTCGAGCGTGGCCGTCACGTCGCCCCTGGGGGGCGCGGTGCGGCCGGCTCCGGATGCGGCCCCCGCGCCCGGACGCGGCCCGGTCTTGGCCTTGCCCGCGAAGGCATTGCCGAAAATCTCGGCGAAGATGTCGCCCGGATCGGCAAAGGGATCGTCTCCGGGCCCGGCGCCCCGAAATTCGAAATGGGCGCCGCCCGGGCCGCGCTGGGTCCGGCGGAAGCCGCCATAGGTCCCGTCGCCGGCCGCGCCTTCGAAGCCCGTGAATCGCGGCTTGCCCGCGCCGTCGATCTCGCCGCGGTCGAACGCCGCGCGCTTGTTGTCGTCGCCGACGATGTCATAGGCCTGCGTCGCCTCTGCGAAGCGCTCCTGAGCCTTCGGATCGTCCGGGTTCTGGTCCGGATGATATTTCTTCGCCAGCTTCCGGTAGGCCGACTTGATGTCTTTTGCCGAGGCGTTTTTCGCAACGCCCAGCACTTCATATGGGTCGCGCATATTGCACCTTGCGGGAACGCGTTCGAGACATGGAAATGCAGCCTAGATATGCGGCTTCGGAGAACGAGATTCCAGTGCCCGTAGCGATTCTACAGGGGACGGAAATAAAGCAGTGTCCATTCGCTGCCCGAAAGCAGGCAGGCTTCGCCCGAATAGAGCGATATCCCGTCGAAGCTCTCGCGTGTGGTCTGGAAGCGGCGGCACGGCCGTCCCGATTCGCGGTATTCCTCGATTTCGGTGACGCGCCCGCGCGAACCGGTCCGCGAGTTGTTCCAGGCCAGCATGCCCCCGACGGGCAGGCTCTCGAGATCGGCCGAGGTGACGGCATTGCGCACCGTGGCCTCGTCGGCGACGACCTGTTCGTCGGGACGTGCCTGGGTGCCCGTGGAGCCGGTTATGATCGAACGGTCCTGCGCAATCGTATCAAGGGTGATGCCACGGGCCGAGCACCCGGCGCAGGCCAGCATCACGAGGAAAAGCAACCCGCCGCGCAGGAGCGGACGGAGCCGAATAAGGTCAACGACTTGAACTGGACGCCACAATCGGCAATCTCCCCGAAAAGGCGAACTCCGACAAGAGTTACAGAATGACAGAGACACAGTTAACGGATCATGACTTTACCGAAGCTGACGAGCCGATCCGGCTTTTCGGCGACTGGCTGGCGGACGCCGAGCAGAAGGAAATCAACGACCCGTCGGCCGTGGCGCTGGCGACCGTCGATCCCGAAGGCTTGCCCAATGTCCGCATGGTGCTCCTGAAGGGCTTCGACGAGAAGGGCTTCGTCTTCTACACCAATTTCGAAAGCGTCAAGGGCGGCGAGATCCTTGCGTCGATGAAGGCGGCCATGTGCTTCCACTGGAAGAGCCTGCGCCGCCAGGTGCGGCTGCGCGGCGCCGTCGAGATCGTCACGCAGGAAGAAGCCGACGCCTATTTCGAATCGCGCCCGCGCGGCAGTCGCATCGGGGCCTGGGCCTCGAAACAGTCGCGACCGCTGGAAACCCGTTTCGCGCTCGAAAAATCGGTGGCCGAATACACGACCCGCCACGCCATCGGCACGATCCCGCGGCCCGAATACTGGTCGGGCTTCCGCATCGTGCCGTCCGAAATCGAGTTCTGGCACGACCGCCCGTTCCGGCTCCACGACCGCGTACGCTTCGAGCGCGAGGGAGACCTGTGGCGCAAGGTCAGGCTCTACCCGTAAGGGCCGGGCCGCAAGCTGAGGCGGGCGGCGGAAGTCATTCAGCCTGCAAAGGCGGCCTCGATGCGCCAGCGGCCCTTGTAGGCACCTCGTCATAGTCGATCGGCACCTTCCGGTTCGAGCGCCCGGGAATGACGGCCTCGGCGCCTTCAGCAGGCAACCGCCGATGGCGATGGCGAGATGTTCGGTGTGCGTCGTTCATGCCGCCCGCTCCGCAATCGCCGTGCCCGCCGCCCAGCCGGACGACCACGCCCACTGGAAATTGTAGCCGCCGAGCCAGCCGGTGACATCGACGACCTCGCCGATGAAATAGAGCCCATCGACGGCCTTGGCTTCCATCGTCCGCGAGTTCAACCCGGCCGTATCGACGCCACCGAGCGTCACCTCGGCTGTGCGGTAGCCTTCCGAGCCGATCGGAAAGACCTCCCAGTTCTGAAGGGTCGCGGCGATGGCGGCGAGCTTCCTGTCGCTCGCCTCGCCGATCGGTCCGGTCCAGCCATGAGTCTCGGCGAGATAGGCGGCGAGCCGTTTGGGCAGGATGTCGCCGAGCGCGGTCGAGATCGCACGGCGGCCGTTCTCTCGCTTGGCCGATAAAAGCGCGCCACGGACGTCGTCGCCGGGCAGGAAAGCGATGCGGATCGGCTGCCTTTCGCGCCAATAGGACGAAATCTGCAGGATCGCCGGCCCGGAGAGACCGCGATGCGTGAACAGCAACGCCTCCTCGAACGACGTCCGGCCGCAGGACACGACCGCGTCGGCCGCGACGCCCGCGATCTCCCGGAAACCGGCGAGCACGTCCTCGCCGAAGGTGAGCGGAACAAGCGCCGGGCGGGTCCCGGTGACGGCGAGCGCGAATTTTTCCGCGATCTGGTAGCCAAGGCCGGTGGCGCCCATTTTCGGAATCGACTTGCCGCCGCAGGCCACGACGAAATGCCGGCAGCGGATCTTCGCCGCCCCCTCGCCGCCGAGCGTGACGACAAAGCCGCTCTCGTCGCGCTCGATGGAGTCGAGCGTGGTTCTCAAGCGCAATTCGCAGCCGGCCTGGTTCATCTCGTCCAGAAGCATCGAGACGATCTGTTTCGCCGAATCGTCGCAGAAGAGCTGGCCCAGCGTCTTTTCGTGCCAGGCGATGCCGTGTTTTTCGACGAGCGCTATGAAATCGTGTTGCGTGTAGCGGCCAAGGGCCGATTTGGCGAAATGCGGGTTGGTCGAGATGAAGTTCTTCGCAGCTGTCCCGATATTGGTGAAATTGCAACGGCCACCGCCGGAAATGCGGATCTTCTCGCCCGGCGCCTTCGCATGATCCACCACCAGCACGCGCCCGCCGCGCGCAGCGGCATGGATCGCGCACATCATGCCCGCCGCGCCCGCACCGAGGATGACGGTATCGAAGGTCTCAAGCTGCATGGAACGCAGCACCCGCCCGTGCCCATGAAAGGTAGCGCACCAACAGGGCCAGCCTCGTCGTCATTTGGAACATCGCAATTTTATCTCGCGGCACTCGGATCGGAGAGAAATATGAACAGGCAAGGGCTAGGGGACACAATCGCCAGCGACAACAATCCCTGCTGGATCATGGCGGAACCGATCCATTTGCACATTTGGGCCGATCGAATCCCCAAAGCCAGCGCAATCGCGTCGTACATACAAGCGTGATGTCGCCAATCACAAGAAGGTAGCGAGACGGCATTACATGGCGAAAGAACAGGGGATTTTCGCCTTCGGCACGCTCTTGCCCTAAATGATCAGGAAGGAGATTGAGCGTGACGGCAGCCAATCGACGCAGCGAGGGGACAGGCATGAGCAAGCGGATTATCTTCACGGGCGGGAGCGGAAAGGCCGGGCGCCACGCCGTTGCCTATCTCCTGGCGCAAGGCCACAGCGTCCTCAATCTCGATCTGAACCCACTCGATCTGGAGGGCGTCAACACGCTCGTCACCGACCTGACCGACAGCGGCCAGGTCTTCAATGCGCTCTCGATGCATTTTGGTTTCGAAGGCTTCGAGACCGGCAAAGGACCGGCCCGCGTTGATGCCGTGGTGCATTTCGCAGCCATTCCCCGGGTCCTGCTGCGACCGGACAATGAGACATTCAGAAGCAATGTCGTCTCGACGTACAATGTCATCGAAGCGGCGACCAAACTCGGCATCCGCAAGATCGTCATTGCGTCGAGCGAAACCACCTATGGCGTGTGTTTTGCCGAGGGCGACAAGGATTATCGGCAGTTCCCGCTCGAAGAAGATTATGACATCGATCCCATGGATAGCTACGGCCTGTCCAAGCTCGTCAATGAGAAGACCGGCAGGGCCTTCGCCCAACGTACGGGCGCCGACATCTATGCCCTGCGCATCGGCAATGTCATCGAACCCGAAGAATATGCCAGTTTCCCGGCTTTTCTGGCCGATCCACCGTCCCGCAAGCGCAATGCCTGGAGCTATATCGACGCACGCGATCTCGGTCAGATTGTCGACCTTTGCATCGCCAGGGACGGTCTCGGCTTCCAGGTGTTCAACGCCGTCAACGACGAGATCACCGCAAACGAACCCAGCGAGACGTTTCTCGCCAAATGGGCGCCGAACACGCCCATCGCGCGGCCCATGGACGCTTTCGAAGCGCCCATTTCAAACCGCAAGATCCGGGAGGTTCTCGGCTTCAGGGAACAGCACAACTGGCGCCAATATGTCCCGGGCGCCGAGCGGCAGACGCGTTAAGTCCGGTCCGATAGTGCCGGGACGCCATTGAGTGCCGGGCTCCCGCAACGCCTGCCTATGCCCGGAGCGGCACCCTATCTGCGGTCGACGACGGTGGTTCCGCCAAAGACCAGGTTCTGGCGCGCGGCCGGCAAGAACAGGCCGTAGACCATCGCTCGATCATGGCCCCCAGCATTTCCTTGTTGCCGCCGCCGGCATGGACGTCGGCCGTGTCGCCGAGATTGCCGCCGGCCTCGACATAGGCATCGAAGACAGCCTCGGCATCGGCCAGGATTCTGCGGTTCAGCGTGGGAGAAGCAGGAGCTTCAGGCTTGTCGAAAGCCATTCGACATAGGTCTCTTCGGAGGCCCGCTCGACGCGCCGCATCAGCAGGAAGAGATCGGGGCTTGCAAGCCGCCAGAGGATACGGCCGGCCGCGCCGGGATCCATGTCGCCTCTCAGCGCGCCGTTGCGCCCGAGCCCATTGGCGAACCATTCGAGATTGTTCAGCCGCCCGCGCTGGAGTTCCTGGTAGAGTTCGGACATGGCCTGATCGGTTTCAGCCGCGGCGCGCGCCACATCCATCAGCGGCGCCACCCGCGCCAGCACCGTCGCAATCCCGGCGGCAAAAAGCTCGATCTGGCGCGCCTGGTCCGTCTCCTGAGCGATTGTGACGATCCCATCCTGCTGGACCAGCGGCGTCTCGGGGTCGGTGCCGCGGACGGCGCGCGCAATCAGTTCCCGCAACAGGGCCTTCTTGTTGCCGAAGACCGCATAGACCGTTTCCTTGGAAACACCCGCCGCTGCCGCAATGTCGGCAATCGTGGTCGCCACCCATCCCTTCCGCAGAAACAGGTCATTCGCTGCCGCAAGCATGGCTTCGCGGGTTTCGGCGGCCTGGGCTTTCCGCACGCGCGACCTATAGGGCCGTCTTTGTGGCTTTACATCGCTCATATTTCGATACAGTATCGATGTAGTGAAATTCTCGCCAGTGTGGAAATTGGCGTGGAGGACGATATGAACCCTCGGCTCATGCTGTGCCAGTTTCTCGCTGCGCTGATCTTCGCGTTGGTCGCCGGAAGCGTGTTTGGCATCTGGCGCGGATACGACCCCACTTTGCTCACGCCGACGGCCTTTGTCGAAATGCACCAGGGGGCAGTACGTGGTCTGAACGTACTGCTACCTGCGCTGGGTTTCGCTTCGATCGGGCTCACTGTCGTCCTGATCTGGTCGGCGCGTGACAAGGGGTTTGTGTTTTGGCTCTATCTGTCGGCACTGCTGTTCATGGCAGCGGCAGGCATCACCACCCGCTTCTTCAATCAACCCATCAATGCGCTCGTGATGGGGTGGGCCGTCGAAACGCTCCCGGCAGGCTGGAGCGAACTGCGGGCGCAATGGTGGAACTGGCATCTTTGGCGCACGGCGTTCTCGATCGCGGCCTTGGCGCTGTTGCTGGCCGCCATCGTCCTTGACCGACCATCCAGGCCGTAGGTCTATCCATTCAGGCGCGCCGTCGCCTGGAACCCGAAAGGCCTCATCGAGCAACGCGAATTCCGGACCGGGTGTCAGCCCTTCTTGCGCGCCATGAACGCCATGAAGGCATTGCGCGCCTCGTCGGATTTCAACCTTGCTCGGAAATGCTCGCCCTCTTGCTTGATCCTTGCAACCAGTTCCTGGCGGTCGCCCAGCATCAGGTCGCGCGCGATCTTCAGCGCTTCCGGCGGCTTGGCCGCGACGCGCTCGGCAAGCGCCAGCGTCTCGGCCTCCAGCTCATCCTCCGCCACCACGGCATGGATCAGCCCGACCTCGCGCGCACGGTCGGCCGAAAACCCTTCTCCGAGGCCCAACAGGGCAAAGGCATTCTGGCGCCCGATTACGCGCGGCGCGATGAGGCTGGAGCCAGCCTCGGGCACGAGACCGAGATCCACGAAGGGCGTCTTGAACTCGGTGCGCGGCGTGGCCAGCGTCAGGTCGCAATGCAGATTGATGGTGGTGCCGATGCCCACCGCGATGCCGTCGACGCCCGAGACAATGGGCTTTTGCGCCAAAGCGAGTGCCGTCAGGAAGTCATAGACCTCCATGCCGCCCTCCCCGCCCGTGGCGACCGCCATGAAATCGGCGATGTCGTTGCCGGACGAGAACGCGCCCGGCACGCCGAGGATGACGTGACAGCGGATATCGCCATCGCCGTCGCCGTTGCCCAGCGCCTTCGCCATGACCGCATACATGGCGCGCGTGATGGCGTTCTTCTTGTCGGGACGGTTCATGCGGATGATCTGCACGGCGCCCTTGCGGGTGATCTCGATATGCTCGCTCATGGTCGCGCTCCTCAGGCGGTGGCCAGCGCCGCGCCGGCGGCAAGCAGGCTGTCGGCGCCGTCGATCACCCGGCGCTTCAGCGCCGTCGTCTCGTCGATCAGGTTCTCGGCATGGAAGCGGCAGAGCGCCACGCGCGCCGTGTCTTCCCCGGCAAGGGCGGCGCGCGCCAGATAGGCACCGCCCGCCGCCAGCGCGAAGAGGCGCAGATAGGGCGTGGCCCCCGCCAGTGCCTGCTCCAGCCGGCCCTCGGCCAGCGCCTGCTGCTGGTGACCGGTCGCTTCTTCCAGCGCGTCGAGCGCGGCCGCGCAGCGGTCCGCCGTGGCGCCGAAACCCTCACGGTTCGACGACCGCACAGCCTCGATGTCGGCACGCAGTTCGGCAATGTAGCCCTTGACGTGGTCGCCGCCCGATTGCGGCAGCTTGCGGGTCACGAGGTCGATCGCCTGGATGCCGTTGGTGCCCTCGTAGATCGGCGCGATGCGCGCGTCGCGGTAGAGGCTCGCCGCCCCCGTCTCCTCGACATAGCCCATGCCGCCATGCACCTGGACGCCCAGCGAGGCGACCTCGACGCCGATATCGGTCGAAAACGCCTTGGCGATCGGCGTCAGCAGATTGGCCCGTTCCTGCCAATGGCGGGCATCGTCGCCTTCGCTCGCCCGCGCCATGTCGGTCGCGTGCGCGGTCGCGTAGCAGATCGAGCGGGCGATGTGGGTCAGCGCCTTCATGGTCAGGAGATCGCGCTGGACGTCGGGGTGGTGCACGATGGGCGCCATGCCCTCGCCCGTATAGCCCGGTGCCTTGCCCTGGCGGCGCTCATTGGCATAGGCGAGCGCGCGCTGGAAGGCGGTCTCGGCCACGGCCACGCCCTGGATGCCGACGGCAAGCCTTGCATTGTTCATCATGGTGAACATGCAGGCGAGCCCGCGATTCTCCTCGCCGACCAGCCAGCCG
Source organism: Chelativorans sp. ZYF759 (assembly GCF_012911015.1). Lineage (GTDB taxonomy): Bacteria > Pseudomonadota > Alphaproteobacteria > Rhizobiales > Rhizobiaceae > ZYF759. The sequence goes on along the minus strand of NZ_WVVV01000003.1, from coordinate 36,084 downwards.
ATCGCGCCAGCCTCCTCGCCGTCCACAAAGCCGTCGCCATAGACCATGGTGCAGGTCGGCGAAGCGTGGATGCCCAGCTTGTGCTCCATGGAGGCGCAGAAGACGTCGTTGCGACGGCCGAGCGAGCCGTCCTCATTGACCAGGAATTTCGGCACCACGAACAGCGAAATGCCGCGTGTGCCGGCCGGCGCATCGGGCAGGCGCGCCAGCACCAGATGCACGATGTTGTCGGTGAAATCGTGCTCGCCATAGGTGATGTAGATCTTGCTGCCGAAGATCCGGTAGGTGCCGTCGCCGGCCGGCTCTGCCCGCGCGCGCAACGCGTTCAGGTCGGAGCCCGCCTGCGGCTCCGTCAGATTCATCGTGCCCATCCACTCGCCCGAGACGAGTTTATCGAGATAGGTCGCCTTGAGTTCGTCCGAGGCGTGCTTCTCGATCGCCTCCACCGCGCCCATGGTGAGCGTCGGGCCGATGCCGAAGGCCATCGAGGCCGAATTCCACATCTCGAGTGCCGCCACGCCAAGCATCATCGGCAGGGCCTGGCCGCCATGGCTTTCAGGCGCCGACAGCCCGTTCCAGCCGCCTTCCACCCAGCGGTGATAAAGATCCTTCCAGCCCGGCGGCATGGTGACGACGGCCTTGTCGAGCCTGGCGCCCACCTCGTCGCCGACCTTGTGCAGCGGCGCGACCTCCTCGGAGGCAAAGCGTCCGGCCTCGGTCAGAACCGCATCGGCGAGATCTTCCGACAGATCGCCGAGCACGCCCGCATGGAGCGCGGACGACAGTCCAGCCACGTGTTTGAGGGTGAAGGCGATATCCGCCACGGGCGCGCGATACATGACTTGGCTCCTCCGGTCGTGTCGCTTACATACTTGACCGAGAGCTAATTTCTTTTGACGTAAACGTCAATTGCGGCATGTGTCGCGCCCCTCCTGATGCGGAGCCACATGATGCTTGCCCGTCCCGAACGACATCGCTGCATCGAGTGTGGCCTGCCCTTCGGGGCCGCCGGTTTCCACCTGCATTACGGCAGGCTGGAGGAAGGTCCCGCCTATTGGTGCGACCGCGGTGTGCTCTGCTCGCCCCAATGCTCCATGGCGCACCACAGGAAGCGCGCGGCGGAAGGATCGCTGCCGGACAAGCCGGCGCGCGACCCGTTCGAGGAAAGATGAGACAATTTTCCCGTAAAGTGACACGCTACACTTGACGCTAGCAAAGCGTGTATTATCATTTCTCTATGCTGATCCGCAGTGTCAGGCACAAGGCCCTAAAGCGGCTCATCCTCCAGGATGATCCCGCCGGATTGCCCAGGCAGTATGTCGTGAAGATCAGGACAATCATCTCCTTCCTCCAGGACATGGAGAGCGAGGACGAGTTGGCAGACGTGCCGCACTGGAAAGCGCACCGCCTAACCGGCGACAGGAAAGGCACATGGAGCCTCTTCGTCAGCAAGAACTGGCGCCTTACCTTTCGGATCGACAAGGACGAACTCGAAATCCTCGATCTCGACTATGAGGACTATCATTGATGGAGGCTGAATTGGCGGAACCTGCCCATTATCGGATGCATGCCCCCGCCCATCCGGGTGGGTTCGTAAAATCCGAGATCATCGAGCCGCTGGAACTGACCGTGACGGAGGCCGCGCGCGCGCTCGGCGTTACGCGGCCTGCCCTGTCGGCCTTCCTGAACGAGCGTTCGGCCCTTTCGCCAGACATGGCCTTGCGCATCGAAAAGGCGTTCGGTGTGCGCATGGATACGCTCATGCGCATGCAGAACAGCCACGACATTGCCGCGGCACGCAAGCGGGAAGGCGAAATCAAAGTGAAGCCTTTTGGGTCCGCCGGCGGCTCAACCGATCCCGCGAAAGTCGCCTGAGGCGATCAGCGCGCTTTCTCCCGCTCCACCGCCCGCCAGCCGATGTCGCGGCGGCAGAAGCCTTGCGGCCAGTCGATGCGGTCGACGGCCTCATAGGCCCGGTCACGCGCCTCGGTCACGGTCTTTCCGAGCGCCGTGACATTGAGCACCCGCCCGCCGGCGGCGACCAGCTGTCCGTCCTTCTCCGCCGTGCCGGCATGGAAGATTTCCGTGCCCTCGCCGGCCGCTTTTTCCAGTCCGGAAATGACGCTACCCTTCTGCGGCGTGCCGGGATAGCCGTTGGCGGCCATTACGACCGTCAGGGCGGCGTCATCGCGCCAACGCGCGCTCATGTGGGACAATTGCCCGTCGACCGCGCCGTTGAGCAACGGCAGCAGATCGTCCTTCAGCCGCATCATCAGCACCTGGCATTCGGGGTCGCCGAAGCGCACATTATATTCGATCAGCTGCGGGCCTTGCGCCGTGATCATCAGCCCGACAAAGAGCACGCCCTGGAAGGGACAACCAAGCTCCGCCATGCCGGCCAGCGTCGGCTTGACGATCTCGTCCATCACCCGGGCGGTCATCTCCGGCGTCATCACGGGTGCCGGCGAATAGGCGCCCATGCCGCCGGTGTTGGGGCCCGTGTCGCCTTCGCCGACACGCTTGTGGTCCTGCGCGGAGCCAAAAGGCAGCGCGCTCGTCCCGTCGCACAGGCAGAAGAAACTCGCTTCCTCGCCATCGAGAAATTCCTCGACCACGACCTCCGCGCCCGCGCCGCCGAAGGCGCCATCGAAACAGGCGTCGATCGCGCCGAGCGCTTCCGCCACCGTCATTGCCACCGTCACGCCCTTGCCGGCCGCAAGCCCGTCGGCCTTGACCACGATCGGCGCACCTTGCGCCTCGACATAGGCCCTGGCCGCCGCCGCATCGGAAAAGCGCCCATAGGCGCCTGTCGGAATGTTGAAGCGCGCGCACAGATCCTTGGTGAAACCCTTCGAGCCCTCGAGCCGCGCTGCCGCCTTCGACGGCCCGAAGACGCGGATGCCTTCCGCCTCGAGATCGTCGGCCATGCCTGCCACCAGAGGCGCCTCCGGCCCCACGACGACGAGGCCGATGTCATTGGCCTTCGCAAACGCCGCCACCGCCGCGTGATCGGTCACGTCCAGGGCCACGCATTCGGCCTCGCGCGCGATGCCCGGATTGCCCGGCGCGCAATAGAGCTTCGTCAGCTGCGGCGAGGCGGCAAGCTTCCAGGCCAGCGCATGCTCGCGCCCGCCCGAGCCGATGAGAAGGATGTTCATGGAAAAGGAGTCTCCAAGCGCTTTGCTGGTCGTCCGGTTAAGGCGCGATGTCGACCCGGTCAATCAGCTTGGCCCCGCGGCAGGGTTATGCACAACGGCCAATCAAGTCTAACCCGTCTCCCAATCTTCGAGGCGCAATTCCGGCACGCGGACAAACTCACGCCTATTGCGTGAAACGAGCGTCAGTTCCCGCGACAGCGCCTGCCCAGCGATCAGCACGTCGTAGGGCCCGATCGGCGAACCGGATGCCGGCAGCACGGCACGAACCTCCCCAGCCTTTCTCGCGTCCTCCCTGTCAAAGTCGACGACCTGGAACTGAAGAGCATCCACCCGCTGCAGATTGGCTTCGAGCCGCGCACTTCGAAAGGCGCCGTAGTAGAGTTCATGGAGAACGATGGAAGATACGCAGACGTCCTGTGTCTTCTGGCCGCGAATGCGCGCCAACAGGCCGGCGTGCCCTTTCAGCGCCGCGATCACCGCATTGGTGTCGAGCAGATACATCAGCGGAAGAAGTCCAGGTCCGGCCTCGCCTGAGCCTCTATCTCTTCGCTCGCCGCTTTCTCGAAATCCTCATCCAGATCGCCTGCCAGTCCGTCAAGCCATGCCCAGTCCTCGACCAATGGCTCCAGTATCACGGCCCTGCCGCGTCTCCTGATGCGCACTTCCTCCGCTTCGAAACGATAGTCGCGTGGAAGGCGTACGGCCTGCGAGCGGCCGGACCAGAAGACTTTCGCGGTGTCCGTCATCGCACATCTCCAGATGCTGCATATCTTTGATATATAGCACTCAATCCCAGCATTGGCAAAGTCTCGTGGAGCCTTGACGTCCCCACTGACCCCTGCCACTTGAATCCTCATGGACACCATCCAGTCGAAAGAGGCGCGCGGGCGCGTGGCGGATGCCCCGACCGGGCATTGGGTCTACCGCGCCCTGCCACGCGGGCTCTGGCCCTTCGCGCAGCTCGCCCGCTGGGACCGGCCAATCGGCTGGTGGCTGTTGATGTGGCCATGCTGGTGGTCGGCAGCCCTTGCCGTTGCCGCACCCGCCGGGATGCTCTCCTGGCAACTCCCCTTCCACCTTACCCTGTTCATGATCGGCGCCATCGCCATGCGGGGCGCGGGCTGCACCTATAACGACATCGTCGACCAGGACATCGACGAGAAGGTCGCGCGGACGCGCTCGCGGCCGCTTCCCTCCGGCCAGGCCACGCGCCGCCAGGCCTGGGCCTTCCTCTTGGCGCAATGCCTCGTCGGCCTCGTCGTCCTCCTGCAGTTCAACTGGTTCGCAATCGGCGTCGGGGTGGCCTCGCTTCTGACCGTGGCGATCTACCCATTTGCAAAACGATTCACCGACTGGCCGCAGCTCTTTCTCGGCTTTGCCTTCTCCTGGGGCGCATGGATGGGCTGGGCCGGCCATTTCGGCAGCCTCGCGATGGCGCCCGCCCTGCTCTATGTCGGCTCGATCCTGTGGGTCATCGGCTACGACACGATCTATGCCCATCAGGACAAGGAGGACGACGCGCTGGTCGGCGTGCGCTCCACGGCGCGGCTCTTCGGCGAGAAGACGAAACCTGCGCTCGCCCTGCTCTACACGGGCGCCCTCGTTCTCTTCGCGCTCGCCTTCTGGTCAGCCGGCGTGCCGGCGCTCGCCTATGTCGGTCTGGCGGCCGCCGCTCTCCACATGGGCTATCAGATCCGCGTCCTGGACATCGACGACGGCGATCAGTGCCTGAAGCTTTTCCAGTCGAACTCGATCGTGGGCTGGCTGATCTTCGGCGGGCTGCTGGTCGGCGCCTTCCTTCCATAGGATCCCCATGGCCCCAGTCTTCGTCGACCCCGCAAAGATCCGCGAATTCGTCGATGCCGACACCTTCTACCGCTGGCTCGGCGAAAACCACGACAAGGCCGACGAAATCTGGATCAAGATCCACAAGGTCGGGTCAGGGCTGAAATCTATCACCGCCAAGGAGGCGATCGACGTCGTTTTGTGCTGGGGCTGGATCGACGGCATCCGCAAGGGCTTCGACGAAAAGAGCTTCCTCCAGCGCTATACGCCACGCGGCCGCAAAAGCATCTGGAGCAGGATCAATGTCGACAATGTCGCACGGCTGATCGAGGAAGGCCGGATGACGGGACACGGGCTTGCCCATGTCGAGGCCGCCAAGGCGGACGGGCGCTGGGAGCGGGCCTATGCCAGCGGCAAGGACATGGTTCTTCCGGACGACCTCATCGCCGCGATCGAGGCCGAGCCTGCAGCAAGCGCGATGCTGGAAATGCTCTCGGCCCAGAACCGTTTCGCGCTCGCCTTCCGCCTTCACAACATGAAGACCGAAGCCGGACGCCGGAAGAAGGTCGCCGACTTCGTCGCCATGCTCGCGCGCGGCGAGACGATCTATCCGCAGAAGCTGAAATAGCCGCGCGCGTCTCCGAGATCACCGCCGGGCGATGATCTCCTCGCCGTCCACCATCAGCCGCAGGCCGAGCTTGCCGGTCTTGCGCCGCGCCAGGAAGCGGGGGCGACGGCCAAGCGTCAGGCGGCCCTTGCGGCGCTGAACCGGTTTGGCGACCTTGACCTCGCCCAGGCTTTCCTCGAGCGGGCGGGCCACGCCGTCGGCCTCCACCAGCAGCATCGGCAGGCGATAGGCTTCCGCCCAGGTGCGCCAGTCGGCGGCCACGTCGTCGAGATCGTCGGCAACCAGCAGCGGCACGCTCAGCATGGGGTCGTGATGCATGAGTTCGAGGGTGACCGTCACCGCGCCGTCCTCGTCCTCGATGGCACGCGCGGCCACGCCCTTGAAGGCGTTGGCGGGCAGGATCACCGTCGCCGGGAGCCGGCTGCCCGACAGCATCCGCTTCACCGTCGCGCCCCGCTTGTCGATCATGAAGGTGACGTCGCCGAAATCGTCGCGGGTGGCATAACTGACCGCCTGCGGCAGCCGGAACGGATCAAGCCGCATGTTGCGGCCGGCCCACACGGGTTTGAGCCCTGCATTCATAGGTCTGCGCCTTCCTGTCTCTCCTGAGAGCCCTGTCAGGTCTCTCGCGGGCGGATTTTTCCGCCTCGTTATGGGGGTGAGACTAGGCGCCGACCCTTACCGCCGCGCTTAAGAAGTTCGGTTAAATTTTGCTGGATTTTCCAGATGGTTATCGAAATGCGACCTGAAGCTCAGATCACCTTGCCGGGGTTCATGATCCCCGCGGGGTCGAACGCCGTCTTCACCCGCCGCATCAGGTCGAGCGCGACGGGCGGCGCGGTGCGGGCAAGTTCGTCGCGCTTCATCGAGCCGATGCCGTGCTCGGCCGAGAACGAGCCTTCGAACGCGCGCACCACGGCGTGCACCGCGTCGTTCATGTCGCGGTAGAGCGCCAGGAAGCTGTCCCGCTCCGCGCCCACGGGCTGCGAGACGTTGTAGTGCAGATTGCCGTCGCCCATGTGCCCGAAACACACGACGCGCGCTTCGGCCGAGACATGCGCCACCGCCTCGCCCGCCTTCTCGATGAAATCGGGGATCGCGGCCACCGGCACCGAGATGTCGTGCTTGATCGAGGCGCCCTCGGGCTTCTGGGCCCAGGACATCTCCTCGCGCAGATGCCAGAAGGCCGCCTGCTGGGCGAGGCTTTGCGCCAGGGCCGCGTCGGCAAGCAGCCCGCGCTCCAGCCCGTCGCCCAGTATTTCCTCCATCAGCGTCCGCGCATCCTCGGGCGAACGCCCCGACGATATCTCCGCCAGCACGTACCAGGGATGGCGCGAGGCCAGCGGATCGGCCGCGCCGTCGCGGTGGCGCAACACGAATTCCAGCGCGTTGCGGCCCGCCAGTTCGAACGCCGTCAACGCCGCGCCCGCCCGCTCCTGCGCGCGGCCGAAAAGCTCCAGCGCGGCTTTCGGGTTCTCCAGCCCGATCCACGCCAGTTCCCTTCCCCTGGGCTTCGGCACCAGCTTCACGACCGCCGCCGTGATGATGCCGAGCGTGCCTTCCGCGCCGACAAACAGGTTCTTGAGATCGTAGCCGGTATTGTCCTTCTTGAGCTTGCGCAGATCGTCCAGCACCTCGCCGGTCGGCAGCACCACCTCCAGCCCCAGGCAGAGGTCGCGCGCGCTGCCATGGACCAGCGCGCCGGTGCCGCCCGCATTGGAAGACAGATTGCCGCCGATCTGGCACGAGCCCTGCGCGCCCAGCGAGAGCGGGAAGAGAAGCCCCGCCTCGTCGGCCGCCTCCTGGAGGCGCTGCAGCACCACGCCGGCCTCCACCGTCGCCGTCCGGGAAGCGACGTCGATCTCCCGGATGGCATTCATGCGCGACAGCGACACGATCACCGCCCGCCCTGCCCGGTCCGGGATCTGCCCGCCGACGAGACCCGTGTTCCCGCCCTGCGGCACCACAGGCGTGCCGGTCTCGCTGGCAAGCTTGAGAATGGCCGCCACTTCCGCCGTCGTCCCCGGCCGCAGCACCATCGCGGCGCGCCCGTGAAACAGGTCGCGTGGTTCGGCGAGGTAGGGGCTGATATCGTCCGGCTCGCTCAGCGCGTTGTTGTCGCCGACAATGGCCGCGAAACGGGAAAGGAGGCTGTCCATCTCCGCCATGCTAGTCCCCCGCATCCGTTCCGTCACGCGGGGCTGCCGCCCGTGCCAGCCGGTCGTTGATCGCCTCGCCCAGGCCCTCGCTGGGCACGGGTTCGACGGCGATGGTGGCCGCGCCCGAACGGTCGAGTTCGGCCAGATAGGAGAAGAGATGGGCGGCCGCCTCGCGCAGATCACCCCTCGCCGACAGGTTCATGACCGCGACCGCCCGCGCCGCGCCTTCGATCCGCTCCGGCCCGAAGGCCAGCAGCGCCTCGCCTTCGCGAACGTCCTGCGCGTTCGGCCTCACCGCCGCACCCGGCGCGTAATGCGAGGCGAGCATGCCGGGCGCCTGGATGCCGTGTGTCGCCTCGCGCAGCAGCCTCACGCCCGCCGCCGTCTCGATCGCGTCCGCTGCGATGCCGCCTGGCCGAAGCACGCGCACGCCGGAAGCTTCCGCCTTCACGATGGTCGATTCCAGACCCACCGGCGTCGCCCCGCCATCGACGATCAGTTCCAGCCTGTCGCCCAGGTCGGCGGCAACCGCCTCGGCCGTCGTGGCCGTGATGCGCCCCGATGAATTGGCGCTGGGGGCGGCCAGCGGCCGGCCGAAGGCGGCGATCAGCTCATGCGCGAAACCGCCGGGCATCCTGAGCGCCACGGTCGGCAGGCCGGCCGTGACCAGCGGGTGGATGGGCGAATTCGCCTTGAGCCGCAGCACCAGCGTCAGCGGCCCCGGCCAGAAGGCCGCCGCCAGCTGGCGCGAGACGGGATCGAATTCCGCCAGCCGCTCGGCCATTGCCATGTCGGCCACATGGGCGATCAGCGGGTTGAAATGCGGCCGGCGCTTGGCCTCGAAGATGCGCGCCACCGCCGCGCCATTCGTGGCGTCGCCGGCCAGCCCGTAGACGGTTTCCGTCGGCACGGCCACGATGCCGCCGCGCGCCAGGATGGCGAGGGCTGCGTCCAGCGCGTCATCAGTCTTCAGGATATCGGCCACGGAACCCTCGTTGCGGGCCGCCCGGCGGGCGGCGGCGTTCCATAGCATTCGTTAACCCGCAGCCGCTAGGCTTTGCCAATTTTTCCAGTGTCGAAGGTGGGCGGACGGTCGCCGGCCGGGAAATGTTCGGAGACAGATATCGTGTTGCGCATTCTTGCTGGAACGCTCCTGACGGGCACGATCCTGTCGGGCGCCGCCGCCGGATCCTTCCTCAGCCCCGCCCCCATCGAGACCGGCAGCGGCCCGTCCTTCCTGGTCATGGACGAGGCACGCGAAATTGCCCTGCCGGTCGACGCGACCATCACCGCCAGCAATGGAAGCGAGGAGCCCCGGGTCATCGCCGCGCCGCGCTACGTCTCGGTCAGCACCTCGATCACCGCCATGCCGCCGGCCCCGGATGATGCGACCTCGCCCCGCAGCATCGCTTCCATCGGACCCGAAACGAAACCCATCGACACCGCCCCGCGTCAGGTCGCCCGCGAACTCTCGCCGATGGTCATTCGCGGCGGCCTTGTCGGAATGGCCTTCCCGGGCATGCAGGCCGCGCCGGCCGCCGCTGCGCCCGCGCAGCAGCAAGCATCGCCACCCGAAAGGCCGTCTGAGCCCAGCCGGACTTCAGCCGCGCCTCCCGTCAGCAACGGTGGTTCCGCACGCGGCTCCTCAAGCCCGTCGGCTTCGTCCCGTCCGGAACCGGCGCCGCCGGTCGACCGGCGTCTCTAGCCGGCGATCTTCGAGAAATCCGCGACCTGGCCGGTGGCCGCCCGGATGCGCGCGAGCAGCGCCAGCCGGTTGGCACGCACCGCCTGATCCTCATCATTCACGAGAACATCCTCGAAGAATGAATCAACGGGTTCACGCAAAGCTGCAAGCGCGACCATGGCGGCCGAAAAGTCTTGGTTTTGAATCGCTTGGCCGGCTTTGTTCTCGGCCTGATTCACCGCCTCGAACAGCCGCGTCTCGGCTGCATCGCTGAACAGCGCGGGATCGACGGCTTCGGCAATCGCCGTGCCCTTCTTCTCCTCGGCCGCCAGGATGTTGGCCGCGCGCTTGGTGCCGGCCACCAGATTCTTGCCGTTCTCGGTGTCGAGCAGCTCCGACAGCGCCTGAACGCGGCGGACGATGAGGAGCAGGTCGTCGTTACCCCCACCCTCCCCTTGATGGGGAGGGTCGGCGCGGAGCGCCGGGGTGGGGTGGCCTTCACCCCCTCCTGCGCCTTCGGCGCGACCTCCCCCATCAAGGGGGAGGTGAGCCCCACTCGCCAGCACCGCGTCGATCAGATCGTGCCTTGCACCCTTGTCGCGGAGATACACCTTCAGGCGGTCGAGGAAGAAGGAGAGGAGGTCAGACGATAGTCGGATCGTCGATACGAGTTCCTGATAGAGCGTGTCGCGCGGATTCTCGAGGGTCGAAGGGTCGGCCAAAAGCAGGTGTCCTGCATTTGCCTTGTTTAGGACCGCCTGCAAACCTGCAAACTGACCATTTGCCATGAAATCGGTCAGTGCGGTCACCTTCGGATTGTCGGGTTTGATTCGATAACGAGCGAGGTACGAAACAGCCCACTGCTCAAGCTTGCTGGCATATGCCGTATATGCTGCTTCACCAATCCTGAGCCTTACCCCATTCTCCACCACAATCCGGATCACCCCCAGCGCCGCCCGCCGCAGCGCATAGGGATCCTTCGACCCCGTCGGCTTCTCGTCGATGGCCCAAAAGCCCACCAGCGTGTCGAGCTTGTCGGCCAGCGCCACGGCGATGGACACCGGCTCCGTCGGCACGACATCCGATGGTCCCAGCGGCCGGTAATGCTCCTCGATGGCCGCCGCCACCGCCGGGTCCTCGCCCTGCAGCAAAGCATATTTGCGGCCCATCGCGCCCTGGAGCTCGGGGAACTCGCCCACCATCTCGGTCTGCAGATCGGCCTTGGCGAGCAGGGCCGCGCGGCGCGCCTCAATCGGATCGGCGCCGACCAGCGGCGCAATCTCGCCCGCCAGCCGCATGATGCGCTCCACGCGCTCGCCCTGCGTGCCAAGCTTGGCATGGAAGGTCACGCCCAGCTGGTCGAGGCGGGCCATGCGCTGGTCGAGCGGCTTTTTAAGATCCAGCCCGAGCTTTTCCGCCGACGCCATCAGCTTGCCCCGGTCGGGCAGGTCCGCCTGGTCTGTCTTCCAGAAATGCACGGCATCCGACAGCCTGGCCCGCACCACCTTGCCATTGCCATGCGCGATCACCGTTCCGCCATCGGTCGCCTCGATGTTGGAGGTGATGACAAAACGGTTGGTGAGGCCGAGGGACCCCTCACCCGTCTCGGCGCTGCGCGCCGATCCACCCTCTCCCACAAGGGGAGAGGGGAAGCCGGCCGCGCCGCCGCGCCCTTCCTTCTCCCCTTGTGGGAGAAGGTGGCCCGAAGGGCCGGATGAGGGGTGCAGCGGCCGCGTCACAAAACATTTCTGGTTCGCCCGGATGGTCAGCCGGATCACCTCGTCGGGAATGTCGAGGAATTCCCGCTCGAATTCGCCGAGCAGCACGACCGGCCATTCGACCAGCCCCGCGACCTCTTCCAGCAGCCCCTCGTCCTCCACCAGCTCCAGCCCCGATGCGAAGGCCAGGTTCTTGGCGTCATCGAAGATGATGCGCTTGCGCCGTTCGGCGTCGAGGATCACCTTCGCCGCCTCCAGCTTGGCAACATAGTCGTCGAAGCGGCGCACGGTGATTTCGGCCGGTGCGTGGAAGCGATGGCCATAGGTCACATTGCCCGCACGGATCCCGTCGACCTCGAAATCGACCACCACCGGTTCCTCGGTCTCCGGCCCGAAGGTGCACAGGATCGATTGCAGCGGCCGCACCCAGCGCAGGCTTCCCGGCTTCGCCGAGGCCGCGCCCCAGCGCATCGATTTCGGCCAGGGAAAGTCGCGGATGATGGCCGGCATGATCTCGGCCACGATCTCTTCCGCCCCGCGGCCCGGCTTCTCGATCACCGCCACGTAGAAATCGCCCTTCTTGGGATCGCTCTGGATCTGCGCGTCCTCGATCGAGGCCAGCCCCGTCTTGCGCACAAAACCCTGGATCGCCTGTTCGGGCGCTTTTGTCGGCGGGCCCTTGATCTCCTCGCGCACGTCCTTCGACCGCGCGGTCACGCCGCGGATGTCGAGCGCCAGCCGGCGCGGCGTCCAGTATTCGCTCGCCGCCTCATAGGTCAGCCCCGCTTCCACCAGCCCGTCGGTGACCATCTTCTTCAGGTCGCCGGCTGCCTTGCGCTGCATGCGGGCGGGAATTTCTTCGCTGCGGAGTTCGAGAAGAAGGTCGGGCATTGGGGCTCCTCACCCTCCCCTTGATGGGGAGGGTCGGCGCGTCAGCGCCGGGGTGGGGTGTCGTTCTTCGACCGCGGAACACCCCCTCCCGCCGCTTCGCGGCGACCTCCCCCATCCAGGGGGAGGTGGGCGCTCCGGTCGCGCACGGCGGCATAAATCGTATCGAGCACCGAATCCAGTTCCTTTTTGACCTCGTGGTTCCAGAAACGCAGAACCCGCTAGCCTTGGCTCTCCAGCCAGCGATCCCGTTTGGCGTCGCCGGCCAGGTTCTCCTCGTCGCCGTGATGGGAACCGTCGAGTTCGATCACCAGCTTCAGGCGGTGAGAGGCGAAGTCGGCCACGTACCGCCCAATCGGTGCCTGCTTGCGAAAATGCGTGCCCTCGACAGGGATGCGCCAGAGGTGATGCCAAAGGATGCGTTCTTCTTCGGTCATCAAGGAACGCAGACGCTACGCGGTGGCAAGGCGAAATTTGTCGAGCTTGGGCATTCTCCCACCCTCCTGCGTGAAGGATGCCGCCTCCGCCGCCCCCTGTCACCTCTCCGCCTAAACGCCGCATGAACGGGCCGGCCACGGCCGGTTCAGGGCCGCGCGCGCATAACGGGTCTCACGAACACTTTTCGCCAACAAGGGACCGCGAGAAGACCGATGAAACCCGCAGCCGTCCTCCACATCATCGCCCTGTCGGCATGCCTTGCAGCCCACATGGCCTTTGCCGATGAATTGCAGGGCGTGCGCCGCGCGCTGGAGACGATGAAGCCGGCCTCGAGCCCGGTCGCCATGATGGCGGAGATGATCGAGGCGGCCTGATCCCCTACCAGCCGCCGCCTCCGCCGCCACCGCCGCCGCCGCCGGACGAACCTCCCGAAAAACCGGAAGACGAACTCTTCGGCGCCGGCAGCGAAGCGGTGAAGCTCGAAGCCATCGAGGCCGGCAGCGCGCCCAGCCGGCTGCCGATCGTGTCGGCCCGCAGACCCGATCCCCGATACCAGGCGGGGGCGGTATAGGCGGCCACCGCTCCCGCTGCCACCGCCGCGGCCAGCCAGGTCTGGAATGCCTGGCTCCACGGTTTCTCCACACCCAGCGCCACCGCATAGGGCAGCAGGCGCTCGTAATGGGCGGGCGACATTTCGGGCGCGCCCTGCATGTTCATGCGGTCCTTCTCGGCGAAGGTCAGGTACTGCCTCAGCCCGGCAATGCCATCCATCATCTTGCGGCCGATCGGCGTCGGCGCGCCCATCAGGCGGAAGAAGACGAAATTCGTCATCACGAGGCCACCCACGGCGATGGGCAAGGACAGGTCGGGACTGGTCATCAGATAGCCGATCAGGAAACCGCCGAAGAGCGTCAGGCACACGAAACCCGCAAAGGCCAGCGCCACGATTGACGCGATCCGCGCGCCCAGCGTGGAGGCCTGTGTCATCTGCTTGCCCAGCGAAATCGCGAACACCGAGAGCACGACCGCAGGGATGGTCATCCCGATCATCAGGCCTATCGATTCCTCGTCGAAGCCACCGCCAACAAGCATGAGCCCGATGCTCACCGCCGAGAGCACCAGGCCACCCACCACATAACCCCAATTGTGCCGGTAGAAGCGGCTGGAATGCTCCTTCTCGATGGCATTGCGGAAGGCCGTGCCCATCGTCTGGACGCGGGTGCCATTGGCCTTGTCGACGGTCAGCGTGTCGCCGGCCCCGCCGAGATGGGCGATCAGCGCCGCCTCGCCGACCGGCAAATCCCTGCGCACGGGTGCCCCGGTTCGCCGGATGGTCAGGTCGCTGCCGAGATCGTCGAGTTCCACCAGGCCCCTGACGGCCAGATTGAGCACGGCGGCCGACAGCGCCTCCCAGCCGTGGCCGCGAAAGCCGCGCCTGTCGATATAGTTTGTCAGCGCCGGCGAGATGCCGTCCGGCGGGTCCCAGCGCGGCACCATGACGCCGGCCGGCGGGTCGCGGCCGACCCGGCTCCAGGCCCAGCCATAATAGGCGAGCACCAGCAGAAGCCCGCCGATCCCCGCCAGCATGCCGGCATTGTCGCGCAGCCACCAGGCGCGCTCCTGCGCTGCCGACGGTTCCGCCACTACCCCCTTCTGCATGGCCACGACGACGGTCAGGCCCTCGCGTGGCCCGAGCGGCCGCTCGGCCGTCACGCGCACCCGGTTGCCGCCGTCCAGGCGTTGCGCGGATGCCGCCTGCTCGGTCGAGCCCAGCGCACCCGTGAAATAGGTGACGTCGCTTGCCGCGGCATTGCCCGGCAGCCGAACCTCGGCGCTCGCTTCGAGGATCGGGAAGTCCCAGCCATTGCCGGTGACGTTCCAGTAGAGTTCGTCATGGTCCTCGAAGAAGCGGATCTGGCGGTCGCTGCGGTAGGCGATCTCGTAAATGTGCTCGCCGTGCGGGATCAGCACGTCGGCATCGCCGATGCGCACCCGCAGCATGCCGGAGCCGCGCTCGGTGGTGTAGGGCTCGGCCGCGCCGTTGCGGGTTACCGAGGTGATATCGAGCCCCGCCTCGCGCAGCCGGCCATCCGCGTCCTCGAAGCGCAGCGGAATGTCGCGGAAGATGCCGCGCCTTATCTCGCGGCCCTCCACATTGACCCGGATGCGCTCGACCACCTCCAGCGTGCCATCCGCCCCGATCGCGATGTCGGCATGATAGGCGCGGATCTCTTCCGCCGCCCGGGCGCTTCCCACGCCGGCCAGGCCGGCGAGAATGAAAACCAGGAGGAGGCGAATGGTTCTCATCGGCATGATCTCGGAGCCTGACCTGAAGAAATCGAGTGGTGATAGCGGCAGCTTGTTCTTCCGCCGGATTCGCGAAGATTTGATGGAGAGCACGATGCCTTGGACTGATGCCACCCTGCAAGTCTATGCCCGCGATGCCGCGCGCTAGGCAAGCGACGTAAGCCGGGGCAAATGGGCGTTGATAGCGCCGTTGTCGTCGGGGCCGAAGCCAGTCGAGCGGGCGCGAATGGCGGTCCTGCGCGAGGTGGTTGACGCGACCCTCTCCGTCCGGCTGCCCGCGGCGCGGCACGGGCGTGCGGCGGTGCCATCAACAACATCACCGCAACCGCGTCCCGGGAGCAGCGAGGTCGCGAAGCAAGCGCGTCGGCCGGCGCCCTCGACAGCCAGCCCCTCAAGACCATGGACAGTACTTCGCGAGAACCATCGCCTCCGCCGGCGCATGGATGCTGCAGCTCGGGTCGCGTTGCCATCCAGGGCATCCGAGATGGTGCGCAGGCGGTTTGCAAGACTGTGAGACCTTGAAATCCCCCGCCCACCCATCCAGCAATACTGTTGCCTATATGCCACATCGAAATTATTCCCAAATATTTCGGTAAAAACAGATTGCGGCACTCAAATTAATACCCGCATAGATCAGCCTACTCCGAAGAGGGCACCCAAAATTATTCGTATCTCTACACAAGTAATAATTCTCGCAATGACGGCTTCCATTGCTTCCGCCGCCGATGTGACAATATACGAACCGACAAACGATGCGCCTTTTGCTGCTCACGCATACTCCTGGAGCGGCATTTATGCGGGCGTCAATGCCGGCTACAAGTGGGGCACCTTCGGCGTCCACATTGAAGGCGATGGCGGCAGTGATGGCTGGATGGACGATGACCTCGCCATGCGAATCAGGAACAGCGGCTTCATGGGCGGCGGCCAGATCGGCTACAATCATCAGATCAACAATCTGGTTCTGGGCGTCGAAGCAGACCTGCAATACGTAGGTCGGACCAGCAATGCGGTCGAACTGACCCAGACGATCGACTTCGGTGGGGGACCCTTCGACATCGAAACCCGCACCAAGGCCGGGATTGAATGGTTCGGAACCGTACGCGGCCGTATCGGCTATGCCATGGATCGCACTCTTGTCTACGCGACGGGTGGTCTTGCATATGGCCGGACTCGGGTACACTACGAATTTGATGGCCCGGGCGACATCTTCGACTATCGGGAAAATGGCAGCGAGATGCATTTGGGCTATGCCGTCGGCGCCGGCGTGGAACAGGCTCTCACCGATACCCTCAGCGTGAAGCTCGAGTACCTTTACACTGATCTTGGCAAGAAAGAGATTGGCTTCACCGATGCCGTCCATCGCGACACCGTGCGCTACGACGCGCATGCCGTCCGCGTCGGCTTGAACGTCCGGTTCTGATCACAGGACGCCTGCTTACAGATTTTGGAGCCCGTCGTCTTGCACGACGGGCTCTTTTGCATTTTCCGTCCAGACTGGTGCATCCAGTCGCGGAAACCGATCCGGAGCCGGGCCAGCTTTGCCCAGAACGCCAGCGCGGGCGGTTGAACGATCTCTCAGGAAAACGCCGCGCTGGGCACGGCGCGATCGCCCGCTTCCTCGATCTGGAAATAAGGCGCCGAACGGAAGCCGAAGCTCGACGCCACGATGTTGGACGGCACGCTCTCGACCATCACGTTCAGATTGCGCACCGCCCCATTGTAGTAACGCCGCGCATACTGGATCTCGTCCTCGGTCGCCGACAGCGCCTTTTGCAGTTCGAGGAAGTTCTGGTTGGCCTTGAGATCGGGATAGGCCTCCGCCACCGCAAAAAGCCGCGTCAGGGCCTGCGACAGCCGGCCTTCCGTATCGGCCCGCGCGGCGACGTCGTCGCGCGGCAGGCTCTGGGCGCGGTTGCGCAGTTCCGTGACCTCTTCCAGGGCAGCCCGCTCATGCGCGGCATAACCTTTCACGGTCGACACCAGGTTCGGGATGAGATCGGCGCGGCGCTTGAGCTGCACGTCTATGCCGCTCCAGGCTTCCTTGACCATCTGCGCGGCGCGCACCAGCCCGTTATAGAGAATGATGCCGTAGACCAGCAGGCCGACCACGACCAGAAGCAGGACGATCGTTCCGACGCCGAATTCCATCCGTGTGCCCCCCGTTTCCGACCCGGCAGACATTACCGCTTCGCACGTGGTTTCCTAGCCCGCACTTGACTGGGGGGTCCGACTTCCTGTTGAAACCCATGCCCGAACCCAGGCAAGCCCCTCATGTCCGAAACAACAAACCTGTCCAACCAAGAGGTCGCCGAGATCGCGGCCGCTCACGGCATCCGCGTCCAGGCTGACCAGATCGGCTTCACCGAGATCGGACTCGACTTCCGCGTCGGCTTCGCCACGGCGCAGGATGGAACCCGCTGGGTGCTGCGCCTGCCGCGCCGGGCCGACGTCATGGCGCGGGCGCGCATCGAGGCGCGGGCACTGGCGCTGATCGGGCCCCAACTGCCCGTGGCCGTGCCGGATTGGCGGGTCTTCGCCGAGGATCTCATCGCCTATCCGATGCTGCCGGGCGAGCCCGGCCTGACCTTCGATCCCGAGACCTACGAGGTCACCTGGCATTTCGACCGGAACTCGCCGCTCTACCCGCGCACGCTCGGCGCCGCCATCGCCGCCCTACACGCCATCGAGCCCGAGACTGCCAGGGCGGCCGACCTGCCCGTGTTCACGCCCGCCGCCTTGCGCCAGAAATGGCGTGACGACCTGGCGCGGGTGGCAGCCGAATTCGATGTGGCGCCGGGGCTTTTGACCGAGCTCCGGGGCTGGGTGGAAGACGAAAGCTACTGGCCGGATGTCTGCACACTCATCCATGGCGATCTCTATGCCGGCCATGTGATGGTCGAAACCGACGGCCGCGCGACCGGCATCATCGACTGGACCGAAGCACGCGTGGCCGACCCGGCCGTCGATCTGGCGGGCCATGTCCGTGCCTTCGGGGAAGATGCGCTGCCGGCGCTGATCGAGGCCTATGCGGCAGCCGGCGGGCGCACCTGGCCGCGCATGGCCGAGCATTGCGTCAAGCTCACTCGCGCCAGCGCCGTCACCTACGGCATCTATGCGCTCGAGACCGGCGACGCCGGCCATCGCGCGGCCGCACAGGCCCAGCTCGGCGCCGCCTAGGCCGCTGCGCCCCTGCTTTTCCAGGCACGCCAGGTAACCAGAGCGTCGCTCTGCTTGAGGGTTGGGGACGCGGTGCTTGCCCGGTCAATAATTCCCGTTGCCGCTACTTCGGACTTCCGCTAATCGAATGTAGTTTCGGGGGGGCTGGACATGACTCGACTTCTCACCGTTCTCGTGGTGCTCTTCTTCTCGGCGGTGGCGGCGCTGGCCCAATGGGGACAGAACGACGCCTCGCGCTTCGTCGGCTCTTGGCAGGCCGACACCGGCAGCATGGCCGGACCATGCACCATCGAATTGCGCGCAGGGGCCGGCATGGGCGGCAGGCTCGGTGCTTCCAGCATGATGTGTCTCGGCCAGCTCGCCTTCCTCAGTGGCTGGTCGGTCGGCGACGGCCGCATCGAACTGCACGATATGTCAGGACGGGCGTTTGCCACGCTGATCGCGGACGGCAACACGCTGACGGGACGCCTGGCCGATGGCGGCGCCGTAAGGCTGACGCCGCGCTCGGGCCAGGCCATCGCCCGTCCCGCCGCTCCACCCGTCTTCGGGACGGGCTGCATCGTCATCCAGGGAACGAACCGCTGCGCGGAAGCGGCCGATATCGGCGCGCCGGCACGCTATCCTGCGCAAGGCAGGGCCGTCGCGCTGGTGAACGCCCGTTCCGGCCTCGACCCCAACAGCCCGGTCGCCTATCAGCTCCAGGCCGGTCAGTGCTTCTCCATCGATGCCTGCTTCAACAGCTCGGCCGGGCTGCGCTGCCGCATTCCGGGCCGCAACGGCGTGCCCGACGCCTACATCACCAAGCTCTGGCCGAGCGAGTCGGGCGGCGCCGGTATCCTGTTCACCAACCGCTGCTGAGCCCGGCCGCCGGCCGGGCCTGTCAGGCGATGCAGGTCAGGCCGCGACCTCGAAGCCCCGGCCGCCCGCATCCGTCAGCAGGAACGCCTCGCCGCAGGCCTTGGCCAGGTTGCGCACGCGCAGGATGTAGCTCTGGCGCTCCGTCACCGAGATGACGCCGCGCGCGTCGAGCAGGTTGAAGACGTGGCTCGCCTTGATGCACTGGTCGTAGGCCGGAAAGACGCACAGATGCAGGCCACCCACCTCGCCCGATGCGCCGGCGTTCAGCAGGGCCTGGCACTCGCGCTCGGCGTCCTCGAAATGCCGGAACAGGATCTCGGTGTCGGCGAACTCGAAATTGTGGCGCGAATATTCCTGCTCTGCCTGCAGGAAGACGTCGCCATAGGTGACCTTCTCGGCCCCCTCGCGGCCGTTGAAGTTCAGGTCGTAGACATTGTCGACGCCCTGCACATACATGGCCAGCCGCTCCAGCCCGTAGGTCAGTTCGCCGGCCACCGGCGCGCATTCGATGCCGCACACCTGCTGGAAATAGGTGAACTGCGAGACCTCCATGCCGTCGCACCAGCACTCCCAGCCGAGCCCCCAGGCACCCAGCGTCGGGCTTTCCCAGTCGTCCTCGACAAAACGGATGTCGTGGGTCAGCGGGTCGAGGCCGATGGCGTCGAGCGACCCCAGATAGAGCTCCTGCAGGTCCGGCGGATTGGGCTTCAGGATCACCTGATACTGGTAGTAATGCTGCAGCCGGTTCGGGTTCTCGCCATAGCGCCCGTCCTTGGGGCGGCGCGAAGGCTGCACATAGGCCGCGTTCCAGGGCCTCGGCCCCAGCGCGCGCAGGGTCGTCGCCGGATGAAAGGTGCCCGCGCCCACTTCCATGTCATAGGGCTGCAGGATGACGCAGCCCTTGTCTGCCCAATAGCTGTTGAGCGTGAGGATCAGCGCCTGGAAGGAGCGCTGCGGCTGCATGTGGGGAGGCAGGGTCGATGTCACGGAAGACGCCTTTCTGAGCTTGAGGCTCGAAGTCGCGCCGTCCTAGGATGACGGCCGGCAGGCGTCAAGTTGGAGGCGTTGGGGGGGGAGATGATCACCCTCCTATGACGCGCGAAGCTTGCGGCGGCGTTTCTCGGCACCTCGGCAGGGAATTTTTGATATGGCGAAGCTGGTGTTCTCAATGAATCTGTCGCTGGATGGCTATGTGGACCACGACAAATTCGCGCCCGAACCCGTACTCTTCAGGCACTGGACCGAGCAAGTGGGCGGTCTGAGCGGAAGCCTCTACGGCCGCCGCCTCTATGAAATCATGCGCTATTGGGACGAGGACGATCCGCAATGGGGCCCGGACCTGCATGTGTTCGCCCAGGCCTGGCGGCGCCAGCCCAAATGGGTCGTCTCCCGCTCACTGGAAACGGTCGGCCCGAATTCCACCATCGTCGCCAATGACGTCGAAGCGGCCGTCCGCCGCCTGAAAAATGAACATGCGGGCGAGATTCAGGTGGGAGGCCCGATGCTGGCGCAAAGCCTGGCCGAGCTGGGACTGATCGATGAATATCGCCTCTACTTTCACCCTGTCGTGCTCGGCGGCGGCACGCCGTTCTTCGCCGCAGCACGCCCTCCACTGCGCCTCGTCGCCAGCGATCGGATCGGCGAGCACGCGATCAGGCTGACCTGCGTCCCCGCCTGAGCCCTCTTAGTCCACCGAAGCCGGCACGCGTAGCCGCTGGCCCGGCAGAAGCTGGTTGGGATTGGCGCGCAGCTCGGGGTTGAGCTCGATGATCTCGTTCGCCCGGTGCCCGGAACCCAGCACCTCGACGGCGATCGACCACAGGCTCTGCCCGGGCCGGACCTCGTGGAAACGCCCCTCGCCCGTTACCGCCGCGGTCGAGGCCACTTCGGGGCCGAGCGGCTCCTGTGCGGAATCCTCCATCGTCTGGTGATCCATCGGGGAGACAGCCGCCACCAGCACCTCGCCGGCCTCGGCCTCTGCATCGGCCCTCTGGTTGTCGTCCTCGCCCTCTTCGGGCAGGCCCTTGAGCAGTTTTTCGCGGATCTGTTCCAGAAGATCCTCTTCGGGCTCCAGATCGCGCGCATGACGCCACTGATAGGTGGCTTCGAGCCGGCGCCCGACGCGCCAATAGGCGTCGCCCAGATGGTCGTTGAGGATCGGGTCGTAGGGCATCAGGCTGACGGCGCGCTCCAGTTCGCGCACCGCGTCCTCGTAGCGCTCCAGCCGGTAATAGGCCCAGCCCAGCGAATCCACGATGTAGCCGTCGGAGGGGCGCAGCTCGACGGCGCGCTTGATGAGGTCGAGGCCCTCTTCCAGGTTCATGTTCATGTCGACCCAGGAATAGCCGAGATAGTTCAGCACCTGCGGGTGATCGGGATAGAGCTCCAGGGCCTGCTTGAAATTCGGCTCGGCACGCTCCCATTCCTTCAGACGCTCGAGGGCGATGCCGCGCTGGTAGAAGATGTTCCAGTGCTCGGGCTTCGGCTCGTCGATGCGCGCCACGGCGCGATCGTAGAGTTCGGCACCTGCCTGGTAATTCTCCTGCGAGTGGTAGACGCCGCCAAGTGCGAGATAGGCGCGCACGTCGTCGGGATCTTCCTCGAGGATGGCCTTGAGCATGTCCTCGGCCTCCTCGTGGCGGTCGAGGTCGGCGAGGTTGAGGCCCTTCTGCATCCGGGCCAGCCGGTGCAGTGCCGAGTCGGCTGGCACGCGCTCGTAATAGGCGATCGCCCGCTCTGGGTTGCGCTGCTGCTCGGCGGCCGAGGCCAGTTGCATGAGCACGCTGTCGCTCTGCGGGTGCAGCGCGAGCGCATATTGAAGGTAAAGCCGCACGAAGGACTCGCCGCCGCCGCGGTTGAGCGCGCTGGCCAGGTTGAGCAGGATTTCGGAAACGCCTTCGGTCACCCCGCCGACGAGCGGGTCCACGTCGTCGCCGTTCTCGACCTTCTCGCGCAGCACTTCGAACTGCACGCGACCGGCCACGAACTCGTCGGCCAGGTCCAGCGTCTCGCGTGCGGCGTCGGTGTCGCCCGCGCGCTGCTGGAACCGGGCCTGGGCCTCCAGCGCCCGCAGGAAGGTCTCGGGCGCGGCGGAACCGGCGGCGACGTTCTCGGCCGTCGCCGCATAGGCAGCCTGCGCCTCTTCTTCCATGCCCGCCCATTCGGCGATCAAACCGGCATGGTAGGAGATGAACACGCCATACCATTCCGGACCGGACAGGCCGTCGAGATGTTCCAGCGCGGCCTCGCCGCCGCCCTGCCCGGCGATCGCCCAGGCCTTCGCCACGCCGGTGATGAGGCGGTCGAGGTCCGACTGCATGGGCAGTTCGAGGAGGTCGAGCGCGGCCGCGTAATCCTCATCGTGCAGGGCATCCACGGCCAGCGCCAGGCGCGAGAAGCGCGCCACCTCGGGCACGTCGCGCAGGCTTTCCGCATGCGGCAGCGCGCGCTCGAACTGGCCGGTCGATATCAGCGCCAGCATCAGGCTCTGCTGCAGTCCGCGATTGTCCGGATCGAAATTCAGCGCCCGCTCGTAATAGGCGATGGCACTGTCGAGATCGTTGTCTGTCTCGGCGATGCGGGCCGCCAGATAGGCACCCGCAAACGAGCTGACGCGAACCGGCTCCGGGCGTTCCTGCGCGATAGCTGGGGTGCCGGTCAGGCCAACCGCCACCAGAATGCCGAACAGCGCGGATGCGCCTGCCAAGAATTGCCGCATATCCATCCCTTCAGGTCCACCGGCCGAGCAGGGCCGGACTCACTGCTCGCCTTAAGTCACGCAAGCATGGCCTTTTTGCGAAGACGCATCAATGCGGCCGCGGTCACGAAAGGGCGAACCGCCGACATGTTGCGCAACCGCAACGCATCCCCGCGCTGCGGCGGGAGACGGCATCCGCGCTGCTGATCACCGCCAGGGCCGAAAGGAGCGGCGGTTTACATTTGTTAATCGCCTGATTTTGCCGGGTAAAATACGATTGCGACCGGGGAACACTGGAGGCGCGAACACGTTTGTCTTTCATTCGGAAAAATTGCGGGAGGAATGATCATGCTGATCCGAGTGGGCTATCACATGACGATCGCGGTCCCGCGACCGACCCACCTTTACACCATGATGAACGTTCACCCGGAGCGCGCCGTTGATTTGAAGTGGCAGAAGGTGGCCGAGACCTCGCCCGACGTGCCGCGCCGCGCCTTCATCGATCATCACGGCAACAGCTGCCTGCGCATGGTCGCGCCCCCCGGCGAGTTCTCGATCACCCAGGAAGCGATCGTGGCCGATTCCGGCCGGCCCGATGACATCGCGCCCGAGGCCGGCGAGGTCCGTCCCGAACACCTTCCCGACGAGTGCCTGCGCTATCTCACCGGCAGCCGCTATTGCGAGACCGATCTGCTCTGGGGGCTGGCATGGCGCCTGTTCGGCTCGACGGAACCCGGCTGGGCGCGCGTGCAGGCGATCTGCGACTACGTGCACCAGCGCCTTGCCTTCTCCTATGGCTATGCACGTTCCACCCGCACCGCGATCGAGGCCCATGAGGAGCGCGTCGGCGTGTGCCGCGACTTCGCCCATCTGGCCATCGCCTTCTGCCGCTGCATGAACATTCCGGCGCGCTACGTGAACGGCTATCTGGGCGATATCGGCGTCGAGCCCGACCCCTCGCCCATGGATTTCTCGGCCTGGTTCGAAGCCTATCTCGGGGGGCGCTGGTATGCTTTCGACGCCCGCCACAACACGCCGCGCATCGGGCGCATCGTCGTGGCGCGCGGACGCGACGCGATGGATGTGCCGCTCCTGCACAGTTTCGG
Source organism: Chelativorans sp. ZYF759 (assembly GCF_012911015.1). Classification (GTDB taxonomy): domain Bacteria; phylum Pseudomonadota; class Alphaproteobacteria; order Rhizobiales; family Rhizobiaceae; genus ZYF759. The sequence continues at coordinate 12,481 of NZ_WVVV01000003.1, read as the reverse complement.
CCCGCATCAGCTGGAGAGCTTCCACGTCTGGGCTGACGAGGTCCCAGCGACCGCCCTCGCCGCCCCGGCGCGGCCGAAGGCCCGGCCTCCTGTCAGGCTCGGTCCGCCCGGACGTTCGCCGCTCGATCTCGGCTCGCGCGACGGCGTGCTGCGGCTGATGTGATCAGCGGTCCACGGTGACGCCGCGGACCACGATCTGCGCGATGAAGCTCAGCTTCGCCACGACGGGCGGCGGCATCACGAAGGGATAGAGGTCGGGCTGCCCCATCGAACGGTTGATGGCGTTGATCGCCATGCTCATCGGCACCCAGGCCTTGAGCATCTGGTCGACGTCGCGCATGCGGTAAGGATCGAAACCTGCCTCCGTCACCGTCGCCGACAGGTTGAGGTGAATGCCCCAGGCGCGGGCCGTTTCCAGCGTGTCGACGATGTGGAAGAAATGAGCGAAGGTTTCGGCGAAATCCTCCCAGGGGTGGGCGGTGGCATAGGAGCTGATGTGGTGTTCGCGCCAGTCGGCGGGCGGGCCCTGCTCGTGATGGCGCTTCAGCGCGACGCCATAGTCCTCGCGCTCGTCGCCGAAGACGGCGCGGCATTCCTCCAGCCTGTCGCCCTCCCGCACCAGCCGGTCCCAGTAATAATGGCCGATCTCATGGCGGAAATGGCCCAGCAGCGTGCGATAGGGCTCGCCCATGGCGGTGCGGCGGCGCTCGCGCTCGACATCGTCGCCTTCCGCGATGTTGATCGTGATGAGCCCGCTGGCATGGCCCGTCAGCACCGTCTCCACCGTCCCGTCCGGTTGCACGACATCCGACAGGAACTCGAAGGCAAGGCCGCGCTCGGGATCCTCCAGCCGTGTCGGTACCGGCAGCCGCCAGCGCAGGATCGAATAGAAGAGATGCCGCTTGGCGTCCTCGATACGCCGCCAGTTCAGCCGGTTTTCCTCCGACGAAAGGTCGGGGATGGTGACATTGTGGCGGCAGGCCACGCACAGTTCCTCGCCTTCCGCCGCAAGCCAGTTGCAGGCATCGTGGCTGGTGGCGTTGGCGCACAGCCGATCCTGCGGGCCGATGGCCCGCATGGCGAAGGCCAGCGGCTCGTAGGCCTGGGGCGAGCCGCAATGGACGCAGACCGTGTTGTCGAAATACACGGCCTCGCCGCAATTGCTGCACTGGAAGATGCGCATGTCGGGATTTCCTTGATCGGGTGCACCGTTCAACGGACGGGACGGCCAAAGGTTGCCGACCAGTTTCCCCGGCAAACCACCTCAGTCTCGACCCGGGACATCTGCAAATTTAACCATCAGTGACATAGTTTAATGCCCTTCTCGTGAAGGACCTCTAGAAGAGCGGCATGAATGCCGAAGTCTCGATCAATCCCTATCCTCCCGCCGCGGATTTCGTCCAGCATCTGTGGTCCACGGTGCGGACCGGCTATCCGCAATCGATGGCGATCACCACGCGCGCGCTGGTGCAGGCGGGTGCCGACCGGGCGGAGATGCTCGCGCTGGTTGGCAACGCGGCGACCTTCGGCTCGTTTCTGGTGGGTTGCTGCGCCGAGGAGCTGGTCGCAGCCGGCTGTACCCTGAAGGGCCGGGCCGAGCGGCACTATGTCCGCGACGTCGCCACGGCTCTCGCCCCGCTGGCCAAGCCGATCCGCGCAAAGCGGGTCGGGCCGGAACTGCGCGGGCTGATCTCTTCCTACACGGCGCATCCGGTGCGGCTGCGCGTCAAGACGGTGGAGCATCTGCTGGAGGTCAACGGGCTGGCCGGCGCGCGCGCGATCCTGCAGAAGGATCAGGGCTGCCAGCTGCAGGTCGAATGCGGCATCACCGTGGACGGCATCGCCGGATGTCTCCTGCGAATGATGGAAAGCGCCGCCGTGCCGATGCGCGATCCCGGCGACTTGTTCCGCCCCGCGCCTTGACTTTGGCCGGCGAACCGCCCACCTCTTGAACATGATCGCCACCGCGCCCTTTCTGAAGAGAATGCTGAAGGTCTGCCCCATCGCGGGCAGTTAGCCTTGGCCGGTCGCGTCGCGTCCCGGTCGAGGGACGATTGCCGGCCCCTTTCGGGCGATGCCGGTGCCACAGCGACACATCCATCCATCGAAGAACTCAAGTGCCGCTCGGCCGGCACCGCAACGAAAAGGGATCGTCATGGTCCTCACCAAATCGAAGACTCGCAAGCCCGCCATCGTGATCGGGCAGACGGAGCACGAAAAGCTCGCACGCCTCGCGGAGGCCGCGGTCGACCGCCAGCCCGAGGTCGCCGAGGAGTTGCTGCGCGAACTCGATCGTGCACGGCTCGTGCCCGACGCCAAGGTGCGTGACGACGTCGTTCGGATGGGCTCTACGCTCAGCTACGTCACCGATGCTGGCGATGCCCGCACGGTCACGCTCGTCTATCCCGGCGAGGCCGACATCGAAGCCGGCAGGATCTCGATCATGACGCCCATCGGGGCGGCCCTGATCGGGCTGTCGCCCGGCCAGACCATCACCTGGGAAGCGCGTGACGGGCGGGTTCACCGCCTGACGGTGGAAAGTGTCGGCCACGCCGCATAGAGCGGCCCCGCTGCCATGACCGCCATCTCGCGCCTTGCGCTGTTTGGAGGCTGCCTCATCGCAGGATCCTGATCCCCTGTGCCCTTCGCGGCCAGGGGACGGTTCCACCTTTCTCGAAACGTAGCGCTCCCCTCAGGGAGCGACGGAGAAACTGCGATGTCATGCGACAGCTCTATCCTCACGACCAAGGACTTCACCATTCTCGAAATCATGCTCGACCGCCTCGCCGATCCGGGCGCACCCATCGGCCGGCTCCTGCGCCGGAAGCTCGACACAGCCATCGTCATGATGCGCGACGACATCCCGCCACATGTCGCCACGCTGCGCAGCCGGCTGCGGTTCCGCGTCGACGCAGGCGAGGCCGAGACGCGGGTGCTGTCGCACGCGCCGATGGACGCACCGGTCGGGATGTTCCTGCCGATCACCGCACCGCGCGGCCTGGCCCTGCTGGGCCTTGCCGAGAACCAGGCGATCGAGGTGGAAACAGCCGGTGGCCGACATGAACGTCTGGTTCTGGAGAAGATTCTCTACCAGCCGGAGGCGGAGCGGGCGGAACTGGCCTCAAGGGCCGATGCCGATACGCCGGCTGCGCGCCGGGCGCGGTTGAGGGTTGTTGGCGGAGGCATGCCCTACATCCGCAAGATGCCCCTGATCGAGCGGACGGATGATGGTGACGACCCGGGCCCGTCCGCCGCCTGAGGGCAGTCGCTGCCCTCAGTTCACCCGGCTGATGCAGAAATCGATGACGTCGAGCAGACCTTCCTTTTCAGGCGTCTTGGGCAAGGGCGCCAGCGCGTCGCGCGCGATCTCGCCGAAATGGCGGGCGCGGGCGATCGTGTCGGCGATCGAGTTGTGCCGGTGCATCAGCTTCACGGCCTGCTCCAGTGCGGCATCGTCGGCCTGGTTGTCCTCGATGGCCGCCTTCCAGAAGGCGCGTTCCTCGGCGGAGCCGCGGCGATAGGACAGGATGACCGGCAGGGTCACCTTGCCCTCGCGGAAATCGTCGCCGACATTCTTGCCCAGTTCGCTGGCCTTGCCGCCATAGTCGAGCGCGTCGTCGACGAGCTGGAAGGCGAGGCCCAGATTGGTCCCGTAGGAGCGCAGCGCCGCCTTGTCGCTGGCGCTGGCACCGGCGATCACCGGCCCGACCTCGCCCGCGGCCGAAAAGAGTGCGGCCGTCTTGGCCTTGATGACGGCCAGGTAGTCATCCTCGGTCGTATCCAGATTCTTGGAAACGCCAAGCTGCATGACCTCGCCCTCGGCGATCACCGAGGCCGCGCTGGCGAGAATGTCGAGCGCCTCGAGCGAGCCGACCTCGACCATCATCTGGAAGGCCTGGCCCAGCAGATAGTCGCCGACCAGCACGCTTGCCTGGTTGCCCCAGATCATGCGCGCGGTGCGCCGGCCGCGCCGCAGATCGCTTTCGTCGACCACGTCGTCATGCAGCAGCGTCGCCGTGTGCATGAACTCGACGCTTGCCGCGAGCTTCACATGGCCTTCGCCGCCATAACCGAACATGCGCGCGGCAGCCAGCGTCAGCATCGGGCGCAGGCGCTTGCCGCCGGACGAGATCAGGTGATTGGCGATCTGCGGGATCAGTTCGACATTGGAGCCGGCCTTGGACAGGATCAGCTCGTTGACCTTGCCCATGTCGTCCCGCGTCAGCGCGATCAACCTGTCGATAGAGCCCTTGGAAGGGTCCTTACCCTTAAGATTGACGACAACGCCCACGCGGTTTCTCCTGAACAATGGTCTTTGCGGCACTTCCGGATGCGGCCTGAATGTAGGGTGGCGGGCCGGTCTTGGGCAAGGGGGCGAATTGGCGCGGTTCACCGCCATTTACTTTGCAGCCGTGACCTGCAAGCCTCCAGCCATGATCGAAATCGTGCGAACCAACGACCTTGTGCTCATCTCCTTCGTCGAAGCCCTGATGCGCGACGCCGGCATCGACTTCATGGTGGCCGACCAGAACATGAGCATATTGGAAGGCTCCATCGGCGTCCTGCCGCGCCGTGTGCTGGTCGCCGATGACGAGGCCGACCAGGCGCGCCGCATCCTGATCGATGCCGGCATCGCCGACGAGCTCAACAAGTCCTGACGCGTCATGGTCACGGGCAGTGAAGCCGGCGACGCGGCCTACACCACGGATGCATTCCATCGGGGCCGGTTCTTTCTCGTCCAGCCCGCCCGCAAGGGCCACCGCGCGGGGACCGACGCGCTGCTGCTGGCGGCCGCCGTCCCCGACGGTTTTTCAGGGCGTGTGGCCGATCTGGGCGCCGGCGCTGGCGCGGCCGGCCTCGCCGTCGCCGCGCGCTGCGGCCAAGCCGAAATCGTTCTGGTCGAGAACGCGCCGGAAATGCTTCATTGCGCCCGCGCCACGCTGGCCCTGCCGCAAAACGCCCCTCTTGCCGCCCGCTGCGCGGTGCTGGAGGCCGATGTTCGACTGGCTGGCGATGCGCGGCGCGCGGCGGGCCTGGCCGACGCTGCCTTCGACTTCGTCATCCTCAACCCGCCATTCAATCCCGCCAGCGACCGGCCCTCCCCCGATGCCCTGCGCCGCCGGGCCCACATGATGGAAGACGCCGCGCTGCTCGGCGACTGGCTCGCCACGGCAGCCTCGACCGTGAAGCCGGGCGGCGGCGTCGCCATCATCGCCCGCCCGCAATCGCTGGACGAGGTCGTCTCGGCCCTGTCCCCGACTTTCGGCGCCATCGAGATCAGGCCCATCCTGCCCCGCGCCGACAAACCCGCGATCCGCTTCGTAGCGCGGGGAAGGCGCGGCGCCAGCGCGGGACTTTCAACCCTGCCGCCGCTCGTGCTGCACCGCGAGGAAGACAATCGCTTCACCGAGGAAGCCGAGGCGATCGGATCTGGCCGTGCCGCGCTTTTCGGGGACTGACGTCTTCCTCCTCGAATATGGCAGAAGCATTCGGCGTATCGGCAGCCTGACTTGACATCCATCAAGGCGCGGAGACCGCCTTTTGCTTAGTAGGTCGAGTTCAAATCTCTGGAGGTTCGGCCATGGCGCAGATATCTTTCCCGGCAACCTCCGGCGACCCTAGGCCAGTTGACGCTTCCGCATCCGTGTATTGGATTGCCATCGCGGCCGCGGTCGGCTTCGCCGTCCCAGCCGTCTTCTCGACCTGGCTGCAACTCGAACGCGGCCTGTTCCTGATCCCGTATGTGCTGATCGTCGGGGCCTTCGTGGCATATTTCTTCCGCACGTCCGGTGTTCGACCGTCGCTCTTTGCAAACAGGTGGGCGCTGGGCTTGGTCGGCGCAGCTTTCTTTGGCTTCTATGTGGTCCAGAACGTCGTGGGGCAGCCGGGGTCGGAGGCTCCCGCCGGTGTGGAACTGGCGTGGGCATTGCTCTGGTTCGGCGTGGTGTATGGATTGGTCGATGCGCTCTTCCTGAACGTGCTGCCCGTGCTTTTTGTCGGAGCCTTGGGCAACGCCCGCAGTTCGCGGACCGATTTGGCTTTGCGTGGCCTGCTTGGTATCGTGGCCAGCGCGTTGATCGCGGGCGCGTATCATTTCGGCTTCGCGGAATTCCAGGGGCTGTCACTGCTGGCGCCGGTCTTCGGAAATTCTCTACTTACATTGAGCTTCGTGCTGACGCGCAGTCCGCTGGCGCCCATTGGGGCACATATCGCCATGCATATCGCGGGAGTCCTGCACGGAATGGAATCGGTGGTGCAATTGCCACCGCATTACTAAGTTCCGGGGGATGGGCTGACGGCACTCTTCGGGGCCACGGGGATCGAGCAAATCCTGCCGCTGCTCGCGCCGCATGGCGACGCCAAAAATTCCTTCACCAAGGAAGCCGAGGCAATTGTCTCTGCCCAGGCGTCCCTGTTCGTGCCTGGAGGCAACCGGGCGCGTGATCATTGCGTTTGCTCCCGGAACGCCTACATCACTGGCACCCGCCTAATGGAGATTTCCCCCTCTTGAGACGCTTCCTCAATCCGATCCTGCCCAAGTCCCTGCGCGCCGAGGCGCCGATCGTGCCCGTCCTGCGCCTTTCCGGCACCATCATGGCACAATCCTCGCCGCTCCGGCCGGCGCTCTCGCTTGCGGGCACCGCGACGCTGATCGAGAAGGCGTTTTCGTTTTCTGGAGCGCCCGCCGTCGCCATCTCCATCAATTCGCCCGGCGGCTCGCCGGTCCAGTCGCGGCTGATCTACAAGCGCATCCGCGACCTGGCGGTGGAGAAGAAGAAGCGCGTCCTGGTCTTCGTCGAGGATCTGGCGGCCTCCGGCGGCTACATGATCGCCATTGCCGGCGACGAGATCATCGCCGACCCCTCCTCCATCGTCGGCTCGATCGGCGTCGTCTCCTCCTCCTTCGGGTTCCAGGAGGCGATCAAGAAGCTCGGCGTGGAGCGGCGCATCCACACGGCCGGCCAGAACAAGGCGGTGCTCGATCCCTTCAAGCCCGAGCGCAAGGAGGATGTCGAGCATCTCAAGAGGCTGCAGCTCGAGGTGCACGAGACCTTCATCAATATGGTCAAGGAACGGCGCGGCACGAAGCTCTCCGACAATCCCGACCTCTTCACCGGCCTGTTCTGGAGCGGCAAGCGCGGCCTCGAACTCGGCCTGGTCGACGCGCTCGGCGACATGCGCTCGGTCCTGCGCGCCCGGTTCGGCGACAAGGTGCAGATGAAGCTCATCACCCATCCGAAGAACTTTCTCGGCCGCCCGTCGGGCCAGCCGGGGGTGGAAGGCATTGGCGCGCAGATGGCCGGAGCAGCCGCCGAAGGCCTCATTTCGGCCGCAGAGGAGCGCGCATTGTGGGCGCGATACGGATTGTAGAACGAGGCCTTTGAAAGGGACGCGGAAAGCCTTATCTTGATTTTTCGGGCTTCCCCGTTCCGGAGGAGAGATATTGCCACAGCTGGTTTTCTTCGCCCTTGTCGGCCTCGCGGCCTATGCAGGCTACCGCTCCTTCCTCAAGGAAGCCGAGCGTGTCACCGCGCGGGTGCGCCGCGACGAGCAGCAGGCGCGCACCGGCGCGCAGGGCACGCTGGTCAAGGATCCCGAGACGGGCGTCTACAGACTTGAACGCGACTGACGCGGAGGCTGAAGCCTTCGTCGCGACCGTCGAGGCGGCGCCCGCCAAGATCAACCTCGCCCTGCATGTCACGGGGCGACGTGCCGATGGCTACCACCTGATCGACAGCGCCGTCACCTTCACCCGCTTCGGCGATCGCGTCGGCGTGGAGGAAGCTCCGATCGATGGATTTTCGACGATCGGTCCCTATGCCCACCTGATCCCCGCCGGTGCCGACAATCTCGTTCTGCGCGCCCGCGACCTCCTGCGCGGGCTGGCGTCTTCCGCCTGCCCGCCGGTCCGCATCATGCTCGACAAGAACCTGCCCCCCGCCTCCGGCATCGGCGGCGGCTCGAGCGATGCCGCGGCAACCCTGCGCGCGCTCGACCGGCACTGGCAGCTCGACCTGGGCGAGACGCGGCTGCGCGACGCGGCCCTGTCGCTCGGCGCCGATCTCCCCATGTGCCTTGCCGCCCGCCCGCTGCGGGCCTCCGGCATCGGCGAACGCCTGGAACCCGTCAACGCCATGCCGGCGCTGGACATGGTGCTGGTGAATCCCGGCGTCGAAGTCGCCACGCCGGCCGTCTTCGCCGCGTTGGCCCGGCGCGATTGCGCCCCCCTGCCCGCGCTGCCCCGCAGCCTTTCGCGGACGTCACTGCTCGACTGGCTCGCCCTGACCCGCAACGACCTCGAAGCGGCGGCCACGACCATCGCGCCCGCCATCGGCGAGGCGCTGGCCGCGCTTGAGGAAGCCGGCGCCGCCTTCGCCCGTATGTCGGGATCGGGCGCCACCTGTTTCGGCCTGTTCGAGGATGCGGCCGCGGCCGCGCGTGCCGCCAAGGCGATATCCGCCGCCCATCCCGGCTGGTTCGTCACCGCCACGCAAACGACGCCGAGCCCGTGAGGACACCATGAGCCGCATCGACGAGACCCGCGCCTTCGTTCCCGTCAACATCGCCGTCCTGACCGTCTCCGACACGCGGTCGCTCGACGACGACAAATCCGGCGCGACGCTCGCCGCCCGCATCGCACAGGCCGGCCACGTGCTCGCCGCGCGCGACATCGTCACCGACGATGTGGAGGCGATCCGCGAGATCGTCTCAGCTTGGACGAAGCGCGACGACATCGATGTCGTGATCACCACCGGCGGCACCGGCTTCACCGGCCGCGACGTCACGCCCGAGGCGCTGGAGCCGCTCTTCGAAAAGCGCATGGACGGCTTCTCGGAAGTCTTCCACCGCATCTCCTACGACAAGATCGGCACCTCGACGATCCAGTCGCGCGCCACCGGCGGGGTCATGAACGCCACCTATGTCTTCGTGCTGCCGGGCTCGCCCGGCGCCTGCAAGGACGCCTGGGACGAAATCCTCAAGCCGCAGCTCGACTACCGCCACATGCCGTGCAATTTCGTGGAGATCATGCCGCGCCTCGACGAGCATCTGAGGCGCGGCAAGGGTTAGGCCTATTTGAGCCCGGCGTTCGACCGGTACTCCGTGCGCGCCTTTTCCACCAGCGGGGCCGGCTGCACGGTCGCCCGGATCTTCACCTGCACATGGTCTTCGACCTGCAGCTTGGAAGATGGCGTGTCCTCTCCCCAGACCAGCGTCACCTCCGTGCCGGGCTCGGCGAATTCGGCCTCGATCACGCCCAGCGACAGCATCGCGCGCTCGTTGGCCGAATAGCCGGTCCAGCTCGACAGGCCCACCGTGCGGCCGTCCACCTCGATGCGGTCGAAATGGAAGGTGTCGTAGAGCGCCATCGGCAGGTTCATGAACTTGGCGCCCGGCCCCGGCTTGAAGATCGAGCCGAAGGCGTCCGCCGTATCGTCGCCGTTCCACACGAAGGTCACCTTCTTGCGCCGCCCCGACGTGCCGTCGGATGCCATCTTCTCCAGCGCCGCGCGGCCCACGAAATCATGGTCGAAGCCGATGATGCGGCCATAGTCGAGCTCGAACGGGGTGAAGTAGTAGTCCTCGATACTGTCCGAGTGGAAGCTGCCGCCGAGCGGCGAGACCGTCTCGTAGGCATTGGCCTTCAGCCATTCGCGATAGGGCTTCATGGCCTCGCCCGTATAGATCGCCGGCAGCGGGCGCGGCAGCCAGCCCGATTCCAGCGCGTTGGTGTGGTAGGCGCGGCCGCCGACCTGGGTCAGCCCGTGCTTGCGGCCGGCTTCCAGGATCGCCGAATGGACCGCGTCATTGTCTTCCCACGGGCCCCAGATCTCGAAGCCCGGCTCGCCCGCCATGCCGTGGCGCAGCGCCCGCACCGTCTTTCCGGCGATGGTGAAGCGGGTCATGTGGAAGAATTTCAGCTTCGGCGGCTCCTCGCCGGTGACCTCGCGGATCACCTCCATCGCGCCCGGTCCCTGGATCTGGTAGCGATAGACCACCGGATCGCCCTTGCGCACCAGCGAATTGTCGTCGCGCCACACGCGCACGTCATAGCCGCCGGTCTCGGCGTGGAAATGCAGCCAGTTGATCGAGGGCGGGATGCCCACGGCCTGATACTCGTCCTCTTCCAGGTGGAAGAGGATGTTGTCGCCGATGATGTAGCCGTCATGATTGACGGCGACGAACTGCTTGGCCGTGTCGACGGGGAATTTCGCCACGCTGTTGATCGCCAGATCGCCGATCAGCCGGTGCGCGTCCGGGCCCTTGATGTTGAGGTCCGCCATGTGGTGCGACTGGTCGTAAAGCACCGCCGTGCGGCGCCAGGCCAGCTGCTCGTCGCGCCAGTTGGAAAATTCCTGCACCACACGCGGCACCACTGCCGGCGGCGACTGCGATTCCCACAGCAGCCTGACGGGGCTGCCAGCTTCTTCAATCGCCTGTTCCAGATTTGCGACCATGTCGATCTCCTCCCTGACTGTCATTCCTCGAATGAGGCTCGGGCCAGTTTCGGTCGGCGCGTCATTCATGTAAAACGTGTTTTTAGCAGCTACCACCCAAGGAAAACCGGGATGCTCCCCTTTACCCTGCGCCAGCTCGAATATTTCGAGGCGATCGCCGCCGAAGGCACGCTGTCGGCCGCGGCTGTCAGCTGCAATGTCAGCGCCTCGGCGCTGGCGCTGGCGCTCGACGAGCTTGAGCATCGTCTTTCCCTGCAGCTCTTCGTGCGGCGCAAGGGCAAGGGCGTCACGCTCACGCCGTCCGGCATGCGCCTGCTTTCCCTGGCGCGGCAGACCGTCTCCACCGCCGAGACGCTGGCGGCGGAAGCTGCCCACGCGGCCACCAGCCTCGCCGGCCGCTTCACCATCGGCTGCTATTCGACGCTGACGCCCTTTTTCCTGCCGTCCATCATGCAGGAATTCCAGCGCCTCCATCCGCAGCTGGAACTCGAGCTGACGGAGGCCGATGCGCCGCTTCTCTCCGACCTGCTCCTGCAGGGGCGGCTCGATGCGGCGCTGATCTACGGCGCCCATGTCTCCGCCGAGCTCGCCTTCGACGCGGTCGCCAGCTTCCGCCCCTATGCGATGGTCGCCAGCAACCATCGGCTCGCCGGGCGCGGCCGCGTGCATCTCTCCGAACTGATCGACGAGCCGCTGATCCTGCTCGACGTCCATCCCTCGCGTCCCAACACGGAAGAGATTTTCGGCGCGCTGGCACTGCAACCACGGATCGGCCACACCACCACCAGTTTCGAGCTGGTCCGCTGCCTCGTCGGCCGCGGGCTCGGCTATGGGGTCCTCATCCAGCGACCGGCAACCACCACGACCTATGAGGGCCAGGACATCGCCATGCTTGAGCTTTCGGGCGACGTGCCGGTCGCCACCGTCGGCCTTGCCCGCCCACCCGGCGCCCCGCGAACGGCGCGCTACGCGGCGCTGCAGAACTTCCTCCAGGTCCCGGCCGACGCACCCGAAAAGCCCGGCGCGTTTCGCGACAGGACGGACCAGTAACCGATACCGCGACCGAAACACGCACCACCGTCATCCCGCGACGCGTAGCGAACCCGGGATCCAACCGGGACGGTGGATGTGAATCGCCCACCCCGCCTTCGTCATCCTAGGGCGAAGCAGGCCGCAGGCCGTCGCGAAGACCCTAGGATCCATGCCTGAGTGTCGGTGAGGCGCGGGGCTTCTGACCCGAGCCGCCATCTCTTGCCCCGTTCCGGCATGGATCCTCGGGTCAAGCCCGAGGATGACGAAGCGCGGGGGGAGTCGCCCACCCCTCACCCGCCGCTCCCCTCGACGACCCGCCCCCACGCGTCGTCATCCTATGGCGAAGCAGGCCGCAGGCCGTCGCGAAGACCCTGGGATCCATGCCTGAGTGTCGGTGAGGCGCGGGGCTTCTGACCCCAGCCGCCATCCATCCCCCGTTCCGGCATGGATCCTCGGGTCAAGCCCGAGGATGACGAAGCGCGGGGGGAGTCGCCCACCCCTCACCCGCCGCTCMCCTCGRCGGTCCGCCCCCMCCCTCGTCATCCTATGGCGAAGCAGGCCGCAGGCCGTCGCGAAGACCCTAGGATCCATGCCTGAACGGCACATGCCRCCCGGGGCTTCTGACCCCAGCCGCCATCTCTTCCCCCGTTCCGGCATGGATCCTCGGGTCAAGCCCGAGGATGACGAAGCGCGGGGGGAGTCGCCCACCCCTCACCCGCCGCTCCCCTCGACGGCCCGCCACCCCACCCTCGTCATCCTAGGGCGAAGCAGGCCGAAGGCCGTCGCGCAGACCCTAGGATCCATGTCTGAACGGCACATGCCGCGCGGGGCTTACCCCTCATCAGTCTCGGCGCTGACGCAGCGCGACTCCCTTCTCCCCTTGTGGGGTGAGGAGCGGTCGGCCGCAGGCCGATTGATCGGCAACGATTTGTCGATCAAAGCGACGAACGGTGGCCGACAACGAGCCGTGAGCATGGCGAACGGCGAGGCAG